>NZ_JADQDN010000010.1 GCF_015694425.1 Microvirga terrestris
GAGCGGGCGAGCTGGCCGACCTCGTCCTTGCGCTCGACCCCCGTGACGCTCACCTCCAGATCGCCCGAAGCCAAGCGACCCATCGCTCCCGTCATCGAGCCCAACGGACGCGTGATCCCGTAAACCGTAATCGCGCCAATGAGGCCAAGAGCAACAAGGATGCCGACAGCCGCAGAGGAAATCAGCATCCAAGAAGTGCTGGAGGCCAGCGCATCGGCATCGTCAGCGGCCTGAGCCAGAGACTTCTTGGCTCCCTCAATGCGCTCGGCGAGAAGTCCTCGGATCTTGATACGAACATCTCGGCCTTCGCCGTTGGAAATCTTGAGAGCGCCCGAGTCATCGTTCACACGAGCCCGCTCGATGCTCTTTTCCATGAAGCCGAAGTAATTCGCGACCTGGGTCTTCACCTCGGTATAGCTGGCTTTCCTCTCGGCCGTATCAGCGAGAGCCAGAAGCTCATCCGCATGCTGGAGCGCTGCGTCCTTGTATTTATCGAACTGCTTCGCGGCCGAATTCATCAGGTCGCCAGGCTCGTACAGGATGATGTTTTTCTCCTGAATCGACGCCTCATTCACCTCAGCATTGATCTGGAGCGTCAGCACTTGGCGTGCGACTTCCTGCTCCACCAGTTTCTGGGTGTCCTGCGCCATGTGGTTCAAACCGATGTCGGCGAGAAAAATGAGACCCGCTGTAATCGCGACGAAAATGGTGACCGGGATGGCCAGCTTCGTGAGAAGCTTCAAATTATTGAGAAAACGCATCGTCTTTCGGTGACCTGTCCGCATCGCCGCGGAGAGCGCGCGCCCCCCTGGCACGCAATATTCAGGTGAGAAGACCATTAGACAGATAAGTAAATGAGATATTAATTGAACATCATAAAAACTACTGAATAAATTCTTTAGGTATTAATACGTATATCAACGTTCACCTCTAAACTTTCCACGTTGATACTTACTTCGGAATGTCATTCCTCATCTGGATCTGCCTCATATTCCCTTTAGGCAGAATCATCGCCCGCTCGAGACGGCTCCTGTTCCAGAGCCTGCCCAATGCCTTCGTCACGGCTTGATCCCTGACGCGCCTGATGTCAGCTCCCGGCAGGGACACTTTTCGCGGAGAAAGCCTACTCGGCGGCTTCGCTGTGCTCCCGCTCGCCGGTGAACTGGAGGCGCGCGAGCCGCGCGTAAAGGCCGCTCTGGGCGAGCAGCGCCTCGTGGGTCCCTTCCTCGACGATCCGGCCCTGGTCCATGACCAGGATCCGATCGGCGGAGCGGATTGTGGCGAGCCGGTGGGCGATGACGAGGGTGGTGCGGCCTTCCATTAACCGGTCGAGGGCGCCTTGAACCTTGCGTTCGCTCTCCGCGTCCAGCGCCGAGGTGGCTTCGTCGAGAAGCAGGATCGGCGCGTCCTTCAGGATGGCGCGGGCAATGGCAAGGCGTTGGCGCTGGCCGCCGGAGAGCGTCACGCCGCGCTCGCCGATCATGGTGTGGTAGCCCTGCGGCATGGCCCGGATGAAGCCGTCGGCGGAGGCGAGCTCGGCAGCGCGGCGCACGTCGTCCTCCGTGGCCTCGAGCTTGCCATAGCGAATGTTGTCGAGAACGCTTGAGGCGAAGATCGTCGGCTCCTGCGGCACAAGAGCCATGCGGGCGCGCAAGGCAACGGGATCGGCCTCGTGGATAGGAACGCCATCGACCCAGATCGTGCCGCCCTGCGGATCGTAGAAGCGCAGGAGAAGTTGCAGGATCGTGCTCTTGCCGGCCCCCGAAGGCCCGACGATGGCGACCCTTTCACCGGCACTCACGGTCAGGCTCAGGCCATGGAGAGCGCGTTGCTCGGAGCGGGTCGGATAGGCGAAATGCACGTCCTTGAAGGCCACCGTGCCCAGGGGCGGGTTCGGCAGGGGCTTCGGGTTGCGCGGCGCCTCGATGGCGGGTTTGGTGGCGAGGATTTCACCGAGGCGCTCCGCCGCGCCGGCGGCTTGAGCAAGTTCGCCATAGACCTCCGAGAGCTGCCCGAGGGAGCTTGCGGCGAAGACCGCGTAAAGGACGAACTGCGACAGACGCCCGCCCGTCATGGTGCCGGCCAGCACGTCCTGCGCGCCGTACCAGAGCACGGCCACGACGCTGGCCGAAACCAGGAAGAGGCCCGCACCTGTCAGAAACGCCCGCATGGTGGTGGAGAGCCGGGCCGCACTGAAAGCCTCCTCGGCGGCTACGGCGAAGCGGGAAGCGGTCGCGCGTTCCATGCCGAACGCCTGCATGGTGCGCACCGCCCCGACGGCCTCCGCCGCATAGGCCGAGGCGTCGGCCAGGCGATCCTGCGCCGCCCGCGAGCGGCGCCGCACGGCACGGCCCGAGAACACGAGGGGCAGGACGATGACCGGAATGGCGAGCAGCACGAGGGCCGAGAGCTTCGGGCTCGTGATGATCATGAGCACCGTCGCGCCCAGGAACAGGAACAGGTTGCGCAGCGCGATCGAGATGCTGACCCCGAAGGCCGCTTTGACCTGGGTGGTGTCGGCGGTGAGCCGCGAGACGATCTCGCCGCTCTTGGTCTGATCGAAGAAGGCCGGGTCGAGGGAGGTCAGGTGGCGGAACACGGCGGAGCGAAGGTCCGCCACCACCCGCTCGCCCAGGGTGATGACGCAGTAATAGCGAAACGCGCTGGCCAGAGCCAGGATGCCGACCACGCCGATGAGGAGGATAAAATACGCGTTGATGTAGTCGCGGCCCTGGTCCGAGAAACCGAAATCGATGACCCGGCGCACTGCGATAGGAACGATGAGCGTGGCCGCGGAGGCCAGCGTGAGGGCTACCAGCGCCGCGGCAATCCTGCCCTTGTAAGCGAGGCCGTAAGGAATGAGCGGTCTCAGAGCGCTAAGCGCGGCCTTGGAGCGGGATGGGTCGGAGGGCAAATCGGCCATGTCAGCCTTCGTTGACGAAAATCACGGATCGGAGCTGCTTCCTTTGGCATGGGATCAGCCCTTGTCTTTTGAGCTGTCTCAATTTCCGGCAGCGAACCAAGCTTACGTTGCCAAAAAATGCTCTGGGACGGTTTAGCACCTTTGCCCCGGCTTGTTTCAACCACCTAAGTGAGGTATAGGCGCGCATTCATCAATTCAGGCTCGATTTCACATTGCGGGCTGACCAGACTTGGCTGGCCGCGAGAAGGACTATGGCAATGGCGCGCAAAGATACCGATCACCCCGACTACCACTTCATCAAGGTGGTCATGACCAACGGCACCGAGTACACGACCCGCTCGACCTACGGCAAAGAGGGCGACACCCTCAACCTCGACATCGACCCGAGCACCCATCCGGCCTGGACCGGCGGCTCGCAGCAGCTACTGGACCGCGGCGGCCGCGTGTCGCGCTTCAACTCGCGCTTCGGCGGCCTGAGCCTCGGCGGCAAGAAGTAACCGGGCGCCTCGCGCCGGTTGTTTCAACCCGGAATACAAAAAGCCCCGCTCTAGCGGGGCTTTTTCATTGTGTCCTATTCAGTCGGCCCAAAGGCTTTCTGGAGCATGCCAAGCTGGGCCGCGATCGGGTTGGGCGGTGCTTGGCGGGGAGCGGGTCCGGTCTCGGACATAAGCCGCTCCAGATGAAGGATCCGGGCATGGAGACGGGTCGCGAGACCCATGAGCTCCCGCAACCGTTCCGGCAATGCCTCATACTCGCCGATGCTCGTGGTGGTCTCCGACGAGTTCAACCGCACCCTGTTCTTCTCGGTCTGGGCCTGATCGGGAGAGATCTCTCCTTCGGCGACGGCCCGCTGCAGCAGCAGCCACGAGGCGACCTGCATCAGGCGGGTGGTGAGCCGCATGCTTTCGCTGGCATAGACAAGGCTCGTCTGGCGCTCCAAGTGACTGGACTCCTCCCGGCCCGGGCCGTCGAGATAGGCCGCCGTCTCCTCGATCAGCTCCATGCCCTCCTGGAACAGGGCCCTGAAGGCATCCGACCCCACGAAGCTCTGCCCGAACCGGACAGGATCGACACCAAGCTGGATCACGTCGGGTTCGTTCACGCGTCTCTCCCAAAGACCTCGCCTCCGCCAGGGCGGAGGGCTGCAATTCATGAGACGATTATAGGACGGTCCGGGAAGACTTGCCTCGGTAACCTCTTCTTAAGGTTAAGCCGGCGCATCGGGCGAAAAAGCGGTTCTGGTTTTAGTGCCACAGATGCGCAAATCAAAGAAAGTCATCGGGTCAATCCCAAAAGGGCAAATCCACTTTCGGGTCTGACGCCCCAAAAAATTGAGCCGCTCGTGGCGGCTCTTGAAGTCTAACAGGGAAGCGTCAAACAGAGTGAGCCTCTAAGCCACTCAGCATCCAGGGAGAGACCTGGATGCCCTATTCATGCTCGAAAATGGTTAATGGGCGGTTAAAGATCCTCAGGCCTGGCCAAGCTTGAAGAAGGCGCTCGCAGCAGCCAGGGAGCTTTCCTTCTTGGCCCTCGCCTCCTTGAGGCGGGCGATCTCCCGCTCAAGCATCTCGACGCGCTCATCGAGTTCGTCGATGGAGAGCATCGACAGGTCCTGACCGATTTCGTGTCCGCTGACGAGGGGCCGCGGTTCATCAGCGAAGGGATCGAGGGCCATGGCATTCTCCTCTTCAAGGGTGGTCGTGAGGTTAGTCGGACGTGTGTTCCTTGCCAACGGGGCCTATATCCCGGGAGAGTGTTGACCAAAGGAGGGAAAAATGGGGCAGATTCCGGACATGATGCGCGCCATCATCGCGGAAGGAAGCGGCGGACCCGAGGTCCTCAAGGTCGTGCAGCGCCCCGTTCCCAGGCCGGGAGACGGTGAAATCCTGGTGCGCGTGAAGGCCGCAGGGGTGAACCGCCCCGACGTGATCCAGCGCCAGGGCGGCTATCCGCCTCCGCCCGGGGCACCGGATATTCTCGGGCTTGAGATTGCCGGCGAGGTGGTAGCCGCAGGTCCCAGTGCCGGGCGCTTCTCGGTCGGCCAGCCCGTCATGGCCCTGGTGCCGGGCGGAGGCTATGCGGATTACGCGGTCGTGCACGAGAGCAACGCCCTACCCGTTCCTCCGGGCCTGTCCAACGAGGAGGCCGGGGCGATCCCGGAAACCTACTTCACCGTCTGGACCAACGTGTTCGACCGGGGCCATCTCCAGGCCGGCGAGACCTTCCTGGTCCATGGCGGCACCTCGGGTATCGGCACCACGGCGATCCAGCTCGCCAAGGCGTTCGGCGCCACGGTCATCGCCACGGCCGGATCCCAGGAGAAATGCGACGCCTGCCTGCGGCTTGGCGCCGACGTGGCGATCAACTACCGAACCCAGGATTTCGTGGCGGCCGTGAAGGAGGCCACAGGCGGCCGGGGCGCGGACCTGATCCTCGACATGGTGGGCGGCGACTACATTCCGCGCAACTACGAGGCGGCGGCCCAGGACGGGCGGATCGTGCAGATCGCGTTTCTGCAAAGCCCCAAGGTCGAGGTCGACTTCCGCCGCCTGATGGTCAAGCGGCTCACCCACACGGGTTCGACCCTGCGGCCCCGTTCGCCGGCGGAAAAGGCGGTTATCGCCCGCGCGCTCGAGGACAAGGTCTGGCCGCTTCTCGCCCAAGGGCGCTGCCGGCCTGTGATGGATTCAACCTTCGCCTTTGAGGATGTGGCCAAGGCCCATGCCCGCATGGACGGGGGCGAGCATATCGGGAAGATCGTGCTGAGCCTCTAGCGTCAGGCCGGAGCATCGGATCGGAAAACCTGAAACCAATTTTCGGGCCCGATGCTCAAAAGTTTGCAACATCGCGGCACGATCCCTATAATCATCCCGTTTCCCTCACATCGTGAGACGAGATGCTCCGGTCCGCACCGGTTCGGAGCGCAAGAGAGTTTTGCCGTGCGGCGCCGAAATGTCCGGCGCCCGGCCTGAAGGAGGTTCGCTTACATGTCCCAGGGACCGCTGATGCCGAAGGCGACGGCCGTTTGGCTCGTCGAGAATACGTCGCTGTCGTTCGACCAGATCGCCGACTTCTGCAAGCTCCACCCGCTCGAGGTGAAGGGCATTGCCGATGGCGAAGTGGCGGCGGGCATCAAGGGAGCGGACCCCATCTCCATGGGCCAGCTGACCCGCGAGGAAATCGAGAAGGCGCAGAGCGATCCGAGCCACCGCCTTCGTCTGGCTGAGTCGCGCGTGAAGCTGCCCGAGCAGAAGAAAATCAAGAAGGGCCCGCGCTACACCCCCGTGTCGCGCCGTCACGACCGTCCGAACGCGATCCTCTGGCTGGTGCGCAACCATCCGGAGCTCAAGGACGCGCAGATCATGCGTCTCGTGGGCACCACCAAGACCACGATCCAGCAGGTCCGCGACCGCACCCATTGGAACTCGGCAAGCCTCACCCCCATGGACCCGGTGACCCTGGGCCTGTGCTCGCAGATCGATCTCGACTTTGAAGTGCAGCGCGCCGCCAAGGACCGTCCGCAGGTGGAAGCCCAGGACCATGGCGGCACCCTGATGCCGGCGGAAGTCTCCACGGCCCCCGAGCGGCCCGTCGACCCCTTCACGGACATGAGCCGGCCGAAGCCGGTTCAGGAAGAGACCATCGACGTTAACTCGGTCTTCGCCAAGCTCAAGACGCTCAAGCGTGACGACGAGGATGAGGAATAAGGTTTACGCAAAAAGGCCCGGATCGCTCCGGGCCTTTTTGCTTTGTAGTCAGCCCGGACGAAGCGCAACGTAGATCCGGGATCGCCGGATGAGTGTGGCACGACAGCCCTCCTCCCCCTTGTGGGGAGGAGTTGGAGGTGGGGGTGCCGCGCAGGACTAGTTCAAGGTTGGCGCTCACACCCCCACCCTGGCCCTCCCCACAAGGGGGAGGGAAACCCGCGCTACATCCTGAAGCCGATCTCGGGTCGGCTTCGCCGTCCGGGATGACATTCGCTAGCCTCAGCCCACCAGCCCCCTCGCCTTCAGCACGTCGCCGATCTCCTCCAGGATGATCGGGTCATCGATGGTGGCGGGCGTGGTCCAGGGGTCGCCGTCAGCAATCTTTTTCATGGTGCCGCGCAGGATCTTGCCGGATCGGGTCTTGGGCAGCCGCGGCACGGTGATGGCGAGCTTGAAGGCGGCCACGGGTCCGATCTTGTCGCGCACGAGGCCGATGAGATCCTTCTCGATCTCCTCAGGGGTCTTCTGCACGCCGGACTTCAGCACCACGAAGCCGCACGGCACCTCGCCCTTGAGCGCGTCCTTCACGCCGATGACCGCACATTCGGCAACCGCCGGGTGCGAGGCCAGAACCTCCTCCATGCCGCCGGTCGACAGGCGATGGCCCGCCACGTTGATGATGTCGTCCGTGCGGCCCATGACCCAGACATAACCGTCCTCGTCGATGTAGCCTGCATCGGAAGTGTTGTAGTAGCCGGGGTAGACGGAGAGATAAGCTTCCTTGAATCGCTGCTCGGCCTGCCAAAGGGTCGGCAAAGCGCCGGGCGGGAGCGGCAGTTTGATGACGATGGCCCCCATGGTGCCGGGGGCGACCTGCTTGCCGCCTTCATCCAGCACCTGCACCGTGTAGCCCGGCAGCGGCACCGTGGGGGAACCGTGCTTGACCGGAAGTGCCCCAAGGCCTAGCGGGTTGCCGACCACCGGCCAGCCCGTCTCCGTCTGCCACCAATGGTCGATGACCGGAACCTGTAGGATGTCCTCGGCCCATTTCACCGTGTCGGGATCCGCCCGCTCGCCGGCGAGAAACAGGGCGCGGAAGGCCGAGAGATCGTATCGCTTCAGGAGTTCCGCACCCGGATCCTCCTTCTTGATCGCCCGGAAGGCGGTCGGCGCCGTGAATAAGGTCACGACTCCATGGTCGGCGATCACCCTCCAATAGGCACCGGCATCGGGCGTTCCCACGGGTTTGCCCTCGTAGAGGATCGCCGTGCAGCCATGAAGCAGTGGGCCGTAGACGATGTAGGAATGGCCGACCACCCAGCCCACATCGGAAGCGGCCCAGAAGACCTCGCCGGGCTCGATGCCGAAGAAATTCCCCATGGACCATTTCAACGCGACCATGTGGCCGCCGTTGTCGCGCACGACGCCCTTCGGCTTGCCGGTCGTGCCCGAGGTGTAGAGCACGTAGAGCGGATCGGTGGAGGCGACCGGCACGCATTCGGCCTGCCGTCCCTCCTGACGGGCATCGGCTATCGCCGTCTGCCAGTCCAGGTCGCGGCCTTCGACCAGGGAAGCCTCGCATTGTGGCCGCTGGTAGACGAGGCAGGCATCGGGCTTGGAAGCGGAGAGCGTGATCGCCTCGTCCAGGAGCGGCTTGTAGGGGATGGTGCGGGCGCCCTCGATGCCGCAGGACGCCGTGAGGATGGCCTTGGGCTTGGCATCGTCGATGCGGGTGGCGAGTTCCTTTGCCGCAAAGCCGCCGAACACCACCGAGTGGATGGCCCCGATGCGGGCGCAGGCCAGCATGGCGAAGGCCGCCTCGGGAATCATCGGCATGTAGATGACGACGCGGTCGCCTTTTTGGACGCCCATGTCCTGCAGCACGGCCGCGAGCGTCGCCACCTCGTCCTGCAATTCGGCATAGGAGATGCGGCGCTTGGAGTTCGTGACGGGGCTGTCGTAGATGATCGCCGCCTGATCGCCGCGGGCCGCCGCATGCCGGTCGACGGCGTTGTAGCAGGTGTTGCAGACGGCTCCCGTAAACCACGCGCCGTAGGTGCCGACAGCGGCGTCGAAGACTTTATCGGCGGGCTTGATCCAGTCGATCTCCCGCGCAGCCTGTGCCCAGAACCCTTCCGGATCGGCTTTCCAACCGGCATAGACCTCATGATAGCGGCTTTGGGTCGATGACATGGCGTTTCCCCGTTGCGTTCACGGCATGAGACTTCGAACGGCTGTTGTGGTAGCAGGCGTGAACGTCGTGGTCAGCGGAGACTTTCGGCGAGTCCTGCTTTCGGCGAGTTCCTCGTGATTACCGATCCTCTCTTCTATGCCGCGGCCATTCCTGCCGTGACGCTTCTGGGCTTAGCGAAAGGCGGCTTCTCGGGCCTCGGGATGCTCTCCCTGCCGCTTATGGCGCTCGTCGTCTCGCCGGTGCAGGCGGCCGCCATCATGCTGCCAACGCTGATCGTGCAGGACGTGGTCTCGGTCTGGGCCTATCGCTACACCTGGGATAAGCGCAACGTCGTCATCCTGGTCGTGGGCGCCACTTCGGGCATTCTCACCGGGTACCTCCTGGCGGCTCAGGTGTCGGATGCGGCGATCAAGCTCGCCGTAGGCCTTATCTCCATCGCCTTCGCCGCCCGCCGGCTGGTCCTGGAGCGGGGCGGACGGGAGCCGAAAGCCACACCGGCCGACCTGCCGCGCGGCATCTTCTGGGGCTGGGTGACGGGTTTCACCAGCATGATCGCCCATGCGGGCGGGCCGCCCTTCCAGATCTACGTGATGCCGCAGCGCCTGTCGCGCGACGTCTTCGTCGGCACGGGCGCAGTGGTGTTCGCGCTGATCAACTGGATCAAGGTGCCGCCCTATCTGGCGCTCGGCCAGATGACGGCCGAGAACATGGCAACGGCCGGAGCCCTGTTTCCCGTGGCCATCGCCTCCACATGGGCCGGGGTTATCCTGGTGCGCCGGGTGTCCGGTCAACTCTTCTATACGGCGGTCTATGTGCTGCTGGTCTTCGTGGGCGCCAAGCTCGTCTATGACGGAGCGAGTGCACTTCTCTGAGGCGCTCAAGCAAAAGCCGCCGCTTCCGAATGAAGCGACGGCTTCTTGAGGGTGGGAAAATTGAGGAAACGCGCGGCTAGTGCACCGCCGATTCGGAGCTTCTCAGTCGTGTGATCTCGTCCTTGAGCTGAAGCTTCCTTCGTTTGAGTTCTGCCAGCCTCATGTCATCTGCGGAGGGTCGGTTGAGCGTGTCCTGGATCTCGCGCTCGATAGCCCGATGCTTGCGTTCCAGTTCCGTCAGGTGATTCTGCAGCGGCATGTCAGTTCCTCCTATGTGATCTCTGACCCGGATATTGTGGCAGCCCGAGTGTGGCGAGTCGAAGGCAAAATTTGCAAAATCGAGAGGAGAAGATGCTTGGGCGATCTTGCTCTCCACAGACCCGCAGAGCATACTTCCGCCCCTCTTGGCCTGGCATCCATAGACGGCTTGGCGTTCTGGGTATTTTCAATGACCGAATTGGCTGAACTGGAAGCGGAATTGGCCCGCCTCAAGCAGGAACACCGCGATCTCGACATGGCGATCGATGCTTTGGAGAGCATGGTCGCCGGCGACCAGCTGCAGGTCCAGCGCCTGAAGAAGCGCAAGCTTTCCCTGAAGGACCAGATCATTCGGCTGGAAGACCAGCTCACCCCCGACATCATCGCCTGAGAATTCCGGTCTCAAGGGTCCGTATCGCCCTTGCCTGCCAGGGGAGCCTTCGCTATTCCGGCTGGACACTGAAAGCCCTGAAGCCGGAGCTACGCCATGGCGGGAACGCCCATTGCCATCATCATGGGCAGCCAGTCCGACTGGGCGACCATGCGCCATGCCGCCGAAACGCTGGAGGCGCTGGGCATCACGTATGATGCCCGCATCGTGTCCGCCCATCGCACCCCGGACCGGCTCTATGCCTTTGCCAAGACGGCCAAGGCCGACGGTTTCCAGGTGATCATCGCAGGCGCCGGAGGGGCGGCGCACCTTCCCGGCATGACCGCCGCCATGACCCCCCTGCCGGTTTTCGGCGTGCCGGTGGAATCGAAGGCTCTCTCGGGTCAGGACAGCCTGCTCTCCATCGTCCAGATGCCAGCCGGCATCCCGGTCGGAACGCTGGCCATCGGCCGAGCCGGAGCCGTCAATGCGGCGCTCCTCGCCGCCGCCGTGCTCGCCCTCCATGATCCGGCGCTTGCCGACCGCCTCGACGCGTGGCGCACGCGTCAGAGCGAGGGCGTCGCCGAGCGCCCCTCTCGTGAAAGCTGAAACGCGCATGATCCGTCCCGGCTGCACCCTCGGCATTCTCGGCGGCGGCCAGCTCGGCCGTATGATCGCCATGGCGGCGGCGCAGCTGGGCCTGAGAACCCATGTTTATGCGCCTGACGACAACAGCCCGGCCTTCGAGGTGGCGGCCGAGTGCACCATCGCGCCTTATGAGGACGAGGCGAACCTCGTGCGCTTCGCCAAGGCCGTGGATGTGGTCACCTATGAATTCGAGAACGTGCCGAGCGAGACCGCCGCGACCTTGAGCGCCCATACCCTGCTGGCGCCCAACGCACAGGCTTTGGCCGTGTCGCAGGACCGGTTCCTGGAAAAGAGCTTCATCGCAGGCCTCGGTATCGACGTTGCCCCCTTCGCAACTTTCGCGGACGAGGCCGAACTCGTCGAGGCGCTGGGGCGCATCGGCCGGCCGGCCGTGCTCAAGACCCGGCGCTTCGGCTATGATGGCAAGGGGCAGGTCATGCTCCGGCACGACACCGACCCTGCCGCCGCCTGGGCCGAGATTGGCCGCGCCTCCTCCATCGTCGAGGGCTTCGTGCCCTTCGAGCGTGAGGTCTCGGTGGTTGCCGCCCGTACCGCCTCAGGGGCCTTCGCAGCTTACGATTTGTGCGCCAACGAGCATAGCCACCACATCCTCGACACCACCCAGGTCCCCGCCGGTGTCTCGCGAGAAGCCGAGGAGCAGGCTGTCCGCATCGCCCGCTCCATCGCCGAGGCCCTAGACTATGTGGGTGTGCTCGCGGTCGAGATGTTCCTGGTCACGGAAGGCGGGCGCGAGCGCCTCGTGGTGAACGAGATTGCCCCGCGGGTGCACAATTCAGGACACTGGACCCTGGGCGGAGCCGTGACGTCGCAGTTCGAGCAGCATGTGCGGGCCGTCTGCGGCTGGCCCTTAGGGACCACCGCCCGGCTCGGCCGGGTCGAGATGAAGAACCTGATCGGGCACGATGCGGATGCCTGGGAGGAGATCTTAAGCGAACCGGGCGCGCGGCTTCACCTCTACGGCAAGGCCGAAGCGCGTGCCGGCCGGAAGATGGGGCACGTGACGCGGGTTTTTCCGGAGCGGGACTGAACTGTTTTCAGACCTAGCCGTTGTCTCTCTGGCCCGGCGCTTTTCTTGAGGGGCAACCCTGGACAGGCAAGGCTTCTTCTGATACTGACGCCGGCCAGATAGAGGTGCGCCTGACGCGCCTCCTTTGTTTTTTATCACAATCGAAACGGTTCAAATACGAGGAATTCGCGTGCAGGTTCTTGTCCGGGATAACAACGTCGATCAGGCGCTCCGCGCTCTCAAGAAGAAGATGCAGCGTGAAGGTATCTTCCGCGAGATGAAGCTTCGCGGCCATTACGAGAAGCCGTCCGAGAAGAAGGCCCGCGAGAAGGCTGAGGCCGTTCGCCGCGCCCGCAAGCTGATCCGCAAGCGCATGCAGCGCGAAGGCCTCCTGCCTTCGAAGCCGCGCCCGACGACGGGCGGCCGCTAAGCTCTTAATCGAGCCATCGGCTGGACTATCGGTTGTGAAACAGCGCCCGACGCGCAAGCGGGGCGCTGTTTGCATATCCAGCACTTGCTTACTGCGACCCAATGCTCCGTGCGGGAGCGAATTCGCCTGCCAAACGCCTTTTTGATGCCTTGTTTCACGGCTGTTAAGGATTTCCCGCCAGAGTGCCGCCTCCTGGTACTGAGTAAGAAGCTGGAGACGAACGTGTTCGCCCCATCGATCCGCCGTTTTGCCCCCTTGAGCCTGACCCTTGTTGCCCTTGGCCTTTCCGCCTGCGGTACGATGAGTAGCGGCCCTGCCCAGCGCATCGCCGTGGTGGAGGAGGACACTCAAGGAACGAGCACGGTCAACATCTCGTCCCTCTCGGACGTGATCCAGCGCAACCCGAACGACCCGAGCGCCTACAACACCCGTGGCGCGGCCTATGCCCGCGTGGGCAATTACAGCAGCGCGATGGCGGACTTCACCAAGGCGGTGCAGCTCGATCCGAATTATGCGCCAGCCTATTCCAACCGGGCCCTTGCCCTGCGCCAGACCAACCGCAACGACCAGGCGCTCGCCGACTTCACTCGCGCGATCCAGGCTGATCCGAACTACGGCCCGGCCTATATCGGCCGCGCAAACCTTTACCGCGCCCAGAACCAGTTCCAGGAAGCCCTCAGCGACCTGAACACGGCCACCCGCCTCCTGCCCGAATCGGCTGAAGCGCTGCATTCCCGCGGACTGCTCTACCAGCGCCAGGGCATGCATCCCCAGGCGATCCTCGATTTCGACGCCACCATCGACCGCAATCCTTTCGTGGGCGCGCCCTACGCGGCCCGCGGCCAGAGCTTCGTGGCGACGAACCAGTACGATAAGGCCATCGAGGACTTCAATGCGGCCCTCAACGTTGACCCCAAGGACGCCAATTCCTGGGCATGGCGCGGCGTCGCCATGGAGCGCAAGGGCGACAAGAGCCAAGCCCTCGAGAGCTACTCGCGAGCCCTCACCCTCGACAACGGCAACACCGTCGCCCGTCAGGGCTCGTCCCGCCTGCAGGGCGGCGTCGCCGGTCTGTTCCGCTCATAAAAAACTCTGGAGCGTGGCGACATGAACCCCGCCCCTCCCCTGCGGACGATCACCGACATCGAACGGCTTCTCGAAGCGCATGCGGCCTCGCATGCGCTTCTTGTCTATGTGGAGAGCCTCGGGCTCCCCGACGCCTGGATCGGCGCGGGCTTCATCCGCAACAGCGTCTGGGACGTGCTGCATGGGCGCTCCATTGATGTGATGCGGCTCGCCGATGTAGATGTGCTCTTCTTCGACTCCGACGACACAAGCAAGGAGCGGGAGGCCGGAATCGAGCGCCGGCTCCGTGTCTTGGCGCCAGGCATCCCTTGGTCGGTGAAGAACCAGGCCCGCATGCACCTGCGCAATGGCGATGTCCCCTATCGCAGCACCCTCGACGCCGTCGCTCATTGGGCGGAGACCGCCACGGCTATCGCGGCCCGATCAATCAGAGGAGAGGTGGGGGTGATGGCACCATATGGTGTCGACGACCTTCTGAACATGATCGTACGCCCGACCCCGGTCTTCGAACACAAGATCGACGTCTATCGCGAGCGGGTCATGGCCAAGGATTGGCCTGCGCAATGGCCGAGGCTGACCATGCTGATGTCATGGGAGGCGGCCTATCCAGCGCTTCACAGCTCCTTCGACAGGATCGACACGTAAGGCGCAAAACCGAAGGCTCGGTAGGTGCGCTCGGCCCGCTCGTTGGCCACCAGTGCTCCGATGACGAGGCGCTTGTGACCGGCCTCCTTCGTCAGGCGCTCGGCCTCGCTCAAGAGCATCTGGCCGATACCCTGCCCGCGCCACTCGCTGTGCACGATCAGGTCCGTCACGGTGCCGTGGTTGCGGACACCATCGATCACATAGGCCGCATCCTGATCAAGCGAAAAACCCATGGCGCCGACGATGACTCCCTCCGCTTCCGCCAGGATGATGCGGCCGTTGCGACGGGACAGACGCTGCATCAGCTCATCGTAATACTCCTCGGCCGACCCGTAATCGCGGCGCCGGTCACCGACGAGATCGGCCTCGAAGACGTTGAGCTGGTGGATCAGCTCGACGACGACGCCCCGGTCGGCGGGAAGAGCGGTGCGAAGGGTGATGGAAGGCATCGGAGAATCCGGCTGGCGCGACAGAGACGGCGTTAAAGCAGATTTCACCTTTGCCGTCACCGTTCCCCTGTCATTCCGGGGCGAGCGTTCGCGAGAGCCCGGAATGACAGTGACAGCGTCGACCAAAACAAAATGCCCGGCATGAGGCCGGGCATGAAGCGTTTCTCTGATGGCAGGATCAGAGGTTTTTCAGGATCTCGTCGACCACCTTCTTGGCGTCACCGAAGAGCATCATGGTGTTGTCGCGGAAGAACAGCTCGTTCTCCACGCCCGCATAGCCCGAGCCCATGCCGCGCTTGATGAATAGCACGGTCTTGGCCCGCTCCACGTCGAGGATCGGCATGCCGAAGATCGGCGAGGCCGGGTCGGTCTTGGCGGCCGGATTGGTCACGTCGTTGGCGCCGATGACGAAGGCCACGTCGGCCTGGGCGAACTCGCCGTTGATGTCCTCGAGCTCGAACACCTCGTCGTAGGGAACGTTGGCTTCCGCGAGCAGCACGTTCATGTGGCCGGGCATGCGGCCCGCCACCGGGTGGATGGCGTACTTCACTTCCACGCCCTCGGCCTTTAGCTCATCGGCCATTTCGCGAAGAGCGTGCTGGGCCTGGGCGACCGCCATGCCGTAGCCCGGCACGATGATGACCTTGGAGGCGTTCTTCATGATGAAGGCTGCATCGTCCGCCGAGCCCTGCTTAACGGGCCGGGTCTCGACCGCACCGCCGGCTGCAGCGCCTGCGGTCTCGCCGCCGAAGCCGCCGAGGATCACGGAGATGAAGCTCCGGTTCATGCCCTTGCACATGATGTAGGACAGGATCGCGCCCGAGGAGCCTACCAGCGCGCCGGTGATGATGAGCGCGAGGTTGCCGAGCGTGAAACCGATGCCCGCCGCCGCCCAGCCCGAATAGGAGTTGAGCATCGACACCACCACGGGCATGTCGGCGCCGCCGATGGGGATGATGAGGGTGACGCCGAGCACGAAGGAGACCAGCACGATCAGCCAGAAGGCCGCGTGGCTCTCGGTGCGGATGAAGGCGACGAGCAGCACCAGCAGCAGAAGGCCGAGGCCGATATTGATGAGATGGCGACTCGGCAGCATGATCGGCTTGCCGGACATGCGCCCGTCAAGTTTCAGGAAGGCGATCACCGAGCCGGTGAACGTGATGGCCCCGATGGCGACGCCCAGGGCCATCTCGAACAGCGAGCCGCCGTGGATGGCGCCCTCCTGGCCGATGCCGAAGGCCTGCGGCGCATAGAGCGCGCCTGCCGCAACCAGAACGGCTGCCAGACCCACCAGGGAGTGGAAGGCGGCGACCAGCTGAGGCATCGCCGTCATGGGCACGCGCCGGGCGATCACCGCGCCGATTCCGCCGCCGATGGCAAGGCCGAGGATCACCAGCGCCCAACCGCCGAAGCCGCTCGGGGGCGAGACGAACAGGGTGGTGAGGATCGCGATCCCCATGCCCACCATGCCGTAGAGATTGCCCTGCCGGGAGGTGGTGGGGTGCGACAGGCCCCGCAGGGCCAGGATGAACAGGACGCCTGAGACGAGGTAAAGGATCGAGGCTAGATTGGCCGACATTGCCTCATCCCTTCTTGCGGTACATGGCGAGCATGCGCTGGGTCACCAGGAAGCCGCCGAAGATGTTGATCGATGCCAGGATGAGGCCGATGAAGCCGAGGGCCCGGGCCCAGATCGGGCCTTCGCCGAGGCTCGGCGCCACGTTGACGCCCACCGCCAGGACGGCGCCGACCACGATCACGGACGAGATGGCGTTGGTGACCGACATGAGCGGGGTATGCAGCGCCGGGGTCACCTGCCAGACCACGTAGTAGCCGACGAAGATCGCCAGCACGAAGATGGCGAGACGAAACACCGTCGGGTCCACGGCCCCGTGGGTGACAACTGCTGCGGCATGACCTGCCGTGTCGGCCAGCTGATCGGCGATGCTCTGGGCCGATTCAGCGGCACGGCGGGCGGCATCCGCCGCCGCTCGGGCCTGCTCGACAGCCTGTTCGGGCGTGAGTGCCATGATGTCCTCCCCTGGACGTTTTTAAGCGGTCGGCTGGAAAGCGGTGTGAACGATGGCGCCGTCGCGGGTCAGGCAGGTGGCCTTGACCAACTCGTCGTCCCACTTCACGGCCAGTTCCTTAGTGTCCTTGTTCACCAGCGTCTCGACGAAGGCATAGAGGTTCTTCGCGTAGAGGCTGGAGGCCGTGGCGGCGAGGCGCCCGGGCACGTTGAGGTGGCCTACGATCTTCACGCCGTTATGCTCCACCACCTGTCCGGGAACTGCGACCTCGCAATTGCCGCCGCGCTCGACCGCCAGATCCACGATCACGGAGCCGGGCTTCATGGATTCGACCATGGCGCGGGTGACGAGCTTCGGGGCCGGGCGACCGGGGATCAGAGCCGTGGTGATGACGATGTCCTGCTTGGCGATGTGCGAGGCGACCAGCTCGGCCTGCTTGGCCCGGTACTCGGCCGACATCTCCTTGGCGTAGCCGCCCGCGGTCTCGGCCTGCTTGAACTCCTCGTCCTCGACCGCAATGAACTTGGCGCCCAGGCTCTCCACCTGCTCCTTGGCGGCAGGGCGCACGTCAGTGGCGGTGACCACCGCACCGAGGCGGCGGGCCGTGGCGATGGCCTGGAGGCCGGCGACGCCTGCTCCCATGACGAAGATGCGGGCGGCTGGAACGGTTCCGGCAGCGGTCATCATCATCGGGATGGCGCGGCCGTATTCCGCAGTGGCATCGATGACGGCTCGGTAACCGGCGAGGTTGGCCTGGGAGGAGAGCACGTCCATCACCTGGGCCCGGGTGATGCGGGGCATCAGCTCCATGGAGAAAGCGGCAACCTGCGCATCGGCCAGGGCCTTGAGGGCGGCGTCCTGGCCGTAGGGGTCCATGATGGCGATGACGAGGGCGCCGGGCTTGGCGCCGGACAGCTCGCCTTCGGCCGGACGGCGGACCTTCAGGATGACGTCGGCATCCTTGAGGGCGTCAGCGGCATTGGCCGCCACCGAGGCACCCGCTGCCTCGAAATCGGCATCGGGGATGCCGGCCTTGGCGCCGGCGCCGGCCTGGACGACCACGTCCGCACCGAGCGTTTTGTACTTCTTGACCGTATCGGGGGTGGCGGAAACACGGGTCTCCGCTCCATCGGTTTCGGAGAGAACGGCGATCCGCATTTTAGCCCCCCTGCGATCTGGTCAACGGCTTGAGATCAAGCTCTTGTCTCGTGTCAGTGGAAACCCCCGCTGCTCAGTAGAAGACGAGCGCCAGGAGGAGAAGAACGCCGACGGCGGCTGGTGCCCGCACCCCGACAGATGGGGCCATGGCCCCGAGCCCGCCGGCGGCCAGGGAGAGGACGACGCCGAAGATGGCCGTCAGCCAGGCGTGCTTGATGCCGCCGACGGCCAGCGCCAGCACGAAGCAGATCACGACGGCGGTGCTGATTTCAGCGAACTGGATGAACCCGTTGTAGGTCGCCTCATGAGCGCGGGCGTCCATATCCGGACTGTAGCCCCCATGCGGCGCATGTTTTGTATCGGCCATGATTCAAAGCCCTGTTTGAGCGTCACGTGTTAATTGCTGCGTTTAACGCATGCGGTGAGGAGCCGCAATCTTTCGAATGGCTCCCGACGAGAACTTTCTCAATGTTTCGTGGAATTATTGGATCCCCAGGAAGTCGCGCCATTGGGGCAGGCACACCTTTTCGTAATCGTATTTCGCAATGGCGATTCGGCGGGCCTCTGTGGCCATCGCGGCTGATTTCTCCTTCTCGGCCAAGGTCTCGCGCACCCGTTCGGCCAGGGCCTTTTCGTCGAAGAAGGGGAAGAGACGGCCGTTGACTCCGTCCTGAATGATCTCGCGCACCGGTTCCGTGTCGGACGCCACGATCCGGCATTCGAGCGCCATGGACTCGATGGACGACCAGGACAGCACGAAGGGATAGGTCATGTAGACATGGGCCGAGGAGACCTGAAGCACCTTCACGAACTGGTCGTAGGGCAGGTTTCCAACGAAATGAACCCGGGACCAGTCCACCGGACGCTCGATTTTGGCCTTGAACACGTCGAACCAGGACTGCCCGCCCGGGGCCGAGCCGGAATAGCTGGTGCCCTTGCCGCCGATGATCACCACCCGGAGTTCGGGGTCGATATCGAGCAGGTAGGGCAGGCTCTTGAAGACGATGTGGGCGCCCCGCATCGGCTCGATGTTGCGGGTCACATAGGTAACCACGGGTGTGTTGCGGGTGAGCGGGGGCCCGTCCTGTCCGAGCCTGATACGGACATTGCGGTCGGGGATGAGTCGCTTGGTGTCGATGCCGTCATGGATGATGGCGAGCCGGTCGCGCAAGTAGGCCGGGAAGGTGTCGCGCTGGTAGCGGGTGGGCGCCACTGCCAGATCGGCCGCATCCAGGGCGCCGAGCTGCATGGAGTTCTTGAGGCGCAGGCGCCAGATCACCTCCTCGTTGGTGACCGGAAACTCGGGATCGAAGTCGAGATCCTGCCCCTTGGCATGGTAGTAATATTCGAAATAGGCAACATGCTTGGCCTTCGGCCAGATGTCCTTCAGGAACAGGTTTTCGCCCCAGCCCGTGTTGACCACGACCACGTCCGGCTCGAAGCCTTGGCTAGCGAGCGCCTTGGCCCGGTGAGCGACGCCGTAGGCCCGGCGCAGGCGCGGAATGACGGGAGAATAGCGGTTCTGGAAGGGCGCATCCTCCGGCCCCGGCACGGCATCGTAGGAGAAGTATTTCACGCCCGGAATGGAGCATTGCTTGACCATTCCCAAACCCACGACCTCATGCCCCTCAGCGGCGAAGGACCCGGCCAGGCGCAGGAACTGCCCCGGAAAGTTCTGGTGAACGAAAGCGATCTTCATCGGCTGCCCCTAACGTATCGTTAGCCTCTAGGGCTAGATCACGAAAGATGCAACCTCATTACATGGGTTTTGGTAAACTGGAAGCCGCCAGGACCTCCCCTTGCCTCCGCTCAAGGTTTTCCAAGGAAAACCGCGCGATCTCGTTCTCGAACAAGTGGTGGTAGTTCAACTCGGCCTTCAGGTGCAGGAAGACGGCGCCCAGGCCCACCGCAGCCCGGTCCATGAAGACGAACTCGCGCGGCACCGTGACCGGCCCCTTCTCCTTCAGAGCCTTGTGCACCTCGAAGGCCTGCCGACGGCCGTATTCCCCCGGCTTGACCCCATCGGCTACGGTGCGGACCCGGTCGTCGAGGAGCGGGGCATAGATGAACCGGGCCCAGATATTGAGAATGTCGATCAGCTCGTTCGACAGGCTTTTGAAGCCCCAAGTCTCATAGGCATGGACGATGCGGGCACGGTCATCGGTCTGCAGGCCCCGGTAGAGATCAACCACACCGCCGACGAAGCGCGGGTGGAAGATTCGGACACAGCCGTAATCGAGGAGGTTGATGCCCCTCGCCTCTCCTGCCTCGGAGAAGACCGTGTAATTGCCGAGATGCGGATCGCCGTGGATCACGGCCGCATGGCTGAAGGGATGCCACCAGGCCTTGAACATGGCTACCGCCAGCCGGTTGCGGATCTCGACCGGTGCCTCGGTGAAGCTCAAGATCTTCTCACCCTCGAGCCACTGGAGCGACAGGAGCCGTTTGGTGGACAGCTCTGGGTGAACCCGCGGCACCCGAACCTCCTCTACATCGGAGAGCGTCTGGGCATAGAGCGCCGCGTGCTTGGCCTCGCGCTCGTAATCGAGCTCTTCGCGCACCCGCTCGCCGATCTCCTTGGCGATCTCCCGCGTGTCGATGGCCGGATCCATGCGGCGATGGACGGCAAAGACCCATTCGAGCTGACTCAGATCCGCCTCCACGGCCGATTGCATGTCCGGGTACTGGAGCTTGCAGGCGAGCGCCTCGCCGTCCTTCGTGGTCGCCCGGTGCACCTGGCCGAGGGAGGCAGCGGCCGAAGGGCTAAGCTCGAACGAGCCGAACCGGCTCTGCCATTGCGCGCCCAGCTCCGCCTGCATACGGCGTTTGACGAAGGCCGCCCCCATGGGCGGCGCCTCGCTCTGGAGCTTCTGCAGCTCTGCGGCGTATTCCGGCGGGATGAGGTCGGGGATCGTGGCGAGCAACTGCGCCACCTTCATGATCGGGCCTTTCAGGCCGCCAAGGGCCTGCGCCAGCACCGCCGCATTGGAGGCATCGCGATCATCGCCCCCGAACAGGCGCGACCCTGCCATGCGGGCAGCGACCCCACCCATATTGGCACCGACCCTGGCATAACGGGCAGCGCGCGCGGAAAAGCGGTTCGCTTCGCGGTCGGACTCAGCCATATCGTGAGATCTCTTGCTCTGAACTGGAGAACTTTAGATATGTCGCGCGGCGCTGAACGCTAGACTGCTGCGGCTTCAAGCCCTCTGGCTGCCGGCAGCCGCGAACAGCGGCATGGGTTCGCTCATTCCCCTGAGGGTAAAGGCGCCCCGATCCTCAAGGTGCAGGTTGGAGCCGGCAACGAGATCGCGCACTGTACGCGACACCAGGACTTCGCGGCCATCGGCCAGCGCGGCGATGCGGGACGCGATATGGACCGCAATACCGCCGATATCACCGTCTTTCATCTCGATTTCGCCCGTATGAACTCCGCAGCGGACCTGCAGCCCCAGCGCACACAGGGCTTCGATGATGGCGCTTGCACATCGCACGGCCCGCGCGGGACCATCGAAGGTTGCCAGGAACCCGTCGCCAAGGGTCTTGATCTCCTGCCCTTTGAAGTGGCCGATTTGGTCGCGCACGATCCGGTCATGCTGATCGAGGAGCGTACGCCAAGCGCGATCGCCCATCTTCTCGGCCTTGCCGGTCGAGTCGACGATATCGGTGAACAGCACCGTGGCCAGCACCCGGTCGGGTTCGCTCTCTGCGTGGGTACCGGTGAGGAATTCCTCGATCTCATCGGCCACCGGGTTCACATCCCCAGCCCACAGGACATGATCGATCCCTGGGAACTCGACATACTTGGCACCGGGAATGTTGGCCGCGAGATAACGGCCTCCCTCGACATTGACCCGCGTATCGCCGGCTCGATGCAGGACGAGGGTCGGAACGCGGATCGTCGGGAGGATATGGCGCACGTCGATCCGGCTGTTCATGCGCATGAGCGTGATGACGGAGGATGGGCTGGCGCTCAGCCGTTCGAAGCGGGCCCACCATTGCCGGAAGCGCTCGTCCGCAACCTTCGTCGGCGCGAAGGCGGCCAGGCTCTCGCCCTGACCCCAGGATCGGTCGATCTTCTCCAGAAACGTCTCGAAACGGTCACGCGGCAGGACCCAGGTGTGAAAATCGGCATAGGTGCCATAGAGGATCAGCGCCTGGGTGCGCTCCGGATAGGTGGCGGCGAAGAGCATGCTCATGGCGCCACCTTCGGAAATGCCGAAGAGCGCCGCCTTCCTGCTGCCTACCGCATCCATGACCGCGCGCACGTCATCCATGCGCTCTTCCAGGGTAGGCATGTTTCCGAGACGGTCCGAGAGGCCGGTTCCACGCTTGTCGAACAGGATCAGGCGGCTGAATGCACCCAGCCGTGATAGGAAGCGCGCCATGTTGGGCTCGTCCCAGTAGAGATCCAGGTTCGAGATGAAGCCCGGCACGAAGACCAGATCGAGCGGCCCCTGGCCGATGATCTGATAGGCAATCCGAAGATCGCCGCTCCTGGCATAATGCGTGTCGACCGGCATGGCCCGGCTCCCGAACAGGCTCCCGGTGAAAGGACCGGGAGCCGGTGGCGTTCAGGCTTAGAACTCCAACCTCATAGTGCCAGCACTATGGCGCTCGGCCAAGCAGAACGGGCCTAAGCGGCGGTCTCCTCCATCGCCTCAAGCTCGCCGATCAGCCGCTCGATCATCGACAGGCCGATCTGCCAGAACGAAGGATCGCTCGCATCGAGGCCGAAGGGCGCGAGAAGCTCGGAATAATGCTTGGTGCCGCCGGCCGCGAGCAGCGCGAAGTACCGGTCCACGAAGCCCTCGTTGGAGCGCTCGTAGACGCCGTAGAGCGAGTTCACCAGGCAGTCACCGAAGGCATAGGCATAGACATAGAACGGCGAGTGGATGAAGTGCGGGATGTAGGTCCAGTAGCTCTCGTAGCCCGTGCCGAGGCGGATCGCCGGGCCCAAGGACTCGTCCTGCACCGACATCCAGAGCTCGCAGAGCTTATCCGCCGTCAGCTCGCCGTTGCGGCGCTCCAGATGGACCTTGCGCTCGAAGGAGTAGAACGCGATCTGGCGCACCACCGTGTTGATCATGTCCTCGACCTTGGCCGCCAGCATCGCCTTGCGCTGTACCGGATCGGTGGTCTGGTCGAGGAGCCGGCGGAAGGTGAGCATCTCGCCGAAGACGGAGGCCGTCTCGGCCAGCGTCAGAGGCGTGGGCGCCATCAATGCGCCATTGGGCCCGGCCATGACCTGATGCACGCCGTGTCCCAGCTCGTGGGCGAGGGTCATCACGTCCCGCGGCTTGCCCTGGTAGTTCAGGAGCACATAGGGGTGAGCCGAGGGCACCGTCGGATGAGCGAAGGCACCGGGCGCCTTGCCGGGGCGGGTCGGCGCGTCGATCCAGCCCTCGTCGAAGAAGCGGCGGGCGATGTCGGCCATACGGGGCGAGAAGGCCGTGTAGGCGGAGAGCACCGTGTCCCTTGCCTCGTTCCAGGAAATCGTGCGTTGCTCGACCTTCGGCAGGGGCGCGTTGCGGTCCCAATGGTCGAGCTTGTCCTTGCCGAACCATTTGGCCTTCAAGGCATAGTAGCGGTGCGACAGGCGCGGATAGGCCTCATGCACGGCCGAGACCATGGCCTCCACCACCTCACGCTCGACCCGGTTCGCCAGATGGCGGGAATCGGCCACGTCCTCGAAGCCGCGCCAGCGGTCCGAGATCTCCTTGTCCTTGGCGAGCGTGTTGGTGATGAGCGTGAAGGTGCGCAGGTTCGCCTTGAAGGTCTTGGCCAGGGCGTCCGAGGCGTCCTTGCGCACGCTTTCGTCCGGATCCTGGAGCTTGTTGAGCGTCGGCTCGATGGGCAGTTCCTCGCCGCGCACGGTGAAGCGCAGGGAAGCGATGGTCTCGTCGAACAGGCGGTTCCAGGCGGAACGACCGGTGACGGACTTCTCGTGGAAAAGCTGCTCGATCCGGTCGTCGAGCTGGAAGGGTTTGTCCTTGCGCAGGTCCTCGATCCAGGGCCGGTAATGCTTCAGCGGCTCTTCGCCCATAACCTTATCAAGGACCGCATCCTCGATACGGTTAAGCTCGAGCGCGAAGAAGAGCAGCTCGGTCGAGGCGGCGGTGAGGCGCTCCTGTGTGTCGCCGTAGAACTTGGCCCGCACCGGATCGGTGGTGTCGCCGGAATAGACGAGACCCGCATAGGACATGAGGCGGCCGAGGAGATCCTCCAGCGCCTCGTAACGCTTAACGACGTCGGTCAACGCCTCGGAAGCGCGCTCGCCCCGCGCCATGGCATCGAGCTTGCCGCGATGAGCGGCGGCGAAGGATTTGCACTCGGCTTCGGCTTCGGCCAGGTCGCGCTTGAACTCCTCGCTGTCCATGCCGGGATAAAGATGGGACAGGTTCCATTCGGGCAGGGCCCCAAGTTCGGTCTGCGCCGCACCGGAGGACAAGGGGATATGAAAGGAGTGTGGTGTCTGAGAGGTCACGGGCAAAGGCCTGTCCGGGGATCGAGGGTCGGAGGTACTGCACACATATTGGCCGCCGGCCCACAGGGATCAACCCATGCCGGGCCGTCATGGGAGATCGCATGTCATTGTCAGCAATGACGCATTGCCATCCTGCCGGCTCGCAGATTTGCAAATGCCGAAGACGAGAGCAGCGTAAGACCCGACACGTACGCTTTACCGCTGATTAACCCTGTCTGGGAAATGTGGATGCCAGCCGCTCCAGACGCGCAGGCGATTGGCTCCGCGCTCCTTTACTATCAAGGACATAAGCCAGCCGATGCCGAGGCCGTGCGGGATCGGCCGACGTGCTCTTTACAGAAAATTGAAAGAACTTGGCCTAGACGGTGAAGCCGCAGAGCGTTTTGCGCGTTAAGCGTAACAGACGTGTGCCCGCACACGGACGAATTTCATTCGATGGAGGATTGATGAAGTCCTCCACCTTCATTGCGACGAGGAGCATGGTCATGCGTGGATTGCGCAAGACAGCCGTTTGGCTCGGTCTGATCGGATCGGTTTCCCTCCTGCCTCTCGTCGCTTCGGCGGACGATGTCGCCATCAGTCCACAGGCTGATCGGCTGGAACCCGTCGCTCTTGAAAGCCCCGCGCAGCCATCCTTCCACGATGTAGCGATGAAGGATGCGCCAACATCGAAGGATGTCGCTTCGCAGGCCATTCCGCTTGCCGAACCGGCACCCGTGTCGATCGAAGCCGCGGACCTGAAGCCTGCTCCCGCCATCGAGCTTCCCCTGCCCGATGCGGCGCCCGTCACAGCCCTCATGCAGGCTGATATCGGCCGTATGGCCGTGGAAGGCCTGTTCGCCGACGATGCGGCCATGCGCGAGTTGCGCGTGAGCGCCAAGGATCGCGACGTCCTGGCCGCCTATTACGCACAGTCCGAGCGTCCGCTGGTCTGGTCGCAGGATGGAGCCTGGACACCGGCGGCTCAGGCCGCCATGGAACGCCTGAAGGCCGCAGACGAGGACGGGCTCGACCCTGCCGACTACGTGCTCCGTGATGCGGGGCTGCGCAAGGATGCGCCGTTGGCGCAATGGGCTAGGGCCGATGTGAAGCTCTCCCTTTCCGTGATTCGCTATGCCCGCGATGCAAGAGGCGCCCGCATCGATTTTCCGCGCCTTTCGCCGCTCGTGACCCCGAAACTCGCCATGCCGGAGATCGGCGAGGTGCTGAGCAAGGTCGCTTCTGCGAAGAATGCCGGCGCGGCGCTGGCGGCCTACAACCCGCCGCATGCCGGTTACAAGGCCTTGAAGGAGCGGCTGGCGCAGCTACGGGACAATCACCCCTCCCAGCCCAGCGTACGCCTCCCAAAGGGGCCGATCCTGCGTGTGGGCATGACGGATCCGCGTGTGCCCCTGATCCGCGCGCGCTTCAACCTTGCCAAGGGTTCTGACAACCAGACCGTCTATGACGAACGCGTCGCCTCTGCGGTGGCAGCCTTCCAGAAAGAAAAGGGCCTGCCGGATACGGGCGTGCTGAACGCTCAGACGGTGGCGGCGCTTTCCGGCCCGTCCGTTGCGCAGCGCGAATCGGAGATCATCGCCAACATGGAGCGCTGGCGCTGGCTGCCGGCGGATCTGGGCGCTCGGCACATCACCGTGAACGTGCCGGAGTTCCGACTTCAGCTGGTCGAGGGCCGCAACGTGGTCCACCAGACCCGGGTCATCGTCGGCAAGGAGCAGTCGCAGACGCCGATCTTCTCCGAGAACATGAAGTATCTCGTGGTCAATCCGTCCTGGACGATCCCGCCTTCCATCATGAAGAAAGAGATCCTGCCGGCGCTGGCCAATGATCCTTATTATGCCGCGCGCAAAGGCTACAAGGTGATCCGCCGCGGCAATCAGATTTCGGTGCAGCAACCCCCGGGGGAGCGCAATGCGCTGGGCTTCGTGAAGTTCATGTTCCCCAACCAGCACGCGGTTTACCTGCACGACACGCCGAACCGCAATCTCTTCTCGGCGAGCAAGCGCGCCTTCAGCCATGGCTGCGTGCGCGTCGACAAGCCCTTCGAGCTCGCCGAAGCGGTGATGGGCCGGGACGGCAAATGGACCGAGGAGAAACTGCGTGGGCTCATCGGCAAGGGCGAGCGCTATGTGAACCTCACGGATTCCCTGCCGGTACACCTGACCTACTTCACCCTCTCGGTTGACGAGAAGGGCGAGTTGAAGCGGTTCGAGGATATCTATGGCCTCGACCGCAAGGTTCGTGCTGCTCTGAACTTGTCCGAATAGCTCCGTCACCCTGGCAGCTTTTTCTGCCGCTTTCCCTCGCCCACTTAACGGGAACGTAACCGTCTTCGGCAAAGATCCCTTCACTATAAGGATCGCTGCATCCACGGATGCCGCCCGGTAAAGACGAGTATCACAGTGAGAGTAATGCGTACGGACCGGCTCGCGTCTCGCGTCGGCATTGGTCTTGCGGCCTTTCTGGCCGTCATGGTGGGCGGAGTGCGCGGCACGCAGGATGCCGTTGCCAATGGCGACACCCGCACACTGACCTTTTATCACAATAACACCAAGGAAAGCCTCACCGTCACCTTCAGGCGCAACGGGCAGTACGATTCGGCCGCCCTGCAGCAGCTCAACTGGTTCCTGCGCGACTGGCGGCGCGCCGAGGCGACCCGTATGGACCCGCGCCTGTTCGATACGGTGTGGGAAGTCTATCGCGAAGTCGGATCCGATGCGCCCGTTCACGTGAACTCGGCCTATCGCTCCCCCCAGACTAATTCGATGCTCCGGCGGCGGTCCAGCGCAGTGGCCAAGAACAGCCAGCACATGCAGGGCAAGGCGATGGACTTCTACCTGCCCGACGTGTCCACGGCGCAATTGCGCGCCGTCGGCATGCGGCTCCAGAACGGCGGCGTCGGCTATTATCCCAATGCCTATACGCCCTTTGTCCATCTCGACGTGGGCAGCGTCCGCGCCTGGCCGCGCATGACCCGGTCGCAGCTCGCCAGCATCTTCCCCGACGGGAAGACCGTGCATATCCCGGCCGACGGCAAGCCCCTGCCCGGCTATGAGGAGGCCCGGGCCGAGGTGCTCGCCAAGGGTGGCACGGTCGCCGGCTACACTGCTTATGCCGATGCAGAGGAAGCCGTCGCGACGCAGCCACGCCGCAAGAGCTTTTGGGCCACCCTATTCGGCGGTGGCGACGACGAGGACGAGGATGCGGAGGAGATCCGTGTCGCGTCGCGGCCGGGCCGGGCGCTCATCGCGTCCCGCCAGCAGGCATCGCCGCCGGACAATTACGCCAGCGATTCCAACTCGTCGGTCTATGCGGCCCTGCAATCCTACGGGAGCCCCGCTCCGGCAGCACGCCGCGCACCGGTGGCGATCCAGCCGCGGCCCGAACCGCCAGCGCCTGCTGTCGTAGCCTCCATGGCCCCGGCTCTGCGTGAGGACCTGACGCCGCCTGCGCCGCCACCGCTGCCGCCGACCCGGATCAACGGGGCACCCGGGACGGTCCAGACCGCATCCGGCCCTGCCCTGGGCTGGCAGCAAGGTCCGGGCGCGTCGGAGATGTCGATTGCGAAGGGCATGGCCTTCGCGCCGATGCCGCCCCGGCGGCCGGATTCGGATGACACGGACGTCGAGGCTCTCGCCGGCACCGTCGCCCTGGCCTACGCGCCGCTACCTCCGGCCCGCCCGGGCTCGCTGGCGGCGACGAACCCGATCCCGGCCCTCGCGGAACTGCGCGGCACGACCAGCGTCGCGAGCATCTCCTCGGCTCCGCTGCCCCCACCCCGCCCGGACCAGCGCCCGATCCAGGTCGCGGCCGCTGCTCCGGTGGACATTCCGGTGGCGACCACGGGCTCTACGCCCAAGGACCCCAAGCCTACGAAGCTCCAGCCTGCCACTTCACCCAAGGCCCCGGCAGCCGCAGCGAAGCAGCCGCCTGCCACGGCGCTCACGGCCCTGATGTCGGCTGAGCCGAGCCTGCATATGGGATTCTCGAAGCAACCGGTGGCCGATCTGGCGACGAGCCGATTCACGGGGCCGGCGGTCAAGCCGCTGAAAGTGGTGCAATAAGAAAGGGCCCCATCGGGGCCCTTTTTGTTTCAGTCCTCATGCCTGCGGCTGTAGCCGTTGCGGGTTGGCGAGGTCCACCCGGCAGGCGGTGCCTTTGGCCTGTAGACCTCCACCAGGAGCGGATGGCAAACGGCGACGTCGCTCGAATGCTCCGCACTGCAATCACCGCCGGGACAGGCGGAGAGCGCGCCCAGAAGATCGATCTCCGCGAAGAACTCGAGGTAGTCGCCCGGCCGCACCGGGCTCGCCTTCATGAAATACTGCCCCGTGTCGCGGGTGAAGCCCGTGCACATGAAGACGTTGAGCACGTCGTGTACGGCAGGCTCCACTTCCAGCTTCGGCTTCCCCAGACGATCAGCCAGGGCACGGGTCAGGTTCGAGTGGCAGCAATGGTGATACTCGTCGCCCGAAAGCAGCTTGTGGGTGTAAGGGTCGCAACGCGTGCCGATCACGTCGTGCACAGAGCCGCCGAACCCATCGAAGCCATACCAGTCCAGGGTGTCGTGGGTGATGGTCGCCATAGGGCGCAGGTAAGGCAG
Source organism: Microvirga terrestris (assembly GCF_015694425.1). GTDB lineage: Bacteria > Pseudomonadota > Alphaproteobacteria > Rhizobiales > Beijerinckiaceae > Microvirga > Microvirga terrestris. The sequence continues at coordinate 28,888 of NZ_JADQDN010000010.1, forward strand.
GCATGACCAGAGCTGGTCGCCGGTCGAAAGGTGCGTGCCGTGCAGCGCCCGCGTCTTGCCGGAGAAGAAGCGCTCGTTGATGTCCTCCGCCGCCCAGAGATTGAGATCGCCCACCTGCGGTCCCTCGATGCTGACGATGCGAAAGAACGAGCCCGCCGGCACGTGGAAGCAGCGCGCTTCGCGAGGCGGCACCACGACCTCGTCTACCTTCTCCCAACCGTCACGGGCCGCCTGATAGGAAGCAAGGTCGGGCCGCGGCAGGGTATCGACCGGGTAGCAGATGACCGGCGGGATCCTCCGGCGCGCCTCCGCATCCTGAGGTTCCGTCACTTCGTTTGCCGCGCGCTTCATGTATTCCTCCCGTGTCGAATCTGCCTGAATCTATAGAGAAGCGGAATGCCGGGAGCGAGAGTGCGGGCTGCATGGCTGATGGTCCACGCCGGACAAGCCTTCCGTGGCAGCTCCCTCTCTTGAGCCGCACGGCATTTCGTATTCTATGGCCTCATCACGAGGACCGGACGATGACAGACCCGAACGCCCTGCGCCCGCTGGAGGCCTATCCGAGCCGTGCCTCCACCGACATCCGTTACGCGGATCTCGACCGGCAGGGGCATGTGAACAACGCGGTCTTCGCCACTTTCTCCGAGGTCGGGCGGGTCGCCTTCATGTACGATCCGGCAAGACCCCTCGCCTCGGAAGGGCGGAGCTTCGTCATCGCCCGGCTGCAGATCGATTTCCGGGCAGAGCTCTTCTGGCCAGGCCACGTCGAGATCGGCACGGGCGTCATGCGGGTCGGGCGCAGCTCGTTCACCCTCGCCCAGGGCATCTTCAACGCCGGGCGGCTCGTTGCCACGACGGAGGCGACCATCGTGATGGTCGACAAGGAGACGCGCCGCTCGACCCCGCTGCCGCCTGCGACAGTGGAGGTACTGCAGTCCCTCTATCTGGCAGACGCGCTTCAGGAATGACGAAGGCTCCGCAGATGACTCTGCGAAGCCTTTGAAAGTCTTGGAGAAGGCTGATCTGAAACTAGCCGATCATCCCGAGCGCCTGCATGTAGAGCTCGAGGATCGCCTCCTCCTCCTGGCGCTCGGCGTAGTCGCGCTTGCGTAAGGAAATGATCTTGCGCAGGACCTTGGTGTCGAAGCCGTTGCCCTTGGCCTCGGCGTAGACATCCTTGATGTCGCCCGCGATGCCAGCCTTTTCCTCCTCGAGGCGCTCGATGCGCTCGATGAAGGCCTTCAGCTGGTCGGCGGCGACGGATTCGGTATTGAAAGCTGCGTCATCCATGAATGAAGCCCCTGATTGATGGCGTTGGTGCCAGTGTTATGGTCATTTGGTTGAAGCCGTTTTAATGCCCGGGCTTCGATTTCTCAAAATCTGCGAGCTGTGACGGACTGGCCTCGGCCTGATGGAGCTGCTTCCACTCGTCGTAGGGCATGCCATAGACATGGGTTCGGCTGTCCTCCTTGGAGAGGGCGACGCCCCGCTCGTCGGCCGCATCCTTCAGCCAGTTGGACAGGCAGTTGCGGCAAAAGCCCGCCAAGTTCATGAGATCGATATTCTGGACGTCCCTGCGCTCGCGCAGGTGCTGGAGCAGCCTGCGGAAGGCGGCGGCCTCCAGTTCGACCTGCGTCTTCTCGTCGATGTCCTTCATGGGTCTATCCTCCATGCTGGCGCAGGCGGTCGCGGGTGCGGGTGCCGAAAATTCGAGGCGCCCGAAGCTCCGGCCGGCGCGCGAGCGGCTCAAGCAGCCGGGCGAAGCGCTCCGACCATTCTTGAGCATCCTCGTCCGAGGCAATCAGGTCTTGCCGAATCTCGATGAGCGCATTGGCAAGGCCCCGGACTGTGGCGTGACGGTCGATCGTGTCACCCGCCAGCGCCCCATCATAGGGCTCGTTGTCGCCGACGACGAGTCCGTCCTCCGTCTGCAGTCCCTCCAGGAGTGGCTTGGCGAAACGGTCGTCCGCATCCCAAAGGATGCCCACATGCCAGGGCCGGGGCCAGCCGCGCCAGACGGGCGTGAAGCTGTGGACGGTCACGATGACGGGCGGATGGCCCGCCACCATGGCCCGGTGGATCGCGTCGGCGATCGCATGGTCGTAAGGGTCGTAGAAGCGGGCGATGCGCTGCTGTACTTCCGTGTCGTCCACCCTGGCATTGCCCGGCACCACGGCGCCGTCGGAGAGGCGCATGACCAGGGTCGGATCGTCCCTGCCCCTGTTCGGATCGATAATCAGCCGGGAGAACTGGGTGAGGATCGCCGGAGCCCCAAGGCGCTGGGCCAGTGAGCGGGTCACCGCTGCGGCGCCGATATCGTAGGCGATGTGGCGCTGGAATTCGGATTCCGGCAGGCCGAGATCGCCTAAATCCGGCGGCACCGCGTTTGAGGCATGGTCGCACAGGATCAGGATCCCCGATTCGACGGAACCGGGAATGATCTCGACCGGATGTGGCTCAAGAGAAGGATCGACGAGCTCGAGCGCAGCGGAAGCAGGCATGGAAAGATGGGTTTCGGATAAGGATGGATTGAACAGCGGAGGAAAAGCCTTACCCTGCCCCTCCAACCCTGACAACGCGACCTTCCGCGCAACACACTTTCACGTTCCACATGTCCCCGACATCCACCACAGCCCGCCTCGAGCCGGGCCTCGCCTCCGCTTTTGCCGCCCTCAGCCTGGGCGCCGTGGCCATGGGCATTTCCCCGATCTTCGTCCGCTTCGCCTCCGCCGACATGGGCGGAACCCCGGCCGATGTGGGGCCCTTCGCCAGCGCCTTCTGGCGCGTCTCGCTCTGCCTGCCCCTGCTTTATGCCTGGATGCGCATCGAGGAGAGGCGCGCACCAACTGACACGCCGAGGGTTCGGTTTTCCAAGGCCAGCATCCTGGGCGGCATCGTCTTTGCGGGGGATCTGTTCTTCTGGCACCTGGCGATTCTCAAGACCACGGTGGCAAACGCCACGTTCTTCGCCACCATGGCGCCGCTCTTCGTCGTGCTGACCGTCTGGCTCGTGCTTCGGCACCAGGTGTCACGGGGGACCTTCCTGGGCCTCGGTCTTTGCCTCCTCGGCGGCGCGGCCCTGATCGGCCAGAGCCTCCAGGCGGATCCGGGTCGGATCGAGGGCGATCTCTACGGCATCGCCACGGCGTTCTTCTTCGGCATGTATTTTCTCGCGGCCAGCCGGGCACGCAAGACCGCAGGCGCGGCACGGGTGACTTTCGAGGCAGGGCTCATCACCTCGGCCATCCTCCTCGTCATCGCGGTTCTGTTCGACACGCGGGTGATTCCGCAGACGGGGCAAGGCATCGCGGCGCTGCTGGCCATGTCCTATGTCAGCCATGCAGGCGGCCAGGGATTGCTCGCCATCGCGCTCGGACGACTGCCCGCAACCTTCTCGTCGCTGGTAATCTTCCTGGAGGCCATAGCTGCGGCCGTGTTCGGCTGGGCCGTGTTGGGCGAGGCGCTGACGCTGGTCCAAGCCCTGGGCGGCGCACTTATCCTCTTCGGCATCTGGGTGGCACGCCCGAAACCTGAAACACAGGCGAAGTAGCGCAGCGTCGAGCCTCTCCGAACGGGGAGCAACACCGGCTTGAGAGTCCTTCGCCTGTGTCGTCGCAGCCATGCAGGCGGCAAATTCTTCCGCCCGGCGGCTCGAAGGTCTTGCTCCTGCGGCTCATCTGGCCGACAACGATTCGCCAAAGTTCTTGAACCATTGTGCGATTTCATTCCTTTCGATTCGACCAAACCATATCCATGAAGGCCATCACCCTCACATCGTCTGCTGTCTGCCGGCGAAGCCTTGCACTCGCGACGTTTGTCCTGAGCGGATGCCTGCTGGCCGCTTCTCCCGCGAAGGCGGACCTGCGCCTGTGCAACATGACCTCGAGCCGGGTCGGCATCGCGCTCGGCTATCGGGACGCGCAGGGGTGGGTGACGGAAGGCTGGTGGAATCTCACCGCTCGCGGCTGCGAGACCCTGCTGAAGGGCCAGCTCTCCGGGCGCTTCTATTACATCTACGCCATCGATTACGACCGCGGTGGCGAGTGGAGCGGGCGCTCCTTCATGTGCACGCGCGAACGCGAGTTCACGATCCGCGGCACGGAGGATTGCCTCGCTAGGGGCTTTGATCGCAGCGGCTTCTTTGAAGTCGACACCGGAGAACAGAAGAGCTGGACCATTCAGCTCACCGAAACAAACCGCCCAGGGGGGCAGCCATAATGAGACGCGCACGTCGTACGAAGATCCTAGCAACCTTGGGGCCCGCCTCCGAGAACCCGGAGATGATCGCCAAGCTGTTCGAGGCAGGCGCCGACGTCTTCCGCCTCAACATGAGCCACCTACCCCGCGAGAAGCTGAAGGAGCGGGTCGCGATGATCCGTGCGGTCGAGGCCAAGTTCAAGCGGCCCATCGCCATCCTGGCCGACCTTCAGGGCCCGAAGCTGCGCGTCGGGGCCTTCGAGGGCGACGGCGCCATGCTGGTGCCGGGACAATCCTTCACGCTCGATGCGGACAAGACCCCGGGGACTATCGACCGGGTACACCTGCCTCATCCGGAAATTCTCTCCTCGCTCGAGCCCGGCCACACGGTGCTGATCGATGACGGCAAGCTGCGGCTGCGCGTCAAGAGCGTGAAGAAGGGATCGGCCACCACTTCGGTAGAGGTTGCCGGCAAGATCTCCAACCGCAAGGGTGTGAGCCTGCCCGACACCACCATCCCAGTCGCCGCCATGACCGAGAAGGACCGCTCGGATCTCGAAGCGGCGCTCGATGCCGGCGTGGACTGGATTGCCCTGTCCTTCGTGCAGCGTCCCGAGGACGTGGCCGAGGTCAAGAAGGTGGCCCGCGGCCGCGCGCTCGTGATGTCCAAGCTCGAGAAGCCGCAGGCCATCACCCGCCTCGAGGAGATCATCGAGATTTCGGACGCGGTCATGGTCGCCCGCGGCGATCTCGGCGTCGAGATGCCGCTGGAAAAGGTGCCCGGAATTCAGAAGCGCATCGTCCGCACGGCGCGGCGTTACGGCAAGCCGGTCGTGGTAGCGACCCAGATGCTGGAATCCATGATTACCTCCCCGGTGCCGACCCGCGCCGAGGTCTCAGACGTGGCGACGGCCGTCTATGACGGGGCCGATGCGGTGATGCTCTCGGCCGAGAGCGCCTCGGGTCAATACGCGATCGACGCGGTGGCCACCATGAACCGCATCGCCGAAGAGGTGGAGCAGGACCAGAACTACTGGTCGATCGTGCGCACGCTCAATGCCGAGCCGGAGGCCACAGGTTCGGACGCCATCGCGGCGGCCTCTCACCAGATCGCCGATACGCTCAACCTCAAGACGGTGGCGGCCTGGACGTTCTCGGGCTCGACGGCCTTCCGCATCGCCCGCGAGCGGCCGAACTCGACCGTGATTGCGCTGACCCCGAGCATCGACACCGCCCGCCGTCTAGCCCTGGTGTGGGGCGTGCATTCGATCCGCACGAAGGATGCGAGCGATATCGACGACATGGCGTTCCGCGCCTGCAAGTTCGCCGTGCGCGAAGGCTTCTCGAGTGTCGGGGACCGGGTGATCATCGTGGCCGGCATGCCCTTCGGCACGCCGGGCGCCACCAACATGGTGCGCATCGCCTTCATCAGCCAGGAGCACGCCGCTCAGGCGTGATCCTCTTCCACCCTGGCCGGCACAGCTCGTTCGGCCAGGGTCTCGATGGCGGAGAGCACCGTTTCCTGATCGGCATATTGCGGCATGTGGCCTATCCCCGGCATCACGATCAGCTCGGCGCCCGGCACCTCGCGGGCGAAGCACCGACTGTGAAGATCAGTCCAGACGATCTCGTCCGCATCGCCGGCGATCACCAGCGTGGGCAGGCGAATGTCCTTGTAGCGCCCGCACTGTTTGAGAACGCTGTCGTACATGACGGCGAAGTCCTGCATGTTGACCTCGTAGGCCCTTGGCCGGAAGGCCAGCGGGATGAAGGCTTTGGTCACGATGTCAGGTGGAGGCCGCTGCGGCCAGAACGTCTTTTTCTTCATCAAAGGCCGGAACGCGAGCAGGATTGGCACGGCTAATGTGCGAAACCAGAGCCAGCCCGCCCTGGAGTCGATGAGGCGGCGGTACCAGCCGATATAGCCGCCGGGCCAAGGGGTCGTGATGCCAGCGAGCACGACGATCGCGCCGGCCACATCGGTGTGGTCGAGAGCGAAATGCGGCACGATGGTTCCGGACCAGGAATGCCCTACAATCACTGCGTTGCGGACGCCGAGCTGGCGCAGGGCGCTGGCGATCAGTTCCGTCTGCCGGGCAGAATCGGCCTCACCCAGGCCGGGCTTGCGTTCGCTCCAGCCATGGCCAGGGCGGTCGATGGCAATCACCCGGTAGCGCTGCGAGAGCGCCGTTCCCATTCCCACCATGGATTCGACGAGGTTCGAGGAAGCGCCGTGGAGGATGACGATAGTGCCACGCGGCGGAGCCTTCTTAGGTCTCTCCTCCCGGTAGTGGATCCTGCAGCCCTCGACCTCAATGAAGCGGCCCGTCGGCGGAAAGCGCCGCTCGATGCTCCAGGCATAGAGGTAGGTGAACGCGGCGCCCAGGATCAGAAGAAGGACAGGCGCAGCCAGGACGAGAAGCAGGGTCATCCCCGCAAGCTGGGTCAGAGATCCTGCCCGTCAACCTCGGGAGCCAGCCGCGTCACGATGGTTTTGACGTCATCCATCTGCGGATTGATCTCCAGCACCTTCCGGTAGGCTTGCAAAGCCCGCGCCTTGTCGTCGGAGGCCATCAGGATATGGCCCAGGCCCGTCCAGGCATTGAAGTGGCGGGGCTCGATCTTCAGCGCCCGATGAAGGTCAGCCATGGCCCCCACCGGATCGTCGAGCTGGTAGAACACGGTGGCGCGCTTGTACCAGGCTTCCGCCCAGTTGGGCTGGAGCGCCAGCACCCGGTCGATCAATTCGATGGAAAGCGGAAAATCCTTCTTCCCGAACGCTTCGGCGGCCCGGCTCAGCAGGAGATCGGCGGTGTCGGAGCCGGAGCGGGAAAAACGCCGCTCGATCAGGGATGCGATGCCTTGGGCTTCCCGCTCGCTATGGGCCTTGCCGAGTCGCTCGAACAATTCGTCCAGGCTGGACGCCCGCGGAGGGGTGGGCTTGGCTGGCTGAGTTTGATCCTTCGGGGCGTCCTTCGGACGTGCAGGCTCCTGCGCACCGACGGGGTGGGACACGAGGCTCAGGGAGAGGATCAGGGCAGACGCGAAAAAGCGCATGCCGGGAGTTTAGGGTCCCGGCATGCGCGGTCAATTCAGATTCTCGTGTGCGGCATCGCCGCACCCGCTAGCTTAGCCCTGACGAGCCTTGTAGCGCTTCTGGGTCTTGTTGATGATGTAGACCCGGCCCTTGCGACGAACCAGCTGGTTGTCGCGGTGACGGCCGCGGATCGACTTCAACGAGTTACGGATCTTCATATCCGGTCTCCTGCGGCCCCTCGGGAAGGCCGGAAAAAAGAAAAATGGTGGGCGCGGCTGGGATCGAACCAGCGACCCCTACGATGTCAACGTAGTGCTCTCCCGCTGAGCTACGCGCCCGGGAAACGGTGATTTTGAGGCCCCGTCTCGGCTGTGGGGGCGATATACCCACAAGCGGGCGCGGGCGCAAGCCTGATGGCAGGCCTTTTTTAGGCCGCCATCATTTTATCGACTTCGGTCACCAGGTCGCGCAGATGGAACGGCTTCGACAGCACCTTCGCATCGCGAGGAGCCTGGGAATCCGGGTTGAGCGCGACGGCGGCGAAGCCCGTGATGAACATCACCTTGATGTCCGGATCGAGCTCAGTGGCCTTGCGGGCCAGCTCGATGCCGTCCATCTCGGGCATGACGATGTCCGTCAGCAGCAGTTCGAACGGTTCCTCCCGCAGCCTGTTGTAAGCGGAAAGGCCGTTGTCGAACGAGGCCACGTCGTAGCCTGCGTTCTCCAGCGCCTTCACGAGGAAGCGGCGCATGTCGTTGTCGTCTTCGGCGAGAAGGATCTTCATCGGCTGCCAGCCCCGAATCATGGCGAATGGGTTCAGTCCTTCATGCCGGACTGAGAGTAAACAAGCCGTGAAAGAAGGACGCGGTCCTGATACGATATTGTCATGGACAGGCGACGGTGCTGCCTTACACTAGCCTGAAGACCGGCTTTTCCTCCACCATAGTCAAGTTCATTTCCTGATGCGGCCAGCCATTGTCGATGAGTTCGATCCTCCCTTCACCGTCACTGAACCTGCCATGCAGACGGTTCCTTTCGTGTTCAACGTTCCGCATGCAGGTGCGATCTACCCGGCCTCCTTCCTGACCGCATCCCGGCTCGATGCCATTGCGTTGAGACGCTCGGAGGATGCCTTCGTCGATGAGCTGTTCACCTCGGTGATGGAGCTCGGCGCTCCCCTGATGACGGCGCATTTTCCACGGGCTTTTCTCGACCTGAACCGGGAGCCCTACGAACTCGATTCCCGCATGTTCGACGGGCGTCTGCCGTCCTTTGCCAACACCCGCTCCATGCGGGTGGCAGGGGGCCTGGGCACGATCCCGCGCATCGTGGCCGACGGCCAGGAAATCTACCGTACGCGTATACCGGTGGACGAAGCCCTTCACCGGATCGAATGGCTCTACAAGCCTTATCACCGCACCCTGCGGCATCTGGTGCGCCGTACGTCGCAGCTCTTCGGCCATGCGATCCTCATCGATTGCCATTCCATGCCCTCCTCCAGCGTCAGCCGCGAGGAGGGGGTCAAGGCCGATATCGTGCTGGGGGACCGCTACGGGACGAGCTGCGCCACCCTCCTGATCGATCTCGTGGAAGCGGCTCTCCGGGGGCGCGGCTATGCGGTCGTGCGCAACAAGCCCTATGCGGGCGGCTTCATCACCGAGCACTACGGCGAGCCGGCCCTCGGACGGCATGCCCTGCAGATCGAGATCAATCGCGCGCTCTATATGGACGAGCGCAGCATGGGGAAGAAAACAGCCTTCCCGGTGCTGGCCGATGATCTGACGCAAGCCTTCGCCCAAGTCATTGCAGATATCGAGGGTGAACTGACAACACGGCCTATCGCGGCGGAGTGAGCCTCAACGCCTAGCGGTCATACAGGCAAAGAAAAAGGCCACTGTTGCCAGCGGCCCGAAGTTTAGGGAGGAAACGCCCAAGAAGGGCATGCGATAAGGCGACGCCATCGCCATATCGCACTGCAATAATTACGCCGCACCGCACAAATTGCAACTAAAATTTCGCGCTCAGTTATGACTTTGTTGCATATCTGCTCGGATGAGGATCGATGGCTCTGACATAGAAGATCAGGCTGAGCAGAAGGGCTGTCGCTAAAGCGCCGAAGACGAGGCGGTAACCCTCAGGCCGATAAAGGCCCTGCTCCGAGCGCCCCACCAGATCAATAAGCATGCCGGTCACACTCTGGGACAGAAAGGCGCCACCCATCGTACCGATGTTCATCAGGGTAATGCCCCGCCCCGTCAGGGCAGACGGGAACAGCGACTTGCCGTGGCTGGTGAGAATGGGCGTATAGGCGACGAAGAGGCCGAACGGCACGAACCAGAGCGTGGCCCAGGGCTGAGGCAGGGGTACGAACGCCACTACGGCGAGGAGCAGCACCGTCATCGTGCCACCGATGAAAACCGGCTTCTTGTAGCTGCCCCAGAAGCGGTCCATCGCTCCCCATGCCAGCATGCCGCAGATCTGCGCCGAGGCGCCCAGGAGCAGGACATTGCCCCTGGCGGTGAGATCCGCCCCGTGTACATCCGAGAGCCACGGCCCAGCCCAGAGCCCAATGACGGAGGCGAAACAGCCGTATGTGGCCAAGTGCATGAAGAAGACGGGCCAGAAGGAAGGTACCTTCAGGGCAGCCGTCACGCCCCGGAAGGCAGCGCCCCAGGTTTCCTTTGGCTTGCCTGATCCTGCGTCCCGCGGCACAAGAAAAACGATGACCAGGGCAATAGCTACCGTCAGGACGGCGACGGCCAGGAACGAGGCCCGCCAGCCGAAAGCCGCTGCCGAGGCGGCCAGGGGCGCCGTGGCCGCCAGGGTGCCCGTATTGGCTAAGCCCATCTGCAGGCTGGTGAGCCCGGCAAAGCGCTCCGGCGGAAAGCGTCGCGCATAGATCACGAGCGGGGCCATGAAGAAGGTCGAGCAGCCAAGCCCCATCAGCACCCGGGCAGCGATGAGAAGAGAGGCCGACGGGGCGAGTGCAAAGAGGACAGTACCGAGAGCGGTCAGCACGGCCGTCGCCAGCATGGTGCGCTTCGGGCCATAGCGGTCGATCAGGATGCCGATCGGGATCTGGACGGCCGCGAAGGAGAAGAAGAAGGCGCTGGAGAGGAGCCCCGTCTGGGTGGCCGAGAGATCAAGCTCCCGGGCCAAGTCGTTGGCGATGACCCCGATGGAGTTGCGCAGGAATTGGCTGACCGCATAGATCGAGACCAGCGCGGCAATCAGGAACAGGGCCGTTTCCGAGCGGGTCGGGCCGGGCTTGGGCGCAAAATCCATGCGTTCACGATCCTTATTCGCCGCTGCTCTCTTGCCGCGCGACAGGCGCTTGATAAAAGCTCAGCGCAAGCGAGCCAAGGCAGCTCGCCTTATTCTTTCAGGGGATTGGGACGCTATGGCCCTCATCGACTTCACGCATTTCGTCAACGATCTCGCGACCCAGTCCGGCCAAGCGATCCTCCCCTTCTTCCGCACCGCCATCGCGACAGAAGACAAATCCCGCGGCGGCGCCTTCGATCCGGTCACGGAAGCCGACCGGGCGGGTGAGGCGACCATGCGCCACCTCATCAAGCGCAGCTTTCCCACGCACGGCATCATCGGCGAGGAATTCGGCGCCGAGCAGCCGGAGGCCGATTATGTCTGGGTGCTCGATCCCATCGACGGCACCCGAGCCTTCATCGCCGGCCTTCCCACCTGGGGCACGCTGATCGGCCTGACCCACAAGAAGCAGCCTGTCTTCGGCATGATGCATCAGCCCTTCACGGGCGAGCGCTTCTTCGGCGACACCGGCAGCGCCACCTATCTCGGCCCCGGCGGCGAGCGCAAGCTCAAGGTCCGGCGCTGCGCCTCGCTCAAGGATGCGGTGATTTCCACCACGAGCCCGCGCCTGTTCGCCGGTGACGAGCTGCGGGCCTATGACCGGGTGGAGAGCGTGGCCCGCCTCGCCCGCTACGGCTGCGATTGCTACGCCTATTGCATGCTGGCGGCCGGCCATATCGACCTCGTGGTCGAGTCGGGCCTAAAGCCTTACGACATCGCGGCTCTGATCCCGATCATCGAGGGCGCCGGCGGCATCGTCACCGCCTGGGACGGCGGCTCCGCCGCCGAGGGCGGACGCATCGTCGCTGCGGGCGACCGCCGGGTCCACGCCGCGGCCATCGAGCTGCTCAGCCGATAAGCCCACCTCGGCCAGATCGCGCTTTCCGGGGACTACGGGATCGGGCGTGCCCGGGACGAAGGCATCGAAAGCGGCCCAGAACTGCTCCCGGATGACGTCCCGCTCCATGAGGATCTCATGCCGGGCGCCCGGGATGACGATCACACGGCCTGCCTTGAGCCGCGACGCGAAGCGCTCCGTGGCCGGCGTTGCGCAGACCGGATCCGCGCCGGCCGCCACGATCAGCGTGGGCAGGCGGATCTTGATGGCATAGCGCGGATCGGCGAAGCGCTTCATGAACCGGAGCGCACCATCGATCCATGAGACGGTCGGCGCCCCGATAGCCCCAGGCCCGATGGCATGGGCGGCCTCGGCGTTGCGGCCATAGCGCACGGGATCGCCCGTGAGGCGATTGCCCTTGAACGGCATGGTAGAGATGGAGGTCTCACCCCCGCCGGGCACGAACATCTTGCCCATGCCAAAGAGCTTGAGGAATCGCGCGAAGAAGGCCGAGATCCTGGTACGCTTGATGATGCACAAAGCGATCATCGGCGTGGTGGTCACGAGGCGGCGGAAGGGGATCCAGGTCTCGTAGGCCGCGTTCAGGGCAATGGCTCCGCCCATGGAATGGGCGAGGCCGAAATGCGGCTCCGGCATATGCGGCACGAGAATCTGGTCGCGGATCGCCTCAAGGTCGTGACGGTAGTCGGAGAAGCGACGGACATGGCCCTTGCGCGGGTTGCTCACCTGCCGGCCCGAGAGCCCCTGGCCCCTCCAGTCGAAGGTGACGACGGCAAAGCCGCGGTCAAGGAGTTCGCCCACTACCTCGAAGTACTTCTCAATGAACTCCGCTCTGCCCTGCAGGACACAGACCGTGCCCTGCGGCTCCTCGGTCTCCGGCATCCAAGTGGCGGCCCGCAGGGCAATGCCGTCTCGGGTGGTCACGCTGACCAGCTTCGGCTCGCCGGGGACGGGATTGTTGGGGGTGGTGATGAATTCCACAGTGAGGTCCAACTCGGGGTTCCAACTCGAAGACGTGACCTCTTTATAGGGCATCCTGGGCTTAGAAAACGACCCTCTTGAAAGCAATCTTATCCGCTCCCACATCGAGGATGTGCCGGCCCTGATGGCGGCACGACAACCCGGATCCAGCCTATGAAGGTGGATCTTCCCTGACTGCATGTCGCTTCAAGCGGAGGATATGCCATGCGACAGTTTGATCTTGCTCCCCTATACCGCAACACGGTCGGCTTCGACCGTTTGTTCTCGATGCTCGACCAGATGGTCGGCGTCGATGCGGCCCCGAGCTACCCGCCCTATAACATCGAGCGCACCGGCGAGAATGCCTATCGCATTTCGATTGCGGTGGCTGGCTTCACCGATCGCGACCTGACGGTCGAGGTGAAGGAGAACACCCTCTCCGTGCGCGGTGAGCGCAAGCCCTCGGAAGAGCGCAAAGTCGATGTTCTCCACCAGGGCATCGCTGCCCGCAGTTTCGACCGGCGTTTCCAGCTGGCCGATGGCGTGCAGGTGGTTGGCGCAGCCCTCGAGAACGGCCTGCTTCACCTTGATCTCGTGCGCGAGACGCCGGAGGCCAAGAAGCCGAAGCTCATCCCGATTTCCACGAATGCCGCCCAGACCATCGAGGCGCAGAAGGCTGCCTAATCGTCTGACCTATGGCTGAAACGAAGAGCGCCCCGGTTCATGCCGGGGCGCTTTTTATTATTAGTCCTGGTCCTTGGGAAATTCCCGCTGGGGCTGGAGGGCTGCCCCGTCGGTCAAGGGTCTCCTGAGACGACCATTCGCGCGGGAATGCGGCAGGGTTAGGGCAATCACTCCGCGGCCTGGCGCTCTACTCCGGAAGTGGCGATCTCCAGAAGCCTGCGCACATCCTCCTCCTGTGTGGCCCAGGAGGCAACGAGGCGGATCAAAGCTTCGTCTTCTGCGATCTGCTCGCCTTCCGGCAGGCTCAGCTCCGTCCAGGAATTGTAGAGGACGCCGGCAGCCTTGAGCCTCTGGTTCAAGGCTTGCGGAAGGATCGGGAACACCTCGTTGGCCTCGGTCGGCCAGGCGAGACGCACGCCCGGCAGTTGCAGAAGTCCCTCCGACAGAAGCTTGGCCATTCGGTTGGCGTGGCGGGCATTGGCGAGCCAGTGATCGTCCGCGAAGTAGCCCTCGAACTGCGCCGCGATGAGACGCCCCTTGGAGATGATCTGGCCTGCGCGCTTGGAGCGATAATCCAGCGCCTCCGACAACTCGGGCTTGAACACCACGATGGCCTCGGCCATGAGCCCGCCGTTCTTGGTGGCGCCGAATGACAGGATGTCGACACCCTGCTTCCACGTCATCTCGGCCGGGGTGCAGCCAAGGGCCACGAGAGCATTGGCGAAACGTGCGCCATCCATGTGGAAGAACATGCTGTGCTCGCGGCAGACCTGTCCCAGGGCGGCCAACTCATCGGGGCTGTAGACGAGCCCACCTTCGCTCACCTGCGAGATCGAGAGCGCCTTCGGGGGCATCTGCTTCACCGCCTTGGGCAAGCTGCTCAGATAGGCGGCAACTTCATCCGCCTTCAGCTTGGCGCCGACGCCTGGCAGACCGACGAGCTTGGCCCCGTGCATGAAGAATTCCGGCGCCCCGCATTCATCGTCAATGATGTGCGCCTCCCGATGGCAAACGCAGAGGCCATAAGGTGGCACGGCAGACGAGAGGGCAAGCGCATTGGCGGCAGTGCCGGTTGCGGCGAAGAACACGGAGACCTCGCGCTCGAAGAGTTCGCTGAAGCGCGCCCTCACCCGCTTTGAGATCTCGTCGTTCCCATAGGCCGCCATGGCTCCGGCATTGGCCTCCACAATGGCCTGGAGAACGGGAGCGCTGGCGCCCACGATGTTGTCGCTCGCAAAGTTCATCTGTTGTCTCCTCGGGGGCGCACCCTGGCAAAGACGTCCGACATGTCAAGAACATTGACCCATCGGTGGAGACTTTCGTTCTAAGAGCTCCAAAAGCTGCTTTTGTTACATTCCTAGTCGTCAGCTTGTAACTTTCGTCTAAAATTTTTCTAAACCCACTTGTGCCCTGCAACAAACTCTGGCAGGTTGCAGTCATTAGGACAGCGATGCTGTCCCTTTTGGGGTGCCTGCACCCTTTTCTGACGCCCTGGGGTTTTCTTGATGCTTCGCACCACGCGAACGAAACGAGATACCACGAAAGCCGCCCGCAAAGCGTGGGCGGGACGGGCGACTCTGGGCTGAACTCAAGCCCAAAGGATGCCCGCGAGGAGCGGGCTCCCCTGCCGGACCCACCCCTCGAAACCTGAAGAAGCGGCGGGCATCCGGACGATCCGATCATCCGGCCGGCCCAAAAGCCGCCTCAAAGAAAAGCGCATCGTGCGGAAAAGTGGACCCGGTTTTCCGATCCACGCGATGCGCAAACTAGAAACGGAGCATCGGGTTGGTCCCAAAAGTGCAAATCCACTTTTGGGCCCGATGCTCGGAAGACGCGTTCGGATGTAAGGATCTGCCATGAGCGACGTGCCGACCAGGAGCCTGGAAGCCCAAGTGCCAAGCCGCACGGCCAATGCCGCGGATACGGTCAAATTCGTGCGCGATCCGGGACTGCCCGCAGCCCAGGGCCTCTACGACCCTTCGAACGAGCAGGATTCCTGCGGTGTCGGCTTTATCGCCGATATGAAGAACCGCAAGTCGCATGACATCGTCGAGCAGGGTCTGTCGATCCTGCACAACCTCGACCATCGCGGCGCGGTGGGCGCCGACCCCAAGATGGGCGACGGCTGCGGCATCCTGGTGCAGATCCCGCACAAGTTCTTCGCGGCGGAGTGCGCCAAGATCGGCATCTGGCTGCCCGAGGCCGGCCAATACGGCGCCGGTCACCTATTCATGCCCCGCGATCCGGAGGGCCTCAAGCTCGTCGAGGAGATCGTCACCAAGGCGATCACCGACGAAGGCCTGCAGGTTCTGGGCTGGCGCGACGTGCCGGTGGATTCCAGCGACCTCGGCGAGAGCGTGAAGGCGACCGAGCCCTTGCACCGGCAGATCTTCGTCGGCAAGGGTAAGGGGATGGATGATGCCGAGACTTTCGAGCGCCGCCTGTTCATCGCCCGCAAGGTGATCTCCAACGCCGTCTACGACATGAAGGACCAGCGCACGGCGGGCTATTACCCGGTCAGTCTGTCCTCGCGCACCATCGTCTACAAGGGCATGGTGCTGGTCACGCAACTGCGCGACTACTACCTCGACCTGCAGGATCCGCGCTTCGAGAGCGCTATCGCTCTCGTGCACCAGCGCTTCGCCACCAACACCTTCCCGACCTGGCAGCTCGCGCACCCCTATCGCATGGTCGCGCATAATGGCGAGATCAACACGCTGCGCGGCAACGTGAACTGGATGGCGGCCCGCCAAGCCTCTGTCGATTCCGAACTCTTCGGTAACGACATCTCGAAGCTGTGGCCGATCTCCTACGAGGGCCAGTCCGACACGGCCTGCTTCGACAATGCCCTCGAATTCCTGGTGCGCGGCGGCTACACGCTCTCGCATGCCATGATGATGCTGATCCCGGAAGCATGGGCCGGCAACCCGCTCATGAACGACGATCGGCGCGCCTTCTACGAGTATCACGCTGCCCTCATGGAGCCGTGGGACGGCCCCGCCGCCGTGTGCTTCACCGACGGCAAGCAGATCGGCGCGACGCTCGACCGCAACGGCCTGCGCCCGGCACGCTATCTCGTGACCGATGACGGCCTCGTGGTGCTGGCCTCCGAAATGGGCGTGCTGCCGATCCCGGAAGAGAAGATCGTCGAGAAGTGGCGCCTGCAGCCGGGCAAGATGCTCCTCATCGATCTGGAAGAAGGCCGCATCGTCTCCGACGATGAGATCAAGCAGCAGCTCTCCAATGCGCACCCCTACAAGGAGTGGCTCAAGCGCACGCAGATCGTGCTGGAAGACCTGAAGCCTGTGCAGGCCAGAGAGTCCCGCACGGACGTGTCGCTCCTCGATCGTCAGCAGGCCTTCGGCTACACGACGGAAGACCTGAAGCTCCTCATGCAGCCCATGGCCGTGACCGGCCAGGAGGCGGTCGGCTCCATGGGATCGGACACGCCGATCTCCGCGCTCTCCGACAAGTCGAAGCTCCTCTACACCTATTTCAAGCAGAACTTCGCCCAAGTGACGAACCCGCCGATCGATCCGATCCGCGAAGAGCTCGTCATGAGCCTCGTGTCCTTCATTGGTCCGCGCCCGAACATCCTCGACCTCGAGGGCACCTCGCGCCGCAAGCGCCTTGAGGTGCGCCAGCCGATCCTGACCAACGCGGACCTGGAGAAGATCCGCTGCATCGGCCATTTCGAGGACCGCTTCGACACCAAGACCCTCGACATCACCTATGATGCGGAGCTCGGCGCGTCGGCTCTCGACGGCGCGGTCGACCGGCTCTGCGACCGCGCGGAAGCGGCGGTGCATGGCGGCTACAACATCATCATCCTGTCGGACCGCATGGTGGGCCCGGATCGCATTCCGATCCCAGCGCTGCTCGCCACCGCGGCCGTGCATAACTACCTCATCCGCAAGGGGCTTCGCACCTCGGTCGGCCTCGTGGTGGAGAGCGGCGAGCCGCGCGAGATCCATCACTTCGCCTGTTTGGCCGGCTACGGCGCGGAGGCGATCAATCCTTATCTGGCCTTCGACACCATCGCGGCCATGCGTGAGGCCGGCGAGCTGCCTGAAGAGGTGGACGCCGACGAGGCAGTCAAGCGCTACATCAAGTCCATCGGCAAGGGTCTGCTCAAGGTGATGTCCAAGATGGGCATCTCCACTTATCAGTCGTACTGCGGCGCGCAGATCTTCGACGCGGTCGGCCTGCGTTCCGACTTCGTGGCGCGGGACTTCTTCGGCACGGCCACCACCATCGAAGGCATCGGCATGGACGAGGTGGCCGAGGAGAACGTGCGCCGCCACCGCGACGCCTTTGGCGACGCTCCCATCTACCGCAATGCGCTCGATGTGGGCGGCGAATACGCCTACCGGACGCGCGGCGAGGTGCATGCGTGGAACCCGGACACGGTCGCCACGCTGCAGCACGCCGTGCGCCTCAACGCGCAGGACCGCTACCGCGAATATGCCCGCCTCGTGAACGAGCAGGATAACGAGCTCAAGACCATCCGCGGCCTCTTCCGCATCAGGAAGGCTGAGGAGACAGGACGTGTGCCCGTTCCGCTGAACGAGGTCGAGACCGCACAGGAGATTGTGAAGCGCTTCTCCACCGGCGCCATGTCCTTCGGATCGATCTCCAAGGAAGCTCACGAGACACTGGCGCTTGCCATGAATGCCATCGGCGGCAAGTCGAACACCGGCGAAGGCGGCGAGGAGCCGGAGCGTTTCCGTCCGCTGGCGAACGGCATGTCCAAGCGCTCGGCGATCAAGCAAGTGGCTTCCGGCCGCTTCGGCGTAACGACCGAATATCTCGTCAATGCCGACATGATGCAGATCAAGGTCGCGCAAGGCGCCAAGCCCGGTGAGGGTGGGCAGCTGCCCGGCCACAAGGTCGATGCCAAAATTGCCCGTGTGCGCCACTCGACTCCCGGCGTCGGCCTCATCTCGCCGCCGCCGCACCACGACATCTACTCCATCGAGGATCTGGCACAGCTGATCTTCGACCTGAAGAACGTGAACCCCTCGGCCGACGTGTCGGTAAAGCTCGTGGCGGAAGTCGGCGTCGGCACAGTGGCGGCGGGCGTCGCCAAGGCACGGGCCGATCACATCACGATCTCCGGGTTCGAGGGGGGCACGGGTGCTTCGCCCCTCACCTCCCTCAAGCATGCGGGCTCGCCCTGGGAGATCGGCCTCGCCGAGACCCAGCAGACCCTGGTGCTCAACCGCCTGCGCGGTCGCGTGGCGCTCCAGGCCGATGGCGGCCTGCGCACGGGCCGCGACGTGGTGATCGCGGCGCTGCTCGGCGCCGACGAATACGGCTTCTCGACCGCGCCGCTGATTGCGGCCGGGTGCATCATGATGCGCAAGTGCCATCTCAACACCTGCCCGGTCGGCGTGGCCACGCAGGATCCTGTCCTGCGCAAGCGTTTCAAGGGCCTGCCCGAGCATGTCATCAACTACTTCTTCTTCGTCGCCGAGGAAGTGCGCGAGCTGATGGCCGAGATGGGCTTTCGCACGATTGACGAGATGATCGGCCAGTCCGATCTCCTCGACAAGAACGGCGCGATCAATCACTGGAAGGCGAAGGGTCTCGATTTCACGAAGCTCTTCCACAAGCCCGAAGTGCCCGCGAACGTGGCGATCCGCCATCTGGAGCGTCAGGTTCATCCGATTGCCAATGTGCTCGACCGCGATTTCATCGCGCAGGCAGGAAACGCACTGGAGAGCGGCGAGGCCGTCACCATCGAGTCGAAGGTGAAGAGCTCCGACCGGACGGTGGGCGCCATGCTCTCGGGTGAAGTGGCAAAGCGTTACGGCCACGAGGGCCTGCCCGACGACACGATCACCGTGAAGCTCAATGGCACAGCGGGCCAGAGCTTCGGCGCGTGGCTGGCGGCCGGCGTGACCCTCAACTTAGAAGGTGAAGCCAACGACTATGTCGGCAAGGGCCTGTCGGGCGGCAAGATCATCATCAGCCCGTCCTCTGCCTCGAAGGCTCTGCCTGAGAACTCTATCGTCGTTGGCAACACGGTAATGTACGGGGCGATTGCCGGCGAAGCCTATTTCCGCGGTGTGGCGGGCGAGCGCTTCGCCGTGCGCAACTCAGGCGCCATCGCGGTGGTCGAGGGCACGGGCGATCACGGCTGCGAATACATGACCGGCGGCCTCGTGGTGGTGCTCGGCCAGACCGGCCGCAACTTCGCGGCGGGCATGTCGGGCGGCATCGCCTATGTGCTCGACGAAGACGGCACGTTCACCAAGCGCTGCAACCTGTCCATGGTCGATCTCGAACCCGTCGAGGAGGAGGAGGACCTGATGCGTCGCCTTCACCACCACGGCGGCGATCTGGAGACCAAGGGCCGCATCGACATCATGGCCAACATGTCCGGTCCCGATGAAGAGCGCCTGATGCAGCTCATCACCAACCACCACACCTACACGGGCTCGACGCGCGCCAAGGAAATCCTCGACAACTGGACGACCTACCGCACCAAGTTCGTGAAGGTCATGCCGGTCGAGTATCGCCGCGCGCTCCAGGAGATGGATCGTCTCCGGACCCTGCAGGCGGCGGAATAAGGATTGTAAGGGGCAAACCCATGGGCAAGGTCACAGGCTTTCTCGAATACGACCGGCAGGAGCAGAAGTATCAGCTCGCCGGTGAGCGCGTGCGCCACTTCCGCGAGTTCACGCTGCCGCTCGACACCAACGATCTGCGCAAGCAGGCGGGGCGCTGCATGGATTGCGGCATCCCGTTCTGCCACGGGCCGACGGGCTGCCCGGTGCACAACCAGATCCCCGACTGGAACGATCTCGTCTGGTCCGACGATTGGGAGGAGGCTGCGCGCAACCTCCACACCACCAACAACTTCCCCGAATTCACGGGCCGCATCTGTCCGGCGCCGTGCGAGGAAGCCTGCACGCTCAATCTCGAAAACCAGCCGGTCACCATCAAGACCATTGAGCAGGCCATCGCCGACAAGGCATGGGAGATGGGCTTTGTGAAGCCGGAGCCGGCGGAGATTCAGACCGGCAAGCGCGTGGCCGTGATCGGTTCAGGCCCCGCCGGCATGGCGGCGGCCCAGCAACTCGCCCGCGCGGGTCACGAGGTGCATGTATTCGAGCGTCAGGCCAAGCCCGGCGGGCTGCTGCGCTACGGCATTCCGGACTTCAAGATGGAGAAGTATCACATCGAACGGCGCGTGAAGCAGATGGAAGCCGAGGGCGTGATCTTCCATTGCGGCGTCAATATCGGCGTCGACCGCAGCTTCGCCTCGCTCCACAACGAGTTCGACGCGGTGTTGTTCGCCGGCGGCGCCGAGGATCCGCGCAATCCGAACCTGCCGGGGCAGGATCTTGCCGGCGTTTATTATGCGATGCCGTATCTCACGCAGTCCAACCAGCGCGTCAACGGTGAGGATGTGACGGACGAGCCGATCCTCGCGGGTGGCAAGCATGTGGTGGTGATCGGCGGCGGCGACACTGCCTCCGACTGTGTCGGCACCGCGTTCCGCCAAGGCGCGCTCTCCGTGACGCAGCTCGATATCCGCCCCAAGCCTCCGGAGCGGGAGGACAAGCTCACCGTGTGGCCCTACTGGCCCACCAAGATGCGCACCTCCTCGTCTCAAGCCGAAGGCGCTGAGCGCGAATTCCAGGCGGCGACGCTCGGCGTCGTCGGCAAGAAGGGCCGCGTCTCTGGCGTGCAATGCGCCCGTGTGGACGAGAAGCGCCAGCCCATTCCCGGCAGCGAGTTCATCTTGAAAGCCGACCTTGTCTTCATCGCCATCGGCTTTGCCGGCTCGGTGAAGGAAGGTCTGCTGGAGCAGTCGGGCGTCGCCATGGACCGTCGCGGCAACGTGGTGGCCGACGACCGGAGTTACAGAACGTCGAACGACAAGGTTTTTGTCGCCGGTGACATGCGGCGCGGCCAGTCGCTGGTGGTGTGGGCGATCCGCGAAGGCCGTCAGGCCGCCCGCTCCATCGACACCTTCCTAATGGGCTCCAGCACCCTGCCGGCCTAATCAAACGATCTTCCATGAAATGGAAAAGCGGCGGCTCACCTCGGGATGAGCCGCCGTTTACCTTTGCAGACCTGTCCCTATGGATTGGGCCAGCGGAAGTCATCCGCCCGGCCGGGGCGTGAGCTGGGGGCGATTCCGACCCGCAGCGCGCGCTGAACCGGGTAGGCATGGTCGCCGGTGAGCTTCGGCGGCGCCGCCACGAGGGTGCCTCCCGGCGCAACGTCCTGGCGGGTCAACGGCAGAACCGGACCGACCAGCGGTTTCTGCGGCAGAGCGATCGGAGCGGCGGCATCCGGCGGAAGCGGCACGGCCATCTCGATGGTCGGGGCGGCCGAGCCATCGGCAGGCGTGATCTGTGCGGGAGCCGGCGTGGCCGCCGTCGCTGTTCCACCCATGCCCAGGACCCGCTTGATTTCCGTATCGGCGAAGAAGGCCACCTTCCGAGCACCGGCCCGGGTGAAGAACACACCCTCGTTGGTCCGAAGCTTGGTCGGATCCCCATCCACATCCGGGCCGATATCGGTGTAGCGGTTATCTTCGTCCACGAAGCCCGGCCAGATATCCACATAGACGCCGCCGTTGCGCTGGACGCTCTCCTTGTAGATCTCGTTCATGGCGACGAGATCCTCGGAAATCTTGCTGTTCTTCATGGGCGGCAGGCCGACCCACACGAAAGGAACCTTGCGCTCCTTCAGAACACCCGTGATCGCATCGACGCGCTGACGGTAGAGTTCCTTCCAGCGGTCGGACAGGGGCTCTACGCTGTTCTCACCGTCCCGGATTGACTGCCGGTCGCTCGTGCCCAGCATGACGACTGCGATGGAAGTTTTCTGCCCGCCGTCGAGGGTGGCCCTGATGAAGTTGGGCCAGTCGGCCGGGTCAGAGCGAACGAGGTTCGTGTCGCTTCTGACCTTGGAGACGACCGCAATGTCCTGATCGTCGCTGAAATGGGCATCAAGCCCTTGCCGGGCATAGCCCGCCAGCGCGTCGCCGAACACCACCACATGGGTACTCGGATTGACCTTCGGCTTTTCCTGCTTGGCGACGGCCGCCGGCGGCGGGGCGGACCGGCGGGGTCTCGAAACAGGCGCCCGCGCCGGCGGCGGGGGCTCCTCTTGAGCACCGAAAAAGCGCCTGAGGCTGAAGCCCTGCTGCGGCTGGGGCTGTGCCGGCTGCACGAGCTTTCCAGGGTAATAGCCGGGCGGATAAGCCCGCGGATCCCGGTAGCCCGGCTGCTGCTGGTAGTAGCCGGACTGCGCCGAGGCCGCATCGATCCCGCCCGCCATCAGGAGCAGGACTAGGGTCAGAGGGCGAAGAATCGGCACGAATTTCATAGGCGGTTCCATTTTGGTCCGGACCGGCCTGGGGTAGCTCCGTCAGCGGGTCGCGCGCAGTTCGCGTAAGACAGCATAATCCGCATAGCCGTCCGGGATCAAACCACGCCGAAGCTGGAAGTTCCGCACGGCCTCCCGGGTCTTGGAGCCGAACTTGCCGTCCGCATCGCCCTCATAGAAGCCGAGGCGAACCAGGCGCTCCTGCAATTCCTGACGCTGATCCTTGTCCAGCATGGGCTCCTTGGGCCAGGCAGCCTGGATCGGCTGCCCGCCCATGAGGCGGTCGCCGAGATGCGCCACGCCCATGGCATAGGCGTCCGACGAATTGTAGGTCTTGATCACGTCGTAGTTCTTGGTGACCAGGAAGGCCGGCCCGCCTGCCCCGCCCGGCAGGAACAGGGAGGCCTCGCCCGCCCGCGGCATGGCCTTGCCGTCGGCCCGGCGCAGGCCGAGCGTCTGCCATTGGGCGAAGTTCAGCTTCAGGTAGCGGAAGTCAAAGCCCTTCGGCAGTTGCACCTCGAAGCCCCAGGGTAGCCCCGGCTCCCAGCCCTGCTTGCGCAGGTAATTGGCCGTGGACGCCATGGCATCCGGCACCGACGACCAGATGTCCCGCACTCCGTCCCGGTTGCCGTCGACGGCGTATTTCATGAAGCTCGAAGGCATGAACTGGGTCTGGCCCATGGCACCCGCCCAGGAGCCCAGCATCTTGGAGCGGTCCACATGGTCCTGCTCCAGGATCTGGAGCGCGGTAAGCAGTTCCTCTCGGAAAAAGTCGGCGCGATAGCCCGTATAGGCCAGCGTGGACAGCGCCCGAATGGCATAGATCGAGCCGGTGAAGCTGCCGTAATTGGTTTCCATGCCCCAGACGCCGAGCACCACGGCGGGCGGAACGCCGTAGGTCTTCTCCACGGCCGCGAGCGTCTTCGACCACTCGGCGGCCATGTCCCGCCCGCGATTGAGGCGCTCCGTGGAGATGGAGCCGTTGATGTAGTCCCAGATCGGCCGGACGAACTCGGATTGCTTCTTGGTGAGCGCGATGATCTTGGCATCAGGCTCGATGCCTTGGAAGGCCTCGTTGAAGGTTGCTTGAGAGATGCCCCGCACCCGGGCCTCGAGCCAGAGCCCCTGCACGAAGCGCTGGAACCCGGCCTGGGACACCTCCTGCGCCTGAACAGGCAGTGCCAGAAGCTCCACACCGGCGGTGAGGCTCAAACCGAGAAGGAGGGCGCCGGACAGGCGGCGCACCAGAATCTGGCGCATAGGGGTCGCTCGCGGAAACAGGACAGATCGTCCTGCCATTGCGACACTACGAGAGTTAACAGCAGGTTGACACCTAGCCTTATAGGTAGGGTCCTATGCGGCTTTTCGACCCGCCAGCGCCTGCTCCCAGCGTAATGCCTGGTCAACGATG
The DNA here is from genome assembly GCF_015694425.1 of Microvirga terrestris. GTDB lineage: Bacteria > Pseudomonadota > Alphaproteobacteria > Rhizobiales > Beijerinckiaceae > Microvirga > Microvirga terrestris. The sequence goes on from NZ_JADQDN010000010.1 coordinate 52,711, forward strand.
GCCTCCAGATCGTTATGCTGGGGTGTCCAGCCGAGCTCACGAATCCGGTCGACCTTCGCCACGAGCTGGGCCGGATCGCCGGGCCGGCGCGGGCTCAGGCGGACCTCGAAATCGACGCCCGAGACCCGTTTGACGACATCCACGACCTCCAGAACAGAGGCGCCATGGCCGTAGCCGCAATTCATGATCGTACAGTCTCCGCCACTGCGGAGGTGTTGCAAGGCCACGAGATGAGCGCGAGCCAAATCGTTGACCTGGATGTAATCGCGCACGCAGGTGCCGTCCGAGGTCTCATAATCCGTTCCGAACACGTCGAGATGGGGCCGCTGGCCGAGTGCGGCTTGAGCCGCCACCTTGATGAGATGGGTCGCCTGCGGAGTCGACTGGCCGGAGCGGCCCTTGGGGTCGGCACCGGCAACGTTGAAATAGCGCAGGATGGCATAGCGCAGGCCGTGGGCCGTGTGGGCATCCTGCAGCATCCACTCGGACATGAGCTTGCTGCGGCCATAAGGGTTGATCGGCACGAGCGGCATGTCCTCGGTCAGAAAGGGCGCTTGCGGGTTGCCGTAGACGGCGGCCGTGGACGAGAAGACGAAGTTCCTGATGCCCTTCTGGACCGCCGTCTCAATGAGTGCCCGGGTCTTCACGGTGTTGTTGAAGTAGTAGCCCAGCGGGTCGGTGACGGATTCCGGCACGACGATCTTGGCGGCGAAATGCAGGATGCTGTCGATGCCGTGCTCGTCGATGAGGCTGGACACGAGGGCCTGATCGCTCACGTCGCCGGTGACGAAGGCTGCCTCCTGTGGAACCGCCCAGCGGAAGCCCGTCGACAGGTTGTCGAGCACGACCACGGTCTCGCCTGCATCCAGAAGCTCGAGTACCATGTGGCTGCCGATATAGCCCGCGCCGCCCGTCACCAGAACCGCCATGTCCATCTCTCCGAAAACCCGCTCCGCTCGGCGGGTTAACCACAACGCTTCAGCTTCAATTCAGGTCCGGGCCTTCAATGAAGAAGCGCTATTGATGAAACAAGGCGGGGCACAGCGCGTTATGGGTCACCGAAGCTTGACCTTTGTCGGTTTCCTTTTCCGGGTCCTGTCTTAGATTATCCTTCCACCTTTCTGCTCACTCATGGCTCATTCGATGAAGCGTATCCGCAAAGCAGTCCTGCCTGTCGCCGGCCTCGGCACCCGTTTCCTGCCCGCCACCAAGGCCGTGCCCAAGGAGATGCTGTGCGTCGTCGACCGTCCCGTGGTGCAGCACGTGGTCGATGAGGCGCGCGCCGCCGGGATCGAGCACTTCATTTTCGTCACCGGCCGCAACAAGGCCGTGATCGAGGATCATTTCGACATTGCCTACGAACTCAACCGCACTCTTGAAGGACGCGGTAAGACCAAGGAGCTGGAGACCCTGTCCAAGGATCAGCCCCAGGCCGGCCAGACCAGCTTTACGCGCCAGCAAGAGCCTCTGGGCCTCGGCCATGCTGTCTGGTGCGCCCGGGAGTTGGTGGGCGACGAGCCCTTCGCGGTGATCCTGCCCGACATGCTCAGCCGCGGGTCCATGGAGCAGATGATCGCGGCTTATGACAAGCACGGCGGCAACATCATCGCCGTGGAGGAAGTGCCCGAGGACCAGACCCATCAATACGGCATCGTCTCGGTTGGCCAGGAATTCGGCCAGACCTTCGAGATCACCGGCATGGTGGAGAAGCCCCCGAAGGGCACCGCCCCGTCGAACTACATCATCTCCGGCCGCTACATCCTGCAGCCCGAGGTCTTCGACCTGCTCTCCACGCAGGAGCGCGGCGCGGGCAACGAGATCCAGCTCACGGATTCCATGATCCGCCTGATGAAGGAGCAACCCTTCTTCGGCATGAAGTACCAGGGCAAGACCTACGACACGGGCTCGAAGATCGGCTTCCTCATGGCCAACGTGGCCTATGCCCTCGAGCGCGAGGAGCTCTCGGCGGAGTTCCGTAGGGAGCTCGAAGCCCTGCTCCGGCAGAAGTAGGCGACCTCAGGGTTCCGCTGAAGGGTTTCGTATGGCCGCCCGCCTATGCTAAAGGGGCGGCCATGGCACTTGCAAAATCCGCGCCCGACTCGTCCGATCCGGCCGTCCAGTCTGCCTTGCGCACGCTTGAGACCGAACGGGACGGCCTGACGATCCTGATGGACGCCATCGGCAACGGCCTCGGGCATCCCTTCACGGCCGCGGTCGAGACGATTGCTGCTGCCAAGGGCCGGGTCATCGTCACCGGCATGGGCAAATCCGGCCATGTGGGCCGCAAGATGACCGCCACCTTCGCGTCCACCGGCACCCCTGCCCATTACGTTCATCCGGCGGAGGCGAGCCACGGCGACCTGGGCATGATCCAGACCGACGACGTGATCATCGCCCTGTCCTGGTCGGGCGAGACGGCGGAGCTTGCGGATCTGATCGGCTATGCGAAACGCTTCCGTGTTCCGCTCATCGCCATTACATCGAATGCCGCCTCAACCCTTGGCAGCCAGGCGAATATATGCCTTGCCCTGCCGAAGGCTAAGGAGGCCTGCCCGAACGGCCTCGCTCCCACAACATCTACCACAATGCAGCTTGCTCTCGGGGATGCCTTGGCCGTTGCACTTCTAGAACGGCGTGGCTTCACCGCCGAGCATTTCCGCGTATTCCATCCAGGCGGCAAGCTTGGCGCTACGCTCAAGCATGTCGGTGATATCATGCATACTGGTGACCGACTGCCCATCGTGACAGTCGGCACATCCATGGCTGATGCGCTCGTGGTCCAAAGCGACAAAAGCTTCGGTTGTGTGATCGTGGTAGAAACGGGAGGTGATCTCGTCGGCATCGTGACCGATGGAGACGTGCGCCGCCATATGAGCGGCGATCTGCTCCACCGCCGCGTCGAGGAGGTGATGACCGCGTCGCCAATCACGGTCACCCCAGACACACTCTTGGGCGAGGCTCTTGAGATCATCGAATCTCGCAAGCGTGGTGCCCTGATTGTCGCCGAGGGGCGTAGGCCCATTGGCCTTGTGCACGTGCTCGACCTACTGCGCGCTGGCGCAGCGTAATCAGGGATCATCAACGACGAGCGTCGAGCCCTCGATCCGTACCACGCGCACCTTGGCGCCGGCAAAGCGGTCGGCGCCCGTCACGCGCCAGGAGCTGTCATCGACACGGATGCGACCCTCCCCGTCCTTGATGGGCGTTTCAAGAGTAAAGACCCGGCCCACAAGGGACTGACCGCGCCGGTTGAGCGTCTCGGCCTGGGGCTCGTCCTGTGTTTTGGAGCGGGTGACGGCCCGCCCGAGGATCACCGCCGCCACGCAGAGCAATGCGAAGAGCAGCGCTGCGGCCTGCCAGGAGAGGTCCAGCACCGCATCGATCAACCCCGTGGCAATGGCCGCCAAGCCGAGCCAGAGGAAGAACGCTCCGGGCGCCAGCAGTTCGACCCCAACCAGGATGACCCCGAGAATGATCCAGGCCCAGGCTCCGAGGCTGATGAACGCGTCTTGGATCATGAGCGTTCATTGCCTCCCGTCACCTTGGGGACAGTGCGGGAGGGCTTGTTGAGGCCTGCCCCTCCCTCCCCGAAGACCGATTTGGTGAGTTCTGCGATGCCGCCGAGCGTTCCGGCAAGCCCCGCCGCCTCGATGGGAACGATCACGACCTTCTGGTTGGGGGCCGATGCAAGGGCGCGGATGGCATCGATGTATTTCTCAGCCACGATGAAATTGGCTGCGGCGAGATCGCCCTTGGTGATGGCCTCGCTCACCATGCCGGTCGCTTTCGCCTCGGCCTCCGCCTGCCGCTCGCGGGCCTCGGCATCGCGGAACGCTGCTTCCTTGCGGCCCTCGGCCGCCAGGATCTGCGACTGCTTCTGGCCCTCAGCGCGCAGTATCTCCGCCTGGCGCAGGCCTTCGGCCTCGAGCACCGCGGCGCGCTTCTCGCGCTCAGCCTTCATCTGACGCGCCATGGCGCCGGCAAGATCCTGCGGCGGGAGGATGTCCTTGATCTCGACGCGGGTGACTTTGGCGCCCCAGGGTGAGGCGGCGGCATCCATGACCCGCAGCAGGCGCTCGTTGATCTCGTCACGATGGGAGAGCAACTGGTCGAGGTCCATGGAGCCGACGACCGTGCGGATGTTGGTCATCGTCAGAACCAGCAGGGCCTGGTTCATGTCCGACACTTCGTAGGAGGCGCGGGCGGGGTCGAGGATCTGATAGAAGGCGGCGGCATCGATGGTGACGCCTGCATTGTCCCGGGTGAAGGCCTCCTGGCTCGGAATGTCGAGCACCTGCTCCATGACATTCACCTTTTTGCCGATCTGGTCGATATACGGCACGATCAACCCGAGACCTGGGGTGAGCGTGCGCGAATAGCGTCCGAACCGCTCCACCGTATAGGCATAGCCCTGCGGGACCGTCCGGATGCCCATGGCGATCGTCACGATGACGACCAGCACCAGAACGATGACGAAGATGTCGAAACCACCCACCAGCATGAGTCCCCCGGGCAACGTCGTTGCAGAGGGCTCACGCTAGCGCAAAGAGGCTTGGAGTCCTAGAGCCAGCCTTGAAGCTCGCGCTCCACGATGTGGTTGATGACCCTCATGCCGTCGTCGCTGTCGTTCAGGCAGGGCAGATAGGCGAATTGCTCGCCGCCGTTATGCATGAAGATCTCGCGGTTCTCGACGTCGAGCTCCTCCAGGGTCTCCAGGCAGTCCGCCGAGAAACCGGGCGCCACAATGGCCATGCGCTTCACGCCGCTTTTCGCGAGCGCCTCCACGGTCTTGTCGGTGTAGGGCTGCAGCCATTCGTCCGGACCGAACCGGGACTGGAAGCTCATGCGGAACTTGTCCGGCGCCCAGCCGAAAGTCTCACGCATCAGGCGCCAGGTCTTCACGCATTGGCAGTGATAGGGATCGCCTTTGAGTAGGTATTCCTTCGGCACGCCGTGGAAGGAGACGAGGATCACCTCCGGCTCGAAGGGGAGTTTCGCCAATTCCTTCTTCATCGAGGAGACCAGGGAGTCGATATAGACCGGATCGTCATGGTAGGGCGGCGAGACGCGCACACTCGGCTGCCAGCGCATGTCCATCAGAGCGCGGAAAGCCTGATCGCAGGCTGTGGCCGATGTGGCGGCGGCATATTGCGGGTAGAGCGGAACGAGAAGGATGCGGTCGCAGCCCTGATCGAGCAGCGCCTGGATGCGTTCGCGGACCTCGGGCTTGCCGTATCGCATGGCCCATTCGACGGTGATCCTGTCGCCCGCGATGCTCTTCAGATGCTGCGTGACCTTCTCCGCCTGATTGCGCGTGATGGTCTTGAGCGGGCCCTCGTCACGCTCGTTGTTCCAGATGGACGCGTAATCGCGGCCCTTGGGCCCGGGGCGTTTGGTCAGGATGATCAGGTTGAGGATCGGCCACCACAGGAGGCGCGGGGTCTCGATCACGCGCCGATCGGAGAGGAACTCCTTCAGGTAGCGGCGCATGGGCCAGTAGCTCGTGCCTTCGGGGGTGCCTAGGTTCATCAGAAGCACGCCGATCCGACCGGTCCTCGCGGGCGGATGGTCCACCGGGCGGACGCCCTGGCGCAGATCTTTCAGATTGACGGTCTCGTTCATAAGAAAAGCCCCTTGGCGGCGGGTTTCGTCCCGAACTCCACTCCCGATGCCGCCTAGATAAGAGGTTCAGGCCAATCCGCCAACCGAAACCGCCATCACATTGGCGCGCTCGGCCGCAAGCCGCGTTTGCAGGAAACGGGCGCCCCTCAGAGGGACGGACCCTTGTTGGGTTCTTGCCTGAGAACGGTATCGAGAGCCACCTTGAGGCCTTCTGGTCGGAAATCCATGTCTACCTTGGCATTCAGTTGCGTCGCCAGCACCCGGTGCAGCAGGCGCGAACCGAAGCCCTGCCTGGTCGGTGCCGAAACCTCGGGTCCTCCGCTTTCCTCCCAGACCAGCTTGAGCCTCGTGCCCTCGTCAGCTGCTTCCGCCTCCCAGGAAACGGACACCTTGCCGCGGGACGCCGACAAGGCACCGTACTTGGCGGCATTGGTGGTCAGCTCGTGGATCGCCATGCCGATCGGCACCGCAGCATCCGAGGGCAACTCGACCGCAGGCCCGTTCAGGGTGATCCGCTGACCTCTCATATCGTTATAGGGGCGCAGCTCCTTCTCCATGATGTCGCGCAGGGACGCGGTTTGCCAGACGGCCTCGGTCAGCAGGGAATGGGTGTTGGCGAGCGAGATAATGCGCCCCACGAAGGCCTGGTAGAAATCGTCGATGTTCAGGGCTGAGCGCGCAGTCGCGCCCACCACGGCCTGAACGGTGGCCAGGGTGTTCTTGACCCGATGATGAAGTTCGCGGATCAGCAGGGATTGCTGGGTCTGGGCCTGCTTGCGCTCATCGATCTCGTTCTGGGCATTGCGGTACAGGCGGCTGTTCTCGAGAGCGATGGCGGCCTGGGACGTCAGGCCTGCGAGGAGGCGCTCGGACCGCGCATTGAACATTCCTGACCGTTCATGGCCAAAAACCAGAACGCCGTGGGTCCCACCGTTGCGCAGCTGGATGGGAACCGCCATGAGGCTGCGGATCACCGGGCGGTCCGGCGTGGCATCCGCCGTGAACGGCGTGCCGTCATAACCCTGCTCGACGGGGATGTTGTTCAGACGGACCGTATTGCCTTCCGTGAACGCTGGCGCACAGATGGCCCAGACGTCGAGGGCTGCGAAGGCCTCATCGAACCCCTGGGAGGAGAACTTGCCATAATGCGCCTTCCCGCCCTGAGCGGTCCCGTAGAAGAAGGCTCCTGCCTGCGCCTCGGTCAACTCGACGCCGGCATCGACGACACTTTCGATGATGCTGTCCAAGTCGAGTTCCGCCGCAAGGACGCTGCCCGTCCGGTTGAGAACCTCCAAGGCTGCGGTCTCGGTGCGCAGCTCACTGGTGCGAAGGGAAACCTGCCTTTCCAGGAGAGCGGCATTTGCCGCCTGCTCATGGAACTGCTGCGAGGCAAGAGTGGTGAGAGCCAGAAGGGCCAAAAGAGCCACAAGGGCGAAGGCGCCATAGAGCCGGGTCTGGACGAACCAGGGCCTCCAATAGGCATCCTGCGGCATGCTGACATTGATGTAGAGCGGCATCGCACCAACCTGCCGGTAGGCTCCCACACGCTCGCGGCCCATGCTGATGAAGGAATAGAGGCCGGCCTGGGAGGTGGTCCGCAAAGCCGCGTCGAAAGCGGACTTGTCGATGGGCGCGAACGACAGCCCGTCGGACGGGGGTGGATATTGGGCGATGACCTCCGCGTCCGAGCCGCGCATGAGCACCACCCGGCTGCCCCGGGGCAACCGCAGCTTGGACCAGTAATCGTAGAAGTAAGAGAGGTTTACGGTAACCGATGCAATGCCCCCGAATGCGCCATCGCTGCCTTGCAGGCGGCGGCTGATCATGAAGGTCGGAGCCTTCGTGACACGCCCGAGGATCGGCTCGCCCACGAATAGGCCCTGATCCCTGTTTACTTGCGCGGTGAAGGCATCGCGCCCCGAGACGTTCGATTCCGGGGCCGGAAACTGAGCGGATGTCAGGCGCAGACGACCGCTGGGATCGTTGAGCCAGACATCGTCGATATAAGGCAGCGCTTCCTCGACCGCTTGGATCTGTTGCCAGAGGGGCTGCGATGCTTCGACCTGATCCCAGCTCTGCCCCTGCATCAACGCCCTGGCCTGCTTCAAGGTCAGATCCGTGACCTCCAGGAGCCTTTCGGTGTGATCGGCCAGGAAAAAGGCCGCGTTCCGGAGATCGTCCTCATTGCGCTGGATGAGGCGGTTGCGCTGCTCCCAGGCGATATAGCCGAATGTCAGAAGAATGAAGGCAACGCCGAACAGGCCCATGCCGAGGGTCAGCCGGCCGCGCGCAAGGGAACGCCGGCGGCGCTTCTGCGACAGGTTGGCCGATTCTGAGGGCGAGTGAAACTGCAAGAGAAAGCCGCTTTGATACCTGAGATTCAGCGTTGCGTGCGCAGGATGGCACACCAACCATCATTGATGGAGAGGGAATTTACGTCCCGACATCCCGTTGACCAGGGGAGTGCGACGTATCTTGCCTTAGGCAGAAGCGGGATGCGCCCGGACGTCGCGCCGGCTTCGCCCGCACATGAAAAACGCCGGGATCCATGCAGATCCCGGCGCCCAGATGAAAAAGTCCTTCTGGATCAGCGCAGGACGACGCGGCCCTCGACCTTCGGGGCCACCTTGCCGGCCTTCGCCACGTAGTCGATCACCTGGCTCGCCATCAGCTGGCTGGCAGAAACGTCGATGAGCGACTTGGCGCCGATGAACGAGCGATAGCCGTCGCCGCCACGGCCCACGAAATCGTTGGTGGCAAGCTTGTAGGTCCTGGCGGGATCGAGCGGCTGGCCGTTGATCTTGACCGACTTCACGCGGCTGCCAACCGGTTCCTTCACGTCGACCTCGGCCACGATGCCGGAGACCTGCGGGAAGCGGCCGCCGAGTTCGCGCACCTGGCTGACGCCGTTCTCAAGCGCATCCTTGATCTGCGCGCCGGTGACTTCGAGCAGCACGGTGGTGTTGCCGAAAGGCATTTCCGAGAGGATGTCGCGGCGGGTCAGCTTCTGGCCGGCCTGGTATTGCTTGTCGGCCCGGATGCCGCCCCCATTGGTAAGCGCCGCATCGGCGCCCACGGCAGCCTTGAGCGCATCGGCGATCAGGTTGCCCATGGCGGCCTCGCCGCCGCGCACGGTGGCGCGGCGGCTGTCGAGAGCCGTCTCCGTCACGCCGATCTCCACATCGAGCTCCTTGGAGAGCTTGTCCTCATAGCCCTTCACTACGGCCTCGATATCGGGATCGGGCTTGACGGCCGCGCTGTCGACAATGCGGAAGTTCGGTGTCCAGGTGACGGTGGTCTTGCCGTCCTTTGTGGCTTTCGTGACCGCCAGTTCCGTGACCACGACGTAGTTTGCCTGAGACTCCGACTCCGTCAGGGTGACCTTGCCATCGTAGAAGGCGAGCAGGTGCTCGTCGTGACCGCCAATGATCACGTCAACGCCAGCGGAGCGGGCGATGATCATGTCCACCTCCAAGGGCGTGTGCGCAATCGCAACCACGATGTCGGCACCCTTCTCGCGCAGCTCCTTGGACTTCGCGCGGGCGGTGTCGATGGTGGAGGAGAACTTGATGGTGCCCGGGCTCGACGCAATCGGCGTGTCCTCGGTGGTAAGGCCGAAGAAGCCGATCTTCACACCCTGCACCTCGACCGTCTTGTCGGGCTTGGTGTTGGCCGGCAGGCCGTTGCCGTCGACGATGTTGGTGGCCAGCACGTCGAACTTGGCCTCGGCCATGCGGGCGCGGAAGGCTGCGTCGCCGAGATCGAACTCGTGGTTGCCCGGCGCCATCGCATCGACGCCCATGCGGTTCAGGATATCGATGACGTGGGCGCCCTTGTCGAAGCCTGACAGGAGCGAGGGGGAGATCGTGTCACCCGCATGGATGAAAAAGGCATTGCCCTTGGCCTTCTCCTCCTTGATCACCGTCGCCAGACGGGCGAAACCGCCGCGGCCCTTCTCGGCGCTCATGCGATCGATATCGTTGGTCTGGACGAAGCGGATCGTCACGGCCTCCTGCGCCAGGGCCGTGCCCGACAGCAGCAGGGATAGTCCAAGAAAGCCGGCGCGCAGGGCGGCGGAGGGGCGGCTCTGAAGCATCATGCAAGGTCCTCGTAGCAGGTTGGATCCAACGGTTGAGGCGTGGAACCTAGACCGGCAACGTGTCACATTAGTAACATCCTGTCGACATTCTCACCGCTCCAATCGGCGGCATTCCTGATGTCTTTTTCATCGGCTTCCACCGAATCCCTTAGCCGGCGCACGAACAAGGCTTGCGCCATGCCGAAAGGTTGCCTCATGACCGGCCCCATCAGCCAAGCTCTCGCCGCGTTCCGTGCCAAACCCAGGACCGGCGGGTGGCTCAGGCTGCCTTTCTTCCAGGATGGGAGCGCCGAGGCCGTGGCGGCCAAGGTCGATGCGGTGATCGCCTCGGGAGCCCTGGTGCTGCCCCCGCCGGAGGCCGTGTTCACCAGCATCAGCCTGACGCCCCTGGAGAAGGTCAAGGTTGTCATCCTCGGCCAGGACCCCTACCCGAGCCCGGGCGATTCCCACGGGCTTGCCTTCTCCTATCGTGGGTCGCGGCGGTTGCCCGCCTCCCTACGCACGATCCTGCGCGAGATGGCCGAGGATCTGGACGCGCCGATGCCGACTACAGGCGACCTCTCGAAATGGGCCAGGCAGGGCGTGCTGCTCATCAACACGGCCCTGACGGTCGAGGCCGGCAAATCGGGAGCCCACATGAAATTCGGCTGGTCGGCCCTCGTCGACCAGGCCATTACCGCCATCTCGCAGCAGCAGCCTGCCGTCGTGTTCCAGCTCTGGGGCGGCCCTGCCCGCAAGCGCGCGGCGCTCGTGGACCGGACGAAGCACCTCGTGATCGAGGCTGGGCACCCTTCACCACTCAACCGACTCAACGACTTCCGTGGGACGAAGCCTTTCAGCCGTGCCAATGCTTGGCTCGTAGAGAAAGGGCTCGAGCCGATTGATTGGCGACTAGATACCTGAGAACCGACGAAGCACCTTGCCGAGGGGCCTTCTCAGAGGCTAGGTCTCGCGGCACCGACGATGCGTCGCAGGCAGGCTGCCGCGACAGGCTTGGAGATCAGCATGACGGAATCCCTGTTCGGACAGGTCGAAGCCTTCGCGGGCGACCCGATCCTTTCGCTCAACGACAGTTTCAAGACCGATCCGCGCCCCGAGAAGGTGAATCTCAGCATCGGCGTCTACACCGACGAGCAAGGACGCCTTCCGGTGCTGGACTCGGTTCGGGCCGCCTATGAGCGCAACGGCTTCGCGGAGCGGCCTTATCTCCCGATGGAGGGCCATCCGGCCTACCGCGAGGGCGTGCAGAAGCTGATCTTCGGCGCGGCTCATCCGGCTCTCACTGAGAAGCGGATTGCAACGATCCAGACCATCGGCGGCACGGGCGCGGTGGGTATCGCGGCCGATTTCCTTGCCAAGCACTGCCCCGGCCGGACGGTTCTGGTCAGCGACCCGACCTGGGACAACCATCACGGCCTGTTCCAGCGTGCCGGCTTCAAGACGACGACCTATTCCTATTGGAACCGAGCCAATCGGTCAGTCGACTTCGACGGCATGGTGAAGGCGCTGGAAGCCGCGGAGCCCGGCTCCATCGTGGTGATCCAGCCCGTCTGCCACAACCCCACCGGCGTCGACCTCGACGAGCGGCAGCAGGCGAGTGTGACCGACGTGCTGGTTGCCAAGGGCCATATCGTGGTGTTCGACATGGCCTATCAGGGCTTCGGCACCGGCCTCGATGAGGACGCCGCCTTCGTGCGCCGCTATGCGGAGCGCGCCAGTTGCCTCGTCGCTAACTCCTTCTCCAAAAACTTCTCGCTCTATGGCGAGCGCTGCGGGGGCCTGAGCATCGTCTGCCGCGACAGCGACGAGTCCGAGCGCGTGCTCGGGCAGCTCAAGCTCGCCGTGCGCCGCAGCTATTCGAGCCCGCCGATGACCGCCGGGCTGCTTGTCGCCACGGTGCTTGGCAATGACGATCTACGCGCCCAATGGACCCGGGAGGTCGAGACCATGCGCACCCGCATGGTTTCCATGCGCAAGCTTCTCGCGGAGCAGATCCGTTCGCTGTCGAACGAGATCGATGTCGGCTTCCTCACGAACCAGCGCGGCATGTTCAGCTACACTGGGCTGAACGAGCAGCAGGTCACCACCCTCCGCGAGCGGGACGGGGTCTATCTCGTGGGCTCTGGCCGAATGTGCGTAGCCGGCCTCAACGAGGCGAACGTGCCCAAGGTCGCGAAGAGCTTCGTGGAAGTCAGTCAGGCGCGGGCTTGAGACCCACATTCATAGCATCGTCATCCCGGGGCTGCGCAGCAGAACCCGGGATCGTTGGACGAGAATGCCTCCCCTTCACCGCTCCCCGAGGGATAGGGAGTATAATGCCACATCCTGCATTCGATCCTGGATCGCCTGCGGCATCCGGGATGACGCTTTAGATTACTCCGCCGCAATCGGCATCGGCTGCGGGTCCGCGCGGAACTTGGCCAGGAGATCGGCTTCTTCCGCCTTGGCGGCTTTCAAGTTCCGTTCCTTGATGTGGCCGAAGCCGCGGATTTTCTGCGGGATGCCAGCAAGCCCGATGGCTGTTGCATGGTTCCCGGCATTCAGCTTCGCCACGATCTCCTCGATCCGCTCCTCGAATTCGCGGACAAGTTGGCGCTCGGTGCGGCGCTCGTGAGTGTAGCCGAACACGTCGAGCGGGGTGCCGCGCAAGACCTTGAACTTCGCCAGAACGCCCATGGCTTTCAGCATCCACGGCCCGAAGCTCATCTTGCGCGGCAGGCCGGTGACCGGATCCTTCCTGGCAAGCACAGGCGGCGCCATGTGGAACTCGTAACGCAGGTTCTCGCCCTCAAAAGCTGATGCCACCTGTTTCTCGAAATGACCGTTCGTGTAGAGACGGGCCACCTCGTACTCGTCCTTGTAGGCCATCAGCTTGAACAGCGAGCGCGCCACCGCGTCGGTGAGCGCGGTCGAGCCCGAAACAGCCTTGTCCTCCGCTGCGCGCACGCGCTCGACCAAGGTGCTGTAACGCCGAGCATAACGCCGGCTCTGATAGCCGGACAGGAAACCGACGCGACGCTCGATCACCTCGTCGAGGGTCTCAGAGAGCTTGCGCGATTCCGTCGGAGCCTTCATCTCGCTGATGACCGAAGCGATAAGCTCCGGCTCGGCCGCCGCACGGCGGCCCCAGGCGAAGGCGGAAAGGTTCATCTTCACCGCTTCGCCGTTGAGTTCGATGGCCTTCTCGATGGCAGCGCCCGAGAGCGGAACGCGGCCGGTCTGGTAGGCGTAGCCCAGCATGAACATGTTGGCCGCAATGGCATTGCCGAGAAGCGCCGTGGCAATTACCGTCGCATCCACAAAGGATACGCCCTCGGCACCCGCCGCCGCCTTGATCGCACGCTTCAGGCGCTCTGTCGGCAGGGAGAAATCGGCGTTGCGGGTGAACTCGCCCGGCATCACCTCGGCGGTGTTGACCACGAGCGCGGTCTGACCCTCCTTCACGGCGGCCAGCACCTTCTTGGTGCCGGTCACCACGAGATCGCAGCCGAGCACGAGATGCGCGGATTCCGCGCTCACGCGGATGGCGTGAATGTCGTCCTGATTGTTGGCGAGGCGCACATGGCTGTAGACCGCGCCGCCCTTCTGGGCGAGGCCGGCCATGTCTATCATGCCGAGGCCCTTGCCTTCCAGATGCGCCGCCATGCCGAGGATCGCCCCGATGGTCACGACGCCGGTGCCGCCGACACCTGTCACGATGACGTTGAAGGTGCGGTCGATGGCGGGGATCACCGGATCGGATAGCGACTTGAAGGCCATTCCCTCCGTCGAGACGGTCTCCGGCACCGCCTTCTTCACCTTGGCGCCATGCACCGTCACGAAGGACGGGCAGAAGCCGTTGACGCAGGAGAAGTCCTTGTTGCAGTTCGACTGATCGATCTGGCGCTTGCGGCCGAACTCGGTCTCCACCGGCTGCACGGCCACGCAGTTGGACTGCACCGAGCAGTCGCCACAAGCCTCGCAGACGAGATCGTTGATGATGACGCGCTTGTTCGGATCCGGAAACTCGCCACGCTTGCGGCGGCGGCGCTTCTCCGACGCGCAGGTCTGGTCGTAGATCATCACCGACACGCCAGGCACTTCCGCGAGCTGGCGCTGCACGGCCTCCAACTCGCTGCGATGGTGGATCGTCATGCCGGCCGGCCAGCGGATCTCCTTCAGATACTTGTGCGGCTCGTCAGTCACAAGCGCGATGCGCTCGACGCCTTCCTCGCGCACCTGGCGGGCGATCATGTCGACGGTAAGTCCGCCCTCATGCTTCTGCCCGCCCGTCATGGCGACTGCGTCGTTGAAGAGGATCTTGTAGGTGACGTTGGTCTTCGTGTGGATCGACCAGCGCAGCGCCAGCACGCCCGAATGGTTGTAGGTGCCGTCGCCAAGGTTCTGGAACACGTGGCCGCGCTTGGAGAACGGCGACTCGCCGATCCAGTTCGCGCCCTCGCCGCCCATCTGGGTGAAGCCCTCGGTGGAGCGGTCCATCCACTGCACCATGTAGTGGCAGCCGATGCCCGCATAGGCGCGCACGCCCTCGGGCACCTTCGTGGACGAGTTGTGCGGACAGCCGGCGCAGAAATGCGGCGTGCGGGTTGCCACGTCGCCCGTGGTCGCCAGCACGTCCTGCGCATGGCGAAGCCGCGCCACACGGCCGCGCAGGTCGTCGTTGTTGTGGTAGGCGAGCAGGCGCTCGCCGATGGCAATGGCGATGTCGTTGGGATCGAGCGCGCCCTTCACAGGGAAGAGCCAGCGACCCTCTTCGTCCTTCTTGCCGATGCAGACGGGCTGGTTGGCCGTGCCGTAGAGCTCCTCGCGCAGCTGCACCTCGATCAGCGAGCGCTTCTCCTCGACCACGATCACCTTGTCGAGACCGCGCGCGAAGTCCACCAGCTCGCGCTGTGACAACGGCCATGGGCAGGCAACCTTGTAGAGACGCAGGCCCATGTCGTTGGCCTTCACTTCGTCGAGGCCGAGCTCGTCGAGCGCCTGGCGCACGTCGAGATAGGACTTACCGACGGTGATGATGCCGATCTTGGGGTTGCGTCCGCCGGAGAGGACGATGCGGTTGAGGTTGTTGGCGCGCACGAACGCCAGCATGGCGTCGCGTTTGAAGTCCTGAAGCCGCGCCTCCTGATCGAGCACGCCGTCGCGGTTGCGGATGTTGAGGCCGCCTGGGGGCATCGTGAAATCGTCAGGGATGATGATCTTCACGCGGTCAAGCGATGCATCGACGGAGGATGTCGATTCGATGTTGTCCTTGACGCATTTGAAGGCGACCCAAGTGCCGGAAAAGCGGCTCATGGCATAGCCGTAAAGGCCGTAATCGAGAATCTCCTGAACGCCCGCCGGATTCAGGATTGGCATCATCACGTCGACGAAGTGGAACTCGGACTGGTGCGCGACGGTGGAGGATTCGGCCGTGTGGTCGTCGCCCATAAGAGCGAGAACGCCGCCATGCGTCGAGGAGCCAGCCATATTGGCGTGACGAAACACGTCGCCGGAGCGGTCGACGCCCGGACCCTTGCCGTACCAGAGGCCGAACACGCCGTCATACTTGCCTTCGCCGCGAACCTCTGCCTGCTGCGCCCCCCAGATGGCGGTGGCGGCGAGTTCCTCATTGAGGCCGGGCTGGAAGACGATGTTCGACTGGTCCAGCCACTTGCGGGCCCGCCACAGGTTCTGGTCGAGGCCACCGATCGGGGAGCCGCGATAGCCGGATACGAGGCCGGCCGTGTTCAGGCCCGCCAGACGGTCGCGCTCGCGCTGCATCAGCAGCATGCGGATGACGGCCTGCGTCCCGGTGATGAAGACGTTATCCTTGGACAGATCGAACTTGTCGTCGAGCGTCACCTGACGAAGCGCACCAGAACCTTCGGCCATGATCCGTTTTCCCTCCTGGGGCTTGGCCCCGCTGCCGGTGATCCGGTCTTGTTGTATGGAATATGTCAGTAATGCTGACATATATGCCGGAGCCCGTCAATCAAGCGCCTTTGTTTCGCCTCTGTTAACCATACAACGATCATATCGCCTCTCATGACCGGCTCTTGCCGGAAGCGTCGCTGTTCCAGGGTCACCATTATGACACGCCATCTCGGCCTGATATCCGCCTTGGCTGCCTTAAATTTCGGCTTGTCCTCGCCTGCCCTCGCGCACCCCCATGTATGGGTCACGGCCAAGGCCGAGATCGTCTTCGCGGCTGACGGGCGGGTGACAGGCGTTCGGCATCACTGGACCTTCGATGAAGCCTACACGGCTTATGTCACGCAAGGCCTCGACAAGAACGGCGACGGCAAGCTGACGCCGGAGGAGTTGCAGGAACTGGCCAGCGAGAACGCCGCCTCCCTCAACGAGTTCGATTACTTCACGGTGCTCAAAGCCCGGGGGAAGCCCCAGACCTTCGACGTGCCCCGGGAGGCCCGGATGGCCATGGAGAAGAGTCAGGTTTCCATGTCGTTCCTTCTTCCCCTCAAGGCCCCGGTGGCGCCTTCGGGCGCTGTGTCCGTAGAGATCGAGGACCCGACCTTCTTCGTCTATTTCAGCCTGACGGAAGGCCAGGCCGCCATTTCGCTGGCTAATGCGCCCCAGGGCTGCGTGACCAGCATCGCCAAGGCCAAGCCGCTGGATTCCACCATGCAGCAGATCCTCCAGGACGAGGGCGCCATCCAGCGGCAGGATATCGGCATCGAATATGCCAACAGGGCCATCATCGCATGTCCCTAACGGCCGACGCTCCCGCCCTTCCAAGCGATGGCCGGGCGCCACTGTGGCGGCGGCTCGGCATCATGCTCATCGCCATCGCCGTCGTGGCCGCCGTGATGGGGCTGATCGGCCTATGGCTTGGGCCTGTCGGCAAGCCTCCGCCGCGCAATCCATTCGGTATGGGCCTGCGCGAAGCAACGCCGTCTGGGAGTATCGGCGCCTGGATTCTGTCCGTTCAATCCGACTTCTACGCGAGCCTGAGAGGCAGCGTGCGTGAGCTGAAGGAAAGCGGCGCGGCCTTCTTCCCGCTTCTCCTCGTCGGTTTTGCCTATGGCATCTTTCATGCCGCCGGTCCGGGACACGGCAAAGGCGTGATCTCGGCCTATCTGGTGGCCGATGAAAAGGCGCTCCGCAAGGGCTTTCTCTTGAGCCTGGCAGCAGCCCTCGTGCAGGCGCTGGTCGCCATCGCCATCGTGTCCCTCGTCAGCCTCGTGCTGCGCGCCACCGCATCCACCATGAACAAGCTTGCCATGAACGTTGAAGTGGCGAGCTTCATCGCGGTCGCCCTCCTCGGCGGCGTCATCACGTGGCGCAAGGCCGGCAAGGTTCTGGGCATCATGGCGCTGGCCCGCAACCCATATGCCCCCGTTCAGGAGGATTGCGACCACGTTCATATGCCGCCGCCTGACGAGCTCAGCCGCCTCACGCGCTGGCGCGACATGGCGGGCGTGGCGATTGCTGCCGGTATCCGCCCCTGCGCGGGCGCCCTCATCGTCCTGGTATTCGCCCTGTCACAGGGCCTGTTTGCAGCCGGTGTCGCAGCCACCTTCGCCATGGCGCTCGGCACCGCGCTCACCACCAGCGCCATCGCGGCGCTCGCGGTCTTCTTCAAGGCCATGGCCCTCAAGCTTGCGGGCGGGCGCGGCGCATCCGGCGCCATTGCCATTGCAGGTCTCGAGCTTCTCGCCGCCGCCTTCGTACTGGTCCTGGGCGCGAGCCTCCTCTACGGCCTTTGGGCAGCCGGCTAAAGCCCGAGCGATCCGCCATCCGAGCGCGGATCGTGCACCGCCTCGACCCGTCCGTTGCGCGGGTGCTTCACCAGCATGCCGGCATGGCCAAAACGTCCGGAATAGGCCTCGTCCATCTCCTCGATTCGATGGCCGAGCCGTGACAGGCCGCGGATCAGGCCGGGATCGAAATGGCTCTCCACCTTCAGCACGGCCTCACGCTCGCGGGGTTTCGCATCGAGCAGCCAGCGAGGTGCCTCCACCGCATCCGCCAGCCCCATGCCGGCCTCTGCGTAGCGTGAAAAGATCTGGCTGAGGAATTGCGGTTGGGTTTCGCCGCCCATCGCCCCGAAGGACAAAACGCGCCCGTCGTCGAACACCGCCATGGCCGGATTAAGGGAATGGAGCGGCCGATGGCCGGGCTCGAGCCGGTTGCGGCTCGCAGGATCGAGCGAGAAGGCCGTGCCGCGATTGTGCCAGAGGACGCCCGTCGCCGGCAGCAGGCAACCGGAGCCATAGGCCCAGAACACGGACTGGATGTAGGACACGGCAAGCCCGTTTCGGTCGATGGCCCCCATCCAGATCGTGTCCCCGTCGATGGAACGCGGCAGGGGATAGGGGGCAGCCCGCTTCATGTCGATGAGGGCAGCCTCCTTGTCCAGCGCCTGGGGCGTCAGGAAGGAGGCCGGGTCGTGGACGAGGTTGCGCGGGTCCGCGACCACCCGGTCGCGGATGGAAAAGGCGCGCTTCGTGGCCTCGATGAGCGCGTGATGATGTTCCGGCGTCTCAGCCCGGAGCCCCTTGAGACGCTCGACCATGCCGAGGATCAGCAGGGTGGCCAGTCCCTGGCTCGGCGGCGGCAGGTTGTAGATTGTGGAACCCCTCAGCCGCAGGCTGAGGGGTTCCACGACACGGGCGCGATAGGTCTCGAGATCCTTGCGGGTGATCGGGCTGCCGATCCTTTCCAGGTCGAGGGCGATCTCCCGCCCCACATCGCCCCGATAGAAATCGGCCAAGCCCGCATGGGCGAGTCGCTCCAGGGTGTCGGCAAGGCGCGGTGTGCGCCTCTGCGTGCCCTCCGGTGCTCTCTTGCCCTCAACCAGGAAAGCCTCGGCAAAACCTGGAACCTCATAGAGGGCGGCTTCCTCGCCGGTCACGAACCGCTCCTCGGAGCGCGAAACCGGATATCCGTCGCGGGCATGGCGGATGGCGTCCCCCAGCAGCAGATCGAGCGGCAGCTGCCCGCCGAGTGACCGGGACAGTTCGAGCGCAAGGCCCCAACCGCTGACGGCACCGGCCACGGTCAATGCCGCATCCGGCCCGCGCGGCGGGATGGCGTCGTAGCCATTCTCCCGGTAGCGCTTGATCGTCGCGAGCGAGCCGGCGGGCCCGGAGGCGTCAAGGGCGTGGATGCGCCCCTTCGGCTCGCGCACGAGCCAGAACCCGTCACCGCCGATGCCGTTCATGTGCGGATAGACCACCGCGACAGTGGCGGCCATGGCCACCATGGCCTCCACGGCATTGCCGCCGGCAGCCAGGATGGTCTGGCCTGTTTCGGCCGCAAGGGTGTGGGGAGCCGCCACGGCGGCTGTCGAGAAGACGGGGGTTTCGGGCATGGGCTCTTGAATGTGGGGCGCGACAGAATGAGATTCGGGCAGAGCTTGCACCGGAGGGGCGGTTTAGGGTAGTCCCATCGGCAAGAAACGGAGTTAAACGAAGTGGCTCAGGCGAAAAGCACCAACTGGCGCAACGTGATCACCGTGGTCAGCATCATGATCCTGGTGGGTGCGGAAGTCTTCGGCGTGGCGATCGCCGCCGGCTGGGCCATCGCGGGCCTGTTCGAGCTCGGCGACTATGTGGGCTATGCCCTCATGGGCGTGTTCAGCGTGTTTGCCCTCTACATCCTCGTGAACCTCTGGCGCCGCTGCGTGGCGGTAGAGCCCCTGGCCAGCCGCGCATAAGGCTAGTCGCAGACCTTCATCACGATGGGATCGGCTTCGGCCGGCACATAGGCGTCCATCGGCCAGCATTGACCCGAGACGCAAATACGCCAATCCGCCGTGGCTCCCGAGCGACGCATGACCACCTGAGCTTGAGGCGGCAAATTCGGCTTCCAGGACCAGGCGCCATGGGCGAGCTTGGCTTCCGGCGGCGGTTCCATGCCGGCGCCTGAGCCGCGCACCCGCGCCTCGACGAGTTCGAGGCCTGCCGGGGTGCTGCGCCAGTCCTCCTCCCAGACGATTTTTTCGACCGAGTGCGTCCAGGCCAGGGTAATCGCGCCCGCGAGGAGCGGCGTGACCTTAGAGCCGGCGAGCAGGCAGATCATCAACCGATGACCGGCGTGGGGACCTTGCGGGATTGCCAGATGTGGAAGCCGATGAAAAGCGCCGACAGGACGAAGCCGATCTCATCGGTCAGCGGGATCGCCGCTACGAGGAAGCCGGCCGCTAAGGCGGTCCAGATCCGCTCCCACCACGCCAGAGGCTTCAGGAAGTAGCCAACGGAAGCAACGCCCCAGAGCACCATGGCGAGCGAGGCCTTTACCACGATGTAGACCACAGCAAGCCAATAGCCCACTCCCTCCAGACCCGGCACCGGCTGCAGCATCAGGGTGGGGTCATAGACGGCCATGTAGGGGATGACAAAGCCTGGTAGCGCGATCTTCATCGCCTGAATGCCAATCTTGAGGCCAGATTCCTTCGCCATCGGCGCCGCCGCGAAAGCTGCCAGCGCAACCGGCGGCGTCAGGTCCGCCATAATGCCGAAATAGAACACGAACATGTGCGAAACGATGAGCGGCACATCGAGCTGCAGCAGGATGGGGGCGGCGAGCGATGAGGTGATGATGTAGTTCGGGATCGTTGGAATGCCCATGCCGAGGATCAGGCTGAAGATCATCGTGAGCACGAGCGCCGCAAAGATGTTCTCCTTGCCGATGGAGATCATCCAGGTACCTACGATGGTGCCGAGGCCTGTCAGCGTCATGGTGCCGATCACGATGCCGACGATCGCACAGGCGAGGCCGACGGGCAGCGCCTGGCGCGCGCCGTCCGCCATGGCGTCGACGCAGGCCTGCAAGGTCGTGCGCCCGCGGCCTGTGAACGCATTCCACAGGGAGAGCGCCGCCACCACCAGCACAACGAGCGTCACGGTCGAGGCGAGCGAATAGGCGGCCACCAGCGCCAAGCCGATCCAGAACGCGATGCGCAGGGCCGGCGTGCCGAAGCCCGCCACGATAGCGGTGCCGAGGATCAGCGCCACCGTAAGGGACAGGCCGACCGCACCCGCGAAGAGCGGGGTGTAACCGGCAAAGAGCAGGTAGACCAGGACACCGAGCGGCGCGAGAAGAAACCACTTCTTCTTCATCTCGGTCCAGGCATTCGGCAGCTCGGATTTCGGCAGGCCCCTCAGGTTGTTCTTGCCGGCCTCCAGATGCACTGCGAGGTAGCAGGCCGCGAAATAGAGGATGGCCGGAATGATCGCCGCTTCGACGATCTTCGAATACGGCACGTCGATGGTCTCGGCCATGATGAAGGCGACGGCACCCATGACCGGCGGCATGATCTGGCCGCCCATGGACGAGGTCGCCTCAACGCCGCCGGCGAAGGCGGCCTTGAAGCCGAAACGCTTCATGAGCGGGATCGTAAACTGGCCCGAGGCCACGACATTGGCGACGCCCGAGCCCGAGACAGTGCCCATGAGCGCCGACGACGCCACGCAGACCTTGCCGGGGCCGCCCTGCTTGTCGCCGAACACCGCCATCGAGATGTCGTTGAAGAAGTCGATGACGCCGGCCTTTTCCATGAAGGCGCCGAACAGGATAAACAGGAAGATGTAGGTGGCCGACACCAGCGTCGGCGTGCCGTAGATGCCTTCGGTTCCGAACGACATGTGCTCGATCACCTGCTCGAGCGAATAGCCGCGATGATCGAGAGGAGCCGGCAGGTAGTTGCCGAGCAGGCAGTAGGACAGGAACAGACCCGCCACGATGGGAAGGGCGGGACCCATCACGCGCCAGACGAGATAGATCAGGATGGCGAGCGCCGCGATACCGACGACGAGGTCGGCCGTGGTGGGATCGCCGGCGCGAACCACCAGCTCCTCATAATTCGCCCAATGATAGAGCCCCACCAGGAAGCTGGCTAAGCCGATGATCCATCCGACGGCGCACAGGGACGATGAGCCGGCGCGGTGATTGGCGATCATCGCTCCAGCCACAAGGCACAGGAAGCCCACATGAAGGGTGCGCACCACCTGGCTCGGCATGCTGCCGCCGAACCAGAGCACCAGCCCGAACGCCACGGCAATGGCAACCCAGGCCATGGCGCCGTCAACGATGCTGCGTCGGCGCACCGCGAGCCCGATCAGCCATGCGGCCCAGGCCACCATCGTGACGGCGAAAAGATGCGTGAGGCTCAAGCCTGCGATGAACGGTTGATCGAGGGGAATGCCGAAGGAGGTGATGATCTGGAACGTGGAGAAGGAGACGGCGATCCAGAGGAGAAGCCTGCCAAGGAAGCCTTCCCCAAAGCTCTCCGGCAGGCCGTGCTCTGGGTTCACGGCCTCGGACGGCGCTTCCATCTGGGCGAGTTCGGAAGTGTTGACGCCCTGGCTCATCTGCGGCTCCTCACGGATCGTTCTTCTTGTCACGAAAAAGCCGGAGCAGTTCACCTGCCCCGGCTTGATTGTCAATGAAAGCGCAGGTTACGAGCCCTGCTTCTTCACGCCCTTCTCGTCGAAGTAGCGCTGCGCGCCCGGATGCATAGGGACCGGCATGCCCGAAAGTGCACTCTCCAGCTTGATGTCCTTGGCGGCAGCGTGAGCGGCTGCCAGATCCGGCAGGCTCTCGTAGATCGCCTTGGTCATCTGGTACACCGTCTCGTCCTTCACGCCGGAATGGGTGACGAGGTAGTTCACGACCGCAGCCGTCTGCACGGGAGCCGTCTGGCCGCCATAGGTGTTCGCCGGGATCGTGGCCTTGATGTAGGGCGTGCCGACCTTGTCGACGACGCTTGCGGGAATTTCCACCACGACGATCGGCACTGAGGTCGCGAGATCGCGGATAGAGGAGACGCCGAGGCCGGCCGATTGCAGGGTCGCATCGAGCTGGCGGTTCTTCATGAGTTCGACGGACTCGCCGAACGGCAGATACTCGACCTTGCCGAGATCCTTGTAGGAGAGGCCTGCGCCCTGAAGGATCGCCCGGGCGTTGAGCTCGGTGCCGGACTTCGGCGCGCCGACGGAGAGTCGCTTTCCTTTAAGATCCGCGAGCGACTTGATGCCGGATTCCTGCGTGGCGACGATCTGGATGTAGTTGGGATAGATCGCCGTCATGCCGCGCAGCTTGTCGAGCTTGCCCTTGAAGCCAGCCTCCTCGTCGCCGGCCCAGCCCATGGCGAGGCTGTCGCCAAGGGTGAAGCCGATCTCGCCCTTGCCCTGCTGCAGGAGGGTCAGGTTCTCGACGGACGCCTTGGTGGCCTGGACCGACGGGCGGGAGCCCTGCACCTTGTCGGTGAAGACCTTGGAGAGCGCAACGCCCAGCGGGTAGTATACGCCGGAGGTGCCGCCGGTCAGGACGTTGATGAAGTCCTGGGCCTGGGCCGGGATGCTGGCTCCGGCCAGCGCAATGGCGGCCGCAGCGCCGATGAGGCGGCGCATGATTGTTCGATGCATAGCGTACTCCCTAATTTACAGCACGGTCGTCGCCGTGCCTGTGTGTGGGGCTACTTTGACCGCTGACGAAGAATTCTCAAGAGGCTAAGAGGGACTTAATCCTGCCACCTTGGTCGGTAGGGGTGCGTCCCTTCACAAAAATCCATGCGCTCATCCATGATCAATCGCCGCCAGTTCCTCCAGACCGCAACCGCCACGGCCGCCCTGGCCGCTCAGGGCTTTTCCGCCCCCGCCCTGGCGCAGCAGGGCCTGAAGATGGGAGCTCCTTCCCCCTTCTCGTTCGAGGAGTTGAAGAAGCGGGCCCAGGACATGGCGCGCTCGCCCTACGTGGCGCCGCCCAGCCCCTCGCCGGAGGTGCTTTACCAGATTGACTACGATGCCCACGGCAAGATCCGGTTCAAGACCGATTTGGCGCTCTGGGCCAACGGCCCCAGCGAGTTCCCGGTCACCTTCTTCCATATGGGCCGATTCTTCCAGAAGCCGGTGCGCATGCATGTGATCGAGGGCGGTCAGGCCCGCGAGATCATCTACGACAGCGACTATTTCGACATGCCGGCGGACTCGCCCGGCCGTAAGTTACCCGACAATTCCGGCTTCGCCGGCTTCCGCTTCCAGGAGGCCCGCACGGGCAAGCTCGACTGGAGGAAGAACGATTGGGTGGCCTTCCTCGGCGCCTCCTATTTCCGGGCCATCGGCGAACTCTATCAGTACGGCCTCTCGGCCCGCGGCGTGGCGGTGGACGTGGCGGTGTTCGGGAAAAACGAGGAGTTCCCCGATTTCACCCATGTCTATTTCGAGACGCCGCAGCCGGGCGCGAACACGGTCACTGTCTATGCGCTCCTCGACGGCCCGAGCGTGGCCGGCGCCTACCGCTTTGTCATGCAGCGAGCCGCGGCCGTGATCATGGACATCGACAGCGCGGTCTACATGCGTCAGGACGTGAGCCGCTTAGGGCTAGCCCCCCTCACCTCGATGTACTGGTACTCGGAGAAGGCCAAGACCACCGCGGTCGACTGGCGCCCGGAGATCCACGACTCGGATGGGCTTGCCCTGTGGACCGGCACCGGCGAGCGCATCTGGCGCCCCCTCAACAACCCGCCCCGCATCATCACCTCGGCCTTTGCCGACGAGAACCCGAAAGGCTTCGGCCTGCTCCAGCGCGACCGGAACTTCGACCATTACCTCGACGGCGTCTATTACGATCGCCGCCCCTCCCTCTGGATCGAGCCACAGGGCACCTGGGGCCGGGGCTCCATCCAGCTCGTCGAGATCCCGACCGACGACGAGATCCACGACAACATCGTGGCCATGTGGGTGCCGGCGGAGCCAGTTCGGGCCGGTCAGGCCCTCGAGCTGCGCTATCGCATGCACTGGTCGGCGGAGGAGCCCTACCCGACGCCGCTCGCCCGGGTGATCGCCACCCGCTTCGGCAATGGTGGGCAGGCCGGCACCAACCGTCCCAAGGGCGTGCGCAAATTCATGGTGGAGTTCATCGGCCAGCCCCTGACCCGGCTGCCAAGCGGCGTGATCCCCAGGCCCGTGCTCTCCGCCTCCCGCGGCGAGTTCACGAACATCCTGACCGAGGCGGTGCCCAACAACGTGCCGGGCCATTGGCGCACCCAGTTCGACCTGACCGTGACGGGAATGGAGCCTGTGGAGATGCGCTGCTACCTGCGCAACGAGAACGAGGTCCTGAGCGAAACCTGGCTCTACCAGTACCACCCGGCATTCTGACATTAACCCTTCAAAACCATGTTGTTGAAGGGGGCGTACAGAATACTATACGCCCCTGGAAATCGGATGCGGATGGGTTTATGTAGGTGGCCATGTCACATGGTCATCACCATCACGCCCACATGCATGCCCACGAGCATCGGGCGGTTGCCGCCGCCCCGACCTTCTCGCTCCTGCGCCTCTCGGTCGGACAGCGTCTGGCCGGAACCGCCGTGATCCTGGCGGGCTTGTGGCTGATGATTCTCAGCGTGATGGGGTAACGCATGTCCTCAACGTCCACCGCCATCCGGTTTGATGAAGTGACCCTGGGCTATGGCCGCAGGCCCGCCGTGCATCACCTCGACGGCGATATTCCGGCCGGCAGCCTCATGGCCGTGGTCGGGCCTAACGGAGCCGGCAAGTCCACCCTGCTCAAGGGCATCGTCGGAACGCTCAAACCCCTTGATGGCCAAATCCGCCTCAAAGGCTCCGCCTCGGGCATCGCCTACCTGCCGCAGGCGGCTGAGATCGACCGCTCCTTCCCGCTCTCGGTCTACGATCTCGTGGCCATGGGCCTCTGGACTCAGTCGGGCCTCTTCGGCGGCATCGCGCGCCGCGACCGCACCAGGATCGAAGAGGCACTGGCGGCGGTGGGCCTCATCGGCTTCGAGCGCCGTCCCATCTCCACCCTGTCGGGCGGCCAGATGCAGCGTGCCCTCTTCGCACGCCTCCTGCTCCAGGATGCTCCGGTTATCCTGCTGGACGAGCCTTTCACGGCCATCGACGCCAAGACCACCGCCGATCTGCTCGACCTCGTGCGCCGCTGGCATGACGAGGCCCGCACGGTGGTGGCCGTGCTGCACGATCTCGACATGGTACGGCGCATCTTTCCGCAGACCCTGCTCATCGCCCGCGAGCCGGTGGCCTGGGGCGAGACCGGCGAGGTCCTGAGCCCGGAGAACCTGCTGAAAGCCCGGCGCATGGTCGAGGCCTACGATCCGCACGCCGACGTGTGCCACCGCAGCGCCGCCTAAGGCCGTCCGTTCCCATGCTCGACCTGTTCTACACGCCCTTTGCCGAATTCGAATTCATGCAGCGCGCCCTCGTGGGCGTGATCGCCATTGCATTGGGCGGTGGTCCGGTCGGCGTGTTCCTGATGCTGCGGCGCATGAGCCTCACGGGCGACGCCATGGCTCACGCAATCCTGCCAGGCGCTGCCGTCGGCTATCTTCTGGCCGGCCTTTCCCTGCCGGCCATGACGATCGGCGGCCTGTTCGCGGGCGTGATCGTGGCGGTGGCGGCGGGCCTCGTCTCGCGCTTCACAGCCCTGAAGGAAGACGCGTCGCTCGCTGCCTTCTACCTCCTGTCCCTGGCGCTCGGCGTCACTATCGTGTCCCTGCGCGGCTCGAATGTGGACCTGCTCCACGTTCTCTTCGGCACGGTCCTGGCGCTTGATGACAGCACGCTCCTGCTGCTCGCCTCCATCTCGACCATGACTGTGCTGGCACTGGCGGTGCTCTATCGCCCGCTTGTGCTCGAATGCGTGGACCCGATCTTCCTGCGCTCGGTCAGCCGGGCTGGAACGCCGACGCACCTGATCTTTCTCGGCCTCGTGGTCATGAACCTCGTCGGCGGCTTCCATGCCCTCGGGACCCTGCTGGCGGTGGGCATGATGATGCTGCCGGCGGCCGCCTCCCGCTTCTGGAGCAGCGACATAACCATGATGATGATCGTCTCCATCGCGGTCGGCATCGTGTCAGGGTTCAGCGGCCTGCTGCTCTCCTTCCATGCGGAACTGCCTGCAGGCCCGGCGATCATCCTCTCGGCCGGTGCCATCTATGTGATGTCCCTCCTGCTCGGCCGCGAGGGCGGCCTGCTGTGGCTGGCTTGGCCCGGCCGTCATCTGGAAGCCTGACCCCCAAAAGGATCGACCCATGCTGACAAGAAGATCTGCCATATCCCTGCTGGCAGGATGCCTCACCCTTGCCGGATCCGCGTTGCCGGCGGCCGCTCAGACGGCCGAGAAGCTGAAGGTCGTGGCCACCTTCTCGATTCTCGGCGACATGGTGCGCAATGTCGGGGGTGAGCGGATTGAAGTGGCCACTCTCGTCGGGCCCAACGGTGATGCGCACGTGTACTCGCCGACACCGGCGGACGGGCGGCGCCTGACGGAGGCGAAGGTCGTTTTTGCCAATGGTCTCAAGTTTGAGGGCTGGATCGACCGTCTCGTCAAATCCTCCGGGACAAAGGCCGTCAGGATCGAGGCCGCCAAGGGCGTAAAGCCGTTGAAGGGCGAGGAAGACGGCCACGGGCATGACCAACACCACGATCACGGCACCTCCGATCCTCACGCTTGGCAGAGCATCGGCAATGCCAAGACCTATGTGGCCAACATCCGCGATGCGCTGATCGCAGCTGATGCAGCGGGCAAGGAAACTTACGAGGCCAATGCTAGCGCCTATCTCAAGCAGCTGGACGCGTTAGAGACGGAGGTGAAAAGCCTGGTGGCCAGCATTCCCGCCGAGCGCCGCCGGATCATCACCTCGCACGATGCCTTCCGCTACTTCGAGGCGGCCTACGGCATCGACTTCGTGGCGCCCCAGGGGGTCTCCACCGAGTCGGAAGCCTCCGCCAAGGACGTGGCCCGGATCATCCAGCAGATCAAACGCGAGAAGATTGCCGCGATCTTCGTGGAGAACGTCTCCGACGCTCGCCTGATGGAGCGGATCGCCAAGGAAACCGGCGCCAAGATCGGCGACAGGGTCTATTCCGACGCCCTGTCCGAGGCTGGCGGCCCCGCCGGCACTTACATTGACATGATGCGACACAATATAAGGGCTTTCAGCGCGGCTTTGTCGAGCTGAAGACTACTCTTCCCTTGAGGGGAAGGGTTGGAGCGCATAAGCGCTCTGGGGTGGGGTGGCAGCGCGACCTCACCCAGTTTGGTGTTTCCACCCCACCTCGGCCTGTTCGGCCGATCCTCCCCCTCAAGGGGAGGATGAACGTTGCGGACCACATCCGATGACCGACAAGATCCCCGTCACCGTCCTCACAGGCTATCTCGGCGCCGGCAAGACCACTCTTCTCAACCGCATCCTCACCGAGCAGCACGGCAAGAAATACGCCGTGATCGTCAACGAGTTCGGCGAGATCGGCATCGACAACGAGCTCGTCGTCGGCGCCGACGAGGAAGTGTTCGAGATGAACAATGGCTGCATCTGCTGCACCGTGCGCGGCGACCTGATCCGCATCCTCGACGGCCTTATCAAGCGCAAGGGCAAGTTCGACGCCATCATCGTCGAGACCACGGGCCTCGCCGATCCGGCGCCTGTCGCCCAGACATTCTTCATGGACCAGGACGTGTCCGACACCGCCCGCCTCGACGCGGTGGTGACGGTCGCCGATGCCAAGTGGCTGTCGGATCGCCTGAAGGACGCGCCCGAGGCCAAGAACCAGATCGCATTTGCGGACGTGATCGTCCTCAACAAGATCGATCTCGTGTCCGAGCCGGAGCTTGCCGAGGTCGAGGCGCGCATCCGCGCCATCAACCCCTATGCCAAGGTCCACCGGACCCAGAACTGCGCCATCCCGATCTCGGAAGTGCTCGACCGCAAGGCCTTCGATCTCGACCGCATTATCGAGATCGAACCGGACTTCCTGGAGGAAGGCCATCACCATCATCACGACGAGGAGATGCAGTCCGTCGCCGTGCACCACGATGGCGAGGTCGATCCGGAAAAGTTCATGCCTTGGATCTCGAACCTGACTCAGGTCGAGGGGCCGAACATTCTACGCTGCAAGGGCATTGTCGCCTTCCCTGACGAGCCGAAGCGCTTCGTGTTCCAGGGCGTCCATATGATCCTCGACGGCGACGTGCAGGGCGAATGGAAGCCGGGCGAGAAGCACACCTCCAAGGTCGTGTTCATCGGCCGTGACCTGAACGAGAAGGCGATCCGCGAAGGCTTCCTCGCCTGCGCGGCCTAAGAGAAACGGGAAGGTTCGAATCAGGCTTGCGGCTCAACTGGCGGCCGCACTCGCTTTCGCCAGGCAGTCCCTGACATAGGTTTTGCGGGCAGCCATCATCTGCTCGCGAACCTCAGGAAGTGTCCTGACGCCGGTCCTGTAGGTCAGACGAGCGTCCCTCTCGCAGGCGGCCTTCAGAACGTCCCTCGCAGATGTGTCGTCGTGCTGCTCCTGGGCGGCAAGGCCCATGGGCATGGCGATCGCGATAGTGAGGGTGATCAGAGGGAGGATTCGCATGATGTCGTTCATGATTCGAGAACGCGCATCATGGGTCTGGCGTCCCGCCGGGTCTAAGGCGCAAAGGTCTTAGTCCGTACGGACATTCGCCTGGCCTGATCCCAGCGCCATGCGATCTTGCTCCTATTCTGCCGATTTGTGCTATGGGCAGCCATCTGAAGGAATTGCTCAATGACCGCAGGAACCGCTCCATCCCTGACCCAAAGCGTGATGCCCGTGAATGCGGGCGCCCATGTGACGGCCATCGGCTGGCTGAAAGGCACGGTGGCTCTCGGCGTGGGCGATGGCGGCGTGGTGCTGGCGAAAGACGGCGAGATCCATCGTGTCGAGGCACATCCGGATGCTGGAGTGTTGACTGGGGCCTGTGATGGCGAGCGCTTCGTGACCGGCGGCGACGACGGCCGCGTCGCGGTCACAGGCGCTGACGGCTCCACCAAGACCCTGGCCGAGTCGAAGGGCGCCTGGATCGATGCGCTTGCCGTCAACGCGGGTGGCGCCTTCGCCTATGCGGCGGGCAAGAAGGTCATGGCCCGCGATGACAAGGGGCGCGAGAAGATCCTCGAGGTTCCCTCCACGGCCCGCGGCCTTGCATTTGCGCCCAAGGGTTACCGGCTGGCGATCTCCCACTATAACGGCGCGACGCTATGGTTCCCCAATGTAGAGGCGAAGCCCGAGGCCCTGGAATGGAAGGGCTCTCATATTGATGTCATCTGGTCGCCGGATGCTCGCTTCGTGGTGACCTCCATGCAGGAGAACGCGCTTCACGGCTGGCGGCTCATCCCCGACAAGGGGCACATGCGCATGAGCGGCTATCCGTCGAAGACACGCTCCTTCTCCTGGTCCGGCGACGGCAAGTGGCTTGCCACCTCCGGGGCGGAAGCCGCCATCATTTGGCCCTTCGAGTCCAAGGAAGGCCCCATGGGCAAGGCGCCTCGGGAATGCGGCGTGCGTCCCGCCAAGGTCAGCCGGGTGGCCTTCCATCCCAACACCTATGTGCTGGCCGTGGGCTACGAGGACGGTTGCATCCTGCTCATTCGCCTCAACGATGCCTCGGAGCTTCTCGTGCGCCCCGCCGTCAAGGAGAGCGGCATCACGGCCATGGCCTGGGACAAGGCCGGCAAACGCCTCGCCTTCGGCTGCGAGGACGGGCAAGCCGGTATCCTGTCCCTGCCCACATGAGGTCGCCGGTGGCTCTCTTCGGCGCCTTCATGCGGGGGACTTTCGGTCTGCCCAAGCCCGACAGGCAGGCGGTCGACCGGGTGAAGGAACTCGCCCGCTCGGCTCTTCAAGCTTCCCAGGACACGGCTTTCGCCGTCAACGAGATCGCCTGCAACGACCCCGGGTGCCCTGGGATCGAGACGGTCATCCTGGTCATGGAGCCAGGCCAGAAAACCAGGGCTTTGAAGGTCGCCAAGCCTCTCGACGAGGTAGTGGAACAAGATATCCTGGCCGCTCTTGAGGTTTGAGGAGGCAAGGCTTGTCCCGGATCGTTCGCATCATCGCTTTCGGGCTGGGCCTGCTTGGAGGCGCCACCGCCTCGCAGGGGCCGGAATTCGCACAGCAATACCGTCAGCGTCTCGGTGGAGCGGTCGACGAGCTGCGGCAGGTGATCGCCCGCTTCGATACGGATGCGCAAGTCAGCGGCGAGACGCGGGAGAGCGCCATCGCGCGCCTGCACTCCAACACGGACGCTTTCGTCAGCCGCCAGGGTGCGGCCATGGAGGCCAATGTGGAGCGCCTGGGCCGCCTTGAGACGCACCGGACAGCCATGATGGAGGCCGGTTCCTTTTCCCGCATCGCCCTGCTGGTCCGCGACGGCGACACGGACATTCTGGAAGCCGTATCCCGTGACTTCGAGCCGGCCCTACCGGTCACCGAAGAGGGTGTCGTCTCGGCAGCCGCAGGCTTCATTGCCGTCTGGGGCAGCCTGCTCCTACTCTCAGGCTTCCTACGCAGCCTCTTCCGGCGCCCGCGCCGCTCGGCTAAAGCGGTTCAGGCCTGAAGTCCCTCAGGCCTCGCGCTCCGGCTTGCCGGAAAGCACTACATAAAAGCCGAGACCATCCTGCGCGGGAAGAGTCTGCAGCCGGTCGATCCAACCGCGCTTCTTGGCCTCGAGCAGCGCCTTGCCGACGGGCTGGAACAGCGTCTCGCCCCCGCCCTCCGGCGGCGGATCGAGGCGGATGGCGACCGTTTTGGCCTGGGCGAAGCGGCTGCGCTCCAGCATGTCCTGGATCGAGGCAGCGGCTTTCTCCTGCGAGGCTCCGCGCAGATCGAGCACGCTGTCCGCGTCGGTGACACCGAGGCCGCCGAGGAGCTTGTTAGCGTAGAATTCGTCAAAATGGGGCATGCGCGACCTGTTCCGTGTCGATCCTGGCCGACCGGTGGAGCTGGCCAGAATCTCTGTCTTTAACGCACCAGAACGTTTCGGAACTGCCACGGATCGGACGAATCGATGTCCTCCGGGAAGAAGCCGGGACGGTCCGTCAGCGGGGTCCAATCCGTATAATAGCCGTTCACCGGGCCAAGATAGGGCATCTGCACTTCGAGGCAGCGGCGGAAATCCATCTCGTCCGCCTCGACAATGCCGGCATTCGGGTTCTCCAACGCCCAGACCATGCCAGCGAGCACGGCGGAGGTCACTTGGAGACCAGTGGCGTTCTGGTAGGGCGCCACGCGGCGCGTCTCCTCGATGGAAAGCTGGGAGCCGTACCAATAGGCGTTCTTGCCGTGGCCGTAGAGCAGCACGCCGAGCTCGTCGACGCCGTCCACGATCTCGTTCTCGTCGAGGATATGCTGCTTCTCCTGGAACTTGCCGGCGCTGCCGAACATCTCGTGCAGCGAGAGCACCGCCTCGTTGCAGGGATGGTAGGCGTAGTGGCAGGTCGGACGGTACACAGCCTTTCCGTTCTCGCGCACGGTGTAATAGTCCGAGATCGAGATCGACTCGTTGTGCGTGACGAGGAACCCGTATTGCGAACCGGGGGTCGGGCACCAGGTGCGCACGCGGGTATTGGCCCCGGGCTGGAGCAGGTAGATCGCCTGCGCGTCCGGCCCGAGCGTGCCAGCATTCTCCGGCATCCATTGTTCATGCGTGCCCCAGCCGAGCTCGGCCGGCTGCAGGCCTTCCGACACGAAGCCGTCCACCGACCAGGTGTTCACGAAGACACCCATGGGCTTCTCGGACTTGGCGCGCTGCGTATCGCGCTCGGCGATGTGGATGCCCTTCACGCCGACTTGGCGAGCCAGGTGCGCCCAGTCCTCACGACTCTCGGGCTCGTCATAGGTGATCCCGAGATCGCCCGCGACGTTGACGAGCGCCTGCTTGACGAACCAGGACACCATGCCCGGATTGGCCCCACAGCAGGACACCGCCGTGGTGCCGCCCGGATTGCGCTTGCGTGCCGCCATGGTGATCTCGCGAAGTGCGAAGTTCGTGCGCGCTTCCGGCCCCTTGCTCTTGTCGAAATAGAAGCCGGGCCACGGCTCGTTGACCGTGTCGATGTAGAAGCAGTTGAGGGAGCGGCACAGCTCCATGATGTCCACGGAGCCCGTATCCACCGAGAGGTTGACGCAGAACCCCTGCCCGCCGCCGGCGGTGAGCAGCGGCGTGAGCATCTCGCGGTAATTGTCCTTCGTCACGGCCTGCTGGATGAACCGGATGCCGCGCTCGTCCAGAAGTTCCTTGTGCTTCTCCTGCGGATCGATGACCACGAAGCGGCTCTTGTCATAATCGAAGTGGCGTTCGATGAGTGGCAGGGTTCCCTGGCCGATCGAGCCGAAGCCGATCATGACGATGGGGCCGCTGATGCGACCGTGAACGGGCCAAGTGGTCATCAGGTCTGTCTCCTCGCGAAAGCAGAGATGGAAAAAGGGTAACGCCGGATGGCGAATTTGGCCGCATCTAGGATTGAGGAGCCCCCGGGGTCAATGCCTGAGGACCACGAAGGGAGCATGACAGACATCATCCCTGCCATGCGGACTTGCCCCTCGACATCGGGCAACAAGGCTTCATGATGGCCAGCCTTGGCATCTTCAGGCTGACCGCGACCGATGAAATTTCACGACCTCCTCATGCGCCATGGGCGCGTGATCGGCCTGGGCTTCGCCCTGACATTCCTGTCCTCTTTCGGACAGACCTTCTTCATCTCCCTGTCGGGGCCTGATATCCGCAATGCCTTCGGGCTGACCCATGGCGCCTTCGGCTCCATCTACT
The DNA here is from genome assembly GCF_015694425.1 of Microvirga terrestris. Taxonomy (GTDB): domain Bacteria; phylum Pseudomonadota; class Alphaproteobacteria; order Rhizobiales; family Beijerinckiaceae; genus Microvirga; species Microvirga terrestris. The sequence goes on from NZ_JADQDN010000010.1 coordinate 85,991, forward strand.
CCCTGGCGACCCTGTCCTCAGGCCTGCTGATGATCTGGGCTGGCAGCGTCATCGACCGCGTCGATATCAGGCTTTACGCTACCACAGCCATGTTGGGCTTGGCGGTGGCGGCTCTCAGTCTGTCGCTCGCACCCAACGTGATCGTGCTGGGTTTGAGCCTGTTCGCCCTGCGCCTCTTCGGCCAGGGGATGCTGAGCCATGCAGGCGTGATGAGCACCGCACGCCTCGACGAGGGCGTGCGCGGGAGAGCGCTCGGCGTAGCCGCCCTGGGCTTTCCGGCTGGCGAAGCCCTCTTTCCGGCCACGGCCATCACGCTGATTGCGGCGATCGGTTGGACAAGCACATGGCGCGTCGCTGCCTTTGCCATCATTGTGGCTCTTGGGCTCGGCTGGCTCGCCGGGTTGCTCATCGGACGCAAGGACCCGGACCTCGCCGCGGCCGCGCGCAAAACAATGGCCCATGGAACAGGGCCGCGCTGGAGCGACACTCTCCGCGATTGGCGCTTTCTCGCGCTGATCCCCACCATGATCGGCTACCCAGCCATCATGACGGCCTATTTCTTCCACCAGCGCTTCATCGCCGAGGTGAAGGGCTGGTCGCTGGAGCTTCTCGCGAGCAGCATCACGCTCTTCGCCCTGGTCTCCGTGGTCGTCGCCATGTCGGCCGGCAGCTTCGTCGATCGATTCGGGGCCGTGCGGCTCAGCCATTTCTATCTGGCCGGCATGACGGCGGCTTCCCTCACGCTGGCCCTGTTCGACGCACCGTTTCTGCCGCTCGTCTTCTTCGCGCTGATCGGCCTGACATCAGGCTGCACCAATGTGGTGATCGCAGCGGTTCTCGCTGAGTTGTTCGGCACCACGCATCTCGGCAAGATCCGCGCACTGGCGGGCGCGATCATGGTGGTGGCGTCTGCCGCAACGCCCGGCGCCATCGGGGTGCTGTTCGACGCGGGAGTGAGCCTGAAGGCGATCTGCCTCGGCTTCGTCGCCTACATGCTGGCCGCAGCAGCGATCACCTTCGCGCTGCCCAATCCGAGAGCCGCACGGTTGCGGCCCTCGGAAGGGTAGAGGTTAGTGAGCCGAGTGCATGCCTGCCAACGCGCCCTGCGCGGCAGCGGCGACGAGAGCGCCGAGACCCGGCTTCTGCTCGAAAGCGCCGGTCGCGGAAACGAGACCGCGTGCGCCATCGAGCGCACCCGCCTCTAGCTCCAGCGCGAGGAAGCGGTCGCGCTCGTAAGGACCCGGCAGCCACAGGGAGCCGGTCTTTTCTGTCGAGAAGCCGAAGCGCTCGTAATAGGGCGCATCGCCCACCAGCAGCACCGCTTCGTGTCCGAGCTGACCGGCACGCTTGAGCGCCTCGCGCATGAGCTTTCCGCCGAGCCCGAGGCTCTGCACGGACGGATCAATGGCGATGGGCCCAAGCATCAGCGCCGGACGATTCGGACCGGCGGAGACATGCCACAGGCGCACCGTACCGATGACCTTGCCATCGCGGTCGATGACGAGCGACAGACCGTCGGCCGGCATCCTGCCCTCGCGTAGGCGTTCGCAGGTCTTCTGGAACCGGGCGGGTCCGAAGCAGGCATCGAGCAGCGCCTCGCGCGCATCGACATCGTGGAAGGTTTCTTCGCGAATCGTGATCATGGCCGTGGCCTCCCAATACGTGGGGTGAGCGACAGCCCTCGCACCTGTTCGATACTGAACAGGCCGTCCGGGACAACGTGTTGAGGTTGATGCCTGCCTCAAACCCTTGAGGCAGGCGGGACGTGAGTTAGATCACGTAGGACTTCAGCGGCGGGAAGCCGTTGAATGCGACCGCCGAGTAGGTGGTCGTGTAGGCGCCCGTGCCTTCGATCAGCACCTTGTCGCCGATCTCCAGCGAGATGGGGAGCGGATAAGGCTCCTTCTCGTAGAGAACGTCGGCCGAGTCGCAGGTCGGACCGGCAAGCACGCACGGCACCTTGCGGTCGTGATCATGCTCCGTGCGGATTGGGTAGCGGATCGACTCGTCCATCGTCTCGGCGAGACCGCCGAACTTGCCGATGTCGAGATAGACCCAGCGCACCTCATCCTCGTCCTGGCTCTTCTTCGACACGAGAACGACCTCGGCCTCGATGATGCCAGCATTGCCGACCATGCCACGGCCCGGCTCGATGATCGTCTCCGGGATGCGGTTGCCGAAGTGCTTCGACAGCGCCCGGAAGATCGACTCGCCATAGGCTTCGACCATCGGGACCGTCTTCAGGTACTTCGTCGGAAAGCCGCCGCCGAGATTGACCATCGACAGGTGGATGCCGCGATGCGCACATTCACGGAAGATCGCGGACGCCGAACCCAGAGCCTGATCCCAGGCCTCCGTGTTGCGCTGCTGCGAGCCTACGTGGAACGACACGCCGTAAGCCTCCAGGCCCTGACGATAGGCATGCTCCAGCACGTCCACGGCCATCTCGGGCACGCAGCCGAACTTGCGGGAGAGCGGCCACTCCGCGCCGGCGCCGTCGCACAGGATGCGGCAGAACACCTTCACGTCGGAAGCCTCGATGCCAACTGTCTCAGCCGCGCGGGCGATCTTCTCGACCTCGACCTCGCAGTCAACCGCATAGAGGCGCACGCCAAGCTCAAGGGCGCGCACGATATCGCGCTCCTTCTTGATCGTATTGCCGAAGGAGATGCGGTCAGGCGTGGCGCCGGCATCCAGCGCGAGCTGAATTTCGACCACGGACGCCGTGTCGAAGCACGAGCCGAGCTCGGCCAGAAGCTTGAGCACCTGCGGTTCCGGATTCGCCTTCACGGCGTAGAACACACGCGTGTCGGGGAGCGCACGGGCAAACTTCGAGTAGTTGTCGCGCACGACGTCCAGGTCGACGACCACGCACGGGCCGTCCTCACGTCGGTTGCGTAGAAATTCACGGATGCGCTGAGTCATGGCGCTCTCCCCACCAAAGGTTCAATGGAGGTCTTGTGGAGCCTCCGGATTGAAATTCAGACGATCAGGAATTCCTGCCGTCCGGCGTCAGCGAGGGAAGATGACATCCCGCTTCGTGCGATGGAGACACGAGGAGCGCGATGGGCTCTTCACCCGGAGATGCTGCCTTGGATTGGATGGGGATACTCCATCCGCACGCCTGGCAATGATAAACAAGCCTCTTCGGTGTTGACCTTTGGAGGGCCAACGAGACCAAAAAAGCCCGTTCGTCGTTGCTTTAAGTCGCGTCCCCCGTTGAGAACGAGGTGCGCCGGTTTTCGCCTCCGGCTGCCGGTTAGGGGTATCGAGAGCTAGAGCGCTCTCGGGCGGCTGTCCGGCCTCTTGTCCGGATGCCCACCAACCGACACACGACCACAGGCACGTGCGAAATTGGGCAAGCGGGAGATAAGCATATTCGCCCCGGACCACAAGAGTTTTTGCACCCTTCCCGAGGATTTTTTTAACCCTGCCGGGACCTGTGTCTTGCCTGCATCACCATTCAGCTTCCATTAAGCGGGCGAGCTACACGGATGGGGGCTCGGGCCCCATATTCCAGGCTCCAGAGCCCGGCCATTTCCTTTAAGTCGAGAACCGCTTCAGCGCCATGATGAACCTGTCCCGCCGCACCCTCCTGCAAAGCCTGCTCGCAGCCACCGCGCTGTCCGCTTCAAGCCAGGCTTCAGCGCAGCAGAACGGGGTGCCGCAGCCCAATCCATTCCGCTACGAGGATGTGGTGCGCCGGGCCCGCGAGTTGTCGACGGTTCCCTTCGAGGCTCCGCCTTCCCAGCTGCCGGAGCCGCTGAACCAGCTCAGCTTCGACGATTACCGCGACATTCGCTTCCGGCCGGACAGGGCCCTGCTCGCTTCAGGCAATGGACCGTTCCGGATGCAGCTCTTCCATCGCGGCTTCCTCTATCCGCGTCCGGTGACGGTGAACATCATCCGCGACGGCGTGCCGACTCCGGTGCCCTACCAGCGGGAGCTGTTCGACTACGGCCGCAACAAGATCGAGCGGCCCCTCCCGATCAATCTCGGCTTTGCCGGCTTCCGGCTCCATTATCCCTTGAACGACCCGAAGGTGATGGACGAGCTCATCGCCTTCCTGGGCGCGAGCTATTTCCGCTTCCTCGGAGCCGGCCAGAAATACGGCCTCTCGGCCCGGGGGCTTGCGATCAACGTGGAAAGCGGCGAGGCGGAAGAGTTCCCGCATTTCCGCGAGTTCTGGATCGAGATGCCGAAGCCCAACGACGACCGCGCGGTGATCTTTGCCCTGCTCGACAGCCCGTCCGTCGCCGGCGCCTACCGGTTCGATATTTACCCGTCGAAGGAAACCACCATCGATGTCACAGCCACGCTGTTCCCGCGCCAGGCCCTGAACAACATAGGCCTCGCGCCGCTCACCTCCATGTATTTCGAAGGCGAGAACGACCGGAAGCCCACCGACGACTTCCGGCTGGAGCTGCACGATTCGGACGGCCTGCTCATGCAGTCGGGCGCCGGCGAGTGGATCTGGCGCCCCATCCGCAACCCTAACAAGAAGACGATCTCGTCCTTCAGCGACAACAATCCGCGCGGTTTCGGCCTGATGCAGCGCGACCGGGTGTTCGAGCACTACCAGGACCTCGAGGCGCATTACCACCAGCGGCCCGGCTACTGGGTCGAGCCCATAGGCCAATGGGGCGAGGGCTGGGTCGAGCTGGTCGAGATTCCGACAGCGGACGAGACCCAGGACAACATCGTCGCTTATTGGCAGCCGAACCGGCCTTACGAACCGGGGCAGGAGGTTGTCATCTCTTATCGTCTGCGGGCCGCAGCCGCGATCGGCGCCATGCATCCGGGCGGCAAGGCGGTGAACACCTTCCAGATCCCACCCCGCGCCAGCGGCTCGAATTCACCGAGCGATCCCCGGCATCGCCGCTTCATCGTCGATTTCGCAGGAGGCAACCTGCCCTACTACCTCAGCGCTCCGGATCAGGTGCAGCTGGTTCCGTCCACCTCCACGGGCCAGATCACCAACACCTTCCTCATGCCCAATCCCCATATCGAGGGGTTCCGAGCCGCCATCGACGTGCGGCTGGAGCCGGGCCAGTCCACGGATCTGCGCGCCTTCCTGCGCGCCGGCAACCGGGCCCTGACGGAGACCTGGACTTATCCCTGGTTCGTGGAGTGATCCATTAGTGTCATTCCCGGCCGGAGATGGCGGAGCCGTCGGAGGGGAAGGGAATCCATAGCGCCGCGCGCGTGAGTGGATCCCCTTCCCGGCCTGCGGCCGCCGGGGATGACAACCACCCTTGCCAAGCTCCACCGAACCGCGCAGAAGCTGTGCCTCGTACGGCAGGCCATTGGCCCTGCGTAGCGGAAGGTGAGTGCCGATGAAGCTGGACGCCTGGATCATGGGAGCGCTTGCGGCCTGCTTGGGCGGGAACGCCCTGGCGCAGGCGCTGACAGAGGTAACCTTCGGCACCAACTGGCTCGCGCAAGGCGAGCACGGCGGCTACTATCAGGCGCTCGCTGACGGCACCTATGAGAAATACGGCCTGAAGGTCACCATCGTGCCGGGCGGCCCGCGCGCCAGCAACCGCATGCTCATGACCGTCGGCAAGCTCGACTTCTACATGGGCGGCAGCATGATCCAGGCCTTCTCGGCGGTGGAGAAGGACATCCCGACCGTCGTGGTGGCGGCCCACTTCCAGAAGGAGCCGCAGATTCTCATGAGCCATCCTGGCCAGGGGCTCGATACCTTCGCGGATCTGAAGGCATCCAGCGACATCCTGCTCTCCAAGGATGCGGTTGCCACCTTCTTCCAGTGGATGAAGGCCGAGCACGGTTTCCGCGACGAGCAGGTGAAACCTTTCGGCTTCAATCCTGCCCCCTTCATCACCAACAAGCGCGCTGTGCAGCAGGGCTACGTCACTTCCGAACCGCTCACTATCGAGAAGGCTGCGGGCTTCAGGCCCAATGTGTTCCTGCTCGCGGACTACGGCTTCAGCACCTATTCCACCACGGTCGAAACGCGCCGCGAGGTGGTGGAGAAAAACCCCGATCTCGTGCAGCGCTTCGTCGATGCCTCGACCATCGGCTGGTACAACTATCTCTATGGCGACAACGCCAAGGCCAAGGACCTCATCAAGCGCGACAACCCGGAGATGAGCGACGAGCTGCTGGCCTATTCCCATGCCAAGATAAAGGAATACGGCATCGTCGATTCAGGCGATGCGCAGACGCTCGGCATCGGCGCCATGACGGATGCGCGCATGAAGGACTTCTTCGACAAGATGGTGAAGGCCGGCCTCTTCAAGCCGGATCTCGACTACCGCAAAGCCTATACGCTCCAGTTCGTGAACAAGGGCGTGGGCTTGAACTTGAGAAAGTGAAGGAATGCAGAGTCGGCACATCCGGCGCTGCCGCATCCCATGAACGCGCCCGCACCCACGCTCGTTTCCCTGCATGGCGTCAGCAAGGTCTTCACGAACGGCGTTACGGCGCTGTCCGGCTTCAATCTCGATGTTCGTGCGGGCGAGTTCGTATCGCTCCTCGGCCCCTCCGGCTGCGGAAAATCCACGGTGCTGCGCCTCATCGCTGGACTGGCCGAGCCGACCGCAGGACAGGTGACGTGGCCAGGCTCACCCCATGAGGACCACCGCAGCGAGATCGGCTTCGTGTTTCAGGAGCCGACGCTGATGCCCTGGGCCAATGTGGCGGATAATGTCTGGCTGCCGCTGCGCCTGCGCGGGCTGTCGCGGCGGGACGCGCAGGAGCGCATCCTCGGGAGCCTCTCATTGGTCGGCTTGCAGGATTTCGCGAAAGCCTATCCGCGCGAGCTGTCGGGCGGCATGAAGATGCGCGTGTCGATTGCGCGGGCGCTCTCCCTGAAGCCGCGCCTGCTGCTCATGGACGAACCTTTTGCGGCACTCGACGAGATCACGCGTTTCAAACTGAACGACGATCTCCTCAAGCTGCAGAATGATCTGCATTGCACGATCGTGTTCGTGACGCACTCCGTCTATGAGAGCGCCTATCTGTCGAGCCGCATCGCCATCATGTCCCCGCGCCCCGGCCGCATCATCGCGGAGGTTGCCGGCGAAGCGCCTGGGCCACGCGCGAAAGATTTCCGCACCAGCTCCCGCTATGCGGCCCTGTGCGGAGAGATCTCGCAGATCCTGCTGGAGCAGAATGCGGAGGAGCGCACATGACGCCAGCATCCTCCAATCCCTTGAAGCTTGTCCTGCCGCTTCTGGTCATCGCGGCGGTGATCGGATCCTGGGAAACCATCGTGCGCCTGCAAACCATCCCGCCCTACATCCTGCCGGCTCCGAGCCTGATCGGCACGACCATGGTGGCCGACTGGCCGCTCCTGCAGGCATCACTCCTGACGACTCTGAAGACGACACTCCTCGGTCTTGTCCTAGCCGTGCTCGGCGGCGTCATTCTGGCCGTTACTTTAAGCCTGTCGCGGATCGTGGAATATTCGCTCTATCCGTTCGCAGTCGTGCTGCAGGTCACGCCGGTCATCGCCATCGCACCCCTGCTCTTGATCTACATGCCGCAGGATGTGGCGGTTCTGACCTGCGCTTGGCTGGTAGCGTTCTTTCCGGTTCTGTCGAACACGATGCTCGGCCTCCAATCGGTCGACCGAAACCTGATGGAGCTGTTCGCGCTCTACGGCGCCCCCGCATCCCGCAAGCCTCTTGCGCGTCTCCGGGCCCGGCTCAAGGCCCTGTGGTACCTGCGCCGTCCGGCCGCCCTGCCGGCCTTCCTGGCAGGGTTGCGGATCGCCGGCGGGCTCTCGCTCATCGGCGCCGTGGTGGCCGAGATGGCGGCCGGATCGGCCGGCGCAGGCTCGGGATTGGCCTATCGGATCATCGAGAGTCAGTACCGCCTCAACATCCCGCGCCTCTTCGCGGCCCTTGTGCTCCTGGCCCTGACCGGCATCGCCCTCTATCTCCTGCTGGCCGGCATCAGCCATTGGCTGCTCCGGCATTGGCATGAAAGCGCTCTCACGCAGGAGAGATGAGGGCGCCGTTCCTTAGCCTGTTAATATTGTGCCGGCTTGTCATCGTACCGTCATGAGTCAGGCTCATGGTACTCAAGGCAACGCTTTGAGCAGCGAGGGACCATGGATACCGACAACAAGCATCCGAGCATCAAAAGCGTCGGATGGGCTCTGGTTCAAGCCTCCCGCCTGCATCGCAGCCGCACGGGCGACAAGCTCTCCGAACTCGGCCTCTTCGCTGGCCAGGAGCAGGTGCTCCAGGCCCTGGGCACGTCCGGCCCCATGACCATGGGCGAATTGGCGACAATCCTGCGGGTGCGCCCGCCGACCGCCTCCAAGACCGTGTCGCGCCTGTCCGCCCTCAAGCTCGTGGAGCGCCACACGGAGCCCGGCGATGCCCGGGTCGTGCGCGTGAAGCTCACCAAGGAAGGCAAGCGCAAGGCCGCCGCCATCGATGCCCTCTGGGAGGAGGTCGAGGGCGAGCTGCTCCAGGGCTTCGACAACAAGGACCGCAAACGCCTGCGCAAGCTCCTTCGCAAAGCCGCCAAGAACCTCGCCGGCCTCACGGGAGCCGATCAATCCGGCTTCGAGGCCGACGAAGAGGTCGATGGGCTGGAAGCCAGCGAGCCGGAACTCGCCGCGACGGCCTGACAGTAGACGTACCCCTGTCTGCGGCGCACGAGGGGCGTGCGCTGCGGGTATTCGCGTCGGGAGAACGCTGCGGCTAGCATTGGCCGATGGCCGATACCGTTTCCACGTCCCTTTCCACGCCAGTCTCGCAGCGCCGCAACCGCATGATCGGCATCGCCCTCATGTGCGCGGCTTTGTTCTGCTTCTCCTGTCTCGATGCCACGGCCAAATGGGTGAACCAATCCGTCGATCCCATGGTGACGGTCTGGGCCCGCTACATGTCGGCGGCCCTGCTCACGTTCCTGGTCATCAATCCGCGCACCCACCCGGGCGCGCTCAGGACCCGCCGGCTGCCCCTTCAGTGCCTGCGCTCCTTCCTGCTCCTCGCCTCGACCCTCTGCAATTTCTTTGCACTGAAATATCTGCAGTTGGTCGAGACCCAGTCCATCATCTTCGCAACGCCCCTGCTGGTGGCGCTGCTGGCCAATCCCATCCTGGGGGAACGAATCGGCTGGCATCGCCTCGCCGCCATCGCGGTCGGGTTCATCGGCATATTGGTCATCACGCGGCCGGGCCTCGGCACCATGCATCCCGCGGCTCTGCTGTCGCTGGCGGGCTCCGTGGCCTATGCCTTCTACAACATCGTGACCCGGATGCTCGCCTCGGGCGATTCGATTGCGACCACGACCCTCTATTCGAGCCTCGCCGGCATCGTGCTCGTCACGCCGATCCTGCCTTGGGTCTGGACCACCCCCTCCTCCCCCCTGACTTGGCTTCTGCTCATCACCACGGGTTTCTACGGCGCCTTCGGGCACTGGCTGCTCGTCCTTGCCCACGCTCGGGCTCCGGCGGCGATCCTGGCTCCCTTCATCTACAGCCAGATCATCTGGATGCTCGCGTTGGGCTACATCCTCTTCGGCGACTGGCCCGATTCTTGGACCTTCGTCGGGGCTGGCATCGTGATCGCATCGGGGCTCTACTTGCTGTCCCGCGAGCGGGCGAAACACACCCAACCGGAGAGGTCCTCATGAGCGATGCCCCCGTCGACGCCCTGCCGGGAATCGGCCCTGTCACTCAGGGCTGGCTGAAGGAGGTTGGCATCCGTACGGAGAGCGAGCTTCGCTCCATCGGCGCTGTCGAAGCCTATCGCCGCCTCAGATTCATGGTGCCGCGCCAGGTCAACCTCAATGCTCTTTATGCCTTGGAGGCGGCCTTGCGCGGTTGCCATTGGCTCGACCTGCCCCAGGATGTGAAGACCGCGCTCCAGCAGCAGGCCAAGACCATCGACGAGACCCTGCGCCGGGGCGCCGCCGCACGCTGCGCCATTCCCTGATCACAGACGACAACAGGAAACCCCATGAGCCGCACCGACATCCTGATGACCGCGCCGATGATGCCGATCGTCATCGACACGCTGGAGAAGGCCTGCACGCTGCATCGCCTGTGGGAGCAGACGGATCAGGAGGCGTTTCTGAAGGAGGTTGGGCCGCGCATCCGCGGCGTTGCCACGAGCACCCTCTACGGCCGCCTTGAGGCCTCGCTCCTCGACCGGCTGCCGAACGTTGAGATCATCTCCAGCTTCGGTGTGGGCTACGACAACGTGGATGCAGCGGAAGCAGCCCGGCGCGGCATCGTCGTCACCAACACGCCCGGCGTGCTCGACGACGAGGTGGCCGACCTCACCCTCGGCCTTCTGCTGGCGACCCTGCGCAAGATCCCGCAGGCCGACCGCTACCTGCGCGAGGGACAATGGCTGAAAGCGCCCTTCCCGCTCTCGACGACCTTACGCGAGCGGAAGGTCGGCATCGTCGGCCTCGGGCGCATCGGCAAGGCGATTGCACGGCGTCTCGCGGGCTTCGATGTGAGCATCGCCTATCATGGGCGCAGCCAGCAGGATGATGTTGCCTACGCCTATTACCCAACCGTTGTGGGGCTTGCGGAGGCCTGCGACGTGCTGATCGTCATCACGCCGGGCGGCGCCGCGACGCGCCATCTGATCAATGCGGATGTGCTGAAGGCATTGGGCCCCAACGGCGTGCTGATCAACGTGGCGCGCGGCACTGTCGTGGACGAGCAGGCGCTGATCGAGGCTCTCAGGTCCGGGACGATTCTCAGTGCAGGCCTCGACGTCTATGAGGACGAGCCGCGCGTGCCGCAGGAACTGATCGACATGGAACACGTGGTTCTCCTGCCCCACATCGCGTCGGCATCGGTCCATACCCGCAACGCCATGGGCAAGCTCGTGGCCGACAACATCGTCTCGTGGGTCGAGGGCAAGGGACCGCTGACGCCGGTGCCGGAGACGCCTTATAAGGGGCGATAGGTTTAAGCCATTCTCACGTCATCACCGGCCTTGTGCCGGTGATCTCGATTCATTGAGACGTCGCGCTTTTCTTTTCGGGATGGCCGGGACAGGCCCGGCCATGACTTGGTGGGTGTCATCCCCGGCCGGAGCGTCAGCGGAGGGGAAGGGAATCCACTCGCACGCGCTGCGCCATGGATCCCCTTCCCGGCCTGCGGCCGCCGGGGATGACACTCGTGTCAGCTTGTGAAGAGCGAATCTACAGCGCGAACCCACCATCGACCAAATGAATATGCCCGGTCGTGTAGCTCGCCTCATCCGACGCGAGATAGACGGCAAGCGCCGCCACCTCTTCCGCCGTGCCGAGTCGGCCCATGGGCTGCCGGTCGACGAAGGCCTGTCGCACCGCGTCCAAGCTCTGGCCGGAACTCTCGGCTTGGGCGGCGATCCGCTCGTCGAGCGACGGCGACTGTATCGTGCCGGGGCAGATCGCATTCGCCCGGACGCCGCGCTTGATGAAGTCGGCCGCGACCGCCTTGGTGAGGCCGATCACCGCCGCCTTGGTCGTGCCGTAGACATAGCGGTTGGGAATGCCGCGCACGGAGGAAGCCCCGGACGCGATGTTGACGATCGAGCCGCGACCCTTCTCCAGCATGCCCGGCAGCACCGCCTTGATCGTGCGGTGCATGGACCGCACGTTCAGATCGAACGAGAAGTCCCAGTCCTTGTCGGAGCATTCGAGGATCGTGCCGTGATGCACGAAGCCCGCCGCATTGATGAGGATGTCAAAGAATCCGGCCTCCCTGACGAGTTGTTCGACACCCTCGTTCGAGAGCACGTCGAGCCTGCGCTTCTGCGCACCCTCCAACCCCTCCAGCTTCGCCACATCCAGGTCCGTCGCCCAGACCGTCGCACCCTCGCGGAGGAAAGCCTCCGCAATGGCGCGTCCAATCCCCTGCCCCGCCGCCGTGACGAGGGCGGTCTTTCCTTGAAGCCTGTTCATGACTGCCCTCGTTGCTAGCTAGTGATTGTCGCGCGGCACGCCGAAGGTCTGCGCGACCTTCTGGTACTTCACGGCAGGCTTCAGGGTCATGCCCTCCGAGAGCTGGTCGACCATGGAGCGCTGGATCTCCTGCCAGGGGGTCTGGCTCGCCGGATAGGCATAGCCGCCTCTGGATTCGAGATCGGAGCGGCGCTTCTCCAGTTCTTCAGGCGACAGGAGAATGTCGGCCGTGCGCTTGTTGAGGTCGATACGAACGCGATCACCCGATTGCAGCAGCGCCAATCCGCCGCCGGCGGCAGCCTCCGGCGATGCATTGAGGATCGACGGCGTGCCGGACGTGCCGGACTGACGGCCGTCGCCGATGCATGGCAGCGAGAGAACGCCGCGTTTGATCAGTGCGCCCGGTGGCTGCATGTTCACCACTTCGGCTGCTCCGGGATATCCGATGGGACCCGCACCGCGCATGATCAGGATCGTGTGCTCGTCGATGTTGAGCGACGGATCGTCGATGCGGTGGTGGTAATCCTCCGGCCCGTCGAAGACCACGACGCGGCCCTCGAAGGCGTTCGGATCCTTCGGATTGTTGAGGTAGCGCTCCTGGAACTCAGGGCTGATCACGCTCGTCTTCATAATGGCGGAATCGAAGAGCGTACCCTTGAGATTGAGGAAGCCCGCCTTCTCCTTCAACGGATTGTCGTAGGAGCGGATCACGTCGTGATCCCAGGTGTGCTTGCCGCGGCAGTTCTCGCCGATGGTGGTGCCGGTGCAGGTGATCGCGTCCTCGTGGATCTTTCCGGCACCGATCAGCTCGGCCATCACAGCCGGCAGGCCACCGGCGCGGTAATACTCTTCGCCGAGATATTCGCCCGCGGGCTGCACGTTGACGAGCAGCGGGATTTCGAAACCGATGCGCTCCCAGTCGCTGTTGTCGAGCGGCACGCCGATATGCTTGGCGATCGCGTTGATGTGGACCGGCGCATTGGTGGAGCCGCCGATCGCCGCATTGGCCACGATGGCGTTCTCGAACGCCTCGCGGGTCATGATGTCGGAGGGCTTCAGGTCCTCCCACACCATGTCGACGATGCGCTTGCCCGTCTCATAGGCCATCTGACCGCGTTCACGGTAAGGCGCCGGCACGGCCGCCGAACCCGGCAGGGACATGCCGAGCGCCTCGGCCAGTGCATTCATCGTCGAGGCCGTGCCCATAGTGTTGCAGTGACCGACGGATGGGGCCGACGAGCCGACGATGTCGATGAACTGCTGGTAGTCGATGTCACCCGCGGCATGACGCTCGCGCGCCTTCCACACGATGGTACCGGAGCCCGTGCGCTCGCCCTGGTGCCAGCCGTTCAGCATCGGGCCGACATTGAGCGAGATCGCCGGGATATTCACGGTAGCGGCCGCCATCAAGCAGGCCGGCATGGTCTTGTCGCAGCCGGTGAGCAGCACGACGCCGTCGAGCGGATAACCGTAGAGAACCTCGACGAGGGAGAGATAGGCGAGGTTGCGGTCGAGGCAGGCGGTCGGGCGCTTACCGGTCTCCTGGATCGGATGGCACGGGAACTCGAAGGCGACGCCGCCGGCGGCCGTGATGCCGTCGCGCACGCGCTTGGCGAGATCCAAGTGATGCCGGTTGCAGGGCGACAGGTCGGATCCCGTCTGCGCGATGCCGATGATCGGCTTCTTGCCCTGCAATTCCTTGCCCGTGAGGCCGAAGTTCAGGTAGCGCTCAAGGTAAAGGGCGGTCATGCCCGGATTGTCCGGGTTGTCGAACCAGAGCCGTGAGCGAAGCTGATCGGGAGTGCGACGGTGAGGCCTCTCAGCCATTCTTCATTTCCTTTTTGGACATCGGTGACCGGATTGGCAGGTATTTGATCTGGAGCGGGGGCTGAGATCAACCATGCCTTTGACGAAAGTCGTCATCATTCGACGAGAAAACTGCCCGTGAAGGTTCCTCACGAGGATCCGCTCCCTTCCCGGCAGACGATAATTCGTTATGCTATTGCATGATATAACGGCTTCGTGCGTTTGGAGCCCCACCACCTCTGCGTGAAAAAACCATGCTTCGACCTGCCCTTCTCCTGATCATCTCGGCAAAGCTTGTTGTTCCGGCCTATGCCGATGACTGTCCCAACGCTCAGACGGCGAAGCTCGGCTTTGTGCTGGAACGCCAAGGCACGAAAGCCGAAGTCCGGCCCTCCTCGGACAACTTCGTTCACGTGGTGAACTCGTATCCCGGTGGGAAGACGCAGGATGTGATCTACTACCGGGGCTTCTTCCCCATCAGCCGCTTCGACGATACGGCTCGCAGCATCAACATTCCTGTGTCCGACCTGCGGACGGTCTTTCCGCTGGAACTGAAAGCGCGCCGCGCCCTCACTTATGCTCCGGCGCGACCCGACAAGGTGGGAGACCTGATTTCCCTCGAGCTGACGGTGACAGGCCAAGAGCAGATGCAGCTCGGCACTTGCTCTTATAATGTCCTGATCGTGAAGAACCGCTTCCTGAACGCGGCCGGCAAGGCCACGTCCGAGCACACGGATCTCTACTCGCGCGAGCTCGGCTTCATTCTGGCCAAGCGCTACGAGGAAAGAGGCGGGGCACAGACCACCATGAAGTACCAGAGCATCCGGCCTTTGGGGAAAACCTCGCCTCTCTAAGCCTTCTCAGGTCATCGTGCCTGCCGTATCGTCGATCTGGGCCCTGACGGCCGGGTCGAGATCGAGTGCCTCGGCCAGCTGGTTCAGGAACTCGCGCTCCTGGATCGTGTCGGGATCGATGGCGATGCGGGCGGCCGAATACACCTGAGCGGCTTTTTCCGGATCGTTCACGTTCGCGGCGAGCTCCTCCACATCGGCGGGCGAAGCCATTTCGGTATCGAGCCAGCGGGTGGCATCCGGGTCGATGCCTGCTTCGGTCAGCCCCTTGGTGATTCGCGACCGCTCCGTGTCGTCGATCTGTCCATCGGCGGCCGCCGCCGCCACCATGGTGCGCAGGAAGAGAAGCGCGTCATCCTCCGTCTGGGACACCGGGTGGAAGCGCGAAGTTTCCGGCACGCTGAGCGCCGATTGCGCAACCCCGTCCCCTGATTGCGATGCATGATTTCCGGCCGCAGTTGCCTGGGGCTCGTCTATCGTCGGGATGGCCGTCGCGCCTGCCCCGCCTTTGGCCGATAGCTGGTTCTGATAGGCCTTGTAGGCCAGGCCACCGATCACGGCGAGGCCGCCCAGCTTGACGAGACCACCGGTCAGCTTGCTCTTCTTGCGCCCTTTGAACAGGAGCCCGGCCAAGCCGACGAGAGCCGTTTGCGTCAGGCCCGGATGCTGCGTGGCGAAATCCTTGGCCTTCTGCAGGAGCTGGTCGGATGACTGGCCGGTGACCTGGGTTACGCTCCGCTCGACCTGCTGCCGCACGCCTCCTTGAGCCGGTTGGCCCGGATTCTGCTGATCGGGACGCCCGATGGTTCCGATGAATGCATCCAACAGCTTCCGGTAATCGACCATGCGGCCCTCCTGCGATCTTTGAACCAAGCCAAGAACAACGGGAGCGCCGCCGAATGGTTCAGGTTCTCGGAAGACGAGGGCCGCAGCAATCCTCCTTGCCGTCAGGCGGGCTTCGGCACCATGGCGGTTCGAGCCTTGAGAACCTGGGACACGACGACCGGAGCCGCCAGGGCAAGGCCGATCAGGGTTGTTTCCGGATCGGGGGCGATGATCGGCAGGGCCGCCAAGCCGATGAGCCAACGCTCCCAGGCCCGCATCGCGGTGAGACCATAGCCCGCAAAGGCCGCCGACAGGAACATGATGCCGACGATGGCGCCGCCCGTGACGAACAGGAAGCTGGCCCACGTGAACTCGGGCGTGACGATGAGCATGGCCGGCCCATAGACGAAGACGAACGGCACCAGCACCTTGCCGAGCCCGAGGCGGAAGGCCGTGTTGCCGGTCTTGAACGGGTCGGCGCCTGCCATGCTGGCGCCCGCATAGGCCGCCAGCGCCACGGGCGGCGTGATGTCGGCGAGCACCCCGTAATAGAACACGAAGAAATGCGCCACGAGCGGCTGGACACCGAGCAGGCCGAGCGCCGGCGCCGCGACCGTCACCATGATGATGTAGTTCGCCGTGGTCGGCACGCCGCAGCCCAACAGGATGCAGACGATTGCCGTCATCAGCAGGGTGAAGAACAAGGTTATGGCGTTCAAGTTGGCAAGACCGACCGGTACGAGATCCACGAAGGCTTGCGCCAGTTGGGCTGCAAAAGACGTGACGATGAAGGAAATCTTGAAACCCACGCCCGTGAGCGTAACGATGCCCACGATGATGCCGACGGTCGCTGCCGCCGCGCCGACGCCGATGGCGTATTTCGCCCCAACCACGAACGCGTCGATCAGGTCGAACACAACCGCCTTGCCGGCCTCGCTCTTGAGATAAGTATAGACGAGGAGCGCCAGAACGAAGGCGAGCGCCGGCCCCACGAAGACGATCTGCGTGAGCATGCCCGTGGCGATGCCGGCAATGACCGCGGCAAGGAAGCCGAGAGTGATGGCGGGCACCCTGGAGGCGCCGACGACGAGGCAGGCGGTGATGCCCCAGAAGGCTGCCAGATAGGGTGTGAAGCCGGAGAACAGCACGATCAGCAGAACTGCGAGCGGCATGATCGTCTGCCATCCTTCCCGGATGACTTTCGCTGCCTTTGGCAGCTCTTCCGCCGGCAGTCCCTTCAGGCCGGCGCGCTTAGCCTCGAGATGGACCTGCATGAAAACGCCGAAGAAGTGCATGCATGCCGGCACGATCGCCGCCAGGATGATCGTCTGGTAGGATAAATTCAGGAACTCGACCATCAGGAAGGCGGCGGCGCCCATGATCGGCGGCGTGATCTGCCCGCCGGTCGAAGCCGCCGATTCGACGGCGGCCGCGAAATGGCGCTGGTAGCCGACCCGGATCATGGCTGGGATCGTGAGCGACCCGACCGTCACCGTATTGGCAATAGACGAACCGGAGATCATCCCGAACAGGGCAGAGCCGAAGATCGAGACCTTCGCCGGCCCGCCCGCGTAGCGGCCTGCCACAACGGTGGCGAGATCGATGAACAGCTTGCCGAGGCCAACCCGCGTCGCGAGCACGCCGAACAGCACGTAGTGGAAGACGTAAGTGGCAACGACGCCCAGGGCGATGCCATAGATGCCCTGGCTCGTGAGATAGAGGTGGTTGACGATGTTGGACCAGGAAGCGCCGGGATGCTGGAGAATGCCCGGCATGGACGGCCCGAAATAGGCGTAGAGCATCACGAAAATCGAGATGACCGGCAGCGGCCAGCCCACCGAGCGCCGGGTCGCCTCCAGCAGCACGACGATCAGGATCGTGCCCATGACCACGTCGGTCGCTGAGGGATTGCCGACCCGGAAAGCCAGCTCGTTGAAGATCCACGGAACGTAAAGGCTGGCGACGGCCGCGGCGATGGCCAGAGCCCAATCGACCAGTGAGATGCTGCCCGGGCGCCACCAACTCGACGGGGCAACCCGTTCATAATCCTTCTTGGAGGCCGAGAAGACGAGGAAGATCAGGCCGAGCACGAAGGCCATGTGGATGCCGCGGTGCGTCGCTTCCCGCAACAACCCGAAGCCCGCCGTGTAGTAATGGAAGAACGAAAGGGTGAGAAGAATTCCCGCCACCAGCCATGCGGTCCCTGCCGGCAATGGCCGGAAACGCATCTCGGGATCGAATTTCTCCTCGAGGCTGCGGCTCTCGATGATCATATCGGCGGGGGTGGCGGTCATGGCGTGGTCTCAGCTCGAAGAAAAAGCGCCTCCCGCGGCGATTGTCGCGGGAGGCCGGTGCAGTCGGTTGCGCGGCGATCAGCTCTTAAGGAGACCAGCCTCCTTGTAGAAGCGCTCAGCACCCGGGTGGACCGGGATGCCGGCACCGGCGAGCGCGCTTTCCTTGCGGATCAGCTTGCCTTTGGCATGGCCGGCATCCAGCGCCCCACGTGTCTTGTCGCTCCAAAGGCCTTTCACGACATTATAGACCACTGCCTCCGGCACCTTCGCCGAAGTAATCCACTGGGCACCAACGGCCAGCGTCTTGACCGCGCCGACATCCTTATAGGTGCCGGCCGGAATCTCGTCGGCGGCAAAGAAACTGTATTGCTTGCGGATCGCGTCAGCCTCGGCTCCCGACAGAGGCACGATCTCAACACCTCCGCCCGTAGCGGCGAGTTCCGTGATGGCGCTTGTGGGATAGCCGCCGACGAAGAAGAAGGCATCGAGCCCACCGTCGCGCATACGCTCCGCTGCCTGGTTGGGCTTCAGGAAGTCGGCCTTCACGTCCGTCTCCTTCAATCCCCAGCCGGAGAGGATGATCCGGGAGTCGACCAGCGTTCCGGATCCCGGTTCGTCGAGGGAAACGCGCTTGCCCTTGAGATCGGCCACAGACTTGATGTTGGCGGCCTTCGCAGCAACAAGATGGATGCTCTCAGGATAGAGATTGGCGAGAAGCCGCAGATCCTCGATCTTGCCCTTTCCTTCGAAAAGGCCCGTGCCCGTATAGGCCCAATAAGCCACATCAGCTTGGCTGAAGCCGGATTCGAGAGCGCCTGACGCAATGGAGTTCACATTGGCCACCGAGCCATTGGACGCCTGGGCCGTCAGCACAAGTTGCGGCGGGTTCGACACGGCGTTCGCGATCAGTCCGCCGATCGGATAATAGGTGCCGGCGGTACCGCCTGTTCCGATCCGGAAGAAGGCGGGGCCTTGCGCGAACGCGTTGCGGCCGAGAGCCGCTGCGGCGCCTAATCCGAGGCCGATCTTGGCCAAGTCGCGGCGTGTCATCGTCATGAACATGTACTCCCCTCGTGAAGGACTGACCGCTTCTGATACGGTTCTGCTCCACTCTAACGGGAATTCTGTCTTCGTCTATGGCTGGTGCGAACGATGCATTGACGTGAGCCGATGCCACAAGCGCCATTGCCCCGTGCGATCGCTGCGTACGATTCCAGACCTCGTCAATTTTTGTTCTGTTGTGGCACTTTGGTCCCTGCCGAAAACAATCAAAGTGGACCAGCCAAGCAAAAACCCTCGAAGGCTGGGCCATTCGAGGGTTTTGGGTTGATGAGGTTTGGTTGCGGGGACAGGATTTG
>NZ_JADQDN010000011.1 GCF_015694425.1 Microvirga terrestris
GCCGAAGCCGGCGTTCACACCGACGTAGAAGCCGGTCCAGGTGAAGATCGGAGCAGCTGCAATGATCGGAGCCGGAGCGCGGCGAGAAGGAAGGTCAGCAGCGACAGCGCCGGTGGCGAGGCCGAGCAGAGCGACCGAAGAGAGGAGGATCTTTTTCATTGGTTTGGTCCATCTGTAGGAAGGATGTGGCCCAGCTTGTAACCCAGACCTGACGCTCCGTCTGTCACTTTCCTGCCACAGTCGAGATTTCGCCGACGCCTTCGCCGGTTTGTTTGCCGTCGTGCTTGTGGATCTCGCCCTAAGTAACCGGCATATGCGACCTAGTCCCGTCACAGTACCAGCTCAGAAATTTATTCTATGTCAATAACTTAACTCTGATCTTAACCGGCATTGCGATCTCAAAGATCAACAGTAACCAATCATTGACCATGATTGCGGAGAGCGCCGCAAGGAGCGTTCAGAACTATGGTTAATCCTTGTTCAGCCACAATCTGAGGGCCTGCGTAACCTGTTCGGGCTGCTCCAGGGTGGACAAGTGTCCCGACTCGGGCACGACAACCAGTGAAGCCCACTCGATCATCTCAGCCATTTCACGCGCGATCTCTGGCGGCGTGATCGCATCCCCCTCCCCGACGAGAACGATGGTTGGGATCTCGATACTCGGGAGATTCGGGCGCGAGTCGGCGCGTGCCATGATCGCCCGCTGCTGGCGGATATACGCGTCGACTCCCGTCTCCCGCATCATGCCGAGCACAACCTCCTGCAGTTCTCGATCGGCCTGACGCTCCGGATGGACGAGCCGCGGCCAGAGCTTCGAATGGATGTCCTCGAAGCGCCCGGCCTGCGCCAATGCGATCAGACGCTCGCGATCCTGGCTCGCTTCCACCGAGTCCGGGCGAGCGCTCGTGTCGAGCAGGGCCAGTCGTGCCACCCGCTCCGGTGCCTGACGCATGACCTCAAGAGCGATGTATCCGCCCATGGAGAGCCCGGCGACGGCAAAACGCTGTGGCGCCTCCTGCAGGAGCCGGGCCGCAATGGCCGGTATCGAATCATCTCGGGTGTGATCCGCAACCAGAATCGCGCGCTCCGACCCTAACGCGGCCATCTGCGGCTCGAAGAGGCGGGCAGTGCAGGCCAGACCGGGAATCAGAACGAGTGTTTCAGCCATCAAATGTTCCTTCGCCGCCCTCTGGCAACTTTCCTTGGATTGACAAGCTCATAGCTTCTCTTATGGTCCCGCCACTCCTTAACTTGAGCAAGAGCCTCAGGTGAAACCAGTTTCGCGCCTGTTTGTTGCCGTAGAGCGCGGCCGGCACTGAAGAGCGCGCCCAGCCCCAACGGTAATGAGAATTCATGTCCTTCGCCGAACTCGGACTTAGCGAGAAAGTTCAACAGGCCGTATCCAGCGCAGGCTATACGGAGCCGACACCGATCCAGGCTCAGGCCATCCCTCATGTGCTCGCCCGCCGGGACGTGCTGGGCATCGCCCAGACCGGCACAGGCAAGACAGCGGCCTTCACCCTGCCGATGCTGACGCTGCTGGAGACCGGCCGGGCCCGGGCCCGCATGCCGCGCACGCTCATCCTCGAGCCGACCCGCGAACTCGCCGCCCAGGTCGAAGACAATTTCGACAAGTACGGCATCAATCACAAGCTTTCCGTCGCCCTTCTGATCGGCGGCGTGTCCTTCGGCGACCAGGACGCCAAGATCACCCGCGGTGTCGATGTGCTGATCGCGACCCCAGGCCGCCTCCTCGACCATTTCGAGCGCGGCAAGCTTCTGCTCACGGGCGTCGAACTCCTGGTCATCGACGAGGCCGACCGCATGCTCGACATGGGTTTCATCCCCGATATCGAGCGCATCGTGAAGCTCGTGCCCTTCACCCGGCAGACCCTGTTCTTCTCAGCGACCATGCCGCCGGAGATTCAGCGCCTGGCGGACGCCTTCCTTCATAACCCGGTCAAGGTCGAGGTGGCCCGCGCCGCCTCGACGGCTTCGACGATCACCCAGCGCCTCGTGGCGACCGGCCGAGAGGATTTCGAGAAGCGCGAGACCCTGCGCGAGCTGATCCGTAACGCCACGGATTTGCAGAACGCCATCGTGTTCTGCAACCGCAAGCGCGACGTGGCGGTCCTTCACCGCTCCCTGCAGAAACACGGGTTCGCCGCAGCGGCGCTCCATGGCGACATGGATCAGCACGCCCGCATGGCGGCTCTGGACAGCTTCCGCACCGGGGAAATGCCCATCCTCGTCGCCAGCGACGTCGCGGCCCGCGGCTTGGATATTCCGGCCGTGAGCCATGTTTTCAACTACGACATCCCGCACCATGCCGAGGATTACGTGCATCGCATCGGTCGCACGGGCCGCGCCGGGCGTGCCGGCCAGTCCTTCACGCTGGTGGGTCCAGGAGATGAAAAGTCCCTCGCGGCAATCGAGAAACTGATCGGCCAGCCGGTCGAATGGCAGGGCCCGACACTCGCTGAGCGTCCGCAATCCGAGAGCTCGTCCCGCCGTCGCGGCGGACGTAGTGAGCGGGGCGAGGAACGGTCCCGCGGCCGCAAGGTCAAGGTGCGCTCTTCGGGACGCTCTCAAGAGCCTGCGGACGCGGCACGAGAAGAAGCTCCGGCCCCACGACTGGTTCCGCCTCAGGCTACGCGTGAGGAGCAGCCGAATCGCAGCCCGCGCCGCGAACGAGATCGGCCTGAACGCGCTAGAAGCTCAGATCAGGGGTATCAGGGCCGCTCGCGTCGGGAGGATGACGACGAGCGCATCGTCGGCCTCGGCGATCACGTTCCGGCCTTCCTGATGCGGCCGGTGACCGTCAAGAAGGTCAAGTAGCGGGCTCGGGGGCTTGCTTTCGGGACCTCGTTACCGGCTTTCTGGCTGAAGGCGCCTTGCCGCCTTTGCGAGCTTTGGCACGCTGGGCTGCAGTTCGGGCCATGGCCGCAAAGTCCCGAGCTTCATCAGGATCGTCAAGAGCGGACTCCGGCATGAGCCAAAAGCTCGTGATAGTTGTGCGACCATCCCGCGTCTCGAATGTAAACGGGCGGGAGCCTAGCTCCTGCAAGGCTTTGATGCCCTCCTCGTCTACTTTAAGGTACAGCTCGCCACAGCTCTCCATGGCAAACATCAGTTCGTCCCGGTAGATCCCTCTGCCGCCGAACATCCTGCGAATCTGAACAGGGCCGAAGCTACGGAAAATCTCACGAATGGCCTCGGCGTCCATATATCACTCCACAGATTGAAGGGCATTCGGCGTCGCGGGCGTGATGGCGACAGACTCGCCACAGCCGCAAGCCGAGGTCTGGTTCGGGTTGTTGAACACGAACTGGGATGACATCTTGGTGGTCTGGAAGTCCATTTCGGTGCCGAGCAGGAACAGGACCGCCTTCGGATCGATGAGCACCGTCACGCCCTTGTCCTCCACCACCTCGTCGAGAGGGTTGACGCTTTCCGCATATTCCATGGTGTAGGACATGCCGGCGCAGCCGCCGTTCTTCACCCCGACGCGAACGCCGACGATGGAACGGTCTGCCTTGCCGATGATATCCTTGACGCGGTTTGCCGCCGCGTCGGTCAAGCTAACGACCTTGAAGCCGGGTAGAGCCATAATTCTCTCCTGACAGCCGGGTTCAAGGCCCGGGCAGAACGAGTTCACATAATGACTAGATAAGGGGTCGAAGGCCAAACGTCGAGACCATTGAGGGTTGCCTGAACGGCCGAGGTCGACCATATCGGGATGAAGCCATCCCAAAAATCGACGGTCCGAAGGAGAGCAGATGCCGCATCACACGCCGCTGATTTCAACCATCGTTGTCGGCTTGGTTCTGGCATTTGTCTTTGGCGCTCTCGCGCATCGCTTCCGTCTTTCCCCTCTGATCGGCTACCTGCTCGCAGGCGTCCTGGTCGGTCCCTTCACCCCCGGCTATGTCGCCGACCAGGGACTGGCCAACCAGCTCGCCGAGATCGGCGTCATTCTGCTGATGTTCGGTGTCGGCCTGCATTTCTCGCTGAAGGATCTCCTCTCGGTCCGAGCGATCGCGATTCCCGGAGCGGTCGTCCAGATTACCAGCGCGACGGCTCTGGGCATGGGCCTCGCCTGGCTGATGGGCTGGAGCATCGACGGCGGCATCGTCTTCGGCCTGGCGCTCTCGGTCGCCAGTACGGTCGTGTTGCTCAGAGCCCTGCAGGAGCGCCGCCTCGTCGAGACCGAGCGGGGGCATATCGCCGTCGGCTGGTTGATCGTCGAGGATCTGGCCATGGTCCTCACCCTGGTGCTGCTGCCGGCCTTCGCGGAAGCCACCTCCGGGGGATCGGCCGATCTCGAATCCATCGTGATCTCCCTTGGCCTCACACTCGGCAAAGTCATTGCCTTCGTGGCCATCATGCTGATCATCGGTCGACGCGTCATCCCGTGGATCCTTCACTATGTGGCGCATACCGGCTCACGGGAACTCTTCCGCTTGGCCGTCCTGGCCATTGCCTTAGGCGCTGCTTTCGGCGCGGCCGAGCTATTCGGCGTCTCCTTCGCCCTTGGGGCCTTCTTTGCCGGCATGGTCTTGAGCGAGTCTGAACTCAGCCATCAGGCCGCTTCCGAGACCCTGCCACTGCGGGACGCCTTTGCGGTCCTGTTCTTCGTCTCGGTCGGCATGCTGTTCGACCCGATGATCCTGATCACCGATTTCGGTCCTGTGATTGCGACCGTCCTGATCATTGTCGTGGGTAAGTCGCTGGCGGCCTTCGCCATCGTACGGCTTTTCGGCCATCCAAACTCGACTGCGCTGACCATTGCCGCGAGCCTCGCCCAGATCGGCGAGTTCTCTTTTATCCTGGCAGGCTTAGGCCTCGGCCTTCAGATCCTGCCTGAGAAAGGGCACGACCTCATTCTTGCCGGCGCCATCCTGTCGATCCTGATCAACCCGTTCCTCTTTACGGTGCTCGACCGGTGGTTCGCAAAGCGAGAAACAATCCGAGCCCAAGCGAAGGCCGATGCTGTCGCGGCCGAGAAGGAAGCGATTGCAGCGCAGAAGGCGGCTACGGACGCAGCGCGCGAGCCGCTTCCTGTCACGTCTCTTACCGATCATGTGGTGCTCGTCGGCCACGGGCGGGTCGGCAAATATATCAGCTGCAAGATGGCGTCGATCGGCGCGCCCCTCCTCGTCATCGAGACCAACAAGGAGCAGGTTGTCGACATTCAGAAAGATGGCCGCGAGGTCATCGTCGGCAACGCGGCCGATCCCGAGGTGGCCGCGGCCGCCAATATCGGGAAGGCGCGCTGTCTCCTGGTCGCCATTCCCGATGCCTTCGAGAGCGGCCAGGTCGTCGAGCAGGCCCGCAGGATCAATCACGATTTGCCGATCATCGTTCGCGCCCACTCCTTCGCCCAGGAGGAGCATGTGATGAAGCATGGCGCGACCAGGATCGTGATGGGTGAGCAGGAGATTGCCCGCGCCATGTTCGCCGCCGTGCCCGACGCTCCCCGCACGCCGGTGCTGTCCTCGGTCGAGGAGGCCGATGACATCGTCGACGAGGATCATGACGGGACGGGGCCAGGCCACGACACAGCGGCATCGTCAGCGTACATGCTCCGGCCGAAAGCCGATGCCGACGAGGCGGGCGGGAATGCGCCGGAACAGGGGCTGTTGCGCCAGCCACCGAATGAGCCAGGGCGGTGAGACCGGCTGCGTGCTGTTGAGGAGTGGCGTGATCAGCCTGTTCTGAAGCAGCACCTGAAGCCTCTGGGTCATCCTCGTCGGCCACTCGCGTCGTTTCTGCACCAGGGCGAGTTGCTCAGCATCGACGGGGCCGTGCTTGAGCAGCGGACCGAGAATATTGGCGGTCGCCACCGCATCCTGGATTGCGAGATTGATGCCCACCCCACCTGCAGGCGACATGGCATGGGCCGCGTCGCCAATGCAGAGCAGCCCCGGCCGGTACCATTGCTTCAGTCGGTCGACGGCCACCGTCAGAAGCTTGATGTCATCCCAAGCCCCCAGTTCCTCCAGACGATCTCCCAGAAAGGGGGCTATCCGCGCGAGCTTTTGGTGGAAGGCAGGCAATCCTTCTTGCTTAATCCGTTCCAGCGATCCCTTGGCGATGAGGTAGGCGCATTGCCAGTAGTCACCCCGGTCGATCATCACCAGCATCTGACCGGCTTCGATGCGCCCGAGCAGCTGGCTCGGATCGCCGGGATGCTTTGATACCCGCATCCAAAGCACATCCATCGGCGCACCGACATCCAGCACCTCCAGACCCGCTTTCTCGCGTACCACGGAGCGCCGACCATCGGCAGCCACAAGGAGATCGGCTTTCACTTCCAGAAGTCCTTCAGGTGTGGAAACCCGTACACCCGTCACCCTGCCCTGCTCCTCGATCAGATCCGTTACCTCCGCCTGCATCCGAAGCTTGAAAGACGGGTACTCGCGGGCGTGATCGGCCAGGAAGTCGAGAAACTCCCATTGCGGCATGAAGGCGATGAACTTGCAGTGGGTCGGCAGATGCGAGAAATCGCCGAGCGTCAGCGGAACGCCGCCGACCACCAAGCTGACTGTCTGCGTCTGCTGATGCGGCCGGGCCAGGAACTCATCGAGCAGCCCAAGGTCATGCATGACCTCAAGGGTCGACGGGTGGATGGTATCGCCGCGAAAATCGCGCAGGAAATCCGCATGCTTTTCGAGGACCAGCACCTCGACGCCCTGCCGGGCGAGCAGAAGCCCCAGCATCATCCCGGCTGGCCCACCGCCAACGATACAGCAGCGGACCTGGAGGGTTTGAGGCGCTTGAGCTGTGTTCATCGGCTCCCTCGCGAGAATCCATAAATGTTCGGATGCAGGCCAGCCTACCGTCTTTTCTTCCTCAGCCAAACTCAATGAGGCGGGTGAAGGGAAACTATGCCCTTTCACAGAAATCGGGCGCAGAAAGCGGGTCGGAACCTAAGAGGGAATTTGAGATCCCAATCACGAGCCGCGTGCTCAATGAGGAAAGATCTCAGACATGACCATACTGAAGAACAAAACTGCCATAGTGACCGGCGCCAGCTCGGGCATCGGCTACGCGACAGCCCGACTGTTTGCGCGCGAGGGGGCCAACGTCATCGTCACCGCACGACGGCTGGATGCCCTCAACATGCTGGTCTCGGAGATCGAGGCGGAGGGCGGCCGGGCGGTCGCCCGTGCCGGCAACATCCAGGACGAGTCTCTGGCCCATGCGCTGGTCGAGACCGCGATCCGCCATTTCGGCGGCCTCGACATCGCCTTCAATAACGCCGGCATGAATGGTGAGATGGGGCCGACGCCGGGCGTCTCGCTTGCGGGATGGAACGAGGCTCTCGCGGTCAATCTCACGGCGGCCTTTCTGGGTGCCAAGTACCAGATCCCGGCCATGCTCGACCGCGGAGGCGGCTCCGTGATCTTCACCTCGACCTTCGTCGGCTACACGGCAGGATTCCCCGGGGCAGCCTCCTACGCTGCCAGCAAGTCGGGGCTGATCGGCCTCACCCAGTCTCTCGCCAGTGAATTCGGCCCACAGGGTGTCCGCGTCAACGCCTTACTGCCGGGCGGCACAGACACGCCTTTGGCCGAAGCCTGGATCAGCACACCCGAAGCAAAGGCGTTTATCGAGGGCCTCTACGCTCTGAAACGGCTCGCCAGGCCCGAGGAGATCGCCCGGTCGGCGCTTTACCTTGCCTCGGATGCGTCGAGCTTCACGACGGGAAGTGCGCTGCTCGTCGATGGAGGCGTGTCCATCAACCGGACGTAAATGCCCAGCTGTTATTCCGGGCTGCGCTCTGCGCTCCCGGAATAACAGCGGTGCCCGAAGCATCATGGCCGGGACAAGCCCGGCCATGATGCAAGAGAGTGATATTAGGGTCGAAGGCCTTACCACATGTCGAGCGCGACGCGCGCCTCGTCGGACATCCGGCTCTGGTCCCACGGCGGGTCGAAGACCATGTTGACCTTGACGCTCTGCACACCCTGAACGGTGGAGACGGCGTTTTCGACCCAGCCCGGCATCTCGCCGGCCACGGGGCAGCCCGGGGCTGTCAGGGTCATGTCGATGGCGACATTGCGGTCGTCATCGATGTCGACGCGGTAGATCAGGCCGAGTTCATAGATGTCGGACGGGATCTCGGGGTCGTAGACGGTCTTCAGGGCCGCGATGATGTCGTCCGTCATGCGGTCGAGCTCTTCCGGCGGGATCGCGGAGCCAGGGGACACCTGCAGCGCGTTGGATGGGGATTGATCGTTCACAGGTTCATCCTCAAGCAAACAGGGTTTCCGCCTTCTGCAGGGCATCCACCAATTTATCGACTTCTTGCATGGTGTTGTAGAGGCCAAAGGAGGCCCGGCAGGTCGAGGTCGCTCCGAAGCGCTCCAGCAGCGGCATGGCGCAATGGGTGCCGGCCCGCACGGCCACGCCCTGCCGATCAATGACGGTCGCTACGTCGTGGGCATGAGCGCCCTTCATCTCGAAGGCAATGATCGCGCCCTTGCCCTTGGCCTGGCCGATAATGCGCACCGAGTTCATGGCCCGCAGACGCTCATGGGCATAGGCCGAGAGCGCCGCTTCGTGGGCCTGAATGTTCTCCCGGCCGAGCTCCATCATAAAGCGGAGCGCCGCATTGAGGCCAATGGCCTCGATGATTGGCGGTGTGCCGGCCTCGAAACGGTGTGGTGGATCGTTGTATGTGATCGCGTCCTGGCGCACCTCGCGGATCATCTCGCCGCCGCCCGAATAGGGCGGCATCTTCTCCAGCCATTCGCGCTTGCCATAGAGAATACCAATGCCGGTCGGGCCATAGACCTTGTGGCCGGTGAAGACGTAGAAATCGGCATCGAGATCGCGCACGTCCACCTGGAGATGGACCGCGCCCTGCGCGCCATCAACCAACACCGGAACCCCATGAGCGTGGGCGATACGGATGATCTCCTTGATGGGAGTCACGGTGCCCAGCACGTTGGACATGTGGGTGATGGCGACGATCTTGGTACGGGGCGAGAACAGCTTCTCGAACTCCTCAACGAGGAAGTTGCCTTCGTCGTCCACCGGCGCCCACTTGATCACTGCCCCCTTCCGCTCCCTCAGGAAGTGCCAGGGCACGATGTTGGAATGGTGCTCCATAATGGAGAGGATGATCTCGTCGCCCTCGCCGATATTCATGCGCCCGCAGGAATCCGCCACGAGGTTATAGGCCTCGGTCGCAGATTTGGTGAAGACGATCTCGTCGGTCGACCCGGCATTGAGAAATTCCCGCACCGTCTCGCGAGCATGCTCGAAGCCTTCGGTCGCCACATTCGCCATGTGGTGCAGGCCGCGGTGAACGTTAGCGTAACCCGTCTGCATGGTGTTCACCATGGCGTCGATCACCGCGCGCGGCTTCTGGGCCGAGGCGGCGCTGTCGAGATAGACCAGCGGCTTGCCATAGACCTGCTGGCCTAGGATCGGAAACTCCGCCCGGACGGCTTCGATGTCGTATGGCTTCACTTGCATGTTCATCGCTGCCTCGTTCCCCTCCCCGTTGCGGGGAGGGGTCAGGGGTGGGGGGCGTGCAGGAGACGCTTAATGCAGTCTATTCTGCACGACCCCCACCCGACTTCCGTTCGCTGGCACTCACTCCAGCCGCCCTCCCGCAAGGGGGAGGGCAAAATCAGGTCCGCGCCTTCAACCAGCCCTCGACCGTCTCTATCAGAGCCTCTCGAGCAGCCTCGTTCTCGACGAACTCCAGCGCCTCACCCAGGAAGGCCTGAACCAGGAGCCTTTCGGCCTCCTTCTTCGGCAGGCCGCGGGCCATGAGGTAGAACAGGAGGTCCTCATCGAGCTGGCCGCAGGTGGCCCCGTGGGCGCATTGCACGTCGTCGGCGAAAATTTCAAGTTCCGGCTTGTTGTTCATCGAGCCACCCTCCTCCAGGAGGAGCGCTGCCGACATCATGCGGCCGTCGGTCTTCTGGGCATGATGCGGGACGATGATCTTGCCCTGGAAGACGCCGGTCGCCTCGTTGTCGATGACGGTCTTGAACAGCTCGCGGCTCTCGCAATGGGGAGCGGCATGCTCGACCACGAGGGTCGAGTCGGCGTGCTGCACGCCTTTCAGCATCGTCGCGCCGTTGACGCGCAGGTTCGTGTTCTCACCATCGAGAACGGCGAAGACCTGGTGCCGCGAAGTGGCCGAACCGGCCACCACGTTGATGCTGTTGAACAAAGCGTCCCCGCCGATCCTGGCGGCAAGCGTGGAGAGGGCCAGCGCCTTGTCGCCCTCGGCATTGATGCGGACATGCTGCACATTGGTGCGATCGCCTGCGATCATCTCGATCACGTCGTTGGGCTGGTGGTTTGCTCCATCGGTGCTTTCGTGTGTTTCAAGCAGGGTCACCGAAGCGCCCTCCTCCACGACCACGAGGATGCGGGTCGCGGTGGCGACCGCCGAAGCCGCAGATGTGACAAAGCGCAGGTGAACCGGCATCTCGACCGGTCCTGCGATCCGGATCATCACCCCGTCGGCCATGAAGGACGTGTTGAGTTGGTAGACCGGATTGTCGTTGGCCCACGGAACCGGACTCAGGCGGGCGAGCCAGTCATGGTTCTCGGCCAGAGCCTCGGCCAGCGGCACAATCTCGACATTCTCGGGCAGATTGTGGAAGTCCACTGCCTCGCGCACGAAGTGACCGTTCACGAACGGCACCTGCAGCGCCTTGACGCTCGCAAGGGCTTTTGCGCCTGCCAGGGCTGCCCTGGCCTCGTCCGCAGCGGGAACACCGGCGAACGGCGCGATCTCGCGCATCATGGCGCGCAGGTCGGTGTACTTGAACTCCTCGACCCGGCGGTGCGGGAGACCGCGCTGGGTGAATTGCTCGAAGGCCTGGGCACGCGACTCGGCCTGACCCGGCAGACTGGTCTTCGCGCTCTCGAAAGCCTGCGCCAGCGCGGTTTCCGCCGGCGTCTTCATGAGGGTGACGTCAGCCATGTTATGCGGCCTCGCTGTCCCGGTAATCGGCATAGCCGTTGGCCTCGAGCTCGAGCGCCAGTTCCTTGCCGCCCGTCTTCACGATGCGGCCGGACGACATGACATGCACCGTATCGGGCACGATGTAGTTCAGCAGCCGCTGGTAGTGAGTGATGACGAGGAAGGCGCGGTCGGACGACCGGAGCGCATTCACGCCCTCGGACACGATGCGAAGGGCGTCGATGTCGAGGCCGGAATCGGTCTCGTCCAGGATGCAGAAGGACGGCTGGAGCAGCGCCATCTGCAGGATCTCCATGCGCTTCTTCTCGCCGCCGGAGAAGCCGACGTTCAGGGCGCGCTTGAGCATGTCCTTCGGGATCTCGAGCTGGGTGGCGGCGGCGTTCACGCGCTTGATGAAGTCCGGCGTGGTCAGCTCTGCCTCCCCACGCGCCTTGCGCTGGGCATTCAGGGTAGCCTTCAGAAAGGTCATCGAGGCAACGCCAGGGATCTCCAGCGGGTACTGGAAGGCCAGGAACACGCCCGCGGCGGCGCGCTGATCCGGCTCCATCTCCAGCACGTTCTCACCGTTGAGGAGAATCTCGCCGTCGAGCACTTCGTAGTCCTCCTTGCCGGCGATTACATAGGACAGGGTCGACTTACCGGAGCCGTTCGGCCCCATGATGGCGGCGACCTCGCCCTTGTTCACGGTGAGGTTGAGGCCGTTGAGAATGCGCTTGTCCTCGATCTGGACAATGAGGTTCTTAATTTCGAGCATTGTTGAATTCCATTCGCGTCATCCCGGACGGCTGAAAGCCGATCCGGGATCGTTATCCGAGTTAAACTGGTTTCGCGATCCCGGCTCTTCGCTCCGCGACGTCCGGGATGACGTTTGTTCATTAACCGACCGAGCCTTCGAGCGAGATCGAGATCAGCTTCTGCGCCTCGACCGCGAATTCCATGGGCAAGTGCTGCAGCACGTCCTTCACGAAGCCGTTCACGATCAGCGCCGTCGCCTCCTCTTCCGAGAGGCCGCGCTGCTGGCAGTAGAACATCTGATCTTCGGAGATCTTCGATGTTGTCGCCTCGTGCTCGAACACGGCGGTGGCGTTCTTCGACTCGATGTAGGGCACCGTATGGGCGCCGCACTGGTTGCCGATGAGCAGCGAGTCGCAGTTCGTGAAGTTGCGCGCGCCGGTCGCCTTGCGGTGGGCTGAGACCAGACCCCGATAGGTGTTCTCGGAGCGGCCCGCCGCGATGCCCTTGGAGATGATACGACTCGTGGTGTTCTTGCCGAGATGGATCATCTTGGTGCCGGAATCCACCTGCTGCATGCCGTTGGATACCGCAATCGAGTAGAACTCGCCGCGGGAATTGTCGCCGCGCAGAATACACGACGGGTACTTCCACGTGATGGCAGAGCCGGTCTCGACCTGCGTCCAGGTGATCACCGAGTTCTTGCCCCGACAATCGCCGCGCTTGGTCACGAAGTTGTATATGCCGCCCTTGCCCTGAGCGTCGCCAGGGTACCAGTTCTGGACCGTGGAATACTTGATCTCGGCATCGTCGAGGGCGATCAGCTCGACCACGGCAGCATGAAGCTGGTTCTCATCGCGCTTGGGGGCCGTGCAGCCCTCGAGATACGACACATAGGAGCCCTTGTCGGCGATGATCAGGGTGCGCTCGAACTGGCCCGTGTTCTTCTCGTTGATGCGGAAGTAGGTGGACAGTTCCATCGGACAGCGGACGCCCGGCGGGATGTAGACGAATGACCCGTCCGTAAACACAGCCGAGTTCAGGGTGGCGAAGAAGTTGTCCGTCACCGGTACGACCGAGCCCATGTACTGGCGCACGAGGTCCGGATATTCACGGATCGCCTCGGAGATCGGCATGAAGATCACGCCGGCCTTGGCAAGTTCTTCCTTGAAGGTGGTGGCGACCGATACTGAGTCGAACACCGCGTCGACGGCGACCCGGCGCTGCGGCTCGACGCCGGCCAGGATCTCCTGCTCGCGCAGCGGAATGCCGAGCTTCTCATAAGTTTTGAGAATCTCAGGATCCACCTCGTCGAGGGACTTGGGCGCCTGGTTCTTCTTCGGTGCGGCATAGTAATAGATGTCGTTGTAGTCGATCTTGTCGTAGGACACGCGCGCCCAGGCCGGCTCCTTCATGGTGAGCCAGCGCTTGTAGGCGTCGAGGCGCCACTGGAGCATCCACTCGGGCTCGCCCTTCTTGGCCGAGATGAAGCGGATCACATCCTCGGAGAGGCCCTTAGGGGATTTCTCCATTTCGACTTCGGTCTCGAAGCCGTACTTATACTGATCGACGTCGATCAGACGGACCTGATCGATCGTTTCCTGCACTGCAGGCATCTGTCTCTCCCACCGCTCACGGCTTCAAGGACCGCGGGTTGATGACGTGGAATGCGAGAGCGAGGCCGTTCAGGCCGCACTCGCCTTCCGCTTATATAAGGTGCCGACAACCCTTTCGCACGCCTCCGCAAAGCGGATCACGTCCTCTTTCGTGGTCGACCACCCCAAACTCACGCGCAAAACGCCCTTAGAGAGGGCCGGCTCCACGCCCATGGCGTCGAGCACATGCGACCGCTTGACCTTTCCGGACGAGCAGGCCGAACCGGAAGACAGGGCAA
This sequence comes from Microvirga terrestris, assembly GCF_015694425.1. Taxonomy (GTDB): domain Bacteria; phylum Pseudomonadota; class Alphaproteobacteria; order Rhizobiales; family Beijerinckiaceae; genus Microvirga; species Microvirga terrestris. The sequence continues at coordinate 13,587 of NZ_JADQDN010000011.1, forward strand.
CCCCTGCCAGATCGAACGCGATCAATGCCGTTTCGGCCTTGAGGCCGGGTATGGCAAAGGCGAAGGTATTAGGCAACCGCTCAGCTTGCGCGCCCACAACAACCGCATCCGGCGCGATCCGGCGGACCAGAGCCTCTGCCTCGTCACGCAGGGTCCGAAGCCGTTCGGCCTCTCGCTCCAGCGCGCCTGAGGCTATCTCGGCCGCAGTTCCAAAGCCCGCGATGGCCGCCACATTCTCGGTGCCCGCCCTAAAACCCTTCTCCTGTCCACCGCCCCGGATCAGCCGCTCGGCGATCTCGAACTGGTCGGAAGCGAGAACCACCGCGCCGATTCCCTTCGGCCCGCCGATCTTGTGGGCCGAAAGCGTGAGCACATCGATGCCCAGTTCAGTCATGTCGACCGGTATCTTCCCGGCGGCCTGGACCGCATCGGTGTGGATCAAACCGCCATGCTCATGAACGAGACGGGCCGCCTCGGCCACGGGTTGGAGCACGCCAGTCTCATTGTTGGCCAACTGGACGGAGATCAGGACATGCTCGTCGCCAGCCTCCCGGAGGCGGGCTTCGAGCCAAGCCAGATCGAGGATTCCGTTGGAATCGACGGGGAGGATCTCGACAGCGTCTGAGGAGAACCTATGCCCGTTGAGCACGCAAGGGTGCTCGGCAGCGCCCAGGAGGAGCCGGGTGCATCCCGGCTTGCCGAGGCGCCGGAAGCCCGGTGTCAGAACGAGGTTGGCGGCCTCAGTGCCCCCGCTGGTGAAGACAACGTTTTTCGCTCTCGCGCCGACGAGGCGGGCCACCTGCTCCCGTGCCCTCTCGATCTCGGCCCGGGCGGCGCGGCCCTCGGCATGAACCGAGGAGGCATTTCCGGGAAGCTGAAAGGCGCGCAGCACGGCCTCGGCAACCTCCGGCCGCAGGGGCGATGTCGCGTTATGGTCGAGATATGTGCGCTGGCCTGCCGCCATAGCTGCCGTGAGCCTCACGAAATTCTTGCAATCGACCTGGGTTGCCGTGCTAAAGCACCGCAACCACATCTGTCCGATGTCTCGTCCGAGGGTGGAAGCCGCCCGGATAAAATGAAACATTGGAACAATTTAGAACTATTCTAAGGGTTCTTTTATGAGGATCCGCAGCCTGGAGTCAAGGCTGTCACGGGTTTTCCCTCTCCCAACGGGGAGGTGAGCAAGAGGTTCGCGTTCATGCCTGAAGTCATCTTTACGGGTCCTGCCGGTCGCATCGAAGGACGCTATCAGCCTGCCAAGGAAAAAGGCGCTCCCATCGCCATCATCCTGCACCCGCACCCGCAGTTCGGCGGGACGATGAACAATCAGATCGTCTACAACCTGTACTATGACTTCGCGAAGCGCGGCTTCTCGGTGCTGCGGTTCAACTTCCGCGGCGTCGGTCGCAGCCAGGGAGCCTTCGACCACGGCCAGGGCGAACTGTCCGACGCAGCAGCTGCCCTCGATTGGGCCCAGGCCATGAACCCGGACGCCCGCGCGTGCTGGATCGCCGGTGTGTCCTTCGGTGCCTGGATCGGCATGCAGCTCCTCATGCGCCGTCCGGAGATCGAAGGCTTCATCTCGATCGCCGCCATGGCGAACCGCTACGACTTCTCGTTTCTCGCCCCCTGCCCGTCCTCGGGCCTTTTCGTTCACGGCTCGGAAGACCGCGTCGCTCCGGTCAAGGACGTAGTCAGCGTCATCGAGAAGGTGAAGACCCAGAAGGGCGTGAAGCTCGAACACGCGGTCATCGAGGGCGCCAACCACTTCTTCGACGGCCGGGTCGATGAACTGATGGTGTCCGTCGACGAATATCTCGACAAGCGGCTCGGCACGGCAGAAGTAGCTGCTTAGGAGCCTCTAACTTTTCACAAGAAAAAGGGCGCCGACATTCGATCTGTCAGCGCCCCTTTTGTTTGACCCAGATTTCAGAAGTTGCTGCTGACCTTACACGAGCAGGAAGTTCAAGTGTGTCAGTGCCATGTTTCTCGAGATATCGGCAAACTTGATTTGGACCCCATTTCCCACACCATCTGCATCGTAGAACAGCTCACCGGTCGCGCTGTTGTAGATGATCTGGCTGTATTGCGTAGTCGCACGGCTTCCGATGCTGAAGTTCCACTCCACGAGACCGCCCGAGTTGTACGAACCGAGGCCAGCAAACACTCGGCCATCCAACTCGATCTTGTCCTCTGAGACACTGAAATCTACGATCATATCGACATTGGACGGGCCAAGTGCCGTGTCGAACCGGAAGCGATCCGCACCGGCAGCACCAATGAGATAGTCGGAACCAGTACCACCAGAAAGCGTATCGCCGCCTTCACCTCCGTGGATATGATCGTTGCCGCCACGGCCCTGCAACAGGTCAGTTCCCTCGAGACCTGAGAGTGCGTTGCCGCTCTCGTCACCTTTCAGTGCATCGCCGAAAGTCGAACCCTGAAGGGCGTGGATAGACTCAAAATAATCGCCAGCCGCTTCTCCGGTATTGGCACCGCGATTAGCAAGATCTACGGTCACGCCCGAGTTGGCATCGATGTACGAGGCCCAGTCGAAACCGCCGCCGCCCACGAGTGTATCGGCTCCGACACCACCGTTGAGGATGTCATCGCTGCCACCGCCATTCAGATAATCGTTGCCACCACGGCCATGCAAAACGTCGGTGCCATCAAGGCCGGATAGCGCATTGCCGTTGCCATCGCCTGCGAGTGAATCGCCATAGTTCGAACCCTGCAGCGCTTCGATCTCGATAAAGCCGTCGCCTGCAGCCTCACCGGAGTTGACACCCCAATTAACTAGATCCACGCGCACACCGGAGGTCGCTTCAGCGTATGATGCCCAATCAAATCCTTCTCCGCCCACCAGCACGTCGGCACCCAGGCCGCCACGCAAAATGTCGTCCGAACCCAAACCATAAAGAATGTTGTTCTTGGCATCGCCGGTTAGGATATCGGTAGACGCGGTGCCAGCGACATTCTCGATGCCGTCATAAGTATCGCCCACAGCCTCACCAGAATTAAACTGAGGCTTCGCAAGATTGACCGTTACACCCTGGCCATTGACAGAGTTGTAAGCCACCATGTCGCCGAGACCCGCGCCACCGATCAGAAGGTCGGCACCGGCGCCACCATTGAGAATATCGTCACCCTCGCCACCTTCCAAGGTATCGTTACCGGCACGACCGGTGAGGATGTCATTTCCGCCGAGGCCGGCTAACGCATTGCCTAGAGAGCTGGAATCTCCAGCTAAGTGATCCGCATGGTTCGAGCCCTGCAATCCGCGGATCTCGATATAGGTATCGCCTGCAGCTTCACCTGTGTTCAACGCGTTGTTCGCAAGGTCGGCTACCACGCCGGAAGTTGCTTCCATGTACGACGCCCAGTTGAAGCCTTCTCCGCCCACCAGAACGTCGGCACCTAGCCCTCCGCGCAGGACGTCATCGGAGCCGAGGCCGTAAAGAATGTTGTTCTTGGTGTCGCCAATCAGCACATCCCCAAAAGCCGTGCCGGCCACGTTCTCAATGCCGTTGTAGGTGTCGCCCGCAGCCTCGCCCGTGTTGAATTGCGGGTTGGCCAGATTGACTGTGATGCCTTGCCCATTCGTTGAGCCATAAGCCACCATGTCGCCGAGACCGGCGCCGCCGTTCAAGCGGTCAGCGCCAGATCCGCTATAGAGAATGTCATCGCCAGCACCACCATCAAGGGTATCGTTGCCGGCACCACCGGTCAGGATGTCATCTCCATTCCGTCCTTCAAGAATATTGGCAGCCTGATTGCCCAGAATTTTATCATTGCCGGTTCCGCCAATAGCATTTTCGATCAGAGAGCGAGTATCGCCATTGTAAAGGAACGGATTGTAAACATTCCCCTTAACCGTTGCGCCGGAAGAGTTCTTCTTTGCCAGTTGCTCATCGGAAAAGCGTGAAGATCCACCAGGCGTGAGATCAATCAATGCATTACCGCTGTACTTCGACATATCGTAGGTGTCGATGCCGCCGCCATCCCAGAGCGTCAGGAAGATGAAACCGCCGGAGGCCTCCCCGAGACTCACCCCATTGACGTAGGTCTCACCCGAATCCGGACGCCAGCTGTAAATCGTATTGCCGCTATTCGTGGTGAAATCAGCGCCGTACATGGCCTGCAAGGCAGCAATGTCATACTGCATGAAAGACTGCGGGCGATTTGTCGTCTCATTGTATGACATCACCGTGTACTCGGTGGTGTCGCGAGCCTCCGACATCCTGGGAATTCCGTCCGCATGGTCGTGGCTATGCTTCATACCGAGCGCATGCCCTAATTCATGCATGGCCAGAAAATAGGAGTGGCTTCCCTTTTTGTAGTTTACCGAATCTCCGGTAGTCAGCCATGTATCGCCACTGTAGACGGGAACACCCGGATAATAGCCGTGGCTACGTGTAATGACATTCCCAGGGTCGAAGCCTGCGATTTGGATCTTGGCATTACCGCGGCCTGAATAGACAATTCCAGTATTTACATATCCGGCAACAACCACATCCATGATGTTCCGGATGCCGTTTTCAGCCTGGACAGACAGGCGCTCGAACCCGTCCGCACTCGGATTGATGAGTTCATAGTCAGACCGGTGATCCGGCATCGAGTAGGTAATCGTCGATCCGCTCCACTTGGAGCCTGCCATCAGGGCGTTGACATCATTATCGGCGTGCTTCGGTAGAAAATATTGAACGCTTCCGAAAGACCATGAAGGGAAGACCGTTCCCATGGCTGCAAAAAATTTTAATGGAAGGCCCGAAACATTGTCGCTTAGCCAGTTCCAAGCGGAATCGATCTGATCGCCAAACCAGTCCCCAATATCTTCTACCTTGTCGACAACCCACTGACCAGCGGATCTAAAGGCATCTGAAACCCAGGACATAGAAGCACCTTAATTTAATAATGTTACATTAACATAATCTATGGCCCAGCTTTGTCAACGTCGCCCCTTTTGTCTAGGAACATAATCTTACTAATGAGGCAAGTTTGCCTGCTAGTTCGGCTTACTGACAAGCTCTTGAAGGAAGATACACTTGCCGGATCTCTGATGAAACTGAGTGAAATCCCGCTACGAAGCTGCTAGAGGGTCGCCCTATCCGAGGTCAAGACAGACGAGAGAGACGCGATGAACGCGCCGAAATCCGATTTTCTGAAGGTGCTCACCGAGCGGGGCTTCATTCACCAGACCTCGGATTTTGAGGGGGTTGATACCGCTGCCCTCGAGAGCCGACTGATGACCTATGTCGGGTATGATTGCACGGGCCCGTCGCTACATGTCGGGCATCTTCTGTCCATCATGATGCTGCACTGGCTTCAGAAGACCGGGGCCGGAAAGCCCATCACCCTCATGGGTGGCGGCACGACCCGGGTGGGCGATCCCTCGGGCAAGGATGAAAGCCGCAAGCTTCTGACCGTCGAGCAGATCGAGGCCAACAAGGACAGCATCAAGACGGCTTTCTCGCGCTTCATCCGCTTCGGCGACAGCAAAACCGATGCCACGATGGTCGACAATGCCGAGTGGCTGACCAAGCTCAATTACATCGAGTTTCTGCGCGACGTGGGCCGACACTTTTCGGTCAACCGCATGCTGTCCTTCGACAGCGTGAAGTTGCGCCTCGACCGGGAGCACGAGCTTTCGTTCCTGGAATTCAACTACATGATCCTCCAGGCCTACGACTTCGTGGAGCTGAACAAGCGCTACGGCTGCATCCTGCAGATGGGCGGCTCGGACCAGTGGGGCAATATCGTCAACGGCATCGATCTCGGCCGCCGCCTCGGCACACCGCAACTCTACGCCGTGACCTGCCCTCTCCTGACGACCGCGTCCGGCGCCAAGATGGGCAAGACGGCCTCCGGGGCAGTGTGGCTCAACGCGGACATGCTGAGCCCGTACGATTACTGGCAGTTCTGGCGCAACACCGAGGATGCGGATGTGGGTCGCTTCCTCAAGCTCTTCACCATCCTGACTATGGACGAGATCGCCAGACTGGAGGCTCTTCAAGGCGCCGATATCAACGAGGCGAAGAAGGTTCTCGCAACGGAAGCAACTGCCCTCCTCCATGGTCGCGAGGCGGCAGATTTGGCAGCGGAAACCGCCCGCAAGACCTTCGAGCAGGGTGCGCTGGCGGAAAGCCTGCCGACCGTCGAAATTCCGTCCAATGTGCTCGAAGGCGGGCTTGGCGTGCTGGCGGCCTTCGGACCTGACTACGCCAAGCTGGTGCCGTCATCGAGCGAAGCCCGCCGGCAGGTCAAAAGCGGCGGTCTCAGGGTAAACGATCAAGCCGTGTCGGATGAGCGCGGCACCCTGAGCTTGTCGGACGTCACGGCCGAGGGCGTGATCAAATTGTCCTTCGGTAAAAAGAAGCACGTGCTCCTGCGCGCTGTATAAGTCCTTATCGGTCAGAAGTCGCCGGCAGTGACCCTGTCTGCGGCGCCTGCTCGGCTCCTACGCCAAACAGCTTGCGCAGGAAGCCGGGCGCCACCGCCGAGAGCGGGTTGACCGACAGGGACGGCGCGCTCGCCTGCCCGTTCAGGCGGAAATTGACTGCAAACAGCCCTTCATTCTGCCCGCCGCCCAGCAGCGGCCCGAACAGCGGCACCTGGGCGAACACGTTGTTGAGCCCGTAGGCCGGCACGAAGGTTCCCGATACGTCGAGACGGTCGCGGGCATAGTCGATGAAGCCGCCAAGGGTGAATCCGATCTGGTTGCCCCAGATCGCCGCATCCTTGAAATCGAGGCGCCCGGCACCGCGGGAGAACTCGAGCCGCGCCTTTGTGAACTGGACCTCGTTTACATCCACACGGACCAATTGCGGCTTGCCGGCCTGATCGCGCCCCGCCACGACCTGGGTCTGGGTCGGGATGATGCGGCGCAGGGCCGGCTCGTTGACCAGCGCGAAGGAATGCATGATCACATGCCCGGCCTGCGGTTCATCCCCGGTGGAGAGCTGAAGGATGAGATTGCCGCGCGACATGCGCTTGTAAATGTCCGTGAAGCGCAGGAGTGCGCCCGCATCTTCCGCCTGGATGATCACCACCGGGCTGCCGCCGCTCTGGGGAATGGTGCGGCCAAGAATGTCGGTTGCCCCAAGCCGCCCCTTTAGATCGAGCTGGCGCAGGCTGTCCTTGCGCATGGACGCCTTGACGGAGGCGTTGGTGATCGCCTCCTCGTTGAAGCCGGTCAGGATGTTGAGGTTGAGATCGAGATCGAAATCCTTGATGTCCTTACTCGCCGCCCCGCTGCGCCCGGCTGACGGGGCTGTTCCTCCGCCTTTCACAAAAGGCCGCGCATCGCCCACATTGCCCCGGATCGTGACCTTGTAGACCCCGTTGGCACGCTCGATCTGAGCGCGCATGTCGTCGCCGGGCGAAAGCTTGAAGGTCGAGAGCTCCGCCTTGTCCAGGCTACCCTCATCAGTGAGCGTGGCATGGCCCCGCAGCTGGACATTGCCGCTGTCGAGCTGCAGATCGCGGATCTCGCTCGTCGGTCCCTCGACCATGGTGAAGGTGAGCTTGCCCGGCCTGCCGACCGGCTTCACCCAACCGGGAACGAGCTGATCGACGCCGGCTTTGGCCAAGTCCGCTTCGACATTGATGACGGACGGCGCATTCTCGCCCAGAGGCAGGCTAGCCTTCAGGCCCACGGTCCCGGTCAGCTGAGAGCCGAAGGACAACCCGCGCCGGCTGCGTGCGGCCTCGTCCAGGGCGAAGGCCACGCTCGCCTGCCCGCCCTGCCGGCTTTTCTGGAGGTCGATGGCGGCCGCGCTGCCGGCGAGTTTACCGTTACCTTTGACGGACAGATCGCCCCGGTCATACGCGATGGTCAGGTCGGCGCCTTCCAGGCGATCCTTCCCGAAGAAGCCATCAACGCCGAAGTCGCTGACCGTTCCACCGACCTTCAGAGGCAGGTCGATGAATTGGGGAATGTCATTGATGGGTAGGCCGATTCCGACTCGCAGATCCGTCTTGCCCTTCATGGTAGCCGGATCGATGTTGAAGCCCGCAATCTGCTTGATCCGCGGCTCCAGCAGAAGCGCCCCGAGGCCGTCGGCTCCCCCCGTAAGGCGGAAGTCGATGCGCGCCACTCCGTTGTCGTCCCAGTAATTGTCCAGGACAAAGGCGCCCTCGGAGGCCGACAGGGATCGATTGTTCGCCATCTGAACGAGCCCGGTCGGCGCGCGAACGTGCACCTTCATTCCGGTGACATGTCCCGTCGCGTTCATGCCGGAGATCGGCGGGATGCCCTCATCGACCTTCAAGGTGCCGTTGGAAACCGCGAAGTCGATCTTGAGGGATTCGTCAGGGGTCGGACCGCCGTTCAGAGCCTTCTCGATGTCGGCGCCGGTCATGGCGACCTTGAGATCGATGGACTCGAGCATCCCGGCCTTTAGATGGGACACCAGATACCGCCGGACCGCCGGAGCCACGGCTTCCGGCCAAATTCGCAGGGCGGAGCGAACCTCTGTTTTCTCGGCGCGCACATCGAGCCTCAGCCCCTTCGGGTCGGCATTGGCCGCCAGGAGACCGCTGATGCGGGCGGAAAGATCCGGACCTTTGAGCGTAATGCCGTTGATCCTGACACCGTCGTGCCCGGAAAGATCTGCCGCGAACTCGCTGACCCGCAGGGGCCGGTCCCCTTCGGCAGCTCCTGACCAGGTGATGTCCCGCCCCCCCAGGCTCAGGCGCCAAGGGTTATGTCCATCCGCGGCCAACAGGCGGCCCTGCAGACGCAGATTTGTATCTACGCCTTTTGCCTCGATGCGCTGGAGCTCGAGCGCTTTCGCAGGCTCGTCCCAATGGGCCTCGATGACAGCCTTCTCGACCGGGAACGGAGAGGTGTCCGGGTCCTGGATCTGGATCGTGCCAGGGCTGCTTTCCAACCGCGTTTTTAGCTCCGTTACGCGCCCCTCTGCAAAGGCCAGGTCAAAGCGGCCCGAAAACTCGAGATCCGTGGTCGCCGGGACTTCGGAGGCGCCGGAGAGCAGGAGAATGTCCGTGATGGGCGCCCGCTCGGCCACGACGCTGGCCCGGTAAGCGTCCTTGCCTTCCACCCTGGCGTCGCCGTTCAGCTGCCAGGGTCCTTGCGGCCCTTCGACCGTTGCAGCGAACTGCCGACCGCCGTTCTCTGTCCAGTCGAAGGCGGCATCGACACGCTGAAATCTCGCCCGCTCACGACCGTCCGCATCGATGAAGACCAAGCGCGCATTGGTCAACTGGGCCTGGTTGAGCGAATTCAGAACGCTTCCGGGACCGACGATGAGTTCGAGCAGCGATCCGACAGCTCCGGAGACGGGAGAAGGCCCGTTCACGTCGCGGGCCATTGAAGCGGCCGCTTCCTTGGAGGGCTCCGGTGTGGCAGGGCCGGGCTGGGCTCCCTCCTCGTCAGCCCCTTGCACGGGCGAGAAGGAGAGCGAGCCGTCGCGGTTAACCCGGACCCGCAATTGCAGGTCACGAACCTCGATGGCTTTGGGCTGGAGATTAGCCGTCAGGAGCGAGGTCATATCCGCGCTCAGGATGGCATAGGGCGCCCGGAGAACGAGATCGCCGCCAGGGGCGCGGATATCGAGGCCATTCGCTCGAAGCGCCGGGGAACCGTCATGCAGCTCGATCGCCGTATTACGTAGCGTTACTGTCCAGCCAGGCCCGATCCGTGACGCCAGCGCCTCCGCGACCCGCTCGGGCAGACGGCCGAAGCTCATGGGGGCAGCGGACAGGCGCAGGTAGAGAAGCCCGAAGGCAGCGGTCAGGAAGACGATCAACCCAAGCTTCACATAGAGAGTGCCACGCACCACGCGCCGAAGGAGGCTTCGCTTGACCGGGTCTCGCCGGGACAACGTGTTACGCAAGGGCAGCTTCATTCCTGTGACGTTTGGCAATCCGGTTCTTGCGCTTGGGCGCTATTCAGGGAATCAAGAGGTGTGACCTTAACCGCCTTGGGAGCGTCCCGCGACTGTTTCCCCCTCAGTCGTGCACACCAGAGGTTTCCAATCAGTACATTCCGCCAAAAGGAAGGCGTTTCATGGCTCTTAGCATCGGAACCAGGGCTCCGGACTTCTCCCTGCCTGCGACAGATGGTCGGGAGATCAGCCTCGCTGGCCTGAAAGGCCGCAAAGTCGTGCTCTACTTCTACCCGAAGGACGACACCAGCGGCTGCACTCTGGAGGCGCAGAACTTCCAGGCCTTGAAAGCCGAGTTCCTGGCTGCGGACACTGAGATCGTGGGAGTGTCGCCCGACAGCTTGAAGAGCCACGACAAGTTCCGCGCCAAATACGGCCTGGATTTCACCCTGGCTTCGGACGAAGCCACGGCCATGCTGCAGGACTTTGGCGTCTGGGTGGAGAAGAGCATGTATGGCCGCAAGTACATGGGCGTTGAGCGCACCACGGTGCTGATCGACCGGAACGGCGTCATCGCGCAGGTCTGGGCCAAGGTGAAAGTGCCGGGCCATGCGGAAGAGGTGCTCAAGGCGGCCCAGGCGCTGGGTTAGCGACAGGATGGCCCATTGCGGCTGCCTATCAAATATTCCTAATGTCCGCCATCCACTGATCCCTCCTGCGCAGTGACCCCCAATGTCGAGCTACACAGCCATTCTCTCCGGCCAAAGCTGGAATGCTTATTCTTCCCTGAGGACCACCAAGCGACCTGTCTTCCTCACCTATTCCTTCAATGCTGTGTCCGAGGGAGCGTCAAAGTTCGGCAGCGCCGAGAAAGCTATGGCCCAGAAGGCTCTGAAAATGTGGGGGGATGCCAGCGGCATCCGGTTCATTGAGGTCAGGAAGGGCGGTGCCGAACTGATATTTCAATGGGACTGGAACTGGTACACGGTCACCGCCTGGGCGGAGTTCCCGGAACTTGCCCGCGATACCTTCGACGGATGGACGGATCAGGCGCGGGACGAAAGCGGCGGGAATGTTTACCTGAACACCCAGAACCGATCGGAGATCACCCGAAACCCGAATTTCATGCTCTACGTCCTTCTTCACGAGATAGGCCACGCCCTGGGTCTCAAGCATCCCTTCCATAAGATGCCTCATAACAAGGAACTGCTGAGTTCAGATCTCGACAACGTCAAGCACACGGTCATGAGCTACACGGATGGCGACGTCGATATGGGCCCCGTCGGGCTTGGAGCCTTGGACATCGCGGCCATTCGCGCGCTCTACGGCGATCCTTCGCAGGATGGGCATCAGGTGGCGAAATGGTACTGGAACAAGACGAAGGAAACCCTGTCCCAAACCGGCAAGAGCAAGGCGGACACTATCTATGGCGTCAACGCCAAAGACATCATCAAAGGCGTCAGCGGCAATGACAAGCTCTATGGCTTTGCCGGCAATGACAGTCTGGATGGGGGATCCGGCAACGATGTCCTAAGCGGCGGGGATGACGACGATAAACTGTATGGGCACTACGGCAACGATGTGCTGAGAGGCGGAGACGGCAATGATCTGCTGCAGGGCGCCGCAGGCTATGACAACCTCGGCGGTGGATATGACGATGACCTCCTCTACGGTGAATCCGGCAACGATGTCCTGAAGGGTGACGATGGTAATGACACCCTGCAGGGAGGCGCGGGTAGCGACAATCTCGACGGTGGCGATGACGATGACATGCTGAACGGAGACATCGACAACGACATCCTGAGCGGTGGGGATGGCAACGACATCCTGCAAGGTGGCGACGGCGCCGACAACCTGGATGGTGGTTTCGAGAACGACACGCTTCATGGAGGCGCGGGCAGTGATGTCCTGAAAGGCGGCGCAGGCAGCGATCAGTTCGTTTTCGACACCTGGTTCAACGGTGTCGACGACGTGGATCAGATCGTCGATTTCGGCGGCTGGGCGGGGGACAAGATCCTCCTATCATCAACTGTCTTCAGCACCCTCACCAAGGGCTCATTGCGCTTTGAGGTGTTCGTGGAGGGATCGGTGGCGAAGGATGCGGATGACAGGATCCTCTTCGACTTCGCTGGGCGATCTCTCTCCTATGACGCGGATGGCTCCGGCCCCAGTGCCGCTTCGTGCTTTGCGCGATTCACGCAAACGGTGACGGTTAAGTCCTACGACTTTCTCATCGTGTAGATCTGGCCGCCGATAGCAAAGGCCTATCCTTGCCTGAGGATAGGCCTTTGCTCGACCTCAGCCCCACATCCATAGACACACTGAAAGAGTGAGGCTTCCGACAAACTCAGGTCGCGGTTACCGAGCGGGTAAAGGAAAGGTGAGTCTTGCTCACATTTCAAGGGTGAGAGGGTTGTCATCGAACATCAAAAATATTAGGAATAAATGAATCGATATAACGTATAGAGATAATATATGTGCTTTGCTTGTTATGGCGCTACTCTTGGAAGCTCATTCTTGCGACATGAAGCGAAGAGCCCTCCTAAAGGTAAGGCAATCACAAATTATAAGGCTTTACTGTCTGGACATAGTTGGGTGACTCCTGAGGGAATGAAGCTCACGAAAAGTCCCGTCTTCATCACCTACTCATTCCCTTCCAAGATCGCCGATCATGAAAAAGGGGCCAATCCTGACCTTGTCGACACTTGGCATGCCTTCTCAAGGAAAGAACAACAGGAGGCTCGCGATGCACTGAAGCAATGGGGCGACGCAAGCGGGATCACCTTCTTAGAAACGAAAGGTGGCAAAGGCGATATTCAATTCAGCTGGATGTATACTGGGGGCGATAATTCTGGGCTAGGCTATCAACCATCTGCTTACACTCCTTATCCGGAAAAACCTCAATACTATACTTACTTCGATGATGTTGGAGGCGACATCTACCTAAATTCTCTTCTAGAGACCTACTTCAATGAGAATAAGAACTTTAAAGCTTACGTCCTTCTCCATGAAATTGGTCATGCTTTGGGATTCAAACACACTTTCGATTCATCGAAACCTATGAATCCCGCGGTGCTCACAGAAGCTTACGACAATACGAGCTACAGCGTCATGAGCTATACCTATACGGAGCCTCCAACAAAGCTAGGGCCTTTTGACATTCAAGCCGCCAGAGCGCTTTACGGCTCACCAAAAATGGACGGCAAGCAGACTGCCGCGTGGTCCTGGAATGCCAAAAAAGAGATTCTTACGCAGGTGGGCAAGGCAGGAGCGGATATACTCCGCGGAACGAGCGTCAAGGACGTGATCAAGGGCGCTGCCGGAAACGATGTCATTCAGGGATTCATAGGCAATGACACGTTGTCCGGCGGGGATGGCGAGGATGTGATGATCGGCGGCCCTGGACGCGATGTCTTTATCTTCGATACAGCCCCAGCCTTGTCCGGTGATGGCGATACCATCTACGACTTCGTCGCCAAGGATGATGCCATCAACCTCTCATCTAAGATATTTCTAACTCTTGGCCCGAAGGGGAAACTCGCAGGCGACAGTTTCGTTATCGCCAGCAAAGCTCAAGATGAGTCCGACAGGATTATCTTTGATGGTGGGTATACGGGCAGTCTCTTCTACGATCCCGATGGAACAGGTTCAATCCAGCAGATCAAAATTGCTTCCCTAAGCTACGAAGCAAAGCTTAAGGCTGGCCACTTTCTGATTACCTGACACGTATTACATCATCGACTTGTGAAAAGAGGCAGCGCTCAAATCATTAAAGCAGCCTCTCATCCATGATCGTTAATCGATATCCTCGACCTCGGCTTCACCCCCATAGACGCGCTGGGCGAGCGAGGCTTCCATGAAGGGGTCGAGGTCGCCGTCAAGCACGTCCTGCGGAGCAGTCGACTGGGTTCCCGTGCGCAGGTCTTTCACCATCTGGTAAGGCTGCAGCACATAGGAACGGATTTGATGGCCCCAGCCGATATCGGTCTTGGCGGCGGCCTCCGCGCTGGCCTTCTCCTCGCGCTTCTTCAACTCGGCCTCGTAGAGGCGGGCGCGCAGCATGTTCCAGGCTGTCGCCCGGTTCTTGTGCTGCGAGCGCTCCTGCTGGCAGGCCACCACGATGCCGCTCGGGATGTGGGTGATACGCACGGCCGAGTCGGTGGTGTTCACGTGCTGGCCGCCCGCGCCCGAGGAGCGGAACGTATCGATGCGGCAGTCGGATTCCTTGATCTCGATGTTGATGCGGTCGTCCACCACTGGATAAACCCACACCGACGCGAAGCTCGTATGGCGGCGGGCGTTGGAATCGTAGGGCGAGATGCGCACGAGACGGTGCACGCCGGACTCGGTCTTGAGCCAGCCATAGGCGTTGTGGCCCTTGATCAGGAGCGTGGCACTCTTAATGCCGGCCTCTTCGCCGTCGGTGATTTCGAGGAGCTCGACCTTGTATTTCCGGCGCTCGGCCCAGCGGGCATACATGCGCTGGAGCATGTTGGCCCAGTCCTGGCTTTCCGTGCCGCCGGCGCCCGAATGCACTTCCACATAGGTATCGTTGGCGTCGGCCTCGCCTGAGAGCAGGGTCTCGACCTGACGGCGGGCGGCCTCGGCCTGAAGGCCGCGGATTGCTTCCTCGCCCTCCTTGATCGTGTCCTCGTCGCCCTCGGCGTCACCGAGTTCGATCAGGGTGATGGCGTCCTCAAGTTCCTGCTGAAGGCGCTTGACAGCCGAGATCTGGTCTTCAAGCGACGTGCGCTCGCGCATGATCTTCTGCGCGACATCGGCATCGTTCCAGAGGTTTGGATCTTCGGCCTGGGCGTTCAGTTCTGCGAGGCGGCGCTGGGCAGTATCCCAGTCAAAGATGCCTCCTCAGCAGCCCGACAGACTGCTTGGTCTCTTCTACGAGGTGTTGGATTTCAGCGCGCATTGTTCCGTTCGTTCTGTCCGTGCCTGTGATGACGGCTTCTTAGAGTATCGAGCCTCAAAGGGGAATGCACTTCGAGGCCCATGACCGTCCCGAAAGAGGCAAGCCCCTGCCTCCTTTTCAGGAGGTAGGGGCCCTGTCTCGTTCCTGTCTCGTTATCGGGAGTGCATTGATATGTGGGCTGGGCCGGTCAGTACAATCCGCCGGGTCCCACACCTCCGGCTTGCCGGGGCGCGGGGCCGCCCTGATATTCCGCCTGCGGGACCTCTTCAGGCTCAGGCGGGACGAATTCCGGCGGGGATTGTCCGGGCTTGAAGGCTTCGAGGATCGTGCCGCCGCCATCGCCGCCTGCGCGGGTTCCGGTCGAGGCATTGACGCGGATGAGCTTGATGCCGGCCGGCACGCGGAACGGCGTCGCAGGCTTGTCCTTGAGCGCCATCTGCATGAAGTCGCGGAAGACCGGAGCCGCGTATTGGCCGGCCGTGGCCGCATTGCCGAGCGACTTCGGCTGGTCGTAGCCGAGGAACACACCCACGGCGAGATCCGGCGAGAAGCCGACGAACCACACGTCTTTGGCGTCGTTGGTGGTGCCGGTCTTGCCCGCGAGCGGCTTGCCGACGGCCTTGACCGTCTGGGCGGTGCCACGCTGGACCACGCCTTCCAGGATCGAGGTGATCTGGTAGGCGGTGAGCGGGTCGATTACCTGCTCCCGGTTCTCGGTGAGCTTGGGTGCGGCGCCGCCGTCCCACTTCTCCGCATTGCAGTTCGCGCATTTGCGGTCGTCGTGACGGTAGATCGTCCGGCCGTTGCGATCCTGGATCTGGTCGATCAGGGTCGGCTTGATGCGGCGGCCGCCATTGACGAACATCGAGTAGGCCGCCGTCATGCGCATGACCGTGGTCTCGCCGGCGCCGAGCGACATGGAGAGCAGCGGCAGCATGTCGTCATAGACGCCGAAGCGGCGGGCATATTCGGAGATCGTGGGCATGCCGATCTCATTCGAGAGACGCACCGTCATCAGGTTCTTGGAGTGCTCGATGCCGTAGCGGAGCGTGCGCACACCGGCCGATTTGCCGTCATAGTTCGACGGCGCCCATGCCGCCTGCCCCGGCCCCATGTCGAGAACGAACGGCCCGTCGAGAACCTGCGACGACGGCGTATAGCCGTTGTCGAGAGCCGTGGCATACACGATGGGCTTGAACGAGGAGCCCGGCTGGCGCATGGCCTGGATGGCGCGGTTGAACTCGCTTTGATCGTAGGAGAAGCCGCCCACCATGGCGTGGACGCGGCCCGTATTCGGGTCCATGGCCACGATGGCACCGGAGATCTCAGGGATCTGGCGCAAGCGGAACTGCCCCTCCTTGTCGGCCAAGGGCTCCACATAGACCACATCGCCAACGGAAACGGCACGCTCGACGGGTCGGCGGGTCCATTTCGCGCCGTCGGCGGTGACAAGGCCGGTTTCACGATCCTTGACCAGTTGGCCTGAGGCCTCGCGCTTCGGCTGCAAGCCGACTTTGGCACGTCCGCCGGTTACCTCAAGCACGACGGCCACGCGCCAAGGCTGGATATCGCCGAGCACCGGCACCTCGGCCAGAGCCAGACCCCACTCACGGCCCGCCAAATCGATCTTCTGCTGGGCGCCGCGCCAGCCGCGCGCCTCGTCGAAGCGCACGAGGCCGTCCACAAGCGACTTGCGGGCCATGGCCTGCATCTTGGGGTCGAGGGTCGAGCGGATCAGCAGGCCGCCCTCGTAGAGGGTCTCTTCGCCGTAGCGCTCGGCGATGTCGCGGCGCACGCCTTCGGCGAAATAGCCCGACGCGATGCTGTTCGGAGAAACGTTGCGAGGCTTGACGTTGAGCGGCTCCTTCTGGGCCGCATCCGCCGCCTCCTTGGAGATATAGCCGTTGACGGCCATGCGCTCGATCACCCAGTTGCGGCGCTCGACGGCGGCCTTGCGCTGGCGGTACGGGTGGTAATTGTTCGGTCCCTTCGGCAGGGCCGCGATATAGGCGGCCTCGGCGATGGTCAGCTCGTGGATCGACTTACCGAAATAATCCAGGGCAGCGGCCGCGATGCCGTGCAGATTGCGCCCGGGGGTCAGGGTCCCGAGGAAGATCTCGTTGAGATAGAGCTCAAGAATCTTGTCCTTCGAGAAGGTCGATTCCATGCGCAGCGCGATCAGCGCCTCGCGGATCTTGCGCTCATAGCTGCGCTCGTTGCCGACCAGGAAGTTCTTGGCGACCTGCTGGGTGATGGTGGAAGCGCCCTGCTCCCGCGATCCGCCCGAGCGGAGGTTGATCACGATGGCGCGCATCAGGCCCTCCGGGTCGATGCCCGGGTGCTTGTAGAAATTCTTGTCCTCCGCCGACAGGAAGGCTCCGATGATGAGCTTGGGCACAGAATCGATCGGCACGTAGAGCCGGCGTTCGCGGGCATATTCGGCGATCAGGCTACCGTCGGACGCATGGATGCGGGTCATCACCGCCGGCTCGTAATTGGCGAGCTGGGCGTGATCCGGCAAATCCTTCGAATAGAACCAGAATCCATAGGCAAGCCCGACAGCGCCGATCAGGAAGAAGATCGCTCCAACGCTGAAGAGAAAGCCGAAAAATCGTAGGACGAAGCGCATCCGAAGGTGTTCCATGACGGCGCCTTCAGGCGCCCGTTTATATAGATATTGAAACGCGGACCCTCGTTAGCCGATGAATCGCGCCCCCGCTACGGGTATCCACACCCACTCTATGGTAAAACTGCGGCGGCAGCGCCTCGCCGGGCGAGCCGTGTGGCGAAAAATCGATCCACGGCATTCGACATGGCCGAGACCATTTTGGCCCGCCATTCGTCCGACATCAACAAATCTAAGTCTTTTTGGCTCGACAGATAGCCAAGTTCGACAAGGACGGACGGTACATCATGCGCCCGCAGCACCTGGAATCGGGCCTGCCGGTGAGGATTCTTATTGAGGCGGGCGACCGAATCGAACTCGCCCACGAGGCGGCTGGCGAAGCCGTGGGAGAAGCCGCGGGTCTCCCGAAGGGTCAGGTCCATCAGGATGTCGGAGACGTCGTCCGGCATGTCGCCCGAATCGACACCGGCCACCGCATCGGCCTTGTTTTCGCGATCGGCCAGCCGGGCGGAATCCGCGTCGGAGGCTCGCTCGGACCCGGTATAAATCGTCAGCCCGCGCACGTCCTGCCCGCCCGAGATCGAATCCGCATGGATGGAGATAAAGAGGTCAGCCTGGACAGCCCGCGCGGCGCGCACCCGGTCGCCGAGGGAGACGAACACGTCCTGGTCACGGGTCAGGAGCACCTTGTAGCGGCCGCTCTCCTCAAGCTTCTTCTTCAGCCGCTGGCCGAAGGAAAGCACCAGATCCTTTTCGGCCACGCTTCCCGAGGAGGCTGCAGCGCCCGGATCGATGCCGCCGTGGCCGGGATCGATCATGATCACCGGGCGGGCGTCCTTCGCCGCCTGGGCCACAGGTGCAGGGGTGTCTTTCGCCGGCGGCGCGCTTCCGGCCGCAGACTTGCGGAACTCCTCCCGATCGACGCGGGACAACTCGATGGTCAGAATCGTGGCGGCACCCGTGGGGTCGGGTGCAGTCGTCATTCCGGACACGACAGCGGGCTGCGTCAGTTCCATCACCACGCGGGAACGGCCCGTCGCGAAGAGACCGTAGCGGTAGGAGGCGATGAGCCCCTCCTTGCTGCGCCCGGCCTCGGCCGGAAGATGGAAGGCGACCTCCGGCAGGTCGATGATCAGCCTGTCCGGGCGCTCCATGAGAGAGACTTCTGCCGTCACGGGCTTCGAAAGGGTCACCTTGAAGCGTGTCTTCGCCCCATCCGTTTCAACCGCGGCAGCTGCGGCGACGATCGGGGTCGCAGGCTTCGCACCGCCTCCCAAAGCCCAGGCAGGCCCTGCCCCAGCGGCGAGGATGATCGCCACAAGGCACGCACCGATAAGGCGTATGAAGAGGGTAAGAGGCATCGCTGATCGCTAGGTTTCGAGCGTCCTGTCCTATACTCATAGCCAGCGTTTGGTTAACGGAACCTCACGCCGAGCGGCACTTTGCTGAGACTCTGTTGCATTCAAGGCACAGTGAGACAGCATCTTGCCAATTGCCCCATTTGATCTGTAATGATCTTGATCCCGTCCGGCATGGCCGAATCTGACGGCAGCTCCGAGGGAGACGGTTGTGTTGACCGATCCTTCAGGGACCGCCTCACCCTCGACAGGCTACGGACAGGATCATAGGGCGACGTCTGTCGCCGCTCGCCGATGGCCGGTTCACCCGGCCCATCGATATCTACGAAAGGGCCGTCTCGAATGGTTGCACACACGAAGTCAGCTATGACCTTCGTTTCTGCATCGTTCGAATCGCGCGTATCCCTTCGCGCACGCCCCAGCACCACCCTTTCCGGCCCCGAGCCGGCCCAATTCAACCCAGAATGCGCCCCTTCGCGGCGCAGGATGGCGATCGACAGCACTCCGAACGCAATTTCAGCCCGTCGCCTTCGTTTGCGGCGTGCCTCACCGCCCACAATGCGGCCCCTGCCTCAGGTCCTGCCCTCGATCGCCATGTCGAGAGTTCAACATGGCAAACAAGATGCTCATCGATGCCTCCCACCCGGAAGAAACCCGGGTCGTGGTGGTACGCGGTCAGAAGGTCGAAGAATTCGACTTCGAATCCGCTAACCGGAAGCAGTTGCGCGGGAATATCTATCTCGCCAAGGTCACCCGGGTCGAACCGTCTCTCCAGGCGGCCTTTGTGGAATACGGCGGAAACCGCCACGGGTTCCTGGCTTTCAGCGAAATCCATCCCGATTACTACCAGATCCCGGTCGCCGACCGGCAAGCCCTGCTCGAAGCCGAGGCGGAAGCCCAGCGCGAGGAGGAGCACGAGGAGGAGCGCCGCAGCAGCCGCGGCGGGCGTCGCCGCCGGTCCTCCCCGCGCCGCGCCGACAACAGCGAGACTGTGGTCTCCACGGAGGCCGAAGCCGGCACCGTAGAGGCCGATCAGGCGGTCGATGCTGCCGATCAGTCGGATGCCGGCGAGATGAATGAAGCTCCGCAGGTGGAGGCTTTCGAGGACGGATCGGCCAGGATCGAGACATCGGAAGCTCGTGAGAGCGCTGAAGAGGCCGCGGTCGAAGCGGTCGAGGGATCGGCGCATGCCGCCTCCGCTCAGGACGAGGATGCCTCTGACGAAGCCGAGGCCCGTTCGACTGATGGCGATCAGGAATCGTCCGACGATGAGGACGAAGAAGACGAGGACGAGCTCGAGGAGCACGAGATCGTCGAGCAACTCGGCGGCGACGACGCCATCGAGGATCTGCCCCAGCGCCGCCGCACCCCGCGCAAGCAGTATAAGATCCAGGAAGTCATCAAGCGCCGCCAGATCCTCCTGGTCCAGGTCGTCAAGGAGGAGCGCGGCAACAAGGGCGCGGCGCTCACCACCTACCTGTCGCTTGCCGGCCGCTACTCGGTGCTCATGCCCAACACGGGCCGGGGCGGCGGCATTTCCCGCAAGATCACCAATGCGGCCGACCGCAAGCGCCTGAAGGAAATCGCCCAGGAGCTGGAGGTGCCCGAAGGCATGGGCATCATCCTGCGCACGGCCGGCGCCTCGCGCACCAAGCCCGAGATCAAGCGCGACTACGAATACCTGATGCGCCTGTGGGAGAGCGTGCGCGAGCTGACCCTCAAGTCCGCCGCCCCTGCCCTCGTGTACGAGGAAGGCTCGCTGATCAAGCGCGCCATCCGCGACCTCTACAACAAGGACATCGACGACGTGATGGTCGCCGGTGAGGAGGGCTATCGCGAGGCCAAGGACTTCATGCGGATGCTCATGCCGAGCCATTCGAAGCTGGTCCAACCCTACCGCGACCCGCAGCCTCTCTTCGCCAAGTTCGGTGTCGAGGCCCAGCTCGATGCGATGTTCTCGAACGTGGTGACGCTCAAGTCGGGAGGCTACCTCGTCATCAACCCGACGGAAGCCCTCGTCTCCATCGACGTGAACTCCGGCCGCTCCACCCGCGAACACAATATCGAGGACACGGCCCTTCGGACGAACCTCGAAGCCTCCGAAGAGATCGCCCGCCAGCTGCGCCTGCGCGATCTCGCCGGCCTTGTCGTCATCGACTTCATCGACATGGAGGAGAAGCGGAACAACCGCGCCGTCGAGAAGAAGCTGAACGAGTGCCTGAAGAACGACCGCGCCCGCATCCAGGTGGGCCGCATCTCGCCCTTCGGCCTGCTTGAGATGTCGCGCCAGCGCATCCGCACGGGCGTGCTCGAATCTTCCTCGATCCCCTGCCCGCACTGCGCCGGCACCGGCTTCGTGCGCTCGACGCCGTCCGTCGCCCTGCAGGTGCTGCGCTCGATCGAGGAAACCCTCATCAAGAATGCCAGTTACAACCTCGTGGTCCGCACCAGGATGGAGGCAGCCTTCTACATCCTGAACCAGAAGCGCATTCACCTGCGCGAGCTCGAGAGCCGCTTCGGCGTCGCGATCTCCATAGTGGCCGACGACACACTGCAGGGCCACACGACCTACGCCATCGACCGCGGCGAGCCGGCCCTCAAGCTGGAACACAAGTCCGCCGCGACCGGCATCCAGATCGACGCCATCATCCCCATCGACGAGCCTGTCGAGGAAGATGAGGTCGAGATGGAAGAGGAAGCCGCCGAGGACACCCAGGCCGCCGGCGAGGAGCGCGGCGAGCAGGTCGAAGGTGAAAGCGAAGGCGATCGCCGCCGTCGCCGCCGCCGCCGTCGCCGTCGGGGCCGCGACCGCGAGGCTTCTGCCGGAGCGGACCAAGGCGACGAGAGCGCCGAGGGTGACGAATCCGAGGGCGAGGCCGGAGAGGACGAGGCAGAAGGCCAGGTGTCCGAGGCTGCATCGACCGAAGCTGGTGAATCCGACGATGAGCGCGGCGGACGTCGCCGCCGTCGCGGTCGCCGCGGCGGTCGTGGACGCGGCCGTGACGAGACGGTCGAGTTCGCGCAGGAAGAAGGCTTCGTGGCCCCCGATCAGTCCCAGGCTGCACCGGCCTCCGACGAGGCCTCTCCCGCAGACCCCCAACCCGTGGCCGCGGCTCATAAGCCTGCCGCCGAGGAAGAGCGCATCGTGGCGCCTCAGCAACCTGTGGCGGAAGAGCCTGCCGCTCCCGCACCGGTCATCCCGGAGCCCGAGCCGGTGGCGGTCGTGCTGACCCCGCCCGACCCGGAGCGCCCGAAGCGCGCGGGCTGGTGGTCCAAGGCCAAGTCGGTCCTGAGCGGATCGTAAAGTCAAAAAGAAATGCCCGGCTCAACGCCGGGCATTTTTGTTTGAACTCTATACTGCTGCAGCCATCTGCTTTCTGGGAAACACAACCCTCATCCTGAGAGGCTGGCTCATAAGAGGACCACGCCTCGGCTTCCGTCATGGCCGGGCCTGTCCCGGCCATCCCGATGCTGAAAAGCGCAGCGCTACAAGCCATCGGGATCACCGGCACAAGGCCGGTGATGACGGGAGCAGCGCTACTTCAACCACCCCTTCAACCGGGCCACCGTTTCCCGACAGTCGTTCTCCGAACCCGCGAAGGACAGGCGCAGGTAGTGCGATCCTTCGATAGGATCGAAGTCGAGACCGGGTGTTGCGGCAACGCCCGCCTCCTCCAGCATCCGCTTTGAGAAACCGATGGAATCGTTCGTGAAGCGGGCGACATCGGCATAGATGTAGAAGGCGCCGTCGACTGGATGCATATCGGTGATGCCGACCCCCGGCAGCTCCTCCAGCAGATAGGCGCGGTTGCGGGCGTAGCCTGCCTTGACGGTCTCCAACTCGTCCATGGCATCGAAGGCGGCGAGCGCCGCCACCTGAGAGAGGTAGGGCGGCGAGATGTAGAGGTTCTGGGCCAGCCGCTCGATGGGTCGCACCAAGCGCTCCGGCACCACGATCCAGCCGATGCGCCAGCCGGTCATGCAGTAGTATTTCGAGAACGAGTTGATCACCACCGCATCGTCGTCCGAGGTAAGCGCCGTCGAAGCCGGCTCGCCATAGGTGAGGCCGTGATAGATCTCGTCGGACACGAACCACAGGCCCATGCGGCGGCATGTCTCGCCGAGTTCGGCCAGTGCCTTGCGGCCGATCATGGTGCCGGACGGGTTCGCCGGGCTCATGGCCAGAATGCCGTGCAGGGGCTTTTCCGCATGGGCCTTCGCAATGGACTCGGCGGTCATGATCCAGCCATCCGCCTTGGTGAGCGAGATCGTCACCGGCTCGATGCCCAGCGCCTCCAGGATATTGCGATAGGCGGGATAACCTGGTGCCGTGATCGCCACCCGCTGGCCCGGATCGAAGAGGCTCAGGAAGGCCAGCACAAACCCGGCCGAGGAGCCGGTGGTCACCACCACCCGTTCCGGCGCGATAGTTACGCCATAGGTGTCCTTGTAATGCTTGGCGATCCGCTCACGCAGGGCGGACATGCCCAGCGCCTCAGTGTAGCCGATACGCCCGAGGTCGAGGGCCGCCTTCGCGGCCTCACGCGCTGCCCGAGGCGCAGGTGCCGAGGGCTGGCCCACCTCCATGTGGATCACGCTGTCCCCCCGCCTCTCCTTCGCCGCCGCCGCGCTCAGTACGTCCATGGCGAGGAACGAGGCGACGCGATCCATGCGGCGCGCGATGAGAGGCTTATGGAGATCGGCAGGTGATTTGGTCATGGGGAGGGTCGTAGCCCGTTGGAGAACTGGTCTCAAGATGCTTCCAGGTGTCATTCCCGGGAGGACGCGTCAGCGAAGGGTAAGGAAATCCGCTCACAACCTCAGCGCTATGGATCCCCTTCCCTCGCCTACGGCTCGCCGGGGATGACAGAGGATCCACCTTGCAACAAACCCGTGATTTGACGCCGCACGCCTCAAGCCGCTAACTCACCATAGAACAGACGTGTCTCAAGTCTGCCTCGAACCATCGTTACAGACGAGACTTGTCTCAAGAAATTCTCCGCAAAGGACCGAATATGCGCTCTTCGCTTCTCAAAATCGGCCAGGCCGTGGCTCTGCTCGGCACGTTGGCCATGCCCCCCGTCGCGATGGCGCAGAGCTCGGTTTTCACCAACCAGCAGAAGCAGGCCATCGGCGAGATCGTGAAGGACTACCTCCTGAAGAATCCGGAGGTCCTGACAGAGGTGATCGCCGAACTTGAGAAGCGCCAGGGGGAAGCGCAGCAGGTCGCACAGGCTGGCGCCGTGAAGGAAACCCGGCAGTCGCTCCTGAACGCCTCGCACTCCTACGTGGTCGGCAATCCGTCGGGCGACGTGACCCTGGTCGAGTTCTTCGACTACAATTGCGGCTACTGCAAGAAGGCGCTGGCGGACGTCCAGACCCTCATGAAGAGCGATCCCAAGCTCCGCGTGGTCCTGAAGGACTTCCCGGTGCTCGGGCCCGATTCCGTCGAGGCCAGCCGGGTGGCGCTCGCGGTCAAGAACCAGCTCCAGGGCGGGAAGCTCTTCGACTATCACGTGAAGGTCATGGACACCCGCGGCCGCGTCAACGGCGAGCGCGCCATGACGGTCGCCAAGGAAATGGGCCTCGACATGGCCCGCCTGCAGAAGGACATCGAGAGCGCCGAGATCCGCAATGCCCTCCAGGAGAACATGGCGCTCGGCGACAAGCTGAGCCTTTCCGGAACCCCGGCCTTCATCGTCGGCGAAACGGTCATCCCCGGCGCGGTCGGCCTGGAACCCCTGAAACAGCTCGTGGACAATGTCCGCCAGTGCGGCAAGGCGAATTGCGGTTAGAACTGTCTCGCCGTCATCCCCGGACTTGTTCCGGGGATCCACGTCTTAACCCTGCTCGAAAACGTGGATGGCCGGGACAAGCCCGGCCATGACGCTTGAAATAAGGCCCTCTGCCCTTTCGGAACCCACGCCAAGCTTGGGAAAGCCCCGGTTTTCCCCTTCCCCCCTGCCCGCCTTTTGGCTAAGAGGGCGTTTCGGCTCCGCCTGATGGGGCTTCATGGAATGCTCCTTATCCGATGACCACCGTCTTTGTCCTCAACGGACCCAACCTCAACCTGCTCGGCCGCAGGGAGCCTCAGATCTATGGCAGCATCACGCTTGCCGACATCGAGAAGCTCGTGCGCGAGAAGGCCGAGGCTCTTGGGGCGGCAGTCACCTTCCGCCAGTCGAACCACGAGGGACATCTGGTCGACTGGATCCACGAGGCAGGAGCGCAAGGAGCAGGCATCGTCATCAATGCCGGCGCCTACACCCACACCTCGATCGCGCTCCGCGATGCCATCTCGGGCAGCGGCGCTCCGACGGTCGAGATCCACCTTTCGAATGTTCATGCTCGCGAGGGCTTTCGCCATCGCTCGCTCATAGCGCCCGTCTCCGTCGGCGTGATCTGTGGTTTCGGGCCCATGAGCTACCTGCTCGGCCTGGAAGCGGTTCACCGGGTGATGGCCGAGCGGGCCCGTCCGGCAAAACCCTCCCAGCACTAATTCCTCAGAAAAGCAGAGGTAAGCCCCATGGCCAAGGAAAACCCTTTCGATCCTGATCTCGTCCGCGAGCTGGCGAACCTGATCGCCGACACGGATCTCAGCGAGATCGAAGTGGAGAAGGGCGACCTTCGCATTCGCGTGGCGCGCATGGTCACCGCCGCCGTTACTGTTCCGGTGGCGGCCCCGGCAGCTCATCACGCCCCCGCCCCGGTCATGGCGCCGCCGCCCTCCGTGGCTGCCGCTGCGGAAGCCGCCACGAAGGCAGCCGCGCCCAATCCCGGCGCCGTGCTCTCACCCATGGTCGGCACCGCCTACCGCAAGCCCTCGCCCGATGCGAAGAACTTCGTCGAGATCGGCTCCAAGGTGCAGGCCGGCGACAAGGTCCTGCTCGTCGAAGCCATGAAGACCTTCAACGAGATCGTGGCCCCCCGCGCCGGCACCGTGACGGCCATCTATGTCGAAGACGGAACTCCTGTTGAATACGGCGAACCCCTCCTCGTCATCGAGTAAGGCGCGATATGTTCGATAAGATCCTGATTGCCAATCGAGGCGAGATCGCTCTGCGCATCCTGCGCGCCGCGAAGGAGCTCGGCATCGCCACCGTGGCGGTGCATTCCACCGCCGACGCGGATGCCATGCACGTGCGCCTTGCCGACGAGAGCGTCTGCATCGGCCCGCCGGCCGCTCGCGACAGCTATCTCAACATCCCCGCCCTGATCGCCGCCTGCGAGATCACCGGCGCCGACGCGATCCATCCCGGCTACGGCTTTCTCTCCGAGAATGCGCGCTTCGCGGAGGTGCTGGAGCATCACCGCATCGCGTTCATCGGCCCCAAGGCGGAGCATATCCGCATCATGGGTGACAAGATTGAGGCCAAGCGCACGGCCAAGCGCCTCGGCATTCCGTGCGTGCCCGGCTCGGAAGGCGGCATCACCGACGACGACGAGGCCAAGCGCGTCGCCAAGGAGATCGGCTACCCGGTCATCATCAAGGCAGCGGCCGGCGGAGGCGGGCGCGGCATGAAGGTGGCGCGCACCGAGGAGGACCTCGTCCACGCGCTCCAGACCGCCAAGACCGAGGCGAAGGCCGCCTTCGGCGATGACGCAGTCTATATCGAGAAGTATCTCGAGAAGCCGCGCCACATCGAGATCCAGGTTCTCGGCGATGGCAAGGGCAACGCCATTCATCTGGGCGAGCGCGACTGCTCGCTCCAGCGCCGCCACCAGAAGGTCTGGGAGGAAGGCCCTTCGCCGGCCCTCAACGTGGAGATGCGTGAACGCATTGGGGGCGTCGTGGCCAAGGCCATGCAGGAACTGCAATATGCGGGCGCCGGCACCATCGAGTTCCTCTACGAGGACGGCGAGTTCTACTTCATCGAGATGAACACACGCATCCAGGTGGAGCACCCGGTCACGGAGATGATCACCGGCATCGATCTGGTGAACGAGCAGATCCGCGTGGCGGCGGGACACCCGCTCTCGGTGAGGCAGGAAGACGTTAGGATCGAAGGCCATGCCATCGAGTGCCGCGTGAATGCCGAGCACCCCTCGACCTTCCGCCCCTCGCCCGGCACGATCAGCTATTTCCACCCACCGGGCGGATTGGGCGTACGCGTCGATTCGGCGGCCTATCAGGGCTACCGCATCCCGCCGCATTACGATTCCCTTGTGGGCAAGCTCATCGTCCATGGCCGCACCCGCAACGAGTGCCTCATGCGCCTGCGCCGGGCTCTCGACGAGTTCGTGGTCGACGGCATCGACACGACGCTCCCGCTCTTCCGCACCCTGGTGCGCAACCCGGAAATTCAGAACGGCCAGTACGACATCCATTGGCTGGAGAACTTCCTGAAGACGGGCGGGTTGGGCGACGAGCAGGTATAACAGCTTGTTATAAAATATCGGGGCCGCTATTCTGGCTGCAACAGAACAGGGGCCCCGTCATTGAAGGCGAGGTCATGGAAATCATGCCTCGCTTTCTTCATGTGGGCTGCGGCCCAAAGCGTAAGAATCAGACCGTAAAGGCTTTTGCCTCGTCAGAATGGGAGGAGGTTACGCTCGATATCGACAGAAGCGTGAAGCCGGATCTCATCGATAAACTTCCTGAGCTGTCCCAGGTGGAATCGAACAGCTTTGACGCCGTCTACTCAGCCCACAACATCGAGCATCTCTACCCACACGAAGTGCCCTTGGCGCTGAAAGCGATGCGCCGAGTTCTCAAGTCGGACGGCTTTGTGATCCTCACCTGCCCGGATCTTCAAACAATCGGTGAGCGTTTGGCCTCGGGCGATATCGAAGCACCGATCTACACCAGCGGCAGAGGGCCGGTTGCACCCCTCGACATGATGTACGGGTTCAGGCCTGCGATGGCGGACGGGAACCTCTACATGGCCCATCATACGGGCTTTACGCTCAAATCTCTCGGCGATGCTTGTGTCCGAGCTGGATTCGTCAACTTCTTCGGACTGAGACGCCCGAAAAGATATGATTTATGGGGATTGGCAACAAAGCTGCCAAAAACCGACGACGAGATGAGGCAACTCGGCAAAATCTATCTAACACCGGTCTGACTTCGCGTTCAGGCTATCCTATTTTGAAGGACAGCCTGATTGATCAGATATGTTGATGAATGACACACCCTTCCGACCACGCCCCTGAGATTACCCCCGATATCCTGCTGAAAGCCTACGCAGCCGGGATTTTTCCTATGGCGGAGGATGCGGATGATCCGTCTCTGTTCTGGGTCGAGCCGCGTGAGCGTGGGATCATTCCCCTCAACGGCTTCCACGTCTCCAAGCGTCTTGCCCGCACCGTTCGTTCTGACTTCTTCGAGGTTCATGTGGATCGGGATTTCGACGCAGTGATCGCCGGCTGCGCCGCGCCGGCTGCCGACCGGGAGAAGACTTGGATCAGCCGGCGGATCCGCGAACTCTACGGCGAGTTGTTCGATTCCGGCTACTGCCATACGGTGGAGGTCTATCAGGAGGGCCGCCTCGTTGGCGGCCTTTACGGGGTCAGGCTGAACGGCGCGTTCTTCGGGGAGAGCATGTTTCACACCGAGCGCGACGCCTCGAAGGTGGCGCTCGTGCACCTCGTAGCGCGCCTGTGCCGAGGCGGCTTTTCACTGCTTGACACGCAGTTCGTGACCTCGCACCTAGCGCAGTTCGGCGCTACCGAGGTCCCGCGGCGGGCTTACAAGCAGATGCTGCGCAATGCCATGGAGCATGCGGCCGACTGGGATGTCTGGCCGAGAGGCAGGACCGTGAGCGGCGAGGAAGCGCTCGCCGCGATCAGCTTCCCCTAATTAGGACGATCGGAATTGATGATCGGCGCAGCCGGTCGCCGGGCGGGCTGCTGGCGCTGAGGCGCCTGCTGCCGCAGGGGTGCCGTCTCGACGGCGGGCGGACGTGGGGCCGTGCCTCCCGCCGGGGTCATGATGTCACCGGGCCGCGCCGGATCGTTGGGGCCACGGGCTGCATCCTGGATCGGCGGCAGCTCCTCGGGGGTCTCCTTCGGCTCGGCGATCACCTCGGTGCCGCCTTTGCAGTCCACGAGCCAGATGTCGTAGACCGGGTGCTCAAGGCCGTGCAGGCCTGGGCTTGCGGCGAAGAGCCAGCCCGAGAAGACCCGCTTGCCCTTCCCCTCGGATCCGGGCTCGTCCACCTCGATGAAGGACGTAGTGTTCGGCGTTTCCGTGGCCGGCTTGGTGAAGCAGACCCGCGACGTCACCTGAAGGGCGCCGAACTGGACAGTCTCATCCACAGCCACCTCGAACGAAACAATTCGCCCGGTGATCTTGTCCAAGCCGGAGAAGACGGCTGTGGGATTCTTGATCCTGTCCGCCTGCGCGGCGGTCAGGCCACCGATAAGCGATGCGAGCACCAGGGGAGCCCGCGTCCATCCGAGTTTCATCATGCTGTCCAAGCCAAGTTCGATTTGGCGTTTGCTGTCCGGCCGAGCTTGGCCGCACCTTTGTTCGTTCGGCAACGCGATAGCACGTGAACCATGATGGAAAAAGGGCAGACCGGGAAGATAGAACCCCGGTCCCCCGCCCTGAAACTCAGCCAGCCCGCGAAAGCGACCTGAGCGCCCCCCGAAGGTCATCCGGCGGCAACTGCGGCAGGCTAGCCTCGATGGCGGCATGGAGGTCGCGCCAGATCGGAACGGCTGCGGCCAGCACCTCCCGCCCCTTGTCCGTGAGGCAAAGAAGCCGGCTGCGGCCATCCTCCGGGTCGCGGGAGATGGTCACGAGTCCATCCCGTTCAAGCGGCTTTAAGGCGGCGGTCAGCGTCGTCCGGTCCATTGCCAGTAGCTGCGCGACGGGACCGATCGGCGGAGGCTTGGGTCGGTTAAGGGCGTTCAGAAGAGAGAACTGGCCAGAGGTAATCCCGGCAGGCCGCAGAGCTTCATCGAAGCGTCGCGACAGCGCACGGGCGGCCCGCTGCGCATGCAGGCACAGGCAGGTGTCGCGCACCTGATGTGTTGTCTCGAAGATTATGTCTCGGCTGTTTGACATGGCCTATTTATGTTGATATCAACACAGTTGTCAAGGGACTAGGCCCAAAGCCAAGGGAGATAGCGATGTCATATGTGGATGGGTTCGTGCTGGCCGTTCCAGCGGACAAGAAGGAAGTATACCGCAAGCACGCGGCCGAGGCGGCGCCCCTGTTCAAGGAGTTCGGCGCTACCCGCATGGTCGAGTGCTGGGGCGACGACGTGCCGGACGGCAAGCTCACCGATTTTCGCCGCTCCGTCCAGGCTAAGGACGACGAGGTCGTCGTGTTCAGCTGGATCGAGTATCCGTCCAAGGAAGTTCGCGACGCTGCCCAACAGAAGATCATGACCGATCCGCGCATGGAGGCGATGGGCCAGCAGATGCCCTTCGACGGCAAGCGCATGATCTTCGGCGGCTTCATGCCGATCCTCGACGTATAAGGATCTACGTCATGGCCAATCAGCACGGCGACTTCATCTGGTACGAACTCCTGACGAAGGATGCGGATGCAGCCGCCCGCTTCTACGGCGCTGTGATCGGCTGGCAGAACCGACCGGCGGAAGGCTCAGACCGCGGCTACCGGGTCTTCGGGATCAACGGCACGGATGTGGGCGGCCTCATGCCCTTCCCGCCCGGCGCCGAGAACGCGGGCATGCGCCCGATGTGGCTCGGCTACGTAGCAGTCGAGAACGTCGACGCCGCAGCGGCCGACGTCGTCCGGGACGGCGGCGCGCAGCATATCCCGCCCACCGACATCCCGGGCGTCGGCCGCTTCGCAATGCTCTCCGACCCGCAAGGCGTGATGTTCTACATCATGCGTGGTACGGTGGATGGCACGAGCACCGCGTTCGACCAGAGCAAGTTCGGCCATTGCAACTGGAACGAGCTCGCCACCGGCGACCCGCAGGCTGCGCTCGCCTTCTACCGGGCCCGCTTCGGCTGGGAGAAGGGCGATGCCATGCCTATGGGCGAGATGGGCGATTACCAGTTCATCAACCATGGCGGCCGGACCATCGGGGCCGTGATGCCATGCATGCCGGAGGGTCCGCCGCCCCGGTGGACATTCTATTTCGGCGTCGAAGACATCGATGTCGCGGCACAGGCTGTGCCCGGTCAGGGCGGCACGATTCACTACGGCCCCGCCGAAGTCCCGGGCGGCGTCTTCATCATTGTCGCCAGCGATCCGCAGGGAGCCCCGTTTGGCCTCGTCGGTCCGCGTAAATCTTGAAAGGTCGGCCTTCGAGGAGCATCCCATGAGCGACAAGCTTGTCCACGCTGAAGAACTCGCGCGCCGCTCGCCGGTGCGCTTTCCGAACGAAAGCGCCGAGTATCGTGCTGCCCGCACAGCCCTGCTGGCAGAGGAGATCGAGTTGCGGCGTCATCTGGAACGTGTCGCTGAGCAGCGCCGAGCCTTGCCGCCCGGCGGGGCGGTGACAGGCGACTATCACTTCGAGGGTGAGAACGGTCCGGTGAGCTTCGCCGACCTTTTCGGCGACAAGCAGTCGCTCGCTGTCTACAGCTACATGTTCGGCCCTCAGCGCGAGCGCCCCTGCCCCATGTGCACCAACTTACTGGGAGCGCTCGAAGGTAACGGCGCCGACATCCAGCAGCGCATGGCACTCGCCGTCGTGGCGCGATCCCCGATCGAGCGGCTGGCCGCCTGGAAGCGGGAACGCGGCTGGACAAACCTGCGGCTCTACACCGATCTCAACGGCAATTACTCCCGCGACTACCACGGTGTCCTGCCGGACGGGTCGGAGATCCCGAGCCTCAACGTCTTCACGCGCCGCGATGGGACGATCCGGCATTTCTGGAGCGGAGAGATGACGGGCGAGTCCGCCGATCCAGGCCAGGATCCCCGCGGCGCCCCGGATCTCGCACCTCTGTGGAACGTGCTCGACATGACGCCCGAGGGTCGTGGCACGGATTGGTATCCCAAGCTGGATTACGGGGTGTAGTCTCTCAAAAATGCACCAACGCTCCAATATTTCGTTGGGCTGTTCAGGATCAGGTTCGATCGACTAAGCTTCCAGGCGTGCGAGCGACCTCGGAGCGAAGATACCTGCATGAGCGAAGCCCAGACTCCTGGTGATGAGTCCCGTCAGCGGCTGGGCTTTCTGTCGGCCGCAGAAGCCGCCGCCCTCACCCATCGTGGCGTTCTGATCCCGGATCCGACCTCTGTGTTGGTCTCACCGGGCGTCCGGCTTGGAACCGGAGCGGTGCTTTGGCCCGGCGTCATCCTTGACGCTCGAGATGGCGGAGCTATCGTCATCGGTGCCGGCACGCAGCTTTTCCCCGGGAGCAGGCTTGTTGCCTCCGGCGGCTCGATCAAGGTCGGAGCTCATGCCGAGATCGGGGAAGAAGGCGGCTTCACCCTCAAGGCTGAGGCAGGCGACGTGATCGAGGTCGGCGACGGGGCGCGGCTTCTCGGTGGAGGGTCGCTCACCCGGTCCAATCGAATCGGGCGCGGCGCGCAGATCCTCGGACCCATCCGTTGCCAGAACTGCACCTTGGGTGACGGCGGAAGCTATCGTGATCCCGAGCCGGATGCGCGCGGCGCTGTCCTCAAGGGCTCGGGCGTCGCCCGCCAGATCGATGTTCCGATCGGCTGCGTGATCCAGGCTTTCGGGCTCTTCTCTGAAGGCGTTCTCAGGCAGCAATCCTATTTCCATCCCAAACCAGCCGGGTAAAACTCATGCTCCAAAAGTTTACTCAACCCGGCCTCAAGCTCGGGCTGGGCCTGCTCTCGATTGGCCGCGCATGGGGTGTGAATCAAAGTGCGCCAGCGGACGAGAATGAGGCACGTGCTCTCCTTTCCAAGGCCCTGGAACTGGGCATTACCATCTTCGACACGGCCCCCGCCTATGCGGAGAGCGAAGCCCGGCTGGGCCACTTCCTCGATACCCTTGAGCCCTCGGCCAAGCACAGGCTCACCATCATGACGAAGGCCGGAGAGCATTGGGACTTCGCTCGCGGCGCCAGCTTTGTCGATCACAGCCGCGATGCGCTGGTCCGAAGCATCGACCAGAGCCTGTCCCTGCTCGGAACCATCGATGTCCTGCAGATCCACAAGGCGACGAGCGATGTCGTCACCCATCCCGATGTGATCGCCGCAATGGATTATGCAAAGCGGTGCGGGGTCACGGCCTTCGGGGTGAGCGTCAGCGATGTGGAAGCCGGGCGGCTTGCGCTGAAAAGCGGATTATATGACGCGCTGCAATTTCCGTTGAACATGTCGAGCCAGACCATGGCCCCGTTGCTGCCGGAACTGAAAGCGAGCGACCGCACCGCGATCGTCAACCGCCCCTTCGCCATGGGTGGCCTGCTGGCTGGGCAGCCGTTCGAGGAAGCAGCCGCTGCCGCGTTCCGCTATATCGAAGAACGACTGCCAAGGGCCGTTATTCTCAGCGGAACAGGAAAGGCCGCGCATCTCGTGCAGAATGTTCAGGCCTTCCACAAGTGCCGACTTAATCCTGCTCTTTGAGCTTCAGGACCAGTCCTGCTCCAGCGGATCAGGCGCCGGCTCGGTCATCGGATCGCCCGCCTTCAGGCGCTTCTCGAAATGTGCCGTTGAGCAGGCATGGGAGCAGAGGAGCCCGCGCTCGGACCAATAGGCCGGGCCGCTCTCGATCCGACCCGCGTGATGGACAAAATCCGGGTGGTCATAAGGCAGGCCGCACTCGATGCAGGTGCGGGCCTGGGCTCTCTTCAGCATGGCGGGTCAGGAGGCTGCTTGGAGCCTCACTCCCCGGGCGTCCACGGCACGTAATCGCCGGTGGCGGCGGGGCGCTGGCCGGAGCCGAGCTGAGACCCTTGCGGCCGGTAAGCCTGGGTGGTGCCGGTCATGTTCGGCACATAGGGCTTTTCCCAGCAATGCGGCCGGTAGGTTTCCTCGCTCGGCGGAATGTCGCCGTTGTGGCACAGCCAGGCACGCCAGCCGGGCGGCACCTTCGAGGCATCGGCCTCGCCGTTATAGACGACCCAGCGGCGCTCGGCGCCCACATTCGAGTCGATCGCCTGCGGCTGGACATAGCGGTAGTAGGTATTGCCGAACTCGTCCGTGCCCACGAACACGCCCTTGCGCCAGGTGAAGAATCGGGTGCCGAGGGTCTGTCCGTTCCACCAGGTGAAGAACTGGGTGAAAAACTCTTTCATGCTGCTGCCGCCGGAGGGGTTCGTGAAGTTGCGCGGAATATGGCCGCAAGGGGGAGTGAAGTCCAGCCTCACGAGGCGCGAAAACCCCGACTGATTCTCCGATCTGCAGCTTCCCCAGCGGCGGGAGCGGAATTTCCCGTAATCAGGCCATTTCGGCTCCGGAGCGGTCGTCCGGAGCCGGGACCACGGATTGATGCGCCGGCACAACATATACCCGCCGTTAAGCATGACCGCATGCGGGTCCTTAAGCCGGCGAAGCTTGGCCATTGCAAAAACCGGGAACGGATTCTCAGAGGAGTCTGAGAGGCTTAGCCGGAGGGGTCCGGGTTATCCACAATTCACACAGCTACACACAACATGTAGTTCGGAACACTTCAGGCTGACACTAGTTCTTGACGTGAGGCTCGCAACACGACTAGCTTGCCGGGGTGCCGACCAGAGACCGGCGACCAGCCTGAAAGGGCCGGTTGAACACTCCCCAGAGTAGGCGTCAGAGCCCGTGGCAACAACGTTGCCGCGCCACCTGTGACGCCCGACCGGGGCCGTAACTCAGGCGTGTTGCGTGGGCGGTCCGAAAGAGCGGATCGTTGGGGCGTTGAACAATAATTGTGGGCTGATGAGCTGCGGGGCAAATCGCGGCCATGGGGACGTTTGTCCTCAATACTTAGGATGTGACCTATGCGGATCGAGCGGCGTTATACGAAGTCTGGCCAATCGCCTTATTCCTCCCTCGCCTTCCGGCTCGCCACGAGCGAGATCCGCAATCCGGATGGCTCGGTGGTCTTCAAGCTCGAGAACATCGAGGTTCCCGGGACCTGGAGCCAGGTGGCCTCCGACGTGCTGGCCCAGAAGTATTTCCGCAAGGCCGGCGTTCCGGCTCGCCTGAAGAAGGTCGAGGAGAACGACGTTCCATCCTGGCTCTGGCGCTCCGTGGCCGACGAGGCCGCCCTCGCCGCCCTCCCCGAGGATCAGCGCCTCGGCTCCGAGATCTCCTCCAAGCAGGTGTTCGATCGCCTCGCCGGCTGCTGGACCTATTGGGGCTGGAAGGGCGGCTATTTCTCGTCCGAGGAAGACGCCCAGGCCTTCTATGACGAGCTGCGCTTCATGCTCGCCAACCAGATGGTGGCGCCGAACTCCCCGCAATGGTTCAACACCGGCCTGCACTGGGCCTACGGCATCGACGGTCCCGGCCAGGGCCACTATTATGTAGACTACAAGACCGGCAAGCTGACCAAGTCCAAGTCCTCTTACGAGCACCCGCAGCCGCATGCCTGCTTCATCCAGGGCGTCGAGGACGACCTGGTGAACGAGGGCGGCATCATGGACCTGTGGGTCCGCGAGGCACGCCTGTTCAAGTACGGCTCCGGCACCGGCTCCAACTTCTCGAAGCTGCGCGGCGAGGGCGAAAAGCTCTCCGGCGGCGGCCGCTCGTCCGGCCTCATGAGCTTCCTCAAGATCGGCGACCGGGCGGCCGGCGCGATCAAGTCGGGCGGCACCACCCGCCGCGCCGCCAAGATGGTGGTGGTCGATGTCGATCACCCGGATATCGAGAGCTACATCGACTGGAAGGTGAAGGAGGAGCAGAAGGTCGCCGCGCTGGTCACCGGCTCCAAGCTCGCCGCCAAGCACCTGAAGGCCATCATGAAGGCCTGCATCAACTGCGAGGCCGAGGGCGATGCCTGCTTCGACCCGGAGAAGAACCCGGCTCTGAAGAAGGAGATCAAGCTGGCCCGCCGGGTGCAGATCCCGGACAACTACATCAAGCGCGTCATCCAGTTCGCGCGTCAGGGCTACACGGATATCGACTTCCCGGTCTACGACACCGATTGGGATTCGGAGGCCTATCTCACCGTCTCCGGCCAGAACTCCAACAACTCCGTGTCGCTCACCGACGACTTCCTGCGCGCCGTCGAGAACGATGCCGACTGGCACCTCACCGCCCGCAAGGACGGCAAGGTGGTGAAGACCCTCAAGGCCCGCGACCTGTGGGAGCAGATCGGCCACGCCGCCTGGGCGTCCGCCGATCCCGGCCTGCACTTCAACACCACCATGAACGATTGGCACACCAGCCCCGCCGGTGGCCGCATCCGGGCGTCGAACCCGTGCTCGGAATACATGTTCCTGGACGACACGGCGTGCAATCTCGCCTCCGCCAACCTGCTGCAGTTCTTCGACCGCCAGAACCACAAGTTCGACGCGGAATCCTTCGAGCATGCCTGCCGCCTCTGGACGGTGGTGCTCGAGATCTCCGTCATGATGGCGCAGTTCCCCTCGAAGGAGATCGCGCAGTTATCTTATGAGTACCGCACCCTCGGCCTCGGCTTCGCCAATATCGGCGGCCTGCTCATGACCATGGGCCTGCCCTACGACAGCGATGCCGGCCGTGCGCTCGGCGGCGCCATCACGGCGATCATGACCGGCGTGTCCTATGCCACCTCGGCCGAGATGGCCGGTGAACTCGGGCCGTTCCCGAACTACAAGGCCAACGCGAAGCACATGCTGCGCGTGATCCGCAACCACCGCCGCGCGGCCCATGGCGAGGCTCAGGGCTATGAGGGTCTGGCCGTCAACCCGGTCCCGCTCGATCACGCCTCCTGCCCGGACGCCGACCTCGTCGCTCATGCCAAGTCCGCCTGGGACAAGGCCCTCGAACTCGGCGAGAAGAACGGCTACCGCAACGCGCAATCCACCGTGATCGCCCCCACGGGCACGATCGGCCTCGTGATGGATTGCGACACCACCGGCATCGAGCCCGACTTCGCCCTGGTGAAGTTCAAGAAGCTCGCCGGCGGCGGCTATTTCAAGATCATCAACCGGGCCGTGCCCGATGCGCTCCGTGCGCTGGGCTACCGCGAGCATGAGATCGCCGAGATCGAGGCCTATGCGGTGGGCCACGGCTCCATGCGCCAAGCGCCCGCCGTCAACCCCGGCTCGCTGCGCGCCAAGGGCTTCACGGACGACAAGATCGACGCGGTGGAGAAGGGCCTGAAATCGGCCTTCGACATCAAGTTCGTGTTCAACCGCTGGACGCTCGGCGAGGATTTCCTCACCGGTACGCTCAAAGTGCCGGCGGACAAGCTCAACGATCCGTCCTTCGACCTGCTCACGTTCCTCGGCTTCTCGAAGGCCGACATCGAGGCCGCGAACATCCACATCTGCGGAGCGATGACTCTCGAAGGCGCACCGTTCCTCAAGGTCGAGCATTACCCGGTCTTCGACTGCGCCAACCCGTGCGGCAAGATCGGCAAGCGCTATCTCTCGGTGGAAAGCCACATCCGCATGATGGCGGCGTCGCAGCCCTTCATCTCGGGGGCGATCTCCAAGACCATCAACATGCCCAACGACGCCACCGTCGAGGATTGCAAGAACGCCTACATGCTGTCCTGGAAGCTGGCGCTGAAGGCCAACGCCCTCTACCGCGACGGCTCCAAGCTCTCGCAGCCGCTGAACTCCGCCCTCATTGCCGATGAGGACGAGGATGCGGACGACGCGGTGGAAGCGCTCGCCGCCATGCCGGTCGCCGCGAAGGTCGCGCATGTGTCGGAGAAGATCGTCGAGAAGGTGATCGAGCGCGTGGAGCGGATTCGCGAGCGCGAGAAGATGCCGGACCGCCGCAAGAGCTACATCCAGAAGGCCGTGGTCGGCGGCCACAAGGTGTATCTCCACACCGGCGAGTACGACGACGGACGCCTCGGCGAGATCTTCATCGACATGCACAAGGAAGGCGCCGCCTTCCGGGCCATGATGAACAACTTCGCCATCGCGATCTCGCTCGGCCTGCAATACGGCGTGCCGCTGGAGGAATACGTGGAGGCCTTCACCTTCACGCGCTTCGAGCCCGCCGGCTTCGTCCAGGGCAACGAGCGCATCAAGTCCGCCACCTCGATCCTCGACTACGTGTTCCGCGAGCTCGCCGTGTCCTATCTCGGCCGCAACGACCTCGCCCACGTGGACCCGTCGGAAGCCGGCCCCACCACCATCGGCAAAGGCGAGGACCAGTCGAAGGCGCCGGAGCCCGCTCCCGCCACGGCCATCGTGTCCCGCGGCTTCGTGCGCGGCAATTCCGACCGCCTCATGCTCATCCCCGGCGGTGGTGCCGGCGGCACAGGCATTACTCAGCGCACGGGTGGCATGACCGTCGGTGCGACGGCGCTGAAGGCTGAACTCCCGCAGCCTGCCGTGCACGCGGAGGAGAAGCCGGTCGGCGAAGCCGAAATGGCGAAACTTGGGTTCTCGGCACCATCCGTCGCCGACCGGCGCGCCGAAGCCAAGATGAAGGGCTATGTCGGTGAAGCCTGCCCCGAATGCGCCAACTTCACGCTGGTCCGTAATGGGACGTGCTTGAAGTGCGACACGTGCGGCAGCACGACGGGGTGCTCGTAGGAGGTGAGCTTCTAAAGGTTTGGAGGGAGCTATGGGTAAAAACTATAGAGCCCCCCACATCCTGACTGAGGCGACCATTACGAAGTTCGCAACCGACCATCGGTTACACTCGCCAACGGCGAGCGTTGCGAACTTCGACATCGTTCGTTTCTTCTATGAGGAACTCCAGGACATACTCGGCCACCCAGTTGTTCTGGAACTTCGGGACTTATCCGGGCCTGACGATGATCCCGCTTTCGTAAGCTTCAAGCCACTCAAACTGGTTTGCGATTACGAGGTGTGGAGGAACGCAAAACTTGGTGACCCGGATGCGCGGTACGTGATCGCACATGAACTTGGACACCTCGTCTTTCATAGTGGGCACGAGCTACACTTCAGTAGCCCTGATAGCGTGTTTCATAGTTGGTATCCGGAACACGAGGGAACCGAATGGCAAGCGCATAATTATGCCGAGAAGGTTTTGCTGCCAGATTTCGTGGTTAAGCCGTTCACAAACCATAAAGAGCTGGCCCAAGCTTGCGACGTGACAGAAGCGCTAGCACTGAAGCGCTTCAGAGAAGTAAACAACATAAAATTCTCCGGCGAGCCCTGCCCACACTGCCATGACTTCACTATGGCTTGGCACAAGAACAAACATTATTGCTATAAGTGCGGTTAACTGCGCAGGCTCGGTCAACACCTGCATTCTTCGCACACTGCAAAGGCGCGCGCCGAATGGTATCGCAGTTGTACTGCATAAGGGCATCCAGTCCCTGCCCATTTTACATTCCGACACATAAATCTCTCCGTCATGGCCGGATCAAGTCCGGCCATGACTGGGAAGCTTGGTTTCTCCTCCTCTGATCAGTAAGTAAGCCCATCTTTTTCAATTTTATCTCGATCGCCTGCTTCGAGACCTCAAAATATTGAGAAAGATTTGCTAATAATTGATCGAAAGGTAGAAAGTTACACGGCTGGTCATCGACAAATATGTAGCCGTGCCCGCGATCTCGGATATCAAGGCGGGTTCGAGCTACTTCAATCGCGACGAGAAATACGTGACTGGGCATAATGATGTTGGACGAAAAGGCATTGGCTTGGAACTCAAGGCGCTCATAATTGAAGCCACTTTCAGTCTCTCTGTTGATAAAAAGATCACGTTCAACAATTGTTTCTGAACGCAGATACCGACCATGATTCAAACAAAAGTGCCCGATCTCGTGTCCTAGGGTGAACCTCTCTTGTTTACTGTTCGCGTGAGAATTTATCTTGATCGATTTGCGATCGAAATTTGCTGAACCCAGTATGGGCGTGCCATCCTCATCCTCAATCAACTGCTCACTGAATTGAAGGTCTATAGACAGCACAGAGCAAATTTTCTTGAGATCGACCGGGCCAGACTTGTAACCCACCCGTTCCAAGATCTCCCGAGCTGATTTTTCTATTTGTTCCTCGGGAAGATACGGCACGGACACTCGGGCGCTTTCACCCTCGTTTTCATCATCGCTGGATAGACCGGGTTCAAGGCTACGAAGAAAATGATTGATGGCGCAGAAGAATTTTCCGTCATGAAACGCCGAAAATTTCAAAGACTTAATAGAACGGTCATTCCGAAAGATCTGTGATTTTACAAAACGGCTCTCTAAGCAATAATGACCTCTGCGATCCGCTACGACTTCCAGTCCAGCCTTGTCATATTTAATGATCCCCATGGATCTGCTTCTGGCGAGGTTATCCGCACCCGATTGCAGACGTGAAGATACGACTAAAACACCTTTGGCTGCATGCCCGAAGATCCGCCCTAATTTATCCGAAAAGTCAGTTACGCATGTCTCCGGAATGCCTCCTTCATAATTCTTGCATTCAAAAACAGTGTAGAATGATGGCTTACTCCTGCCCTGTTGATAAATCTCTATAACAACATCGAATTGAACGTCAGACCCTCGTTCCTTGCAATAGTAACCTTTCTTCTTAAAAATCTTGCAGTTTGCTGGGGGATGTAAGTCGTAGACAAGTTCACCGCGACGCTGTTGTTCGATGAGATATTCGTAGAACTCATCTTCCAGCTTATCGCCCTTTTCCGTGGAATTCACGAGAGGCCCTCAACCTTGGCAACAGAAGGATGATAATCCAATTATCCGCCACTTTGCTATTTCTAAGTTGGTGGCGCCTTTAGGGCGGCGCGACACCTGATGAGAATGCTCGCAAAGGATGGCCATATCCAAGTCTGACGCGCATGGTGGTTCTTAAGATGTGGATGGCCGGATCAAATCCGGGGATAACGACAACCCTACCTCCACGGATTGTCGCCTCGAACCACACAACCTTGAAGGCACTTAAATGCGCATTGCTATCTAAGATGGCCTGAGGAAGGCTATCTGCTATTGTCGCGTTCATCGTTTCCATAAGCCCGTCCGATGCTTCGCGATCTACGGGCTTAAGCGAACAACCATGACGAAAGCGACAGCAACCATGAAGGCGAACGGCGCTTCAACGGATGGAACCGCAGAACCCTCCCCCTCCCAACAGATCGACGCGCATATCCAGCACCTGAACGACTGGCGCGGCGAGACGCTGGCGCGGGTCCGGGCGCTCATCCTGCAGGCCGT
The DNA here is from genome assembly GCF_015694425.1 of Microvirga terrestris. Lineage (GTDB taxonomy): Bacteria > Pseudomonadota > Alphaproteobacteria > Rhizobiales > Beijerinckiaceae > Microvirga > Microvirga terrestris. The sequence goes on from NZ_JADQDN010000011.1 coordinate 54,459, forward strand.
GCCCGATGTGGTCGAGGCGGTGAAGTGGCGTGGGGTTCCGGTGTGGGAGAAGGCCGGGATCATCTGCACGGGCGAGACCTACAAAAGCGCCGTGAAGCTGACCTTTCCCAAGGGCGCTTCGCTTGACGACCCGTCCCGCCTCTTCAACGCCAGCCTCGACGGCAACACCCGCCGCGCCATCGATCTCCACGAGGGCGCAGCCCTCGACGAGCAAGCCTTCAAAACCCTCATCCAGGCCGCCGCCGCCCTGAACACCACTAAGCCCGCCAAGCGCTCGAAAACGGCATCGGCGCGGGCCAGGGCCTGAGGGCATCGGGGATCGATTTGACGCCCTGCCCCAACCGAAAGGCATCCCGCTCCTCAACCGCCTTCGTAAGAAACCGCGCGAGCCTGCGAGTCACGGTCCAGCCCTAGATGACCGCCACAAGCTTGGCGAAGGCGTTCAGGACCTCGGTCGCCAGATTGATGGCGTTCGCCATCTTCTTTGCTCGCTCGTACGCCTGCGTGAGAGTATCCTTCGAAGCCCGAAACGCTGCCGTCAGGGGCGCATAGACATGGCTGGTGCTTGCCAGTTTCTGATTGATCACGGCCGTCAATTCGGCCGTAAGGGCACGCATGGCGTTGACATAGCGCTGGAGCGTGCCCTCGTCGGTCGTGATGTCCGCCAAAGCACGCAAGCTGTTCTTGGCTGCGATAATGCCCTTCTCGGCGTCGTTGAGACTGATCTTCGTATTCGCTGAGAACGCCAGGGTCATAGCCGTCGCCAAACGCTCATAGAGCGACGGAGCTTGTTTGGGCAGGTTGGCCTCTATCGCCTCGAACTCCTGCAGAGCTGCCGCGAATTCGGCCTGGTCTTGCTCAAGAGCCATCACGTACTCCCTTTCTTGTCGTCCTGCTTCGCTGCCGCAGCAACGAGGTCGACCAGATCGTTCGTCAGGGCGACGAAACGCTTGATCGTCAACTCTGCGTTGGGATCTCCAGACGCGAGAGCGGCATGAGCTTCGGCAAGCTGATCGAGGACGGTGGCATATTGACCGACGGCAACGGCAAGAGCAGCCTGTGTGGCCACTTCCTGGCGGGCGGTCTTGTACTCATCGTAGAGACGCAGGCGATCCACCTTCGGGTCTCGCCGGATGAGCAGCAGACTCACCTTGCGCTGGTATTCCAGATCCTTTGCCTGCTCCGAGAGCAGCACGGAAACTCCCGCCAGATCATCCTTTAGGGCAGCCACCAGGGCACGAACATCCGGATCGCGCGCGACGATGACGGCTTGGATTTCACCCGCATAGGCATTGCCGAGCAGGAAACCGACGGTGCGCGATACAAGCTTCACGGCAGGCGCAGCGGCCGGAGAACCCGCGGTTGTGAATTTGCCGGCAGCGGTGCCGAGATTGACGGATGCCTGCTCCAATTGGTCGACAAGACCTTGATCGGCTGCGAGCTTGAGAGCCTTGCCGTATGCTTCCAATGCGCGGAGGGCCTCCAGGCGCGGCTTGAAATTCTCCGGATTCAACATGGCGTCCGGAGTATCGGCGAGTGTGAAGGAACCTCCCCTTACATATCGAGCGGCTTGATCCTCCTCACCGATCCGTAATGCGAGTGTCCGGTTCGCGGTGGCTGCGTTCTGCAGAAGTGCGCTGCCGGCCGCGGTGGCCCCGCCGAAAGCATCCACCTTCTGTGAGGACGGTAGCGTGCTGCAGCCCATGAGCAGTGAAACGCACATCACGATATACGCGAATTTCATGGCTTGCCCCCTTTTCAGCGGACACGACGATGTTGCGTCAACCCAGCCAATCGCCTGTCCGGCGCCGTGCCTCAGCTCTCGGAAATCACCTCCGCAAGGACTGTCGCAATCTCTACGGGAATGATGCCATGACTGCGCAACCCGCAAAATGCAATGATTGGCATTACTCCCTAAGAATGATGGATATCTTCCGGCATGCGAGCCCTGGCAGACAGATCAGGACAATTTAGGATGTGCCTCGACGGCAAGCGGGCCACGGCGAGCGCCCCTCGCCGCTGCGCTCATGGATAAGCGTATCTTTCCCGCTTCCATGCGCGCATAGTGATGGGAACCCCGGAGGGTGCCATGATGGCGAGGATCAAGTCCTACATCTCCTATGAGAACGAAGCGCTTGCGGTGTCCGGTCTGGCCTTCTTGTTCTGCGCCGGGGTGATCCTGGGGTTCCTGTGATGCTCTCCCAGTCCCTCTACGCCGTCCTGCTAATCGCCGTGGTTCTGGCGGTTTATGTTCTGATGATCAGAAGTCATTGAGGCACCGCGCCTCAACGCTGGATGAGGTTTCCTTCGCACCAAAGACGTGTGAGGCCGCAACCCATGCGCCCCTCACCCGGTGATAGCTACACGGCGACCGGGCGGTCGTAGTACTGCGCCACGTCCTGGTGCTGGCGCAGGTTTTCCGGTCGGTATGGTTTCATCTCATCGTAATGGAGCACCTGCGGCTGCTCGAACCGCTCCTTGACCGAAGCGTGCAGCACAGCGTCCTCGGACACATCCCGAAGCCCCTTCTCCCAGAGATGGCCGAAGCGGCCGCTCTTGCACTCGTCGTGCTGAGGGCCGGCGGCGGACGGGTAGAGCTGAAGCACATCGCCGTCGATCCTGATGCCGTTGGGTACGGCCTGCGCGGCCTCGACCATCCATTGCAGCGCGGTGTCGGAGAGGCGGGATTCGTTCTCCGGGTAACTGCCGCCTACATCCGAGTGGTTGCCCGCAAACCAGACTTGCTCGAAGCGTCCGCCCTCGTTGTCCATGCCCTCATTGGTCCAGGGCACGCGGGCAAAATCGGCCCTGTTCTCGTCGATGGACAGGGCGTGCTTGGCGTAGAGCACATCGGGATTGAGCTGGTTGTCGTAAAACTTCATCTTGAGGTGGGTGACGTGCAGGGTCTCCCAGAACGTGTAGCCCTCGAGGCCAACGGCGTATTTCACGTAAGTCTTGAGAAAGCCGATCCCGGCAAGCACCAAAGCCGCGGCTACGAGGAGCCCGAACCAGATCCAAAATGTGAATGCAAACAGTGACAATAGCCCCGCAGTTGCCGCCATGATTGCGACGGCACCGAGAGCCAGCAGCGCCATGAGGCCATAGCTGCCCAGCGCCGCCACCGTGTCGAACACGCCGATGAAATAGGGAATGGCGTTGGCCTTGCCCCCGGCATCGGAACCGTGCTGTGCCCGGAATCGCGCGGCGAGCGCCTTCCTCTGCTCCAGATAGGCCTCATCCTTCGGGGAACTCACGTGCTGATAGACCTTTTTGACCGCCTCGTCCGCAATGGCCCTGGTGCTCTGCGGGTCGCGCCGCAGGGGCGTGCCGTCCTTCATGGTGGTCGGTACGCCGCACAGCCCGAGCACGGCGCCGAGGCACCGCACCGTGTAGGCGCCGCGGCTGAAGCCGAACAGATAAATGCGGTCGCCCGGTTCCCACAGGGTCAGGATGGCCGCGTAGCAGTCGATGATGTTGGCGGTCAGCCCCAGGCCCATGGCCTGGCTCACCGTGTTGTAGATCCACCGCCAGATGCGGACCGGCGTCGAGACCCCGAGCGCCTGCGTGCCGAGCCCGGGATCGTAGAAGGCCAGCTGTTCGGCGGGGTCGATGGAGGAATCGGGCCCGATCCGCGTCGCCCGGAACAGCTTGTAGATGTTGCTGCGGCGCTCATCCGGCAGCAGCCCGCCGGCCTGGCCGGTGCCATCGGAAAAGATGAGAATGTTCCTGCCCGCCATCGGCCCACCCGCTACTGCTGGTTGCGCCCATTAAGACAAGCGACGAGCCTCAAGGCAAGCACCGCCTTCCGCTTATCCTCTCCGGTTTCAGGTTGGCCGGGAATGGCGCCGGCAGCACCATTCCCGGAGCGGCTTGCTTGGCGATCAGATCACCAGGAACTCGGCGGCGTTCATCTTCAGGTTCTTGGCAAGCTGGCCGATCTTGATCTGCGCGGTGGAGCCTGTGCCATCGGCATCGTAGTAGAGCGCGCCGGTGCCCTTGTCGTAGATCACCCGGTCGGAGGAATCGTGCGCCTTCCCCCCGGTCCAGAAGGCCTTTGACGCCAGAGCGCCCGGGGCGCCGATCTTGGCGTAGACGCTGTTCTGCAGATGGATCGTGTCATCGGCGACCACGTAGCCCTGGATGGTGTCGACGTTCTTCAAGCGCGCTGCATCGAACACGAACACGTCCTTACCCGCGCCGCCGGTCAGGATGTCGTCGGCCGCGCCGCCTGTGAGCGTATCGTCGCCGTCGCCGCCCGAGAGCCGGTCCTTGCCGCCGTTGCCGGCGAGCGCATTCGCCAGCCCGTTGCCCGTCAGCCGGTCAGCGCCCGAGCCGCCGGTGACGTTCTCGATGCCGAGGATCAGGTCGAGGCCATAGCCCGTGTTCTGCCCCGACACGATGCCGAGATCCACTGTTGCGGCTATGCTGCCGCTGAACACGATTGTGTCGATGCCGTCCCCGCCATCGAGGGTGTCATCGCCCAGTCCGCCATCAAGAACATCGTTCCCGCCGGCGCTGTCGAGCAAGTTGGCGCGATCGTTTCCTGTGAGCCGATCCGCCGCGTCGCCGGCATAGACCCACTCGATGTTCAGAAGCGTGTCGAGGCCCTCCCCGGTCTGCTGCTGCCCAGCGATGCGCAGGTCGAGCGTAACGTTGGCATCGTCGATGAAATAAATCGCGTCCTGATCGCCGGCACCGCCGTCGATAGTGTCGTTGCCGGCACCGCCGCTGAAGATTTCCGAAGCCATGCCGCCCCAGGCCTGATCGTCGCCGCTCCCGAGCAGAATGTAGCCGTTGCTCCAGCCGCTCTCACCTCGGTAGCGGTCGTTGCCGTCTCCGAGATCGACCCAGCCCCGGATCGTCCCCGTATTGGTGATCAGATCGGCTTGTGCGGATCCTTCGATGCCCATTCCTGCCCAGATGAAGCCGGTGTTGATCACTACGTTGGTCCGGCCGCTCACTGCGTTCGTCAGCTTGATGCCGATTGCGCCTCCGGCGAGAATGTCGCCGTCGTTGATGATCGTTCCGCTGCCAATCATCTCGATGCCGATGCCTCCGTGAGAGACGATCTTGCCCGTGTTGACAATGCTGTCGGCCCGCACCGGCCCGCTCTCGATGCGCATGCCATAATGGGCTTGGATCGTGCCCGTATTCGAGATGTTGTTCAGCCGGCCGGTGGCGAGAATCCCGATGCCCTCGACGGCCCGGACAATAATCGACCCGTCATTGTTGATATTCGACTGCCCCTCTACCGAGAGGCCGAGGAGTTCGCCGTAGACCACCCCTGAAGCGCCGATGCCGATCTGCGAACCCAACTTGGCCGTGATCGCGCTCGCATTGCTGTGAACCGAGCCGAAGACCGTGAGCGAATAGAAGCGCTGGACTTCGATGGCGGTCGTCGCGACGGTTCGTACAGTTCCGCTCCGCTCGATTACGAGATCGTCGCTGATGTTTTGAGTGACTTCCCTCGTGTCTGAAATGTAAGTCGTCATGGATCCAGCCCCCTTCGAATGGACAGGTTATAACCCAAGGATAACTCGACGAAACCCGCATTTTTTCCTGAGCTTCACATTTTCAGGGACTCCCGGTGCTACCCCCGTCAGCGCCCGACGTATTCCGGGGATCCCCTTCTTCCTTCGCGTGCGGTTTCCCTGACCGCATCCTGTGAGCAGACGTGGTCTGTATCTCGAAGAAGTTTCCAAACGACACTGGAAGCTCCTTCGAGACAGCGTTATGCGCTTCCTCGGGATGAGATCAGTGTTTCATAAGACCCGGATGGCTGGGGTGAACCCGGCCATGACACGGCAAGAACTATGTTCTTGCTTTGTTCTTGACAATTCTCCTAACCTCGGCTATATCGTTGTGTAGATCTGCTCCTGTCGAGGGGCGCGCTCGCGAGGCGTCGCAGTGTGGGAGCAGACACGGTCCTGTGGTGCAGCCTCGCACGCTGCACCGACAGGAGGCCCAGGCTGTGGGCCGGTGGTCGGAATCGGTTCCAGGCCCCCGTCGAGCAGACGGGCCACGCCTGGAACGGTCACCGGGCTGGTCCCGCCTGTCCGCCTAAAGAAGCCGTGCGCGAAGAGGCATTCCGGCTCTTCCTTCTCACCATCCATCATCGAGCCGGGCTGCCACTCGCGCCACCCTCGATCACCGCTCAGGCTCGCAGCTCACGCTGCGGGCCCCAAGGTGCTGGCCTAAAGCATACCGGCTCTAATGATGAGCAGAAAAACAGTCTCATGACGTAAAGGAGCCAAGTATTTACCGAATTTTCATTCGAGACCGGCGACACTTTATTGAAGGTCCATTGATTTTAGATTTCCTGCAGCTCCGAATTTCAAGCCGAGGTTTCATGCTTTCTCTTTTCCCGCAAACCAACGCCGATGCAGGAGCCAGGTTCGCCGCGCTCGACCGGTCGCAGGCCGTTATCGAGTTTAATCTCGACGGAACCATTCTGACGGCTAACAGCAACTTCCTCGACACGGTGGGCTACACGCTCGACGAGATCCGAGGCAAGCATCACAGCCTGTTCGTGGATCCCGACTTCCGCAGCAGCGCCGAGTACGCCGCCTTCTGGACAAGCCTGAAGCAGGGCGAATATCAGGCGGCCCGCTACCGGCGGTTCGGCAAAGGCGGGCGCGAGATCTGGATCGAGGCGAGCTATAACCCGCTTCTCGGCCGGGACGGGAAGCCATTCAAGATCGTCAAGTTCGCCACCGACATCACCCGGCAGATGCAGGAACAGGCGGAACTGAAGGGTCAGGTGGAAGCGATCCGCAAGTCGCAGGCCGTGATCGCCTTTGACCTCGACGGCAACATCCTAGAGGCCAACACAAATTTCCTTGCAGCCGTCGGCTACTCCCTCGACGAGATCAAAGGCCGCCACCACAGCATGTTCGTCGATCCGGCCCTGCGCGGCGGTACCGACTACCAGGAGTTCTGGCGCAAGCTCAAGGCGGGCGAATACCAGGCGGGCCAGTATCGGCGGTTCGGCAAGGGCGGCCGGGAGATCTGGATCGAGGCCAGCTACAACCCGATCCTCGATGCGAGCGGGCGTCCGTACAAGGTCGTCAAGTTCGCCACTGACGTGACGCAGCAGATGAACCTGCTGGGCCACCTGCGTCAGATCATCGACAGGAACTTCGGAGACATCGATACGGCTCTCGATCACTCAGGTCATGAGGCGAGAGAGGCCACCGCCGCGGTCACCAGCACGTCCAGCAATGTGCAGATGATGGCTTCCGCCGCCGAAGAGCTGGCAGCCTCCGTGGCCGAGATCTCCCAGAGCATGACCAACTCCCGGACAGCAACTGAGACGGCCTTCAACGAGGCTAAGAGCGCGAGCGAGTTCACCGACAAACTGTCGACCGCCACATCGGCCATGGGCGGCATTGTCGGCCTGATTCAGAACATCGCGGGCCAGATCAACCTGCTGGCGCTCAACGCTACCATTGAGGCCGCCCGCGCGGGCGAAGCCGGCCGGGGCTTTGCGGTCGTGGCCACCGAGGTCAAGAACCTGGCCGCTCAGGCGGCCCGGGCGACCGAGCAGATCACCGCGGAGATCGATGCGGTTCAGAGCGTCTCCAGCGGCGTCGTCGAGGCGCTGGCGAAAATCCAGGGGTCGGTCGAGACCATGCGCGACCACGTGATCAGCGTCGCGACGGCGGTGGAGCAGCAGGGCGCGGTGACGCAGGAGATGTCGTCGAACATGCAGGGGGCGGCTCACTCCGTGGCGAGCATCTCCAACAACATCGGGGCGATCTCGTCGGCAGTCGGTCGGGTGTCCCAGGCCGTCAGCACTACGAAGGAAGCCGCGGTCGTCCTCGCTCGCTGATGCAGGAAACGGGCTTGCGGACCCACGGACAAGATTCAGGATTGGCAATCGGCATCGTCATCTCTGATCCTTGTCCTAAGAGGCGGACAGAATTCACTGTTACGCTGGAACGCTCAAGGCGAATGCACGTTGGACTTCCAATCTGATATTCCCTTGAGGAGGTTCAAATGCGTATCGTGAAAGCCGGCCTGATGGCCGCAGCTCTGGTTGTTGGCTTCAGTGCGGCAGCTTCTGCCCAGTCGGTGGAAATCCGCTCCCGTTCCGCTGCTCCCGGCCATATGATGCACGATGACGACGAGGTCAGCTCGACCCGCGTAATCCGCCGTTCCGGCACCGTAGAGCGCCGCGTCGTACGCGAGCCTTCTACTACGGCCACCGTCACTACCCACCGCGGTGCGTCCTATTACGCTCCTGGACAGGTGAAGAAGCGCGTGAAGGTCCAGTCGGCCCGCGATTACGCTCCTGGCCGCATGATGAACGATGACGATGACACCACGACCACAACCACTGTGCGCCGCCGGGTGCAGACACTCGACTAAGCTTTCGTGAAATCCAAACATGGACGAGGCGGGGCGCAAGCCCTGCCTCTTTTACATGACTGGCTGAGGCACCGCTGGCTAGCCCAGCCTCCTACTCCGGGCTCATGACCAGCCCCGCGCCTTAAGGCCCCATCTCTTCGACGCTGCTCTCCTGTCCGACAACCGACCTGCGGGCCGCCCGCTCGGCTGCCTCGTCGGCACATTTCTCCAGATGCGCCCCTTTGTTGATGACCTGCAGATTGGGCACGCCCCAATAGGCCAGCAGCTCCGGCCAGGGCTTCGCGCGGTGATCGGACCAGACGGCGAAAAGCGGAACACGATGGTCCACCTCGGCGGTCTTGAGCAAGCGGCGGCCGGTGGTGGCGCATTTGCGGTTCTGGCGCAGCTTCAGCGCCCGCAGGTGGTCGGGCGGGACCGTCCAGAGCTGCCAGGCCACCACGCAGGCAGCATGCCAAGTGGCGTTCCGGTTCGGCTTGCCGTCGTCCCAGAGGTCGCGGTGCCATCCGAGCCGGTACACCGGCTGCCCGCACACGCAGCAATGTCCTGGGCCGCGTGCGAAAGCCGCCTCCCGGTACGGCGCCGGCGGCATGCGGAAGGTGAGTGGCAGGCCGGTTTCCTTGCCGGATCCGAGGCGCCATTCCCAGCCTGCGGGCTGTCCGCTCTTCGCGGCAAGCGCCCGGGCCAGCCGGTCGGCCAGAAGCGGGCGATGGCGCCAGTAGGATTCCACGGCACGGCGCTGGGTCGGCGGGATCAGCGGCTGCCGCAGCGCATGAGCGAGTACACAAGGCGGAAAGAGTGCGGTCAGGCGTTTCTCGAGCCGGCCCCGGGCCTTCAGGTTCTTCTCGTCTCGCCAGGTGGACATTGTGGATCGGCTGCCTCAAGTGAATCGCCTTCAGGTCTGTAGCGGTAAGACCCGCCGAGGTGAACCGCCCCGCGTGAAGATGCCGCCGATGGCAAAGCCGGAGCGCATCGTCTTGACAAGCGATCGCAAGAGGCAGAGCCTTTACCGCGCGGCAGATGTCCGTTCCTGACCGCCTGTATGCGTTCGCCACATCACCCTTTTCGGGAGGTCGCGATGCAGCTCTTCACCCTACAAGCAGCCACGTGCGCTTCGGCTCTTTTCCTCATCCTCACGCCCGCCTCCGCGCAGCAGCCCCAACATGTCATGGCCAATCCCGGCGACATCACCTGGAAGGACGGGCCTCCGTCCCTCCCCAAGGGAGCCCAGATGTCGGTCCTCTACGGAGATCCCGGAAGGGACGGCCTTTTCGTGATGCGCCTGAAGCTCCCGGCGGGCTACAAGATCCCGACCCACACCCATCCGGTCGATGAGGTTGTCACCGTCGTCAGCGGCGAGTTCAACATCGGCATGGGAGCGAGTGCTGACCCTGCGCAGATGAAAGCCATCAATGCCGGCGGCGTCATCGCCATGGCGCCGGGAACCCAGCATAACGTGCAGGTCAACCAGGAAACGGTGGTGCAGCTGAGCACGCGCGGCCCTTGGGGCATCGCCTATGTCAATCCGGCGGACGATCCGCGCAAGTCGCAATAGACAGGCGCCGACAGGAGACATGAAAAAGCCCAGGCTCCGGGGCGAACGGGCGGGATGCCTTCGCATCTCTCGCCTCGCCTGCTACGGGCCTGGGCTGATCGGGTCCAGACGGGCACTCGCATCGTCAGGCGAGCGCAGGAACAGGCCATGCCGGATTACATCCGTCCTGACACGGCCTCATCGAAGCAGACGGTGACGCCCGCCGCGTTTCGAAGTCCACAACAATGTCCGCTGGGTCAGCCTGATATGGGGATTGAAATGCCATCCGCAAGGGGTCGGCACGCGATGGTCCGCCGTCGATCTCAATCGCCCCACGGCGCGCCCGGCAGGGCATCGAGAGGGATCTTGAGATAGCGCCTGCCGTTGCTCTCCGGCTCCGGCAGGCGGCCGCCGCGGATATTCACCTGCAGGGCATTCAGGATGAGCTTCGGCATGGGGAGCTCGCGGTCGCGTCCTTCGCGCAGGGCCACGAACTCCTCCTCGGTGGCAGCCTTCACGAGATGGCTGTTCTCCCGGCGCTGTTGAGCCACATTGCTCTCCCATTGCGGAGCCCGCCCTCCCGGCATGTAATCATGGCCGACGAAGAGGCGTGTGCTGTCGGGAAGCGCCAAGATACGCTGAATGCTGTGCCACAGTGCCTTGGCCGAGCCGCCGGGAAAGTCGGCTCGCGCCGTTCCTGCGTCCGGCATGAACAGCGTGTCGTGAATGAACGCGGCATCGCCAACGAGATAGGTGATCGAGCACAGCGTGTGGCCGGGACTGAACATCACCTCCATGTCCAGGTTGCCGATTTTGAACCGCTCGCCGTCCGCGAACAGGCGGTCCCATTGCGAACCGTCCATCGGAAAGCTGTCGGGCAAGTTGTAGAACTCCCTCCAGAGCTTCTGGACCTCCACCACCTTCTCACCGATGGCAGTGGGCGCGCCTGTCCTGTCCTTCAGGTATCCGGCGGCGGAAAAATGGTCGGCGTGCGGATGCGTGTCGAGGATCCATTCCAGTCCGTAGCCCTGCTGCTCGATATGGGCGAGAAGCTCGTCCGCCGAGGTTGTCGCCGTCGCGCCGGATTTCGGCTCGAAGTCGAGAACCGGATCGATGATGGCGCAGCGTTTCGTGTCGGGGTCCGCGACCACGTATTGCACGCTGCCGGTGCGCTTGTCGTAGAATCCTTTGACGACAGGATTCCCGTGCAGGGGTGATGCGGTCATGGCGTGAACTCCTCGGCACGATGCTAAAACAAGAGGACCGGAATCTCAGCCGTCGAGATCGGGAGCGGCCCTGCGGAAGGTGGCCTGCGGCCATTGGGCTGGCAAGACGCGGAAGAGCGCCATTCCTGCGAGCATTGCGGCAACGAAGGCAAAGATCGTGACCGGGCCGAACGTCAACCCGACCAGGGCCGGCCCCGGACACAACCCCACAAGACCCCAGCCGATGCCGAACAATGCGGCGCCCGTGATCAACCGGGAATCGAGATCGCGGCGGGTCGGGATCTCCAAGCGCGGCGCCAAGGCGGGAGCGCCGCGGCGGCGCGCTATCCCATAGCCGAGAGCCGAGACGGCGACCGCGCCGCCCATGACGAGGGCGAGACTCGGATCCCAGTTGCCGGCGACATCGAGGAAGGCCAGCACCTTGGCCGGGTTCACCATCTGCGACACGATGAGCCCGAGGCCGAAGAGGAGACCCGACACGAAGGCGGAGAGGATCAGCGGCATGGCTCACATCCCAATGACATGACGGGCGACGAAGACGGTTGCAACGGCAGTTGCCAGGAACACCAGTGTCGCCACGATAGAGCGCGGTGACACCCGACTGACCCCGCAGACGCCATGCCCGCTGGTACAACCTCCCCCGAGGCGCGTGCCGAATCCGACGATCAGCCCCCCGACGATCACGACCGGCAGGGATGCCTCCATGGCAACAGCCGGCAGGGAGCCTCCGAAGGCGATATAGACCAGGGGCGCGATGAACATTCCGGCAAGGAAAGCCATGCGCCAGCCGGTCTCGCCGGGAACAGGCTGGAGCAGCCCGCCGAGGATGCCACTGATGCCGGCGACACGCCCGTTCAGCACGAGGAGCAGGGCGGCCGACGCGCCGATCAGAACTCCGCCGATGAGGGCGGATGCGGGGGTGAAGTTTTCCATGACGGCCTCTCTTCCAACTCCAGATTATCCTGATCTTAACCAAAATGTCGTTCAATCGATGTCAGTGAGAGTATCGCCTTCACGCAGCGCCTGTGACCTTGATCGCTGGTCTCCGGTGCATCGTGCGAAGCGCGAGTTGTTGCGTAGAGTTTACCATGGCGCATAAGCCTTATCAGTCCCTTCGTCGTGCTCCGATCCGCCGGAACCGCGGCCTCTTGCCGACGGCTCTTCTCGTGGCGGTCTCGCTCAGTCCCTTGGCCATCTTCGTGGACTTCGAACAGGTCGGCGGCACGGCGCCTGACGCGCCATTGGCCGGCATCGCATCAAGCTCAGCGCCCGCGCCCCTGAAGACGGCCTTGTCCTTCGATCCGGCTCTCATCGATCCGAACCCGACCCTGGGCCAGGGCGCCCTCGCCTTCAAGCAGGGCTCGCCCATCCAACCGGGCTTCCGCTCGGCCGTGCAGCGCGAGGCCCGCATCACTCCCCCGGAGCCTATGCCTGCCCCGGTTCCGCCTGGAATGATCGCCCAAGCGGTCGCGCCAACGCCTGCGATGGCGCCCCTGCCGGTCCCGCGACCGGCTGGCCTGCAGATTCCGAAGCCTTCCGCATCCTCCCAGATGGCGAGCGCACCGGCCGTCATGACGCCTCGCGCTTCAAAGGTGCCGGCGGTCGCGCCGAACGACAACCGCAACTTCTTCGAAAAGCTCTTCGGAATCCGCCCGGCCGGCCCGCCGGATGCCGCGCTGAGCTATGCGGCTCTGGATCGGGGCACTGGCAGCATCGCGCCAACCGCGCGCTTCGGCTCCACGCCCGACCTCGCACGCGGGGGCACCGCCGTCTATGACATCGTCGCCCAGACGGTCTACATGCCGAACGGCGAGAAGCTGGAGGCCCATTCCGGCCTCGGCGACATGATGGACAATCCGCGCCACGTGAACATCCGCATGAAAGGCTCGACGCCGCCGGGCACCTACATCCTCACCGAGCGCGAGGCGCTCTTCCACGGCGTGCGCGCCATCCGACTCAACCCGATGGGCGGGAGCGGCGCCATCTACGGCCGCGACGGCATCCTGGCCCACACTTACCTGCTCGGCCCGCGGGGCGACTCGAACGGCTGCGTGTCCTTCAAAGATTACGACAAGTTCCTCCAGGCTTACCTCAGGGGCGAGGTGAAGCGTCTGGTCGTGACCGCCGGCCGCGGGCAGGACCTTGTGCCTCCGATCGCGGGCAACCGCACCGGCCAGCCGCGCCGCTTTGCACAGGCCTTCTGAGCTCAGCCTCTGGCCTTGCGGCCCTGCGCGCCTACTTCCTGAGCGGAAGCAGCGCAGGAGAAGCGGCATGGTGCGGGAAGCTCAAGGGACGATGAGGCGGCTGGCTGCGCGCTGTGCAGTGCAGCCCGTCATGGTGGCATCGTATCTGCTTGCCGCATTCATGGGCGTCGCCCACGCTGCGGGCCCAGGCTACCTCGTGCCTGCACCCGCTAAGGATGATGTGCAGTCCAAGCCCAAATACGAGTGTGACACCCCTGATGCGCCCGTAATCACACTCGAGACGCAGAGCAAGTACAAGCAGGACGATACCCAGCGCGCGACCATCGATGAGGATGCAGAGGAAACGTACACGGAGGCGGTCGAGCCGCTGCGTATCTACGGACGCAATCTCGTCAAGATCGCGAACGCCTATGTGAAGTCGAACCCTAAGAACACCGCCGCTGCGGCCTGCGCCCTCACCTGGCTCGATGCCTGGGCCTCCGCCAATGCCATGAGCGATATGCGCTCGAAACAGGCGCAGTTCAATCTGAGCCGGGCTCTCAGCGGCTTTGCGCTGGCCTACCTGCAGATCCGTGATGCTCCGAACCTCTCGACCGATCAGAAGAGGAAGGTCGAAAGCTGGCTGAGGACTCTGGGCCAGCAGCTCGTCGGGCCTATGGACAAGAACGATGGGACATCCGGCAGGAACAATCACCGCTACTGGGCTGGCTTAGGCGCCGCTGCTGCCGGCGTCGCTTCTGGCGACAAGCAACTCGCCCGCTGGGGCTTCGACAGTTCCCGGATCGGCCTAGGGCAGATCACGCCCGACGGCGCCCTGCCGCTTGAACTGAAACGTGGCAAACGCGCCCGCGATTATCACATCTTCGCAGCCGATCCTCTCGTGACCACGGCCGAGCTGGCCCGCAGCCAGGGGATCGATCTCTACGCCGAGCATAATGGAGCCCTGGAGCGGCTGGTGAAGAGGGTGATCGCCTCTCTCGACGATCCCACCTTCTTCGAGAAAGCCACCGGTACCAAGCAGGAAGCCTATCCGGGCGACGGCACCGTGCCGTCATCCCGCATCGCCTGGCTGGAAATTTATCAAAGCCGCCGCCCCTCGCCTGCGGCCGAGACCGTTCTGAGCAAGAAGCGTCCGACAAGCTCCACTGAAATCGGCGGAAACACGACGCTGCTGTTTTATGATGCGGAGTAAGGGGGTGATGCCTCCATGTTCCAAGATAAACTACGAGAGAGGAAGCATTCCGAGCTCTGATCCATCGCAAATCGCTCAATCGAGCGGCCCCTCCTGTCATTGCAGGTTGTCCGACGTTTCGGCATACCCTTCGCCTGACATTTCTGAGAGCAGGCGTGACCCATGAAACCCGGGATCAACAGCGTAATATGCATCGGTGGAGCGGCCGTTGATCGGAAGTACCGGGCATTGGCTGCCATCCGCCCAGGAACTTCTAATCCCGTGGTCTCCGAGAGCTCCTTCGGCGGCGTGGCCCGCAACGTGGCGGAGAATATGGCCCGACTTGGAGTGGACGCCTCCCTAGCCTCGATGATCGGCAAGGACGAGAACGGACGCGCACTGCTCGACGATCTCCAACACCTCGGCATCGACACGCAATTCATGGCGGTATCGGATAAGCATGCCACAGCTGAGTACGTGGCTGTCCTGCAGCCCGATGGCGAGTTGGCATTTGGTCTTGCCAACATGGAGATCTTCGACGCGCTGACCCCTGACCTGTTGCGCAACCTGGACTCCCAGCTTCAGACAGGCTGGATCTTTGCCGATTGCAACCTGCCGTCCGAGACCCTGCACGCTCTCATAGAAATTGCTCATCGGCAGTCGCTCACATTGGCCATCGATGGGGTCTCGACCCCGAAGGTCTCGCGCCTGCCACCGAACCTCATAGGTGTCGGATTGTTGTTCCTCAATCTCGACGAGGCCCGGGCTTATCTCGGCGAGCCGAAAGCGTCCTCAGAAGAGGCGGCCGCGCGCCTTCTCGCCTGTGGCGCCGACCGCGTCGTCCTGACCCTCGGCGTCGCCGGTCTCATCGTGGCGGGGCGATCAGGAATCCACCAGATCGGCGCCATTGATGCAGAGATCGTCGATGCAACGGGCGCCGGAGATGCCCTGATCGCCGCTACGCTAGTGGCGCTCCTGAAAGGCCGCCCCCTCACAGAGGCCGCTCGTCTCGGGACTGCGGCCGCGGCGCTGACGGTGGAGAGCACAGCGAGCGTCAGGCCCGACCTGTCCTTCGCCTTGCTGGAAACCCTTTTTTCTCTTAGAGCCGATCCAGCCTTCGAACGGGAGCCCTCATGAACTACGACATCGCCGGCCGTTATCTCGACGTCGCTCCCAACGTGCGAAAGGCCCTTGCGCAAGGCGAGGCGGTCGTGGCGCTCGAATCCACGATCATCACCCATGGCATGCCCTACCCTCAAAACGTCGCCACGGCCCGCGAAGTGGAAGCGGTGGTGCGCGAGAACGGAGCCGTGCCGGCAACGATCGCGATCATAGAGGGGCGCATCAAGATCGGGCTGTCGGACGCGGAACTCGACTGGCTCGGAAACGCCAGGGACGTGATGAAGCTGAGCCGGGCCGACCTGCCCTACGCCGTCGCCACCAGGCGTCATGGCGCGACGACCGTTGCTGCCACCATGATCTGCGCCCATCTCGCGGGCATCCGCGTCTTTGCCACGGGCGGCATCGGCGGTGTCCATCGAGGCGTCGAGACGAGCATGGACATCTCGGCCGATCTCGACGAACTCGCCCGCACGCCGGTGGCGGTGGTCTGCGCCGGTGCGAAGGCGATCCTCGACCTGCCGCGCACGCTTGAGTACCTAGAGACGCGCGGCGTGCCCGTGGTCGGCTATGGGACTGACCGTTTTCCGGCCTTCTGGAGCCGCACGAGCGAGTTGCCCGTTCCCCTGCGTCTCGACACGCCTGAGGCCATCGCCGACCTGATCCGCACCAAGGAGGCCCTCGGCCTCGGTGGTGGTGTTCTCGTGGCCAACCCCATTCCGAGCGCCGACGAGATTCCGGCGGGCGAAATGAGCGCGTTCATCGATGCTGCCATCGCAGACACGAAGGCTCAGGGCGTTTCCGGAAAGGCCGTGACGCCCATCCTTCTGTCGACCCTCTTCGAGCGGACCGGCGGGCGAAGCCTCGCCACCAACATTGCACTGGTCAAGAACAACGCTGCATTGGCCGCACGGCTGGCTGGGTCCCTCGCCCGTTCAGAAGGTTGACGCTTACCCGTTCGCCTCGCTCCACGCAGCCATCTCCTCGAACACGATGGCGTGCCGCCGGGCCAGGGCATCGATGTCCCTGGAGTAGCCGCCCCCTATGACGGCGACCAGAGGAATGCTACGGCTGCGGGCTTGCTCGATCACGTAAGCATCCCGACGGCGAAGACCTTCGTCGGTGAGATCGAGCCGCCCCAGCTTGTCGTCGCGATGTGGATCGACGCCAGCATTCAGGAAGACGAGTTCCGGTTCGAGCGCGTCGAGAAGGCGCGGCAGATGGGACCGGAGAACGTCCAGATAGGCATTGTCCTCCATGCGGTCCGGCAGGCCGATGTCGAGATCGCTCGGGATCTTGCGCACGGGATAGTTCTTCTCCGCATGCATGGAGAAGGTGAAGAGATCTGGCTCATCGCGCAGGCAATCCGCGGTGCCGTCGCCCTGGTGGACGTCAAGATCCACGACAAGCGCCCGCTGGATTGTGCGGTCCGCTCGCAGCGCCTTGGCCGCGATGGCGACATCGTTAAAGACGCAGAAGCCCGCTCCCGTTTCTCTCTGCCCGTGATGGGAGCCTCCGGCCGTACTGCCGGCGAGCCCATGCTGGAGCGCGAGCCGCGCCGCAAGCAGCGTTCCGGCGGCAGACGCTCGGGCACGGCGGACGACGCTCTCGCTGACCGGAAGGCCGATGCGCCGCTCGATCTCGCGCGGCACAGAGCAGGCGAGCACCTGATCCACGTAAGACATGCTATGAGCGAGCGCAATCAGGTCTGCAGACGCCTCCCCAGGCACTACGAAGCCGTTGGGAGCAAGACCCTTTTCCGCTACCACTTCCGCCAAGCGCCCGTATTTCAGCATCGGGAACCGGTGATCATCGGGAAGAGAGGCCACATAGGCCGTGTGGGAGACGATGGGGACCTGCTTCATGGCTCAGCCTCCGGCGATGGCCTTCTCCGCAAGCCGCACAGCCGAGCCCTGCGATCGCGCCCCGCAGATGAAGCCGCTCGGGTGGCAGAATACGCCGTCGTTGATCCCGGCCGCCTTGGAGAACTCCGCCTCCTGCAGGCCGCGCCACGCCTCGGGCAGGGACAGCCGCTGGCCGAAGGAACTTGGCTCAGGCGGGATCGTGCGGCAGTACCAGGCAGTCAGATCCTCGTTCGGGTAGATGACAAAGAGAAGATCGCTCAAGCCGCCCTCGAAAACCGCCTTCTCCCAGGGCAGCTTGCGATCGAGAACGATCACGCGGGGATCCCGCGCCTGTCTCGCGGCCGCCATCACGAGCGAGAGAGCCTTGGCTTCGGCATAGGCCTGCCGGCAGGCCCGGACCAGAATCCCCCTGGCGAAATCGGCGGCTTCGACGAAAGCGTCATCATAGGATTGGCCGCTGTCCCAGGGTGGATTGAAGGCCTCGACCAGCAGTGCGAGATGGCTCTGGCTTACCGTGGCGACCCCGTTGTCGGCCTGATCGATGGTCAGGATGAAGGTCGCGTCGATGTCCTGCCAGACCGAATCCAGCATGTCCTCGCCGATTCCCGGCACGAATCGCGGCAGGGCCATGCGTCCATAGTCGCGCCAGACCAAGCCGACCGAGCTGTAAGGCGTTCCGTCTTCCCGTCGCGGCAGATCCCGCATGTGGTGATCATACCGGCCTTTGGCCGGCTCATAGATCCCGCCGACGTCGAACACGATATCGGCCGAGTCGATCATCGCCATGTCACGGGTCCGGATGAACTCGAACGCTCCCAGGGCGTCGCGCAGGACGGAATAGGCGAAAACGTCATCGGCATGAAACGTGCCGCTATGGGTGACTATCCGCATCGCTCTCCTCCGACCTGCGTCGGCTACTCCGTACCACTTGCGAAAACCGCGATAGCAGAGCTGTAAGCTTAAGATAAGCCAGTCGAGGTCTATTCTTTATGTTCATTCAGGATAGTTCTCGAACGAGCCCGACCCGCTTGACCTTACCATCGTGGGAATGCCTACAGATTCCGGGACCTTCAAATGAAAGGATCCCGGCAATGCACATTTTCCACGTTCCCGGCATGAATTGCAGCGGCTGCCAGCGCGCCGTCACACGGGCGGTCCAGGCAATCGACCCTCAGGCACAGGTTGAGGCCGATCTGGAGGCCCGCACAATCAAGGTGACGTCCAGGCAAAGTGAAGCCTCGCTTCTCAATGCCTTGAGCAACGGGGGTTACCCGGCTCAGCCCTTAGCTCACCCTGTTGCATGAAGAGGCCAATATGCCTACCAGTACTCATATCCATCATCATAGGGCGTCGTCCAAGGACGGATTGAACCGCACTGCTCTCAGCGCTACGGTTCATTGCCTCACAGGCTGCGCCATCGGCGAAATCCTCGGACTTGTCATCGGCACAGCCCTCAGTTGGGGAACGGCACAGACGATTGTCCTGGCAGTCGCCCTTGCCTTCCTGTTCGGCTACGGCCTGACCATGCTGCCCCTGCTCCGCGGCGGACTGCCTTTCCGTACGGCGCTGGGCTTGGCTCTTGCGGCGGACACGGCCTCCATCCTGGTCATGGAGATCGTCGACAACCTGATCATGCTGGTCATTCCGGGCGCAATGGCTGCAGGCCTTGCCGATCTCCTCTTCTGGGGAAGCCTCGCCGTGTCCCTGCTCATCGCCGGCACCTTCGCCTTTCCCCTGAACCGCTGGCTGATTTCCCGCGGAAGGGGCCATGCCGTCGTGCATTCATTCCACGGACATCGATCCTAAATCATGAACCCATCTTTCAGGAGAACCATCATGAAGCATCGCATCATCGCGCTGGCCGCGGCCATCGCAATCCTGCCGACCCTTGCCGCCGCCCAGGGTGCCCATAGCGGTCATTCCGGCCACTCCACACCTGCGCCGACGGCGAGAACGCCGGATGCGCCCGCAACCCAGGGCTACCGCCAGGCAAACGACACGATGCACAAGAACATGGACATCGCCTTCAGCGGCAATGCCGACATCGACTTCGTGCGTGGCATGATTCCCCATCACCAGGGAGCCATCGACATGGCGAAGGTCGCTCTCCAGCACGGGAAGGATGAGCAGGTCCGCAAATGGGCCGAGGACGTGATCCGTGAACAAGAGCGCGAGATTGCCGAGATGCAGGCCTGGCTCAAAAGCAGGGGCGTCCAGTAGTTTCGCCCAGCTCAGCGATGGCCGGCGATGGCTTTTCTCCCTGGCCCCTGTATCAGGGTGCTGCCACGAACAGGCGGGTGAAGCGTTAGTGGATATCCCCTGCGGGCGAATGGAAAGGAAGAACGATGTTCACGCTTACGATCAGCGACAAGGCTGTTGCCATCACCAATGCCAATGAGGAAGAAGCCCGCGAACTCCTCATGAGCGAGGAGTTCAAGGACGACCTCAAGGTCCTCGAGAGCGAAGGTGCTCCCCTCTGGGACGGTTTTGCCAGCCTGAACGTCAGGCCGGCGACCGAGGAGGAGAAGGCCGAGTTCGAGGGAGCCGACTTCGACGAGGAGGAAGAGGATGATGAAGAAGACGAAGGCCCCTACATCATGTTCCTGGTCGATGTGACGGATCCCGATGAGGACAATGAGGGCTAAACGCCTGAAATCTCGACAGCCCTGCTGATCCGGCAGGACTCAAGCATCGTCGGTTCGGAAGATTCCGAACCGACGCAGAGGAGACGCCACCAGGGGGTCCAAACCTGCCGAATATGGTGGTGGCGAAGGACCCGAACTACAGCTGCTATATCGGTTGCGTCAGCATGTCCGAGCGGCACACCGGAGGGCGACATCCGCTTGATCCTACGCAGCCGCGAAGATCGCCTCATGGATCTGGCGCGGATCGGGCCTGCGGCTGGAATTGAACCGAACGACGCGGTAGCCGCAGGATTTCAGGATTCTGTCGCGCTGCGCATCCTTCCGGGCATCGTGGGAGCGGTCATCCAACTCGACAATCGCCAATACCTCCATGTCCTGGACGATGACCCAATCAACCCGGGTGTTGGAAATCCTCTTGAACGCCATCCAGAAGGCGCGGCTGCCCTCCTTCGCGTCGGGGCGAACCAGCGCCAGGATCGGGACCTGGGGCCAGATCTGGCAGTCGGGGCAGGCGGCGAGAAGGCGACCGTAAAACTCCCGCTCGTTCTCCGTCATAATCGTCGCGCGCCGGAAGCGCGGCTTTCGGGCCAGGAAGAGGACGAGCACCAGAACAAGGCCAAGCACGGCACTGCCCGTCAGCCATGACCAAGAAAGGTTTTCCATCCACATCATACTCAGCCCCTGCCTTGCACTCGCTCAAACGTGAACGGCCAGGCTTTGTTCTGCCAACAAAGCATAGCAGCTAGCATGAAACCGGCACGCATGGTCCTGCGTCTTCTTATTGTCGAGTTAAAGAACATTGGGGAGAGCACCATGGACCTCAGCCGCCGAACCTTCCTGCTTGGAGCGTCAGCCGCTGCCGCAGGCGCCACTCTGCCATCCAGCAGCACTTTCGCCCAGTCGCTGCGCGATATGTCCGTCTATCAGCGCATGTACGGTCCCATCGACGATGATCTCTACCCCATTCCCGGCATTGAGCTCGCCCGGATCAATCCAGCCTTTCTCCGACGCGTGGTCCAGTACGACACGACCGAGGCTCCGGGAACCATCGTGGTCGATCCCCGGAGCCGGTATCTTTATCTCGTCATGCGCGACGGCATGGCCGTGCGCTATGGCGTCGGCGTCGGTCGTTCCGGTTTCGGATGGTCAGGTGCCGCCACCATCAAGACCAAACAGGAATGGCCGGACTGGTACCCGCCGAAGGAGATGTTCGCTCGTCAACCCGATCTGATCGAGCAGATGGGCGAGCTGCCCGGCGGCCACGGGATGCCTGGCGGGCCGGGGAATCCATTGGGTGCCCGCGCCCTCTACCTCTGGCAGGGCAACAAGGACACGCTCTACCGCATCCACGGCACCTTCGAGCCATGGACCATCGGCACCAACGTTTCGTCCGGGTGCATCCGCATGATCAACCAGGATGTGATCGATCTCTACAACCATACGCCGGAAGGCACGAAAGTGGTCGTCCTGGGCTCGCCATCCGGACGAGGCAAGCGCGATCAGACTGCCGCCCGCTCCTAAGATTAAGCAAATAGGCACGCTTCGTGCCTATTTTTGCCATGGTTAACAATCACACGTCGCTTAGGGACGCGGGAACTTACGAACCATGGCGGGAATCTTCGCCCGATCCACGAGATCGGCTGGCGGATGGAAGACGGTCTCTGTGCCGCAGCGCAGTCGCTTGTCGAAAAGAAGGAAGGTCCTTCGATCCATCCTTGGCCTAGCGGCAGCTGCCTCTTCGCTCCTGACATTTTCCTTGGCTCCGATGCAGGGGGCAGCCGCGTTAGGCGAAACGCGCACCCTCACTTTCTTCCATACGCATACGAGGGAGAGCCTAACCGTCACCTTCCGTAGGAACGGTCAGGTTGATGAGGGCGCCTTGAGCCAGCTCAGCTGGTTCCTGCGCGACTGGCGAGTCGAGAAGCCGGCGCAGATGGATCCGCGCCTGTTCGACATCCTCTGGGAGGTCTACCGGGAATCCGGCTCCTCGCAGCCTATCAACATCATTTCCGCCTACCGTTCGCCTGAAACCAACGGTGCCCTGCGCCGCAGGTCCAGCGGCGTGGCGGAGCATAGCCAGCACATGCTCGGCAAAGCCATGGACATCCGCCTGCCTGACGTGGAGACCGGTCGCCTGCGGGCGATTGCCATGAAGATGCAATATGGCGGCGTGGGCTATTACGCCTCCTCCGCCTTCGTTCATGTGGATACGGGCAATGTGCGCGCCTGGCCGCGCATGTCGCAGCAGCAATTGGCGCAGCTGTTCCCGGACGGGAAGACCTTGCACCTGCCCTCGAACGGCAAGCCGCTTGCCGGTTATGATATAGCAAAAGCCGAGATTCTGCCCCGGAATGCCGCCTTAGCAACGCAAGCCTCGGCAGGTGGCGGTCCGTCCATCGGCAATGTTCTGGCAAGTCTCTTCGGGCGGAACGATGCTCAGCCGGTACCGCAACAGGCGCCCACTCAGGAGAGCCCGGTTACCCTGGTGGCGTCCGCCGGTCCTGAGAGCATAGCCACCCCCATGACGCCTGCACCTCTTCCACCGCAGCGTCCGAGGGAGTTCAGGCTCGCCAGTGCCGCTCTACCCACCCGGACCGAAGCGGTTACGGCAAGCCTTCCTGCACCGGAACCGATTTTGGGCTATGATGAAAAGGCGGCAGTCAAAGCCCTGTTCGATCCTCGAACGGCGTTCCTGGATCTCGGCTTTGCCACCCGCAACCAGCAAGAGCTGACCGTGACCCGTTTCACCGGACCGGCCGTCAAGCCGCTGCCCGTTGTCGTACAGGCCTCACTCTAGAATTCGACCCTTTTGAAAAAGCGTTTCAAACGCCAAAGAGGACAAGAGCGCCGGCCATCAGCGCCAGCACGAGAAGTCCCCCGAGAGCCACCGCCCAATGGGCTGCACGCTTCTCCTGCTGGACGAAGGCGGACTGCGCCTGGACGGATGCTGCATTTTGAAGAGGAGCAGTCTGCTTTCTCATTCGACTGGCGGCGGCACGATCTGGGAACGAGATGATCTCGGCGCTTCGTGTTGGGGCCGCAGGCGGTTTCGGTTGGGGAACCATCAGACTGTCTTCCAGCTCAACCGGAATACCAGCCTCCTCGAGATGAACTACAATCAACGCGATATCTTCCGCGCTCATGGAATGAATCGGCAGATTGGTCTCGAGATCCAGGGTCGTCAGTTGTCCCTGCTGGCGTCCCAGGGCAATCAATCGGTCCAGGGTATTGCTGTCGAGCGCCTGCTGCATGAGGCACCACCCCATTGTGGTTGTTGGGCGAAAGAAGCGGCCTGCGCCGCTTCGAAGGTTCGCCGAGCTAACGCGGCAATTGCCCCAGACGTTGCAGTGGAAACCTGTCCCGGATAGAATAATGCTGAGGCTAGTTCTTCGTGGCCGTCGAGGCTTCCTGGAGAGCCTCCTTCTCGCGCCTGACCTGTTCGGACAGCTGCTCGGCGATGGCCACGAGCTTGCCGGCCATGAAATGCTTGCCATGCAGCTCAACTTGGCCTGCCAGCCCCACGGTCAGGAGGGTCTCGAAGACGGTTTCGGCGGGAAGCCCCTTGCGGATCAGGTCGATGGCGACCTTCTGCCATTGGTCGGACAGCTGATCGCGGATTTCAGAAGTTTCAGTGCTCATTCCCGGACCATACAGGATCCCACACCGGTTGTCGCGGTCCCCACCCTCACCTTGGGGAACTGTCACGCAGGTTACATAGAACGGTTCTAAGGCGTGATCGTCACATAAGACGGAGAAACCGATATGGACGAGCACAAGGGCCGCCTTCGGGCTAGCGAACTGGAAGATTCAGGCGATGTCGGAGTGAATCCGACGCATAACCTCACCATGGGTGAGATCATCGCGACCCGCTTCAACCGGCGCGACCTCCTGCGGGGCTCGCTCGCCGTGGCGGCCATCTCCGCGACCGTCGGCCATCGGGCCCTGGCGGCCAACGAGCAGCCGGCCAAGAAGGCCTCGAACCCGGTCTCCTTCGACTTCAAGGAAATCGAGGCAGGCGTCGACCATACCCATCACGTGGCCGAGGGCTACGATGCCCAGGTGCTTCTGCGCTGGGGCGACCCGCTCTTCCCGGACGCTCCCGCGTTCGATCCGATGAAGCAGACGGCTGAAGCCCAGGCGCGTCAGTTCGGCTACAACACCGACTTCATCGGCTTCATCCCGCTCAATGGATCGGCCGACCACGGCCTTCTGGTGGCGAACCACGAATACACCAACGAGGAACTCATGTTCCCCGGCGTAGGCGTGCAGGATTCCAAGGACGCCATTTTCGCCAAGATGACCCAGGAGCTCGTGGCCATCGAGATTGCCGCCCATGGTGGCGCAGTCGTCGAAATTCGGCGCGTGGACGGCAAATGGCAGGTCGTGAAGGATTCGAAATACAACCGCCGCATCACCGCCGACACTCCCATGGAGATCACCGGCCCGGCTGCCGGCCATCCCCGCATGAAGACCTCCGCCGATTCCAGCGGCCGCAGCGTACGCGGCATGATCAACAACTGCGCGGGCGGCGTGACGCCCTGGGGCACGTGGCTGAGCTGCGAGGAGAACTTCAACGGCTATTTCTGGGGCAAGCTATCCGACGATCATCCGGAGGCCAAGAATTACAAGCGCTATGGCATCGGCACCCCTGCTTATGCCTGGGGCAAGTTCCACGACCGCTTCGACCTGACGAAGGAGCCCAACGAGGCGAACCGCTTCGGCTGGGTGGTCGAGATCGATCCCTTCGACCCGAACTTCGTGCCGAAGAAGCGCACGGCGCTGGGCCGCACCAAGCACGAAGGCGCGGCAGGCATCACCAACGGCGACGGCCGCTATGTGGTCTATCTCGGCGACGATGAGCGCTTCGACTACGTCTACAAGTTCGTCGCTGCCGGCAAGGTCGACCCGCAGAACCGCGCCGCCAATCTCGGCCTGCTCGACGAGGGCACACTCTACGTTGCCAAATACGATCCGGACGGCAAGGGAACCTGGCTGCCGCTTGTGCATGGCCAAGGACCACTCACCGAAGCGAATGGTTTCAGGAGCCAGGCCGACGTTCTGATCGAGACCCGCCGCGCGGCGGACCTCCTCGGCGCAACCAAGATGGATCGCCCCGAGGACATCGAGGCGAACCCGCAAACCAACCGCGTCTACGTCATGCTGACGAACAACACCCGGCGCAAGGAAGACCAGGTCGATGCGGCCAACCCGCGCGCCAATAATGCCTTCGGCCACATCGTCGAGATGTTGCCGGAGGGCGGCAACCACGCGGCCACCGCCTTTACCTGGGAAGTTCTCGTCAAGTGCGGCGACCCGTCCGTCGCGGCGGTCGGGGCGACTTTCTCGTCCGAGACCACCAAGAACGGCTGGTTCGGCATGCCGGATAACTGCGCCATCGACAGCCAGGGCCGCCTCTGGATCTCCACCGACGGCAACAACGCCAAGGCGACGGGCCGGGCGGACGGCCTCTGGGCGCTCGAAACCGAGGGCGAGCGGCGCGGAACCTCCAAGCACTTCTTCCGCGTGCCGGTCGGCGGGGAGCTGTGCGGCCCATTTTTCACGCCCAACGACGAGTCGCTGTTCCTGGCGGTGCAGCATCCCGGCGAAGCGGAAGAAGGAACCATATCCACCTTCGAGAACCCGATCACCCGCTGGCCGGACTTCAAGGACGGCATGCCGACCCGGCCATCCGTACTGGTCATCACCAAGCAGGGCGGCGGCAAGATCGCCTGAGGGCATTTGACCTCGCTGAGCACCATCGACAAAGGAGCCCAGCGGCTCCTTTGTTCGTTCAAGCGCTTAAGAATTTTCAGCCCTATGAGGCCGCAGCGGTGATCGGACGGACTTGCAAGGCAGACTGGCAGTTGCAGCCTAAAGGAGAGTGGCGCGGGCGACGGGGCTCGAACCCGCGACCTCCGGCGTGACAGGCCGGCACTCTAACCGACTGAGCTACGCCCGCGCATTTCTCATCCATCGCCTGCCCATAAGAAGCATTTATCGCGATGGAGGCGCGCTCGTACCGGTGATCGGGCACGCTGTCAAATGGTGTTTGGATTATCCCCAGGAGGCGCGACGCCACGCTGACGGCGTCAGTCTCTGGTGCTGATCGAGAAGACCTCGTAGCCGGCGCCATCGAGCACGCGGACAGATTCGATTTCGGGGTCACGGGACTGGGGCCGCCGGGCCAGAGTGAACACCTTCAGCGCCCTCTCCTTCGCCTTCTCGACGGATTCGGTACGGACCAGGATCCGGCGAATGATGCCGCCGCCCGCCTCTTCGGAGGCGACGGATTCGATGCGATAGACTTCAACCACGTTCGTAGAACTCCCTTGTCAGCGCGACTCCACCTTCAAGTCCTGGCGCGCTGGAGCTTGTCGAACCGCTTGATCAAACGGTCCCGCTTCAGTTTCGATAGACGGTCGATCCAGAAGACGCCATCGAGCTGATCGATCTCATGCTGGAAGCAGACCGCCATCAGACCGTCTGCCTCCTTCTCGTGCTCCCGGTCGTCCAGGCCCCTGTAGCGCACCCGTACCCGCGCATGACGCTCGACCTCGTCGTTGACGCCCGGCATGGAGACGCTTCCCTCTACGTGCCGGATCATATCCGGGGAGGACCAGACGATCTCCGGATTGACCGAGACATGAGGCTTGGCACTTCCTTCCAGCTGGATCACCACGAGCCGCCTGAGCACCCCGATATGCGGCGCCGTGATGCCGATCCCAGGTGCGGCATGCATGGTCTCGGTCAGATCCGTTGCCAGCGCTCGGATCTCCTCGTCAATGTCGACGATCGGTTCTGCCCTTTGGCGCAGACGGGGATCTGGGAAACGAATGATCGGACGGATAGCCACGCGACATCTCTCAAAGCGCAACAGTAAGGATCAATGCTGGGCTACTTATAGCGACCGCCACGCTGAAGAACCTCGATCTTGTACCCGTCCGGATCCTGCACGAAGAAGAACCGCACCGGAGGCCTGCCTTCGAGCCTCAGTTCCTTCAGAGGCGTCGGACTGAGACCAAGCGTATCGAAGCGTGCATGCTCGGCCTCAAGGTCGTCTACCGAGATTGCGAGATGCCCGTAGCCGTCGCCTAGACTGTAAGGCCCCGCCCGATCATGGTTGACTGTCAGTTCCAGTTCGAACTCGCTCTCCGGATTGCTGAGGTAGATCAGGGTAAAGGTTTCGAATCCCAGGCGCTCCGCCACCTTGAGGCCAAAAGCCTTCTCATAGAACGTGAGGGAGCGCTGCTCGTCGAGCACCCGAATCATGGAGTGAATGGCTTTGGCCACAGAACACCTTTTTAGCAGTCGGTTGCTCCCCGGCCTCGGCAGACACGGCCTGAGTTGTGGAGCGTGAGATAGCAGCCGGGAGGCTGGAACGAAAGGACTGTAATGCTTTCCTGCATCTCAGAAAAAAGCCTTCCCCGGTTTTAGGCCGAGGAAGGCAAGTTCGGGAGGAAGAAACGCTGACTGCTCGGCTCAAACACCCATGGAGCAGGCTCGTTACGCACCTGCGGCGTTCCAACACACCTGCCCCTTGGGGACCAGCAAAGCCAGTCAGAGCCTCAAACGTGGCGCAATCAAGGAAATTTGATGCCAGCCAAGGTTCGAAATGAGGAACCACGAGGAACATAGAACGGGATGAATACTTGATTTGGTACGGAGGCACCATTCCCCGCAACCCCTTGTCGCCTCCGCAGACTTGCAGCCCCGTTCAGCCTGATGTGGACGGGGCTTTTTCTTATTTGGAATTCTGCAGCCCGGGCTAGCGCTCGATCAGATCAGCAAGCGCGCGAATGCGATTACGGATGTAGTTTGGAAGCCCGGCACTGATGGAATCGCCGGAATTGAACGAACTTTTTCCCATCAGAACCTGCGCCGGGATGAGGTTGCGCAGAACTGGAACATTCTCGAATTCCTTTTTACGCTCCAACACATCAGTTTCGACGGCGAGCGCCATGAAAACCGTAGCGACCGTGCTGTTCGGATTGGCAGGATTCTCCTGAATAACGGCCAGCAGCTTTCCGAACTGCATCACTTGGTTCACGCTGAAGATCGTCTGCTCCAGCACTCCGGCGACGGGCGACTCCAGGGCCGTCAGCTTGTTAAGACTGGCACGGTCGATCTCTTCCGGGGGGAGCACACGGATCTCGGTCTGGAACTCCATGAATTCCGAGATCTTCTTGCCACCCTCCTCCAGCTTGTTCGCCAGCCGGATGCCGACCGGCAGCTTGCCCTCGAGCGGATAGCGCGACTCGATGCAAAGGCTCGCGGGCGCTTCGCACCAGCGGCGGTTCGGGTGGCGGTTATGGGCGATCGAGGGATCCACCTGCGGCGCGGCCTGCTCGGCTGAAATGCGACGATGCTTGATCGACGGATCGATCTTTTCCAGGGTCTCAAGGCGCGCGAAGCGGGCAAGATCAACCGAACCCGGCGCCTTGCCTATAAGGAAGCGCGCTTCCACCACATACATGTGTAGCTTCTCAGTGTAAGATTTCGAGAGGCCGTGCATCGACACCTTGATGGTGGGCTCAACATAGCCCGGAAACAGGCTCAGGAATTGCTTCTGCACAGGCCGTTCTCGGCCCCAATCCTCGAAGCGGATCAGGCCAGTTCCGGCGTCCGTCAGCTTGTCGTCCCGGTGATCGCTGAACACGATCGTCTTCGGCTTCAACGTTCCCGGAGCAACAGCTGTGACGGACGGCACCTCCTCGATCCTGAATTCCTCTGCTGCCGATCCTGCTGCGGAGACGAAAAGAGCCACAGCGGCGATCAGCGACCGCCTGATGAAAACCTGCAATGCCATCAGTAGACCTGTCCGTTACGCCAGAGATAATCCGGATCGACCCGCCTGGGTCTGCGGGGTGCTTCGTCCTCCCACCACCAGCGGAAGCCGCGCTCGGGTTCGGCTTGACGGCGTGCGGGAGGAGCAGACTGGCGCGGATTCTCAAGCCAGCCGGGCCCCTGCGCGTAAGGTCCGTCCTCATGATAACTGGGACCCCCGCTGTCCTCCCCGTCGCTCCAAGGATCAGGGTTGCGGAAGGCATACACCTCCGACTGCGGAACGAGGCGGAACTGCGTCTCGGCAAGCCTCCCGAACCAATTCAGGCGGAAATACTCCATAAAGCCTTTGCGTCCGTCCGTCAGGCGATCGCCGGTATTCAGATCGATCGGCATGGCGATGAGTTGCTTGGCAGCTTGCGGCGATGGCGGACTCAGCGCGGCCTTCGGCGCATGGTGCTCCCATGTGGCCTCAAGGATCGACTGGAAGATGGGAGCTGCCACCTTGCCACCCGTCTGGCCGCGACCGAGCGTGCGGCGCTTGCCGTCGGCATTGTCATGGCCGACCCACACGGCAATCGTGACATCGTTGGTGAAGCCGACGAACCATGCATCGTTCTCGTTGTCGGAGGTTCCCGTCTTACCCCCAGCGTAAGGAGCAAGCGCCTTCAGGGAACGCGCGGTGCCGCGTTCGAGAACACCCTGAAGCATGCTCTTCAACTGATAGAAGGAGGCAGCATCGGCAGATCCCAGACGCGTCAGCGGACGTGCCTTGCGGCTGTAAAGGATCTGTCCGCTTTCCTCGACAGACTCGATGGCATGAGGCACCGGCATGGCGCCTTCATTGGCTATGGCCGCATAGAAGGCTGCCAGATCGAGCATCCGCACCGGCTGTGCACCGAGCACGAATGGATAATGCGGCGTACATTCCAGATAGAGCTGCGCCTCCATGGCAAGTTCGCAGACACGCTTGAGGCTGTTCTCCGGCGAGGCCTCGATACCACCGTCGAGAAGGTGCGCCGTGACCAGGTTCTTCGAGTTCTCGAGCGCTCTTCGCAAAGTCATGATGCCCGATCGCCCGCCATCGAAGTTTTTGGGGCTCCAAGAGTCGCCCGCCTGACCGCTGACTGGCGGCAGGGTCACGGGGGCATCCCAGATGAGCGTATTGGGCTGAAGACCCTTCGACAGAGCCGCGAGATAGGTGAGCGGCTTGAAGACGGAACCCGGCTGACGGTGAGTCTGCGTTGTCCGGTTGAGCTGGCTCAAGGGATAGGAGAATCCGCCTGTCATGGCGAGGATGCGTCCGGTCTGGTTCTCCAGCACGACCGCTCCACCCTGCACAGAGGGCGGCGTTCTCAGGTCGGCGCGAACTATGCCCTTGCCCTTCTGCTCGACGACCTGAACACGCACCACATCGTAGAGCTTGAGTTCCAGACGAGCCACCTCCCAGGCGTTCAGCGGCAGAACGCGCCCATCCGCAAGCCCCACCCGCAGGACGTTAGCGCCTGTTTTCCGATCCCTGCCCTTCTCGATCACCACGGCTGCGGGCCAGTGCACGTCATAGAGCGGCAGGCGCACCGCCTCTAAGGCGCGTTTCCATGCCGGAGCGGCTGCTGCCGGATCCTTGCTGCCTTCAAGCGTCTTCACGGCCTCGGCGATGTTGGCCTCCGGTCCCTGGTAGCGCTGCCGCCCGATGCTCAGTTCATAGCGGGCGAGCCCTTCCTGAAGTGCCGCTTCCGTCCCCTTCTGCAGGGCCGCATTGATGGTGGTACGCACCGTATAGCCGCCCGTGGTGAGGCTCTCAATGCCGGCAAGCGTGCGGGCATCGCGACCGACGTGGTCGACAAAATGGAAGCCCGTCGTCCGTCTAGTGCGCTCATGGGCCACCCGGCTGGGGAGAGAGGCGACTGCCTGCTGCACCTGTTCGGGCTTGAGGAAGCCGTCCTCCTGCATGCGACTCAGCACATAGGCCATTCGCTCCTGGGCGCGCTCAGGTTTCGTATCGGGATTGTAGTAGTTCGGTCCCTTGGCCAATCCGGCCAGAAGTGCTCCGTCGGACACTGAAAGCGCCTTGACGCTCTTCCCGAAATAGCTCTGCGCCGCCATCTCGATGCCCCAGGACGAGCGGCCGAGATAGATCGAGTTGAGGTAGATCTCGAGGATTTCCGCCTTGCTGAGCACCCGCTCGATGCGGGAGGCCACGATCATCTCGCGCATCTTGCGGTCATACGTGACATCGTCGCCCACGAGCAGGTTCTTCGCCACCTGCTGCGTGATGGTCGAGCCGCCCGCCGGACGTCCGGGATTGGCCATGTTGCCCATGAAGGCACGGATCACGCCGCGCTCGTCGACGCCTCGATGCTGATAGAAGCGCTTGTCCTCTGCCGACACGAAGGCTTGCCGCACGCTTTGCGGAATATCCGCCAAGGACACCCAAATGCGCCGGTGGTCGGGTTCGAAGACCTCGGCGAAGCGCTTGCCGCTTCCATCCAGGACCACGCTGACGCCCGGCAACTTCAGGCCCTTGAGCTTCCCCGCATCGGGCAGTCCGGCTACGGCGGCATTGTAATAGGAGATCACCTCGCCGAGATCGACCGGCGCGGGTTCGACCGTCTCGGCCTTGCAGAACTGACGGTAGCTCGCGTGCAGATCGTTGAAGCTCAACCCCTGCAGCACCTTCAGATCCCCCGTGATACCCTGAGGGTCGTCCATAGCTGTCGCGATGAGATCATCGAGATTGATGTCCTCGATGTCGAAGGCACGGCGCATGTGGGTGCAGCCGCTCTTGAGGATCTCAGACACAGCGCCCTGATCCCGAACAGGATCGAAGCTCGTCTTGACCGTCTCCGGACTGACGAGAACCTGGCTTAAGGTCAGAGCCGTCGCGAAAATCTTGACGAGGATTGCGCTCATTCCGCCGCCATCATCGGATCATTCACCCCATGAAAAGATCATCGGTTAGACAAGCGGCCTGCGCCTCCGCTGCCGGAGCGGACCCTGCCTATGTCCAGATGAACGGAAGCCGTACATCGCGGCTCTTTGAGACAGGCCATAATGAAGAGATGGGGCGGCCGAGCTTACATCCTAGACGGAACCCTTGTGGTCACGGCAATGTGTCTCACCCGCGCCCGACGAACGGCATCTTGGTCGCCATGATGGTCATGGTGAGAACATTGGCGTCAAGCGGCAAGTCGGCCATGTAGACCACCGCATCTGCGACGTGTTTGGGGTCTATCCTCGGTTCCGGTGCCACAGTGCCGTTCGGCTGCAGGACGCCTTCGGTCATTCTCGCGGTCATGTCGGTTGCCGCGTTGCCGATATCAATCTGACCGCAGGCGATATCGTAGGCGCGACCATCTAGGGAGGTCGACTTCGTGAGCCCGAGGACCGCATGCTTCGTTGCCGTATAGGGGGCTGAGAGCGGGCGCGGGGCATAGGCCGAGACCGACCCGTTATTGATGATCCGCCCGCCTCGCGGACTTTGGTCCTTCATCATCCGGAAGGCCTCCTGCGTGCAGAGGAACGTGCCCGTAAGGTTCGTGGCCACCACCGTCTGCCACTGCTCGAAGGGGATTTCCTCCAAGGGCACGGCCGGCGAACCGATGCCTGCGTTGTTGACGAGGAGATCGAGCCGGCCGAAGGACCGCTTTGTGGCAGCAAAGAGCGCTGCGACGGAGGCAGGATCCGTCACGTCGGTTGGAGCGATGAGGACGGAGTGATCCTCTGCGCCGATCTCCCGCGCCGCATCTTCGAGAGCTTCCCGGCGGCGTCCTGCCATGACGACGGAATAGCCGGCTCTCACGAGCCCTTCGCAAATGGCTCTGCCTACACCGGTTCCTGCGCCCGTCACAATCGCAACTTTGGAGCGTTCCGCCATGATGCCCTCCTTGATCTACGGCCACGTCTGACATGACAGATGCACCCATGAACGGAAACGGCAAGGACGCACGCCAAGACTACACAGCTTTCACTCTCGGAACCTATCCGCATCCCCCAAAGGGAACCAGCTAAGCTTTTCCGCGTTCGCATGGTGCTACTCGGAAAGGAATCCGTCATGCGCAATCATGTCCTAAGCTCGACTGCCGTTCTGACTCTTCTGGCTCTTCCCCTTGCTGCCTGCCAGAGCGGCACGACTGCAGGCGCCGCAGGCGGCGCCGTCACAGGTGCCATCGTCGGTGGCCCAGTCGGCGCGGTGGTCGGCGGTGTCGCCGGTGCTGCGGTAGGCGGCGTTCTCAGCGCTGAAGAATCGACCCGCGTCCGCAGCTATGTGGTCGCCGAGCGCCGCCCCTCGATCCGCGTCTCCGACGAGGTAGTCGTCGGCCAGCCCCTGCCGCCCCGCGTCAGGCTCTATCCCGTCGCGCCGACCGTCGGCCTGCGAAACAACTACAGTTACACGGTCGTGAACGACCAGACCGTGCTGGTCGACCCGCAAACCCGGACGGTGGTCCAGGTCATCGAGTGATCGGGCAATATCCTCAGAAATCAGAAAGGCGGCTCACGAGAGCCGCCTTTTCTTTTAATTCCATTCCTTCGCCAGATCAGTCGTCCATATCCAGGTGGGTCACTAGAATCTCCCTTTTTCCGGCGTGGTTGGCTGGTCCGACGATGCCCTCCTGTTCCATGCGCTCCATGAGCGAGGCGGCCCGGTTGTAGCCGATCTGAAGGCGGCGCTGGATGTAGGACGTGGACGCCTTCTTGTCCCGCAACACCACCGCCACCGCCTGGTCGTACAGGTCGCCACTGGGCGCCCCGAACTCGCCCTGGTCGAACACCGGCGTGTCAGGCGGGGTGCCCTCGTCCTCGTCGGCCGTGACCGCCTCGAGATATTGCGGCCGGCCCTGGCGCTTGAGGTGCGCCACCACCTTCTCCACCTCCTCGTCCGAGCAGAACGGCCCGTGCACGCGGGTGATCCGCCCGCCGCCCGCCATGTACAGCATGTCGCCTTGCCCTAAGAGCTGCTCGGCGCCCATTTCCCCTAAGATCGTGCGGCTGTCGATCTTCGACGTGACCTGGAACGAGATCCGGGTCGGGAAGTTCGCCTTGATCGTGCCGGTGATCACGTCCACGCTGGGCCGTTGCGTCGCCAGGATCACGTGAATGCCCGCGGCGCGCGCCATCTGGGCCAGGCGCTGGATCGCGCCCTCGATCTCCTT
>NZ_JADQDN010000012.1 GCF_015694425.1 Microvirga terrestris
CGGCGAAGGTGAGCCAGAAGGTGCCGATGCCCTCGGCCACGCACCGGTGGATGTTCTGGCTGTTGTGCAGGTCCATGATGTCTTCCTTTTTGTCAGCGCGGGCAGAGGTCCAGACGCCCTGGGTCCGCTGTGGGTTGTGTAGTACCAGCATTAGCCGTGGGCCGGCGGGCGGCTGTTGACGTAAGCTGTGGCGGCCGCTGTCACGAAGGCCCACCGCCGCGCCTGAGGCAATGGCTGCGCCAGTGCGCCACCAATACACGGCGGGGCGGCGTCATCCCGGCGCCACCACAACAGGTGTCACAGGACGGTACGGGTATGGGCGATACCCGCGACGGACCTCACCGCCTCGGCGCGGTTGAGCCCAGTCAACTTGGCCTTTCATGAGGTAGGCGACCGGCTCAAAGGGGGTGACCGGAGCGGCCTCTACCGGAGACAGCCATGGCACAGTGAACGCGAAAACAGCAGCCAGCATGGCCACTCTCATGGCGGGTCTCCCGTGTGCGGGTTCTCTGACTTGGACGGGCCCTCATGGGCGCTTCTGTTTCGGAGAGAGTTTAGCCCCGCGGCGGAAAAGCAAAATCGGGTGAACACCTGAGATGGCATCCGGAAGTCGTGGAGTTTCTGCCGGTCACCCGCCGCTTCACGTGAGGGTCTGGAATGAGCGGAATGACCCGATTTTCTCAGGTCATTCCTCGATGTCATCCATCGCCAGCTTGAGGTTAGATAGAGCGCAAAGGAGAATTCCATGACGTGGACCGGTTCAGGCCCAAGTACCCGGCACTCTTCCTGCTCGACGACGCCTTCCGGAATGGCGAGTACATCAAGAGCGGCTCCTACAAGTGGACTGTCGAGTTTTTGTCCTTGCGCTCCGTGAAGCTGCGACACCATCGCGGGCCGGTCTACACGGTGCCGTTCGGCCAACTTGGGGCGGTTCAAAACATGAGCCGCCGACTGGGCCATCGACAAGTTCCAGATCAACATCACACACGACACCGACCTGGAGAAGGCCCGCAAGCTGATCAAGAAGATCGGCCAGGAATTGGCGCAGGATTCCGAGTACGCGCGGCATATCATTGAGCCGCTGAAGATGCAGGGAGTCGAGCAGTTCGGCGACTGTGCTGTCCAGATCCGCTGCAAGATGGCATCTAGGCCTCGCGAGCAGTTCGTGATCCGGCGCAAGGCCTTCGCCCGCATCAAGCAGGCTTTCGACGAGAACGACATCCAGTTTGCGACCCCGACGGTTCAGGTCTCAGGCGGCGAGGAGACCGCACCGGCCGTCGCACAGCACGTGATTGAACGTATCAGCTCCGAAGAATCGGCTGCAGAATAGAGGTATCGCCTCTACGGGCGGAGCAGAGATGGAATTTTGAATCCTGCGCAAATGTCTCCAGCTGGCAGATTTTGTTGAAGAACTCCCTTGCCCTACTTCATCGGTCTATTTCTAGCATCAGCGGGCCAGATGAGGCCAAACATCCTATATGCTGCTCACCCAGAAATCGGCACATTTCGGAACGAACGTTTTGATCCGCTCAAAGGCGATAAGCCGACCTTTACTTTCTCTGCTGTTCGTTACTCATTGACTCTGAACGGACCTTCCAATCGACCAGCCGAGTGATAGCCGAGCAAGCGAAGGCCTCTTAGTCTGGTCACGGCGACGCTTTGCATGAGAGACAGACTTGTCGTCTATACGGTCTGTGTTTTCCAGAATTGTCACATTGCGTTCGGCAGGCCATGTTAGTTGTCGCCCGAGACACGGGCGAGGAGGCAGGGGCAAATGTGCCATTGCCTCACTTCCGGTAGCCGCTAACGTCATGCTAACGTCCCCGGGAGAACAAGCGAGGCTGGTTTCGGCATGGCAGCGGAGCGGATGCCTTGGTGGGCGTGGACATGGCCCGTCGTGGCTTGGGTCACCCTCCTGACGGTGCTCCTCATGGGCATGGGTGGCCTGATGGCCGCCGCGGCTGGAGCCGTGCTTGTCGCCACCGTGTTCGCGGCCGTGTACCACGCCGAGGTCGTTGCTCACCGGACGGGCGAGCCATTCGGCACGCTGGTGCTGGCTGTGGCCGTGACTGTGATCGAGGTGGCGCTGATCGTCTCCCTCATGATCGCGGCACCCGGAGAGAAGGCCGGCCTGGCCCGGAACACGGTCTTTTCGGGGGTTATGATCGTGATGAACGGCGTCGTCGGCCTGTGCCTTCTCTGGGGTGGCGCACGTCATCATGAACAAGGATTCACGATCCACGGCGCCAGCGCCGCCTTGGCCATCCTGGTGGCGCTCACCACCCTCACGCTTGTTCTGCCGAACGTCGCGACGAGCGAGATTGGCCCGCTTTTCAGCACGTGGCAGCTTGTCTTTGCCGGGGCCGCCTCACTGGTCCTCTACGGCGCTTTCGTCTTCATTCAGACCGTGCGGCACCGCGACTACTTTCTCCCGGTCGAGAGCGACAACGAAGACGCCCATGCGCCGCCGCCATCTAACAGGGCAGCGGCCGTCAGCGCCGGCATGCTGCTCGTCGCCCTCGTGGCCGTAGTGGCGCTCGCCAAAGCCCTGTCGCCGACGCTTGAAGCGGGACTGGATCGGCTCGGCATGCCCGAAGCCGTGTTGGGGATAGTGATCGCGGCCGTAGTGCTCCTGCCCGAATGCGTGGCAGCTCTCAGGGCAGCCCAGGCAAACCGCTTGCAGACCAGCCTGAATCTGGCGCTCGGATCGGCCCTTGCAGCTATTGGCCTGACAATCCCCGCGGTGGCTGCCGTCTCGATCCTGCTTGGCCAACCGCTAGAGCTTGGACTTGGCGAGAAGGATCGGCTCCTGCTGGCGCTGACGCTTCTCATTGGCGTAATCACGTTGGGCACAGGCCGGACTACGGTGCTCCAAGGTGCAGTCCACTTGGTGATCTTCGCCGCGTTCCTATTCTTCGCTGTGGTTCCGTAAAGCCCCTCTGGGCTTGGAGGAGGATGCCGCTGGCCAAGTCGCCACCTCAATCTGCGGATTGGCTAAGGGCCGCATCGGACTCTTTGCCGTCGTTCACCGATCTCCAGACGCTATGGCCTGACCGGGAAGACGGTCTTCCAGTCCCGTTTCATGTCGACGATAGTCCATCGGTCTACCGTCGCGGTATCGAGCGCCTTATCGAGTTTGCCCACGCGCGACTGGCGGTCGTAGGCGTATTCGCGCTCCGCGTCGGTGTGGTGCACGACAAGACCAAGTCTGCGCTTGCCGGCCTCGGTCGTCCATTGCAGCATCTCGAGATCGCCGTCCGAGTTCCCGAAGGCCGCCACAGGCCGACGACCGATCCCCTGGTTGATACCGACCGGCTTTCCTGGGCCGTCGTCGATGAAGTCGACTTGGGGAAGGCGGAATAGGATCGGTCTGCCGTCCCGGTGCTCGAACTTCGTGATGATGCGGGAGCCGATGACCTGTTCAGGCGGGATGCCATAGCGCTCCTCGGCGAACGCCCGAATGAATTCGGCTCCCCCGCCGGACGTGATGTATGTCTTGAACCCGTTCGCTCGCAGATAGGTCAGCACTTCCAGCATGGGCTGGTACACGAGCTCGTCGTAGCGGCGGCCGAAGCGTGGGTGCCTGGCGGTCGAGAGCCACTCCGTGACTGTTTGCCGGAATTCCTCCGGCGTCATGCCGGCATGCGTCGCGGCGACGATCTCAACCGCTCCTTTCTCACCAGCCGCGGCGAGCGCTGTCATGTCGCCTTCGAGGACCGCCTTGAACGGCTGCGTGTCCTTCCATTCCGGATGCTGCGGCGTCAGCGCCTTGACCCGATCGAGCGCGTAGGCGAACTGTACGTAGATTGGCTGCTCGACCCACAGCGTGCCGTCATTGTCGAACGTGGCGATCCGCTCCGCTGGCGGAACGAAGTCGGGCGATCCTTCCCGGGTTACGTCCGTCACGAAGGCGACGATCGCCTGCTTCGCGGGACCGTCGTTCCACGAGGGCAGCGGGTCCGTCTGGGCGACAGCGACTGAAATCCAGGTTGCCACCAGGGCAAGGGCGCCAAGCCAGGACAGGCGAATTCGCATGTGTGCCTCCCGTTTCACTATTCCGTCAATGAGCTGACGCGAGCGCTGCGTCAGAATTCGTCGGACCCGTCCTTGCACCGGTAACCGATAAAGCACTGCAGGACGTTGGAAATCGGCACCTATGCCGGCTCCGGGAACTGGTCGAACGTGCATTCCGCGCCGCTCCTGACGAAACCGGCATAGGTGGAGGGTCAGGTATCGATGACGACGGCGCCTTCCGTCATGACAAGCTGGCGGTCCGCACCGCGCGTTTGCTGCGACGCCGATAGTTCAACCTGCACCGTCGCTGCGGTTGCAAGCAAGGTGAAGGC
Source organism: Microvirga terrestris (assembly GCF_015694425.1). Classification (GTDB taxonomy): domain Bacteria; phylum Pseudomonadota; class Alphaproteobacteria; order Rhizobiales; family Beijerinckiaceae; genus Microvirga; species Microvirga terrestris. The sequence goes on from NZ_JADQDN010000012.1 coordinate 4,347, forward strand.
ATTCGATGACCGTAGCGTTCTCATCACCGGTCCCTCCTCGGTTGTCGACCTGGATCCTCCTTCAGCAATCGGTGCAGATCTCCTCCTTCAGCTCACGGTCAATCCGCCTGTTTTGCCGTTCCATCTGCCGGTTGGCGGTCGCGTCGTCCGTCGAGAACTCGTTCTTCGGCGAAGTCACGGCGTCCCGCTCGAGGGTCCTTTCCGATGGGATCGTGATCTCATTCCTGCGTGGTGCGGGCGTCGCATTCTGGTTCTGAGCGTGACTAGCCGTGGCCGTCACCAGACCGAGGAGAACGGTGAGCAAAATGACACGGTACATTGTCGGTCCTCCAGCTTGTGAACGGCTCACCCGATGCACGGGACGGGTAAAGGCGCATCGGGCCGAACCAATCCCTGAACGGGAGTTCCTCCGCTCGGGCCGCAATGAGGGGAGGGCTATGTGAGACATGATCCTCCCCGGTCAAGTCAGTTTCCTGTAGGCATCGGCACGTTGACGCCTTCCTTGGCGAGCACCTCGCGGACGGTCTGCAAGCGCTCGTAGTCGGAGAGCGTGATCGGGCCGGTGTAGCCGTAGCTCTGCACTTTCCGCGGCGGATACTCGACATAGGTCTTCATCACTTTCTTGAGTTCCTGCTCCATGACCACGCCCATCCAGGTGCGTTCCGTGAAGTTGTTCATGAAGATGTCGTAGCGCTCCTGAGGATCCTGGAAGAGGTCAAACACCTGCGGGACCGTGGCGACGTACTTGCTCGCCCCTTTCCAGCCGAGGTTGGTGTCGACCGCGAGACCACCGGTGGAGGCGCCATCATCACCGCGCAGATTGAACAGGAACTTGTAGTTGTTGACGCGAACCGCACCAGGCGAGAGTTCGTTCTCGGTGAAATAGAACCATGACTTCCGCGATGATTGGCCTGTCCCGAACAGCACCGGTGTCATGTCGTAACTGTCGAAGATAATCGGCTGACCTTCGCGATCCTTCTCGGGCAGCTTCGTGCCCGCAACCGACGCGAACGTCGCCATCAGGTCGAGGCCGCCAAGGATCTCATGGTTCTTGGTGTCGGGCGCGATCCTGCCGGGCCACCATGCCATCGCCGGCACACGGTTGCCGCCCTCACGTAGGGTGCCCTTGGTGCCGCGGAACGGGGTGTAGCCAGCATCGGGATAGACATCCTGCCAGGCGCCGTTGTCCGTGGTGTAAAAGACGAGCGTGTTGTTGCCGCCGACCTGCCGGATCTTGTCCATAATGCGCCCGATCCGAGCGTCGAGCTCGACCACCGAGTCGGCGTACTTGCTCTTGGACAGCGACTTGTGCTCGTACTCCGGCGCAGGCATGTTGGGCTGATGCACCTTCATGAAGTTGATGCTCATGAAGAACGGCTCGCGGGATTGCGCGGCCCGGTCGAGGTAATCGAGCGAGGCCTTCTCGACGTACTCGTCGAAGAATGGGATCCCGACCACGCCTTCCTTGCCGTTGATCACGGGTGTGTTCACATACTGGCCGTTGACCTTGAACTCCTCCCGCGCCGGCTGCCCGGCATTGCCTGACAGCGCGCCTTTCGTCACCCGCTGGAACGTCTCCCGCAGCTCCGGAGGCATGTCCGGGAACCAGGTCGGGTCGGCATAGGTATAGGCGTTGAGATGATAGAGGCCGCAATACTTCATCTCGTCATAGCCCTGGGCATTGGGCAGCGCATAGTCGGCCTCACCGAGGTGCCACTTGCCAGTGAAGAAGGTCCGGTATCCGGCCTGCTTGAGCACGGAGCCCAGGGTCCACTCGGCCGCCGGTAGGCCGCCCCCCTGGCCTTGGAAGGCCACGGTGGTCATGCCGCTGCGGTTCGGGATGCGTCCCGTCTGCATCGCAGCCCGGCCCGGGGTGCAGCTCGGCTGGGCATAGAACGAGAAGAACGTCATGCCCTCATTGGCAAGCCGGTCGATGTTGGGAGTGGGCATGCCGCGGCCTGCGCCACCGCCGTAAGGACCAAGATCGCCGTAGCCCGTGTCGTCGGAGACGATCAGCACGATGTTGGGCTTCTGCGACGGGGCTTGGGCGAAGGTCGGGACGGCCATCCCGACCGAGACCAGCGCCGTGGCTCCGGTCAGAGCAGCCTTGGCCCGCATGTGCCGAACGCGGAACCGTCCGCCGGGAGCTTGGGAGGACGCACGATCACTGGTCATGGGATCTTCCTCTCTCTGATGATGCAGCGGAAGCCGACATGGCTCGTCGAGGTATCGACTGGCTGCGGGTGACGCGCCGCCGGGCGGTAGCGGCGGCAGTAGTTGGGCGCGCATAGATGCGAGCCGCCCTTCAGGACCCGGCGCGGAATGGGCGTTTGCGGCTGGCACGGGTCATAGCTCTGATCCTCCCGCCCGCCGCGCGGGTTCTCTGGGATGCAGCAGGCCTTGGCCGCGTCGGCCGGATGCTTTGGCGTGTAGAAGTCGCTGGTCCATTCCCAGACGTTGCCGATCATGTCGTAAAGGCCATAGCCGTTGGGCGCGAAGGCGGTGACAGGAGAGGTGCGCTCGAAGCCGTCCAAACGCGTGTTCTGGAATGGAAATGCGCCCTGCCACGTGTTCGCCATTTGCCGTCCGCCGGGCGCGAGTTCGTCGCCCCAGGCGAACTCGGCGCCATCGAGTCCACCACGAGCGGCGAACTCCCACTCAGCCTCTGTCGGCAGGTCCTTGCCAGCCCAATGCGCATACGCCAGCGCATCGGCATAGGCGACGTGCACGACCGGATGATCGTCCAGCCTCTTGATCGACGAGCCCGGGCCGTAGGGATGACGCCAGTTGGCACCCTTGAGCAGGGTCCACCACTGAGCCCAGTTTCGGAGATCGACCGGATGACCGGGTGGCGAGAAGACAAGCGAGCCCGCGAAGACCATGTGCGGCAGGGCGCCGGGATAATCCTTCGGATCAGGGCGCCTCTCGGCGAACGTGACATGCCCGGTGGCGCGGACGAAGTCGCGGAACTGGCGGTTGGTGACCGGCGTGCGATCGATCCAGAACGCGTCGACGGTGACGCGGTGGACCGGCGCCTCTTCCGGATAATGCCTGTCTGAACCCATGCGAAACGTTCCGCCGGGGATCCGGATCATGTTGGTGTCCGAATGATCCTTTAGCTCGTGATCCTGATCATACCGGAGCCTAGCCTGTGACATGGGTGTTGCTCCCGTCCTGGCAGACAGCAGTATCGTTCAGCGCCCGGTCATCAGGCTATCAGGGTCTATCCTGAAATTGATGGAGGCAGACCCTGATTTTCGGCCGGAACGCCGCCAGATCGGACGTCGTCGGGTATGGCTTTCGTGTTCACACCGGTGCAATGTCGACAGAAAACGGCTCATGAGTTACCTTACGTCATCGGACGAGGGCTCGTCGCGACCCCGGTCCCGTTGCGTTGCCTTTTGCGGCCGGAAACCGCCGTCATGAGCCATGGCACCGTCCCGGTAGTTGCGCGATCCCTCACGGGCCTGCCACCCCGCCTGCGGCGGCGGATCGTGCTGACCTTCATGGTCACCGCCCTTGCGGCGTGCCTCATCGCCGCGGCCCTGTTGCTTTCCCGCGCGGCCGACGATCGACACGCAATCGAGCACCGTGCCACGGAGGCGGCCAAGGCGCTCTCCTTCGGCTTCGACCAGGAGGTCGCCGCGGTCAATTATCTCCTCAAGGGTCTGTCCAAGTCCCCCGCGCTCCTCGCGGGCGATATCAGGGCCTTCTACGACCAGCTTAAAGTAACCCCTGTTCCGGAAGGCTCGTGGCTGGTTCTCAACGACCTTGAGCGGCAGGTCGCCAACACCTTGCGACCGTTCGGTGCGCCGCTCCCCAGGCATGTTGATTTCCCGAACCATCAGGAGCAGCTCGATCGAATCCGGGATCGGAGATGGACCGTCTCCGGCCGGATGCTGGCCCCCTTGAAGGGCAAAATCGTCGTAGCGCTCAGTCTCCGGCTCGATGATCCGGACGGGCAGATGAACGGCCATCTTACCATCGCCCTGACGGAGGCGCGGCTGGGAGTGATCCTCGACGACCAGACACGGCCTGCCGGTTGGATGAAAGGACTTTACGACCGCAAGCTCCAGCCGATCGTTGCCGACAGGGACGGTCACAAAGGATCCGACTTGCCGGCCCCTGCAGCCCTGGCCACCCGCCTTGCCGACGCCGGACCGGACAGCACGATCACGGGAACCGTCGAGGCTAGGGATGACCGTGGTATCCCGGTCCTCGTCGCCTTCCGCCGCTCGGGCACCACGAATTGGACGACTGTGGTCGCGGTGCCGCTGGCTGATCTCAATGCCCCTGTCACCGCCGCCCTGTGGCGGATGGCCGGGCCTGCATCTCTCCTTCTGCTCGCTGGCGGGATCGCCGCCTGGTTCACGGCCCGACAGGTCGAGCAGCCGCTCCGGACACTGTCCGATCAGGTCACCGGCGCGAAGAAGCAGGTTAACGAACTGTCCGGGCAGTTGCTTGCCCTCCAGGAAGAGGAGCGGCAACGCATTGCCCGCGAACTGCACGACTCGACGGCTCAGCACCTGGTGGCGGCAAACCTCGGACTCGCTGGACTTCAGGGAGCGGTTGTGGCCACTCCGGCATCCCGTTCAGCGTTCGCGGAGATTGAGAGGCAACTCGGCGAGGCGCTGAGAGAATTGCGCATCTTCACCTATCTGCTGCATCCGCCCAACCTGATGCAAGACGGCCTTCAGGCCACGTTGCGGGACTTTGCCGAGGGCTTTGCCGGACGTACGGGCCTCGTCGCCCGGATCCGCATCCCGGAAGAGGTCGATGACCTGTCGCCGGAACTCCAGCGGGCCATCCTGCGCGTGGTGCAGGAGGCGCTCACCAACGTGCATCGCCATGCCAATGCCACAAGAGTGTCCGTCACGGCCCGCATTCTGTCCGGTCGGTTCATCGTCCGCATTCGTGACAATGGGCATGGCATGGGTGGCTCGGCCCGATCCGATGGACCGATCCGGCTCGGTGTCGGTGTTGCAGGCATGCGAGCCCGCCTCGAGCAGTTCGGCGGCAGCCTGAGGATTTGGACAGGTCGGAAGGGCACCAGCATTCTCGCGATGGTCCCGGTCCGCGGAGCTCGCCTTACATTGCCATCTGCCAGTCGATTGCGGATGCCATGGCGATCGCGTCCCGCCGAGGTGGATGGCGACACACTCATTTGAACATTCAGGGTCTGCCTCCATCACTTTCAGGGTTTTGCGCAGGTGGGCCTCACGACTAACGTGTGTATGCTACCAAGGAACTCGGGCTCACCGGAACCGCCGCTGGCATCGGGTCGACGGAGGACGTCTCGCGATGATGCGCATCCTGATCGCCGACGATCACGACGTCGTCCGCTCCGGCGTTCGCACAATTCTGGAGGAGCACGAAGGTTGGAAGGTGGTTGGCGAGGCTCGGGACGGGAAGCAGGCCATCGATCAGGCCTCAGCCCTCCGGCCCGATGTCGTGGTCCTCGACTACGCCCTTCCGCTGGTGAATGGGGTCGAGGCCACGCGGCAGATCCGCAGTCGCGTTCCTGGTATTGAAGTTCTGATCTTCACCATGCACGACACCGACAGCTTGGTCCGGGACGTGCTCGAGGCGGGCGCGCGCGGCTTCCTGCTTAAGTCCGACGCCAGGCAGCTCCTGATCTCGGCGGTCGAGAGCCTGGCCGCCCACAGGCCCTTCTTCACCGGCAAGGTCTCTGAGGCCTTGCTTGAAACCTACTTGTCGAAGGGCATTGCAGACCAGTCGGCACTCAGTTCCCGCGAGAAGGCCGTGGTGCAGCTCATTGCCGAGGGCAAGACCAACAAGCAGATCGCCAACATCCTCAGCATCAGCACTAAGACGGTCGAGACCCATCGCGCCACGGCCATGAGCAAGCTCAACCTCGACACGACCGCAGCGCTGATCCGCTATGCGATCCGCAACAAACTGTCGGAGGCATGAGTCTCTGGAAGGGCGAACCCTATGCCTACTTCTCTCGATCCTGCCGCTCCTCATCATCTGCCGGCGTTCGTCGGCCCCCTCGATACGGCATAGGCCTGGCCGCATTGGGCCCTTGCCTCGGCCTCGGTGCGCCGCCGGTCCTTCTCGTCGTGGAACGACGCTACACCCCACCGTCCGATCAGGCGCTCGCGCTCAAAGGCGGCAGGAGCAATCGGGCTGTTGCCGGAGAATGCGTCTCGTCGGCTGTCGAGACGCATCCGCTGACGGCAAGCGCCAGTAGGGCAACGGACAGCATCCGAACGCGCGTGCGCGGCCAAGCCACGCCAAACGACACGCATTCCAAATGCGAGGGCTGCAACCCCTGCGAAGCGGAAGGGCACCCGGTTCTCCCATCGCCCTCTTGAACGACCTGCATTCCCGCGCCTCCCGCGTCAGAACCGCATGCTCAGGCCGAGGATTGGCCCGTGCTGGATCATGTCGAACTCGTAGCGCCGCCGGCCCTCACCTTGGGCATAGTCGACAGACAGCGCCCGGTAGCCGATCACACCGGAAAAGGTGATGCCCTGGTAGGTGCCGAGCTCGAACCCGTAGGCACCAATGGCCTGCCAGGAGAAGTCGCTTCCGACGCCGAGACCGCCGATGTCGCCACGCAGGAACAGCTCATGCCCCGGTGCCATGGTGTAGCGCACCCGTGCCCCTACGATAGGATCAAGCCAATCGACGGAACCGGACCGGGCGAACGCCCGGGCACCTGCCACCTGGAGGTCGCCAATGTCGACCGCCGCGGTGACAGCAAGCGAAAGATCCGCCTCCTGATACCAGTACCGGGCTCCGCCTAGGATATCGAAGGCTAGCGGACCCGAGCGAGCAACCTCGTAGGCGACGCCGAACTCGGCGATGACCATCTCCACATCCAAGCCGAGGGAGGTGGCGAGCGTTCCCGTCACGCCGGGTGCCAGTGTGCGGCTGCGGATGTTGCTGCGATCCGCGCCGACCCTGCTCCAAACCACGTCGCCCAGGAGAGCGAAGCGGCCGAAGCGGGCCTCGAAGTCTCCCATCAGGGCGACGAGGGTGTCGCTCTTCTCGACGATGTCGATGAAGCTGGCATCGACCTTCACGGAGCGCCCACGCACGGTCTGGGTGCCATTCCATGCGGTGAGCCAGCCATAGGGCGTGAAGCGGAAGGTCCAGGCCGGCTGAACGGCCGTGTCGATCACGGGAGCCGGAGGCGGTGGCCCCAGGTCCGCGGCGAGTGAGTTGCCTGCGCTCCCAGCAAGGAGGCCAACCGGAACCATGACGCCACGTGTCAGACATTTTGCAAGGTAGCCCATCATTCCCCCTGAAATTGCTGATCCAGTGCCCCCCGGCGGTCCCATAGCAGCCGAGGCTGCACCTAAGGTCAAGTCAGCCGTCGATAGCAGCATGCAGAACCAAGATGATCATCGAATACTGCCTTAGAGCTACCGTGTCCCACAGCGACGTCGGCAAACCCTGGGTCGCAACCAAGCCGAGGGCAACTCCACAAACGCCAGCAGCACGTAAGCCCCGGGACGGCAACGACTGTCGGTGCCTTCCTAGCCCACGAGTGAACCAGAACCTTGCGACGACATAGGACCGTTCATCATCGATCATCCCTCCCGAGAAGCCTAAGCATTGTCCGGCGACGCCGTGCCGGCAATTCGGCCAGAGGAATCCCTCGTCAGCTTCCGATGTGGCGCAGATTGCAACGGCTGGCGGAGGTCTCGTGCTTGTCGCCATAATCTTCCGCTTCCTCTGCACCTGATCCAAGGGGCTCTTCATCACCATCGCGGCCGTCCTAGGCGGAATTGCTCTCGACGGTACGAACCGGAGCACACACGATCAGATCATGCCGGAGATCGTCGAGGTCGAGCAGCGCCATTCAGCGCTGCTCGACGCTCTACGACCCCGGACGGTAACGCGGAATGACACGGCCGATCTATTAAGCCTTCCACGATCCTGCGTAGTAGGTTGCGTCGTCCTGAAGAAGTTCGGGCTTCTGGGACATGGCCGACCCGTTCTTTGTGCCCGGCAGAACCTCGAACCAGTTGTCGAACGCCGTCGTCGGGGAGAGTTGCGTAAGCACTTGCGGATTGCCTTCCATTTTTGCCTTGCCGGCAGCGATCTTGTCGGCCAGCTTGGTTGCGCCGATCATCACGTCCTCCAACTCACGGCGGTCAATCGTGAGCGTTAGGTTGGCGTCGTTCGCCTGATATCCGGCGATTGTTGTCAGAGTGGCGTTGCTCAGCTCGACCACGAACTTCTCGCCATTATCTGGTGTCGAGAGATTGATCTTGAACTTCATGCCCTCGGCCTTGCGGCTGTCCATCTGGATCCCGAGGTAGTTGAGGAACAGTTCGGTGCTGGTGCCGCGCACAAAGTCCGGACTTCCCGCTTTCGCTGCCGTTACGGCGACCACACCATCCCGCAACTCCTTGGCTCCAGAGAGAAAGCTGTTGCGGAGGCTCGGGCTCTCGAACTGGTACCCCATCTGCTCGTAGGTCTCTGCGGGGAAAGCAGATCTTCGCTGTTGCGTGCGATAGGGCCCGTGGGTGGCTACGCCCGATCTGTCACCTTTCGGACCGGCGGGATCGTCCAGGTGCCGTCGATGATCGACGGGTTGGTCTCGTCCGGCCAGTACATCCGCAGCATAAGGATGAACTTGCCGGCTGGAGCGGGCAGCCAGTTCGCCTCCTTGTCCGCCCCGGGCGAGTCCTTCTGGATGTAGAGGTCGATCGAACCGTCCGGATTGGCTTTCAGGTTCTGGCGCGCGCTGATTGAATAGCGATTGAGCGGGTTGGGCACGAAGAAGTAGCCGCCATCATACATCGTCAGCGACCAAAAGCCTTCGACCGGCGGCAACTGGCCCTTGGCAAAGCGCATGACGTACTTGTTGGCTCCGTCATAGGCCCTTCCGTCGCCGTCCTTCTGCGAGGTCGGATAAACCGCGTCCTGCGGGCGGTTGGCCCCAAGCCCGATCGCCGTGATGAGGGCCCGCATCAGGTAGTCAGTGCCGTAGATCCCAGTTTTTGTCGTGAAGCCCCAGCCATCGATGTCATGGACATCCTTGTTGATCTTGAACTGGATCATGATCCGGTCGTTGGCGATCTCCGGGATACGCTTGGCGAAGTCGGCACGAAGCTTGCTGGCATCGAAGTCCTGTCCAGCCACGAGCCCGATCTTGGCGAACTTCGCCAGCGCAGGGGCATCCGCCGCCGACGGCGGGTTCGTCTTCATCAACTCCGCCAGCAGGGTGAAGTACGCGACCGCGTCCATGCGATTCACCTGATCGCGCACGGCGGTCTTCATGTCGATCGATGGGTCGACCTTACCGGCTGGCGGCGTGTACGGCTTGCCGTAGGCGCTGAGAGGCACCAGCTTGACCTGATCCTGGAGCGCGTGCACCTCGGCGTAATCCTCCGGCGTGCCGGTGCAGTAGATGCGGCCGAGCAGCCAGACGATGTTGGTCGGCGCCTTGTACTCCTTGACGCCCGCCGGAAGCGTGCCGCTCCAGCCAGGGCCGGTGATGGCATAGGTCTGGGCAGCGGTGCCCGTGGTGCGCTTGCCGGGAACCTGGAACACCGTCGTCCAGCCGTCCAGCATCGGCATGAGGAAGTAGCGGTCCTTCATGTCCGGCAGGCTCAACACCCAGGGCTCCTTGCCGACATCGAAGAACGCCGTCGTGTAGAGCGTGTCGGCGTTGGGCGCGGTCACGTCGCGGAACGCGGCATCTGGATAGTGCCGGAGCTTGATGATCTGACCCATTGGGGCCCGGGTGCCCTCGGGGGCGGCCACGTTGGTGATGACCCGGCGCGTCATCTCCATGGTGACCAGCGGATAGCCATAGATGTAGGCATCTGTTGCCAGCCAGAAGTCCTCAAGCCCTTCGTCGATGCCCAACAACTCGCCCAGATGGGCCTCACTGATGGTGCTCATCGTGGTCCCGGCAAGCAGGCTCAAGGCACCGCCCGCAGCTTGGCGGCGGGTCAGCTTCATCGTCATGACACATCTCCGTTGCGTGGGGGGTCTGGGAACCGCGCGACACTTACCCGGCACGGCGGACGGTCCCGACCTGCGGCTCCTCGCCCCAACGAAATCCGTGGGTGAAAACCTCGGAATCGCCATGCGCACTGCCCGGAAGGTAGCAACGGCGGAGTATTCGCGCCTGTAGCATCGTGTAATTTACGTGGTGGTGGCGACGGTCAGCGCTGGTGAGTGGCCGCCTGGAGGGCCATCTCCGCAGCCGTCCGAGCAGGAACGGGGAAGCCGGCCTTGCGGGCTCCTTCGGCAAAATGGGCCGCGTCCTCCGGCCGATAGTTCCGCTTGGCCATCTCGTCGTCCCAGTGCTCGAAGATGGTCGGGCGCATGCGCAGGAACGCGTCACGGGCCTCGGCGGCTTCCGTCGCCTTGCCGAGCTGGGCACAGATCACGGCGGCGACGAAATGGTAGAGCGGGAACTTGTCCAGCGCCGCCTGCCGGATCAGGCTTTCGGCGCGGGCGTAGTCGCGCTGCATGTAGGCGTAGACCGCCAACGTTCCGCTGTAATAGCCGGAATGGCCCCGGTTGCGGGTGAGCGCCTGTTCCAGCAGCTCGGCGCCGCGCTGCCAGGCGCCCACCTGGCCCACCCGGGTTCCGAACTCGCCGAGAAGCTCGGTATCATTCGGGTTCAGCGCCACCGCCCGTTCGCCGACTTCCAGCGCCTCGGCGGGTTGCTGGGCGAAGAACAGCGCCACCATCAGGGCCTGGAGCGCGCGCGCGTTCTCCGGGTCGAGTCGGATTGCCCTTCGGGCGGCCTCGAGCGAGCGTTGGATCGGGGTGCTGGACCCCGCCCTCGGATTGAACCCGAACCGATCCTCGTCGAGATACAGGACGGACAGCATCGCCCAGGCGGTGGCATACTCCGGATGGAGTGCCACGGCCTGCTCCAGGCAGGTCCGGGTCGCAGCATGGCTCTTATCGGACAGGGCGGCCCGATAATCGTAGAACCGCAGCGTGCATCCGTAGGCCTCGAGATCATTGGGCGCGCGGGTGCTGGTCCGGGTTTGGTCGGCCCGGTGGATGATTCCGTAAGGCTGTGCTACGGCGGTTGCGACCTTGCGCGCGACGTCATCTTGAATCGAGAACAGGTCACGGACGTGCAAGTCCTCGTCGTAGGTCTGCGACCACAGGACGGCGCCGGTCTGTGCATCGAGGAGCCGGCCCATAATGCGCAGGCGGTGTGCCGCGACCTGGACGCTACCCTCCAGCACGTAGCGGATGCCGAGATCACGGCGGAGGCGGGCGGCATCCGCACCCGACGGAATGCTGCGCGACATCTCCCGCCCGAGGACGGTGATCTCCTTGAAGCGGGCGAATTGGCTCAGGACCTCCTCAGTCAGGCCGTCTGCGTAGGTCCTGGCCGCGGAAGGCTCGCCGAGTGCCGCAAAAGGCAGCACGACGAGGGTCGGCCCCCCGGGCGGCGAGGGGGTGGATGCTTGGGGTGAGCCGGACATACCGTCGCGCCACGGGCCCCAAAAGACGAGCCCGGCCACGATAAAGACCACGAGGCTCGCCACGCCGAGCCAGGGCGTCCAGCGCCGTGGCGGCGAATCGACCCGATGCCCGGTTGGCGCAGCGCCTGGGGAAGGGTGGGGCTTCGCGGCTTGCAGCGTGCGCCAGGCGAAGTGCGGGACGTACGCCCCCTTGGGAATGGTGATAACCACTGGGTCCGTCAGGCCATCCGAGAGATAGTAGCGCCCCAGGGCCCGGCGCAGCCGTCCGGCCTCGATGCGCACGGCCGGATCGTTCTGGGCATCGAAGTCCGCACTCCGCGCGAACACCTCGGTGCCGATGGTATAGGCCTTGATGCGGTCCGCCCGGCCGGCGAGCGTCTCCTCAACGACATAGCGCAGGAACCTGCGGGCCCGTGCAGGCGCGTCGAGGTCGGGGCTGCCGAGGAGAATCTCGAGCTGGGCGCGGACGTCATCTGCCGCAGGCGGCGACTGCGCCTGCGGCGAGGCACCGACAGTGCCGTCGCCTCCGCCGAGCATGGATCGGTCCGTCATCCGCGGGCGCCACTAGGCGCCTCTTCTCGTAACCTACCGTAACATACTCCCCTTGGATGCGGTATGGGTCGATGCTCGCACCTGTGGGATGGCGCACCTGCGCCGTCCGAATCCGGCAGCGGGGGTAAGCCATGCATCACGCGGTCCAGGCTGCCGTCGCCCGCTTTCCGGACCGGGGGCATACCATTGAGGAACTGGCCAGGACGGACGAGAGCTTCCTGTCGCTCCGCGAGGATCTCGCCGAGGCGCAGGCGGCCCTCGCACGGTGGGAGCGCTCGGACACTCCGGTGATGACGGCGCGCTGTGCTGAGTACCGGGAACTGGTGAGGGATCTCGCGGCCGAGCTGGACCGCCATTCGCAAGGATAGCCTGGAATGCGATGAAGGTCCGGACCTGGCACTGAACGGAAGTAAAGTGAATATCAGCATCTGCGCGGTTAGCAGACCTTTGCTCGGTCCCCATTGCCGATTGTCTAACCTTTCATCCGCGCACCCGCTTATCGGTTTTATCGATAGGACGCCCAGTGCATTGGTGATATACTATATCAAGATCGTACTTGACACCTTCCAGTTCGCTCAACCCGTATAGTAACCTGAGCCCGGATAGGTGTGTTCACGAGCTCATACGATGATCATGACGACCATAGCCCTCCCTGAAGCCGAACTACGGGTAAGTATCCGCGTCGCCTTTAAGCGAAAGGGCTACCTGAATATGGCGATATGGATTGAATAGAGCCTGGATGGGCTGGCTCTGGGTCGGCCCTGATCACGGAGACGCTTTAGGGTCTGATGGTTTGGCTCTCGTTTCGTCAACGTCTTTCCATGATGACATAGAGACCGGCTACTGGCCGTCCTGCCTCGAGCCGAATGTTGCCTTCCAGGGTCTCCAGAATGGTGAAATCGCTGGCTACTGCCTTGAGGTACTCAGGTGCGTGGGCGAAACGACCGGAGGGCTGCAGTATGAAGCCGTCTCCTGCGACGACCTCGATGCTCAAGGCGAACAACCCCCCTTGCACCATGGCATCTGCTGCAGCTCGCAGGATCGGTCCGAGATCGCCAAAATAGATCAGCGAATCTGCCGCGAAGATGAGATCGAAGCGGCTCGGGGTCGCCTCAAGGTAGGCCACAGCCTCCGACTTGACGAGTTCGGTGTATCCACCGCGCTTCTCTGCCTCGGTCAGCATGCCTGACGATATATCGACGCCTATCAGGGTCGGGCCAAGCCGTAGTAGTTCCTCAGAGGCCAGTCCAGTGCCGCATCCTAAATCAAGCATGTGGTTGAACCCAGTCCGGTGCCCTGCCACCAGCTTCGTCATCTGGCGTGGACCATCGTATCGCAATGTCGTAAGCAATTTGCTGTCGAACTGTGGCGCGAACTGATCGAAATAGGTTTCGATATACTCCGCAGGTGCGGCCGTCATGCTCCGCCCGAGCACAGCGTCGAGCAGATAGCGCCGCACCGGATCGTCAGGCTCCTGGGCAAGCCGCATCCTGCCGATTTCGGCGGCGGCTTCAAGGTGGCCGGAGGCACTGAGAACAGAAAAGGCATCCCTTACGATAATATCGAGATCCTCGCAGTCTTCGCCGGCAATCTCGTTGTAATTTCGAAGAGCTTCTCTAACGCGGCCTTCGATCATAGTCTGGAAAGTCAGGGCGCGTGCGCGCTTCTTCCGGGTCGGCGGATCGAGCTCCAGGGTCAGCTGGGTCGCCTCATCGAAGGCGCGCGCGCAACCGGCGAAATCACAGGTGATGAAGCACAGGTGGCCGAGGGCGAAATGCGCCAAGCCGTTGACTGGATCGAGTGCTACCGAGTTGCGCACAGCCGCGAGTGCTTCCTGGTATTGCTTCTTCCTGAACAGCAGCAGACCGAGCCCGAGATGAGCGGCAGGCGCCTTCGGATCGAGCGCGACCGTGCGGCGGTAGGCTTCTTCGGCCGTCTCGGCATCGTCGAGTCGGTCTGCGATGCTGGCTAGAGCCTGCCAGGATCGAGCGCTGTGCGGGTTGAGTTCCAGGGCTGTCCGAATCGCCGTCAGGGCCTGCTCGTCGCGGTCCGAGGCACTGTAGACGCTCGCCAGATCGCGCCAGAGGTCGGGATCGTCGAGGGTCAGAGAGAGCGCTGCCTCGAAGGTGCGTGCAGCCGTCTCGAACCGTCCGTTCTCCCAATGCACGAGACCAAGCTTACGCAGTGCCGGGGACGGATGCCCGAGCTGATCGACTATGCGGCTGAAATCCGGCAGGCTCGCCTGGAGGCTAGTCACCAGGGCCATCGTGACGTTGACGTCAGGAAGGTGGATGTTCGTCATGGTAAGGATCCGCATGCCTCATGTGCCTGAAATCAGGCCACGTGATGCAGGGATAACCGCGTTAGCTTTGCTGAGCCTTGCGGGCCAAGGCGTTGGGCCGTTGAACCTAAGTATGCGCATGCAGTGCCTCGCCAAAGCCGTAGTTGCTGGTTCAGAGGCATTTTCAAACTAGGTGATTGCCGCTTGTTACATCTCGTTGAAATGCCGGAGCATCCGCTCCGTATTCGCTTTGAGGCCTGTAAAGTGCTGGAACGCACCGATGGCCTGAAAGACAGCCATGCCGCCGCCTGACATGGTCCGGCAACCGTGGACACGGGCTTGGCGCAGCAGTTCCGTTTCAAGCGGGAAATAAACGATGTCCGCAACCCATAGGTCAGGGCGCAAGAGATCTGGAGGGATCGCCATGCCGGGGTACTTTGCCATGCCCAGCGGCGTCGTGTTGACCATGCCGTCCGCTGAAACCAGAACCTCTGCGGGCGAGTTGCTGGAAGTAGCACGGCCTTTGCCGAACCGGGCATTCAGGGCGGCGGCGAGATCTCCGGCCCGGGCCTCATCCGTATCGATGAGAATGACTTCGCCTGCTCCAAGGGTGAGAAGAGCATGGGCGACCGCCGAGCCCGCGCCGCCGGCGCCGAACTGGACGACCCGGTCGCAACCCACATCAGGCAACTCGCGCCGGAAACTCTCGGCAAAGCCCCACCAATCGGTGTTGTGTCCAATGCGGCGGCCGTCTTTCAGCACAACCGTATTGACGGCTCCGAGTGCAGCCGCATCGGGCGACAGCTCGTCGAGCAGAGGAATTACGGCCTGCTTGCAGGGATGCGTGATGTTGAGCCCGGCGTAGCCGAAGCGATGGGCTGCCGTAAGGATTTCGGGGAGCGCACTTGCATCGAGGCCGAGCACCTCAAGGTCGATCAGCTTGTAGACATAGCGCAAACCCTGTTCTCCGCCCTCACGCTCGTGAAGGGCAGGGGTTCGGGATGCCTGAATGCCTGTGCCCACCAATCCGACGAGGACGGATGGATGGTTCCATGACCCTGAGGCATCATCGGTCCGGGATTGAGGTTCAGGTGAACGGCCGGCTGCCATGGCTTTCAGGCCTTTGCCGGTAGGGTGCCGATCATGTCGAGCATGGCACGCACCGCAATCGGGTAGCCCTTGGTGCCAAGTCCTGCGATAACTGCGGTCGCTACCGGGGAGACGTAAGACTTGTGATAGATCGGTTCACGCCGGTGGATGTTCGAGATGTGCAACTCGAAGAGCGGGCCTGAAAACATCTTCAGGGCATCCATGATGGCCATGGAGGTGAAGGTGAAGGCGGCCGGGTTGATGATGATCCCGCCTCCCTCGTCGATTGCCTCGTGCACCCAATCGATGATCTCGTATTCACGGTTCGACTGCCGGAAAACAATCGGATAGCCGGAGGCGGCATCCCGGCACATGGTTTCGACTTCGGCCAAGGTTGTCCGCCCGTAGATCTCGGGTTCGCGCGTTCCGAGGCGGTTGAGATTGGGCCCGTTGAGGATGTAGATCGGCTTGCTCATTGAAATCCGTCTCTGAAAAAGGAGCAGGCTTATCCCTGGTAGCCGAAGAGGCGCGGCAGCCAGAGGACGGTTTCGGGCACGAAGGTCATGATCGCGAGCGCAACGATCATGGCGAACAGGAACGGCAGCGAGTCGCGGACGATGTCACGCAGGGGCTCGCCCGAGATGTTCGCCATGATGAACAGGAGCAGACCATAGGGTGGTGTGATCAGCCCGATCATGATGTTGACGACGACGACTACACCGAAGTGCACGAGATCGATGCCCAGCGCCTGCGCGGTAGGAATGAAGACGGGCACCACAATCAGCAGGATCGCCGTTCCTTCCAGCACGCACCCTAGCAGCAGTAGAAGGACGTTGACGAAGATCAGGAAGCCGACCGGGGATAAGTCCCACCCTGCCAGCAGGGCCTTCACGCCTTCCGGAATGTTTTCGACGGTGATGACATAGTTAAACACGAGCGCACCGGCAATGAGCATGCCGATAGAGGCCGTCGTTCTGGCGCTGACCGCAAGCGCATTGTAAAAGTCGCGCCAGCTGACGCTGCGGTAGAGCCCCGCTGATATGAGAAGCGCATAACCGGCCGCGACGGCTGCGGCTTCCGTCGGTGTCATCACGCCACTGTAGATGCCGCCGAGCAGAACGACCGGCATCATGAGGGAGGGGAGGGCCTCCCAGGTGATCCGTGGGAGCTTGCGCAAGGCGACCGGCTTCTCGACGGGGAAGTTTCTGCTGCGCGCGGTCGTCGCCACGATGATCATCTGGCTCAGGGCCATCAAAAGACCCGGAATGACACCGCCCAGGAAGAGAAAGCCGATTGAGGCGTCGGAGACGAGGGCGTAGAGCACCATCGGGATTGATGGAGGGATGATTGGGCCGATCACCGACGAGACGGCCGTCAAGGCAGCGGCGTAGCTTCCGGGATAGCGGCCATCGCGGGTCATCATGGCCTGCATCATGCGTCCCGTGCCGGCGGCATCGGCGATGGCTGAGCCAGACATCCCAGCAAAAATGATGCTCTGCAGGATGTTGACCTGGGCGAGCCCCCCACGGAAGCGGCCGACCAAGGCATTGCAGAACGCCATGAGGCGGTCCGTCATGCTGCCGATATTCATGAACTCGGCGGCCAGGATGAACAGAGGAACCGACAGGATGACGTAGTTGGAATACATGCCGTTGAGCAGCTGCTCAGCGGCCGTTCCCATGTCCAGTCCTGCCAGGAGCAGGTACAGGATCGAGCCGGCGATCATCGCATGACCGATGGGCAGACCAAGAAAGGCGAGGGCGGTGATCGCAACGAGCGATATCGAGAATGGGCTGGTCAGGTTCATACGCCGGAGCTCGCTTTAGTGGGGTCGAATTCATCCGGCGCCACGCCCCGCATGGCCTGCCAAGCGATCCAGATGTAGCGGGTGATGGTGGCGACAGCGAAGACGATGTAGATCGAGAACAGCCAGTCGAACCGAATCTTAAGGTAGCTTGTCCTCTCCACCTTCATGAAGGTGACGTAGTCGACGATGGCCGGAAGAGAGATGGTGTAGAGCGCGATCACCGCAATCGCGCTGATGAGCGCCATCACGCGCCGAGGTCCAGGTCCAACAGCTCCATAAATGATGTCGAACCGAATTTCCTCACCCTCGCTGACCACGAAGGCAGCGCCCCACAGGACGAGCCAGAGCCAAAGGACGACGCTGATCTCGTGCGTCCATCCAATCGGGAGACCCAGAAGATACCGGAAGGCGATTTGCAGGAGGAAGGCTGCGAACATCACGGCCAGCATGGCGGCAGCGATGTTCTCCGCGCGTCGGGCGAGCCACGAGCCGAGTGCCCGCGATGTTGAGGTCATGGGAGCCGTTTCCTTCGTAAGAAGGCGCTGAACAGGTTTGGAAAAGCCGCCGGGGCAAGGCTCCGACGGCCCAGGCTCGAAGCCTTACATGGCGTTGATCTTGTCGACCATACCGGCCGGCCAGCTCTTCGCAAGATCCGATGCCAAATACTTCTTCTGCGCGAATTCGCGGAACGCCTTCAGGTCGGGCGTGTACACCTCAAGACCCTTTTCCTTGAAGAAGGTCGCGAGTTGCGCCTCCTGCTTCAGGTGTTCCTGCGTGCTCCACTCGATCGCCTTGTCCGCGGCTGCCTGGAAGGCTGCTTTCTTCTCCGGCGACAGGCCATCCCAGACCTTGTTGGACACGGCCAGAACGTCGAAGCCGACGAGGTGGGAGGTGAGGGCGATCTGCGACATCACCTCGTAGAACTTCATGTTCTGCACGTTCGGCAGCGGGTTGTCCTGCCCATCGATGGCGCCAGTCTGTAGCCCCGTATAGACCTCCGCATAAGCCATCGGCGTCGGGTTCGCACCGAGCGATTGGCCAAGGAATTGCCAGGCGTCGCCGCCGGGCATCCGCAGCTTGATGCCTGCAAGATCCTCAGGCTTGTTGATTTTCTTGTTGGGCTTGAGGCCTACATGACGGGCGCCGAAATAGGTCGGCCCGAGGATATGGATGCCGAGCTTGTCGGAAGCCAGCTTCTTGAGCTGCTGGCCCACATCGCTCGCAAAAACCTTCTTCAGGTGATCGGCGTCGCGGAACAGATAGGCGGAGGTGACAATGGACCATTCCGGGATCTGATTCGAGATATCCTGCGGGGCGATGTTGCCCATCTCGAGGTTACCGCGCTGCATGGCGACTAGCTCTGTGCCCTGCTTGAACAGGGTGCCGCCGTAATAGGGCTGAAGGTTAAAGCCCTGCGCCTTCACCGCCTCGCCGAATTGCTTCATCATGTTCGCTCGGATGTCCTGCTCCGAGAAGACGGCCGAGAATCTCAGGCTCGTCGGTGCCTGTGCGGCGGCCGGCCCAGCTGCGCTTAGGGCGAGAAGCGCTGCGCCTGCAGCCATCAGAACACGACGATTGATATCAAATCCCATGGTTTCCTCTCCTTCAAGTTGGTGCGCATTCACCTGCGTCTTGACCGGCACTATCAGCTCCGAGAATTACAAAATCAATAGGCATTATTGGAATCATCTGATATTTTGGTGATCGACCTACAATATGGCCGCCCTGCTTCCAGAAAGCAGGGCGGCCCAGGAGAGTTCACCGATGCCAAGTCATCAAACGGTGGTGTTCGGATGAGCATTGAGTTGCTGGCAACGTCCATTGCGGATCGTGCCTATGAACGGATCCGTGCCGACATCGTGTTCGGTCGGCTGGCCCCCAGAGCACGTCTCCGGTTGGACCAGCTGACCAATGCCTATGGCGCAAGTGTCAGCACCCTGCGAGAGATCCTGAGCAGGCTCTCGTCGGAAGGATTGGTCATTGCCGAGGGGCAGCGCGGCTTCTGGGTTGCCCCCGTGTCACCTGCCGGCTTCGAAGACGTAGCGGCCATGAGGCTGCTCCTGGAGACTTATGCCCTGCCTCTGTCCTTCACTGCCGGTGACTTGGAGTGGGAAAGCCGTGTTGTGGCCGCTCACCACAAGCTTACTTTCATGGAAAGGCGGATGTTGGCTGGGGCTCAAGAGGGGATGGAACTCTGGAAACGCTACGACCGCGAGTTCCATCAGACCCTAATCGAGGCCTGTGGCTCCCAAACCCTGCTCGATCTCTATACAGGCGTCTTCGACCAGTATCTTCGCTACCAGATGGTGGCCGTCGTCTTCCGTGGAGAGATCGCGGCAGCGGAGCATCGGACGCTGCTCGATTGCGCTCTGACCCGAAATGCCGAACTAGCCTGCGCGGTGCTCACTCAGCATGTGAATGGATGCGTGGCCTATACGCTTGAGAGCGGGGCGCTGACATGACCGACGATACGCTCGTGATCCCGCAACCCAGCACCGTTGGGGAAAGCGCCTACCAGAAGATCCGGTCCGATATCGTGTTCGGCCGCCTTTCCCCGGGCAAGAAGCTGAAGCTCGATCGCCTCAAGGCGGATTATGGCGCCAGTGTCAGCACGCTTCGCGAGATCCTGAATCGCCTCCATTCCGAGCGGCTCGTGGTGGCCGAGGGCCAGAAGGGCTTCGAGGTGGCTCCCGTATCGATTTCGAACCTAAGGGAGATTGCTGCGCTCAGGCAACTCCTCGAGGGTAGGGCGCTGGAGCAGTCATTCCGGGCCGGCGACATGGAATGGGAGGGCCGGGTCGTAGCCGCCCACCATCGGCTTGCCCGAATGGAAGAGCGGATGGCTCAAGGGGATAGGTCCCAGACCGAGGAATGGAAGCGCTACGACTGGGAGTTCCATCAGGCACTTATCTCTGCCTGTGGATCCAAGATGCTGATCGACAACCACGCGGCGGTTTTCGACAAGTACTTGCGCTACCAGATGATCGCCCTGAGCTATCGCGGCGACATCGCGGCCAATGAACATGCCGAGCTTCTGGAATGCGCCCTGGAACGGGACGCTGCGCGCGCCTGTGAGGTGCTCACGCGCCACGTGGCCGGAGGCGTCGAGCATGCGCTGGCGACCAGAACCATCAGCTGACAAGAGAAGGAGCGGGCCGGATCGGCATAAGCTCCCAATTTCAACCAAAGAAACGGACCGACGAGCATGCGCACCGCCATCGCCACCGTCTGCCTGAGCGGCACCCTGACTGAGAAGATCGAGGCCATCGCGGCCGCGCAGTTCAAGGGCGTGGAGATCTTCGAGAACGATCTTCTCTCCTTCAACGGCACGCCCGCCGATGCCCGGCGTCTAATCGAGGGGCTTGGGCTCGAGACGATCACCTTCCAGCCGTTCCGCGACTTCGAGGGCATGCCCGAGCCGCAGCGCTCAAAGGTATTTGCCCGTGCCGAGCGCAAGTTCGACGTGATGCAGGAACTCGGCTGCGACCTCCTGATGGTGTGCAGCAACGTCTCACCAGATTCGCTCGGCGGAATCGAGCGGGCGGCGGCTGACTTTCACGAACTCGGCGAACGCGCCGCCAAGCGCGGCATGCGCGTGGCCTTCGAGGCGCTATCCTGGGGACGGCACATCCACGATTATCGTGATTCCTGGGAGGTCGTGCGGCGCGCGAACCATCCGGCGGTGGGTCTGGTGCTCGATTCCTTCCATGTGCTTGCGCGAGGAACGGACCTGTCGGCGATCCGATCAATCCCGTCGGACAAGATATTCCTGGTCCAAATGGCCGATGCGCCGAGGCTCGATATGGATTACCTGTCTTGGAGCCGGCATTACCGGTGTTTCCCGGGACAGGGCGACCTTCCCATCGACGATTTCATGGACGTGCTTCATGCGACGGGATTCGACGGGCTCCTGTCACTCGAGATCTTCAACGACCGCTTCCGGGCAGGCTCCACGCGAAGCGTCGCCATCGACGGTCAACGCTCCCTGATCGTCATGCTCGACGAGCTCCGCCGGCGCAAGGGTGCGGCTCCTCCCAACGTCGAAGCTCTCCCACCTAAAGCCCTTTGCTCCGGAGTCGAATTTGTCGAATTCGCCGTGGACGAGCGGAGCGTCGTTGGATTGGAGCATATTTTGAGCGGCCTTGGCTTCCAGAAAGCAGGGCTCCATCGCTCGAAGGCCGTCACTCGTTGGCGGCAAGGTGACATCAACATCGTTGTGAATGCGGACAAAGAAGGCTTCGCCCATTCCTTCAACATCACACATGGCACCGCCATCTGTGCCCTAGCTCTGCGCGTCGACGACGCGCCAGGCACGGTCGGCCGTGCAGGCTCGCTCCTCGATCAGCCTTTTCAGCAGCCTGTAGGGCCGGGCGAGATGAACATACCGGCCGTCCGCGGTCTTGGCGGCAGCCTTCTGTACTTCGTCGATCAAAAATCGGGGTTAGATCGACTATGGGATGTGGATTTCGAGCCCATCGCTGCAGACGACTTTGTCGGAGCCGGACTGAAATCCGTCGACCATATCTCGCAATCGATGCATTATGAGGAGATGCTAACCTGGCTGCTATTCTACGCATCGCTTCTCGATGTCCGGAAAACGCCGGTTCAGGCGGTCATCGACCCCGGTGGTGTGGTGCAAAGTCAGGCCATCGAGACCGATGACGGCGCGCTCCGCCTGATCCTCAATTCCTCCCAAAGCCAGCGCACCCTGTCTTCGCGCTTCCTGAATGAACTCTTCGGGTCGGGCATCCAGCACATCGCGCTCGCGACCGACGACATCTTCAGCACCGTCGAGAAACTTAAAGCACGCGGCGTCGATCTCCTGCCGATTCCGGAGAACTATTACGACGATCTCGAAGTCAGGACCGATCTCTCTGTCGAGGATGTGGGGCAGTTGCGCGCCGGCAACATCTTGTATGATCGCGAGGGCGGAGCCGAGTATTATCAGGTCTATACGAAAACCCTGGAGAGCGGGTTCTTTTTTGAGATCGTGGAGCGCCGGGGTTACCAGGGCTACGGCGCTTCCAATGCTCCGATCCGTCTTGCTTCCCAAACGCGTCTAGCCGCTGAGGCGACACCTTCTGGGCTCTGATAAACGACAAGCCGATGGTGTATGGATTGGTCAGGAGATTGTTATGATCTCAATCCGTAAAATCTTTGAGCATTGCCTCCAAAAACAGCGCTTTTCTGCTCAGGAGGCAGATGAGCAGTTAGTTCCTGTGCCCACTGCCACCACTGGATGTAGCTGCTGCGCAAGGTGCAAACAGGCCAATCACTGCCGAACATGAGCCGTTCTGGTCCGAACAGATCCAGAAGTGTTTGGGATACCGGCTCAAGCGCAGCCTTTGACGTTTGCCCTCGGCACTCAGTCACAAGGCCCGAGAACTTGCAGTTTACATGAGGAATATCAGCCAACTGGGCCAGATTCTTGTGCCAGGACTCCAAGGGCTCACCAATCGGCGGTTTGGCAGCATGATCAATGACAACCTTCAGGTCCGGATAACGCTCGATCAGCAGCAGGAGATTGGGCAGATGCTGTGGAAGAGCAAGCGCGTCGAAGCATAAACCGAGATCGACGACCGCTCTGTAGACCGGAGCTAACTCGGGCTTCAACATCCAGCCATCGTCGGGAATGTCCTGCAGCATGGGGCGAATCCCGCGAAACAGCTGGTTGAAGGCCAAACGTTCCAGTTGGTTGACGGCATCAGGTACCAGCATGTCGATCCACCCGACAACGCCCCTGATCTTGGGCTCATTCTCCGCGACCGATAGAAGAAAGCGGGTTTCTTCAAGGGTGGGTGCAGCCTGAACCAGCATCGCGTAATCGATCTCCGCTTGTTCCCAGGACGCTCGGACATCCTCAACAGTGAAGTCGCGATAGATGGTGGGAAGGTTGGGTGTGAGCCAGCCGTAGTCCCCGCGTGACAGCTGCCAGACATGCATGTGGGAGTCGATGCGCAGGGTATGGCTCATCTTTTACCTACGATTGGCGGCAGGCTACCGAACAAGAGAGCGGGAGAGGGGAAAGCCCTCTCCCGGTAGGGGAACCTCAGTCATAGAGAACGGAAGCAATCTTCGGATCGCTCATGTTCGACTTATCGTAATAGTAAAAGCCGGTGTCGATGACCTTCTCGAGTTTCTCGCCCTTGAGAGCCTTCACGGCCGCTTCGACGGTCTTGTAGCCGATGCCGACCGGATTCTGGGTGATGGCCCCCGCCATGAAACCATCCTGGATCGCCTGCTTCTGCTGCTTCCCGGAATCGTACCCGATGATGACGATCTTGCGGTTCATCTCCCTGGCACCGTTGACCACGCCAATGGCCGACCCTTCGTTGGCGCCGAAGATTCCTTTAAGACGAGGGTTCGCTTGGAGGATGGACTTTGTGATCTCCGTCGATTTGAGGTGATCGCCGGAGCCATACTGGACGCTCACGATCTTGATCTTTTGGTACTTTTCTTTGACCCGGTTCACAAAGCCGTCGCGCCGGTCGATACCCGTGCGGCTGGTCTGGTCATGCACCACGAGGGCGATATCGCCTTCTCCGCCGATCAGCTCCGCCATCTTGTCTGCTGCCAGAGCCGCAGCCGCAAGATTGTTCGTCGTGGCTGTCGTTACCGGAATGTCGCTGTCGACCCCGGAGTCGAAGGCCACAACCGGGATCTTGGCGGCCTGAGCCTTGCGCAGGAGGGGGATGGCCGCTTGGCTGTCCAGTGCCGCGAAGCCGATCGCTTTCGGGTTCTTAGCAAGCGCGGCCGACAGCATGTCGATCTGTTTGTCGACCATGGTCTCGCTGTCAGGGCCTTCGAACGTGATACGCACATTATACTCTTTGGCAGCCTGCTCGGCTCCAGCTTTTACCGCCTGCCAGAACTGATGCTGAAAGCCCTTCGAGATGAGAGGGATATAGATTTCCTGGGCCGCTAAAGGGCCCGAAAAGCCGATGAGCACTCCGATGCCGATGGCACCGATCAGGTTGCGTCTGCTCCACATCTGTTCCTCCTGGATATCGTTCGTTGTCGGCCCCGATGACCCGGGGTTTGGGGATGTACTGGATGAGTGGGCTGCTGTTGCGGTTTAGTCTGCTCCTTTATGATGACGAGAGGTGAGGGGCTTAGCTCTTGCGGCGCAAGATGTCGGCATAGACGGCGAGAATGATAATGATCCCCGTCACGACCGTCTGCCATTCCTGGGCGACAGAGAGGATTCGCAAGCCGTTCGTGAGCACGCTGATGATCAGAGCGCCGATGATCGTACCGAGAATGGTGCCGCGACCGCCACTCAGCGATGTGCCGCCGATGACCACGGCCGCAATGGCATCAAGCTCATATCCTTGGCCAAGGGCAGGCTGAGCGGAGTTGAGCCGGGAGGCGATGACGAGACCGGCAATGCCGCAAATCCCACCCGAGACGGTATAGACGATAATCTTCCAGAAGTCCGTGTTCACGCCCGAGAGGCGCACCGCCTCCTCGTTCGAGCCGAGGGCGAAGGTATAACGGCCGAAAGCCGTGCGCGTAAGAACGAGGCTGGACACGATGGCAACGACAAACAGGATCAGGACGCCATTCGGGATCGGCAGGAAGGGCAGGACGGCTCCGATCAAAGATTCCTGGGAGATCATTGAAAAGTTCGGCGTATCGTTGAAATAGATCGGCCTGGTTCCCGAAATCACAAGGGCCAGACCCTTCAGCAGCATCATCATGCCAAGGGTTGCGATGAACGGTGGTATCTTCATCTTAGCAATGAGGGTGCCGGAGATCGATCCGCAGATGGCGCCAGCCGCAATGGCGGCCACGATGCCCACGGGCATGGGCAGACCCCAGTAGGTCAGGAATACGCCTACAATGACGGCACAGAACGTCATTAAGGTGCCGACGGATAGGTCGATCCCACCCGTGATGATGACGAAGGTCGCGGCGACCGCGAGAACGCCATTCACGGCCGTCGCCTGCAGGATGCCGATGAGGTTATCGCTCTGCAGGAAGTTTTCCGACGCGATGCTGAAGACGGCCATCAGGGCAATCAGGCTGGCGAAGGCCAGGATCTTCTGCCAAGCCCCCTGGCTCAGCACGGTGGACCTGGCGATTGCCCGGCTATCTTTCTCTACGATGGTCGTCACGTGGTTGATCCCCCAATCGCCGCGTTTGAACTGTCCGCCATCAGGCTATGCCGCCGTGTTGCCAAGCGCATGATGTCTTCTTGGGTCGCCCCGTCGGCTGGGAGCTCACCTGTGAGCCGCCCCTCGCACATCACGGCGATCCGGTGACTCATGCGCAGAATCTCTGGCAGTTCGGATGAGATCATCACGATGGCGCGGCCCTGAGTGGCAAGGGTGTTCAGGAGCTTGTAGATCTCGTTCTTGGCGCCGACATCGATGCCGCGGGTCGGCTCGTCGAAGAACAGGATTTCGCAGTCTCGTGCCAGCCATTTCGCAATCACGATCTTCTGCTGATTGCCGCCTGAAAGGAATCGTACCTCCTGAGCATCTGAAGGCGTCTTGATCCGCAGCTGCTTGATATAGGAGCGGGCCGCCTCGCGGATCGCCCGCGCCCTGAGGACCATGTTCAGAGAAAGAAACTTTCTCAGGCACGGCATGACGATGTTCGCCGCCACATCCATGCCGGTCGCCAGTCCGTAGCGCTTGCGGTCTTCCGAAAGATAGCCGATGCCGAGCCGGACGGCATCCTGCGGCGAGCGGATCGTCACCGGCTGGCCTCTGACGATGATGTCCCCGCCATCGAGCGGATCGGCTCCGAAGATGGCCCGCGCCACCTCCGTACGACCGGCTCCCATCAGGCCTGCAAATCCGAGGATCTCACCCTTCCGCAGTTTGAAGCTGACATCCTGAATGGCGTTGCTTCGGCGGAGATTGCGGACCTCCAGCACCACATCGTGGCTCGACAGGTCCGGAACATCCGTCTTGGTCTCGGTGAGGCTGCGCCCGACCATCATCGAGATGATGGCATCGACGCTGGTCGACTCGGTTGGGACGGTGTCGACATATTCACCATCGCGCATGACGGTAACCCGATCCGAAATTTCCTTCAGCTCATCCATCTTGTGGGAAATATAGACAATGCCGACGCCCTCAGCTTTGAGCTGGCGGATGATGCCGAAAAGCTCCGCGATTTCAGCCTTGTTCAGAGCAGCCGTGGGCTCATCCATGATCAAGACCCTCGACTTGAACGACAGAGCCTTGGCGATTTCTACCATCTGCTGCATGGCAACTGTGAGTTCGCCGACCTCCGCGCGAGGATCGAGGGTGAGATTCATGCGCGAGAAGATATCGGCAGCCGCCCGGTTCAAAGCTCCTTCGTCAAGGAGAAGTCCCATGGCTCGCTTGGGTTCGCGGCCGATGAAGATGTTCTGTGCGGCGGTGAGTTCATTCATCAGGTTCAACTCCTGATGGATGATGCTGATTCCAAGGTCCTTCGCGGCTCGCGGCGATCGAATATCGGCGGGCCTACCTTCAATGAGAATGTCGCCTGAGTCTTTCTGATAAATGCCGGCGAGCACCTTCATCAAGGTCGACTTGCCCGCACCGTTCTCTCCCATGAGGGCATGGACCTCGCCTGGAAACAGTTCGAAACGAGCCTTCTTGAGAGCCTTCACACCGGGAAATGACTTGTCGAGGTCCCTGATCGTGACAAGCGGTGTCATGAGCAAAGCACCAGTGAAGCTGAGGCAACATGAAAAGAGGGAGTGCTTGCATGCCTTAATGCGTCCGTGCGCAGCCATGCAACGACGATTGGGCAGTCCAAAATCGTTGCGGAGGCCAACAGGACTCTGTCCTGCTCCTGCATCTGCTCCTCCCGACCGCCCCTGTGACGACCCGCACCCATGGGGCCGTTCTGCGGGGCTCCTTTGGGTTTCGGTTCGGATCAAAAGCTCAAGAAGCTTTTCTTGCGAGGATGATATTCATTAAGAGTACGGGCAAGCAACTAAAATGTTAGTGGAAGAGGTGGGGCACGCGAAGCTATTGCAACAGAGTCCTACTTCCTCCCAAATGGTGCTCCTGCGGTCTCGTGGCTTGCCTGCTCGGAGACTGCACCATAGGCTTGAACCTATTCCTCGCCGGAGTCGTATCGAAGCTCTCGGGAGAGCTGAACGGAGTGATCAGATGCCCATAGAGCCGATTCAGAAGACCCCGCTCGGACGCACGGGTCTCTCGGTATCAAGGATCTGCTTCGGCACCTCGTCTTTGGGGGACATGCCTGGAACCTACGGTTATGACGTCAGCGAAGACCGAGCCCGAGAGACCGTGCGGGCCATCTTCTCGGGCCCGGTCAACTTTCTCGATACGTCCCGCATCTATGGTTTCGGTCGCAGCGAAGAACGGATTGGCGATGTCATTCGCGAGCGCGGGGGATTGCCGGAAGGATTTGTCCTTTCGACCAAGCTGGATCGCGACCCGGAAACGAACCGGTTCGATGGCTCCCAGGCGCGGCGATCTTTGGAGGAGAGCCTCAGGGCGCTGGGCCTCGACCGCATCGATCTCCTCCACCTTCATGATCCGGAACACGCGGACTCTCTGGAAACTACTACCGGCGCCCGGGGTGCACTCCCGGAACTGTTCAGGATGAAAGAGGAAGGCTTGGTTAAAGCGGTTGGCCTAGCCGCAGGTGCAGTGAACGTCATGATGCCGCTCCTGCGCGACTGGGACTTCGACGCGATAATCACGCACAACCGCTTCACTTTGGCCAACCGCAATGCGGATGCCATGATCAGCTTCGCGCATTCGAAAGGAATTTCCGTTCTCAACGCAGCACCCTACGCGGGAGGCGTCCTCGCGAAGGGTTCCGAGTCCTATCCGAGGTATGTTTACCAGGAGGCCTCGGAAGATGTGCTGGATCCGATCCGGCGCATCGAGGCTATCTGCGCCAAGCATGGTGTCCCGCCCGGGGCAGTTGCCCTGCAATTCTCGATGCGGGACGAACGGATCACCTCAACGATCTGCGGCGTCAGCAAACCCGAACGGGTTGCCCAAACAATCGAGTGGGCAACTTGTCATATTCCGCAAGCCGTTTGGGACGAACTGGCCTCTCTCTCTTATTCGACCGACGACCCGGAGGCGAGTCGCCATTACAATCCAGGATAATCCGCCATGCTCAAAAACATCGATCCTCTCCTGTCTCCGGATCTGCTGATGGTGCTGCGCTCGATGGGGCATGGCGACGACATCGCCATTGTCGACGCCAACTTCCCGGCGGCCGCCATGGCTCGACGTCTCGTTCGGCTCGACGGGCTGACGGCGACAGACGTCACCAATGCGATTCTGTCGGTGATGCCTCTCGACGATTTCGTACTGGAGGCGGCCTGGCGCATGGAAGTGGTGGGCGATACTCAGGCGGAACAGCCGATCTTCGATGAGTTCCGCGCCATCATTGCACGTCATGAAGGCTCAAACTTTCGTCTCGCCAGTCTTGAGCGCTTCGCCTTTTATGAGCAGGCCAAATCTGCCTATGCGATCGTTTCAACGGGCGAAAGAAGGCTCTATGGCAATATCATCTTGAAGAAAGGTGTTGTCCGCGATCGATGATTTTGGCTGGATCTCCCAGAAAGCTCATAAGCAGGTGAAGGCGACATCAGCTTATCTTCTCGAATTCGGCTGTGGCGATCTGCCGGACTGCTCTGTCGGCATAAAGCTGAAGCTCTGCCTTGTCGCCTCGCGAGAAGGAGCGGGGTTTCGTATCGATCAGGCACAAGGCGCCCAGCCTGATGTTCTTCAGGAATATCAAAGGAGCCCCAGCGTAAAACCGGATGAAGGGCGCTCCCGTCACGAAGGGGTTGTCCTTGACACGGTCGTCCGCCACGGCGTCCTCGATGACGAAGACCTCATCGCTCAAGATCGTATAGTTGCAGAAGGCCACGTCCCGAGACGTTTCGCCAGGTTCCAGGCCCTGCGCCGCCTTGATGCGCTGCCGGGCTCTGTCCAGTAGGGTCAGCGTGCAAATAGGGACCTCGAAGTGCCGTCGGGCCTCCTCGCAGATCAGGTCAAGCGTCGGATCCGCTGTGGCATCGAGAGCGCCTGTCTCAAGAAGAGTTTTTAGGCGTTCCTCCTCATGAGGACCTGTAGGGAAGGACATTGTTATGGGTACCAAGCGCTTCTTTCCTGAAGCGAAATCGAGTGATGGGTTACTGAAGGTGAGGAAACCGTTGGTTCAGTCAGTGTTGAAGCCGCTTCATGGTGGACGAAAATTGCCAGCGTTTACAGTAGCCCATTCGTGTTAATCAGTTCCTATGCTGAGACCGGAGGCTCTTGAGCCAGTTTGCCGTCCGTTCAGGAGGCTATCCCTGACCCCATGCCAGGCATGCTTTCTCCGGACTGCCCGATCGAAGAGAAGCGGCCGGTGCGGGGCGCCGTCGGGCCGGGGCCGGAAGCTGTTGAGCCAGGTCCGACCGTCGGACAGCCCCCATGTGATCACGGCAAGAACCTCAGCCTCTTCGAGGACGAGATCGAGATAGGCCCGGTAAGTATCGGTCACGATGGCGTCGCGCCGCCTCCTATCACGGGGGCAAAGGTGATCTGAGACGTCCATCTCGGTGATCATGACGCTCAGGCCCATGGCCCGGACCTCCCGAAGGAAGCAGCGAAAATCCGGATGTTCCCGGGGTTGCTCCAAGGCGGTCAGGTGAGATTGGATGCCGAGGCAGGCAATCGGGGTGCCCCTGGCTTTTTCCCGCTCAAGAAGGGCAAGCATCTGCCGGCGCTTTCGCTCAGCCGCGGGCGAGCCGTATTCGAGGCCCATCTCGTTGAGAACGAGAACGGCTTTAGGATCCAGGCGCGCTGCTTCACGAAAGGCAATCTCAATATAATCGGGGCCAAAGGCCGTCAGAAAGCGCGTCTCACGCAAGCCGTCTCTTCGGCCATGGTCAGGCTCCAGGGGTTCGTTCACAACATCCCAGGAATGCAGCTGGCCGGCATAGCGATTCACGGTGCCCGTCAGATGCTTCAGTGCAGCGGCCCGAAACTGCTTGTCCGAACTCTTCTGAAAGCATGACGGAATGGCTTCATGCCACCAGAGCGTGTGCCCATGAACGGCCAGATCATTATCCGAGGCAAAAGCAATCAGTTTGTCGGCACCTGTATAGTCAAGCTTGTCTTGGGTCCCTGACACAGAATCCCATTTCAATTCATATTCTGGTGTAACAATAGAACAATCACGCAGGACTGTCCTGACGACTGGTTGCGACAGAAGGTCAGAGGTGCAAAGAGCGGTGCCGAAAAGCATACCGTTTCGAGCGGCGGCGCTCGACAAGCTGCTCTTCTTCGGCTCATGGTGCATTCTTCATTCCTTACCTAGAATGATATCACAGGCAACTTCCCGTCCAACGCGATACCGCTGTAGTCCCCATCAATGAAGATCCGCCACATCCTGTTGCTCCTGACGGCATTCCTCGGTGCTGCCTTGCTAATCGCCGTTGCATTCCAGATTCGCGACGAGCTGCTCGGATACCAGACGGCGGAAAGGATGGTGGCGTCGAATACGGTACGGGAACAGCTTCTGCTTGGGACAGAGGCCCTCGCGAACGAGCGCAGCCAGACATACGTGCTGTTGATCGGGCAGAGGAACGAAGCCAACGGCCTCGTGGAACTGCGCGACGTCCGGCGACAGGTGGACGACCTGTTAAATGCTGCTGAGCGCGAGATCACAGTCACCCGAGCATCCTTGAGCAACGCCAGCAGCAGCCTCAAGACGGTGTCTCGCATCCGTCAGGAGATCAGGACCCTGCGGCAGCAGGCCGACCAGTCGCTCGGACTTGCAGAGGGTGCAAGAGGGGAACAATTCGCCCCTCGCTGGTTCCAAGAGGCCACTCGCCTCGTGGATGAGTTGCAATCGTCCCGGATGACCATTCTCCAGCGCGAGAGGCCGCTCGACCCGGTTCTCAGAACCGAGGCCAACCTGAGGGCTTTTGGCGCGATTCTGAGTGAGAGCATCGCCCGAAACCAAGCCTTGATGAGCCGGGCCCTTGAGAATTCATCTGAACTCGGTGGGCTTCAAATTGATGCAATCAGTCAAAATGCCGGCCGCGCAGCACTGGCCTGGGAGCTCATAGACGGCCAAATGGCTGTGCCGTTGAGCGAGAGTGTCAAGGGGAGCGTGTCAAGGACCCATGAGAACTACAGCTCGACCTTTGCGCCGATTCAAAGGTCTCTACTTGCGGCGCTCCTTGGGAAGGTGCCGCCCACGCTTGGTCCCGCGGAATGGTACGATTTGACCGGAAGGACCCTGAGCAACATTGCTCTGATGCAGCGGGAACTCCTTCACAGTACCCGGGATCGGCTCGAGGCGGAACTCAGCCGGGCCCAACGGTCTGTAGCCCTGTGGTCGGTCCTGCTTTTGCTGGGGGCTGCTGCCGTGCTGGCCAGCATCCTGGTCGTGCGCCGGAGAGTGGTCCGGCCGCTGGAAGGTCTTAGTCAGGCCATGCTCAGGTTGGCGGACAACGACCTGGAGATTTCCTTGCCGCGCCTGGCCCGGGCAGATGAGATCGGCGAGATGAACGATGCGCTGAGGGTGTTCAAGGCCAATGCCATTCAGCGCCAGAGGACCCAGAACGAGAAGCAGGTTCTGCATGCCCGCCTTCGGGACGCCTACGGCCAGCTCCGGAAGGATCTCGAGGCCGCTGCGGTCATCCAGAGGACGATGCTGCCGCCATCGGCACGGATCGACGGAGTGGAGTATCACGGCCTGTTCCGGCCCTCGAGCCTTATTGCCGGCGACACCTATAATGTGGTGCGCCGGACCGATGGCGCGGTAGGCTTCTTCCAGGTCGATGTTGCGGGCCATGGAGCAGCCGCCGCTCTTGTTTCGGTTGCCTGTCATCATGCTCTTTCGCAGGCGATCCTGACGCGCACCCAGGGAACGCCGCTGGAGGAAATCGTCGTCCAGATTAACGAGGAGTGGCCGGAGGATCTGCCGTACTTCACGATGATCCTCGGCGAGATCGACTCCCGCTCACAGCGCGCCAGCATCATTCAGGCCGGGCATCCATCGCCTCTGGTGATACGCTCCAATGGCGCCGTTGAAATGATCGGGGAGGGCGGATTTCCCGTCGGCATGCTGCCTGCCGCTTCTTACGAACGGCTCGAGTTCGACCTGGGTCCGGGCGATCGCCTGTTCATCTACTCTGATGGACTGGTCGAGGCTGAAGACCAGGGCGGCGAGCAGTTCTCCGAAGACCGGCTGCGCGCGCTAGTACGCGAGGTCGCCGAAGAGCCAAGTGCCATCCTGCTCGACCGGCTTGATGACGTCTTGCGAAACTGGCGGGGCTCTGAAACCCTGGATGATGACTTGAGCGTTCTCATGCTGGAGCGTTCACCCGAAAGGATGCCTGCGAATGCTGTCCACTAATCTACGCAATAATATTCTTGTCGTCCGGGTTGAAGAGAAGCGGATCGATGCCAGCAAGGCTCCGACATTCAAAGATGAGATGGCTAAGTGCATCGAGGCCGGGCAGAATCAGCTCGTTCTCGACCTGAGCCAAGTCGACTTCATCGACAGCTCGGGCCTTGGCGCTCTCGTCTCCTGCCTCAAGCGCCTCGGCCCGAGGGGTAGCCTCGCGGTTGCGGGGGCGACTGGAGCTGTCAGCCGTCTTTTCACTCTCACCCGGATGGATCGCGTCTTCGCCCTTCACGCGAACGTGGATTCCGCGGTTGAACAGCTTTCCGCCTGATCCCTCGCCGCCAGAGCGCAGAAAGAGCCACGATGGTTTCATCCATCAGCCTCTCAATCGATAGCGACCTCGACAAGGTTTCGCTCCTCGCCCGCGCCGTGCGGGCCCTGTGCGAGGATCTGCTGAGTCCGGAGGATCAGGACGCGGTGGAACTCAGCCTCGTCGAGGCCATCAACAACGTCATCAAGCACGGCTATCACGGGGAGCGGGGGAAAGACGTCCAGGTGGCGGTCGGGCTTCAGGCCGATCAGGTGGTGATCGAGATCATCGACCATGCTCCGCCTATGCCCGCCCAGGTGCTGGACAATGTCCCGGAGGACACTTTCGCCTTCGACGAAACCGATCTGGCCGACATCCCGGAGGGTGGCATGGGTCTGGCGCTCATCCGCATGAACATGGATGAGGTCGAGTATCATTCGAGCGAATCCGAGAACCGCCTGCGCATGGTCAAGCGGATCGGAGCCCCGAGTTAAGGGGCTAAAGCCAGCCCTGCTATCCTGTCCTGGAGAGTGGGGAAGGCGACCGCTGCGGCTCCCAAGGCGGAGACGAGCACCGGGCTGACCTCGCCTGTGCGGCGCTCCATGTCGGCAAGGATCCTTTGGGCCCGGGTCAGACCATCCTCTGGCCTCAGGATGCTGAGCTGCACGGCGGAAGCGAGGGACGACAGCAAAGCCGCTCGCGCCGCAGCGGCGGTCGGGTCAGCGGAATAAATCTCTTCCGACCGCTGAAGGTTAGCCTTCACCTTTGCCTCGACCGCCGGCGAAATGCTCGGAGGGGCATTCCTCTGACGCGCCAGTTCAGTCGCAACGCGCCCTTGGATCCGCTCCTCCGTATCGAGGGTCTCGAGATAGATGATGATCCCTGTCGAGATTGTCAGTGCTGCAATGAAGATGATCTGCCCTCGGGCCTTGAGGAGGCCTTCTCTGAAAGTCAACGTTGAGCCTCCGGTAAGCCTGGTACGCAATACGCCACGGATTTGCCGTGGGAAGAGGTCAGAAACCTAATCGCCCTGCGCCCAGGAAGGCAAGTGAGATACTTGTCAGGGGAAAAGGCACGGCGGCATGTCTTGCTTTTTTGAAACAAAGTATCAATTTCTTCTTTGGTCACAATGCCATCATCGGCATCCGCATTTTGGTGCGATCCTCCTCAAATCGGGCTATGCGTCCGGGACGATTCATTCGTCTATCCGCCAGGGAAGCTCCTAGAACTCAGGTTGGGCCGGAAGGATCGGTTGAGTCGATTGAAGTAGGCCTGTGAGTGTTTTCGTGCTTGGACCATCGCTTTTCATCCAGCCTCATTATGATGACGTTCCGCTCTCCTGCGGCGGTACCTTGGCTCGTTTGGCTGAGGGCGGGCATGATCCTCGCATGATTACCGTGTTCGCTGGTGAACTGGTCGACGAGATGATCGGAGAGTTCGCTGCCTGGAAGCACGAGCGGTGGAAGGTCACCGATGCGGAGCAGGTTCTGGCCGTTCGCCGTCAGGAGGATGCAGAGGCAGCCCGTGCCCTCGGAGCCTCTGTTCGCTGGCTTGGGCTGCCGGATGCTATCTATCGTGGGGAGCGCTACAGGTCCGATCCCGAGCTTTTCGGAGCTTTGAGGCCCGAGGAATTGGAACTCGCTGCTCATCTCGCAGAGGAGGTGCGTCAGTTGCCAGAATGGCGCGACGACATGCAGGTCTTCGTTCCTCTGGGCATTGGCTCCCATGTAGATCATCAACTTGTATTCGAGACTGGCCGGCATCTCGCATCGGCAGGCGTCAAGGTCTTTGCCTACGAAGATTGCCCCTATGCGATCCACACGCCTGCCGGTGTCGAGGCGCGTTTGACGGCTCTTGGAGATGCTGTCGGGGAGCCCGTCATTGTGCCGATTGCGGAGACCCTTCAGAAGCGCCTCGATTCGATCGCCTGTTACCGATCCCAGGTTCCCGTGATTTTCAGGTTCACATCGGATTTCAGGAAGACCGTCACGGATTTTGCGATAAAGACTGGCGGCGATGCCGGACCCGCCGAGCGGTTCTGGCCTGTTCATCCGTACGGCGTTTCAAGATGATTGAACTGGAGCAAACGGCTCAAGGGATTGCTCTCATCCGCCTGTCAGGAAGGTTGGATGCTGCTGCGGCACCTCATGTCTTGGCTCGTCTGATGGGTGCTCTGACCGAGGGACAAAGCCGTCTTGCCGTTGATCTGTCCGAGGTTTCGTTCATCGACAGCACTGGGCTCGGTACCCTAGTGTCAGTTCTAAAGGCTGCCCGTAAAGCGGAGGGCGATCTGCGCCTTATCGCACCCAGCCCTCAGGCGCAGCGTCTCCTGCGCCTCACGACCCTCGATCGGGTGTTCGTGACAACCAACTCGCTTGACGAGGTATGGGCTTAAGTCCCCTGCGACGGCAACGCCCCTTCCACGATAGCCGCCTCGAACTCAGCGTCAGGCTGCCAATAGGCCGCCCGAATCACCGGGATCATCGACAGGGCATTGCTGAACCCCCAGAGGGTGTTGGCGATCATCGCGCCGAGCGTATATCCCTCACGTCCCATTCCATAGGCCGCCCAGCCCCAAGCCAGACCTGCCATGGTGACGACGACTAGCGCGATCTGCCACCTGACGAGCCTGCCATAGGTTCCGATCTGCCGGTCCTTGGGCGTGACAGGAAACGAGATCTTCTTCCCTCGCACGACGGCCCATAGCGCCTGCATATTCAGTGGGAACATGGCGAGGTACCAGGCACGGCCCTTGGCGTTCGAGTTGCCCCACATGGCGACGAGCTGCGAGAGTTCGTTGAGCAGCAGGAACGGCGCGATATGCACGAAAAAATCGAGCGAGTAGCCGGAGACCGGAGCGATTCCTGAGAACAGGAAGACGATGGGCGAGACGAGGAAGATGATGTTCCAGAGCGGAGCCAGGTACGAGTAGAAGGTCGATCCATACATGAGCTTCTGCGGCAGCGTCAGCCCGTGCCGGAACAGCGGGTTGTCATGGGCAAGGATGTCCAGCGTGCCGCCCGCGTACTTGAAGCGCTGGATTGTCCAGCTGAGAAGATCATTCGGCGACAGCATCCGTGCCTGGACGACCGGGTGCAGAACCGACTTCCACCCGCGCTCCCGGTCGCTGTGCAGGACGATGGATGTATAGATGTCCTCGGAGACGTGGAACTTGTAGGGCTGGAACTCTTCTTCCAGCGCGCTCTGCCAGCGCATGACATCGCTGATCGAGTCGGTGATGGCCTCCTCGCCGGTCAGCTGGCGGGCAGCTTTTTCATTGCGCCCGGCCGCCGCTGCGACCTGATCGGACCATTGACGAAGAGCCGACTCCATGACCGCCTCGCGACGATGGATCGAGCCCGCACCGCAGCAGAAGCTCGCATTCGCCCAGTTGCGCCGGCGCAGAATGACATCGAAGAAAAGTTGTGGATCGTTGGCGAACGGATCCTCTCCGACCTGAACCGGCCCGAAGATGCGCTCGAACGCTCTGCCGATACCTCGACCCAAGCTGCCCATCCGGCGTCCCAGCGCGGCCGGCAGCGGTATGCCCGGAGGAATGTCGTAGAACCAGTGTGGTGTCTGCACCCAGGCTACTTTCGGGTCCCTGAAATAGCCGAGCGTCTCCTCTAGGAACGTAGGGAATGGATGCATGTCGGCATCGCAGATCAGGATGAAGTCCCCGGACGTGGACGCCATAGCGTTTCTGAGGTTGCCGGCCTTGAATCCGACGTTGTCGGAGCGGGTGACATAATTCACTCCTTCTTCCCGGGCGACCGACTCCATGGCCGGACGCTTGCCGTCGTCAAGCACGTGAACCCGCAGATCGATAGGGTGGGGATAGGTGAGCTTCTTGGCCGCCTGCAGGCCGACCCGAACAAGTTCTGGATCCTCGCTGTAGGTTGCAAAGAAAACATCGACGGAGACTGGCCTATCGGGCACCTCCGCATCGTCCGTGCAGTCCCTGACAGTCACTGGAAGGGGAGCCCGCACAGGCGATTTCGCACTCCAAAGATTGGCCGTGAAGAGGACGAGGCCGATGAAGGATCCTGTCTCGGCGATCAGGAGAGGGATCGAGAACCAGAGCGCGTCATAATTGATCGAGGCAACCCAACGCCAGCCTATATACCACGTTCCAAAGACGAGGCTCGCCACGCACAGAAACTGCCACAATGTTTCGTGCCAGGGGGAATATGGAAGCGGGGTCCAGGGCGTCTGACTCTGAAAGCGGGACAAAGGACGGGACAAGAAAGACGTCTCCGAAAGATACGCTGGAGGCGAAGGGCCTCTGGTCTGGGGATAAGAATAGGCTATTTTCTAGGAAAGAAAGTTAGGAGAAGCGAGGCTCTCGCCAGATCCGATCTTTACCTGCCATAAGGGCAAAATCCAGATACTGCCCCTCCTGAATTTGTGATTCGAGATTCTGAGACGATGTATAAGCGTAGGCTTGCCCTTCGTATCCGGTTCGCAAGCCTCGCTTTCCTCTGTGGGTTCGGGCTGGCCGCGTCATCTGCTCTGGCCCAATCGGCCCAGGATTTTGTGGAGCAAGCGCGGCAGGCTGCTTCCACCAACGAAAATCAGGAGGCCGCTCGTCTTTTCGAGCAGGCGATCAACTTTGCGCCCGAGCGCCGCAACGAACTCCTGCTCGAATATGCGGATCAGGTTGCTTATTCCGGCCGCCCTGGGGATGCCGTGCCTCTCTATCGCGAGCGACTGAACGACCCTGCTATCGATGCCGCCAATCGCGAACGAGCCGAGCGTGGACTAGCCTTCGCTCTCCTGTGGAGCATCCGGTTCCAGGAGGCTATTCCCGCTTGGGAGGCCCGCCTCAGGGTAGACCCTGCCAGCGATGAATCCAGAAAGGCGTTGTCTGACGCCCTGGTCGGTGCAGCGCGACAGGCCGGAGAACGCTCCGACAATGCAAACGCCAGGACGCTCTTCAGCCGCGCCATCGAGACAGCGCCGCAGCGTCGCCAGGAACTATTACCGGAACTCGCCGATCAAACGGCCTACGCTGGCCAGCCCGATCAGGCCGTGCTGCTTTATCAAGAGGCCTTGCGGAATGGCAGCCGTCCCGAGGACCAGCAGCGGCGCCTGAGGCGGGGACTTGCTTTCGCTCTCCTGTGGAGTGGCCAGTTTCCGGCTGCCGTCGCGGCCCTCGAGGGCGTGCTTCGGGCATCTCCGGACGACGCTCAGGTCCGACAAGGATTGGCAGAAGCTCGAACCGGCGCCGAGAGAAGCCGTGCACAGACAGCGCAGCCTTCTCAGGCCGCTCCTGCGCCAGTGCAACGAGCGCCTGTCACCGCTCCAGTCTCGCCTGCCGATGCAGCCGTCGCGGCGGCCCGAGAAGCGGCGGGACGGGGTGCCAACAGGGAAGCGGCTTCGCTCTTCGAGAGGGCGATCTCGCTCGATCCCTCCAAGCGGGGGCAGATTAGTCGCGAATATGCCGACCAGCTTGCTTTCTCCGGAGAGCCGGGCAGGGCGGTTCCCCTCTATCGCGAGGTTCTCGCCCGTCAGGATCTTCGGGCAGTGGAGCGGCAACAGGCGACCCGCTCGCTGGCGTTCGCTCTCCTGTGGAGCAGCCAGTTTCAGCCGGCGATCGAAGCCTGGGGCAATATCCTTCAGGCTGACCGGAGCGATGCGGAGGCGCGAAAAGCGCTCTCTGATTCTTACGTGGGTGCTGCCCGCCAGTCGGCCGAGAGCACCCGCAACGCCGATGCCGCTTCCTACTTCCGCAGAGCCATCGAGACCGCACCGCAACGACGGCAGGAACTGCTTCCCGAATATGCCGATCAGACGGCCTATTCGGGCAATCCGGCCGGCGCGGTGCCCCTCTATCGAGAGGCCCTGGGCGATGGCCAGCGCTCCGACGCGGAGCGTCGGCGAGTGAGGCGCGGCCTTGCCTTCGCGCTCCTCTGGAGCAACCAGTTCCGTGAGGCCATTGCCGCTTGGCAGCCGCTTTTCCGGGAGAACCCGCGTGACGAGGAAGCCCGCAAGGCGTTCTCGGATGCGCTCGTCGGTGCAGCACGCCAAGCCGCTGGGCAAACCCGCAATGCGGAAGCCGTGAACCTCTTCGAACGTGCGCTGACCGTCATGCCGGGGCGCCGCCGGGAGTTGCTGCGGGAATATGCCGAGCAGGTGCTGTATGCGGGTCAGCCGCTGAGAGCCATCCCGCTCTTCCAAAAGGTGCTTCAGCGCGCCGACCTGAACGCGCAGGAGCGGCGGGATGCCCGGCTCGGTCTCGCCCGCGCCCTGGCCTGGAGCGGACAGCAGAAGCTTGCTATCCCGGTCTTCAGCGAGATCCTGGCGTCGAACGATACCGACGTCGATGCTCTCATCGGACGCGGCAACGCCCTTAACGACATCACGGAGCACAAATCTGCCCTGGTTGATTTTGAGGTGGTGCTCTCACTCCAGCCCGGCAATGTGGAGGCGATCCGCGGTGCTGCGACGGCCGAGAGATCCATGGGGCTGCCGCAGGCGGCTCTTGCCCGGCTCGACCCACTTCTGGCCAGCGGCGACCGGAACCCCGCCACGCTATTCATCGCCGCCCAGGCGCGCCGGGAGATGGGGCGCCCGGACCTGTCGGAGGGCTATGCGAGGGCCGTCCTGGCGCAGAAGCCCGCTGATCCCGGTGCCCTGGCGCTTCTCGATCAGCTTTATCTTGAGCGCCGACCCCTGACGCGCATCGAGAGCTGGTATGCCCGCCGTTCGGACGATCTCGCGATCTGGTCGCTGCAGGCCTCCCACGAGTTGACCTTCAACGATGGTCTGACGAAATTCGGGCCTCAGGCCCGCTTCATGCGCTTTCGCGGCGACGATTTCCCAAGTGTCGACATGTCGAGCATCGGCATCGCCGGGCAGCACAGATTCGGCGACCATGTCGAGTTCAAGTCGTCGGTCTTCCTGAACGTTGAGGACGAGTCACGGCGCAACCGGCCGGACGGAGACGAGGATCAGGACGTCACGCTCACCCACGACACGAGCTTGAGCCTAATTGCCTCCGATGTGTTCCGGTTCGACCTGAATCTGGCACGGCACTACGCGGACGAGAACACATACTCGATCGTGAACGACGTGCTGGAGAACGATTTCGGCCTTAAGACGGTCGTGACACCGGACAACGCGACCCGCTTTGCCGCCCAGGCGATCTACAGCCACTACTCCGACGGCAACGAGCGCATCTGGGGGCAGGTGGAGTTCGCCAAGCGTTTCACGGCCAACCCCTATTTCTGGCTGGGCGCGCGCTACACGGCCTTCGAATTCGCGGAGGTTGTCGACAACGGCTATTGGAATCCCAAGCGCTACCAATCCCTGGAAGCAAGCGTCCAATTCTACGGACCCTTGGCGGAACGATGGTGGTTCGATCTCCAGGGCGCTGCCGGATATGGCTGGAGCGAGCCCGGCGAGGGGGGCTTCGTCTCCTATGCGTCTGCACGCCTGAACTACGACTTCACTTCGCAGACGACCTTCGCCCTCTATGCAAGCCACCTCATCTCCTATGCACGCTCGTCGGAAGACGACGGCAACTTCAATACCGGAGAGGACGACGAGCCGTTCAGCCGCTGGTCTCTGGGAGGGGAGCTGAGGATCCGCTGGTAGGCGGGTTACACCTCAACCCTCAGGATTTTTCATAGCATCCCTCGCATACAGCGCCGGGAGCGACTATTTCTGCCCCCATGACAGACCCACGCGACTGGTTCCCCTCAGCCGAGGAACCCAACCCCATGCGGGCCGCTCAGGCCGGTATGAAGCCCACCCTGCCGAAGCGCTTCTACAAGGAGGCTGGCGTCGAGGAGCGGGACGGCTTGTTCCACCTCACGCTCGACGGCCGGACGGCGAAGACGCCGAGCAAGCACCCTCTGGCCGTGCCCTCACAAGCGCTGGCCGAAGCCCTGGCGGAGGAATGGCAGGTGCAGGGGGGCGAGATCGATCCCTCCACCATGCCGGTTACCCGCATCGTCAATTCCGCCATCGACGGCGTGGCGCCGCGAATGGCCGAGGTGGTCGACGATCTGGTGCGTTATGCCGGATCGGACCTCGTTTATTACCGGGCCGGCGAGCCCGAGCGCCTAGCCAAGTCTCAGGATGACGCCTGGAGACCAGTGCTCGACTGGGCGCTCGATGCCCACGGCGCTCGCTTCACCTTAGGTGAGGGCGTGATGCATGTGGGGCAGCCGGAGGAGGCGGTCGCAGCCATCCGCGGGGCCATCGAGCAGATCGGATCGCCGTTTGCGCTCGCAGCTCTCCATGTGATGACGACCCTGTCCGGTTCGGTGCTGATCGCGCTCGCCCATGCGGCCCGGAAGCTCGACACGGAGCAGGCCTGGGCAGCCGCCCATGTGGATGAGCTTTATCAGGAGAGCGTCTGGGGTGAGGATTACGAGGCCATGGAGCGCCGCCGCCGGCGCGAGGCCGATTTCCGGGCCGCGTCCCTGGTCTATCGTTTGACGCAGGCATGAAAAAGCCGCCGGAGCCCAGCGCGCCGGCGGCTTCTGAACCTTAGAGCGTCAGCCGCGCTGGAAGGTGATCCCGCACTTCTTCTGGATCGAAGCGGCTTCGATAGCCTGCATTTGTCCCTTGAGGTTGGCGAGTTCCGCTGTCTTGGCATTATCGCCGCCCACCAGGAAGGCGGCTGGCCAGAAGATAACGACGGCAGCCGTCGTGGCGACCGCATCCTTGGTCCGCTGGGAGTCCTGGGCACCTGCTGCCGAGGCAGCCGCGCTGCTGACCCGCTGAGCCTCGAGGCTCAATTCCTTGCAGCTGTAGCTCTGGTATGTGACTGGTGACACATAGGCGGCTCCGACGTCTTCCGAGCGGCTCGCGCAGCCGGCCGCCAGCAGCGACAGGGATACGGCCAAAGCCGAAAATTGGGTGGACTTGTTCATGTTCAGCCCCATTGTAACGTAATAACGAAACTTTCTTAGCCCGCGCCGGTCGATCTGAGAAGTGCTGTGGAGCACACACCCATAGTGGGATTTTGACCCAGGCACGGCTGTGCTAAGCGGGGGATCATTTTCCCGGGAGTCAGGGTCCAGCCATGAAAGACATGCTCGAACGGCTTGAGGAGCGGCGCGCGCAGGCCCGCCTCGGCGGCGGTGAGAAGCGCATCGAGGCGCAGCACGCCCGCGGCAAGCTGACCGCCCGGGAGCGCATCGAACTCCTGCTCGACAATGGCTCCTTCGAGGAGTTCGATATGTTCGTTGAGCACCGCTCCACTGATTTCGGTATGGACAAGGCCAAGATCCCCGGCGACGGCGTGGTCACCGGCTGGGGCACCGTCAATGGCCGAACGGTCTTCGTCTTCGCCAAGGATTTCACCGTCTTCGGCGGCTCGCTCTCCGAAGCCCATGCCCAGAAGATCACCAAGATTCAGGACATGGCGCTCAAGATGCGCGCACCCATCGTCGGCCTGTTCGATGCCGGCGGCGCCCGCATCCAGGAGGGCGTGGCGGCGCTCGGCGGCTATGGCGAGGTGTTCAAGCGCAACGTGATCGCCTCGGGGGTCATCCCGCAGATCTCGGTCATCATGGGCCCCTGCGCGGGCGGCGATGTCTATTCGCCCGCCATGACCGACTTCATCTTCATGGTGCGCGACCGCTCTTACATGTTCGTCACCGGCCCCGACGTGGTGAAGACCGTCACCAACGAGACGGTGACTTCCGAGGAACTCGGCGGCGCCAAGGTGCACACCACCAAGTCGTCCGTGGCTGACGGCGCTTATGACAACGACGTGGAGGCGCTGCTCCAGGTACGCCGCCTCATAGACTTCCTGCCCGCCAACAACATGGACGGCGTGCCGGAAATCCCGAGCTTCGACGACCCGTCCCGTACGGATGAGAGCCTCGACACTCTGATCCCGGACAACCCGAACAAGCCCTACGACATGAAGGAGCTGATCCTGAAGGTCGTGGACGAGGCGGATTTCTTCGAGATCCAGGAAGCCTACGCCAAGAACATCATCACCGGCTTCGGTCGCATCGAGGGCCGCACGGTGGGCTTCGTGGCCAACCAGCCGATGGTGCTGGCCGGCGTGCTCGACGCGGATGCCTCCCGCAAGGCCGCCCGGTTCGTGCGCTTCTGCGATGCCTTCAACATCCCGATCGTCACCTTCGAGGACGTGCCGGGCTTCCTGCCGGGCACCGCGCAGGAATATGGCGGCCTGATCAAACACGGGGCGAAGCTGCTCTTCGCCTACTCGGAAGCCACCGTGCCGCTCGTGACGGTGATCACGCGCAAAGCCTTTGGCGGCGCCTATGACGTGATGGCCTCAAAGCACATCGGCGGCGACGTCAACTACGCCTGGCCCACCGCTCAGATCGCCGTGATGGGTGCCAAGGGCGCGGTGGAGATCATCTTCCGCCAGGATATCGGCGACGCGGACAAGATCGCGGCCCGCACCAAGGAATACGAGGACCGCTTCATGTCGCCCTTCGTGGCGGCGGAGCGCGGCTACATCGACGAGGTGATCATGCCGCATTCGACGCGGCGCCGGATCGCGCGCGCGCTCGCGATGCTCCGACACAAGGAGACGGAGCGGCCCTGGAAGAAGCACGATAATATCCCGTTGTGATCATGCCATTCCCCTCCACCCGCGCTTGGGTCTCCACAGCCATCCAGATCATCGAGGCGGATTTCAACCGTTCGTCGGATACGCATCTGCTGCGCGTGCCGCTGCCGGCTGTTCCGGGCGTTGAGCTTTATCTCAAGGATGAATCGACCCATCCCTCGGGTAGCTTGAAGCACCGGCTGGCGCGTTCACTGTTTCTCTATGGGCTTTGCAACGGCTGGATCGGGCCGAACACCACGATCATCGAGGCGTCGAGCGGATCGACCGCCGTGTCGGAGGCGTATTTCGCCCGGATGCTGGGTCTGCGCTTCATCGCCGTGATGCCGCGTTCGACCTCGGCGGAAAAAATCGCGCAGATCGCCTTCTATGGCGGCGAGAGCCATTTCGTGGATAGCCCCGCCGAGATGTATGCGGAGAGCGCGCGGCTCGCCGACGAACTCGGCGGCCATTACATGGACCAGTTTACTTATGCCGAGCGGGCGACGGACTGGCGCGGCAACAACAATATCGCCGAATCCATCTTCAGCCAGATGGCGCATGAAGAGCACCCGATCCCGACCTGGATCGTCGTGGGGGCGGGGACCGGCGGCACTTCGGCGACGCTGGGGCGCTACATCCGCTACCGTCGCCTGCCGACCCGGCTCTGCCTCGCGGATCCCGAGGCCTCCGTGTTCCACCGGCATCTGGCCGACCGGGAGGTCTGCACCGTTTCTGGGCCGCCCTCGGTGATCGAGGGCATCGGCCGCCCGCGCTGCGAACCATCCTTCGTGCCTGACCTCATCGACCGCGCGTATGCGGTGCCGGACGCGGCCAGCATTGCGGCCGCGCGGGTCCTGTCACGCCGCATCGGCCGCTCCTGCGGCGGCTCCACGGGCACCAACCTCTGGGCTGTGGCGCAGATCGTCGGCGAGATGGTGAAGAACGGCGAGACGGGTTCCGTCGTGACGCTCCTGTGCGATTCCGGCGAGCGCTACCGCAGCACGCATTTCGACGACGCCTGGCTCGAATGCCGCGGCATCTGCATCAAGGCCGCCGAGG
Source organism: Microvirga terrestris (assembly GCF_015694425.1). Lineage (GTDB taxonomy): Bacteria > Pseudomonadota > Alphaproteobacteria > Rhizobiales > Beijerinckiaceae > Microvirga > Microvirga terrestris. Next base: position 48,777 of record NZ_JADQDN010000012.1, read on the forward strand.
AGGCGATGGAAGGGTTCTTCGAGACTGGTGCCCTTGCCGCGCCCTAAGACGTGGATGGCCGTGACTGATCCCCGGATCAAATCCGGGGACGGCCATGGCGCTGAGGCAGATACCCTCAATGTCATTCCGGGGCTGCGTAGCAGAGCCCGGAATCCATAAACGCCGGACGGTGCCGGGTTGGTGCAAGGTCGTCGTTATGGATCCCCGCCTGCGCGGGGATGACAGTAGAGGATAAGTGAGCGTCTATTCACCAAACCATCTCACCAGCAGCTGTAGGTCCGTCTGCGACAGGTTATGGCCTGCCGGCAGGATCTCGTGCTGAACATCGGCACCCGATGCGGACAGAGACGCAGCAAGGCGCTGCGAGTTATCAGCCGGAATGATCGGGTCCAGGGCGCCCGAGATCATCAGCACCCGCTTGCCCGCAAGATCCACTGCCGGAGCCTGGGTCAACGGTACCATGGCCCGTAGCAGCGCCGCGCCGGCCAGTATCTCAGGGCGCAGCATCAGCATGGCGGCGGCGATGTTGGCGCCGTTGGAGAAGCCCACCGCGATGGGAGCCTCAAGCCCGTAGGCCTTGCGCGCCTCGGCCACGAAATCCGCAAGCTCGTTCGCGCGAAACCGCACGTCCTCCTCGTCGAACACGCCTTCAGCGAGTCGCCGGAAGAAGCGGGGCATGCCGTTCTCCAGGATCTTGCCGCGTGGGGAGAGCAGGGTGGAGCCGGGTGAGATCATGCGGCCGAGACCGAGAAGATCGTTCTCGTCGCCACCCGTGCCGTGGAGCAGCAGGAGAGGCGGACGGGTCGGGTCCGTGGCGGGCTCGTAACGGTGGATGAAGGACAGTTCGGTCATGATCTTTCTCTTTCTCCCTCTCCCCGAAGCGGGAGAGGGTGCCCTGCGCAGCAGGGTGGGAGAGGGGCTGTGCTTAAACTTACTGCCCCTCTCCCGCAGAGGGGAGAGGGTTTAGGTCACGCCAATTCTGGCAGACGCGCCTCGATGTCACCCCGTCGCGATTCCAGAAATGCCGGAAGCTTCAGCTCGGCACCCAGCCGCTCCTGCGCCTCGTCGGCGGCGAAGCCCGGCTCGTCGGTGGCGATCTCGAACAGGATGCCGCCGGGCTCGCGGAAATAGACGGACCGGAAGTAGTTGCGGTCCTTCTGCTCCGTGGTCTGGAGGCCATGGGTTTCGGCAAGCTTTTTCACCATCCCGGCCTGATCGGCATCGTCCTTGGCGCGGAAGGCCACGTGATGCACGGAGCCGCCGCCCATCCGACCCGGCAGAAAACCGCCGACGCTGCGGATGTCGACCGTGCTGCCCATGAGCGCGTCCGTCCTGTAGCGGACGACGGAGCCCTCGCGGGCTGCCTCGCGGAAGCCGAACACGTCGGTCAGGATCGTGCCCGTCCGCTCCCCGTTCTCGACGAGAAGGGTAACGCCCTCCAGGCCCCGGATCGCATGCTCCGCCGGGATGCCATCCACGTTCCATGCCTCCTCGGTCTCGGCATTCGGAATGCCGACGAGCGAAAGGCTGGTGCCGTGCGGGTCCTTGAAGGTCAGAACGCTCTGGCTGAAGCGCTTCTCCACGCTGCCATGCTCGACGCCCTGCTCGATGAAGCGGTGCATCCAGAAGCCCAGGGAGCCTTCAGGTACGCGGAAAGCCGTCTCCTGCGTGGTGCCGACGCCGTTGCGTCCGGGCGCCACGTGCTCCCAGGGAAAGAAGGTCAGGATCGAGCCGGGATGGCCGAGGCTGTCGCCGAAATACAGGTGGTACGTGCCCGGATCGTCGAAGTTGACGGTCTTCTTGACGAGGCGCAAGCCGAGTACACGGGTGTAGAAATCGAGATTGCCACGGGCCGGGCCTGCAATGGCGGTGACGTGATGAATGCCGTGGTGCCGCATGGGTGCGTTCCTTAACGGGCAAGCGCGGATTGCGCTGCGTTGACAGGGAAATAAGTACCACCGAGCTTCGATGAAGTGCGGAAAGGGCTACCTTGCGGGATTGCAAAGCTCGGAGGTTCGTCCTGGCAAATCCGCGCAAACGTTGGAAAATCCGTTACGTCAAGATTCCGGCAACCAAAGAGTCTTAGCAAGGCTTAACCTCAACGGCGATTCAGCATGCCGTGTTAACGGTTTAGCCCTGCCGCCCGTGTGAATGTCATCCCGCACAAGCGATCAACCGGCGTTGGCCGAAATAAATGCCGGCGGGAGTCAAAACGGATGTTGAAGGATCAACTTCGCGATTTCATCGACAGCCTCACCGAGAGGGGTCATATCTGCGAGGACGACGTGGCGATGCTTCAGGACGAGATCCTCGCTGAAGGCATCACCAGCCGTCTTGAGGTCGAATCCCTGCTGGCCGTCGACCGCATCGTCACCGCTGTCGACGCCTGGGGCGCGGTGCTGACCAGGCTCGTGGCCGATTTCGTCATCTGGAAGCGGGCTCCCCACGGCGTGGTCAGCAACGATGACGCCCTCTGGCTCGCAACCCTCCTAGAGGTCAGCGGACCGTCTCCGAATGCCATGGCGATCGCCTACGCCATCCTGGATGAGGCTGGCTATGTGGACGTCGCGCTCCTCGACTTCATCATGCGCGGGCGCCAGCAGGCAAGGCTGTCCCAGATCGCCGCCTGATCTAGCTTCTAAAGCTAAATGCTGAACCAAGCCCCGCTTCCCCAAGGCACGGATGTGCAGTAACGGAGGTGGGTTTAGTTTTTGGCTGGAGCGTTCGAGGGTTCATGTTCGACAAGATCCTGATTGCCAACCGGGGTGAAATCGCGTGCCGGGTCATCAAGACCGCCCGGCGCATGGGCATCAAGACCGTGGCGGTCTATTCCGACGCCGACCGGGATGCGCTTCACGTGGAAATGGCCGACGAGGCCGTCCATATCGGCCCGGCTGCCGCCGCTCAGTCCTACCTGGTGATCGAGAAGATCATCGAAGCCTGTAAGGCCACCGGCGCCCAGGCTGTCCATCCAGGCTATGGCTTCCTATCCGAGCGCGAGGCCTTCCCGAAGGCCCTGGCCGAGGCCGGCATCGTCTTCATCGGTCCGAACCCTGGCGCCATCGCGGCTATGGGCGACAAGATCGAGTCAAAGAAGGCGGCAGCAGCCGCCAAGGTCTCGACCGTGCCGGGCTATCTCGGCGTGATAGAGGGACCCGAGCAGGCGGTGCAGATTGCCAACGAGATCGGTTATCCGGTGATGATCAAGGCCTCCGCCGGTGGCGGCGGCAAGGGTATGCGCATCGCCTACTCCTCCGATGAGGTGGCAGAGGGCTTTGCCCGCGCCACGTCGGAGGCGGCAAGCTCGTTCGGCGACAGCCGCGTCTTCGTCGAGAAGTTCATCACCGATCCGCGCCACATCGAGATCCAAGTGCTGGGCGACAAGCACGGCAACGTGATCTATCTCGGCGAACGCGAATGCTCGATCCAGCGCCGCAATCAGAAGGTCATTGAGGAGGCTCCATCGCCGCTCCTCGACGAGGAGACACGACGCCTTATGGGCGAGCAGGCGGTCGCTCTCGCCAAGGCTGTGGGCTACGATTCCGCCGGCACGGTGGAGTTCGTGGCCGGCCAGGACAAGTCGTTCTACTTCCTCGAGATGAACACCCGCCTCCAGGTGGAGCACCCGGTCACCGAGATGATAACCGGTATCGACCTCGTGGAGGAGATGATTCGGGTGGCCGCAGGCGAGAAGCTGCGTCTTGCCCAATCCGACGTGAAGCTCAACGGCTGGTCGGTGGAAAGCCGCATCTACGCGGAAGACCCGGTGCGCAATTTCCTGCCCTCCACGGGCCGGCTGGTCACCTACCGCCCACCGAACGAGGGCGAACAGGATGGCATCACGGTGCGCAACGACACCGGCGTGTATGAGGGCGGCGAGATCTCGATCTACTACGATCCGATGATCGCCAAACTCGTGACCCATGCGCCCACACGCCTCCAGGCCATCGAGGCCCAGGCGACGGCGCTGGACGCCTTTGCCATCGAGGGCATCCGCCACAATATCCCGTTCCTGACAGCCCTGATGCAGCATCCGCGCTGGCAGTCGGGCAAGCTCTCCACCGGCTTCATCGCCGAGGAGTTCCCGCAAGGCTTCAGGGCGCCTGCGCCGGAGGGCATTGTCGCCCATCGCATGGCGGCCGTCGGCGCTGCCGTCGACCACATCCTCAATGAGCGCAAGCGGCACATCTCGGGCCAGATGCGGCCCGCCTCCGCCGTGAAATTCGAGCGCGAGCGTGTGGTTATGCTGGGCACGGAGCGGCACGAGGTGGCCATCGAGGACATCGACGGCGGCTTCGCGGTGGTGATCGACGGCGAGACCTGGCCGATCGCGTCGGGCTGGATTCCCGGTGAGCCGGTCTGGAACGGCACCGTCGGTGGCGAGGAGATCGCGGTGCAGGTGCGCCCGATCCTCAACGGAGTGGTCCTGTCCCATGCAGGGGCTTCCGCCGAGGTGCGGGTCTATACCAAGCGTGAGGCGGAGCTCGCCGCCCTGATGCCGGAGCGGCTGGAGGCCGATACGGGCAAGCAGCTGCTCTGCCCGATGCCCGGGTTGGTGAAAGCGATCAGCGTTGCCCAGGGCCAGGAGGTCAAGGCGGGCGAGCCGCTCTGCATCGTCGAGGCCATGAAGATGGAGAACGTGTTGCGCGCCGAGCGCGACGGCACCATCTCCAAGATCCACGCCAAGGAAGGCGACAGCCTCGCGGTCGATGCCGTGATCCTGGAATTCGCCTGAGAGTTTAGGCGCTAACGATGCCCCTTTACTTCGCTTATGGGTCCAACATGGACCAAGCTGCCATGCTGATGCGTTGTCCGGGCTCGAAGCAGGTCGGCATCGGGCGGCTCATGCGCCACCGCTTCATGATCTTCGACGAAGGCTATGCCACGGTCGTGCGTGATCCGCAGCGGGCGGTTTGGGGCATGGTGTGGGATTTGGCGCTCGCGGACGTGCCAGCCCTCGACCGCTATGAAAGCCTCTCGACGGGCCTCTACGCCAAGGTCATCCAGCCGATCGTGACGGCGCAGGGGCCGCGCCGGGCGCTCGTTTATGTAGGCCGCAGCGCCAAGCCCGGCACTCCGCTCCCTGGCTACATGGAAGGCGTGATCGAGGCTGCCCGGCATGCGAGCCTGCCGGAGGATTACATCCGGAGCCTGAATATGTGGCTACCGAAGACCCAGTCCTCGGCATTGGCGCCTCAGCAGCCTAAGGTCCGCCCTCTCTGGAGCGTCCCGGCGAGCACGATCCGCAAGCCCCGCTGAACGGGCGATTCCCGCTCGAAGAACCTTTGCCATACGGGCGCGTTGAGTCCGCGTATGGCGCAGGAGGTTTGTCCCTTATCGAAACGCCCGATGAGGACTACGCCGATGCCATGCTCATCGCGGAGGAACCATGAGCGAAAGCCGCACCCTTCATGTTCTGATCCGTGGCCGCGTCCAGGGCGTAAGCTTTCGCGCCTGGACCCAGCATCAGGCCGAGCTGCACGGTCTCAAGGGTTGGGTTCGGAACAGGCGGGACGGTTCGGTCGAAGCCGTTTTCTCAGGCCCGGCTGATCTGGTTCAAGTGATGCTCAAGGCCTGCCATCAGGGGCCCGCCGGCGCCGTGGTCGAGACCATAGAGACCCTCGACGGCAGCGAGGGCGATCGCGACTTGCCCACCCGGTTCGAAATTCGGCGAACAACTTAAGTCTTCTTCGGCTCCGTGCTCTCGATAGCTCCGCCAACTTTCTTCCAGGCTGTGAAGCCGCCTTCCATGTGGGCGACCGGCTTCAGGCCCATGTCCTGTGCCGTAGCGGCGGAAAGAGCGGAGCGCCAGCCTGCGGCGCAGAAGAACAGGTAGGTCTTGTCCTGGGCAAAGGCCGGTTTGTGATAGGGGCTTTCCGGATCGATCCAGAATTCCAGCATGCCGCGCGGGCAATGCACGGCGCCCGGGATGCGCCCCTCGCGCTCCAGCTCGCGCGGATCGCGCAGGTCCACGAACACCACGTCCTCGCGGCCGTGCAGGGACATGGCCTCGGTGACCGGCACGGTCCGGATCTTCGCATTGGCCTCGTCGAGCAATGTCTTGTAGCCGCGGGTGATGGTTTGAGGCATGACAGGTTGTTCTTCCGCTTTGAGCCTTTCACCAAACTGGGCATGATGGCGGCGGAGTCAACGGGGGATCACGGGTGCTGGGCTTCACCAATCTCGACTACGCGGCGTTGGCCTTCTTTCTGATCGCCTGGTTCGGCTACCACGCGGCCCTCGAACTCACGCCCGCGGGGCAGAAGAGCCTTAACAAGGTGATGAACCAGTATCGCTATCGCTGGATGGAGCAGATGGTGGTGCGCGAGAACCGGATCGTCGACACCACGATCTTGGCCTCGCTCATGAACGGCACCGCGTTCTTCGCTTCCACCTCCCTCATTGCCATCGGTGGCGTGCTGGCGCTCCTGCGCTCGACGGATTCGGTGCTGCCGCTCTTTGCCGATCTGCCTTTCGGCGAGCCGCCGACGCGGATCGCCTGGGACGTGAAGGTCGGCGGGCTTGCCGTGATCTTCGTCTATGCCTTCTTCAAGTTTGCCTGGTCGTATCGGCTCTTCAACTACATGGCGATCATCGTCGGGGCCGTTCCTGTACTGACGGAGAGCAGCCGCGAGGAGGCGCTTACCGTCGCCCGTCAGGCCGGTGCCATGAACGCGGTTGCGGGCAAGCACTTCAACCGCGGCCAGCGGGCCTTCTTCTTCTCGCTGGCCTATCTCGGGTGGTTCGTGAGCGCCTACCTTTTCATGGTCGCCACAGCCGGCGTGCTGATTGTCATGTGGCGGCGCCAGTTTCTGTCGGATGCCAGGGAGGCGGCTGTGAAGCAGTTCAATGTCTAGAACCGCGACACCGGAAGAGCTGGAAGCCACCATGTTGGCGCTCCTGGAGGAGCGGGGACCTGGTAAAACCATCGGGCCGGCCGACGTGGCCCAGGCTCTTGGCGGCAACCAGCCGGACGGATGGGGGCCGCTCATGCAGCCGGTCCGGAAAGTGGCCGTGCGCCTCATGAAGGAGGGACGTATCGTCATCCTGCGCAAAGGGCGGCCGGTCGACCCGGACGACTTTCGTGGCACCTATCGGCTGGCGCTGCCGCCTGCAGAATCCTGAGGTCCGGGGAACAGTCGCGCGGTGCGCCCGGTCGCGTAGTAGCCGATCAGGCCCACCCATTCCTTGGTGCCTATGTCGAGTCGCCGCAGGCCCTCTGAGAGGGACGCGAAGGGCAGGTGGGTGCGCAATCCACGGGCCGTGCGGAAATCCACCGGATAGGGTGTCACTGGAAACGCAGCCTTCTCGAATACCCCTACGGCTCGCGGCATGTGCCAGGCCGACGTCACCAGGAGCCACCGCTCGCCCTCTCGGGGCTTTACGAGTTCTTGCGAGTAGGCGGCATTCTCGGCCGTCGTCCGCGACCGGTCTTCGATCAGAATGCGGGCAGGGTCGATGCCGATGGTCTTGAAGTAATCTGCGATGATGGGAGCCTCAGTGGCCCCGTCCCTGAAGACAGTCCCGGCACCGCTCGAGATGAGGATGCGAGCTTTCGGGTAGCGATGGGCAAGCTGGATCGTGTCGAGCACACGCTCGGCCGCTTCATTGGCCACGATGCTGCCCAGGGCTTTCGAATCGGATGCCTCGACGGCGCCGCCGAGCAGGATAATGCCGTCGACCGGTCTGCCGTCATCGTGGAAGGCGGGAAAGCGTTCCTCCAGAGGCAGCAGGACATAGGTGGCGATCGGCAGGAGGCCCAGGGCAACGGTCGCTAGCGTGAAGGCGAGGCTCAGCCCAATGCCGAGGCGGCGCATACGCTTGAATAGGCTGAGGATCAGCCCCAGTAGGATGAGGCTGATCAGCAGATTGGATGGCGTAGTGAAAAACCACGCGATTTTCGAGACGTAGTAGAACACCCGCCATCCTCACTCAGACAAGTCTTACGACTTGTTCAACTCTGCCTCGTAGCGGGCCTTGGTCTCTGCGTTGGGCGGGTACAGGCCGGGGAGGGGAACGCCCCTCTCCACCTCGCGCATGACCCACATCTCATAGTGTTCCTGGGCCACCGCAGCCTTGGCGACCTCTTCGACCATGGCGGCCGGAATAACCACGACGCCGTCCCGGTCGGCGACGATCACGTCATCCGGGAACACCGCAACCCCGCCGCAGCCGATGGGCTCCTGCCAGCCCACGAAGGTCAGGCCCGCGACGGAGGGAGGAGCGGCCACGCCGGCGCACCACACCGGAAGGTTCGTGCCCTCGACGCCGACCGCATCGCGGATCGCGCCATCGGTCACGAGCGCCGCCACGCCGCGCTTCTTCATGCGGGCTGTGAGAATGTCGCCGAAGACGCCTGCATCCGTGACGCCCATGGAGTCGATCACAGCAATGCAATCCTCCGGCATGTCCTCGATGGCCGCGCGGGTCGAGATCGGGGAGGCCCAGGATTCCGGCGTCGCCAGATCCTCGCGGGCAGGCACGAAGCGAAGCGTGAAGGCTCGGCCCACCATCTTCTCCGATGCGTTGAAGGCCGGCATCGGCCCTCTCATCCAGCACCGGCGAATGCCCTTCTTGAGCAGTACGGTGGTGAGCGTTGCGGTGGAGGCAGCCCGCAGGGCATCGGCGATGGCTTTGTCGAGGGTCATGGGTTCTTCCCTGTAGTGGATAGGCTTTCATAGCGGTCGGAAGCCTGGAGCGCCACCGCAACAAGGCTTTCCCAATCGTATTCCTGCCGTGCGTCAGTCACGGTCTGGGGCGCCGAGCGGGGAGTACGGGCGGTAGGGCCGGGCCTCGTCCACCGCCCGGGCGAAAGAAGGTAGGGCCAGAAGTTTCCGGCGGTAATCCTGGACACGAGGGAGTCTGTCGCCCATCGGGTGTGCCCAGTCGGCATAAAACAAGGACGGAGCGGCGGCGCAATCGGCAAGGCTGAAGGTAGCACCAGTGGCCCATTCACGACCTGCCAATTTCCTGTCGAGCCAGCCATAAGCCTTGTCGAGCATGACACGCGCCTCGGAGACGCCGTGAGGGTCGCGATCCTGCTCCAAACGGAGGCTGTCGGTGACGATCTTCTGCATCGGGGTCATGACGTAGTTGTCGAAGAAGCGATCCATCAGCCGAACCTCAAGGGCAGCCCGTGGGTCCTCCGGAATCAGACGCACCGGTCCCGGATGATGGAGGCCCAAATGCTCGATGATGATGCTAGCCTCCAGGATGGCGCGGCCCTCGTCGACTAGCACGGGGAACTTCTTGATGGGCCAGAGCGCCGCCAGATCGGCACCGTTCTTCGCATCATCGAGCGTCAGGTATTCGAACGGCGTCTCGTTCTCATACAGCGCGATTAGAACCTTCTGGCAGTATGAGGAGAAGGGATGGGCGTAGAGCTTCAAGGTCATTGCCGTCTCGTAGGTATGAATTCGTTCCTCACTGTAAGCAGTCTTTCAAAGACGGAAAGGCCGATGCGTCAGCGGCATGATCTCGACACACAAACGGCCGGGACCATGCCCGGCCGTTCATGTGAGGTCTTGACTGCAGCCTTGGTCAGGCCGTCTTCGCGAACAGCTCGCGGCCGATCAGCATGCGGCGGATTTCGCTGGTGCCGGCGCCGATCTCATAGAGCTTAGCGTCGCGTAGCAAGCGGCCTGTCGGGTAATCGTTGATGTAGCCGTTGCCGCCGAGGAGCTGGATGGCATCGAGCGCCATCTTGGTGGCATTCTCGGCTGCGTAGAGGATCGCACCGGCGGCATCCTCGCGGGTGGTCTCGCCCCGGTCACAAGCCTTGGCGACCGCATAAACGTAGGCTTTGGCCGCGTTCATGGTCACGTACATGTCGGCGACCTTGCCCTGCACGAGCTGAAACTCGCCGATAGCCTGTCCGAACTGCTTGCGCTCATGGATGTAGGGCAGCACTACGTCCATGCAGGCCTGCATGATGCCCGTGGAGCCGGCGGCCAGCACGGCGCGCTCGTAATCGAGGCCGGACATGAGCACGTTCACACCCTTGCCCACTTGGCCGAGCACGTTCTCCTCCGGCACCTCGCAATCCTCGAACACCAGCTCGCAGGTGTCAGAGCCGCGCATGCCGAGCTTGTCGAGCTTCTGGTGGGTGGAAAATCCCTTGAAACCCTTCTCGATCAGGAAGGCCGTCATGCCGCGCGGGCCAGCCTCCGGGTCGGTCTTGGCATAGACCACAAGCGTCTCGGCGGTGGGGCCGTTGGTGATCCACATTTTGTTGCCGTTGAGTACGTAGCGGTCGCCGCGCTTCTCGGCGCGGGTGCGCATGGAGACCACATCGGAGCCGGAGCCCGGCTCGGACATGGCCAGCGCGCCCACATGCTCGCCGGAGATGAGCTTTGGCAGATAGCGGCGCTTCTGGTCCTCGTTGCCGTTGCGGCGGATCTGGTTCACGCAGAGATTCGAATGAGCTCCGTAGGAGAGGCCCACCGACGCGGAGGCGCGGGAGATCTCCTCCATGGCGATCACGTGCTCGAGATAGCCGAGCCCCGCCCCGCCATAATCCTCCTCAACAGTGATTCCGTGGACGCCGAGCTCGCCCAACTGGGGCCAGAGGTCGCGCGGGAACTGGTTGGTGCGGTCGATCTCCTCGGCGCGGGGTGCGATCTTCTCCTGGGCGAAGTTGGAGACAGTCTCGCGGATGGCGTCGGCGGTATCGCCGAGATCGAAATTGAAGCCCTTGGCGGCGTTCGGCAGCATTGATTCCTCCCCGTTCCATTCGTGACCCGCAAGGGTACGCGATGGATCGTTTTTGTCGCGGACCATTTTGGTCAGCAATGCTGCCCTTATCAAGACCGTGACATCAAGAAAAGCGAGGCGGCGCCGGCGGCTGTTCTGCCGCTCGACCGCCGATGACAAAGAAAAGGCCCCCGCACAAACCGTGGGGAGCCTGAGCGTCGATCCGCTGAGAGCTTATTCGTCGATGCTCGCCGTCTGCACCGCGTCCATGTCGCGGCAGATGCCTTGGGGCCTGAGGCGGCTATGGTCGCGCGGGTCGCAGGCGCTGGCGACGAACATGCGCCATTGGTTGTCGGTGCCATAGAAGGCGTTGCGGTCAATATCGCCCTTCACACCGGGCACACGGCCCGTGGTGGTGAACTGCCAGAAGGTCCAGCGGCGGTTGTTGTAGCGCACTTGCGGCTCGGCCGCCGTGCTGCGGATCCAGTAGGGATGGTCGTTGAACTCGCCCTCCAGGATCTCCTTATGGAAGGTGATGTCGGTGTAGATGATCGGCCGCTTGCCGGTATGGGCCTCCATCTCGCGCAGCATGACGTCGATCATGGCGAGAGCCTGCTCGCGCGGAACTTTCTTCGGGCAGTTCACCGATTGACCGTTCCACTCCACGTCAAGTACCGGGGGGAGGGCATCCGGATCCGCCGGCACGTTCCGCTTGAACCAGGCGGCCTGTTCGTGGGCGGGGCGGCACCAATAGACGAAATGGTAGGCGCCGCGCGGAACGCCCGCTCTCCTAGCCGCCTGCCAGTTCTCGTGGAACTTACTGTCGATATGGTCGCCGCCCTCGGTCGCCTTGATGAAGGCAAACTGTGTGCCGGCCTGGCGCAACGATGCCCAATCCACGTCGCCCTGCCACTTGGAGATGTCCACCCCGTGGATTGGCAGCCGGTGAGCTGTAGCAACACCCTCATGCGGACGCGCATCGCTCTTGGCCGGGTAGCGGCTGGACGAGGGAGCAATGGCACAGGAGGCCAGGCCGAGAGCGATCGTGGCAAGCGCGCTGAACCGGGCGATCTGAACGAACGTCCTCAGGCCAGAGTTCTTGGAACGGCTGGGGGAGCGGCGGCGAGTCTTCATAGGTTCAACTGTATTGGACGCAGGACTGGACCGCACCAGGGATGACGCAAGAGCGTTAACAGGCCCTTACGAGACAGGCGCGAAACAAGCTTACAGGTTAAACCAAGCAGTGGCGATGCCTAAAAAGGCGAAGAATCCTACAATATCTGTGATGCTGGTCACGAAGGGGCCGGACGAGACGGCAGGGTCCACGCCCATCCGGTTGAGGGTGAGAGGAACGAAGATGCCGCCGAGCGCCGCGAAGAACATGACTGTGATGAGGGAGAGGCCGATCACAAGGCCGAGTTCCGGCGATTCGAACCAGAGCCCCGCCAGGACGCCCATGATAATGGCGAAGGCTAGGCCGTTGAGCAGACCGACCGCCCCCTCGCGACGGATGATGCGCCAAGCGTTGGAGCGCCCAAGCTCCCGGGTGGCCAAGGCGCGGACGGCCACCGTCATAGTCTGCGTGCCCGCGTTGCCGCCCATGGAGGCTACGATGGGCATGAGGATGGCGAGAGCAACCATCTTCTCCAGCGAGCCCTCGAAGAGGCGGATGATGCTGGAGGCGATCAGTGCCGTGCACATATTGGCGAAAAGCCAGGGGAAACGGCTTCTCTGGATGTAGAGGATCGTGTCGGAGAGCTCTTCGTCCGATTTCACGCCGCCGAGCTGCTTGATGTCGGCGTCGGCCTCCTCCTCCAGAACGTCCACGATGTCGTCGACCAGGATGGTGCCGACAAGACGGCCCCCCTCGTCCACCACGGCAGCTGAGACAAGGTTGTAGCGCTCGAAAAGGCGCGCCACCTCCTCCTGGTTCTGAGTGGCCTCCACCCGGTCCGGCTCGTCGTTCATGATCTCCTGGATTGTGACCGGGCGCTTGGAGCGCAGGAGCTTGTCGAGCGGCACCGCTCCGAGCAGGTGGGCTGCGGGATCAATGACGAAGATCTCGTAGAAGGTCTCCGGCAGATCCTCCGTTTCCCGCATGAAGTCGATCGTCTGCCCCACGGTCCAGAAGGGCGGAACCGCGATGAACTCGGTCTGCATGCGCCGACCGGCGCTGTCTTCCGGGTAATCGAGGGAGCGCTGGAGCGCCACACGCTCGATGGCGGGAAGCTGGTCGAGAACCTCCGCCTGCTCGTCTTCCGGCAGGCTCTCGAGAATCGTGATGGCGTCGTCGGAATCGAGCTCGCGCACGCCCTCGGCGACGGTCGCGGTTTCGAGTTCCTCGAGAATCTCCTCGCGAACGGACTCGTCCACCTCGGTCAGCGCTGCGAAATCGAATGAGGAACCCAGAAGCTCGATCAGGCGGTAGCGGTGCTCGGGGGCCAGGGCCTCGAGCAGATCGCCCATCTCGGATTCGTGGAAGTCCTCGACGAGACGCTGCAAGAGATCTGCATCCGATGCGTCGATGGCATCGGCGGCAGCGGCCAGGAACTCGGGATTGAGCTCGCCTTCCTTGTCCCGGAACGCCGGTGTGACCGGGTCGGACCCATCGGCGTTCGGAAGCAGCGTCTTGTCGTCGACTTCCTGCATGAGCCGTCCTCGGGAGGTGGGTTGCTGGCCTTTTAGGGGCCTGCGCCAGCCAGCGCAATGCGCCCAAAGGCCTTCTCGGAAAATCGCTTGCTGGCCGCGCCTGACCTCGGGGGGCGGAGCAGATGCAGTCAACAAAAAAGGCCCCGGAAAGGGGCCTTTTCGTCTTCGGCACGTGAAGTGCCGAAAGTTGGTGCGGTCAAGAGGACTCGAACCTCCACGGGTCTCCCCGCTACCACCTCAAGGTAGTGCGTCTACCAATTCCGCCATGACCGCGAACTCGGTTCCAGGAAAGGTTTTCCTGAAGAGGTGGTCGCTCTAGCAGAACGATTGGGCTGCTGCAACCCCCTCCATCGAGCTTGCGCCGATTGATCGGCGTAAAGCCGAGGCTGGCCCCCGAGGGGATAGGCGATAAGCCCCTGGAGTGACTATATAAGCGCACATTCAGAAGGAGCGCGGGTTCTGCTCTGCGGTCCTGCGAGGGCCAGAGCCTGGGCGCTCTGCATCCTGCAAAGCATTAGGTGAATTGGTGTCGAACCTGCGAGACAGCTTGGCCATTCAGTTCTACGCCGAGACCGGCTCCGAGCCGGTGGAATGGGCCATCACGGACAGCGTCGTCGGCTACGAGGAGGCCGTGGCCTTCATGGAAGCCAGGGCCGAGGCGATCGCGGCAGGCCAGGCCTGCGAGATGGTCTGGCTGCTGGAGCATCCGCCGCTCTACACGGCCGGCACCTCGTCCGATGCCGCGGATCTCGTGGATCCAGACCGCTTCCCGGTGCACCAGACGGGCCGGGGAGGGCAGTACACTTATCACGGCCCCGGCCAGCGGGTCGCTTACGTGATGCTCGACCTCAAGCGTCGTGCGCCGGACCTGCGCCGCTACGTGGCGGCTCTCGAGGCTTGGATCATCGCGACGCTGGATGGCTTCAATGTCCGCGGCGAGCGGCGGGAGGACCGGGTCGGGGTCTGGGTGCGCCGGCCTGATAAAGGCGAGCATACGGAGGACAAGATCGCCGCCATCGGCATCCGGGTGCGCCGCTGGGTGACCTTCCACGGCATCAGCCTGAACGTGGAGCCGGATCTCTCCCACTTTTCGGGCATCGTTCCCTGTGGCGTCACCGAGCACGGGGTCACGAGCCTGGTCGATCTCGGTATTCCCGTCACCCTGCCGGATGTCGATGCAGTGATGCGGACGGCATTCGAGGGGATCTTCGGGCCGACCATGCGCGTAGAGGCACCGTTGCTCCCGAGACACGCCGCCTAGGATTTTCGCCTTCCATACGGCAAGGCTTCTCCTCAACGCGGCTTCATGCTCTAAGCTGGGGCAAACGGCTGATCATTGGCGGAACTTTCATGCAACGTGCCCTCCTTGCCTCCCTCGTCGCCCTGGCCGCTTCGGCCTGTGCCTACCGGCCCGAGCCGACGGAACTCGTAAAGATCGTCGATTCGCCGGTGGATGTGCGTGCCTGCACGCGGCTGGGCGAGGTAGGCCCGGTCACGCCGACGACGCCTAGCACCCATAGCCAAGTTAATGTCGGCTTCGGCGTGACGCTCGGCCAATCCACCTTCGGCCGCGCCACCGACGACATGCTGCAGGCCACCGTCGCCCTCGGCGGCACTCATCTGTATCTGCAGCAGGTATCCCAGGATTGGTCGCTGGTGCGCGGCATCGCCTATCGCTGCGGGTCGGGCGTCATCCGGCAGGAGTCGGTCATCCGGGCCAAGGGCTGAGGCCCAAACCTTCCAAATCCCAGTTGCGCAGGCTCCCGGGTTCTAGCTACTAGCGGTGAAGCCCTCCGGCTTGAGCCGTGAAGGAGCCAAAACCCAAGAACCAGGGAGACCGCCGCCGTGCCCGTCATCGCCACCTCTGCCGATCTGACCTCGGACGCTGCACAGGCGAGCCGCACCGCTTGGGCCGAGCTTGCCCTGGATCTCCAGGCCAAGCGGCAGGCCGTGTCGGAGGGCGGTCCGGCAAAAGCGCGGGAACGGCATCTTGCTCGCGGCAAGCTGCTGCCACGTGAGCGCGTGATGCGCCTGCTCGATCCCGGTGCGCCGTTTCTGGAACTCGGCGCTCTGGCCGCCCACGGCATGTACGATGATGCGATCCATGGGGCCGGGATTATTACCGGTATCGGCCGTGTCGAAGGCCGCGAGGTCATGATCGTCTGCAACGATTCGACCATTAAGGGCGGCACCTACTACCCGATGACGGTGAAGAAGCACCTGCGCGCCCAGGAAGTGGCGCGGGAGAACCGTCTGCCCTGCATCTACCTCGTCGATTCCGGCGGCGCGAACCTGCCGCACCAGACGGATGTCTTCCCCGACCGGGAGCATTTCGGTCGCATCTTCTACAACCAGGCGACGCTGTCCTCGCTCGGCATCCCGCAGATCGCCTGCGTCATGGGCTCCTGCACGGCGGGCGGTGCCTATGTGCCGGCCATGTCGGACGAGACGGTGATCGTCCGCCGCCAGGGCACGATCTTTCTCGGGGGGCCGCCCTTGGTGAAGGCGGCCACCGGCGAGGTGGTCTCGGCCGAGGATCTCGGCGGCGCGGACGTCCATGCCCGCCAGTCGGGGGTGGCGGACCACTACGCCACCGACGACGTCCATGCACTCGCCATCGTGCGCCGCATCGTCGGCACGCTGAACACCCGCAAGAGCATCGACATCGACATCGCCGATCCGGTGGAGCCCAAATATTCCATCGACGATCTTGACGCGATCGTGCCGACCGACTTGAAGAAGCAATACGATATCCGCGAGGTGATCGCCCGCCTCGTGGACGGCTCGGAGTTCGACGAATTCAAGCGCCTCTACGGAACGACCCTGGTGACGGGCTTCGCCCGCATCTGGGGCATGCCGGTCGGCATCATCGCCAATAACGGCATTCTTTTCTCGGAGAGCGCCCAGAAGGGCGCGCATTTCATCGAACTGTGTTGCCAGCGACGCATCCCGTTACTCTTCCTGCAGAACATCTCCGGCTTCATGGTCGGACGCCAGTACGAAGCGGGCGGCATCGCCAAGGACGGCGCGAAACTCGTCACGGCTGTCGCCTGCGCTCAGGTGCCGAAGATCACGCTGCTGGTCGGGGGCTCTTTCGGCGCCGGCAACTACGGCATGTGCGGGCGTGCCTATTCCCCGCGCTTTCTCTTCACCTGGCCGAACTCGCGCATCTCCGTCATGGGCGGCGAACAGGCCGCAAGCGTTCTCGCCACGGTGCGGCGCGACAATATCGAGGCCGAGGGCAAGACCTGGGGCGCGGACGAGGAAGAAGCCTTCAAGGCGCCGATCCGCGACAGGTACGAGCAGGAGGGCTCGCCCTACCACGCCACCGCTCGCCTGTGGGACGACGGCATCATCCTGCCCTCGGAAACCCGCCGCGTGCTGGCGCTGGCCTTCTCGGCAGCCCTGAACGCTCCTGTTCCGGAAACGAAGTTTGGCGTGTTCCGGATGTAGGAATACCTGTTCTCGTTGCCTCGAACGGCCTCGTGGAACAAGAGCGGCCCGAGGACGATTCTCCAGCATGGCCACGGAAGGGTTCGAGCCTTATCGCAGCGCGTATGCCGAGCAGGTTGCCCGGTTGGCGGATATTCGTGACAAGCGCATCGAGCAGGCCTTTGCGGCTGTTCCTCGGGAGGCCTTCCTACCCCCTCCACCGTGGTCCGTCGTCAGCATGGGCATTGCGATGCAGACTTCCGATGTTGCCGAAATCTACAACAATGTCCTCGTTGCCATTGATCGAGAGCGCGGCATCAACAACGGAGAACCCGCCCTTCATGCCGCCTGGATCGACGCGGTCCATCCTAAGCCCAACGAGAGCGTGATCCATGTGGGGGCTGGGTTGGGATACTACACCGCCATTTTGGCACTGCTCGTTCAGCCGAGCGGTCATGTCGAAGCATTCGAATACGAGACGGATCTGGCGGCTCAAGCTGCGCGGAACCTAGCCTCCTATTCGAATGTTGCGGTCCATGCCGCATCGGCCTTCGGCCGCACTCTCCCGCAGGCCGACATCATTTATGTGAACGCAGGTGTCGTTGCTCCAGATGTGGAGTGGATACGGGCGCTCAACCCGGGAGGGCGGTTGATCTTTCCCTGGCAACCGCATGAGGGGTGGGGGCCGGCCCTACTCGTGACCCGGCGTGCCGGCGGGTTCAGCACGCAATCGCTCATGACGGTAGGGTTCATCTCCTGCAGCGGTACGACCGAAAAACCCTTAGTCGCACATCTGCCGACGGAAGCCGATCTCGCCGCAGTTCGATCCGTCTGGATCAAGGGCGACCGCTCTCCAGATTCGAGCGCCATTGCGGTCTATGACGAAGTTTGGTTTTCCTCGGATAGAATTGGAGATTGAAGAGGAGCCGGAGGCGATTTGTTAAGACGACAAAGCCAAAGGTCTCATGCGAAGGGCGGAATCCAGTCCCAAAATTGTTGCGGCCAAGCAACACCCTTAAACCTTCAACATCTTGCCTCCCTTGGCCCAAGCTCCGCCGCGATGCCGCCATAAACCGAGCGCACCTCATGAAGCTGGCTAAAGTGCTTCTAAACCAAGGCTTTACAGCAAAGCCCACTGGGGCAAATCCAGGTTAAGGTTGCTGTAACGATCCTTCCGAAGGGTCATTGCACGGGTAGCGCGGCGCGTGGCAGATCACAGGAGTTCCAAAGCCTTGGATCTTCTCGTGAGAACCGGGTGAAGAAGAGTGCGGACCATGGATGCGCGCCTGATCGACAAGTCGAAGCTGCCGAGCCGTCATGTGACGGTGGGGCCGGCTCGTGCGCCGCATCGCTCCTATCTCTACGCCATGGGCCTGACCAAGGAGCAGATCGCCCAGCCGCTGGTGGGGGTCGCCACCTGCTGGAACGAGGCCGCCCCCTGCAACATCTCCCTCATGCGCCAGGCCCAGGCGGTGAAGAAGGGCGTGGCGGCGGCCCACGGCACCCCGCGTGAGTTCTGCACCATCACGGTCACCGACGGCATCGCCATGGGTCACCAGGGCATGAAGGCGTCGCTCCCGTCCCGCGAAGTGATCGCGGATTCGGTCGAGCTGACCATCCGCGGCCATTCCTATGATGCGCTCGTGGGCATGGCCGGCTGCGACAAGTCCCTGCCGGGCATGATGATGGCCATGGTGCGCCTCAATGTGCCGTCGATCTTCATCTATGGCGGCTCGATCCTGCCCGGCTCCTTCCGCGGCCGTCAGGTGACAGTGCAGGACCTCTTCGAGGCAGTCGGCAAGCATTCCGTCGGCGAGATGTCGGACGAGGACCTCACCGAGCTGGAGCAGGTGGCCTGTCCGTCCGCCGGCGCCTGCGGGGCGCAGTTCACCGCCAACACCATGGCGACCGTTTCCGAGGCCATTGGCCTCGCTCTGCCGTATTCGGCCGGCGCCCCGGCACCTTACGAGATCCGCGACCGGTTCTGCGCCGCTGCCGGCGAGCAGATCATGGACCTGATCGCCAGGAACATCCGCCCGCGCGATATCGTGACCCTCAAGTCCCTGGAGAATGCGGCTGTCGTCGTGGCGGCCTCTGGTGGCTCGACCAATGCGGCCCTGCATTTGCCTGCCATCGCCCACGAGGCAGGCATCAAGTTCGACCTGTTCGACGTTGCCGAGATCTTCAAGCGCACGCCCTATATCGCGGACCTGAAGCCCGGTGGGCGCTATGTGGCCAAGGACCTGTTCGAGGTCGGCGGCATCCCGCTGCTCATGAAGACGCTGCTCGACCACGGCTTCATGCACGGCGACTGCATGACGGTCACCGGTCGCACCATGGCCGAGAACCTCGCTTCCGTGAAATGGAACGAGGATCAGGACGTGGTCTATCCGGCCGACAAACCGATCACGGTGACCGGAGGCGTCGTGGGCCTGAGGGGCAACCTCGGGCCCGAAGGTGCTATCGTGAAGGTGGCCGGCATGGCGGCTGAGAAGCAGACCTTCCGTGGGCCTGCCCGCTGCTTCGACGGCGAGGAGGCCTGCTTCGAGGCTGTGTCCAAGCGCGGGTACCAGGAAGGCGAGGTTCTGGTGATCCGCTACGAGGGGCCGCGCGGCGGTCCCGGGATGCGCGAGATGCTCTCCACCACGGCGGCGCTCTACGGACAGGGTATGGGCGACAAGGTGGCGCTAATCACCGATGGCCGCTTCTCGGGCGCGACCCGCGGCTTCTGCATCGGCCACGTGGGGCCCGAGGCTGCTGTCGGCGGGCCGATCGGGCTTATCAAGGATGGCGACATTATCGCGATCGATGCCATCCAGGGCACCATCGACGTGGAACTCTCGGACGAGGAATTGGCAACGCGCCGGGCCGAATGGAAGCCGCGCGAGACGAGCGCCACCTCCGGCTATCTCTGGAAATACGCACAAACCGTTGGTCCCGCACGGGATGGGGCAGTCACCCATCCGGGCGGAGCCGCAGAAAAAGAAACCTATGCGGACGTCTAATTTCATCCTGGCCACTTTGGGGGTGGCTTTCCTCGGCACCGGGGCCGCGCATGCGCTCGATGCCGCGCCGCGTCCGCAACCGCTGACGCCCGCTCTCGCTCCGGCGCTGGCGCCTGCCACCAAGTACGGCTCGGCGCGCGATGCACTGCGCAGCGGCATGCGCACCTACAATGCCGGCGACAAGATCGGAGCCGTCCACGCGCTGGAATATGCGGCCGGCCAGGGTCACTCGCTGGCCCTGTGGAAGCTCGGTCGCATGTATGCCGACGGCGATGGGGTAGAGCATGACGACCTGAAGGCCTTCGAGTATTTCTCCAGGCTCGCTGACCAGCATGCGGACGAGAGCCCGGACTCGCCAAATGCCGGCGCTGTCTCCAGCGCCTTCGTGGCACTCGGCAGCTATTTCCTAGACGGCATCCAAGGTACATACGTGGCGTCCAACCCGGCGCGCGCCGTCGAGATGTTCAGCTACGCGGCGTCCTATTTCAGCGATTCCAATGCGCAGTACAATCTGGCGCGGCTCTATCTAGAAGGCACCGGCGTTCACAAAGATGCCCGCCACGCGGCCCGCTGGTTCAACCTGGCGGCGGAGAAGGGCCATACGGCCTCCCAGGCGCTTCTCGGCCATCTCCTGCTGACAGGGCAGGGCGTTCCGCGTCAGCGCGCCAAGGGGCTGATGTGGCTGACCCTCGCTCGGGAAGCCTCGACGGATGCCGCCAAGGACCAGTGGATCGTGGATCTCTACCAAGATGCCTTTACGGCAGCGGACGACAGCGACCGCAAGCTCGCGCTCGCTCTGCTTGAGCAGTACATCCAGGCGCGCCGGTAACTCATCGGCGCGTTTGCTTCACTCGATATCGAGATCGACGATCACCGGCACGTGGTCGGAGGGCTTGTCCCAGCCGCGCACTTCCTTGCGGATCGAGGTTGTTCTCAGCCGGTCCTGCGCTTGGGCTGAGAGCAGCAGATGGTCGATACGGATGCCGTTGTTCCGCTGGAACGCCCCGGCTTGATAATCCCAGAATGAATAAAGCCCCGACTGGTCGCTACAGGCGCGCACCGCGTCCACAAGGCCGAGATTGATGAGTTCCCGAAACTTCGCCCGGCTCTCCGGCTGGAACAGGGCATCGTTGGTCCAGGCTGCTGGGTCGTAGGCATCCTCCGGCTCCGGGATCACATTGTAATCACCGCAGAGGACC
This sequence comes from Microvirga terrestris, assembly GCF_015694425.1. Taxonomy (GTDB): domain Bacteria; phylum Pseudomonadota; class Alphaproteobacteria; order Rhizobiales; family Beijerinckiaceae; genus Microvirga; species Microvirga terrestris. The sequence continues at coordinate 69,754 of NZ_JADQDN010000012.1, forward strand.
AGAGGCTCCTCCAGGGCCAGCAGGCTGCGGGCATGGGCACGCAGGCGATCCATCCAGGCGAGCTTGTAGTCGAATTTTGGCGTGGCGATGGGATTGCCGTTCGGCAGATAGATGGAGGCGATCCGTACGGCGCCCGTGGAGGTCGAGATCACCCCTTCCAGGTAGCGAGCCTGCTCGTCACTCTCATCGCCCGGCAAGCCCCGGCGGACGTCTTCGAGGGGGCGCTTGGACAGGATGGCGACCCCATTATAGGCCTTCTGGCCATGGGTGACGACGTTGTAGCCCAAAGCCTCGACCTCGCTCCGGGGAAATGCTTCGTCCACGCATTTCAGCTCCTGCAGGCAGACGACATCTGGGTCGGCACTCTTCACGAATGTGGCGAGATGGTCCAGCCGCTGCTTGATGGAGTTCACATTCCACGTGGCAATCCGCATCCCGGCACTCCCGCTTTCCTATCGTATCTGCTTCATCGGATTTTCGTCCTTGGCTGGCAAGCTCGAACTTGGCCATCATCCCAATGGTTGCACCGTGTGTTATGAGGGCTGCCAACGGTCATGCGTCCCGAAGAAGGTCCCTCCATGCCCCAGGTTGAAATCCACGGCTATGCCATCGTGTCCGACAACGACTGCATTGCTGATGCGTCGGGCCGCACGCCCGAGGTGCTACACAATGAGGCGGATTGGGCTTACTTCCAGGCTGAGCTCAATAAGTCCGCTCTGACCGTGCTCGGCCGTCTCGGGCACGAGGCGAATGCCAATCCCAGAGGCCGCCTGCGGATGATCGTATCGTCCTCATCCTCCGGTCTTGAGCGGCGCGCGGATGGATGGTGGTGGGATCCCGGGAAACTGCCCTGGGATGACGCGATCCGCACTGTCCTGCCGGAGGGCGGTCGGGTCGCCGTGCCAGGCGGACGTCAGGTGTTCGATCTCTTTATCAGGATTGGCTACGACGCGTTTCACCTGGCCCGGGCGGAAGGCACCTATGTGCCGGATGGCGTTCCAGTCTTTTCAGGGTGCCAATTCGGCAGGAGCGCCGCGACCATCCTGTCGGAAGGGGGACTGGCGCCGGGAGAGCACCGGGTTCTGGATCCCGCAGGTAGGGTCACTCTGGCGATTTGGCGGATGGCTGCCTGAAACTACTGACTCTGCGTGGAGTTGACGCTCGATAGCACCTCGAAAGGAGGCGCCTATGCGTCATCTCGCTATTTCGACCGCCCTGATCGCAGGCTGCCTGATCACAGGAGCCGCATGGGGACAAGGATCCTCCGGTGGCTCCAGCAGCGGCGGAAGCACCGGCGGTTCCTCCTCAGCATCGCCTTCGACAGGCTCCTCATCCTCAGGGACGGCTGCACGGCCAAGCAACTCGACCCTTCGCCCTCCGGGGCAGGTTGCTCCCGGAAGTGCGGGCCAATCTAGCAATACGGGTGTCCGGGGAACGTCTGACACACTGACAGGAGACAGGACGAACCAGGGCAATGGTACGATCGGGAATGCTGCCACCGGCAGTAACGGATCCCCCCCTGGTAACGAAGGGAGTACGGGTGGCGCCGCCACGAGCGCCACCCGCTCTTCAACCGACCCCGACACGACCGGAGGCGTTGGCAGCGTCAACCGGCTTCAGCCGGGCGAACGCTCTGCGGTTGGCCCCACCAATCGGGAAGAGGAACTGTTCCGCAAAGGCGAGGAATTGGAGCAGAAAGCCCGGGAGGACATCTGCTCCACCTGCTGATTGTTACGCCGCCTCATCCAGAGCTGGATAGTCCGTGTAGCCCTCCGTGCCGCCGCCATAGAAGGTGGCACGGTCCGGCTGGTTGAGGGGCGCTTTAAGGCGAAAACGCTCGACGAGATCCGGGTTTGCGATGAAAAGGCGCCCGAAGGCCACGAGGTCGGCCCGCCCGCTCGTAATCGCCTCGGCCGCCATATCACGGTCATAGCCGTTGTTGGCGATATAGGCGCCGCGGAAGGAGCGACGAAGGCCCGAATAATCTACATCGACCGCGTTCCTGTCGCCCTGCGTGGCGCCCTCGATCATATGAATATAGGCGAGCCCAAGGTTGTCGAGGCGCTCGACCGCATGGTCGAACAAGGCCTGCGGGTTTGAATCCACCGCGTCGTTGACCTTGGCCGGCGAGAGGCGGATGCCGACGCGCTCCTTGTCCCAAACCTTCAGCACCGCCTCGGCCGCTTCGATCGTCAGGCGGGCGCGGTTCTCGATGGATCCGCCATAGGCATCCGTGCGGTGGTTGGAGCCGTCCTTCATGAACTGGTCGAGCAGATAGCCGTTGGCTGCGTGGATCTCGACGCCGTCGAAGCCGGCCTCCTTGGCATTGCGGGCCGCGTTCTCGTATTCACGCAGGATGCCTGGGATCTCGGAGAGTTCAAGCGCGCGAGGTTCCGATACGTCGGCGAAGCCGTCTGCAATAAACGTTTTCGTCTGAGCCCGCAGGGCCGTAGGCGCCACAGGTGCCGTGCCGCCTGGCAGAAGCGAGGTATGGGACACGCGGCCCACATGCCAGAGCTGAATGAAGATCCGTCCCCCGGCCTTGTGAACCGCATCCGTCACCTTGCGCCAGTGTGCGACCTGCTCGGGGCTGTAGATTCCCGGTGTGCGCAGGTAGCCCTGGCCCTGATGGGAGATCTGTGACCCCTCGGAGATCAGGAGGCCCGCGCTGGCACGCTGGCTGTAGTAGGTGGCAGTGATGTCACGCGCAACGTCACCCTCCGCCGCCCTATTGCGGGTGAGGGGAGCCATGACCAAGCGGTTTGGCAGGGTCAGGCTGCCCAGTGTGAGGGGCTGGAACAATGCATTGGCGTCGGCGCTCATCTAAAACCTCATTCAACCCTGTGGAATTTTATGAAGCACAGGTTGTCACGAGATAAGTGGCCCTCCGTTTGTTACAACGGAAGGCTGCCATGCAAAAAGCGAAGGTCTTGGGAATGAGCACCCGGCGAGCCGGTGTGCTTTCCTTTAAGAGCTAGGCACTGGCCGCGTCGAGTTGCGCCACGTCGTGTGGATCAAGGCTCAGGCTCGTGGCCTTCACGATCTCGTGTAACTGCTCCACGCTCGTGGCGCTGGCAATGGGAGCCGTGAGACCAGGGCGTGCCATTAACCAGGCCAAAGCGACCTGAGCCGGCGTCGCGTCCTTGCGGGCAGCCACATCGTCCAGGGCCGAGAGGATGCGCTTGCCCCTATCATTGAGATACGCCGCCATGCGTCCCCCGCGCACGCTTTTTCCGAAATCCGCCTCCGAGCGGTACTTGCCTGTCAGGAAGCCGCTGGCAAGGCCGTAATAGGGGATGACGCCGATCTCCTCCTTCCGGCAGAGAGGCTCCAGTTCCGTCTCATATTCGGAACGGTCCGAGAGGTTGTACTTGTTCTGCAGGCTCTCGTACCGCGGCAGGCCAAATTCGGCGCTGATGGCCAAGGCTTCCTTCAACCGCTCCGCCATGAAGTTCGATGCGCCGATGGCCCGGACTTTTCCCTCACGGATCAGGTCTGCATAAGCCTGGAGCGTCTCCTGCTGCGGCGTTTCAAGGTCGTCCCGATGGGATTGATAGAGATCGATGACATCGGTCTGGAGCCGACGAAGGGAATCCTCGACCGCAGAGCGGATGTAGCTCTTGGACAACCCCTTTCGGTCAGGTGCCATTTCGGAACCGACCTTGGTGGCGATAACCACCCGGTCACGGTTGCCCCGCGCCTTCATCCACTTGCCGATGATGGTCTCCGATTCGCCACCGGCATGGCCGGGCACCCAGGTGGAATAGACATCCGCCGTGTCGATGAAGTTGAGACCGGCATCCACGTAGGCATCGAGAAGCCTGAAGGACGTTGCCTCATCGGCCGTCCATCCGAAAACGTTGCCGCCAAGACAAAGGGGCGAAACCATCAAGTCCGAGCGGCCGAGCCTGCGCTTATCCATTATCTTCTCCTTGTCCGCAGCCGATGTGGAGCGGATAAGGACATTGGCAAGGCGGCAAATCAAGAAGGAGCGTCTGACATGATGATATGTCGGACGCTGTAAGGTTTGCCTTAGGCCGCTGCACTCAGCGTGACGCCTCGCGCCTCTGCGAATGCCATCAGGTCGGATTCGCTGACGATGCGGTGGCGCTGGTCGATCGTCCAGCCTGTCTCATCGCGCACGACGATGTAGCCACGTGCCTGGAGACGGGAAACCACCGATTGAATGCCACCCGACTCGGTCCGCGTCACGCCACGTTCGGCGATGAAGCGTTCAATGGCAGCCTGTGCAGCCTGGGCGAGGTCGACGGCATCGGCACGGTTGGCCGGCTTGGCCTTGGCTTTCGCCTGCGCCATGACGCGCGCGGGATCGCGACGAACGGATTTCCAGCCGCCGCGGCCCGAAGTCTGTGTTTCCGTTTGATCGACTTCAACCGGACGCACGGCCGCCGGGGCTTCCATGACGACTATCTTTGGAGCCGAGGGCGCTATTGGCGCCGGGGCTGGGCGCGGAGCAGGATCTCGTGACATGCCCTGCACAGCAGGCAGAACGGCTTTCTTTCCAACAGCCTTTTTTTCGACTGGCGTGGGCGCCGCGACTAGGGCTCTCTTGCGCGGGCTTTTCTCGCAGGCTTTCTGCTCGCGGGCCATATGGATTGCGTCTTCGGCTTGCCGTTTGGCTTCAATCTCAAGCTTTCTCGTTTCAGCTTCCTGACGCTTGGCCTCTGCGGCAGCTTCCTTCGCTTCGATCTCGGCTTGCTTCACAGCCGCCAACCGGCGAGCTTCCGTTTCTGCCGCACGCTTGACCCGGATCACGAGCCGCTGGTCGATGCGCTCCTTCTCGGCAATGGCAGCGCGAGCCGCCTTGATCATGCCGGCCTCCGTTTGGGCGATCGAGCTCTTCAAGTGATCACCCATGACGGCCTCAAGCGCTTTGAGCGTGCTCTCCAGTTCTGCTTTAGGATCGATCACTTTAGGAGGGAGGGGAGCAGCCGCGACGAAGGGTGTTGGAGGTGTGGACTGACGCGCCGGTGTGGGTTGAGTGACAGGCTTCCGTGATGCTGGTCCTGCGGACGGAGCCTTGATGACCTTCGGACGAGCCGACTCGGCAGCCGTGATTTTCGCCAGCTTGGAGAGATCACGCACACCGATGAGGCCGAGATCCTGCATCTTCCAGCGGATCTGAGTCACGCTTCGTCCGAGCTCAGCGGCGATCCGCTTGTCCGTCATCGGCGGGTCGGCGCAGACGAGTCCGCGCAGGCGTGTGACGCTGGCTTCATCCCAGGATTGATGAGGCTGGACAAGGGTGCCGATCAACCGGGCTCTTGCATAGGTTGCCGGGACGGGCCTTCCCAGTTTCGCAGCAGTGACAGGAACCGGCACCTTGGCCTCTCGGTCACGGCGCAGAATGTCGAGTTCTTCTTCAGTCCAGACCCTGTTCATTGCAGGGCTTCTCCTTTTCTCAGCAAGCTGGGATCCGGCGAGCCTGCATTGCAATGAGGAGCGAATGCGGGAGGAAAGAGAGATCGCCGGATTAGACCGGCGACGGATCACGTCAGACCGGCATCAATGTGGGAAGTGCGCCTTGGCAGGCGTCGGCTCTGACGGGCTGACCGCCTGAACGTCCCATATGGGACTGGGTTCAGGTCGCAGTTCATGTTCATGAACGAAGCAGGACCTTTCCGCGAAGCACTGGCTTCGCAGGAAACACCTTTGCGGTCGCTCGAGTTCGTTCTGCTTCGACATGATGGACGTTCAAATCACGAGTGATGGGGTGATGTAATCGGCTTCCGGGGAAATCTCAATGCACGAAAAATGCCGCATGGGAAAGGCTCAGTCATTGCCGGCACGAGATTCACAAAGCCCTTCAGAACTTGGCTTTCGGCGGCATCGTAAGAATTATTTAACCATAAATGCTCATTCTGAATCCCGTGGGTTCCAGAGGATTCCACATAAGGCCTACAGGGGAAGGCTCATGACCGACAGCGCTCTAGCACAAACAATCAAAGACAGAACCGAAGCGGTCAAAAAGGTCGTCAATCTGCTTGCACAGGCGGGCAGGGGAGATGACCTACACGATCTGCGCGTGCTTCTCATCAACACGATGGGTCTGCTCAAGCGCGACCCCGGCACGGAAGCTGCCGTCGATGATCTTTACGCGGCTGCCGCCGTGCTCGTGAAGGATGCCTCTTCCGGGATCCCGCCGTCGGCGCGGTCACTCCGCATCCTTCTGTCCGCGTCCGATCGTTTCTGCGCGCGTCTTGCCGCGGCGGTGGAACGGATCGAGCCCGAGCCGGAGACTCGTTTCAAGGGATTGGAAGCTGCCTATGCGGTCCAGCTGGAGCGGTTCTCACTCAATGCTGACCTCGACCCGGTCGGGCAGGTGGCCTGAGCCTG
>NZ_JADQDN010000013.1 GCF_015694425.1 Microvirga terrestris
CTTGGCGGCATCCTCTACCGCTGGCTCAGCGAGGAGCCCTCGGCCCAGGTCACCGGCGTCACACCAGCCCCGGCCGAGTGAGAGGACATTCCGAGGAGAGATCCATGATGCCGTCCCTTGCGCAGGTCATTGTCTGGATCATCGTGGGCCTGATCGGCGGAAGCCTTGCCGGGCTCATCGTCACGTGGAAGCGCCGGGGCTTCGGCCTCTTGCAGAACCTGGGCATGGGGCTGGTTGGGGCCTTCGTCGGCGGTCTCCTGTTCCGCCTCCTAGGGCTATTGCCTGGGCTCGATGCGGTCACGATCTCGCTGCGGGACATCGTGGCCGCCTGTACCGGAACTTTGCTGGTTCTCGCAGTGCTCTGGATCGGGCATTGGTACCGGGCTGGCGCCGCTGCCCCAGGCGAGTAAAACAGAAGACAGCCATGGCTGCAAACGGACCCGGCATGAGCTTGGCAGGTTCCGGCGCCCTCATGTTGCCGGCGGCCGCGCCCGTGGCACGGACTCCCTAAATAGTCGATATCTCATGACTGAGCTGGCTCAGGTCACGACAGTAGAAGCACGACATGGGCGGCGTCCGGCTGCCGCCCGGTCCTGCTCCCGAGCCCGCTTGCCTTGAAGATCTTCAGCATGGCCGTGTTCTCCGGCAGAACGTCGGCGACCAGCTCCTTGAGCCCGGCATTGTGGGCGATGGTTCCGAGGTGGCGCATCATGGCTGTGCCGATGCCCTGTCCTTGGTGGGCATCGTCCACGGCGAAGGCGACCTCGGCTTGGCCTGATTGGACCACGATGTAGCGGCTTCCGCCGACGATCACCGGCAGGCCGTCCTCCTGCAGCACCGCGACCAGGGCGACGTGGCCTACGAAATCGATATTGACGTAGAAGTCGACCTCCTGGTCCGTGAAGCCGCGTTTGAAGCCGAAGAAGCGGCGGTAAAGGGACTGGTCACTGGTGCGACCGACGGCGGCCAGCAGGCCAGCCCGGTCCTCCGGCCTGAGGGCGCGGATTTCGACGGGGCGTCCATTACGCAGGGTCTCAGTCGCTGAGTAATCTCTCGCCTGCAACGCCGCCTCCACATCTTTTCGCACGAGCCCACGATGCCGCTGTCCGCCACCGCCCAGAATTCGAGGCGGGAGCGACGCTGTGCGGCTTAGCCTCCGACGTCCAAAAGGCCCTCAATACTACCGGCGGTAGCCCGCCCGGGATCCGAAGTATCGTGGACCGTAGTTGCCCCGATAGGCACCGCGATATCCGCCATAATAGCGGGGCGCATAGTAGGCTCGCCGCGCATAGACACGCGGGCCATAATAGGCCCTGCGTGGGTAGTAATAGCGCGGGGCGTAATAGACCCGCCGTGGGTAGTAGCCGTAGCCGTACGCCGGATAGCCGTATCCATAACCATAGGCCGGATATCCGTACCCATAGGCTGGATAGCCGTATCCATAACCATAGGCAGGAGTCGCGGCTGCGGTGATCAGGCCTCCGAGGATGGCCCCGCCAATCAGCCCGGCGGCGACAGCACCGCCGCCGCCCCAGCCGCCGTGGTGATAATACCCGCCGTGGTAGCCGCGGCCACGCCAGTACTGTGCGTCTGCGGTTTCAACACTGCCCATCATGATCAAGGCGGCAGTGGCGACAGTTACGAGTTTCTTCATGACAGCCTCCTTAGCACTCACCCCCGTTTGTCCGTTTGAAGCTCCTCATGGTCGTGCAGCCGCGAGCCTGCCGGCACCAGGAAGCGGATGCGGTTTGCTCCATAGTTGAGGGTGTTCGTCACCCCTTCCAGACCCATGACGGAACGGACGAAGATCGGCGCAAATCCGAGCGTGAGCAGGCTGTGGGAGATTGTGGTGCCCCCAGGCAACTCGCGCTCGGCCCGCGCGACATTGATATGGATCCAGGGATCGTCGCCGGTGGCCCGGGAGAACTGGTCGATCCGCTCCTGGGTGACCTCGATCCAGTCGCTCACCCCGACCTACGTTCCGACCGCCACCTTGATTTCTTAAAAGTCCCTGAAGATCCGCATCATGCACCATGGTCATCGTGACTACCGTCTCACACGTGACTTCTGCACCGTGCCCTTCTCGCCTTCGCCTTCTCCGGGAGTGGTGTTGAGGCACAGCCTGACCGTGTTGTCCTCGGTATCCCGCATGGTCAGGCAGACCTCGGCCTCCTCCAGGCAATCGGCTGGATTGCCGTAGAGGGCGCACAGCTCCTTGCTCTGGACCTGGATCTGGCTGATGAGTTCGTAAATGAAATTGCCGGCCCGGTTGGGCTTCCGCTGTGGCTTCCGCACTGGCGACTTGGTAGGTCCGGACCGGTCGGTCGCTGGGCCGGCAGACGCGGTTGCGATCTCCTGCTCAGGCTCGCGAACCGAGCTTTCCGCCAGCGCTGAATGGGCCGAAAGGAGAATCCCGAGCAGGTTTGCTGCAAGCATGGAGACGAACAGCCCTGGCCACAGCAGCCTTGAGTCAGTTACCATCGCTCACCTCAGTCGTTGCGCGAATGGCGGCATAAGTGGTCAGCGCCCTGAAATTCCTAGACCTGACTGAACCTGGAAGCTCTACATCCTGGACACTGAAGATGTTTGGTTGCCGCACTGGCCTCGCCTGTCCACATCAGGATAAACTACATCTGCCGATCGATAGTGCTTGATCGCTTGGGACATGGCCTTGACAGTTTAGGACGGGCTTTCGGCACCCCGCTGCGGAGGGAGCGAAGGGCTTAAAAAGTGCCATTCCCGTTGTCCTCACGATGAGCATCGCTGGTAGGAACTCCCGGCTGTGTCCTGCTCATTGAAGTAGCGCTTGAGCGAGCCATCCGGCTGCGAGGAAATGAAGACCCTGACCTCGTTGCCCGCTACAGCATTGGCGCAGTCGAGGACGAGACGCTGCCGGTCGCCGCTCGGTCGGACTGATCGGATGCGGCACGATGCTTGGGGCGTCCTCAGGCGATTGCCGGAGATGATGAAGGCGGGCGCGAAGATGTCGATTGGCTTCTTGAACGACGTTCCCTTGCCACTGGATGCATAGACCTCCGCACAACCCGTGCCTCCCGCCAGCCAGGCTCCCTGGTAGGCCGCAAGCCCTTCCTGTGCCATAGCACCTTGCGCTCCTGCTAACGCTGCAAAGCTCACACCAATCCTAGCGGCCCTCATCCATCCCGCATCGCTCATCGTGACCTCCTATAAAGGCAAGATATCGGTTCGTTCTATCTCAAGCAGATCTCAGCGAGGAGCCTTCGGCTTTAGGCCGAAGGCTCCTCGCTGAGAGAAATGCTAGGCCACAATCCAGCACTTGGACCCGTCACGCCGCGCGGCTGCTCCGCTTGGCCATCCTCTCCATCCGAACGGTGGTTTCCTCCGCCTGAACGGTGATGGTCCTGGTGGCCTCATCGGCCATTTGGATGGTGAGTTCCGCGAGGTGCCGACTGTTGCGGACCGTCTGTTCCAAGTTGTCGCGGATCAGACTGCTTTGGACCGCAACCAGATCTTGCAGCGACCGGCAGCGGGCGAGGTCATTCAGGCCCTCGAGGTTCCGCTGCCACCGTCTTTGGCTCATCTCGAACGCCTCGCGGGAGATATCCTGGAAACCGCGGGCCAGAGCAGCGCCGGATTGCGCCGCAACCCGAAGTTTCTGCGAAGCCTGTTCGGTCAGACCCTGCGCATCTTCCCCTGTAGCACTGAACCCGTGCGTCACCTCTCTGGTCGAGCGGCGGGTCATTTCGGCAGCGGCACCGAAGCTGCTCTCCAGCGCCTCTTGCATGGTGCGGGCCATGGTTTGAAAACCTTCCACGCCGGCGCGCAGGGTGCCAGCCGTGCCTTCCGTCACCCGCTGAACGGCCTCAGCCTGCTCGCGGGTGTGCTGGGCCTCGGCCCGCTTGGTCTGTTCTATTGCTGCCATCTCGTCCTCCACTTTCCCGACCACCGCTTCGGCCTCCTCGTTGCTCAACACCTTGAGCACGGCCGGGAGCAGCTCCTTCCGGTCAACACGAATGTGCTGCTGGAATATGCGCCTCAACTCACTCACCTGATCGAGGAACGCGCTGGTGTCCTTCGGCATGCGCTCAAGCTCCGCCATGAGCGCACCGGTGGCCTCGTTGTCGTTGGTGGCCTCCCGGACCAGGTCCTGCATTCCATGCTGGCGGAGCACCGGAAAGAGATGCTCCTCCTGCAAGGAGGCCAGAAGCGTGAGCTCGTCCTTTAGGTCGGCAAGGAGGCGCTCACGGGTTTTAACGGCATTGTCGGATGTGGCGAGCAGCTTGTCGAAGAGCTCGTTCGCCTTGTCCGGGAGCGCTTGGCTGAATCGTTTGGTGGCTGACATCGTCCCTCCCAAGTCGTGAAAGCAGTGGTTGAGGTGTTCGGAGCGCAATCATGCGCAGCATCAACGTTGACTCGACACGGCGGATCGCTGCCCGAGCTGAGCAACTAGCTCTTCGGCGGCATAACCAGAATTGCCCGATCCTTCCGCCTTCTGGGGCGCTATCCTGCCAACACTTCGTGACGTCCGAAAACGACGAACATCGATAAGAGCCGGGGCCGCTTCTCTGCTGAGGATCGTAATCTAAGTTAATTCTTAATTTGTGTTCATTGTTGGTCAGACAGCAGAGCGATCGGGATCATGGGGCGAACCTACCAGCCGGAGGTTCGCCACTTGGGCAAGGCCCGCGGAAGAACCGCTTTCGCTATCGGCTACTGCAGGCCGAAGACATCGACGGGTATTCCGCCAGCCGGTGCGAACATTCCGACGACTCCGTTGAAAACATTACTGTAGCGCCCGATTAGGCCAGCATTCACACCGTCATAAAAGCCCTTCCATGTGAGGACTGAGGTGCCGTGACAATCGAAGACAGTGGGGCTGAAAAGGAAGTTCCGAATTGGTCGTGGTCTTCGTCACAAAGTGCCAAGCACTTGTCTCAAAGGATCAAGCCAGTTCTTCCGAAAGGTTCACGATGACTTAGCCCATGATGCTCTGCCTTGTGCCGTGCACCTGGCGGTGGCTGAGGAGGATAGCGATGAACAAGCTTCTGGTGGCTTTCGGCGCACTTATGGCAGGCGCTCTTCTGATCCCGGATGTGGCCGAGGCCCAGCGCGGCGGTCGCGGTGGAGGCGGCGGTGCCCGCATGGGTGGGTTTGGCGGCGGAGATGGCTTCCGGGGTGGGGGCGGCAGCTTCGGTGGCGGCTCCAGGATGTATATGCCTCGGAGCGGGGTCGGTGCAGGCGGCTACCGCGGCAGAGCGATTGCGGCACGACCTGGCGTGCCAGGCCGCGTAGCCGGCATTGGCCCAGGGACCGGGGGCATCCGGCAGGCTGCGATCAACAACCCTGGCCGTTACGGCAATCGCTATTATGGCAATCGTGGTGATTGGCGATACGGCTATGGCGCGACTGGCGGACGCTATCCCTACTACGGTGGACGCTATCCTTATTATGGTGGGCGTTATCCATACTACGGTGGTGTGGGCTGGGGAGCGGCCGGGCTGGCCACCGGAGCAATCGTCGGGGCGGCTGCCACATATCCTTATTACAACTATCCCTACTCCACGTACCAGACACCGGTCGCGACAGCGGATGGCGGTTATTGTGCGACCTCGGTCCGCATCTGTGCGCTGACCAACGCGGCTCCGGTCGGGACCGGATGCTCCTGCCGCACCTCGGGTGGGCGGGCCCGCGGCTCGGTCGTGGCGGGCTACTGATCTCGATGCGTCTATGGGTGTTTGCCGGACTCGGGCCGATTGATCTGTCCGAGGCAGCGGACACTTTGGGTCGGGGTGATTTCCGGTGTTGGGAACTCCTCAATGCCGGGCATTGTAGGAGGGAAGTCTAATGCGCCAGGTCATTGTGCTCGCGATCATTCCAATGCTCGCCACAACACCGACGCTCGCTGCTCCCGGAGTAACCACCGCGAGCGTCAACTTCCGCTCGGGGCCTGGAGCAAACTTCTCCTCCATCCGGACCCTGCCGGCCCGCACCGCCGTCGACATTGGAGATTGTGAAGAATCCGGCAACTGGTGCGCCGTCAAGGTCGGGAGCCAGAGTGGATTCATCAGTGGCCGCTATCTGCAGGAGAGCAAGGACTCCGATGGGTGGCCTCGTGCCTATGAGACCGGCAAAGGGCGCATGATTCTCTATCAGCCTCAATTCACTGAGTGGGCCGATTTCAAGATGATCGGAGCCTTGGTGGCGGCTCAATATCTGAAGGCCCCCGATGCCAATCCGGTCTTTGGCGTCATCGGACTCAAGGGTGCAACCTCCTACGATGAAGATGCCGGCGAAATCGTCATCAGGGACATTTCGGTCACTCAGATCAACTTCTCAGGGCTGGACCGCGACGACCTGAAGGCGCTTGCGGTGGAGACTGGCAAGCTCCTGCCTGTCGGCCCGATCACCGTGGCCGAAGAGCGTGTGGCGGCGAGCCTTGCCGAGCAGAAGCGCATGGCAGACGTGGCTGGGCTCAAGGCGGATCCGCCGCGGATCTTCGTCTCGACCACGCCGGCGATCCTGCTCCAGAGCGACGGGGAGGCTGCCTATGCGCCCGTCAAGGGCAAGACCGGTCTTTCATTCGTCGTTAACACCAATTGGGATCTATTCCGGATCGAGGAGGGCGGCGCGCTCTACCTGCGTGACGATACCCACTGGTTGACCGCCGGTGCGATCAACGGACCTTGGACGGCGGTGACCGAGCTTCCCCCAATGCTGGCGAACCTGCCTGACGATGGCAACTGGGCTGATGCCCGTGGAGCCGTTCCGCCGGAGCCGTATCAAGGCGGTAGGGTTCCAAAAATCATCGTCACGGATACACCCGCAGAGTTGATCCTTTTCGAAGGTGAACCGGCATTACAAGATGTTCCCAGGACATCGCTGCAATGGGCTTCGAACACCGAGGCAGATGTCTTTTTCGACAAGGCTGGAAAGCAATGGTACGTGCTCCTGTCTGGCCGCTGGTTCCGCACAGCCTCACTGGACGGAGCTTGGACGTTCGCCACGCCCGATCTGCCGGCCGACTTCCAGAATATTTCCGAGGACGCGCCGTATTTTGCCGTGCGCGTAGCCGTGCCCGGGACGTCGGAAGCTGCCGAGGCGCGGCTCAAGGCCAGCATTCCCACCACGGCCCGAGTCGAGATGGGCTCGATCATGCCGAAGGTTGCCTATGCGGGCGATGCCCAGTTCGCGCCCATCGAGGCGACTGATCTCTCTTTCGCGACCAACACGACCGACACGGTGATCAAGGTTGGCGAGCGGTATTTCCTGCTCCAAGATGGCGTCTGGTTCGTGTCCGACAGCCCGGGCGGCCCATGGCAACTCGCCCGTGAGGTGCCGGATGCCATCTACACAATTCCACCCTCGTCGCCGGTCTACAATGTCACCTACGTTCGCGTATACGAAACCGAGCCGGACGCGGTCTGGTACGGCTACACCATGGGTTACCTGTCCGGCTACTTGGCCTGGGGCACCTATGTGTACGGCACCGGCTGGGCTTATTCACCCTATTGGTACAAATGGCCGGGAAACTCATATCCTATCTACTATCCACGGCCCGTCACCTGGGGGATTGGAGCCTATTACAACCCGATCCGGGGCATGTACGGCCGCTATGGCTACACGTACGGGCCGTATCGGGGAATTGCGGGAACACGGTCCTGGAATCCGGCAACTGGCACCTACGGCCGGGCTGCCGCCGCCTGGGGCCCGCGCGGATCGGCCAGTTTTGTCGGAGCTTACAACCCGCGCACGGACGGCGCTGGGTATGTCGCCGGCGGCCGCAATGTGTATGGCGCCTGGAAGTCGGCTGGGGTCAGGCGCGGCTCCGAGTGGGCGCGGGTGACAGCGCGGGACAGCGCTGCCGGTGGCTCAGCACTGCGCTGGAACACGTCGAATGGGCAAGGCTTCATTCGCGAGGGCCGTCGCGGCGACATCTACGCAGGCCGGGATGGCAACGTCTATCGCAACACCGGCGACGGATGGCAGCGCTTCGACGGAGGTTGGCAGGACGTCGCCCAGCCGAAGGGAGCGGAGCTTCTCGGGCGCGGCGAAGGCCGCGAGGGCCTCTCGCCGGAAGGACGTGAGCGACTGCAGGAAGGACGGGGAGGCGAGGCGCTTAGAGGTCTCGCAGGCGCTGGCGCCGCGGGAGCCGCAGGCACTGCCCTTGGCCAGCGGTTGACCACCGGTGGCGAACAGGCCCGCCGAGATCGCACCGAAGGTGGTAGCCGAGAGCGGGCGCAGGAGCGGGCGGCGCAACGGCCGTCGGGAGAGCGCCAGGTGCAGCAGCGCTCACCTGCTCAACAGCGCCCCACGACGGGATCCCGCTCGCCACGGCAGGAGCATGCGGAGCCGCCACAGCGCTCGACAGCGCAGCAACGACCGGCGGCACAGGACCGCCAGGTGGCGCAGCAGCGCCCCGCGACAAAGCCTCGTCCCACACCGCAGAGAACCGCGCAGCGTCCGGCAGTCAGCCAACAGCTGCCCTCGAATCTGACGCGGGATGTCGAGGCGCGGAACCTTGGAAACCAGCGCCAGATTGCCAACCGGCAGGCCTATCGGCCGCCATCGACTCAGTTCTCCCGTTCATCGGCGTCCTTCGCCCCTCAACGCAGCTTCGCGCCACGGAGTGGGTTCGGCGGCGGCGGCTTCCGCGGCGGGGGCCGTGGCGGTGGTCGTCGTTGAGAGCAATAGTCCTTGTCCGTTCACACTTGGAAGACGCCGGTACGGTGGCCCAATCCACCATCCTGTCGACATCATTCGAGCAATACGACCGAAGCGGGTCCATCAGGCCGGAAAATCCTGGTTGGAGGGCGTAAGGATCACCACCTCGCCTGCTCTGGTGAGAGCGCGGGCAGAGCGGCGGGAGCGGGGTGGAACGAGAAGGTTGCATACGGCAGAGAACACGTTGATGAACCTCTGCAGCCCTCCGGCAGATCGAAAGCCTTGCCTCCCTGTTGTCGTCGGCGAGACGGCAGATGCGAATTCTCCGCCCGAGTTGAACCCGTTTTGCGAGCGGTGTTCGACATCCGGCATGACCTGACGTCGGGCGGCTGCATAGGAGCCGAGCTTGTCCGTGATCATTCGCCGGGGTGCGCAGCCTTGCTTCCGCAAGAGCCGTTTCAGCACGCATTTGGCGGCTTTGGTGTCGCGTCGGCTCTGGACGATCCCATTGAGAGCATAGCCGTCGTGGTCAACCGCCCGCCACAACCAGTGTTTCTGGCCCGAGATTGTGACCATGACTTCGTCGAGATACCAGATGTCACGACGGTTCGGTCTTTTTCGCCTGAGGCGGCGAGCGTACCCCGGCCCGAACTTCAGCGCTCAGCGGCGGACAGTTTCTTAGGACACGAGAATGCCCCGCTCGAGCAACGTCTCCTCGACCAGCCGCAGGCTCAACGGGACCCTGAAGTAGAGCCAGACCGCGTGGGCGACACTCTTGGGGGAAAGCGGTGGCGTTTGTAGCTGACGGACTTGAGCATGCCAGCCCCACTACACACGTCATTCTGATATCCTAGTTAACGTGACAACACAATCATTAGCGCCTCGCTGATGTGCCTAACTCCCCCCATCGATTTGTTGGCCAATCAATGCGATGGCGCGCTGGTAGACCGAAGCGGCATTCCACGCTTGGATCACGCTGAAGTTGGCTTCGCCGGGCTGGTAGCCTGCGCCCGCGCGCCAGCCATGGGCCTTCAGGAAATTGGCCGTCGCGGCAAGTGCATCGGGTGCATTGTTGAGATCTCCGCCGGTGCCGTAGTTCAGGATGCTTTTGGGCAAGAACTGGGTCTGGCCGATCTCCCCGTGCATGGATCCGCGCGTGCCCGCCGAGAGAATGCCACGGTCGATCAGGGTCAAAGTGGCGTAGAGCTGATCGGTAAAGAAAGCCGAACGGCGGCAGTCATAGGCGAGTGTTGTTACAGCCGACAGAGTGTTCTGGTTCCCGCGCTGCCGCCCGAAGGCTGTCTCCATGCCCCAGATAGCAATGAGCGGTCCCGGCGGGACGCCGAAGCGTTGCTCGAGAGATGCGAAGAGCGCCGCCTCGGACTGCTTGAGAGCATGCCCGCGCGCTACAATGGTGGAAGCCCCCCTTTTGGCGAGGAACTGATCCAACGACAAACGGAAGCTGCGCTGGCCGCGATCGGCCGCAATCGTTGCTGACGCATAGGTCGTATCCAGGAGAGCTGCAACCGCCTTTGCGCTTACGCCCTTTGCTCTAGCTTCATCGGCGAATTGCTGCTTCCAGACGTCGAAGCCAGCTGCCGTGCTGCCGCATTTTGCTGCGCGTGCTGTGTCGATTACTCCCGCGACCAACAAGCCAACGATGGAGATGGTCCCGAATCTTCTCGTAAGCATTGGTGAGCCCTTTCAGATCCATTGCGCAAAGCGATAGGCTAAGACGCCATCTCGACCATGATGAGGCAAGTCCCTGACCCAGTGCTTGCTGCATCAGCCGAGACTCTCGCTGCAGGGAATGGTGAGGATATCTCATCAAGCCGATGTGAAGGTACATTGGGCTTCAATCGGTGCTGATGGCGCCCAAGCCGAAGCCAGTCTTGCTCTTAGTGATCCATATCTCTCCTTCACCCAGCATCATCCCTTTGTCTCGGACGAAAACGGTCTCAAAGGTGGATCTTGCAGCCACCTCGCGAAGGCGCTGGCTCAGCATCGCATCCTTGGCCGCAATAAGCTGCTCGCGGTTGCGGATCATCCGCTTGGCCTTGCGTGTGATCGATATGGGATAATGAGTAACCCGGGCGAGAAGTTGGATGTCGCCGGATCGGAAGGCAGCCTTGACGCGCCTGAAGCTGTAATAGGCAGCAAGAGGATCAAAGTTCAGATTCCTGTAGCTCGCCTCGACCTCGAATGACAGCTTCGGCCTGGAAAACTCTGCATCCGGAGCTTTTTCGGGCAAGTCCATCGAGCGACGCAGCTCCCGCCCAAGGAGGCTCAAGGCTCTGTGTCGATCATAGAGCGTCTGTAGCTTAGGCTCACGGGCCTGTGCTGTTCCGTTTGCGAGGGACCCCGTGATCTCCGGATCTACTGCGGTCTTGTCGGCTCCGGCATACTGCCCCTTGCTCGAGAACGAGCTCGCTGCCAGCTCACCAGAAAGCTCGTTGCTGACAATCCAAGTCCGCTCCTCCACTTCGGCCAGAACCTGCTCGTGCGAGGGCCGAAAGCCAGGACCTCTAGCGATGTCATCGGGCAGGGCCTGTAAGACCTCCTGCGGTTTGATGCCCTTAGGCTCGTTGGCCGGAACTCGCGGATCGACCTTGTAGGTCCTGCCATAGATCGTGACGAAGAAAGGGGAAGCCTGGGCGGGGACTATGCAAAGAAGAGCCAGTAGATATCCGGAAAATCCGATAACCTTCACTTTGAAGCGAGCCATGGTCGCCTCCATTCCCAAGTTCTAACAATGTGCCGACGCCGCTGGCGTAACTCGAAGCTGTACATTCGTCCGGCCCACATCGATAAGCACCAGAACGGCCGAGAAAAGTGCTGGGACGACGCGAGGCACTGCCAATATTATAGATAGAACTCGCATCGTGCGCGCTCATCTGCTAGGGTTGATTGACTGGCGCGACATCTCATCGTAGGCCCCCTGATCAGAATTTCTTGACAGGTTAGGACAATCCCTTGTCCTTTCGAGACCGACGCTTGCAAATCTCTTCAATCCTGAAGGAGAGCCTCGTATTGATCGTCTCGCTTGCCAGCCTCGTGCCAAGCACGCACGTTGCACTGAGAAAGAATGGGACCAATCAAGTGTCGTAGAACCATAATGTTCGCGAGGTCTCACCGGAGCGCCCTTTTGGTCCTGTAAAGAGTCCTCATGAATACATATGCGCGGCCCGTGTGGCTGGCAAACGATTCAAGCAGAGCTAGATTTATAGAGGCGGGTCTCCAGAGGGTTCAGGCTATGGCAACAACAGTATTGTTGATGACACTGCTGACAGGACAAAATTATACCGTCGTTGCTGAGTATGACATAGCGCAAGCTCGCGAAGCCGCGGCGCAAGTACACCAGAAGGTCCTTCTGGCAAACTCAATCACCGTTGCTTACAGCTGCTCTCCTAAAGCGGGTTCCCGTTAAGGGACAGCTTGAAGGTGTCCGCGACACACGGTCGTGGAAAGAGGAACTTACAGGTTTTCAGGTACAAAGTGGCTTGCGATAAGACGGCTTCAGCATGAATTGGGTGTCAAAGGAATATGGGAGTCGCAGAAGGCACGTCCAAGACCCTGCTGTCAGCGCTTCAACAGGAGAGGTCGAGCAGTCGGATGTTTGAGGAGCAATACTCGGCACCACCAGATGAGCGCAAGAGCGGCCAGACAAAGGCTGAAGTGACGGGGAGTATGTTAGGGCATAAGGGCTTCGGTCATTAGGTTATTGCCGGGTGGTTGAACTGCTCAGACAATGGGAGGCCAAGAAATGCTGAGCAAACGCCTCGCCGCGTTGAACATCACAATGTATGATGCGTTGGAGGCAAATAAGTTAAGCCTCAGAAGTCGCGCTGGATGCGCAGACGGCCTTCCCACGTATCTTCCGATCCGGTTGCGCTGAAAGTGCCAGTCGGCGCGCCAGTGGCATCCGCCACAGGGATGGCAACGCGTCCCTGTGGATCGACCCTGATGTAGAGCGCCTCAACGCCGATGAGGAAGCCTTCTACCGGTGTCCATATCACGTTGGCGCCGACACGGTACTCATTGAAATCAACGAGCCCTGTGGTTGCGCCTGCTGTCCCGGCCGAGATTGTTGCGGCAGTCGCTGGAATTGCATATTGCGCAACCCCTGGTGCATCGAAGCGCATCCAGGATCCGAAGATGTTCGTCTGGATAGTCGGCGTCCAGTTATGATTGATGCCGCCCGCAATGCCATAGGCCTTGTTGGTCTTGAAATCGCCTGTCAGGGGATCGACGAACGCGTCCGCGAAAGGAAGCCCAAGCGGGCCGGCGCTGATGAATGCATTGCCAATAGAGCCCGTCTGGCCGGCATTGATGTAGCCGGCGGCACCGTCCGTATATGTCGCTGAGATCCATCCCGTATCCCCCGTGCCGAGGAATGGCAGATTGGCATAGGCATATGCGCCGACTGCGAAGCCATAATCCGTGTCGGCATACGCAGGATAGGGTAGGCCTGTGATCGGATTAATCACAGGCACCACCACGCCATCGACCGTGGTGAGGCCAGATGCGACATCGCGGATCTGATGCAGGGCGCCGGACAGCTGAGCGCCACCCCAGGTTCCCGTGTAGCGAATATTGGCGACAACATCCGGCATGCGCTCGCCGCCATATGTGAACGCTATCGGAGCAAGGGTAGGAGAGGTCGCGCCGACACCGAACAGCGGAAAGTCGAATTCATTATTGACCCAGCGTCCTTCTTCAAGCGACAGGGTAGCAGAAAAGCCGTTGCCGAACGAGAACGTATAGGCGAGCAGGTTCACTTCGGCGTTTGAAGGATCGTCAAAACGCAAATCACCAAAGTTTGGGGCTGGCAGATCCGGGTTCGTGAAGAAGGAAACCGTACGGCCTGCGGTCAATCCGCCGAACTGGATGAAGGCTTGAGCAATGTTGGGGCTCGTGGAGGCGGAGCCATATGCACCGGTGTTGCGAGTCATTTCCATTCGGATATAGGTGCGCAGAAGGCCATAGGCCGTGGCGGTGCGGCTGTCGAGATTCACACGCCCCCGGGCGCGGAAGCCGATTGCATTGTCAGCCCGGTCATACGGCTCAAGGTAGAGGTATTCGGCGCGAACCCGGCCGCTAACACGGAGGCAGGTCTCGGTGCCCGGAATGTAGAAGAAGCCGGTGCCATAGGTGGAGCAGATACGGACAAAGTCTACCGGAGCCGCCTTGGCCACCGGCAGGTCGGCCGCCTGTGCTCCGCTGGTCATGATCGCCACGCACCCAAGCAACAGACTTCTGACAGACCACATGGCACAAGCTCCAAGGCTGGGCTTAGTCATATTGATGATTAATTGTGCAGGTTGGCGAATAACCGTCAAGCAAGCTTGGGGGACGAAAACCTGCCATACCGCAATTGACGTCCGATGTTGCCAAATGGCACCAGTTCGGCAGGCGGTGAATCTTCAACTCAAGAGAACCTGAACGGCAATAATCTTGACGATAGTCATGCTTGGGAAGCAAATTGCATAACCAATGTCCGTTCTCTCGGTAGGAGCCAAGCGTCCCGCGGCAACGACAATGGCGGGATTGCCCGTCGAGCCGGCGCAGACGCCGAGCAGATCGTCGAAGGGAATACGAAGAAGGTATCCGATTACCAGCACGATCAGAACGAGAGTGAGCAGCACAGCTGCGCCTCCAAGAAGGATCTGGATTCCATTGGTGGCGACGGTCTGGACGAAGGGGCCGCCGGCGCCGATGGCAACCGCGCCGATGAACACCGACAGGCCAAGGTTGCGCAGAACCAGATTGGCGACCACCGGTATTTTCCAGCCGAGCGGCCCTGTGCGACCGAGCCAGCCCAAGATGAGCGCCATGACGAGCGGCCCGCCGGCGACGCCAAGGCTGAAGGTGCCGCCTCCCGGCAGAGGCACAGGGATCATACCGAGGAGAAGCCCGAGCGCGATCCCGACGCCAATTGATACGAAAGACAGTTCGGCATTGCCCTTAATGCTGTCGCCGAAATGTCGCTGCACTTCGGTCTTCCGGTCCGAAGGTACTGCAGCCACGAGCAGATCACCGAACTCAAGCGTCATGTCGGAGGAGGCGATAAGGTCGACGTCGCCCCGGCGGATGTGCGAAATGACGACCGGAAAATCGGGAAGCGGGATCTCCCGCACATTCTTGCCGACGAAGGCAGCCTTCGAAACGTAGACACGCACAACATCGAAATTGGCGCGATCACGGCTTATGCGCCCTGGTTCCTCGTGTCCCATAGCTGTCTTTGCCTGCTCGATGCTTGTTGGGTTTCCGACCAGCAGCAATCCATCGCCTTCGTGTAATCTCATCCCGGCAACGGGCGGCGCGTTTACATGGTGCTGGCGCACCGCAACGATCTTGATGTCGGACGGCAAGGTCGCGGAAATATCTTCGACTGTCTGATCCTCGCAATTCGACTCGAGTGTCAGCTCCGCGACCCGAACATTTTGCAAAGGCGCCTTGAATATCGGTTTGACCCAAGCCGTCATGACGGTCATCAAGACAATCGGTCCGATGACGCCGAAAGGATAGGATACGGAATAGCCGATTGCCGGATCCTGATTGCCCGCTGCCGCCAGGGCTGCCTGCAGCGTCGGCGTGCTTGTGCCGGAACCAGCGAACAGCCCGGCTGCAGTCGCCAGCGAGATACCGAGGGGAGAGGCAAGCGCCATCGCGACAAAAAGCGAGGCGATCACGGCAACGGCCGCCAGGGCGATGTACTTGATGCCAGGACCGCGCAGGCTTGAGAAGAACTGAGGTCCATATTGAATGCCGACGCCGTAGACGAACATCACGAGACCGAGGGTGCCGACCAATCCCGGAGGCGCTGCTTTTGGAGCGATGGCGCCGATGATGAGACCGGTGAACAGCACGGCGCCT
This sequence comes from Microvirga terrestris, assembly GCF_015694425.1. Lineage (GTDB taxonomy): Bacteria > Pseudomonadota > Alphaproteobacteria > Rhizobiales > Beijerinckiaceae > Microvirga > Microvirga terrestris. The sequence continues at coordinate 15,517 of NZ_JADQDN010000013.1, forward strand.
GCGCCGAAGGAAACGCCGGCAACCGAAATCTGTCCTATCGCATAGCCGGTGGCGATGGCGAGGAACAGCGCCAGCAAGGGTGAGGCTTCAAGCAATGTGCGGAGAAAATCGAGCATCGGTTTCCCTCATCTTGTGCGACAACCGGCCTCACGGAATTGACCGATCACCCTTGCCACCAGATCAGGGGAGGGAGGTGATGTGTCGGAAAGCTCGTAGTTCAGGCCCATGGCCTTCCATTTGAACGTGCCCATCTGATGGAACGGCAGGACTTCCACCCACTCCACGTTGCGCATGGGAGCGACAAAACGGGCGATGCCTTCGACATTGGCAGGGTCGTCGGTCAGGCCAGGGACAAGCACGAACCGCACCCAGACCGGTTTGCCGATAGCAGCCAGGCGCTCTGCGAATTGAATAGTCGGGCGTATGTCCTGGCCCACGGTCCGACGGTAGGTCTCAGGATCCCACGATTTGATGTCGAGCAATACGAGATCGACATGGCGCAGATACTCGTCGTCGGCCCGGGCCCCGAGAAACCCCGACGTGTCCAGCGCCGTGTGGAGACCCATTTCCTTAGCCGCTGCGAAGAGGCGCTTGGTGAAGTGCAGTTGGACTAGCGGTTCTCCTCCCGAGATGGTCAGGCCACCATCCATGGCTCGCAGCGGGACAGCATAAGCCTGGAGCGCAGTTTTCGCGCGCTCAAGAGAGACGCGGGTACCATCCTTGAGGTGCCATGTGTCCGGGTTATGGCAGTAGAGGCACCGCAGCAGGCATCCACTCGTGAATACGACGACTCGGATGCCAGGTCCGTCGAGGGTGGATCCAGTCTCATACGAGTGGATCCACCCAAAATCGCCCCTTGGGTCGTTGAACTCGGCCGTCTCCGGAGCGTCCGGAGATCGCGCCTGTTGCAGGTCGTAGCGGTTGTGGGCCCAGGGCTCGTCGGCCATTATTGTCAAGCCTCACTCACCGTGGAAGGTCCGGCTGATGACGTCCATCTGTTGCTCCCGGGTAAGACGGACGAAGTTGACCGCATAGCCTGAAACCCGGATCGTCAACTGTGGGTACTTGTCCGGATGCTCCATTGCATCAATCAGAGTGTCGCGGTTGAGGACATTGAGGTTCATGTGGAACCCGCCCTGACCGCAATAGGTGTCGAGCACCTTCACCGCCTGCGTGATCTTCTCGCCTTGATCCTGCCGATTGAAGCTCGGCGTGACCGACACGGTGTAGCTGATGCCGTCCTGAGCATCCGCGTATGGCAGCTTGGCGACCGACAGGCACGAGGCGAGCCATCCATGGTTGTCACGGCCATGCATCGGGTTGGCGCCTGGAGCAAAGGGCTCGCCAGCCTTCCGTCCGTCCGGCGTGTCGCCGGTGCTCCTGCCATAAACAACATTGCTCGTGATCGTCAGCACAGATTGTGTGTGGACCGCGTTGCGATAGGTTGGATGCTTGCGGATCTTCTTCATGAAGGCCGAAACGAGATCGGCAGCGATGCTGTCGACGCGATCATCGTTGTTGCCATATTGCGGGTAATCGCCGGCGATCTCGTAAGAGACGACCATCCCGTCGTCACGGCGGATCGGTTTGACCTTCGTATGCTTGATTGCGGAGAGGCTGTCGGCCACCACCGAAAGACCGGCGATGCCAAACGCCATCGTGCGCAGGATCTGCTGGTCATGCAGGGCCATCTCCAGGCGCTCATAGTAATATTTGTCATGCATGTAGTGGATGCAGTTCATGGCATGGACATAGGTCTGCGCCAGCCACTCCATCATGGTGTCGAACTTCGCCATGACGTCATCGTAAACGAGAATGTCTCCGGTCACGGGCGGTGTCGAAGGGCCGACCTGATCGCCGCTCACCTCGTCCCGCCCGCCATTGATGGCGTACAGAAGGCACTTGGCGAGGTTCACCCGGGCTCCAAAGAACTGCATTTGGCTGCCGATACGCATGGCCGAGACGCAGCATGCAATGCCATAATCGTCGCCCCAGTACGGGCGCATGAGGTCATCGTTCTCGTACTGAATGGATGAGGTCTCTGCCGAAACCTTGATGCAGTAGCGCTTAAAGCCGTCCGGGAGCTGCTTCGACCAGAGCACTGTTATGTTGGGCTCCGGTGCTGGGCCGAGGTTCGTCAGCGTGTGCAGCATGCGGAAGCTTGTCCGCGTCACCAAGGGGCGACCGGTAAGGTCGACGCCCCCGACACACTCGGTCGCCCAATAGGGATCGCCCGAGAACAGAGCGTCGTAGTCTGGAGTGCGTAGGAAGCGCACGATACGGAGCTTCTGGACGAATTGATCGATGAGTTCCTGAGCGCCGGACTCGTCAAGAGTTCCGCTGTTCAGATCGCGCTCGATGTAGATATCAAGGAAGGAGGATACACGACCGATGGACATGGCCGCGCCGTTTGCCTCTTTGATAGCGCCAAGGTAGCCGAAATAAGTCCATTGCACTGCTTCACGTGCGTCTGCCGCAGGTCGGTTGATGTCGCATCCATAGCCTTTGGCCATGGTTGCCAGATCAGTGAGAGCCCGCACCTGCTCGGCCAGTTCCTCCCGCTCGCGAATGACGTCATCCGTAGGCCATTTGGCATCGAGCAGGGCCCGCTCGGCGCGTTTGGCAGCCAGTAATTTGTCGGTGCCGTACAACGCTACACGGCGATAGTCGCCGATGATCCGCCCGCGGCCATAGGCGTCTGGCAGACCCGTAATGATGCTATTGCGTCGACAGGCCATGATCTCCGGTGTATAGGCGTCGAAGACACCCTCATTGTGGGTCTTGCGGTATTTGGTGAAAATGTCGTGAACAACGGGATCCGGATCAAAGCCGGCCGCCTTCAGCCCGGACTCCACCATTCGCAATCCGCCGTACGGCATGATGGCTCGGCGAAACGGCGCGTCGGTCTGGAGACCAACAATCAATTCGTTGTCGCGGTCAATGTAGCCCGGCTTGTGAGCGGTCATCGAGGAGGGAGTCTTGACATCGACGTCGAGGACGCCTTTGCGGATTTCCTCTTTGAAGAAGGGCTGCAGCTTTTCCCAGACAGCTTTCGTCCGCTCGCTGGGGCCTACCAGGAATCCTTCGTCACCGTCATAGAGCGTGACGTTCTGCTGAATGAAGTCGCGAACGTCGATCGTCTGCCGCCACCGCCCTGGTGAGAAGCCGGCCCACTCGTTCATCGCGCCTGCGGCTTCCAGTGGATTGTGCTCCGCCTTTCGATCTTGAGAATCCGCGGACTTATGGGTGGCAATGGCTTCCCCTGGCATGACAGCCTCCTCCCTAATGGCCCACAAAGACTTGATTGCCCACTCACCTCGGCATCTTTGTCGGCTTCTGAATGAATATCGCGATCAATATTCCCGCGCGGAGAACGACATTCTCCGCGCGGCATCCTACAGCTCAGCAGAGGGTCAGGTTCTGGGCCAATCCCGCCTCACTGGTTTCCTTATACTTCGGGTTCATGTCCCGAGCCGTGTCGGCCAGGGTCTTGATCGTCGTGTCCAGATCGACGCGATGCCGCGATGCGATCTCGTTGGTGGCGACCATGAACGCTGTCCAGGCCTTCACCGCGCCAAATGCACACCGCTCGATACAGGGAACCTGGACGTAGCCTGCAACCGGATCGCAGGTCATGCCCAAGTGGTGTTCGAGCGCCGACTCTGCCGCGTTCTCGATCACCTGAGGCGAACTGTCCATCACTTGGGCGATCATCGCAGCGGCCATTCCGGACGCAACGCCGATTTCGGCTTGGCAGCCACCTTCCGCCGCAGCCAGTGTCGCGTTGTGCTTGCAAAGGTAGCCGACAGCCAAGCCGGCGAGCAGGCCCTCACGAATCTTCTCCGGCGTTACCCTCCGCTGGCTTTCCGTCAAAGCATACACGATGGCCGGCATCACGCCCGCTGAACCGCCAGTGGGCGCAGTGATAACCAGATGTCCGCGGGCGTTCTCCTCGGAGGCCGCCAGCGCGCAGGCCGCGACCATGGCAATCGCGCGGTCGCTCTCGTACTTGTTATCCTGAGCACGCTCCCAGACCGTCGCGGCCTTGGAATGAAGCTTGATCGGACCAGGCAGTACATCATCCTTGTAGGAAAGGCCGGTCTTGACCGTCGCGAGCATAGCTCCGGCAATCTTGTCCAAGAAGGCGTTGATCTGCTCTTCGCTCTTGCCAGACACAGCCACCTCGTTTGCCATCATCACATCGGCGATCGAGAGATTGTTCCTCTCGGCGTGTTGTCGAAGCTCCTTCATGGTTGCATAGGGATATTTCGGTTGACCCTTCTTGGGCGGCTCGTAGCCCTTCCACTCGATGAACCCGCCGCCGACGGAGTAATACTCCTGCTCGTACAGAACCTTGTCGCCGGCCATGAGCTTGCACGTCATGGTATTCGGGTGCGGGAACTCTCCCTTCGGTGCGTCGTAGACGACGTCGGCGAGTGACAGATTGAACGACTTGCCGCCGAGCCTAACCGGATAGGTCCGATCCGGCTTGGCGATCATTTCGTCAAGGAATCGAGGATCCACGGTGGCTGGCTCTTTGCCCACCAAGCCTGCGAGCGAGGCGCGCTCGGTGCCATGACCTTTGCCGGTGGCGCTCAGGCTGCCAAACAGATGCACCTTGAGGCCGGTGGCCTGCGCCAGCTGGTCTGCGGGCAGCTTTGTGCAGCGCTGGTAGAAGTCGTAGGTGATACGCATCGGCCCGATCGTGTGCGAACTCGAGGGGCCGGGGCCGACCTTGTAGAACTCGTCCGCTACGGTCATCACCGGACCTTTGGACTTCCTGACAGCATCCAGGTCGGGGGACAAGGTGTTGCTCATCTTGAGCCCGGAGGCATCCTTCATAGCCTCGTTCTTGGCCTGTTGTGCGGCCGCTTCCGTCGCAGCCTGCTGGGCACGGGCTTCGGGCGTCCAGGTGGTTCCCGTCATCACGGCCGCCGCGCCGATGGCGGCGTGTCGCATCAGAAATCCCCTGCGATTCAAGCCTGACGGCACGCTCGGTAATTCCGGTAGGGTGGAGAGCAGTTCGTCTTCCTGGTCTGAGCAAGTCATGAGCGCATCCTCGTGTTCGAGATCCGGAGAGGCGATAAGCCCAAGAGCCGTCTCCACTCTTGTTTCCTGAAGTAAGAGTTTCTTCTTTCTCTCGGCATGATCTTAGATAGGTCGGGAGGGCATGCTTGATCGCAGGAGACAATATCTTGACAGTTTGAGCCGCTCTGCTCGTCGTTGCCGGTACAATAAGGAGGACGACTCAACCTGTCTGTGCAGACAGGAAACCGTCCCGAAGAACTCCCGCTGCATCGGACACGTTGATCCGACGGATGGCCCAGTCGGGACGTTGAAACCCCTAGCGCTCGGGCAGCCCGCCGTGCATCATTCTGGTAGTGATCACGGATCGTATGGGGGCATTTCGATGACCGCAGAGCGAGTCGAACGGCGACGGACAGCGGTCTTGCGGCTGAAGGGCAGAGCTGCCCCTATGGGCGCCGATGGGATAGCTACCTTGGATGCCCTCAACGAGTGGCGGGGAAGCCGAAGCGGACTGATGGTCCTAATAGAGCCCGTATGTCCGAATTGGGCACATTGAGGATGAGGCGGCATGTCGGTCTCTGGATTGCAGCCACCGTCAGCCTTTTGATCTCAATCGGCGGGTCCGCCGCTCAGCCTAAGTCGGGTGATCCTGCTGCTCAGCCGAAAAGAATTGTGGTCCTTTATTCGTATGGCCAGCACCTCCAGGCTTGGGCCACATGGGGCACAGCCATACGCCGAGAACTGAACCAACGCTCGTCCTGGACGCTGGACATTTAAGAATATTTCCTCGTCACGGTCCGGAAATGGCGACGAAGCCGCTAAAGCGAAGTTTGTTGGCTATCTCAAGACGCTCTACGCCCAGAGACCGCCCGATTTGATCGTCGCCCTGGCTGCCCCGCGGCCCGCTTCGTCCAGCGATATCGGGCAGACCTGTTTCCGACGACACCGATGCTGCTCGCGGCAGTCGACCCACGCAGGGCTAATCCATCCCTGTTGTCCGGGCAAGACGCCACTGTAGGGGTGCAGTTCGATCCAGTCGTTCTTATCGAAAACATTCTGCGGCTGTTGCCGGTCTTCGCTCGCCGCGGAAGGAGGCACGGCCATCCTCAGCTATGCAGTTTACCAGTCCGCGTTCGAGAGCGCGGATCAGATCATCGACGGCGCGATCGCCTTTGCCGTCAACGCCATCCGGACCCTGCTCGGGGCGGATTGGGCGCCCACGGAGATGCTGATCCCCTGGTATTCCACTGCGATCGTAACACGTGATCAGACTTGTCGATAATGGGGTTGATGTCCCCGATGTTCGTGATCCGCAGGAAGTAGTGGATGTGCGGCAACCGCTCAGAGGCGGCCTGTTTAATCGCTGGGCCGACTCTCGACCGGACACGTCCAGTTCGGTGACCAGGGCCACCATCCTTTCCCGGCGCTAGTCAGCGCAACACTACGACCTTTGCCGATCTGGGTTCGACCGTAGAGATCGATGACGTCAGCATTGATCATGCGAATGCACCCCGACGATGTGGCATACCCGATGGTTTGCGGCTCATTGGAACCGTGGATCTGGTACATTGAAGAGCCAAGGTACGGCGCTCGGGCACGCAACGGATTATCCAGACCGCCGTGCATATGCCGCGGTAGATCAGGGCGCCGCCGCAGCATCGCAGCCGGAGGACTCCATGCAGGCCATTCCCGTTTCATGCTGATCGTTCTGGTCCCTGTCCAGGTGAAGCCCGGGCGTCCGACTCCGATGCCAACTGGATGGCTTGCCCGTTACCGAGTACTAAATAGAGCCGGCGCTGGCTGGTGGAGATGACGATCGTACCAGACCGCTGAGCACCGTTCCAGAAGACCGCCCGCCGAGCAGTTGGGGAAACCGGCCCGCCAAGCAGGCGCTCGAAGAAGCTGGGAGGATCTCCGCTAAGGGAGGCAACGGGCTGGGCCTGAGCGGAGCCTGCGAACACCGCACTGGACGCAAATGCTACGATAGTGAACACGGAGCGGGCCATGAGCATCTCCCTAGCGTAGAATGGCATAGCTTCAACGTCTGATGTCCGACCCTCGGTTCCCCGCAAATCGGGAGTGCCTCGGGAGCGCGAGGATTTTGTCAGGGACGTTGCAATCAATACGGTCGTGTTTCGCCAATGGGTGGTCAGTGTCAGGTTGCGGCCTGCATGCACTCAGGGTGATCTGGCTGATGCGCTCGGGATCTCGAATGTGTACGTTAACCGGGTGCTCCAGGATTTCCGGAACCACGGACTGATTTCTCTCTGCAAAGGAAAATTGGGAAGATGCTGGGCTGAGAGGGCTCATGACCGTAGGCGAACTTGATCCGTCATACCTGCACTCGTTGAACAAAGCGGCGCTCTAAATGGCAGCCGGAGTCTTCAGCCGAACCCTGACCATTCTATCGAACCCTGACCATTCTATAAAGGACTTCTGCGAAAGCCGTGCCTGACCAAGTTGGCGTCATTTGCCGGAGGTTAGGCGATTGCCGTACTCTCACTGGTTCTATCCCTCGCGATTGCCGCTGTGCTCGTCGTCTATGGTAAAGGTGCTATCGAATTAGTTTAGCGTCTTCTGGAACGTGTCCCCGGCAGCAGGGAGCGCGCCGTGCAGTTAGGCGCACTGACGGCAGCCACGATCCGCGGTGTGGCGCTCTGGGTGATCGGCGTGGCGCTGATCCAGTCGCTGCTGTTAGGCATTGGCTTCTTCGCCATCGGGCTTCAGGTGACCGGCTCTTTGACGCTTGTTGCGATTTTGGCGGGAATCATGCAGGTGCAGTTGATTTTATTGACCTTGCCTGTGGTCGGGTACGTCTTCATGACTGAACCAACGCGGGCAGCGATCATATTTCTTATCTGGAACGTGATCGTTGGACTCAGTGACAATATCCTTCGGCCCCTGATGCTGGGCCGAGGGGTGGAAGTGCCCATGCTGGTCATTCTGATGGGTGTCCTTGGCGGCATGATTGTTGATGGACTGGTTGGCCTGTTTGTCGGACCCGTGCTCTTGGCCGTCAGTTATGTGCTGTTGCTGGAATGGTTGCGGCAACACCCAGCCGGTGGCCGGCATTCCAATGACGAGCCAACGTCGTAATTCTCGCTCGGAAGCAGTCCGCTGCACAAAACGGCGCATTAACCTTGTGTTGCGGCTCATGAAAGGCTTACACTCGATCCACGCGGAGGGGGGACTGGTTTCCGGTCGCCCCGTTCAATTCTGCAGCAGCGTCAAATCCGTCGTCGCGCGGACAGGGCCACTCACCCCGATGCGATCCATGACCACGATCCGGAAACGACCCGGAATGGCGCTGGCGACTCTCAGATTGGCGCTCGTGTCGCCGTAGAGCGGCTTCGGCCATGTGATCGTCAGATCAAAGCCTCCCTCCGTCTGCTTTCCCGCTAGCTGTGCCGTGCCAACGCGTGATCCCGTGTACGTGCCTGTGACCCGATCAGATCGAGGGTCCCAGTCGAGATCCACGCTGATGGATTTCGATAGGATCAAATAGGCCCGGCACGTGCCCCGGAAAGACAGGCCCGTTTCTCCCTGTCGTGATGCTGTGAACGAGCAGCGGACCTGGTGAGAGTTTGCGTTTGGTCCTTCCAGGATCGTTCCTGACACCGCGAAAGAGCCGGTGTATCGGTCAATGACAGCCGGTGCCGCATTCGCCATCTCAACAATGCAGAGCATTGCTAGGAACCTAGATACCATACGGCGCAATAATAACGGCATTGATCTAACCTTCCGGGTGTCGGCCTACCCAAGTCGCAGCTTTACCCCCAATGCGCGGTCGATGGCGTGGTTATTGTGGGAAGCAGGATAGATGCAGCCATAAAGGTAAGCGCTGATGCGACGATGATGGATGATCGTGTCATGACAGTTCTCCAGTCAATCAGAGAGCATGCAGCCATGCACCTCTCAGAGTCTGTGAGGCGTGCGGCAATGTTACTGGCCATTGCTTCTGGCGCAGGGTTGTACGCAGCCGCCTTGCAGCAATGTAACCCAAATCCAACTGACGGCGAGAAGATAGCGCGACGACGGCTCCTCCGGAACTTGCATGTCAATGCCCGTGAGATTCCCGGTCGGACAACCCCGAATCTGGTCCAACACAGGATGCCCCTGCGGCAATGGAGTCGCAGGCACCAAGAAAACCATCGATCGATGTGCTCGACATGTAGGAAGCAAAGCGACCTTGTGCTTGATCGTTTCGGCCAATCCCTTGACAGTTTTGGACTACCGGTGCCCGCGCGAGACCGGGCAGCGCCCAGTCTTAAGATGTCAAGGGATTGGCCGAAACGATCAAGCAATCGTCGTCGATCTGTGCACTTCTCGGTTGGGCGCTGATCCTGGGACGACATTCTGTGGCGTGCCGGCTGAGATCTCAGAGGGAGCTCACACGATGAAGGTAGGGTTGATGGTGGTGCTCGGACTGCTATTCGCGATGGCTCCGGCGTGGTCCCAGGATCGGAGCAGCCGGTTCACGGCCACCGGGGAGATCCGGATCCCAAGCGCGCGCGACCTCGAACGAGAGGTCTTCGTCAGCCGGCGCGGTGATTTTTCTTCGATCGACTCCGTCGCCGATGGCGAGATGGACCGTGAGATTGATCACCTTCTCGTCCGCAGCATCTGCGAAAGGTGCTGACGATCCCGTGCTCTGCCAGTTGCACCGCTCTTTCCGGCGACGAACGGAACCCTCAGGCTGACAGGCGGAAAAAGACAAGGGGACGAGGCTATGACGGACAAACCCTATTCTGACGCACACCCCATGACCGAGGTATCCCTGTTTAGGCCTTCCCTCTTGTGGCTCCTGGGGCTTGCACCCATCGCTGCCTTTCTCGATCACGCAGGCACCCTGCCGGCGGGTGTGATCTTCTTCTGTGCCGCCCTAGCCATCGTGCCGTTCGCAAAGCTCATCGTACAGGGTACAGAGCAGGTCGCCGTGCACACCGGTTCCACAATCGGCGGGCTCCTCAACGCCACGTTCGGCAATCTTCCAGAGTTGATCATTACCATGGCTGCTCTTAGGGCGGGCCTGCTGGAGATGGTGCGCGCCTCGATTGTCGGGGCGTTGCTGGTCAATCTTCTGATGGCTCTCGGTTTCTCCTTCCTCCTCGGAGGCCTGCGCCACCACAGCCAGGACTACAACCCGAACGCAGTTCGGACTTACTCATCCACTATGGTGCTGGCTTGGATCAGCCTGGCGCTCCCTAGCGCGTTCCATCGGGCACTGGAGTCGGAACCCCACCTTGGTGTGCACGCCACCCTGGACCTGGTCGTGGCAGTCGTTCTGCTGGGTCTCTACGGGCTGTTCCTTCTATACTCTCTCAGAACCCATCCCGAAATTTTCGCTGAATTGAACACTCCTGCTTTGCATGACGAGGCCGGCGCGCATCCGAGTATCGCGCGTGGCGTCGCGACGTTGCTTGTTGCATCGCTGGGTGCGGCATGGATGAGCGAGATCCTCGTCGGTGCCGCTGAGCAGGCCGGACAATCGTTGGGTATGTCGCAGATGTTCATGGGTGTGATCGTGCTTGCCCTCGTCGGGGGCGCAGCCGAATCCGGATCGGCCATCGCCATGGGTCGGGCCAACAGGGTTGATCTCAGCATCGGCATCGCCATGGGAAGCTGCGTGCAGATTGCCCTCTTCGTCGCTCCGGTACTGGTACTGGTCGCGCCGGCCATGGGACAGCCGCAGTTCCAGTTGGTGTTCTCCCAGGCCGAGATGTGGATGCTGTTCGGGGCAGTGCTTCTGGGAGCGACCGTTGCCGCAAGCGGGCAGTCCAACTGGTTCAAGGGCGTTCAACTGCTGGCGCTCTACCTCATCATCGCGGCTGTGCTTTACCTGATCCCTGCCGCCGTGCCTTAGCGAGAGGGCCATGCTGCGACAGCTCCTCATCGGTGGCGTGATTAGTCTAGGTAACATTGCCATTCATGCGGTCGTGATGGCAACGGTGGTGGGCACTGCCCGCCGCGCCTTGAAATGGAGTCATCGCCAGCCTCAGGCTTGGCTCGCCGCTGCCATGGTCGCAACCGTTGGGGTGCTGCTGGTCGCACACATCTCCGAGGTGGTCATATGGTCTTTGGCTTACGCGTTTCTGGCTGTCGCTCCTCCTGAAGCAGACTTGCTCTACTTCGCATTCGTCAACTATACGACCTTGGGCTATGGCGACGTGGTCCCAGTCGAGCGCTGGCGCCTGCTTGGCCCGATGGCGGCCATGAACGGCGTGCTGCTGTTCGGCTGGTCAACGGCTGTCATCTTCGAGGTGCTGAGGCAGGCTATGCGCAGCCACGACCAGAGGGGTAAGCCATAAGCGCGAGGAGAACGCGTCGCGGACCAATGCGTCAATGATATCAGTTCCCCTATGATCACCGCTCTCTTCGTGATGCACCGCCGCATTCGGCATCGGCACGTGGGCGCCTATCGGAGAGCTGAGACCGCAGTTGTTTTCGGTAGCGTTCGACAGGATCCATATCTACTGGGTTTGAGGCTTCGGACTTGTATTGGAACAAAGCATCACCCATCGGGGACACTGATCCCGTAATACCCGCTGCTACTCCGCAGCCGCTGGATCGGGCGCCAGCCTCCGGTTGCCCTTCCGGATGCGGGGTTTCGGCTGGAGTGGGGGCTACGATCAGCCTTCCTGGTGGTCTGCTCAACCCGTCTTGCGCCTCAGTTACCCGACGGGCCATCCTGCTGGCTTGAGAGTTGGCACAGCCGCGCAATGCCTGCTCCAGCTACTTCCGGAGAGGGGACGAGGCATCGTTCGGATCACCCTTTGTGCGCTGGCTTGCGAGACGTATTGGTAACATGTCGATACGGTGCAGTGCCTTTGTCCTCGGCTCTAAAGTCCTATCCCGTTCTTTGGAGCTGCCTTCTGTTTTATGGGGCACCATCTTTCTCTTGAGAGTTCTTCCACATTCCCGAGGCAGGAGCGCCGCCCGTCTCAGCCTATCCCGCAACCTTGCCATGGTCTGAACAACTTCCGCCAATGCCCGTGTCAAATCGACAATACGCCCGTTCGGCTCGTTCCAGGGAGGACAGTGCCGGCGGCTGCCCACTCCCGCCGTCTCCCTGTGGTACATCGGCGAGGCGTGAGTTGCGGTAGCGTTCGTCCGACGTCACCTCCTCGCCAATCCAATCGGGCAACACCACCGCTTGTTCCGGATGACTGAGCTCAACCTCGGCGAGGACGAGGCCGGTGTTCTCGCCGGCAAACTCGTCCACATGCCACACCATGCCAGAGTGCAATACCTCGTGGCGCACTTTCTCGATCAGCGGGTGGTGACAGAGATTGAGTAACTCCTCCGCCTCGTCGACCGGGATTTCATACTCAAATTCCGGCCGGACGGAACCGTTGCTGGTCCCCTTTATGGTAAGAAAGCCACGAGAAGCAGCACACCGAACGCGGACAGTGACTTCACCCGTGCAGAGGTAGCCCTGGTAGTACCGTTGGCCGGGATCCGACCTGCGCCATCCATCGTGCGTCACCAGGAATTTGCGCTCGATCTCGACAGGCATGGTCAGGCCTTCTCATGTTGTCCCATTGTATCGCGACACGGCCGCGTCGATCGTGGGGAAGAACCTCGTCTCTCCGAACTGATCGTATAGCCCGAACCTCCGCAGTTTATCCTTCACTGGGTCCTTGAGTTCGGCGAAGTAAAAATCGATACTCCGGGCCTGTAAGGCTTGGTCGAGTTCGGCTAAAGCATCTGCCGCGGTCACGTCGATGCTGGTGACGGGTCCCGCCGCGACAACGACACCGCGCACCGGAGTGGGTGACTCTGTCACTGCGGCGAGAACGCGCTCGCGGAACAGTTCAGCATTGGCGAAGAACAGAGGTGCATCCCAGCGGAATAGCACTAGGCCGGGAATTCGCCGGGCCTCAGGGTAGCGCGTGATGTCATGGTAGCCCTCAACATCGGCCGGACGGCCTAGGACTGCGGAGTACGGGCGCCACCCGTCCCACAGGAACTCGATGACCGCGATCACAATGGCTATTCCAATTCCCGGAATGGCGCCGAACACCGCAACCCCTACGAAGCAGGCGACCGAAAGCCAGAACTCCCAACGTTGGATATGGTAGATTCGCTTGAGCTCGGCCAATTCGAAGAGTCCGATGGCCGACGCAATGACGACGGCGGCCAAGGCGGAGGTTGGCAGGTCCCGCAGGAGGTTGGGGGCCACCACCAGCAGCAGGACGATGGCAAGAGCGCCGACAATGCCAGTCAGTTGCGTACGGGCTCCAGCGGCCTCGGCCACAGGGGTACGCGAGCTACTGCTGCTTATCGGGAACCCTTGGAAAAAACTAGTGGCCAGGTTGGCGGCACCCAGCCCCGCCATCTCCTGGTTGGGATTGACCTTGGTGCCGGTGCGTGCAGCGTAGGCGCGGGAGAGCACGCTGGTGTCGGCGAATGACACCATGGCGACAGCGCAGCCTCCGATCAGTACGGGAACGATATCGTTAACTCCGATCCATGGGATTGCGAAGCCGGGCAGGCCCTGGGGCAGCGACCCCAGAGCAGCCACGCCATGGCGTTCAGTGAGGTCGAGTATGGCTACAAGCACGGTGGCACCGATGACGGCGACTAGGAGGCCGGGCACACGCTTGCTGCCCCGCAACAGCAGGATAGTCGCCAGTGTTCCCAAGCCAACCGCAAGTGCTACCCAATTCATCCTGCCGGCAAGGATCGCTTCGCCGATTGCCCATAGATCCCTCAGCGGACCAGTGGTCTCGACTGAAAAGCCGAAAAGCTTGGGCAGCTGACTGATCAGTACGGTCAGGGCGATGCCGTTCATGTAGCCGTAGCGAATTGGCTTGGATAGGAGCTCAGTCACAAAGCCCAAGCGTGCCAGCCCAGCCAGGATCAGGACCGTGCCCGACACGAGAGCCATCATGCCGGCCAGGGCAACGGCGCGCTGTGGATCCCCGTTGGACAACGGAAGCACGACACCCAGGATAACAGCTGCCAAGGCGGAGTCCGGACCGAGGACGAGGATACGGCTGGGCCCGAACACTGCGTAAACGAGCAGCGGGATGATTGTGGCATAGAGGCCGCAGATGCCCGGCAGGCCGGACGCCACGGCGTAGGCGATCCCGACAGGGACGAGCATGGTCGCAAGCACCAATCCGGCGACGAGATCATGCCTTAGCCATCCCGGTTCATACCGGACCAGGGTTCGCAATCCTGGCATCCAGCGCAACCACAGGGCCTCATGCCTGATCCCATGCGTGGCCGATGTCGCGGGCTGATTGCCTGGGCTTCGCGCTCCGAGGCTGCCTGTTGCCGCGCCCCCATCCGCAGGAGCTGCCGGCTTAGCTCCCGTCTGGCTGCGGAGAGATGGGTTTATAGGGTGCGTGCCGACCATAACCGCGCTCTGGGTTTTCACTCACCACGCTTAATACAATGCCGGCACGATGTGTCTTGCCGGGAGCCCGAAGTCTGCTCCCTTGGGCCGCGGCTCAGCCTTTGGCACCTTCGGCAAGTCGACCTTGACCTTCTTGTAAGGAATCTGGCCTAGCATGTGCGCGATCAGGTTGAGCCGAGCCCGACGCTTGTCGTCCGACGGAACGATGTACCAGGGGGCTTGCGGTGTGTCGGTGCCACCCAGCATATCCTGGTAAACGAGCGTGTAATCCCACCAGCGGCGCACCGACTCGGTGTCCATCGGGCTGAGCTTCCAATGCTTCACGGGGTCGTCAATACGGTCTGCAAACCGCCTGCGCTGCTCGTCCTGGCTGACATCGAGAAAATACTTGAGCAGGATGATGTCGTTGTCGACGATCTCCTTCTCGAATGATGGCACCAGACGCATGAACCGCTCGTACTCGTCGTCGGTGCAGAAGCCCATCACCCGCTCGACCCCGGCCCGGTTGTACCAGGAGCGGTCGAACAAGATGATCTCGCCCGCGGCGGGGAAGTGGGCGATGTAGCGCTGAATGTAGAGCTGGCTTTTCTCACGCTCCGTCGGGGCTGGCAGCGCGACGTGCCGAAACACCCTTGGGCTGACCCGCTGGGTGATGCGGCTGATCACTCCGCCCTTTCCGGCTGTGTCGCGGCCTTCGAAGATCACAATGATCCTGGCGCCTGTCGCTTTGATCCAGGTTTGCAGGCGCACAAGCTCCACCTGGAGGCGTCTCAGCTCGCTTTCGAACTCCTTCCGCTTCATCCTTCCTTTGATATCAGGGTCGACCGCCTTGTCGACGTTGGTTCTCTCGTTCTTCAGGAGCTCTTGACGCTTCATATCACGCACCGCCACCCTGGAATGCCAACGTCAGGGTCCGAAGCTTCGGGAGCAGGGAGACGGAAGGTTCCATGTTTCCCGGTTCGCAGCTGACGCCGATTGGTAGCCAGCATACATATATACCTCACCATCGCTTGACCGGACGTGACGTTGGCTTGGCATTTTGGGACAACCCTCGCTCTTCAGTCTCTGGAACGGGACGGGCAGGGAGCGCCCGGTCATTCCAAGTTGACGAACCTACGTCATTTCAGGTGTCGCTCGAGCAACCTCAGCAGGTGCGCAAAAGTAGGGAACATGTTGGCATCTGAACACTTGAGGACGGTTTCGTCGTCACCGTCCTCCACCGTGATCGTGTAGCTCATGGCGTCGCGGGCGCGCCCAGGGCCGTTGTCCTCGGCCGGCGATGCGGCCCTTGCAGCCTCGACCAGCCTGGAAATTTCCTCTGCGGCTGTTGGCGACAGAGTGCCGGTATCCAGGACCTGGGGAAGGCGGCCAAGCAATATCCCAGCCGCCTGCCCACCATGTTTTGCCAAACTAATCTTCATCCCAGATCCCGCATCTATCAGAGGCTCCGAAGCCGACGTCAGGAATTTTCGGAACGGGCGGATCTGGAGTTGCCTGGGCACGATGATGCCGGCAGCCCTGGTTCTGTTGCCACCCTCTTCCGCTTCAGCGTGCCGACCTCCTTGGTCAGGGCCGCCACCTGGCTGGACAGCGTCTCGATCTGCCGGGCCAGCACGGCCAGGGTGTCTCCTTCGTGGCTATTACCATCGCCAGTGGTCGTCGCGCGGCGCCGCCCCCGACGTTGTGTCGCCGTCACGCCGCTGATCCGGATCCCCACCTCTCGCCATGCAGCCAGGACTGCCTGCTGCTCCACGCTACCAATCCGGTACAACTCACCGGCCATGAGATACGTCTTGTCGGCGAATTCCTGGAACTCGGTTGCCGGACCAGAGGCTTTCAAAGCCTCGTACCAGATCAGAGCTGGGGCTTCCCAGGCAAATCCCCCAACTCCGGTGGCCGTAAGGTAGAATGCCTTGTTGGGTATGCCGGAATTGATATGGACGCCGCCATTGTCACCTTCTTCAGTGTCTGGCAAATGGACAAACTTGCTCATGTGGTCCGGCTGGGGATCCTTGCCGAAGGTCGCGTTGTCATAGGCTGTGCCGGGCGCTTTCATGGATCGCAGGGCGTCCGCTTCAATGCCGGGTGTGAACACCTCAGTTCCAATCAGCCAGTCTGCCTCTTCGGCCGTTTGCTCAAGCGACCATTGTTTCACCAATGACCCGAACACGTCCGACATCGACTCGTTGAGAGCTCCGGACTGATTGCGGTATTCCAGTCCGGCCACGTGCTCGGTCATCCCATGAGTGAGCTCATGACCGATCACATCAAGAGAGCTGGTAAAGTCGGTGAACATGACACCGTCGCCGTCACCGAACACCATCTGCTGACCGTCCCAGAACGCGTTGTTATAGCTCGCGCCGTAGTGGACGTATCCGTCGAGGCGCATCCCGTGGTCGTCGATGGAATTCCGGTCGAGCACCTCGCGATAGAAGGCTCGAGTGACTCCGAGGCCATCGAATGCGCGATTGACAGAGATGTCGGCGGACGCTTCACCTTGCTCTGTCCGGGCCAGCACAGCATCAGGAAGCCACGTGCTGTTCTGGCAATCGAAAATGCTCCTGCGACCGTCCGTGGGCGCCGCCGAGAGGCCGATCCCAAGAGTGGCCCGCAACGACCGCTGGCCCCGTAATCTGGCTGAATTCAGGAGAGTGTTGAGAGCGGCTTGGCGGACCTGCCTGTTGTCGCTCTCGAGCAGCTTACGAAGTAGGTGAGGAGGAATGATGCAGTTGAGGCAGCGGCAGGTCCGAGTCATATGACACCTCTGGCTCAAAAATGATGGGCAGATTTCCCCTCTGCGTCACGACCATGATTTTGTTTGTTGGGCAACGACGATGGCCATTCCAATAGAGCCGCATGTTCCTGTAATGTATCATCCTCATCTGGAAAGGAAATGCGGACTTCACCACGCTCCTGGCTCACCGGGTGTATCGGGGCTGTAGGCCTATGTGAACCAGTAAGAAATGGGTCGAGAGCTTGTCAGTTACCTCCTGACATCAGCGCCGAGGGTCGATCGAGGAACCACGTTGCCAGACCCTGGTCTCGGGCCCAAGTGGCTGGGTCTCCCGATCGGGTTGGACAATGCCGCGGCAGGCGAGGGCCAGGATGGCGCCGCCGCCGTCCAGCTACTTGGTTCCATAAGGCCGCGCCTCGGAATCTGAGCTATACGGGTCGCTGCCCGGCGGCTCGCCTTAGTTTTGTGCCATCCTGCTGCCACGGTGCCGCATCCCATGACGCGGCATCAACGTTTTCTCCGTCTCGGGCTACTCGTCCTTGCGCTCACATACCTTGGCCCGAAGGCGGCAGCCCAACATGAACAAGCAGCCGGTCCGAAACGGATTGCGGACCGTCCGGCCCCCTTGATCTACGGGCCCGCCGGGGTCTACGCGAAGATCCCCGCGCGGGATGAGTTCGGGCGGGATCAACTCGCAATGTTCCGCGTGTGGAACCCCGACCCGCTGGGACAGCACGAGGCCAACCTACAGGCCATCACTCCGGCGCTCGCCGCGGTGGTGAGAAGGACGCAGATCGACAATCCCGAGCTGCGCTTGGTGATCGGCTCGGGCCGGCGCGACGGCCGCCGCCAACGCATGGCCGTCGCTTGGGGCTGGTCGAGGACGCGGGACAGCCCGCACCGGTTGGGTAACGCAGTCGACTTGTGGCCGCTCGACGACGAAGGACAGGTCTACTTCGATCCGGCAGTCCAGACCCGGATTGCCTCCGCAGTGAGGAAAGCCGCCACAGGACTGGGCGTGACGGTCCGCTGGGGTGGCCGTTTCCGCGGCTACAAGGATATGGACCGCTCGCACTTTGAACTTGCGCGACCTTGATCGTAGCAGACGTCTTGCGGTCGCTTCGTGCAAGAGCCTACGGCTGGCGGCACCGGCCCGGACCGCTGGCTTCTCCTGCACGATTGCTGGCGCTCGTGTCTGGGGCACCGGAGTCGGCGAGGTAGTTGTCGATAGAGAGAAAGCGCATCGATGAGTTCGCGACTTGCACTCCGCGACACTGACTCCGGTCAGTCCCTCGCCCATCAGGCTTTCGACCAAACTCTGCACAGGCGCGAAGTCGGCCAGGGCAGCGCGAATGGAGCGCGAAGGGGGCCCAGGACGAGCTTGGGCACACGGCCAGCTCGAAGCGAGAACTCACGAACGCCGCTGGCAAGGCGGCCCTCCAGCTTTCCCCGGAACCCAGCATCCAGTCCAGGGCAAGACTGCCGATGCATCCGGTCCGAGCGTTACGCCGCATGCCTTTCAGCTCTCCATGTGCTCGGCGTTTCGCCCGACCAGCGCCGGAAGGCGCGGGTGAAAGCGCTGGCCTCCGAATAAGATAGGGCGGCCGCGATCTGAGAGAGCGGCACGTCAGTATCTTCCAGCAGTTGGCGGGCAATCTCGAACCGGATCTCGTTCGTCAGCGCCCGGTAGCCGATGCCGCTGCCCTTCAGATGCCGGCTCAAGGTGCGGCGGTGCATCGACAGCAGATGGGCTATCTCGTCCGCCGAACAGCGATGGCTCGTCAGGCGCGTGCGCAGCAGCCGCCGGAGGTCATCCGAGAGCTCGGCTTCCGGACTGCCCTTCATCTGGCTGATTTGCTCCTCCAGCAGGGCCCGCAGCAGGGGGTCCGCCCCGGCAATCTTGTGCTCCAGGTCTCGGGCCGGGAACACGAGGGTTGCGGTCTCCTGGTTGAAACGTGCCGGGGCGCGAAAGTGGCGCCGATACGCCTCGGCATCCGCAGGAGCGGCTTTAGGCAGCAGCACCTCTACCGGGTTCCAGTTCGACCCGCACAGGGTCCGCATGATGTTGACCGTAACCCCCAGAGCTGCGTCGCGGATCTGCTCCGCGCTCGTGCCCTCGGCTTGGTTGGCCGCATAGGTGAGCAGGGCTGTGCCGTCGCTGAACGTCAGCGACGGCACCACGGCCCGATCCTGTAGGCTCAGGTTCTCCACGAGCGCGCGCAGGGCGTCGCCCATCGTATCGGAATGCAGCATCAGGCGCCCCAACATCCCGAGCGACAGGATCGTGGCGTGCTGGCCGACGATGAGCCCGAAGTGCGAACAGTTCGTGCAGGCCACGCACAGAGTGTACAGCCGGCCCAAGGCCGCAAACGGGATCACGCTCATGCCATCGTCGAACAGGTGCGGGTCGAGGCCTGCCGCCCGGATGAGCAGATCGGGATCAAGGCCGAACTTGCGCAATGTCGGGGCGATCTCCTTGGAGACGCCCAAGTGGATGTAGCCGGGCGGAAGCGTTCGCTTGTGTCCTGACGGGATGGTTGTTGGTGTGGGCGTCCCGGAGATGACGCTCGCAGACGGAGGCACGATGTTTTTGGTCATCAGGGTCGCCTCGCCGAAATCCAACAATGGCCACGAGATGCATGGTCGGCTTGATCGACCGCGTACTCGAAGACAAAGCCTTTGCTTTCGATCGGGCAAACCATTTTAACATAGATTAATAGACAACTAGGGCGAAAGAGCGGCTTCTTCCGCCCGTTTCATGTCTCGCTGTCCCATCCGGTCGGTATTCTGTCCGGAAGCCGAACGGCAGCCGGCCTCCTTAACCACAGTCGCGGGTTGACGGTGGAGATTTCGTGGTCGCCGTCCCAAATTGGCAATACGTCGTCCGAAGGCATCAAGCATCCCGCCGGCACAGGCCATAGGATGGCGGACAAACAGGCAGATAGGAGGCTGAAGTGCCCGGGAAAAGCTAGGTGCCAAGAAAACCGCTGCCCGGTGATACCCTTCGCCGAAAGCTCGCTCAGCTTGACCGGAATATCGTCCAGACCGATCTGCTCATATCGAGGCAGATCGCCCGTATCGAACGGATGTCCGAGAAGGAGGACGACACAACGAAGGCCAAGGCCGCGCTCTACGGTTTGAGGAAGATCTACGAATACTGGTATGCTCAACGAGAGATCCTGCTCGCCCCTCACGGGCACGAGTGAGGATGCTTCAAAGTTGCCCGGGACCCTAGAGCGCGAAAGAGCCCCGTTCAGGCAAACCCGAACGGGGCTGAGTTGACGGAGGCCATTGCAAGGGTTTTGCGGGGTCGGGCGCCTCCGTGATCCGTATCATGCCAGAGCGGCCGGATCCTGCTCGATCGTCCAAGACAAGTACTGGGTATTTCGAGACAGTCGGCCGATATCCCGATTTCCAACTTTGCGCGTCAGAAGAGGGAGGAGTTCATGCTCAAGTTTCGACAGGCTTTCCGTTGTGGACTTGCCGTACTTGCGGTTACATTCACGCCGGTGCTGGCGGCGCCGGCTTGGGCCGCGACCGGTACGGTTTCGGTCGAAATCGTCAAGGCCGGGTTCATCGTCGGCGTCGGTGGCGGCCAGGGGATGCTCGTCTTCCAGGGACGCCGCTACCCGCTGCGCGTCGGCGGCTTGAGCGTCGGCGCAACGATTGGCGCCTCGAAGGCCAACCTGGTCGGGCGCGCCTACAATCTGCGCCGGGCCTCAGACATTGCCGGTACCTACACGGCTGTTGGTGGGGGTGTTGCCGTCGGCGGCGGTGCGTCGGGCATTCGGCTGCAGAACGCGAGAGGCGTTGTTCTGGAGTTGCGCGGGCGCAACGTCGGACTGGAGCTCAACGCCAACGTGAGCGGCGTGGAGATCGGCCTGCGCTGAGGCCGGGGGTGCTTCGGATAATTCCGTCCTGAGTGTCGAGAGACCGACAAGGCACTCTGCCGCGAGGTGGATGATAGGCAGCGGCGCTGTTTATGTCAGCGACCCGCCGTGGCGACAGGGGCCGCGAAGGCTCTGCCAAGCGAGACCCGGGTCAATACCGTGTCGCCTTCACGCTGAAAGCAGATGTAGCTAATCCTGCGCCATGGCAGGACCGCACTACGCTTGTTGTCGAGAATCAAGTCACCCTAGTCGGTTCTCACGATGCTTCCGTTCCACGATGACCTCAAAGGGATGCCCGAGCGGTAGTGGATGCAAAACACCTGTCATTCTCGTTGGTCCGGTTGCCGTGGAACGCGAACTCAACGCCTGGCTGCGGAATGGCGGAGGGGAAGGAGATGCTCAATAGGCCTATTCCAGCAAAATAAGCATGTTCGACCGTCAGGCCGCCCGTGATGGTCCGCGCCGGGATGTCCAACAGGAAGCGGCGCACGACCTCATGAAAATTCTCTGGCTCCAAATGCCAAGCGCTTGTCCCAAATAATCAAGCAGGCTCTCACAAAGGGATCACTCTGTGTTCCGCTCACAACGGCTGTCCCGTGCTGTGCTATGTGCCGGACGGCAAAACGGAGGATGCCGATGAACAGGGCTCTCTTGGCTTTGTGCGCTTTTGCAGCGGGCGCTCTTCTGCTCCCGGATATTGCTGAGGCCCAACGCGGCGGCCGCGGCTTCGGCGGCGGCTTCCATGGCGGCGGCCTTGGTGGCGGCTCCCGGGTGTCCATCCCGCGGGGTGGCGGTGGCTTCCGCAGTGGGGCGATCGCCGCCCGGCCTGGTAGGTTCTACCGCGGCGGTGTCGCTGGCCTCGGAGGCTATCGCACCGCCGCGATTGCCCGACCTGGCTGGGGTGGCGTGTACGCGCCTCGCGCCATCTATCGTGGCGGTTATGGTCGATACGGCTGGCGGGCTCCCTATTACGGCCGCGTTGCCGGCGCCTACCGTCCTTACTATCGCGGCTACTATGGCCGAGGCTTGCGCTATCCGTACTATGGCGGGGCCGTGGCGGCCGGGTTGATCAGCGGCTTGGCGCTTGGAGCTCTGAGCTATCCTTCCGATTATGGTTACCCGTATGACACCGGCTACTATGACGAGATCGAACCCTACGGCTACTATGGTGAGAGCGAACCTTATGTTGCCTCGACACAGTGGCCCCCTTGCTTGCAAGGCCCTCCGCTTTGTACAGCCGCAGGATATCCCAATCTAAGTTATCTCCGCAGGGCGCAGGGAGCCCCATTCTGAGGTGGTTTGGACACCTGGGCCAGCACTGCGGTGACCTGTCATGACTCTCGCGCAGGCGCTCACCACCAGCAGCGCTTCCTCCGGGCCTGAGAGCTTGCGGGAGGCGCCGGGATGGGACGCCGATGCATCAATCAGTCGGGGCATCGCGGCCAGGCCGGCACTCAGGAATAAAAGCGGTTCGCCGAAGCTGAGAGCCGCATGCCTTACAAGGCCAATGACAAGTACCCACAAGATCCCGAAGGCCCGTTAACGTGTGAGGAACTGGCGCGACTACGATGCGGCGTTGCGCGGGCGCGGTGACTTGACGATGTGGGTGACACCCGCGGCGCTGGCGGCTTGGACGCCACCCCGCAGCGGCGGGCGCGGTCGGCCGCAGCAATACTCCGCTGTTGCGATTGAGGCTGGCTTGATGCTCCGCTCAGCCTTTGTAAGGCCGTGGCGGCAGACCGAAGGCATGCTGGTCTC
Organism: Microvirga terrestris; assembly: GCF_015694425.1. GTDB lineage: Bacteria > Pseudomonadota > Alphaproteobacteria > Rhizobiales > Beijerinckiaceae > Microvirga > Microvirga terrestris. Next base: position 38,291 of record NZ_JADQDN010000013.1, read on the forward strand.
GATCCTGCGTCTGCTCGGCTCGGATGTCCCAGTTCCCGACCACACCACTTTCTACCGCCGCAAAACCGATCTGATCCTTGCCAAGGCATTGATGCCAGCGAGCGGTCCAGTGCACGTAGTAACCGACTACACGGGCTTAAATGCATTCGGTGCCGGCGAATGGCAATGCGAGGATCATGGTGGAAAAGGCTACCGACTTGGCGCAAACTCCACTCGGAGCTGACCAGCACCGGAGACGGCGATACCACATAGGTCGGACCCTTGCTCGATCAAATCTCAGGCTCGATCGCTTCGGTCACAGCCGATGGCGCGTACGATGGTGATCCTGTGTACCGCATTATTGCCGAACGGGATCCTGCCACAGCCGTTATCATCCCGCCACGGTCAACGGTGGTGCCAAGCAACAACGCTGAGACGGCGCTCACGCAGCGTGACCGTCACCTCCAGGTGATCCAAGAAAATGGTCGCCTCGGCTGGCGGAAGGCCGTCAACTACGGCTGGCGGTCCTTGGGCGAGGTAGCGATGATGCGCTACAAGGCCCTGATTGGTCGCCGCCTCCACGCCCGGACTTTGCCAACACAGAAGACCGAAGCCGCTACTAGCTGCAAGGTCATCAAAATCATGACCCAGCTTGGCATGCCTGTGCCCCAGCGCATCGCCCGAGCTCCTTCCCCTCAGGATGAACGCGTTCGACTTCTGAATTGCGCGCCAAAGTCTGAATCCCAAGCTCACCTGTTGCAAGGTCTATAGCTGAGATCAGGGCGGAAGATGATCACATCGAGAAGCTCTTTGGAGTAGCTTTCCACCTTTTACTACCGAGACTGCCCTCCGTTCGCTCAAGCATGCTAAAATCAATGCTTTACCTGGACGCCAAATGTCCCTTGCTCTCCGCAATTTACGCCCTCTCACGGCGAAAACAGGGGTTCTAGTCCCCTAGGGGAAGACAAAGGTTTTCAGGGAAAAAGCCCCACCTCGGAGGGGCTTTTCTTTTCTGATCCGACAGTATCAAAAGAGCGTGTCGGACTGCCACGAAGTCGCAACTTATGTCGCTAGCGCATTTCCCGATGAGACGCATTGGGCTGCCACTCTCTAGCCCGTCTGTGTTGGCACCCTTGGAGATGAGCTTTCTATTCGGCCGGTGTCAGGTGGGCTGCCCGGCCGGGAGCGAGATCCCGCGCTGGACGGAAGACGAAGTAGGCGAACAGGATCATGCCTGCCAGCACCAGCAGAGACGCCAGCGCGGCAATCGGATCGGCAGCGGTGTAGCCGAGATGAATGGCCGCAACGGCAAGCGTGAGCACGACAGTGCCGATCGACCACAGGACAACCTGGATCATGGCCAGCCGGCTGGTGTCGAGAGCCGGGCGGCGCTCATAGTAGATGCCGAACAAGAACAGCGAGACCCATCCCAGGAGGTTAAGGTGGGCATGAGCCGGCATGATGGCGTGGTTTTGGGTCATCGCCATCCCGATTCCCATGGCCATGCCGGCGATGACGAATAGGACGGCGAGTCTGAAGCTGATTGAAGAGGCGTGCATGATATAAGGTCCTCCAAGAAATATGCCCTGGCCGATGTGCATTTTTGATTACAGCCGAGGTCATCATGATGGATGTGCGCGATATCACAAAGTATTTGCTAAAATAAAGATTGAACATAATAACGTATATACCAACATATTATCGGTACTTACATTCCACAGGGCTCTAAGAGCGTCTAAACATAATTTTAAGTTTTCAATTTGTTTGATGCTGCTGTTGCAGGATGTGTCAGCAATATTTTCAATAAATCCCAGTCTAGTTGCTTGATTGAATAGGACATTACTCTTTTTTTGATCTTGTCTAGAGTATATAATTCTGGAATGACTTCTCCAAGCACTAAACCTCTGCCGCTTCTGGGGCGATAGCCTTTGCTGAATGAAGTGAGTTGAAGTTTAGACAGACGGTTCAGAAAAGAGGGGGCACCTATGGCCGTATTCACTATCCTAACAGCGCTCGGACTCGCGCCGATGAATATCTTTCCCTCGACGGAAATTGTGGAGGGCACAGCGACCGCGACGGAAAAATCCTACAGCTTCAGTGTCAACGGAGCGCCGCGCAAGATCGTAGTCACGGGAACGGATGGCGGTGGCGGCACGATCACGACGATTCAGGTCGTTCGCCTGTACGATGCCGACGGCACAACCGTGCTCGCAGAGTTTACAGGCATCGACGATGTGGCTCTGACTGATTTCGAGGAGGCTTGGCTGAGCGACACTGCAACCCCGAACGATGTGTTAGCTCTGCTTCTCGGCGGCGGTTCCATCTTAAATGGGGGTGATGGCGATGACCGTTTCGTCGGCGGAGCGGGCGACGACACGATCAACGGCTACAGCGATTTGACGACAATTGATTACGTCGACTACTCGCATCGCGAGACCGCTATCTTCGTCGATCTCGCCGATGGAGACTCAGAGGACGACCGAGGCATCGTATCGATCGGTGAGGAGACCGATACCCTGATCGGCATAGGAGGAATCTATGCCACGGCGCACGCCGACCGCCTGACCGGGGACATCCGCGACAACGAGTTCTGGGCTGGGCTCGGCAGCGATACGATCATAGGCGGCGGCGGCTCCGACATGATCGCCTATAACGGCCCCGAAACCCGCACGAAGGGCATTGTTGTGGAGTTCACTTCCGAACAGGCCGGAGAAGTGGCCGGGGAAGACGGAGAAACCGACACATTCTCCGAGATTGAGACGGTCTACGGTACCCAGTTTGGCGACAGGTTCGTGGGGGCGGAAGGTTATCAGAGATTCCGCGGATTTGCTGGCAACGATACCTTCGATGGTGGCGATGGTGAAGACGAGGTCGATTACAGGAACGATACCCGCCAGATCGATGGGACGGGCATTCGCGTGGATCTGTCGAATGTGGAGGACGATGGCTTTGTTCTCGTGCAGAGCGTGAATGGCGATACGGACAAGCTCAAGAGTATCGAGTTCATCCGCGGCAGCCGTGACAATGACACGATCACGGGATCAAGCACATCCAACCGCCTGCGGGGCGACGCGGGTGATGATCACCTTGTGGGCCTCGACGGCGGTGACACCCTGAATGGCGGTGCCGGCTGGGACACGCTCGACGGAGGCGACGGCAACGACATTCTCATCGGTGGCGTGGGGGAAGGTACGGACGAAGATACCTTCATCGCCAGCGCCGGCGACGACACGATCTATGGCGGCGAGGTTATGGAGGACGATGATCCGGATACCGATTGGAACGATCTGAGCTATCAGAATGAGCTCTTCGCCAGCATCGAGGTCACATTCGCGTCGGACGACCGGTATGGCATCGGAACGGTCGTGAAGAAGGATGGTAGCGGGGAAATCACTGGCACCGATCAGTTCTTCAACATTCACGCGGTGCGCGGCACGACGGGAGGGGACACATTCACCGGCGCCGAGAGCCCTGTGGCCCAGCGTTTCGTTGGCTATGCAGGAGATGACGTCTTCGACGGTACCGACGGCATCAACGAGATCGATTACCGGGCTGACTATCGCGTTGCTCCCGTCCAGTTGAAGAAGGGCATGACCATCGATCTGCGGGGTGGGGATACCGTGACGGTGACCGATCTCTTCGGTGCCCAGGACACCCTGACCAAGATCGAGCGCATCCGCGGCACGGAAACGGACGACAGGATCTACGGCAACGATCTCGACAACCGCCTGCGTGGCGACAACGGCAACGACGTTCTCACGGGAGATGCGGGCAACGACACCCTGAATGGCAGTGCCGGATGGGACACGCTCGACGGAGGCGATGGCAACGACATCCTGATCGGTGGTGTTGGGGCAAGTACAGATGAAGACTACTTCGTCGGCAGCCTCGGCAATGACGTGATTTATGGCGGCGATGTTGAACAGAATGACAACCCAAACACTGACTGGAACGATCTCAGCTATAGTAGCGGGACCTTCTCCGGCATTGAGGTCACGTTCACGTCGGGTGACCTGTATGGCGCCGGAACGGTCGTGAAGAAGGACGGCAGCGAAAACGTTGGAGTCGATCATTTCTTCAACATTCATGCCGTACGAGGCACGGCCGGAGCCGATACATTCACCGGTGCCGCGAGTGCGGTTCCTCAGCGCTTTATCGGCTTGAGCGGCGCAGACATCTTCGACGGCACAAACGGTATCAACGAAGTCGATTACCGGGCTGACTACCGGACCGCCCTTGCCAATTTGAAGAAGGGCATGACCATCGATCTAAGGGGCGGGGATACCGTGACGGTGACCGATCTCTTTGGCGCCACGGATACCCTGACCAAGATCGAGCGGATCCGCGGCACGGAAACGGACGACAAGATCTATGGCAACGAACTCGACAACCGCCTGCGCGGCGACAATGGCAACGACCTTCTGTCAGGCGCGGCGGGCGATGACATGCTCGAGGGCGGTAGTGGCATAGACACTGCGGTCTACAGCGGCAGCCGATCCAATTACCATGTCACGAATAACGGGACGACGTTGACCATCACGGATGAGCGAGCCGGTGGAGAGGGAACCGACACCGTCATCGATATCGAGGTCTTCAACTTCGGCGGCTCAGTCCTGAACCTCGCAGAAGTGATCAACCACGGCTCGGCCATCAACCTGGCTGGCGGCATGGTGCTCGAGAACAGCAAGACCGGCGACGATGTCGGAACCTTGTCGGTGGCCAACCCGGATGCAAAGAGCACGCACAGCTATACCCTGATCAACGATGCCGGCGGGCGTTTCCAGCTTGCGAGCGACAACAAGACTATCGAGGTGAAGAATGGGCTGTTGCTCGATTACGAGCAATCGATGACCCATACGGTCGTGGTGCGCGCGACCGATCAGTTCGGCAAGAGCGTCGACCAGACGCTGACCATCGTCCTCCAGGATGTGGCTAAGGAGACGACGACCGGCACCAGCGGAGGCGACACGGTCTCGGGTGGGTCCAACACGGACAACTTGTCCGGCGGCGCCGGCAACGACAGCCTCAATGGTGGTGGCGGCAAGGACAAGATCAACGGCGGCACCGGCAATGACAGAATCGTTGGTGGCAGCGGCCAGGATTCCCTCACTGGCGGCTCGGGTAAGGACGTGTTTGCATTCGCCAATAAGGACACCGGCACGAGCAAGGCCACGGCTGACTACATCACGGACTTCACCGGCAAAGGTGGAGACAAGATCGACCTGAAGCTGATCGATGCCGACACGAAGAAGAAAGGCGACCAGGCCTTCTCCTTCATCGGCACCAAAGAGTTCACCAAGGCCGGCCAAGTTCGTTATGAGAAGGCCGGCAAGGACACCTATGTCTATCTCAACACTGATAGCGACAAGGCTGCCGAAGGGGTGATCAAGCTGAAGGGTGCGATTGATCTGCAGAAGGGCTGGTTCGTGCTCTAAAGGGCAGCGATTCCAGGCGGATGGCACGATAAAAAAGCAATACCGGGGGCCTTGGCTCCTGGCATTGTCTTGAGACAGTTGGGCAATCCTCCCGACGGAGCAAGACACCTCGGAATTGCAGGCTTCTTGTCGAAGCCTGAGCAAAGCGCGATTCTGCGGTCGAAAGCAAAACGGTCCGCCAAGGCGGGCCGTTGAGAAGGCCTGCAGACTCAGGCGCGCTGCGTCACGCGTTCCTTGTGGGAGTCTGAGGGCTTCTGCTTGCGCTTGGTCGCCTTCTTCCAGGATGGTCTCATACGGGCCTTGCGAGCCACGGCATTGTCCTATCGCTTGCTGCCTTTGTCCGATTCGGGATAAGTCCTCTCGAGACCTTTTCGCTGATCGTTTCCGGTCAGGCTCCGGTTGCCGGCGGCACGATCGCCCTGCTCGGCATTATCCCTGCCGCCTTTGCCCGGATGCACAATGCTGGTGTTCACGCTCTGCTCGGCCAAGCCTTGAGCGCGATCCTCGCCTTTGCCGGGCATGGCCTCAGCCGCCGCTCTGAATGTCGCGGTGGTGGGCGCCGGAGCCCATGCCCTGTTGATCCTTGAGGGCTTGCTCGCACCGATCCACATGGCTTGCGGCACGCTGCTGCATTTCCTGCGCGTTGTGGCAAGGGTCGCTGACGTCTTGCTGGCAGAACTGGCACTTCATGGTGGCCTCCTTCGGGCACGAACAGGAGGCCAACGTGAGGGCGCTGCTGGAGTTCCGGTTCTCATATCCGGGCACGAGGATGATGACCCGCGTCATGGTCAGGAACCAGAGGAGGGAGGTTCAGATGCGTGACGAAGTTCTCGATGGGTTGATGGCCGCCGAGAAGGGCGAAGATGGATGGGAGGGTGAATAACTTAACGAAGAGCCGGCACATCGGATGGCCGGGCAGCGGCGAGGCCGATGACCGCCACCTTAGCGTCCACGGCGCCCGGATCGTCCAAAGTAGTCTGCAACTTTAGACTTAAGCCTCTTGATCTCTCCCCCTGAAGTAACAGAAGTTTAAGATCAGGCGCGAGCCGCTTACAATAAAAAGCGCCCAGGGAGGAAGTCATGACCAAATCCAAGACTCTCGGAACGCAAGATTCCGGCGGGGTGAAACAATCACGCCGCCGTTTCCTCAAGGTTGCTACGATCGGCGCTGCCGCAACAGTTGCCGCTCCAAATATTGTTCAGGCCCAAGGCCCGATCAACATGCGCTGGCAGAGCACGTGGCCGTCCAAGGACATCTTCCACGAGTTCGCACTCGATTTTGCCAAGAAAGTCAACGACATGACCGGCGGCGACCTCAAGATCGAGGTGTTGCCCGCAGGCGCCGTGGTGCCGGCTTTTGGCCTGCTCGACGCCGTGTCTAAGGGAACGCTCGATGGTGGCCATGGCGTGATGGTCTACCATTATGGCAAGCAGACCGCGCTTGCGCTCTGGGGATCCGGTCCTGGCTTTGCCATGGATGCCAACATGCTGATGGCTTGGCACCGCTATGGCGGCGGCAAGGAACTGCTCGAGAAGCTCTATGCCTCGATCGGTGCCAACGTCGTGTCGTTCCCCTATGGGCCGATGCCGACGCAGCCGCTCGGCTGGTTCAAGAAGCCGGTCACCAAGATGGAGGACATGGCGGGCCTCAAGTTCCGAACCGTGGGCATCTCGATCGACGTGTTCACCGGCATGGGTGCCGCCGTCAATGCCTTGCCCGGCGGCGAGATCGTCTCGGCGATGGACCGCGGCCTTCTCGATGCGGCCGAGTTCAACAACGCCTCGTCCGACCGCGCCCTCGGCTTCGCAGACGTGTCCAAGGTGTGCATGCTCCAGAGCTACCATCAGAACGCCGAGCAGTTCGAGATCATGTTCAACAAGGCGAAATACGATGGGCTGCCGGAGAGAATGAAGGCGATTATCGCCAATGCGGTCGACGCTGCATCGCAGGACATGTCATGGAAGGCGATCGACCGGTACTCGAAGGATTATGTCGAGCTTCAAACGAAGGACAACGTCAAGTTCTACAAGACCCCGGACGCGATCCTCAAGAAGCAGCTCGAGGTCTACGACGAGGTCGTGAAAAAGAAGGCCGGAGAGAATCCGCTGTTCAAGGAGATCCTTGAATCGCAGCTTGCTTTCGCCCAGCGGGCCACGCGCTGGGAGCAGGATACCGTCGTCAATCGCCGCATGGCGTTTGATCACTACTTCGGACCCAACGCGGCTGCAAAGAAGATCTAAAGCGACGATCAATCCGGACAGGCGCCATCGGAAGACAGGCCGATGGCGCCTGATCATGATCTTAACATCCTCTTTCTGGTCGGCTCCCCAGCATGAACGTTCAGAAAATTCTGCACATTGTCGACGGCATTAGTACCTGGGTCGGCAAGGCTGCGGCTTGGCTCGTCATCGGGCTTATGATCCTTGTCTGCGTCGAGGTCTTCAAGCGTTACATCATGAACATGCCCACCGCATGGATCTTCGATGCGAGCAACATGTTCTACGGCAGCCTGTTCATGCTGGCCGGCGCCTACACGCTGGCGCAGAACGCCCATGTGCGCGGCGACTTTCTCTACAGCTCGATGCGGCCCCGCACGCAGGCATCGCTCGACCTTGTCCTCTACATCGTCTTCTTCCTGCCGGGCATCATGGCCCTCATCTATGCAGGCTATGATTACGCGGCGCTGTCCTGGCGGATCGGCGAACACTCGACCGTGACGGCAAACGGCCCGCCGGTCTACCATTTCAAGGCGGTGATCCCGATCGCCGGCGCCCTGGTGATGCTGCAGGGCCTAGCCGAGATCCTGCGCTGCGTCGTTTGCCTCAAGACCGGGGTATGGCCCAGCCGGCTCAAGGACGTCAGCGAGATCGACGTGGTTGAAGAGCAACTCGCGCACAGCGAATATGTGGATGAAGAAACGCGCAAGACCGCCATCGCGCGCGCGCAGCAGATCGATGAAACGGCGCGGCAACGCGGGATGGGGGGAGACCTGCAGACATGAGCGATCCGGCATTGGGTCTCACGATGCTTATGCTCATCGTGGTGGTGATCATGATGGGTTTCCCGACAGCCTTCACGCTGATGGGCCTCGGGATGTTCTTCGGCTTCTACGCGTTCTACAATCCTGCGGAGCATTGGTTCGACAACCGGGTTTTCGACCTCATGGTCCAGCGCACCTATGGCGCCATGACCAACGACGTTCTCATCTCCATCCCGCTCTTCGTGTTGATGGGGTATGTGATGGAACGCGGGGCGCTCGTCGACAAAATGTTCTACGCGATCCAGCTCTCGTTCCGGCGTCTTCCCGCCTCGCTCGCGATCGCGACTCTGATCGTCTGCACATTCTGGGGCATCGCCAGCGGCCTCGTGGGAGCTGTCGTCGTCCTCATGGGGGTGATCGCCTTCAACCCGATGCTGCGTGCCGGCTATGACGTCAAGCTCGCCTCTGGAGTCATCACGGCCGGAGGTACGCTGGGCATTCTGATCCCGCCTTCGGTGATGATCATCGTCTATGCGGCGGTGGCCGGCCAGTCTGTCGTGAAGCTTTATGCGGCCGCGATGTTCCCGGGCTTCTTCCTTGCCTTCCTGTACCTCGTCTACATCGTCGGCTGGGCGATGATAAACCCGAAGATCGCGCCTGCTCTTCCCGAGGAGCAAACACGGGTTCCGGTGCCGGAATGGATGCGAAGATTTCAGGCCGCTTATTCGAACAACATGCTGGTTGGGCTCTTCTCGGCCCTGTTCTCGCCAGCCCGGATGAAGGGCCTCAACGACGATGACGGGCGGCTCACCTACTGGACGGTGTTCAAGAACTTTCTCGCCACCCTCATCCCTCTTGCGCTGACGGCCCTCACCCTCTGGCTGCTGTGGTGGTACGTCGTCATTCATCCGCAAGCGTCGGCCGAAGGCGAGGCGCCTGAAGGCTTGGAGCAGCTTGGTGGACCGGCAGTGAGCGCGCCGGTGACGCCGACCGATATAGGACCGGCGACCACATTTTATGTCATTTTCGGCATCGTTGCCGCATTGGCCCTGGTGATCCTCGCCCGCTACTACCGGAACATGAACGCCGAGCGTCTCCAGGTCGTGAAGCTTCTGTCATCGTCGATCATGCCGCTCGGCATTCTCACCCTCCTCGTGCTCGCCGTCATCCTGTTCGGAATCACCACTGCGACCGAGTCCGCTGCCGTCGGCGCTGCCGGAGCGTTCCTGCTCGCGTTCCAGGCTCGAACGCTGAACTGGAAACGCACCAAGGAGGCCGTGTTCCTGACGGCGAAGACAACAGCCATGGTGTGCTGGCTCTTCGTCGGTTCGGCCCTGTTCTCGGCCGTGTTCGCGATCCTCGGCGGGCAGGGCTTGGTCGAGCGCTGGGTTCTGGCCATGGATCTGACCCCTGTGCAGTTCATGATCCTGTCGCAGGCGGTGATCTTCATTCTCGGCTGGCCGCTGGAATGGACCGAGATCATCATCATCTTCGTGCCGATCTTCCTGCCGCTGCTGAAGCATTTCAACATCGACCCGGTGCTCTGGGGCGTTCTCGTCTTCGTGAATCTCCAGGCTGCGTTCCTGTCGCCGCCTGTGGCCATGTCGGCTTTCTATCTCAAGGGCGTTTCACCACCGCACGTCACCCTGAACCAGATCTTCGCGGGTATGATGCCCTACATGCTCATCGTGATCGTCTGCATGATCTTCATGTATATCTGGCCCGAACTGACCCTGTGGCTGCCGCGCTACCTTTATGGCGGCTGAGGACGAGGACAGGCGAAGCATCCCTTCGCTTCGTTCCTGATGGACGGGCAGGTCAAAGGCCGTATCTGTACGTGCTGAGTCGTTCTAGACTTGCGTCAAGGCCTTGGCCATATCTGCCAGCAGGTCGTCCTTGTGCTCCAGTCCGACCGACAGGCGCACCAGGCCATCCGTGATGCCCATCTCGGCGCGTTGCTCGGGCGTGAAACGCTGGTGTGTGGTGGTGGCCGGATGGGTGACGAGACTTTTCGCATCGCCCAGGTTGTTGGAGATCCTGATCAGCCTGAGGGCGTTCAGGAAGCGGAAAGCGCCTTCCTTGCCGCCTTTGACGTCGAGCGCAATCATGGTCGAGGCGCCGCTCATCTGGCGCCGGATCAGGTCTGCCTGAGGATGATCCGGGCGGCCGGGGTAGGTCAGGCGCCGCAGCTTCGGATGGTCATGAAGCGCATCCGCAAGAGCGCCGGCGGTGGCGGTTTGCTTTTCGACGCGCAGGGGAAGGGTCTCGAGACCTTTCAGAAGCACCCAGGCGTTGAAGGGCGAGATCGACGGTCCCGTCATGCGCAGGAATTGCTGCACTTTATTCTCGATGAACTCGGTGGAGCCGAGGATCACGCCGCCCAGACATCGGCCCTGGCCGTCGATGTGCTTGGTGGCCGAATACACGACGCAATCCGCCCCGAGCGCGAGCGGCTTCTGGAAAAGCGGTGTCGCGAAAACATTGTCGACAGTGAGCGTCGCATCGCCCGCATGGGCGATCTCGGCAATCGCCGTGATGTCGAAGATCTCCAGGCTGGGATTGGTCGGTGTCTCCAATAGGAAGGCCTTGGTCTCCGGCCTCACGGCGTCGCGCCACTGGTTGAGGTCCGCGCCGTCGACCAGGGTGCAGCCGACGCCGAAACGGGGCAGAAAATCCTCCACTACCCAACGGCAGGAGCCGAAGAGCGCGCGAGCCGCCACCACATGATCGCCGGCCTGCACCTGCCCGACCATGGCGGCGGTGACGGCCGCCATGCCGCTTGCCGTCGCGCGGGCGGCTTCCGCTCCTTCGAGGCCGGCGATGCGCTGCTCGAAGGCATCCACGGTCGGGTTCGAATAGCGGCTGTAGCTGTAACCCTCCTCTTCGTTGAGGAAGCGCCGTTCCGCACTTTCAGCGGATTCATAAATGAAGCCCTGCGTGAGGAAGAGAGCCTCAGACGTCTCCCCAAAGGGCGTGCGCTGATGACCTTCATGGACGAGGCGGGTTTCAAGGCGATAGGGAGGCTCTTGAGGCATGGTCATGAAGCGATCCTACGGTCGTTCTTTATAAAGAACAACTGTCTTCTTTTGACGGAAAGCCACGGCCTCCTTCCTCTCAGCCCACATGGCCTCGCAGAAACTCCTTGCGGGCCTCCTCGATGAGGCGCTTCACGCAAGGCTCAAGCGACGAGCGCCAAGGCGGCAGCGCCACGCCATGCACCTCCTTGAGCTTGGTGCAGTCGAGCCGGGAATTGGCGGGACGCTTGGCCGGGGTCGGGTAGTCCGATGTGGCGATCGGTCGGACCTTCGCCGAGGGTCCGCCGAGATGAGCCGAAAGGGTGAAGATTTCCGTCGCGAACTCCGCCCAGTTGGCAAAGCCCTCGCCGGCCATATGGAACACACCGCGCAGGTTCTTGTCAGCGGGGCGCTCCAGCAGGTTGCGGCTGACTGTGATGATTCCGTCGGCGATGTCCAGGGCGCTGGTGGGCGAGCCGTGCTGGTCGGCCACGACGCCGACCTCGTCGCGGTCGCCCGCGAGGCGCAGCATCGTCTTGACGAAATTCTTGCCGAACGGGCTGTAGATCCAGGCGGTGCGCAGGATGGCGTAGTTCTCGGCCTCGGCTGCCACGGCCTCCTCGCCGAGGAGCTTCGAGGCGCCATAGACGCCCAGAGGAGCGACGGGGTCGTCCTCACGGTAAGGATGGTCGGCGGTACCGTCGAACACGTAGTCGGTGGAGATATGGATCAGCGGCACGTTCATGGCCGCCGCAGCCCCCGCCACAACGCCGGCGCCGATTCCGTTGATGGCCTCGGCCAATTCCGGCGCAGACTCGGCCTGGTCGACGGCGGTATAGGCTGCCGCATTCACGATGATGTCGCCGCCGGTCTCAACGAGGGCATCCTCGATGCCCGACGGATCGGCAAGGTCGAGCTTGGGGCGGCCGACGAGCACGGCCTGGGCGCCGTGAGCCCGCGCGCGCTCCGCCAGGGAGCGGGCGACCTGTCCTTCCTTGCCGATGACGATGATACGCATGGAACCCGAACCTTCTTCGATCTGGAAGCAGCTTTCTGACAGCAGCTGCCAGGGATGTGTCAATTGCCGATGGCAACGCCTTCGCGGCGACTGTCCGCACCGCCGACCAGCCCTGCCGGCGTGACAACGATGGCATGAATGCCGGAGTTCTGGTCGATCAACTTGACCTCGTGGCCCTTGGCCTCGAGCCCCGTCTTCCAGCCTTCCGCCTCGGTGCCGGCTTCAAGCTCCGTCGGTCCGTTGCGGCTGCCCATGTTGGGCAGGTCGGCGGCCACCTGCGGATCGAGCTTCCAGTCCAGGATGCCGACCAGCGTCTTGGCCACGTAATTGGGAATGAGGCTTCCCCCCGGCGACCCCACCACCGCATAGAGCTTGCCGCTGCCGTCGAGCACCATGGTCGGCGCCATGGACGAACGCGGGCGCTTGCCGGCCTCGACGCGATTGGCGATCGGCTTGCCGTCCTCCGTGGTAGCGAACGAGAAGTCCGTCAGCTCGTTATTGAGTAGGAACCCGCTCTTCGTCATGAGCCGCGACCCGAAGCCGTCCTCGATCGTGGTCGTCATGGACACGGCATTGCCGTTGCGGTCGACGATCGAGATGTGGCTCGTGCCGTATTCGATGCCGTCCGACGGTCCCCAGAGGAAGGTCTTCTGGAACGGCGGGTCGCCGGGCTTGGCTTTGCCCATGGACTTGTTCGGGTCGACGAGGGCGGCGCGGCTCTTGATATAGCCGGGATCAGTCAGGCCCTTCACGGGAACGTTCACGAAGGCCGGATCGGCCAGGAAGAGAGCACGGTCCGCATAGGCCAGGCGGCCGGCTTCCGCGAGCCAGTGGGCCGCATCAGGTCCGGGCTTCACGGCCGCCATGTCCTGGGTTTCCAGAACGCCCATCATCTGCTGCACAGCCACTTGGCCGGAACTCGGCGGACCCATGCCGCAGATCCTGTAGGTGCGGTAGCTGCCGCACAGGGCCTCACGCTCCTGCACCTTGTAGCCCTTGAGGTCGTCGAGTGTCATGTCGCCGGGATTGGTCGGATGGCCCGTCACGGTCGCCACGATGTCCTGAGCAATCTCGCCGGAATAGAAGGCGTCTACGCCCTTTTCGGCGACAGTGCGGAGCGTCTTGGCGAAGGCCGGATTCTTCAGGACGGTTCCGACGGCCTTGGGCTTGCCATCGGGTTCATAGAAATACGCGCGCGCCACTGGATCGTTCTGGAGGTATTTCTCCTGGGTCAGCAAGCCGTTGAGGCGCGGCGAGATGGCAAAGCCTTCCTCGGCTAGGCGCGCAGCCGGTTCGATCACCTGCTGCCAGGACAGCTTACCCCAGTTCTTGTGAGCCAGTTCGAGCAGACGCGGCGTTCCCGGCACGCCGACGGAACGGCCACCCACCACGGCATCGTAGAACTTCATCGGCTTGCCATCGGGGCCGAGAAAGCGCTCGGGCTTGGCAGCCGCAGGCGCCGTTTCGCGACCGTCGAGGGCCGCCATGGTCCGGCCGTCCCAGAAAACCATGAAGGCGCCGCCGCCGATGCCGGAACTCTGCGGCTCGACGAGGTTGAGAACCAGCTGAACGGCAATAGCCGCATCGACGGCGCTACCGCCCGCCGCCAGGATCTCACGACCGGCCTGGGCTGCCAGAGGATTGGCAGCGGCGACCATGTCCTTCGTCGCGGTACCGACGGGCTTCGATGTGCGACCGGTGGGTGCCTCGGGAGAAGGGGCAACCGCTTGAGCCAATGCCAGCGGTGCAAAGGGCAGGCTGGCCAGGAGACCGAGACCCATGAGGCTTCGGCGAAGGGTGCTCTGAGAGGTCATGCGGCGTGCTCCCTGATTATTGCAGTTCATCCCATGAGGATGGGTGAGCCTAACAAAGGATCATCCCTTTGCGCCACTTCCATTCGGCACCGAGGAAGAAGAAATTCTGCTGATGGTGCGCTGCAATATCACACTCCTGTCACTGTTGGCGGGCAGGATGTGATTCGTCGCGAGAAGAAAAAGGAGCAGGACATGTACGCATATAATCTGTTCCAGAGTACGAAACTGGACGGCCTTGTCTGTGCCGTTCCGGAGGAGCGCACAGTTCCTCCGTTTGTCGTCGAGCCGAACTGGCGGTTCGGCGGGCGGGTCCAGAGTCAGGAAGCCCCCTTGGGCTTTGACCGGAAGGCTGCCATGGAAGGCGTGCGCTTCAACGGCTTTTATCTTTTCGCCAGCTTTCAAAAAGACCGCTCGAACCAGTAGTCGCACGACGGAACAGCAAGTCTGTCCGGTCCCTTAGCCGGACCGGCGGGCTGACTAAAGCCCATTCATCAGGATCATATCGACTCTTGATATTAAGCGGCACCTGCTCTCTATCTTGCTGACCGTTGCGCCTGCCGCCCTGTATCATCGATTCGATTGTGAACTCCTCCCTTGCTCTGATCTGGACCATCACGGCCGCCACGACCCTCCTGCAGGCCGGGAATGGCTTGCTGCAGGCTCTGATGCCACTGCGCATGCAGGCGGAGGGCATTTCCGTTGCCTCCATCGGCGTCGTGGCGGCCGCTTACGGCGTGGGGTTCTCGACAGGCTGCTTTCTCGCGCCGAGCTTCATCCGTCATGTCGGCTACATCAGGGCCTTCGCCAGCTTGGCCGCGATGGTGTCCGTCCTGATTCTGGCCATGACTCAGGCGCATTCGACGTTGGCGTGGATCCTGCTGCGCGGGCTCACGGGCGTCACGCTCGCCTGCATCTTCACCGTCACCGATGGGTGGATCAGTGCCCGGGCCACATCGAGCCATCGGGGGCGGATCCTCTCCATCTACATGATCTGCACCAAGGTCGCTCTGATGCTGTCCCCGCTTGGGATCAGCTTCGGCGACATCCGCACGGATGGATTGTTCATGGCGGTGAGCGGCCTGATCACGCTTTCGCTGCTTCCCATCGCGGCCACAACCACGACTGAGCCGAGCGCACCGCAGGGGGTGCGTATCGAAGTCAGGAAACTATTTGCCACGGCTCCGTCAGCGGTGGTTGGAGCCTTTGTGGTCGGGCTGGTCAATGGCCCAGTCATTGCTATAACGCCTGTGTTCGGCGTTAGGATCGGGCTGAGCCAGGATCAGGCTGCGGCGCTGCTCTTTGCCCTGCAGGCCGGAAGTCTCGCCATGCAATGGCCGCTCGGATGGCTCTCCGACCGTGCTGACCGGCGCTACGTGATCGCAGGCTTGGCCTTCGGTGCGAGCTTGGTGTCGCTCCTGATCCTCTGGGCCAGTGCGCAGAATGCGAACCTGCTGATCCTGTGGTCGTTTGCGGCCTGGGGTGGCCTCGCCCTGTGCATCTACTCGGTCTGCGTGGCCCATGCCTGCGATATCGTCGATCCGGGGCAGATCGTGTCCACCGTGGGGACCCTGCTGTTCTCCTGGGCGACCGGGGTGACCGTCGGTCCTTTGCTCGGAGCCCTGGCCATGGAGATCCTGGGCCCTCGGGGTCTTTTCATCTATGCGGCATTGGCTTCACTGGGTCTTGCCGCCTTCATCGTAATGCGGATCATTCGGGTGCAGCGTCCGCCTGCCAAAGGCGGCTTTGTCGATATTGCGCCCACCAGTTCCGCGTCAGCAGGTCTGGCGCCTAGGGCGGAGATCGGCACAGAGGACCTTCAGCCTCACCATCCTGGTTCGGAAGGAGATGCGGAGGCCCTTGATCAGAAGGGAAGGTCTCCGGCCACCCGGGTCGAGACATCGCCGTAGCGGTTGAGACGCTTGTCGATCATGTCGTCGATCTTGCCATAGACCTCAGCCACGCTGAGTTGGCGGGTCTTCTTGCCGTCCTTGGTGAAGAACAGCGACTTGTTGGACTTTGCGGCGGCCGGGAAGGCGGCGGGCGCGCTCTTCTTAGGCGTGTCGTCCACCAGAGCAATAAACTTGCTGGCGCTGTCGACGCCGAAGAAATGAGACATGTAGAATTCGGAACGGTTGAGCTTGCGGCCAAGCCTCGTCTCGATCTTCTCCTTGTCGCGCTTCATCATCTCGGCGGCCATGAGAGACGAGATGTAAGGATTGCGGCGCAGCCCGAGAATGTGCTCGCGCATGGTCTCGTCCGCCACGGCGAGCTTGCCGTCGATCCGCTCGATCGCCTGCGCCTCCGCATTCAAACCATGAGCAGGCCCGAAGGAGCGCACGACCTCGAGCCAAGTGCTCGAGATGAATTGGAACAAGCCTACGGCCGAGGAGGTCGAAGCCTTGTTGCCGGGCAGGAAGCTCGATTCCTTGTCCGCAAGAGCCATCATGTAGACAGGATCGGCACCGGTCATCTTGGAGGCGCGCAGGATCGTGTCCACGATCCACACGGGAACGCGCATCTCCTCGAATTCCATGTAATCCGTGAGTTCCCGCGAGACGGGCTTGTCATCCTCGCTGCCGGCCGGGGTCGTCGGATTGGTCAAGGGGATGGTCAGGATGATCTGCCTTTGCAGATCGGCCTGGTTGGCCTCAGCTGACGCCACCGTGACGATGGCTTCCAGCGGATCCGCCGGAGCGGCATCGTTTGCCGCCATGGCAAACGTCTCTCCGGGCTGAGCCGGGATCTTGATGGCCTTCTCGCCAGCATCGAAAGCCGCTGGAAGAGCTGCTTTCTGCTCCGCAGCCGCGGCGGATTGGGACACGGCAGCGGTGCCGAGGGCCAGCGTCATGCAGGCACCAAGGCCGAGCATCTTGGTCAGGTTGAGAAGGGTCTGACCTCCTTGAAGGGCGGGACGCTTCTGAGCGGTGCAACGGCCCCGGAAGCCGCTGTGCTTCCCGAAATCGAGGCAAATAGCCTTCTGCTGGCATGCGTCGCGAGACGCTGTCAGAGCAATCTGCATATGAAGAAGCCCCCTAGAATTGCGCCGCTTCACTGTCGGGACAGGTTTGCGGTTGTTCTTCGTTCAAGTGAGATGAGTATGTGCGTGCCAGATATGTCCAGAATGGGTCAGCTTAACGGTGAAATTGGACTTTGTTCCCACATGCGACCTTTTGCAACTATCCGGACAAAGGGGATAATCTTCAAAGGTCTCCTGTATTCTCAGGAAGAATTCATCGAAGACGTCCCTGAGGCAGATGATTAACTATGACGTAAGGGTCATTCCGCCGCAGCTAGGAAATTGCTCCGATTGTCATGGGTCAGCACAGCCTGCTTTGATTAGGAGACGCCGGCCTTCACCCAGCAGGCGCTCACAGGAAGCCTCGATGATTTCAATGCTTCGCCGGAGTAGGCGTGTCGGATGCGCCTTGCTGATCGGCTGTCTTTGGGCGATTTCTCCGGCCGTGGCACAACCGAGGCCGCAGCAGGTTGCCTCTCTCAACCTCTGCACGGACCAATTGCTGCTGGCGCTGGCCGACCGGCACCAGATTGCATCCTTGAGCCGGCTTGCCCGCGATCCGTCGATCTCGTTCATGGCAGAGCAGGCTGCGGGCCTGCCCTTGAACGAAGGTGGAGCGGAGGCTCTTCTGTTCAGCAAACCCGACCTTGTGCTGACCGGCACCTACGGCCAGCAGGAGCGGGTGGCCGGTCTGAAGCGGCAGGGCCTGGACGTTCTCCAGCTTCGCCCCTGGTCGGGCCTGATGGAGGGACGTGAGCAGATCCGGCTTCTGGCCAATAGGCTCGGCCACGCGGATCGCGGCGAGGCCCTGATCGCCCGCATCGATTCGGCCCTGGACCGGGCCAAGGATGTTGTCTCGAACGGGCGCAGCCTTCTGGTTTACGAGCGGGGAGGGTGGGTGGCGGCTCCCCGTTCGCCTTTGAGCGAAGTGCTGATGCAGATGGGCTTCACGTTGCACCAGGAGGTTCTCGGCCGAACGAACGGAGGCGTTGTGCGCCTGGAGGCGATTGTCGCCGATCCGCCGGATTTCATGCTCGTCGATGCAGGATCCCAGCAGGCGATCGACAACGGCACGGCTCTGTTCGCCCATCCCGCTCTCGCCGCCGCCGTGCCGCATGAGCGGCGCTTGGCCCTTCCGGGGCGTCTTACGATCTGCGGAGGTCCCTCGACGCCGGCCATGATCGAGGCTTTAAGAGATGAAGTGACGTCCAAGCTGCCCTGAAGGCCGCCGCGTTCAGGCTAGTTTCAAATCCAGGGCAGGAGCCGGCTTCAGCAGGATCGGACAGCCAGCAGCCACGAAGACCACCGCATCGCATGCTTCCGCGATCCGCTGGTTCAGGCGCCCCTGCTCGTCCCGGAAGGACCGCCCGAGAGGGGTCGAGGGGACGATGCCCTGGCCCACTTCGTTCGATACCAGGATGAGAGGCCCTTGGGCCTCCCGAAGCGCGCCGATCAACCGATCGCCCTCATGGGACGGGTCGCGCTCGGCAAGCACGACGTTGGAGAGCCAAAGGGTCAGGCAGTCGACGAGCACGGCCTTGTCAGAGGCTGTGTGAGCCTCTATGGCCCGCGATAGCTCCAAGGGGGCATCCACCGTCTGCCAGGAATGATCGCGCTCCAAGCGGTGTAGCGCAATGCGTTCGCGCATCTCGTCGTCGAAGGCCTGCGCTGTCGCGACATAGATCCGCTGTGATGAGGTCTGCTCGGCAAGCTGCAGGGCGGTGCGGCTCTTGCCGGAGCGCGCTCCGCCTAGGACCAGGACGCGACGGTACGAAGGCATGGCCGGTCAGGCGCTCAGACGGTTGAGTGGAATGACCATGTGAACGCACAAGCCCTCTGGCCGCCACTCCCGCTCAAGGGTGCCCCCGAGCTGCCCGGCGATGCTTCGATGGGACAGTTGCGTGCCGAAGCCTTCAAAGGCTGGGGGGCCGTCGATCACCGGTCCACCGCTTTCGGTCCAGAGCAGATCCACGTTCTCGCCCTGGAGCGTCCAATGGATCGTGAGTTCGCCCTCTGCACAGGAGAGACATCCGTATTTGGCGGCGTTGGTGGCGAGTTCATGCAGGACCAGGGCAAGGCTCGTCGTCGTGTTGGAGCCAACGGCAACGCCCGGTCCTTCGATGGCAATCTTGTTCTGGCCGGATTGCCTGTAGGGTTCGAGGACAGCCTCGATCAGGCGGGATAGCTCAACATCGGTGCCGGAGCCTGGCTCCGTTATGGATGCTGGTTGTACCAATTCGTGGGCCCGCGACAGGGCGCTCAGCCGTCCCCTCAAGGCGGTTGCCATATCCTTGGGGTCTTTGGCGGTGCGGGCCGTCATCGAGACCATGCCGTTCGCGATGGCGAACAGGTTCTTCACGCGATGATTGAGTTCCCGGGTCAGAAGCTTCTGGGCCTCTTCGAGGGCTTGGCGCTCCGTGATGTCGCTGATCACGCCGTACAGGCTGACGGCGCGGCGTGTGCCGCCGTCATGCACGTGAAGGGCTCGCCCGTGAGAACGGAACCAGCGCAGGCTCCCGTCGGGAAGCTGCGCCCGGTAGCGGTTGTCGTATTTGCCATCCGAATCTGGTGCGGCGGCGGCGGCAATGCGCGCCTTCACGTCCTCCCGGTCGTCGGGATGGATCATGTCCCAGGCTTCTTCCAGCGAAAGGCTGTACAATCCGTTGTGCGGAATATGGTAGAGGGCGCAGCTTTCCTCATCCCAGGTGATCCGGCGGTTATCGAGATCGATCTGCCAGGTTCCGAGATTGGCAGCCTCAAGAGCCAGGCGATACTGGCTCTCCAGCATCCGAATAGCTTCCTCGTTCTTCTTCTGCTCGTCGATATTGGTGCTCGTGCCGAACCAGCGGGTAATCTGGCCGGTGAGGTCCTGGATCGGGATCGCACGGCTCAAAAACCATTCGTGCTCTCCTGCGGCGTTCCTGATCCGGTGCTCCCACTCATAGGCTTGTCCGGATTCGAGGGAGCGCTTCCAATGGTCCTTGGTCTGAACCAGATCATCCGGATGGATGGATTCCTGCCAGCCGTCGCCCAGGATCTGCTCACCCGATCGGCCCGTAAATTCACGCCAGCGGCGGTTGAAATAGTCGACATATCCATCCGGTCGGGATGACCAGACGAGTTGGGGCAGAGACTCCGCCAGAACGGCATATTGGGTTTCTGTATCCTTGAAATCCACGCAGAACTCCCGGGCCACCCATACGGCCAAAGTCACTCACAAACCGGCTTTAATCAGCGAAGCATTGTTGTAGGCCTTTTTCGAGGCTGACAACCCACATCCGCTCCCCTGTACATTTTCTCGGCACAAAGAGTAGCGCCGTTTGTGCGAAACCATTAAAAGGCCGCCTGCGTCTGGCGGTTCCCACCGTCAGCGCCTAGATGCAGGGCAGCCCACGCACTTGATGCGATCTTTCCTACGCTGAGGCTGATTGACAGTTTTCATGAACGATATGAGCTCCCACCCGGTGTCTCCACCGGAGATGTCATCTGCCGAGGCCCTTCACCCAAAGGAGCGTCGCTCGCGGCGGTTTGCCTGGATCGGGATGGCGGCGAGTATCCTCCTGTTCGGCGCTTCGCTCGTCGTTCTCTGGCATATCGCATCCGATATCGACATCAACGAGCTGAAATCCGCGTTCACGGCCGCCAGCCTGCGTCAGATCGGGCTGGCGGTGCTCTTCACCGCCATCAGCTATGGCCTGCTGACCTGCTACGACGCCATCGCGCTTCGCCAGCTCAAGCTGCAGATTCCTTATCGCACCACGGCCTTGGCCTCCTTCACGAGCTATGCGGTGAGCTTCACCCTGGGTTTCCCACTGCTCACGGCCGGAACGGTCCGCTACTGGATCTATTCCCCCAAGGGCGTGAAGCCGGGACGGGTGGCAAGCCTCACTGTCATCGCCGGGGTGACCTTCTGGCTCGGCATGGCCCTTGTGCTCGCCTGGAGCCTGATCAGCAAGGCCGACGAAATGGCGAGCCTCGTCTATACCCACATCTGGATGAACCAGCTCGTCGGATTGGGCGCCGCCGTCTTCGTCGCCGCTTATATGATATGGGTCTCGCTCAAGCGCCGCTCGGTCAAAATCCAGGGCTGGAAGCTGGAACTGCCGGGCTTTCGCCTGTCCCTGGCCCAGATCCTAATCGGTGCGGCCGACGTCTGCGCCGGCGCGGGGGTTCTCTTTGTGCTCCTGCCGGGTGGGCATGGTCTCAACTTCGAGACTTTCGTAGCGGTCTATATCTTCGCCGTCATGTTGGGGGTGGCGAGCCATGCGCCGGGCGGCCTGGGCGTCTTCGAAGCAACCATCCTTCTCGCCTTATCGAGCTATCCGAGGGAGCCGGTTCTCGGCGCGCTACTCCTCTACCGTCTGTGCTATTACCTCGTTCCCTTCGTGATTGCCCTTGCGCTTCTGGGCGGTTACGAGATCCGCAACCGGATCCGGGCCGCGCGACTCTCGTTCAAGCCCGACGATGATGAGGTCGCCGCCGGGGCGGAGCTTGGCGGGAGATGACACCTGCCGGCGCCTGCCTTAAGGAAGGCGTGTAACCTCTCCGAGACCTCCTGTTCCATGAGCGCTCCCGACGATCCGACGCCGGAACCCAGAATCCAGGGCGCCGCGCTGCTGCGTGATGCAGTCCTGCTGGCCGCGGTGGTCACGTGTTTCGTCATGGTGGCCGTTGCACTCGTGCAGGGCAAAGGAGATGCCTGGCTCCTCCTCTGGGCGGCCATCGCCATCATCGCCGGATTTTTGGTCGCCAGCCCGAAACAGAGTCTCGGGGTCGGAGTCCGGTCGCAGCCGAGCAAGCCCCAGCAATCGAGCGTCGCCGAGGCGGTTCTGGCTCAGATCCCCGATCCGGTCATTCTGGTGGATCAGCGTGCCGTGGTGATCGAGGCGAACAAAGCTGCTTACGGGCTCCTGAGTGGCTTGAAGACCGGGCATCCTTTGTCCTTCGCGCTCCGCAGCCCCGATGTGCTCGACGGCATCCAGAGGGCTCTGGAGAAGGGCGAGGCCCTGAAAGTGGAATATTCGGAGCGGGTCCCCACCGAGCGCACCTTCGAGGTCCATATCGGTCCCCTCCTGGCCGATGCGCCCAACACCGGAGTGCAGGCGGGAGTCGTCCTGTTCTTCCGCGATCTCACATCGGCCCGCCGCCTGGAGGCCATGCGGGCCGATTTCGTGGCCAATGCGAGCCATGAGCTGCGAACTCCGTTGGCCTCCGTGCTCGGCTTCATCGAAACCCTGCAGGGTCCGGCGCGCGACGATGTGAAGGCGCGGGAGCGCTTCCTCGACATCATGAAGGGGCAGGCGCAGCGGATGAAGCGCCTGATCGACGATCTCCTGTCCCTGTCGCGCATCGAGATGCGGGCGCATCTCTCCCCGACCCAGAATGTCGATCTGGCCTCCATCGTGTCCCAGATGGTCGAAACCCTGTCGCCCATGGCGCGCGAGGGGGGCGTCGTCATCCAGGTCAAACTGCCAGGGCAGCCCGTCCTCGTGCGCGGCGACCGCGATGAGCTTTTGCGTGTCGCTGAGAACCTGATCGAGAATGCCGTGAAATATGGCGAGAGCGGCGGCAGGGTGGATGTAGAGATCGAGAGTATCGGGGCTTCCCATGGCGAGCAGGGGCCGCACGTTGCCTTTGCCGTCCAGGATTACGGACCCGGCATCGCGCCCGAGCATCTGCCGCGCCTGACGGAGCGATTCTACCGGGCCGATGTGGCCCAGAGCCGCGACAAGGGCGGAACGGGCCTGGGGCTTGCTATCGTCAAGCACATCGTCAACCGCCACCGGGGCCATTTCGACATCGCAAGCGAGCCAGGGCAGGGTGCCCGGTTCACGGTGACGCTGCCCGAGACCCGCTCCTGATCATGCAGCTTTCCCCAGGCCGGAAAATGAGGCGCTCCAAGGGATCCGGAAGGGGTGTCATGTAATTGTCATCCAACTGTCGTAGAGGAGACATCCATCGGGCCTAGCTGTCCCATCGCGTGACACGGCCTAAGGCTTCAAAGCCGCCTGTCACACTGTATGAACAGGAGATTGACCCTTGAAGATCATGTCCTTCGCCATTGCGGCCGGCCTTGCCGTCGCGAGCTTTACGACCACGGCCTCTGCCGCTGACATCACCGGCGCAGGCGCGACGTTCCCGTTCCCGATCTACGCCAAGTGGGCCGAGTCCTATAACAAGGAGACGAGTAACCGGTTGAACTACCAGTCCATCGGCTCCAGCGGCGGCATCCGCCAGATCCGGGCCAAGACCGTCGATTTCGGCGCGACCGATGCTCCGCTGAAGGGCGAAGAGCTTCAGAAGGACGGCCTCATTCAGTTCCCGGCCGTGATGGGCGGTGTGGTCGCCGTCTATAACGTTCAGGGCGTTGCCGCCGGCCAGCTGAAGCTGACGGGCGAAGTTCTCGCCGACATCTTCAACGGCAAGATCTCCAAGTGGGACGATGCCAAGATCGCGCAGGCGAACCAGGGCGTGACGCTTCCCAGCGCCTCGATCACCCCGGTCTACCGCTCCGACGGATCGGGCACCACCAGCGTGTTCACCACCTACCTGTCCCAGGTCTCGGAAGGCTGGAAGAGCGGCCCCGGCGCCGGCGCCTCGGTGCAGTGGCCCGTCGGCCAGGGCGGCAAGGGCAATGAGGGCGTCGCCGCTCTCGTGAAGCAGGTGCCGAACTCGATCGGCTACGTTGAGTACGCCTATGCCAAGCAGAACAGCATCCCGTTCGCTCAGCTCCAGAACAAGAACGGCAAGTTCGTCTCGCCGGAAGCCAAGACCTTCCAGGCTGCCGCTGCCAATGCTGACTGGAAGTCGGCTCCGGGCTACGGCATCTCGCTGACGAACCAGCCCGGCGACGAGGCCTGGCCGATCACGGCTCCGACCTTCATCCTCGTGCCTAAGAATCCGGAGAAGCCGGAGCAGGTGGCCGAGGCCTTGAAGTTCTTCGACTGGTCGTTCAAGAACGGTGACAAGATGGCTGTTGAGCTCGATTACGTGCCGCTTCCCGCCCAGCTGAAGGATCAGGTGCGCGCGACGTGGAAGAGCGAGATCAAGAACGCCTCGGGTCAGCCTGTCTTCACGCAGTAATCTGACCTCGATCAAACAGCACAGCGGATCGGCGAATGGTAGCTCTCTCGCAAGAACGTCTCGTTACGAGCGCGGATGCTCCCGCTCGTCGGTCCCCTCCACCAAGTTTCGACCGGTTCTTCCGCTTGGCCAGTCTCGCGTCGGCCCTTCTGGTGCTGATCGTGCTGCTGGGCATCATCGGGTCGATGATCTACGGCGGGATACCCGCCTTTCGTGAATTCGGCTTCGGCTTCGTCACGTCGACCGTCTGGAACGTCAACGAGGACCAGTACGGCGCCTGGGTTGCCATCGTCGGAACGCTGACGACGGCGTTGATCGCCCTTGTGATCGGTGTGCCCCTGTCGTTGGGCATCGCGATTTTCCTGACGCAGCTCTGCCCGCCCTGGCTCAAGCGACCCGTGGCGACGACCATCGAGCTGCTCGCGGCCGTTCCCAGCATCATCTACGGCATGTGGGGTCTGTTCGTCTTCGCGCCTCTGTTCGCGAATTATGTGCAGATCCCCGTCTCCAACATCGTCGAGGGCATGCCCATCGTCGGCACCATCCTGTATGCCCGCACGCCCTCCGGCGTCGGCATCCTGACAGCCGGCATCATTCTCGCGATCATGATCATCCCGTTCATCGCCTCGATCGCCCGTGACATCCTTGACCAGATCCCTTCGGTCCTGCGCGAGAGCGCCTATGGCATCGGCTGCACCACCTGGGAGGTCGTGCGCAACGTGCTCCTGCCGCAGGCGGGCGTCAGCATCATCGGGGCGGTCATGCTCGGGCTCGGCCGCGCGCTCGGCGAGACCATGGCCGTGACCTTCGTGGTCGGCAATGCAAACCGCCTGTCGGGTTCGCTCTTCGATCCGGGATCCACGATCGCATCGCGCATTGCCAATGAGTTCAATGAAGCTATCGGACTGCAGCTGAACGCCCTCATGGCGCTGGGCTGCATCCTGTTCCTGGTCACGTTCACCGTGCTCGTGCTCGCCCGTCTGCTGGTGTCACGGGTGAAGGTGGGCTGAGGAGACGATGATGGACACCGCTCTGCAGCACCGGGCTTCACCCGAGCCGACGACCGCTCCTGCCCCCTGGGGGCGAGTACGCCGCAGCCGCCATGTGGCGGACCGCGCCCTCAAGATCATCTGTACCCTCTTCACGGTTCTGGGCGCTTTCGTCCTCGGCTGGATTCTTCTGATGCTGCTCGTCGAAGGCATCGGCGGCCTGTCGCCGGCGGTCTTCACCGAGACGACGCCGGGACCGGGGAGCCAGGGCGGCGGCATCGCCAACGCCATCGTGGGCAGCCTGATCCTGACGGTTCTCGGTATCATGGTGGCGACACCGGTCGGCGTGCTGGCCGGCACCTATCTCGCCGAATACGGCAAGAGCTCGAAACTTGCCGAGATCATCCGCTTCGTAAACGACATCCTGCTCGCCGCGCCCAGCATTCTCATCGGCCTCTTTGTCTACATGCTCATGGTGCAGCCCATGGGCGGCTATTCCGGATGGGCCGGCGGTGTGGCGCTTGCGATCATTGCCGTGCCGGTGATCGTGCGCACCACGGAAGACATGCTGCGCCTCGTGCCCGGCTCGCTGCGTGAGGCGGGTGCCGCGCTAGGGGCGCCCATGTCGACCGTGATCATCAAGATCAGCTGGAAGGCGGCGCGGGCCGGCATGGTCACGGGCGTGCTGCTGGCCACCGCCCGCATCGCCGGCGAGACAGCGCCGCTGCTGTTCACTGCCCTCAACAACAATTTCTGGTTCAACCCCAACCTGATGGGCGGTGTGGCCAACCTGCCGGTCATGATCTACCAGTTCGCCCTCTCGCCTTACGAGAACTGGCGCGAGCTGGCATGGGCCGGCGCCCTCATCATCACCATGTCGATCCTGGCGCTGTCGGTCGTGGCGCGCCTCCTCCTGAGGAAGGATAAAGTCCGATGAGCACGATTGCCCTCAACACGAGCAGCGCCGTCGGAAAAGCCGCCGCCGGAAATGCCGAGGCGCCGGTGCGCATCGCCGTGAGAGACTTGAACTTCTACTACGGCGATTTCCGCAGCCTGAAGGATATCTCCCTCGACTTCTACGACCGGCAGGTGACGGCTCTCATCGGGCCGTCCGGCTGCGGGAAGTCGACGCTGCTGCGCACCTTCAACCGCATCTACAGCCTCTATCCTGAGCAGCGCGCCGATGGCGAGATCCTGCTCGACGGCCAGAACGTGCTCTCGTCTTCCATCGACGTGAACGAGCTTCGCGCCCGTGTCGGCATGGTGTTCCAGAAGCCGACGCCGTTCCCGATGACGATCTACGACAATATCGCGTTCGGCATCAAACTCTACGAGAGGCTGCCGAAATCCGAACTCGACGGCCGCGTCGAGGAGGCCCTACGCAAAGCCGCCCTGTGGGACGAGGCGAAGGACAAGCTGCGTCAGTCCGGCATGAGCCTGTCGGGTGGTCAGCAGCAGCGCCTGTGCATTGCGCGCACCATCGCGCAGAAGCCCGAAGTGATCCTGCTCGATGAGCCGACCTCGGCGCTCGATCCGATCTCCACCGGCAAGATCGAGGAGTTGATCGAGCAACTCCGCTCCGAGTTCACCATCGTGATCGTCACGCACAACATGCAGCAGGCGGCGCGCATCTCGCAATTCACCGCCTTCATGTATCTCGGCGAGGTCGTGGAGTTCGGGCCGACGACCAAGATGTTCATGAATCCCACCAAGAAACAGACCCAGGACTACATTACGGGTCGCTTCGGTTGATCGAAGCGGTTCAGGGAGAACCTTCATGTCAGAGCATATCGTCCGCTCCTACGACGCCGATCTCCAGGGGCTTCGGCAGCGCATTGCCGAGATGGGTGGCATCGCCGAAAAGATGCTGGTCGATTCCGTTGCCGCGCTGGCTCGCCACGACAAGCCTCTGGCCCAGACGGTCATCGCGTCCGACCCGCGTCTCGATGTTTTGCATCGTGAGGTGGAGGAGAACGCCATTCTCACCATCGCCCGCCGCCAGCCCCTGGCCATCGACCTGCGCGAGACCATCTCCGCCATCCGCATCGCCGGCGACGTGGAGCGTATCGGCGATCTCGCCAAGAACATCGCCAAGCGGGCGCTTGCCATCGGCGATGACTTCCAGCCGCACAAGATCGTGGTCGGACTCCGGCACATGAACGATCTGGTGATGGCGCAGCTCAAGGACGTGCTCGACGCCTATGCCCAGAAGGATACGGCGAAGGCACTCGATGTGTGGAAGCGTGATGGCGCCATCGATGCGCTCTATACCTCCCTGTTCCGGGAACTCCTCACCTACATGATGGAAGATCCGCGCAATATCTCGTTCTGCACGCATCTTCTCTTCTGCGCCAAGAACATCGAGCGCATCGGCGATCATACCACCAACATTGCCGAGACGGTCCACTACCTCGTCACCGGCGAGACGCTGGCCATCGACCGGCCCAAGAACGATCGATCCATCGACACATCGGTTGAAGCCGGAGTTTGATCATGGGGCCTCGCGTTCTGATCGTGGAGGATGAGGAGCCTTTGATGCTCCTCCTGCGCTACAACCTCGAAGCCGAGGGTTACGAGGTGGACAGCGTGTCTCGCGGTGACGAGGCGGAGATCCGGCTGCGCGAGCAGGTGCCGGACATCGTGCTGCTCGACTGGATGCTGCCCGGATTGTCCGGCATCGAGCTTTGCCGCCGCATCCGCGCAAGGTCGGAGACCGAACGCCTGCCGGTGATCATGCTGACCGCTCGCGGCGAGGAGGGCGACCGCATCCGCGGCCTGTCCACCGGGGCCGACGACTACATCGTCAAGCCTTTCTCAGTGCCGGAGCTGCTGGCCCGGGTGCGTGCGCTCCTGCGCCGGACGAAGCCCGCCCATATCGCAACGCTTCTGCGTGCCGGTGACATCGAACTCGACCGCGAAACCCACCGGGTGCGCCGTGCTGGCCAGGAACTGCACTTGGGGCCGACGGAGTTCCGCCTGCTGGAATTCCTGATGCAGAGCCCCGGCCGCGTCTTTTCACGCGAGCACCTGCTCAATGCGGTCTGGGGCCACGACGTCTATATCGACGAGCGCACGGTGGACGTCCACGTGGGCCGCCTGCGCAAGGCGATCAGCATGCCGCGCAAACCCGATCCCATCCGCACGGTGCGGGGCGCCGGCTATTCCTTCGACGAGACCTTCGCCCGCGAGGAGCAGGCCCTGGAGGTTTGAGGCGAGGCACCAGATAATTAAAGACAAGGGCCGCGCTGAAGCGATCAGCGCGGCCCTTTTGTTTGTAGGATAGGAAATCCTACGCCCGGGCGACCCTGCGGTCGCGCTTGCGGTCAGCGACCGGCTGGTAGGCGATGCGGGCGTGATGGGTGCAATAAGGCAGGCCCGTGATGGAGCGGGCGCCGCAGAAGCGGAATTCCGGCTTGGTCGGGTCGCCCATGGGCCAGCGGCACATGGACTCGCGCAGGTCCATGATGGTCACGCGCTCTGAGACCGGAACGGCAAGGTCGTCCTCGACGTAGACGCTCGGCTCCTGGGTGACCGGCTGGAGAGCGATGGGGGCGACGACCACATTGTTGTTGTGCGGCTGCGGCGGCAGGGGAGCCGGGGCGCTCGGCGCCCGCGTCGCCTTGCGGGGGCGGGCCGCGGCGGCGGAACCGGCCGGCTTGGCATCCTTGGCCCGGCCGGACAGGCCGAGGCGGTGAACCTTGCCGATAACCGCGTTGCGGGTCACGTTGCCAAGCTCGGCGGCGATCTGGCTCGCGCTCAAACCATCGGTCCAGAGCTTCTTGAGAAGCTCGACCCGCTCGTCCGTCCAAGTTGCGCCCGCATCTATCATTTTCACTCTGCCTCCCTCGGAGGCGGCCTTCAAACACTCAGAATCCCGGATGCTTCGCGGACAGGGTTTTTATGTCCGACCGCGCTGCGAGGGTCGCTCCTGAGGGTGAAAGCCGCCGCACGAATGCCGTACTCGACTGACCTGAAGTTACAGGATGGGTGGACTCGGGCGCAAGAGTCCCCGAACAAGCCCTGCCGTTTTCCCCAAGGAACTCACCCAAGGTCAAAATTCCTTGTGATGAGTCAGTTCATTTCTCTTGAATTGACAGGGTCCCGCACCTCGTTAGAATTCCCATCCGTGCCGCCCCTGCTGGGGCGGCGCTTTCTTTTTCGGGCCCAGGTGCGACCTTGGGTCCTCGGAGGTGGAGACAACCTGTGATATCGCCATTGCTGCCGACCTACGCACGCGCCGAGCTTTCCTTCGAGAAGGGAGAGGGCCCCTGGCTCTTCGGCCGAGATGGCGAGCGATATCTCGATTTCGGGGCCGGCATCGCGGTCAATGCCCTGGGCCATGCCCATCCCCACCTCGTGCAGGCCCTGACGGAGCAGGCCTCCAAGGTCTGGCACACCTCGAACCTGTTTCAGATCCCCGAAGGGGAGCGGCTGGCCAAGCGCCTGGTCGACAACACCTTCGCGGACGTGGTCTTCTTCTCGAATTCCGGTGCCGAGGCCAATGAGGCGGCCATCAAGATGGCCCGCAAGTACCATGCCGTGAACGGCCAGCCCGAGCGTTTTCGTATTGTCACCTTCGAGGGCGCCTTCCACGGCCGGACGCTTGCGACCATCGCGGCCGGCGGTCAGGCCAAGTATCTGGAGGGCTTCGGCCCCAAGGTGGAGGGCTTCGATCAGGTACCCGTCGAGGACCTCGACGCCCTGAAGGCCGTGATCGGTCCCGAGACCGCAGCCTTGATGATCGAGCCGATCCAGGGCGAGGGCGGCATCCGGACCGTCTCCAACGCTTTCCTACGCGAGCTGCGCCATCTCTGCGACAGCCAGGGTATGCTCCTGATCTTCGACGAGATCCAGACCGGCGTCGGGCGCACCGGCAAGCTCTTCGCTTATGAATGGACCGGCGTTACGCCCGACATCATGGCAGTGGCCAAAGGTATCGGCGGCGGCTTTCCGATGGGCGCCTGCCTTGCAACGGCAGAGGCCGCCAAGGGCATGACGGTGGGCACCCACGGGACCACCTTCGGGGGCAATCCGCTGGCCATGGCGGTGGGCAATGCGGTGCTCGACGTGATCCTGGAGCCCGGTTTCCTGAAGGAAGTGGAGCGCAAGGGCCTGCTGCTCAAGCAGCGCCTTGCCGAGCTGAAGGACCGCCATCCCGGCGTGATCGCCGATGTGCGCGGCCATGGCCTCATGATGGGCTTGCGCTGCGTCGTGCCCAACACCGAATTCATTGCCGCCGCCCGCGCCCAGAAGCTGCTCGTGATCGGGGCCGGCGACAACGTGGCCCGCCTCCTGCCGCCGCTGATCATCAGCGATGCTGAGATCGGCGAGGCCGTCAACCGCATCGAGGCCGCCTGCACGGCCATTGAAGCTGGGCAGGCCTCCGCCGCCCAGCGGGGAGCCGTTCAATGACAACCCGCCACTTTCTCGATCTGAGCGACTTCTC
Organism: Microvirga terrestris; assembly: GCF_015694425.1. Classification (GTDB taxonomy): domain Bacteria; phylum Pseudomonadota; class Alphaproteobacteria; order Rhizobiales; family Beijerinckiaceae; genus Microvirga; species Microvirga terrestris. The sequence continues at coordinate 69,066 of NZ_JADQDN010000013.1, forward strand.
CGGATCCGAGATCCGGGGGCTTCTGAAGATCGGCTCCGAGATCAAGGCCAAGCGCTGCCGTGGCGAGAAAGCCAAGGAGCGCCCGCTTGAGGGCAAGGTCCTGGCCATGGTCTTCGACAAGCCCTCCACCCGCACCCGCGTCTCCTTCGATGTCGGCATGCGCGAGCTTGGCGGCGAGACCCTGATGCTCACCGGCAAAGAGATGCAGCTCGGCCGTGGCGAGAGCATCGCCGACACCGCGCGGGTCCTGTCCCGCTACGTGGACGCGATCATGATCCGCACCCTCGATCATGCCATGGTAACGGAACTCGCTCAGTACGCTTCGATCCCGGTCATCAACGGCCTCACCAAGGTGACGCATCCGTGCCAGATCATGGCCGACATCATGACCTTCGAGGAGCATCGGGGCTCCATCGAGGGCAAGACGGTCGCTTGGACGGGCGACGCCAACAACGTGCTCGCCTCCTGGGTTCACGCGGCGGCGCGCCTCGACTTTACCCTGAAGATCGCGTCCCCGCCGGAACTTGCTCCCCGTCCGGAGCTTTTGTCCTGGGCGAAACAGGAAGGGGCCAAGATCAGCGTGACCACCGATGCCTATGAGGCCGCCGAGGGCGCCCACGCGGTCATCACCGATTGCTGGGTGTCCATGGGCGACGACGACGAGTTTCGCCGCCAGAACCTGCTCAAGCCCTATCAGGTCAATGGCAGGCTCATGGGCGTGGCCGACAAAGAGGCGATCTTCATGCACTGCCTTCCCGCCCATCGCGGCGAGGAGGTGACGGATGAGGTGATGGACGGTCCGCAATCCGTGGTCTTCGACGAGGCCGAGAACCGGCTTCACGCACAGAAGGGCATCCTGGCCTGGTGCCTCGGAGCAGCAAGCGCATGAGTTCAGCCTCGTTTGAAGGAACCGACGACATCGTCCTCCCCTTCGCGGTCGAGCCCCTCGACGTGCGCGGGCGCGTGGTGCGGCTCGGCCCTTCCATCGACACGATCCTGGCCCGCCACGGCTATCCCGACCGGATCGCCCGCGTCCTCGGCGAAGCGGCGGCGTTGACGGTCATGCTCGGCGCGTCCCTCAAGCTGGAGGGGCGCTTCCAGCTGCAGACGAAGACCGACGGCATCATCGACATGGTGGTGGTCGACTTCAACGCGCCGGACCGCCTGCGGGCTACGGCCCGGTTCGACAAGGACAAGCTCGAGGCTCTCGACACCGCATCAGTGGGAACAGGTGAGCTTCTCGGCTCCGGCTATCTTGCCATGACCATCGACCAGGGCTCCGAGCGCAGCCGCTACCAGGGCGTGGTCGCGCTGGATGGCCAGGGCTTCGAGGAAGCGGCACATCAGTACTTCCGCCAGTCGGAGCAGATCCCGACGCAGGTGCGCCTTGCCGTCGCCGAGCAGTTCGAGAACGGGCGCCACACCTATCGCGCAGGCGGCCTGATGATCCAGTTTCTGCCCTCGTCGCCTGAGCGCCTGCGGCAGGCGGATCTCGATCCAGGCGATATCCCTGAGGGCCACGCGTCGAACGATCTCGCGGGCCCATCCGAGGACGATGCCTGGGTCGAGGCCAAGTCGCTGGTCGGTACCGTCGAGGACCACGAGTTGGTCGACCCGACCGTGTCCAGCGAGACGCTTCTCTATCGCCTGTTTCACGAGCGCGGCGTGCGCGTCTTCGAGGGCCAGCGCGTGCATGAGGAGTGCACCTGCTCGCATGAGCGCATCATGGGCATGATGCGTCGCTTCCCGCCGGAAGACCGCCGCGACATGGTGGGTGAGAACGGCCGCATCGGCATTACCTGCGAGTTCTGCTCGCGCTTCTACGATCTCGATCCCGTTGAGGTCGAAGCCGCGATTGCGAAGTCGGAAGTTTAAGTCGAGCCTCGCTCACGATCGTCATCCCCGCGAAGGCGGGGATCCATAAATACGATGTTTCAGGAGAGGGCGATCAGTGTCGCACCGCCCTCTGGACCGCCAGCGTTTATGGATCCCGGGTTCCGCTTTGCGCCCCCGGGATGACGGCGGATGGTAAAGCTCGCTTCAGGAATTCGCACATGTCGCAGCAAGCCGCCGCATGAAGGCCGCGCCCGCTTCAAGCTGCTCCAGGGTGATGTACTCGTCAGGCTGATGAGCCTGGTCGATGGAGCCTGGACCGCAGACCACTGTCGGAATGCCAGCCGCCTGATAATGACCTGCTTCGGTGCCGAAAGGAACGGTCTGCGTGTGGTTCTTGCCGGCAAGACGCAGGGCGAGGGTTTCCGCGAAGGACCCCGGCTCCGGCGCAAGGCCTGGCACGGCCACCTCAAGATTCGTCTCGATCCGCCCGAACTCACCGAAGCGGTTGAGGCGCTTGAGCGCCACCTCCTGCACAAACGTTTCCAGACGCGTTGGAATCTCCTGCGGGTCGAGGCTCGGCAAGCCACGGAACTCCCAATGGAAGCTGCAGGCCTTGGAGAGGATGTTGCGTGCCGTGCCGCCTGCGATCGTGCCCACATGCACCGTTGTGTAAGGCGGATCGAATCGGCCGCTCGTGTCGCCGCGCTCCATCATCTCGTCGCCGATGCGGTTGAGCTCTGCAATCAGCTCGGCCGCCGTCATCACGGCGCTCGCGCCCAGATAGGGCTTCGACGAATGCGCCTCGAAGCCGTGCACCGTCGTGCTGAAGGTCACGACGCTTTTATGGGCATCCACCACCTCCATCATTGTCGGTTCGCCCACGATGGCGGCTTTCGGCAGCGGCAGATCATGGCCGAGGCGCTGGATCACATCGACCACGCCGAGGCAGGTCGTCTCCTCATCATAGGACAGCAGGATGTGGATCGGCGTCATGAGGTTCGCGGCCTGGAACTCCGGGATCAGCGCCAGGGCGAGTGCGTCGAAGGCCTTCATGTCCACTGCGCCGCGTCCATAGGCACGCCCGTTCTCGACCCGTAGCGTGAAGGGATCCGTCGTCCAGGCCTGTCCTGTCACCGGCACCACGTCCGTGTGGCCTGAGAGCACGATGCCGCCACGATCCTGCGGGCCGATTGTGGCATAGAGAGCCGCCTTGTCGCCGGCCTCATTCGGCACGCGCACATAGGGCACATCCCAGCCCTGCAGGTAGTTTTCGACGAAGTCGATGAGCGGCAGGTTGGATTTCGAGCTCACCGTGTCGAACGACACGAGCTTCGTCAGCATTTTGAGCGGCGTGAGCCGCTGGCCTTGGGATGACATCGGGGACCTCAGTGCAGCACGCGCTTCGCGCGCGGGATATCGAGTGAGAAGGCGGGTATTTCGGCATCAAATGTTTCGCCGCTCGCGGTCTCCATCAGGTAGGTGCCCTGCATGGTGCCGCTCGGGGTCGTCAGGGGACAGCCGCTTGTATAGCTGAAGCTCTCGCCCGGTCCGAGAACGGGCTCCTCGCCGACAACGCCGGTGCCACGCACCTCCTGCACATGGCCGTGCTCGTCGGTGATCCGCCAGTGACGGGCGCGTAGCTGAACCTGATCCAGACCCGTGTTGATGATCTCCACCGTATAGGCAAAGAAGTAGCGGCCATCGTCAGGGGAGGACTCTTCGGGCATGTAGCGGGGCACCACCGTTACGGAGATGCCGCGGGTCACAGCCTTGTACATGCGTCTGCCTTCACCCAGTAGAGGAGTTGGACCCGCCCGTGGTAAGGCCGTCCTCATACCTCGTCAATCGAGGCAAAGGAGAACGGGCCATGCTCGACGGATGGGTGCGGCGCAGGATCGATCCGTCAATGGATCGGCTCGGGCAGGGCCTAGCACGGGCAGGGATCTCCGCCGATGCCGTAACGCTGGCAGGTCTGGGGGTAGGGCTGGCCGCAGCCCTCATGATCGGGCTTAAACTTGATGCGGTGGCGCTCGCCCTGTTCGCCCTCAACAGGCTCCTCGATGGGTTCGACGGCGCCATCGCCCGCTCCACCCGGCGCACGGATCGGGGCGGCTTCCTCGACATCGTCCTCGATTTCGCCATCTACGGGGCCATTCCGTTGGCCTTCGCCCTGCGCGACCCGGGCGCCTTTGCTCTGCCGGCGGCGGCTCTCCTGTTCTCCTTCTACGTCAATGGCGCGAGCTTCCTCGCCTTTGCGGCTGTTGCTGCCAAGCGGGGTATGACCAGTGATGTCCGGGGCATCAAGTCGATCTATTTTACGGCCGGCTTCATGGAGGGCACGGAAACCATCCTATTCTTCGCCGCCATGATCGTGCTCCCGGGATACTTTCCAGTGCTGGCTTATGCATTCGCCGGGCTGACCGTGATGAGCGCGCTGGCCCGCATCACCCTGGCCTGGCACGCCTTTCGGGACGAGCCTACTGAGGAAAGCGATTGAGAATTCCGTAACAAGGCTTAGAGGATACTGTCAGGCTCAACATTTCAAGGACGGCAGGGCTCTCGTATGACGGACATGGTTGCGTTGAAGGACGGGATCCAATCGGCTGATGCCATCATGCGCCTTGCGGACGCAGGAGCCATCAAACCGGAGACGCCTTTTGCGTCCGATCAGGTCCAGCCGGCGAGCTTGGATCTCCGGTTGGGCCGAAGGGCCTATCGCGTCCGCGCAAGCTTCCTGCCAGGGCGCAACCACACGGTTCAGGATCGCCTCGATCAGCTGAGCTTCCATGAGATTGATCTGAGCCGGGGCGCCATCCTGGAGACCGGCAGTGTCTATATCGCCGAGTTGCAGGAGGAGCTCGCCCTGCCAGGTGATCTCTCGGCGGCGGCGAACCCCAAGAGCTCGACGGGCCGCATTGACGTGTTCACCCGGGTCATTGCCGACCAGAGCCAGGAATTCGACACGATCGGAGCGGGCTATCGTGGGCGTCTCTATGCCGAGATCTCGCCGCGCACCTTCCCAGTGCTCGTCCGGACGGGCACGCGCCTGTCCCAGCTGCGCCTGCGTAAGGGCGAGGTGCGCCTAAGCGATGCGGAGCTCCTTGCGCTCCATCAGCGCGACCGGTTGGTGACCTCCGCCGAGCCCTCCATTCAGGATGGTGTCGCCGTCAGCGTGGATCTCGCCGGCTTCGGCCCTGACAATCTCATCGGCTACCGGGCCAAGCGCCATACCGGCCTTGTCGATGTGGATAAGCCGGGCTCCTGCCGCATCGCCGATTTCTGGGAGCCGCTCTATGCCGATGCCTCCCGCACCCTGATCCTGGATCCGGGCCAGTTCTATATTCTCGCCTCCAAGGAGGCGGTCCACGTGCCACCGGATTATGCCGCCGAGATGGTGCCTTTCGATCCGCTCGTGGGCGAGTTTCGGGTTCATTATGCCGGTTTCTTCGATCCAGGCTTCGGCCATGCCCAAGCAGGAGGGGAGGGAGCCCGCGCCGTGCTCGAGGTGCGCTCCCGCGACGTCCCCTTCATTCTGGAAGACGGGCAGATCGTCGGCCGCCTCGTCTACGAGCGCATGGCCGAGCGTCCGAAAGTACTTTACGGCGCCGGCGCCGGCTCGAACTATCAGGCGCAGGGACTGAAGCTTTCGAAACACTTCCGCTGACCCGTTCAAGCTGCCCTCTTGCCTGATCGCCGAAAGGCCGGATATGAATAAGGACGCGCGGGCGTAGTTCAGAGGTAGAACGTCAGCTTCCCAAGCTGAATGTCGTGGGTTCGATTCCCATCGCCCGCTCCAGTCCCTCCCAATCGGACCAAAGCCTGCAGGCGAGCGCCTCCGTTTACCTTGGCCGTTGAGTGGCATGGAAAATGCTTCTGAAGCGCTGTTGCCAGTGTTGACAAACCAACCGGGAATCGACATATCCGCAACCCCGCCGGAATTCAGTTCCGACGAGCTTCAATCTCAAAAGACGCCGACGCTGCCGAGATTTCTGGATCTCGGCGCTTGTTTGGGTCTCGATCAGCGATCTGACAAGGTCCTGATCTGCGGCAAGAGCCATGAGCGCCAGTATACGGCAGCCCTTCATGGCTCCTCTGACGAAAGAGAGAAGGTTTTGGATCGATATCATCGATCTGAATTAAGTAAACGCAGAGGTCAATACGATTTCTGTGAACGCAGAAGCTTGTCTTTATATTGATCTACGGTCCCGGTTGACGCTGATTTCGAAAATTTCTTCAAGATAGGTGTTGACCTAAAGGAGGGGTTCGGTTAGAACAACTTCATCGACGGCGGCACTGCGGTGGCGCCGACTTGAAGATCCTCAAGGACCTGAGCGGCTTTTAACGAGCGGTTCGGGCTGACCGGGGTTCTTCTGCGTCTCCAGTGAGACGTTTGCTCTTTGACATTGTTGAGAGGGGAAGAGAAGCGTAGGCGGCGGTGTCCTTGCGCCGATCCGCAAGGATCGGAT
>NZ_JADQDN010000014.1 GCF_015694425.1 Microvirga terrestris
GGTGGGCACGGTCACTAATGTGGTCGATCCGGACACGTCTCTGGTCAACCGGGACTTCCGCTTCACGCTGGTGGATGCCAACGGCACCCCGATCACCGGCAACAGCAACTTTGCCGTGAACGCCACCACGGGCGAGATCACGGTGGGGGCTCTTGGTCTACCGGACGTGACCCAGCCGACGAATGTTCAGGTGCGGGTGCGGGTGCAGGACAAGGCCGGCACAGGCTTCTCCCATATCGAAGTCGTCACCGTCACCATCAATCCCAACGATGTAAACTCCCCTCCGACGGCGCCTGTGGTTGTCGGCAGTACGGTGCTGTCTGTGACGGAGAACGTGACCGGAGTCATCAATGTTGCGACGGTGCGATCGACGGATGATGGTCTCGGCGGCACGACCTTAGGGTACGAACTGGTCGACAACGTCAACGGCCTGTTCTCGATCACCACCAGCAATGGCCAGGGCGTGATCAGCTTCAATGGTGCGGCGCAGAACTACGAGACCAACACCAACCTGCAGGTGGAGAACGCCGGCACGGTCAACGAGCGCAAGTACTTCAACGTGCAGGTGCGGGCCAAGGAAAGCGGCACCAACGGCCAGTCCTCCGGCACCACGACGGTCAAGGTCTACCTCGATGACGTGAACGAGGCGGTCTCGGACGCCACCTATGCGGTCAACACCATGAGCGAGAGCGCTCAGCAGGGCACGACGGTGGGCACGGTCACTAATGTGGTCGATCCGGACACGTCTCTGGTCAACCGGGACTTCCGCTTCACGCTGGTGGATGTCAACGGCACCCCGATCACCGGCAACAGCAACTTTGCCGTGAACGCCACCACGGGCGAGATCACGGTGGGGGCTCTTGGTCTGCCGGACGTGACGCAGCCGACGAATGTTCAGGTGCGGGTGCGAGTGCAGGACAAGGCCGGCACAGGCTTCTCCCATATCGAAGTCGTTACCGTCACAATCAATCCGGTAACTGGCCCTCAAAACCAGGCTCCGAAGTCGATTGAGCTGTTGTCTGGTGGTTCTGTAAACGAACTTGAGGCAGCTGGAACTACTGTAGCGACGTTTGCGGCAACAGATCCGGATGACAATGGAGGCTTCATCTACTCCCTCGTCAATTCTGATGGCCGCTTCGAATTTGTTGGTAATCAACTCAAGGTCAAGGACGGCTACAGGCTTGATTATGAGCAATTAAAGTCACACAGCGTGACGGTAAAAGTTACCGATAAAAACGGTGCCGGTCTGTCTCATACTCAAGATTTCACGATTTCTGTTAAGGACATCAATCCTGAGACAACACTTGGATCAGGTGCCAATGATGTCTTCTATGGGGGGGCTGCAGCTGACACTCTGAGCGGTAGCTTCGGAAATGACACGATCTATGGTGGTTTCGGCGCAGATACGTTGAATGGCGATGCCGACAATGACACCCTGAAAGGCGAGAATGACAAAGATAAGATCAATGGCGGTGACGGCGTTGATAAGATCTATGGTGGATATGGCAACGACACTCTTTGGGGTGGAAAAGGCAAAGATTATTTCGTCTTCGATGCGGCCCTTGGCACGTCCAGGACCGATCGTAAGGTGAACTTCGATACGATTAAAGACTACAGTGTGAAGGATGACTCGATCTGGTTGGAGAACACCTTGTTCAAGAGCAACAAGACGCTCTACAATACAATCAAGAAAGGCACTGAGACGAAGGTCGCCAAGTTGGCGAGCAAGTTCTTCACGGTTGGAGACAAGGCAAAGGATGCAAACGACTACTTCGTCTATGATGCAAAGAAGCGCGTGCTTTACTACGATGCCGACGGTTCCGGCTCGAAGGCTGCAATCGAGCTTGCAAGCTTCACGAACAACAAGGCCTTGAAGAACTTCACCTATAAGGAACTCTTCTTTATCTAATAGACGACACGTTATATCAGACGATATGAAGCCGGCCTCTCGCAAGGGAGGCCGGTTTTCTTATGGACTTCATCATCAACGGGATAGCGGCTGGGATAGAAGAACGCATCTTTAAGGCCACCAATCCTGATGGCGTACGGAAGATTTTGAGGGTCGCTGAGCTACGCGTGACGCTGCAAGCCGTCATGAAGCATCCTCTGCGAAGAGCTCTCGTTCTCTATAAAGTGATACAGCGAAGAAGAGGGATGATGCCTCGCCAGTGGAACCGACGCCGGCCGAGGTGATCGTTCGCCAGGCAAAACGGATGAGGCTGAGGAAGCCCAGGCTGCAGACTTTGCTCGCTCCAGAAATAGACAATGAAAAGCCCGCTTGGGTTTGTCCCAAAGCGGGCCGTAAACAGCGAGAAAAGTTCAGGTTCAGACGAGGATAAAGTCTGAGGCTGACAACTTTAGGTTTTTATCGAGCGTCGCGAACTTGATCGCTCCGACCGCTGTACCTGAGCCATCAGCATCATAGGAGAGAGCGCCGGACGATTTGTTGTAGATGATCCGGTCGCCGGCATCCTTGGCCTTTGTGCCGATGTAGAAGGATGAAGAGGCCAGCTTGCTTCCAGTAAGCGCGGTGAAGATGTCCCGATCCAGAGCGATGCGGTCATCCTTTGTCGAGAAGCTGACGATTTTGTCTACATTCCCGCCCAGGAAAGTGTCGAAATAGAAAGTGTCCTTTCCTGCGCCGCCCGTGAGATTGTCATTGCCGAGGCCGCCATAGAGCTTGTCGTTGCCGGCGCCGCCATCCAGTTTATCGGCGCCGAGGCGTCCTTCAAGGATGTCGTTGCCGTTCATGCCCTTAATGGAATTTTTGCCGTTGTGGCCGATGAGCAGATTGGCTTTGGTGTTGCCGGTCAGATTGATCGACTTGCCTCCAGCAGCCTCGTCGGCAGCCAGGCCTTCGAGTTTGTCCTTGGTCGACATGGTGGTGTTCTTGGACACCATCCGGCTGTCGAGGCCACCAGTGTCGATAATGACATCGGCCTTCTCGTTGAACTTGTAGACGTCGTTGCCGTTCCCGCCCTTCAGGATATTCGGTCCGTCGGTCTTACCGCCGTTGCCGCCGATCAAGGTGTCATTGCCCTCGCCACCATCGAGTACGTCGATGTCATCGCCGCCATCAAGATAGTCGTCACCTGCATTGCCATAGAGCAGGTCGCGACCGTTACCTGCAGTCACTCTTTCGCCAGCTGCGCTACCCACGAAGCGGTCATCCAAAGCTAGGTCGTTGTTTGTGTTCAGGTCGACCAAAATGGTCTGGTTGGGACGATTCCAGTTCACGAATTGAATGTCGTGAATATCGATATCTGATGCCTCAGAGGCACTGGTGAACTTGATGGTGTCGATCCCTGTGGCAGAACCCTGAATGGTTTTCAGGTTCCCCAATTGAGGATTTCCGCTGAAACTAAGCGCCTTGGCAGGCAAGGTTCCAGGGGTGTCGGCAAAGCGGATCAGATCGATATCATGGAGTTCCGCAATGGATGCATTGCCACGAATTTCGACAACGTCGGTCTGAAGCTCTTCGGTGGTGCTGACCGTAACCGTTCCAAAGATCTTTGCTCCGTTGACGCCTTCATTCACGAGGAAAGTGTCATTGCCGGCATCACCCAGGATGATCCCACCGGCGCCATAAACGCCAATGCGATCGTCGCTGCTCCCCCCATTGATGGCGTCCTCTTCCTTCACGGCCAAGAGTGCTGTGAAGGCGGCAGCGCTCCCAGCGTAGGTGAAGCCAGCGGCTGAAAATGTGCTCCAGAATGTCGCAAGCGAGGGTGTGGCTGGCAAAAGATCGACGTCAAGGACATCGACACCGCTTGCGTTAGTGAGAGTTATACCAGAGACGGAGCCCCCCGTTGGCCCTCCCGCAGGCGGCGGAGCGCTATATGTGAAGTCGGTTCCGAAGAAGGTGATCGTGTACCCGTTAATTGGGTTGATCAGTGTAAAATGATCTGCATCAGATGTGGCTTGAGCAACGGCACCGACGAGGACTTCGTCAAGAGATAGATTGGCAACGTCGCTGTAAATGAAATCTGCCATAATGGCCCCCTTGTAAGCCTAGCTATTTAGGCATTCAGTTTGGGCAATATAGTATCGTTTCTGAGGATCGAGCAAATGCCGATTTCATGAGTATCAGGTCAAGCTCGTGTCTTGTGTTCCAACATCCACAGCGATCAACAACCGGTGCTGTGCTATGTTCGCTTAGGATAGCGGGCTTTCAGCAGAGCCGCTCCAGCCGAATGACTCGGCACGCTTCTCCGGCCGCCGCCGCAGGAGCATGAGGGGGGCGCACGAGCAGGGCGTCGGAGCGTTCCAGGATGCTCAGCATGGATGAGTCTTGGAGCAGATGCGGTGTTGCGACCGGGAGCATGAGGCGCTCAGAGCCTTGGGCGAGGCTCAAGGGCATGTCCTGCATGGCAAGCGAAGCTCGCATGTAATCCTGCCGCTCCTTGTTGGGCGGGAGGTCCGCGCCGAGGATGGCGTCCTCTGCTGGGTCGTCTGCGGCCCGTTGGTCCCCCACGAGAGCGCGGATAGCTGGGATCAGGAATAGCACTGCGCAAACAAGGGAGGAGACTGGATTGCCGGGAAGGCCGAGCAGCAGGGTCGAGCCAAGGCGGCCGTGCATCAGAGGCTTGCCTGGCCGCAAAGCTACGCGCCAGAAGCCGAGCTCCATGCCTTGGCGGCTCAGGGCTTTCTGCACAAGGTCGTGCTCGCCAACTGACGCGCCGCCTAGAGTCACAAGGATATCTGCGCTCGCATCGCGTGCTGCTTGGATGTGCTCATCGAGTGACTCAAGCGTGTCGCGGGCAATGCCAAGATCGATGGCTTCGGCTCCTGCTTTCTCGACCATCAGGATCGTGGCAGGCGAGCTCGAGGCAGCAATTTGGTCGGGCCCAATTGGTTCACCCGCCCGCACCAGTTCGTCGCCCGTGGCGAGAATGGCGACCTTTGGCTTACGATGCACCGGCAGCGTTCCATGACCCATGGCGGCCGCCAACGCGATGTGGCGGGAGTCGAGGCGCAGCCCCGCCTGCAGCAGCACGTCGCCGGCACGGAAATCGAGCCCTGCGGGGCGAATATGGCGGTTCGGGCGTGTTGCCTCCTTCACCACCACGTGGTCCCCGACGCGGTCCGTGTCTTCCTGCAGCACCACGGCGTCGGCACCGTCGGGAACCGGTGCACCGGTGAAGATCCGCACCGCTTCCATCGGGCTGAGAGTTCCGGTGAAGCGAGACCCTGCGGCGCTTGTTCCGATCACCTGGAGGGTCGCCGGAACCTGGGCGCAATCCCCGCTGCGCACGGCATAGCCATCCATGGCGGCGGCTGGGAAGGGAGGCTGGTCTCGAAGGGCGCTGAGATCCTCAGCAAGGGTGCGTCCGGCGCAGGAGGTAAGGGCTACATGCTCAGTTTCGAGCGGCTTCTCCACGCTCGCCAGGACGCGCGACAGGGCATCCTCTACCGAAATCAGGCTCATGGCGCCTCGTAATCTCCCGATCGTCCGCCGCTCTTCCGGCGTAGGCGGATGCTCTCGATCCGCATGCCCTTATCGGCGGCTTTCACCATGTCGTAGATCGTCAGGCACGCGACGGAAACGGCGGTGAGCGCTTCCATTTCGACACCGGTCTGACCCGACACCTTCACCTCGGCGCTCACGCGCACCCCGGGAAGGCTCTCGTCGAGGGTGCAGTCCACCTTCACTTTTGAAATCAGAAGAGGGTGACAAAGGGGAATGAGCTCGTGCGTGCGCTTGGAGGCCATGATGCCGGCAAGCCGCGCTGTCCCCAGCACATCGCCCTTCTTGGCATCCCCCTGGCGGATCAGGGCCACCGTTTCCGGCAGCATGACCACGCAACCTTCGGCGATTGCGGTGCGGCTGGTGATGTCCTTGTCCGAGACGTCGACCATATTGGCCTCGCCCGCCGCATCGAGATGCGTGAGCCTCGTCATAGGGCCTCGCCGAACAGGAGCCTGCGGGTGGCCGCTGCCACGTCTGCCTGCCGCATCAGGCTCTCGCCGACCAAGAAGGTGCGGATATTCACCTTCGTCAATCGATCGATGTCCTGGATTGTGAAGATGCCGCTCTCGCCGACGATGATGCGGTCGGACGGGATCAGCGGCGCCAGCTCCTCGCTGACCTCGAGCGATACCTCGAAGGTGCGGAGATTGCGGTTGTTGATGCCGATCAGCTTTGTGCCCAGCTGCAGGGCGCGCTCCAACTCGGGCCGGTCGTGCACCTCGACAAGAACGTCCATGCCGAGGCTGTGAGCGGTATCGATCAGGACGCGAGCCTCGTCGTCCGTGACGCTCGCCATTATGACGAGGATGCAGTCCGCACCCCAGGCCCGGGCCTCGTAGACCTGGTAGGGCTCGAACAGGAAATCCTTGCGCAGGGCCGGGAGGCCGGAGGCATCGCGGGCTTGGGCGAGGTACTCGGGCTTGCCCTGGAAAGAGGGCTCGTCCGTGAGAACGGACAGGCAGGTGGCCCCGCCCTCAGCGTAGGCGCGGGCGAGGATCGGTGGGTCGAAATCGGCGCGGATCAGACCCTTGGAAGGGCTCGCCTTCTTCACCTCGGCAATCAGCGCAGGCCGCCCTTCGGCAAGGTGGCGCTCGATGGCCTTAGCAAAGCCGCGTGGTGATGAGGCCTCGCGGGCGCGGCGCTCGATCTCGGCCTGCGGCACGGCAGCCTTCGCGGCTGCGATCTCCTGGCGCTTGTAGGCTTCGATCCGGCTGAGAACGTCGCTCATGCGCTGTCCGCTCAACTGTTCGAGACTTGGACGAGGCGGTCCAAGGTGGCCTTGGAAGCGCCGCTGTCGAGGGCACGGGAGGCGCGCTCGAGACCATCGCGCAAGTTCGCAGCCTCGTCCGCCACCACGAGGGAGGCGGCAGCATTGAGCAGGGCGACATCGCGATAAGGTGTGCAGGCACCATCGAGGACGGCACGCAATTGCGCTGCATTGTGCTCGGGGTCGCCGCCGCGCAGATCGTCCAGGGATGCGGTCGGCAGGCCGACCTCTTCAGGCGTAACGGTGAAGCGGCGGATCGCGCCATTCTCCAGCGCCACCACGAAGGTCGGGCCTGTCGTGGTCATTTCGTCGAGACCGTCCGAGCCGTGTACGGTCCAAACCTTCTGGGAGCCAAGTTCTTTGAGAACCTGGGTGAGAGGCTCGAGCCAGGCCTCTGAGAAGACACCGAGCAACTGTCGCTTGGCGCCGGCCGGGTTGGCGAGCGGGCCAAGCAGATTGAAGATCGTTCGCGTGCCAAGTTCCACCCGCACTGGCGCCACGTGGCGCATGGCGGCGTGGTGGGTCTGGGCGAACATGAAACAGAGCTTGGTCTCGGACAGGCAGCGCTCAAGGCCTTCGGGGGCGAGGCCGAGCTTCACCCCGAGCGCCGAGAGCACGTCTGCGGTGCCCGATTTGGAAGAGGCCGCCCGGTTGCCATGCTTGGCAACGGAAATGCCGCAGGACGCCACGATGATCGAAGCCAGGGTCGAGATGTTGTAGCTGCCCTTATGGTCGCCGCCGGTGCCGACGATGTCGATGGCGTTCTCGGGAGCATTGACCCGCAGCATGCGCCCCCGCATGGCGGTGACGGCGCCGACAATCTCGTCGAGCGCTTCACCACGAACCCTGAGCGCCATCAGGAAGGCGCCGCCCTGGGCTGGCGTTACCTCGCCGGAGAGCAGGTCGTCGAAGGCATCCCGCGCCTCGTCCCGCGTCAGCGACGCGCCTGTGGCGACCTTGGCGAGGTAGGATTTGAAGGATTCCATCGGTTTCAGTGCTCTGCTGGTGCGGTCGCGCGGTGCTTGGCATTCCAATCCGCGGCGAGGTCGAAGAAATTGCGCATGATCGTGACCCCATGTTCCGACAGGATGCTCTCCGGGTGAAATTGCACGCCGTGGACCGGCAGCGAGCGGTGGGACAGGCCCATCACCAGGCCGTCAGCCGTCTCCGCCGTGACAAGGAGGTCAGCCGGGCAGGTCTCCCGATCCACGATGAGGGAATGATAGCGGGTAGCCTTGAAGGGGCCGTTGATGCCTCTGAACACCGCCTGCCCACCATGCTCCACCTCCGAGACCTTGCCATGCATCGGCAGGGGCGCGTGGGATACGGTGCCGCCGAAGACCTGACCGATCGTCTGCAGGCCGAGGCATACGCCGAAGGTCGGAATTTCGGGCGAGGCCCGTTTAACGAGATCGAGGCAGACGCCCGCCTCATTCGGAGTGCAAGGCCCGGGGGAGAGCACGATCGCATCGGGACGTGAGGCCAGGACCTCGTCGGTGGTAATGGCGTCGTTGCGCACCACGTCGACGGACGTGGCGAGAGGGCCGAGCAGATGCACCAGATTCCAGGTGAAACTGTCGTAATTGTCGATGACGAGAACGCGGGTCATGGCGCGCCGACGTTCGCGCAAGGTGCGGCCCCGGTCAAGGGAAGCATTAACGCCGAGCTCATTGCCCAACCCTCGCCTGGCTGGCGAAGCGCACAGCCTCCTCGGCGGCCCGGAACAGCGCCTTCGACTTGTTGATGCATTCCTGCTGCTCGGACGCCGGATCGGAATCGTAGACGATCCCGGCCCCTGCCTGGACGGCCATGCGACCGTCCTTCACCACGGCCGTGCGCAGCACGATACAGGTATCCATTTCGCCATTGGCGCCGAAATAGCCGATGCAACCGGCATAGGGACCGCGCTTGTCCTTCTCCAACTCGTCGATGATCTGCATGGCGCGCACCTTCGGCGCGCCGGAAACCGTGCCGGCCGGGAAGCCGGCGATCAGCGCATCGAGGGCGTCGAAGCTTGGGTCGAGGCGGCCTTCCACGTTCGAGACGATGTGCATCACCTGGCTGTAATATTCGAGGAAGAAGGAATCCGTCACCTGCACGGAGCCCATCTCTGCCACGCGGCCCACATCGTTGCGCCCGAGATCGAGCAACATCAGGTGTTCGGCGCGCTCCTTCTGATCGGCCAGCAGGCTTTCCGCGTGGGTCCGGTCCTCGGCCGCCGTGGCGCCGCGCGGGCGGGTGCCGGCGATGGGGCGGATCGTAACCTTGCCGTCGCGGACCCGCACCAGAATCTCAGGCGAGGAGCAGACGATCTGGAAATCCTCGAAATCGAGATAGCAGAGGAACGGGGCCGGATTGACCCGACGCAGGGAGCGGTAAAGGGCGAAGGCGGGCAGGGGGAAGGCGGATTCGAAGCGCTGGGACAGCACCACCTGGAAGATGTCGCCGGCGCGGATATAGTCCTTCGCCTTCGCCACCATCGCCTCGAACTCGCCCGGACTGGTATTGGATACCGGCGGTTCGAAGTGAATGCGTGTCGGGTCGGTCCCGTCGTCCATGGGCAGCGGACGTTCCAGTGCGACTGTCACCTCGTCGAGGCGCGCCAGAGCGGTTTCATAGGCCGCTTTGGCGGGGGTGCCCGCCTGAGGGCGTACGGGCGTGATGAGTGAGATCTCGTCCTTCACCCCATCGAACACCACCATAACGGTGGGGCGGACAAGGATGGCGTCCGGCACCTTCAGCACATCCGGGTTAGGCTCGGGCAGGCGCTCCATGAGCCGAACCATGTCGTAGCCGAGATAACCGAAGAGCCCGGCCGCCATGGGCGGTAGATCATCATAGAGGGGCAGGGCGCTTTCCTTGATCAGGCCCCGCAGGCTCTCCAGGGGAGGCTGCTCCTCCACCCGGAACTCCTGAATCCGGTTCAGCGCCTGACGGTCGATGGACGCAACACCGTCCTGGCAACGCCAGACGAGGTCCGGATCGAGCCCGATCATTGAGAAGCGACCCCGGGTCGCACCACCTTCGACCGATTCCAGCAGGAAGGCCGAGCCCTTGCGTCCGTGCCGCAGCTTCATGAAGGCCGCAACCGGGGTGAGCAGATCGCCTACCAGGGTGGCACGCAGGACGCCAGCCTCGCCAGCCTTATAGGCCGCGGCGAACGTGTCGAAGTCGGGCGCGAGTGTCATGGCTTACAGTTCGCCGCCGGTGGCCTGACGCAAAGCCTGCTGGTTGATGGTCACCCCGAGATCCTGACGGACCTGGGCGATGTACTGGTTGATCAGGTCATCGCCAATGCCGGTGCGGAGCTGGTTCTCTGCGTTCTGTGCCTGCTGGGTGGACGTAACCAGGGGCGGGACCGTGGCGGAGGTGACCTTGAACACGGCGCGTGCATCCGGGCCGTTGGACGCATGACCAGCCTTGCCGACCGGAACGGCGAAGATGCGGTTCACGGCCTCGGCGGTGAGATCGTCTTTGGCGGCGTTTCGGGCAAGATCGGTGGCGGTTTTCACTGTCGCGCCGGCCTCCTGAGCCACGGCCTCGATGGCTTCGCCCTTCTCAAGACGCTCCGTCAGCCCGCGTGCTTTCTCGGCAAGACGCTGGGCGACCTGATCCTCGCGCCACTGGGTGGCGACCTGATCGCGGACCTCATCGAGGTTCTTCTCGCGGGAGGCCTCGATGCCGGTCACGTCATACCAGACATAGCCGGTACCGGTGCGCAGGGCCTCATTGTCGACACCGATGTCGGAGGCGAAGGCGGCCTTCACAACGGCGTTTGTCTCGGGAAGGTTGACCGGCTTACCGGCCTTGTCGAGACCGTTGGCATCCACCGCCGGGACCTGAACCAGGGTCAGGCCTTTTTCCTTGGCGATGTCCGCCAGAGGCTTGGCGCCGGCGCGCAGATCCTCGATCTCGTCATGGATCCGTTCGATCTGGCCCTGAGCCCGCTCGCTTGCGACCTCCTGCCGGAGCGCCGCCGCGACTTCTTCAAACGGACGAACGGCTTCGGGCTGGATCTGCGTTACCCGCAAGAGCACAGGACCGAAGCGGCCGGCGATCGGAGCGCTCGCCGCACCCTGCTCCAGGCTGAACGCAGCCTCCGCCACAGCTTGGTCGAGCATCTCGGCCCTGGTGAAGGTGCCGAGTTCCAGATCCTGCGGGGACACGTTGCGTTCCGCCGCGATGGACTCGAATGTTGCCCCTTCCTTGAGCTTGTTGGCGGCAGCCTCGGCTTCGGCCTGGGACGGGAAGGTGATCTGCTGGATGGTGCGGCGCTCGGGGCTGCCGTATTTCGCCTTCTGCTGCTCGTAGCGTGCCCGTGCATCCGCCTCCGATACTGTATCGGGTTTTGCCAGGGCGGCCGCATCGAGGCTCATTGCCGTCACGGCGCGGTACTCAGGAGCGCGGAAAGCGCTCTTGCGCTCGTTGAAAAAGGTCTGGAGCTGTTCGGCCGTGGGAGCGGGAACGTCGGCCGCCATGGCTGCGGTCAGGAGAAGGTAGGCGGCGGCCCTACGCTCAGTGGAATATCGGTTCAAGGCTTCCCTGGCAGCCAGGGGTACATTGATATTGCCAGCAACCGCTTCGGCGAGGTGGAGGCGCGCCATGGCGGAGCGCTGCTCCTGCACGAAACCGGCTTCGGAGAGATTGACGTTGCGGAGCGCCTGTTCGAAGAGTGCGCGGTTGAACTGGCCGTCCGCACCTTTGAAGGCAGGATTGTTGACGATCGAGGCAGCGACAAGCTGATCGGACACCGACAGACCCATCTCCCGGGCCTTTTCAGCCAGAACGGCATCGGTCACAAGGTTGTTGACCACTTGCTGGTCGAGGCCGAAGGCACGGGCCTGTTCAGGGCTGATGACCGTACGGAACTGGCGCCCGAGCCGCTGGAGTTCATTGGTATACGCATTGCGGGTCTGGTTGACCGTGATCGTCGTGTCGCCGACCTCAGCCACCGTGGAGGCGGGCGTTGCGCGGAAGATGTCGCCGATGCCCCAGATGGCGAAGCTGACGATGAGGGCGCCGAAAAAGATGGTGGCGATGGCTTTGCCGACCACTGTCTGCCCAGCCTTGCGCATGTTCCGAAGCATCGTGAACCCGTTTCCAAAAAACTCGTTAAACCTGCCGATAACCGATCAGGGGCTCTACGAAAAGGGCAAGTCTGGTTGAAAGAAGGCTCAAGCCTCTGCTAGTGCCAAGTTATCAAGCGTGACAGGAGTGCCTTATATGAGCGTCGATCGGCCGCGCCCGCTGGTTGCGGGCAACTGGAAGATGAACGGGTTGAGGGCCTCGGCCAGGGTGCTGGAGGAGATCCACGCGGGCTATACCCCAGGCCTCAAGGCGAAAGTCGAGCTGGCGGTCTGTCCGCCTGCGACCCTGATCGGTCACTGCGCGCAGCTCTCCATCGGCTCCCGGGTCGCCATCGGCGGGCAGGACTGCCATGCCAAAGAATCGGGGGCCTTCACGGGCGACCTGTCTGCCGAGATGCTGGCCGATGCCGGCGCGACCTACGTGATCGTCGGTCATTCCGAGCGGCGCCAATATCACAAGGAAAAGGACCAAGATGTCTGCGCCAAGGCGGTGGCGGCCCACCGGGCCGGCCTCACAGCCATCGTCTGCGTCGGCGAGACCCGAGAGGAGCGTGAGGCCGGCAAGACCCTCGCGGTGGTCAAGAAGCAGTTGCGCGGTTCGATCCCTGTCGAATCGAACAGCCACAATCTCGTCGTCGCCTATGAGCCTGTCTGGGCAATCGGGACAGGATTAACCCCGACCACGGCGGATGTGGCGGAGGTTCATGCGGTCATTCGTGATGAGCTGCGCCGCCTCGTCGGCAAAGCGGATGCTCCCAAGGTCAGGATCCTTTATGGCGGCTCCGTGAAGCCCTCCAACGCCGCTGAGCTGATGGCGGTGGAGAACGTCAACGGTGCCCTCGTGGGCGGCGCCAGCCTCGTGGCGGCCGATTTCCTGGGCATCGCAGGAGCTTATCTGGGGTAAGTTCGAAAAGGCGGGTTGCGGGTCTTTGATCCTGAGCCCACCTATGCTACAGGCCGCCGCAACGAACGGATTGCGAGCGGCTGTCGCCCTGTGCGCAGCCGCTTGAGGTTTTTGAAAACGATGCAAACAGTTCTCATCATCATCCACCTGATCATCGTGCTCGCCCTGATCGGTGTGGTTCTCCTGCAGCGCTCCGAAGGCGGCGGCATGGGCCTCGGCGGCGGTGGAGGCGGCGGCGGTGTGTCCGGCTTCATGACCGGGCGCGGACAGGCCAATGCGCTCACCCGCGCGACGGCGATTCTGGCAGGCCTGTTCTTCGTGACGAGCATCGCGCTCACCGTCATGGCGACCTCGACCCGGGCACCGCGCTCGATCCTCGACGGCGCTGCACCGGCGGCTCCGGGCCAGCAGGCTCCGGCTGGCGGGCAGGGCGGCAACGTGCTCGAGCAATTGCAGCGTCTACAGGGCGATCAGCCGTCGGCTCCGGCTCCCGGCGCTCCGGTACCGGCGCCCGCAGCGCCTCAGCAGTAAAATGAAACCAGGGCCGGTGCATCCGGCCCTCTCTTTTTGTGGATGGCTTTCAGGTGGTCCGGTTCGCGATTGCGAATCGGCGCCTGATGTTTATGGATAGGGGTCCATGACGCGGTACGTATTCATCACCGGCGGCGTGGTGTCTTCGCTCGGCAAGGGTCTGGCTTCGGCGGCTCTCGGAGCGCTTCTCCAAGCACGCGGTTACAAGGTTCGGCTTCGCAAGCTCGACCCATATCTCAACGTCGATCCAGGGACGATGAGTCCCTATCAGCACGGCGAGGTCTTCGTGACCGACGACGGCGCTGAGACCGACCTGGACCTTGGCCATTACGAGCGCTTCACCGGCGTGCCGGCCACCAAGGCCGACAACATCACGACCGGGCGCATTTATCTCGACATCATCACCAAGGAGCGCCGTGGCGATTATCTCGGCGCAACCATCCAGGTGATCCCGCATGTCACGAACGCCATCAAGGACTTCGTTCTCACCGGCAACGAAGGCTTCGACTTCGTCCTGGTCGAGATCGGCGGTACGGTGGGCGACATCGAGGGCCTGCCGTTCTTCGAGGCTATCCGACAACTCGGCAACGATCTCCCGAGAGGGCAGGCGATCTATGTCCACTTGACCCTCCTGCCGTTCATCCCGTCCGCCGGCGAGTTGAAGACCAAGCCGACCCAGCACTCGGTGGCGGAACTGCGCTCCATCGGCATCCAGCCCGACATCCTGCTCTGCCGGACCGACCGCGAGATCCCGAAGGACGAGCGCCGCAAGCTCGCCCTGTTCTGCAACGTGCGCGAGACCGCCGTGATCGAGGCGCGGGACGCCCGCTCGATCTACGACGTGCCGCTGGCCTATCATCAAGCAGGTCTCGACAGCGAGGTTCTGGCTGCCTTCGGCCTCGATACGGCCAAGACCCCGAACCTGTCCCGCTGGACCACCATTTCCGAGCGCGTCCATAACCCTGAGGGCGAAGTCACCATCGCCGTGGTGGGCAAATATACCGGCCTTAAGGACGCCTATAAGTCACTCATCGAGGCACTTCACCATGGCGGCATCGCCAATCAGGTGAAGGTGAATCTCGAGTGGATCGAGAGCGAGGTCTTCGAGAGCGAGGATCCGGCTCCGTTCCTCGAGGGCATTCACGGCATCATGGTGCCCGGCGGCTTTGGCCAGCGCGGCGCCGAAGGCAAGATCCGGGCAGCCCGCTTCGCGCGCGAGCGCAAGGTGCCGTATTTCGGCATCTGCTTCGGCATGCAGATGGCTGTCATCGAGGCAGCCCGCTCCCTCGCGGGCATTCAGGAGGCGAGCTCCACCGAGTTCGGTCCGACCTCACAGCCTGTTGTCGGCCTCATGACCGAGTGGCTGCGTGGCAACGAACTCGAGAAGCGCACGGCCGCCGGCGATCTTGGCGGCACCATGCGGCTCGGCGCCTATAAGGCCTCCCTGAAGCCCGGCAGCAAGGTGGCGGAGATCTATGGCGGCACGGAAATCTCCGAGCGCCATCGGCATCGCTATGAAGTGAACATGTCTTATCGCGACCAGCTCGAGACGAAGGGCCTGCGCTTCTCAGGCGTGTCTCCCGATGGCATCCTGCCCGAGATCGTCGAGTACGAAGACCATCCCTGGTTCATCGGCGTGCAGTACCATCCCGAACTGAAGTCGCGTCCGTTCGAGCCGCACCCGCTCTTCAAGAGCTTCATCCATGCGGCCGTGGAGCAAAGCCGGCTGGTTTGATGTTAACCTGGACCGTCATGCCCGCATTTTGCGGGCATGACCAGCAGGAACGAACCCCATGACCCGCCGGATCGACCACCACGTTGTTGCTGTCCAAGACTTGGATCAGGCCGGGCACTTTTACCAGCGTCTCGGCTTCCAGGTCGGTTCCCGCAACCGGCACCCTTGGGGCACCGAGAACCGGATCATTCAATTTTCCGGATCCTTCATCGAGCTGATCACTGTAGGCGAGGGCGCCGCTATAGCCCCCCACTCGAACAGCGCCTTCAGCTTCGGTGCTTTCGTTCAGGACTATCTGCGATCCCGCGAAGGTATGGCCATGCTGGTCCTCGACAGCGAGGACGCCAAGGCTGACGCTGCTCTCTTTGCCGAGAAGGGCATCGGGTCCTTCGAGCCCTTCCACTTCGAGCGAAGCGGACGTCGGCCCGACGGCAGCGAGGTCAAGGTCGCTTTCACGTTGGCCTTCACATCAGCCGAGCGCTCACCCAGGGCTGGTTTCTTCGTGTGCCAGCAGCATTACCCAGAGAATTTCTGGAACCCGGAGTTCCAGCGCCACGACAATCAGGCAACCCGGATCTCATCCGTCACCCTGGCTGCCCCGGAGCCAGAACGGCTTCGCGATTTTCTCAACGCCTTTACCGGCGTGCAGCCCGGAAGCTCCGACGGGGACGATCTGTCCTTCCGATTGGACGGTGGCCACATCGATGTCTTGACGCCCGACGATGCCGCGGAGATCTATGGTTCCATCGAGGCAGAACTCGACCAACCGTCCTTCGTGGCCTTTGCCATCCGTGTCGAGGATATCCAGCGACAGGCACGGTGGCTCGATGCGGCGGAGATTCCCTATCAGCATATTGGCAGCAGGCTCATTGTGCCGGCCAGTGCCGCCTTCGGCGTCGCGATCGCGTTCGAGCCAACGTAATGTTAACCATGTTCCCTTAAGTGGTTGAATAACAACAACCGGTGGGGGACTCTACCCGTGGCTAATTCTCTCGCGGGCTTGCCCGATTTCCTGATCTTCTTCGTGCTCGCTGTCGCGCTGGTGGGGCTGTATCTGGCCATCTACACGCTTGCCACAATGCACAACGAGTTTGCCCTGATCCGGGAGAACGTGATCTCGGCCGCAACGGCACTGGGCTTCAGCCTCGTCGGCTTTGCGTTGCCGCTCGCCAGCGCCATCGTTCATGCCCAGACCATCGTCGATTGCCTCGTTTGGGGCCTCGTCGCTCTGGCCGTGCAAATCGTCGTCTACTGGCTCGTGCGGATCGTCATGCCCAATCTCTCGCAGCGCATTGCCGCTGGCGAGATGGCGGCTGCCCTGTTCCTCGGCGCGTCGTCGCTATCGGCCGGCATCATCAATGCCGCCGCGATGACGTTCTGACGGTCAGCAGACGACCTGTCGCTCAGTCTTCCGCTTCGACCATCCGGGCAAATTGCAGGGCTTCGGTCCGCATGGAGGCCGGCACCAGCATCGGGTTGCCGTGGCGAACCGCATAGAGCATCGCGATCCGCTCGATCGCTCTAAGGTAAAGGTCCGGAATTTCGGCTTCGCCCCACTCGAAGGCCTGGTAATCCCTCAGGTTCATGTCGATCTCGTGCGCCATCCTGCTCTGGGTAAAGCCGAGGGCAGTTCGGATCGCAATGAGTTCCTGCATCTTGTCCTGATCTGACATGAGAGCGCCCCCCAAGCGCTATCGGTAAATTTTCTTAGTGTTTGCAGTGACTTCAATACTCTTTACCTAATTACCTAAGGGAAGATTACCGACTGTGCCCATTAGAGGAGAAAACTGATGTTTCCTCGTGGAATCTCCATTTCTGCCTGGCACGTCCTCCGAGGTAGAAGCTTCCATGGCATATCGCCACTTTGCCTTTCAGATCAAAAAGGCTAGTGACAGCCCATGACTGATACGAAACAGACCCAGAATGTCGTCCAGATCGGCTCTGTCCGCTTTGGAAACCACCTTCCGCTCAGCATCATCGCCGGACCCTGCGCCATGGAGAGCCGCGACCATGCTCTTGAGATGGCGGCAGCTCTCAGTGAGATGACCAGACGGTTGGGCTTGGGTCTCGTCTACAAATCATCCTTCGACAAGGCGAACCGGACTTCGATCTCCAGCGCCCGCGGCATCGGGATCGATAAGGCGCTCGCCATCTTCGCCGAGGTCAAGGAGCGATACGGGCTGCCGGTGCTCACCGACGTGCACGAGAATGACCAGTGTGCTGCCGTTGCGGAGGTCGTCGACGTCCTCCAGATCCCCGCTTTCCTTTGCCGCCAGACCGATCTCCTGATCGCGGCGGCTAAGACCGGCCGGGTGGTCAATGTGAAGAAGGGCCAGTTCCTGGCACCGTGGGATATGGCGAATGTCGCCGAGAAGGTGAAGGCGGCCGGCAATCCCAACGTCATGCTCACCGAGCGCGGCGCCTCCTTCGGCTACAATACCCTAGTGTCCGACATGCGCTCCCTGCCGATCATGGCCGAGACCGGCGCCCCGGTGATCTTCGACGCCACTCACTCCGTGCAGCAGCCCGGCGGCAAAGGCGCGACCTCAGGCGGCCAACGGGAATACGTCCCGGTTCTCGCCCGTGCGGCCGTCGCGGTGGGCGTTGCCGGCGTCTTCATCGAGACGCACCAGGATCCGGATAAGGCCCCCTCGGACGGGCCAAACATGGTGCCGCTGAAAGAGCTTGAGGCGCTGCTCGCTAAACTCAAAGCCTTCGATGCCCTGGCTAAGAACCGGCCCGTTTAGCGCCTGACCCTTCCATGTGCCATCGTGAGGGCAGGTGTGCATTCCCGCCGCTCGCGTAACGGTATGATCGTGATAGGAAGCAAAAGCTCTCTCCACGGTTCATCCGTCAGGTGTCCATGTCGTCCCGCAATCTGATCCTGATTCTTGCCGCCAGCGGCTTCGCCAGCACTTTCTCCGGCCGTGCCATCGAGCCGATGGTGGGCATCATTGCCCGGGATCTGAGCTCCACGCCGCAGACTATTGCCCTCCTCTCAGCCGCTTTCGCGCTGCCCTATGCCTTTATTCAACCCATCCTGGGGCCGGTGGGCGACGCACTCGGCAAAGAGCGTGTGATGAAGGTGGCTCTGGCGGTGCTCTTCCTGGCCCTGGCCTGCTCCATCTTCGCGCCTGATCCTTCGACACTCTTCACGCTTCGCATCATTGCCGGTGCCGCTGCCGGCGGATCCATTCCACTCTCCATCGCCCTGATCGGCGACAGGGTTGAAATCGCTCAACGTCAGGTCGCTTTGAGCCGGTATATGGTCGCGGTCATTATGGGCCAGCTCGCTGGGTCCTCCTTTGCCGGGCTGCTGGCGGAATGGGTTGGATGGCGGGGTGTTTTCACTCTCTCGACCTTCATGATCGCCCTGGCTCTCGCCGCGACCGTCATCGGATTCAGGGGAGCCGTGGCAGGAGGTCAGTTCGATTTGCGAAGCGCGCTCCTGCGCTACCGGGAAATCCTGTCCAACTCCCGCGCGCTGACTCTCTTCAGCCTCGTCTTCGTTGAGGCCATCGCCATTTTCGGCATCTTCCCCTATGTGGCGCCCTTGCTCGAGGAGAGGGGCGGCGGTGGCGCCACTGAGGCCGGCTTCGCCCTTGGCGGTTTCGCCATCGGCGGGCTTGTCTTCTCTACACTCATCGGCTGGATGCTGAAGCGGCTCGGCATCAGCCGCATTCTCGTAGGCGGCGGCTTCTCCGCTGGCGCTGCGCTCGTCATGCTCGGGCTGGGCGGCGATTGGAAACTCGATGCCGCCGCCATGCTCTTCCTGGGGCTAGGCTTCTACATGCTCCACAATACCTTCCAGGCCCAGGTGACCGAGGTGGCGCCGGGCGCCCGTGCTTCTGCTGTCGCACTCCACGCCTTCTCGTTCTTCTGCGGGCAGGCCCTGGGCGTCGTGCTGATGGGCTTTGGGTTGCGCAATATCGGACTGACCGGGGCAACATCCGTTGCCGCCCTGATCATCCTGGGTGTCGGCCTTACCGCCTCTTATGTCCTGACTCGACCAGCCGTTCAACGCGCCCGGTAGGGGGCGACGCCCTGGTCGGGCAGCCAGAGGTTCTTCGGCAGATCGCCTGTCTGCCAGAAAACGTCGATCGGGATGCCGCCACGGGGATACCAATAACCGCCGATGCGCAGATAACGGGGCTCCAAAAGGTCGGCGAGGCGCTTTCCGATGGCCACCGTGCAATCCTCATGGAAGGCGCCATGGTTGCGGAAGCTGTGCATGTAGAGCTTCAGCGACTTCGATTCGACGAGCCAGGGCCCGGGCGCGTAGTCGATCACCAGGATCGCGAAGTCCGGCTGTCCCGTTACCGGGCAGAGCGAGGTGAATTCCGGCACGGTGAAACGGGCCAGGTAGTCGGTATCGGGATGCGGGTTCGGCACCCGGTCGAGCTGCGCGGCTTCCGGAGAATCGGGGAGGGCGCTTGCCTGACCGAGCTGGAGAGTGGGTTCCGTCATATGATTTCGCCTTGGATCGAGAAAAGGAAGCTCTTGCCGTCCTTGCTCACCTGGGTATTTCGGTCAATAAGCCAATCCATGACTTGAGGCCGCACCCGCTTCCGGGCTGCCCCGGCCGCACTTCAGCCAGCAGGAGCCTGCCTTATGACAGCGATCATCGACGTCTTCGCCCGCCAGATTCTCGACAGCCGAGGCAACCCCACCGTCGAGGTGGATGTCACCCTCGAAGACGGCTCCATGGGCCGCGCCGCCGTGCCCTCCGGTGCCTCCACCGGCGCCCATGAGGCGGTCGAGCTGCGAGACGGCGACAAGAAGGTCTATCTCGGCAAGGGCGTGCTCAAGGCCGTCGACGCGGTGAACAACGAAATCCTGGATGCCATCGGCGGCATGGATGCGGAAGAGCAGGTCGCCATCGACGAGACGATGATCGAGCTCGACGGCACCCTGAACAAGGCACGCCTCGGCGCCAACGCCATCCTGGGCGTCTCGCTGGCGGTCGCCAAGGCCGCGGCGGAAGCTTCCACTTTGCCTCTCTACCGCTACGTCGGCGGCACGCAGGCCCGCGTTCTGCCGGTGCCGATGATGAACATCATCAATGGCGGCGCGCATGCGGACAATCCCATCGACTTCCAGGAATTCATGATCCTTCCGGTTGGCGCGCCGACGCTCGCCGAGGCCGTCCGTATGGGCGCCGAGGTGTTCCACACCCTCAAGAAGGCCCTGAAGGATGCCGGCCACAACACAAATGTGGGCGACGAGGGTGGTTTCGCTCCGAACCTGCCTTCCGCCGAAGCGGCCCTCGACTTCATCATGAAGTCCATCGAGCAGGCCGGCTACGAGCCGGGCAAGGACATGGTGATCGGCCTCGATTGCGCGGCCACCGAGTTCTTCAAGAACGGCGCTTACCATTATGAGGGCACCGGCCAGACACTCAGCCCGCAGCAGCAGGCCGAGTACCTCGCGAAGCTCGTCTCCGCCTATCCCATCGCCACCATCGAGGACGGCATGTCCGAGGACGATTGGGAGGGCTGGAAGGCCGTGACCGACTTGGTTGGCTCCAAGTGCCAGCTCGTGGGAGACGATCTTTTCGTCACCAACGTGAACCGCCTGTCGCAGGGCATCAAGCAGGGCGTCGCCAACTCGCTGCTCGTGAAGGTCAACCAGATCGGCTCTCTTACCGAGACCCTGGCCGCTGTCGACATGGCCCATCGGGCTGGCTACACCGCCGTCATGTCTCACCGCTCGGGCGAGACGGAGGATTCCACCATCGCGGATCTCGCGGTGGCGACGAATTGCGGGCAGATCAAGACCGGCTCGCTTGCCCGCTCAGACAGACTGGCGAAGTACAACCAGCTCATTCGCATCGAGGAGGAGCTAGGCTCGCAGGCGCACTACGCAGGACGTGCCGCGTTGAAGGCGCTGGCCTGATCATATAGGCCGAGTTTTTACGTTCATCATTTCTCGTCATGGCCGGGCTCGTCCCGGCCATCTCGATTCAGAAAGGCGCTGTGCAATCGAGATCACCGGCACAAGGCTGGTGATGACAGGCAAGGTGCGTCCCTAACACCTCCTTAACCATGTGAATGTAAGACTCATCCCCATGGTAATCCGCAGACGCGCACGACGATTTCTGATCCCGCTGGTGCTTTATAGCATTTCGGCGGCAGTGGCTGGCTACTTCGTGCACCATGCCCATAGCGGTGCACGCGGTATCGAGGCTCGGCAAAAATATGAAGCTCAGGTGGCCGAACTTTCTAGTGAGCTTACGGGTTTGAAGACTCAGCGCTCCGACTGGGAGCGCCGCATCGCCTTGTTGCGAAGCGATCAGATCGACAGGGATCTGCTCGAGGAAAGAGCGCGCGTAATGTTAGGACGTGTGCATAAGAACGACCTTGTCATCATCACAGGCCCCTGATTAAGCATAGCCCAAAAGTTCTGCTTAACTCAATTCAAGTTAACTTCAATTTACTCTGTATTTATAAGAGCTTGCGCATTTCATTGTGCAGCGCAAAACGGCTTTTAGCCCACTCGATTTCCCGGCTCGTCTGCGCTACAACTTTCGTCGAGGAAACCCTTCGGAGGACCCGATGGCTGTTGCTGCCCGCAAGGCGGGTCGTGCTGGTACTGGCGCGGCTAACAAGACCACTTCCACTAAAGGCTCCATTCGCGGAGCTGCTCCTAATTCCCCACAATTCGATAAGAATCAGGACCTGTCTGCCTACAACGAGATGCTTCTGATCCGGCGCTTCGAGGAGAAGTCCGGCCAGATGTACGGCATGGGCCTTATCGGCGGTTTCTGCCATCTCTATATCGGCCAGGAAGCCGTCGTGGTCGGCATGCAGATGGCGACGAAAGAGGGCGACCAAGTGATCACCGGCTATCGTGATCACGGTCACATGCTCGCCTGCGGCATGGACGCGAAGGGCGTCATGGCCGAGTTGACCGGACGTCGCGGCGGCCTGTCGAAAGGCAAGGGCGGCTCCATGCATATGTTCTCCAAGGAGAAACATTTCTATGGCGGCCATGGCATCGTCGGCGCACAGGTGTCGCTGGGCACCGGCATCGCATTTGCCAATCACTACCGTGAGAACGGCAATGTCTGCCTCACCTATTTCGGTGACGGTGCCGCCAACCAGGGCCAGGTCTACGAGAGCTTCAACATGGCGCAGCTCTGGAAGCTGCCTGTGGTTTATGTGATCGAGAACAACCGCTACGCCATGGGCACGGCGGTGTCTCGTGCCTCGGCTCAGACCGATTTCTCGAAGCGCGGCGTGTCCTTCGGCATTCCCGGTGAGCAGGTGGACGGTATGGACATCCGCGCGGTCTACGCCGCCGGCCAGCGCGCCATCGAGCATGCTCGCTCGGGTAAGGGGCCGTACATCCTCGAGATGCAGACCTATCGCTATCGCGGCCACTCCATGTCCGACCCGGCGAAATACCGCACGAAGGACGAAGTGACCCGCATGCGCGAGGAGCACGACCCGATCGAGCAGGTGCGCCGCCGCCTTCTGGAAGGCTGGAAGCTGTCCGAGGACGAGTTGAAGGCCATCGACAGCCGGGTGCGCGAGATCGTCAACGAGGCGGCGGAGTTCGCCACGCACGATCCGGAGCCCGATCCGTCCGAGCTTTACACCGACATCCTCCTCTAAGCGGCGCACCCGCGCCGCTTCTCCCTGAATCTCGCCGCTGCGACAATCAAAACAGGTCTTTTAATGGCGATCGATATTCTCATGCCTGCCCTCTCGCCGACCATGGAGCAGGGCAAACTGGCCAAGTGGCTGAAAAAAGAGGGCGATCAGGTCAAGCCCGGCGACGTGCTGGCCGAGATCGAGACCGACAAGGCGACCATGGAGGTCGAGGCGATCGATGAGGGCGTCCTGGCCAAGATCCTCGTGTCCGACGGCACCGACAATGTGGCCGTGAACACCCCCATCGCGATCCTCGCGGGCGAGGGTGAGGACGTGTCGGCTGCCGCCTCTTCCGCGAAGGCCCCGGCCGCCTCCGCGCCTGAAGCTCAGCCCGCACCGACGCCTGACATCCAGGCTGAGGGATTGGCTGATCGTCCGGCTCCGGCAGAGCGCCCGCAACAGGCTGATGTCTCGACCCCGGCGGCTCCCTCGGTGATCACGAACCGCACCAGCTATAACGCCATGGCGGAGATCCCCGAAGGCACTGAACTCGTCAACATGACCGTCCGCGAAGCCCTTCGCGACGCCATGGCCGAGGAAATGCGCAAGGACGGATCCGTCTTCGTCATGGGCGAAGAGGTGGCCGAATACCAGGGCGCCTACAAGGTTACTCAGGGCCTGCTGCAGGAATTTGGCGCCAAGCGCGTCATCGACACGCCCATCACCGAGCACGGTTTTGCGGGCGTCGGCGTCGGCGCGGCCTTCACGGGGCTGCGCCCCGTCGTCGAGTTCATGACCTTCAACTTCGCCATGCAGGCGATTGACCAGATCATTAACTCAGCGGCCAAGACCCTCTACATGTCCGGCGGCCAGCTCGGTGCGCCGATCGTGTTCCGCGGCCCCAACGGCGCGGCAGCCCGTGTCGGTGCGCAGCACAGCCACGACTATGCTGCCTGGTACTCGAACGTTCCCGGTCTCAAGGTTGTCGCTCCCTATACGGCTTCTGACGCGAAGGGGCTCCTCAAGAGCGCCATCCGCGATCCGAACCCGATCGTCTTCCTGGAGAACGAGATCCTCTACGGGCAGTCCTTCCCGGTGCCGAAGCTCGACGATTTCACGGTGCCGATCGGCAAGGCGCGCATCCATCGCGAGGGCAAGGACGTGACCATCGTGTCCTTCTCCATCGGCATGACATACGCCCTCAAGGCCGCCCAGGAGCTGGAGAAGGAAGGCATCGACGCCGAGGTCATCGATCTTCGCACCATCCGCCCGATGGATACCGACACCATCGTCGCTTCGGTCATGAAGACCGGCCGCTGCATCACGGTGGAAGAAGGTTTCCCGCAATCGGGCGTGGGCGCCGAGATCGTCGCGCGCATCATGGAGAACGCGTTCGATTATCTCGACGCACCCGTGATCCGCGTCACCGGCAAGGACGTTCCGATGCCGTATGCGGCCAACCTCGAGAAGCTCGCGCTGCCGAACGTGGCCGAAGTCGTGCAGGCGGCGAAGGCCGTTTGCTACAGGTGACCTCATGACAGAACGGAAGTTCGAAGCTCTCAACGTTCCGCCTGACGTCCTCGAAAAGGGCGGCGTCGAGATCCTGAGGGCTTCGGTGGTCGATGGCGAGGTGAGCATCGCGCTCCGCCGCGCCTTCGACGATCCGTTCACCTGGGGCGTGCTCCTGGTGGATCTCGCCCGTCACGCCGCGCGCGTCTACGCCATGGAAACGGAGTTCTCCGAAGAGGAGGCTCTGGCCGAGATCGCCGCCGGCATTCAGGCCGAGCTGGATGATCCGAGCGATCCCGGCTCGACGCAGGCGATTAACTGACCACTCTCCGGAAAAGTGGATGCCGGTTTTCCGATCAGAGAATGCGACCTAAGATTTAACTTCAAGTCAGGATCTATCAACGCCATGCCCATCAATATCCTGATGCCCGCCCTGTCTCCCACCATGGAAAAGGGCAACCTTGCCAAGTGGTTGAAGAAGGAAGGCGACACGGTGAAGTCCGGCGATGTGATCGCCGAGATCGAAACCGACAAGGCCACCATGGAAGTGGAGGCGGTGGACGAAGGCATCCTCGCCAAGATCGTGGTGCCTGAAGGTACGGCCGACGTCCCCGTCAACCAGCTCATCGCGCTGATTGCCGCCGAGGGTGAGGATCCGAAGAGCGTCACAGCTCCGGCATCCGGTGGCGCTCCGGCGCCAGCACCGAAGGCGGAAGCCGCTCCGGCTCCCGCTGCGCCGGCAGCCGCGCCCCCGCCGCAGGCCAACACCGTTCAGGGCGACCCCAACGCCCACATGTCTTACGCCCGCGTCGATCAAGCGCCTCAGGGGCCTGCGACAGCCGCCAAGCCCGATGGGGCAGGGCAGCCGCAGGCATCCGGCGGCCGCGTCTTCGCCTCGCCGCTCGCCAAGCGTATTGCCCGCGAGGCTGGTGTCGACATCGCGTCGATTCAAGGCTCGGGCCCTCATGGCCGCGTGGTCGAGAAGGATGTGCGCGCAGCGCTCCAGGGTGGCGGCGCGAAGCCTGCTCCGACTCCTGCCGCTGCGGCGGCCCCGGCGACGGCGGCCAAACCGGCAGCACCACAACTGGCTCAGAGCATGGGCGCCGAACAGGTCAAGGCCATGTTCGAGGCCGGCACCTACGAGGAAGTGCCGCTCGACGGCATGCGCAAGACCATCGCCAAGCGGCTTGTCGAGTCGAAGCAGACGGTGCCGCATTTCTACCTGTCGCTGGATTGCGAACTCGATGCCCTCATGGCCCTGCGCGAGCAGATCAACGCGGCTGCGGCTAAGGACAAGGACGGCAAGCCCACCTACAAGCTCTCGGTCAACGACTTCGTCATCAAGGCGCTGGCCATCGCACTCCAGCGCGTGCCCGCCGCCAATGCGGTCTGGGCCGAGGACCGCATCCTGAAGATGAAGCATTCGGATGTGGGCGTGGCGGTTGCCATTGAGGGCGGCCTGTTCACGCCGGTGGTCCGCAAGGCTGAGACCAAGACGCTCACCGCTATCTCGGCCGAGGTGAAAGACATGGCGGGCCGCGCCCGCAACCGCCGCCTGAAGCCGGAAGAATACCAGGGCGGTTCCACGGCGGTCTCAAATCTTGGCATGTTCGGCATCAAAAACTTCCAAGCCGTGATAAACCCGCCGCAGGGTACGATCCTGGCGGTCGGCGCCGGCGAAAACCGGGTCGTGGTGAAAAACGGCGCTCCCGCCGTCGTGCAGGCCATGACCGTGACGCTCTCCTGCGACCACCGCGTGGTCGACGGCGCACTCGGTGCGGAACTGCTGGCCGCCTTCAAGCAGCTCATCGAGAGCCCGATGGGGATGCTGGTTTAATCGACGTCATGGCCGGGCTAGTCCCGGCCATTCACTTTTGGCCGATAGGGAGGCTTCATGCCGCTCATCCGCATCTCGCTTCAGAAGGGCAAGCCCGCCGCCTATCGCAAGGCGCTAGCCAACGGGGTCTATCTCGCGTTGCGTGAGGCCTTCAACGTTCCTGAGGGCGACCTTTTCGTCACCATCAGCGAGCACGAAGAAGGCAACTTCTTCTATGGTGCAAATTATCTCGACATTCAGCGAAGCGACGATCTCGTCATCATCCAGATCACGGTCAGCAATACACGGACCGTCGAGCAGAAGAAGACTCTCTTCAAGAGGATCGTCGAGAAGCTGGAGACGGAGCCCGGCCTTCGTCCCGAGGATGTGTTTATCAACCTGATCGAAGTCGAAAAGGAAAACTGGTCCTTCGGTCACGGCATCGCGCAGTACGCGCAAGGGAACTGACACCATGGCAAACCAATACGACATCATCGTCATCGGCGGCGGCCCTGGGGGCTATGTGGCGGCGATCCGCGCGGCGCAACTCGGGTTCAAGACCGCGGTCGTGGAGCGCGAGCATCTGGGCGGCATCTGCCTCAACTGGGGCTGCATCCCGACCAAGGCGTTGCTGCGCTCGGCCGAAATCTATCACTACATGGAACATGCCAAGGATTACGGCCTGTCCGCGCAGGGCATCGGCTTTGACGCAGCGGCCATCGTGCAGCGTTCGCGCGGCGTGTCGGGCCGGCTCAACGGCGGCGTGGGCATGCTGCTCAAGAAGAACAAGGTCGATGTGATCTGGGGTGAGGCGTCGATCTCGAAGCCCGGCGAGGTCGTGGTGACGGCGCCGAAGAAGCCCGCCATGCAGCCGCAGAACCCGGTGCCGAAGGGCGTGCTGGAGCCCGGCACCTATGCGGCCAAGCACATCATCGTCGCCACCGGTGCGCGCCCCCGCGCATTGCCCGGCATCGAGCCGGACGGCAAGCTGATCTGGACCTATTTCGAGGCTATGGTGCCGCCCGCCATGCCGAAGTCGCTGATCGTCATGGGCTCGGGCGCCATCGGCATCGAGTTCGCCTCCTTCTACCGCACCATGGGCGTGGAAGTGACGGTGATCGAGGTGATGCCGCAGATCCTGCCCGTCGAGGATGCGGAGATTGCAGGCCTCGCCCGCAAGCGCTTCGAGAAGCAGGGGATGAAGATCCTCACCGGCGCGAAGGTCACGAAGGTGGAAAAGAGCGCAAACTCCATCACGGCCACCATCGACGACGGAAAGACCACGCAGACGATCACCGCCGAGCGGATGATTTCCGCCGTCGGCGTCGTCGGCAATATCGAGAATCTCGGCCTCGAGAAGGTCGGCGTGAAGATCGAACGCGGCGTCGTGGTGACGGACGGATTGGGCCGCACCAACGTGCCCGGCATCTACGCCATCGGCGACGTGGCCGGTCCCCCCATGCTGGCGCACAAGGCCGAGCACGAGGGCGTGATCTGCGTCGAGACCATCAAGGGCATGCACACCCATGCCATGGACAAGGCGAAGATCCCGGGATGTACCTACTGCAACCCGCAGGTGGCCTCAGTCGGTCTCACCGAGGCCAAGGCCAAGGAGCAAGGCTTCGACATCAGGGTCGGGCGCTTCCCCTTCATCGGCAACGGCAAGGCGATTGCGCTTGGCGAGCCTGACGGCCTCGTCAAGACGATCTTCGACAAGAAGACCGGCCAGCTGCTCGGCGCCCACATGGTCGGCGCCGAGGTGACTGAGCTGATCCAGGGCTATGTGATCGCCATGAACCTGGAGACCACGGAAGAGGAGCTGATCCACGCTGTCTTCCCGCACCCGACCCTCTCGGAAACCATGCACGAGAGCGTCCTGGATGCGTACGGACGCGTGATCCACATCTGATCTGGTCGCGGCTCAGATCACGCTGGTTAGAGGTACCATCATGGCCGGGCTTGTCCCGGCCATGATCGTTTGAGCGAACCTCATCGCATTCCATTGACAGGGCTGCCGGCTAAGCGGCAGGCTTCGCTCTCTAGCACAGGGAGGGGAGCCATGGCGGATAAGGACAGTGTGCGGGAAGGCGGGTGCCGGTGTGGGCAAGTGAGGTTCCGCGCCCATGGTCGCCCCATCATCACTATGGCCTGCCACTGCACCGGCTGCCAACGCATGACGGCCAGCGCCTTTTCCTTGAGCGCTCTCTACTCCAGCGACAGTTTTGAGGTGATTCAGGGCGAGCCGGTGATCGGCGGCCTTCACGGCGCGACCCGGCACTTCTTCTGCCCGCATTGCATGAGCTGGCTGTTCACGCGACCGGAGGGCCTTGACGAGTTCGTCAATGTTCGCGCGACGATGTTCGATGATGCAAAGGGCTACGCGCCCTTTATCGAAACCTACACCAGCGAGGCGCTGCCTTGGGCCAGGACGCCGGCGGCTCACAGCTTCGAGAAACTGCCGCCGATGGAGCGCTATGCCCAGCTCGTCGAGGAATATGCGCGGAGTACGGGCTGAACGGGCGAAAGAGAACCGACCTTTCAGGGTCAATACTCGGGCACGGTCCGCTGCGTGATCAGGGGCATGTGAATCTCGTACTGGAGCCCGGACGGATCGAAAGCCAAACTTGCTCTTGCATGACACTGCGCCGGCAGAATGCGCTCAAGGAGGAGTGACCCGAACCCGCTGTGCTCCGGCGGCTCGACCGGAGGGCCATTCTGTTCCACCCACTTGAGGTGGAGTTCCCTCTGGCCCTCTGCCACAATAAGCTCCCAATTGACGGCGACGCACCCTTTGCGCACGGACAAGGCTCCATATCTCGTCGCATTCGCCGTCAGCTCGTGAATGGCCATGCTCAGGGGGATGGCGAGATCCGCCGAGAGATTCACGTCGGGCCCCTCCAGCCTGAAGCGCTCATTCTTCTTTGCCCAGAAAGGTTGAAGCTCACATTGCAGCATCTCCCGCAAAGGAGCCGTCTGCCAGTAATCCTCCGTCAGGAGGGTCTGCGTCTTTGCAAGGGCGGCAATCCGTGACGAGAAGGAGCGGTTGAAGTCCCGGATGCTGGTTGTCGTACGCGATGTCGCGGTCGCCAGAGCCTGAACGACAGCCAGGGTGTTGCGCACCCGGTGATGAAGTTCCCGGACCAGCAAGGCCTGGCGTTGCTCGAACCGTTTTCTCTCATCGATATCCTGGATGACCCGCACGCTGTACTGAAAGCGTCCTTGCTCGTTGAAGACAGCCGTCGACGACACATTCAGCCAGACATTCGAACCATCTTTTCGAATGGAGCGCTTCTCTCGTGAATACGTCATCAGCTCGCCTGCAACCTGCCGTTTGTAGAGTGCCCCCTCGGCCTCCGCATCATCGGGGTGAATGATATCGAAGATGCTCAGGTTCAGAAGCTCGCTGCGGGAATAGCCGATGATGGCTGAAAGCCCCCTGTTGGTGGTCAGAAATTGACCGGCTGCATTGGTTTCAGCGATGCCGACGCCGGCATGCTCATGGGTCGCCCAAAGCCGCTCACGGCTTTCCCGCTCGGCTCTCGCCTGAACGGCATTCTCGATTGAGACCGATGCGATCTGGGCGAGCTGGATAAGGATCGCTTCATCGGCGGCCGTGAATTCACCATTCTGCTTGTCCAGCAGCATGAGCACGCCGAGCATGCCGCCCTGCGGCCCGGTCACCGGAACGGCCAGCATGCCTAGCTGCGCCAAAGAGTGGGCCTCGACGAAATGGGTGTCCTGCAGATCCGGATGGGAGCTGAGTTCCTCTTTGCTCAATCGAAGCGGGCAACCCAGCTGGATGACATGGGAGTAGATGCCGGCACCGTTCTGGGCCAAGGTCGCTAGAGGATAGTCGCGGTACTTGTCCGAAACAGAGACAATGACGGGTTCGCTCGGCCATAAGGCATAAGGAAGGGTGTGAGTCGCGGCCCAATGGGCCCCGATGATGAGCCGCGCCTGTTCCGTGATCTCATCGAAGATGGCTTCCGGGGAATCCACCGCCGCTACCCTTGTCGATACTGCCGCCAGCGCCCTGAGTTGCTCATGGTGCTGATGAGCCTTGGCCAGGAGGGCCTGCCGCTCCTGCTCGACCAGAACGCGGTCGGTGATGTCATGGTGGGCCACGATGGCATAGGCGTGGCCGTCATGGTCCAGCCGGGAAGCGCGAAGTTGGAACCACCGCTTTTGAGCAGGAGAATGGCATGGATATTCGAGTGAGAAGGCTGGCTGACCCGCCAGAACGGATCGGATGCCTGTCGCGGCGGCCTTCGCACAGGCCGCTTCTACCCCGATGGTGCGATCGCAGATGTCGAAATAGCTCGTTCCCACATGCCGAACGTCCTTGCCGCTGTTGGTCCGGCCGAAATCACGCCACGCCTGGTTCACAGCAATGATTGTGCCGGACTGGTCGAGGACGGCTACCGGACCGGCCAGAGCATCCAGGATCTGTTCAGCGGGTGGAACCGCCACGAACCCGTTCCGCTCCGACGTCCGATTCATAAGTCTATGTCCCAACACCTTGGAATGAATAGGCTAGTAACGGGTATCGGGGTCTTCGGTTCAGGCAGAAGCTCAGAAGTTGCCGCTCGCAATCCTCTCCTTAATGCCCTGGCAGATCAAAGAAGCCGGCAGAAGGCTTGAAAGGAAAGCCTGCCCCGCGATCTGAGCATTTGCGATTGAGCCTCGAAAGCCTTAAATCAGGCGCATGTCAGGAAGGGGCGGGATCCCTTCGCCCCAAAGGTTTCGCTTCATGGCTGTCGTTCTCGACCTTCTGAACAAGGATCAGCGCCCTCGCCACCCGGAGAAGGCGCACCGGCCGGACCAGCCGGTTCAACAGCGCAAGCCCGAGTGGATCCGCGTGAAGGCGCCGGGCTCGCCCAAATGGGCCGAGACCAACCGGATCGTGCGCGAGAACAAGCTCGTGACGGTCTGCGAGGAGGCCGGCTGCCCCAATATCGGCGAGTGCTGGGAGAAGAAGCACGCCACCTTCATGATCATGGGGGATACCTGCACCCGGGCCTGTGCCTTCTGCAACGTGAAGACGGGCCTGCCGCAAGCACTCGACCCCAACGAGCCGGAGAGTGTGGCCAAGGCCGTGGAGAAACTCGGCCTTCAGCACGTGGTCATCACCTCCGTGGACCGGGACGATCTTGCTGACGGGGGCGCGCAGCACTTCGCCGATGTGATCCATGCCATCCGGGCCCGCTCGCCGAAGACCACCATCGAGATCCTCACCCCGGACTTCCTCAGGAAGCCCGGTGCGCTGGAGATTGTGGTCGCGGCCAAGCCCGACGTGTTCAACCACAATCTCGAGACGGTCCCGTCGAAATACCTGAAGGTCCGCCCCGGCGCCCGCTACTTCCACTCCATCCGCCTGCTGCAGCAGGTGAAGGAGCTGGACCCGACCATCTTCACCAAGTCCGGCATCATGGTTGGGCTTGGCGAGGAGCGGAACGAGGTTCTCCAACTCATGGACGACCTGCGCTCGGCAGACGTGGATTTCATGACCATCGGCCAGTATCTTCAGCCGACCAAGAAGCACCATCAGGTGATCCGCTTCGTCACGCCGGACGAGTTCAAGGCTTATGAAACCACGGCCTATGCCAAGGGTTTCCTCCTAGTCTCCTCGACCCCGCTGACGCGTTCCTCGCATCACGCAGGTGAGGATTTTGCCAAGCTGAAGGCGGCCCGTCTCGCGAAGCTCGGCTAACGAACCGGACGAGGCATGCAGCGCATTCTGGTCATCGGCAGCCCGGGCGCGGGCAAGAGCACCCTGGCGAGCGGGCTTGCCGAGCGCCTCCACCTGCCGCTGATCCATCTTGATCGGGAGTATTTCGGGCCGGGTTGGACTACACCGACCAAGCCGGATTGGCGCGAGCGCGTCAAACTGCTCGCCGCGCGCCCGGCCTGGGTCATGGACGGGAACTACGCCAGCACCTTCGACATCCGCGTGCCCCGCGCCACCGCTATTGTCTGGCTCGACCTGCCGCGCTGGCAATGCATGCTGCGCGTGCTTTGGCGGGTGGCCAGACATTACGGGAGAACGCGCCCCGACTTGGGTTCCGCCGGACCGGAGCGCTTCGATTGGTCCTTCCTGCGCTGGATCTGGTCCTATCCTGACAAGATGCGACCGAAGACCGCCCGCATGCTGGAGCGCCTGCGCCCCGACCAGCGCGTTTACATCCTTCGCTCCCGATCCGACATTCCGGCCCTGGAGGCCGAGCTTGCAACCTTCAGAGAGGCCGCCTGAGCCATGCCGACTTTCCGCACCACCCGGACCGTGAAGCATACACCCGCTCAGATGTTCGCCCTTGTGGCCGATGTGGAACGCTATCCGGAGTTCCTGCCCCTGTGCGAGGATCTTCGCGTCATGCGCCGCGTCCAGAGCGGGGAGGGCATCGAGACGCTCGTGGCCACCATGTCGGTGGGTTACAAAGCCATCAGCGAGAGCTTTACCACCCGGGTGACCCTGGACGATCCCCGCCGGAAGATCACGGTCGAGTACGTTGACGGGCCGTTCAAGTATCTCGAGAACCGCTGGACCTTCCGCGAGGTACCCAGAGGCTGCGAGGTTGAGTTCTACATCAATTACGAGTTCAAGAGCTTCGCCCTCGGGCTCCTTATGGGCAGCGTCTTCGATAAAGCCTTCCGCAAGTTCACCGAGGCCTTCGAGGTGCGGGCTGACGAAATCTATGGGGTGCCGTCCCAGGCCCGCGCCTGATCAGCCGATGGCCTGTTCCAGCAGCGACAAAGCATCCTCCACTGCACGGCGTCTCACATTCTCCCGTCCCAGATCGCCATAGCGGCGCTCCAGATGGAGGGTCGGGGACCCTTTGCGTGCCAAGCCGAAATGGACGAGGCCCACAGGCTTCGTCGCCGTTCCGCCGGTCGGGCCTGCAACACCGGTAATCCCTACTGCTACGTCCGCTCGGGAATGAGCGAGCGCTCCCTCGGCCATGGCTCGGGCGACAGGCTCGCTCACCGCCCCATAGGCGGCGATCAAATCGGCAGCAACGCCGATCATCTCAGCCTTCGCCTCGTTCGAATAGGTGACGAAGCCGCGCTCCACCACCGCCGAGGAACCGGAGATTTCGGTCAGAAGAGCGGCGACCAGCCCCCCGGTGCAAGATTCGGCCGTGGCGATCTTCAGTCCCTTCTGGCGATAAGCATCGAGAAGGGTAGCGGCGCGGCCTCTGAGGTCCAGGGTCATGGGTTCGCCTCCGGCAGGCGGATGGTTGCGGCGGCCTGAGCGGCGATGCCTTCGCTGCGACCCGTGAAGCCGAGCTTCTCGGTGGTGGTCGCCTTGAGCGAAACCTGATCGACGTGGAGCCCGGCGATCTCGGCGATGCGCTGCCTCATGGCCTCCCTGTGCGGGCCAAGGCGTGGCTTCTCGCAGAGGAGCGTGGTGTCGAGGTGGTCGACGATGCCGCCGCGCTCCCGCACCAAGCCAACCGCATGGGCCAGAAACCGGTCCGAGGAGGCGCCACGCCATTGCGGATCGCTCGGAGGGAAATGCGTGCCGATGTCGCCATCGGCGAGGGCGCCTAGAATGGCGTCGGTGAGGGCGTGCAGGATCACGTCGCCATCCGAATGAGCGATCACGCCCTGGTCGTGGGGCACCCTGATGCCGCCGAGCCAGATATGATCTCCGTCCCCGAAAGCATGGACATCGAAGCCTGTGCCAAGCTTAGTGATATGAGTCACCAATGAACCTCCCAATCGCCGCTCGGCCTCAGCAAAGTCTGCCGGGTGCGTAAGCTTGATATTCGCGCTCTCCCCCTCGAAGACATGAACCGGCATCCCGGCCCATTCGGCGAGGGCACCATCGTCGGTGAAGGCCTGGAGGCCCGCTGCTGCTGCTTTGCGGTGAGCGTTGAGCAGCAAGACAAATTGAAACGCTTGCGGTGTCTGCACGGCCCTGAGGCTCGCTCTGTCGGGGGTCGAGACCACCTCCGACTGGCGGCTGATCACCTTGATTGTATCGGTCACGGCTGTCCCGGGAACCGCTGCGTCCCAGCGTTGCGCGGCCTGAATCGCTCTATCGATGAGTTCCGGGCTTGCAAAGGGGCGAGCGGCATCGTGAACGAGCACGATGTCTGGGGTTGATGCAGCCAGAGCCTCCAGGCCATTTCGTACCGAATCCTGGCGCGTTTCGCCGCCATAGACGCATGGCTGAAGTGTCGGCGGCAGGGGTGCTAAGGCCCCGATGCTTGCCTCATAGAGATCCCGGTCGTCCGGGTGGATCACGACGAGGACCCGATCAACCTCAGGATGTGAGAGGAAGCGGAAGAGTGTCCGAGCCAGAACCGATTGTCCTTCAAGGTCCCTATATTGCTTCGGGAATCCGTCTCCCGCTCGTGATCCGCGCCCTGCGGCAACGATGAGGGCTGCAACTGACATCGGGAAGGCTCTCCGCAACAGGCGCTCTCCTTACCGCGACGGAGGGAGAAGGCAAACTCCCGCTGAGAAAAGCTTGCACACTGGCTCAATATGGCTACTAAATGAGCACAATGGAACTTGATCAAAAAATAGGCTCCAACGGTTTTGCCATCGGATCGGTGAAGGTGGAAAGCAATGCCATCCTTGCACCACTTTCGGGCGTGACCGATGTTGCATTTCGGCGCATCGCCAAGCGTTTGGGAGCCGGGCTTGTCGTGTCCGAGATGGTGGCATCTGACGAGCTGGTTCGAGGCTCTGAAGAAGCTCAGCTGCGCGCCGAGGGGGCCGGGATCGAACCGCATGTCGTTCAGCTCGCCGGCTGCGAACCCCGTTGGATGGCGGAGGCCGCTCGGGTAGCTGAAGGGGCCGGGGCTCGCATCATCGATATCAACATGGGATGCCCGGCCAAGAGGGTCATCGGCGGCTATGCCGGATCGGCCCTCATGCGTGATCTGGACCACGCGGCTCGTCTGATCGAGGCGACGGTACAGGCCGCCAGCGTCCCGGTGACGGTGAAGATGCGACTCGGCTGGGACCACCAGTCAGTCAATGCGCCGGACCTCGCCCGCAGAGCCGAGAGCCTTGGCGTCAAGGCTGTGACGGTCCATGGCCGCACCCGCCAACAGTTCTATAAGGGACGGGCCGACTGGAGCGCCATCGCGCCGGTCATGGAGGCGGTTCGCATTCCGGTGATCGCCAACGGCGATATCGGCTCTTTTGAGGAGGCGCGACGCTGTCTGGCTGCTTCCGGAGCGACTTCCGTGATGATCGGTCGTTCGGCCGTGGGACGCCCCTGGCTCGTCGGCCAGATTGGCGCTGCCCTGCAGGGCCGTACCATTCCCGATCCGACGCCGAAGGAGATGACGGCCATCGCCGTTGAGCATTACGAGGGGCTGCTTTCTCTCTACGGAGAAAAGACCGGTATCCGCCATGCCCGTAAGCACCTCGCGGCCTATGCGGATGTGGCGCTCGCCTCAGGCTTCCAGGTGGCTCCAGAGGTTCGCATGGGGCTAGTCACTTCGGAGGAGCCGAAAACTGTGATCGCCTTGTTGCGCTCGCTCTACCGCTGCCTGGAGCGAGAGGCGGCATGACGGCTCTTCCCATCAACGACCTGATCATGAATGCCCTGCCGATTCCTGTCCTCACGGTGGGGCCGGAGCATCGGATCGCGCATGCCAATGCGGCGGCCGAGTCGTTCTTCGAGATGAGCCTGCGCATGATGCAGCGGCAGAAGCTGAGCGACCTGATGCCCTTCGGCTCGCCGGTCCTGGCGCTGGTCGAGGATGTTCGCCAGAGGGGCTCCAGCGTCAGTGAGCATCGGGTCGATATCGGCAGCCCGCGCCTCGGCGCCGAGCGGATCGTGGACGTCTCGGCATGCCCCCTTGGCGATGACAGCGACAACGTGATCGTCATGCTCCAGGAGCGGACGATTGCCGATAAGATGAACCGTCAGCTGACCCATCGCGGGGCCGCCCGGTCCATTACGGCGCTAGGGGCCCTGCTGGCGCACGAGATCAAGAATCCGCTCTCCGGTATCCGCGGCGCCGCACAGCTTCTCGAACAAGCGGCTAACGAGGACGACCGGTTGCTGACTCGGCTCATCTGCGATGAGACTGACCGCATCGTGAAACTCGTGGAGCGTATGGAGGTGTTCGGTGAAGAGCGGCCCGTAGAGCGTGGGCCCGTTAACATTCACGGCGTCCTCGACCATGTGAAGCGCCTGGCCCAGTCGGGCTTCGCTCGCCATATCCGCTTTGCCGAGAATTACGACCCGTCGCTTCCGCCCGTCCTCGGCAACCGGGACCAGCTGATTCAGGTCATCCTGAACCTCGTCAAGAACGCCGCCGAGGCCATTGGCATCGACGCATCGGACGGAGAGATCACTCTGTCGACGGCGTTCCGCACCGGGGTCAGACTCCAGGTGCCCGGTTCGCAGGAGCGGGTGAGCCTGCCGATCGAGCTGAGCGTCATGGACAATGGCCCCGGCATACCGCCCGAACTGATGAGTGACCTGTTCGATCCATTTGTCACCACCAAGGTCCAGGGCAGCGGCCTTGGACTCGCACTCGTGGCCAAGATCGTGGGCGACCATGGCGGCATCGTCGAATGCGAGCCGGCGCCCCGGCGAACCACTTTCCGGATTCTCCTTCCCATGCACCGCGCCGGCGACGGCCGCGGGGCCGATTTATAAGGCTGACCTATGCCGAGCGGACAGATTCTTCTCGCTGATGATGATGCGGCCATCCGGACCGTCCTGAACCAGGCACTCTCGCGGGCAGGCTACGAGGTCCGTTCGTCGAGCAATGCAGCTACCCTCTGGCGCTGGGTGTCTCAAGGGGAGGGCGATCTCGTGATCACCGACGTGATGATGCCCGACGAGAACGCCTTCGATCTCCTGCCCCGCATCAAGAAGATACGGCCGGAGCTTCCGATCATTGTCATGAGCGCGCAGAACACGTTTATGACGGCGATCAAAGCGTCGGAGCGCGGCGCTTACGAGTATCTGCCGAAGCCCTTCGATCTGAAAGAGCTAGTGGCTGTCGTCGGCCGGGCGCTCTCCCGTCCGCGCAGCGTGCCCACCGGTGCTCATCCGGCGCCGGAAAACGAGGATATCCCGCTCGTCGGACGCTCTCAGGCGATGCAGGAGATCTACCGGGCTCTGGCCCGTCTCATGCCCACCGATCTCACGGTGATGATCACGGGCGAGTCCGGCACGGGTAAGGAGCTGGTCGCCAAGGCGCTGCACGATTACGGCAAGCGCCGGCAGGGTCCATTCGTAGCCGTGAACATGGCCGCAATACCGCGGGAGCTCATCGAATCCGAGTTGTTCGGCCATGAAAAGGGAGCCTTTACAGGTGCAACAGCCCGCAGCACGGGTCGCTTCGAGCAAGCTGAAGGAGGAACGCTCTTCCTCGACGAGATCGGCGATATGCCGATGGAGGCGCAAACCCGCCTTCTGCGGGTTCTCCAGCAGGGCGAGTATACGACCGTCGGCGGCCGGGTTCCGATCAAGACCAATGTCCGCATTGTAGCTGCCACGAACAAGGATCTGCGTGTACTCATCCAGCAGGGCCTGTTCCGTGAGGACCTGTATTTCCGGCTGAACGTGGTTCCGCTGCGGCTTCCGCCCCTGCGCGAACGCGTGGAGGATATCCCGGATCTTGTCCGCCACTTCTTCGTGCTCGTGGAGAAGGAGGGGCTCGGTCGCAAGCAGCTCGACGTGGAGGCGATGGATCGCTTGAAGCGCTACCGCTGGCCGGGTAATGTCCGCGAGCTGGAGAACCTAGTGCGCCGCTTGGCTGCCCTCTATCCACAAGACACGATTACGGGTGCCATCGTCGATGCAGAGCTCGATTCACAGCCCCTCCTGCCGCCACAGCCTGCTGGAAGGTCCAACCAGCCTAACCTGCAAGCCTCGGAAGGCCTGTCGGATGCCGTGGAGCGGCACCTGAACGAATACTTTTCCGGATTCAGGGATTCGCTGCCGCCTCCCGGTCTTTACCACCGGATCCTGCGTGAGATCGAAGGGCCTTTGATTGGAGCAGCCCTGGCGGCGACCCGGGGCAATCAGATCAGGGCGGCGGAGCTTCTCGGCGTCAACCGCAACACCTTGCGGAAGAAGGTGCGGGATCTGGACCTCATGGTTGTTCGCTCGAATAGAGTCTGATTGGCCTGGGCTGTAATAATTTGACCACAGTGTTGTGTTGGTGCATCACCCCACGACAGGGTGCCATTTCCAGGGCACCCGATCTCGCGGGGCTTCAGTCTTGATCAACCAGGACACCATTGCACAGCGCCAAGCGGTTGAGCCGTCCCAGACCGGTCTCGGCTGGCTGGGCTATGGAGCCGTTCTGTCGGCTCTGGCTTCGGCTCTTGCCACATTCCTGATCCTTGCCGGCGCCACGCCCATCGTGCCGACCCACAATGTCGTCGTGTGGGTGTTCACACTAAACGGTATCCTCATTGCCGTCCTCCTAGGGATTGTGGCTTGGCAGACGCGGAAGCTGGTGCGGGAGCGCAGGGCAGGGGCCGCGGCCGCAGGCCTGCACGTGCGGATCGTCGGGCTCTTCAGTCTAGTCGCCGTCCTGCCTGCCATTCTCGTTGCCGGTGTTGCAACAGTGACGCTGGAACGCGGTCTGGATCCCTGGTTTACCGGGGCGTTGAAGGACCTCATGAACAACACGGTGTCCATCGCACGCTCCTATCGCGAGTTGCAGTGCCGGACA
Source organism: Microvirga terrestris (assembly GCF_015694425.1). Classification (GTDB taxonomy): domain Bacteria; phylum Pseudomonadota; class Alphaproteobacteria; order Rhizobiales; family Beijerinckiaceae; genus Microvirga; species Microvirga terrestris. Next base: position 38,580 of record NZ_JADQDN010000014.1, read on the forward strand.
TTGGCGCGCGAAACTCAGCTGATGGCGGCTGACCTCAACCGCGCAAAGGTTCTCTTTGACGCGGACCGTAACCTGTTTCGGGAGTTCATGAACTCCCGCGCGGTCTTCCTCGGCTTCCCGCTTGCCATGATCGTTGATCCGGACGGTACGGTGGTCGAGCGGATCGAAGTAAAGAAGATCGAGAACATCCCTCAGCCCTCCAATGCGGATCTTCAGGAGGCGAGCTCCCAGGAGGCCCTGTGCCTTTTCACACGAGGGACCGGCAACATTTTCCGCTCCGCCTTGAAGCTTGATGCCCATGGCGGGCGTATCCTCTACGTAGCGCGTGAAATAGATCCGCGCGCCATCGAATTTCCCCAGGTCGCTGAGACAGGATTCGCCTTCTATGAGGCACTCGACCAGAAGAAGGCGGGCATACAAATCGCCTTCGCGTCCATGTTCACGCTCATCGCCTTGATCGTTCTACTTTCAGCAGTCTGGTTCGGTCTGAACTTTGCAAATCGCCTCGTGGCGCCTATCAGGCGCCTCATCCATGCGACGGACCAGGTGGCCACCGGAAACTTCTACGTCCAGGTTCCCGTCAAGCGCGGCGAGGGGGATCTCGGTCATCTGGGAGAGACCTTCAACAAGATGACCTCGGAGCTGCGCCGCCAGCATGACGGCCTCACCACAGCCAGCGAGCTCATGGACCGTCGGCGCCGGTTCACCGAAGCAGTGCTTGCCGGTGTGTCGGCCGGTGTGATTGGCGTGAATGCTCGTGGCGTCATCACCATCGTCAATCCATCGACGGAATCCCTGCTCGGAGCCACGCGAGAGGAACTGCTCGGCAAGCCGGTCACTCTGATCCTGCCGGAGGTCACGGCCCTGGTCGAGGAGATGAGCCATGGGCGCCAGCGGCTGATGCAGCAGCAGATCCATATTGCACGCAAGGGTAAGGAGCGCACGATCAACGTCCGCGTCACCAGCGAGCAGACCCGTAGTGAAAAGCGGGATCTCGTAATCACCCTCGACGACATCACGGATCTCGTCCTGGCGCAGCGGACCTCCGCCTGGGCGGATGTGGCGCGCCGCATCGCCCACGAGATCAAGAACCCTTTGACGCCGATCCAGCTCTCGGCCGAGCGCATCCGCCGGAAGTACGGCAAGGTGATCACCACTGACCGGGAGGTGTTCGACCAATGCACGGACACGATCGTGCGGCAGGTCGACGACATTAAGCGCATGGTCGATGAGTTCGCATCCTTCGCGCGGATGCCCAAGCCGACCATCGGCAACGAGGATCTGGCTGAGACGATCCGGCAGGTGGTCTTCATGATGAAGGTCGCCCATCCTGAGATTGAGTTTGTCGATCGGATCCCTGAAGGATCCCTGGTGGCGCCGTTTGATCGTCGGCTTGTGTCCCAGGCCTTGACCAACATCGTCAAGAACGCGACGGAAGCCATCGCGGCGGTGCCGGATTCCGAGAGAGGGCAGGGGCAGATTAACGTCCTGCTGGACGATACGCATCCGGATTATTTGATCCTGGCCGTGACCGACAACGGCAAGGGCTTCCCGGTCGAAGGGCGGCAGCGCCTTCTGGAGCCTTACATGACCACCCGCGAGGGCGGAACCGGCCTAGGGCTACCGATAGTCGCAAAGATTCTCGAAGACCATGGCGGTGGCATGGAACTGGCCGACAATCCTGCTGGACGGGGTGGTCAGGTTCGCATGTGGATCCCGAAAACGAAGCAAATTCCATCGGAAGAGGCACCGGCCGCTTCCAGCCGAAACGACTCTCGGAGGGCAAGCTCATGAGCGCTGACATTCTCGTCGTCGACGACGAAGTCGACATCCGCGAACTCGTGGCCGGCATCCTTGAGGATGAGGGCCATCGGACACGAACGGCAGGGACGTCCGACGACGCTTTGGCGGCTATCGAGACGCGACGTCCCCACCTCGTCTTCCTGGATATCTGGCTGCAGGGAAGCCGGCTCGACGGTCTCCAGGTGCTTGAGATCATCAAGAGCCAGCATCCCGACCTGCCCGTGGTGATGATCTCGGGCCACGGCAACATCGAGACCGCCGTTTCGGCCATCAAGGCCGGCGCTTACGACTTCATCGAAAAGCCGTTCAAGGCTGATCGGCTCGTGCTCGTCGCTGAGCGAGCCCTCGAGGCGTCACGGTTGAAGCGCGAGGTGCGCGACCTGCGCTCCCGTTCCGTTCAGGCGAGCCGCATTGCCGGCAAGTCCATCGTGGTCAACCAGCTCCGACAAGCCGTCGAGCGAGCGGCCCCGACGAATGCCCGCATCCTAATCACCGGCGCGCCTGGTTCCGGAAAGGAGCTGACAGCGCGCACTCTCCATGGCCTGTCCACCCGAGCCAACGGGCCCTTCGTGGTCCTGTCGGCAGCGACCATCACGCCGGACACCATGGAGGCCGAACTCTTTGGTACGGAGGGCGGGGTGGGAGGAGGACGTCGCGTCGGTGCGCTCGAGGAGGCCCATGGTGGCACCCTCTACATCGATGAAATCGCCGATATGCCGCGGGAGACGCAGAACCGGATTCTGCGCGTCCTCGTGGATCAGAACTTCCAGCGCATCGGCGGAACGACCCGGGTCCATGTGGATGTCCGCATCGTCTCATCGTCGAGCCGCGATCTGCCGGCTGAAATTGCCGCCGGCCGTTTCCGCGAGGATCTGTTCCACCGCCTGGGTGTCATTCCGATTCGGGTGCCGTCCCTGGCCGAGCGCCGGGAGGATGTGCCGGAACTCATCGAGTTCTTCATGGAGCAGATCTCGTCGACCACGGGGCTGCCCAAGCGACGCATCGCCGAGGACGCCATGGCGGTTCTGCAGTCGCATGACTGGCCTGGCAACGTGCGCCAGCTGAGGAACAACGTCGAGCGGCTGATGATCCTCACCTCCGGTGAGCCCGACGCAGAGGTCACGGCCGACATGCTGCCTTCCGAAATCGGTGCGCTCGTTCCGAGCACACCAGGCGGGGCAGGGGGTGAAAAGCTCATGAGCCTGCCGCTCCGCGATGCCCGTGAAATCTTCGAGCGTGAATACCTCCTGGCACAGATCGCCCGCTTCAGCGGCAACATTTCCAGGACGGCGGAGTTCATCGGCATGGAGCGTTCGGCCCTGCACCGGAAGCTCAAATCCCTCGGCATCGGCGGCTGACAACCCGCCGCCGATGTTCCGTAAGGCTAAGTACTTCCGCCCGACTTGGAACTAAAACCTACAAATCCACGGGAAAATGCGCTCCGAGGGGGTAGAACCGTTGCGTCCCCCTTGCCGAACGCGGCTGTTCGCCCTGTAATAAGCAGGCCGGTCACCGACCGCACGAAAGCGGACAATCATATTCAGGCGGCCCCATAGCCAAGACCGGCGGCGATGGGCTGGCGAGGCAACTTCAATGGCGGGCGATCGCGCGCAGAACCTTCAGGACACCTTCCTCAACTATGTCCGGAAGCAGAAAATACCCCTGACGATCTTTCTCGTGAACGGAGTGAAGCTCCAGGGAGTCGTCACTTGGTTCGACAATTTCTGCGTTCTTCTGCGCAGGGATGGTCACTCACAGCTGGTTTACAAACACGCCATTTCAACCATCATGCCAGGACAGCCCGTTCAGTTGTTCGACCAGATCGACGAGGCTGGCGAGAAGGCTTGAGGTGACGGAACCACGTACGCCGGGGGAGGAACGTCTCGCGCAGCTTGCCGAACCTGAGAAAGAGGTTGCGGCCGGCACCAGGACGCTCGTCGTCGGGCCATACTTGACACGCAAGCGGCGGGTTTCCACGGTTATTGAAGGCGAAGGGGGCAACCCTCGCCCTCCGGAAGCGCGCCTCGACGAGATCACGGGCCTGTCCCTCGCTATCGACTTGACCATCGTCCGTTCGCTCATCGCTCCCCTGTCCTCGCCCAGGCCTGCCACCTACATCGGGAGCGGAAAGGTTGACGAACTGACGGGAGTGGTACGAGCGGAGGAGATCGGGCTCGTCGTAATGGACTGCGCGCTGAGTCCTGTGCAGCAGCGCAATCTCGAAAAGGCCTGGGGCGCCAAGGTTATCGACCGGACCGGCCTGATCCTCGAAATCTTTGGCCGACGTGCTCGGACAAGGGAAGGCACTCTGCAGGTCGAGCTGGCGCATCTGTCCTATCAGAAGGGCCGGCTGGTCCGCTCCTGGACCCACCTCGAGCGCCAGCGCGGCGGCTTCGGCTTCCTTGGCGGCCCAGGCGAAACGCAGATCGAGGCCGATCGGCGCATGATCCAGGAACGGATGAACCGGATCGAGCGGGACCTCGAAGGCGTCGTGAAGACCCGCTCCCTGCATCGGACGAGCCGGCGCCGGGTGCCCTATCCGATCATCGCGCTCGTTGGATACACCAATGCCGGCAAATCTACGCTCTTCAACCGCATGACCCAGGCCGACGTTCTGGCCGAGAACATGCTGTTTGCGACCCTCGACCCCACATCCCGAGCTATCGACCTTCCCCACGGGGAAAAGGCCATCCTGTCCGACACCGTCGGCTTCATATCGGATTTGCCGACCATGCTGGTCGCAGCCTTCCGGGCGACCCTTGAGGATGTCGTCGAGGCTGACGTGTTGCTGCACGTCCGTGACGTCTCGCATGGGGAGACGGAGGCCCAGGCTGGCGACGTGGCCGTGGTGCTGCGGGAACTCGGTATCGATCCGGATGACACCCGACGCATTATCGAGGTCTGGAACAAGGCCGATCTGCTCTCAGCGGATGATCGGGAGCGGCTCGCCGCAACCTCGCAACGGACCGGCGAGGAGAGGCGGCCAATTCTCATCTCAGCCTTGACTGGCGACGGAATTCCCGAATTGCTCGTCACCATCGAGCAGCACCTGGCATTGGGCCGTCTGACCTACGAGGTCGATGTCGCGGCTGAGGACGGGCAGGGTCTCGCCTGGCTCCATGAGAATACGGAGATCCTCGACCGCCAGACGAAGGAGAACGGGCACACCGTGCTCCAAGTCCGCCTTGTCGCCGGCAAGGAGCCGCGCTTCCTGAATCGCTTTCCCGAAGCCCGCGTCCTATGAGGACGCGCCGGGCTCTCGCTCGGCCATCTTCGCCGCAACCCAGTGCCGTTCCATTTCTTCGAGCGACGCTTCGTCGAGGGTGCGGCTCTGCTCTCTTAGGGCCTGTTCGACCGCGCTGAAGCGGCGTGCGAACTTGGCGTTCGTGCGTCGCAGGGCCTGCTCCGGATCGATGCCAAAATGACGGGCGAGGTTCGTCACCGAAAAGAGCAGATCGCCGATTTCATCCTCGATCTTGTCTCTATCGCCCGATGAAGAAGCCTCCTTAACCTCATCCAGCTCCTCGTGAATCTTGTCGATGACTTGGGCAGCGTCGGGCCAGTCGAAGCCGACTTTGGCGGCTTTGGTCGTCAGCTTCTGGGCTCGCGTCAAGGCGGGCAGGGCCGTCGGAATGCCACCGAGAAATCCTGCCTCGTGTGCCTCCGGCGCCAAGCCCTTTCTGATACGCTCTGCTTTTCGCTCCGCCTTCTCCTCGACTTTGATCGAGTCCCAAAGGCGCTTCACTTCGCCGGGCGACAGGTCCTTCGTGCTCCCGAAGACGTGGGGATGGCGGCGGATAAGCTTCTTCGTGATTGCCTCCACCACATCGCCGAACGCGAAGGCACCCTGCTCCTCGGCCATGCGGGCGTGGAAAACCACCTGAAGCAGCAGGTCGCCCAGCTCGTCCCGTAGATCCGTGAGATCGCCGCGCTCGATGGCGTCCACGACTTCGTAGGCCTCCTCAAGGGTGTAGGGTGTAATCGACGCGAAATCTTGCTCAAGGTCCCAGGGACAGCCCGTTCCAGGAGTGCGCAGGGCCGCCATGATCTCTAGGAGGCGGGTGATGTCGGCCGAAGGCTTCACAGTTAATTCCTACTCGCTCAGATAGTCTCATACCCTAAGGACAAAACCCGCGGCTAGCTGGATTTGCGCCATATCCCTCGAGAAGCGGTGTATGCATTGAGAGGAATTCTTTGAGATGATTGGGGAAGAACCCGATGAAGGCACGGATCAAACTGGTCGATGAAATGATGTTCGTGGGCGAGTCCGGCAGTGGGCATGCCATCGTGATGGATGGCGCGCCTGAATATGGTGGGCGGAATCTCGGCATCCGTCCCATGGAGATGCTGCTGATCGGCCTTGGCGGCTGCACGGCCTTTGATGTGGTGCAGATCCTCAGAAAGGGCCGGGAGCACGTCTCGGACTGCCGAGTTGATGTTACGGCCGAGCGCGCCGAGACCGATCCCAAGGTGTTCACGAAAATTCACCTGGAATACCGCGTCGTGGGCAAGGATCTGGCGCCAGCCAAGGTGGAGCGGGCGATCCAGTTGTCCAAGGAGAAGTACTGCTCGGCCTCAATCATGCTCGGCGCCGTAGCCGAGATCACCCATAACTGGACAGCCCTGGATGAAGCTGCAGAGCCGGAGGCAACATCCTAGGGCACTTGGCTCCGTTGATCGAATATGCTCAGGCTAACTCGACGTGATGATCGGCATTGATGAGCTAGTCATAGTCAATCCCAAGTTCCTCGACAGAAGCTCTGAATGGATTGCCTCAGGTCTGAGGGGAGAGGCTGGCAACTTTCGACATTTTATTCGCATAAGATATATTATGGAACTTAGATTGATGAGTTACTCAGCCGCCTCTCATAACCGGGTTCAGGATCGCGCGCCGATTGAGGAAAACCATTCGGCATACGGCGTATCTTTGACCAGCTTCCGATTGTAATCCGGCGCGCCATCAGTCCACCATACCGGACCACGTTCACCGAGAGCTCGCTTTGCAGCATCGACCTGAGCACGAACTCCGGCCAAAGCCTTCGGGTCGTCCTTGACGCTGCGGACTGCCCGCCGTGCCGCCATCAGCTCGTGAATGAGGCGCTCACGCTCCTGAGGCTCGAGATACGGATTGCTCAGGCGCCACAATCGACCGCGAACCACGAAATAGCGACCATCTGGAGTGTGCGGGTGCTGTTCGGTCCGCCTCGTCATGGCGCTTCGATTTGGAGCCCGTCGTACGCCGGCTCGATATGCGGCGGCAGTTCGCCCCGCAATGTCTCGTAATCGAGATCCGTGTGAAGGTTCGTGAGCACTGCGCGCTTCGGCCTGACCTTCTCAATGAAGTCCAGAGCCTCCGACACGGAGAAATGCGTTGGATGCGGCGTGTAGCGCAAGGCATCGAGGATCAGGAAGTCCAAGCCTTCAAGATGCCGGAGACTCTCCTCAGGCATCTCGCTCACGTCCGGAGCATAGGCGATGCCTCCGAACCGAAATCCCAAGGTGTCGATGTCCCCATGGATCATTCTGAACGGCACCGTCTCGACGGGGCCACCCGGCCCAGGAACGGATGTCTGAAGACCTGGCTTTACATGGTTCATCTTCAAGATGGGTGGATAGCTGCTCCCTGCCGGCGTCTCGAAACAGTAGCCGAAGCGCATCATCAGCAGTTCGCTGGTCATCCGGTCGGCATAGACCGGGATGCGGTGGCGCTGGACGATGGCGAGCGGGCGCAGATCGTCGATTCCATGGATGTGGTCGGCATGTTCGTGGGTATAGAGAACCGCGTCCAGACGGCGGATGTTGGCTCCGAGCAACTGGTCGCGCACGTCTGGACCGGTATCGACAAGCACGGTCGTGACCGCGCCATCCGGACCGATTTGCTCCACGAGCACGGAACAACGCCTGCGCCGGTTCTTGGGATTGGTAGGGTCACAGGCGCCCCAGCCAACGCCCACGCGTGGCACGCCGGCAGAAGACCCGCAGCCGAGGATCGTCAGGCGCAACGTCATGAAGCAAGTGCCTGCCTGAACTCGGCGTCGGCTGCTGCCGCTTTGGCAAACAGTCGGTAGAAGTTGGCTGTCGTCAGCTCGGTGATCTTCTCATCCGTGACGCCGACGACCTCGGCGAGAACGCGCGCCGTGTTGGCCACGAAGGCCGGTTCGTTGGTCTTACCTCGGTGCGGAACGGGGGCCAGGTAAGGCGCGTCCGTCTCGACCAAAAGCCGATCATGCGGCACGGCGGCTGCGATTCGGCGGATCTCCTCCGAGTTACGAAAGGTCAGGATTCCGGAAAACGAGACGTAGAGCCCCAGTTCTACTCCGACCTGAGCGAGCTTCTCGCCGGACGAGAAGCAATGGAGAACCGCATCGAAGCGCCCTCGCCTCATCTCTTCCGACAGGATCCGGATCATGTTCTCATCGGCGTTCCGGGCATGAATGACCAAGGGCAGACCGGTTTCGCGGGCCGCCTCGATATGGGTGCGAAAGACCCGCTGCTGCACATCGCGCGGGCTCTTGTCGTAGTGGTAATCGAGGCCGGCCTCTCCGATAGCGACGCAGCGCGGATGGTGGGAAAGATCAATCAGCCGCTGTGCGGGCACGTCTGGCTCCAAAGCGGCATTATGCGGGTGTGTGCCCACCGTGCAAAAAACGCTCTCATGCGCCTCGGCCAGAGCTCGATACGTCTCGAAGCGCGCCACATGGGTCGAGATGGTCACCATCCGGCCAACGCCTACCTCAAGAGCAGCAGACAGGACCTCGGGAAGGCGGCTCTGAAAGTCCGAAAAGTCCAGGTGGCAATGGCTGTCAACCAACATGAGTGAAAGCGCCCTCCTCTGCGGCTAGCGGCACGGCTGCATAGATCGGAACAGCGCCCTCGTCTACCGATGCCCACCCTGGGCGGTCGCTACGGGCTCGTCGTCCTCTTTCGTTTCCTTGCGTCGCATCTGACGCAACCGCTCCTGATGCCTGCGAACGGCAACCTCATCATACTCGTGCGGCCGAACGACGGGCACGGTGAGGCACACGCTCTGAGCCGGCAGAACATCGCACCAGGCATGGATCAGTTGCTTGTAGCAGCGCCCGACGGGACGGATATTGCGGTCGAGATCGTAGAGACCCACGGGTGTTACGCGGTTGTTCTCCTCCCGGAGAGCCACGTCCCAGTCCACCTGGTCGGTGAGCGAGTACCACGTGAAGCCGACGATCGGCACACCGGTATTGCGGACGTGGAGCACGTTGGCCCATTGCTTCCAGAGCCAATCCACGGCCTCCTCGCCTGTAGGGCCTTCCATGAGGTTCGTCTCAGTGTGCATGACAGGCAGCTTGTAGCGATCGTAGTATTGCCGGGTGATCTCGTCATAGCCGAATACGTCCCCGGCTGCCCTCGTCAGCCCATCCGCTGAGACCCTGTGCTCGTTGGTGACATAATAGTCGTTTCCCATGATGCAGTGGTGACGAAGCGAGGAACGGCTCAGGAAGAAGCGATACTCATCCCGTGTCATCCCATTATCCATCAGGAATTCGTACATCTCCGAGTCGACCCGCCGGCCGTAGTTCAGGTCAAGAGACAGGAACCGCCGGGCATTCATGATCTCGGCTGGCTTGATGGCAGCCGGGTTGTCCGCGTGGAAATACTCGGAGGATTCACTCTGAATAAACAAGGCATCCGGCCGGATCTTCAAGATCCTTTCCATGGCCAGCACATTGGCTTTCACGATGTGCTTCAGCGCCGTCACGAAAGGCTGGTCGCCGCGCAGCTGCTCGTTCCACCAGCCATAGGCGGCGGAGAATTGGGCGCAGATGAACATCTCGTTGATGGGTGTGTAGAGCTGAACCCAGGGAAAGCGGCGTGCGAAGTCTTCCGCGTAAGTTGCGAAGAGATCTGGAAAATCCGGGTTCTGGAAGTTGCCGATCCAATCGGGAACCCCAAAATGGCACAGGTCGACGATCGGAATGAGGTTGCGGCGATGGATCTCGCCGAAGGTCATGTCCGCGAAAGACCAGTCGTAGCGGCCAGGCCCCAGAAAGCTCGTATGAAGCGGCGGTCCGTAGCGCAGGACCTGAATGTCGAGCTCATCAAGGAGGTCGAAGTCGGTCTGCCAGTGCTTGTAATGGCCGCACTTTTCCATCTGATCGATGCGAGTGCGGCCATTGTTGATCGTCGGGATGCTGTTCTCGATCCCGGTGGCAAACATAAAGGCAGTGTACATGGCACGCTTCCGCTTGGGGCCCTATCAGGCCGGACAAAGCGGACGCGTCAGGACGCCTCCGCCTCCAGATAACGCGGGAAAATCGGGGCCGGTTGCGGAAGGGCCGTCCCGGCTGCCAGACGATGCTCCGGCCCGACCGCGGCAAGACCCCTGCCCTCCGGCGCAACCGCCAGCAGATCGAGCAGCTTGGCCGCGGCAATCGGAACGAACGGCTGAGCCAGGATACCGACTGCGCGCAGAACCTCGGCCGTGACATAAAGCACGGTGTTCATGCGCTCGGGGTTGGTCTTGCGCAGCACCCACGGCTCCTGGGAGGCGAAGTAGCGGTTGGCCTCGGCCACCACGGCCCAGATTTCAGCCAAGGTCGTATGAAGGGCGAAATCCCTCATGGCCGCCCTGGTTTTCGCCGGCATGGCGTCAGCCAGCCAGAGCATATCCTGATCGGCTTGGCTGAACTCGCCCGGCCGCGGCACCGAAGCGTCGCAGTTCTTGGCGATCATGGACAGGGAGCGCTGCGCCAGATTGCCGAGATCGTTCGCCAGATCTGCATTGATGCGGTTGACGATAGCCCCGTGGGAATAGTTGCCATCTTGTCCGAAAGGCACCTCGCGCATGAAGAAGTAGCGGATCTGGTCGACGCCATAGGTGTCAGCCAGGTCGAAGGGATCAACCACATTGCCGACCGACTTCGACATCTTCTCGCCCTTGTTGAGCAGGAAGCCGTGTCCGAAGACGCGCTTGGGCAGCGGCAATTCGGCCGACATGAGGAAGGCCGGCCAGTAGACCGTATGGAAACGGACGATGTCCTTGCCGATGATGTGCACGTCGGCCGGCCAGTAGTGCCAGCGCGGATCGTCCTCGTTCGGAAAGCCGCAGCCGGTCACGTAATTGTTAAGCGCATCGATCCACACATACATGACATGCTTCGGATCGCCGGGCACCGGCAGGCCCCAGTTGAAGGTGGTGCGGCTGATCGAGAGGTCCTGCAAGCCCGACCGCACGAAGCTGGTGATCTCGTTCCGGCGGGTTTCCGGGCTGATGAAGTCCGGATGGGTCTCGTAATGGGCGAGCAGGCGATCCTGATAGGCGGAAAGGCGGAAGAAGTAGCTTTCCTCCTCGATCCACTCGACCGGCGTTCCCGTGGGTGCACGCCAGCTGCCGTCAGGCTGTTTGGTCAGCTCGGCCTCGTCGTAATAGGCCTCGTCCCGAACCGAGTACCAGCCGGAATACTTGGAGAGGTAGATATCCCCCTTCTCCTGCATCCGGCGCCAGAGTTCCTGGGTCGAGGGCACATGATCCGCATCGGTGGTGCGGATGAATCGGTCGTAGGAGCAGTTAAGCCGGTCCGCCATGGCGCGGAACTTGGCGGCCATCTCATCGACGAACGCCTTCGGGGTGGTGTTGTTCTTGTCTGCCGTCTGCTGGATCTTGAGGCCGTGCTCGTCCGTGCCGGTCATGAAGAAAACATCGTAGCCGTCGATGCGCTTGAAGCGTGCGATGGCATCCGAGGCTACGACCTCGTAGGCATGACCGATATGGGGAGCCCCATTCGGGTACGAGATAGCCGTGGTGATGTAGAACTTCTGCTTGTCGGCCATGTCGAATCCTAACCTGAAACTTGAAACCTCTTAATCCTGCGGACGGCGGAGGCTTCAGGCCACTCGCCGAACAGCGTCGGCAAGATCGTCGAACATCGTCAGGATGAAGGGTCGGCGGTCGAGGTTGAATACGTCAATCTCGCGCGCCGAACGGCCGATCTTCTCACATACCTCCACCAAAGGCGCAAGGCGGGAGGCGCCGAGCCCTGCCCTGTCGCGCAGCCGCTCGGACACCCACCGCTGGACCGTTTCCAGGGTCAGCTCGTAGCTGTCGTCCGCGTCGCGCCGTGCAAGAGCCTCCGCCAAGGCGAGGATCTGCTTCGTGTCCGTCCGTGGCAGACCGTCGAGGAGCTTCGTGACCTGATTGATGAAAGCGACCTTCTCAGCATCGAGCAGCTCAAGAGTGCGGCGGACAGACCCTTCCCCGTAGCGAAGCGCCTGATCGACCACATCCCGCGGAATATCGGACCAGGTGGACCCAAGCGAGCGGATCGCTGCTCTGATCTCCTGACCTTCCAGGGGGCGCAACAGCAGGCGCCGGCACCGAGAGCGGATGGTCGGGAGGACCCGCTGCGGCGCATGGCTCACAATCAGGAACAGCGAGCGTGGCGGCGGCTCCTCGATCACCTTGAGCAGAGCATTGGCGCTCGAGATGGTGAGATCCTCGGCGCTGTCCACGATGCAGACCCGATAGCCGCCGTTGGCGGCCGTGGAGCCGAACATGTTGAGCGCCCGGCGCACCGCATCGACCGGGATGGTCGTCGAAGCCGCCTTCTTGTCCGTGGGCGGAGAGCGTCTCAGGACGGCCAGATTGGGATGGGAAAGAGCAGCGACCTGACGGGCCACATGGGATTCCGCCGGTACGTCCAGGCTGGCCATGAATCTATCACCCGCCTTCTGAGGATCGAGGACGGCGCGGGCGACTCGATAGGCGAGGGTTGCCTTGCCGATACCCTGCGTTCCGCCGATCAGCCAGGCATGATGCAGGCGGCCGCACCGGAGACCCTCCAGAAAAGCGTCCTCGCCTTCTCGGTGGCCGAAGAAGGCAAACTGCTCCCGCGGATGCAGGGCTCCCTCGAACCCGTCCGGCTCAACCACGTCTTGAGCGTCACGCGACATCGAGCGGCCTTAAGGCATTGTCTGATAATCGGTTCTGGGCGAGCTGAGGCAGCCTCTCGCGCAAGGCGGCCCATATGGCCGCCTCGACCTCGTCGGGCTCCTGGTCGGCATTGATCACCACGCACCGCTTCGGCTCACTGCGCGCGATCGACAGGAACGACTGGCGCAGGGAGTGATGGAAGGAGACGTCCTCCCCCTCGAATCGGTCCGCACCCTCCCCCCTACCCGCCTGGCGCTGTCGGGCTCTGGCAAGCCCGGCCTCAGCCGGCAGGTCGAGGATGAAGGTCAGGTTTGGCTTGACGCCCCGAAGCGTCACCCGCTCGAGCTGATTGATAAGCGCCTTGTCGATGTTGCCGGCCGAGCCCTGATAAGCCCTGGTCGAGTCGGCGAAACGATCGCAGAGGACGTGAGTGCCCCGTTTGAGGGCCGGCACGATTGTTTTGTCCAGGTGGTCGATTCGGGCCGCGGCGAACAGAAGGGCCTCCGCAAAGGGCCCGAGATGCTTGGCATGGCCTCCCAAAATGAAGGCGCGGATCTCCTCTGCGTGAGGAGACCCACCGGGCTCGCGCGTCACGACAGTCGGTTGGGCGAGCTCCCCCAACCGTTGCTTGAGCCGCTCGATCTGGGTCGACTTGCCTGCGCCCTCCCCGCCCTCAAAAGTGATGAAGCAACCTGCCATCAAATGCTTTCGACGAGGCTCGAGAAAGCGCGGCGGACCCAGCCAGTGCTGAATTCCAGCAAGCCGTCGAGAGCCCGCTGGCTCAGCGTGCCCTGCTGGACGTCCTCATTGGCATAAAGCGGCATATCGAGAGCCTGCATGTCCCCACGGCTGACCTGAATCCGGGCCACCTCGGCTCCCTTCTGGATGGGGGCTTTCAGAGGGCCGGTGTAGACGATGCGTGCGGTTACCCGCTCACCATCGCCCCGCGGCACAAGTACACGAACAGGCTTCTTTGCCACAAGGGGAAGCGAGCGCATGTTCCCACCGAACACCTGAGCCTCGCCAACAACCTGCCCTTCCGCGAAAAGCTGTTGAGTTTCGAAGGCCCGGAAGCCCCAGTCCAGGAGCTTTCTGGACTCCGCCGCCCGGTCCTTGGCTGTCTTCAGGCCGTTCACAACCACGATCAGGCGCTGGTTGTTTTGAACCGCGGAGCCGATGAGGCCAAAGCCGGACTCGTCGATATTCCCGGTTTTCAGCCCGTCCGCCCCGATATCGGCGAACAGCAGAGGGTTACGGTTCTGCTGACGGATCTTGTTCCAGGTGAATTCACGCTCACCGAACATCTTGTAGAGATCCGGATAAGTCTCGATGACGTGGAGGGCCAGCTTGGCCAAATCCCGAACCGTGACTTTCTGCTCCGGGTGCCCGTAGCCTGTGGCGTTGCGGAAGGTGGACTTCGTCAGGCCGATCTGCTTAGCCCGCTCGTTCATCATGCGGGCGAAGTTGTCCTCGGTTCCGGCAATACCTTCAGCAAGGGCGATTGCGGCATCGTTGCCCGACTGCACGATCAGGCCACGAAGCAGATCCTCAAGGCGGACGGGGGTATTCACCTTGGCGAACATGGACGAGCCGCCGGATCCGGAGCCGCCCTTCCGCCATGCATTCTCCGACACCACGAACTCGCTGTCGAAGTTCAGGCGACCGTTCTTGATTTCATTGAAGACCACTTCCGCCGTCATGACCTTCGTCATGCTGGCCGGTGCCGTCGGCTCGTCTGCGTTCTTCTCAAAGAGAACCGCGTGGCTTCCGGCATCCATCAGGACAGCCGTCGGAGCCGACGTCTGGAAATCCTGCGCCTGTGCCTCCTGCGCTCCGAACGCGAGAAACAAACCACTGACCAGAAAAGCAAAGGCCGCAAGGGTTTGGGCGGCTTTAGGCTGACGCATAATAAGTAATCTCCAGGCTCTTCCCCTAGGAGATCCCGAATCTGTGGCGCGTCAATAACAAATCAACATTCAGCCATGCTGGGCTGTGTGCGGAGGCACGCAGCCCAGGAAAAGCTGTGTCTTTGGTCTAGCGGAGCACGAATCTTTGAGCCGCGGGACCCGTTGATGAGCCATCTATCCGGAATCCGGATGGCGTCGCACTGGCCGGCGTCTCATGCAGGCTGGCGATCACCGGGCGGGAGGCGGGTATCTGACCGGGGGCGGCCGAGCTGATCCTGGCGACCGGGCTCGCCGCGCCTGGAATCGTCCCAAGGTCGAAGGGACGCTCAGGCGGCAACGGGACATTGCTGGCGAGCACGCTAGGCATAACTGAAGGCTGGGAGGCTCGGACAGGAGCCTGGTAAGCCTCATTTTCAGGTTCGAAGCTGCGCAAAGCAATGGCTTGGCGTGGTGCGTTCGGCTGCGGAGCGGCCTGGGCAATCATGGTCGCAGGCGTGTTGGTGAGGTTGGCCGGCTGGCCATCCGTCCTAAGGCTTGCCATCAGGATTCGGTCGTCGCTTCCGTTGGTAGAAGCTCGACCCACATACTCCACCCTCACCCGGGCGGTGCCCTGCTGCCTGAAGCCGAGAGCCATGGCGGCGCGTTCGGAGACGTCGATCACCCGGTTGCCATGGAAGGGCCCGCGATCGTTGACGCGAACGATCATGGAATGGCCGTTCTGGAGATTCGTGACGCGGGCGTAGCTCGGCAACGGCATTGTCGTATGGGCAGCGGCGATCGAGGCGCGGTCGAACACCTCACCGTTCGCGGTCATCCGCCCGTGGAAGTTCGACCCATACCAAGACGCCAAGCCTTCGGCCGGACGCGGGGTCGCATCGGGAACGTAGGTGCGGCCGGCAACCGTATAAGGCTTGCCCACCATCTCCCGCCCGCCGCCCTTGGGAACAGGCTGCCCATCCGCGACGACCTTCGGGCTTGGAGCAACGCCATACTTGGGATCGATCCCGCCCCTGACATTCGAGGAGCAGTTTGCCGCCAGGAGGGCGATGGCCGTGACGCTTGCGACGCGGAGCACAGCCCGTTGAGTGAAGGACGGAATCTTTTCCCTCAGCCCGGTATTCGCTTCGGCGCAGTTGCAACGCATGTCGTCTCGCATCCTGTTGTCAGTACGGAGCATGGCTCAGTCCATATGTGCCCCGGACATCAAGCCAACGTGCTTTTCAGCCCTTAAAGGAAAGTTAAACGGCCGCGCTTGTCAATGGCAAAGCTCATGAAGTTGGTACTAAGTATCATTTAGACGCGAAAGCACAATTATTTCATTCGGTTGCAATCCGCACAAAGCTCGGTTGTGCGAATGTCATCGTTTTGGAGAACTTCCCCTCCCTTCGAAGAAATGGACAGGTTCCCATTAGGAAAAATCAGCACTTTCAATTGTTTGGCCTGCGACTGGGCTTCTGACGGCTGTCCTTTGCCTATAGAGCGGATTAGCCGCGCCAATCATGTGTCCTGCGGCCGGCATAACCAGATGTAGTTAATGAATTCAGTTGCTCTGTCGGTCGCTTTGTCGAATCGAGCAATTCTACAAAGGGAGCTATACGAGTTGACGACTTCGGGTTCGCAGCCTTAGAGATGGGCACAGTTCCGAACCGGCCTCGGGCGATTAGGAGAGGTGGCCGAGTGGTTTAAGGCAGCGGTCTTGAAAACCGCCGTGGGTGCAAGCCCACCGTGGGTTCGAATCCCACCCTCTCCGCCACTTTCTACCATCCATGGGCTGGATGAACTGGACCTGCAGATCTTTTAAGATCTCGGGATCGTAGTGATGTTCCCCCTAGCTCCCAGCGTTCGCGGAACTTGCCGGCGGCGAAGGACATATGCTCCCACAGCATTCAATGCCTGGCAAAAGGTAGCGGAGGCAGCAGAGCTTTCGCTGCCTGACTGTCGTTTCACCCTGCATCACGTGCCGGGCCAAACCGTACATCGGGTTGGGCTGACCGCTGCCGCCGAGGCGAGTGCCAAGAAGCGAACGGCCCGCGTGCAGCGCGTCGGATTGAGCCGTTCCTATCGCTTCAGCCTGGTCGAGAGCCCACTCGAAGATCTCACTGGCATTGTTCCACAGGAGGCGCGTCGAAATCCTGAACTGCGCGGCAAAGTGCCGGATCAGGGGCTCCACATGATTCTGAAAGACGCGTGAGAAGCTGTGTTCGGAAACAGGAACTCCAGGGATTTCTTCATTGTGAAGCACGATGGCCATCGTCTTTCCCTGGTCATCTACCGCAACGCTGATCCGTTCCAGATCAACTTGCAGATCGCGACCAAGCAACAGCATCGCGGCGGTCGTAGGAATGATGAGAGCGCCAAAATGCCATTGCGTCCACATGGATACGATCGCCCGGCGGTCGCCCCCGGCATGAACCTCCGAAAACCGGGCCATAAGGTTTTCCGAAGCATCTCGGTTGAGAAGATCACGGCCGGAGATGACGGAGTCGTGCTCTCCCGGGAGTGCCAGGGTATCCTTGTAGTGGACGAAGATTCCCGTGAAGCATGGGGCAAGTGAAGGGATCATAGCTGTTACTCTGCTACCCTTGGAGAGAGGCTGTTCTCTGTTTCCACATCAGAAGGAGTTCGTCGGCCTAGTAGAGCGACAACTGGAAGAGTCAGTATCGTAAAAGCTGCAGCAGTTCCGAAGCAGGCACCATAGCCGAAATGCTGCGTGATCCATCCCGATCCGATACCACCGATCATGCTGACGAGGGAGTCCATGCATTGAAGCAGCGTAAAGTCGATGCCGGCCTGGCGGAGGTCGGAGAGTTCCATGAACTTGGCGTATAACGCCACGAAACCGAACGCGAGAATCCCGGATGAGCTGGCCAGTCCCAATGTGATCAGCAGCAATT
This sequence comes from Microvirga terrestris, assembly GCF_015694425.1. GTDB lineage: Bacteria > Pseudomonadota > Alphaproteobacteria > Rhizobiales > Beijerinckiaceae > Microvirga > Microvirga terrestris. The sequence goes on from NZ_JADQDN010000014.1 coordinate 56,090, forward strand.
GTGGCATATTGCCTGACCACGCGGCGAAGCCAAGGCCTGATAACGCGGCGGTTTGCAGGATCGACGCCAGGATCATGATCGGCCGGGATCCCCAGGCTCTGACACAGGCACCTCCCAGGAGCGCGCAAGCAAAGCCGACGATCATCCCGCCTGCCCCATTGATCGTTCCAAGCGATGTCAGATCGAGACCGGCATCAATGAGGAAGGGGCCCAGCATGAAGAGACCCCATTTCTGGGAGGCGGCATAGAAAGCGGCAAGGACGAGGCCTTTGCGCATTTCAATGCGCCTGAGGGCCTGCCCTATCGAAGGCCGGTGCATACGCACCACTTCCGGCTTCCGTGCCGGCGCCAGCATGAACGGCAGACCGAGCATGCTGAGAAGCACTGCCATGGCAATCATCGCCCAGGTCCAGTTCATTTGGGTAACGATCACGAGGAACAAGCCGGATCCAATCGCCGCGCCGAGATAGGCACCTCCGACCTGCGCGGCATTACCCCAACCGTGGTATCGCTGACGGAGGCTCTCCACGGCATGCCCGTCGCACGCGATGTCAACCGTGGACGCCGCGAAGGCGATCACCACGAAGATCGCCATGATCGGCCAGATGTTCGTCGGGGCGATCAGGCCAGCCAGAACGAGGCCCGTTGCGGAGATTAGGCCGCCGACCAGCACAATCGAGCGCGAGCGGCTCGGGCCGTTTTCAGGCAGCCGAAAACGTTCGAGCGCAGGCGCCCACAGGAATTTCAGCACCCAGGGTAGGACCGCGAGGTAAGTCAGGCCGATGGAGTCGAGGGATACTCCATGGTCGCGAAGGACGCTTGGAAGGGCGGTGAACGTCACTCCGCTGATAATGCTCTGCCCGACATACAGCCCACCGACAGCCAGGACGATTGCTTCGGGTGATGCGAGACCTCGCCCTCTGATCTCCTGAGACATGGCTCTGCTCACCACCGGTACCGCAAGCTCGCAATGACCTTGCGGCCTTCATCCCAGTAGCAGTAGTTCGACGTGCAGACCTGACCGTCCTCGTCTAGCAGATTGGTGGCATTCACCTGGAAGCGCATGCCTTTCAGATTGGGATTGATGTTTTCCAGATCGTAGCGGAGCGCGACATCAAGATAGGTGCGCGGATCGTTCTCGATGATGGCGCGGTTGAGGTTGTCGCCGAAGCTGGCGCCCACATAGCGGACACCGCCGGCAATGCCGAGTCCCCTCGCTGGCCCCTCCTGGATCGTATAGTCGACCCAAAGCGAAGCCATGTGATTGGGCACGCTCGACAGCTGATTGCCTTCGGTCTCGGGGGTCAGCTTCAGGATCTGGGCATCGGTGTAGGAATAGGAAGCCTGAACGTTGAGCCCTTCCACTAGCGATGCCACAGCTTCAAGCTCGAAACCGCGCGAACGCACATCGAGCTGTACCTGCCGGTTCAAGCCATCGACCACCTGATAGATCACCGCATCATCCTGGCGCAGATCGAAGACGGCCGCCCGCACCGAGGCGTTGTAGCTCGGCAGGTCGTACTTCACGCCGACTTCGAGTTGTTCTCCCGTTGTCGGTTCAGCCACACTGCCGTTGAGGACAGTGCCGGGGTTGGGCGTGAAGGACGTGCCATAGCTCACGTAAGGCGCCAAACCGAGCTCGGTGACGTAGCCCAAGGCCGCCCGCCCGGTGAACTTGGAATCGTCCTGGTCGAACTCAGCTCCATTGGTTTCGAAATCGCTCGTCAGCCAGTCGTGACGGCCGCCCAGAGTCAGGCGCCAGTTCTGCCATTTGATCTGATCTTGAACATACAGGCCGGTCAGCGTCTGGGTCTGCTCATCGCGCTGGTATATACTGTCCGGATCGGTTCCGATGGGAACGGCGCCGAAAGCCAATTTGTTTCGATAGCTCAATCGACTGACATCGAGGCCGGCGAGAATGGTGTGATCTAGCGCTCCCGTTCTCACGCGGCTTTCGAGATGCGTATCAGTAACGACCCCCCAGTTCTGCTCGCGGACGAGCCCGGAGCTTGCGCCAAGGGAATAGTACTCCTGGTTGGTGCCCAGATCCGAGAACCTCAGGCGCTGACGTAGGGTGAACATGTCGCTGAAGCGGTGCTCGAACTCGTACCCGATCCGCCCCTGCTTCTGACGGTAGTCATTGTAGCGGGGATCTCCTTCGTAGACCCTGGTAGCGCCGATCACCCGGCCCGTCGAAACGCCATTCGGATCCAGTTCATAGTTGTTGACATAGGCCGCGCTTCCACCGGTGTTCGAGTCCATGTACTCGCCAAGCACCGTGAGGGTCGTCGCGTCGTTCGGCTTCCACGTGAAGGCGGGCGCGATGAAGACGCGGTCATCCTGCACCGCATCGATCTGGGTTCCCGCATCGCGAACGAGGGCGGTCAGGCGATAGAACAGGGTGTTGTCGGCGTTGACCGGCCCTGAGATGTCGAAGTTGCCCTGCAAGCGTCCATATGAGCCGGTCTGGACCTCGACTTCGCGGAAGGGCAGGAAGGTCGGGCGCTTTGAGATCAGATCCACGATGCCCCCGGTGCTGCTGGCGCCATAGATGGAAGCCGCAGGGCCACGCAGGATTGTGATGCCTTCAAGTCCGTAGGGCTCGAGCCGGAATAACCCGTTCGGGCTGTTGACCTGACGCAGTCCGTCGCGGAACACGCCCGTGTAGGTCAGGTCGATGCCGCGGATCGTGAAGGCGTCATAGCGTGGATCGAAACCATAACTTCCAACCCGCACTCCAGGCGTATAGGCAATCGCATCGAGTAGCGCCTGCGGCTTGCGGTCTTCGATCTGCTGTTGCGTGACGGTCGAGATGGATTGGGGCGTCTCCAGGAGAGGCGTGTCGGTTTTGGTCGCGCTGCGGGACGACGTGGCAACATAGCCGCTGGCCGAGATCGGACCGCCCTGTCCCTCACGCGTCCCCTCGACCGTCACCTCATCGAGTTGGATGGCGCCCTGCCCGCTGGTCTGAGAGAATGTTTTACCCGGGATAAAAGCAAGAGCAGTGGAGGCAAGGAGTACAAAGTGGAGCTTCACGGCGGAGACCTTCATTACACAACGATGGTTTCGGCCTATCAGGCACGATAAATACAAGTCAAATACTATAGTTTTTAATTATTTTAACTTGAAAATCCAATTTTATACTCGTTCTAAATTTCGATTAGAAGAATTATATTCTATAGTAATTCTAATTATGCATTCTCTGAATTCCATCAGATCGCTCAGTGCAGTTCAAAAGGAGATTAGGATTCATGCTATGAGGTGTGATCGCGCCGGAACACGCTGCATGAGGCTCAGCAGCTTTGCTCAGATTCTGCCGCCGCGGCTGGACCTTAATGGTGCGAGCAAGTGAGTTTAAAAAGGTAGCCCGGTATAGTTCTCGGACAGCGAGCGTGCCGCAGCCGTGGAGCTTCTGAGATAGTCGAACTCCGCTCTTTGAATGCGCCGGCCGAATGGATCCGTATCGGGAAAGGTGTGGAGAATGGACGTCATCCACCAGGAAAATCGTTCGGCTTTCCAAATGCGTGACAACACCCGCGCGGAATAGCCATCGATCCCGGCTGAGGACCGCTCGCCGTAGAACTCGATCAAAGCCTCCGCCAATGCGGCAACATCGCTTGCCGCGAGATTCAAACCTTTGGCCCCGGTCGGAGGCACGATATGGGCCGCATCGCCAGCGAGAAACAGGCGCCCGAAACGTAGAGGCTCGGCCACGAAGCTTCTCAAGGGGGCAATGGATTTCTCGATCGACGGACCTGTGACTAGGTTGTCAGCAGTCTCTCCATCCACGCGCCGCCGAAGCTCGTCCCAGAAACGCTGATCCGACCACTCCTCTACCCTGTCGCTCGACGGCACCTGAACGTAGTAGCGGCTGCGGGTGGGCGACCTCATGGAGCAGAGCGCAAACCCGCGCTCGTGATGGGCATAGATCAGTTCGTCGGCAACAGGCGGCTTGTCGACGAGGATTCCGAGCCATCCGAAGGGATAAACCCGCTCAAACGTTCGCAGCGCATCCTGAGGAACACTGGCGCGGGACACACCATGATAACCGTCGCAACCGGCAATGAAATCGCAGGCAATCTGGTGCTCGACGCCATCCTTGACATAGCGCACCTTCGGCGCCTCTTCGGCGAAGTCATGCAGGGATACATCTTCCGCTTCATAGATGGTGGTCAGGCCAGAGCCATCGCGGGCCTGCATGAGGTCCCGCGTCACCTCCGTCTGCCCATAGACGGTGACCGTGCGGTCGATCAGATCGCGAAAGTTGAAGCGGTGACGGTCACCATCGAAGCAGAATTCGACGCCCTCATGAACGAGACCTTCCGCATGCAGCTTCTCGCCGACCCCTGTCCTGTCCAGGAGTTCGACCGTCCCCTGTTCCAGCACGCCCGCGCGGATGCGGCCCAGGACGTAGTCCTGACTGCGGCGCTCCAGGATAACGGTTTCGATCCCAGCAATCTCCAGGAGCCGTCCCAGCAGGAGTCCCGCAGGACCCGAGCCGATGATGGCCACCTTCGTGCGCATGGCAATTTCTCCGAGAGGACTGGAATAAGTCCATTGCTGGAGGTCAGGATGAACCTCACCCGCCCAATGGCCAATAGACAAAGCAAGCATAGGCTTGGACATTTCGAACATCCGACGCAGCCTGACGGAGCGAGCGTTCTTGGCCAGCAGCACCATTCCAAGCTATGCTCTCTATGGAGAACTCGGCCGTGACTCCAGTGCCGAGTGGGTCCATTGCGAGGCCATACAGACCCGCAGCCACTTGCACAATTACAGGATCCAGCCTCATCGGCATGAGCAGCTGTTCCAGGTTCTCCATCTGACAGGCGGAACGGCCGAGATCACCATCGACGGCAGGAGCAACGAACTCAGCGGCCCGTTCGTCATTGCGCTGCCGCCCATGGCGGTTCATGGCTACACGTTCTCGCCCGATGTCAGCGGCACGGTCGTGACACTCTTCGAAAGCCGTCTTTCGCAGATCCTCGCCGACATGAATGGCATACGGGACATATTCCGGTCTGTGCAACTGATCCGTCTTCACGAGCAGGAGGACTTGGCGCAGGCCTTGGCTGCCGATATGGCCTCGCTCGCAGCAGAATTTGCAGGCCGCGCCTCCGGACGGCTGGAAGCCATCGAGGCGCGACTGCTTCTCATTCTCATCGCCTTGCATCGCATCCAAGGTTCCGGTCAGGGCACACTCTATGGTCCAGGGCAAAGATCTCGCGGACACGCGTGGCGCTTCCACGAACTGGTGGAAAAGAACTACCGCAGCCATCAACCCGTCGAGATTTATGCCAACCGGCTGGGTTTGACCCCGCCGCACCTCAACAGAATCTGCCGTGAACATTTCGGCGACACAGCACTGGGCATGGTCCACCAGCGGCTCATTCTTGAAGCCAAGCGTTACCTCACCTTCACGACCCTGACTGCCAAGGAGATTGCCCTCGTCCTCGGGTTTGAAGATCCTGCCTATTTTACGCGCTTCTTCAAACGGCAGGCCGGCGTTTCACCGCTGACATTCCGGGCAATGCAGCAGAATATGACTGTCAGAGGCTAGGCGACGGCAGAAACATCCGAGGTGACATGACGTTACCTCGCAAGGAGGTGCCTGCCTTTGTCCGATACAGACCGAAAGAACCCTGGAGACGAGGATGCGCCGGGTTCGAAGCAGACCGGAGAGAACATCTGCCCGACCTGCAGCGGATCCGGTCGTCGCGACGAACGCCCCTGTCCGGATTGCGGTGGTTCAGGCCGGATCACCGCTATCATTGGCGATGCCTGAAGGCCGTTAATTTCTGCCCGTAGAGGCAGAGAAGCTCATTGAGCCGACCAGTGCCTGAACGTGTCTCAAGCCAGCCGCGGTTGCGACAATCATCTGCGGCAGCACCATCCATTCAAGCGTCCAGGCGGCGCCGGATCGCTCGTTCTCGTGGACGAGGCTCTGATGGAGGGTGCCGAGAAGGCCCGCATTGAAGCGAGCCAGCGTGACGAGCACCTCTGCCGGAACGGGGTTGGACTTATGCGGCATCGCTGAAGACCCGCCGCCCGTGGCGAGGCGCACCTCGGCCACTTCGTTCTGCGCCATCAAGGCTACGTCCTGGCCGATCTTTCCCAGGGTTCCGGAGAGAAGCGAGAGGAAAGCTGCGAACTCTCCGATCCGGTCCCTTTGTGAGTGCCAGGACGGCGCCGAGCTGAGCCCAAGAATCTCGGCCATGGCGATGGCAACGGCGTCACCATGGCCCTTCCACTCGGCCCGGGTGCCGATGGGGCCGCCGAGTTGGACCACGAGCAGTCCCGGCACAAGCGTTTGAAGCGCCTCCCGATGCCGTTCCAGCGGCTGAAGCCATGTATCGATCTTGTCGGCGGCCACAAAGGGAAGCGCCTGCTGCATGCGGGTGTGCGCCATCAAAGGCGTCGCACCATCGCGATCCTTCAAAGCGCGAAAGGCATGGAGGAGCGCATCAAGCCGATGTTCGAAGATCTCAACCACGCTCCTCAGGCGAAGCATGAGAGCCGTGTCGATGATGTCTTGGCTGGTCGCGCCGAGATGAACGGCCTTGGCGTGAGCGTCGCCGACAGCGGTTCGAAGCTGCCTGACGAAAGCCGGAACAATGACGCCGTCCTGTGCCAATCCCGCAGCCAGAGCGCCCCAATCGACTTGGAAAGCGCCACAGGCCTCTGCAATTCGGCTTGCCGCCTCGTCGCTGATCAGACCAACGCGAGCCTCGGCCTGCGCGAGGGCGGCCTCGACCCGCAGCAACGCCGAGAGTTCGACCTCATTGGAGAACAGCGCCCCCACCTCCTCGTCCCCAACGAGGGCCTCTAATAAGGAGTATGGGAGCGTTTGTGTCATCATGGTCAGCAGCTTAAACAGCCTCAAGGGCGATGGAAATGCCCTGCCCTACGCCGACGCACATGGTGGCCAATGCGCGTTTCTTGCCTCGAAGCTTCAGCTCGAGCGCAGCGGTGCCGGTAATGCGGGCGCCGGACATGCCGAGCGGATGCCCCAGGGCAATGGCGCCGCCATTCGGGTTCACATGCTCGGCATTCTCCGGGATTCCGAGTTCGCGAAGGACGGCAAGGCCTTGGCTGGCGAAAGCTTCATTCAACTCTACCACGTCGAAGTCCGTAGGCTTGAGGCCGAGGCGAGCGCAGAGCTTCTTCGTGGACGGGGCTGGTCCGATGCCCATAATCCGCGGTGGCACTCCCGCCGTTGCCCCACCGACCACCCGGGCAATCGGTTCGAGCCCGTACTTCCGGACGGCGTCCTCGGAGGCAATGATCAACGCTGCCGAGCCGTCATTGACGCCTGATGCATTGCCTGCGGTCACCGTGCCCTCCTTGCGGAACGGTGTGGAAAGCTTGGCGAGTTGCTCCAAGGTAGTGTCACCGCGGGGATGTTCGTCCTTGTCGACCACTACTGGGTCGCCCTTACGCTTGGGGATCGTGACCGGCACGATCTCCTGCGCCAGACGTCCGTTTGCCTGAGCGGCGGCGGCCTTCCTCTGCGAGCGCAGGGCGAAGGCATCCTGATCTTCGCGGGAGACGCCGAAATCGGCCGCAACGTTCTCTCCGGTCTCAGGCATGGAATCGATGCCGTATTGTTGCTTCATCAGTGGGTTGATGAAGCGCCAGCCTATGGTCGTGTCGTAGATCTCGGCATTGCGAGAGAAAGCTGAATCGGCCTTGGGCATCACGAACGGCGCGCGTGACATGGATTCGACGCCGCCTGCTATCATGATCTCGGCCTCGCCCGCCTTGATGGCACGGGCTGCGGCAATAACGGCATCCATGCCTGAGCCGCAGAGGCGGTTCATGGTCGTCCCGCCGATCGAGCCGGGCAGGCCTGCGAGCAGCACCGCCATGCGGGCGACGTTTCGGTTATCCTCGCCAGCCTGATTGGCGCAGCCATAGATCACATCGTCGACGGCTTCGAAATCCAGATTTGGATGGCGTTCTAAAAGCGCCCTCAATGGCACTGCGGCGAGATCATCGGCCCGCACGCTCGACAGAGCACCACCATACCGACCAATGGGTGTGCGCGCATAGGCGCAGATATAGGCTTCACGCATCTTAAGACCCCTTCTTCCCGCCATGCGCCCGCTCGGTTCTGGCCTGAATCTCGCGCAGGGTGGTGAGTTCGAGTTCGGATGGCGGAGGTGTTTCCTCTAGACGGTCGGAGAAGCGCACCTTCCAGCCGCAGGTTTCCTGAAGCTTATCGCGGGTCACCCCGCGATGCATCGATACCACCGTAAATTCTTTTGTCTCGGGATCCGGCTTCCAGATGGCCAAATCGGTAATCAGGAGCGTCGGCCCCTTGGTGGTGATGCCAAGGCGCTCACGGTGGTTGCCGCCCTCGCCGTGGCCGAAGGAGGTGTAGAAGTCGATCTTGTCCACCATGCCGCGGGTCGCCTGCTTCATGGTGATGAACACCTCCTGGCAGGAGGTGGCGATTTCGGGTGCGCCGCCGCCGCCGGGCAGGCGCACCTTGGGCTTGTGGTAGTCGCCGATCACCGTGGTGTTGATGTTGCCGAAGCGGTCGAGCTGTGCGGCTCCCAGGAAGCCGATGGAGATGCGCCCGCCCTGGAGCCAGTACCGGAACATCTCGGGCACCGATACGGTGGTGACCGCTGTCTCGCAGAGTTCGCCGTCTCCGATGGAAAGCGGCAGAACGCTCGGAGCGGTGCCGATGGTGCCGCTTTCATAGATCAGGGTGATATCTGGGGCATGGGTGAGCCGCGCCACGTTGCAGGCGGCTGACGGAGCCCCGATGCCGACAAAGCAGACATCATCGTTGGACAGGGCCCGCGCCGCTGCAATCGTCATCATCTCGTTAGGGGTGAAGTCGGAGAGGTTCGCCATTCTTAGAGCCCCTTCACTCGGGTGGCGAAGACCTCAGGCCCTGCCCCCAGCACGTTCTCTCTCATCCAAGCCGTGAAGAGATCACGGTCTGCGGAGATCTTGTCCCATTCGAGATAAGCCGCGTTGTCGCGATCATAGTAGCCATGGGTGTAGGACGGATGCGCTCCGCCTGGAACACGGGCAATGGACGAAACGGTCCAATGCGGTAGCACGCAAAGGTTCGGGTGGAGATCATCGAAATCCTCCACAATCTCCTCCACCGTGACGACCGAACGTTTGGAGGCGAGCACGGCCTCCTTCTGCACCCCGATGATGCCCTCGACCAACACGTCGCCGCGCCGATTAGCTTTCTGAGCATGGATGACGGCAACATCCGGCCGATGGGCTGGCACCGCCGCGAGTTCCTCGCCGGTGAACGGGCAGGTTATGCTCCTGATCGATGGGTTGACTTCTTTCAGGCCTGCCCCGCGGTATCCGCGGAACACGGCGCAGGGCAGTCCGGCCGCGCCGGCCTCGTAGGCGTTGGCCATGGCCGCGTGGCTATGCTCCTCGGTCTCGATGGGGCGAGGCCAGCTGTTCTCGATGGCATCGCGCATCCGGCGCAGGAGGCCGACGCCCGGATTGCCCGCATAGGAGAAGATCACCTTCTTCACCAATCCCATGCCGATCATCTGATCGTAAATGATGTCGGGGGTCATGCGGATCAGGGTGAGGTCCTTGATCCCTTGCCGTATCACCTCATGGGCGGCGGCTTGGGGGATCAAATGGGTGAAACCCTCGAAGGCGATGGTATCGCCGTCGCGCAGGTTTTCGGCAACAGCCTCCTTGAGGCTCTGAAACTTGGCCATGATACGCTTTCGGGTCGATGATCAGATGTCGAAGAACACGGTTTCCTTCTCACCCTGCAGGTGAATGTCGAAGGTGTATGTCGGCAGCCCGTTCTCCTCGCCGCGAATGGCGATCAGGGTCTGCACCCGGTGCTTGTGCTCGATGCGGGCGAGAACCGGGCATTGTGCGTTGGCCGCCTCCTCGTCGCTGAAGTACAGGCGCGTATGCAGGCCGATATTGATGCCGCGGGCTACGATCCAGAACGTGATGTGCGGTGCCATCGGGCGGCCGTCCTTGTAGGGAACCCGACCGGGCTTGATCGTCTCGAAGCGGTACTCGCCTGTGATCCCATCGGTCGGTTGGCGTCCCCATCCGACGAAGTTGGGATCCGCCTTGCCGCGCTTCTCCTCGGGGCTGTTGTAGAGCCCGTCGGCATCCGCCTGCCAGATCTCGATCAACGCATCCTTGAGCGGTGTTCCGCTGCCATCGAACACGCGTCCTTTGATGATGACCTGCTCGCCCTTGGTGTCTGGACCAACGAGGACGAGACCGAGATCCTCCTCCCACACGCCTGTGATCTCGACCCAGTTCGGGGTGGCACCGATATGGATGTAGGGGCCGGCTGTCTGCGAGGGGGATTCCTTCAACGTAGTGAGCTTCTGAACCATCAGTTCCCCTCCATCCGGTTCTCGAACATGGTCGACCGGCGCCCGCGCAGCACGATGTCGAACTTATAGGCTAGCGAGTCCATGGGCAGGGTGGCATTGCGGTCGAGGGCGGCGATCAGCTGCTCGATGCCTGCCTTGTCCGGTATCGTCGAAACGATGGGGCACTGCCAGATCATCGGATCGCCCTCAAAGTACATCTGCGTAATGAGACGCTGGGCGAAGGCGTGGCCGAAGACTGAGAAGTGAATATGCGCAGGTCGCCAGTCGTTGACGCCGTTCGGCCAGGGATAGGCGCCTGGCTTGATGGTCCGGAACCAGTAGCGGCCTTCCTCATCGGTGATTGCGCGCCCGCAGCCGCCGAAATTCGGGTCGATGGCGGCGAGATAGGTCTCTTTCTTGTGGCGGTAGCGGCCGCCGGCATTGGCCTGCCAGAACTCCAACAATGCGCCCGGCACCGGACGGGCATTCTCGTCCAGCACACGGCCATAGACGATGATGCGCTGGCCGATGGGATCGCCTGTTTTGGCGAAGTTGCGGATGAGGTCGTTGTCGAGCGGTCCGATCTTGTTGTGGCCGAACCGAGGACCAGTCATCTCTGAGATGGTATTGTCGAGCGACAGCAACGGGTACTGGGGCGAGCGCAGCACAGATGTCTTGTACTGGGGCGTGAACGCGGCCGGATGCCAATTCCGATCCCGCTGATAGAACGATCCTTGGTCCGACATTCCTGGCTCTCCCTCCCGGCGCCTGACACGGCTCCGCCTATGCCGAACCTGCTATTTGCGAGGCTCGGGATCTGCATCCATTTCCGCGTAAGTCTTCTTGACGATCTTGATGGCATGGTTCGCCGCAGGAACCCCCGCATAGACGGCCACGTGCATCAACGCCTCCTTGATGTCGTCCATCGTGGCGCCCGTATTGCGGGTGGCGCGGACATGCATCGCCACCTCGTCGTCCTGGCCCAGGGCGGCGAGCAGCGCGATGGTCACGATCGAGCGCTCCCGCTTGGTGAAATGCGGCCGCGACCAGACCGAACCCCAGGCTCCTTCGGTGATGAAGGTCTGAAAATCGGTGTCGAACTCTGTCATCTGGGCCGTCGCCCGATCCACATGAGCATCGCCCAGAACCTGGCGGCGAACCGCCATGCCGGCCTTGTAGCGCTCGCTCTCGTTGTTCTCAGACAAGGCCTGCCTCCTTGAGATGCTGCTTGATGAGCCCCGATAGTTCGGTGGGCTTTTCGATACAGGGAATGTGCCCTGCCCCTTCGATGAGTGCAAACCGGGCACTCGGAATGAGATCGGCAGTTCCCTTCACCACTTCCGCCGGTGTCGAGCCATCCTGGTCGCCCGCGACGCAGAGGGTCGGCGTCGCGATACGGCCGGCGTCGGGCCTGAGGTCGGCATCGCGGATCGCCGCACAGGTGCCGGCATAACCGTGAGCCGGAGTGCGGACCAGCATGTTGCGCCAGCCGGTGAGTTCATCGGGCCGTGTCTCGTGAAACACTGGCGTAAACCAGCGCTGGAGGACGGCGTCGGCGATCGGCTCAATCCCATGCTGCTCCACGGCGCCAATCCGATCTGCCCAGAGTTCGGCTGTGCCGATCTTCGCCGCTGTGCAGCAGAGAGTGATGCATTGTACCCGGTCAGGCGCTCGCACGGCCATGCGCTGTGCGATCATCCCGCCAACTGAAAGCCCTACGAGAGATGCCTTTTCTATGGCAAGGCGATCAAGGAGCGCGATGAGGTCATCGGTATGATCGTCGATGCTATATGGCGCAGACGGTGCGTCCGATAGGCCATGTCCCCGCTTGTCGTAAAGAATAACCCGAAACCGCTCGGTGAACGCTGGCGCGACCTCCTGCCAGATCCGCAGATCGCTCCCAAGGGAGTTGATGAATACGAGAACCGGCCCTTCGGCTCCCCCGAGCACCTGATAGTGAAGAACGATGTCATTGACGTGTGCGAATGCCATCTCTCACCTCGACCCCTTTCATCCCTATCGGGCAGCAGAGCATCGCTCCAAAGTCTAATGTTGTGTTCGCTATGCGAACATTGAACTTCATATCGCACATGTAGTACGATCGTCGCCTAGGGTGTCAAGGCTACCAAAGTCCAGCAAATCACCCGGAGCACCTATGCAGGATCAACCGACCGAAGATCAGGGCGTGGGAGACCGTGACTTCGTTGCGAGTCTCGAAAAAGGTTTGCTTGTTATTGAGGCTTTCGATGCGAGCCGGCCTCGGCTCACCCTATCCGATGTCGCAAACCTGACCGGCATCACCCGAGCGGCCGCCCGGCGCTATCTGCTGACTCTCGCCAAGCTGAGCTATGCCGAGTTCGATGGACGCTATTTCAGCCTCACTCCTCGGATCCTGCGCCTCGGCTATGCCTATCTTTCTTCCGCATCCCTCTCGGCTCAGGTACAGCCCTTTTTGGAACGGATCTCCGAGGAGACGGGGGAGTCGAGTTCGGCTGCAATCCTCGATGGAGATGACATCGTCTACGTCGCCCGTTCTGCCACGCGCCGGATCATGTCGATCGGTCTTGGAGTCGGAAGCCGCCTCCCCGCCCACTGCACTGCCTTGGGCCGGGCAATCCTGGCCTATCAGGCGGAGGGTGCGCTCAAAGGATATCTGCAGCGGGTCCGGTTGGAGGCTCGCACACCCAAGACCATCACAGACAAGTCCGTGTTTCAAGCAGCCCTCGAAGCGACCCGCAGCCAGGGATACGCGATCGTCAATGAGGAACTCGAATATGGACTTCGCTCCATTGCCGTGCCGGTTGTTCAGAAGAACGGAAGGGTAACCATCGCCCTCAACCTCAGCGCTCAGGCCGGACGTATCTCAGCCGAGGAGATGAAGGAGCGGTTCCTGCCGCTATTGAAGTCAGCAAGCGAGACGCTGCGCTACATGCTCTGAGCCGCAGCTACTGAGCGGCATCCGAGGAGAGCGCGCGCTTCCTCAGTCGTGGCAATACGGTGCCCATGCCTCTCGACAGCGAGCACCGCATGCTCCACCAACTCGGCATTGCTCACCGCAAGGCGGTTCTTCGCGATGCGAATATTGTCCTCAAGACCTGTACGGACCGCATCGGCATCCCGGTTGAGCGCCCAGTCCATAACCTTGGCTTGATGCCGGCCGATGCCCGCTGCTGTCCAGGTGCAGTTTGGGAACAGGTGCTTGGCCTCCTTTAGGAGAATATCGAGCAGTCGCTCCTCGGCAGGCAGCGCATTCTGAACGCCCATGACGAACTGGATATGAGGCTGCTCGTCCATGAGCCCTTTGTCGGCCAGCCGTCTTGCTCCGTGAAGATGGGATAGGTCGAAGATCTCGATCTCTGGTCGGATCCCGAACTCCTTCATCTTGCCCGCCATGTCCTCCACGAGGCTCGTATGGTTGTCGTAGACGATGGTCGGGAAGTTGACGGAACCGGTCGACAGGGAAGCCATGTTCGGCCGCAAATAGAGGGCGCTGCTGCGCTGGCCCGGGTCCCGCCCCCGCCCTCCGGTGGAGAACTGGATGATCATGCCTGGGCATTGTTCGGCAATTCCGGCTTGGACAGCCGCAAAACGCTCAGGATCGGATGAGGGTGTTTCATCGTCGTTGCGTACATGGATATGGACAAGCGTCGCACCGACCTCATAGGCCTGCCGTGTCGATTCGACCTGCTCGGTCGGCGTTATCGGCACAGCCGGATTGTCCTTCTTGCGCGGAACTGAGCCAGTGATCGCGACGGCAATGACAACTGGTTTCACGCCCTTCCTCCGAACTCAAGCAGCGGCACCTCGTCAGAGGACATAGAGCGCGGCATTTATTTGTCCCCAGTCTATGTTCTTCAAAACAGGGTTCACGGTTCCTATTTTTGTGGGAGGGGAGCGCGTGGCCTCCTGGTTTCCCTTGCACAAATCACTTGCAAAGTGTGTTGGGATGTTTATATCGGCGCTTCCTTTGGGCCTTGTGGGTTTGAGGGTGCTGTTTTTCCCGACATTGCGGGTTTGTGGCCTGAGGCGTGAGCTTCAGCTTTGCTTTGCCGTGTTGGGGTGTCCTGGAGGGTTGTCTTCCGGGTGTAGCCAAGAGCTGTGGCGGTTCGACAGGGTCGGGCGCGTCTGTTTCGGCTCCTCTGGCGGTTCTTGTCCGGCATGGGCTGCGGGTTTTGGGCCTGGCAGCAAGGTCAACGCGGAGATGATCTCATTTCTGCGGACGGTAATTCTGTATCTGTACTTGTACAGCTGCAGCTTTTCTTCGAGAAGAGCTTATAAATTCTTGTCGAATGCTGTTGACACGGGTCCTGGCTTTGACTAGATAGGGTTCATCGACGGCGAGTTGCTTTGGTGGCTGGCCTGACGGGGCCTCCTGATCCTGCTGCTTCAAGCGGCTGGGGTTGTGTGAGGTTCTTTTTCTGTCCCTTCGGGGGGTGGAATTTTGCTCTTTGACATTGTTGAGAGGGGAAGAGAAGCGTAGGCGGCGGTGTCCTTGCGCCGATCCGCAAGGATCGGAT
>NZ_JADQDN010000015.1 GCF_015694425.1 Microvirga terrestris
CTATCCCGCAGCTCTGAAAAGCTCGGAGCAGACCGTCATCGCTCCCTTCCAGCCGACTAAATCAACAAAATCTGCCATAAAGTGATCTTCCCGGAAGCTGCGCTCGCCAGCAGTAGGATCGCGCTATTTTTTGAACGCAAATCCCGTGGGGAGTCACTACCCTTCGCTCACGAACCGAATGAAGTTGCGCAGTTCTGTCAACCTGCACGCTACCTCAGTGACCTGCTCATCGAGCCCAAGAATCCAAGCAAAATCTTTTCGGTCAGGAGCTTGGTGGAGGGCTTCAACCATGGAAGCATACGTCTCAAGAACTTCAGGGCTGCCCGCATATCTCTCGCTCACGAGTTCATCACACTGGCGCCGCAGGGCTCCGGCGACCTCATAGAGGTCGAGCTCGGGATGGTACTGCACGCCCCAGAACACTCCCGGTCCAAAGCGAATCTCAACCGCTTGCACTTCCGTCACGGTGTTGAAGGCCAGTAAGGTCCCTCCTTCCGGCAGCGTCTCAACCTCGTCGGAGTGGAACGCCGGCGCGTCGAACGAGGCGGGCCTCCCCGCAAGAAGCGGATGTCGATGCCCTGCTTCCGTCAGCGTGATGCGGCGGGCGAAGCCAGCTTCCCGCCCTCTGCGGGTAGGGCGAACCGCTCCGCCGGCCGCCACCGTGGCGACCTGCAAGCCTGCACAGGAGCCAAAGGAAGGGACACCCGCCTCGAACACGGCTCGCATTAGGTCAACCTCGCGGCGTGTCTCGGGCGTGTCCTGGTAGAGGTGAAGCGGCGAGCCGGTCACGAACACCGCATCATAACTCTGAAGCTCTGCTCGATCGGGTAATGATGCGCCTCTATCCGCAGGCTTCACCCGATGGCAGACAGCTCCAGGTGCGAGAAAGCGCAAGGTATCGATGTAAGTTTCGCCGGAGCTGCGTCCCACGCTCTCACGACGGATTTCACGGGCTTTCAGCGGCTCACTCTCCGCAACGAGGAAGCGCAACTGGTCTGGCAAATGGAGGTTTCCGGAAGGAGGAGCCGAAGCGGCAGGGAGGACGAAACATCCCAGCCCTTCCTCTGGTTCCCGCTGGCTATCCCTAGGTCAGACGCCGTCCGGGCGCCGGACCATAGGTCGCCGGGCAAGTAGCGCCTCCGCTCCTACAGGAGCGGGGTTCCGCCCGTCACGGCGTAGATGCCACCTGTCATGTAGCTGCCCTGATCTGAGGCAAGCAGAACATAGATGCCTGCCAGCTCCTTAGGCTGGCCGGCACGGCCGAGGGGCGTATCCTGACCGAAGCTCTTCACCTTCTCGTCCGGCATAGTGGAAGGGATCAGCGGCGTCCAGATCGGCCCGGGCGCCACTGCATTCACCCGGATGCCCTTGCTGCCCAGCATCTGAGCCAGGCCCGCCGTGAAGTTGGAGACGGCGCCCTTGGTTGAGGCATAAGCCAAGAGCATGGGGCTGGGCTTGTCCGACTGGATGGAAGTCGTGTTGATGATAGATGATCCCGGCCGCATGTGGGGCACCGCGGCCTTGGCCAAGTGGAACATGGCCTCAATGTTGGTACGAAACGTATAGCTCCATTCCTCGTCTGGGATGTCCTCCAGGTTCTCGTACGTGCGCTGGAAAGCGGCGTTATTCACCAGGATGTCGATGCGACCGAACTCGCTCACCGCCCGGTCGATGATACTGCGACAATGCGCAGCCTCGGCGATGTCGCCCGGCACGAGCACACAGCGGCGTCCCGCCGCCTCAACGTGGCGGGTGGTCTCGCGGGCATCCTCGTCCTCCTGCTCGTTGAGGTAGCTAATCAGGAGGTCCGCACCCTCGCGGGCATAGGCAATCGCCACCGCTCGCCCGATGCCGCTGTCGCCTCCGGTGATCACCGCCACCCGCCCCGTGAGCTTGCCGCTCCCCCGGTAGCTCGTCTCACCATGATCGGCCTGGGGTGTCATCTCGGCTTCGGTGCCAGGCGGCTTGATGTGTTCCTGGTCGGACTGGCTCATGCGGGGGGCTCCTGCTCGCGAGAACCCATCAATCACCGGCAACATAGGAAGTTCCCCTACGGCCAGGATTGGTTGGCAAGCTTGAACTACAGCCTCACGATCAATCTTGTCCCCTGTCAGCCTCCTCCTGTATTCTCTCATCGTAGCGTTCGGGCAAGTCTGTGTACGAACCCCTTGAGGGTTGTTCAAACCCCAGATCAGCCCGCCGATCGCTGCGCCATACGAACAACGGCGTCCGCAACCGCATCCGGATCCAGGTGGTGGATCATGTGCCCGAGACCGGGAAGACTGATGAACTCGCTGCTGGGCAGCTCCCGGTTCAGACGTGCGGATTGGCGGCCCACGTCCGCAATCTGATCGTCGGCGCCGACGATGATTGTGACCGGTATCGTCAGCTCCCGATAATGCCGCTCCAGTTCCATGACGCTCGGATTCATGAGCGCCGCGTCCTCCGCAGCCGCGCGGAGCTGCGACGGCCGCAGCATCAGCGCCTTTGGGAACAGACGGTTGAAGCGCTCCGGCACCTCAGCGGGCTGGAACACCCGCTTGACCATGCCCGGGAGCATCGCTCGAGCGATGAGTGGCGAGATGGTATACCGCATGGCATCGCCAATCACCGGAATCGCGGGCGGCGAGAGCAGAAAGGTGTCAGCCCGAAGGGTCGGATAGTAGTAGCCTGAGCCAAGGACGAGGCCACGGACGAGTGGCGGTGCCTCCAAAGCGAG
Source organism: Microvirga terrestris (assembly GCF_015694425.1). Lineage (GTDB taxonomy): Bacteria > Pseudomonadota > Alphaproteobacteria > Rhizobiales > Beijerinckiaceae > Microvirga > Microvirga terrestris. The sequence goes on from NZ_JADQDN010000015.1 coordinate 2,720, forward strand.
GGCGACTGCCACCAGGGTGCCCCAGGAGTGCCCGTAGACCGTCGCCCTCTCGACCCCGAGCTGCTCCAAAGCCTTTCGGAAGAGCCCAGCATGGGCACGCGGTGTCCAGAGCTGGCGTGGCCGTGCGCTGTAACCATAGCCGGGCCGGTCGAAGGCGATCACGCGATAGCGCTCCGCCAGTCGGTCGAGGAGGCCGCTCACGGTGAAGTCCTGGATCATCGTTCCATTGCCATGGATCAGCACGATCGGCTCGCCCTCGCCACGCTCGACGTAATGCAGGCGCACTCCATCAACGGTGAGGAAACGCCCGATGGGCCTGTACCGGCGCTCAGCGTCCTGGGTCTGCTTCCGGGTATAGAGAGCCGCCGCGCCGAGAGCAGCGGCAGAGCCTGCCAGAATCGGAACGAGCCAGCGCCAGTGAGTTGAATGAGGAGCTTGGCTGGGGCGGGACGTCAGGGCCGACTTGACTGCCGTCGTTCCATGGCGCCGGGCATCTGCCTGTCGTAGGTGGGCCGAAGAACGAGCTGCTCGGGCTGGATTGCGCGGACTCGTATCGGCTCTCGTCTCCATGCGGGACATGCGCGCTCTCCATGTGGGCTGATGGGAGGGAACGCTTGAGAAAGGAAGTGGTTGCTGCACCGCACAACGAACAGGCAGCCAGGCTTATCGAAAAGCTCCCGCGCGTCATGCACTGATGATCACCTGTGCTTTAGGAACGTCTGTATTCCCCGCCTGAGCAGACAGTCTGGCCAGCTTCTCAGATGTGCCAATTTGAGACCTTAACCCCGTCTAACAGTCCGTCACTTCCCCTGGATCATGGTCCGGATCCGAGTCGTCAGCGCCTCGACCGCGAACGGCTTGGTAATCATCTCCATCCCGGGATCGAGGAAGCCGCTCGCTAGCGTGGCGTTCTCAGCGTAGCCCGTGATGAATAGCACCTTCAAATCGGGCCGTGTCTCCCGCGCATGATCCGCGAGTTGTCGCCCGTTCAGGCCAGGCAGCCCCACGTCGGTTACAAGAAGGTCGATGCGCTTGCGTGATTGCAGGATCCTGAGGCCGGACAGACCATCAGCAGCCTCGAGCGCTTGGTAGCCGAGATCCTGGAGCACCTCGACGATCAATTCGCGGATCACGGGCTCGTCCTCGACGACGAGCACCGTCTCGCCCGCCTCCGCCCGCGGGACCTCGGTGACATCCTCACCCGGCAGTTCGACCTCGGTGGGACCGAGATAGCGCGGCAGGTAGATCTTCATTGTGGTGCCTTGGCCTACCTTCGAGTAGATCCTGAGATGGCCCTCCGACTGCTTGGCAAAACCGTACACCATCGACAGCCCTAGCCCAGTGCCCTGGCCCAGGGGTTTGGTCGTGAAAAACGGCTCGAAGGCCCGTGCGATCACATCCGGCGGCATGCCAGTCCCAGTATCCGTGACTCCGATCGCCACGTACGGCCCAGGCGCCACGTCGCGCTGTACCGCCTCACAAGCGTTGTCGAGATGCGCATTCGCCGTCTCGATGGTGAGCTTGCCGCCATCCGGCATCGCGTCGCGGGCATTGATGGCAAGGTTGAGGATGGCGCTCTCAAGCTGGTTGGGGTCGCACAGGGTCGTCCAGAGATCGCCAGCGGTTACGATCTCCAAGGCGTGTAGTGGGCCAATAGTCCGCCGCAGCAGGTCCTCCATGGAGACGACAAGCTGGTTGGCGTTAACTGGCTTTGGATCGAGCGGCTGGCGGCGCGAGAAGGCGAGCAAACGATGAGTAAGTGCGGCGGCACGCTGAGCCGAGCTCATCGCCGCTTTGGCATAGCGCTCAATGTTATTTGTCTGGCCCTGTGCCATGCGGGTCTGCATGAGATCGAGCGAGCCGACGATACCGGCGAGAAGGTTGTTGAAGTCGTGGGCAATGCCGCCGGTGAGTTGCCCGACAGCTTCCATCTTCTGAGCCTGACGCAACTGCTCCTCGGCCTGCATCAGCTCGCTTGTGCGTTCCTCAACCCGCTCCTCCAGCGTTTGGTTCAGGTAACGCAGCGCCGCCTCGGCCGCTCGCCGCTCGTTCACGTCTCGTAGGATGGCCGTAACATACACACGCGCCTCGCTCCGCCAGCGGGAAGCAGAGACCTCCAGAAAGCTCACGGACCCATCCTTGCGCCGGGCTGTGATCTCCACAGGCCGATGCAGCACGTCCTCTATCAGGAGTGAGTCCCAAAGCGCGCCCCAAGGTTCGGGCGCGTCCAGGAGAATGGCCATATCCAACCCGACCAGTTCCTGGGGTGCGTAGCCGAACTCCCGTACGGCCGCTGGGTTGGCAAGCTGGATCAAACCTTGTGCATCCAGGGTCAGGATCGCGTCGGGCGCGCTGTTCACGACGGCATCGTAGCGTGCGTTCTGCCGCGCACGCAGGACCTGTTCGCGCCGCACCGCCATCGTGATATCGAGGATCTGGACCACACATCCGGAATGGGGTGCTGGTCCCAGGGGCCGCACGGAGACGTTGTGGATGAGCTCCTGGCGGGATCGAGTCCACAGAGGGAAAAGAACAGGATTTAGAGAATGAGTGAGAAGACGCGATGCGCCTGATCCCTGCGCGTCCGAGATCGCCGAGGTGAGGCTGGTGGGGAGCGTTCCCCGGAATAGGTCTTCCAGCTGTTTCCCGACAGCATCCTGAGCGGAGATGCCGGTGGCCGAGACCAGCCACGCATTCCAGACGTGCACGCGCCTGTCGCCGTCCAGAACGATGAGGCCGGTGTCCAGGGCATCCAGGACCCCCAACGATTGTTGAACATCGCGCTGGTTCATCTGATCAGGTGGCCGCCTCGCCCGTTGCCCGTTCAATGAATTCGTTGAGCAGTTCCTTGAGCACGGTCAGGGAGGGCAAGTCCATCAGCATGGCGATGTAGCCGTTGATGTCGCGCTGGCGGACGGTGAAATTGATGTGGAGGAACATCACCACCTCACTGGCTTCGGGCGGCGGCGCCAGGTTGAAGAACTCCGGCCCATTACCCCGCAGGATCTCCGGCAGGGACATCCTTAGGCTGCGCCGCAGCATGTTGGCGATGGTGCCCATGCAGCCATTCAGGAGAATGTTGCCGGTCTCGGCGAGAGCCTCTTGCTCAAGCTCGATGATGTCCTCGAGCGGCAGGTCCCCGCCTGTCACCGCCCTGACGAGTTCAAGGCTCTTGGTTTGGGGGAAGATGAGCAGGGCGCGGCCCGTGATATCGCCCTCGAAAACCTGATGAACCGCGACGAGCTGGCTATCTCCGCTCTTGCCAAGGATCTCGATGGCACGGGCGCGGCTGAGCAGGTCAACCGAAGGCACAGACAGATGAACCTGCTCACCGACCATCTCGCGAAGGCTGAAGGCGGCACGGCTGACACCGATGTTCACGAGTTCCGTCAGAGCATCGAGCTCCAATTCGTTGAGCACTTCCGAGATCGTTGACACCGTCATATCAAACCTCGGCCGTGATGTGTTACAGGGTGTTTCGAGACTAGCACTTGTTACGCCGCGTTCGAGCGCAGGCGCAGGGCTGCTCCGGAAATGAATCCTCTCAATCCGTCTTCCGTCAAAGGCTTGCTCACGAAAGTGGCGTTCACCTCGCGCGCCTGGGCAATCACCTCGTCCTGGATGTTGGCTGTGATGACCGCGATCGGCATAGTCGGGAAGCTGGAACGGATCTCTGTGGCTAATTCGAGCCCATCCTTTTCCGGCATATTGAAGTCGATCATAGCTACGTCGATCTTGCGCTCGCCTAGGATGGTGAGGGCTTCTTGAGCATTGCTGGCCTCGACTCTGTCCCATTCAGGCTGGAGGGCAGCCAGAGCCTTGGCAGCGACGATACGCGCAAGCTTGCTATCGTCGACGATCAGAACCGTTGTCACCACTCAGGTACTCCGCTGGGGATAGGCTGGCCGGGTCAACCGGATCACGAGGAGGGGAAGGCCGTAAGTCTCTTTTAGACTATGTAGGGAGAATAACAACGTTTTAGCCGCCCTGGGACTTGGATTCGAGAGAGCTTTCTCCCATCACGGTTGGGAGGACCCAGTCTCGAATGAAAGCGTCCCTGACCGTTCCCTGGATCGCCGGCCGCATAGCTAACAGAACCTGGAGAACGGCAGCGTGGAGATGCTCGGCACCTGTCAGATCGACCATCCGCCCGCTGTCGGCCTGGAGCCAGCGGAGTAGCGGCTCCGCGTCCTCGACGCGGCAGGCCCCTTCCATGATGATGACATTGACATCCAGCCGCACGCTCATCCGACCAGCTCCGGGATATCGAGAATCATGAGGACGCTGCCGTCACCGAGCAAGGTTGTCCCCATCACGCCAGGCATGCCCGCGAGAATGCCGGTCATAGGCCGCATTAAAACGTCCATCCGCTCGGCAAATCCATCCACCGCAACCCCGACCACATCGTCACCGGCCGCCATTACCACGACTTTCAGGCGCTGAGGGGCCTCCACTGGGGGCCGTACCCTTAAGAGATCGACAAGCCTCACTAGAGGAAGCGTCCTTTCACGCCAGACGAACGCCTCCGCGTCTCGAACGGGAAGGACTCGCGAGACCGGCACGAAAGCAGTCTCGATGATCCCGTCGAGAGGGATGCCATAGAGCTCGCGGCCCAGCCGGACTGCCATGACCTTCGTCATGACAATGGTCAACGGAAGGGACAGGCGGATCGTCGTGCCCTGACCGGGCAGGCTTCGAACGCTGGCCTGCCCGCCCAGGCGCTCCACCGCGGAGCGTACCGCGTCCATGCCGACCCCTCGGCCCGATAGATCGGTCACCTCCGAGGCGGTCGAGAAGCCCGGGGCAAAGATCAGGTCGACAGCGTCCGCATCGTTCATACGATCAAGGTGATCGGCTGAGACGATCCCGCGCTGGTGCACCGCCTCGCGGATCGCCGCCGGATCAATGCCGCGTCCGTCGTCCTCGACTTCGACCGTGACGCGGTCGCCATCGCGATAAGCCCTGAGCACGATCCTGGTTTTTGAGGGTTTACCGGCCTCCAGACGGAGAGGCTCCGGTTCGGCACCATGGCCGACGGCATTGCGCAGGATGTGCAGCAGAGGCTCAAACAAGCCTTCCACTACGGCCTTGTCGGCCTCGACCTCCTCTCCTTCCATGGAGAAGTCGATGGCCCTGTCCAGTTGACCTGCCAGATCGCGTACAGCCCTGGGAAAGCGCCGGAAGATGTCCCGCATGGGCATCATGCGAACATCCATCACGGCCCCATGCAGTTCGGCCACGAGGCGGTCAATGGCGGCCTGACTCGCAAGCAGACCCTGCGAAACATGCTTCCGGTCCAGCCCGTCGTTGAATTGTCCCGCCAGATGCGCCAGCGCGTTTTTGGCGATGACCAATTCACCGACGAGATCCGCCAGCCGGTCGATCCGCGAGGCGTCGACGCGCAGGATCCGTGCGCCCGGGACACCGGCGGCTCCCATCGCGACACCGGCGCCTCCATTGGCGAGCGCCATACCGGAAGCCTGCTCCTGGGCAGCTCCGATGGTCTCGTGAAGGGTCACCTGATCCGGCACAAATCGGAAGACGGCCTTGACCCTATCAAGTTCAGCACCGGAGAGCGCTTCGATCCTCAGGTTACAGGAGAAGGGATCGATCTCAGCCGCAGGCGGCCACGGGTCCCGGGCCGAGAGGCGAACGGCCACGAGATCAGGAACCGAGCGCAGGAGCGCCATCGGGTCGTCGCCGGCAAAAAAGCAATCGGCGCGCGGCGTGTACCGGATCGCCACCAGAGGGCGATGCTGCGCCCTCGGGGTTGCCTGATCACGGCCCTGGGCTATCAGCTCCTCGATCCAGCCAAGATCGGCCTGGGGGACCGGATTTGCGGCTTGTGCAGGTTCCTCATCGAGCTGGGAGCGCAGAGCCCGCGCCAGACGATAGCCTTCCTCCGCTGCGTCCGGCGGCAGCTTCCCTGTCTGCTCGATCGCGGCAACCCAGCGCTCCGCCTGAGCAATGCAGGCGAGCAAGCTGTCGATCACATGGCTGTCGATGCCGGCCCGCTTATCCTTAAGAGCGCCCAGCAGATCCTCGGCGGCATGCAGGGTAATTCCCATAGGGGCGAAGTCGAAGAGGCCGACCGATCCCTTGAGGGTGTGGACGGCGCGAAAGGCGCTGTCCATGGGCACAGCCGCCTGAGGGTTGCGCTCCAGGGCCAGGAGATCGTCCGTCGCCTGCTGGATCAGCTCGTGGGCTTCGATGATGAAATGCCGGAGAAGATCATCCATCGCGCTCGCTCCCAGACCGTTGATAGACGATCGCATCCTCGAACCGGCGAAGGTCGAAACGCTTCGAGATCCGGGTCATCGACTCGGTATGGCCGAGACAGATATATCCTCCTGGATGCAGGGACTTGTAGAGATTGTCGACCGCGAGTAGGCGGGAGGAATCGTTGAAATAGATGAGAACGTTGCGGCAGAAGATGACGTCGAACAGTCCCTGCGCCGCAACGGAAGCAGGATCGACGAGATTGGCCGATGTGAACTTCACCGATTCCCGCAAATCCTGGATTAGCCTGCGCTGCCCATCGTGAGACGGTTCGAAATAGCGCTCGACCACGTCGGAAGGCAATCGCGAAAGAGCACGTTCGCCATAGTCTCCCGCATGAGCATCCAATAGGACCTGTGTGTCGATATCCGAGCCGACGATCTCGATGTGATAGGCATCGACCAGCGGCCAATTCTCGAGCAGCCAGATGGCGATGGAATAGGGCTCCTCACCCGTCGAGCACGGCACTGACCAGATCCGCACAAGATCGCCGGGCTTCCGGCCCTGCACGATCGCGGGCAGGATCGAGCGGCTCAGGCATCGGAGCTGATGCTCCTCACGGTAGAAGTAGGTCTCGTTCACCGTGAAGATATTGATCAGCTGCTCCACTTCGCGGCGGTCGGCTTCGACATGCGCGAAATAGGCGTTGAACGTCCGCATCCCCGTCGCAGACATCCGGTCGGTGACGCGCCTTTCGATGTAGTACCGCTTGGCTTCACCGAAAATCATGCCGGTACGATGGTGGAGGAACACGCCGAGGCGTCGGATCTCGTCGGCCGTGAGCGCCTGGGCCTTGCGCGGCCTACTCATGAACGCTCCACCATGTCCATGATCCGGTCGGCAATCTGCTCCAGGGGTGCGACGACCTGCGCGCCGCCGCGTCGAACCAGTTCGCCGGGCATGCCCCACACGACGGCGCTCTCTTCCGCCTCAGCGATGGTGCGGCCACCCTGCGCTTTCAGCCGCGCCATAGCCTCGGCTCCATCGCTGCCCATTCCTGTCATCAGAACACCGAGCAAGCGCTCGGGGGAGAAATGCTGCATGGCGCTGTCCACCAGCCGATCGACGCTCGGATGCCAACGGTGCTCCGGCAGCGAGGGAGCGGCCAGCACCACAGGACCGTCCGGCCGAACGCTGACAATGACGTCGGCATCGCCCTTGCCGATATAGACATGGCCGGGCGCAAGGGGGATCGGCAGGGCTGCCTCTGTCACGTTGAGGGCGCACAGCTTGTCGAGCCTGCGAGCCAATGGACCAGTGAACGAGCCGGGCATATGCTGTGCCACGACGATCGGCCACGGAAAGTCGGCCGGCAGCCGAGACAGCACCGCATCGAGCGCCGGAGGGCCTCCAGTGGAGACCCCGATCAGCACGAGACCATGAGTCGGCACAGCCTTGATCCGTCGCCTCGGGACCGGGGCCGGGGCCGGCGCGCGCCGGAGTGGTGCCTGAGCAGAGGGTGTCTGTCCCAAGCCGCTGCGCAGTCGCACCCGCTCCGCCAGTCTGAGGCTGCTGGGCAGGCGGGCCCGGGAAGCCGCGCGCACCGTCTCTACGAGTCTGGGGGCAAGCGTCTCCATTTCCAGCGAAATGGCTCGGTCAGGCTTCGTGATGAAATCGACGGCTCCGAGTTCGAAGGCTTCGAGGGTCACGCTCGCGCCTGCCTCCGTGAGAGAGGAGATCATCACAACCGGACATGGGCGCTCGAGCATGATCCTGTCGAGACAGGCAAGACCACCCATCTCGGGCATGTGCACATCGAGGGTGATTACGTGCGGCTTGAATGCCTGCAACTGCTCCAGTGCCTCGACACCGTTGCGTGCAAAGGCAATCTCGAAATCTCCTTCGGCGGTGAACACCCCGCCGAGGAGACGTCGCATCAATGGAGAATCGTCGACGATGAGCAGCCGGATCACGAAGCGGGCCGCTCCGGATCGCCCATGGCTGCGAGCAGATCCTTCTCCGCCTTGTCCAGCAACTTGCGTGGATCAAGCAGGAGAACCATCCTTCCCTCGACCTCGATATTGGCGATGCGGTCTATGACCTGGCTCCCGTCTGCGGCCAATTCGGGCGTCGGGCGAAGCTGATTTTGAGGAAGACTCAGAACCTCCGACACGGCATCGACGACGAAGCCGGCCTGCATTTGGTCAATCCTGACCACAACAATGCGTTCCCGCCGCCGTTCTCCCTGCCTCTCAAACTTGAAGCGTCGCCGCTGATCGATCACGGGAACGACTTGGCCCCGCAGGCTCATGACGCCCTCGATGAAAGCAGGAGCCTTAGGGACCCGGGTCAGCGTGTCGGGCACACGCACCACTTCATCGACGGCTCCGATGGGCAGCCCGTATTCCTCGCCGCCGAGTTGAAATACGATGAACTGCTCGTCGCCCGATGAAGGGCCATCCGCTATGCCCATGTCGTGGTTATTTCCCGTTTGCGATATGATCTGTTCGAACAGCGCCTGATCGCTGAACAGGTGATCCGTCGACAGCAGCGAGACCAGCCTCCGTCCACCTTCGAGACGACAGATGCCCTGGATCTGAGCCTCTGCATTCCCCCGTGTCAGGATGGCCGGCACAGGATCGATGGAGCTGGCGGGGAGGCGAAGGATTTCCTTCATACCGTCGATGGCAAGCCCCACGAGCCCTTGGCCGAACCGCGCCACCACCACGCGGGAGCGGCCACCGCCCTGCCCGCCGGCCCGGAGCCCGAGGAGCGCGCGCAGGGAGACCAATGGCAGCAGCTGCCCGCGCAGGGATGTCACGCCTAGCATGACGGAGTCCGTCTGCGGAACGACAGCGACACCATCCGGCAGGGCCACCACCTCGCGAACGGCGGTGAGGGGCAGGGCGAAATCCTGCCCGGCCACGGCGAAGCACACCAGCGCAACCTGGTTTTGCTCCGCAGACGTTTGATACTGCCCGTTAGTTGCAACCTCCACTTGCCGAAGCTGAGCCCGGCGGGTGAAGCTGCCGAAGTCTTTGGCCAGCAGCGCATCCAGATCGATCACCCGCGCAGGCTTGCCCATGCCATCATCGGCAGTCGAGTCTGGGGAAGCGACGCCCGCTTCTCCCAGCGAGGTCACCTTGTCGATCATGAGACCGACCGGGGTGCCACGGTCGATCACCACGACGCGCGCGTTCGACGAGGGGCCAACCTTCCCTCCGAGAAGGCGATGCAGCGACACCACGGGCATCACCGCACCTCGCAGGTTGGCCACTCCGAGCAGGCTCGAGGGCCCGAGGGGGACGCGGGTCACGGCCGGGGGACGGATCACTTCGGCCACATCGGATGCCGGGAGGGCGAAGCGCTCATCGCCGACCTGAACGGTCAGAAACGACTGGGCGACAGCCGCAGAGGCCGCCTCGGTCATGGCGTTAAGCCTCCGTCATCTGGAGTTCGTCGGCCAGAGAGGCGATCTCTTCAATGGCAGCTGCGAGATCCTCGGCTCCTCGCGCCTGCTGGCGCGCCGCGGTGGCGGCCTGCGTGGCGGCGCTGCCGGCCTGCTCGGCCACGGCGGCAACCTGCTCGGTACCAAGACGGACCTCGCGCACCGCCGTCAGAATTGTCTCGGAGCTCGACAGGATGGCGGCGCTTCCCTGGCGGATAGCCTGCACACCGGCCTCCACCGCGCCCAGCCGCTCCGCCGTCAGAGCGTTCCTGGCAACCTCGGCTTCGGCGAGGGCGGCGCTCTGCTCCAGATCTCGCCTGACGATGGTGATCTGATCGCGGATCTGGCGAACCACATCCTTGATCCGGTCGGCATTCTCCGACGCGTCCCGCGCCAGATTGCGGATGTCGCTGGATACGATTGCGAAACCGCGCCCCGCCTCACCGGTTCGGGCGGCTTCGATGGAGCCGCTCACGGCCAGCATGGTGGTTTGGACGGCCACGAGAGCGATGCCGTCGACGATCTTTTCGATGCGGCGGCCGGATTCGTCCAGGCCGCTCATGAGGCCAATCATGGCTTGCGTCTCCCGCAAGCCCTCTTCGACGCCCGAGGCCAGCCGCATGGTTTTGGTGCGATTATCCTGGAGATCGGCCGAGAGAGTCTCGATACGTTTGATGGCAGTGCTCGCAGAATCCTGCGATGCAGCGGTCGCGCGCTCGATCTGCTCCATCGCCGTATTGGCTTGCTGCGCGGCCGCAGCCTGCATCTGAGCGCCCCGGCTGATCTGATCAACAGCCGTCATAATCTCGCCGGAAGCCCCGGAGAGTTCCTGAATCGCTGCAGAGAGCTCCTCGGCGGCAGAACCGACCTGCTCGGAACTGGCAGCTCCGGCCGCACCCTCCTGAAGATCATCCGCGAGGGCGGCCAATGCCTGCGCGGTCTGCTGGCTCTGATCCAGCGTTGCGCTCTGCTGCTGAACGGCGCGCTGAGCCTCGGCGGCAGCGGCAGCCTGCTCCTCGGCGGCACTCGCCACTTGCTCGGCCCCGCGCTGCGCCTCGCGAATGGCTGCCTCAGCCTCAACCGCCGCGACAAGTATGGCCTGACTCCCCTCAGCCAGGAGGGATACATCGGTTCGAATCTTGTTCAAGGCCGTCACCACGGCACGGCCGATCTGGGCCTCGCCCGATGCGGTTTCGGCTGCCGCCCTGATCCGCTCGGCAACGGAACGAACCTCTCGGACGATGCCTTCCGCGAGGGTCTGGATATCCTGTGCGCTTTTCTCCGAAGTGCTGGCCAGAGTCCGCACCTCGTCGGCCACGACCGCAAAGCCGCGCCCGCTTTCGCCGGCCCGCGCCGCCTCGATGGCTGCATTCAGGGCCAGAAGATTGGTCTGATCGGAAATGTCTCCGACCACGCGGGTGATCTCACCGATCTCGGCTGCCTGTTGCTCGAGGAGCGAGACAATTTCGATCATCATCCGCTGGCGCGATGCATTAGCCTCTACGGCCGTCACGGATGTCCCGATCTGGGCTCCGGTTTCGATCAGAAGGCTCTGAAGGCCCGCCGTTTTGCTGCGCGTCGCCTCCGCATGAGCGCGCGCCTCGGAAAACGAGGCACTCAGGCTCACGATGGCCGAGAGCGACTGCTGGGAGGCGCCGGCAGCCTCCTCGGCCCCGCTGGCGATCTGCTCCATGGAGCGCCGGAGTTCCTCAGCCGCCGCCGAAGCCTCGGCCACGCCGCTCGCCAGTTCCTCTGTTGCAGCACCGATGCGCTCAGCAGCCTTCTGTTGCCTAGCTCTGACACGCTCCAGGGTCCGTCGTTTGGGCGCTGTTCCCCTTGGAGCGGAAGACAGCATGCTGGAATTGGCAGCTTCATCGCCGACTGGACGTGAGTTGCCCTTGCCCGCGAGTTCGGACGTCTTGACCAATGCCATTGGGGTCCCTTGAAGCTTTATATGGTACTCTGACACCGCTTCAATTCGTAAACCAGCTTTCCGGCTTCGTCGAAGGATATAGAGAGGAACTAGACTCTTATAGGTCTAGGCGCCATCCAAGCAAGGCATGCAGGGCTTATTCCCCCGATTTGAAGGCCGGCTTTAGGTCATTTCCTGCCGATCCCTGGCTTTCAGCAATGTCCGCTGTTTTTGCACTAAGCCAACCTTTGGCTTACTTCCGAGAAGTGCCATTTTCAGACCTTCCGGGTACCTGAGCGATGTCAGAGCAAATTTCGAACGCTCTTTATGGAACGCGGCCAGAGCCGCTATCAGAGCGGCGACCTGAACAGAGCCGTCCCCAACGCGTTAGTCACTATCGCTGGCATGGATGGTCCAGGCGTCGGTGACAGAGAGACCTGTGCTCCCGCCTGTTGGCAGAGGAGTATCCCATGCCGCGTTATTTCTTTCATACCTTCAACGGACACCCTCACCCTGATATGGAAGGAACCGAGCTATCCGGGCTTGAGGAGGCTCGTCAGGAGGCCGTCCAGACCGCCGGTGAGATCATTCGTAGTGATAGCGTCAAAACCTGGAAGGGTTCCGATTGGCACATGGAAGTTACCGACGCAGCAGGACAGCCTGTTCTCTGGCTTCGGTTCTCTGTTGAGGAGCCGATCCGCCCAGCCAAGTAATTTTGCAGAAGCTCACTTCTGGAACTATGTGAGAGCATGGCTCGGACGTGCTCATCGTCCTGTGACAGTTGGGCTAAGCTGATCGCCATCTTAAATGCCTCCCAGGAAAAACTCATGTGAGCCGTTGCTTTGATCCGGAAGCTTGAGCGGTATGACCGCATCTCCGACGTAGAGCGGCAGCCTCCGGGGCAGGCAGTTGTCCGGCAGTGGGCAGTGGCTGAGGGTGAGGACCTAGTACGGGAAGGCGACCGCCCTACGGAGAGCCTCTTACTCATCACGGGCTTTGCCGCCCGCTACAATGTCCTTCAGAATGGTAAGCGCCAGATCACGGCCCTGCACGTCCCCGGCCACTTCGTCGACCTCCACAGCTTTCTGATCAAGAAGATGGACCATGCTGTCATGGGGATTGTACCCTGCACGGTCGGCATAGTCCCCCACGAAGCGCTGTGCGCCGTTATGGAGACTCAGCCTCACCTGACCCGTCTGCTGGGCCTGCACATTGCCGTGGATGCGGTCATCCACCGTCAGTGAAATCGTCTCCATCGGGCGCCAGTCAGCCCGGGAGCATGCCGCCAATCTCTTCTGCGAGCTGTTTCTGCGCCTTCAGGCAGTGGGGCTCACTGAAGGCTCCAGTTTCAAGCTCCCGCTGACCCAAGCCGAGCTGGGTGACATCCTTGGGCTCTCGACTGTCCACGTTAACCGGATCCTCCAGGAACTGCGGGCGGAAGGGCTAATCACCTGGCGCGGAGAAACGGTGGTCATAGAGGATTGGCCCCGCCTGCAAGAGATGGCTGAGTTCGATCCGACCTTCCTGTGCCCGGAGCGTGAGCCACGCTAGCACAGCGACCACCTCATCCCATTCCTTGCCGAAGGTCGAACAAACCAGTCCTGGCCAGGTCGTCGATATCTGACGGCGGGAGAGCGCAGTGCCCCGGTTCTATTTCGACATTCGGGAAGGCACGCGCTTCATCCCTGATGAAACAGGCTTGGAGTTCGACAGCCTCGATGCTGCCGAACGGGAGGCCGCGAGCACTGCGGCCGAGATCGGCCGAGACAAATTGCCGAAGGGTGATGCTCGTGAAATCACGGTTGAGCTCAGGACCGAGCACCGCCAGCGGGTGCTGACTGTGCCCGTCTCCATGGAGATCCATTGGGTTGACCCGGATCCACTGCCCCGGACGTGTGAGACAATTGTCCGCAAATCGCGCGTTAAGTCTTTCATGGAACGAGACCAAGGCCTGCACCTTAAGTTTGGTAGGTTCAGGAGACTTGCCGATGATGAACGTGCTCACCCGCAAGCTGGAGGCCTTCGGACCGCTGTCGGACGCCGACAGGCTCCTCCTGGACGAGGTCATCCGCCCAGCCCGGGCCATCGGGCCTCGGGTGGATCTGATCCGGGAGGGCGAAGCACCGAGCGACGTAAACTTGATCCTGGAGGGCTTCGCCTGCCGCTACAAGATGATCCCGAATGGCACCCGCCAGATCATGGCCTACCTGGTGCCAGGCGACTTCTGCGACCTTCATGTTTTCATCCTCAGGGCTATGGATCACACCATTGCCACGCTGTCCTCCTGCACTGTGGTGAAGATCCCGCGGGCCCAGATCCTGGCGCTGATGGAGCGGCCGGCCGTCGCGCGGGCGTTCTGGTGGGCGGCGCTGGTGGACGAGGCCACCCTGCGCGAATGGCTGGTCAATGTCGGCGCTCGAAAGGCCGAGCACCGGGTCGCCCATCTTCTGTGCGAGCTGCTGCTACGGCTTGAAGTGGTCGGGTTGACCAACGGTGACACATATGAGCTGCCGATCACCCAGGCCGAGTTAGCCGATACCGTGGGTCTGACGTCCGTGCATGTGAACCGAGTGCTCCAGCGTCTGCGCCGTGACGGGCTGATCACGCTCAAGGGCAAGCACCTTGTCATTCTGGACCCCGCGAGATTGAAGGCGTTCAGCGGCTTCAATCCTAGCTACCTGCATCTCACTGAGCGGAACGGCATCTCGGAACAAAGCCTTTAAGCAGAGCCAGGGTCGCGCGAGGGGCCAGTCAAAGCGGGGTGCTCCTCGGCCGAGAAGCGGAGCGTGAGCAGGATCTGGCCCTGCTCGTCAGTCACCTCCAGCTTCCATTCGGTGCCGTTCCAGAACTCCCCGCCCATATCGCGCAGAAGCTCCCCGCTGGTACGAATGGCCTGATTCTGAGCCGTGTAGATATCGGGCAGCTCCGTGCCCTCGTCATCGCGGGCCGAGTAGCCATCTGTCACGTGGAAGAAGTAGCGGGGCATGGGGTGCTCCTCTGCCTTAAGGGCGGGAGCGCATCGGATCTCTCAGTCGGCAACAACCCGAACGCGGGCTACCGATAGCCCTTATATGGAGCTCTCAGAGCTCCGTTGCGAGGAGGGCTGTCCTTGAGTGCCTTTCATGGATTCATCTTCGAGAAGTTTTTAGCGGCCAAGCTCGATCAAGGTTAAGGATCGCCTGCCGAAACCGGCCCATTTACGCTGATGTAACAAGTGTCTGAGCCAGGATGCCTTAGCGTATTCCATTTCGGATGCGCTTTCCTGCCGATGGAGGCATCCATGCAGCCGTCCCTTCGAGCCGTGTGCTTCTGCCTCCAGTGCGAAGCGCATTCATGACGGATTTCACCCCGCACGATCTTGCAAGAGACGCAGAAACTTTGATTGAAGAAGCCCAAGCCGCAAGGGTTCGCGCCCACGTCCGGGCGATGCTTTTTCAACTCTCATCATTTGGAGACCAGTCGTCAGACCGGAAAAGTGAAGCAGACGACCGGAAAGATGAAGTAGATGAGTGAAAGGTTTTTGACGACTGCGAGTGACCCATTCAATGTCTTCGACTGCCGCTCAACGTTTGGGACGCGTTCCAGATGGGGGATAACTACCATCGACCAGCTCAGGGCTATAGCTGACCGGATCCTATGGCTGCCGGGGTACTTGCTGTTTGTCTGCACTTGGAAGAACGATGCGGAACGAAGCTGAGCCGCCTGCCTTTGCTGTTTGATGAACCTGCAAAACGGTACAGCCTCTTCCGACATGCCCCAATCCGATCCCCGCATGGTTATCCTCGTCGTGGAGGACGGGCCGCTCGTCCGCATGTTTCTCGCCGATGCCCTCGATGAGGCCGGGTACAAGGTCTTCGAGGCCGTGAGCGCAGATGAAGCCATAACCGTTCGGCAAGCGCGCCCCGACATTCAGGCCGTCGTCACCGACATTGAGATGCCGGCCTCGATGAACGGCATCGGGCTGGTCCGGGCGGTTCGGGAACGAGCCCGGCATCGGACTCGTGGCCACCTCAGGACGGGTGCGCCCCGGCCCCGACGATCTGCCGCCGGACGTGGTGTTCCTCGCCAAGCCCTACCTGCTCGTGACCGTCATCAACGTCATTTGGCAGATGGCCATGGCGCAGGTGATCGGGCTTGTACCAAACGCCGCGCAAGCCTGACAGTCCACCAGACCGGATTGGCCATGAACGAGTTTCAGGAGAATGTGGCGGATACCTCGGAGCGAACCGTCGCCGAACGACACATTGACGCCGTCCGGCAGCAGGGCGGGGTGTTCGTCGAGGCCGTCCGACGCACCCGCATGCCGATGCTCGTGACCGATGCCACTATGCCCGGCAATCCTATCGTCTTTGCAAAACAATCATTCGTCGTTTTGTCCGGCTACAGCATGGACGAACTCCTCGGCCAGGATCCGCACTTCATGAACGGCGAAGACACTGGCCCGGAAGCTATCCGACGCTATCAAACGGCGATCAGGGAGGCGCGAGACGCAACGCTGGAGATCCTGCAATACCGGAAGGATGGCACCCCATTTCGGGCGATGCTGTTCGCCAGCCCAGTGGATGACGGCCAGGGCACCATCACCAATCATTTCCTTTCCTATCTCTACATCACCCGCCGTTACGACGCCGAGGAGGGCCTGCGAACGCTCACCACTGAACTGGAAGCCCGGGTCGCGACTAGAACCGGGGAGCTTGAAGCCGCCAGCACAAGGCTGTCGGCGCTGGTCGCCGAGCGGGAGATGCTGCTTGTGGAGGCTAAACACCGGGCCAAGAACAGCCTCGCCATCGCGGCTTCCCTCCTGGCCATTCAGGGCCGACGGCAGCCGGACCCGGCTGTCAGGGCGCTCTTTGAGGAAGCTCAGGATCGCCTCAACGCCATGGCGCGGGTCCATGACCTGCTCAGCAAGTCGGAAAGGGATCAGCACGTCGATGTGTCGATGTACGTGGCCGATCTGTGCGGCGCTCTGAGACCCATCACTGGGGATGATGATCGCGTGAGCCTGGAAGCGGACATTGCCGAAGGCATCCTGGTGAATGCCGACGCGGCAGTCCCGATCGGCATCGTGCTGACCGAACTCATCACCAATGCCGTGAAGTACGCCCTTCCGGCACCAAGGTCAGGAACGATCCTCTTCCGGGCGCACCGCAGTCAATCAAGGTGGATTGAACGGGTGGTTCAGGATGATGGCGTTGGGATGCTCAGCCTTCGGGAGGGATCGCTCGGCTATGCGTGCAGCAATCTGCTCAATAAGCACGCGAGGTGGGCCGAGAATCCGCAAAACTGAAATCACGGAACCGTAGCAAATGCGAACTGTGTTAGAATAGCTAGGGTCAGCTCTGGGTCAGGCTCTGACGATCCCATGCTATTTGGGGACGACTGGTGTTCTCTGGGAGGCTCGACATTTGGCTTACTATCGGGATGTGCCAGTTCCGGACCCTTTTCCGTAACGCCCAAGACGCTAAGGTGCAGTGCGGGCCAATCAGCCAGGAAGCAGCCCGCAACGATGACGCTAATCCGCGATGGGGCCGAGATCCCCGCGGCAAGCTGCGCTCGGAACGGTGGTTAGGCCAGCAGATCTCAATCCTTGACCTCGCGATACCCCACAACCTTCATGGCAGACTGGAGGCCAGTACAAAGTGTTCGGAAAGCTTGGCCGGGGCAATGAAATTGTTCTTTCTTTAGAACGCAACGTAAAATTATCATAACCCTCAAAATGCTAGGAATCTCAGCAACGCAGCTCGACTCAGCCGACAAAGAAGCCATGAACTTGGAACTTCCTGCCCATTTGGCGTGTCACTCACAAATCTCTGTTCTTTATGAAGAACAAAGCGGTTGACATTGAAGAAAACGAAGGGATATTTTTTCCTCATATCAAGGCTCTCTTGGGGCCAACAGAAAACCAGCGGAGATCATTATGGCGGAGTTCGGTTCTGTTGCGGGGTTCGCACAAAGGGCTGGCCTCGCACTATTCGCGTCATCGGCCTTGGCTCTCATGCCCGTGCCCAGCGTCGCTCAGGACAAGCCGCAGGTGGGCGGAACCTTGCGCGTCGTGACCTATGAGCCGCTATGCCTGGATCAGATCGAGGGGACGTCACGCAACACGCAAACCGCTCTGCAGAGCATTTACGATCGGCTGGTTTCTGAGAGTCTGGATGGCAAATTCCATCCTTGGATCGCGGACAAGTGGACGATCTCGGATGATCAGCTGACCTACGCTTTCACCATCCGTGATGGCGTGAAGTTCCATGACGGCACACCTCTGGATGCAGAAGCCGTCCGCTTCAACCTGAAGCGCTGGCTTGACGTCAAGAAGGCCGGCGGCGTGCCGATCGAGGCAATCTCGGCGAGCGGCAACATCGTTACCGTGAAATTGAGCAGGGCATACAGTCCGTTTCTGCATGATCTGAGCGAGCCCGCTCAAGGCTTCATCTCGCCCGCCTCTATTCAGAAATACAGCAAGGAGCAGCGCTGCGCCGGCGGGCCCGGCATCACCGCCGGCTCCGGACCGTTCAAGGTCCTGTCCCGCACTGCGGGCCGCGATCTCGTGCTCGAGCGGAACGACGATTACAACTGGGGTCCTAAGGACGCCATTCACGAAGGCAAGGCGTATCTCGACAAGGTCGAATTGCGATTTCTCAAGGAAGATTCCGTTCGTGTCGGCGCTGTTGAATCCAATCAGGCCGATATCGCGACCGGTGTGCCGGCGATTTCCATCGAGGACATCAAGGCGAAGCCTCACCTGAAGCTTCTTCAGGCGCAACAGCCCGGCATTCCTTGGTCGTTCTGGCTCAATCAATCCAAGGCGCCGCTCGACGACATCAAGATCCGCGAAGCCTTGCGCATCGGTGCCGACTATGCCGGTCTCATCGAAGCCGTCTTCCTCGGAACCGCGACGCCGGCCTATTCGGCGCTCACGCCCGCTGTCGCGACCGGCTACGATGCGTCTTTCGAGAAGGCATGGACATTCGACGTCCAGAAGGCCAAGACCCTGCTGGATGAGGCAGGCTGGTCCAAGACCGACAGCGAAGGCTTCCGCGTCAAGGACGGGAGGCGCCTGACCCTGCGCGCCATCTCTGCGGCTCCGTGGACCAACCAGCAGCGCGACCTCTTTGCCCAGGGATTGAAAGCGGCTTTCGCTTCCATCGGCATCGACTATGTTCGTGACGTCGTCGATTTCGGCACGGCCGACACGCGCTTCAAGGCCAACGACTACAACATTGTCGATACGTCTCAGGCCGCAAGCGAACCGAACCTGCTCTACGGCGCGTTCTATTCCACCGAGACCTGGGATAAGAACACGAACTGGGGCTTCGTAAAGGACAGGGATCTCGATGAGGCTCTTGCTGCCGGACTTGCGACAACCGATCGGGAAAAGCGTATTGCCGCGTACAAGGCCGCGCAGAAGATCATCGCGGAGAAGGTCTACCTGATCCCCATTGCAAACCCGACCGTGCTGCTCGTCGTCAACAACAAGGTGCAGGACGTAACCTTCGGAACATCCGGGCAGATCGGTTCCTACTACGACGTCTGGCTGTCCAAGTAAGGGGCACGGCTTGCACATCGCAAGAGAACTCTTGATCCGCATTCTCGCGGGAGCAGCAGTCCTCTGGGCTGCTGCTTCTTTAGCATTTGCGATCCTTCAACTCTTTCCAAGCGACCCAGTCCAGGTCATCTATGGTGCCGATACATCCATAACGCCCGAAGTGCGCGCTGCCATTCGGGCGGATTTCGGCCTCGACCGGCCCGTCTGGGAGCAATACCAGCACTTCCTCATCAGGATTGCTCAGGGCGACCTCGGCATATCCTATCAGCAACGCCGGAGCGTCGTATCCATCATCGGCAGCGAGCTCGGATCGACCCTGGTCCTCGCTTCCCTGTCCGTCGCGATTGCCGTGCTCATGGCCTGCGTCGCCTCGCTTCTGACCTCCGGCCGCAGAACATGGCTTCGCAGGGTACTGTCCTCGATCGAGCTCCTGAGCGTCTCGACCCCAGCTTTCTGGATCGGGATCCTGCTGCTGACGTTCTTCTCGTTCAAATGGCAGCTCTTTCCCGTCGTGGCCGATGAGGGCTGGCGCTCCCTTGTGCTCCCCGTCGTAACGCTGGCACTCGCCGTATTCGGCAGCCTGAGCCAGGTGATGCGGGAAGAGATGGATCTGGCGCTCGAGCAGCCCTTCATTCTGACGGCGCGAACCCGGGGGCTGTCGGAATGGGCGATCCGCTGGAGGCATGCCTTCGGCCACGCGCTGATCCCCTTCATCACGATCAGCACGGAGATCTTCGGCGGGCTCCTGGCCGGGTCCATCATCACCGAGCAGGTGTTCGGGCGGCCCGGCCTCGGGCGCATCACCCTGGAGGCGATCACCAATCACGACATTCCCGTCGTCATGGGTATCGTTCTCCTTGTCGCCTTCGTCTTCGTGGCTCTTAACATCGTGGCCGACCTACTCTACCGTGTGGTCGATCCTAGGCTGCGCGTTTCCGCATCATGACCGTTCCTGCGCCAGAACTCATCCATCCAACCTCCCTTCATCCTGCACCGCAGACCGTCAGGCGATCACGTCGCTTTCCGGCCGGCGTTGCACTTGCCACGTGCATACTGGCCTTCCTGGCCCTATGCGCGATAAGCCCCACCCTGATCGCACCGCAGGATCCCTACAAAATCAGCCTGCTGCACACGCTGCGCGCTCCTTCCCTGGAATTTCCTTTCGGAACCGATCAGCTCGGGCGCGACATCTTCTCGCGCGTCGTGCATGGCGCCAGCTACTCGCTCGCCATCGGGCTGGGAGCGACCCTCATTGCCGTCATCAGCGGTCTCTCCATCGGCCTGGTCGCCGGCAGCGCCGGCGGGGTCGTCGATCTGGCGTTCATGCGTTTGATTGACGTTCTGCTGGCTTTCCCGGCGCTCTTCATGTCGATGACGGTCGTCGCGCTGATCGGTACTGGAGGCGTCAATGTCCTGATTGCCATCGCCATTGCCGAAATTCCCCGATATGCGCGCATCGTGCGCTCGCAGGTCTTGATCGTGCGCACATCCGGTTATGTCGAAGCCGCTCGCATCCTCGGGCAACGCCGATGGGTCACTTTGCTCCGTCATATTCTTCCCCATACGGTCGGCCCCTTGATCATCCTATCGACGCTCGGAATCGGCAGTGCGATTCTCTCCTCCGCGGCGCTCAGCTATCTAGGCTTGGGTCCCAAGCCTCCGACCCCTGAATGGGGTCTGATGCTGGCGGAGGGACAGGGCTATCTGCGAAAGGCCTGGTGGATCGGCGTCTTCCCGGGCGTTTTTGCAACGCTCACCGTAATCTCTACCACTGTGCTCGGTCGCCGCCTGAAGGCTCTCTCGGACGGCAGGGTTTGATCGATGCCGCTGCTGAATGTCGAAAACCTGAGCGTTTCATTTCCAGGCGCGGCTGCGATCCGAGGCTTGAGCTTTACCGTTGATGCTGGCCAATGCGTGGCGATCGTCGGCGAATCCGGATCGGGCAAATCCGTCACGGCCCGTGCCCTTGTTGGGCTCGCGGGAGACAATGCAGCCGTCTCGGCCGATCGTCTGCAGCTCGATGGAAGGGATCTTCTGAATCTCTCACCGTCGCAATGGCGCTCCGTTCGCGGCCGACAGATCGGCTTCGTTCTGCAGGATGCCCTCGTGTCGCTAGATCCGTTGAAGACGGTCGGGTCGGAGATCAACGAGGCCCTGATCCAGCACACGGACATTCCTCGACGGGCGGCAAGACAAAAGGTTCTCGACCTCCTGACCTCGGTCGGCATCCCCGACCCTGAGCAGAGGATCGATCAATTCGCCCACCAACTCTCCGGCGGCTTGCGGCAACGCGCATTGATCGCTTCGGCCATTGCAGCCGGTCCAGCCCTTCTGATCGCCGACGAGCCAACGACAGCTCTCGACGTCATCGTTCAGGCGCAGATCCTTTCCCTGTTGCGCGAGATGAAAGCCAAGGGAACCGGACTCATCCTTATCTCACATGATCTGGCCGTGGTGGCATCGCTTGCCGATCACATCATCGTTCTCAAGGATGGAGCCGTAGTGGAAACGGGTTCACCCAAACAGGTGTTCTCGGCCCCGCAGGCGGCTTATACGCGCGCCCTGCTGGCAGCCATTCCCTCTGTCCAAACAAAAGGGCCGCGACTGACGGCGGGGATGGATGCGGAGACGGCGTCCCCCATTGAGCAGGCGCCGAGTGAATGGGCTGCCCTCGAGGCTCGTGCCTTAACAAAGTCGTACGAGGGCTGGCTTGTCGTTGACAATGTCGACATGAAGCTTCAGACCGGCGAAACCCTCGGCCTCGTTGGAGCCTCCGGCAGCGGGAAGACCACCTTAGCCCGCCTGCTCCTGGCTCTTCAGCAGCCGAACAAGGGTAAGGTTTTCCTCAATGGAAAACCTTGGTCGCATCTGACCGAGAGACAACGGCGGCCCTTGCGCCCGCGGCTCCAGCTGGTCTCGCAGGATCCGCTGGGTTCATTCGACCCGCGCTACAAGGTCATCGACATTCTCACCGAAGCGTTGAGAATCACGGACCTCCCCAAGCGCGAATGGACGGCACGTGCGACCCAACTCCTCCAGTTCGTCGGGTTGAGTGAGACACATCTCTCTCGGCGACCACGGCAGCTATCCGGCGGTCAGAGGCAACGTGTGGCGATAGCCCGCGCATTGGCGATGCAGCCGGATATTCTCATTTGCGATGAACCAGTTTCGGCGCTGGACGTTTCGACTCAGGCTCAGGTGCTCGATCTCCTTGAAGATCTGAAGCGCCAGTTCGGCCTGACTATTCTCTTCATCTCGCATGATCTCGGCGTCGTGCATCATGTCAGCGACAGGGTCATGGTGATGCATGCCGGCCGGATCGTCGAGGAAGGCCCGGTGGATACGGTTTTCGCGCATCCGCGCGACGCCTATACACAAGGACTCCTCGCGGCGCTGCCGCGCCTCCCGTCTTACGAAGCTTGAGAAGCAGAAAGAGACCGTCATGACCATGGTTCCAACCGCGCAGTACATCTCGGCGCTTGAAACATGGTACGCGAACAGGATCGAGACGCTGAAGAAGCCTGAAGGGTGGCTGAGCGTGAGCGGTCTGGAATGGCTCCACCCTGGGACGTGGCGCTTCGGATCTGCTCCTGATAACGATATCGTTCTCGACAACGCGCCGCACCACGCCGGAATTATCCTGTATCGCGACGATGGGACGGCTCACGTGCAACTCGATCCATCGGCAGATGGAACCATCGATGGCGAGAGGATTGCGCAGGCTCAGTTGCACGACGATACAGAGACCCCGACAATGGTGGCTTTCGGTACCGTTTCCTTCCACCTGATCCGGCGGGACGATCGCAAGGCCTTGCGGATCCGAGATTGTGCTAACCGGAACAGGCCGCGCTTTGCAGGCATCCCCCGCTTTCCGGTCGATGCATCTTGGCGCATCCTTGCGGATTGGGTTCCTCTACCTGAGCCCCGTCCCCTCGATGTCGACAGCGTGATCGGGACCGTGAACACCATCCTGGTGACCCACAAGGCGGTCTTCTCCCGTGACGGCATCCGCTATGAACTTTGGCCGACCCATGGCACGAAAGATGCACCGATGTTCGTGCTGCGCGATGGCACGTCGGGCACAGAGACTTATGGCGCAAGCCGCTTTCTGATCGGCGAGGTGCAGGGGTCGACGATCGTCTTGGACTTCAACAAAGCCATCAATCCACCCTGCGCCTTCACCGACTTCGCAACTTGTCCGCTGCCCCCGGCGGAGAACAAGCTGCCGCTCCGCATCAAGGCCGGCGAGAAACTCCCGTCCTTCCACACCTGAAGCATCGGAAGGGAGAAAGCCTCCTCCCCCGTCTTTCATCGTTTCCTGTTGACGACCGCCGCTCCACCCAGAGCCATTACCCCGCCAACAGCGCCAAGCGGGGTTGGCATTTCCCCGAGCCACACGAAGCCGAGCAGAGTAGCGACCGGAGATACGCAATCCATGAAGTTGGACGCGCGGCTTGCCGGCAGCCGTGACAAGGCGACGGACCAGGTTCCATAGGCGACGAGGCTCGGGACGAGAGCGAGATAGATCACGGCCTGGATGTTCAAAGGCGATGCCTCGGCAAGCTGGCTTACGCCGCTCGGCAGCCAGGGAGCGAGGACGAGTGCCCCAAGCACCATATTCAAAGCCGAAACATTCAGCGGCTTATGCGTTGCGAAGAGCGGCTTCTGCACCACGGTGGTCACGGAGTTGCAAAGGGCCGGGCCGAGGATCTGCAGCGCCCCGGTGCCGAGATCCCTAGAGGCACCCAAGACTGGCGTCTGCTGGTTCTGCAGGCGAGCCCAGTGTGACTTCTTACGATCGTCAGCAAGCGTGAGCAGAACCACAGCCTCGGGAATGAGGGCGGACCCGACATATAATCCTACAAATACCTTGCCCGGCAATCGTTGAGAGACGCAGAGTTGCACCCTCCGGGATCGAACAAAAACTTGAAGCCACATAAAGAAGGAGCCTGCCTCGCGGAGCAGGGCAGGCTCTTCGTTACGAATCTGGGCTCTGCGGATCATTGCCCCGCGACGTGGGGCCTGTCGACCTTGATCCCGCGAGCCTCGTGGCCCGATCAGCTTTGAATGAACGCGAAAAGATCCGGATTGATGATTTCCGGGTGCGTGGTGCACATGCCGTGCGGAAGGCCATCATACACCTTGAGCGTGCCATTCCTGAGGATCTTGACGGCCAGCAGGGCTGAATCGGCTATCGGGACGATTTGGTCGTCGTCCCCGTGCATGATCAGCACAGGCACCTCAATCCTCCTGAGGTCTTCGGTGAAATCAGTCTCGGAGAAGGCCTTGATGCAATCGTAATGGGGCTTGATGCCGCCCATCATGCCCTGGCGCCACCAATTGTCGATGACCGCCTCGAGAACTTTCGCACCGGGACGGTTGAAGCCGTAGAAAGGACCGGCAGCAACGTCTCTGTAGAATTGGGCACGGTTGGCCGCGAGCTGAGCCCGGAAGCCGTCGAACACCTCGATAGGCAGGCCGCCAGGATTCTTGTCCGATTTGACCATTACCGGCGGCACGGCCCCGATCAACACGGCTTTGGCAACCCGGCCGGCCTCAGCCCGGGCGACGTAATGCGCGACCTCGCCGCCACCGGTGGAATGACCGACATGGATGGCGTGTTTCAGGTCCAGGGCTGAAGCCAGTTCGGCGACATCGGCGGCATAGGTGTCCATCTCATTGCCGGTTGCAGTCTGGGTGGAGCGCCCGTGGCCGCGCCGGTCGTGGGCGATCACACGGAAGCCCTTATCGAAAAAGAACTGCATCTGGTTGTCCCAGTCATCGGCACTGAGCGGCCAGCCATGATGGAAGACGATGGGCTGAGCATCGCGTGAGCCCCAGTCCTTATAGAAAATCTGCGTACCATCCCGAGTCGTGATCGTGTTCATCGTCTTCTCCTTGCGCAAACAGAGCGCAAGGCCGAGCTTACGACGATTGTTTGACACGCTTGTGGCATCGCATTGTTGTAGGAGCCCCAGAGACCGGATTGCCCTCCAGCCTCCTCGACGCGCATGAAGGGCCTGCCATGCACGAGATCAATAATATTTGGCGGTCGCGATCTTTGCCCAGCACAGTTTCATCTTTCGCCCGCGCCGAACTCTGCTGATATCAGGTTAGGAAAATGAAATAACTGGTGTCGCTTGCTATTGATTAAGAAAAGACGTATATAGTCATTATCGGATTTTGGCCGGACAATCGGGTCGTATCGCTTTTGGTTTTTCCAGGCGCACGTTCGGACTTTCTTACCATTACATCGACGAACCGAGTTGAGGTCGCGCTTCTGCGTGACCTCCCCTCACGTGCATCTGCAAGAATCGTAAAAGGTTAACCCCAATGATTACCGGCACAGTAAAGTTCTACAACGACATGAAGGGCTTCGGATTCATCCAGCCGAACGACGGCAGCAAGGATGTGTTCGTCCACGCCACTGCTCTTGAGCGCGCCGGAATGCGCGGCCTCGTTGAAGGCCAGAAGGTCTCTTTCGACACCGCTGAAGACCGCCGCTCCGGCAAGGTCGCCGTCAACAACATTGAGACCGCGTGATCTCTGATGACTGGCCCAGGACTTAAGCCTGAGCCGTCAAGCTCTGAAGCCGCTCCGCTGAGGAGCGGCTTTTTTGTTGGTACCAGCAGACGCCCTTTAGCATCTGCCTGCCCTGACCGACAGCAATCGCATTCCACGAGGCATGAATGTCCCATAAGTATCAGGTCCATCAGCTAGTTCGAATTACCCATCCGCGCATTTCGGACAAGCGTGCAAGTGCAAGCGGCCTCTACGAGGTTACTCGCCTTATGCCCGCCGATCAGACCGGTGAAGTCTCCTACCGCATAAAGTCGTCCGGCTTCGGCGAGCGCGCCGTGCGCGAAAGCGAGATCACAGCCCAGGCATCCGCGATTTGACCAGCGGCGGCGCCTTCTTTCAGGGATCTCAGATCTACGATCCGATCGCGCTGCTTCGACGGGGCGACGAAGTCCTGTACGTCGCCCAGGTAGGCATGAAGGCCTCACGACAGTTCATGATCCTGACGCCGACAGGCGAGCCTGCTTGGCCTCATGAGCCGCTCGGCAGCCTCTCGGACATCGGCTGGTCGCTTCGAGCGCATCAATGGCACGATGTGACACCTGAGCCTGTTGGACAGAATGAGCGCTTGGCCAAGACGCTGGCTCGCCTGCTGACCGAGCGCGCTTAAGGAGTCGACCTACCCGGGGTTACCCAGGCAGGGGATACGAAGGAGCGGATTATGACTGATCAACCGACCAATCTCGATGCTCATCGCGGCATGGCGGCTCAGAAGGCAACCGACCTTCGGCGCCTCCGGTCCGAGGTCGAAGCCGATCAGGAAGCGCTGCGGACGAGACAGGCAGAACTCGAAGACCTGCTGGCAGCCGCGCCCGCTGGTGATTGGCATGAGGCGGTCGAGAAGGCACGCTACCTGCTTGGCCTCCTCGCCCAGAGCCTGGATGCAAGCGATCTCCGTCGACGCAAGCTCATTGACCGGGTCATGGCTGATTTCGACCATCTGCTCGACAAGGCGCCTCACGACTGAGATGATCTGAATCCACAAACCTGCGAACAACGGAGACCAGCCATGGCTAGAGGCGAACAGCGCGGTAATCGTGAAGCGAAGAAGCCGAAGAAGGAAAAGCCCAAGGAGGCGATCCCGACCTCACCCTTCGCGAACCAGGGCAAAGGCGGGACGCCCGCGAAACCATCCGGTGGCAAGCGATAGGGCCGCTGCGCATTAAGCTGCGAACGGCCCACTCGACGCATTGTCCGAACGCGATCCTGCTAAAGAACACGAGACCATGAAGAGTTATTCATGATCCCCTGGGTCTTACTCGATACGGCAAAAATCCCTGGTGACGGAGGCGAGCTGCGTCTCAAGAAGCGCGGTACCGAGTTCTCGATCATGCTGGGCAGCAACGAGCTGATGAACAGCCGCCTGAGCGGTTCCGAGGAGTCGCTCGCCAAACTGTCGTGTCTGAGACTTCAGGGCCGCGAGCAGCCAAAAATCCTGATCGGCGGGTTGGGGATGGGCTTTACATTGCGCGCCGCGCTGGCTGAACTCGGCCTCGAGGCGCAGGTGACCGTGGCGGAACTCATCCCTGCTGTTGTGGCATGGGCCCGGGGGCCGATGGCCGAAGTCTTTGGCGACAGCCTCAACGATCCACGCGTCAGCATTCATGAGGGAGATGTCGGGCATCTGATCAGATCGAACCGGTCTGCCTACGACGCCATTCTGCTCGATGTCGACAACGGGCCCGAAGGTCTGACACGCCAAGCCAACGACAGCCTCTACGACCTCCCAGGCCTCGGCACCGCCAAGACGGCGCTGACGCCAGGCGGCGTCCTGGCCGTATGGTCATCGGCACCGAACAGAGCCTTCTCCCAGCGCCTGCGCCAGGTGGGATTTCGCGTAGAAGAAGTCGGCGCGCGCGCCCATGGAATACGCGCCGGCGCAAGACACACGATCTGGATCGCGACGAGGCCAGGGGGTTCACTGGCCTCGCGGGCGCAAATTTAGAGAGACTGCATCCACAGACACGAGCCGTACGCCAGGGGCAGCAGAGATGATGAAGAAGCAGATGGTCGCCATCCAGGATGTCTATGTGCCTGTCCAGCGGCGTCAAACCCTTGACCCGCAGAAAGTCGAGGCCCTTGCCGAGAGCATGCTGGCCAAAGGGCAAGAGGCACCTATCCTCGTACGGCCTGATGGCAAGCGTTTTGTCCTGGTTGAGGGTTTGCATCGCTTGGAAGCCTGCAAGGCTCTCGGAGAGACGACGGTACCGGTTTACTTGGTGCAAGCTCGCAAGCACTAGCCGGCATCCCGGGAAGAGCTACTGCTTTGACCATATCGGAGCGGAGACAGCGGAAGTCACGCTTCGCCTTCCCTCCCAGATCAAACGACCTCCCTTGGGTTTATCTCGCCTTTACCAAGCTCGGCAGCGAGGTGCTCCACCCTGAGCCAGCCGTACCAATCCGGAAGAATGCTCCAATTCGGGTCGCTAAGATAGGCATGCGGAAGCCGGTAGTGGAACACCGACCTCGGGCCGATCTTCTCCCTTGGAAGAGTCTGGCGCACCTGCGCCTCGTCCAGGTAGGCTAGCACGGGCAGAAGGTCGAGGGCACGCTGGCGAGTGGGATTGGCCGCCAAATAATCGGCGGTGAGGTCCGGCAGGCTAGGCCAATAATCCGGAGCAAGGACACGCTCCTTGTAGCTCTCAGGATAATCTGGTGGGAGCGCAAGTGAAAGCCTCAGGCTACCTCGAGCGGTCTGACGTCTGAGATCATCGCTGATCAGAAGGAACGCTTTCAGGAAGGCCGTGAGCGTCCGCGCGTCGAGGCTCGGCGGGTCGATGTTGAAGTGCAGGCTGAGTGAGTTCAGGAAGATGGCGCCATGGCCCCGAGCGCCCGCTGACCGAAGGCTTGCAAGAGCCTTGTCCACGTCACCGAGCTGAGCTGCAGGGATAGGCCCGGTGATGAGCTCCCGCGGTACAAAGGGCGAGACAAGGGTTCCCAGGACCGCAGAGCCGCGACGGCCCAGCCCGACATCCAGGTCAGGATGGCGAGCGGGATGAATATGGCGCAGATCCAACTCGACCGACAGATCACCCAAGCGGGTGCCCCGAACCTTGATGGCGTGAGGATCCTCCGGCTCGACAACCCCGTCCAAATCCCTCGCGAGTGCGGCAGCGGCCGCGCTGACGCTAGGGCCGAGAAACTCCACCTCAATACCCACGCGTCGCACGCTGCCATCCGCTGTGATCATCGCGGCGGCTGCAAGAGGATGAGATGGGGTAACTGGATTGTCCATTCATCAGAAAGATGGGAGCGGTCACACATATGGCAACAACTGATAGGGCTGCTTCTCATGGGCTCTGCAGGCCCTACTTCCCCTATGACCTTTGAATTGCAGGCCAAGATCTGCCTGGAAGCTGGTCGACACTGAATCGCATTTCCAAGGCAGGCAGGTGCAAAAGGAGGAGGATATGCTTCTCGGTTCCGGCGATCGGGTCTTGTGCAGCGTACGAATGACCGCGGCTCTTCTTGCCCTGTTGCAGGCCACGCCCGGTCATGCGCAAAGAGTGGGGTACCTCGTGCCAGCTGTCGAGAAAGACAATGGGCAGGCAGCGCCGGAATATGAATGCGATGCGCCCGGAAACCCTATGATCACCCTTGAGACGCAGAGCAAATACAAGCAGACCGATAGCTCCCGCGCGACGATCGATGACAGCGCCAACGAGAAGTATTTGAAGGCCGTGGTGCCGCTTCGGGCTTACGCCAAAGGGCTGGTGAAAATCGCCAACGACTATGTGCGCTCAAACCCGAGAAATCCGGCAGCAGCCGTTTGTGCGCTCGATTGGTTGGAGCATTGGGCCTCGGCCAACGCAATGACCGACACGCGCTCGAAGCAAGCCCTGTTCAACCTGGGCCAGACGCTCGGCGGTTTCGCCCTGGCCTACCTCCAGATCCGGAATGCTCCGGATTTGCAGGAGGACAAGAAAAAGCGGGTTGAAGGCTGGCTCAAGGCACTCGGCAGGCAAGTGGTAGAGTTCATGGACAATAATCATGAGATCTCAGGGCAGAACAACCACCGTTACTGGGCAGGCCTTGCCGCCACTGCAGCCGGCGTTGCCACCAATGACAAGCACCTGACGGAGTGGGGCATGGACAGCGCCCGCATCGGCCTTTCGCAGATCACCCCGGAAGGCACATTGCCGCTCGAAATCAGCCGGGGCAAGCGTGCCCGCGACTACCATATCTACGCCGCGGAGCCGCTCGTCGCGACCGCAGAACTGGCGCGCAGCCGAGGCGTCGATCTCTATGCCGAAAACGATGGCGCCTTGACGCGGCTGGTCGACCGGGTGGTTGCATCCCTCGACGACTCATCCTTCTTCGAGAAGGTATCGGGCACGAAGCAGGAAGCCTTTTCCGATGACGGCATAGGACCGCCCAACCGCATCGCTTGGCTTGAAATTCACCAAAGCCGCTTCCCCTCGCCTCGGATCGAGGCCCTGCTCGCATCGAGGCGCCCCCTCGCCTCAAGCGGGCTTGGGGGAGATCTAACACTTCTCTTTCACGACAGCAAATGACAGCTGCTGTCGTGAAAAGGGGCGAAGCACGCTTTTCCTCAAATCATGCCGAGGCCGCCGTTGATCTGGAGAATTTCTCCCGACAGATAAGAGGCGCGGTCCGATGCAAGGAAGAGCACGGCTTCGGCCACATCCTCCGGAGTACCCTCCCGTCGGAGAGGAGTTCGCTCAACCGTCGCCTTGCGTCCCTCAGGCGTACTGAACACATCATGAAAGCGTGTGCCGATGAGGCCCGGTGCGACGCCGTTCACACGGATCCCCAGCGGGCCGACTTCCTTCGCCAGCGCCCGAACATAGGTCGCGACGGCACCCTTGGTCGCCGCATAATGGGAGGCACCGGGGCCGCCGCCGTCGAACGCGGCAAGCGAGGACATCAGCACGAGGGTTCCGGACTTCCGGGGCTCCATGCTGCGCAGAGCCGACTGGCAGGCGAGAAACGTGCTCGTCAGGTTGACGGCAATCGCCTCCTGCCAGAGGTCCAGGGATGTATCGACACAGCGGCTGCGCTTGAGCAAACCGCCGGCATTGGCAAAGAGGATATCGACCGGTCCGAACGCCTGCTCGGTCTTCGCGAATGCACCGGCAACGCTGACGGGATCCGTCATGTCGGCTTCGATGCCCATGACCTTGCGCTCCGAACCGTTGAAGTCACGCTCCAGGATTCCGGCTTCCTCGGCACTCGTCACATAGGTGAAAGCCACCCTTGCCCCGCTCGAGGCGAAAGCGCGGGTGGTAGCTGCACCGATCCCGGATGCCCCACCGGCGATCAGGACGGTCTTTCCGGTGAACTGGGGCTCTGATTTCATGACAACCTCCCTGCAGGCCACTTGGTCGTGCGGCCTTTGCCTATGAATTGGCTCTTGCCAGAGCTTCGTCAACTGATATCTTAGAGTGCCAGACTGATATCTCTGTCATGGGGCCGAATTTGGAAAGACCGCTCACGGAAACCCTTCATCCGAGCCTCTTGGCTGGAGACGGACCACTCGTTGTGCAGGTGCACAGGGGGCTGCGGACACTCATCCTTGAGACGATTCTTCTTCCCTGGCAGATCCTATCGGAAAAGGAGGTGGCGGCATGCCTGAAGGTCAGCAAGACGCCCGTACGCGAGGCGATCATACGGCTCTCCGAGGAAGGGCTCGTAGCCGTCGTCCCGAAAAGCAGAACCTATGTGGCGCCGATCAACCTTGATCGCTTTCTGGAAGGCTGCTTCGTTCGCCTACAACTTGAGAGCGGCGCTGCCCGGCGTGCCGCTGCGGAACGGAGCCTCGAGGACGTCTGCAACCTGAAAGCCTGCCTTGCCCGTCAAGAAAAGGCCATAGCGGCAGAGGATTACACAGCGTTCCGGCACCTCGACGAGGAGTTTCACTCGCTCATCATCGAGGCCGCAAAATTGTCAGGGATCGTTCAGCTCATTGAGACCGCAAAGGTCGAGATCGACCGGATCCGCAGTCTCAAGCAGCGCCTGAATATCCGCGCCACGGACCGTGTCCTGGCTCAGCATCGGGCCATCACGGCAGCGATCGCGGACAAAGATCCAGCAAAAGCCGAAGAGGCCATGCGAACCCATCTCGGCAGCATCGAGACCAAAGTTTGGGAACTCGGAGAAAACCCGGAGTTCTGGGCGCTCTTCGAGGCGATCAACCGGGAACGCCCACGGTACAGACTCTCCGCATAAGCCAGGAATAGGAGCGGAGACGAAGGGAGGAAGGCAGGATGGCAGACGCGGCACTCGACAGGGAGAGCGGTGGCGGATCCGTGAGGATCCTGGACGGCGTCATCGCGACACCCGAGCTTGCCGCGCCACCAGCCATTTCCCCAACCAGCCAAGAATACGGCATCCGAAAGGCTTTTCGCACTCTGCTCAGCGACATGCGCCGGGACTGGCAGCTCTATGTACTGCTTGCTCCCATGATCATCTGGTTCGTGGTCTTCCTCTACACGCCGATGTACGGGCTCCAGATCGCTTTCAAGCAGTACAGCCTCTTCCGCGGGATCGAAGGAAGCCCGTGGATCGGCTTCGACAATTTCGTGGCCCTGTTCAGCAACGAGTACTTCCTGCGAGCGGTCAAGAACACGCTGCTCATCAGCTTCTACTCGCTTGTCTTCGCCTTCCCGGTTCCAATCATCCTGGCCTTGATGTTCAATGAAATCCACCACCAAGGATTTCGCAGGATCGCCCAAACCATCACCTATCTGCCGCATTTCATCTCGGCAGTGATCATCGCCGGTCTCGTAATAAACTTCCTATCGCCCACAACTGGGATCGTGAACATCCTCCTGGACCGTCTGGGTTTTGAGAAGATCTACTTCCTTACGATCCCGGAATATTTCCGCCCGATCTTCATCGGCTCCAACATCTGGAAGGAGGCCGGTTTCGACTCCATCGTCTATCTAGCGGCCATCGCCGGTATCAATCCGGCACTCTATGAATCCGCCCGCATGGACGGCGCCTCTCGCTTGCAGATGATACGCTACATCACGCTGCCGTCGCTCCTTCCGGTGATCATGATCATGATGATCATCCGCGTCGGCCAACTCATCGAGGTCAATTTCGAATACATCATCCTGCTCTACCAGCCCGCCACCTTCGAGACGGCCGATGTGATCTCGACCTTCATCTACCGTGCGGGTCTGCAGAACAACCAATATGCGCTCGGCACGGCGGCAGATCTATTCAACGCTGTCG
This sequence comes from Microvirga terrestris, assembly GCF_015694425.1. GTDB lineage: Bacteria > Pseudomonadota > Alphaproteobacteria > Rhizobiales > Beijerinckiaceae > Microvirga > Microvirga terrestris. The sequence continues at coordinate 35,624 of NZ_JADQDN010000015.1, forward strand.
TGGCACTCATCCTCGTGGTGAGCGCCAATTGGCTGAGCCGGCGCTATAGCCAGCACTCGGTTTGGTGAGGTCCAAACATGTCAGCTCGCGCACTCAACGCCGATACCTCGTCTGAACCCTTCAATCTTTATGCCCGGGGGGACAGAATCTTCGGCGTCGCCAACACGGCGCTCCTCCTACTTTTCGTGCTGAGCACGCTTTATCCTTTCATCTACATCCTGTCGGCGTCGTTGAGTTCCGGCTTTGCGGTCACATCAGGCCAGGTCACGCTATGGCCGGTAGAGATCACCCTCGCCGCCTACGAATACGTACTTGCAGACCAAAAGTTCTGGATCGCTTACGGCAATACGCTCTTCTATGCCTTCTTCGGCACGATCACGAGTCTTCTCATCATGGTGCCTGGCGCGTTCGCGCTGTCGCGGGCAAGGCTCAGGGGACGGCGCCTCATCGGCTTCATGGTGGCCTTCACCATGTGGTTCCACGCGGGGCTTATCCCCTTCTTCCTCAACGTACGCGATCTCGGCCTGCTCGACGCCCGCCTCGGCATCGTCCTGGCGTTCGCCTGCAATGCCTTCAACGTGATCCTCCTGCGCAACTACTTCGAGTCCGTGCCGGCTTCGTTCGAGGAGGCCGCCCGGATCGACGGCGCGAGCGACTTCCAGCTCCTGTGGAAGATTTTCATCCCGCTCGCCAAGCCGGCGATCATGACCGTTGCGCTCCTGTGCCTCGTCTCCCGCTGGAACGGCTATTTCTGGGCCATGGTGCTTCTGCGCAGCGAGGAGAAGGTCCCGCTTCAGGTCTACCTGAAGCGGACGATTGTGGACATGCGCAGCGACGACAGCTTTGCCAGCGGGCTCATGTCGACGGAATATTCGTTCGAGACGATCACGGCAGCCATCATGGTCGTGTCAATCCTGCCCATTGTGATCGTTTTTCCGTACGTCCAGAAATACTTCAACAAGGGCATCACACTCGGCGGAGTCAAGGAATGACGAGGGAACGCTGCGCCGGGTCAGCGAACCCCAAGGGAAACGCTTTTGGAGGACTACGATGAAGAGGATCATGACGGCCGCGCTGCTGTCGGCCTTGCTGGCAGGAGCGCCCGCGGCAGCTCAGGACACCAAGACGACCAAGATCGTCGATAAGCCGCTCGAGCTGACGATTCACATGCATTTTCGCGACAAATACGTGTGGAACGACGATTGGCCCGTGGCCAAGGAACTGACCCGCCTCACGGGGATCAAGCTGAAGAACGTGGCCTCGAAAGCCACGACCCTCAGCCGGGAGGCCTTCAATCTCCTGATGGCTTCGGGTAACCTGCCAGACATTGTCGCGGGCAATGAACTCCGCCAAGATTTCGTGCGCTACGGCATGGAGGGCGCTTTCCAGCCCCTCAACAAGCTCATCGATCAACACGCCCCGAACCTGAAGCGGTTTCTCGCCGAGAACGAGACGATCCGCAAGGCTATCACGGCACCGGACGGCAACATCTACTGGATTCCCTATGTGCCGGACGGCAAGTTCGCGCGCGGCTGGTTCATCCGGTACGACTGGCTGGAAAAACTTGGTCTGCAGCCGCCGCAAACGGTCGATGAGCTCTATACAGCGCTGAAAGCCTTCCGTGAGCGCGATCCGAACGGAAACGGTCAGAAGGACGAGGTACCGCTCTTCTTCCGCGAACCCGACACCGAGTTGCAGCGTCTCCTTGTTCTCTGGGACGGCCGCTCGAGCGGCTCGGACGCCGCACACGACTTCTATGTCGACAGCGGCAAGGTCAGGCATCCCTATACGGGCGAGAATTATCGCACGGGCATCCGCAACATCGCCAAGTGGTATGCGGAGGGCCTGATCGACAAAGAGGTTTATACCCGTCGCGCCCGGGCTCGCGAGGCGCTTCTCGGCGCCAACCAAGGCGGCATGACCTATGACTGGTTCGCTTCGACAGCCAGCTACAACACTAGCCTCAAGGACAAAGTACCGGGCATGAAGTTCCTGGCGATTGCTCCGCCGGCCAGCCCCTCGGGCAAGCGCCTCAACGAGAACCGCCGCTCGCGCATGCGGCCGGACGGCTGGGCGATTTCAGTCACCAACAAGCATCCGGTCGAGACCATCAAGCTTTTCGACTTCTACTTCACCCCGCAGGGCCGGCTTCTCTCGAACTTCGGTGTCGAAGGACAGCATTACGACATGGTTGATGGAAAGCCGCGCTACAAGCCGGAGATCCTGAACGCCAAGGCGCCCGTAAATGCCCAGATGTGGGACATCGGCGCCCAGATCCCGATCGGCTTCTGGCAGGATTACGATTATGAGCGCCAGTGGACCGACGAGAATGCGTTGAAAAGCATCGAGCTCTACGAAAAGGGCAACTATCTCACAGACGAGTTCCTCGGTGTCAGCATGACGGTCGACGAGCGTCAGGTCTTCGACCGCCACATGCCCAACATCCAGACCTACATGATCGAACAGATGCAGGCCTGGGTTCTCGGCTCCCGGGATGTCGATAAGGATTGGGAATCCTACAACGCCCAGCTGAAGAAGCTCGGCCTGGATCAGGTTCTTGCCGTCATGCAGAAAGCCTACGAGCGCCAGTATCGCTGAATGTCTGCCGCCGGCCTTCCCTCAAGGCCGGCGGCTTCCCCACCACCGGATTCATTATCATGTCGACCAGCGTCCAATCCCTTTCCGCCGCCAAGCAGCCCATCCTCGACCAGCCGAAGGCCGGTACGCTGACGGTGAAGTACAGGCCAGACGCCGAGACCGTGTATGAGAATCCGCCGCGGTTCGTGTGGCTTCCAACTCTGGACGAAGGATCCCGGTACGTTCTGAAAGTGACAGAGAGCAGCAGCGTGAATGCCGAGCCCCTCTTCATCTACGAAGATCTGCGCAGAAACTTTTTCACGCCGGATCACGCCTATGCTCCGGGCGAATATTCATGGGCTTATGCCGTCTGGGATCCCGACCAGGGTGCTGCCGCGAGCGCCTGGAGCGAAAGTCGCCGCTTCACCGTGCCGGTGGACCTGAATCCAGTGCCGCTCCCGTCCGGCACAACCCGGGCCAACGCCGCCCCTCAGTCTCATCCGCGCCTCTGGCTCAATCAGGATAAGGCCCGCGCCTTCGCCGCAGCCCTGAAGGATAATCCGGACCAATGCGGTTTCCGGAATTTCTACGAACGCTCCGTCAAGCCATGGATCGACCGGCCGATCATCGCCGAGCCTGCACCCTATCCCAACAACAAGCGGGTCGCGTCTCTGTGGCGGCAGATGTACATCGATTGCCAGGAGGTGATCTACGCCATACGACACCTGGCGATCGCAGGCCGCCTGCTTGAAGATGAGGAGCTTCTCGTACGGGCTAAGGAATGGCTTCTCGCTGTTGCCGATTGGGATGTGCTTGGGCCGACATCACGTGCCTATAACGACGAGGCTGCGTTTCGCGTGGCGAGCGCTCTCGCCTGGGGTTACGATTGGCTTTACGGCTGTCTTGATGCGCAGGAGCGGATGATTGTCCGGTCTGCCCTCCTCGCGAGGACCCGTGAAATCGCCGACCATGTGATCGGCCATGCCCGCATCCACATCTTTCCTTACGATAGCCATGCGGTGCGGGCCCTGTCAGCCGTCCTGACGCCTTGCTGCATTGCTCTGCTGGACGATGAAGATGAGGAGATACGCGAGTGGCTCGACTACACGGTCGAGTATCTGTTCAGCATCTACTCCCCGTGGGGCGCAGAGGATGGTGGCTGGGCGGAGGGCCCGCATTACTGGACCACCGGAATGGCCTATTTGCTGGAAGCGGCCGGACTCATCCGCAATTATTATGGCATTGACGTTCTCCAGCGAACCTTTTTTCAGGCGACCGGCAGCTTCCCCCTCTACACCAAGGCGCCAGGAGTGCGCCGCACCTGCTTCGGGGACGATTCCACTATGGGCGACCCGCCAAGCCTCAAGACCGGCTACAACATGCGCCAGTTCGCCGGAGCGACAGGCAACGGGCATTACCAGTGGTATTTCGAGCAGGTAAGACGCGACGATCCAGGCACCGAGGATCTGTTCTACAACTACGGCTGGTGGGACTTCGCCTTTGAGGATCTACAATACGCCCATGATCTCACGGCAGTCGAAGCCAGACCGCCAACGGATCTCCCGTTGCTGCACGTCTTCGACGACATCGGCTGGGTTGCTCTTCAGAAAGACATGAGCGATCCGACGCGCCACCTCCAGTTCGTCTTCAAGAGCAGTCCCTACGGCTCCCTGAGCCATAGCCACGGTGACCAGAACGCGTTCCTGTTGCGTGCTTTCGGCGAAGATCTCGCCATCCAGGGCGGCTATTACGTGGCGTTCAATTCTTCGATGCATCGCCTCTGGCGCCGCCAGACGCGTTCAAAGAACGCAATCCTGATCGGCGGCAGGGGCCAGTACGCGGAGCGCGACAAGGCCCTGGGCAAAGCAGCCTCAGGCCGGCTTCTCGCCGTCAAGCAGGATGCCACGAGCATCTTCATGAGCGGTGACGCTACCGCCGCCTACCAATCCCTCAACCCCGGAGTGAAGCTGGCGCAACGGGACGTGCATTTCGTGCGCGAGCGCTACTTTGTGATCGTTGATCGGGTTTCGCTCGATGAACCAGAGCCGATCACGTTCCTATTCCACACCGAGAACGAGATGGAGATCGGCGGCCAGACTTTCCGGGTGACCGGCAAGCAGGCAGGCCTCTACGGCCATTTCGTCTTCAGCAGCGCGGGCAAGCCCGTTCTCCGCCAGCACCAGGGCTTTCCGGATGTGGATCCGGCAGAGATCGAAGGCCTTCCGCTGCAATGGCACCTTGCCGCCGAAGTGCCCGCAGCCCGACAGCATAACCTGGTGTCGCTGCTCGTCCCTTACGCCCTGAGTGAGCCGTCACGCGTCCTGCACTTTATCGACGATCAGGGCTTCAGCACGGACCTCTACTTCGTCGACGAGAACGATCAGGAATTCTCGGTGGTGCTGCCAAAGCAGTTCTGAACAAGCAAAGAGCTAAAACGCCTAAGGGAATATGGTAATACTGCGCCGTTTCGTGTTTTGCCTCTTTCCAAGAGTACTTAGCCTCAAAGAAATCGTGTCTCGCTTTTGTTGCGGTGCGAAATATTCTAAGTAACATGTGTCCTCTCAGATTGCAGATTCAGCACTGTGTTGCCCTCAACTTTTCCTTGCTGAGGCTTCCTTCATCTGCATACATTGTGCTCCACAAAACAGAAGAAAGCATACTGCTACCCTAGGGCTTCGGGGGATTCATTGGCCGAATACGATCTGGTTATTCAAGGTGGACGTGTCGCGACCACTGAAGGCGTCTCAATGATGGATGTGGCGCTTCAAGGTGGGGTGATCGCCGCACTCGGGCGGGATCTTCACGGCTCCCGCATCATCGACGCCACAGGAAAGTTCGTTCTCCCTGGCGGCGTGGATGCTCACTGCCATATCGAGCAGCTCTCGGGCGGTGGGTTGATGAATGCCGATACCTTCGCGACGGCAACCCGCTCTGCCGCTTTCGGCGGAACAACGACTGTCATCTCCTTCGCAGCGCAACATCGTGGCGACAGATTACACGAGGTGGTCGAGAATTATTCTCGCCTCGCCGAGGCAGGCGCCATGACGGACTACGCCTTCCATCTCTGGATTTCCGACCCGACATCTGAAACTCTGGAACAGGACCTACCGCGTCTGATCGAAACGGGCCACCGGTCGATCAAGATCTTTATGACCTATGACCGCGTCCGTCTGCTCGATGAACAGATTCTGGACGTGATGATGGTGGCCCGTGAGCACGGTGCCCTGGTCTGCGCTCATGCCGAGAACCATGGCATGATCAAGTGGATGGCCGACCGGCTTGTCTCGCGCGGCTATGTCGAGCCTAAGTTTCACGGCGTGAGCCATCCCCGGGTGTGCGAGATCGAGGCCTTCGAGCGCCTCATCCGCTTCTCCCAATTGCTGGATCAGCCGATCATGCTGTTCCACGTCTCCACGGCCGAGGGCGCATCCGTCATCCGGCGCGCTCGTGGCGAGGGGATCAAGGTGTTCGCCGAAACCTGCCCGCAATATTTGTTCCTGACTGCACATGATTTGGACCGCCAAGGGCTCGAAGGGGCGAAATGGATGTGCAGCCCTCCTCCTCGGACGACGTCCGACCAGGAAGCATTATGGCGGGGACTCGATCTTGGAGACCTTCAGGTCGTTTCCTCCGACCATGCGCCCTACAGATTTGATGGCAGCGGCAAGCTTGCTGCGGGCTCAAACCCCGATTTCAAACAGATTGCGAACGGACTCCCTGGACTCGAAACCCGGCTGCCTCTGCTCTTTGACGCCATGGTAAGCCAGGGACGATCAAGTCTGGAGAAGTTCGTGGAGCTGACGGCCACGGCTCCGGCAAGGATCTACGGTCTTCATCCTCGAAAAGGTGCCATAGCTGTCGGGGCAGATGCGGATATCGCGATCTGGGATCCTGATCGTGAAGTGACGCTCGCAGACGATGGATTGCACGATAATGTCGGCTACAATCCCTTTGCCGGGCGCAAGCTGAAGGGCTGGCCAGAGACCGTCCTGCGTCGTGGCGAGACGCTAGTTTCCGATGGAAGACTTCATGCCTCTCCGGGATCTGGACGACTGCAACTGCGTGAATGTTCGGCTTCTATGCGGCCTACCGGAAAGCTGAGCCCTGAATTCGATCCTGCTACCAATTTCGGTGCGCAGCTTCTGTGATCAAATCTTTCATTCCTTCATCGGCTCGGTAGATCATGACTGGCACAATAACGGTTGTTCGAAATGTAGCTTGGGTCGTTGCGTGGGATGAGAGCATCTCACAGCATGTCTACGTGCAGGATGTCGACGTCGCCTTCTCAAAGGCTGGTATTCTTCATGTGAGCCCAAACTATGAGGGCCACACCGATGAGGAGATTGCCGGCGCAAATCTCATGGTGATGCCGGGTCTCATCAATATCCATTGCCATTCCGGCGATGAGCCGATCGCAAAAGGTTTGTTCGAAGACGTCGGGACCGCCGCACTGTGGGGTAACGCTCTTTATGAATACTCGGCGTTGATTGATTCGGACGCGGATGCCAAGGCCGCGTGCCAGACCGTGATGCTCAGTGATCTGATGCGCAGCGGCGTCACCACTTACCTGGACATCGCGTCGCCAGCGCCGAAATGGCTCTCTCTCGCTGCCGAGAGTGGATTACGATCGTACCTCGCCCCCGGCTTCCGTGAAGCTCAGTGGCGCATGGCCGGCAGTCACCGGCTCGACTTCGAATGGAACACAGGGCAAGGGCGGGAACGCTATGCCGAAGCACTGACCCTTGTGGAGCAGGCCCGCGCTCATCCCAGCGGCCGCATCGATGGCGTGATCGCCCCATCCCAGATCGAGACATGTTCCGAGGAGTTGATTCAAGAAGCGGTCGCGGAAGCTCGAAGTCGGAATATCCGTATCACAATCCATGCGGCCCAGACCATGGCTGAACACGAGGAACTGCTTCGGCGCACCGGAGAGACCGCTCCGGCCATGCTTGAGCGTCTGGGTGTTCTTGGCCCGGACCTAATCCTCGGCCACTGCATCTTTCTCGATCATCATTCCTGGACCCGGCAGCGCAGCCGGGACGACCTTACTCGATTGGCCAGGAGCGGAACTTCAGTCGCGCATTGCCCCGTTACCTTTGCACGAAGCGGCATGACCCTGGAAAGCTTGGGCGCCTATCGTCGCGCCGGCGTCAATGTCGGCATTGGCACAGACAGCTATCCTTTCAACATGCTGGAGGAGTTGCGAGAGGCCCTGATCTGCTCACGTGTTTCCGGCCGCAGCGTCTTCGATCTCGATACAGGCGGCCTGTTTTCTGCCGCTACGACCGGTGGTGCAAAAGCTCTCGGCCGGAGCGATATCGGACGATTGGCACCCGGTGCCAAGGCAGATCTGACCTTTGTTGACCTGAGCCATCCCGCCATGCAGCCGGTCTACGACCCGCTACGAAATCTGATCCATTGCGCAGCAGAACGTGCCATTCGCGACGTCTATGTGGACGGCCAAGCGGTCGTGAAAGACCGTCGCGTGCTCAACCTGGACTACGACGGAGCGGTTCGCGAGTTGCAGGGTGCGCAAAGGCGCGCCTGCCGACGAGCCGAGCAGGACGATCCTCAAGGCCGCTCTCTCGCCACTCTCGCCCCCTACTCCCTGCCGCTCGCCCGCCGAGGATAAGATCATCATGGGTTCGTCAGTCTATGTGATCAATCCGAATTCCTCTCAAAGTGTCACGGCAGAAATCGACAAAGCCGTGTCTCCCCTTAGGAGCGTCGATGGGCCGGGCATCGTGTGCCTATCCCTGACCGAAGGTCCGCCTGGTATCCAATCGCAGCGGGACGTCGACAGCGTCATCATTCCCGTGCTGCGCAAGGCCTCCGAGCTAGAAGACAGTGCAGGCGCCTTTGTCATTGCCTGCTTCTCGGATCCCGGTCTCCATGCACTTCGCGAGCAGAGCCGGCATCGCGTCTTCGGCATCGCCGAGTGCGGCGTGCTCGCAGCACTCACTCTTGGACAGCGATTTGGCGTCATCGCCATCCTGCCGACATCCATTCCAAGGCATCTTCGCTGCTTCGGTGCCATGGGCGTGATGGTCCGCTTTGCAGCCGACTTGCCCATTGGGTTGGGTGTTGCGGAGCTTTCCAATGAGGATCGAGCACTTAGCCGCATGATCGAGATTGGACGCACGTTGAAAGATGCTCATGGCGCTGATGTCCTTGTCATGGGATGCGCCGGCATGGCCAGGTATCGAGCGGCCCTCGAAGCAGCTGTCGGCATTCCTGTGGTCGAACCTACGCAAGCTGCGGTTGCCATGGCGGTCGGTCACGTTCGCCTCTCGCAGGCCTCTGCCGCTTAACGTTATTCCTGTCATCCCACAAACGTGCTTCTGCCTTTGGAGTCTGCTATGCCCAGTGAAGTCGCTAAGACGACCCTTTTCCGGAACTGCGACTGGGTGGTCGCCTGGGATGAGGCAGCTCAATCCCATGTCTACCTTCGCAAGGCAGACTTTGTGATCCACGGCTCCGACATCATCCATGTGGGCGAAGGCTATTCCGGCTCTGTCGATACAGAGATCGATGCCAGCCGCATGATGGTCATCCCCGGCTTCGTGAACGTTCACAGCCACCCCGGTCACGAACCAGGTTGGAAGGGGATGTTGGAGGAGCTCGGCAGCCCACGCCTTGGTCAAAGCTCGCTCTATGAATTCATGCCGGTCTTCCAGATCGGTCCCGAATACACGCGCCCTGCATTGCGTGTCGCTGCATCTGAGCTGTTGAAGAGTGGCGTGACGACCATCTGCGATCTCGGCCGACCCCGTGAGACCTGGGCGGACGAATATGCGGAGACCGGCATCCGCGCCGTGCTTTGGGGAATGTTCCGTTCAGGCCCCTGGAAAACCACGAACGGCCACTCGGTGGAATACGATCTTGATCCCGCGACAGGCGACCGGTTGCTGCGCGAGGCCATCACCATCGCCGACGCTGCCTCGAAGCATCCGAGCGGACGCATCACGGGCTTCATCGGCCCTGCGCAGATCGATACCTGTACAGAGGGACAGATTCGCGACGCGCTCGATGCTGCACGCGAGCGAGGCCAGCCAATCCAGATCCATGCCGCTCAGAGCATTGTGGAATTTCAGGAGATCATGCGGCGCTATGGCTCCACGCCCATCGAATGGCTGGAGAAGATCGGTGCGCTCGGCCCGGACACGATCATCGGCCATTGCATCTTCCTGAACGATCACCCCTGGCTGCACTGGCCGCATGCCAACGACTTCGAGCGCCTGCGCGACAGCGGCGCTCAGGTGGCACACTGTCCAGTGGTCTTCGCCCGGCGTGGCATCGCCCTGAATACCCTGAGCCGCTATGTGAAGGTGGGCATCCGGTGCGGCATCGGCACGGACAGCTTCCCTCACAACATGCTCGATGAGCTCCGCATGGCCTGCTATGCGGGCCGCATTGTTGCCGGCAGCTTCACGGCCTCGACCACGCGCGATGCATTCATGGCGGCGACAGCGGTCGGCGCCGATATGATCCGCCGTCCCGATCTGGGACGCCTTGCGCCGGGACGCAAGGCAGATTTCTCGGTGGTCGACATGAGCAACCCTTATATGCAACCCGATTACGAGCCTATTCGTAGCCTCGTCTACTCGGCAAACGACAGGGCCATCAAAGACGTCTATGTCGACGGTCGGCAGGTCGTCAGAGACGGCGAGGTCCTGGATTTCGATATTGGCGAGGATCTCGAGATGCTGCGCAGGGGGCAGGCGGAAGCCATTGCAGCCGCACCTCAGCGCGACTGGGCCGGACGCGGGCTTGAAGAATTGAGCCCTCGGGTCTTTCCGATCCGCAGTTGATAAAATTTGAACAGGCTATGCAGAATGCAAAAGGCCCCGAGGGATCTCGGGGCCCTTTTTGACTTCACCGGCCTCTTGATGGAGCTGTAGGGATCAACGCGCCACCTCGCCCTGGCGATCAAAGACCACCTCTCCGCCGCGGATCGTGATATCACACCGGGTATCCTGCAGGATTTCCTCTGGCGAAGCCGTGAGGAGGTCACGAGAGAAAACCGCAATATCCGCCGCAAGGCCAGGAACAAGGCGACCCCACTCATGCTCGGCCTTGTTCACATAGGCCCCGAATTCCGTGAAAGCGGTTATCGCCTGTTCGATGGATACCACCTCCCGTTCGTCCATGACGGTTCCATGGGACGTTTTGCGCGTCAGCATCGAGAAGAAGTTCGGGAAAGGATTGATGTCGCAGACCGGAGCGTCGCTTCCGGCAGCAGGCGTGAAGCCGAGATCGATCCAGGTCTTGAGCGGATAAGAGGGCTTTGCCCGCTTCTCGCCGACAACCGAAACATAAAGATCGCCAAAGTCGTAGATGAACACCGGTTGCGGCACCGGCTGAACGCCTAAGCGCTTCATGCGGGCGTTCTGGTCGGCCCTTGCATAGCCTGCATGCTCGATCCTGTGGCGGCGGTCGGGGTCCGGCATGGCCTCGAGCGCAAGCTCGAAGGCATTCAACGTCTGCTCGATGGCAGCATCCCCAATGGCATGAACGGCGAGCTGATAGCCTTTCGCATGATAATCATGCACGAGATCGTTCATCTCGTTGTCGTGCAGAAGCATCAGGCCGGTGGTCCTGGGCTCCCCGACATAGGGCTCTGACATGGCCGCCGTCCGGCCACCGGCGCTGCCGTCGGTGAAGATCTTCACAGGCCCGACACGCAGCATGGAATCACCTGCGCCCGTGATCACGCCATCGGCATAGGCCTGTTCTACGATGCCCCCGGGTCCGCCGAGCAGACACTGGGTCGTCCGCACCGGCAGGCGGCCAAGGCGCTGGGCCGTGCGATAGGCAGCGACCTCGCGGTAGCCTGCTCTCATGCCCACGCCGGCATCCATCACACTGGTAATGCCATAGGACAGGCATGCGCGGCCAGCATCATCGATGGCTTGAACGAGTTCCTGATCCGTCGGCTCCGGCAGCACGGCCTTGAGGCGGTCGCGCCCGGTCTCGGCCAGAAGGCCGGTTAGGCGCCCATCCCGCTGTTCGATGGCACCTCCCTGCGGAACTTGAGTGCTCTCGTCGATGCCTGCAAGTTGAAGTGCTTTAGAGTTGCAGATCGTCACATGGCCGCAGGCTCTTACGATTGCCACGGGATGATCGGGTGCCACAGCATCGAGCTCCTCGCGGAGAGGATGGCGCCTTACATCAAGCTCGAACTGGTCATAGCCGCGCCCCTGAATCCATTGGCCCGGAGGCGTCACTGCGGCGCGTTGCCTAACTCTTTCGAGCAAGGCGGCAAGGGTCGGCGCGGAAGAAGCACGCACATCCACATGGCCCATGATCACCCCATAGGGGAGAAGATGCATATGGGAGTCGCACAACCCTGGCGTTGCAAGACGGCCCGCAAGATCGATAACCTGCGTCGACGGACCGATAAGAGTCTCAATGTCGGAGGCGGATCCTGTTGCCAGGACCTGTCCGGCCCAGAGGGCGATCGCTTCGGTCACCGGTTGTGAAATGCCGCAATAGATGCGGCCGTTCGTGAGGACGATGTCGGCTTTGGGCAGGATGGGCATGGGCCACTCGCGCAGCAAGGAGCAGTTGCAGCGTCCGCTGCGGATGAAGATCGACGAGTTTGCATACCTTTTAGTCAGCTGCAAGCTCTCAGGGGCTTTACTGTGGGAAAATCTGCCCTTGAAACTGTAGTTGTTTCGGGTCTAGCTTGATGCGTTAGCGACCAGATAAGGCGCAGGGAAAGAGGGAGTGAAATGATACATTCAAAATCCGTGGCCCGTTGGCTTGCGATGGGCCTCATTGCCGGCGTCACTGCCGTCTCAGCAGCACCGGCATCCGCCCAATCGACGCTCGATACGGTCAAGAAGCGCGGCAAGATCCTGTGCGGCGTGTCGCCGGTCGCTCCCGGCTTCTCGTATGCCGACGACAAGGGTGTCCGGCGCGGCTTCGACGTCGACATCTGCCGCGCGGTATCGGCTGCTGTCTTCGCCGACCCTGAGAAGGTCGAATATGTTCCGCTGAATACCAATGTCCGCTTCCAGGCGGTTCAGTCGGGCGAGGTAGACATCCTGTCCCGCCAGAACACCTGGAGCTTCACGCGTGATGCATCCCTCGGCCTCGATTTCGGCCCGGTGGTGTTCTACGATGGCCAGGGCCTGATGGCGCCGGCCAAACTCAACGTGAAGAGCGCGAGCGAACTCTCCGATGCAGCGATCTGCCTGTTGCCCGGCACTACGACGCTCCAGAACCTTGAAGACTTCTTCCGCCCCAAGAACATCAAATATGAATCCGTGGTGTTCGAGAACTCCGATGAGTGGCGGAATGCATTCTTCAATGGCCGCTGCGATGCTATTACGACTGACCGCTCGGACCTGGCTTCCGTTCGCGCCATCGCCAACGATCCGTCACAATATGTAGTTCTGCCCGAGACCATCTCGAAAGAGCCTCTCGCTCCGACGATTCGTCAGAACGATCCGAATTGGCGCGATATCCTCAACTGGTCGGTTTATGCTCTCATCGGCGCGGAAGAGAAGGGTGTTACCCAGGCCAATGTGGACGAGTTCCTCAAGAGCGAGGATCCCGAGGTTCAGCGCATGCTCGGCGTGAACGGGGATTTCGGCAAGATGCTCGGCCTCGACAATAAATGGGCCTACAACATCATTAAATCCGTCGGTAACTACGCCGAAGTCTTCGATCGCAACCTCGGCCCGAAAACCCGCCTGGGCCTGACACGCGGCCCGAACGAGCTCTGGACCAAGGGCGGCCTGCTCTACGCACCGCCATTCCGGTAACCTGAGATCAACGGGCGGCCTTTGTCCGCCCGTTTCACCCTCGGCCGAATCCGGAAAGGATCATCATGAGCTTTGATGCGTCGAGCGGGACGAGCCTCCTTTATAATCTTCGCTTTCGGGCCATCCTCTACCAGGTGCTCGCGGTTGGCGGAATCGTCCTTGTCGGACTTTATCTGTTCTCGAACGTATCGCAGAAGCTGGCGGAGCAGAACATTGCTACAGGCTTCGGCTATCTGAGCCGTGAGGCCGGCTTCGTCATCAGCCAGTCTTTGATCGACTACAAGCCAACCAACACCTATGGCCGCGCCATTCTCGTCGGCATCGTCAACACGGTATGGGTTTCGATCTGGAGCGTCGCCCTCGCCACGATCATCGGCCTTTTCGTCGGCATCGCGCGTCTTTCTCGCAATCCGCTGCTTGCTTTCCTTGCCTTCCTTTATGTCGAAGCGCTACGCAATGTGCCGCTCCTGCTCTATCTCTTTCTCTGGTATGCTCTGATCGTCACGAGCCTTCCGGCAGTGCGCGAGGCATGGGAGATTCTGCCTCATGTTTTCCTGAGCAACAGCGGCCTGACTGTGCCTTCCATGATATGGACGAGCGCCCATACTATCATTCTCCTGGCATTGATTCTGGGGGGAGTGCTCGCCGTTCTGGTGCAACGCCGAGCAACGGCCGAGCGCATCAGAACGGGTCAGGTGCGGATGACCTGGCCTCTGGTTGCGCTGGCTCTTCTCGTCCCACCCATTCTCGCAGCCCTATTCGCTCAACCCGATCTGACGCTCAGCATCCCGGAGAAAGGGCGCTTTCGTTTGACGGGAGGCTCTCAGCTTACCCCGGAATTTACTGCTCTTCTTGTAGGGCTCGCCCTTTCTGCTTCGGCCGGCATCGCCGAGATCGTGCGAAGTGGAATTTTGTCGGTGCGCAAAGGCCAGTGGGAGGCAGCTCGTGCATTGGGACTGAGGGATGGGTCGACCATGCGGCTTATTGTTCTGCCGCAGGCGCTTCGCGTCATCATTCCGCCGCTCACCAGCAGCTATTTGAGCCTGTTCAAGAATTCATCGCTTGCGATCGCCATCGGCTATCCCGATCTCGTCATGGTGTCGAACACGACTATGAACCAGACCGGGCAGGCGATTGAGGGCATCGCGATCTTCATGCTGGTCTATCTCGGACTGTCGATCATGATTTCCCTGTTCATGAACTGGTACAACAGCCGCGTTGCGCTGAAGGAGCGCTAGGCCATGACGACTGCGACCGACATCGCCGAGGCACAACTGAAGATGCCGGCTTTGCGCGAGCCAAGCGTGGAGCGCCGCTTATTTCATCGCACGCTCAAGCCGCTCTTCGGAACACCCGTCAATGCCATCGTCACATTGGCTTGCTTGTGGATCGTGTGGCTTGGCATCAAAGGCGCATACGGCTGGCTCGTGACCCGAGCCGTCACGGAAGGAGGAGCCCAAGCCTGCAAAGTGGGGCATGGCGCCTGCTGGCCTTTCTATGAGGCCAAGCTTCGCTTCATGATCTTCGGCGTCTATCCCTATGACGAGCATTGGCGTGTCGCGCTCGCCATGATCCTGTTCTTGGGCGCCATCGGAATCACGATGATTCCGCGCTTCTGGAACAGAAATCTCCTCGTTCTCTGGGGCGTGACGATCGTCGCAACGGCAACCCTGATCTGGGGCGGCGTCTTTGATCTTTCCTATGTGCCGACGACTCAATGGAGCGGCTTGCCCCTTTCCTTCCTCCTCTCGGCGGTCGGACTTGCCTTCGGCTTTCCTCTGGGCGTCGTTTTGGCCCTGGCGCGGTCGTCGAAGCTGCCCGCCATTCGCGTCATTGCCATCGTGTTCATTGAGGTGATTCGCGGCGTACCCCTCATCAGCATCCTGTTCATGGCATCCGTCATGCTACCCCTCTTCATGCCGAGTGGCATCACGGTGGACAAGTTGCTGCGGGCACAGATCGCAATCATCATCTTCGCGGCTGCTTATATCGCAGAGGCAGTGCGTGGTGGCTTGCAGGCGATCCCAAGGGGGCAGCACGAGGCTTCCAGTGCGATGGGCCTGCATTACTGGCAATCCATGCGCCTCGTTGTTCTGCCGCAGGCCCTGAAGATCGCCATCCCGCCGCTGGTGAACATCTCCATCGGCTTCTTTCAGGACACGACGCTCGTCACGATCATCGGCCTTCTGGATTTTCTCTCCACCGTTCGAACGGCAATGACGGATCCGAACTGGGTGGGCATCGCCGTCATGGAGGGCTACGTCTTCGCGGCCGTCGTATTCCTGGTGTTTTCCTACGGAATGGGTGCCTACAGCCGGTTCCTGGAGCGCCGCATGCGGCTTGGATACGACTAGCTCACAGCAGAATATCCGTCAGGCGGCGCGCGCCGCCTGACGTTCTTTGGCGAGGTCCATGGCTTGATAGGTCCAGTAGGTGAGTTGCGCTGCAGCAAGTCCGAAGGGACCGCCGTTCCAGACAAGCCCGAAGGGTTCGTAGAGGCGGTACCGGTCGCTTGCACCCAGAATGCCTTCCGCGATTACCCGCCCCCCAATGGCGGTCGTGTTCATGCCGCGTCCGCCGAATCCGAAAACGTACCAGACACCCGGCTGAAGTTGCCCGATGAGCGGCATCAGGTGCCGCGCATAGGCCATAAGACCCGACCACGCCGTCTCCACGCGCACGCCCTTGAGCTGGGGATAGGTAGAGATCATCGTCTTCTGCATCATGTCCGCGAGACGGCGAGGCTCGGTGGTGCGCGTCGTGATCCGACCTCCCCAGAGAAGCCGCGATCCTTCGTCAACGAGGCGGTAGTAATCGCCTGCACGCCGGTTGTCGCTGATCGCCATTGGCGTGCGCACCGCCTCGGCAATCCTCTCCGGCGCCGCTTCCGTCAGAAGCACGTAAGTTGCTATCGGCAGAATGCTGCGGCGCAGGCGTGGCATCAGATCGTCCGTATAGCCGCCGCCTGCCAGGATAACATCGCGCGCCTTGATTTCACCGCGCGCCGTCCTGATGACCTTTTCCGCCCCCTCGACATCGCAACTGACAACCCGGGATCCCTCGAAGATCTTTCCGTTTAGGGCCTCGATGGCCTTCGCCAGGGATCGGGCATAGTTGAGTGGATGAAAGTGAAAGGAAGCGGGATCGTAGAGCGCCTGATAGTATTTCGGCGAACGCAAAACATCTCTGACGGCTTCGGTCGTCATCACCTGGAGGTCGTAATCGAATTCCCTCTTCATCATTTCGCATTGGCGGGCAAGACCGTCGGGGTCATGATATCGGAGCACGCTCATCTTGCCGTAGACGCGCTTGTTATCGGTCATTCCAAGACCGTCGATATTCCCTTCGACGATGCTTACACCCTCGATCGAGAGCCGGTGCAATGCTTTCGCCCTCTCTGGTCCGACCATGCGTGTGATATTGGCGTGACTGGTTGCGTAGCCCGGGCCGACAAATCCTCCATTGCGCCCCGATGCCCCCCACCCAATCCGCTCTGCCTCCAGAACCACGACCGAACGGCCTGCCCGTGCCAGATCGAGAGCTGCTGTTAGGCCTGCGAGTCCACCCCCGACAATCGCGACGTCGGCCTTCACGGTCCCCTCGAGAGAGGAGCGTTGTGAAACATCCGTAAGGGTGCGGGCGTAGTAGGTATCTCCATAACCGGTCATCAAAAGCCCTCGTTCCTTGTGATCTCCGCGAAGACTAGTCCATCTTAGGAAAAAGTGGATCGCTTTTCCGCGTAGGAGGATACAAAATTCAAGAGATTTGTAGGCTAGGTGGCTTCTCTGCGTTGGCCAAACTTCTATCGGCCAGGAATGCACAAAGCTCGGGAGCCATTGGGAAGCATCTTTATCCAATGAGAACGCGCGAACGGAGAACAGATCCTGCGCGTCAACGGAGGATGACATGAGGACTGCTTTACGGCCCGCGGCGTCCTCCATGACGATGCAGAGGCGGAAGATGTGGTCCAGGAGACCTATGTTCGCGCTTTTACCCACCTGGACAGCTTCCGTGGTCAGGCGCAGCTATCCACTTGGCTCACACGCATTGCGGCCAATGAAGCCCTGGGGCGGCTTCGACGGCGGCGCATCACCCTCGGCTTGAAGGACATCGATGCCATCAACGACCAGGGAGCGGCCCGCGTGATCTATCTGCCGTCGGCACGCCAGGACGGTGATCCGGAAACGTCTGCCGCCCAAGCCGAGGTACGGCGTCTGCTCGAACGCGCTGTAGACCAGGTGCCGGAGCAGTTTCGTATGGTTTTCATGCTGCGTGACATCAAGGAGATGAGCGTCGAGGAGACCGCTTCGCATCTGGGGCTTCGCCCCGAGACGGTAAAGACGCGGCTTCATCGCGCAAGGTGGCTTTTGCGCCAATCCCTCGACAGAACCCTGTCGTCGGCGATCAGCGATGTCCTCCCCTGCGCCGGCGCCCGCTGCTTCCGGATCACGCAGACCGTGTTGGAGCGTCTCGGCTTGCCGGAATGTCCGCAAGGATGACCATCTCACCCCCAAGAGATCGAAACCATCCACAAGAGCGACTGGGCGTCCAGACGTCGTTACCGGCGCCTCGGCAGTCGCCATTGCTCAATGCGGCTGGTTCGTTGCATTGCCGGCACATTGCCGAAATGGCTGTTACGATGCCACCTGTTTTACAATCAGCGGTGGCGAAGAGCCGCGGCAATAGCTGGGTTCGGGTAGTCTTTTTTACCTGATGCGGGTGATCACCTTAATCTAGCGTCCATGTGGGCTTGGCTTCTGGATGGCACCAGGATCCCAGTAGTGGCAGGGCTGTCGGCAGGCGTGCAAAGGCGCAGTCGCAAGACGAATTCTGCTTCGAGATCGAGCTTCGCCGGAACTGCGGCACAAGCGGCTAAGATCTGTCAGAACCTTGCCCGAGCTCATCCGTTTTCCTTGCGAACGTCGCAGGTCGCCTTGCTCAAAGGAGATACACATGACGAGGATGAAGCTTTCGGCAGGCCTTGCCGCAACCGCCCTGTTGGCGGGTTCGGCCTTGGCACAGACGACGGCTCCCACACAATCTGCCGGGCCCGGCCAAGTGATGACGCAGATGCCGCGGGACCTCATGCGCGGCTCGCAGCTGATGGGCATCGACGTTTATGAAGCCGACAACCAGAAGATCGGCGACATTGACGAGGTTATGGTGGACCGCCAGGGCAAGATCCACGGCCTCGTGGTGGGCGTGGGCGGCTTCCTGGGCATCGGCCAGAAGGATGTGGCTATCCCGTTCGATCAGGTGCAGTGGATGTCGAACCAGGAGGTTCAGGCCTCAGCCAACACCGGCCCGCGCAGCACGAATACGGCCGATACGACCGTGCCGAGAACCGCTACCGGCGGGGCGGGGCAGCCGGCCACCACAGGCAGCACGGCTGCAGGCACCATCGGCTCTCCCGGAGCGGCCGGAACCTTGGGTGGAGCAGGAACAGGTGGTGGGCCAGCCGGAGCCGCGACGACAGCATCGGGAGGCGACTCCAACACCCCTGCCCGCGCCATAGTGAAAATGACCAAGTCCGACCTGCAGAGTGCACCCGACTTCCGCTACAGCACGGATGCGAACCGTGCCGGCGCGACGGGCAACACCAACCCGCCTCCGCAGAGCGTGAACACCCCTGGCAACACGGCGCCGAACGCGCCTCGACAGTAGACCTGGAGTGGGTCTGAACAGGTGGGATTGGCAGCATCGCCAATCCCGTCCGATGAATCGATCACAGTGGTCGGCCAGCGCCTCTCCGTTCAGGCCGCCTGCTTATTGGCCGACCCGATCTGAACGGCGATCGTGCAGCACATTCCTGGGCGGTCGAACCGGACGTCCAATTCGCCTGCGAGTTCCTGGATGATCGTCTGCCGAAGCAGTCGGGATCCAAATCCAGCCTTGGGGTGCCCTTCCAGCAGGGGGCCGTTCATTTCACGCCACTCAATGGTGAGAATGGCCTCGTCACCGGGTTGATCGGTCTCCCAGTCCACCTGCACCTGACCGGACGCCAGGGACAGAGCGCCGTGCTTGACGGCATTGGTGGCAAGCTCATGGAATGCCATGCCCAGCACCACGGCTGATTTCGGGGAAAGCTGCACCTCCGGGCCATGGAGCCGGATGCGCGAGGGAGCCGTTGCATAGGGCTGGAGCTCCGTTTCCAGGATCGCCCTGAGGGAAGCTCCTTCCCAGTGTGTTTCGTTAAGAAGGTTGTGCGTGCGCGATAGCGCCAGCAGGCGCTCCTGGAAACGCTGCTGCGCCACCTGCGGCGGTACGCCCGGACGGGCAGCCTGCCAAGCCAGCGACTGGACCGTGGCAAGCGTGTTCTTCACCCGGTGGTTCAGCTCGTCGATGAGAAGCCTCTGGCGCCGGTCGGCTTCCCGGCGTTCCGTGATGTCCTCGACCACGCGCACGGCGTAGAGGAACTCTCCCCCGGCATCTCGGACCGCGGTGCTGGTCACCCGGGCCCAGCCGCCGCTGCCATTCTTGCGATGGAACTTACTGTCGGTCGTATAGGTGTCGAACTCACCCGCTACCTGCCGCCTGAACAGGTCCAGATCCTGCTCGAGGGTCGAGGAATCGGCCGCGTGGCCGAAATGCAGTCCGATCAGCTCCTCACGGGTGTGGCCGGTCAGTCTGCAGCGAGCCTCATTGACGGAGACGAACCGTCCGTCCCTGTCCACCTCGGCAATGCCCACTGCCGCATTATTCTGAGTAGCCCACAGGCGGGCCTCGCTTTGAGCCAGCGCGGTTTCACGACTGCGCAGCTCTGCCGAGGCGCCTCGCAGGGCCTCGCCCACCCGATCAATTTCCATCAGTCCGGTCGATTGTGCAGCAATCGGCTCACCGCGACCAAGGCGTTGCGCCAGTCTGACCAATTCCTCTACGGGAGCGGCGATGCGCTTCCCGAATCCACGGGCAAGGAGGAAGGAGAGCACGAGCAAACCCATCCCCAGCCCGAACATGGTCCATAAGGAGCGGCGCAGGGGAGCTTGGACGATCTCGGCGGGAACCCCCACGAATGTCGTCCAGTTCGACAGCTCGGAACGCGAATAGGCCCCGAGAACCTCGGTGCCCTCGAGATTACGCCCTTCCCAAATACCCCCATCCTCCTGGGCTGCTTTCAGGAACTCGTCAGGCGCCGGTGTTCCGACGAAGTTTTCGTGCCGGCGGGACCGAGCCACCACGCGGTTTGCACTGTCGATGATCGTGGCGACCCATTGGTCGGGAAGGCCTTCTGCCTGCAGAACCTCTGCGATCCGCCGGGGCTCGACCGCCATGGACAGCACATGGGTGACCATGTCGTCCGTGATGACAGGAACTCTGACGCTGATGATCGGTCGGCCAGCCGTTGCTCCGGTGAACAGATCCTGGACCACGGGACGCTTTGTTGCAATCACCTGCTGGTCGACCGGGAGGTTTGCTCCCTTCGGCAGGGGCGAGCCCCAGGGCAGGCGCGTATTGGCGACCTGCTGGCCCGTGATGTCCCGGACCACAATGGCATAATCGTTCGTCTTCTCCCGCGACCAGGATTGGAGGGTCATCTGGGCTTGTCGCTGGAACGCCTCGAAATCGCCCTCGAAAAGGGTCGAAGAGGTTGCAAGGGCCTGAGCGGCGGATTGAATCCCGACAAGCTCCCGGTCGACAGAGGCCATGATTCGCTGGGCCGTGCCGAGGGTCTCCTCCTCGTAGCGACTTCGCTCGGCGGCAGCGTAACGCCACAACAGGACAGCCACGAATAACAGGCCGGGGAGCACAAGGATGGTGCCGAACGCCATCAAACACTGGCGAATGGTGTAGCTTCGCGATGAGACCATGCGAGCTAAATACCGCTTCTCCGATGCAAGTCGAGAGACTAGCCTGAGATCCTGAAAATCTTGGCAACAGGAGACCATGCCGCGCTTCTCGGCCAATCTCGGTTTTCTCTTCTCGGACCGCCCCGATATCCAGAGGGTTGCCGCCGCGGCTGCCTGCGGCTTCAAGGCGGTCGAGATGCACTGGCCCTACCATGTGCCCGCGCTCGATATGCGTGAGGCGCTGGCAGCCCACAACCTGACCATGCTCGGCTTGAACATGCCGGTCGGGGACACCCCGGCCGATCTCGGCTTAGGCGCAATACCGGGCCGGGAAAGCGCGTTCCAGCATGCTCTGGATCAAGCCCTGTCCTATGGCAGCACGATCCAGGCTTCGGCGATCCACTGCCTTGCCGGGATCGTCTCTTCGGACAATCTTGCGTCGGCCGAGCGCATCTTCATCGCCAATCTGCAGATGGCAGCCGACAGGGCCGGCCAAGTGGGCATGACGATCCTGATCGAGCCGATGAACCATCGCGACAGGCCGGGATACTTTCTCCGCTATGTGGAGCAGGCCGCCGCCATCGTCGGACAGGCCGGGCGTCGCAACATCAAGCTGATGTTCGACTGCTACCACGTGCAGATCACGCAGGGCGATCTGATCACGCGGCTGAGAACCCACCTTGACCTTATCGGCCATGTGCAGATCGCCGCGGTCCCGAGTCGCATGGAGCCGGACGAGGGCGAGGTGAGCTACCGGGAGATCTTCCGAACCCTCGACAACCTCGGCTACCAGGGCTGGGTCGGGGCCGAGTACAAGCCGCGGGGGCGCACCGAAGACGGATTGGGTTGGCTTTCTGAACTGTCCGGAAAGCCGTGAGAATACCCTTCCTCAGGCGCCCGCTGCGACGAAGTCGTCACGCATCGGCGTGAAAACATCGAGGAGAACGCCAGCTTCGATGGCAACCGCCCCATGGACGGCATTCGGCGGAACGAGGAAGCTGTCCCCTTGCCGCAACCGCTCGGTCCGACCGTCGATGGTAACATCGAAGACACCCTGCTCGACGAGACTGCACTGGACATGCGGATGCGAATGAGCGGTGCCGATAGCTCCCGCTTCAAACGCCACGCGCACCATCATCACGCCGGAGTTATAGGTCAGCACCTTGCGGCGGATCCCTTCGCCTGCCGCTTCCCAAGCGATGTCACGGTCGAAAGCGAAGGCCAAACCTTTGCGAGTCATGATCGTCTCCGAAATGAGTTACCGGGCCAGCCATCCGCCGTCGACGGGCAGAACGATGCCATGGATGTAGTTCGCCGCAGGCGAGGCCAGGAAGACCGCAGCGCCACCGAGGTCCCCTGGGTCGCCCCAGCGGCCCGCCGGGATCCGTCCGAGGATTTCGCTGCTGCGCTTCGGATCGCTGCGCAGAGCCTCGGTGTTGTTGGTGACGAAATAGCCCGGCGCGATGGCGTTGACGTTGATGCCCTTCGACGCCCATTCGCAGGCCAGCAGCCGCGTGAGGCCTGCAAGCCCACTCTTGCTCGCCGTGTAGGAGGGAATGCGGATCCCGCCCTGGAACGACAGGAGCGAGGCGATGTTGATGATCTTGCCGCCGCGCTCATCGGCTATCATCGTCCGCGCCACCGCCTGAGACAGGAAGAAGGTGGATTTCAGGTTGACGTTCATCACGTCGTCCCAGTCCTTCTCCGTGAATTCAATCGCATCGGCGCGCCGGATGATGCCGGCATTGTTGACCAGGATGTCGATCCGTCCGGTCAGAGTGACGGCCTCCGTAACAATCCGCTCGATCGGCTCGAGGGAGGACAGGTCCGCCTGCACGCTGTGGAACGCGGCGCCCGCCTCGCGGCACAGGCGCTCCGTCTCGTCCATGTTTGAACGGCCGACCGCCACGATGGATGACCCGGCCTGGGCCAGCGCCACCGCAATGCCCTGACCGAGGCCCGTACTGGCCCCGGTGACAAGAGCGGTCATGCCCGTCAGATCGAAGGAGAACGTCATCACCATGTCCTCAGCGCAGGGCGTCCATGGGCACCATGTCCATGTCGGTGAAGTCCTGGTTGTCACCGCCCATGGCCCATACGAAGGTGTAATTGCTGGTGCCGACGCCGGAATGGATCGACCAGCCTGGGGAGAGGATCGCCTGCTCGTTCGACACCACGAGATGCTTGGTCTCGTCGGGTTCGCCCATGAAGTGGAACACGCGCGTGTCGGGCTGCATGTCGAAATAGACATAGACCTCGGAGCGGCGGTCGTGGAGGTGGGCCGGCATGGTGTTCCACATGCTGCCCGGCTTGAGCTGCGTCATGCCGAGAACGAGCTGGGCCGAGCGGCAGACCTCCGGATGGATCATCTGGAAGATCGTGCGGACATTGCCGTTCGCCGCATCGCCGAGATCCACCCGGCGGGCGCGATCCAGGCCGATCTTCACCGTCTCGAAGCGCGCGTGGGCCGGGGTGCTGACGAGGTAGAACTTCGCTGGATTGGCGGCATCAAGGCTCTCGAAGCGAACGTCCTTCGTGCCCATGGCGATGTAGAGCGCATCGCGGGGTGCAAGATCGTGGACTGTCCCGTCCGTATGAACACGCCCGGCACCGCCGAGATTCACAACGCCGAGTTCGCGCCGGTCGAGGAAGTTGGGGGAGCCGATCTGCTTGTGCGATTCCAGCTTGATGGCTCCGGAGGTCGGAGTGGCACCGCCGACCACCAGACGGTCGATATGGCTGTAGGTCAGCTTCACCTCGCCCGGGACGAAGAGCGTCTCGATCAGGAAGTGCCGGCGCAGTTCGGCCGAGCTGAAATGTCGAACGGCTTCAGGATGGCATACCTGCCGAATTTCGATGGTCATGATTGCCTCTTTGAGTAAATGGATCAGCGGAACAAGGCCGGCAGCCAGAGCGACAGCCCAGGGATATAGGTGACGAGGAGCAGCACGAAGACGCTTGCGCCCAGGAACGGCCAAATGGTCTTCATGGCTTCGCCGATAGTGATCTTCCCCACTGCGCAGCCGACGAACAGAACCGATCCGACCGGCGGCGTGTTGAGCCCGATGCCGGCGTTGAGAATCAGGATCACGCCGAAATGTACGGGATCGATGCCGAAGGCCTTGATCACCGGCAGGAAGATCGGCGTGCAGATGATGATCATAGGGGCCATGTCCATGAAGGTGCCGAGCACCAGCAGGATGACGTTGATGAGGAGCAGGACGACGATCGGGTTGTCCGACAAGGTCTTCATCAGGGCGATCGTCGCCTGCGGCACCTGCAGGAAGGCCATGAGCCAGCCAAAGGCGCTGGCGGTTCCGATGACGAGGAGAACCATCGCGGTGGTGCGCACGGCCCCGAGGGTCGCCTCGACAAAGTTTTCCCAGTTCATCTCGCGATAGACGAAGAGCGTCACAAGCAGGGCATATACCACCGCGATGCACGAGCTCTCCGTTGCGGTAAAGACACCTGAGCGCACGCCACCGAAGATGATGAAGATCAGCAGGATGCCCGGCACGGCGGAGACGAAGAAGTAGGCCAGCAACCGAAAACCGGGGAACGGATCGGCCGGGTAGCCGCGGCGGACGGCCACGACATAGGCCGTGATCATCAGGGCGGCCGCCAGGAGGAATCCGGGAAGGACGCCGGCAGTGAAGAGATCCGCCACCGAGATCGTACCACCGGCTGCAATCGAGTAGATGATCATATTGTGCGAGGGCGGGATCAGAAGCGCGATGATCGCGGCATTCACCGTCACGTTGACGCTGTAATCCTTGGCGTATCCGCGCTTCTCCATCTGCGGGATCATGATGCCACCGATAGCAGACGCGTCCGCGATGGCCGAACCGGAGATGCCGCCGAAGAGGGTCGACGCCACCACATTGACCTGACCGAGTCCGCCGCGCAGGTGGCCGACGAAGCCGGCGGCAAGACGGATCAGGCGATCAGCGATGCCGCCGCGCATCATGAGGTCGCCGGCATAGATGAAGAACGGAATCGCCATCATGGCAAAGGCGTTCATGCCGGAATTGATCTGCTGGAACACCACGACGGGTGGCAGTCCCATGTAGAGAATGGTCGCGAGCGAAGCGATGCCGAGGCAGAACGCAACCGGCGTACCGATGAGAAGCAGCAGCGTAAAGACGCCGAACAGAACCCACATCTCCATGGCGTCAATCCTTCACGGCAACAAGATGAGGCTCGTCCACGCGCACCAGCGGCATGTCCTCTCCCAGGGAGAGAAGGCGAACGAATTTTTCCAATGAGAAAAGGGCGATCAGCGCTCCGCCTACGGCGAGAGGAACATAGTCGAAACCTTGAGGGATCGGCAGGCCAGGCATGGCCGCCGACCATGTCTCCACGGCAAGCTCAGTGCCGTACCACGACATGGCTGCACCGAAGGCGATCACCAGAACTTCGGTGATGGCGAGCATGAGGCGGCGCACGCCCTGAGGTGCATAGTGGAGACCAATCTCGAAGCCGAGATGATTGCCCTCCCGCACCCCGACGGCAGAGCCGAGAAGAATGAACCAGCTCATCAACAGGAGGGAGGCCGGCTCGGTCCAGCTCGGGGACTGGTTCAGCACATATCGTCCGAACACCTGCCATCCGACGAAGACCGTCATCAAAATGAGCCCGGCCCCGGAAATCCAAAGCGCCGCACGGTTGATGGCAGCAAGAATTCGGGACAGCGCGGCAAGACCATCGCGCATCGATCAAAATCTCCAGCGGAAAAAGGGGCCGGCCGGAGCCGGCCCAGGTTGGTTCGGGAGGACCGAACTCAGTTCATCGCCTGGATGCGGGAGACGAGGTCTTTCACCTTCGCGTCCTTGGCATACTTCTCGTAGACGGGCTTCATTGCGTCGATGAAGGGCTGCTTGTCCACGTCGTTGATCTGGCTGCCGCTCGCCCGGATCTTCTTCTCGGCGTCCTTCTCGCGGGCTTCCCAGAGCTCACGCATCTTCACCACGGATTCCTTGGCGGTTTCGCGCACCGCCTTCTGGTCCTCGGGCGATAGCTTGTCGAAGCTCTTCTTCGACATGACCAGTACTTCCGGCGACATGGAATGCTGGGTCAGGGAGTAATACTTCGCCACCTCGAAATGCCGGAAGGAATCGTAGCTCGGCCAGTTGTTCTCGGCCCCGTCGACCACGCCCGTCTGGAGCGCCGAATAGACCTCTCCCGGAGGCATTGGGGTCGCGTTGGCTCCGAGCGCGTTGACCATGTCGAGGAAGAGGTCGGACTGGATCACCCGAACCTTCATGCCTTTCAGATCGGCCGGCGTGTTGATGGCACGCTTGGAGTTGTAGAAGGACCGGGCGCCCGAGTCGTAGAAGGCCAGCGCCACGAGACCGTGAGGCTCGAAGGCCTTCAGGATCTGATCGCCGATCGGCCCGTCCATGGTCTTGCGCATATGGTCGACGGACCGGAAGATGAAGGGCAGGCCAGGCACCAAGGTCTCAGGGATGAGGTTGTTGAAGGGACCCATATTGATCCGGTTCAGGTCGATGACGCCGAAGCGGGTCTGCTCTATGGTGTCCTTTTCCTGACCCAGCTGGGCGGAGTGGAAGACCTGCACCTTGTACCGGCCGTTGGTCTTCTTCTCCAGCAGGGAGCCGAAATGCTTGACTGCCTCGACCGTTGGGTATCCATCCGGGTGGATGTCAGCCGAGCGCAGCGTGGTCTGGGCGCTGGCCGTACCGCTCAGCAGCGCGGCGCACAGACCAAGCGCAGCAGTGGCGAATGCTCTTTTCGTCAACATCGTCTTCCTCCTTGGGCGTCCTCTGATGATTTCTTGTTTTCAGACCCGGCCTTCCACCGGATCGTCACCCGCCCAAAGGCCCTCAAGTCCTTGGAACGGAGCCAAAAGCTGTCTAGTGCAGCCCTCTGGTCGACGATTGTATGGTAGTATACACTGATATATGACGCAACTCGCCAAAAGAATGAGATCCGCTTTGAACAGTCCCTTCTCCACCGGCCAAGGCTCCGCAGCCCAGCGCATCGAAAGCGAGTTGCGTCGGCTGATCATTGCCCTGGAACTGCCGCCCGGCAGCCGGCTCTCCGAGCAGGACATCGCCGAGCGCCACGGCGTTTCCCGCCAGCCCGTCCGCGAGGCGCTCATCGGCCTGGCCCGAACACGGCTCGTGGAAATCCAGCCCCAGCGGGGCACGACGGTGGTGAAGATCTCGGTGCGGAAGATGATGGAGTCGCGCTTCGTCCGGGAGGCCATCGAGACGGCAGTCGTGCGCCGGGCCTGCTCGTCGTTCGACACGCAGAGCCGGGAAAGGATCGACGATCTTCTGGAGCTTCAGGAGCAGGCGGCCCGCCGGGACGATCACGCAGCCTTCCAGCGCTATGACGAACTGTTCCACATCGCCCTTGCGGAGGGAGCCGGCTGCCCTCTCGCCTGGGAGGCGGTTCAGGACATCAAGGCGCATATGGACCGGGTGTGCCAGTTGACCCTCCCCGGCCCGGAGGCGATGCTGCCCCTGATCGACCAGCACCGTGCCATCATGGCGGCGATCGATGCCCGGGACGAGGATGCGGCCGCAGACGCGATGCGCCGCCATCTCACGGAGATCCTGCGGGCTTTGCCGCGGGTGGAATCGGAGCACCCGGAACTCTTCAGCGCTTAGAATGAATCGATAGAACTCGTTCACATGCCCATGCGGCCGAGACAGGTGTGGACTAGCTAATCGGGCCGGACGACGTCCTGCGAATCTCCAGGATCGGCAAGCGCCCATCATCAAGGTCTTGAAGCTGCCTCCTCACCAACTGACGAGGATCTGACCTCCAGGTGGGAACGCAACCGGCTTCTGTGCTTTCCCAAGGCAGCTACTCAATTGGTGGATCTCCCATGTCCGACACGCCAAAGCCCTCTGACCAGCCGCCCGATGTCCCGGGTCCGTTGCCGGAACTTCCCTCGTTGGATCCTTTCGAACCCTTGGAAGAGGACGCCCCCGCCGACGCGCCGTCCCCTCCAGTGGAGGTGCCCATCGTGCAGCCAGGCACCCAATGAGATGGCTTCGGCAGGGCGGATCCCACGAAGGCTCCATCCTGCCGTGCAACTTTCAGGACCAGTGCATCCGCGATGCGTCGACTTGGAGATCGTCGATGGTCTGAACGTGGTCTGCAACCGGCTGATCGAGAGTGGTCATGGGCTGAGACATATCCGAGGATTGATCGCTGTCGATCTGCTCCGTCCACGAGGCAGTCGCTGCGTGATTCATCTCGGCTCCCTCATCGGCCATCAGGAGGATGATGTCCGACCCGGCGCTGTTCTGTGTCGGCTCTGTGCCATTGGAGACAAAGCCCTGCCCTTCCGGTGCCACAGGATGTGCCTCGTCAACCACCACGTCCACGGATTGCCGCGTTGCGGCGGCACCGTCGCTGTCGGACAGTACGACTCCGATGCTGCGGGTGCCGGGTGCTAGTCCCGATTGATCGTCGCCCTCAAGCATCAACGACTGCAGCACGGCGGCATAGGTCGCAGGCGAGGCATGGCCGCTGAGGGTCAGCGTGCCCGTCTCGCCGGCATAGGCGCCTCCCACGAGCTCGATGCCGGTGGTGCCGATCATCGTGCGCCCGTTCTCGCTGTGCAGGGTGAAGCCCTCAAGATCGAGCCTGTCGCCGGGCTGCGCACCGGAGAGCGTGATGACGGCGCCGCCAAGTTGCGTGCTGTCGATATCCTGTGCATGCGCAATGCCGATGGCTTCTGCTTGGTGGACACCAGATTGCACATGTTCCGCGGCGGTCAGATTGAGCTCGGGCGCATCGTTCACCGGATCGATTGTCACCGTAAACGATTGGCTCCTTGTCGCGGAGCCTCCGGAATTCGTCTCGGTGCTTGTAACCTGAAGTGTCAGGCTCAATGTACCATTCCAGTCCGCCGGAGGCGTCAATTTCAGACCCTGCAGGTCCCCGGCTGGCACCCGCCACTCGCCCCCAGCACGCCCGGTGCCTGCCGACAGCGTGAAGCCGTCCGGAATACCGAGAATACTGACGTGGAGGAGTTCGGACCCGTCGGTGTCAGTGAGGGCGGCGGTGAGGTCGAGCGGGATGGCGC
>NZ_JADQDN010000016.1 GCF_015694425.1 Microvirga terrestris
GCCGCCCAGGAGCTGTCGCGCCACTCCAACGACCTCTCCCGCGAGGTCACCGACTTCCTCACAGGCGTCAAAGCCGCTTAAGGGATTGGGAGCTTTCCGAGCCGGATGCGGGCCAGCCCCACGCAGCTCGCGCCCTCATAATGGGAAATATTCTCAAAGCAGGAGCCGCTGGAAACAGCGGCTCCTTTGCGTTTCGCATCCCGACCCGGACTATCGCTCGGTCAACTTCAGCTCGATGCGCCTGTTGCGGGCATAGGCCTCTTCGGTCGTACCGTTGTCCAGCGGCTGGAACTCGCCGAAGCCTGCGGCGGCGAGGTGCTGGGGCTGGACGCCGCGCGCGATGAGCGCCTGTACCACAGCAATGGCACGGGCCGACGAGAGGGCCCAGTTCGACGGAAATTGCGCGGTGTTGATGGGTCGCTGGTCGGTGTGGCCGTCGACACGGATCACCCAAGGAATATCGGGCGGCACCTGGCGCTCGAGTTCGACCAGGGCGCTGGCGATGCGGTCGAGCTCGCCGGAAGCCTCAGGCCGGAGGAAGGCCTGGCCTCCCGGAAACAGCACCTCGGACTGGAACACGAAGCGGTCGCCGACGATGCGCACGTCCTGGCGGTTGCCGAGGATCTGGCGCAGGCGGCCGAAGAAGTCGGAGCGATAGCGGGCAAGTTCCTGAACCCGCTGGGCCAGCGCCACATTGAGGCGGCTGCCGAGATCGGCGATGCGGGCCTGGCTCTCCTTGTCCCGGTTCTCGGAAGCCGAAAGCGCATCCTCCAGCGCCGCGAGCTGGCGGCGCATGGCGGCGATCTGCTGGTTGAGGATCTCGACCTGACTCAGCGCGCGGCCCGTCGCCTGTCGCTCGGACTCGAGCTGCGTGTTCAGCTGCTGGGCTTCGGCCTGCACCGCGCCGCCGCTGTCGAGAAGGCCCTGAAGGCGCGTCCGCTCGGCCTCGTTGGCGCGTAACGTCGTCTGGAGGGACGTGACCGTCTCCTCGATGGTGCGCCGGCTCGAGCGTTCGAGGGAGAGGAGGTCGGTCAGTTCGGAGATCTGGCGATTGAGACGGTCGAGCACCGTGTCGCGGCCGGACAGCTCGCGGGACAGGAAGAACTGCCCGACGGTGAAGACGGAGATCAGGAAGATGATGGCGAGCAGCAACGTAGACAGGGCATCCACGAAGCCCGGCCAGTAATTGATCTGGCTGTTACGCCCGCGCCGCCGCCCGCCTGCGCTCGAAACAGGCATCAGGGCAGCCTTTCACGGGAGAGGCGGTCGAGCACCTGCTTCAGCTCCTTCTCGCGGGCGGCCTGAGCCTCCACCCAGTCGCGAATCATCTGCTGCTCGGCTCGCATGTGCTGCACGAGGCCCTGCACACCTTCGGCGAGGTTTGCCATGGCCTGCGTGGCCGCCCGTCCGCCCCCGCCGTCATTGACCGCGGCGGTGAGACGGTTGAGCGCGATCGCCAGATCCGGCGTGGCACCGGGGCGGAGGGAGGGCTCGGCCGGCGTATCCAGGGTGGAGGTGGCAAGCCAGTCCTCCAGCTCCGTGTAGAACCGGTTCTGTGCCTGACCGGCCTGAAGATCGAGGAAGCCGAGGACGAGCGAGCCCGCCAGGCCGAACAGGGAGGCCGAGAAGGACAGGCCCATGCCCTGGAGCGGGCCGGCGAGCGAATTCTTCAACTCATCGAAGAGAACCGCCGAGTCCTGGCCCGTGCGCAGCGACGAGATGATGCGGCCGACCGAGCCCACCGTGTCGATGAGGCCCCAGAAGGTGCCGAGCAGGCCGAGGAAGACCAGGAGGCCTGCGAGATAGCGCACGATCTCCCGGCTTTCGTCCAGACGGGCGCCGATGGAGTCGAGCACCGAGCGGGTAGCCGCGACCGAGAAGCCGGACTGGCCGGGCCGGCTGCCCAGGAGAGCGGCGAGGGGGGCGAGAAGCGCCGGCTGCTCGGGGGCGACCAGCCCTTCCTCGGTTCGCTGGAGTGTGTTGACCCAGCGCACCTCAGGCCGCAGGCGCCACACCTGCCGGATGGCCAGCCCGATGCCGATGAACATGACACCGAGAATCAGGGCGTTGAGACCCGGATTGGCCTGGAACGCCTCCCAGATCTGCCGATAGAGGATGAAGGCGACAAACCCTGCCAGAATAAGGAAGACCGCCATGCGGATCAGGTAAATCCGCGGTGGGGTAAGGGGTTGGTCCGCCATTGTTATCCTGTGCATTCGTGCTTCGGGACGGCTCCAATGTGACCGCGCCCGCCTGAAGGATCAAGCGCGACCATGGTCCCCTCTGCCCAGCACGAACAGAAATATCAGCCCTTGGCCTTTTTCAGGAGCTTGAGCAGTTCCCGCTGCATGATCTCGTTGCCGCAGGCGATGGAGCCCTTGGCCATCGGGTCGCTGCCGCCGTCGGCGTCGGACACGAAGCCGCCCGCCTCGCGCACCATGAGGATGCCGGCGGCCATGTCCCAAGTGTTCAGGCCGCGCTCCCAATAGGCGTCGAAGCGCCCGCAGGCCACGTAGGCGAGGTCGAGGGCGGCTGCGCCCCAGCGGCGCATACCGCCCACATAGCCCATGACGGCTGCTGTCTCGCGCAGGAAGAGGCCGTGGTCGCCGCGGCCGATATGGGGCAGGCCGCAGGCCACCACCGCATCGGCGAGGTCGCCGCGAGCCGCGACGCGGATCCGGCGGTTGTTGAGATAGGCGCCCTTGCCGCGCTCGGCGATGAAGAGCTCGTCCTTAGCCGGGTCATAGATCACGCCGGCCACGATCTGGCCGTCGCGCTCCAGGCCGACCGAGATGGCGAATTGCGGCAGGCCGTGCAGGAAGTTCGTGGTGCCGTCGAGCGGGTCGATGTGCCAGCGGTGGCTGGTATCGGTTCCAACGATAACGCCTTCCTCCTCCATGACGAAGCCGTAGCCGGGGCGGGACTTTTCGAGGGATTCACGCAGGATCTTCTCCGCCTTGCGGTCGGCGGCGGACACGAAGTCACCCGGGCCCTTGCGCGAGACCTGCAGGTTCTCGACCTCGCCGAAATCGCGCTTGAGCGAGCGTGATGCCTTCATCACGGCATCGGTCATAACGGTCATGAGGGGCGAGCGGATCATCGTACAGGTCCTGACAAAGAGCGGTTTTCAAAGAGGAAGGTGGTCGATGGACCACACAAGGGGCGGCGTCAAGCGATGGATTAACCGGGCTGCGTGATCAATTGATCCACCGGGTCCGCGATTTGATGCGGTCAGCGCATGCCGAGACGTTCTGCCGCCAGCTTCTCGGACCGGGTGCGCTCGTCGGCGGTGAGATCCTTGAACGCGTTGTCGAGCCAAGGGTCGGCCAGCCCCTGGGCCGCGGCCAGGATATGCCAGGCGGCCGCATCGACCTTGTTGGCCGGCACGCCCCGGCCTGCCACGAGAAGGCGGGCGAGGCGGTTCTGGGCGATGGCGTTGCCCTTGGCGGCCGCGCGGCGGAAATGACGGGCGGCCTGGGATTCGCTTGCCGGAACGCCGTCGCCGTTGAAGAGCAGGATCGCGTATTCCACCTCGCCGACCGAGCTGCCGTTGCGCGCGGCGCGCTCGAACAGGCGCGCGGCCTCCGTGGCGTTGCGCTCGACGCCGCGGCCCTTGAGGTAAAGCACGCCGAGCGCGTGCTGCGCATCCGGGATCTCAGCCTCGGACGCCCTTCTCAGGAGCTGGACCGCCTTCTGCAGATCTGCATTCGCCTCGCTCGTCAGCAGGAGCAGGGCGAGGTTGTGGGAGGCCAGCGCATTCCCCTTGGCGGCCGCCTCTTCCAACCATGCGCGGCCCTGTACCTGGTTCTTCGGCATGCCGCGCCCATCGAGGGCCATGAGGCCCAGGGCTGCCAGCGCATGGGCGTCGCCCTGCTGCGCCGCAAGCCGGTACCATTCGGACGCCTTCTTGGGATCCACCGTAACGCCCAGGCCCTGGTTGTAGAGCTCGCCCAGCAGGGTCATGGCGGCGGCATCGTTGTTGTTCTTTTCCAGCCGCAGATTCGCCTCGCGGAAGGCCGTCTGGTAGAGGCCGCGCTGATAGGCGCCATAAGCCGCATCGGGCTGGGCCGCGGCGCCCGCGTTGGCGGATGCCAGCAGGAGCGCGCCGCCGATGATCCAGGGCAGACGCATCAGCGCGACGCCTCCTGGCGCTTGAGGATTTCGGCCGCTGCCTTCACCGCAGCGGCAGGCCCGTCCGGATGGGACCAGACCGCATCGCCCAGCGCCACGAACTCGGCGTTGGTGGCAGCAAGCGGCTCGACCGCCTCAAGGCTCGGGGCATAGGCCGCGCAGGGCGTCTCGAAGATCTCGGCCCACCAGGAGGCCCGCTCCACGACGCTCTCGAGGGAGGGGAGGGACCCGTCCGGGCGCGGCTCGCCGAAGAGCAGGTAATCGACCCCGGCTTCGCCGAAGGTCATGGCATCGTCCTTGCTGCGGATCGCCCCGACGCCAAGCGCCCGCTCCGATTTCAACCGGTCGCGCAGCTCGCGCACCAGAGTCGGATCGCCCGCGACGTGAGCGCCGTCGGCCCCGCCGCGCGCCGCGATGGCGGCGAGATCCGCCTTGGCCTGCGTGGTGACGATGACGGCCGCCCCATGCTCCTGAGCGGCGGGAGCCAGCGCCTTCACCTGGTTGGTCAAGGTGCGCTCGTCGGCGGGCGCCAGCCGCAGCAGCACGGCGGCCACGGCACCGGTCGCGCAGGCCTCGGAAAGCTGCGGCGCGAAGGAGGAATCCTCCAGGATGGGGGTGATGAGATAGAGGCGGGCGGCGGTATCAGCCATGGATCCAAGGTCACGAAAAAGAAAGACAGCCTTCCCATAACGAAAACGGGGCCATCTTGCGAGGCCCCGCTTGTCGATCATGATTAAGGCGAATGTTGAGCGACGAATGGCGCCCCTACTCCCGTCATGGCCGGGCTTGTCCCGGCCATCCCGATGCTGAAGAGCTCGGCGCCTTTCGAAACGAGATCACCGGCACAAGGCCGGTGATGACGTGGGGAAGGAAATCGAAGGACGAAGTCCCGATTTACTCCGCCGCCTGGCGGGTCGTGCCGAAGGTCGGGTCAAGCTCGCCGGAGGCGTAGCGCTTGGCCATCTCGGCGAGCGTATAGACCCGCTTGATCTTCGAGGCCTGGCCGGCGGTGTTGAACTCCTGCAGGCGCTGCTTGCAGAGCTTGGTCATCGCGTCCATGGCGGGCTTCAGGTACTTGCGCGGATCGAACTCGCCCGGGTTCTCGCTCAGAACCTTGCGGATCTGGCCGGTCATGGCCATGCGGTTGTCGGTGTCGATGTTGATCTTGCGTACGCCGTGCTTGATACCGCGCTGGATCTCCTCCACCGGAACGCCCCAGGTCGGCTTCATCTGGCCGCCATACTGGTTGATGATGTCCTGCAGATCCTGCGGCACCGAAGACGAGCCGTGCATCACCAGGTGCATGTTCGGGAGCTTCTTGTGAATCTCCTCGATGATGTGCATGGCCAGGATCGCGCCGTCGGGCTTGCGGGTGAACTTGTAGGCGCCATGCGAGGTGCCCATGGCGATCGCGAGCGCGTCGACCTTGGTCTCGGCCACGAACTTCACGGCCTCGTCGGGGTTCGTCAGGAGCTGGTCGTGGGAGAGCTTGCCCTCGGCGCCGTGGCCGTCCTCGGCCTCGCCCTCACCGGTTTCGAGGGAGCCGAGCACGCCGAGTTCGCCTTCCACCGAGATGCCGCCGAGATGGGCCATCTCGACCACCTTCCTGGTGACGCCCACATTGTAGTCCCAGTCGCCCGGGGTCTTGCCGTCGGCCTTCAGGGAACCGTCCATCATCACCGAGGTGAAGCCGGCCTGGATCGCCGTCATGCATGTGGCGGGCTCGTTGCCGTGGTCGAGATGCACGCAGACCGGAATCTGCGGGTAGATCTCGGTGACCGCATCCATCATGTGCTTGAGCATGACGTCGTTGGCGTAGGAGCGCGCGCCGCGGGATGCCTGGATGATCACCGGGGCATCGACCTCGCTGGCCGCCACCATGATCGCCAGCGCCTGCTCCATGTTGTTGATGTTGAAAGCAGGCACGCCATAGCCTTGCTCGGCTGCGTGATCCAGAAGCTGCCTCATCGTGATGCGGGCCATTTGGTCCTCCGTATTGGTTTTGCTTTTAAACAGCGCAGAAGCTGAACCTCAGCTTAAGCATCTAGGCCACGTTTTTCCCTGGCAAAGTGGCTACCCCCTTTGCCAGGGCAGGCCTCAAGCCCGCAGGGCTTCCACGCCGGGGAGCGATTTGCCTTCCAGCCATTCGAGGAAGGCGCCGCCGGCCGTCGACACATAGGTGAAGCTGTCAGCCACGCCGGCATGGTTAAGGGCCGCGACCGTGTCGCCGCCGCCGGCGACCGAGACGAGCTTGCCGTCCTTGGTGCGCTGGGCGGCATGGCGGGCTGCCGCCACGGTACCCTGGTCGAAAGGAGCGATCTCGAAGGCGCCGAGCGGGCCGTTCCACACCAGTGTCGCTGCATCGTTGATGGCCGCCTGGATGCGCTCGATGGATTGCGAGCCCACATCGAGGATCATCTGGTCCTCGGGGATCGCGTCGATACCGTAGGTGTGGTTCACGGCGCCAGCCTTGAACTCGTAGGCGCAGACGCCGTCGACGGGCAGGATGATGGCGCAGTTCGACTCACGCGCCTTCTCGATGATCCGCATCGCGGTGGCGGCGAGGTCCTTCTCGGCCAGCGACCTGCCGATGCCAAGGCCCGTCGCATGCACGAAGGTATTGGCCATGCCGCCGCCGATCACCAGGGCATCCACCTTGGTGACGAGGTTTTCGAGCAAGTCGATCTTGGTCGACACCTTGGCACCGCCCACGATGGCGACGACTGGGCGCTTCGGCGCCTCAAGCCCCTTGGTCAGGGCGTCGAGCTCCGCCTGCATGGTGCGGCCGGCGTACCCGGGCAGCGCGCGGGCCAAGCCCTCGGTGGAGGCGTGAGCGCGATGCGCCGCCGAGAACGCGTCGTTCACATAGAGGTCGCCGAGCTTCGCCAGCTCCTGGACGAAGGCCGGGTCGTTCTTCTCCTCACCCGCATGGAAGCGGGTGTTCTCGAGAAGAAGCACGTCGCCATCCTTCATGGCGTTCACGGCACTGCTGGCGGCTTCGCCGATGCAGTCATCGGCGAAGGCCACGGGGTTGCCGAGGTGCTGCGAGACCGCTTCCGCAACCGGCTTCAGGGACTCCTTCGGGTCGCGTCCCTTCGGACGTCCGAAATGGGCGAGAAGGATCACCTTCCCGCCCTTGTCGGCGATTTCCCGGATGGTGGGCAGGACGCGCTCGATGCGCGTCGCGTCCGTGATCCGGCCGTTCTCCATGGGGACGTTGAGGTCCACCCGGACGAGAACGCGTTTTCCCTTGACGTCGGCCTGGTCGAGCGTGTGGAAGGCGGTCATCGGCAGCCTCCCTTAGATCAGCTTCGCCATGGCGATGGCGGTGTCCGCCATACGGTTCGAGAAGCCCCACTCGTTGTCGTACCAGGACAGCACGCGCACGAAGTTGCC
Organism: Microvirga terrestris; assembly: GCF_015694425.1. Classification (GTDB taxonomy): domain Bacteria; phylum Pseudomonadota; class Alphaproteobacteria; order Rhizobiales; family Beijerinckiaceae; genus Microvirga; species Microvirga terrestris. The sequence continues at coordinate 7,528 of NZ_JADQDN010000016.1, forward strand.
TTCCATGACCTTGGTCTGATCCATGTGGAACACGGAGGAGTGCGGGTCGTGGTTGAAGTCCGACGAGACGTTCGGGGCATTCGTGTAGCCGAGGATGCCCTTGAGCGGGCCGTCGGCGGCAGCCTTGATCGCCTGGTTGATCTCTTCCTTCGTGGTGTTCTTCTTGGCCACGAACTTGAAGTCGACCACCGACACGTTCGGGGTCGGCACGCGGATCGACGAGCCGTCGAGCTTGCCGTTGAGGTCGGGCAGAACGAGGCCTACGGCCTTGGCGGCGCCGGTCGAGGTCGGGATCATGTTCAGGGCCGCCGCGCGGGCGCGGTAGAGGTCCTTGTGCATCTGGTCGAGGGTGGGCTGGTCGTTGGTGTAGGAGTGGATCGTGGTCATGAAGCCCTTCTCGATCCCGACCGCATCGTGAAGCACCTTCGCCACGGGGGCGAGGCAGTTCGTGGTGCAGGAGGCGTTCGAGATGACCACGTGGTCCTTCGTCAGCTTGTCGTGGTTGACGCCGTAGACGACCGTCAGGTCGGCGCCGTCGGCGGGAGCCGACACGATGACACGCTTGGCGCCGGCGGTGAGGTGCGCCGAGGCCTTCTCCTTCGAGGTGAAGATGCCGGTGCATTCCATGGCGATGTCGACGCCGAGCTCCCGGTGCGGCAGGGTCGCCGGATCCTTAATCGCCGTGACGCGGATCTTCTGGCCGTTGATGACAAGGAACTCGCCATCGACCGCGACGTCCGCCGGGAAGCGGCCATGGACGGAGTCGAAGCGGAGAAGGTGAGCGTTCGTCTCCACGGGGCCGAGATCGTTGATGGCAACCACCTCGATGTCCTTGCGGCCGCTCTCCACGATGCCGCGGAGGATGTTGCGTCCGATGCGACCGAATCCGTTGATCGCGACCTTCACCGTCATAGCTTTAGCTCCCTTGTGTAACGAGGCCTCGGTTCTTCTCGAGCCTCAGAGATTGTGTGTCCGGAGAACCTTCTCCGCGATCGCCTCGGCGGTGATGCCGAAGTGCTTGTAAAGGTCCTTGTAGGGCGCGCTGGCGCCAAACCCATGCATGCCGACGAAAATTCCATCGGGGCCGATGACCGAATCCCAGCCGAAGCGCACGGCTGCCTCCACCGCCACCTTGATCGGTGCATCCCCGATGATCTCGTGGCGCACCTTCTCGGGCTGGGCCAGGAAGAGGTCGAGGGACGGGACCGAGACCACGCGGGCCTCGAAGTTCTTCTCGGCCAGAAGCTTCTGGGCCGCGAGAGCGATCTCCACCTCGGAACCCGAAGCGAAGATCGTGGCGCGGGCCTTGCCGTTGGCGGGCGACAGCTCGTAGGCGCCAGTCGCGGACAGATTTTCAGCGCCACCCTGCTTGCGGACCTGCGGCAGGTTCTGACGGGTCAGCGCCAGGGTCGACGGGCCGTCGGTGCGCTCGAGCGCCATTTGCCAGCACTCGGCGGTCTCGATGGCGTCGGCCGGGCGGAACACCCGCATCTTCGGCATGGAGCGAAGCGCCGCCAGATGCTCCACCGGCTGGTGGGTTGGGCCGTCCTCGCCCAGACCAATGGAGTCGTGGGTCATCACGTAGACGGCCGGAATGCCCGCGAGCGCCGCGATGCGCATGGCAGGACGGGCATAATCCGTGAACACCAGGAAAGTTGCGCCGGCCGGCACGTAGCCGCCATGGAGCGCGATGCCGTTCATGGCGGCCGCCATGCCATGCTCGCGGATGCCGTAATGGATGTAGCGGCCGGCATAGTTGCCGGGCGAGATGGCGGTGAGGTTCTTGGTCTTGGTGTTGTTGGACGGCGTCAGGTCCGCCGAGCCCAGCACCAGCTCTGGCACGGCCTCGGTGATCACCTCAAGGGCAATTTCGCTGGCCTTGCGGGTGGCGACGTTCTGCGGCTCGGCAATGAGCCGGTCCTTCAGCTTGGCGACGGCGTCAGCAAGCCCCTGCGGGCGTACGCCCTTCACGCGGCGCTCGAACTCGGCGCGCTTGTCGGCTGGCAGGGCCTTCAGGCGCTCGGCCCAAGCCTTGCGCTGGCGGCTACCCTTCTTGCCGGCCTTGGCCCAGGCGGCCTTGATTCCCTCCGGAATCACGAAGGGTTCATGGCTCCAGCCGTAGGCGGCCTTGGCACCCGCTAGTTCCTCAGCGCCGAGCGGCTCGCCGTGAGCCTTGGAGGTGCCGGCCTTCTTCGGGGCGCCATAGCCGATGGTGGTCTTGCAGGCGATGAGCGTCGGGCGGTCCGATTTCTGGGCGCGGGAGATCGCGCGCTGGATCGCCTTCTCGTCGTGGCCGTCCACGCGCACGGCGTTCCAGCCGCAGGCCTGGAAGCGCTTCACCTGATCGACGGAATCGGAAAGCGACAGAGGGCCGTCGATGGAGATCTCGTTGTCGTCCCACAGGACGATCATGCGGTTGAGCTTCAGATGGCCGGCGAGCGCGATGGCCTCGTGGCTGATGCCCTCCATCAGGTCGCCGTCGGAGGCGAGCACATAGGTGTAATGGTCGACGAGATCGCTGCCGTACTCGGCGTTGAGCATGCGCTCGGCGAGCGCGAAGCCGACCGCCGTGGCGATGCCCTGGCCGAGCGGGCCCGTGGTGGTCTCGACGCCCGGCGTCATGAAGTTCTCGGGGTGGCCCGGGGTCTTGGAATCGAGCTTGCGGAAGTTCTTCAGCTCTTCGACCGTCATGCCTTTCACGCCGGTGAGGTGCAGGAGCGAATAGAGCAGCATCGAGCCATGGCCGGCCGAGAGGATGAACCGGTCGCGGTCGGGCCAGGTCGGGTCGGCGGCGTCGTATTTCAGGAATTTGGTGAACAGCACCGTGGCGATGTCGGCAGCGCCCATGGGCAGGCCCGGATGGCCGGATTTTGCTGTTTCGACGGCATCCATGGCGAGGACGCGCACGGCGTTCGCCAGATCGGAATGGGTGACGCGATCGGCGGAGACGGTATCTTGCACGGCAGGATCCACAAATCTTGAGGGCCCCGCAACGGGGCGGTCTGTCTGGGAAAGGTGCGGGCTCCTTAACACGGGGCAGGGGGGAGTCAAAGGCTCGAAGGGGCGTAATCCCCTTCCGGACCGATGCTCCCTCCTCGAAGGAGAGCATCGTTCTCCGCCGAATACCGGGTCCACTTTTCCGCGCGATGCGCTAGTCTCGTGCCCGAATCCCGGAGGAATGATGGCGCCAACACTCGACGAAGCGATGAAACGGCTGGACATGGCCCTGGGGCTGCTCGAAGCGTCCGTATCACGGCGCGTGGAAGCCGACAGGCGGCGCGGCGGCTTGGAGACCGAGCTTCAGCTCATGCAGGACGACCGCGCCCGTCTTGCCGTGGAACTCGACGGGGCGCTTACCCGCCTGCACCGCTTCGAAGCCGCCACGGACGACGTGAGCCGGCGGGTCCGCCAGGCCATCGGGGCCGTCGAGGCCGTTCTGGTCCAGGCCGGTCAAGGGGCTCCGGCCGGGCAATTCGAACCTGAGGAAGGCTAGAGGCATGTCCCAGGTGACGGTGACCATCGCCGGCAGAACTTACCGGATCGCCTGCGCCGAGGGCGAGGAGCGGCACCTGGAGGGGCTGGCGGCCTCCTTCAACGCCCGGATTGAGGAGATGCGCGCTACCTTCGGGCAGGTCGACGACCTGCGCCTCCATGTCATGGCGGCCGTCTCTCAGGCCGATGAACTGCACGAAGCCAGGAAGCAGATCACGGCGCTGACCGAGGAAGTGGCGATGCTCAACAGCGTCCATATCTACCGCGACGAGCGCCTCGAACAAATCGAGGCGAGGCTCGCCGAAGGCATCCAGCGGGCAGCCGAGCGCATCGAGGAGCTTGCCCGCAGCCTGAACGGGGTAGGGCAGGTTGATGCGGGTCCTCATTCGTCATCCCGGACGTAGCGGAGCGAAGAGGAGGTGGCTCTATGACGGGCCGCCGAAAGATGTCGGGTTTCTCACTTTTCCCCTTTCCCCGGCGCGTCCCGATCCCTACATAGGAAAGGCGGGGCTGCGGGGCGCGTTAGGAGTTCATATTCCCCGGGGCCTTATCGATCCCAACGGGAGCTGTCCCTGCCCGGTCCGTGGACCGGAACACACGGCGCCCACCTACTTTGTAGGTTCCCGGGATCGCTTCTTCGACGGTTTCTGTGGCTCCGCACTTTATGACATCTCTTCCCCCTCCTGAACTGAAAGAGCGCCTGCGCGGCGAGGGGTTCGCCCGGCGCGACGGGCTCGACAAGAAATTTCGCCATGAGGCTGCGCAGCGGATCATGGCCCAAGCCCTCGACCTCCCCGATCTTCAGGATGTCACGCCGGTGGGCGGCTATTGGCCGATCCGCACCGAGGTCGATCCGCGTCCCCTCATGGAAGCGCTGCTGGACTGCGGGCATGATGTGGCCCTCTCACAAATCCTCCATCCCCATCTGAGCTGGCGCCTCTGGCAGCCCGGCGACGTGCTGGTCAAAGGCGGCTTCGGGGTGCGCGAGCCCGGCCCCGATGCGCCGGAGGTCTTTCCGAAAGCGTTGCTCGTTCCCCTCGTGGCCTTCGACCGCCGGGGAGGGCGCATCGGCTACGGCAAGGGACACTTCGACCGGGCCATTGCGGCGCTAGAAGAGCAGCATCCGGTCTTGACCATCGGCCTGGCTTATGCGGTTCAGGAGATCGACGAGGTTCCGGTCGAACCCCACGACCGTCTCCTCGACGTTATCATCACCGAGGCCGAACTCATTCGGACGAAATCCGCTTAAAGGTCCATCATGCGTCTTCTCTTCCTGGGCGATATCGTCGGGCGGCCCGGCCGCAACGCGGTGGTCGAGCGCCTGCCCGGCCTTCGCGACCGCTGGCGGCTCGACTGCGTGGTCATCAACGGCGAGAATTCCGCCGGGGGCTTTGGCATCAACGAGACGATCTGCGACGAGATCCTAGGTGCCGGGGCCGATGCGATCACGCTCGGCAACCATTCCTGGGATCAGCGCGAGACGCTCGTGTTCATCGAGCGCCAGCCGCGGCTCCTGCGGCCCGTGAATTATCCGTCCGGTACGCCGGGCCGGGGCGCCAATCTCATCGACACCCGCTCCGGCCACCGGGTGCTCGTGGTCAATGTCATGGGCCGCCTCTACATGGACCCGCTGGACGATCCGTTCGCGGCCGTCGACCGGGAGCTGGAGACCTGCCCCATGGGCCAGGTGGCCGATGCCGTCATCATCGACGTGCATGCGGAGGCCACCAGCGAGAAGGAGGCCATGGGCCATTACTTCGACGGGCGCGCGAGCCTCGTGGTTGGCACACACACCCATGTGCCCACGGCCGATCACCGCGTCCTGTCCGGCGGCACCGCCTACATGTCGGACGCGGGCATGTGCGGCGACTACGATTCCGTGCTCGGGATGCAGAAGGAGGAATCGATCCGCCGCTTCATCCAGAAGACCCCCGGCGTCCGCATGGAGCCAGCCCTCGGCGAGGGCACGCTCTCAGGGATCGCGGTCGAGACCGACGACCGCACCGGCTTGGCCAAGCAGGTGGCGGCGGTTCGGCTCGGGCCGAACCTGGAAGAGACCTGGCCCCGGTTTTGGGATTGAGTTTTGTCCTCTACTGTCATGGCCGGGCTTGTCCCGGCCATCCCAATACGGTGAGGCGTTGCGCTTTTCGAATCGGGATCACCGGCACAAGGCCGGTGATGACGTGGAGGTGTAGAGAAGGGAATTGCTCGAAAGCGCGCTCCCTTGGCGTTGAGCGTCGCCGTTCCCATCTCTCCCGTCACGGAGGTGATCGGTGGACGCAGACGCGAAGACGACCAGAGCCGGCAGGATCAACGTCTATCGGCAGACGAGCGAGTTCCATCAGGCGCACGAGCACCAGAGCGCCTCGGCCGTCCTGCGCGCCGTGATCGACGAGGCCAAGGGCGAGACGATCTCGATCCGTGAGATCATCGAGGCCTTCGGCGAGCGCGCCTTCGGCTTCGTGCTGATCCTGTTCTCCCTGCCGAACTGCGTCCCGAACGTGCCCGGCATTGCCGGCATCGTCGGTACGCCTGTCCTGATCTTCGGCATCCAGATGATGCTGGGCCACAAGCGCCCCTGGCTGCCGGGCTTCATCCTGCGCCAGACGGTTTCCGTTTCGAAATTCAAGCGCCTCATCGACATCGCCGAGCCCAAGCTCCAGAAGCTCGAGAGCTACTGCAAGCCCCGGCTGCTCCAGCTCTTTGGCCCCATTGGCGACCGGGTCGTGGGGCTCTTCGCCTTCCTGGTCGCCGTGTCGGTTCTGATCCCATTCCCGGGCACCAACTTCCCGCCCTCCATCGCCCTCGTCATCGCGTCCATCGCGATCATGGAGGAGGACGGCTATCTGCTCATCGTCGGCTATCTCATCGGCCTGGCCGGGCTCGCCTATACGGTGACGATCCTGGGCGCCTCCTACCACCTCATCCTGGCGGCCATTCACAACCTGCCGGGCTGGCTCGGGTTCTAAGCACAATCTTAAGCGCTTCGGCCTAATCTTCCGTAAGGGAAGCTTGGGGCGGCGAGTGGGCGTACAATCACGCGAATGGATGGAGCATCTAGCGGATGCTCCAAAGGCGATCCGTCTGTCCGAGGTGCTCGGAGCACTGAGCCATGCCCTGGACCTGACCGAGGGCCAGCCCGCCGGCCATTGCGTCCGCGCCTGCTGGATCGGGGTTCATGTGGGGCGGGAGCTGGGCCTGAGCGAGACTGCCCTGTGGGAGCTCTATTACACGCTTCTCCTGAAGGATCTCGGCTGCAGCAGCAACGCAGCCCGCATCTGCCAGCTTTATCTCACCGATGATCTGTCCTTCAAACGGGACTTCAAAACAGTCGGCGACCGGCTTCCGCAGGTCTTAGGGTTCGTGTTGTCCCATACGGGGTTGAAGTCCGGGCTGGCGGAGCGCTTCCGTGCGGTCGTCAACATCGTCCAGAACGGCGGCGAGATCGCCCGTGAGCTTATCGAGACCCGCTGTCAGCGCGGCGCCGAGATCGCCCGCCAGCTCCGCTTTCCGGAGGGCGTGGCGCATGGGATCCAATCGCTCGACGAGCACTGGAACGGCGGCGGCAAGCCTTTGGGAATTGTCGGAGCCGATATCCCTGTCTATTCGCGCATCGCGCTTCTCGCCCAGGTGGTGGACGTCTTTCACACCAGCACCGGAGAGGCGGCTGCCCGGCATGAGGTGAGGGCGCGGTCAGGAACGTGGTTTGACCCGCAGGTCGTCGAGGCTTTCGAGCGTGTCGCCGGAAGCCATACTTTCTGGAAGGTTCTGGGCTCCGATGACGTGGAGACGGCGATCTTCGCCCTGGAACCGGCCCAGAGGATCGAGATCGCCGACGAGGATTATCTCGACGACATTGCGGCGGCCTTCGCGCGGGTGGTCGATTCCAAGAGCCCCTATACCAGCGGCCATAGCGACAGGGTCGCATTCTTCGCCGATCTGATCGCCGGCGAAATGGGATTCGACGAGGCCGGGCGGCGGCGCCTGCGGCGGGCAGCACTACTCCACGATATCGGCAAGCTCGGGGTCAGCAACGAGATCCTCGACAAGCCCGGCAAGCTGGACGAGGCGGAGTTTGCCGCCATGCGCCATCACGCCCTTTACAGCGAGACCATCCTGTCGCGGATCAAGGCCTTCGATGATCTCGCCCGCATCGGCGGAGCTCATCACGAGCGCCTCGACGGCAAGGGCTATCCCAGAGGGCTCACGGGTGAGGAGATCGGCCGCGAGACCCGGATCATCTCGGTGGCCGATGTGTTCGATGCCCTGACGGCGGATCGCCCTTACCGCGCTGCTATGCCGGTCTCGAAAGCCATGGGAATCCTGGAGGCAGAGACCGGGACGGCCTTCGACCCGGCCTGCGTGGATGCGCTCCGGCGGGCTCTGGACCGGATTGAGGATGGGCAAGCCCAAAGGGGCTTTGCCTGAAGCCCTTCGCCGCCTTATAAGCGGGCCATCGTCAACTTCTCCGGCCTGACGGGCGCTTTCCATGGAAGCGGCTCTCGGCCGAAAATCCGGAGGCCCCGATGGCCGGGCATTCACAGTTCAAGAATATCATGCACCGCAAGGGCAAGGTGGACGCGGTGCGGTCCAAGGTGTTTTCCAAGCTCGCCCGCGAAATCACCGTGGCGGCCAAGATGGGCATGCCCGATCCCAACATGAACCCGCGCCTGCGCGCCGCGATCCTCGCCGCCCGGGCCGAGAACATGCCCAAGGACAACATCCAGCGCGCCATCAACAAGGCCTCCGGCGGCGACGCGGAGAACTATGACGAGATCCGCTACGAGGGCTATGGTCCCGGGGGTGCTGCCATCATCGTCGAAGCCATGACCGACAACCGAAACCGCACGGCCTCCGACATCCGCTCCTACTTCACCAAGAGCGGCGGCAACCTCGCCGAGACCGGGGCCGTCTCCTTCATGTTCGACCGGGTCGGCTATATCGAGTTCGGCCCGGACGTGGCCGATGCCGATGCCATGCTGGAAGCCGCCATCGATGCAGGCGCGGACGACGTCGCGTCCTCCGAGAACGGCCACGAGGTCTATTGCGACCAGGGCAACCTCAACGAGGTGACCAAGGCGCTGGAAGACAAGTTCGGCGAGCCCAAGGCGTCGAAGCTCGTCTGGAAGCCCCAGACCCCGGTCGCCGTGGATGACGAGACCGGCGAGAAGCTGATGAAGCTGATGGAATCGCTCGAGGAGCACGACGACGTCCAGAGCGTCTACGGCAACTTCGAGCTGTCCGATGCCCTCATGCAGAAGATGGCAGGCTGATTTTGGCTGTGCGTCAGACCCGGGCCCGTTCCGGGTATCCACGTCATCTTAACCGTTGATAGCGTGGATGGCCGTAAAGCAATTCGGCCATGACGGTGGAGAACAACAGTGACTGAGCGCGTCCGCATCCTCGGCCTCGATCCCGGCCTGCGCAACACCGGCTGGGGCGTCATCACGGTCGAGGGGACGAAGCTCTCGTATGTCGCCTGCGGGGTCGTGACCTCCGACGGCGATCTCGATCTGGCGCTTCGCCTCAAGCAGCTCTACGACCGGCTGACGGACGTGATCCGGACCTGGACGCCCGACGAGGTGTCGGTCGAGGAAACCTTCGTCAATAAGGACGCCCAGGCGACCCTCAAGCTCGGCCAGGCCCGCGCCATGTCCCTGCTGGTGCCCGCCCTTCACGGCCTGCCGGTGGCCGAATACGGGGCCAACCAGGTGAAGAAGACCGTGGTGGGCGTCGGTCATGCCGATAAGAACCAGGTCCAGGCCATGATCAGGATCCTCCTGCCCAAGGCCGACTTCAAGAAGGCCGACGCCGCCGACGCGCTCGCCATCGCTATCGCCCACGCCCACCAACGCAAGGCCCGCGCTTTGGCGGCGAGCTATTAGGGTGTTACAGAAAACCACAGCGTCATCCCGGACGGCGTGAGCCGTCCAGAGTCGTGATCCGGATTGAACGCCTCTTCCCTCCCCCTTGCGGGGAGGGGTAGGGGTGGGGGTGGTTCGACTGGGTGGGGACCGATCCCGTCGGATGCTGCAGCAGACGCGTGAATTCACCGCGAAGCGCAGCGCTCCGGCTTTCCGACCCCCACCCTCAATCCCTCCCCGCAAGGGGGAGGGAAGCAGGAGCAACGAATAACGTGATCGGCAAACTCAAAGGTACGGTGGATTCCTACGGCGAGGATTTCGTGATCCTCGACGTGCACGGGGTCGGCTATGTGGTCCACTGCTCCTCCCGCACCCTCCAGAACCTGCCGCCCACCGGCGAGGCAGCGACTCTCGCCATCGAGACCCATGTGCGTGAGGACATGATCCGCCTGTTCGGCTTCCGCTCCGACTCCGAACGCGAATGGTTCCGGCTTCTGCAGAGCGTGCAGGGCGTGGGCTCCAAGGTGGCGCTCGGCATCCTGTCGGTGCTCGACCCCGGCACCCTCGCAACCGCCATCGCCACCGGTGACAAGGCCTCCGTGGCCCGCGGCCCCGGCGTCGGCCCCAAGCTCGCCCAGCGCATCGTGTCAGAACTCAAGGACAAGGCCCCGGCCTTCGCCTCCGTCGATCCCGCCCTCATCCGCCTCACCGGCGCGGTCGAGGACAACAGCGCCCCGCGCCCCGTGGCGGATGCCATCTCGGCCCTGGTCAATCTCGGCTACCCCCAGGTCCAGGCCTCCGCAGCTGTTGCCGCCGCCATGAAGCAGGCGGGCGACGAGGCCGAGGCCAAGACGCTGATCCGGTTGGGACTGCGGGAACTGGCGCGGTAGTCCTCCCGCGGCACGCATGTTCCTGTTTTGATCCCGTTAAAGATGGCGTATGACACCTAAAACGCCTATATGAAGCCTTTGGAAGGTAAGTCTCTTTGACCGATTCCCGCCGCCTGATCAGCCCCGAAAAGCGCGAGGACGATGTCGATGCATCGATCCGGCCGCTGTCGCTCGACGATTTCACAGGCCAGAAGGCCGCGCGGGCCAATCTCCAGATCTTCATCAATGCCGCCAAGGCGCGGGGCGATGCCCTCGACCATGTGCTCTTCGTCGGCCCTCCGGGACTGGGCAAGACCACGCTGGCCCAGATCGTCGCCCGCGAGCTCGGGGTCAATTTCCGCTCCACCTCCGGCCCGGTGATCGCCAAGGCGGGTGACTTGGCGGCCCAGCTCACCAACCTCGAAGAGCGTGATGTGCTCTTCATCGACGAGATCCACCGCCTCAACCCGGCCGTGGAGGAAATCCTCTATCCGGCCATGGAGGATTACCAGCTCGACCTCATCATTGGCGAGGGCCCGGCGGCCCGCTCGGTGAAGATCGAGCTGCCGAAATTCACGCTTGTCGGCGCCACCACTCGGGCGGGCCTACTGACCACGCCCTTGCGCGACCGCTTCGGCATCCCGATCCGGCTCGAGTTCTACACCGTCGACGAGCTGGAGCTCATCGTCCGGCGCGGCGCCCGGGTGCTGGGCTTAGGCATGAGCGAGGAGGGTGCGAACGAGATCGCCCGTCGCTCCCGCGGCACGCCGCGCATCGCCGGCCGCCTCCTGCGCCGTGTGCGGGATTTCGCCATCGTCGAGGGTGTGCAGACCGTCTCCCGTGACCTTGCCGACAAGTCCCTGCGCCTTCTCGACGTGGACCCCATCGGCCTCGACCTCATGGACCGCAAGTACCTGACCCTGGTCGCCAATTCCTTCGGCGGCGGTCCGGTCGGCATCGAGACCATTGCCGCGGCCCTCTCCGAGCCGCGCGACGCCATCGAGGACATCATCGAGCCGTATCTCATTCAGAAGGGCTTCGTGCAGCGTACCCCGCGCGGCCGCGTGCTGACCCCCCACGCCTTCAAACACCTCGGCATCCCCGAGCCGACCCGAGAGACGGCGGCGCAGTTCGGGCTGTTCGGCGGAGATGCGGATGAGTGAGCGGCGGGACGCCAACACCTCCCCCTTGAGGGGGGAGGTCGCGCCGGAGGCGCGGGAGGGGGTGGGAACCGCGCCCTCTCTGAACGTTGCGCTTCCACCCCAACCCGGATCGCTGACGCGCTCCGACCCTCCCCCTCAAGGGGAGGGTGGGCGCTATCCCCACCTCTCCGGCTTCATGCAGGATGACGCTCATATTCTGCCGATCCGTGTCTATTACGAGGACACGGATTTTTCGGCCCGCGTCTATCACGCGAGCTATCTCCGCTTCATGGAGCGGGGCCGCACGGAGCTGCTGCGGGCCGTCGAGGTGGCGCAGTCTGATCTTCACGCGAGCATGGACGGCCTCGCCTTCGTGGTCCGCAAGATGAACATCAATTTTCTGGGCGGCGCCGTCATGGACGACGTGCTCACCATCGTGACCAGGCCTAAGGAAATGCGCGGCGCCTCGATGACGCTGGCGCAGGAGGTTCGGCGCGGCGACGAGGTGCTGGTCACGGCCGACGTGATGGTCGCGGCCGTTAGGGGCGGGCGGGCCGTGCGGATTCCGGACGAGCTGCGGGCAGCCTTAGGATCAAAACCGTAGGGCGGAGCCTGCCCAAACGATAGGTGGTGCAGCAGCCCCGCCTCAGAAGCATACCAGCCAAGATTTCATATCAATTTCAGTCAATTCCGCCCTGCGACGGCCGCACTTAAACCAGACCTTAACCTTACTCTGTGCCTAACAGGTAACGGTCCGGGACGATCTGAGGCTCATCCGCCGGCTGCCCTTATTTTCGACAGATTCGGGGGCGAACCAGCTGTGATACAGAAACAGATATTCCTAGAACCAATCTGCGGTGGGCCTTGGGGCAATCCAAGGCTGCTCGAAGAGCGAGGACGAGATTCATGAATCCGGCTGATGTGGCCCAGGCCGCTCCTGTGGCCCACGACCTGTCCTTCTTTGGCCTGTTCTGGCAGGCCCATTTCATCGTCAAGCTCGTGATGATCGGCCTGCTGGCGGCTTCGGTCTGGTGCTGGGCCATCATCGTCGACAAGACGCTGCTCTACAGCCGCACGAAGCGCGCCATGGACCGGTTCGAGGACGTGTTCTGGTCCGGCCAATCGCTGGAGGACCTCTACCGCAACCTCCAGGGCCGCCCGGCCACGGGCCTGGCCGCCGTCTTCGTCGCCGCCATGCGCGAGTGGAAGCGCTCCTTCGAGGGCTCGGCTCGGTCGTTCCAGTCCCTGCCGCAGCGCATCGACAAGGTGCTCGACGTAACCATCCAGCGCGAGGTGGAGCGTCTCAATGCCCGCCTGACGGTGCTGGCCTCCATCGGCTCGGCCGGTCCCTATATCGGCCTCTTCGGCACGGTGGTGGGCATCATGAACTCCTTCACGTCGATTGCCGCCTCCAAGAACACGAGCCTTGCGGTCGTGGCTCCCGGCATAGCGGAAGCCCTGTTCGCCACCGCCATCGGCCTCTTCGCGGCCATTCCGGCGGTGCTCGCCTACAACAAGCTGAACTCGGAAGTGGGCAAGCTGCAGTCGCGCCTCGAGGGCTTCGCCGACGAGTTCTCGGCCATCCTGTCCCGTCAGGTGGACGAGCGCATCGGCCACGCCGGCCGCTCCCCCGCCAACGCGGCTTAAGGGAGAACCGGCATGGCCATGATGGCAGGATCGGCAGGAGGCGGGCGCCGCCGCAGGCGCTCCCGGCAGTCGGGCGTGATCAACGAGATCAACATGACGCCGTTCATCGACGTCATGCTCGTGCTGCTCATCATCTTCATGGTGGCAGCACCCATGATGACGGCCGGCGTGCCGCTCGACCTGCCGCAGACCAAGGCTGCGCCGCTCAACTCCGATGCGACGCCGGTGACTCTGTCGATCAAGGCCAACGGCCAGGTCTTCCTCGGCGAGGCGGAGCTGACGGACGAAGCCATCGTCGGCAAGCTCGCGGAAGTCTCGAAGACGGGCTTCGACGAGCGGATCTTCGTGCGCGGTGACAAGAAGGTCGATTACGGGCGCGTCGCTCAAGTGATGTCGATCGTGACCACGGCCGGCTACAAGCGCGTCGCCCTCGTGACCGAGGTCGACCAGCGCTGAGCCGATTGAGAGCAAGGGGCAAACACACGTGGCGTTGAAGCTGAAATTCAGCACTTCGGAGCCGGGCTTCTGGGTCTCGGGCGTCGCGCATGCGGCGCTGCTGACGGCTGCCATGATCGGCCTGTCTTCTGTCGCCGAGTTTCCCGAAGCGCAGGAAGGCATCCCGGTCGAGGTCATCACCGATGCCCAGCTCTCGCAGATCATGAAGGGTGAGACAGGCGGGAAAGATGTGCTGCCCAAGCCCCGCGCCGAGCGCGTCGCCGACAAGACCGAATTGAAGGATCCTGGCGAGGACAAGCGCGATGCGCCGGCTCCGCCGAAGCGTCCGGCCGAGATGAAGGTGGCCGACAAGGAAGAGCCGGTGGCCGCCCAGCCTCCACCGCCCGCGCCGCCGACCCGCTCGCAGGAAGAAAAAGCCGCCGAGGCCAAGGCCGCGGAGGAAAAGCAGCTGCAGGAAAAGGCTGAAGCCGAGGCTATCGAGAAGGCCAAGGCCGCCGAGCAGGCCAAAGTCGAGGCTGAGACCAAGGCAAAGGCGCAAGCGGAGGCGAAAGCCAAGGCCGAAGCCGAAGCCAAGAAGGTCGCGGAGGCCAAAGCGAAGGCCGAGGCAGACGCGAAGGCCAAGGCCGAAGCGGAGGCGAAGAAGCTCGCGGAAGCCAAAGCCAAGGAAGAGGCCGAGGCCAAGGCGCGCAAGGAAGCCCAACTCGCCAAGAAGCTCGACATGGGCGACCTGAAGCAGTTCCTCGACAGCAAGGACAAGAGCCAGTCCACGGGCGCGACCGGCGCGGAGGTCCAGAAGACCGCCTCGCTCGGAACGGCGACGGGATCGGCTCCAAAGATGAGTCCGAACGCGAAAGCGGCCCTGATCAACTTCTTCCAAGAAAAAATCATGCCCTGCTACAGCCCGCCTTTGAGCGCGTCTGCAGGCACTGTGATTCCGCCTCGAATCAGCATTCCTTTGAATAAGGATGGTTCGCTGGCAGGTTCGCCTCAGATTATCAGCGCCGGCGCCGCTCCATCCGACCGGGCGACGGCTGAAGCCATCGTGCGCGCCGTGCGGCGTTGTGCGCCTTTCCAAGTTCCAGCTCAGTTCATGCCCTACTACACAGGCAACGAGGGTTGGAAAGAACTTGATGTCACCTTCGATCTGTCATGATCGCACATACCTGCCGAGTTAGAACACCCATGATCACTCGCTTCGTCTCTCGTCTTCTCATCGCGCTGGCCGTCGTCCTGCCGATGGCGGCACTCGCCCCCTCGGCCCAGGCGCAGCTCTCGTTCCGCGTCGGCCCCGGTGGGCAGTTCCAGCCCATGCCGATTGCCGTGGCCGATTTCTCCGGCGAGGGCGACATGGGGCAGCGCGTGTCCGGCATCATCAGCAACAACCTGCAGCGCTCCGGCTATTTCGCGCCGCTGGACAAGGCACGCTTTCCGGAGCGTCCGTCGTTCGATGCCGCGCCGCGCTTCGATGCGTGGAAGATGGCGGGCGCCCAGGCGCTCGTCACGGGACGCGTCTCGCGCGATCCGTCGGGGCGCCTTCGCGCCGAGTTTCGCCTGTGGGACATCGAGACCGGCCAGCAGCTCACCGGCCAGCAATATGTGACGGATGCCAATTTCTGGCGCCGGGTCGGCCACATCATCTCGGATGCGGTCTACACCAAGATCACGGGCTTCGGCGGCTTCTTCGACACGCGCATGGTGTTCGTCGATGAATCGGGCCCGAAGGAAAACCGCCGCAAGCGCCTCGCCATCATGGATCAGGACGGCGCCAATGTGCGCTACCTGACTCAAGGAGACACCTCCGTGGTGGCGCCGCGCTATTCGCCGGCGACCCAAGACATCACCTACATGTCCCAGGTCGAAGGCCAGCAGCCGCGCGTGCAGGTGATCAACCTCGAGACCGGCTCGCGCCAGGTGCTCGGCAACTTCCCCGACATGGCGTCCTCGCCGCGCTTCGGACCCGAAGGAAGCCGCATCGTCATGAGCCTGCAGCAGGGCGGCAACGCCAACATCTTCATGATGAACCTCGGCTCGCAGGCCACGACGCGCCTGACCTCGACGCCCGCCATCGACACCTCGCCGTCCTTCTCGCCGGACGGCAAGCAGATCGTGTTCGAGAGCGACCGCGGCGGCAAGCAGCAGATCTACGTGATGAACGTGGACGGCTCAGACCAGCGCCGCATCTCCTTCGGCGACGGCGCCTACTCGCAGCCGGCCTGGTCGCCGCGGGGCGACTACATCGCCTTCACCAAGCAGCGCGCTGGAGGCTTCGCCATCGGCATCATGAAGCCGGACGGCTCGGGCGAGCGCATCCTGACGGAAGGCTTCCACAACGAGAGCCCGACCTGGGCGCCCAACGGCCAGTACATCCTGTTCTTCCGCGACCCGGGCGGACAGGCCGGCGGCAAGCTCTACATGGTCGACATCACCGGCCGCGTGGAGCAGCCCGTCCCGACGCCGTCCTTCGCGTCGGACCCGACCTGGTCACCGCTCTTGAGCGAGAGCCGGCAGAGCAACTGACCGAGAGACAAAAGGGCGCTTCTATAGAGCATCGTGCGGAAAAGTGGACCCGGTTTTCCGCACAAACGATGCTCTCATCCAAGAAGAAAGCATCGGATTCGATCCCAAAAGTGGACTCCACTTTTGGGATCGATGCTTTAGCGCCCTTTTCATTCAGGCCCGCAGCGAGGCTGTGCCGCTGGTGGTGTCTCTGCGGCCTTTCAGCTTGAATGCAAGCACGAGAAGACCGATGCCGAAGACGAGCGCATAAGCGCCGAGCCACCAGGTCAGCACCACGGCCCCGACGAGGGGGGCAATCAGCAGCGCGATCCCGAACAGCACCGAGACGATGCCACTGAAGATGAGCCAGCCGCGACCGTATTCGGGGTTAAGCTTGAAGGCGGCGACGATCATCAGGATGCCGGTGATCAGCGACCATACGGCGACCAGGGTGACGAAGAACAGGACCGTCAGGCCCGGCATGGCGAAGGCAATGATGCCGACGAGGATGTTGAGGATGCCCTCCAGGATCAGCAGGCCCCAGCGCTGGTTGTTGGATGCGGCCCTGATGCCCGAGACGATGCCGAACACTCCGTCGACCAGCATGTAGGCTGAGAAGAACAGCACGAGGGACAGGATCGTCGCGCCCGGCGAGAAGAGGGCGATGAGCGCGAAGATGATGGCGAAGACGCCGCGTAGGGCCACGGCCCACCAGTTCTGAGCCAGCAGCGAGCTCATGGTCTGAATGCGGTCGGGGGAAGGGGTCGAATTGAGGGTGCCTGATGCCATGGGAAACTCCTCGCCAATCGGGATGCGTCTGCCCTGCGCCAGCGAATCGTGCGGAAAAGTGGTCCCGGTTTTCCGCATCAACGATGCGCCAGCCAAGAGAAAGAGCATCGGACCCCACTTTTGGGTCCGATGCTCTGGGTCAACGCCAAGCTTGAACGCGGGTTTCCTTTTATTCTTCTTCCCTTTTATTCTCCCGGAGACGTCTCGTTCTCCCGGATCCTGGCCAGCTTCCGCCGCAGCGCGAGCTTGCGACGGCGCAGGCGCACGCGCCGCTTGAGCCGGAACGCGCGGATGAGCAGCGCAAGGCCGAGCCACACGAGGGCGATCACTATCGGCGAGATGATGAGGACCGGGAAGAAGCTGATCAGGGCGGCGAGGGCCAGAAGCGCGAAGCCGATGATGGCGATGCTGCTGGCTTCCGTGGCGGTGAGCGAGCGCGATCCGGACCCGACCGCACGGCTCAACGTGCTCGACAGCGCCAGGGCGCCGGCGGCGAGCCTGCGCACCCCACCCTTCGTGTATCGGTGACCGCGGCGCGAGCGCATGTTTCGCGCCTGCCGGCGGCGGGATTGCCAGCCGGGAACGATCTCCGTCGCGTTGGCGAGATCCTCCAGGTACATGGCCTCCATGGCCTCGGCAAAGCCCGTATCCTCGACCACCACGTCGAGCTCCCAGTTGGTGGCCCAGCTCGCCAGATTGAGGTTGGTGGAGCCCACCCGGGCCCAGCGCCCGTCCGCCACGCAGGTCTTGGCGTGGAGCATCGTGCCGTTCCATTCGAAGACGCGGACACCCGCCTCGATCAGCGAGCGGTAGCCCGCCCGCACCACCGGCTGCAGCGCCGGCACGTCGCTCGATCCGGGCACGAGGATGCGCACATCGACGCCATCGCGCGCGGCCTCGCCCAGGGCCTGCACGTAGGAGGTCGTGGCGACGAAATAGGCGTCGGTGAGCCAGAGGTTGCGCTGCGCGGTGGCGGCGATGAACTGGTCGACCCGGTAGGTGCGGAACATGCCGGGTTCGCCGCTGATGAGCCGGGCCGCCACCGAACCCGCATGCGGGATCAGGTCGGCATGGGGCAGCTCGGTTTTCGGGATCGCCTTCATGCCGGCCAGCGACCAACTCTCGGCGAAGGCGGCATCGAGATCTGCGACCAGCGGACCTTCCACGGAAATTCCCGTGTCGCGCCAGGGCTCAAGGCCGTTCCTGCCGACCCAGTTATCCGAGATGCAGAGGCCCGAGACGAAGCCGATGCGCCCGTCGACCGTGATCAGCTTGCGGTGGTTGCGGCGAATCCAGAACGGATCCGTCAGGCGGGGCGGGTTGAAGACCTTCGCCTGTACCCCGGCCTCGCGCATGCGCCGCCAATAGGAGGGGAGGGCGCGGGCGGAGGAGCCCAGCCAATCGTAGAGCACGCGCACCCGCACGCCGGCGAGCGACCGCTCCATGAGCGCATCGGCAAATGCGCGGCCGCTCTCGTCGTCCGCGATGATGAAGTTCTCGAAATGGATGACCTCTTTCGCCGAGCGGATGGCCTCGAGCCAGGCCGGATAGTTCTCCCGCGAATCCTTAAGCAGCGATATGGCATTCCCGTGCCGCAGGTCGCTGTCGGCGATGCGCGCGAAAGCCCGCTCCAGACGCAGGTCGTCGAGAGCCTTGCGGTAGGGCTGTCCAAGGGTGCCGGGTGGGGTCGTCACGATATTCATGACCTCTCAACGCGTGAGATAGACAATTGGCAGCAGTCTAGCTTCCGTCAGCTCGCCTCCCCAAAGATATAAGGCTTCCGGCCGGAATTCATTCACGGTTGATTTACCCTAATCCAAACTTCCACAACTTGGCCATAATTCACCTTAATCCCGGGTCTCTCTCCTCGGTTGACGGAACCCTCCCTTAACCATCCTCCCGATATGAAAGACACAACGTTCGGCAAACGTATGTGTAAGGAGTATTGCCCATGATGACGTTGCGCGCCGTCAAATTCGCCGCTGCCCTCGTCCTCGCCCTCGGGGCGGCGGCGTGTTCGTCCAACAAAGATGAGATGGCTGGCGGAGCCGGCGGCTTCGGCGCCGGTGGCGCCGCCACCCCGGGCAGCGCCCAGGACTTCGTCGTCAACGTGGGCGACCGCGTGTTCTTCGAGACCGACTCGACCGATCTGACCCCCACGGCGGTGGCCACCCTCGACAAGCAGGCCCAGTGGCTCCAGCGCTACCCGCAATACACCTTCATCCTCGAAGGGCATGCGGACGAGCGCGGCACCCGCGAGTACAACTTCTCGCTCTCCGCCCGCCGCTCCCAGGTCGTCCGCGACTACCTGATCTCCCGCGGCATCCCGGGCAACCGCTTCCGCACCGTGTCCTACGGCAAGGAGCGCCCGGTGGCGGTCTGCAACGACATCTCCTGCTGGTCGCAGAACCGGCGCGCGGTGACGGTGCTCGGCAACGGCGCCGGGGCATAAAGCCTCATAAGGCTCAGACTCTCGTGAAATCAAAAGCGCCGCCACATTCTCGCCGTGGCGGCGCTTTTGTGTTATCGGCCCCTCCGTCGAGGATCCTTACGGTATTCCCAGCATGTTCCGACGCTTATTTGTCTTTTTCGCCTTTGCCTTGGCTCTGGCCGCCACTTCGGTTTTCCCTGCCGCCGCGCAGGATGCGGCCGATGCGATCGTGCGCCTGAACCGCCTCGAGAGCCAGTTCCGGCAGATCGCCGGCCAGATGGAGCAACTCCAGTACGAGAACCGCCAGCTGAAGGAACAGTTGCGCAAGTTCCAGGAGGACGTGGAGTTCCGGTTCCAGGAAGGACGTGGCGGCAGCGGCTCCAGGTCGGCTCCGGCGCCGTCCACCGCGACGCCCTCACGGCCTGCCGCGCCCCCGGCGCAGCCGACGCCGGCCCAGCCCCAGCGGCGCAGCGACGTCTTCGACCCGTCGGAGGCGCCAAGCGCGCCCGGCGCACCCCGTCCGCTCGGCTCGACCCCGCCGTCGGCTCCTCTTGCCGAGGCGGATGCGGGACGTCCGATGCAGCTCCCGGGCGGGCAGCTTGCCGGGATCGGGGAGCTGATCGAGCAGGATGACGCCGAGGGTGCCCCGCTCGACCAGCATGCCGAGGTCCAGGCAACCCTGCCTCAGGGCGCTATCACCGAGCGCGCCAACCCCAGCGTGGCGGCCACCAGCGTCGGCAATCCCCGGTCGGATTTCGATACGGCTTATGCGTCCTTCACCTCGAAGCAGTACGATCAGGCCGAGATGAGCTTCCGCCGCTTCCTGCAATCGAACCCCCGCGACAAGCTCGTGCCGGAAGCCACCTTCTGGCTGGGCGAGACCTATCTCGTGCGCAACCGTTATCGCGAGGCCGCCGAGCAATTCCTGAACGTCTCGGCCGAGCATCCCGACGCGCCCAAGGCGCCCGATGCCCTGCTGCGGCTCGGCATCTCCCTGAACGGCCTCGGCGCCAAGGATCGCGCCTGCGCGGTCTTCTCCGAACTCGACCGCAAGTATCCGCAGGCCTCCGCGCCGGTTCGCCAGGCCTCCGAGCGCGAGCAGAAGCGGATCAAGTGCAGCTGATCCGCTGACCTTTTGAAGGCCCGCGCCGTGGCCCCCGTCTCGCCCCCCGATGATCCGCTCTCGGATGAAGGGCTCGAGCGTCTTTTTTCCTCTCTGAACCAAGCCTCCGGCATCCTCGCCGCCGTGTCTGGCGGGCCGGATTCTATAGCCATGATGCATGGCCTCGCCCGTTGGACGTCCCTTGGCCGGCGCCCTCCCATTCACGTTGCAACCGTCGATCATGGCCTCCGGCCCGAGGCCGCCGGTGAAGCCGCCTTCGCGGCGCGCGAAGCCGGCCTCTTAAGTCTGTCGCATCGGACGCTCGCCTGGACTGAGCAAAAACCCGTGGCCGGAATCCAGGAGGCCGCCCGCGAGGCGCGCTACCGCCTCCTGGTCGAATATGCCCGCGAGGTGGGAGCCTCCCATCTCGTCACCGCACATACTCTCGACGATCAGGCCGAAACGGTGATGATGCGCCTGTCGCGCGGCTCGGGATTGTCGGGCCTTGCCGGCATGCGCCGGGAGACGGACCGGCAGGGCATCCGTCATGTGCGGCCGCTCCTCGGCCTTCCGAAGTCACATCTTCTCGATCAATGCCGGCATCACGGCTGGCGCTTCGTCACCGATCCGTCGAACGCGGACGAGCGTTATGCCCGTGTTCGCTGGCGCAAGCTGATGCCCCTTCTTGCCGCGGAGGGGCTCACCGCCGGGCGGCTGGCCCGTCTTGCGGAAAGGGCCGCCCAAGCCGATGAGGCGCTCAGCCTCAAGGCCAGAGCAGCATTCGACCGGGGCGAACCCCGTCGCGATGCCGGAACCCTGTCGTTCCATGCGCAGATCCTGACTGATGAGCCATTCGAGATTGCCCTGCGGGTGCTGGAACTGGTCTTGGCGGAGGCTGGCATGGATCTGGACAACAGCCGTCTTCACCGGCTCGAGGCCTGCACGGAGCGCCTGCGGCGGGCCGCCGAAGCAGGGGAGACGTTGAGCCTCACCCTCGCGGGCGCCCACCTGCGCCTCACCCAAACTGGACGGCTTTCGGTCAGGCCGGAACCGCCACGTCATCGGGGCCGTTAGCCAAATCTCCTGACTCAGGCTATCGGATGATGCCGCATACATGCCGCATTCCCTTGGCAAGGCGGGACGGTATGCCTACATTGAGTTTAGCCGCGCGGGGAGACCTCCTCGTGCTTTTCTCCCTCTGGGGCAGAACCTGATCAAATGAATTCAAATTTCCGCAACTTCGCCCTGTGGGTGGTTATCTTCCTCCTGGTGCTGGCGCTCGTGACGCTGTTCCAGAGCCCCGGCCAACGGGGCGGCGGCAGCGACATCGCCTATAGCCAGCTTCTCAGCGAGGCCGATGCCGGGCGCATCACCAGCGTAGTCATCTCCGGTCCTGAGATCAGCGGCACCTATACGGATGGCCGCACCTTCACGACCTACGCGCCGAGCGACCCGATGCTGGTCACGAAGCTGCAGCAGAAGGGCGTCTCGATCACGGCCCGTCCGCAGTCGGATTCGACCCCGTGGTTCATTGCGGTGCTCATGAATATCCTGCCCATCGCGCTCTTCATCGGCGCCTGGGTGTTCCTGTCGCGCCAGATGCAGAGCGGGGCCGGCCGGGCCATGGGCTTCGGCAAGTCCAAGGCGAAACTCCTGACAGAGGCCCATGGCCGCGTCACTTTCGATGACGTGGCAGGCATCGACGAGGCCAAGGAAGACCTGCAGGAGGTTGTGGAGTTCCTGCGCGATCCCCAGAAGTTCCAGCGCCTCGGCGGCCGCATTCCCCGCGGCGTGCTGCTCGTCGGCCCTCCCGGCACCGGTAAGACGCTGACCGCCCGTGCGGTGGCGGGCGAAGCCAATGTGCCGTTCTTCACCATCTCGGGCTCCGACTTCGTCGAGATGTTCGTTGGCGTCGGCGCCTCCCGCGTGCGCGACATGTTCGAGCAGGCGAAGAAGAACGCGCCGTGCATCATCTTCATCGACGAGATCGACGCGGTCGGCCGCCATCGCGGCGCCGGCCTCGGCGGAGGCAACGACGAGCGCGAGCAGACCCTCAACCAGCTGCTGGTTGAGATGGACGGCTTTGAGGCCAATGAGGGCGTGATCATTATTGCTGCCACCAACCGTCCCGACGTGCTCGATCCAGCGCTCCTGCGTCCGGGCCGCTTCGACCGCCAGATCGTCGTTCCGAACCCCGACGTGGTCGGCCGCGAGAAGATCCTGCGCGTCCATGTGCGCAAGGTGCCTCTGGCTCCCGACGTGGACCTGAAGGTGATTGCTCGCGGCACCCCCGGCTTCTCGGGCGCGGACCTGATGAACTTGGTCAACGAGGCTGCTCTCCTGGCTGCCCGCCGCGGCAAGCGCATCGTGACGATGAAGGAGTTCGAGGACGCCAAGGACAAGGTGATGATGGGCGCCGAGCGCCGCACCCTGGTCATGACCGACGACGAGAAGCGCCTGACTGCCTATCACGAGGCCGGCCACGCCGTGGTGGCGCTCAACGTGCCCGCCACCGATCCGGTCCACAAGGCCACGATCATCCCGCGCGGCCGTGCCCTCGGCATGGTCATGCAGCTGCCCGAGCGGGACAAGCTGTCCATGTCCTACGAGCAGATGACCTCGCGTCTGGCCATCATGATGGGCGGCCGCATTGCCGAGGAGATGATCTTCGGCAAGGAGAAGGTCACCTCCGGTGCCCAGTCGGATATCGAGCAGGCGACGCGCCTTGCCCGGATGATGGTGACCAAGTGGGGCTTCTCGCCCGAACTCGGCACCGTCGCCTATGGCGAGAACCAGGACGAGGTGTTTCTGGGCATGTCCATGGGTCGCCAGCAGAACATCTCCGAGTCCACCTCCCAGAAGATCGACTCCGAGGTTCGCCGTCTGGTCGAGGACGGGCTCAACGATGCCCGCCGCATCCTCACCGAGAAGGCGCACGAGCTCGAGGCCTTGGCCCGTGGCCTGCTCGAATACGAGACCCTATCCGGCGACGAGATCCGCAATCTCCTCGACGGCCAGCCTCCGGTCCGGGATACCGGCGACACGGCGACCCCGACCCGCGGCTCGGCCGTTCCGACCACCCGCCCGGGCCGTCCGCGCGAGAGCGATGGGGGCATGGAGCCCCAACCGCAGGCTTAAAACGCCAGCATCTGTGAAATTCAAGAACGCCCGTTGGAAAGCGGGCGTTCTTTTTTGTTTACCTCAAAGTACTAATACTACACATGAGCCAGGCGTAAGGTTTGTAACAATCGCTTATCACTTGTGATGTGCGAATTGGCCTCCATGCCTTGACCGACGTGGGGGAGGTTGCTTTGAAAAAGCAAAAGCGCGGATCGGCGCAAAGGAATGCGGAGACAAAGCACGTGCGGAAATACTTCGGGACCGACGGCATTCGGGGCCGCGCCAACGGCATCATCACGCCGG
Organism: Microvirga terrestris; assembly: GCF_015694425.1. Classification (GTDB taxonomy): domain Bacteria; phylum Pseudomonadota; class Alphaproteobacteria; order Rhizobiales; family Beijerinckiaceae; genus Microvirga; species Microvirga terrestris. The sequence continues at coordinate 31,239 of NZ_JADQDN010000016.1, forward strand.
ACCTCGCCCTCAGGGTCGGGCAGGCCGCAGGCCTCATGTTTCAGCAGCGCGGCGATTACCGCCACCGGGTCGTGATCGGCAAGGATACGCGGCTGTCCGGCTACATGATCGAGTCGGCCCTACAGGCAGGCTTCACCTCGGTGGGCATGGACGTGCTCCTGCTCGGGCCGATCCCCACCCCGGCGGTCGCCATGCTGACCCGTTCCATGCGCTGTGATCTCGGCGTCATGATATCGGCCTCGCACAACCCCTACGAGGACAACGGCATCAAGCTGTTCGGCCCGGACGGGTTCAAGCTCAACGACGACATGGAGCGCGAGATCGAAGCCCTGATCGATTCCGATCTCACCCGCCGCCTGTCCGGCTCCGCCGCGCTCGGTCGTGCCAAGCGCATCGAGAGCGTCCAGGCCCGCTACATCGAGTTTGCCAAGCGCACCCTGCCTCGGCAGGTTGATCTCGAAGGCATGCGGGTCGTGATCGACTGCGCCAATGGTGCCGGCTACAAGGTGGCGCCGGAAGCCCTGTGGGAGCTGGGCGCCGAGGTGATGTCGATCGGCGTGGAGCCGAACGGCTTCAACATCAACCACGATGTCGGCTCGACCGCCCCCGATTCTCTGATCCAGAAGGTCAGGGAACTGCGCGCCGATGTGGGCATCGCCCTCGACGGCGATGCGGACCGTGTCCTCATCGTCGACGAGAAGGGCCACAAGGTCGACGGGGACCAGCTCATGGCCGTGGTCGCTCGCTCGTGGAAGGATGACGGCCGCCTGTCGCAGCCGGGCATCGTCGCCACGATCATGTCGAATCTCGGCCTGGAGCGCTTCCTGGGTGGCATGGGCCTCGGCCTCGTGCGTACCGCAGTGGGCGACCGCTATGTGCTCGAGCATATGCGGGCCAACGGCTTCAACCTGGGTGGCGAGCAGTCCGGGCACATCATCATGTCCGACTACACCACCACGGGCGACGGCCTCGTGGCGGCCCTCCAGCTTCTTGCCGTGGTCAAGAGCCTCGGCAAGCCGGTCTCGGAGGTCTGCCATTGCTTCGAGCCACTGCCGCAGGTGCTCAAGAACGTGCGCTACAAGGCCGGCAAGCCCCTTCAGGAAGCATCCGTGATCAAAGCCATCGAAGCTGGCCGCGAGACGCTCGGCCAAGCAGGCCGCCTCGTGATCCGCCCCTCCGGCACCGAGCCGGTCATCCGCGTCATGGGCGAGGGCGACAACGAGGATCTCGTCAACCGCGTGGTGGACGATGTGGTGGCCGCCGTGACTCAGGCGGCTTCGAAGGTTGCTGCTTGATATCCAGCCTGAGCCGAAAATAGGACTTGGCGTGATAAATGTTGAAGGTGACGGCGAGCATCAGGAGCTTTGCCGTCTCTTGAATCGATTGACGCCCGGTCTTTTGCCTCGTGAGGTGTTCCACGCAATCGCTCGTGTCATGGTGACGACGACGTTTGTCGTCGTTCCCTTGGTTCAGCGGCGCGGCCGAACGCTTGCACTTCTGCCTCGTCGTAGCTCTAACGACCTTTACTATCCTTCAATGCTCAATGTTCCTGGGACCATCATTCGCGCCAACGATGAAGATCTAGCGGCTGTATATGAGAGACTTGTGCAGGCAGAGATCCCCGGAGTATCTGCTAAACAGGCGCCAGTCTTTGTCGATAAGGTCTATGATCTGATCGTCCGAGGTCGAGAGATATCGCTTATCCACTGGGTTGAGGTTGATGATGCGGATGATCTGGGTGACTTCGTCGATGTGCGCAATCTTCCGACCGATGTCGTTCCAACAGATCGCTCCCGTATCATGATTGCTGTCGATCACTTCGAGAAGCACAAAGCTGAAGCAGGCTCGTTATAAGGTCGCTGACCTCAAACAAGAACCCCGGCATCAATGCCGGGGTTCTTGTTTGAGCCGATTACTCCGCCGGATGAGCCGGAGGAACTTCCTTCGTCCGTGACGGCAGATCCTCGCCATGGGCTCGCAGTCCGGTCTGCGCGCGCAGACGATCGATCATGTCGCCCACATAGGTCGAAGGCTTGGTGAAGCCGCCGATGAGGAGATAGATCGACGGCACCACCAGCATGGTGAGCATGGTGGAGACCGTCACGCCGCCGACGATCACCGTGCCGATGGCGTTGCGCGCTTCGGCGCCGGCGCCCGTGGACCAGGCGAGCGGAATGGCGCCGCCGATCATGGCGATGGAGGTCATCAGGATCGGCCGCAGGCGCATCACCGATGCTTCGAGAACCGCATCCCTGACCGAGTATCCGCGTTCGCGCAGCTGGTTCGAGAACTCGACGATCAGAATGCCGTTCTTCGTCATGAGGCCGATGAGCAGGATCATGCCGATCTGGCTGTAGATGTTGAGCGTCTGTCCTGTGACGAACAGCGCCAGCAGACCGCCCGTGACCGCGAGCGGCACAGTGAGCATGATGATGAACGGGTTGATCCAGCTCTCGAACTGCGCCGCCAGCACCAGGAACACCACGAGCAGCGCCATGGCGAAGGTCAGGTAGATCGCTCCGGTGGAGTCCAGGAAGTCCTTGGACTGGCCCGTATAGCCGATGCGCACTTCCGCCGGCAGGTTGTCGCGCACGATCTGCTGGAGAATCTCCAGGCCTTCGCCGATGGAAACGCCCGGCGTCAGCGAGGACTGGATCGTGATCGAGCGCAGGCGGTCGAACCGGTTCAGCGCCTGGGGAGCGGCCGATTCCGTCAGGGTGACGAAGGACGACAGAGGCACCAACTCGCTGTTGGCGGCACGGATGAAGGTGTTGGTGAGGTCGCTCGGCGTCGCGCGATCCTGGGCGCGGGCCCGCATGATCACCGGATACTCGTCGCCACGGCTGACGAAGGTCGAGACCTCGGTCTCGCCGAACATCAGCTGGAGCGTGCGACCGATATCTTCCACCGAGACGCCGAGATCGGCGGCACGCTGGCGGTCGATCTGCACGCGGATGTCCGGCTGCGACTCGCGGTAGTTCGAGTCCATGTTGATGAACTTGCCCGTCTCCTGGGCCTTCTGCATGACGATGTCGCGCCAGCCGCGAATGGTCTCGTAGTCGGGGCCGCCGAGCACGAACTGGATCGGCTGCCCGAAGCCGCCGGCGCCGCCGAAGGCCGGCGGGTTGACCACTGACACGCGCGCGCCGGGGAAGTTCGACACCTTCGGGGTCAGTTGGCGCACGATATCCTGCTGGCTCTGGGTCCGCTCCTCCCAGGGCACGAGACGCACGATCACGATGCCTTCATTGACCGGGGAGGGGCGGGCGAAGCCCGGCGCGACCTGGCTCAGCATGGACGCGATAACGCCCTGCTCCTGCAGGGGCAGGATGGCCTTCTCGACCTCCTTCACCCGGTCGCGGGTGTAGTCGAGGCTTGCGCCTTCCGGTGCCTGGAGCCTGACGATGATGGCGCCGCGATCCTCCTGCGGGGCGAATTCCTTCGGCAGGGACTGGAACAGACCGTAGGCCGAGAGCGACACCAGGAATCCGACGAAGAGAATGACGACCGGAATCTTCAACGCGCGGGAGAGCAGCCAGCGATAGCCGCTGTTCATCTTCTCGAAGACCGGCTCGGTCATGCGCTGGATGCGGCCATGAGCCGGCACCATCAGCTTGGAGCACATCATCGGTGTAAGCGTGCGCGCCACGACGCCCGAGAAGAAGATGGCGGCCGCGAGCGTGATGCCGAATTCGCGGAAGAGCTTGCCGGTGTTGCCGGTCATGAAGGCCAGCGGCACGAACACCGCCATCAGGGTGGCGGTCGTGGCGATCACCGCGAAGCCGATCTCGCGCGCGCCGTCGAAGGAAGCGAGCAGCGGCGGCTGCCCTTCCTCGATGCGCCGGTGCACGTTCTCGATCTCCACGATGGCGTCATCCACCACGATGCCGATGGCAAGCACGATGGCAAGCAGCGTCAGCACGTTGATGGACGCGCCGAAGAAGGCCATCACCATGAAGGCTGCGGTGATCGAGACCGGGATCGCCACCATGGCCACGATGGTCGAGCGCCAGTCGCGCAGGAAGACCAGGATGACGAGGATGACCAGCGCCACGCCTTCCAGCAGCGTTTTCAGCACGCCGTCGATGGACGCGCGGATGAACTGGCTTTCGTCATAGGCCACCTCGGCCACGGTGCCGGGCGGAAGCGACGACTTGAGCTCCTCCAGTTCCTTGCGCACGCCCTCGACGACGGAGAGCGTGTTGGCCGTCGACTGGCGCACGACCCCGAGGCCGATGGCGGTCTCGCCCGACTGGTAGAATTCGAAGCGCGTGTCTTCCGCGCCGACCTCGACCTGAGCGACCTCGCCGAGCCGGACCAGATAGCCGTTCTTGTTGGTAACGATGACCTGGGAGAATTCCTCAGGGGTCGCGAGACGGGAATCCGTCTTGACGGTGAACTCACGCTGGTTGGACTCGATCCGGCCGCCGGGCAATTCCACGTTCTGGCGCTTGATCGCGGTCTCGAGATCCTGCACCGTCAGGCCGCGGGCGGCCAGCGCCGGACGGTCGACCCAGACCCGCATGGCGAAGCGCCGCTCGCCGCTCAAGTACACGTTGGCAACGCCCGGAACGGTCGACAGGCGATCGACATAGACGCGCTTGAGGAAATCGCTGAGTTCAAGGGCATCGAGCGAGGTGGACGTGACGCCCACCCACATGATGGCCGAGGCATTCGCATCGACCTTACGTACCACCGGCGTATCGGCGCCTTCCGGCAGGCGCCCGGTCACGCGGGACACGGCATCGCGCACGTCCGACGTGGCGGCTTCCGGCTCGCGGGACACCTCGAACTCGATGGACACCGAGGAGCGGTCGTTCTGGCTCTGCGACGTGATCTGGCGGATGCCTTCGATGCCCGCAACCGCGCCCTCGATGATCTCCGTCACCCGGCTCTCGATCACCTCGTTCGAGGCCCCACGATAGACGGTGGACACCGACACGACCGGGCGGTCGACCTGCGGATATTCGCGAACCGGCAGGTTCATGAGCGAGGCCAGGCCACCCACGATCAGCAGCAGGCTGACCACGACAGCGAAGACGGGGCGGCGGATGAAGAGGTCTGAAACCTGCATGGCTTTATGCGATCCGGACTAGGCGAGAGACTCGCAACGAAACTCGACACAACGCTCCTCCCCCTTGTGGGGAGGAGTTGGAGGTGGGGGTGAGCGCTACCCTGGTCCAGTCCAGCGCCGGCACCCCCACCCTTGATCCCTCCCTACAAGGGGGAGGGAGAAGGCTTCACTTCCGCTCGGCGGCCTGCGCGCTGCCGATGGCCTGCGGCACGTTCAGCGAGGAGCGGGAGGGCTGCTCGCGGTTGGCGGCGGGAACGGGCGCGGCGGGGGCGCCGGAACCCAACGGGCGCGCGATGACTTCGGCGCCGGGCCGCACGCGCTGGACCCCTAAAACGACGATGGTCTCGCCGGCCTTGAGCCCGTCCACCACCTCCACCTTGCCGCCCTGGCGCTGGCCGATGGTGATGACGCGACGCTCCACCTTGCTGTCCTTCACCGGATAGACGATGTGGCGCAGGCCTTCGCTGACGACCGCTTGTTCCGGCACAACGACAGCGTCATCCTTCGTGGACACTTCGAGAGACACGGACAGGAACATGCCGGGCTTCAAGGCCTCATCCTGGTTTTCGAACTCGGCCGTCAGGCGCGCCGTACGGGTCGTCTGATCGACGCGGGGATCGATGGTCGCGACCGTGCCCTTGAAGGTCCGGCCACGATAGGCTGCGGAGACGGCATTGACCGTCTGGCCCGGCTTGAGGCGGCCCAGGAGGTTCTCCGGCACGGCGAAGTCGAGGCGGACCTTCGATAGATCGTCCAGGGATGTGATCCGGGTGCCGGGCGCCACATAGGCGCCGAGCGAGACGGAGCGGGTGCCGACGCGGCCGGGGAAGGGGGCGCGGATCGTCAGTTCCTCGAGCCGCGCCTCGGCGGCCTTGCGCTGCGCCTGCGCGGAGGCGATCGAGCCTTCGAGCGACTTCATCTGTGCCGTCAGGTCGTCGACCTGGGCGCCGGTTCCGGCACCGGTCCGGTTCAGGGCCTGGGCGCGCTCGAGCTTGATGGCGATCTCGTTCCGGAGCGCCGTGGCACGGCTGGCCTCGGCGGCGGCCTGCTCGATGGCAGCGCGACGCTCGGCGGCATCGAACTGGACCAGCGTATCACCGGCCTTGACCTTCTGGCCCTCGTCGAAGCCGATCTCGCCGATGATGCCTGCCACCTTGGCGGTCACTGTGATCGATTCATAGGCACGCACGGTGCCCACCGCCTCACGGATGTCTACGATGCGTCCGGTCTTGACCGTGTCGACCTCGACCGTTGCCGGGCCGGCGGGACCACCGCGGCCGCCGGGACCTCTTGGAGCGCCGGCCTGCTGGCCGGACGGTTGGCCCACATACGCGCCGATCACGGGCAGATTGGCCAAGTGGCCGCCCTTGTAGGCGTACCAGCCGCCAAAGCCTGCCGCCCCCAGCATGGCTATGACAGCGAGTTGACCGGACACACGCATGCTCACTCCTTGCACTCAGTCTTTATCGTTCGGAAGATCGGACTTCGTCCTAGCACAATATAGGCCAATTACCTGGATCGGATCCTTCTGAACACGATGTTTTGTATTACGATTTCGTAATCTGCACGATTGCCGCAACGACAGATCGGGGCGGCATTCGCCTTGACCATGGCTTTCGCGTCCGTCATACCGGTCGGCGGGACACCTCTCCCCACCGAGAGGCGCCCATCTGAGAGGATGGATATCATGACAAGTCTGCCCGCCGCGCGTCCGCGCGCGCCTTTCTTTTCGTCCGGCCCCTGCGCGAAGCGCCCCGGATGGTCTCTCCAAAACCTGAAGACCGACAGCCTCGGCCGCTCGCATCGCGCCAAGCTCGGCAAGGCGCGCCTGAAGCTCGCCATCGACCTCACCCGCGAGGTGCTGGACGTGCCGGCCGATTACCGCATCGGCATTGTGCCCGCCTCCGATACCGGCGCGGTGGAAATGGTGCTGTGGTCGATGCTCGGCGCCCGTCCGGTCGACATGCTGGCCTGGGAAAGCTTCGGCGAAGGCTGGGTCACGGATGTGGTCAAGCAGCTCAAGCTTAGCGATGCCCGCGTGATCACCGCGCCCTACGGCGAACTGCCCGATCTCGCGCAGGTCGACACAAAAAACCGCGACGTGGTCTTCACCTGGAACGGCACCACCTCCGGCGTGCGCGTCCCGAACGCCGACTGGATCGCGGCCGACCGCGAAGGCCTGACCATCTGCGACGCCACCTCGGCGGCCTTCGCCCAGAAGCTCGATTTCGCCAAGCTCGATGTGGTCACCTTCTCCTGGCAGAAAGTGCTCGGCGGCGAGGCGGCCCACGGCATGCTCATTCTTTCGCCGCGTGCGGTCGAGCGGCTCGAGACCTACAAGCCCGCATGGCCGCTGCCGAAAATCTTCCGCATGACCAAGGGCGGCAAGCTCATCGAGGGCATCTTCGAGGGCGAGACCATCAACACGCCGTCGATGCTCGCGGTCGAGGATTACATCGACGCGCTCGAATGGGCGAAGTCCATCGGCGGGTTGAACGCGCTCGTCGCCAAGGCCGACGCCAATGCGAAGGTCATCACCGATTGGGTTGCTCGCACGCCCTGGATCGCCAACCTCGCCAAGGATCCGGCCACTGCGTCCAACACCAGCGTGTGCCTTGTGATCGCGGATCCCGACGTAGTCGCGAAGGGGCCCGAGGCCGTGACGCAGGTCGCCAAGGGGATCGTCTCTTCGCTTGAGAAGGAGGGCGTGGCCCTCGACATCGGCGCCTATCGCGATGCCCCTCCTGGCCTGCGCATCTGGTGCGGCGCGACGGTGGAGCAATCCGATCTCGAAGCCCTCACGCCCTGGCTCGACTGGGCCTTCGTGCAGGAAAAGGCGAAGCTCGCGAAAGCGGCGTAACGCTCTTCATCCTCCCCTTGAGGGGGAGGGTCGGCGCCCGTAAGGGCGGCGGGGCGGGGTGGAAACACTGCCTGCCATCGTCGCCCTCGGACGCAACGCACAGACAATCAAACCGACAGCGCCGTTCACCCCACCCCGGCTCTTCGAGCCGACACTCCCCCTCAAGGGGAGGGTAAAGGGGGCGGCAAACAACAGGTGCACCATGCCCGCTCCACGCGTACTCATTTCCGACGCTCTTTCTCCCGCCGCCGTGCAGATCTTCAAGGATCGCGGCATCGAAGTCGATTTCCAGCCGGATCTCGGCAAGGACAAAGAGAAACTCGCCGCCATCATCGGCCAGTATGACGGTCTGGCCATCCGCTCTGCCACCAAGGTCACGGCCAAGATCCTCGAACAGGCCACGAATCTGAAGGTGATAGGTCGCGCCGGCATTGGCGTCGACAATGTCGAGATCCCCGCCGCCACGGCACGCGGCGTGATCGTCATGAACACGCCCTTCGGCAACTCCATCACCACGGCCGAGCACGCCATCGCGATGATGTTCGCGCTCGCGCGCCAGATCCCGCAGGCTGATGCGTCGACCCAGGCCGGCAAGTGGGAGAAGAATCGCTTCATGGGCGTCGAGCTCACGGGCAAGGTGCTCGGCGTGATCGGCTGCGGCAATATCGGCTCCATCGTGGCCGACCGCGCCATCGGTCTGCGCATGAAGGTGATCGCCTACGACCCATTCCTGTCGCCGGAGCGTGCCGTTGAGCTCGGCGTCGAGAAGGTGGAGCTCGACGACCTTCTGCGCCGCGCCGACATCATCACGCTTCACGTGCCGATGACCGAGAAGACGAAGAACGTGCTATCGGCCGAAAACATCGCCAAGACCAAGAAGGGCGTGCGTATCATCAACTGCGCCCGTGGCGGCCTCGTGGATGAAGTCGCCCTTCGCGCAGCGCTCGATTCCGGCCACGTGGCGGGTGCGGCCTTCGACGTATTCGTGGAGGAGCCGGCAACCTCCAATCCGCTCTTCGGCCATCCCAACGTGGTCTGCACGCCGCATCTGGGCGCCGCCACCACGGAAGCGCAGGAGAACGTCGCTTTGCAGGTGGCCGAGCAGATGTCGGATTACCTGCTGCAGGGTGCGATCCAGAACGCCGTGAACTTCCCGTCGATCACCGCCGAGGAAGCGCCGCGCCTGAAGCCCTTCGTGGCATTGGCCGAAAAGCTCGGCTCGTTCCTCGGCCAGCTTACGGAAGCCCCGATCAAGGGCATCCGCATCGAGTACGAGGGCGATGTCGCCGAGATGAACACCCGCGCGCTCACCTCGGCTGCGGTGACCGGCGTGCTGCGCCCGTTCCTGCAGGACATCAACATGGTGTCGGCGCCGCTCGTCGCGCGCGATCGCGGCATCATGGTGGAAGAGGTCAAGCGCGAGAACGCGGCGCGCGACTACGAAAGCTTCATCCGCATCATCGTCGACGCGGAGGATATGGCGCGCCACGCGGGCGGAACCGTGTTCCAGGACGGCAAGCCACGCGTCGTCGACATCCGCGACATCGCGGTCGATGCCGAGTTCGCCCCGCACATGATCTATGTGCGCAACGACGACAAGCCCGGCTTCATCGGCCGCTTCGGCACGCTGCTCGGCGAGTCAGGCGTGAACGTGGCGACCTTCGCGCTCGGCCGCGATAAGCCCGGCGGCGATGCCATCTGCTTCGTGTCCGTGGACCAGCCCGTCTCCGACGAGTTGCTGCGCCGGATCGAGGACATCCCGCAGGTCAAGCGCGCCCGCGCCGTGCGGTTCTAGAAGGGCCACCGTGATGACAGCATCCCCGTCGCAACGCTTCGTCCTGACGCTCGCCTGTCCGAACCGTCCAGGCATCGTGGCCGCGGTGGCGGGGCATCTGTCGGATGCCGGCCTCAACATTCTCGATGCCCAGCAATATGACGACACGCAGACGGATCGTTTCTTCATGCGTGTCGTGTTCGATCCCGTGTCGGGTGAGGCCGATCTCGATGCGCTCAAGAGCGGCTTCGTGCCGCTCAGCCAGCGCTTCTCCATGACGTGGACTCTGCGTGATCCGGCCGTGAAGCGCCGGGTCGTGCTGCTGGTGTCGAAGTTCGACCATTGCCTGGCGGATCTTCTCTACCGCTGGCGCATCGATGAGCTCGATTTCGAGCCCGCCGGAATCATCGCCAATCATCCGGTCGAGACCTACACCCATGTGGGCCTCGGCAACATCCCGTTCCACTACCTGCCGGTCACGAAGGATACGAAGCTGGAGCAGGAGGCGAAGGTCTGGGAAATCATCCGCGAGTCGAAGGCCGATCTCGTGGTGCTCGCACGCTACATGCAGGTTCTCTCCGACGGGTTGAGCGCGAAGCTCGCCGGGCGCTGCATCAACATCCACCATTCGTTCCTGCCCAGCTTCAAGGGTGCCAAGCCCTACCATCAGGCCCATGCCCGCGGCGTGAAGCTGATCGGCGCCACCGCGCATTATGTGACCTCGGACCTCGACGAAGGCCCGATCATCGCCCAGGACGTGGAGTCGATCACGCACCGCGACACGGCCGACGATCTCGTGCGCAAGGGCCGCGACATCGAACGCCGCGTGCTGGCCCGCGCCGTGCGCTACCACCTTGAAGACCGCATCCTGCTCAATGGGCGCAAGACGGTGGTGTTTGCGGATTAGCGCCGCGGATCACCGCACTTGCCACGTCATCACCGGCCTTGTGCCGGTGATCCCGATTACATGAAGCGCAGAATCTCAGAGAATCGAGATGGCCGGGACAGGCCCGGCCATGACGAGGAGGGTGTCATCCCCGGCGCACGAAGTGCGGGAAGGGGATCCATAGCAACGAGCGTATGAGTGGATTCCCTTCCCCTCCGCTGACGCGTCCTTCCGGGAACGACAGTGGCGGGTCTCTACCGCCGCCGCTCTGAGAGCCAGATGCCGCCGAGCACCAGCACGAGGCCTCCGGCATGGTAGAGCGCGAAAGGCTCGCCCAGCAGCACCACCGCAAGCAGGGCGCCGAAGACCGGCACGAGATTGACGAAGAGGCCCGCCCTGGCCGGGCCGATGAGCTCCACGCCGCGCATGAAGAAGACCTGCGACAGCAGCGAGGGCAGGAGGCCCACATAGAGCAGGATCAGCCATCCTTTGGGGGTTGGAAATTGCAGGTTGCCCTGTGCGGCTTCGATCCAGAGGAGGGGCAGCGATGTCGTGAAGGCCACGGCCGCCAGGGCTGCGAAGAAGGTCAGGCCCGCAATGGCCGGGCGGTGGCGCAGGCCGAGTGTGTAGCCCGCATAGAACACGCAGGCGATCAGTGTCCACACATCGCCGATGTTGAGCGCGAGGGTCCGGAGAATCTCGAAATCGGCCTTCACTGAGACCAGGATGACTCCGAGGATCGTGACGATCATGCCGATGATCTGCAGCGGGATGACGCGCGCACCGAAGAACAGCACGGTGCCAAGCAGCACGAGAACCGGGATCGAACCCTGAAAAATCGTGAGATTGACGGCGGTCGTGTAATGCGCGGCTGCGTAGAACAGCGCGTTGAAGCCGGTGAACCCGAAGGCTCCCATGAGGATCGTGAAGACCCAGCGCTCCCTGATCTGCGGCCATGCCGCAATCACCTGCCGGCCGACGAGCGGCAGCAGCACGACCACCACGATGACCCAGCGCAGGCAGGTGAGCATCATGGGCGACACCTCGCCCACGGCGAGCCGCCCGGCAATGGCATTGCCGCCCCACATCAGCGTGGTCAGGGTCAGGAGCACATAGGCCTGCCCCCATGTTCCCTTCCAAAGCGCGTGCAGGATTTTCATCGGAGGCCAGACCTTATTGCACTTGCTGCCATGCGCCGTTCGGCTAAACCGGCATGACGACAGGCGGGTGACACACATGGCCTTACGGTTTCTGGTGGTTGAGGGCAATACGCGGGGCGCAAGGCAGGCCCACAGGGACGCCTATGGACTCACGCTCTCCGAGTCCTACGCGGAGGTGATCCAGGGGATCGCCCAGGATGCGGTCTGCGACATCGCCTTCCCGACCGATGAGGGCGCGAACCTGCCCGATGCGGCGGGGCTCGAATCCTATGACGGCATCGTGCTCACCGGCTCGCACCTCAACATCTACGATCGCACCCCCGAAATCCTGCGCCAGATCGACTTGATGCGGGCGACGTTCGCCTCCCGCACGCCGTCCTTCGGCTCCTGCTGGGGGCTACAGGTGGCAGCGGTCGCGGCCGACGGGGACGTGCGTCAGAACCCCCTCGGGCGCGAAGTCGGCATCGCCCGTAGGCTCACGCGGACGGAAGCGGGCAGGGCGCATCCGCTGCTCGACGGCCGCCCGGCCGCCTATGACGCGCCCGCCATCCATCTCGACATGGTCGCGGCCGTGCCGGAGGACTGCACGGTTCTTGCGAGCAACGCATTGTCGCCCGTGCAGGCCGCCGAGATCCGTCGCGACGGCGGCACGTTCTGGGGCGTGCAATATCACCCGGAGTTCTCGCTCGGCGAACTCGCCGCCATCTTGAGCCGCCGCACCGACATCCTCGTGCGGGAGGGCTTCTGCCGCACGCCCGAGGAGGCCCTGGCCTATGCGGAGGATCTCGCAACGCTCGACAAGGATCCGGCGCGGTTCGATCTCGCCTGGCGCCACGGCATCGATGCGGAGGTTCTCGAGCCTGCCCGCCGCACCCGCGAAATCCGCAACTTCATCGAGCACCGGGTGCGGACGGAGAAGAGCGCGCGCGGGCGGGCATGAGGCTGACTTTCCGCCTTTGGAAAGGATCGCGAAGGCGCGTCGATACCGGCATCGGGCGCGGCCTCAGGGACTCATCAAGGGTCGAAAGTCACCTGCATCACCTTCCACTGCGCATAGCGGTGGGTGATGCTCGCAGGAATGTGGAAAGGCGCACAGCGTTTCACGGCCTTCAAGGCTGCCTGAGCATTTACGGAAGCAGGATCTCCACGGACCACCCTAGGTTCCTGTGCGAGTGAACCATCCAGGTTCAACCTTATCTCAACCACCGGCGCCTCGCTGCTTAGGGCTTGTTGAGGAACGGCGTAACACTTCATGAACTGATCAATGAAGATCGGAATGAGGTCGGCGCGGGGGTTTCCCGCAGTTACACAGCCTGAAAGGCCGGCTGCGAGCAGAACGAGAACGGGTGCAGAGATAAGCCGGTTCATTGAAGCGTCCTTTCCCCGACTCATACAGCTCCGGTTCGAACTTCGGAACTCTGTTTCGTAATTCAAAGAATGTTCCTATTTTGTTCTTGACAATTCTCCTAACCTGGGTTATATCGTTGTGTAGATCTGCTCCTGTCGAGGGGCGCGCTCGCGAGGCGTCGCAGTGTGGGGGCAGACACGGTCCTGTGCAGAGGTTTCGCAAACCTGTGCGACAGGAGGCCCAGGCTGTGGGCCGGTGGTCGGAATCGGTTCCAGGCCCCCGTCGAGCAGACGGGCAACGCCTGGAACGGTCACCGGGCTGGTCTCGCCTGAACGCCTAAAGAAGCCGTGCGCGAAGAGGCACTCCGGCTCTTCCTTCTCACCATCCATCATCGAGCCGGGCTGCCAGTCGCGCCACCCTCGATCTTAACTTTAGGCTCGCAGCTCACGCTGCGGGCCCCAAGGTGCTGGCTCTTTGACATGACAGTGGAGAACCACATTCCCGCCTTTCCGGTGTTTATGATGCGGGGATGCAGGGCTCATTCCGCCTTGACCTGAGGCGCATGATCCACCATGAGGGTTTGCAAGGTTTTTAACCCAGCCCTGGCCTTGCGCCGGGGCTTTTTCATGTGAGGGTTTGAGCGATGGCGAACGTGGTTGTCGTGGGCGCCCAGTGGGGCGACGAGGGCAAGGGCAAGATCGTCGACTGGCTGTCCGAACAGGCGGATGTGGTCGTGCGGTTCCAGGGCGGCCACAATGCCGGCCATACACTTGTGATCGGCGACAAGGTCTACAAGCTCTCGCTCCTGCCCTCCGGCGTCGTGCGCCCCAACAAGCTGTCGGTCATCGGCAACGGCGTCGTGCTCGACCCGCATGCCTTGGCCGGCGAGGTGGAGCGTCTGGCCGAGCAGGGCGTCTCGATCAGCCGCGAGAACCTGCGCGTCGCCGAGAATGCCACGCTGATTCTCTCCATCCACCGCGAGCTCGATGCTCTGCGGGAAAGCGGCAGCGCCGGCACCAAGATCGGCACCACCAAGCGCGGCATCGGTCCGGCCTACGAGGACAAGGCGGGCCGCCGTGCCATCCGCCTCATGGATCTGGCTGACCTGAACACCCTGCCGGAGAAGATCGACCGGCTGCTGACCCATCACAATGCCCTGCGCCGGGGCTTTGGCCTCGACGAGTTCAAGCCTGAGGCGATCTACGAGGAGCTGGCCTCCGTAGCTCCCAAGGTGCTGCCCTACATGGATGCCGTATGGCGCCTGCTCGACGACGAGCGCCGGGCCGGCAAGCGCATCCTGTTCGAAGGCGCGCAAGGCGCGCTGCTGGATGTCGATCACGGCACCTATCCCTTCGTCACCTCATCCAACACGGTGGCCGGCCAGGCGGCGACCGGCTCGGGCCTCGGCCCCGGCGCCGTCGGATACGTGCTCGGCATCGCCAAGGCGTATACCACCCGCGTGGGCGAGGGGCCGTTCCCGACCGAGCTCTTCGACGAGACCGGGGAGCTGATCGGCCAGAAGGGCAAGGAGTTCGGCGTGGTCACGGGGCGCAAGCGCCGCTGCGGCTGGTTCGACGCCACCCTGGTGCGCCAGACTGTTAGCACCTCGGGCATCGACGGCATCGCGCTCACCAAGCTCGACATCCTCGACGGCTTCGAGACGATCAAGATCGGCGTCGGCTACAAACTCGATGGCCAGACCATCGACTACTTCCCGGCGAGTCAGGGCGCGCAAGCGCGCGTCGAGCCGATCTATGAGGAGTTCGAGGGCTGGAGCGGCTCGACCGCGGGTGCCCGCTCCTGGGCGGACCTGCCGGCGCAGGCCATCAAGTATGTCCGCCGGGTCGAGGAGTTGATCGGCGCGCCCGTCGCGGTGCTCTCCACCTCGCCGGAGCGTGACGACACAATCCTCATGAAGAACCCCTTTGAGGGTTGACGGCGAGGCCTTAGCGGGTCCATTTGCGAAGAGAAATGGCAGATTATTACCCTCTCATCGCCCGAGCCGTCGAAGGCCTGCCCGAGCAGAACGCCGATAAGCGGCACGCTGTCTACGAGCGTGCCCGTACGGCGCTGATCGCGCAGCTCCGCTCGCTCAACCCGCCCCTGTCCGAGGCCGAGATCCAGAAGGAAAGCCGCTCCCTGGATGACGCCATCAACCGGGTCGAGGCGGATTATGCGCCGCTGGCTGGGTTCGATGCCGATGCCTTCTCGACCATGTTGACAGAGGAGCAACCAGCTCAGCCGGAATCTGAGGGCTCGCGGGGCGCCACCTCAGTTCATGGATTGCGGGCGCCTGCTCCTCAGGCGGCTCAGGATGACGGCATCGACGAGTCTTATGCCGAGCCCGCCGTGGCCCGGCCCAAGATCGACAGCCGCCCTCACCCGGCCATGCAGAACAAGGGACGGGCGCGCACCATCGTGTTCGGCTCTGTCCTGGCACTCGTGATCGCGGCCATTGCGGCCTTCGCGTTCCTGTGGCGCGACAGGCCCGAGAACCTCGCCCCCGAGAGCCCTGTCGCGGAGGCGCCGGCAACGCCGCCGGCCGATTCCAAAATCAACGAACGCGTCGGCGGAGGGCAGGCCTCACCCCCGGCCGCCACCCCTAACCCCGCACCGCGCCAGGAAACAGGCGTCGTGCAGCGTGCGGTCTTCTACGAGGAAGATCCCGCCAATCCTCAAGCCCCCAAGGCCCAGGTCGGGCGCGTGACGTGGCGCCTCGAAGACGTCAATCCGGGCCAGGGCCAGCCCCTGGAGCGGGCCGTGATCGCCAATGTGGACATCCCGGATGCGGGGCTCACCATGAAGATGGTGCTGCGGCGCAATCTCGACTCCACGCTTCCGGCCTCCCACACGGTCGAGCTGACCTTCACGACCCGCGCCAGCGATACGAACCGCGTGATCCGTGACGTGGGCCTGCTGCAGTTCAAGAGCGAGGAGGCCGCACGGGGCACCCCGGTCGCCGGCCTGCCGGTGCCCGTGCGCGAGAACCTGTTCCTGATCGGCCTTTCCAACCTGCAGGCCGATGTGGCGCGCAACACCCAGCTGTTCGTGCGCCGCAACTGGATCGACCTGCCGGTGCGGATGGCGTCGGGCCAGAGGGCTATCTTGAGCTTCGAGAAGGGCGGCTCCGGCGAACAGGTGATCAACGACGCCTTCAGCCAATGGCAGTAGGCGAGGCAATTCCTAAAAAGCAAAAAGCCGCGCAGGAAGCGCGGCTCTTTTTTTGTTGGGCATGCCTATGAAGGCTTAGGCCTCGGCCTCCGAGGTCTCGATCTGGGTCAGGTTCTTCTTGACCGCATCCTGGATTTTCTCGAAGGCGCGCACCTCGATCTGGCGCACTCGTTCGCGGGAGACGCCGAACTCCGTGGAGAGTTCCTCCAGGGTGATCGGATCATCCGAGAGGCGCCGCGCCTCGAAGATGCGGCGCTCGCGCGGGTTGAGGACGGAGAGCGCGTTGCGCAGGGCCTTGAGCCGGTTCTGACCTTCCTCTTCCTCGACGAGCACCTGCTCCTGAGTCTGGCCCTGGTCGACGAGCCAGTCCTGCCATTCGCCGCCGCCTTCGCCCTCATCCCGCAAAGGAGCGTTGAGGGACGAGTCACCACCGAGCCGGCGGTTCATGTCCACCACGTCCTGCTCGGTCACGCCGAGCTGTGTGGCGATCCGCTTGACGTTGTCAGGGTGCAGGTCGCCTTCCTCGAAGGCGGAGATGCGGCCCTTCGCCTTGCGCAGGTTGAAGAACAGCTTCTTCTGGTTCGCAGTGGTGCCCATCTTCACGAGGGACCAGGATCGCAGGATATATTCTTGAATCGCCGCCTTGATCCACCACATGGCATAAGTGGCGAGGCGGAAGCCCTTGTCGGGCTCGAAGCGCTTGACGGCCTGCATCAGGCCGACATTGCCTTCCGACACCACCTCGCCGATCGGCAGACCATAGCCACGGTAGCCCATGGCGATCTTGGCGACCAGGCGCAGGTGGGATGTAACGAGCTTGTGGGCGGCTTCGCGATCTCCATGCTCACGCCAACGCTTGGCGAGCATGTATTCCTCATGCGGTTCGAGCATGGGGAAGCGACGGATCTCGTCGAGATAGCGCGAAAGGCCTCCTTCATTGGCAAGCACCGGAAGCGCTGTAGCCATCGTGTCTCCTCCTTTGGCTCCCTCACCGCGAGGCAAGCCTGTGGCGACCCCCTCCCATGGCTGGCCGCCCAACCTCTTCATATAATCGGTTCAATCTCGTCCGAATAGAGGCGTCAGGCTTCAAGACGTGGTGAACGCATCAGAATCGCAAGGGTGCCAGCGTGGCCGGATTTTGCGACCCATTGACGCTAAATTTCCGCCCGCAGAGCCTCGAGCAGGGTCGCCAGATCGGCCGGGAGAGAGCTCTCAAACCGCATGAACTCACCGCTTCGCGGGTGTTCGAAACCGAGGATGGTCGCGTGCAGGGCCTGCCGGCCAAGAGCCGTGAGCGCCTCCCGCGACCGCTCCGAGAGGCGGTTCGCCTTCGTCTTGAAGCCGGAGCCGTAGGTTGCATCGCCCAAGAGCGGATGCCCGAGATGGGCCATGTGGACCCGGATCTGGTGAGTGCGTCCGGTCTCCAGCTCGCATCGGACGAGGCTTGCGAGGGGCTGAGCCGCAGGCAGGCTCTCGAGGAGTTCGTAATGGGTGATGGCATAGCGGCCGCGCTCCTCGCCCACCACCACGATCTTCTCGCGGTTGTGGGTGGAGCGGGCAAGCGCCGCCTCCACGGTCCCGCGCCGCCGCTCCGGCGCCCCCCAGACGATGGCGAGATAGGCTCGCTCCAGCGGGCCCGTGCGGCCATGGTCGGCGAACTGCGCCGAGAGGGCCTGATGGGCGACATCGTTCTTGGCCACCACCAGCAGGCCCGACGTATCCTTGTCGAGCCGGTGCACGATCCCCGGCCGCTTGACCCCGCCGATGCCCGACAGGCTCTCGCCACAATGGGCGATGAGCGCATTCACGAGCGTGCCTGAATCGTGCCCAGCGGCAGGATGCACCACGAGGCCTGGGGGCTTGTCGATGACGATCACGTCGTCATCCTCATAGACGATGCTGAGCGCCATCACCTCGCCGGCGGGTTCCGCCGGCACCGCCGGCGGCACGCTCAACCCGATGCGGGCGCCGCCGCCCACCTTGCGGTTGGAGTCCAGCACCGGCGCGCCGTCGACGGTCACCCGGCCATCGCGGATCAACGCCTGCAGGCGGCTGCGCGACAGGTCTCCCTGGAGCCGCGCCAGCACGCGATCGAGCCGCTCGGGCGCAAGACCATCCTCCACCGTCCATTCATGCTGTGTCGCGTCGTTCACCGCATCCTCATTTTCGGTCGTCCTTCGCTTTTTCCAGCAAAAGGGCTTGATGCAAATCATAAGGGTGGTTATACGAGCGGCCTCCACCTTGCTAGCTCCCTTCGTCTAGCGGTCTAGGACGTCGCCCTCTCACGGCGAAAACAGGGGTTCGAGTCCCCTAGGGAGCGCCAAAGTCTTTATTTATCAAAGACTTAGCAAGGTATGTTGCCAAGTAGATTGAGCGGCAGCTCTCAATTTGGCAGGCTTGCAGATCTATCGAACCTCCGCAGGGCTTATTACTCTAAATCACCTTTGTTGCAGCTTGCAGCCAAAGACTCACTCTCACGTGCCAGGATAACGCTGCTCAATTCTGAATCTACTGCAGTGCAGCACCTATCTGATAAGCTAAAGAAATCCCAGAGACTGCGCTAATCCAAATCGGCTGATGTAAGCCTGCACATCCTATATCGCCTTGTAGGATCGTCTGAATGCGCTTTAATAACATTCCTATAAGAAAGATGTCTTGTGGATTCTGATGGGGGACATGGTGGGGAGATCGAAGAAGAAGCCAGCTAAGTCGGGCATCCAAGCGACACCACTAGATAAGCTTCAACGGAATAAGAACGTCATTGAGTCACCCTTCAAAAAGATTGGCATGATGAGCTTTTCATCTTGGGTGAATGAAGTACTCGCTGATGCGCTTTGGTCTGTATTGATCGCTGGGTTGCTTCCTCGCGATAAAGCTTTGGCTACTTTCCGCGTAGTGCTTACGATCTATAAGAAAAATCATCAGGCATTTGGTACGACAATGCTCGTACATTCCCAGCTTGCCCAGCTTACACCAGATCTATTTGATCTGCTGTTTCAGCCTTTGTGCCAAGATGATGAAACCCGTGAAATCCTGTCCGCTTTGCTGGTTTTTGAAACCCTCCCTGATCGCCATCATTGGCAACGTGTAATCGGAACTGAAACTGCACCCTGGACAGAACACGGTGAGCGCTTAGCTGCGGCGATTGCCCATTGTTTCGATCATCAATCCCAGGAAGCGACTGACTGTCGCTGGCTGCGTGTGATGACCCTACTCGCTCAGGAGAAGCTCTTTTTTGCAGAGAAGTTCGAGGAGAGGGTTCAGGAGATCATCGAGTACCCCAATCGAGGGGATATGAGATCAGTGCGTCCAAGCATTCGTTCAATTGAAATGACCACTAGGAATCCAGAGTTCAACAAGGAAGCGCCTCCACCTTGGTCTGAGGCTTTCTGGGACGAGTGTTGGAAGAACACGCTATGCATGCCGTTTCACAGAGACGAGGATATCGAGCGTGCAAACTACCGCTACTTATTCGATCAAATAGTCGAAATTCACAATAGTCTGACGGACCACTTCTTCAAAACGGTTAAAACAACAGCAGTCGATTCTCGTCATGATGGATGCTTTGGTCTAGTATTTTATGCGATCCATCATTTGATGTATGCCATCAAAGCCTCAACTGGACAGACAGTCGCCAGCAGGTCGCTGCTTAGAACTTGCCTTGAAGTTTATATCACGCTGAGCTTCCTAGTGGCTAAGGATGATGAGACCGTATGGCTTCAGTACAGAAACTATGGCTATGGCCAGACAAAGTTGGCGTATCTGAAAAATATCAGCGTCACTGATATACCGAGCTTTCTGACATTAGAGTTGTTGGAAAGCATAGCTAATGAGGACATGTGGATCGAATTCCAAGACATCAAACTCGGGGCTTGGTCTGATAAGAACCTGCGGAAGATGGCAGAAGAGGCCGGTGTAAAGGACGTTTACGATCGCTACTATGACACCTTATCTGGGTATGTTCATGGGAACTGGATGGCCGTCCGGCATTCTGTTTTTGGAGAGTGTCTTAACCCGCTTCATAGATTTCACAGAATTCCCCTTCCTCCACGAGAGTTCACTCAGGATGCAGTTCCTGACATCGTGAAACTTCTAAACCTTTGTCTTGAACGGCTAGCTTCTCTCTACCCGCCTTTCAAACCGAGATTTCGACTTGATGGAGGGAGCAAAGGTGGGGCGGGTGTTAAAGTGAATGAGGAGCGTGGACCATCTGAGTCATCAAGCAGCTAGACGTTTAGAAGCTCAGATCACCATTAGGTTTTCTTCCGCTCGATAGATGGAGGCTCGGGCATGCCTCTGCGCAGTATTTCGTTGATCCGGGCCTGCCAGCCAGGGCCAGTCGCTTTGTAAGCTGCAACCACATCGGGATCGAGACGGAGCGACACCAGCACTTTTGGGTTTTCGGACCGCGGACGGCCAGGCCGTTTGGCCACTGCTGCGAGTTCGGGCAGTACTTCGGCTAGAGGCTTCGCGCGAGCGAAATTCGCTTCGGTCCATTCTGGGTTATCTTTGCTGATAACAGCAGGGTTAGGTTTCACTTTAGCCATGACGCTAATTAATGTAGTACAAAAATTATGCAATTGCGACTAGGCAGTAGCTTAGCAAATAGACCTAAAGGTTAGCCACATGATACGGAAACATACGGGAAACTCTCGTTGGCTAACCTCTAGTAAGTCATTGAAATTAAATAAAATTCATGCTGCCCTAGGGAGCGCCACAAAATCAAGCACTTAGCTCGATTGTGGTTCAGGTCGTGAAATATTTATCCTCGGATTTGGTCGGACGCAGACAGACTGTCGCGGATCGCTAGCTTTACAGCTGGATGGCTTCATTGCGACTGGCAATATCCCCACCCCACTGAAGTCTCCACCCGCCGTTCGTACCCGAGCAGCGAGCCAATCCGAATTGTATAGCCGGTAGGTTGCTCATAGGAAGGCTGCTTGCAGTGGTGCACAGGCAATGAGCCGGTGTTGCCTCTTGAAACCGTTATGCGGCCGATGCGGGTTAACGTGACAACCCCGTTTCAGCTGTCGTTGGCGACTCCGTTGGAGTACCATAATCTGGACTTGAATCGATCCCGACGGCGCAACTCATTCAGGCCATAGAACTCGCTGACCAGATGGCATGTAGCGGTCGGCAATCGGAGAATTGCGAATGACCAGCTCCGACGAAGTAGGAAAGACAATCCTCCGCAACAAGCTCCTCGGCAGATGGGCCGCCGAAAAGTTGGGCATGAAAGGCCAGGACGCCGAAACCTATTCGAACGCCCTCGCCAGAGGCACGGTTGATCCCCAGCGCTGCGACGTCTTCAGCCAGATCCGCAAGGACTTTGACGTCGCAGGTGTGATCCAGTCGGACGAGCAGATCCTTAGCGTCATGACTGAGCTCATGCTCAAAGCTGGGAACCACATGCCAACAACACGGGGAGGTTCTACCGACGCCGCGGCGGTAATGCTCGCGCGGAACCTCATGTCACGATGAGGCGGGCGGTTTATTTTCCGTACAGCGAGGTCGGGATGAATGGCGCAATCGCTCAAGCCTGTGAACTCTTATGCCACCGGATCGACCCGATCCGAATTCCGCCTCAACGGTGAGAGGACCTATCGCTGTGTCGGAGGTCCGTGCGACGGCATGCTCAACACCTAGGGCGAGGAGAGTTGGATCCGTCTGCCATCGCAGCACGTGGCTGCAATGCCGCCGCCGACTATGACGTGCGACGGCATTTGGCACCCGACGGCGAGTGGTACGAGTTCCGGGTGCTATCGACATGGACGTGCATGCAGGCGACCGTGTATCTCAGACGCCGACCATGGCGGTGAAGGGGATCGACAGCGTCATGCCGCTGTCCTAAGGCTGAGCGGGAGCTGCGGCACAATCAATGCCGGGACCAACAAGGCCAACCTGGTCGGGCGCGCCTACAACCTGCGCCGGGCCGCAGATGTCGACGATGGCACGCCAGAGCGCATCGAGAGTTCCAGCCTCGGCTCTGTGCAGGTAAGATCTAATCTGTGAGCAGGCCTGCTCAATGAGATTCAAATCCAGACTAGCGGCCCGCGGCCGTCTCCCTGACGTGAACCAGCCTGTCGAGCCTAAGCTGGTTCACGCCAAGCTGTCCGGCCCATTCCGTGAGTGCGCAACCATAGAGCTGGGCTCGGAAACGCGTCGGATTGTCCGCGCTGCGTTTCAACCGGACGAGCTCATTGAGGGCTTGTCTGAACAGTTCACGATCCACGACCATCGTTGCACTTCCCCGCGAGACCGCCAGCCTGCATCCTTAGGGTCGGGCCGTCAAAAACTCAAAAGGCGTATGATCCGGCTTACAAAAGGTGGCCTTTGAATGCTATGATTCTACTTGGGGACGTTTACAAGGCCGCCCATGCTCCCTTCGTCCATCGGGAGTGGACGGCCATGCCAGACCGGACGCTCGCGGTTCTCAATTTCGACGATGACGCCACAGGTGATCCGAGGCCAGCGCATTCACCATTGCGTTTTGGCGCTGATCGGGCCGGACGCTCACCGCCTTGCGGGTCAAAGGGCA
>NZ_JADQDN010000017.1 GCF_015694425.1 Microvirga terrestris
ACGTTCTCGATGCCGTCATAGGTGTCGCCGGCGGCCTCGCCGGTGTTCAGGTGCGGCTGGGCCAGATGCACCGTCACGCCGGCGCCGTCGACGCTGTAGGCCGCCGTGTCGAGACCCGCCCCGCCGATCAGGTGATCCCCGCCGACCCCGCCATACAGGGTGTCGTCGCCGGCGCCGCCGTCGATCCGGTCCCCGCCGCCAAGCCCGATGAGCACATCGTTGCCGTCGCCGGCCAGCAGACCGTTCGAGCCGTTGTCGCCGGCGAGAACGTCGTTGAACTTCGAACCGATGATGCCCTCAATCGAGGCATAGACATCGCCCTTTGCCTCACCCTCATTCAGGTCCGCATGCAGCAGTTTCGCGATCACGCCGGAGGTGGCGTTCTGATAATCGGCAAAGTCGCTGCCCTCGCCGCCGACAAGCCGGTCGCTGCCTCCACCGCCCTCCAGGATATCGTGACCGGCTCCGCCCTCCAGGACATTCTGCATAGCATCGCCGACGAGGCGGTCGTCATAGGCCGAGCCGGTCAGTCCCTCGATGTCGCTGTAGGTGTCCCCAAGAGCCTCGCCGGTATTTTGCGCGGCATCCGAAAGGTTTGCGACGACGCCCTGCGATGACCGCTCGTAACTGGCATAATCTTTACCAGCTCCACCCTCCAGCGTGTCGTGACCAGCACCGCCGGCCAAAACATTGTCTGCAGTATCGCCGATCAACCGGTCATTGAAACTCGAACCAAGAACCGATTCAATCGAGCTATATCTATCTCCGACAGCTGCACCGGTATTTTGCGCGGCATCCGAAAGGTTTGCGACGACGCCCTGCAATGACTTTTCGTAACTGGCATAGTCTTTACCAGTTCCACCCTCAAGGTAGTCCCCTCCAAGTCCCCCCTCCAAGAAGTCGTTGCCGCTTCCGCCGATGAGGATGTCGGTTCCTGCCCCTCCCGTGAGAGTATCACTTTCGGCTCCCCCTACGAGAACGCCATCGCCGGAGAGCGCGTCTCGATTCAAAGTTCCGACGTGAATTGCAAACGAAAACTTTTCGTTTTCCGAACTCAGTTGTGTTACACCAGCCTTGGGAGCGACACGATCCTTATCGTCACCAAGGTGCCTCCACGCGTCCAGGATCGAATCCGTCAGCCAATCGGCCGCCCGTTCTATCCTGCTAGGCTGGCCGTTGTTGGCACCACTAAGATCCGTTTCAATCCGGGTGCGGGTTGTATGGGTTTGGACCCCATTTTCAGGGTGTGTAATTGTCCGGGTTTCTTCGATATCAGTAACGTACCCTCTACTAAACCAGTTATCCGTTCTTGTTGACGTGCGCTGAATCTCGACTACAGAACCATTGTCCAGGTGCTTGACGGATGTAAAACTTCCAGCACTAGCATCATAATGACTCCGATATTCTAAGTTCCCATTCTCATCGTATCTTTCTATGAGTTTCGAGTCATTGTCGTAAAGGATTTCAACATTTTTTCCCTCCCCAGTAATAAAATCAACGGTTCTCGTTGAATCTGGTCCCCGAGTGAGTTGAATCCAATGTCTGTCGTCTTTATCGCGGTAAAGACGTTCCCATGTTCCATCGGTTCGCTCAATATTTGCACTGATTAGATTACCTTGTTCATTGTTCACAAAGGTAGCCGTTGCGTATCGATCCTCCAGGTGAGTTGTCGTCTCCTTTGAAATGGCATTGTACGTGATAAACTGAGAGCTCCCATCTCGAAATTCGGTGAGACATGACCAACCAGACGGAGTTTCCATCTTTGTCGTTTTCGCACCATTGCTATAAATCGTCGTAGTCGTGATTACGTTGGGAGTGCTGCTATTGCCGACGGTTTCAGCGTTAGTAACGCTGGATACGACCACAGCCGTGACGGGGATCGAACTCCCCTCGCCGCTCGATGCGCCACCATTCAGACTTGGCGCCCGATCACCTGGAGCACCGCCTGAGGGGGCACCACCGACAACGACAGAGGTGCCATTCTGGCTGCTCGTTCCAGGGGTAACAACCGAACCGCCATTGCCGATGTAGCAATATGAGATGGCCTTGCCTTTGGATTCCCACCAATCAAGCCATGCGCTGAGTGAGTCCTGTGCCATGTTCGCCCCCAATCTAATCGGCCTAAAGCCGAGATTGGGGCATTCCGTGCAAATTTTTCGCCTAAAGATAACTCTCGGGATATGTAGGATTTAGAGTTTATTTACGGCCTAAGTCCCTCATATATAAATGAAAAGTTTTATCTTCCCATACGGATCGCAACCCGTAGTACGCAGTCTCGCAGCGGCAGATTACGATAGGTCCGGGTCAATTACGCCGAGCGGACTTCGAGTGCACCTTGTCCCGAACGCAAAAAGGGCGGCCCGAGAGCCGCCCTTTCCGAAATGTCTGCTTGAATAAGCCTTAGCGCTTCGAGAACTGGAAGCTGCGGCGGGCTTTCTTCTTGCCGTACTTCTTACGCTCGACGACGCGCGGATCGCGGGTCAGGAAGCCTTCCTTCTTGAGCGGGCCGCGAAGCTCCGGCTCGTAGTAGGTCAGCGCCTTGGCGAGGCCGTGACGGACCGCGCCGGCCTGGCCGGAGAGACCGCCACCGTCAACGTTGACGGTGATGTCGTACTGGCCTTCGCGCTGGGCGATCTGAAGCGGCTGCGCCAGGATCATGCGGAGCACGGGACGGGCGAAATAGACCTCGGCCGTGCGGCCGTTGATCACGATCTTGCCGGAGCCGGGCTTGATCCACACGCGGGCAACCGCGTCCTTGCGCTTGCCGGTGGCGTAGGCGCGGCCGAGCGAGTCGAGCTTCTGGACGTGCTTCGGAGCTTCCGGAGCAGCGGCCTCAGCATTGGTGCCGAGATCGGCGAGAGACTGGAGGGTCGCCATGATTATGCTCTCACGTTCTTGCTGTTGAGGGCACCAACATCCAGCGTTTCCGGCTGCTGAGCCGTATGCGGATGCTCAGCGCCCTTGTAGACGCGCAGGTTGCCCATGATCTGACGGAAGAGCGGGCCGCGGGGGAGCATGCGCTCCACAGCCTTCTCGACCACGCGCTCAGGGAAGCGGCCGTCGAGAATGAACTTCGCGGTGCGCTCCTTGATGCCGCCGGGATAACCGGTGTGGTGGTAATACACCTTCTGCTCGCGCTTGCGGCCGGTGAACACCACCTTATCGGCGTTGATGACGATAACATTGTCGCCGCAGTCGACGTGGGGCGTGTAGCTGGGCTTATGCTTACCGCGCAGGCGCATAGCCACGACCGAAGCGAGACGGCCCACAACGAGGCCCTTCGCGTCGATCACAACCCACTTCTTCTCGACATCGGCGGGCTTCAGCGAAGTCGTAGTCTTCATTGCGCTGTTTCCCATTCGAGCCAATGGCTCAGGTTCTAAAAACGACAAACCGCCGCGAGATGCGGCGGCGAGTGACAGGTGTTTAATTTCTCCAGAAGGAGAAGTCAAACAAAAACAGACACGTCTTATCGCGATGAAAATCTATATATTGCAATAGCTTAATTATATGTGGTATTGAGCGACCACATACAAGGTATTATGACACCACACATTCGTGCCTTTAATTCAACGTAGGCTATGCGTGGCCGTAAGTCTGGGGCACAATCGGACCAAAGCGATAACGAGGGGCTGTCCATGGCTAGCGAACTGATCTTCTTCACAAATCCTATGTCGCGCGGCCGCATTGTGCGGTGGATGTTGGAGGAAACCGGCTGTTCCTACCGGACGGAGATTCTGGACTTCGGACCGGACATGAAGGCTCCCGGTTATCGGTCCATCAACCCGATGGGCAAGGTACCGGCCATCCTCCACGAAGGGACGGTCGTGACCGAGGCGGCAGCGATCTGCGCCTATCTGGCCGATGCCTTCCCCAATGCCAAGCTGGCGCCGCCTCCGGGAGATCCCCGCCGGGGCACCTATTACCGCTGGATGTTCTTTGCCGCCGGTCCGCTCGAGGCGGCCGTGAGCAACAAGTCCCTCGGCTTCGAGGTGCCGGCAGACCGGCAGCGCATGGTCGGCTACGGCTCTATCGAGGATGTGCTGACCGCTTTGGAATATGCTGTGTCCCAGTCGGAATACATCGCAGGCGACCAGTTCAGCGCCGCCGATGTCTATGTGGGCTCGCAGATCGGCTGGGGCATAATGTTCGGAACCCTGGAGAAGCGGCCCGCCCTTGAGGCGTACTGGAACCGTATCGCCAATCGCCCGGCCGCTCTGAAGGCCCGCGAGAAGGATGATGCGCTCCTGCCACCGAAAGCTTGAGCGAGCCTCTGACCGTCAGCGGCGGTCCGGGATCGAATAGGTCCCGGTCGCATGGCAGACCACGTCCGGGCTGCCTTCTGAATAGATGGAGACGTCGCCCACTGCCAGCCGCTTGCCGAGCTTCAGGAGGCGGCAGTTGGCGATGAGGTCCCGCTGCTCGGGCTTCCTCAGGAAGTTGAAGTTCAGGCTCGTGGTGACGGCAAGCGCCACCGGGCCGATATGGGCCAGAATCGCCACGTAGAGGGCGAGATCGGCCAGGGCCATCATGGCCGGTCCCGAGATCGTTCCTCCGGGGCGGATGTGGCGCTCGTGATAGGCCATCCGCATCCTGGCCGAGAGAGGCCCGACCTCATCCACGAAATAGGTTTGTCCGCCCAGGTGAATCTGCGGGAACTCCCGGTCGAGAAAGGACGCGAGTTCGTCTCGGGTCATGATGGGATGGTGCGATGCCATGAATCTGCGATGCTCATTGAACTGCCCTGCCCTATCCCATACGGTCCCTTCATGAATCACGACAATTATCCGAACGATTACATCCGCGGCATCCTCAACAGCGTGAAGACCATCGCGCTGGTCGGGGCCTCGCAGAACCCGGCCCGTCCGAGCTGGATCGTCACCAAGTATCTGCTGGAGCGAGGCTACGACGTGATCCCGATCAATCCGGGGCTCGCCGGCACGGAGCTCCTGGGCAAGATGGTCTACGCGTCCCTGAAGGATGTGCCGGTCCCGATCGACATGGTCGAGGTCTTCCGCAACTCGGAAGCCGCCGGGCCCATTACGGAAGAGGCGCTGGCGCTCGATCCGTTGCCGAAGGTCATCTGGATGCAACTCTCCGTCCGCAACGACGAGGCGGCTGCCAAAGCGGAGGCGAAGGGCCTGCAGGTGGTCATGGACCGCTGCCCCAAGATCGAGTTCGGCCGCCTCTCCGGCGAGATCTCCTGGCAGGGCGTCAACTCGCGGATGATCAGCGCGAAGAAGCCGGTTCTATCGGGAAAAGGCTTCCAGAAACTCAGCCTCAACCGGCCTTAATGGCGCGCGCCGTTCCCAGAACCCGTGGAAGGGGCTGATGATCCAGGATCAAGACCAATAAACGCGAAACACCCCAAGCGCCTCCAGATAGGTTACTATACCTCGTGAAACCGAGATACCCTTCAGGAGGCGCAGAGGATGAAGATCCAAGCCGTTCATCATGTCGCGATCGCAACGCGGGACCTTGAACGGTCCCTCGCCTTCTACAGCGGTGTCCTCGGTCTAGTGCCTGCGCCGCGGCCCGCTTTCCCGGTGAGCGGCGCTTGGCTCGACATGGGCTCGACGCAGGTCCATCTCGTGGTTCACCCCGAGGCCACCTTCCGGACCAACTCTGACATCGACAACAACGACTGTCACTTCGCCCTGCGGGTTGAGGATTTCGATGCCGCACTTGATCACTTGAACCGGCACGGCTACGTCGAAAATGCTCCCGAAGAGAGCGGGAGGAAACTCCTGGTGAAGCGCCATGGGCCCGCTGGTTTCCCTCAGGTCTATCTGCTGGACCCGGATGGGCATGTCGTAGAGATCAACGCGAGCAGCTCATCAGAGCGATAGCTCCACTCCTTTGGTCCGCTCGCCGGGGAGGACATGCAGAGGCTCTCGAAGACCCTCCTTGATTGAAGAACGCCTTGACGGAAGAACAATACGTTCTTTAAATAGAACGCATTCATGTCTTACAGGAACAGGCTCCGACCATGACCGACCGTCTGCCAGGCTTCAACACGCTCGCCATCCATGCCGGAGCGGCTCCTGATGCTGCGACCGGTGCTAGGGCGACGCCGATCTACCAGACGACCTCCTTCGTCTTCGACGACGTCGATCACGCCGCCTCGCTCTTCGGGCTTCAGGCCTTCGGCAACATATATTCCCGTATCGGCAACCCGACCTGCGCGGTCCTCGAGGAGCGTGTTGCCGCGCTGGAAGGCGGCACGGCGGCTCTGGCGGTTGCTTCGGGCCACGCAGCCGAGTTCCTGACCTTCCACACCCTGCTCCAGCCCGGCGACGAGTTCGTAGCGGCCCGCAAGCTCTATGGCGGCTCGATCAACCAGTTCAACCACGCCTACAAGAACTTCGGCTGGAACGTGGTCTGGGCCGATTCGGACGATCCGTCCTCCTTCGAGGCAGCCATCACCCCGAAGACCAAGGCGATTTTCGTCGAGTCCATCGCCAATCCGGGCGGCGTGATCGTGGACCTCAAGGCCATTGCGGCTATCGCCAAGAAGCACCGTATCCCGTTCATCGTCGACAACACGATGGCCTCGCCCTACCTGATCCGCCCGTTCGAGCATGGGGCCGACATCATTGTGCACTCGGCCACCAAGTTCCTCGGCGGCCACGGCAACTCCGTGGGTGGCCTCATCGTGGATGGCGGAACGTTTAACTTCGCCGGCGATGACCGCTACCCGATGCTCTCCAAGCCGCGTCCGGAATATGGCGGCATGGTGCTGGGCGAGACTTTCGGCAATTTCGGCTTCGCCATCGCCTGCCGCGTGCTCGGCCTGCGCGACCTTGGCCCGGCGCTCTCGCCGTTCAACGCCTTCCTGATCCTCAACGGAATCGAGACCCTGCCGCTGCGTATGCAGCGCCACTCGGACAATGCGCTGACGGTCGCCGAGCATCTGGCAAACCACAGCAAGATCTCCTGGGTGAGCTATCCCGGCCTTCGCTCGGACCGCTACCACAACCTTGCCAAGCAGTATTGCCCCAAGGGGGCCGGCGCGGTGTTCACGTTCGGGCTCAAGGGTGGCTACGAGGCGGGAGTGAAATTGGTGTCGAACCTCAAGCTGTTCTCGCACTTGGCCAATATCGGCGACACCCGCTCCCTGGTGATCCACCCGGCCTCCACCACGCACCGCCAGCTCACCGACGAGCAGAAAACCCAGGCTGGCGCAGGTCCCGAGGTGGTGCGCCTGTCCATCGGCCTCGAAGATACTCAGGACTTGATCGAGGACCTCGATCAGGCATTGGACGCCGCATAAGCGCCGATGAATCGAAGTGAGACCAACAAAAAGGGCGGCTCAGTGCCGCCCTTTTTCATGCCGTGAAGCTTAGGCCTACGCAGCGCGGGACGAGCCCGCCTTCTTGTAGGTATTGTGAATGGCGTTCAGAGAGCGTTCGAGTGCCGTCCAGAGACGACCAATTTCGTCCGCACCCTGCGAGTTTGCATCATATTCCCGCGCACCCTCGCCTGTTGAGAGGGAGAGCGTCAGCTCCGGCCGATGCGTGATCTGGCCGGCCCAAACGGGGACCTGGAGCGCATTCAGGGCTCCGCGTGCGTCGGCCACGACGGCCGCCTCACTGTCCGAGTGTTTGGCCGGCGCGGCGTTGATCACGGCCGCGTATGGCTTGCGATGCTCGCGGGCAATCGCAACCGTGTCCTGAAGGGCTGCGATGTCGAACAGGCTCGCCCGGGTCGGAATGATCACGAGGGTTGCCTGCTTGATCGCTTCTGCCACGATGGAAGACTTGTTCGGGGGCGTATCGACGAGGACCCACTCATAGCCCTCGCGCTTGGCGTTCCGGATGGCATCCGCAATGTTGCGAACGTTGTGCCTGAGGCCAAGGTATTCCTGGTTCCGAATCTTGTGCCACAAGGACAGAGACCCCTGCGGGTCGTTGTCGATGAGCAATGTGCGGCGTGACGGGTTGGCGATATAACTCGCGAGATGAGCAGCGAGCGTGCTCTTACCCGAGCCGCCTTTTCGCGAAGCAAAGACCAGCACGTTCATGCCTGACTCCTTATCAGCCTGTTCCTGCAGCACTACGCTTGAGGGTTAAGCCTATCTTAATATTGTTCACCTGTAGCAGAGCAAGACCTGATTTCCTAATTTCAGCCGTGTTCCCACTGCGATTTTTATCGTTCACGGGCCAAAGCTGCTTAGATTGCTGCTGAGAGGCCGAAAAAGCCAAGTTTATGGAGCCTCTCAACCTCATGCGGCACAATCTGGCTTTGAGCACGCCCGTTTCAGTTCAGCATAAACGGCTTGACCACAGAGCGAGGGCAAGGCTCCTGCAAGGAGAGGCAAGTCTTAGAACCCTCACTTCTATCGTGCGAGCTAGGCTTCGAAGTTATGCGCAATCGCCAGGGCAGCCGCACAAGAAGCCGGTGCAGTTTATTCACAATTCGTATTTCACGCAGCTTACAGGGTTCGGAACCACCCCTCTGCTTGGCCGTTAAGCTCCAGACTTCACCATTTAGGAGCTGACACATGTCGAAGAAGATCTTGTTTGCAGGCGCTGTTCTTGTGGCTCTTGCCCCGGTCGGCGCTTTTGCTCAGTCGGGCGGCGCAGCGGCTGGTGCGACCACCGGTGCAGTGGGCGGCGCCATTGTCGGCGGTCCGGTTGGCGCAGCCATCGGCGGCGTGACGGGCGCGATCGTAGGCGGCCTTGCCGACCAGCAGCAGCCGCAGTTCCGCCAGTACGTGGTGACCCAGGGCGTTCCGTCCTACCGTTATCAGGAAGAGGTCCGCGTCGGTGCGACTCTCCCGGCTTCCGGCGTGCAGTACTATGAAGTTCCGCAGCAGTACGGCGTCACCAATTACCGCTACACGGTTGTGAACGACACCCCGGTTCTGGTCGAGCCCGGCACCCGCCGCATCGTCCAGGTCATCCGCTAATCTCTGACGTGGTTGAAAGAAAAGGGCGGCCGAAAGGCCGCCCTTTTCTTGGTTTTAGCGGACGCTGGCCCGAGCATGAACCACGGCCATGGCCAGAACGGCCATGGCGAAGACCTGATGGGCAAGGCCAGCCCAGAGCGGTACCACAAGCAGCAGGGTCACGATGCCTAGCACCATCTGGGCAAGGGTCAGACCGGCCATGACAGTGGCCCGGCCGGCTGTCTTCGAGCCCGGGGCTGTCCGCCATAAGGCCCAGGCATGCCACAGGGCAAAGGCCACGATGGCATAGGCGACCAAGCGGTGGTTGAACTGAACCAGCACGACATTGTCGACGAAGTTCTCGATCCAGGGCGAGACCGAGAACAGAGCCGACCCTGGCGGGACAAAGGTGCCATCCATTAAGGGCCAGGTGTTGTAGGTCAATCCCGCCTTCGAGCCGGCGACAAGGCCACCGAGGGCGATCTGGAACAGGATCAGCCCCATGAGAATGCGCGGCGCATAACCTGTGGGCACCTCTAAAGCAGCGGGGCGCTCCCTCAGGCCTTCCGCCACCCAGACGAGGCAAGCCAGGATGACACTGGCGACCGTCAGATGCAGCGCAAGCTTGATGGGGGCCACAGCCGTCATGCCGGGTTCAAGGCCCGAGGCCACCATGATCCAACCGATGGCGCCTTGCAGCCCGCCCAGAGCCCCGATGCCGAGGAGGGTCAAGGCAAGCCTGCCCTTGATAACACCCCTTGCCCAGAACCAGACCAGCGGCAGGAAGAACACGAGGCCGATGAGGCGACCGAGCTGCCTGTGTCCCCATTCCCAGCCATAGATGAATTTGAACTCGGACAGGGTCATGCCCTTGTTCACGAGTT
Source organism: Microvirga terrestris (assembly GCF_015694425.1). GTDB lineage: Bacteria > Pseudomonadota > Alphaproteobacteria > Rhizobiales > Beijerinckiaceae > Microvirga > Microvirga terrestris. The sequence continues at coordinate 9,775 of NZ_JADQDN010000017.1, forward strand.
CGTATTGCGAGATCTGCTTATATTTCTCGAACTCGACCAGCCAAGCCTGCTCGGTCAGCGGCGGTATGGCGCCGGTGACCGGCCGCCATTCGGTGATCGAGAGACCGGAACCGGTCAGGCGCGTGGCGCCGCCGATGGCGACCATCAGCACCACCAGGGCCGCAAGGGTGTAGATCCAGGCACGGACTGCGGACAGAGACCGGGTTTGGGGCACGCGCGCCAGCGGCATACCCTCGGTTGAGGCTGCGACAGCCATGCTTACTCTCATCATCGATTAGGGCTTGAACCCAGGATATGGACGTCACATAGAGGCTAGGCCTCCTGGAGGCAATTCATGCCGGTGACGCACCGTCGGGATGAGATTTCACGAAGTTGAGGGTTTCGGCCATGGGTACGCGCGCGCGCAAGCTGATCGGGACAGTTGTGATGCTGGCCTTCATTTTCTTCTATGCGCTCTTCGCCATGGCGGTTGCCGAGGGCCGGATCTCCGAGGCACCGAGGCTCATCCAGACCCTGGCCTATGTCGTCCTCGGTCTCATCTGGATTGTCCCGCTCATGCCGCTCATTCGCTGGATGGCAAAGCCGGACAAGCTCTGAGGCTCAAGCGCCACCAATTCCTTCGATGATCGTGCCGGTGCCGCCGCAGGTCTGGCACGCCGCCGCACCGATGCGACCGCTGCTTTTGCATTCCGGGCACACATTCTCGCCCGCACCGGGAGTGCCCGGTTCAGCCTGATCGCCGGGATTCAGCTTCGTCTGATCGGAGCCGGCCTGATCCTTCGGTGTGCTGGTCATGGCAAATCTCGCATGGTTCTCATGCGATCAACGCGGCAGCAAAACCCCGGTTCTCCGCCGTTCATAAGAAAAGGCCCGCTCAGAGGCGGGCCTGATCGCATAGATTAGTTGCACACCCTGCGGCTGCGGTGCTCCCAGCCCCAGCCGGGAACCCATTCCCGGTAGCGCTCGGTTGTGCACTGCTCCACATAGACCCGCTCCCGGACCGGACGCTCGTAGTAGACCGGAGCCGGGCGCTCCTCCACATAGACCGGTGGCGGCGGGGGCGGAGCCCGATAGACGATGGGCGGCTGAGGCTGAGCCACAGCGGCGCCAACGGCAGCACCTACGGCGAGACCGCCAAGAGCGCCGATAGCCACGGCGGCACCCGGCGACAGGCGATCGCGCGCTGCAGCCGGTTCGGCCACAGCAAGGCCGGAGACCAGCGCCAGAGCAGCGGCCGTGCCGGAAACAAGACGGAAGATCCTCATGATCAACACCCCGACAGAAGGGAGGCCCCATGTCTCCCTCTTCATGCCATGAGATATACTGTTCGAAATCTCTCTGAAAGCTGAACAGATTGTGGCAAAGCTTGGGTTCTGGCCAATCTTGACGGGATGGTGAGCAAGCTCTTAACGAGGCCGCAGCTACCGATTCAGTCTGCCGCGGTCCGCAGCGGCACGGAGAGAAGCACGCGCACCAGATCCGCCTGCCGGTTCGTATCCGTTTTGCGGAACAGATTCTTGAGATGGAAGACGACGGTGGTCTGAGCCACCTCGAGCTCCTCGGCGATTTGGTCGAGACGCTTGCCGTCGATCAGCATCAGCGCGACCCGTGTTTCGGATGGCGTCAGGTTGTACAGGCGAACCAGCGTGTCGCCGGAAACCTTGGCGCGCTGCTCCGTGTCGATGACGAGCAGCACCACAGCCTCGGGACGCTCCTCAGGGGAGAAGCGTTGGCCGGGAATTAATACGAGGTAGGGCCGTCCGCCCGAGAGGCGCGGGAAGGAGATGATCTCGTCGAGCGTTTCCTCCTCGAAGGCTTTCTCGATCGCTGAATAGAGCTTGTTGTTCTGCTTGGCGACAGAGCCTTTCAGGATGCCCTGCGATGCACCCAGGCCATCCTCTTCAGCGAGAATGCGCTGAGCCTCCTTGTTCATAACCCGGACCGCTCCGGTCTCGTCGACGATCACGACGCCCACAAGAAAACGGTCGAAAGCGAAAGTGGCCTTGTAGAGGGCTTCCACAGTACGCCCCTGAGAGGCCTTGAGGACCTCTTGCCAGGATTCCTCGGCCCGATGAACGGCACTCGTCTGCACCCGCGCAACCTGATCGAGACGGGCGGCGACAGTCGCGAGCAGAATCTCGTAGTCGATGGGCTTGACCAAGTAATCGTCCGCTCCGGCCTGCTTGCCAATCAGGACATCGTTGCGCTCCGCCAGCGCCGTGAGGAAGATGAAGGGCACGTCCACCATGTTCCCCTGCTCACGCAGGGCCTTGAGCACATCATAGCCGCCGAGACCCGGCATGGTAATGTCACAGAGGACAAGATCCGGACGATGCTTCTCGAGAAGCGCCAGTGCTTCGCTGCCATTGGCTGCTTGAAGGACGCGATAATTGGCGGCTTCGAGTTCCTCAGCGATATCGCTCCGGAGGTCGTTTTCGTCTTCAACGCAGAGAATTGTTTTTTGTATTGTCATGATGGTGGTCACTTATGCAGCCTGCTGTGCTTGATCAGCATTGGCGATCGGTAGGTCAAAGGTGAACAGGGAGCCTGCCGCCTCGTAGCTCTCAACCTGGATCTCGCCTCCATGGAGGTGCATGATCCGCTGAGCGAAGTTCAAGCCGATACCGGTACCGGCGATACCAGAAGCCGTGCTGGCGCGATAGAAACGTTCAAAGATCTTCGGCAATTCGCCTGCGGGAATTCCGATGCCCCAATCGCGAACGGAACAATACGCCCGCGAGCCGTCCATCCAAATCTTGATTTCGACGACGGGCGAGGTTCCGGAATACTTGATGGCGTTGGACAGAAGATTCACCACGACCTGCTCGATGAGCATGCCGTCGCAATAGACCCGAACAGGGACATCCGGCACATCGAAGCGGATATCGGCTTGATCGCTGACCTCCCGCTGCCGCTCGCAGATGTCCATGACCAGATCGACAAGGTTGTAGGATGCCGGATTGAGCTCGATCGTCCCGGCATCGAGCTTAGCTGCATTCAGAACGCTATCCACAAGGCGCGTCAGCCTAGTGCCCGCATTGCGGATCTTCTGCACACGGGTCACGAGCTCGTCTTGGGTCAAGGCCGAGCCGCGACGCAGGATACGCTGCGCGCTCGAGTCCAGGATCGCAAGCGGTGTCCGGAACTGGTGAGACACCATCGACACGAAGCTGCGATAGGCATTCGTCGTCTCGCGCTCGCGTTCCAGCGCCGATTCGAGGGCCTTCGCGACATGCTTGTAACCGCTGATATCAGTCAAACGCACAAAGATCGTCGCCCCATCGGCCTTTGTGAGGGAAAGCCGGTGCCAAGTATCCTTCTTCACCAGAAGATCGTATTCGATTTCCTCAAAGGGAGCCTGAGCGCTCACGAGGCGCATATCGGCTCCCTCGCACATGGCGAAGCATCTCAGGAACACGGGCAGGCTCATGTCCTCGTTGCACCACAGGGACACGGGAGCGGCGGCCCAGATCTGCTCGTTGGCGAAGAGAAGTTTTCCCGTCCAGTCGAACGCCGCGAAACCTTCAGAGGCAGAATTGATGGCTGCGATCAGCCGGCGTTCAGCTTGTCGCAATGCCGCAGTCCTCTGGAGAACCTTGATCTCAAGATCGAAGTTCTGCCGCTCCGCCTGCTTGCGCGCAAGCCACTGCTCCGTCACATCACGAATGAAGGCGATTCCTAGCTTTCGCTCCGCCATGTAGATTGGGAAGCTGTTGATCTCCAGGCAGCGCTCGTGGCCTTCCGATGTCGCGGACTCGTGCTCCAGGATGGAGCTGGCCCCCTCCGTAGCTCGAGTGAGAGCTTCCACGATCTCTGGCTTGCTGAACAGAGGGTCCAGCTTTTCCATCCGCTGGCCGATGGCCTGGTCTGGCTTGACGTTCAGCAAACCCACCATGCCTGGGTTCCACAGCAGGCAATGGAGGTGGCTATCAAACATAATGATGCCCTGGTTGCTGATGTTGTTGATCACCAGGTCGGACAATTCCTGTTCCTGCTTGAGCAGCTGTCTGGCCTGACTCGCCTCCTGAACGCCTTTGAAGAGGCGCACCAACAGGAAAGCGGCACTCAGAACAATCCCCATCAGAAATGCGACACCTTCGAAAACAACCTGCAAATAGGCAGACCGCTTCAAAGCTGCATGATCGTGGCTGAGCGAAACGATCCGATTGGCGGCATCCCTGAGCCTGTGTGCGAGCTGCATCATCTGCTCGCGAAGCAGCGCCGCAGCCTGGGCGTCGATCTGGTCCTGGAGGCGCGGCTCTGCCATCGTGAGCTGAAGGTAGATCTGCTTGAGGTCGCCGATGAGACCAAGGCTTTCCATCAGCTTGCCCTGGCGTCCCTCCAGCAAAACCGCCAGTCGGCTGATGAGGATATTGGTACGAAAGCCCGGCTGTTCCTCCGGCGTGCTCAAGTTCTCATTCGCGGTGACACGGGCTAAGACCTCCGCAAGGACGGCGGCCTCGAATTGAGTTTGAGTCACGTACCAAACGGAAGCAACGGTTCCATCATTTCGGAATTCATTTTCCATCTCGAGCAATCGTGCGACGGTAAAAGCTAAGCACACAACGAGGCTTGCAGTCGCGACAAGCGTGACGAGAGCAGTCTTATAATGATGCAAGTTGAACCGCATGACTACTCGACATGAAGCTTATTGAGCTGCCAGACCCAACGGGCATCGTACCTGGAATCCTGCAAAACTTTGTGGAGATCTCTCGGATAAGCGATCCACAACGGTCCCTTATCGCGGATCGTCAGCATACGGCCTTCCACCTTCGTGGCAATAATCGGCTCGAATTTGAGATCCTCAGTGGGAATGACCGCAACATAGTCATTCAAGGCCGACGCTCTCAGGCTTTTGCCCTGAGCACCCACCCTTTCCAGCAGCGCCCGAAGAGGAACGCCTTCGAAAAGTTGAGGTACCTCGGACAACTCCCATCTTGTCGAGAAGGATGCTTTGCCAAGGGCTTCCAGCATTGCCATGTCGAATAGCGCTACACCGCCGCCGTTGGTCTGCTCGATCTTTCCGGAAACAGTCAGCACCACTGGCCCTTTGGGCATTGGCAAGGGTTCCGCTGCATGACAGAGGCCACTCACGCTCAGAGCTGCTGTAAAGAATATACTCCCGATCAAAAGACGCATGCATTACCGTTCTGCGACAGATTATAATAGAACGATAACATCTTGTCCGATTTTGCCCAAAAAATCCAGCACGCCGGGGGAGAAAAGATTTCAAGATTGACGCTAATGCAGAGCGCCTTGCCATCGACAAAGCGGATGATTTGCCCGCTAATCTCGCAACAATTGGCAGGCTTATTATTATCTACAATAATATATACGCAATTTATCTGCAATAATTCACAGAAATATTCTAATATCTATTTGTGCCATGGCTCCGAATTTCTCAAGGATACTATCCTCAGAAAGTCCGCCTTTTGTTCGTTCTCGCTGATGTTTGCAAGCTTGGCCTCAGGGATTATACTGCGTCATGATCAATGCCGGTTCGCTGTCGGCAACCGGCTTAGAGGAGACAATGATGCGAAAGTTCGTGACGGCTTTGGTTGCAGTGGCCGTGTTAGCCCCTGTCCTACCGGCCAGCGCCGCTCCCATTCAGGCCCGTTCCCTACCGCAACTTGAGCAAGATTACCCGAACGAGAGCTATGCCCAATACTATCGGCGCGGCTACCGCCCCTACTACCGTGACCGGTATTATTATCGCCGCGACAATGGCGCTGCCGTTGCGGCGGGTGTCGCCGGCCTTGCTGCCGGAGCCCTGATCGCGGGTGCGATCGCAAGCCAAGCTCAGCCGGCCGCTCCTCAGCCTCCCGGTGTCGTCGATCCGCAGGTTGCGGCCTATTGCGCCCGCAAGTATCGCTCCTACGACCCCGGAACTGGGACGTTCCTCGCCTCAAATGGGATGCGGTACGTCTGCACATATCCGTAATTCTTTGCAGGCGCTCCACCCTCAAGCCCTGCGGCAGATGCGCTGCCGCAGGGCTTTTCATTGAGTAGGTCGTCTGCCCACTCCCGATCAGCCTTTACCTCGCAAGGGGACGCCTTAAAACAACACGCACTGCTGTAAGGCCGGCAATGCGCCCAACAATGAAACGGAAGGCTCAGGGACAGCTCGATGACTCAAGATTCTGACAACGGCGGAACCGTCATTCCTCCCACCGAGGCCGCCATCCTGACCTCCGGCAACATGACGGATCTCGAGTTGATCCTTCCGGATATGGGCGAAAGCGACCTGCCGGAGATCGCGATCTTTCTCGTGGCCTGCGCCATGCGCTTCCACAGCGACCCGAACTTCGTCCAGGAGCAGATGGAGTGGCTGGTCCAAGCCCATGACGCGGAAGTGGACGAAGGCATGAAACCGGACCAGCTGAACTCCGCCAACGACGACTGATTCTTCTGCACGTCGGGAAGCCAAGCTAATCGATAAACTCCACCGGAGTGCCCTTCTCGACCATCCGGGCCAGTTCCTGCACATCCCAGTTCGTCAGCCGCACGCATCCTTGGGAATAGGCCTTGCCGACCTTCTCCGGTTCAGGCGTACCGTGGATGCCGAAGGATTCAACGGACAGGTCGATCCAGGTGCTGCCGACAGGGTTGTTGGGTCCTGGCTTGACCTCGAACTTCTCCTTCGCCTTCACGCCCTTGAAGGCATAATCCGGGTTGTAGGTATAATTCGGGTTCGGTGCGACAGCCCGGACCCTGTGGGTGCCGCTGGGTGCTGGCTTCTCCTCGCTACCGATGGACGCTGGATAAACTGCCATGATAGCACCATCTTTGCCTAAGGCGCGCAGAACCTTCTCACTTTTGACAATCTGGATCTTGGCGACTTTCTCCTTCTTCCCGTGATCCGCCTTCGCGTTCACATTGGCCACGACGATGGCCGTACCGGCCTTGTCGAAAGGCTGGTCGGGATTCAGGGCCTTGAGCAGATCGACATCCATGTGGAACTTCTCAGCCAGAAGCTCCGCCGGGCTGGAATAGCCGAGCCGATCGAGCTTCGCCTGATCTTCCAACTTGTCCGGGATGTCGACGAAGGGGCCTTTTACATCCTCGTCCGTGATCGTGTAGTCGATCAGCACCGGCTCAGCTGAAGTTTCCGCCAGCTTTCTCCAAGCCTCCTCGTCGACCGCTCCGTCCGGCTTGAGCTCATGGGTCTTCTCGAAGATCTTGAGCGCGTTCTGAAGGTTCTCGCCGTTATGCCCGTCGATGACACCCGGCGAGAAGCGGGCCCGGTCGAGCAGGACCTGGGCCTTGATCAGAACCGGATCGATCTCCTTGCCCTTACCGCCCTTGGCCGTCCACTCGGCACCATTCACCGCTTCCGAATTGAGGCCCTGAGGCGCCGCCAGTGCAGGACCAAGGGAGCACAGGACGCCAAGAGCAGCATAGGCTGTCAACTTCATGAGAGACTCCACGACAATGTCATGAACGACAAAGCCCGGACCGCCTCCCTGTTCCCGTGATCTACTGGCAGATCCGATAGTCGCCTTTGCGCTCACGCAGATCGAGGTGAAGATGATCACCATGGTCTGCATCCGAGCCTGGCCCGAGCACTGTGTTGAAGATGGGACAGGCCGCCTTCTGGATCGCAGATTGAAAATTCGCTTCCGGGGAGCTCTCGGGTTGCGAGGCGATTGTCAGCGGCGGCCGCTTGGCAAATTCGAACCCCATGACATCGACCCCGTTGCCAAGAGCATGCTCACTGAGCTTGGCGCCATTGCGTTGGTCACGGCATTGGTAGGAGGTTCCAATCAGGAGCTTGGTCGGGGTGCTCTGGAACTGACGCTCAGCCTCAGGAGCGACCATCTCGCTCATCCACCGGGCAAGGCTCTCGGCCACCGGACAGGCCATGAGCGACGCGGGAGCAACCTCGATGCCATTGGCTAGAGCTGACAGGAGAACAGGGTTTCCGATGCTGCACCGGCCCTCCTGCACAGGAGGCCGCGTTTCAAAGCGCAATCCCAGCTTAGAGAGGCTTTCGAGACAGGCCGTGTGAGCGTTGTTATCCTCGGAGGCCTTCTTCTCGACAGGTGTCTCGGTCGCGGGCGGAGTTTCGGTCTGGGGTTCGGGATTGGTCGGCACTGGGCGGTCCGGACGCGGTGGCGGCAGCGGAGCTGTTGGCGTCTGGGCCCAGGCCGTCGACACCAGCATCAGCAGCAGAGCCATGTTGCCGCTTACCCGCCCTGCCCTGCGGCCCCGAAGTTTCATCACAACTCCAATCTCTTCGTCTCTCAGTCCTATAACCCTCATGCGCCAAGCTTAGGTTCCCGCTCAGCCTTCTGCGCGTCTTGCTCTGAAGCTGGAAAACACCAGAATCCAATGGAGGATTGGAGAGCCGACCATGAGGGCAATCCCAGGAATGGACACCGGTTCGGACAAGAGCCTGGCGCTGGTTTCTATGTTCAGCCATGAGCACGAAAGCTCTTGCACGAAGCGTGTCGCTGAACTCGAAGCTCGGATCGTCCGGCTGCAGGCGGAGCTTCACGAGGCCGAAAACGAACTGGAATACGAAAAGACACGCCTGCCCGCTCCTGGTGATTTCGTCCGCTGTCCTCTCACGAATTTCTTCGGACGAGTGACGAAGATTACCGCGCGGCCTCACGGGCGTCCCTGGATCGAGATTGTCCCTTATCTCGGCCCTGACCTGCCCGGCCATTCGACCATGGATCTCTTCGATAGCTGGGAACTAATAGACCCTCCCTCGAAGGAGACTGAGGCGCAGGGGAATGCAGAAGGCACTTTCAGGCTGCCGACCATTGCTCCCTTCATGGCTGTGAGCAAGCCTGCACTCAGCTCGGAGCTCGGAGAGGACGACATAGAAGTGTCGCTCCAAAGGCTCTGGACACCGGTCAGGGACGCCTCGTCGTAGTTCCGGCACCTGCCGATGAATCTGCAACAATTCCACGTATCTTGCGTTTGCCCTCCGGTTTCGCCTCCTGAAACGCCAGCGAAGCCCCGCCGCATGGCACTCGGAAGACCTGAACCCCGGCCTCTTCCCGCCTCTGCCATCGCATGAGCGACCACTCGAACGATGGGAAGACAGCCATGGCAGAGGATGGGCAGAATGTACGGCTCCAAGTCGCGAATGCCCGACCGGACGATTCCGGACGCGGTATCGCCCGGATGAGCCGACAAGCTCTGGCTGAGATCGGCGTTCAGGAAGGCCACGCCGTCGAGATCATCGGAAAGCGCCATACCACAGCCATTGCGGTCACGCCTTATGCGGAGGACGAGGGCCTCAACATCGTGCGTCTCGACGGCCTGCAGCGTGTGAACGCGGGCGTCGGCAGCGGCGATCATGTGGAGGTGAAGCGTGCCGATGTCCGCCCTGCCACCCGCGTCGTGCTCGCACCGGCGCAAAAGGGTCTGCGGCTTCAGGGTTCGGGCGATGCTCTGAAGCGCACCTTCCACCAGCGCCCGCTCACGGCAGGCGATGTGATCTCAACCTCGGTCTATTCGCAGCGTTCGACCGATCAGCGCCTGCCGGAGGAGTTGCGCGGGTTGCTCAACATCCCGGCCTATGGTCTGCAGGAGATCCGCCTCGTCGTCGTCACGACCCAGCCGCGCGGCATCGTGCACGTGACGGCGGAAACCGAGATCGAGCTCCGTCCGCAATTCGAGGAGCCGCGGGAGGCCCGCCGTGCCGATGTCACCTATGACGATATCGGCGGTCTCGGCACCACGGTCGATCAACTGCGCGAGATGGTGGAGTTGCCGCTTCGCCATCCCGAACTGTTCCAGCGCCTCGGCATCGACCCGCCGAAGGGCGTGCTGCTCTATGGACCGCCCGGCACCGGCAAGACCCGGCTGGCACGCGCCGTCGCCAACGAGACGGAGGCGCAGTTCTATCACATCGCCGGGCCCGAGATCATGGGCCGCCATTACGGCGAGTCGGAGCAACGCCTTCGCCAGGTTTTCCAAGAGGCGCAGAAGAATGTGCCGGCGATCATCTTCATCGACGAGATCGACAGCATCGCGCCCAAGCGGGAGGAAGTGACGGGCGAAGTCGAGCGGCGCATCGTGGCGCAGCTTCTCACTCTCATGGATGGGCTGGAGCCCCGGCAGAACATTGTGGTGATCGGCGCCACAAACCGACGCGAGGCCATCGACGAAGCCCTGCGCCGCCCGGGCCGGTTCGACCGCGAAATCGTCATCGGAGTGCCGGACGAGCCAGGCCGCCGTGAGATCCTCGGCATCCATACCCGCGGCATGCCCTTGGCCGAGGACGTGGACCTCGCCGAGGTGGCCCGCACCACGTACGGGTTCGTCGGGGCAGATCTGGCAGCGCTGTCCCGCGAAGCCGCCATGGACTCGCTCCGGCGGATCCTTCCCGGCATCAACCTGCGCGACGGTATTCCATCAAACGTGCTCGAGAGCCTGCAGGTGAACCGGCAGGATTTCATGAACGCCATGAAGCGCGTCCAGCCCTCCGCCCTGCGCGAAATCATGATCCAGGTGCCCAACGTCACCTGGGATGACATCGGCGGCGTGGAGGAGGCACGCACGCGCCTGCGTGAAGGCGTGGAGCTTCCCCTCAAGAGCCCGGAATCGTTCCGCCGCCTTGGGATTCGGCCCGCCAAAGGCTTCCTGCTCTTCGGCCCGCCAGGTACCGGCAAGACCCTGCTGGCGAAGGCCGTTGCGCGAGAGGCTCAGGCCAACTTCGTCGCCACGAAGTCCTCCGATCTCCTGTCGAAATGGTACGGCGAATCCGAGCAGCAGGTGTCGCGCCTTTTCGCCCGCGCCCGCCAGGTTGCCCCTACGGTCATCTTCATCGACGAGATCGATTCCCTTGCGCCCGTACGCGGCGGCGGACTGGGAGAGCCAGCCGTGACCGAGCGGGTGGTCAACACGATCCTGGCAGAAATGGACGGGCTCGAGGAGCTACAGGGTGTCGTTGTCATGGCAGCCACCAATCGGCCAAACCTGATCGATCCTGCCCTGCTCCGTCCAGGTCGCTTCGACGAACTGATCTATGTGCCGGTTCCCGACGCGAAGGGCCGCCGGCATATCCTTGGCATTCACACTAAGGCGATGCCGCTTGCGCCTGATGTCGACCTGGACAGTATCGCCGAACGGACTGATCGATACACGGGGGCCGATCTTGAGGACCTCACCCGCCGGGCCGGTCTTCTGGCCCTTCGGGTATCGCTTCAGGCGCAGAGCGTGACCATGGCGCATTTCGAACAGTCCCTACGCGAGACGCGCCCCTCCGTCACACCTGAGATGGAGCGGGAATATGAGCAACTGGTCGGCACCCTCAAGCAGACCGGGCCGCAGCGCCAAGCCATTGGCTTCCTGCCCCTCAGGCAGGCGGCTGAATAGCATCGTCGCTTGGACGAGTAGGCATATTGTTCTCGAGCAATCGATATGAAAAGGGCGTGGGCCCATCAGGTCCACGCCCTTTGTCAGCAAGAACGGATATTACTGTGCACAGGCGACGGGGATACGGGTCTTTGAACCGTAGTCGTAAACGGTCCGGCACGGCACGCCGTTTATGGTCCGGATCTCATGTGGGGCCGCATAGGGAAACGGCGAACCTGGGGTACCGGACACAGGCGCACCCATCATGGGCCCGACAGGGGTCGGAGCGATGCTGCCGGTGGCAGTGATGTCAGCACCGGGCATACCCATTGGGGATACGCTGACGATGCCTCTCGGAGTGGCGCAGGCGACGGGGATACGGGTCTTTGAGCCATAATCGTACATGGTCCGGCACGGCATGCCGTTGATCCAGGCGATCTCATGCGGAGCTGCATACGGGAAGGGAGAGTTTGGGGTTCCGGAAACCGGCTGCGCGACGGCAGTGCCAATCCCGGAAAGGGCCATCAGACCGGCGCCAGCAATGAGTGCGATCCTCGTCATAGAAGTCTCCTATGCTTGGGTTAGGCATGGCTTCTCGCCATAAGAACACAGGCTCAACGCGCTCAGTCCAATTGGTTTCCCACGCGTATTTTCAACCCACAGAGTTGTGATGCTGCCACCGCGAAAGGCCAAGCTTCTTTATAGCCAAGCTTAGAGACATTATCTTACAAGAACAATTACTGTCGCGATTGATCAAGTTCTGTCACAAAATTCATTATAGTCTGAAGTTTCTCTAAACTTGAGAAAATTCGATTCCGGTCGAATACAGAAAATGCACAGCTTGATTGCTACTTTCAGATCCGCGTTATCATGAGCGCTCTCGGCACTGACCGAACCGGTTGAACGAACGAAAAATATCAGACTGGTTCATCGACGATCATTCGCGTCGCAAGCCACAATCCGCCTACGACGCCAGCAAGGCCGAGCAAGACACCGAGGGTGAGCGGTTCGCTGAGGATGAGCGCTCCAAGCAGCGATGCCGTAATAGGACTTAGAGAGAGGAAAACCGTCACGCGGGTTGGGGTCGTATGCTTGAGCGCCCAGAGCCACAGAACATAGCCGATGCCGCTCGACAGACCGATCAGGAGAACGACGATCCAGCCGGGCTGATCGAGGCGTGTTCCTTCCGTGAAGAGCCCCTCCAGGCCTGCCGGGCCGGCCAGGAATACGACCGAAGCCAGCATCGCCAAGGCGCCAACCGGCAAGGTGGGATAGCGAGAGAGATAGGGCCGATATAGCACGGAACTCACGGCACCGCAGAGGGCGGCGGCAAGGACAAGAAGCGCTCCGAGGCCATCGCCTGCTCCGTTATCGGTGATCAGCCTCTCACCCAAGGCGATGGCAACGCCAACGACGGTCAATGTCACCCCGGCCGACTTGGCGCCGGTCAGTCGCTCGCGCCCGAGAAGGGCTGCGATGATCATGGTGAGCAATGGAAAAGTGGAGAACAGAAGCGCCGCACGCGTGGACGATATGAACTGGAGGCCGAGATTCAGAAGCACGATGAGGATGCCGAATTGAACGATCCCGAGCCCCATCACGGCGAGAAGATCGCGAAATGTGAAGCGCACCCGCGCGCTCGCGATCACGAAAGGCGCAAGGCACAGAACCGCGATGGCATAGCGCAGGAACGCCAGGGATGCCGGGCCGATGTCGTGAATGACGAAGCGGCTCGCCACAAGGGCGGCCCCGACCTGGACACCCGTGACTGCCGCAGCAACAAGAGCGAGTGTGTCGTGACGCTTCACAGTTCGAGATTCCAGATCTGCCCGACGAGATCCTGGCCGAAGGAATGGTGCGTCTCTTCCCTGACGAGTTGGAAGCCCGCTGCCTGATAGATCCCGCGAGCCGCTACCAGGACATCATTGGTCCAGAGAGTCAGCGTCTTGTATCCTTTGGCTCTGGCGAAAGTAATGCACTCGTCAACAAGCCGATGCCCAAGACCAAGCCCTCTCGCGGAAGGCTCCACATAGAGCAGCCGAAGTTTGGCAACCTCGTCCGAATGACGCACAAGGAACACACTTCCGACGACGTCGCCATCCCGTTCCGCGATCCAGCAATGTTCCTGCGCCGGATCGAAGTTTCTGACAAACGCGGCAGCGATCTCCGCGACCAGGGCCTCGAAGGTCTCGTCCCACCCATATTCCTGAGCGTAGAGCAGCCCCTGCCGGTGCGCGATCCAACCAATATCCCCGACCCGGTGCGGACGCAGGCTATAAGAAACTTCCCGCCCTGACTCACCGATGAGGCGCTCTACAATGCTCATCGCTTCCACCAACCGCTCTTGCTCAATGCCTGAGAGCTTGGCCAGCATGGCGCCGATCTGACGGGCTGACGCTTGGTTGAGGGGTGCGAAGGCCGCGCGTCCGGCCTCGGTGAGGGACAGAAAAACCTGACGCCGGTCATCATCCGATCGGGACTTTTGGAGCAGATCGCGGCCGTCGAACTTCTTGAGGATGCGGCTGAGATACCCCGGATCGAGACCCAGTTCCTGACCCAGGGTAGCCGCTGTCATTGGCTCGCGATGGGCCAGCTCGTAGAGAATGCGGACTTCAGTAAGGGAATACTCGCTCTCAAGGAGCCCCTCGTTCAGAAGACCAATGTGGCGCGTGTAGAAACGGTTGAACTTCCGGATCTTCTCGACCCGGTCATCCATAGACGAGTTGGACAGTTGAGACATGGTCGCCTCCCCTGGCCAAAAGACTCTGCTAGATAGTTGACTTTGTCAACTATATTCGAAGGTCATCGAGGCTACGCGGCGGCATCCACCGCCAAGCGTCCCTCATGAATGGCGTGGCAGGCGACTCCGCCCAGGAGCGGCGGAATCTCGGCTCGGCACCGCTCGTTGGCAAAGGGGCAGCGCGGGTTGAACGTGCAACCGGAGGGTGGGCTGATCGGATTCGGGATCTCGCCGCTCACCGGAATGCGTTGACGCCCAGTCATGCCCACATCCGGCACCGCATCGAGAAGCATGCGGGTATAGGGATGTTTCGGATGGGCGAAGAGTTCGCGCCCGTTGGAGATCTCGACGATGCGGCCGAGATACATGACGCCGATACGGCTCGCCATGTGACGGACGACAGCGAGGTTGTGGCTGATGAGTAGGTAGGTCAGGCCGAGACGATCCTGCAGATCGCGCATGAGATTGAGGATCTGGGCTTGGACTGACACGTCGAGCGCCGAGGTCGGCTCGTCGCAAACGATGAACTCCGCATTCGACGCGAGCGCACGCGCAATCGCGACGCGCTGGCGCTGGCCGCCGGAGAACTCGTGCGGATACTTCTTGCCGTCCGCCGGATGAAGCCCGACGAGGGTCAGCAACTCGCCGACGCGATCCGTGATCTCCTTCTCCCGCTCGATCAACCGGAACGCACGGATCGGCTCGGCGACGATACGGTCCACCTGCCAGCGCGGGTTGAGGCTGGCATAGGGGTCCTGGAAGATCATCTGGATGCGCCGCCGCAGGCGCTGGCGCTCGGCCAAGGCAGCCCTACTGGACATGGAGACGCCATCGATCACCACCTCGCCATCCGTCGGCGGCAGCAATCCCACCACCATGCGGGCGACCGTCGACTTGCCCGAACCGGACTCGCCGACGAGCGCAAAGGTCTCGCCCTTGGCAATGGAGAAGGAAACGCCGTCCACCGCCTTCAGGTATTGCTTCTCGCCGCCTTCCAGCACCCGGTTCAGCCAGGGTTTGGAGACGTCGAACAGGCGGCGCAGGTCTTTGACTTCGATATAGGAACGCTCGGTCACGCAACGGCCTCCGGTCGGGCGGAAGTTTCATCGTAGAGATGGCAGGCGACCCGGTGCTCGCTGTGCTGGATCGGCTCCGGCCGCTCGACCCGGCAGCGATCGAAGACGAAAGGACAGCGCGGATTGAACGGGCAGCCGGGCGGAATGGCCGACAGGCGCGGCATCGAGCCCGGGATCTGCACGAGGCGGTCTGTCTCGCTCTCAAGAGACGGGATTGCGCCCATGAGGCCTTTGGCATACGGGTGCAACGGGTTCTGCACCACGTCCCGAACAGGGCCGATCTCGGCAATGCGGCCCGCATACATCACGGCCACACGGTCGGCCGTTTCGGCGATCACACCCATGTCGTGCGTGACCAGCATGATGGCCGTGCCGTGCTCGCGCCCGAGGCGCTTCAGGAGGGATATGATCTGCGCCTGCACGGAGACGTCGAGGGCTGTCGTCGGCTCGTCGGCGATGATGAGCTCGGGCTCCGCACACAGGGCAAGTGCGATCACGACGCGCTGGCGCATGCCCCCGGAGAATTCGTGCGGGTAGCTGTCGATCCGCCGTTCGGGTGCCGGAATGCCGACCTCCGCCAGGAGGTCGATCGCACGCTTGCGCGCCCCCGAGGCTGAGAGATTCGTGTGGGTGCGGATGGTCTCGACGAGTTGCTCGCTGACCCGGTAGAGCGGGTTAAGGCTGGTCAGCGGATCCTGGAAGATCATGCCGATGCGCTTGCCGCGCACCCGCCGCATCTCCTCCGGCGGCAGGTTGTCGATGCGCATTCCCGACAGCAAAACTTCCCCTCCGGCGATTCGGCCCGGCGGGTCGATAAGGCCGATGACGGCAGAGCCGGTCACGGATTTGCCGGCGCCGGATTCGCCCACGACGCCGAGGACCTCACCCTTGGCGATGTCGAAGGAGATGCCGTCGATGGCCTTGAGAATGCCGCGCCGCGTGACGAACTCGACGCGCAGATCCCGAACGGAGAGGACAGGTTCAGCCATCAGAGACACCCAACCGTCTGTCTCTCGCGGGGCGCCGCTAGAGCCTTGGACACATCCTGCTTCATCCCATCGATACCTCTGTGTCTCATTTTACGAGACATGTCGTAAATGTGGCCACGCTGACAGAAAGCAGGGTTCATAGCCGACATGCTCTCCATATGTCCCTTCAGTTCACTGGAAACACGGTCAATATCCGGGAGAGTGCCGAGCTCCAGCGTTCGCGCATGAAGGGCTGTTACGCTTACATCCAGGGATGCTCGATAAACACTCCGCTCCTCAGGATGGCAGAGCCTTTCGTAGACCTGGACCATTCTAGCAAGGCTCCAGATGCAGGCTGTATTGACTCTCTCGGACACGGGCGCCTGAGCATATGCTCCCAGTGGTAACATCAGTGATGTAAAAATAAGATACTTCATCATCGCAGCTTCGGATTGAGCGCATCGCGCAGCCAGTCGCCCAGAAGGTTGATGGCGAGCACGAGGACCGCCAGCGCGATGCCCGGGAAGGCCACGATCCACCACTCACCGGAGAACAGATAGTTGTTGCCGATACGGATGAGCGTCCCGAGCGAAGGCATGGTCTCGGGCATGCCGGTGCCTAGGAACGACAGGGTCGCCTCGGTGATGACGGCGAGCGCCAGGTTGATGGTGGCGATCACCAGAACCGGCCCCAGGACGTTGGGCAGGACGTGCCTGAACATGATCACCGGGGTCGGCAAGCCAATGAGCCGGGCGGCGGCGATGTAGTCCTTGTTCTTCTCCACCATCACCGATCCGCGCACGGTGCGGGCATATTGAACCCAGAAGCTCAGGCCTATGGAGAAGACCAGCACGGACAGAGTCGTCACCTCATCGAGCTGACCGCCGAGGACCGCTTTCACCACGCCGTCGACGAGAAGGGCGATCAGAATGGCCGGAAAGGTCAGCTGCACATCGGCGATGCGCATGATGATGGCATCGACCGTGCCGCCCAGATAACCGGCAACGAGGCCCAGGGTGATCCCGAGAGTGGCCGAAAGAGCCACGCCGAGGATGCCCACCGCAAGCGAGATCCGCAGGCCGTAGAGGATGGCCGAAAAGATATCGCGGCCCTGCTCGTCCGTGCCCAGCACGAAAGGCATCTGCCCTTCCGCATCCCAGATCGGTGGAAGCCGGCTGTTCATAAGCTCCAGCTGCGCCGGATCGAACGGATCCTGCGGCGACAGCAATCCTGCCAGGATGGCCGAAGCCATGAAGAGAGCGGTCAGGAAGGCGGCCACCATCGTGAGCTTGGAGCGCTTGAAGCTCGCCCAAACATCGCTGTCGAAGAAGCGGCCAGCCCATGTGGTGGGTGTGGAATGCGGCGCGGGTGCCGCCTGAATTGCATCTGCCATGGTTCCCTCCTCAGGCTGGCTGCCGGATGGACGTTCTCAGGCGGGGATCGACGATCGTGTAGAGGATGTCGACGGCGAGGTTGATCAGAACGAAGATGAGCGCCACGAGCATCAGGTAGGCTGCCATGATCGGAATATCGACGTTCTGAACCGCTTGCACGAACAGGAGGCCCATGCCGGGCCACTGAAACACGGTCTCCGTGATGATCGCAAAAGCAATGACCGAGCCGAACTGCAAGCCCACGATGGTGATGACCGGAACCAGCGTATTCTTGAGTGCATGCCCGAAATGAATGGCGCGGGTGGAGAGTCCCCTCGCCCGCGCAAACTTAATGTAGTCGGTGCGCAGCACCTCAAGCATCTCTGCCCGGACGATGCGCATGATCAGCGTCATCTGGAACAGGCCAAGCGTGATCGAGGGCATGATCAGGGCCTTCAGGCCCGATGTGGTGAGAAGTCCGGTCGACCACCAGCCCAGCCGAACTGTGTCGCCGCGCCCAAAGGACGGCAGCCAACCCAGGATGACGGAAAAGAGATAGATCAGCAGAATCCCGATTAGGAAGGTGGGCAGCGAGATGCCGATCAGCGAGATCGTCTGGAACACCTTGGCCAAGAAGCTGTCCCGTTTCAGTCCCGAATAGACGCCCATCAGCACACCGAACCCGATGGCGAAGAGCGTCGCGCAGAAGGCCAGTTCCAAGGTCGCCGGCATGCGCTCGGCCAGCAAATCCGAGACCGGCTGCCGGAACTGATACGACACGCCGAACTCGCCCTGAACGGCTCTGGAGAGGTAGCGCGCGAACTGCACCGGAACCGGATCATCGAGGCCAAGAGAGCGGCGGACCTGTTCCCGCTCCGCCGCGGGGGTGTCCAGGGAGACGATCTGGTTCACCGGATCGCCGGCAAAGCGGAACATCGCAAACGAAATGATGCCGACGGCCAGGAGAACGCCGATAGCCTGGAGGGCACGCCGGATAACAAAAGCAAACATGCACAAATCTCTTGATCGCTATGCCTCGGAAAAGTTTGTCGTCCGGGGCCCTCGAATGAATTGTCCCGGGCAGCACGCTGCCCGGGACATGCGATCAGGCGCTAACTATTCCTTCTTCTGAGCCCAGTAGAGCAGCACCTGGTTGTCGGCGCGCTGGACCAGGTTGACCTTGTTCGACACGCCCCAGGCCAGAGCCTGCTGGTGCAGCGGAATATAGCCGTACTCGTCGAAGGTGATCTGGAAGGCCTGCTTGATCATCTGGTCGCGCTTCTCCTTGTTGCTCTCAACCAGGATCTTGTCGGTCAGCTCGTCATGCTGCTTGTTGCAGAAGTTGCCGAGATTCGACTCGCCGCGCGATGAGTTCGGATCGTTGCGGCAGCCCTCGATGTCGAACAGCACGTTGTGGCTGTCGAAGGTGCCCGGCGTCCAGCCCAGCAGATAGAACGAGGTGTTGTAGTTACCCGACTTCAGCACCTTGGCGAAATACTGCGCCTTGGGCTGGGCCATCAGGTTAACCTTGACGCCGGCGCGAGCCAGCATGCCGACGACGGCCTGGCAGATCGCCTCGTCATTGACGTAACGGTCGTTCGGGCAATCCATGCCGACCTCGAACCCGTTCGGATAACCGGCATCGGCCAGGAGCTTCTTTGCTCCCTCAACGTCGGCTTTCGGACGCTCGAAGTCCTTCGAGAGGCTGAAGAGTTGCGGGGCGATCATGAGCGCTGACGGCGTAGACATGCCGCGCATGACGCGGGACTTGATGGTCTCGATGTCGATGGCCTTGTAGAAGGCCTCGCGCACACGCTTGTCCTTGAAGGGATTCTTGCCCTTCACATTCGAGAACAGAAGCTCGTCGCGGGTCTGGTCGAAGCCGAGGAAGATGGTGCGCAGTTCGGGGCCCGCTTGCACCTTCGCGTTGGCGCTGCTGTTGACGCGCTGGACGTCCTGCAGCGGAACCGGCTCGACCACGTCCACCTCGCCGGAGAGCAGCGCTGCCACGCGTGTGGCGTCCGATGCGATGGGGGTGAAGACGATCTCGTCCAGGTTATGCTCGACCTTTCCCCACCAGTCCTTGTTGGGCTTGAAGACGGTCTTCACGCCCGGCTGGTGGCTTTCGATCTTGAACGGGCCGGTGCCATTGGCGTTCAGCGACGCGTAGCTCGGCGTCGTCGCAGCAGCCGGGGTCGGCGCAACGCTGTTGTTCGCCTCCGCCCACTCCTTGTCCATGATGTACCAGGTATCCCACTGGGCATTCATGATCGGGTTCGGAGACTTCAGCTTCACGTCGACTGTATAATCGTCGACCTTGACCCATTCGGAGCCGCTGGGAACGCGGGTCTGGAAGTTAGAGCCTTGGGCGCGCACGCGGGTGGCCGAGAAGATCACGTCATCCGCATTGAACGGGTTGCCATTGTGGAACTTCACGTTCTTGCGCAGGAACAGGCGCCAGGTGAGGCCGTCTTCACTGATCTCCCAGCGCTCGGCGAGGCCCGGAATGATGGAGAGGTCCTTGTCACGCTTGGTCAGGCCCTCGTAGACGTGCCCGTGATGTGCAATCGTGGTGGTCTCGTTGAGGGTATAGGGATCAAGCGACTTGAGGTCGCCTTGATTGGCATAGCGTAGGGTTACGGCCATCGCCGGCAGGGCTGCGCCAATCATGAGCGTCGCAACCGTGGCAGCGAGAAATTTCGAACGCTTCGTCATGTTATGTCTTTCTCCTCTGGAAGCTCCACGTCTTTGCGCGGAGTTCTTCTTGTCGGAAGCCCGGCTCGGGCCGTGTTCCTTCCGTCGGGCATGAAGGTAGGCAGGAAAGTGGCCGGCGGTCTAGCCCTGACTTGGACCACCCTGCTTACCATTTAGGCACAGAGCTCTCCAATGATGCGGCGCAGCAAGCGCTCGCCTGCCTCCAGCTCGCTGATCTCGATATACTCGTCCGGCTGGTGGGCCTGGGCGATGTCTCCCGGGCCGCAGACGACGGTCGACCATCCGGCCCGCTGGAAGATGCCAGCTTCGGTGCCATACGAGACTACATGGGTGCCGTTGTCTCCGGTGAAGCGGCGCATGAGACGCTCGGCATCCCCGTCCGTCTCGGGCCTGAGACCAGGCACCTCCGCGATGAGTTCCACGGCAACCCCGGACTCAGGCCTGATCGCCTTCATTCGCGGTTCGACGACCTCCCGGATATAGGCTTCGTATCGATCCAGATAGTCGCGCGGGCTCTCCGTTGGGATCGCCCGGATGTCGCTGAAGAACCACGCCGAAGACGACACCACGTTGGCGGCATTGCCACCCGCCACCATGCCGCAATGCAGCGTCGTGTAGGGCGGCTCGAAAGGATTGGCCGGATCGGCCTGGCGCCGGTTCTCATCCATGACGTCCTCGTGCCAGGCGATCAGGCGGGCCGCGTTCATGACCGCGCTCACCCCCTGGTCGATCCGGCTGGAATGGACTGCGTAACCGGTCACCTGGGTGCGCAGCTGCACGGAAGCCTTATGACCGGTCACCACCGCATACCGGGTCGGCTCGCCTACGATGACGGCAGCGGGCTTCGGGAGTGATCGCGCCATGGCCGCCACCATGGAGGGCGCACCCCTGCAGGCAATCTCCTCATCATAGGAGAGCGCGATATGGACCGGCCGCTTCAGGGGCCCTTTCACCATCTCGGGCACCAGCGCCAGAACGAGCGCATCGAAGCCCTTCATATCGGCCGAGCCGCGTCCGTAGAGGCGGCCGTTCTTTTCGGTGAGGGTCCAGGGATCGGTGGTCCAGTTCTGGCCTTCCACCGGCACTACGTCCGTATGGCCGGAAAACACGATCCCGCCCTCCACCTGCGGACCGATTGTGGCGTAGAGATTGGCCTTGTCGCCGTCCGGGCTCATGACGAGGGTGCTCTCCACCCCATGGCTGTTGAGCCAGTCCCGGCAGAAGTTGATGATGTCGAGATTGCTGCTCGTCGAGACGGTCGGAAAGGCAACCAGACGCGCGAGCATCTCGCGGGGCGATAAAGGACATGTCGTGCTTCTCCCAAGGAAAGGCGTGAGCATCCGACCCTATGGCGCGGCGGGTCAAGCCGGATTTATCGCCCATCAACTGCTGGCGTGCCAGTTGACGCGGCAGGGTGCACGCGACCATGATCCGCCCACTTCACTTCCGCCCCGACGGAGACACGATGACCACCTTTGACGTCACGCTTGCCGATATCGAAGCCGCCCGCAGCCGCATCGCCGGACGTGTCCGGCGCACGCCGGCCTTCGACAGCCCCGAGGTCTCGGCGCGGCTCGGCCGGCGCACGGCCTTGAAGATGGAGGCCCTGCAGCTGGCGGGTTCGTTCAAGGTGCGCGGCGTGTTCAACAAGGTGCTGACCTTGAGCGACGAGGAACGCCGCCGCGGGCTGGTGACGGTGTCGGGCGGCAACCATGCCATCGCGGTCGCGCGGGTCGCCGGTACGCTGGGCCTCGACGCCCTCGTGCTGATGCCGAAGGTGACACCGCGCTTCAACGTGGATCTCGCGACGAAATACGGCGCTCACATCGAACTCTGCGACGATGCCGCTGAAGCCTTCGCCAAGGCGGAGGACTACCAGCGCCAAGGTCGGCTCTTCGTTCACCCTTACGACGACCCGGCGATCATTGCGGGTCATGGCACCCTCGGGCTCGAATTCCTGGAGGACGTTCCCGACCTTACCCACGTATTCGTCTCCATCGGCGGCGGCGGCTTCATGTCCGGCGTCGCAGCCGCCTTGAAGGCAAAGCGGCCCTCAATGACCGTCTACGGTGTCGAGACCGTCGGCGCGCCGACCATGACGGAAGCGCTGAAGGCCGGTGAGCCGGTCACGATCCGCCCGACCTCCATCGCCCGGACCCTTGGCGCTCCGTTCGCAACCCACAGGACGGTCGCCGGCGCCAAGCTCTTTCTGAAGGAGATCCTTCTCGTGGAGGACGAGCCGGTGATCGCCGACGTGAGCTGGCTTCTGCAGAAGGAAAAGCTCCTCTGCGAACCGGCTGCCGCCTGTGTGCTGACCGCAGCTGAAATCGTCGCTCCCTCGCTCTCCGACGACAGCGTGATCGGCCTCGTTCTCTGCGGCTCGAACCTGTCCCTGGACGATCTCGACGCGTGGCGTCAGGCGTCGAAGGGAGCCTGATCCTGTCACCCTGGCCCCTGCCCGCTTAAGTCTGCCGGATCCAACAAGGTGCTGCCGAGTTGTCTGCATGACAGCTCAACTGGAAAGCACCCCGCATGGTCGACCCGGCTCTCCCTGCCCCTCAGCCGGCTCCACCGCCTGCAAGCTCTTCGATGTTCACGGTCGGCGGCATCGTGCTGGCGATCGGAGGGCTTTATCTCGGGCAGGATATTTTCATCCCATTCGCCCTGGCCATTCTCCTAAGCTTTGCCCTGACACCCCTGGTGAACTGGCTCAGGCGGCTGAAGCTGCCTAGGATCGCCGCTGTCATCATTGCGGTGACCCTCGCCTTCATCCTGATCGGCGGCATCGCCTTCGTGGTGGGACGCCAGTTGGTTCAGCTCGCCAACAATCTTCCGAGCTACCAGACCACAATCACCGAGAAGATCCGATCCCTTCAGGCTTCCGCCCCTGGAGGCGGCGTGGTCGATAAGGTCACTACGACGATTCAGGATCTGAGCAAGGAAATCTCCGGAGACGACAAGCCTGCCGAGCCGCCTGGGCCACGAAGCTTGGGCAATGTTCCAGCTCCGCAGGAGCCCATGGCGGTCAGGATCGAGCCGCCTCAAGCGAAACCGCTCGAAATCATTCAGACTATCGTCGGCCCCCTGCTCGCTCCTTTGGCGACCGCAGGCCTGGTCATCATTTTCGTGATCTTCGTCCTTCTCGAGCGGGAGGATCTGCGCGACCGCTTCATCAAACTCGCCGGCGCAGGCGATCTGCAGAAGAGCACCCAGGCCCTCAACGATGCGGCCGCGCGGGTGAGCCGCTACCTGCTGATGCAGATGATGGTGAACTTCACCTATGGAATCCCGATCGGCATCGGCCTCTACCTCATCGGTGTGCCCAACGCCATCCTCTGGGGCCTGCTCGCCGCTGTGCTGCGTTTCGTGCCGTATCTTGGCCCATTTCTGGCCGCGCTCTTTCCTATCGCACTCGCAATTGCGGTTGATCCCGGCTGGTCGATGCTGCTGTGGGTCATCGGTCTTTTTGTTGTGGCCGAACTGATCAGCAACAATGTCATCGAGCCGTGGCTCTATGGATCGAGCACGGGACTGTCTTCGCTCGCCATTATCATGGCGGCGATCTTCTGGACCACCCTGTGGGGACCGGTCGGCCTGTTTCTCGCCACGCCGCTGACGGTTTGCCTTGTCGTGATCGGCCGTTACGTGCCTCAGCTCGAGTTTCTCGGTGTGCTTCTCGGCAGCGATCCGGTCCTTGCTCCCGAGGAGCGCCTGTACCAGCGTCTGCTGGCCGGCAATCTGGAAGAAGCCACCGAGATCGCCGAGGATTACGTGGATGAGCATTCCTCCCGTGAGTTCTACGATCACGTGGCGATCCCGGCCCTCCGGCTCGCCGAGAACGACCGGCAGCGGAGCACGACCGACACCAACTACCGGCGTTTGGTCGCCAATACCGCCATCTGTGTTGTCAGGGAGGTTGAGGACCACATTCAGGAGAAGGCCCCATCGTCCGATGAGGCCGTCAATTCCGGCAAGGACCTGTCTACGGCTGCTCCGAACAAACCCATTCTCTGCATTGCAGGCCGGACGGAGCTCGATCGGGCTGCGGCCGAAATGCTGGCACAGGTTCTTGAGGAAAACGGAAATGGGGCGCGGGTCCTGCCGCCGATTTCAGTGACCGAGGGTGCTTTG
Source organism: Microvirga terrestris (assembly GCF_015694425.1). Lineage (GTDB taxonomy): Bacteria > Pseudomonadota > Alphaproteobacteria > Rhizobiales > Beijerinckiaceae > Microvirga > Microvirga terrestris. The sequence goes on from NZ_JADQDN010000017.1 coordinate 34,091, forward strand.
GCGCAGCTCGATCTGACAGGTGTCGAGGTCGTCTGCCTGTCCTATCTTCATCCACAGCCGCAGGTCTTCGCGCGGTACATCTGCCGTCGCCTGCGCCGGCGTGCGCCGCATGTAAAGCTGATCGTCTGCTGTTGGAACGCGCCACCCCAGGGCACCCATACGGAGGACATGGCCCGGCAGATGTCTGCCGACGCGGCGATCCTGTCGCTCGACGTGTGCGTGAACCAAGTCGATGCGTGGCTTGCGCACAAGGAGAATGCCTCCGACGCGAATGGACGCCCATTGACGGCAACCATCGACAACGAGCACGAGCGGCTCGCCGCGTTGCACCACCTGGGACTAGCTGGAGGCCGCGGTCATTCGTTCGATGAGGTGACGAAACGGGTTGCCGAAACATTCGGCGCCCCGATTGCCCTGGTGTCACTAATCACCGACGAGCAGCAGGTCATGCCCGGCGCGCAAAGCCTGTCGCCGAATCCGAACGCCGGCCATCCGGTCCCTCGCGAGGAATCGGTCTGTGGACACGTGATGGCGGCAGATGAGGTCGTGGTATCCGAGGATGTGACCAAGGATCCCCGGTTCACGGACAATCCACTCGTGCTCGAAAAGGGCATTCGGTTCTACGCCGGAGCGCCCCTGCGCACATCCTCAGGCTTGGCCCTGGGGTCCTTGTGCGTCATCGACATGGAACCGCGTGAGTTTTCCGACACTGACCGCGTTCGGCTGCAGCAGATGGCCGACGATTTGATGTTTGACCTCGAACGCGGCTCCGAACAACCCGACACCGAGAGCGATGACATCCAAATGTCAGGTCAGAGACAGAAGCTGGATGCTTCCTCCTGAGCGAGGCACCTGAACCTCGTATGGTCAGATGGAGCGGCGGCGAAGCGAAATCGCCAGACTGAAGAGCAACGCCCCTGCCGCCATGGCGGCCAGGATTGTCCATGCTGTCCAGAGCGACGTGAGGGATGATCCTGGCGTCAGCGCCGATGAATAGGCCTGGATCGACCAGGCGTTCGGCGTCCACCATCCAGCCTCTTGCAGCCAGGGTGGCAGGAAGAAGCGCGGAACCATGCTGCCGCCTGCGGCAGACAGGATGAGCACCACGAAGGTGGACAGCACCTGCGCCTGCTGTCGCGAGGAGCAGACGACGCACAGGGCCAGTGCCAAGCCAGACGTCGCGGCAGCGACCGCGAGCGTCGTCGTGAGCCATGGTCCGAAGGAGGCGATGAAATCCACTCCATAGAGAAGGTACGCTGCAGCAAAGACCAGGGCGGCCTGCACGCTTCCCTGCGCGACGAGGAACAGGAACTTGCCTAGGATGATCCTTGCAATGGCATTTGGCCCCGAGAGCAGGCGGTCATAGACGCCAAGGCGCCGCTCCTCGATGAGCCCAACGGCTCCCTGCACGGCGGCCAGAAGCAGGAACATCACCGCGACGGCACCGGCGTAATAGGACACCGCCCATCCGGCATTCTGCGGAAGGGCGGATTCGGTGGCGACCAAGCCTGCGTCCCGCATGTGCGGATCGCTGCGGGTCTCGTCCGCTTTCTCCTTGAATGTCTCGTCGATCCAGACCCGCTGCTCGGATGTGATTCCACCAATGGCCTCCAGATCCGCCAGCACCTGGGCGAAGGCTACGTCCGGCATGTGGACGGCCAGCAGCCGCTGCAGCTGGCCTGCCATGATCGCACCAGCAATCGCCCGTGCCTCGTGGGTGACCAGTAGGACAGGAGCACCAGCCCCGCGTGCGTTCAGGTCGCTCCTGAGGATGAGCCCCAGATCGACGGCGCCGTCCTTGACGAGGCCGCGCACGCTCTCATCCGTTGCATCATCGCTGTAGGTGACACGCAGCGTCGGCTCCTGCCTCAGCACCTGAACCAGCTGCGCGGTCGTTGGGGTTCGCGCCATGTCGGCGACACCCACATGAAGCCGGAGCTGGTCGCCGCCGGCGGAGGAGAAGATTGCCGCAAAAATAACGAAGATCAGCGGCGGCAGCACGAACGCCATGGCGAGCGCGCCGCGATCCCTGAGCAGGGTCAGAAACATGACCCGTGCTGCCGGTAATATCATGAGCTCGCTCCCTCGACATGGGCCAGCACATGCTCAAGCCCCGGCTCCCGCAGGCGAATCTCGTGCAGATCGATGCCATGCCGCCGGAGCGCGACGGGCAAGGACGCGAAGCTCTCCATGCCGGTCGACCACGAGGTCCATTCCAGCGGGTTGAGCGTCGGCGCGAATCGCAATCGCTCAAGAGCGCTCTTCACGGCATTGTCCGGCTCCCGGCTCAACGTTGCCAAGACCTCGCGCCTATCACCGAACATGCGGCGGAGAATGCCCTCGACAGGCCCCTCCTCGGCCATCCGGCCCGATGCCAGAATGCCGATCCGATCCGCCAATGTCCTGGCCTCGTCGAGGTCATGGGTCGTAAGCAGAATGGATGTGCCGTCATCCCGCAGGCGCTTCAAGGTTCGGTGCAGCGACAGTCGGGCATCCACATCCACACCGACGGTGGGCTCGTCAAGCAACAGGAGCCGGGGCCGGGTCAGCAGGGCTGCGGCAATGTTGGCCCGGCGCTTGTATCCGCCGGAGAGGTGATCAATCAACTCGTGCTGGCGGCCCGTCACTTGCACGAGCGCCATGGCCTCTTCGACACGCGGGGAAATTTCCCGCTTCGATAGCCCTGCCATCCCGGCCATCACTTCCAGGTTCTCCCGGACCGTCAGGCGCAGATAGAGGGCTATATCCTGCGGAACCAGGCTCATCATCCGCCGGGGCTCGGCCTCTCGGCCCGGGTCGCGTCCGAACACCCGCACATCGCCTGATGTCGACCGAAGCTGTCCCGTCAGGAGCCGCATCAGGGTGGTCTTGCCCGTACCGTTGCGGCCGAGCAGAGCGAAAATCTCGCCCTGGTTCAGAGTAAGGTTCAATCCCTGCAAAATTTCGCGCCCACCCAGGCGAACATGAACGCCGCTCATAACTGCAATGGACGGCTCCGGATGTGTGAGTACCGGCTCGAGCATCGTCGACAGGTTTTGACGTTCAGGGATGGCTGGCTCCTGGGGAAGTCGACCTTGGCAGTCAGGCTGCCTCACGTCAGGAACCTAGCTCCAATTCGGGTTTCGGGAAGAGAGCCCGCATTGATGTGATCGCTTTAGATGCCGGATGCCCTCGCATTCTCGAACCCAAGCGCCAAGTTTGTCTTGTCCAGCCGTCTTCGGCGCAGAATCCAACCAGGGGCACCATCCATGCTTCGATCAACCGTCGGAATGATCGCGGTTCTCATACTCGTGAGCGGAGCAGAGGCAGTTCCGCTAACCGTGCAGGTGGAAGGCGCCAATCCTGGGCAGGGCACTGTTCTGGTCGGCATCTGCACCGGATCCCTGGATTTCGGCTCCTGCCGGTATAGCCAGGAGGTCCAGCCTCCGGCGGCGGAGTTCCAGGTTCTGTTCCCGGATGTCCCTGAAGGATCATATGCGATCGCCGTCTTCCAGGACACCAACGGGAACAACGACCTAGACCGAGATCAAAGGGGGCTGCCCCTGGAGCCCTACGGCTTCAGCAACGGGACAGGCCGTACCGCTCCGCCTTCGTTCGAGGCCGCGCGCATTGCCGTCACGGGGTCTACCCTCACGAGAGTCCGGATCGCCCGCTCGCCTCTGGCCCGATAGAGTTTTATCTCTAAGGTCTATCAGGACATCTGCCAAAGTGAATTTCGGGGGTTGCACAGCGCAAGCGCCAGAGCTAATTGAAGCAAGCCGTTAAAGGCGTCGGAGCGTAGCGCAGCCCGGTTAGCGCACTAGTCTGGGGGACTAGGGGTCGGAGGTTCAAATCCTCTCGCTCCGACCATTCTTTCTCCTGAGAAATCAGGAGGCTACAGGAAGCCGCCCGTTGAGGCGGCTTTTTTGTTTGGCTTTGTGACGGCACAATGACGGCACCAATTACCGCCTAGGTCTGGAGGCGGGGCGTAGGTTCTGGAATCGAGCCGCATGGCGATAGCAAGGTTCGTAATGAGGACCTAAAGCGCTTCGCCAATTTCGAGGTTCAGGAGCAAACCACCCTGTCGGAAGTCCTACGCTCCATGATGGACCCGGGAGGAACCGCCGCGACGGGGTCGGTAAGCAGCCAGTCGGGGCAGCCCGCCATGCAGATGGATGCCAGCGCCCACGACCTGATGCAGAAGATGCAGAATCGGCAGGCTGGCGCCGAATTCGACAAGATGTACCTGGAAGCGCAACTCCAGGGTCACCGCGATCTGCTGCAGGTCCAAGAGCGCTATCTGCAGTCCAATCCCCAGAGCCGCGAGCATGTGAATCTCGCCAAGATGGCCCGTAAGCACATCCGCCAGCACATCGCCCTGCTCGAGGATACGCAGAACACCATACGCTGAAGCACCAGCCGATTGAAAAAGCCCCGCTCCAGTAAGTGCTGGAGCGGGTCCAAGTCTCAGGAGCAATCCTTGGAGGGATCTTGTCCAACCCTCTGGAAAACGGATTGTTTCAGGGTGCGGCGTTCCATCCCACAATTTGAGCCGACCTTTCACAGCTGAACTGTTGCGCTGGCCAGCCGTTTCAATCCAGCCGGAACGGGGCCATGGAGAGTGATGCCGTGACAAAGACCATAGGGAAGCACGCGGCGAAGGCATGGCGTGAAAGCCCCAGGCGCCCCCCGATTGAACCGAATATGTTCGCTTCTGTGCTGGAGCGAAATATCGACGCCCTGCGCCACAAACGCCAGGAGGAGGAGAGAAAGGCCAGTCTTCAGGACAGGATTGCCCAGGGAAGCACCCGTTTCACAGGCAGCCTGGCCTTCGCCTACATACACCTTGCCTTGGTCAGCGGTTGGATTGCCGCCAACCTTGGGATCATTCCCGGTGTTTCAGTCTTCGATCCGACCTTCGTGATCCTTGCGACCTTCGCATCCGTGGAGGCAATCTCTCTCCACTTTCGTTCTGATCAGCCAGAACCGCGCGGCCGCGGAGGCGGACCGCCGCTCCGAGCTTGACCTCCAGACCAATCTTCTCTCGAAACATGAGATCGCACGGCTCCTGACGCTGACCCGCGCCATTGCCGAGCATCTCGGCATCAAGGAAGCCAATGACCCGCTTTTGAGGATCTGGAACAGCAAGTGGCACCGGAGAAGGTGCCCGACCGGCTGATGGACGACGGCGGGAACGGTCCGTCCTGACAGGCGCCCAAAGCGGTCACACGATTCGGGAATGGTGGGCGGTGAGGGGTTCGAACCCCCGACCTGCGGTGTGTAAAACCGATGCTCTACCAGCTGAGCTAACCGCCCGACAGGCCTGACATAAAAACAGAAGGCCAACAACGCAAGCGCCGTTGGCCTTCTTTGCAAGCAAACACCGTCTAAAAGCGATTACTTCGCGTTGACGGCGTCCTTCAGGCCAGCGCCTGCGCGGAACTTGGGGGTCTTGGAAGCGGGAACCTTGACCTTCTCGCCGGTGCGCGGGTTGCGCGCCTCACCGGCGGCGCGGTTGGTCACCACGAAAGTGCCGAAGCCGACGATCTTGACCTCGTCGCCCTTCTTCAGAGCGCCGGTGATCGCCTCGATGGCGGCGTCGATCGCGTCACCAGCCTGGCCACGCGAAAGGCCCACCTTGTCGGCGACGGCCGCAACGAGCTCGCCTTTATTCATGTCTTATCCTCCAGTGATCACGGCAGCCGCAAAAGGAAATGGTCCACCGTTTCAGGGACCACCCGTTTGGCGCAAAGCTTGTCCGTAGGCAAGCCCCGAAGTGGCTGAAATCAGCCGTTTTTTAGCAATTTTTGCCAAAAAAGAAGCCCCCGAACTCACGTTCGGGGGCTTCTGTCGTTGCGTCAGGTTGATGCTTTAGTGCGCAACAACCCCGGTTGAGTCGTCCTCGACAGCAGGCTTCGGGCCCTTGAGAACCGAAGCCTCATCCCACTCGATCCGCTCCGGCATGCGCACGAGGGCATGCTGGAGAACCTGATCCATCATGGAAACCGGCACGATCTCGAGCCCGTTCTTCACGCTTGCCGGGATGTCGGCCAAGTCCTTGGCGTTCTCCTCGGGAATCAGGACCTTCTTCATGCCGCCGCGAAGCGCCGCGAGAAGCTTCTCCTTCAGCCCGCCGATGGGCAGCACCCTGCCCCGCAGCGTCACCTCGCCCGTCATGGCGATATCGCGGCGAACCGGGATGCTCGTGATGACGGAAACGATGGCGGTTGCCATGGCAATGCCGGCCGAGGGGCCATCCTTGGGCGTCGCGCCTTCCGGCACGTGCACGTGTATGTCACGACGGTCGAACATGGGCGGCTCGACGCCGAAATCGAGGGCCCGGGAGCGGACATAAGATGCCGCGGCCGAGATCGATTCCTTCATGACGTCACGCAGGTTGCCCGTGACAGTCATCTTGCCCTTGCCCGGCATCATGATGCCTTCGATGGTCAGCAGTTCGCCGCCCACTTCGGTCCAAGCAAGGCCCGTGACCGCACCAACCATGTCCTCGGTCTCGGCCTCGCCGTAGCGATAGCGCGGGGGTCCCAGGAACTCCGGCAGATTATCGGTCGTGACCTCCACCGACTTGACCTTGGAGATCAGGATCTCCTTCACGGCCTTGCGGATGAGGTTGGCCAGCTCGCGTTCGAGGTTACGCACGCCCGCCTCGCGGGTGTAGCGGCGGATCAGCATGAGGAGAGCCTCGTCGCCGATCTTCCACTCCTTCTGCGCCAAACCATGCTTCTGCATGGAGGACGGGATCAGGTGGGTGCGGGCAATCTCGGCCTTCTCCTCCTCCGTGTAACCCGCGATGCGGATCACTTCCATACGGTCGAGCAGCGGGCCGGGAATGTTGAGCGTGTTGGCCGTCGTCACGAACATCACGTTGGACAGGTCGTAATCGACCTCCAGGTAATGGTCGTTGAAGGTCGAGTTCTGCTCAGGGTCGAGGACCTCCAGAAGGGCTGCCGACGGATCGCCGCGGAAGTCCATGCCCATCTTGTCGATCTCGTCGAGCAGGATGAGCGGGTTGGACGTCTTAGCCTTGCGCATCGACTGGATGATCTTGCCGGGCATCGAGCCGATATAGGTCCGGCGGTGGCCGCGGATCTCGGACTCGTCGCGAACGCCGCCAAGCGACATGCGCACGAACTCGCGGCCCGTGGCCTTGGCGATTGACTTGCCGAGCGAGGTCTTACCCACGCCGGGAGGACCGACGAGGCAGAGGATCGGACCCGTGAGCTTGTTGGCGCGCTGCTGCACGGCCAGGTACTCGACGATACGCTCCTTGACCTTGTCGAGGCCGTAATGATCCGCATCGAGCAGATCCTGGGCGGCCTTCAGGTCCTTCTTCATCTTCGAGCGGCGGTTCCACGGGATCCCGAGCAGCCAGTCGAGATAGTTGCGCACGACGGTGGCTTCCGCCGACATGGGCGACATCTGGCGGAGCTTCTTGAGCTCGCCCATCGCCTTCTCGCGGGCTTCCTTCGTGAACTTGGTCTTCTCGATCTTCTCCTCGAGCTCGGCCAGCTCGTCGCGACCTTCGTCGTCGCCGAGCTCCTTCTGGATCGCCTTCATCTGCTCGTTGAGGTAGTACTCGCGCTGTGTCTTCTCCATCTGACGCTTCACGCGGGTACGAATGCGCTTCTCGACCTGGAGAACCGAAATCTCGCTCTCCATCATGCCGAGAACCTTTTCCAGGCGCTGGGCGACGGTCGGGGTCTCGAGGATCGCCTGCTTGTCGGCAATCTTGATGGCGAGGTGCGAAGCGATGGTGTCGGCGAGCTTGGCCGGCTCGTCGATCTGGGTCACCGCGGTCACAACCTCGGGCGAAACCTTCTTGTTGAGCTTCACGTAGTTCTCGAACTCGGACACCACGGAGCGGGCGAGCGCCTCGGCCTCCACCTGGTCACCGAGCGAGTCGGGCAGAGCCTCGGCCTCGGCCTCGTAATATTCATCCGTGCGGGTATAGGTCTTCACCTGAGCGCGGCTCGCGCCTTCGACCAGCACCTTCACGGTGCCGTCCGGCAGCTTCAGCAGCTGGAGCACGTTGGCCAGGGTGCCGACCTTGTAGATGGCATCCGTTGCCGGATCGTCATCCGTTGCATCGATCTGGGTTGCCAGAAGGATATGACGGTCCCCCTTGACCACTTCCTCAAGCGCGCGGATCGACTTTTCACGGCCGACAAAGAGCGGCACGATCATGTGCGGAAAGACAACAATGTCGCGCAGAGGCAGAACCGCATAGGTTCCGGTCGAGCCTGAAACAACAGGCTGACGTGGCTTCGATTGTGTCATGAGATGACTTCCTTTTGACTGCGTCCGGGAATCCCCTCACATGAGCTGGACCTCAGACGGATAACCGGAATGCTCAGGCTTTTGTTATGGGCTGCATCCGGTACGCCGGGCCATCCCTCGGGAGATGAGCGGACAGCTTCGGCGCAGGAGATAATGTGGCGTTGCGGGCTCAACCTTTCAAGAAGATCGCCCGCAACGGTTGGGTTCATAAGGAGCCCCCGAGCCGATTCTCTAGGCGCTGGCGCTCGCGGCCTGATCGTTGCGCTCGCCGTGGATGAAGAGCGGCTTGGCCTTGCCCTCCACCACCTCGGGCCCGATCACCACCTGCTCGACCGAATCGAGGCCAGGCAGGTCGTACATGGTCTCCAGCAGGATCCCTTCCATGATGGACCGCAGGCCGCGGGCGCCCGTCTTCCGCTCGATTGCCTTCTTGGCGATGAGGGTCAGGGCCTCGTCCTGGAACGTGAGCTGGACGTTCTCCATCTCGAAGAGGCGCTGATACTGCTTGACCAGGGCGTTCTTCGGCTCCTGCAGAATGGTCTTCAAGGCGTCGACATCCAGGTCTTCCAGCGTCGCCAGGACCGGCAGACGGCCGACGAACTCAGGGATCAGGCCGAATTTCAGCAGATCCTCGGGCTCGACCTCGCGGAAGATCTCGCCCGTCCGACGGTCGTCCGGGGAACTCACGGAAGCCGCAAAGCCGATGGACGTGCCCTTGCCGCGGCTTGCGATGATCCGTTCCAGGCCCGCGAAGGCACCGCCGCAGATGAACAGGATGTTCGTGGTGTCGACCTGAAGGAACTCCTGCTGCGGGTGCTTGCGGCCACCCTGAGGAGGCACGGAGGCGACGGTGCCTTCCATGATCTTCAGGAGCGCCTGCTGCACGCCCTCGCCCGACACGTCACGGGTGATCGAGGGATTGTCCGACTTGCGGGAGATTTTGTCGATCTCGTCGATATAGACGATGCCGCGCTGCGCCCGCTCGACATTGTAGTCGGAGGCCTGGAGCAGCTTGAGGATGATGTTCTCCACGTCCTCGCCAACGTAACCAGCCTCGGTCAGAGTCGTGGCGTCCGCCATGGTGAACGGCACGTCGAGGATCCGGGCCAGGGTCTGGGCCAGCAGGGTCTTGCCCGAGCCGGTCGGTCCGATCAGCAGGATGTTCGACTTGGCCAACTCGACGTCGTTGTGCTTCGTCGCATGGGCCAGGCGCTTGTAATGGTTGTGGACTGCTACCGAGAGCACCTTCTTGGCGTGCTCCTGGCCGATCACATAGTCGTCCAGAACGCGGCTGATTTCCTTCGGGGTTGGAACCCCGTCGCGGGACTTCACGAGAGACGATTTCGACTCCTCGCGGATGATGTCCATGCAGAGCTCGACGCATTCATCGCAGATGAAAACCGTCGGGCCAGCGATCAGCTTGCGAACCTCGTGCTGGCTCTTGCCGCAAAAGGAGCAGTACAGCGTGCTCTTGGAGTCGTTGCCGCCAGCCTTGGTCATTATCACATCTCCAATCCGCACCGGGACGGCCCTTCCGGCCCAGCACTTCTTCTAAGTTTATGAGCGGCGGGCCTAACGAAAGGTTCCGTCGCTAAGAATTGAACGATCAAATCGCCACGTTTTCCGAATCCACATGCAATCACGCGCAGGGCACGGGATCAATAGAAACGGAATTGCCCGCCAAAAAGACGCACCCTGGAGGAATTTGTCCCCAGGATTTAAGGGTTAGACCGGAGTGGCTGCCGGCTCGGGGCGCTTGGAGATCACTTGGTCGATCAAGCCGAACTCCTGGGCAGCCTCGGCGGTCATGAAATTGTCGCGCTCCAGGGCCCGCTCGATTGCCTCGTAAGGCTGGCTGGTGTGCTGAACATAGATTTCGTTCAACCGGCGCTTGAGGGCCTCGCTCTCGCGGGCGTGGATCATGATGTCCGTGACCTGCCCCTGGTAGCCGCCGGAAGGCTGGTGGACCATGATTCGGGCGTTCGGGAGCGCAAATCGCATGCTCTTCTCGCCGGCCGTCAGCAGGAGTGAGCCCATCGAGGCAGCCTGGCCGACGCAGAGGGTCGAGACCGGGCAGCGGATGAACTGCATGGTGTCGTAGATCGACAGGCCCGACGTCACCACGCCGCCGGGCGAGTTGATGTAGAAGGAGATTTCCTTCTTCGGGTTCTCGGCCTCGAGGAACAGAAGCTGCGCCACGATCAGCGAGGCCGAGTAGTCTTCGACGGGGCCCGTAAGGAAGATAATCCGTTCGCGCAGAAGGCGCGAATAGATGTCGAAGGCGCGTTCGCCGCGGTTCGACTGCTCAACCACCATCGGGACGAGCGTATTGTTAAAGAGGGCTACCGGATCTCTCATTGTCTCACTGCTCCAGTTCGGCCGCGCGAATCCGCGGCCGTGCATGTCATGCAAGCAACGAGACGCTTAAAGGAGCGTTACTCGCCCTTGCCGGATTTCTCTTCGTCCTCGTCGCTGAAGAGCGCGTCCTTGGAGACGGTCTCTTCATTCACCTTCACCTGGGACAGGATCTGGTCGACGACCTTCTCTTCAAACAGAGGAGCCCGGATTTCAGCTAGGGCCTGCGGGTTCTTTTGGTAGAACTCCCAAACCTGGCGCTCCTGGCCGGGGTACTGACGGACCCGCTCGATGAGGGCCTGAGTCACCTCATCGTCGGAGATCTTGATATCGGACTTCTCACCGATCTGTGCAAGGACCAACCCGAGACGCACACGGCGCTCGGCGATCTTGCGGTACTCGGCCTTAGCCTCGTCCTCGGTGGTTTCCTCATCCTCGAAGGTGCGGTTGTTAGACTTCATGTCGCCCACGACCTGCGACCACACGGCCGTGAACTCCTGCTCGACCAGGGTCGGCGGCAGCTCGAAGCTGTACTTTGCGTCCAGGGAGTCGAGAAGGTCCTTCTTGACCTTGCGGCGGGACTGGGTGTCGAAATCCTTGCGGATCGCGTCGCGGATCGCGTCCTTGAGCTTGTCCAGGGACTCCATTCCGAAGCCCTTGGCCATCTCGTCGTCGATCTTCAGCTCGCCCGGAGCCTCGACTTCCTTCACAGTCACGTCAAACTCGGCATCCTTGCCGGCCAGGTGAGCGGCCATGTAGTTCACCGGGAAGGTGACCTTCACGAGCTTGGTGTCGCCAGCCTTGAGGCCGAGGAGCTGGTCCTCGAAGCCCGGGATGAAGGTGTTGGAGCCGAGCTCGACCCGGATGTCCTGGCCGTTGCCGCCCTCGAACGCGGTGCCGTCGATGCGGCCCACGAAATCCACCACGACGCGATCGCCGGAAACCGCCTCACCGTCCTTCGTCTCGAAGGAGCGGTTCTGCTTGGCCATGCGCTCGAGCGATTCGGTGATCTCGGCGTCGGTGATCTCGGCCACCGGCTTCGTGACGGCCACGTCCGACAGGTCAGCCAGCTCGAAGTCCGGCAGGACTTCGAGGGCAACGGTGAACGCCAAGTCGCCCTTGGCGTCCATGGCCTTCTCGACCTCTTCCTGGCTCTCCGGGAACTGGACCTGGGGCTCGTTGGCAAGCTTCAGGCTGTTGTCCTCCACGATCTTACGGTTGGCCTCGTTGACGGCGTTCTGCAGCACGTCGGCCATGACGGAGCGGCCATAGACCTTGCGCAGGTGGCCCACCGGCACCTTGCCGGGGCGGAAACCGTTGAGCCGTACCCGGTCCTTGAGGGTCGACAATTCGCTGTTCAGGCGCTCTTCCAACTCGGTGGCCGGGAGCACGACCTTGAACTCTCGCTTCAAGCCTTGGGACAGTGTTTCCGTCACCTGCATGGTATTATTCGCCTTCATCCACTCGAATATGAATCTCAAATCCAGGCTCGGCCGATGCGGCGTCATGCCGTCACCTGAGCCGCTCGGAGCCTCCGGATCCAACCCTGACGGGATTGGTGCGGGCGGAGGGACTCGAACCCCCACAACTTGCGTCGCTGGAACCTAAATCCAGTGCGTCTACCAATTCCGCCACGCCCGCGCGGGAGCGGCGCGCGCGAACGCGCCCCTCTTCCGGGACGCGGCTCTATAGCATGGTTGAGAAAGCGTGCATCAAAAAAGTTCGCGTGCGTCCAATTGGCAACCAAACTTGGCCGTTCACGTTCAACGCTGTACCCATAGCGACACCCTCCAGCCCTTCGCGAGCCTCCCGCATGATCACCCGCCGCGCCGTCACCGCCGGCCTTGCCACCTCTCTGATCGGCCTGCCTCGGATCGGCTTGGCACAGGACCCGGCCGCCCAAGTTGAAGAGATGACGGCAAAGGCCACGCCGCTGAAGCTCGGTCCGGATTCGGTCCGTGAGGCCGAGGCGTGGGCCTTCAATGGCTCCCTCGCCCCCATCGTAAGGATCAAACACGGAGCCGAGCTGCGTCTGAAATTGCGCAACGACACCGCCCTGCCCCTGTCCCTCCATTTCCATGGGGTTCGCGGTCCGAATGCCATGGATGGCTCCGGTCGCCTGACACAGGAGCCGGTGGCGCCCGGCCAGACTTACGATTACCGCTTCACACCACCCGATGCCGGCACCTTCCTGATCCGGCCTTGCATTCTTGGCGGCAGCGCCGAACCCCAGGAGCGCGGCCTCTCGGGCCTTTTGGTCGTGGAAGAAGCGAATCCTCCGCATGTCGATCAGGATCTTGCACTGTTGATCGACGACTGGGGTTTGAATGACGACGGCTCTCTTGCAGCCTTTGAAAAACCCACTGACGCTGCGCCGGCTGGTCGCCTCGGGAGCTGGCTCAGCCTGAATGGCAAACCGACGCCACAGAAGATCGAAGCCCCTCCCGGTGGACGCCTGCGGCTGCGGCTCGCCAATGCCTGCAATGCCCGCGCCATGCGCCTGCGCTTCGATGGGTTGAAGGCCTATGTAATTGCTATCGACGGGCAGCCTACGAGCACTTTCGAGCCGCTGAGAGCCTCCCTGCCTTTCGCGCCTGGCTCCCGCTACGATCTGCTCGTAGACCTTTCCACGGAGCCTGGATCGACCGGCGCCGTGACGGCCCTGATCGGCAACGGGCTGCCCCTTCTCGAGATCGTCACTGCCGGTGAGAAGCGCCCGGCCCTGCCCGCCATCGCTCCGCTGCCGGCCAACACGAAGCTGTCGGACACGATCAAGCTTCAGAACGCTACCCGCAAGGATGTGGTGATCAAGGGAGATCCAAAGGCACCGAACGTCCCATGGACGATCAATGGAGCCATAGGCCAACCGAACGGCGCTCCACTCCTTAAAGTGAAGCGCGGCAGCCCGGTGGTACTGACGCTCACCAACCAGACCGGCCTCATGCAGCCGCTCCATCTGCACGGCCACTGCGCCCGTCTTCTCCATGCCCTGGATGATGGCTGGGAGCCCTATTGGCTGGACACGGTGCAAGTGCCGGAGAACAAGACCGTCCGCATTGCCTTCGTGGCGGACAACCCCGGCAAGTGGCTTCTCGCCTCGACCGTGCTTGAACGGTTCGATGCGGGCCTTTGGACCTGGGTCGAGGTTATTTGAGCAGTTCCCGCAAAACTCCCGGCACCAGTTCCGCCAGATCTTCGGCGATGAGCCCCGGACCGAAGCTCGCCCCGGCCTGTGCATGAATCCAAACACCGGCACAAGCTGCCTCGAAGGCGGGCACACCCTGTGCCATCAAGCCGGCGATGAGGCCGCAGAGGGTGTCGCCCGATCCTGCCGTGGCCAGATAAGGCGTGCCGTTCTCGTTGATTGCGGTACGCCCATCGGGCGCCGCAATGACCGTATCCGGCCCTTTCAGCAACAGCACTGCTCCCGTATACACAGCAGCGCGGCGGGCGCGCTCAAGTTTCGATGCAGGATCAAGGAGATCGGGATGCCCTTTGAAAAGGCGGTTGAACTCGCCGTCATGGGGCGTGAGCACCGTCGGGGCATGGCGGAAGGCTCCATGCAGCTCGGTCGCCAGCCCCTCGAAGGAGGTCAATGCGTCCGCATCGAGAACGAGGCTGCGCCTAGCATGGACCGCCACGGCCACCATGGCTCGGGTGCCCGCGTGTATGCCGAGCGCCGGGCCTAGGACCAGAGCATTAAAGCGCGGGTCCTGGAGAATCGTGTTCAGGCCTTCCGGTCCGTCGCAGCCGCGCAGCATGACGGCCGTGAGGTGGGCCGCGTTGACCCCGAGCGCCTCTGGGGGCGAGGCCACGGTTACAAGACCGGAGCCGATCCGAAGTGCTGCCCGCGCAGCCAGCCGCGCTGCGCCCGTTCGGGTCGCACCGCCGGAGGCGACCAGCGTGTGACCGCGCTCATACTTGTGGGAGGAAAGACCCGGCCTCGGCAATACATGATTCCAGAGAGCCGGATTGTTGGCGAACAGCGTGCCGCCCTTAGCTTCCAAAATCTTGCGGCCGATTCCGATATCAGCCACCTCAACCGGGCCGCTATAGGCCCGACCAGGCATCAGCAGATGGCACGGCTTGCGGGTGGCGAAGGTCACGGTCCGGGTGGCTTTGACCGCGACGCCTCGCACCTCTCCGGTGTCGCCGTCGATGCCGGAGGGAAGATCTACCGCCAAGATCGGACGCCCCGAGGCGTTCATGCGCTCGACGGTCAGGCGCACAGCGCCCTCAAGGTCACGCGCGAGGCCCGTGCCGAACAAAGCGTCAATCACCAGATCAGTTTCATGGAAGGGCAGATCCTCGGCCCGTCCGATCTCACCGGTCCAGTCCTTGGCGGCCTCGGCGGCATCGCCCGTCAGCCGGTCCGATGAACCCAGGAGCCCGAGGCGTACCTGGTAGCCCCTCCCGACCAGAAGCGCTGCCGCGATGAAGCCGTCGCTGCCGTTCTGGCCGGGCCCTGCCGCTACGACGATCCTGGCGCCTGGGGAGACTAATTTTTCGGCATGATCGGCCACAGCGTGTCCAGCGCGCCGCATGAGCTCGATTCCCGAAATCCCGCTTTCGACCGTTTCCCGGTCGGCTTGCTTCATTTCAGAGGGCGTCAGAATGAGTTCAGGGGCTGTCATGGGAGCAAAATGGAGCGATTTCCGAAGATTTGGCGAGGTTTTTCGCAACTGCCCAAACTTTAAGCAGAAGATGCCCGCCAAGGCAGCAGAATGGACGACTTTGACTCGACGAGACCATGGAAGGCTCCTCCCGGCTGGTGCTAAAAGCAGCAAAACCTCGAACGAGAGCGGTTGAACGGGATGAAAAAGATCGAAGCCATCATCAAGCCCTTCAAGCTCGATGAAGTCAAAGAGGCTCTGCAGGAAGTTGGCCTGCAAGGCATCACCGTCATCGAGGCCAAGGGTTTCGGCCGTCAGAAAGGCCATACGGAACTCTATCGCGGCGCCGAGTACGTCGTCGACTTCCTGCCGAAGGTGAAGCTCGAGATCGTTCTCAACGACGACATGGCGGACGCCGCCATCGAGGCCATCCGCAAGGCGGCCCAGACCGGCCGTATCGGAGACGGCAAGATTTTCGTTTCGACGGTCGAAGAGGCCGTTCGCATCCGCACGGGCGAGACCGGATCTGACGCGATCTAAGCTCGCTTTTTTAAAGCCAAGGCCTGACGGCCAAGGACGATTCTCAAGGGCAGAAGAGGACCAGACGACCATGCAGACCGCCAAGGATGTGCTTAAGGCGATCAAGGATAACGACGTTCAGTACGTTGACTTCCGCTTCACGGACCCCCGCGGCAAGTGGCAGCACGTGACCTTCGACGTGTCGATGGTCGACGAGGATATGTTCGCCGACGGCATCATGTTCGACGGCTCGTCCATCGCGGGCTGGAAGGCGATCAACGAGTCCGACATGACTCTCATGCCAGACCCGACGACGGCCCAGATGGACCCATTCTTCGCGGCCTCCACCTTGGCGATCAACTGCGACATTCTCGAGCCTGCAACCGGCGAACCCTATAACCGCGATCCGCGCGGCATCGCCAAGAAGGCCGAGGCCTATCTCAAGTCCACGGGCATTGCCGACACCGTCTATGTCGGTCCCGAGGCCGAGTTCTTCATCTTCGACGACGTGAAGTTCATGGCCGACCCCTATAACACCGGGTTCAAGCTCGACTCCGCCGAGTTGCCGATCAACGGCGACACCCCTTACGAGGGCGGCAACCTCGGCCACCGCATCCCGACCAAGGGCGGCTACTTCCCGGTTCCCCCGCTCGATTCCGCCCAGGACATGCGCAGCGAAATGTTGGCCGCCATGAAGGCCATGGGCGTCACCGTCGAGAAGCATCACCACGAGGTGGCGTCGGCCCAGCACGAGCTCGGCACGAAGTTCAACACCCTCGTGCGCACCGCCGACGAGATGCAGATCTACAAGTACTGCATCCACAACGTCGCCCAGTCCTACGGCAAGACCGCAACCTTCATGCCGAAGCCGGTCTATGGCGACAACGGCTCGGGCATGCACGTGCACCAATCACTCTGGAAGGGCGGCAAGCCGTTGTTCGCGGGCAACAAGTATGCCGACTTGTCCCAAGAATGCCTGTGGTACATCGGCGGCATCATCAAGCACGCCAAGGCACTGAACGCCTTCACTAACCCGTCGACGAACTCCTACAAGCGTCTCGTCCCGGGCTACGAGGCTCCGGTGCTGCTGGCTTATTCGGCCCGTAACCGCTCGGCCTCTTGCCGTATTCCGTGGACGACCTCGCCGAAGGCCAAGCGCGTCGAGATCCGCTTCCCCGATCCGACCGCCAACCCGTATCTCGCCTTCGCGGCGATCATGATGGCCGGTCTGGACGGCATCCTGAACAAGATCGATCCCGGCCCGGCCATGGACAAGGATCTCTACGACCTGCCTCCGCGCGAGCTGAAGAAGATCCCGACCGTCTGCGGTAGCTTACGCGAAGCGCTCGCCAGCGTCGACAAGGACCGCGCGTTCCTGAAGGCCGGCGGTGTGTTCAATGACGACTTCATCGACAGCTACATCGAACTGAAGATGGCCGAGGTCGCCCGGTTCGAGATGACTCCGCATCCGGTCGAGTTCCAGATGTACTACTCCGTCTAACGGACGCTTATCCTCCCGGCTGCGGATCAGCAGCCTTCCTTCGCCGGAGCCTTTGGGCTCCGGCTTTTTTGTTGTATCTGTTCAGGAACTCAAGCCTGTCAGCAGGACAAATGCGCTATGATGAGGAGCGGATTGCCTAGCCATGATTGATTGGATGCGCGGCAAGCGGACGATCTGCGCATGTTTGGAGCCTGCACGAGGTAAATTTCAGTAGGTGAACCAGGAAGAGCTCTATGATCGTCTACCAGGGCTGGCGCTGGCAGTCAGATCTTGGTCATTACGATCCCACCAAGGCAACAGGGATTTTGATGGTTCGTCCACAGAAGCGCATTGTCATCCGCCAGCAGAGGCGCACAGCCACACCGGTCACCATGAAGGAACTGGCGATCGGCGGCGCGATGATTTTGGATGCAGCGGAGTTGTAGTCTTACCCTTGAGACCGTTGTCTCGGACATTCCCGCTGCGAATGGCAGGAGCCACCATGTTTATGACGAGGTCGTTCCGGCGGGCGCACAAAGCTGGAAGGTCGTGTCGATCGTCGATTGATACCCGAGTTACCCCGTGAAACGAAGAAGGCCCGGGTGTTGACCCGGGCCTTCTTCGTCGATCGCCGAGGCGAAGGATCTTAGTAGGTGCCGAAGCGGAAGTTCAGGCCGGCGCGAACCACACCGAAGTC
>NZ_JADQDN010000018.1 GCF_015694425.1 Microvirga terrestris
CCGATCCTTGCGGATCGGCGCAAGGACACCGCCGCCTACGCTTCTCTTCCCCTCTCAACAATGTCAAAGAGCAAAATGCCTCCACTGGAGACAAAACAGAGCTTCCGCAGAACAGACTTTGATCCCGACTTAAAGTCGAGCCCAACAGCCCGGTCTCTGTGGAAGTTCTTGCCGGCAACAACCAAATGGCCGCCGTCGATGGGCCGTATATAGGCTGAACCCTTTTGGGGTGTCAACGGGCTTGTGAAAGTTTTTTGACGGTTCGGGAAAGCTGCTGATCGGCATGCCGCCGCACAGGTTTTTCCACCCCTTGCCTCACTGAGGACACAGAAAGACAGGAAGCAGGGCCGCGGCAGGCCGCCCTTCCCTACTGATGGGACCGGTGTCCTGTACAAGCTTATCTATTGACCTGTGCGGTTGGCGTCTCTTGTGCTAGATGGCCTTCTGGTGTCTGTGACAGCAACCCACCCGCATCGACACTCGACAGGGACCATGAGCCATCTTCCCCCCGACGACAGCCATGCCAGACGCGCTCGCAGGAATGCGCCGCATCTGTCGTACGGCATCGATCTGGGACATGAGCCACCCCTGAACAGCAGCGGCAACACCGCTCCTGAGATCGACAAGTGGGATGTCAATCTGCGCTGGCTTGGCGCCAGTGTTCTGACCGGTGTCACGGGAGCCGCCCTGATCGGTGCTTCCATCTATATTACCTTCGAAGGCGCGGCGATCTCGGCGCTGCCCCCCGAGCGCGCAGCCCTCAATGGCCGCACCTCATCGGCCAGGGACGAGGAGCGGGCGACGAACGTGGCCCGCAAGGCCGACCGGCTGAACATGACGGAGAACACGGTCTCCGCACGTCAGAGCTTCAAGGCCCCGATGACGATCCGCAACGGTGAGCGCGAGGCCATCAAGGTTCGCCAGTTCGTTCGCGTTGCTACGAGTCTCTCTCTCAGCTCCGGAACCTATGCGGCCGACATCCCACCCTTCAATCCCCTGCGCCTGTTTGCGGATGAGACGGAGGCGCGGGTCGAGCCGGCTCCGGAGGTCGCCGATGCCGACGTGTCGGTTCTCAGGCGCGATCTCGCTTCGGTCGCCATTGAGGCGAGCGCCCCGTCTCTGACCGATAACGACGTGATTGCGATTCTTGAGGAGGAACGCCGGGTCTTCAATGAGGCGGGCCGCCGAACCTCCGTGCCGATTCCAGCCCAGCAGATGCTGTCGAGGACGCTCCGGCCGCCGGAGGCCCTGGGCGATGCCCTCGGCTATGCGCGGGTGATCGACGCGCCCTTCAGCACGATCGAGGTTCGGGTCGTGCCGGAGAATGTGACCGACCTTCCGAAGATCGAGCAGAAGGCCATGCCGCCGCTCATCGAGGAGCGCGACGTGGTTCTCCGCAAGGGAGAAACCCTCGAGACAACCTTGCGCAGCTACGGGGGAACGCCAGAGCAGATCGCCGCCATCACCTCCGCCCTCTCGGCCCGGATGAGGGTGGATGGCATGACCGAGGGTCAGCGGCTGCGCATCCTGATCGCCCCCGGCCCCCGCTTGGGAGACCCGCGGCAGATCGTGCGCGTGATCGCGTTCGGCGAGCGGGGCATCGAAGGGATTGCTGCCACCAACGATCGGGGTGTCTTCGTATCTGTCACCCCTCCCGAAGATCCGGCGACGCGCCAGGTTGCAGACGCATCCGAGGAGGAAGGCGAGGAGGATGCCCGCGGCGGGGTGCGCCTCTATGAGAGCCTCTATGAGACGGCTCTCAAGAACGATCTTCCCCGCCAGACCGTGGACGAGCTGGTGCGCATCTTCGGCTACGATGTCGATTTCCAGCGCCGGGTCTCACAGGGCGACTCCTTCGAGGTCTTCTTCGGCGCAGACGACGAGAACGGCACGCCGGAGGTTCTCTACGCCTCCCTGACGGTGGGCGGGGAACCGCGCCGGGTCTACCGCTACCAGGGCGACGACGGCACGGTCGATTTCTTCGACGAAGCAGGTCGCTCCCTCAAGAAATTTCTCATCCGCAAACCTATCGCCGACGGCATCCTGCGATCTGGCTTCGGCTCGCGGTTCCATCCGATCCTGGGCTATTCGCGCCCTCATACCGGCGTCGATTGGGCCAACAAGGTCGGCACCCCCATCATTGCTGCCGGCAACGGCACAATCATCAAGTCCGAGTGGGATTCAGGCTATGGCCGTCGCGTCGAGTTGCAGCACACCAACGGCTATGTGACCGCGTACTCGCACATGTCGAGCTTCGCCAAGGGCATTGCCCCCGGCAAGAGGGTGCAGCAGGGCCAGGTCATCGGTTATGTGGGCAATTCCGGCCTCTCGACGGGCCCGCATCTCCATTATGAAGTCATCATCAATGGCAGCTTCGTCGATCCGCTGAAGATCCGCCTGCCCCGTGGGCGTGAACTCGAAGGCCGTGGTCTGGTGGAATTCAAGCGCCAGCGCGAACAGGTTGACGAGCTGATGTCCCACTCTGTGGCCTCCGCCAGCCTCTCCCAGCGCGCCGAAATCCGATAACCCTGTATGCTTGAACTGTTCGCGATCGTCCTGCCGGTCTTCGGTCTGATCGGCATCGGCTATGTGGCGCGTCAGACGGGCTTCGTCTCCGAGCGGGTCGGCGAAGGCCTGTCCGAGTTCGTCTTCACTCTCTCCCTTCCCTGCCTGATCTTCCGCACCCTTGTCCGGGCCGAGATCCCGCCCGTCCAGCCCTGGGGTTATTGGATCTCGTATTTCGCCGGCGTGGCCGTGGTATGGCTGCTGGCCACCGCCATCGGCCGGCATTTCTTCGGCATCAAAGGGGTCTCCGGTGTCGTCGCCGGGTTTTCGGCCGGCCAGGCGAACACCGTCTTCGTCGGAATCCCCATGATCCTCAAGGCTTATGGGGATGAGGGCGCCGTACCGCTCTTCCTGCTGATCGCCGTGCATCTTCCCGTCACCATGACACTCGCGACGATCCTGGCCGAGGGACGGCAGGCTTCGCCCCTCGTCATCCTGCGCCGCCTCCTGACCCATCCGATCGTGGTCGGGATCCTGGCCGGGTCGGCCTGCCGGCCGATTGCAGCTTATGTGCCTACCCCTGCCTGGCAGGTGATGGACCTTCTGGCGAGCGCGGCCGTGCCCTGTGCCCTCATCTCCATGGGGATTGCGCTACGCCGATATGGTCTGCAGATGGGCTGGAAGCTGCCGACGGTGATCTCCTTTCTGAAACTAGTGGTGCATCCGCTCGTGGTGCTGCTGCTCGCCACGCAGGTCTTCCAGATGCCGTCGGTCTGGGCGGGCGTTGCGGTGCTCTTCGCCTCATGCCCGTCCGGCATCAATGCCTATCTGTTCGCAGAGCGCTACGGGGAAGGCGTGGCCCTGGCCTCCAGCGCCGTGACGCTCTCAACCTTCCTGGCTCTGGGCAGCACGCTCGTCTGGCTTTATGTGCTCGGTGTAGGCTGAGGCCTAAAAGCCCAGGTGCTGCCGGATGCCCCGGGGCGTGGCACCCGCAGCCCGCAGTTCCGCCAAGGCCTGCGACTGACGACTTTTCGCCAGCTTGTCGCCCTCAGGATCGCGCACGAGCCCATGGTGATGGTAGAGCGGCGTCGGAAGCCCGAGCAGGGCCTGCAGCAGAACGTGGAGATCGGTGGCGGCCTCAAGATCCTGGCCGCGGACCACATGCGTGACGCCTTGGAGCGCGTCGTCCACCACCACGGAGAGATGATAGCTCGTCGGCGTATCCTTGCGCAGGATGACCGCATCGCCCCAGCGCCAGGGATCTGTCACCACCCTCTCCTCACGGCCTTCGCGGTCGAACCTGCAATAGCTGTGGGGCCCGGGCAGGAGTTTCTTCAAAGCAGTCATATCCAGCCGCCAGGCATGGGGCTCGCCGGCTGCGATGCGCCGTTCGATTTCGTCGGCCGATAAGTGCTGGCAGATGCCGGGATAGAGCGGGGCGCCGTCAGGATCGCGGGGCCAGGGCTGGCCGGTTTCCGCCTCCCGGCAGGCGACCGCCTCCGCAATGTCCTTGCGGGAGCAGAAGCACGGATAGAGGATGCCCCTCCCCTTCAGGGTGCGGAAGGCGGCGCGGTAATCGTCGAAATGCTCCGACTGCCGCCGGACCGGCTCTTCCCATTGAAGCCCGAGCCAGGCGAGATCTTCATAAATCGCCTGCTCGAACTCGGGACGGCAGCGTGTGGTATCGATATCCTCGATGCGCAGAAGCAGGCGCCCGTCAAAGCGGCGCGCGAAATCGGCATTGAGCAGGGCCGAATAGGCGTGGCCCAAGTGAAGCCGGCCGTTGGGGCTGGGGGCGAGTCGGAATACGGGCTTCGTCACGGGAGCCTGCTGGGACAGTAAGGAGCGCGAAGGAATGGCCACCCTCCTCGAAACGGACGCGGTTCTCAAGAGGGGCCTTAAGGCACTCGCGGAGGCTGATCCGGTCATGGCGCGGCTGGCCGCCGAGGGGGTCACGCCGCAACTGCGCAAGCGCCCGCCCGGTTTCGAGGGTCTCGCTTGGATCGTGCTGGGCCAGCAGGTTTCCACCGCGAGCGCCACCGCGATCTGGGGTCGCCTGCGGGCCATTCTCGAACCCGCGACCCCGGAGGTCTTCCTGCGGCTGTCAGACGAATCCTTGCGGGCGGCGGGCCTCTCGGCCGGCAAGGTCCGGACCCTTCGCGCCTTGGCGACGGAGATCATCGAAGGACGGCTGCCGCTCGACGGTCTCGGCGATATTCCGGCCGATGAGGCCCATGGCCTCCTCATGCGGGTGAAGGGGATCGGCCCCTGGACCGCCGACGTTTATCTGCTCTTCTGCTTGGGCCATCCGGATGCCTTTCCGAGCGGGGACCTTGCGGTGCAAGAAGCCGCCCGCCTCGCCTACGGTCTGGAGCAGAGGCCGGATGCCAAGGCGCTTAAAGCCCTGGCCGAAAGCTGGCGGCCCTGGCGCGGCGTCGCCGCCAAGGTGCTCTGGGCTTATTACCGGGTGGCGAAGGCGCGGGAGGGGGCGCCGGCTTGACGGCCAGGCCGTTCCGCTCTGCAATCGGCGAATTGTCAATGATCGGGGATATGCTTCATGGCCAGCATCGACGGTCCGCGCCTGGCGCCGCAATCGGGCGTGGCGAGGCAGCTCGTGGTCCTTCTCCATGGGCTCGGCGCGGATGGCAACGACCTGATCGAGCTCGGTGAGCAGTGGCGCAGCTCGCTGCCAGATGCCGCCTTCGTGGCTCCGCATGCGCCCGATCCCTGCAGCAACGTGCCCATGGGCCGGGAATGGTTTCCCCTCACCCTGACCGACCCGCGGGAGTTCTGGCGCGGCGTGACCTATGCGGCGCCGGGTCTCGACGCCTTCCTCGACCAGGAACTGGCCCGCCATGCCCTGCCGCCGTCGAAGCTCGCCCTCGTGGGCTTCAGCCAGGGCGCCATGATGGCGCTCCATCTGGGCCTGCGCCGCCCGACGCCCCCGGCGGCCATCGTGGGTTATTCGGGCCTTCTCGTGCTGGAGGACGGCGAGGGACCGGGGGGCCTGATGCCCTTGGCGCGGAATGCACCGCCGATTCTGCTGATCCACGGCGACCAGGACGATGTGGTGCCGGTCGAGATGTTTTTCTTCTCGAAGGAGACCTTGGGCGCGGCCGAGATCCCCTGTCAGTGGCATCTGTCGGCAGGGCTCGCCCACGGCATCGATGGGGAAGGCCTGCGGCAGGGTGGCCTTTTCCTGGCCCAGTCCTTCGGCCTTCCCTATCCTGGTCGGGCTTAAGCCCGAGCCGCCGCCAAGGCCGTATGGGCGCCAATGCGCAGCATGGCCATGTCGCTGCCGATGGCCACCAGGTGGAAGCCCTTGGCGGAGAGTTCCGCCGCCCGCGCACCTGAGACCGCATAGATGGCCGCGATCTTGCCAGCGGCCTTCACCCGGGTCAGGGCGTGATCCAGGGCCTTGTCCACCTCGGCGCTGGTCGGATCGACCCCTTTGCCGCCGGACAGCGCGATCGACAGGTCCGAGGGGCCGATGAAGACGCCGTCGATCCCCGGCACGGCCAGGATGTCGTCGATGATGGCGAGCGCCTCGCGGGTTTCCACCATGGCGAAGGAGACAGCCAGATCATTGGCCGTCCGGAGATACTCCCCGGGCTCGAGCCCCGTAAGCGCCAGCGCCCCGTAGGCGCCCCAGCTGCGCTCGCCCACGGGCGGAAACTTGGTGAAGGCGGCAAGCCGCCTTGCATCCTCAACCGTGTTGATCATGGGCGCGATGATGCCCGACGCGCCGGCATCGAGGTAGCGCGACGCGGTGGCGAAATCCCCGACAGGGATGCGCACCAGGGCCGGCTTTCCCGCTGCCGCGATCAGGGGAATGGCCTGAACGGAGGCGGCGAAATCGATGGAGCCGTGCTGCGTGTCCAGGGTGACGGCGTCGAAATCCTCCCGGGCCAGGATACCGGCCACGGACGGGTCCGGCAGGCCGCACCAGGCGGTGTACAAGGGCGCGCCGCCTTTCAGGCGCTCCGGGAACGATGAATGGATCGGCATGACGCCCTTTCGACGGGTGTTGAGGTTTTATGAGGCAGGGCGGCGGGTGAAGGGGGCCGTTACCGGCCCGCCTTGACCTCCTCGATGGCGCGCCCGGTCAGCTCGTTGAGCTTGGCCTGGAGTTCGGCATCGCCCGTCGTGTTTCCGGCGCCGTCGAGATCCCGGCGGACCTTGCGTAGGACGTCGGCATCGCCCGCTTCCTCGAAATCGGCCAGCACGACGCTCTTGGCATAAGCCTCGGCCTCGTCGCCGATCTTGCCCAGGTGCTCGGCCACCCAGAGCCCAAACAGCTTGTTTCGGCGGGCCGTGGCCTTGAAGCGCAGGTCCTCATCGTGGGCGAACTGCTTCTCGAAGGCGTTTCTCCGGTCGTCGAAAGAGGTCATCCCGTCATTCTCCTGATGTTTGGGCCTTCATGCGATATAAGGGCGCACTCGCGCGGATGCCAGACGCTCCCCATCTTTAAGACCGGTGCTTCGATCTCGCTGCCCGGCTTCAACTCACCTCCGCGTTGTGCTTGCCCGAGGGATCGGATAGGTTGGCCCCTTAAGCGGAGCGCCGGTCGAAAGCCGCGCTTGACGCTAGCCGCGGATCTAAAAATGACCATCCCCAGGAGCCACGGCACATGGATTTTCTCAAACCACGGTACACGCCTATGAATCGTCGCCGTCGCATCTATGAGGGCAAGGCGAAGGTCCTCTATGAGGGCCCGGAACCCGGTACGCTCATCCAGCACTTCAAGGATGACGCGACTGCTTTCAATGTCACCGCGAATGCCAAGAAGCATGAGGTGATCGACGGCAAGGGCGTGCTCAACAACCGGATCTCGGAATACCTCTTCCAGCATCTGAACGACATCGGCATCCCGACCCACTTCATCCGCCGGCTCAACATGCGCGAGCAGCTGATTCGGGAAGTGGAAATCATTCCGCTGCAGGTTGTCGTGCGCAACGTCGCGGCGGGTTCGCTCGCCACCCGCCTCGGCATTGAGGAGGGCACGCAGCTCCCGCGTTCGATCATCGAATTCTATTACAAGAACGACGCTCTCGGCGACCCGATGGTCTCGGAAGAGCACATCACCGCCTTCGGCTGGGCCTCGCCCCAGGAGATCGACGACATCATGGCGCTCGCCATCCGGGTCAATGACTTTCTGTCAGGCCTCTTCCTCGGCGTCGGCATCCGGCTCGTCGACTTCAAGCTGGAGACCGGACGTCTCTGGGAAGGCGAGATGATGCGCATCGTCGTGGCCGACGAGATCTCCCCGGATTCCTGCCGCCTCTGGGACATCAAGTCCAAGGACAAGCTCGACAAGGACCGGTTCCGCCGGGACATGGGCGGGCTGGTCGAGGCCTATACGGAGGTTGCCCGCCGACTCGGCATCCTGTCGGAGAACGACAATCCGGTCACTGGCGGCCCGCGCCTGGTGCAGTAAGCACTCCCTTTATCCAATCATGCGTAGCCCGGCCCCGTGCCGGGCTTTTTGTTGTCCGGATCCGACATGCCGGCTGCACAGGCTCTCACTGGAGTGCATTGAAGCGGCACAAGACATGAGGCTGCGCTCCCTCCCCTGGGCGGGGTGGCGGCTGCAGGCTGATCCTGGCTCGTCTCGGGCACTTATGAGGGAAGCGCGGGAGGCAAGGCGGCTTCGCTGCACTCCGGTGGAGCGGGCGAAGGATCGGGTCGGGACGGGAGATCCGCCCGGACGGGAAGCCCCTGGCCTCCCGCGCACGGCTTTTCGACCCTGAGCCTTGCGCTTCAGCCCATCAGGGACGAACCCTCAGAGAGCTTCACGGCGCGTCACGCGCAGCCCCGGGCGCACCGGTGCCGGCAAGGCTTGGGAGGAGCGGAGACAGGACCTGCCCGAACAGGTCGGTCTTTCTGCCTCCTCCACTCAGAGCCCCGGCATGCAGAACCAGCGTCTTGTCCCGCAGCGGCCAGAACCGCATCCCGCCTCCACAACCGACGCCTCGGGCGCGTCCCTCGTGAGGCAGGACACCCACATCTATAGCCAAGGTTAGGAGGATTGTTAAGAACAAATATAGAACAAACACCTGCACTCATCCCGGCTTGGCAGTCCCCGGGCTTGATCCGGGGATCAGTCCCGGCCATCCACGTCTTAGAATCCCTGCCACTGCAAAGACGTGGATCCCCGGCACAGGGCCGGGGATGACGCGGAGGGTGTCATTCCCGGAAGGACGCATCAGCGGAGGGGAAGGGAATCCATAGAGCCGAGCGTGTGAATGGATCCCCTTCCCGGCCTGCGGCCGCCGGGGATGACACCTGTGTTGCTTGCGCACCCTGAAACAGGGAGATGGCGGGTTTCGTCCCCATTCCCTTTCCGCTGGTTTCGCGCATAGATAGGGCCATGCTCCTCCGCCTGTTGGGTTTCAGCCTCCTGATCCTCTCTCTCGGCCTGTCCCTTGCCAGCTGTGGGTACATTCCCCGGCAGGTGGCAGGCCTGCAGACCGATGCATCCTGGGACGCCCTTCCTTTGCGGAAATGGCTGGCCGAGGATCGGTCGGAGCCGGTTGCGCTGGCCTTCTGCGCTCCGCCCGAATGCGGCCCAGGCCTCGCCGTGAGTGTCGTGCGCCTGACGGGAAAGGACGCGGACATCACGGAAGCCGTCCTGAAGGACCCGGAGCGTTTGGCCCGCGCCCTGCGCTCGCCGGCAGGCCGGGCGAAGCCGGTCAAGACCCACGTCACCGTCGCACGCCTGACGGACAGTCCCTATCCGGGCTTTGCCATCGATCTCGCGCCGGCCGACGGCAACAGGCGTCCGGCCTATGGCGCCGCCTTCGGCAGGCGCGAGGGCGAGACCCTGTCGGTGGTGCTGGTGATCGGCGAAATTCAGGATGCCGTGCGTGAAACGGCCAGGCAGGTGGCTGCCCGTGAATTGGGCTCCTGAGGGCGTTGTTTCTTGCAGCCTTTGCCTTTATGGCGTGGGGCACATCTTGAAACAGCCCGAGGCCCCCATGAAAGCGCGTGTCACCGTGACCCTCAAGAACGGCGTTCTCGATCCCCAAGGCAAGGCCATCGAAGGGGCGCTCAAGTCACTGGGCGTCGAGGGCATCGACGGCGTGCGCCAGGGCAAGGTCTTCGACATCGAGCTCGGAACCACCGACAAGGCCCAGGCGGAAGCTCAGCTCAAGGCTGCCTGCGAGAAGCTGCTGGCGAACACCGTCATCGAGAATTATCGCGTCGAGATCGCGTGAGGCTGACATGAAATCTGCTGTCATCGTCTTCCCCGGCTCCAATCGCGAAGGCGATGTGCTGCGGGCGCTGAAATCCGCCGGTTCCCAGGTGGAGAAGGTCTGGCATGCCGAGACTGAGCTGCCCAAGGGTACGGACCTCGTGGTCCTGCCGGGCGGCTTTTCCTATGGCGATTACCTGCGCTGCGGAGCCATCGCGGGCCGCGCCACTGTCATGGATGCGGTCCGCACCCATGCGGCCCGCGGCGGCCTCGTGCTCGGGATCTGCAACGGCTTCCAGATCCTGTGCGAGTCGGGGCTTCTGCCCGGCATCCTGATGCGCAACGCGAACCTGAAGTTCATCTGCCACCGCCAGTTCCTGCGGGTCGAGCGCAACGACACGGCGTTCACCCGCAACTACGCCAAGGACCAGCCCATCGATGTCTGCGTCGCCCACGGCGAGGGCAACTACACGGCCGACGAGGAGACCCTGAAGCGGCTCGAAGGCGAGGGCCTCGTCGCTTTCCGCTACTCCGATGCGCAGGGCCACATCACGCAAGATGCCAACCGCAACGGCTCGATGAACTCCATCGCGGGCATCTACTCCGAAAAACTCAACGTGCTCGGCATGATGCCTCATCCGGAAAACCTGATCGAAGACCTCGTGGGCGGCACCGACGGACGCGGCCTGTTCGAGAGCCTCGTGTCGAGCTTTGCGAAAGCGGCCTGACTCCAAGAGCGGGGACGAGACGCCCCCGCAGCCCTCATCCTGAGTGCCTGGCCGATGGAGAGTATGGCGCATGTTTCCCCTCCCCCTTGTGGGGAGGGTCAGGGTGGGGGTGTCGGCGCCAGAGCCTGAGAGATTGGCGCTCACACCCCCACCTCCAACTCCTCCCCACAAGGGGGAGGAGGGCTGCCGGCGCTTTTCCGGCCAGATAACGAAGACACTTGGTTGTCCATTCTCTCCCGCTCGGGAGAGGGTAACAAAGCGAGACCCCGATGATCCGCAACGACGTCGCCATCACCCCGGAGCTGGTCAAGGAGCACGGGCTCAAGCCCGACGAGTACGAGCGCTTCGTGACCCTGATCGGCCGCGAGCCGACCATCACCGAGCTCGGCATCGTGTCGGCCATGTGGAACGAGCATTGCTCGTACAAATCCTCGCGCATCCATCTGCGTGGCCTGCCGACGAAAGCCCCCTGGGTGATCCAGGGTCCGGGCGAGAATGCGGGCGTGATCGATATCGGCGACGGGCTCGCCTGCATCTTCAAGATGGAGAGCCACAACCATCCGTCCTTCATCGAGCCGTATCAGGGCGCGGCGACGGGCGTCGGCGGGATTCTTCGCGACGTGTTCACCATGGGGGCGCGGCCGATCGCGGCGCTGAACTTCCTGCGCTTCGGCGAGCCGGATCATCCGAAGACCCCGCACCTCGTCTCGGGCGTGGTGGCCGGCATCGGCGGCTACGGCAATTCCTTCGGCGTGCCGACCGTCGGCGGTTCTGTGGGCTTCGACAAGCGCTACAACGGCAACATCCTGGTCAACGCCATGGCGGTCGGCCTCGCCCGCACCGACGAGATCTGGTACGCGAAGGCGACCGGCATCGGCAACCCGATCGTCTATCTCGGCTCCAAGACCGGCCGCGACGGCATCCACGGCGCCACCATGGCGTCCGCCGAGTTCGACGACGCGTCGGACGAGAAGCGCCCCACCGTGCAGGTGGGCGACCCCTTCGCCGAGAAGCTGCTGCTGGAGGCCTGCCTCGAACTCATGAAGTCGGGCGCCGTTATCGCCATCCAGGACATGGGCGCGGCGGGGCTGACCAGCTCCGCGGTCGAGATGGGCGCGAAGGGCAATCTCGGCATCGAGCTCGACCTGGACAAGGTGCCCTGCCGCGAGGAGGGCATGACGGCCTATGAGATGATGCTGTCCGAGAGCCAGGAGCGCATGCTCATGGTGCTCAAGCCCGGAATGGAGCAAGAGGCCGAGGCCATCTTCCACAAATGGGGCCTCGACTTCGCGGTCATCGGCAAGACCACCGACACACTCCGCTTCGTCATCAAGCACGGGGGCGAGGTGAAGGCAGATCTGCCGATCAAGGAGCTCGGCGACGAGGCGCCTCTCTATGACCGTCCCTGGGTCGAGAGCCCGAAGCAGCCCGTGATCGTACCCGACAGCGTGAAGACTCCCATGTCCGAGGCCGAGGCGCTTCTGAAGCTTGTGGGCTCGCCGGACCAGTGCTCCAAGCGCTGGGTGTGGGAGCAGTACGACCACCTGATCCTCGGCAACACGGTCCAGACGCCGGGCGGCGACGCCGCCATCGTGCGCGTGGAGGACGGGCCGAAGGGCCTGGCGCTCACCACCGACGTGACGCCGCGCTATTGCGAGGCCGACCCGTTCGAGGGCGGCAAGCAGGCGGTGGCGGAGGCCTGGCGCAACATCACGGCGGTGGGCGGCCTGCCGCTTGCGATCACCGACAACCTCAACTTCGCGAGCCCTGAGCGGCCCGAATCCATGGGCCAGTTCGTCGGCTGCCTGAAGGGCATCGGCGAGGCGTGCAAGGCGCTCGATTTCCCCGTCGTGTCCGGCAACGTGTCGCTCTACAACGAGACCAACGGCCAGGGCATCCTGCCGACGCCCGCCATCGGCGGCGTCGGTCTCGTTGACGACGTGACGGTGAACGCCTCCGTGGCCTTCAAGCGCGAGGGCGAGGTCATCATCCTCATCGGTGCGACCCAAGGGTGGCTCGGCCAATCGATCTATCTCCGCGACGTCTGCGGCCGCGAGGATGGCGCTCCGCCGCCGGTCGATCTGGCCACCGAGAGGCGTAACGGCGACTTCGTGCGCCAGCTCATCCGCTCCGGCCAGGTGACGACCGTGCATGACCTCTCGGACGGCGGCATTGCCTTAGGCCTCGCCGAAATGGCCATGGCCGGCGGGGTCGGTGCCGAGATCACGGCCTTCCCGGAGAACCTGCCCCTCCATGCCTTCCTGTTCGGCGAGGACCAGGCCCGTTACCTGATCGCCGTGGATGAGGATGTGGCGGCCGACATCCTCTACGAGGCCGGCGCCATCGGCGTTCCGGCCGTGACCCTGGGTCTGACCGGGGGCGACGCGTTGATTCTGCCCGGGCAACAGGCCATATCCGTCAAGCAATTGAAGGCGGCCCACGAAGCCTGGCTGCCGAATTACATGACCGGCAAAGCGTGACCGCGAGGTCTGGAGGAGTTTGATCCATGCCAATGAATGCAGGTGAGATCGAAAGCATGATCAGGGCCGCCCTGCCGGATGCGGTGGTCGAGATCAAGGATCTGGCGGGCGACGGCGACCACTACGCCGCCACCGTCACGTCCTCGGCCTTCAAGGGCAAGTCGCGGGTTCAGCAGCACCAGATGGTCTATGCCGCGCTGCAGGGCCACATGGGCGGCACCCTGCACGCCCTTGCATTGACGACGCTGGCACCCGACAATTGAGACACGAACCCGGCGCCTTGACCGCCGCGGAACAGGAGAGACCTATGACCGACGCCCGTCAGGTGATCGACAACGAAGTGAAGTCCAGCGACGTCGTGCTCTTCATGAAGGGCACGCCTCAGTTCCCCATGTGCGGATTTTCTGGGCAGGTGGTGCAGATCCTGAACTACCTCGGCGTTCCCTATAAGGGCGTCAACGTGCTCGAGGACGAGACTGTGCGCCAGGGCATCAAGGACTATTCCAACTGGCCGACCATTCCCCAGCTCTACGTGAAGGGCGAGTTCATCGGCGGCTGCGACATCACCCGCGAGATGTTCCAGGCCGGCGAGCTGCAGCAGC
This sequence comes from Microvirga terrestris, assembly GCF_015694425.1. Lineage (GTDB taxonomy): Bacteria > Pseudomonadota > Alphaproteobacteria > Rhizobiales > Beijerinckiaceae > Microvirga > Microvirga terrestris. Next base: position 13,511 of record NZ_JADQDN010000018.1, read on the forward strand.
TCTTCGTCGACAAGGGCATCCAGGTTCAGCAGAGCGCCTGATCGCGCTGCCTGCGAGGATCCAACAAGGCGGGGCCGGTGCCCCGCCTTTCTTTTTGGCGCCCCCTTCAGAACAGGGGGCGTCTTATGTCGCATTTCTCAAACGGCCCCGTTTCCGGCACAATGGCCATTCCGACTGGATCGACCGCTGCCACAACAAACCGAATGTAGCGGCTTACATTGGGGGCTTTCATGCTGGAACCGGAGACGAACGTCGTCGCCTTCAGGCCGCGCGCGGCCGTGGTGCATCATCCCAAGAGCCTCATGGAGCGGGTCTATGCCGCCGGCTCCCTTTCCTTGAGGGCCGATGACCGCGCCACCAAGGCGGCGGCCGTGATGCTGCAGGCCTTGGGCTTCCTGGTGATCGAGGAGATCACGGCCGACGGAGCCCCGCGCCGGCTCCAGCGCGGCGAGGCCAAGGGAGCCATGGACCGCCCCTGGCGGCTCTCGAAGCCGGCCTTTTCCGGCGCCATCGGCATTCCCGACGGCGGAGCCGTTCCGATCTAGCTCTGTTGGTGCTTGGCCGCCCAGGGTGTAGTCTGCCCGGATTGGGATCCGTACGCGGCGTGCGCTGCGGTTCAGGTGTGCCGCCTGCCGGTCCGCATCTCGAAACGATCTGGAAGGGGACTGGTCAATGTCGCCCGCCCAAGCCCGAATCTGCAAAGGCTGCTGGCAGCAGATGCGGATTCCCGTGCCCCTTCACGGCTTGGCCTCCGTGCCATTTCGAGCTTTCGGCATCCGCCCGAGCCGGATGAACCCGAACACCTGCACGGTCTGCGAGCTCATGTTCACGCGCATCATGAAGGCCCGCAAGATCCCGGTCGACGTCTCGATCCTGTTTGCGGATCTGAGAGGCTACACGGCCCTGTCGCAATCGCTCCCGCCCGATGCGGTCTCGTCCCTGCTCGATGCCTTCTATGACGAATGCGCGACGGCGATCTGGGATTACGACGGCCTCCTCAACAAGACGATCGGCGATTCCGTCATGGCCATCTTCAACTTCCCGATCCAGCAGCCCGATCACGCCGGGCAGGCGGTGCGGGCCGCCTGCGAGATTCAGCGCCGCTGCGAAGCCCGCCGCAGGACCCTGCTGGCTGAGAACCGGGGTCTCGAAGGGAGCGAGCTCGGGGTCGGAATCGGCATCGACTCCGGCACGGCCAGCTTCGGGGAGTTCGGCCGGGCCCATCGTGACCTGACTGCCATCGGACCCGTGGTGAACACGGCCGCCCGCGCGCAGGCTGCAGCCGGAACGGACGAAATCCTGGTGACCCGGGCGGTTTACGAACGGGCCGGGCCTGACCTGGTCAGAGGCGAAGGGCGGGACTATGAGCTCAAGGGCATCGAGGCTCCCGTGCAGCTCTACGCCGCTTAAGAGCGGTTCAGCGCCGCCTTCATGAAGGTAATGGCATCCGGCGAGGCCCACTCCGCCGGCCCCTTCAGAAGCGCGATCTCGCAGCCGGAGGCATCGACCACGAAGGTGGTCGGCAGGCCGACCACATGGCCGGATTTCTGCAGGACCTGCAGGAGCTTGCCCTCAGGATCGGCATGGTAGGCCAGATTAGTGATGCCGTTCTCCTTGAGCCAGGCCTTCGGCTTCTCGCGGTTGCGGGTGTCCACGTTGATCGCGACCACCTGGAAGTCCGGCCCGCCCAGCTCGGCCTGCAGCTTGTCCAGCGCCGGCATCTCCTCCCGGCACGGCATGCACCAAGTCGCCCAGAGGTTGACCAGAATGGTCTTTCCCTTGAAATCGGCAAGGCTCATGGGCCTCTCCTCGGGGCCCGTGAAGGCGATCACCGGAGGCGGCTTGGGCGTGCTGCTCACCCCGACCGCCGCCACCTCGCCCTTGGCGAGAGACTTCAGGCGCTCGGTCGTCTCCTTAGAGGCCCGGCATTCGGCGACGCCAGCCGGCACCGGAGCGTTGGGCGCAAGGCCGTACCAGGCCGCACCGGCGCCAGTAAGGATGAGAGCGGCAAGACCAGCCAACCAGTTTCTTCGGGATTTAGTTGAGTTAGACATCGTCCGTGATGTGGCCTCTTTCAGGCTTAGCCTCAAGCCCTAGTGCCTCTTTGGACCGCCCTCCTCCATCACGATACCGTAATGCTGGCACATCGCCAACGCGATGGCCATGGCAACCAAAGCCGCCGGGACCATCGCACGCTTCAATGGATGGCGTCAGATGATCAAGATGTCAGCCGCCGACAATCGAACATTGTTGAAATCGGCGATCTTCACTGCAGCAGCCCTGCCCGAACCATCCCTGTCGTACAGGAGGTCGTCCGTCACAGGATTGTAGATGAGATAGTCGTTAGAATCCCTGGCGCCGGTCCCCACCGTGAAGAACGCGCTTTTCAGCTTGCCTGGATTGAACTCGTTTCCTCGTCCGAGCTTTGTAAAGATGGCATTGTCAAGCACGACGGTATCGAACCTAGCATTGAAGTCGAGGATACGATCCACGTCGGAGCGCGTAGGTCTATCATTGAAATGGAAGTAGTCCCGACCAGTTCCGCCCCAAAGATCGTCACGCCCCCGGCCGCCATCCAGAGCATCGTTGCCGCCCAATCCTGAGAGGACATCACGTCCGTTACCGCCCGTGATGTCATTTCCTGTAAAGGAGCCTGAGAGCCTTAACCCCCTATTGGTTGTAGCCATTATGCACTCGATCTCGGTATCGAGTCTAAGCGAGAAGTTGACGCTCGTTAGAACCTTATCTGTTCCGCCGCCCCACCAATTGGGCAACAAGGCATCATCGAATTCTATGACGTAATCGGAAGTATTATCTACCACGTATGTGTCGTTGCCCGGACCGCCCGACATATAGTCAGCGCCCGCACCGCCGTTCAGAACGTTGGCTCCAGCATTGCCGGTCAAAGTATTATTGGCGTCATTACCGGTCAGATTGATAGCCCCCGTTCCACCGGCCTGCATATTCTCGAGGCCGACTGCCAGGGTATAATCCGACAGGAAGGTGATGACGGTATCGACACCTTCGCTGTCGGTGATCATATCGCCGACATTGTCGATAACATAGGTGTCGTTATTGGCGCCTCCGTTCAGAGAGTCCGCGCCAGCGCCGCCATCAAGAGAGTCGTTGCCTGCGTCGCCTGTCAGAACGTTGGCTCCGGCATTGCCGGTCAGGCTGTTGTTGCCGGCGTTGCCGGTGCCATTGATGTTAGCATCGCCGGTCAGGGTCAGGTTCTCGACAAATGCAGCTTCCACCGTCGCCAAGGTGAAAGAGACACTCGACCTGACTAAATCGGTACCTTCGTTGCTCAGCTCGGTAACGACATCCCCCGCATCATCGACAACATACGTGTCATTCCCGCTGCCGCCTGTGAGACTATCCGCTCCAGCGCCTCCGTTCAGTATATTATCTGATGCATTGCCTGTGATAGTGTTGGCAAGTGCATTCCCAAGAACATTGAAGAGTCCATCTTCTAGGGTTAAAAAGAATGTCGTATCATCCTCATCAAGAACAATGAGACGTAATTCTTCGTATCTACTCGGCATGGCGCTGCTCCAGACTACTTCCGGAAAGTCATTATATCTACGTCCGTTCTGTCGTAACGCCTGATTAACGATTTAACATAGCGTATCATAAACTCGCTTTTTCAAGTAGAAGAAACATTATTTGCAACTTTGTTACCCAATGATGAGCTCTGCCCTGGATAGGCGTTATCCTGTGGCTACCCTCTCGCATCCGAGAACGCTTCCCGCTATGGTACGGCCACGTTTCGGAGCCTCTGATGTCGTCCAGCATATCCCTTTCCCGCGCCGTTCTGAGCGCGGGCCTTGTTATTTTAAGCCTTTCGGCATGCGGCCGCCGCGGCGCGCTCGAGCCGCCGCCCAGCGCCTCGGCTCAGGCGGCCGAGGCTCAGCAGCAGGCGACGGCAGGCGAGTCCACCCTGCCCTCGCCGGTCGGCACGCCCCGTTCCACCCCGCGCCGGGGCTACACGATTCCCGATAAGCCCTTCATTCTCGATCCGCTGCTTTAGGCCTTTTCGATGCACCATTTTGCCTATCGCAACGGAATCCTCCATGCGGAGGGCGTCGATCTGCGCCGCCTTGCCGATGAGGTCGGCACTCCGTTCTACTGCTATTCCAGCGCGACGCTCGAGCGGCATTACCGGGTCTTCACCGAGGCCTTCGCCGACACGAACGCCCTCGTCTGCTACGCCATGAAGGCGAATTCGAACCAGGCGGTGCTCAAGACCCTGAGCCGTCTCGGCGCCGGCATGGACATCGTGTCCGAGGGCGAGCTGCGCCGGGCGCTTGCCGCCGGCGTGCCGGGTGAACGCATCGTGTTCTCCGGCGTCGGCAAGACCAAGCCTGAGATGGCCTTCGCGCTCGACAGCGGCATCCTGTGCTTCAACGTGGAATCGGAGCCCGAGCTTGAGGCGCTGTCCGAGGTCGCCGTATCCAAGGGCATGCGCGCGCCGGTCTCGATCCGCATCAACCCGGACGTGGACGCCAAGACGCACGCGAAGATCTCGACCGGCAAATCCGAGAACAAGTTCGGCATTCCGATCTCCCGCGCCCGCGAGGTCTATGCCCGGGCGGCCGCCCTCAAGGGCATCGCGGTCACTGGCGTCGACATGCATATCGGCAGCCAGATCACGGATCTGAGCCCCTTCGACAACGCCACCGCGCTGCTGGCGGAACTCGCCCGCGACCTGATGGCCGACGGTCACAAGCTGCATCACATCGATCTCGGCGGCGGCCTCGGCGTGCCCTATCGCGAGAACAACGAGCCGCCTCCCGATCCGCAGGCTTACGCCGCGATCATCAAGCGCCATACCAAGGATCTCGGCCTCAAACTCGTGTTCGAGATGGGCCGCCTGATCGCCGGCAATGCGGGCGTGCTCGTCGCCCGAGTGATCTACGTCAAGCAGGGTGCGGACAAGCCCTTCGTGATCGTCGATGCGGCCATGAACGACCTCATCCGCCCGACACTCTACGAGGCCCATCACGACATCAAGCCGGTGGCGGAAGCCTCGCCCGACACGCCGCGCATCGTCGCCGACGTGGTCGGCCCTGTCTGCGAGACAGGCGATTATCTGGCGCTGTCCCGCGACATGCCCCATGTGAAAGCCGGCGACCTCATCGCCATCATGACCGCCGGCGCCTATGGGGCCGTTCAAGCGAACACCTACAACACCCGCTTGCTCGTTCCCGAAGTGCTCGTACGCGGCGACGACCACGCTGTGGTGCGCCCACGCCCCTCTTACGAGGACCTGATCGGCCTCGACCGGATTCCTGGCTGGCTGGGCTGACGAAGCCGATCGTCCATCAAAACAAAAACCCCGGCGCTGTTCACGCCGGGGTTTTTGTTGAGCCTGTTTCTCCGCTCAGATGACGAAGAAATCCTTCTCGGTGAGCGGAAGGCCCTTCTTGATCGTTGCAATCTTGACCTGCGCGCCGCGGCCGGTGCCATCCTGGTCATAGTAGAGCGCGCCAGTGGCCTTGTCGTAGACGATCCGGTCGGATGAATCGTGCGCGGTCTTGCCGGTCCAGAACAGATCCTTGGCGAGCTTGCCGGGCTTGAGCTCCGTGCCCTTGCCGACCTTCGTGAACACCGCGTTGTCGAGCCAGATCGAATCGTCCTTGACCGAGAAGTCGCCGATCTTGTCGACATTGGTCTTCTTGTTCGTCTTGGTGTCGAACACGAAGATGTCCTTGCCCTTGCCACCGGTGAGCACATCGTTGCCCAACGCGCCGAAGAGCTTGTCATCGCCGAGACCGCCGCCGATGGTGTCCTTGCCGGCACCGCCCTTGATCATATCGTTGGAGGCTGAACCACTTGTCCGCTCCGGATTCACATCGTCGACTTTGATCGTGACCACCGTGTCGTTGGACAATCCTTGTGCGTCGGTCGCCCTGAGCGTGAAGGTATAGTCCTTGCGCTGCTCGTGATCGACCCGGATGCCATTCGTCACCACCAGCCAGGTTATCCCACCCTGCGTGTCAAGCCGGAATGGAGCGTCACCGGCACCGACAAGGGAATAGGTGACGGCATCGCCTTTGTTCGGATCGGATCCGCTGACCGTGCCGACCGCTGCGCCATCTTCCACCAGTTCCTTCACGGTGCTGTTCGAAAGAGTCGGCTTGCCGGGCGCACGGTTCGCAGTCCTGGCCTCTACCGTGATCGTCTTAGGCTCGGACAAAAGACCCGATGAGTCGGTCGCTACGATCTCGAATGTCGTCCTCTCGATGGTTCCGACAGCATCGCTACGGTCTCGTGGGTCGAATTGCAGCGCGCGCAGATCGTCGGTGATGTCCAGCGGGTGACCTTCTATCGTATAGGTACCGGCGGCCGCATCGTAAGTGCCGACATTCTTCGAGCCTAGGATCAGACTGCCTTTCGTCGGGTCGAAAGTGACCGTTACCTTCACCGAAGAGCTGTCGTCCTCAATCCGAACTCCTGCGAAAGCCGACAGGGAGCCTGTGTCGGCACCTTCGACAACACTTCTCCCATAGATGAGTACGGTCGGGTTCACTGCCCTTGCCGAAATGGCGACATTGACGGACGCCCATGTTGCGGATCCGCCTGCGTCTACGAGAGTGATGTTGATGTCACGCGGACCCAAGACGGGCGTACCGGTGGCAATGTTCTGGTAGGACAATGCCCGCACGAGTTCCTGCACGCGGGCCGGCGTTGCCTGCGCGGTCAGATAAATTTCCAGGCCGGCCTGCCCGGTGCCATCCGCAGTGATCCCCCCGATCCAAACGCCATCGACCGAGATCGCATCGTCCTGGATCTTGACCCTGGGTGTCTCGCTGATGACCAGCCGGTCCTGGGAGTTCACCCGGTTGGCGATCTTCACGATCAGCTGCGTGTAATAGGGTGGCGCAGAGGGTATTTCCGCATCCAGGCCGGCATCAAGCCGGATGATCGAACCGATGGGCGCGATCACCTGGTCCCCGTTCAGATTCAGGATCTCGCCGATGCCCTTCACATAGGTGCCGCTCGCATCTTTGACGGTCTCGATGCCCTGCCGGAACAATTGGTAGCGCTGTATCTCTGACAATGTCACGCCTGAAAGGACGACCTTGTCTTCTTCGAAATCATCGCCATGGATCAGCAGAGCGGTTGCCGCATCCTCGACCGTTAAGGTCGCTGAAGCTCCTGTCAGCGTGATGCTTTCAATCCCATTGACGGCCATGTCGGTTAGGTTGAACGTTCCGCCACCGGCCAGTTCCAACGTGTCGTTCCCGCCGCCGCCGCTGATCGACTCGATGCCGCTCAGGCGTGCCACGTTCGTGATGATCGTGTCTTCTTCGCCGGTTCCCGTGATAGCCTCGAAGCCACGAAATTCCAGAGGTGCCCGAAGGTCGAGGGTTCCGGCCTCGATCATCTCCAGGATGTCTTCGCCATCACCGCCATCGACCCTGTCGCCGGATGAAAGCCCGCCTGCTTGAACCTGAAGGGTATCAACCTCGACTCCTGCCGTGCCGAAGGCGACCTCGGCATCCGCCGTCAGAACAGGCGCGTCCGCAAGGGTGAAGACACGCTGCGCGACGCCGCTTTGCTTGTCTTCGCCCTGGTTCCAGTTGGACCAGGCGGCAACCCAACGTCCATCGCCGATATAGGAGACATCCGCTTCCCGATTCCACTGGCTTCCAAGCCAGGCCGCAACCGGCATCTCCAGGCCGATCGGGTTGCCGTTGCTGTCGAAAAGGCGCTGAAATACGTCGTAACCGGACGAGTACGTGACGATCCAGCCCCCGTTCGGCAGAACCTCGACCTTGGGTTCGTGCTGATCGCCCGTCTCAACCGTGTTGATCTTGAGAGGCTGGGTGAATTGCGCTTCCCCCTGTGCATTGAACTTCTGCAGGAAGACGCCCTGTCCGTTCGAATCCGCCCCTGCCCAAACCACGAGGAAGCCGTCTCCGAGAGCCTTGATCTGAGGCATCGGATACTTGGCGATGCCCGAGGCAATCACATGTTCAGTGGCGAAAATTGGGGTCCCGTTTGGATCCAGGACCTGCAGAACGATCTCGTGAGGAGCATCGTTTCTTGCCTGCCGTGACCAAACGACCGCGGTACCGCCGTCGATTGCCGCTGCATCCTGCGTTCCCATTTCGGATCGACGCAGAGTGCTGATGCGCCGGTCGACAACTTTACCCTGGTCGTCCAGATACTGAGCCTCGCCATTGGCGTCGTATCGCTGTTGGAAAACACCCCCCAGATACCTGTCCACCCAGGTCACGAGCCACCCGTCCGACAGGACGGTGATCTCGGGGCAGACCTGGTCTCCAATAGACGACTGATTGACCTTGATCTCGGTTGCGAAGAGCGGATTTCCATCGGCGTCGAAGCGCTGGACGAAGATGTCCTCATCGTATCCTCGCGCCCATGTCACCAGCCATCCGCCTTCAAAAGCCACGACGGACGAATCTCGCTCTGACTCGGAGGGGCTGGCAACCTCAACAACGTTGATGCGCCGCTCCTGCGTGAAAGCCGGTGTGCCGTCGCTGTTGTAAACCTGCTGGTAGAGGCCTCGCCCTGCCGGGCCATATCCATCCCAAGTGACGACCCAGCGGCCGTCGCCCAGGGATGTCACGGACGGGTCTCCCTGATAGACCTTCTGAGGGTCGTTTCCTTCGGAGTTGACCTGAGTTTCTTCCCCTGATCGCAGTACATTGAATGCCATTGGTGCGCTCCCCCAGACAAGCTGATGTCTCACACCCACGGGGACGTTTATGCTGAGGCAATGCCATGAGTGAGAAAGACTTCCCACCATAGTATCAACTCATTATATCATTACAAGTATCGTTTAGAAGTTGCCTCTTGAAACAAAGTATCAATAATACTGACCTTGATTATCTCCAATGTAAGCATCTTCGTTTAAAGCCGAGTTGCTGGCGACTGCATTGATGATGAATCAATTCAACCGGATGGCAGCTCATCGCGCCATCCGGCTGGTCGACCCGGCTTGTCCCGCCCCAAATCAGATGACGAAGAAGTCCTTGTTGGTCATCGCGAGCTTCTTGGAGAGCGTGGCGATCTCCACGGCGGCTTTGGAGCCCGAACCGTCGACATCATAAGACAGCTTGCCGGTCTTCTTGTTGTAGACGATGTAGTCGTCCTTGTCCTTGGCCTTGTCCCCGACGACGAAGAAGGCCTTCTTCAATTGGGCGGGCGCTGTCTCGGAACCCTTCTTGCCGAGCTTGCTGAAGATCTTGTTCTCCAGCCAAATGGAATCGTCCGACACGCTGAAATCGGCAACCTTGTCGAGATTGGTCTTCTTGTTCGGCTTGGAATCGAACACGAACACATCCTGCCCGCCACCGCCGGTCAGAACATCCTTGCCCGCGCCGCCATAGAGCGTGTCGTTGCCCGTATTCCCGACAAGACTGTCATTGCCGGCCAAGCCCTTGATGACGTCGCGGCCAGCCGTGCCGTTGAGACCATCGGCCTTCGCCGTGCCGGTGATGACGTCGATCTCGTCGGTTACATTGACTGTGAAATCCCTGGAAACCGTGTAGCTCCCATCGGATAGGATCATCTTGGCGATATTTTGCGAGGAGTTTTCGTAGTCGAGTTTTACACCCGAGCGGACGACAACCTCGTAATTGCCGTCTCCGCGATCCACAAGATCGAACAAAGCCTCGCTTTCAGGGGACAAGGTGCAGTCGAGATCATCATAGTCAAGATCGGTTACCTTGAACCTGGCCACGACGGTGCTGCCTCCGGCACCCTCCTTCACAGTAATAGGAGTAGCGCCAGTCACTGTGGGAGCATAGCCGCCGAAAACCAGGTCGAAACTTTCTTCGAACGAATTGAACCCATCAGTAGCCGTCACACTGAAGCTGTGCTGCGCTTCATCATTGTAATCAAGGGTCACGCCCTGCTTGATAAAGACACCGCACGTGCCGTTCGCATTCTTCACGAGAGTGAACAGACCAGCGTTCTCGCCTGAGAGGGTGTAATCGACTGCCTGCCCCTCCGGATCGTATCCCACGAGGGTACCGACGAGGGTGCCGGCCGGCGCGTTCTTTGCAACCTCAAGGAACTCGAAAGTGGCCTCCGGCTCCTGGTTTTGATTGATGTTGAGAAAGACGGTTTCCGATGTCGTGTTGTTGGCGTCGTCGGTCACTTCGACCACGAAGCTCTGAAAGGCAGTTCTGTCCGATCGAAGGGTCACACCCTGCTTCACCACGACGTTCCATGTGCCGTCGTTATTGTCGACCAGACTGAACCATTGGGCGCTGGCTGCGGAGAGCTTGTACGTCAGCACACCATCCTCGGGATCTTCGGCGCTGATCACCGCGACGAGGGTTCCTCCTTTGGATCCATCGAGCACTTCTATCGACTCGGCGGTCACCTCCGGCGCTTCGTTCACATCGGTGACTGTGAGCGTGACCTGTTTCACATAAAACAGGCCTTTGGCATCCGTGACCTTCACATAGACCAAATAATTTTCGCCGATGGCTGCATCGACGAGATCAGAAGCCACTACGATTTCATTGCTTGAGATGCCGAAAAACGGGTGGTCGTACTCGGTCGTGCCGGTCTCGTCCGCGACGATCGTATAGGTCAGCAGGTCGCCTCGGTCTGGGTCTTGGCCCGCCAAGGTGGCAACAGTTGCACCGAGAATGGCGTTATCCCCGATGGTTCCGCCTGTGACGATGATGTCCGTGGGGCGCTCGTTCACGTTGGTGACGCTGACGATCACCGGCGAGGCCTCAACCGGGGTGCCCTGGGTTCCAATTGCCTGAATATTAAGTGAGAACTGCTTCTGGTCGCCTTCGAAGTCGAAGCCGCCGGATTTTACGACAACCTGGTTCCCGTTGATGATTTCGAAGCGGTTATCGTCCAACGTGAACGTGAACGTCTCTCCGACACCAACTTCTCCCATGACGCCGAGAGTGCCGATGAGATCGCCTTTCTGAGCATTTTCAGCAACCGTACTGGACGAAAGAACGAGCGTAGCCATGGAGTGCCCCGAAGATAAAAATGTAATTTTGTTATAATTCGCCTTGTACCGTTATGACGTTCAAAAGGTCAAGGAATTTTCCTATTCCGAGCTGATTGGTCATGACGGCTGACAGGGCTGATACAGCTTCGGTTGATGAAAGCCGCGGTCACCTCTTCTTGAACCTCCGTGCCGATTTGACCGCTGGTCATGCGGGGCTGCCGTGCTAGCTTCCTCACGGGGCGTCTGCACATGGGCGTGCAGCGGGAGACTTTTGGCATGAGCGAAGGCCCGAACCCAATGCCTGGGCGCGGCACCCTGAACCAGCGGTTCGGCCGCCTTGTGACTCATGCGCGCTTGTCGCTCTGGTGGGAGGAGGCCTGGCCCCGGCTCTGGCTGCCGCTTGCCATTGTTCTCGCCTTTCTCACCCTGTCGTGGCTCGGCCTCTGGCTCGATCTGCCTGTCCTGTGGCGGACGATCGGGCTCAGCCTGTTCACGGCAGCCTTCGTCCTGTCGCTTTGGCCCCTCTTACGCCTGAGAATGCCGAACCGGACCCGGGCTCTCGACCGGCTCGACCGGGAGACCGGCCTCACCACCGGCCCGGCCAGGGCCCTCGACGATTCCCTGGCCCTGGGCTCCGCCGATCCCGGCACCCGGGCCCTGTGGGCGCTGCACCGCAGGCGTGCGGAGGAGGCCGTCGGCCGGATGCGCGTCGGCCTGCCGCGGCCGGACATGCCGCGCCGCGACCGCTATGCGGTGCGGGCCGCAGGCCTGCTCGCCCTGGTGACGAGCGCCTTCGTGGCCGGTCCCGAGATCGGCTCGCGCCTGGCTGCCGCCTTCGACTGGCGGGATCCGAAAATCGCAACCGCCTCCTTCCGCATCGACGGCTGGATCGACCCGCCCCTCTACACCCGCACCCCGCCTCTCATGATCGACCTTGCCCGAGGGCAGAACTTGAAGGCGCCGGTCCATTCCACGGTAGTCGTCCGCATTGCCGGCGAAGGCAACGCAGAGGTCAAGCCGGGGAAGGGCCTCACGCCCCTGCCCCCGAAAGCCGGCCAGCGCGCCGACATGCGCGAGGAGCGCTACACCCTCGAAGGCTCCAGCGAGCTCACGGTCAGCACGGGCTTTGCCCACAGCGTGACCCTCACCATCGAGGCCATCCCTGACCGGATGCCCGAGGTCGCCTTCACCACCCCGCCCGAGGTGAATGCCCGCGGCACCTTCACCCTCTCCTACAAGGGCAAGGACGATTACGGCATCAACGCCCTGGAAGGCATTGTGGAGAAGGCCGACAACAGCCGAGGCCGCTCCCTCGTGCCGGCGCCGCAGCTGACGCTGGCGCTCCCGAGCCACGAGGAGAACGCGCCGGACACCAAGTCACCGGTCGACCTCACCAACCATGCCTGGGCCGGCGCGCCGGTGACGATCCAGCTGAAGGCCAAGGACGAGGCAGGCCAGGAGGCCAAGAGCGAGAAGATCACCTTCACCCTGCCGCAGCGCCCTTTCACCAATCCGCTCGCCAAGGCCCTGGTGGAGCAGCGGCGCACCCTCCTGCTCGCGCCCGACGATCGGAAGCGCGTGCAAGTGGCCCTCGATGCCCTGCTGATCGCGCCTGATCAATACACCCCACAATGGGGGGTGTTCATGGGGCTGCGCACGGGAGCGGAGCGCCTGCGGGTCGCCAGAACCGATCAGGATCTGCTCGATGTGGCTGACTGGCTCTGGACCATGGCGCTCCAGATCGAGGATGGCGGGCTGTCGGATGCGGAGCGTGAGCTGCGCGCCGCCCAGGACCGCCTGAAGGAGGCCATGGACCGGGGCGCCACGGACGACGAGATCCGTCGCCTGACCGAGGAGCTGCGCCAGGCCATGGACAAGTTCCTGCGGGAATTCGCCCAGCGTATGCAGCAGAACCAGCAGCAATCGCAGAACCAGAACCAGCGCGCTCCGGATCGGATGATCTCGCAGGACGATCTCAACCGCATGCTGCGCCAGATGGAGGAGGCCATGCGCCGCGGCGACGTGGCCGAGGCCCAGCGCCTGCTCGAGCAGTTGCGCAACATCCTCGAGAACCTGCAGACCGCCCAGCCCAACAGCCGCATGACCGACCCTCTCGGCCGCGAGATGAACCAGGCCATGCAGGATATGGAGGACATGGCGCGCGAGCAGCAGAACCTGCGCGACGAAACCTTCCGCGACGGGCAGAACCGGCGCATGCAGCAGGGCGACCGCAACAGCCAGCGCCAGCAGGGTCAACGCCAGGGCCAAAGGCAGCAGGGTCAGCGTCAACAGGGCCAGCAAGGGGAACAGGGCGAAGGCCAGGAGCAGGCCGAGGACGGCCAAGGTGCTCGGGACCAGGATCCCCTGGGCCTCAGGCAGCGGCAGCAGGCCCTGAGGGAGAGGCTCGAAGAGCTGCAGCGGCGCATGCAGGGCATGGGCATGCAGGGCGAGCAGGGCCTCGGCGAGGCCGAGCAGGCCATGCGCGATGCCGAAGGCGCTCTCGGCCAGGGCCAGGACGGCCCGGCGGTCGATGCCCAGGGCCGGGCTCTGGAGAGCCTCCGGCGCGGCATGCAAGGCATGGCGCAACAGATGCAGCAGATGCAGCAGGGCGAGGGCAACGAGCAGGCGGGCGGTCAGGAAGATCCCTTGGGGCAGCCGCAGGGCAACCAGCAGGCGGGGCAGCGGGACACTGATCCGCTAGGCCGTCCGGTCAGGAACCCGGACTACCCCGATGGCCGCGTTGAAGTGCCAGGCCCTAACGGATCTCCAGCCCAGCGCGCCCAGCGTATTCTGGAAGAACTGCGACGCAAGTTGGGCGATCCGAGCCGCGCGCAGGAAGAGCTTGAGTATTTCGACCGGCTGCTGCGCAGAAACTAATAGCGGGGTTAACGCACCCCTTGTCTCTTCGACGGGTTCGGGCCACGGTCGCCCAAACCTTCTTATGGAATCACGATGTCCGGTTTTGTCGATCTGCTTGTGCCGATAGCGGTTGTCGCTGTCGCTCTCGTTCTGCTTCTCGGTCTGTTCAACATGCTGCGCGGCGGCAATGCCAATCGGTCGCAGCATCTCATGCGCCTGCGCGTGCTGCTGCAGTTCATCGCCATCATCGTCATCATGGGCGTGATCTGGTGGAGAGCCGCCTGAGCACCGAAGGCTTCCCATACGCGAGGTTCTGCGATGCGCATCTCAGGATGTTCATAAGCGTGGACAACCGGCATCACCTGTCCGGATAATGCTGCAGGCATCTCGGTATTGACACGTTTTCGCCACGGTTTGTATTAAGACATCGTTAGCCATAACGGCGTAGCCTGTTGGCCTTAATTTTTATTGAGTTATGGACCTTTTAATGCGCACCAGCCCGGCCTTAGGCCTGAGTCTTCTGGTCCTGTTCATGGGATCGGCAGGCGCTTTGGGCTCCGATTTCAGACGACAGGCCGACACTTCCCAAACGTCATCTCAAGCGAGCATCCTGTCGGAATTCCGTTTCGGGTTGTCGGCTCAGGATCCCTGGGGACGAGAAGGACGCGACGGATCGGCCAACCTGACCGGCGAAATTCTCTTCGACAAGCCTTTCACCGCATCGGACCTTTTCACCAGCTATTTCATTCCCCGGCCGCATCTCGGCGGCAGCCTGAACTTCGACGATCGCACCAGCTTCGCCTATGCCGGCCTGTCCTGGACGATCGACGTCACCCCGAGCATCTTCGTCGAAGGCAGCTTCGGCGGCGCCATCCATAACGGCAAGGATTCCTCGCATCCGCTCTCGGATCGTCAGGCGGTGGGCTGCTCGCCCCTGTTCCGCGAATCCGGCTCGGTTGGCGTGCGGCTCTCCGCCAACTGGAGCGTGCTGGCGACCATCGAGCACCTGTCCGATGGCGGCACCTGCTCGGACGAGAACAGAGGCTTGACGAATGTCGGCGCGCGGGTCGGGTATTCGTTCTAGAGCATCGGACCAAAAGTGGCTTGCACTCTTGGCATGGATCTGATGCTCAATCTACAATGAGCGAATCCAACCTGTCAGGCCTTTCATGGTCGTCCTGAACCGCATCTACACCCGCACCGGCGACACCGGTACCACGGCGCTCGCCGCCGGCGGACGCCGCCCGAAGCATGACCTTCGCATCGAAGCCTATGGCACGGTGGACGAGACCAATGCCTGCATTGGCATGGTCCGCCTTCACACGACGGGCCATGAAATCGACCCGATGCTGGGCCGCATCCAGAATGACCTGTTCGATCTCGGCGCAGATCTCGCAACCGTCGAGACGGACAAGCCCCTCCCCTACGAGCCCCTGCGCATCAGCCAAGCCCAGGTGGACCGTCTCGAGCAGGAGATCGACCGCCTGAACGGCGAATTGTCGGTGCTTCGCTCCTTCGTCCTCCCGGGCGGCACGCCCGCGGCCGCAGCGCTCCATCTGGCCCGCACAATCTGCCGCCGCGCGGAGCGTCATGTGGTCGAACTCACGGAAAAGCCGGACGAGAAGGTCTCCCCGGAAGCGGTAAAATACCTGAACCGCCTGTCCGACTTCTTGTTCGTCGCATCCCGTTACGTGAATGATAAGGGTGCGCTCGACGTTCTCTGGGTGCCGGGACAGAATCGGTAGAGAACAGCACCATGTTCTTACCGCTTCACGACGGCGTTCCTCTCCAGCACATGAAAACTCCGGTCGTGGCGCGATCCATCATTATCGCCTGCACGCTCTTTTATGCGGTTTACATTCTCGACCCGCGCGGCCCCGATGAGATGGTCGGAGGTTTCAGCCTCATCCCCTCTGTTTTGTTTGGCCTGGAATCCCTGCCTGAGGGATACCCCTATGTGCCGGTCTGGATGACGCTCTTCACCAATATCTTCGTGCATGGATCCTGGTTTCACTTGATCGGCAACATGTTGTTCCTTTGGGTGTTCGGCGACAACGTAGAGGATGCCATGGGGCATCTGCGCTTCCTCCTGTTCTTCCTGCTCTGCGGCGCGATCGCCAGCCTCGCGCACGCCCTCACCTCCTTCTATGTGGGAGGAGCGGCCCCTATAGGCGACGTCACATTGCTTCCTCCCAATCGCCCGCTCATTGGAGCATCCGGTGCCGTATCGGGTATCGTGGCGGCTTACCTTATCCTCTACCCCCGCGTGCGGATCTGGGCGCTTTTCCTGAACGGTCTTCCCTTAAGGCTTCCCGCCTACTGGACCATCGGATTCTGGTTCGCCCTCCAGTTCATCTCCGCCTTCCTGGGCAGCGATGACAGCGTCGGCTGGTTTGCCCATCTTGGCGGCTTTCTCATCGGCGCTATTCTCACCCCCATCATGCGCCGTCGCTACGACCCCGTGCTCGCCCGCGTGCAGGCGCAGGAACTGCAAGCGCCGCGTTGACAATCGGGTTTCGACCATTACGGTCCATCCGCCTTTTTCCTATATGTCCGGAGAGCCGTTTGTCGGCCATATCCGGATCCGACCTTTGGTGAGGACAGTCGAATGAAGCTTCTTGTCTGTGTGAAGCGGGTTGTGGACTACAACGTGAAGATCCGGGTGAAGCCGGACGGATCGGGCGTGGAACTCGCCAACATCAAGATGTCCATGAACCCCTTCGATGAGATCGCCGTCGAGGAGGCCGTGCGCCTCAAGGAGCAGGGCAAGGCCACCGAGATCGTCGCCGTGTCCATCGGCCCGCAGCAGGCTGGCGAAACGATCCGCACGGCGCTCGCCATGGGCGCCGACCGGGGCATCCTGGTCAAGACCGATGCCACCGTGGAGCCGCTGGCCGTCGCCAAGATCCTGGCCAAGGTCGTGGAGCAGGAGAAGCCCGATCTCATCATCATGGGCAAGCAGGCCATCGATGACGATGCCAACCAGACCGGCCAGATGCTCGCAGCGCTGCTGGGCTGGCCGCAGGGCACCTTCGCGTTCAAGGTCGCTGTGGGCGAGGGCTCCATCGACGTGACCCGCGAGGTCGACGGCGGCCTGCAGACGGTGGGCCTCAAGCTGCCTGCCATCGTCACCACGGACCTGCGCCTCAACGAGCCGCGCTATGCGTCCCTGCCCAACATCATGAAGGCCAAGAAGAAACCCCTCGACGAGACCTCGCCCGAGACACTGGGCGTCGACGTGGCGCCGCGCCTGAAGGTCGTGAAGACCGCCGAGCCCGGCGGCCGCAAGGCCGGCGTGAAGGTCGGGTCGGTCGCCGAACTGGTCCAGAAGCTCAAAGTCGAAGCCGGCGTGCTCTGAGAGGATTAAGAACAATGACCACCTTGCTGTTTGCCGAGCACGACAACGCTCACCTGAAGGATGCCACCCATAAGGCGCTCTCTGCCGCAAAGGCGCTCGGTGCACCCGTGCACGTGCTGGTGGCCGGCTCCAATGCCCGCGCGGCGGCCGAGGCTGCCGCCAAGCTCGAGGGGGTGGAGAAGGTGCTGCTGGCCGATGCGGCCCCTTACGAGCACCAACTCGCCGAGCCGACCGCGGCGCTCATCGTGTCGCTCGCGGGCTCCTACGATGCCCTGGTGGCGCCCGCCACCAGCAAGGGCAAGAACGTGATGCCCCGCGTGGCGGCGCTGCTCGACGTGATGCAGGTCTCCGATATCATCAAGGTGCTCTCGCCCGACACCTTCGAGCGGCCGATCTATGCCGGCAACGCCATCCAGACCGTGCAGGCTACGGACGCCAAGAAGGTGATCACCGTGCGCACCGCGGCCTTCCCGGCGGCGGGTGAAGGCGGCTCTGCCCCAATCGAGGCTGTCGGCCCTGCCGACGATTCAGGCCTGTCGAGCTTCAAGGGCGAGGAGATCGCCCAGAACGACCGGCCCGAGCTGACATCGGCGAAGATCATCATTTCCGGCGGCCGCTCCCTCGGCTCGGCCGATGCCTTCAAGCAGTACATCGAGCCGATCGCCGACAAGCTCGGCGCCGCCATGGGTGCCTCGCGGGCTGCCGTCGATGCGGGCTATGCCCCGAACGACTGGCAGGTGGGCCAGACCGGCAAGGTGGTGGCACCCGATCTCTACATCGCGGTCGGGATTTCAGGCGCCATTCAGCACCTGGCCGGTATGAAGGATTCCAAGGTGATCGTGGCGATCAACAAGGACGAGGAGGCTCCGATCTTCCAGGTGGCCGATTACGGCCTTGTGGGCGACCTCTTCACCATCCTCCCCGAACTGAAGGAGGAGTTGACCAAAGCCGGTCAATAAGGTCAGGAATAAGGACGGACCGGGCGGAACCTCCGCCCGGCCGCTTTGACGGTTGGATGCAGGCAGCAGATCGATGGGCATTGAGATCAAGACGGTTGGCGTGATCGGCGCGGGACAGATGGGAAGCGGCATCGCCCATGTCTGTTCGAATGCGGGGTTCAACGTCCGGCTCAACGATCTCTCCGAGGAACGGATCAATGCCGGCCTCGCCACGATCAACGGCAACATGGCCCGGCAGGTCTCCAAGGGAGCCATCACCGAGGCAGACCGGCAGACCGCGCTCGAGCGCATCAAGCCCGCCCGCACCTATGACGATCTGGGCGCCTGCGACATCGTCATCGAGGCCGCGACCGAGAACGAGGAGGTGAAGCGCAAGATCTTTACCAATCTCTGCCCTTCGCTCCGGCCCGACGCGATGGTTGCAACCAACACCTCGTCGATCTCCATCACGAGACTCGCGGCCGCCACGGACCGGCCCGAGAAGTTCATTGGCATCCACTTCATGAACCCGGTGCCGGTGATGCAGCTCGTGGAGCTGATCCGCGGCATTGCAACCGACGACGCGACCTATGAGTCGTCCAAGGAGTTCATCCACAAGCTCGGCAAGACATCGACGGCTGCCGAGGACTTCCCGGCCTTCATCGTCAACCGCATCCTCCTGCCGATGATCAACGAGGCGATCTACACCCTCTATGAAGGCGTGGGGTCAGTTGAGGCCATCGACACGGCCATGCGGCTCGGCGCTAACCATCCCATGGGGCCGCTTCAACTCGCCGACTTCATCGGCCTCGACACCTGCCTGTCGATCATGCAGGTGCTCCACGAGGGCCTGGCCGATTCCAAATACCGTCCCTGCCCGCTTCTGGTGAAATACGTCGAAGCCGGCTGGCTCGGCCGCAAGACGAAGCGCGGCTTCTACGATTATCGCGGCGAGAAGCCGGTTCCGACCCGCTAACGAGGCTCAGGCCGCCGAGGCATGTCCGGGTTCTGTCGGCGCAAGGTCAGATCAGCCGCCGGAACGTGTCGGCAAAGTAATACACGCCAAAGCTCCATAGGCCTGCCCATAGTGCTGCCCCAAGGGCGTTCGCCACGACGAAATGGCTCCAGGGCATTCCAACGGATCCGGCGATCAGGCCGTTGAGCTGCCGCAGGACCACGATAAACCGCGCCGTGAGCACCATGAGGAAGCCCCTGGTCTGCGCCATCGTTTCAAGGCGCGTCAGGCGCTCTGGGGTCAGCTTGAGGGAGGGGCCGTAGCGCTTCAGCAGGCGGCGGCCGCCGAATCGGCCGATAAGGTAGCCCGTACTGTCGCCAAGCATGGCGCCCGTCCAGGCGGCGAGGAATACGTGCTCGACCTCAAGATCTCCCCGCGTGGCCAGCAGGGCGGCCGCGACGAGCGCACTCTCGCCCGGCAACGGGACGCCGAAGGACTCGAAGTAGAGGATGATCAACAGGGCCCAGACTCCATAGGCCGCGATCGCCGGCTCGATCCAGGCCAGGCCATGTTGCAGCAGGTTCATCGGGGCACCGGAGCGAAGGTGTACCCGAAGATCATGGAGCCGATCATGCCAGCGCTTCCTGTGGGTGCGTCACAGACGTCTGAGCCTTTGATCTTCACAACAGCGTCACACCCCCTATAGTCTACTCATACGGGATATGACTCTTCTCTTTCCCAAAGGGGAGGTGCGGTGACGATACACGTCCAACCTGTTGTGCGACCGGAGGCCTGCCCAGCCCTCGTTCTCAATGCCGACTACCGGCCTTTGAGTTACTATCCCCTGTCCATCTGGTGCTGGCAGGATGCGATCAAGGCGGTCTTCCTCGACCGGGTCAACATCGTGTCGGAATACGACAAGGTCGTGCGAAGTCCGACCTTCGAGTTTCGCCTTCCCTCGGTCATCTCCTTAAAAAACTACGTCAAGCCGTCGCGGCACCCGGCCTTCACCCGCTTCAACGTCTTCCTGCGCGACCGCTTCAGCTGCCAGTATTGCGGCATTCGCGAGGACCTCACCTTCGATCATGTCATTCCCCGCTCTAAGGGCGGTCAGACCACCTGGGAAAACGTCGTCGCGGCCTGCGCGCCCTGCAACCTCAAGAAGGGAGACAAGCTGCCCCGTGAGGTGGAAATGTGGCCGCGCCAGAGCCCCTTCGCCCCCACGATCCACGACCTCCATTCCAACGGCCGCCTGTTCCCGCCGAACTATCTCCACGACAGCTGGATGGACTATCTCTACTGGGATAGCGAACTGGAGCCTTAAGGCCCTTACCTCTTCAGGCTGTCAGCGGCCGAGGCAGAAACCCTTGCCGATCGCCGCCTTAGCCGCGAAGGCTGCCAGCCCCAGCGAAATCAGCACGTTCCATCCCGCAAGCGAGAGGCCGAGGAAGCGCCATGCAGCTTCCGTGCAGCTGACCACGCGGGTGTTCTGCAGCTGGTTCAGGAAATCGCCGACATTGCCCGCGCCCGCGCCGGCCCCGCCCCCGCAATCGCTCGGGCCTGCGAACACGCGCCACTCGACGCCGGAATGATAGGCACCGAGCCCCGCGCTCACGACGAAGATGAGTGCGAGAAGCCACAGCCCTACCCTGGTCCAGCGCGGCGGCAGGAGGGCCGCCGCGAGTCCGAGCGGAATGGCGATGTAATAGGGATTGCGCTGGATGAGGCAGAGCTTGCAGGGCACATAGCCGAAGACATGCTCGAACACGAGCGCGCCGCTAATGGTGGCCGCGGCGCCCAGAGCGACGGCCAGGGCGGCCTGGCGCAGGGAG
The DNA here is from genome assembly GCF_015694425.1 of Microvirga terrestris. Lineage (GTDB taxonomy): Bacteria > Pseudomonadota > Alphaproteobacteria > Rhizobiales > Beijerinckiaceae > Microvirga > Microvirga terrestris. The sequence continues at coordinate 34,410 of NZ_JADQDN010000018.1, forward strand.
AGAGCGAGACGCATTGATCGTCTCCCTAGTGGAACAGGTAGCGGAAAGCGACGAACCCGCCCACGATGGCCACGATGGCGACTGTCGCGACCAGGTTGAAGTTGTTGTCGATGATCGCCTTGATGCGCGGCCCGAACTGGCTCATCAGCAGGGCCACCAGGAAGAACCGGGCGCCGCGGGTCAGGATCGACAGCGCAATGAACCAGCCGAGATGGTAGCCCGCGAAGCCCGACGTGATGGTCACAAGCTTGTAGGGGATCGGGGTCAGGCCTTTCAGCAGGATCACCCAGTGGCCGTAATCGGCATAGGCGTGCCGGAACGTTTCTGCACCGTCTGCGAGGCCGTAGAGCTGGAAGAGCCACGCCCCGACGGAATCATAAAGACCCAATCCGATGAAATAGCCCAGGATGCCCCCGAGAACCGAGGCGATCGTGCAGATCAGGGCATAGGACCAGGCCTTGTCCGGCCGCGCCAGCATCATCGGCACGAGCATCACGTCCGGGGGAACCGGGAAGAAGGAGCTTTCCGCGAAGGACACGGCCGCCAGCGCATAGGGGGCCGAGGGCCGCGCCGCGAGGGAGAGGGTCCAATCGTAGAGACGTCTGAGCATGGGGTTTCCGACCGGTTTGAGGGGCCTGCCGCCCCGCGCCCTTTGAGCACACGGCGCTCCGAAAGGCGAGAGGCCGGCCTGCGGCTTCCCTTCACATCTGGCACATTGACCAGCCTTCATGCCTCATGGTACGTCGCAGGTCCTTGCCCCTGTGGCGGAATTGGTAGACGCGCTCGACTCAAAATCGAGTTCCGCAAGGAGTGCTGGTTCGATCCCGGCCAGGGGCACCACTGACCTCTCAGTGGCACGGCGAGAAGCCGAAAGGCATTCAAGAATCCCAAAAATGTTGAGCCCAGGCCGAACTTGGCGCTGCGCATGGATGCCGCCTTGCTCATCTCAATGGATTATCGCTTTCGGGCTACCTCATGTTCCACATTGCACAGGTGGCTACGTTTGGAACAAATGCCCGCGCTGGGGATGCCGGATGCGAATGGGCTTTGGAAACGCCCATGCCGCATCAAGAACGCAGTCAATCCAAGCCGGGAGGGGCATGTGATGGAATATGAAATCGAAGCAGTTGCACGCGCATTGTATTCTGCCGAAGATGACGCTCAGGTTTGGGACTACGAGCCGGAGATCATCAAGGATGAATTCCGCAAATATGCCCAGACTGCCCTAGCGCTACTTGCGCAGCGCCGCAGGCAGGAGCGATTTGACAGTCAGGCCGTTGCCTTTCCTTATGCCGCGTAGGCCTTCGCGCCATTCCATTTACTTTACGAGCGCATCGGGCGGAAAAGTGGACCCGGTTTTCCGCGCTGAACGATGCTCTGATTCAAAGTGGAAGCATCGGACCCAAAAGTGCAAATCCACTTTTGGATCCGATGCTTTAGCAGCGTGATGAGAACGTCCGCGACTTGAGTAAGCCGCGGGCGCCTTGCTTGAGATGTGCTGTTAATCAGCCGCGATGCTCGATCACCGTCACGATGCGACGGGTGCGGGGCTCAAGGATCACAATCTGATCGCGCACGACGATGTATTTGCATTCCGGCAGGCCGGTCAGGATGCGCTCGACATTGTCCGGGCAATCGTAAAGGGTCGTCACCGACGTCGGAACCGTCGAGCCGACGCTGACGCTGAACTCCACATTGGTGAGAGGCTGCACGTTCACGCTGCTAAACGACCGCGAGATCTGCGTCCGCTGCTCCGAGGTCACATTGATATTCGCGGAACCGGACGAAGTCGTGCTGCCGGTGGTGTTGGTATTCGCTGCGCCGCCAGCCGTGTTTGCGGCGTTGCCCGTGGTGTTCGAGCTGCCGCTCGTGCCGCTGGAGGCCGTGCCTGACTTCGTGCCATGGGTCGCTCCTTGCGCTGTGCCGGAGGTACCGGACGTGCCGGATTGGGCGCTATCGGTCGAGCTGCCGCCTGTGGCCGAGGTGCCGGAGGAGCCGCCGGTGCTGCTGGAAGCGGAGCCACCCGACGTCGTTCCGCTCGATGAGCCGGATGCACCGCCCATGGTCGAGCCCGAGGCTCCACCGGACGAACCGCCGGGCGTCATGATCGCGGAGCCGCCTGAGGAACCGCCCGACGCGCCGCCGGAACTGCTGCCACTTGAGCTACCGCTCGTCTGTGCCATTGCAGCCACGCTCAGGGACAGGGTCGCGGCTGCTACGCCGGCCAGTAAAGTCACACGCATTGGATGAAATCTCCCTATGATGGAGAGCCGACAATGGCCCTCAGCAATGCCTATCAACGGGGGTTTTCAGGGAGGGTTCCGTTCCCATTCATAAGTGTTGGCGGCGTACATCTGGGGTTCATGAACATGAACGAAAAGCCGTGAAAAACTAGGCTTTTCTGCTGGAACACCGCCTCCTCAATACATGCACGGAAGACGGTGTGCTGAGTCCGCGTCGTGCCTGTTTGTCAGGGATGAGCAGTGCTGTGCAGATGCTCTGACACAAGCGGCGCAAAAGCTGCGACGACCTTCTCGTAAACAGGGCGTTTGAACGGAATGATTAGTTCCGGCAAGCGATGCATCTCTTCCCACCGCCATTCGTCGAATTCAGGCCTGTGGCCGCCTCCGCCTGGCTGAAGGATGTTGATCTCGCGCTCATCGCCCTCGAACCGGAAGGCGAACCATTTTTGGTTCTGTCCCCGGTAGCGCCCGCGCCAAGCGCGCCCCGCCACCATAGTGGGCAGATCATAGGCATACCATTCGGGCGCTTCTGCCAAGAGGCTCACGGAACGGACGCTGGTTTCCTCATGGAGTTCGCGCAGAGCCGCCTGATAGGGCTCCTCGCCGGGATCGATCCCGCCCTGAGGCATCTGCCAGGAATAGCCGTCGGACGCCGCATCGGCCTCGGACCGACGCCGGCCGATGAAAACCAAGCCTTGCTTGTTGATCAGCATCACGCCGACGCAGGAGCGGTAGGGCAGATCCGTTCTGGCCTGTGATCCTCGTGCGCTCCTCATCAGACACTTACTCCCTTAATCGCGAAACCCGAATGCAACCGGTTCTTATTAGTGCCGGCGCTTGGTCATGGTTCCGAAGCAAGACGAGAGAGTGCCGCTTCACCAGTCCTTTCACAAGCTTTTCCGCAGGCCTGTGGATCCTGCAACGAAAACGGGCCCGGCGGATGTTCATCCCGCCGGGCCCGTTTGTATCAGTATTTCTCGAACGAAAGGACGATCGGCCCTTAGTTCGGATTCGGAGCCGTGGTGGTGTTGGCCGCACCCTTGCGCACGCCATGCAGCAGGTCATAGGCAGCAATGAGCTGCTTGTCCTTGGCCGCATCCGTCGGAATGTAGGCGGAGGAACCGCCGCGCTCTTCCTTCTCGCCGCCATTCTGCAGGTGGCCGCGCAGGCCGGCCTCGCCCTTGGTCTCGTCCTTGCCCTTCAGTTCCTCGGGGATGTCCTGCAGCACCTCGACGTCAGGATCGATGCCCTTGGCCTGGATCGAGCGGCCGGCCGGGGTGTAGTAGCGCGCCGTCGTCAGGCGCACGGCCCCGTTGCCGCCGAGCGGGATGATGGTCTGCACGGAGCCCTTGCCGAAGGAGCGGGTACCGAGAACCGTCGCCCGCTTGTGGTCCTGCAGGGCGCCGGCCACGATCTCGGAGGCCGAGGCCGAACCGCCGTTGACGAGCACTACCAGGGGCTTGCCCTTGGCCAGATCGCCGACCTTGGCGCTGAAGCGCTGGGTATCCTCGGCATTCCGGCTGCGGGTCGAGACGATCTCGCCCCGGTCGAGGAAGGCGTCCGACACCATGATCGCCTGGTCGAGCAGGCCGCCCGGGTTGTTGCGCAGGTCGATGACGAAGCCCGCCACCTTGTCGGCGCCGATGTCGCTGGTGAGCTTGTCGATGCCCGCCCGCAGAGCCTCGTAGGTCTGCTCGTTGAACTGGGTCACGCGCAGCACACCGATATCGCCCTCGGCGCGAGCCCTCACGGGGCGCACCTTGATGGTCTCGCGGGTCAGCTTCACCACCACCGGATCCTTGGCTTCCTTGCGCTGGATCTTGAGGGTGACGGAGGAGTTGACCGGACCGCGCATCTTGTCGACGGCCTGGTTCAGGTTGAGGCCCTGGACCGGCTCGTCGTTGATGTGGGTGATGATGTCATTAGCCATCACCCCGGCCCGAGAGGCGGGAGTCTCATCGATCGGGGTCACGACCTTGACCAAGCCCTCCTCCATGGTGACCTCGATGCCAAGGCCGCCGAACTCGCCGCGGGTCTGCACCTGCATGTCGCGGAAGCTCTTGGCATCCATGAAGCTCGAATGCGGATCGAGGGAGGTCAGCATGCCATTGATGGCAGCCTCGACCAGCTTGGCCTCTTCAGGCTTTTCGACGTAGTCCGTGCGGACCTTCTCGAAGACGTCTCCGAAAAGGCTCAGCTGCCGGTACGTGTCGGCCGAGGCGGCAATCGCGCTCATGCCGGACAGGAGGCTGGTCTGCGACACCATGGTCGCGCTGCCTGCACCGATGGCCGCACCGAGAATCAACAGTGATAGTTTGCGCATTATCCGCGAACCTTTTCGCTTTGCGATTTTGCCCACCAGGGACTTGGGTCAATGGAACCGCCGTCTTTCCTGAACTCAACATAGAGGACGGGATTGTTCTTTTCTATGGCGGCACCGATCAAACTCATGAGAGGAGCCTCTCCCATGGTCGCAACGGGCTCGCCGGCGAGCACGAACTGCCCAACATCGACGTTGATTTGGTCCATACCGGCCAGAAGAACATAGTATCCCCCACCGGCATTGATGATCAAGAGTCGACCATAGGAGCGGAAGGGGCCCGCAAAGGCCACCCACCCATCCGCCGGTGATACCACGGTTGCATTCTGTCGCGTCGTGATCGAAATGCCACGCGTCGTTCCGCCATACCCGTCCGAGGCGCCGAAATCCAGGGTCGTCTCACCGCTGACCGGGCGCGGCAGCAGCCCGCGCGCGTCCGAGAAGGGAATTTTGGGCGCCAGCCGCGCTGGATCCCGGAAGGCCAGCTGGGCAAATTTCTCGCGTGTTTCCTTTTGCTGTGCTTCGGCCGCCTTGCGGGCCTCATCCGTAGCCCTCTGCGCCCCGGCGATCTCCGCTTCCATGCGGTCGATCAGCTCCTTGAGCGTCCCGGCCTGCCGGGCCAGTTCTTCGGCTTTTTGCCGCTCAGTGCCCGCATTGCGCTCGACCTCGGCGATCCGGTCCTGGCGGGCCTCCATGAGGGCGGCGAGGCGCTCCTGCTCGCGTGTGAGCCCCGTCAGTTCCCCGTTCAGGGTCGTACGATCCGTGGTGATCGCCTCCTTCAGGCGCACCAGCTCGGTCAGGTCGGTCGCCAGGATCTCGGCCTCGACGCGGAGCTCGGGCAGAACGGCCCCCAGCATGATCGAGGCGCGCACGGCCTCGAGCATGTCCTCCGGCCGCACCAGCACGGCCGGCGGCGGACGGCGGCCCATGCGCTGCAGGGCGGCGAACACCTCGATGATAACGCCCCGCCGGCTCTGCAGGGACCGGCGAATGGCCGCTTCGCTGGAGGTCAGGGTCTGGAGCCGCTGCTCCAGGCCGCGAATCCGGTCTTCGGTTCCGCGGACGCGCTCGGCCGTCCCGATCAGGGCGGTGTTGAGCTTGGCCCGGTCGGCCTTGATGGCTTCGATCTCGGCCTCGAGGCGGCGGCGGGCTTCCGCATTGACCGTGATGGCCTCCTCCAGCACCTTGAGGTCCTGCTCACGGCGCGTCTTTTCCTCGGCCGTTTCGACCGGAGCCATGGGAGGCGAGGCAGGCACGGGCTGCTGGGCCCGGGCGGGGCTCAGGCCGGCGGCGAGCATCAAGGCAAGGCCGAGGGCCGTGCGGGAGAATGAAGATTTGAAGCGAAACATCCGGTCAGGAATCATCGTGGCCGGCGCGATGATAAGGGTGTCCGGCGATGATTGTCAGGGCCCTATAAAGCTGTTCGGCCACGAGCGCCCGCACAATCTGGTGCGGCATGGTGAGCGCCCCGAAGGACACCATGAGGTCGGCGCGCTGGCGCAGCTTGGGATCGAGACCGTCGGGTCCACCGATGACGCAGGCGATTCCGGCGCGGCCCTCGTCCCGCCACTGCCTGATCTTCTCGGCAAAAGCTTCGCTGGAGAGGCTCTTGCCGCGCTCGTCGAACACGACCAGCACGGACGAGCCCGCCTTTTCGAGCAAGGCCGCCGCCTCTTCCGTGCGCCGGTCATCGTCCCGTCGCGCGCGGCTCTCCGGCAGCTCGACCATGTCGAGCCCGGCCAAGCCCAGAGCCCGGCCCATGCCGTCGACCCGTAGCCTGTATCGCTCGACCAGCTCCCGCTCGGGGCCGCTCTTGAGACGGCCCACGGCCAGCAAGCTCAGTCGCACGATCTTAGCCTTATGCTAGCTTGCGCGATCCTGCGGGCGGTCGGCGCCCCACATCTTCTCGAGGTTATAGAAACCGCGAACCTCAGGACGGAAAACGTGGATCAGCACGTCGCCGGCATCGATGAGCACCCAATCGCAGGCCGGCAGGCCCTCGACGCGCGCGTTTCCGAACCCCTTGTCCTTGAGGTCCTTGATCACGCGCTCGGCAATCGCGCCGACATGGCGGTCGGAGCGGCCTGAAGTCACGATCATGGTGTCGGCAAGCGAGGTCTTTCCGGCCAGGTCGATCTCGACCGTGTTCTCGGCCTTCATGTCCTCGATGGAAGCCAGGGCGACAGCCCGGATGTCCTCTTGTGCAGGAGCATCCGCTCCGGCGAGAGGAGGAAGCGGGTTCATGTCCGCTTCGACGGAGGATAGTCGGTTCAGGTTCAGGCCCTTTCTCAGCAGCACTCGGAGGTGCCGACCCTTAAGATAGTGCGGGAAGGCCCCATTTTTCAACGTCCCCCGACGGAAGAAGTTCGTCGCAACCGGCGCAGCAGAGTGGATGACAGATGGGACCGGGGCCCGTGCAGGAACGCCCAGGCGGGTGGCTTCAGGTCCGGCAGTGCCAGGGCATCAGCCTCATTGATCCTGGCTCCCGACAGAGCCGTGGCGCTGCGGGAGCGGACCGCCTTCAGGGTCCAGCCGGGCCGGTCGATGATGGCGATCGGCATCATGCGGGCGATGCGCCGCCAGCCCCGCCAGCGGTGGAAGCTCGCCAGATTGTCCGCCCCCATGATCCATACGAACCGGACGTTTGGATAGCGCCGTTTGAGGTAGGACAGGGTATCGACCGTGTAGCGGGCGCCGATCTCCTCCTCGAAGGCGGTCACGTCGATGCGGGGATCGCCGGCCACAGCCTGAGCCTCCTCCACCCGCATGGCCGTGGTGGCGAGTTCGCCCGTGTCCTTCAAGGGGTTGCCCGGCGTGACGATCCACCAGATCCGGTCGAGTCTGAGACGCTTGAGGGCCATCAGGCTCACATGCCGGTGCCCGGCATGGGCAGGGTTGAAGGAGCCGCCATAGAGGCCGATCCGCATGCCGGGAGCCACCCGCGGCAGACGGGCCAGGCTGGATGGTCTGATGCGGAAACGGGAGGGGCTGAGCTTCACGGACGCGTCTGGCCCGCGCCGCGGATGCGGTACTTGAACGAGGTCAGCTGCTCGACCCCGACCGGCCCCCGGGCATGCATCCGGCCCGTGGCAATGCCGATCTCGGCCCCGAAGCCGAACTCGCCGCCATCGGCGAACTGGGTCGAGGCGTTGTGGAGCACGATGGCTGAATCCACCTCCGCCAGGAAGCGCTCGGCCGTGGCCACGTCGTCCGTGACAATGGAATCCGTGTGGTGGGAGCCATAAGATTCGATATGTCGGATGGCCTCGTCCAGACCATCGACCACCCGGACGGAGATGATGGCATCGAGGTACTCGGTGCGCCAATCCTCCTCGGTGGCTGGGGTCACGCGCGGGTCGGCAACCTGCACAGCCTCGTCTCCGCGCACGGCGCATCCGGCATCGAGGAGCATCGTCACCAGAGGCTTCAGATGCGTGTCTGCGCAGGCGCGGTCCACCAGCAGGGTCTCGGCGGAACCGCAGACGCCCGTGCGGCGCATCTTGGCGTTCAGCACGATATTTTTGGCCATCTCCAGATCGGCCGCTCCATGCACGAAGACATGGCAGATGCCCTCCAGATGCGCGAAGACCGGCACGCGGGCCTCTTCCTGAACCCGCGCCACGAGGCTTTTTCCTCCGCGCGGCACGATCACGTCGATGTTGCCGTCGAGACCCGACAGCATGGCGCCCACCGCCGCCCGGTCGCGGGTCGGCACGAGGCGGATGGCGTCAGCGGGCAAGCCCGCCTGCTCCAGCCCCTCCCCCATGGCCTTCGCGATGGCCAAGGACGTGCGGAAGCTCTCCGATCCCGTGCGCAGGATCGCTGCATTGCCGGCCTTGAGGCACAGCGCACCCGCATCCGCCGTCACGTTGGGACGGCTCTCGAAGATCACGCCCACAACGCCAAGCGGCGTCGCCACGCGCTCGATCTCTAACCCGTTCGGGCGCTCGAAGCGCGCCAGTACGCGCCCGACCGGATCGGGCAGATCGGCGATGCTCTCGACCGCCGCTGCGATGGCTTCAAGGCGCTCAGGGTTCAGCATGAGCCGGTCGATGAAGGAGGCAGGCTGCCCCTTGGCCTTCGCTTCGGCCAGATCCTGCTCGTTTGCGGCCAGGATCGCATCGGCCTCCGCCCGAATGCGGGCGGCCATGGCGCGCAAAGCAGCGTTCTTGTCCTCGGTGGAGGCCAGCGCCACGCGCCGGGCGGCCGCCCGCGCGCGGCGGCCAAGTTCGCGCATGAGAGCCGGAACGTCCGGCGTTCCAACCGAAGCCGCACCTGAAGCCGCCCTTGGTGCGTTGAGATGGTCAGCGAGCACTTCTGCAATCAAGGCGCGAATATCGTCCATGTCCCAGTTCCACCCCCTGATGGCCTCAGGGGAAATGCCTCATTCGGAACCCATAGCACGGCAGGTGGCCTCAGAGCCAAGCCGCTCCGCCTTGCCTGAGATCCGGATTGGAACCTCGGGCTGGCACTATCGGTCCTGGCACGGACCTTTCTACCCGGCGCGCCTGAAGATCAAGGATTTCCTGTCCTATTACGTCCAGCGCTTCGACACGGCGGAGATCAATAACTCCTTCTACAGGCTTCCCACCGAGCAGGCCGTGCGGGCCTGGCACGATTCCACGCCGAAGCGATTCCTGTTCGCCTGGAAGGCCTCGCGCTTCATCACGCATATGAAGCGGCTGAAAGGGATCGAAGAGAGCATCGATCTCGTCTTCGGTCGCATGAACGGCTTGGGCGACAAGTTCGGCCCGGTTCTGTTTCAGCTGCCACCCACCTTCAAGGCCGATGTAGAGACGCGGGAGCGGGTGGCGCGCTGCCTGTCACTTGTGCCGCAGAGGCGCCGCTGCGCTCTCGAATTCCGGCACCCGAGCTGGTACGAGGAGGACGCTTTCCGAATCCTTCGCGATCACAACGCAGCCTTGTGCATCTCCGATCACGCGGATGCACCAGCGCCCTGGGAGGCGACTGCGGATTTCGTCTATGTTCGTGCCCATGGCACCAATGGCCGCTACGCAGGCAGCTATTCAGCCGAAACATTGCAGGACTGGACCCGGCGCATTGCCGATTGGCGCAAGGATGAGCGCAGCGTCTATGTGTATTTCGACAACGACATCAAAAGCGCCGCGCCCGGCGACGCGCAAGCCTTGCTGAGGCTCGTGAGCGAAGATCAGTCGCTGAGCGCCATGTCGTCCCGGTGAACCATCTCGGTGCGGCCGGGATAGCCGAGGATGCCCTCGATCTCACGGCTCGGCCGGCCGATGATGCGCACTGCATCCTCCGCGTCATAGGCCACGAGCCCCCGCCCGAGCACGCGGGCTTCGTTGCGGATCGTCACCGCGTCGCCGCGATGGAACGAGCCCTCGATCCGGCGCACGCCCACCGGCAGCAGGCTCGCGCCGCTCTGCAGGGCTCGCGCCGCGCCCTCATCCACGAAAAGCGTGCCGCGCGGCTCAAGGGCGCCGGCGATCCAGGTCTTGCGGGCGGTGGCGGGATTGGACGGCGTGAGGAACCACGTGCAGCGCCCACCCTCGGCCACGCGCTTCAACGGGTTCTTCGTGCGGCCATCCGCGATGATCATGTGCGTGCCGCCGGCGGTGGCGATCTTGCCGGCTTCGACCTTGGTGCGCATGCCGCCACGCGACAATTCCGAGGCCGCTCCCCCCGCCATGGCCTCGATGGCGGGCGTGATGCGCTCGACCACCGGGATGTGCTCGGCATTGGGATCGGATGCGGGCGGCGCCGTATAGAGGCCGTCAATGTCAGAGAACAGCACCAGGAGATCGGCGCCGATCATGGTGGCGACGCGGGCCGCCAAGCGATCGTTGTCGCCGTAGCGGATCTCGGAGGTCGCCACCGTGTCGTTCTCATTGATGACAGGCACGGCGCGCATCTCGAGAAGCTTCAGGGTCGTGGCGCGGGCATTCAGGTAACGCCGCCGCTGCTCCGTGTCGGCAAGCGTCACCAGGATCTGGCCCGCCGTGATGCCGTGATGGGCCAGCACCTCGGACCAGGTGCGGGCGAGCGCGATCTGCCCGACCGCCGCAGCCGCCTGGCTCTCCTCAAGCCGCAAGGGTCCGGACGGGAGCCCCAGCACCGTGCGCCCCATGGCGATGGCCCCGGAGGAGACGACGAGAACGTCGGCGCCCATGGCATGGAGATCGGCAATGTCCTCGGCCAGCGCCGCGAGCCAGGCATGGTTCAGCCGTCCGCGTGCCCGATCCACAAGCAGGGCGGAGCCGACCTTCAGGACGACGCGGCGGAACTGGCTGAGCTGCGGGCTCACGGATGCCACTCTTCCTGGGGTTGGGACGGCTTTTCTTCCACCTTCGCCTGGTCGATGACGCCGAGAAGCGCCTGAAGCACCTCCTGCACGCCCTGACCGGAGGCTGAAGAGATCACGTAAGGGGTCCGCTTGCTGGCCTTCTTCAGCTTCTTCAGTTGCTCCTTCAGCATATCCTCATCGAGAGCATCAGCCTTGGACAGAGCAACGACTTCAGGCTTCTCATCGAGCCCGTGGCCATAGGCCTCGATCTCGTGGCGCACCGTCTTGTAGGCCTCGCCCGCATCCTCACTCGTGCCTTCCACCAGATGCAGCAGCACGCGGCAGCGTTCCACATGGCTCAAGAACCGGTCACCCAGGCCGACGCCCTCCGACGCGCCTTCGATCAGGCCCGGAATGTCGGCCAGCACGAATTCGCGGTTATAGGCCCGCACCACCCCGAGACCGGGATGAAGCGTGGTGAAGGGATAATCGGCGATCTTCGGCTTGGCCGCGGTGGTCGTCGCCAGGAACGTGGACTTGCCGGCATTGGGCAATCCGACGAGGCCCGCATCCGCGATCAGCTTGAGGCGCAGGATGAGCGTGCGCTCGATGCCCTCCTGGCCGGGATTGGCCCGGCGCGGAGCCCGGTTGGTCGAGGTGGTGAAATAGGCGTTGCCGAAGCCGCCATTGCCGCCCTTCGCCAGCAGCACCCGCTGGCCCACATGGGTCATGTCGGCGATGACGGTCTCGCCGTCCTCCTCCAGGATCTCCGTTCCGGCCGGAACTTTCAGCACCGCATCGGCGCCCTTGGCGCCGTGCCGGTTCTTGCCCATGCCGTGGCCGCCGGTCTTGGCCTTGAAATGCTGCTGATAGCGGTAGTCGATCAGGGTGTTGAGCCCTTCCACGCATTCCGCCCACACGTCGCCGCCACGGCCGCCGTCGCCGCCGTCCGGGCCGCCGAACTCAATGAACTTTTCACGGCGAAACGAGATGGCGCCGCCACCACCGTTGCCGGAGCGAATATAGATCTTGGCTTGGTCGAGAAATTTCATAACCCGCATCCTTTACGGGACTGGAGCACTTTTCGCAAAAGCGGATCCACTCTCGCGGTTAAAATGCTGTCGTCTAAGTGGTCGTGCGGAAGCAACGCAGACAAAAGAAGAAGTGCTCCCGAACTCATTCGGGAGCACTTCTATTCTAGCTCGCGAGAGACATCTCCCGCTCCACCTCGACCTCAAGGGAGAGAGGTTCGCGCACGAAGCCGGTCTGGCCCCAGGCCTTCAGGCTCTCCCAGGTGCGCCGGTCGAGCCGGAAGTGATCCACCGGATAAAGGCCGCACCGGGCCGGCAGCTCGGAGAGCCCCGCACCTTGATAGGCGAAGCCGCACTTCTCCAGCACTCGGCGGGAACCCGGGTTGATCACCCGGGCGCAGGCCGTGACCTCATCCTCCTCGCCATAGGCGAAGAAGGCGTCGATCAGCGCCCGGACCGCCTCGGTAGCATAGCCCTTGCCCCAGTAAGGGGTGCCGAGCCAATAGCCGAGGTCGGGCTTGCCCGTGTCCGCACTCGGGCCGATCCCCACCATGCCGATGAGACTGTTAGGCTTGCCCTTCGGCGTTATGGCGAGCTGCAATCCTTCACCGTCCGCATTGGACCGCCGGGACTGGAAGATAAATCGCTCGGCATCGTCCGGATGATACGGATGGGGAATTCGCGCCGTCATCTCCGCGACCGCTTTCTCCCCGGCAAGGCGTACGATGGCTTGGGCATCCGCGAGACGGGCCCAGCGCAGCCACAGGCCACGGGTCTCGAGGCGGAAAACATCGTCACGGGTGAGGTCGGGAAACATCGTCTTGCTCCGATCCGGTCGGGCCCTCCTTGGGCCCTGGAAATGACGAAGGGGAGGTGGACATCCCACCTCCCCTGTCGATTTCGGATTGGAGCTTGGCCTTTTCGGGCCTATCTGGAGCTCTTATCCGCCGGGTCGGTGTGATGCCGGCGGGAGCTCCTTCGTTTCGCTCTCGCCGTTTACTCTGCGGCCTCTTGGGCCGGTACGACCGATACAAAGGCTCGGCCTTGACGCGTCAGGAATCGGACTCGGCCATTGGCCGTGGCAAAGAGGGTATGATCTTTGCCCATGCCGACATTCGCGCCGGCATGCCATTTGGTGCCGCGCTGACGAATAATAATGTTGCCGGCGACAACCTGCTGATCGCCGAAACGCTTGACGCCCAGACGACGGCCTGCCGAGTCGCGACCGTTGCGAGACGAACCGCCTGCTTTTTTGTGAGCCATGGGTTACTCCCGTGTCCTGTGTTGAGCCGAGCGCTTATTCAGCGGTGGCCGGCGCAGCTTCGTCAGCCGCAGCCTTGGTGGTCTTCTTGGCCGCAGCCTTCTTGGGCTTTTCGCCACCGGCGAGGATCTCGGTGATCCGCACGACGGTATAGTCCTGGCGATGCCCGCGCTTGCGGCGCGAATTCTGGCGACGGCGCTTCTTGAAGGAGATGACCTTCTCGCCGCGGGTGTGTTCCACCACTTCGCCTGCCACGGTCACGCCCTCGATGAGGGGGGCGCCAACTTGGGTGCTGCCGTCGTTGGTGACCATAAGAACCTGGTCGAACGTGACGGCGGTGCCCGGCTCGCCTGCGAGCGTGGCGACGGTGATGACGTCGTTGGCGGCAACGCGATACTGCTTGCCGCCGGTCTTGATCACTGCGAACATCTTGATCCTCGTGTTCAAACCCAATTCTCAGCGGGGGAAGCCCCCGTCGGATTGGCTTTTTGGCAGTTTCCGGCTTCGGTTCGCGGCAACCTCACGCTGCCGCACGGATATGCGCAGGCACGCGTGCCCGCTCATAGAGGACGCCTACCTACCGGCGGCCCCGTTCTTTGTCAATCAAAAACCTTGCTTTTGGCGCTTGAAGACCCGCAAAGCCCATGATATCCACCCCGCCTCAACCAGCGGGCTTAGACGCCTTCGCACCCCGGAGAGGTGGCAGAGTGGTTGAATGCACCGCACTCGAAATGCGGCATACGGGCAACCGTATCGGGAGTTCGAATCTCCCCCTCTCCGCCATTATCTCAGCCTCTGAAATAGCAGAGTTTTTTTCTTAAGGATCTCGGCCCTTAAGTGCCGGATTTCTTGTGCCAATTCCGAAAGAGCCATTCTCTGGCAGATATTTTCTAGGCACCATACAGGGCTTTTACAGCTCCAACTCTGCCTCTGTTATCCGCCTGAAAAGCACCCAGCCCGGTTGTGGCGCAACTGACGCTGTGGATGCAATTGCTTTGATCAATCACCACTTTCAACTCGAGAGCGGAAGTTCGACCAAGGTCTGCTCGTCGCGAGATAGTGTTGATTTAGTCGGGCATTGATTGGGCTGGGTTGGCGTGATTCCATTCTCCTGTCGCTTTTTCGGAGGGC
>NZ_JADQDN010000019.1 GCF_015694425.1 Microvirga terrestris
TTCTGCTCGGACGAGGAGGTGGAGAAGGTGGTGGCGCACCTCAAGCGCCAGGGCCGGCCGCAATATCTCGAGGCGGTGACGGCCGACGAGGACGAGGGCAGCGGCCCCGGCGCGGACACGGCGGTGTTCGACCAGGGCGAGTTCGGGGCGCCCAGCGGCGATCTGTACGACCAGGCGGTGGCGGTGGTGCTGCGGGACAAGAAGGCCTCGACCTCCTACATCCAGCGCCGGCTGCAGATCGGCTACAACCGCGCCGCCTCGCTCATGGAGAGGATGGAACAGGAGGGCATCGTCGGCCCAGCCAACCACGCCGGAAAACGAGAGATTCTGCTTGAATCTCATGGGGCAGGAGACGATTAAGCTCCGGCACCGGAACCTTGGCAGCGGCCCTGCGTCATTGTTGAGCTATGCGCAATGGCCAAGCAGCCGTCATGATGGTTCCGGTCAGGAGATTCTTTGGATGCGTCCCATCCCCCTCGTCGCTTTGGTTACGGCCTTGTCCGCCTGCGCGGGCATCCTGCCGGCCATGGGGCAGGTGCTGCCGATCGAGATGATCCTTCCGCCCGCACGACCGGCCGCCCACGGCTTCAGCCGCACGACTGCCCCCCTACCGACCGCCTCCTTCCGGAACGCGGGAGTCCCGCAGAATTCGTCTCAGCCGGCCCGGGCGGTGATTCCCAGGCCTGCCAATGCCGAGCAGATGCTCGCAGCGACAGCGCCCCTGCCGCCGAGCCGACCGGTCATCGAAGAGCCTGAGGCCATCCCTGAGCCCATCGCAATTACCCCTAAGCCCATCGTGACCGCCTCGGCGATTACTGTGGCCCTCAACCAGCCGCTGCCCAACAGCGTGGTGGTGGAGCGGGCCAATGCCTTTTTCACGAATCTCAGCACCATGGTGGCGGATTTCACGCAGGTCGGCGGCGACGGACGCCGGCAGGGCGGCACGCTCTATCTCCAGCGGCCCGGCAAGGTGCGCTTCGAATATGATCCTCCGGCCACCCTGCAGGTGGTGGCCGACGGTCGCTCGGTGGCGGTGCGCGACCGCAAGCTCGCCACCCAAGACCTCTATTCCATCTCGCAGACGCCGCTGAAATTCCTCCTGCGCGAACGGGTCAATCTCGGGCAGGACATCAAGATCACCGGCATCACCAATGACGGCAATGCGGTGCGGATCAACCTGGAGGATTCCTCGACGCTCGGCGGCACCTCCCGGATTACGCTCTATTTCGACCCCCAGGTGGAGAGCCTGAACCAGTGGCGCATCATCGACGCCCAAGGCTTCCAGACCATGGTGGTGCTCGACAAGGTCGAGCGCGGCCGCCGGATCGACCAGGACCTGTTCAAGATCCAGTACGAAGCCGTTATCGGCGCCGGCAACAGCCAGTGATCAACGGCTGGAATTTCTGAGACCCGGTGTCATTCCCGGCCGGAGCGTAGCGGAGGGGAAGGGAATCTAACCACGCGCTCAGCGCTATGGATCCCCTTCCCGATCCTGCGGACCGCCGGAGATAACACGGGGTGCCCTTCCCTCCAGGCGAAATCTGTCGTAGCCGGAAAGGGTCTTCCAAGGGGCCTCATCCGTGCAACTGACCGTCTCGACCTGGAACATCAATTCCGTTCGCCTGCGCATCGATCAGGTGGGCCGCTTCTTGAAGGAACGTCGCCCCGACATCCTGTGCCTGCAGGAAACCAAATGCCCGAACGACAAGCTGCCCCTGAAGGACCTGCAGGCCTTCGGCTATCCCTTCGTGGTCCATATGGGCCAGAAGGGCTATAACGGCGTCGCCATCCTGTCCCGCTATCCGTTCGCCGAGACCAGCGTGATGGAAATGTGCGGCCGCCCGGATGCCCGCCACATCACCGTCACCTTGAGCCGGGAAGCCAAGGCCGCGGCGGGTCTGACCATCCATAACTTCTACGTCCCGGCCGGCGGCGACATCCCGGATCCCGACATCAACGAGAAATTCAAGCACAAGCTCGACTTCATGGCCGAGATGCGCTCATGGGGCAGCAAGGCCAAGCCCACGGCGGGGCCGGCAATCCTCGTCGGCGACCTCAACGTGGCGCCCCTGGAGCACGATGTGTGGAGCCACAAGCAGCTTCTCGACGTGGTGAGCCATACGCCGGTGGAGACTGAAATGCTCGAGGAGCTGCGCCAAGAGGCGGAGTGGATCGACGCCATGCGGGTCTTACGCCCCGAGCCCGAAAAGATCTATTCCTGGTGGAGCTACCGCTCGTCCGACTGGGCCGCCGCCGACAAGGGCCGAAGACTCGATCACATCTGGCTGTCGAAGGGCCTGAAGGAGACGCTCCGCACGATCGACGTCACCCGCGACACCCGCGGCTGGGAGCGTCCCTCGGATCATGCGCCCGTGACGGCGGTGCTGGAGCTGTAGGCCCCAGCTACCGAAGAGCATTCCTCGGCTGTTTCCTCGTGGGAAAACTCTGTTATGGTCCTCCCATGACACAAGGGAATGCCGCCGCTCGCGATGAACCGGGCGCAGTCCAGGACGACAGCGCGGCTGTCGAAGCGATCAGCCGCATCAATGCCGTCTCGTCGATTCTGGAACTTGTTTTGGACAGCACGGGCCTCGGTTTCGGAGCGGTCGCTCGCGTCACCGAGACCTCATGGACGGCCTGCGCCGTGCTCGACCGGATCGGCTTCGGCCTGCCCGTCGGCGGGACGCTGGAGGTCGCCACCACCTTCTGCTCGGAGATCCGCGCTTCAAGCACCCCCATCGTCATCGATCAGGCCAGCACGGACGCAGTTTATTGCACCCACGGGACGCCGAAGATGTACGGCTTCGAGAGCTACATCGCGGTGCCGATCATCCTGCGCTCGGGTGAGGTCTTTGGCACCATCTGTGCCCTCGACCCCAAGCCGGCTAGGCTCTCCGACCCAAAAACCCTCAAGACCTTACAGCTCTTTGCCGAACTCATCGGCTCGCAGCTCGAACTCGATGAGACGCTCGCCGATCAGAGGAAGGCAATCACCCATCAGACCCTGCTGATCAATGAGCTGAATCACCGGGTGAAGAATACCCTGGCGACCGTGCAGTCCATCGCGTTCCAGTCACTCAGGAACGCTCAGTCCCTGGACCATGCTCACGAGAGGATGGAGAGCCGGCTCATGGCGCTTGCGCGCGTTCACGACGTCCTGACCCAGGAACGATGGGAGAGTGCCGAGCTGGAAACGATCATTCAGAAGGCGATCCTCCCCTTCGAGGGGGTCGATCTGCAGCGTTTCCGCCTGTCCGGTCCGCCGATCCGACTCCCCCCGCATCAGGTGCTGCCTCTGTCCATGGCAGTCCACGAGCTTTTGACGAATGCGCTGAAATACGGAGCGCTGTCGGAACCGGCCGGATGGATTGCCATCCGGTGGAACCGTGCCGGAGACGGCCGGAACCTCGCCTTCCGCTGGAGCGAGCACGATGGTCCTGCCGTCAGCCCGCCGTCCGAGCGCGGCTTCGGCACCCGGTTGATCCAGCGCGGTCTGGCGCAGGAGCTCGGCGGATCCGTCGAGATCAACTTCAACCCGACCGGCGTGACCTGCACGATCCAGATCCCGCTCACTGAGCCTGCATGACCGATCTCGTCATGGACTCAGCCGAAAGCCTTGCCGTCACCCGGCAGTGCGGCTAACCCTCTCCGCTTCATTGGCGGATTTTTGATCATGTACGGCATTGGAATTGTCGGCCTCGGCACGATGGGCCGGCGCCTCGCGGAAAGCATCAGGGCAAATCACGCCTTCGACATCGTTGCTGCCTACGATCCCGCGGTAGCTGAGACGACGATCCCGCTGGCCCGCAGCGTCGCGGATCTCGTCGGCAACCCGTCCGTCCGCTGCGTCTATGTGGCGACGCCTCCGCTCACGCATGAGGAGATCGTCAGGACGGTGGCAGACGCCGGCAAGGCGCTTCTCTGCGAGAAGCCGCTCGCAGCCTCGCCGAATGCGGCCTGGGCCTGTGTCGATGCGGTCACGCGGGCGGGCATTCCGGCCGCCGTCAACTTTCCCTTCGCAACCGCTCCCGCGGCTGTGCGCCTCAAGGAACTGGTCGGCACCGGGGCTCTCGGAGAAAACCTGTCGGCCCATCTGACGCTGCGCTTCCGGCAATGGCCCAGGGAATGGCAGCAGGGCGCCGCATCGTGGCTCGCCGGCCCCGAGCAGGGCGGCTTCACCCGGGAGGTCGTCTCCCATTTCGCCTTTCTGGCCCTGCGCCTGTTCGGCCCGGGGCACTTGGCGGAATGCCGTGTCGAGCGTGGACCTCTGGGCACGGAAACACGGGTCCATGCCGTGCTCCGGTTTGCGTCCGTGACCATGACCATCGACGCCGCCGTGGACGGCAATCAGGAAGAGTTCAACCGCTTCGAGGTGAAGGGCTCCCGCAGCTCGGCCGTCATGAGCGAGTGGTACCGCCTGACCCATGAGAGCGGCGATATCGCGCCCGTTCGGGCCGATGCCGGGCAGATCGCCGAGCTTGCCCTGCTTCTGGACGGCCGCCCCCACCGGCTGGCGACCTTCGAAGAAGCAGCCCAGGTTGTTTCGCTCATCGAAGAGATTCTGGGATCGCATCGAAAAGAGTGAGCAACGCCCCATCACGGCGATGCCGGAGCCGTGATAGGGCCTGAACGGGCTGCGAGGTTTCAGATGATGAAGAAGTCGGTGCTTTGCAAACCAGGCTTCTTGCTGAACTCAGCGAATTCCACCGCCTGCCCCTTGCCGGCGCCGTCGGCGTCATAGGAGAGAACGCCCGTCTTCTTGTTATAGACAAGGTAGTCGTTCTTATCCTTGGCCTTTTCACCAACAACGAAGAAGCCCTTGTTCAGCTTGCCGGGGCTGGCTTGCGTGCCCTTGCCGAGTTTCTTGAAGATCGTGTTGTCGAGCCAGATCGTGTCATCCTTGACTGAAAAGTCAGCGACCTTGTCGAAATTCACCTTGCGGTCGGTCTTGGATGAACCGAGTCTGCTGTCAAAGACGAAAAAGTCTGTGCCGGCACCGCCCGTCAGCACATCATTGCCATATGAGCCGTTCAGTCTGTCGGCACCGGAGCCGCCGGTCAGAACGTCTTTCCCTCTCGTGCCGTTCACCAGGTCGATGACATCGGTCACGTTGATCGTGATCGTCCGGTTGGCGGATAGGCCGGCGCCGTTCAGATCCTTCACGGTGACCTGCAGGGCGTAGGTTTTCGTCGTCTCGTAATCGAGCTTGGCACCGGCCTTGATTATGATGGCCCCGGTCACGGCATCGATCGCGAAGGCGGCATTGTCCGTCATGGAGTAACGCAGCTCGCCTGCGGGACCATTGTCGTCGGCTGTGACGATAGCGACAGGGGTGCCGGCCGCCTTGTCCTCGGCAATGCTGGCCGTGGTCCCGGTATCCGACGTGAGACGGACATTGGTGGGGGCTGTATTCGCGGGCGGCGGCTGCGCCCCACCGAAGATTTCAGTTACATATTGAGTGCTCTGCCCCCCCGCGTGGCTCCAGCCGATGACGAATGTACTGCCGTCTAGGGGAATGATGCTGGGATCCGTTTGATCGCCGGCTGGCGAGGGTCCGACGAGGATCGGGTCCGTAACGGCCGTCCCGTTGGCCGAGGAGGTCATCACATAGATATTCTTGTCGCCGTTCTGGTCCATGGTGAGGGCCAGGGCGAAGCTGCCATCGGCTAGTTGCGCGACCGTCGTATGGACGATTGCGCCGGCCGGCTTGGTGAAGGTGATCACGCCGCCTGATGCCGTGTGCACAGCGTCGAACAGCTGGGCCCGCACGACGTCGGTTGAATTGGTCGCGGAGAGGTCATCTTGCCACGTCACGATGAATCGTCCGGCTGCAAGAGCGGTAACAGACGGGTGAGCGTCCACCGCGTTGCCAGCAAAGCGGTCGATGAAAGTGGTGCCCAAATCGCTCTCGACATGGAGACCACCGACAGGATTGGCATAGATGACCACAGTCTCGGCATTGGTCAGCACGGCCACTGCATGATCACCGTCAACCGGAGAGACGAGCAAATCCTGCGGTTCGCCCTCGCCGGACAGAATATGCAGGCCATACCAGGGCAGGCCGTCCGCCTGTCTGATGCCCCGGTACAGAATGGCAAGATCGCCATTGTCCAGGATACTTACCTTGGGATCCGTCTTCGCACTCAGGAAATCCGTTTCAATCGTTCGGGCAGGAAAGGCTGGAGTGTGATCCGGCCCAAGGAGCAACATCTTGATGGATCCGCCTTCCGACCAAGTGAGCATATTCATGCTTACCGTGCTGTCCCCGAGAACAACGGCACTGATGTCGCTCAGCTCCACGGCTCCGCTGTAGGCTTCGAACGGCTGTCCTCGTAGCGAACCGTCTCCTTCGAAAGCCTGTCCCATCAGGGATTGGCCTGATATCCACAGGAGCAGATAGCTGCCGTCGAGCTGTCTGACCAAGCTGCCATCCTCGGCAGCGACATCGAAAGCCGAAATTCCCGAAGCCAAAGACATCGTCATCTCCTGAGACACGATATAATGTTTATCGCATAGCTCAGGAACAGCAAGGCCTGCTTGCAGAACGGCTAGATGTCCTTGCCTGGCTCCCCTGGCAACGCAGCCGAGGTGTCCCCGCCGTCGATGGCGAGAAGCTGCTGGCGCACGCGCTCCAGGCCTTCCGTGAGGCGGGTCAGCTCCTCGGCCATGGCATCGTGGATGGCCGCGGCGGCGTCCGGAAACTCTTCCAGCACCCGGCGCATGAGGCTGGGCGTCACGCGGATGATGGCGGAGGGCTCCTGGGCCGTGGCCGTCGCACGGCGCTCGATGCGGGCGAATAGGGCGGCCTGCCCGACCAGCGCGCCGGGGCCGGCTACGAAGGCGGCCGGCGAGCCGTCCTCGGCAGCATCGAGCGCGATGGCCCCGCGGGTCACCACATAGCCGCCGTCGGACCGGTCGCCCTTCTTGAACAGCACATCGCCTTCGCGGTAACTGCGGGTCTCCGACGCGAAGGCCACGAGCCGCAGGGCGTCCTTCTCCAGCAGGTTGAACAGCGGAGCCTGGCTTAAAATTGCGATGTCGTCTTCGAGCGCCATGAGCTTGTTACGGGATCAGCTTGTAGCCGCCCGGTTCCGTCACCAGGATGCTGGCGTTCGACGGATCGGTCTCGATCTTCTGGCGGAGGCGATAGATGTGCGTTTCCAGCGTGTGAGTCGTGACGTTGGAATTGTAGCCCCACACCTCGGTGAGCAGGGTGTCGCGCCCGACCACGGCCTGACCGGCGCGGTAGAGATAGCGCAGGATCGCCGTTTCCTTCTCCGTCAGCTTGAGCTTGGAGCCCTTCTCGGTGGTGAGCATCTTGGAGCCGGGACGGAAGATGTAGGGCCCGATCTGGAACACCGCATCCTCACTCGCCTCATACTGGCGCAGCTGCGCGCGGATGCGGGCGAGCAGCACGGCGAACTTGAAGGGCTTGACCACATAATCGTTGGCGCCCGCCTCCAAGCCCATGACGGTATCGCTTTCCGACCCTTGGGCGGTGAGCATGATGATCGGGCTGCGGAAGCCGTTCTGGCGCATGACCTTGACGGCCTCGCGGCCATCCATGTCGGGCAGGCCCACATCCATGATGGCAAGATCGATGCGGTCGCCCTTCACGGCTTCGATGGCGCTATTGGCCGTCTCGGCAACGGTGACCTGGAACTCGTCATGGAATCCGAGTTGTTCGGCCAGGGTGTCGCGCAGATCCTGATCGTCATCGACGACGAGGAGGCGGCTGGCATTCGACATCTGAAACCCTTCACACGATGAACTGCATGGTGGCTGGAGCGGCCTTTAAAAGCAAAGAACCCTCAAGCCTCGAGCCGGTTCGTTCGCCCCTTGCGCCGCTCAAGATCCGGATCGAAAATCGCAATCTGGCTTTTACGGCCGTGCGAACCTTGAGCCTCTGGATCATGCTCGACGCATAAGAGTAGTCATTCCCAGCTTGACAACAAGGGGCGTCCGAGGGCCTTCCACTGCCGATGAAACACTCTCGCGTCAATGTTATCCGTGTTTTCCGCTCCCCGCTGGACCACCGGCGCGGGCGCCTGCAGGCGGGCAACCTCGTGATTCCCTGCGCCTTGGGACGCTCCGGCACGAGCCATGCCAAGCGCGAGGGCGACGGCGCCTCGCCCGTGGGGCGGTTCAAGATCCTGCAGGCCTTCTACCGGGCCGATCACGGCCCCCGCCCCCGGACCGGCCTGCCTTTGAGGCCGATCCGCCCCGGCGACGGCTGGTCCGACGACGTGCGGGACCGGCGTTACAACCGCCTCGTCCCCCTGCCCTGCCCGACGAGCCACGAAAAGATGTGGCGGGACGACCACCTCTACGACGTGGTGCTCGACATCGCCTGGAACCGCCGCCCTGTCGTGAAGGGCCGGGGCAGCGCCATCTTCCTCCACCTCGCCCGCCCGGGCTTCCTGCCCACGGAGGGCTGCGTGGCCGTGGAGCCCCGCGTGATCCGGCGGCTTCTGGAGCGGATCGGGCCGAACACGCGCATCGAGATCGTCGGCTGAGCGCCACATGTCTAAACCGAACTGATCGGAGAGTACGCTTTCACAATCAGGTCTAGGAAACCACGCCTTTTCTGCTCCTGCCGAATGGTGCCTTCGCGAACGTTACGTTAGACCCGCATGTTGGAAAGCATAAAGGCTCGCGCCTCGGGGGCGAAGGAGCCACGAACCATATACCCATTATCGACCGGGATTTGCTTGTCAGGTACCCAAGACAGACGGTCTGGCGTTAGGTGTACGTTGACCTCCTCACCAGTGTAGCCCAATGCCGAAACGATTTCGTCTAGCGACGGTATCGACTCGGCAACGATGTCGAGCAGAGTGATTGATGGCCCGTCTCGCCCTACCACCGCGACGACCGCATCAAGGTCCAAAAGGTAGAGCAGTTCCATTTCGGACGTTCTGGCAGCCTTCAACATAAACAAGGCTGAGTGGTCGCACGCCGACGCCACCAGCGAAGCTGGAGCTCTACGGGAAAAGATATCCCGTAGAAGCGCGACATCCTTGTCCTCATCCAAGGATAACACGCGGTAATTTGGCAAAGCCTGCCTTTGTGTCAATCTTGCACTAAATGTGGTTTCTTTGAGCTGACGAAAGCCAAATGGCTTGTAGAGACTTGGCGTGTCGGTTGCGAGAATAATGAGGTCTACCCGAGCATCGGCATAATTGAGGGCTCGCCCCATTAAATCACGAAACAGACCTTTCCCGCGCCACTCTGGCCGAACCGCGACGGATTGAACGCCAAAGGCTGTTACCTGTTCTCCCAAGAGCCATAACGACCGCTTATAAAGGCTGACGTTAGCGACGAGCTCATTATCGGACCACCACCCGAACGCGACGACACTCGGGTCATGGCCTAATCTATCCAGCACCGAAACATCGACTTCAAACACGTCGTATATGAGCCGTGTCAGTTCAGCCAATCCCTCACTGGAATGTGCATAGTCCGAACGGAATTCGAGCGGATTCATCCATCACCTTGCGTACGGGGACGAGAGCGGCTTCGATACAGAATACCGTCTTCCGGACTTGAGACAAAGTTCCAGATCAGCGGAGAGGTTACCGGAGCGCTTCTTCGTGGATTGGAACGAACGGCTCAAACCTGCATGGTCTCATAAAACGTCTCCGGATCGTCGATCTCCCGCAGCCTTCCCTTGTCGATGAGCAGAAAGCGGGTGCCGATGGCGGTCACGAAGCTGCGGTCGTGGGAGACCACGATGCAGGTGGCCTCCGCGTCGAGGATCTCGGCCTCCAGCTGCTCGCGGCCCGGAATGTCCACATGGTTGGTGGGCTCGTCCATGAGGTAGAAGTTCGGCTCGGAGAGGCGCAGCGCCAAGAGACCGAGCCGCGCCTTCTGGCCCGGCGACAGCTTGGAGATCGGCAACCCCTGTCGCTCGATGGAAAAGCCCGCTTCCGCCAGAACCGCGCGGCTGCGCTGATCGCCCAGCCGAAAGCGCGACAGGATGAAATCGTGCGCCGTTGCCTTCTCGGGCAGCTGGCGCATGTCCTGATCCACGTAGCCGAGAGCGAGGCTCGGGCTGACCCGAATTCCGGGCGGTACGTCGGGGGCCTGCATTGCCCGGTTCAGCAATTGCACCAGCTGCGACTTGCCCGCGCCGTTGCGGCCGAGCACCACGATCCGGTCACCCTGCGCCACCTCGAGCTTGGGGACCGTGAAAAGCCTGCGTCCACCCGGCACCTCGACCGTCACGTTCTCCAACGCCACGAGCACGCGCGCATGGGTGCCGCGATTGCCGAGCCGGATCTCGCCCGGCCGTTCCCTGTGCAGAGAGCGTGCGGTTTGCTCCAAGGCGTCAGCCCGGCGCTTGATCTGCGCCGACTTGATCTGCGCGGCATCGCTGCCGCTGTTGATGCCCACATTGCGCAGTTCCTGCGCGCTCTGGCGCAGGCGCTTGACCTCGCGCAGGGTCTTTTCGCGCTGCGCCTGGGCCGACGCATCATGCGCCTCTAGCAGATCGCGGGCGCGTCGATAGGGATGCGCAAACGTGATGGATTCCTCCGGCCTCAAGAACAATGTCTTGCTCGTGCAGGCATCGAGAAAGTCGCGGTCGTGGCTGGCCACCACGATGGGCGCGGTATAGCCCGCAGTGTTGATCCATGCCTCCAGCTTGAACAGCTTTTCGAGGTCGAGATGGTTTGTGGGCTCATCCAGCAGCAGGATGTCCGGCTCGGTGATCCAGGCGCGTGCGATCAGGGCAAGGCGCTGCCAGCCGCCGCTGAGGGCCCGCATCGGCAAGCGGCGCAGTTCGGCCGGCGTGTCGAATTCGTCGAGCACCATGTCGACGCGCCATTCTTGGGCGACGCGCTCATCTGCCGGGAGCGCCCGATGCAGGACATCGTGGAAGGACAGGTCGAGCAGACCGGATGGGACATCCTGCTCCACGAGCGCGACGCGCAAACCTCGTGAGCGGACGATATCGCCATGCGTCGGCTCGATGAGGCCGGCAAGGCATTTCAGCAGGGTGGACTTGCCGGCGCCGTTCGCCGCCACGAGACCGAGGCGGTCGCCTTCGCCGATGACGAGGTTCAGGTTCTGGAACAGAGGCGTGTGGGCAACGACGCTGACATTGCGAAGGCTTAGGGACGACATGGAGTGAATCTCTGGTGCAGCGCGCTCAGGCCTTGGCCTCAAGGAGCGCGAAAAATCGTGAACGTGTCAGACGCGCCTGATCCTTGCGGAGCCTTGGCGCGGAAAGCCGTTCAGAGCTGACCAGAATGAGATGAAGCGGTTGTCAAAAACCGTCAGATCAGTTCGATGGCCGGCCCTGCAACAAGTGGCTGCAGGGCGTGCCCAGGGCCGAACGTGCGTTGATGCATCGCTTCAATCATGCAGCCCTCCCTGGTTCGAACGTGGATCGATTTTGCAACCTTAACCGGAAAGGGCCACGGATGCAACGCCGCCGGCGCCAGGCGCTGTCCGACGCTTGATGAAATCGACGAAGGCGCGCAGGGGTGCAGGCATGTGACGGCGGCTCGGATAATAGAGGAACGGTCCTGAGAAAGGCTGCATCCAATCCTCCAGCACCGGCTCCAGGGCGCCGCACTTCAATTCGCTGTCCAGAAATCCCGCGAAGGTGGCGATGAGCCCGAGACCCTGCAGGGCTGCGGCGATCTCCAGGTCGATGTTGTTGGCGATCATCCGCGGCGTGGGACTGATCTTCACGACCTCGCCGTCGCGCTCAAACTCCCAAGGGTGCATCACGCCGCTGGCGAAGCGGTGGCGGATGCAGGCATGGTTCAGCAGGTCCTTCGGGTGCCCGGGCCGCCCATGCGCGGCGAGATAGGCCGGTGAGGCGGCGACGATGAAGCGCTGCACCCTCGGGCCGATGGGCACGGCGATCATGTCCTTCTCCAGCCGCTCGTCGTAGCGAATTCCCGCATCGAAGCCCGCTGCCAGCACGTCGACGAAGGTATCGTCGGTCGCCACCTCCAGGCTGATGCCGGGATGAGTGGCGAGGAACGGGCCTATGATCGCTGGAAGCACCAAGCGCGCCACGGCGGTCGGAACGTTGAGGCGCAAGGTCCCGGTCGGAGAGTCGCGAAAATCGTTCACCGCTTCGAGCGCGGCGGACACCTCGCCCAGCGCCGGCGCGAGGCGCTCCAGCAGCCGCTGGCCTGCCTCTGTGGGCGTGACGCTGCGGGTGGTGCGGTTGAGCAGGCGCACCCCGAGCCGCGCCTCTAGACGACGCAGCGCCTCGCTCAGAGACGAGGCCGAGACCCCGCGCAAGCGCGCCACGCTGCGGAAGGAGCGGGCTCGGGCCACCGCTGCGAAGGCATCGAGATCCGCCAAGTCTACATCGCTCATTGTTCGGAAATCCAAACAGCCTGTTCCTGTTATCGCGGATTATCGCACGAATGGGAAGCGGGCATGATCCGTTCATGCCAGCCCTCAGAGCTGGCCCGACATTTGAGGAGATCACACCATGCAACAGCACCGTCTCGGACAAACCGGCCCCACGGTCTCAGCCCTCGGCCTCGGCTGCATGGGCATGTCCGGCATGTACGGACCGGCCGATAGGCAGGAGAGCATCGCGACCATCCATGCGGCCCTGGAGGCCGGCATCACCCTGCTGGACACGGGCGATTTCTACGGCATGGGCCATAACGAGATGCTGATCGGCGAAGCGCTTCAGGGCCGCAGCCGCGATCAGGCGCTCATCAGCGTGAAGTTCGGCGCCATGCGTGAGCCAAGCGGCGCCTGGCTCGGCTACGATGCCCGGCCTCAGGCGGTCAAAAGCTTCCTGGCCTATACCCTGCAGCGCCTGAGGGTCGACCATATCGACATCTATCGCCCGGCCCGGCTCGATCCGAACGTGCCGATCGAGGACACCATCGGGGCGATCAGTGACATGGTGAAGGCTGGCTATGTGCGCCATATCGGCCTCTCGGAGGTCGGCCCCGACACCATCCGCCGCGCCGCCGCCGTGCATCCGATCTGCGACCTGCAGATCGAGTATTCCCTGATCTCACGGGGGATTGAGGACAGCATCCTGCCCACCTGCCGTGACCTCGGCATCGGCGTCACGGCCTACGGGGTCCTCTCCCGCGGCCTGATCAGCGGCCACTGGCAGGGCAAGGCCACCGGCCCCGGCGATTTCCGCAGCCACAGCCCGCGCTTCCAGGAGGGCAATGTGGAAAAGAACCTCGCGCTGGTCGAGGCTCTCAAGGGATTGGCGGAGCAGAAGGGCGTCAGCGTCGCGCAGATCGCCATCGCCTGGGTCGCAGCGCAGGGCGACGACATCGTTCCGCTCGTCGGCGCCCGCCGCCGCGACCGGCTCACCGAGGCGCTTGGCGCGCTCGACGTGACGCTGACGGGCGAGGACCTCGCGTCCATCGAGCGCGTCGTTCCCAAGGGAGCGGCCGCCGGCGAGCGCTACCCCGCCGCCCAAATGGCGATGCTGGACAGCGAGCGGGTTTAGCCCGTTCCCTTCACGTCATCACCGGCCTTGTGCCGGTGATCTCGATGCGAAAGGCGTCGTGCTTCACAGGATCGGGATGGCCGGGACTGATCCCCGGATCAAGTCCGGGGACGGCCATGACGTAGAGGGCAGAGCCCGAACGCGATCTGGAGGCGCCGACCAGCCGCCTTACTGAGCTAATCTTGGTCTCGCCCCGAAAATCGCGCTGCCCACACGCACATGGGTCGCGCCGAGCTGGATGGCTGCGTCGAAGTCCGCGCTCATGCCCATGGAGAGTACCTTCAAACCATGCCGTTGGCCGATGGTGTTGAGCAGCGCGAAATGGGGTGACGGCGGGTCCTCCGCCGGCGGGATGCACATGAGACCATCGATCGTTAGACCATATTTCGTGCGGCAGGCCTCGAGGAATGCATCGACCTCGGTGGGGATGACCCCGCCCTTCTGCGGCTCCTCGCCGGTGTTCACCTGAACGAGCAGGCGCGGTGTCTTCCCCTGCTTGGCAATCTCCTTGGCGAGCGCCTCCGCGAGCGACGGCCGGTCGAGAGTGTGGATCACGTCGAAGAGCTCAACCGCCTCCTTGGCCTTATTGGACTGGAGCGGGCCGATCATGTGCAGTTCCACGCCCTCGTAGCGCTCCCGAAGCGCTGGCCACTTGGCCTTGGCCTCCTGCACGTAGTTCTCGCCGAAGATCCGCTGGCCCGCGGCGAGCACCGGCTCGATCTCCTCGGCCGGAAAGGTCTTTGAGACCGCTACCAGGGTGATGGAGGACGGGTCCCGCCCATAGTCGGACGCCGCGCGCCGGATGCTCTCCTGCACCTGCCTCAGGCCGTCGACGGCGTCGTTCTCGCTCATGGGACCCTCTCGAGATCATCTCGCGCACGCGAAACCGTTGACCGCGCGGGAGAGCTGTGTCCTAGTCCGCCGCAACGTGGCGGCGCAAGCCGCTTGAATCTCTAAACGACGGATACTTGAGAAAAATGAGGCCCGAGCGCTACAACGCCAAGGAAGCCGAGCTGAAATGGCGGAAGGTCTGGAACGACCGCGACCTGTTCAAGACCAACAACGACGACCCGCGTCCGAAATACTACGTGCTTGAGATGTTCCCGTATCCGTCGGGGCGCATTCATATGGGCCACGTGCGCAACTACACCATGGGCGACGTGGTGGCCCGCTACAAGCGGGCCCGCGGCTTCAACGTGCTCCATCCCATGGGCTGGGACGCTTTCGGTATGCCGGCTGAGAACGCTGCCATGCAGAACAAGGTCCACCCGAAGGAATGGACCTATGCCAACATCGCCACGATGCGCGCTCAGTTGCAGAGCATGGGCTTGGCCATCGACTGGAGCCGTGAGATCGCCACCTGCGATCCGAGCTACTACAAGCACCAGCAGCGCATGTTCCTGGACTTCCTGGAGGCCGGCCTCGTTGATCGCAAGACCGCCAAGGTGAACTGGGATCCGGTCGACCACACCGTGCTCGCCAACGAGCAGGTGATCGACGGGCGCGGCTGGCGCTCCGGCGCCCTAGTGGAGCAGCGCGAGCTGACCCAGTGGTTCCTGAAGATCACCGATTTCGCCCAGGATCTCGACGACCGGCTCGACACCCTCGACCGCTGGCCCGAGAAGGTGCGCCTGATGCAGCGCAACTGGATCGGCCGCTCCGAAGGCCTTTTGGTGCGCTTTGCGCTCAGGCCTGAGACCGTGCCGAATGGCGAGACCGAGCTGCAGATCTACACCACGCGCCCGGACACGCTGTTCGGCGCGAAGTTCATGGCGGTTGCGCCCGATCACCCGCTGGCGAAGGCCGCGGCCGATAAGAACCCGGAGCTCGCCGCCTTCATCGAGGAGTGCAAGCGCGTCGGCACGGCTCAGGAAGCCATCGATAAGGCCGAGAAGCTCGGCTTCGACACCGGCATCCGGGCGGAGCATCCGTTCGACCCGAACTGGACCCTGCCGGTTTACGTCGCGAACTTCATCCTGATGGAATACGGCACCGGCGCCATCTTCGGCTGCCCGGCGCATGACCAGCGCGACCTGGATTTCGTCAACAAGTACGGCCTGGGCAACACGCCGGTGGTCTGCCCACCGGACCAGGACCCGGCTGCCTTCGTCATCACCGACGAGGCCTATGACGGCGAAGGCCGGATGATCAATTCCCGCTTCCTCGATGGCATGACCATCGCGGAGGCCAAGGAAGAGGTCGCCCGCCGCCTGGAAAGCCAGACCCGCGGCAACCACGCGGTGGCCGAGCGCAAGGTGAATTTCCGCCTGCGCGACTGGGGCATCTCGCGTCAGCGCTATTGGGGCTGCCCAATCCCGGTCATCCATTGCGAGACCTGCGGCGTCGTGCCGGTGCCGAAGGATCAGCTGCCCGTGGTGCTGCCGGAGGACGTGTCCTTCGACGTGCCGGGCAATCCGCTCGACCGTCATGCCAGCTGGAAGACCGTGAGCTGTCCGCAATGCGGCGCCAAGGCCCGGCGCGAGACGGACACCATGGACACCTTCGTGGATTCGTCCTGGTACTTCGCGCGCTTTACGGACCCGACCCTGACCGATCAGCCGACCGACCGCACCACAGTCGATTCCTGGCTGCCGGTCGATCAGTATATCGGCGGCATCGAGCACGCGATCCTGCACCTGCTCTATTCGCGCTTCTTCACCCGCGCGATGAAGAAGACGGGCCATGCCGGCCTCGATGAGCCGTTCGCCGGCCTGTTCACTCAAGGAATGGTGGTGCACGAGACCTACAAGGACTCGAACGGCGCCTGGGTGCTGCCCGCCGATGTGCGCTTCGAGACTGAGAGCGGCGTGCGCAAGGCTTTCCATGTGGAGACTGGCGCTCCGATCGAGATCGGCTCGATCGAGAAGATGTCGAAGTCGAAGAAGAACACGGTCGATCCGGACGAGATCATCGCGTCCTACGGGGCCGACACCGCCCGCTGGTTCATGCTGTCCGATTCGCCGCCGGAGCGCGACGTGATCTGGACCGAGGAAGGCGTGCAGGGCGCGGGCCGCTTCATCCAGCGCGTGTGGCGCCTGATCGGCGAGGTCGCGGACCGGATGGCCGGCGCCAACGGCGCTGCCGCCGATGGGCCGATTGCGCTCTCCGTGCGCAAGGCCGCCCACAAGGCGCTGGCCGCCGTCGAGGAGGATGTGGAGCGCCTGCGCTTCAACCGCTGCGTCGCCCATCTCTACGAGCTCGCCAATTCCCTGCAGGATCTGGCCAATCAGGCGAAAAGCACCAACGAGCCGGGTGTCGGCCCGGCCTTTGCCGAGGCCGGGCGCATCTTCGTGCAGCTGCTCGCCCCCATGATGCCGCATCTGGCGGAGGAATGCTGGGAGTCCTTGGGCCAGTCCGGTCTCGTGGCCGATGCCCCCTGGCCGCAGGTGGATCGCTCGCTCCTGGTCGAGGATACGGTCACCCTGCCGGTTCAGGTGAACGGCAAGAAGCGTGCCGACGTGACGGTTGCCCGCGACGCCGATCAGGCTACAGTCGAGGCCGCCGTGCTGTCGCTCGAGGCCGTGCAGAAGGCCATGGACGGCAAGCCCGCCCGCAAGATCATCGTCGTTCCCCAGAGGATCGTGAATGTCGTCGCTTAACCTGATTGCCCGCGTTGTTGTCGTGGCGGGCCTCTCTCTCGGCCTGTCCGCCTGTTTCCGGCCTCTTCACGGACCGACGGCTTCGGGGCAATCGCTCCAGACGGAGCTTGCTTCCATCGACGTGCCGGAGGTGGAATGGCCACCGCAGCTGGCGAATGCAGGCCATTACCTGCGCAGCGAGCTGATCTATGTGCTGAACGGCTCGGGCTCGGCTATACCTAAGCGCTACAATCTGCGGCTCGCCTTCACGAAATCGCAGACAAGCCCGGTCGTCGACACGCAATACGGCACGGCAAGCTCCGTTATCGTCGGCGGAACACTGACCTATACGCTGACGAGCCTCGATGGAGCCACGGTGATAACCCAGGGCACGGCCACGTCCAGCGCAAGCTTCGACCGCTTCCCGCAGCGCTTTGCCAATATCCGGGCGGCCAAGGACGCGGAGATCAGGCTGACCAAGGATCTGGCCGATCAGGTGAGAACCCGGTTGTTGGCGGTGCTCGCCACACGAACCTGACCGATGGTGGCCGTCAAAGCCGGTGACGTGGAGGGAGCGCTGCGGCGCCCCGATCCGCGCATCGGCGTGTTCCTGTTCTACGGGCCCGACATGGGCCTCATCAATGAGCGCGCCCGTGTGGTGGCCGAACGCTCCGTGGACGATGCTTCCGACCCGTTCCAGATGATCCGCATCGACGGCGACGACATCGCGGCCGATCCAGGACGCCTGGCGGACGAAGCCGGCACCATGGGGTTGTTTGGAGGTAAGCGCGCCATCTGGGTGAAGGCCACCTCGCGCAACATCGCGCCGGCCGTGGATGCGGTCCTGAAGGGCGAGTTGCAGGACACGGTGATCGTCATCGAAGGCGGCGACCTTCAAAAGTCGTCACCCTTGCGCACCCTCTGCGAGCGCTCGCAGAAGGCACTGGCCCTGCCCTGCTATGCGGATACCGGTCGCGATCTCGGCACGGTTGTCGACGAAGCGTTGAAAGCGAATGGCTTTTCGATCCAGCGCGAGGCCCGCACGGCCCTGATCGCGAGCCTCGGCGGCGACCGCCTCGCTACCCGCGGCGAGCTCAACAAGCTGATGCTCTATGCCCATGGCCAGCGGGAGATCACGCTCGCCGACGTGGACGCCATCATGAGCGACGTGTCGAGCCTTGCCATGGATGCGGTGATCGACGCGGCTTTTGCCGGCGAAGGCACGGGCCTGGAAACCGGCTCCCGGCGTCTCGCGGCCGAGGGCGTGAACGCGAGCGTGCTGCTCGGCGCGGCGCTCCGCCATGCCTTGATGCTGCTCGCCGCGCGCCTCTCCGTCGAAGAAGGCCGCCCGATCCCGGCCGTGATGGAAACCATGCGCAGCCTGCATTTCCGGCGAAAGCCCCTGGTCGAGCGTCATCTCCAGCGCTGGACGGGCGACAGCCTGAAGAATGCAATCTCCCTGCTGCAGACGAACCTGCTCCAGACCCGCCGCATGGCCGATCTCGCTGACACCATCGCGGCCAAGACCCTGCTCGATATCGCAAGAGCGGCACGGCGGTAGTCGCACCTTGTCATTTCGGGGGCGCGCAGCGGAGCCCGGAATGACAGTGCGAGAACGCGTCTTTTACGGGTTCAACCGCCGGCACAGGCCGTCCAATTGATCTAAGGTCTTGTATTTGATGCGCAATTCGCCGCCTTGGCCTTTGTGATCGATGCTGACGGTGAGGCCGAGCACGTCCTGCAGGGCCTTTTCCAGAGCACGGGTGTCTGGATCCTTCTGCGCATGGCCGGGCTTGGCTGCCTTAGCGGCAATCTTCGATGAGTTTCCCGTATCGCCCTGGGCGATCTCCTCCACCTGGCGCACGCTCATGCCTTCGTCGATGACGCGCTTGGCCACCTGGACCGGGTCGTTCACGGAAAGAAGAGCGCGGCCATGGCCCGCCGTGAGCTTGCGGTCGATCAGCAGCTTGCGCACGGTCACCGGCAGTTCGGTGAGGCGCAGAGTATTAGCGATGTGGCTGCGGCTCTTGCCGATGATCTTGGAGAGGTTTTCCTGGGTGTAGGAGAATTCGGCCATCAGGCGCGAATAGCCTTCAGCCTCCTCGATGGGGTTGAGGTCCGCGCGCTGAACATTCTCGAGGATTGCGTATTCGAGCGAGGTCTTGTCATCGATATGGACGACCACCACCGGAACCCGGTGCAAACCAGCCTTCTGGGCCGCACGCCAGCGGCGTTCGCCGGCGACGATCTCGTATTGGTCGCTGCTGTTCGTGACCGGTCGCACGACGATGGGCTGGATGATGCCGCGATCCTTGATGGACTGAGTCAGCTCGCTCAGGTCCGTGTCGTCGAAGACTTTGCGCGGGTTGCGCGGGTTCGCGCGCAGGAACTCCACGGGCACGGATTTCGGCGTGAAACCCTTGCGCTCGAGGGTGCCCATTTCCTCCCCGACCTCGCCGATGAGGGCGGCCAGTCCACGGCCCAGCGATTTCATCTCTTTAGCCATTTCGTCTTCTCAATTCTTATTACGCGGCGCGCAGGGCGCGTTCGCGCTGGATGACTTCGGAGGCCAGACGCAGATAGGCCTGCGACCCGGCACATTTCAGATCATAGAGCAGAACCGGCTTGCCGTGGGACGGCGCCTCGGACACGCGCACGTTGCGCGGGATCATGGTTTCGTAAACCTTGGTGCCCATGAACTGGCGCACATCGGCCACGACCTGGCCGGACAGGTTGTTGCGCGGGTCGAACATGGTCAGCACGACCCCATGGATTGTGAGCTCCGGGTTGAGGGCAGAACGGACCTGCTCGACCGTCTTGAGCAGCTGGCTGAGGCCTTCCAGAGCAAAAAATTCGCATTGGAGCGGTACCAGAACGGCGTCAGCAGCGGTCAAGGCATTGATGGTCAGAAGATTGAGCGATGGCGGGCAATCGATCAAAATATAGGTAAATGGTTCGCTTACCTCAGCGCCCGAAAGTTCCTGAATCGCCGAACGGAGGCGGTGAGCTCGATTCCGCTCGTTGGCGATCTCCAGTTCGATGCCGAGGAGGTCGAGGGTCGAGGGCGCCACCGACAATCCGGGCACGACCGTCTCGGTGATGCTCTCCTCCAGGGATGCCTCGCCGGCGAGCACATGGTAGGTGGAGGTCTGCCGGTTCTTGCGATCGATGCCGAGACCCGTCGAGGCGTTGCCTTGCGGGTCGAGATCGATGATCAGCACCCGCTCGCCGATGGCGGCCAGCGCCGTGCCGAGATTGATCGCCGTCGTGGTCTTGCCGACGCCGCCCTTCTGGTTGGCGAGCACGAGAACGCGCGGTTTCACCCCACGCGCGCCTGCTTCGGGTCCGTTACGGTCGGTCATCATGAATGGCTCTCGATGGAGGTTATGCGAAGAATCCTGGCGTCGGAATCGGTCAAGCTCGGCAGGGTCTCCGCCTCGAATGTCCACCTTTTCCGGGCCTCGGTCAATTCGATCTCGGCGTCTCGGCCCTTGGGGAAGAGGCCGATTGTCCCCGCTTTCAACATGGGTTCAGTCCATTCCAGCAGCTGTGGCAGCGCCGCCAGGGCGCGGGCCGAGACCACATCGGCCTTGCCGACGAAGCCTGGAATGACAGTTTCCAGCCGCGCCTCATGCACAGTCGCAGGCGATCCGGTCAGCCGTGCAATCTGCCGGAGAAAGGCGCATTTGCGCGAATTGCTCTCGACGAGATGAACCTTGAGCCCCCTCTCCGCTCCCGCGATAGCGAGCACGAGACCGGGAAAACCGGCCCCGGAACCGAGGTCGAGCCAGGTCTTCGACTCAGGCGCAAGATCGAGAAGCTGGAGCGAATCGACAATGTGCCGCTCCCAGATCTGGTCGAGCGTGGCCGGACCGACGAGGTTCTTGATCGACTGCCAGCGGCGAAGCTCCCGCTCCAGCAGCTTCAGCTTCTCGAATGTTTCACGTGAAACATTTAGATCGGACGCGCTCTTGGCCGCGGTCATACCTGCCCCGCTTCCATGGATCGCGCAGCCCGCGCTGGCGCCTTGCGGGCATGGGCCGCCAGCAGCGTCAGGGCCGCAGGGGTGATGCCCTCGATACGAGCGGCCTGACCGAGGGTCTTCGGGCG
The DNA here is from genome assembly GCF_015694425.1 of Microvirga terrestris. GTDB lineage: Bacteria > Pseudomonadota > Alphaproteobacteria > Rhizobiales > Beijerinckiaceae > Microvirga > Microvirga terrestris. Next base: position 21,142 of record NZ_JADQDN010000019.1, read on the forward strand.
CACCCGGTCGAGCTTGGCCTTGATCTCGTTCGACAGCCCGGGCAGCCCCTGGAAATCGATGCTCTCCTCCAACACCACGCTCTCATCGCGACGGTAAGCGGCGATATCCGCCTGCTGCCGGTCGAGATAGACCGCGTAGGTGGCGTCCGTTTCCAGGCGTTCGCGGACGGAAGCGCTGACCGAATCGAAATCTGGCCAGATCCGCAACAGGTCGGACCAGCCGATATTCGGATAGGAGAGAAGCTGATAGGCGGAGCGGCGGATGCCATCCTGGTTCAGCTCCAACCCGTGCCGTGACGCTTCTTGGGGGGTCACAGCACGGGCCTGAAGCCGCTGCCGCGTCCCTCGGATCTCCTCCTGGGAGCGCTGGAAATGCGCCTCGCGCTCCGGACCGACGCAACCGATCTCCAGCCCCCTGCCGGTGAGGCGCTCGTCAACATTGTCGATGCGCAGGCTCAGGCGGTACTCGGACCGGGAGGTGAACATGCGGTAGGGCTCGCTGACCCCCCGGGTGATCAGATCGTCCACGAGCACGCCGATATACGACTCGGCCCGGTCGAAGACGATGCCCTCGTGGTCGCAAGCGCGACGGGCTGCATTGAGGCCGGCAACCAGCCCTTGGGCGGCCGCCTCCTCATAACCGGTGGTGCCGTTGATCTGGCCGGCGAGAAACAGCCCCTGCACGGCCTTGGTTTCGAGCCCGGCAGTGAGGTTGCGCGGGTCGACGTAATCGTACTCGATGGCATAGGCCGGCTGGAGCATATGCACCTTCTCCAGGCCGGGAATGTGCTTGAGGAAAGCGCGCTGCACGTCCTCGGGCAGGGAGGTGGAGATGCCATTCGGATAGACGGTGATGTCGTCGAGGCCTTCCGGCTCCAAAAAGATCTGGTGGCCATCGCGGTCACCGAAGCGCACCACCTTGTCCTCAATGGACGGACAGTAGCGCGGTCCCGTTCCCTGGATCTCGCCCGAATACATGGCCGAGCGGTGCAGGTTATCCCGGATCAGGTCGTGGACCTTGGCCGTGGTGCGGGTGACGCCGCATTCGATCTGAGGGTTGGTGATGCGGGTGGTGAGCAGGGAAAACGGCACCGGTTCGTCATCGGCCGCCTGCCTGTCAACGCCGGCCCAGTCGATAGTGCGGCCGTCGAGGCGGGGCGGGGTGCCGGTCTTGAGGCGACCGAGGGTGAAGCCGAGCCGGGCAAAGGTCTTGGGCAAGCCGAGCGAAGGGCGCTCGCCCATGCGGCCAGCCGGGATCTTCTTCTCGCCGATATGGATCAGGCCGGACAGGAAGGTGCCGGTGGTGATGACCACGGCGCCGGCGGTGAGTTTCCGCCCATCGGTGAGCAGCAACCCGGCGATCCGGTCCGCCTGCACGATCAGGTCATCGGCCTCGCCCTCAACGATGGTGAGGTGCGGGGTGTTCAGAAGCTCAGCCTGCATGGCGCGGGCGTAAAGCTTGCGGTCAGCCTGGGTGCGGGGCCCGCGCACGGCAGGACCCTTGCGGCGGTTGAGCAGCCGGAACTGGATGCCGGCGCGGTCGGCGATGCGGCCCATGATACCGTCGAGGGCATCAATTTCCCGGACGAGATGGCCCTTGCCGAGGCCGCCGATAGCCGGATTGCACGACATGGCACCAATGGTCGAGAGCTTGTGCGTGACCAGAGCCGTGCGGGCGCCCATGCGCGCCGCAGCCGCAGCCGCCTCGGCCCCGGCATGGCCGCCGCCTACGACGATCACATCGAACGAAGAACTCATGTTGGTTTCCATAAACAGGGGTCTACGCAGCGCTGGGTCCAAGGTCAAAAGGGCAAAATGTTTCACGTGAAACATTTTGGGCCTTCCCCATCTCCGCACAGCCCGTCCACAGGCTATCCAGAGCGGATTCAGCACCGTTCCACCGATTCGTGAACAGCTGAAATCAGGAGTCGCACAGATTCGCCGCATGGTTATCGGCGCGGGTCGCCTGCAAGCTATTTGCCGATGCAGAAGCTGGAGAACAGCCGGTCAAGCACATCCTCCACATCCACCCGTCCGGTGATCTCACCGATGGCGCGGGCCGCGAGCCTCGCCTCTTCGGCGGCAAGTTCCAGCGGTCCCCGGCTCGCGAGCATATCCCGTGTACGGATCAGGCATCCTTGAGCGCGGTCCAAGGCTTTTCGATGACGCTCACGGGTGATCACCGCATCCCCCTGCCCCATCAGGCTTGCAGCCTCAGCCTCGAGGTGGGCGATCAACTCCGGCAACCCCTCGCCGGTCGCAGCGGCAATCATGATGTCACAGCCGTGACCCGGCTGCCGGAGGTCGGCCTTCGTCCCCACCTTCAGCAGGCGCCTTGCAGGCGGCGGCGCACTCTCCTCCCCGTCCGGCGGCACGAGCCAGAGGACGAGGTCGGCATCCTGCGCCCGAGCGCGAGCACGGGACACACCCTCCTGCTCGATCAGGTCGGTACTCTCCCGCAGGCCCGCCGTGTCGACGATGACCACCGGAAGGCCGCCGAGATCGCAATGGACCTCGATCACGTCCCGGGTCGTGCCGGCAATCGGCGACACGATGGCGACGTCCCGCTGGGCCAGCGCATTGAGCAGGGTCGACTTGCCCGCATTGGGCGGGCCGGCCAGCACCACGGTGAGACCCTCCCGCAGCCGCTCGCCGCTGCGGTTGGCCAGTGCCCGGCCAATCTCCCCCTCGACGCCGTCGATCATGCGCAGGATGTCCGCCTCCAGATCTTCCGGCACGTCACCTTCGTCCGAGAAATCGAGGCTGGCTTCAAGCAGGGCGAGAACCTGCAGAATGCTCTCGCGCCAGCCCTCGGCGGCATTGCCGAGGCGCCCACCGAGCTGGAGCATCGCCTGCCGGCGCTGGGCCTCCGTCTCGGCATCGATGATATCGGCAAGCCCCTCCACTTGGGACAGGTCCATGCGCCCGTTGAGAAAGGCCCGGCGGGTGAACTCGCCGGCCTCGGCCGGGCGGCAGTTCACGACGGACGAGAGAGTTCGCAGCACGGCCGCGCGGGTGGCAAGGCCGCCATGGATGTGCAGCTCGGCCTGGTCCTCGCCGGTAAAGCTCCCCGGCCCCGGCATCCAGAGCACGAGGGCCTGATCGAGGGGATCGCCGGTAGCGGGATCGCGCAAGGTCCGCACCACCGCCCGTCGGGGCTGTGGCACCCCGTCCGCCATCCGCTCCAGGATCAACCGGCTCTCCGGCCCGCTGATCCGGATCAAGCACACGGCGGCCCGGCCGTGGCCGGAAGCGATGGCGAAGATCGTATCGTCGGACCGCATGGACATGAACCTCATCAAGAGAAGCGGATTTAACTCTGGCGGAGCCTTAAACAAAACAGCATCCGGGATCGGCTCAGACCCAAATCGATCATCCCGGCCGGTTACCCTGGAATCCGGAGCAGGACCGATGAACCGCCTCAAGGACGCCTCTTCCCCTTATCTCCTGCAGCACCGGGACAATCCTGTCCATTGGTGGGAATGGGGACCCGATGCCCTGGCGGAGGCCAAGCGGCAGAACAGGCCGATCCTGATCTCCATCGGCTATGCCGCCTGCCACTGGTGCCACGTGATGGCGCACGAGAGCTTCGAAGACGCCGACACGGCTGCGGTCATGAACGAGCTCTTCGTGAACATCAAGGTCGACCGGGAAGAGCGGCCCGATGTCGACCATGTCTATATGAGTGCCCTGCACCTTCTGGGCGAGCCCGGCGGCTGGCCGCTCACCATGTTCCTGACGCCGGAGGGTGAACCGTTCTGGGGCGGCACCTATTTCCCCAAGGAGCCGCGCTTCGGCCGCCCCGGCTTCGTGGCGGTTCTGCGCGAGATCAGCCGCCTCTACGATGCCGAGCCTGAGCGGGTTTTCAAGAACCGCGATGCCATCAAGCAGCATATCGCCAAGGTGGAAACAGGCGACGGCGGCGGGCTCGGCCTTGCCGATCTCGACCAAATGGGTCTGCGCCTGACGGAGCTGATCGACACGGAGCATGGCGGGTTGCAGGGTGCGCCGAAATTCCCCAACCCGCCGATCCTCGAATTCCTCCTGCGTTATGCCCGGCGAGCCAACGACGGCGCGGCGCGGCATCGCTTCCTCCTGACCCTGGAGCGGATGGCGCTCGGCGGCATCCAGGACCATCTTGGCGGCGGCTTCGCCCGCTATTCCGTCGATGAGCGCTGGCTCGTGCCGCATTTCGAAAAGATGCTCTACGACAATGCCCAGCTCCTGGAGCTCTATGCGCTCGCGTTTTCGGAGACCGGCCGTCCCCTCTTCCGGCAGGCCGCCGAGGGCATCGTCACTTGGCTCGAGCGGGAGATGGTGACGCCCGACGGCGCCTTCGCGTCCAGCCTCGACGCGGATTCGGAGGGCGAGGAGGGCCGGTTCTATGTCTGGAGCCTGGGCGAAATCAGAGAGGCCTTAGGCGAGGAGGACGCCGCCTTCTTCGCGAAGGTCTACGACATTACCCAGGAGGGTAACTTCGAGGGCCACAACATCCCGAACCGGCTCATCTCCGGCGAGGCTCCCGCCCCCGTGGAACAGTGGCTGTCTGCCCTACGGGCAAAGCTCCTGGAGCGGCGGACGGCGAGGGTAAGGCCCGGCCTCGACGACAAGGTGCTGGCCGACTGGAACGGGCTGATGATCGGCGCGCTCGTGCGGGCCGCCCCCCTCCTCGACCGGCGAGGCTGGATTGCCCTTGCGCAACGGGCTTATGGTTTCGTGACCGGCACCATGAGCCGGGATGGCCGGCTCGGCCATTCCTGGCGCGGAGGGTCCCTGATCTTTCCGGGCTTCGCCCTCGATCATGCCGCCATGATGCGGGCGGCGCTTGCGCTCTACGAGGCGACGTCGGAGGCCGCCTATCTCCAGGATGCGCAAACCTGGCGCGACGTGTTGCTCACCGAATTCATGGTCGGGGAAACCGGCAGCCTCGCCATGACGGCAAAAGGCGCAGACCCTTTGGTAGTGCGGCCTCAGCCCACGCAGGACGAGGCGGTGCCGAACGCCAACGGCGTCTTCGCCGAGGCCCTCGTCCGGCTGGCGCAGATCACGGAGACCGAGGAGGACATCCATCAGGCCGCCGACACTTTGGACCGGCTCATCGGCGCCGCCCACGCCTCGCCCTTGAGCCACACATCGATCCTCAATGCCCTCGACCTCCACCTGCGAGGCCTGAGCATCCTCGTCACGGGAAACAACGCATCTCTCTACGAAGCCGCCCTACAGATCCCCTACCCCGACCGCAGCGTCCGCTGGCTGCGCGAGCATGAAATGCTGGACGACAACCACCCGGCCAAAGCTCTCGCGGCTTCAGATGCAGAGGCTCAGGCCCTCGTCTGCGCCGGCCAGCGCTGCTCCCTGCCGGTCACGGATGCGGAGGGGTTGAAGGCGCGGGTGCGGGAGATGTTGTCATCGGATCCAGGCAACTCGGCATGAACCCACGCCTCAGCAATCCGGCTCCCGTTTGACCTCGTCCCGCTTCAGATGCGTCAGCGGGATAGCCGCGTCGGATTTCACGCGTGACAGGGAGAAGTTGGACCGGATGTCGCCGATCATCGGCAGGGTCAGGAGCTTTTCAGAAAGCAGCCGTTCATAGGCCTTGAGGTTGGGTACGACGATCTCGGCCATGAAGTCGGCCGTACCGGACACCATGTGGCAGGCCACCACCTCCGCCATGGCGGCAAGCGCCTCCTGCAAAGCCGTCGCATTCTCACGCGAATGCTTTTCCACTTTGATGTCCACGAAAACAGTCAGCCCGAGTCCGACATATTCCCGGCCGAGCACGGCCCGGTAGCCCCGGATGAAACCGTCGCGCTCCAGGCGCCGGACCCGGCGCAGGCAGGGCGAGGGAGAGAGCCCGACCTGATCGGCCAGTTCCTGGTTGGTCAGGCGTCCATCGGCCTGCAATGCACCCAGGATTTTCAGGTCGATAGCGTCGAGGTCAATATAGGGCATGGATCACATGTATCCGCTTTCACGCAATCTTCTGCCAAGAATCAGCATGAAGCAAGTCCCAGATCGCAAGGACATGCCTCAATGCGACAGGCTATACTCAACGCCATCAAAGGAGTCTTGTCATGTCCGACATGATTGCGGATACACCCAAGAGCAGCGCCCGCTCTGCCCTCATCGGATGGCTTGCAGCTTTTGCCACGGTGACGATCTGGGGCGTATGGGCTGTGGCGACCCGCCATGCGGTCACGCACGACCTGCCGCCCGCGGCCGTGGGTCTGCTCCGGTTCGGCGTGCCGGCTCTTGTCCTGCTTCCTTTCAGCTGGGGGGCCGGCTTGTTCCCGAAAGGTCTGAGCGTCCTGAAAGGACTGGCGCTCCTCGGCTCCGGCGCACCGTTCTTCCTGATCGTGGCGCTGGGCATGCAATTCGCGCCGGCGGCCGAGATCGGTCCGCTCCTGCCCGGCACCATGCCGCTCTTCGTCGCTCTCATCGGATGGCTGGCGTTCGGAGAGCGCGTGGGAGGCGTGCGGCTTGCCGGTTTCACCCTCATCCTGATCGGCGTGGTGTGCATCGGCGGCTACGGGCTTCTGCTCGCCGGCAACGGCGCTTGGCGCGGGCATGCGTTGCTGCTGACCGGGGCCTGTCTCTGGGGCATCTACACTCATGCTTATCGGCGCAGCGGCCTGTCGGCCCTGCAGGCGGCAGCTCTAATTGCCCTCTGGTCCGTCCTGATCCTCCTACCGTTCGGCACACCACCGCTGATCCGCGCCTTCGGCAGCGGGCTTGCCGTGCCGCTCATACTACAGATTGTCTTTCAAGGCCTTCTCTCAGGCGTTGCGGGCATCGTGCTCTACGGGGTCGCGGTCGACCGGCTCGGCGCTTCGCGCGCTGCCGCCGTCTCCCCGATCGCGATCGTGCTCGCGGCCCTGATCGCCATTCCGGTCCTCGGGGAATTTCCAGAGCCTGCGGCCCTGGTCGGGATAGCCATGGCGACCCTGGGCGTTGTGCTCGCAAGCGGCATCGTCAGCCAGCCCGCACCCGGCAAAGCCGTATCGAAGGGTTGATGACGACGCTCAGGTTTCATGAGCCATCGGAGCACGCATGTTCTTTTTCTTCTCGAACCGCCTGGGATGCGCGGGTTCGCTCCTGATCTCCGCCGTGCTGACGCTGATCGTGCTGGCGCTCATGGGGATGTTCTAAGGGCAAAGAAAAACCCCACCCTCTTGTGAGAGGATGGGGCTGATGACCAATGCGGATGGTGCGACTCAGGTGTTCATCGAATCGAAGAACTCGCCGTTCGACTTGGTCTGGCGCAGCTTGTCGAGCAGGAACTCGATGGCGTCGACCGTGCCCATCGGGTTGAGGATGCGGCGCAGCACGTACATCTTCTTGAGCGTATCGGCCGGAACCAGCAGCTCTTCCTTGCGGGTGCCGGAACGGGTGATGTCGATGGCCGGGAAGGTGCGCTTGTCGGCGACCTTGCGGTCCAGGATGATTTCAGAGTTGCCGGTGCCCTTGAACTCTTCGAAGATCACCTCGTCCATGCGCGAGCCGGTGTCGATCAGCGCGGTGGCGATGATGGTGAGCGAGCCGCCCTCCTCGATGTTACGCGCCGCACCGAAGAAGCGCTTCGGACGCTGCAGGGCGTTCGCATCCACACCGCCGGTGAGCACCTTGCCGGATGACGGCACCACCGTGTTGTAGGCGCGGCCCAGGCGGGTGATCGAGTCGAGAAGGATGACCACGTCGCGGCCATGCTCCACCAGGCGCTTGGCCTTCTCGATCACCATCTCGGCCACCTGCACGTGGCGGGTCGCCGGCTCGTCGAAGGTGGAGGCCACGACCTCGCCCTTCACGGACCGTTGCATGTCGGTGACTTCCTCCGGGCGCTCGTCGATGAGCAGTACGATGAGGTAGCACTCGGGATGGTTGGTGGTGATCGACTGCGCCACGTTCTGCATCAGCACGGTCTTACCCGTGCGCGGCGGCGCGACGATCAGCGCGCGCTGGCCTTTGCCGATGGGCGACACGATGTCGATGATGCGCGGCGAGAAATCCTTGCGCGTGGGATCGGCGATTTCGAGGTTGAAGCGCTCGTGCGGGAAGAGCGGCGTCAGGTTGTCGAAATGGACCTTGTGCCGGATCTTCTCGGGATCCTCGAAATTGATGGTGTTGACCTTGAGCAGCGCGAAATAGCGTTCGCCTTCCTTCGGGCCGCGGATCGGGCCGTCCACCGTGTCGCCGGTGCGCAGGCCGAATTTCCGGATCTGCGAGGGCGACACGTAGATGTCGTCGGGGCCGGGCAGGTAGTTCGAATCGGCCGAGCGCAGGAAGCCGAAGCCGTCCTGCAGCACCTCGACGACGCCCGCGCCGATGATCTCAACCTCGCGCGCCGCCAGCTGCTTGAGGATCGCGAACATGAGCTCCTGCTTGCGCATGGTGCTGGCGTTCTCGACCTCGAGCTCCTCGGCGAAGGCGATGAGTTCGGTCGGCGTCTTGGATTTCAGGTCTTGAAGTTTGATTTCCCTCATCGGGGAACACTCTCGGGGTAAGGGCGCGGGCTGGTGGGCTGAACGCGGGAGGAGACAGAGGAAACGTTCGACAGGGCCGCCGGGTTCACGAACCGTGACTGAAGAGCCCTGAGGGCCCGTGCAGCGCACCTGTCTTGGAGGAAGGAGAATTATTATTTAGCCGTTTTCTCCGGAAATCACAAGAGCCTTCGCCGCCTCTCCCCGGAACGGAATGTTCGGGAGAGCGGTTATCGCTGGCCGATCAGGGAGAAAACCACCGTGAGCCAGCTGACCCTCGCCGACCTGTCCGACAAGATGCGCGACATCGACTTCGCCATGCTCTCGACCCACGCGGAAGGAGGCGAGATCGCGGGCCGGCCCATGAGCAACAACGGCGATGTTGCCTACGAGGGCGATTCCTATTTCTTCTCCTACGAGGACACGCGGACCGTCGACGACATCAAGCGGGATCCGAAGGTGTCATTGGCCTTCCAGGGCAGCAAGAGCCTTCTCGGCAAGCCCCCGATCTTCATTGCGGTCGAAGGGCGCGCCGAGCTGATCCGCGACAAGAAAGCCTTCGAAGAGCATTGGACGAAGGATCTCGAAATCTGGTTCAAGGACGGTATCGACACCCCGGGCCTCGTCCTGATCAAGGTTCACGCAACCCGCATCCATTACTGGCACGGTGTGGATGAGGGCGAGATCAAGCTCTGAGCATCATCCAAACGGCTTTACGATCACCAGGATCACGATTCCGATCATCAGGACCGTCGGCACCTCGTTGAGGATGCGATAGTATTTCGCCGGTTTGGTGTTCTTGTCGGCGGCGAATTCCTTGAGACGGCGCACATAGACGCCGTGGAGACCGGAAAGGATCAGCACCAGCAGCAGCTTCCCGTGCATCCAGCCGGAGGTGTACCAGCCGCCATCCCACATGAGATAGAGACCGAGCACCCAGGTGACGATCATGGCCGGGTTGATGATCGCCTTGAGCAGGCGCCGCTCCATGATCTTGAAGGTCTCGGACTGGATCGAACCTTTCTGCGTCTCGCTGTGATAGACGAAGAGGCGCGGCAGGTAGAGCATGCCAGCCATCCAGGCGATGACGGCGACGACGTGAAACGCCTTGAGCCACAGATACAACATTTTTCTTAAGCCCCCCGCACGCGGGCGATCATCTGCGCCACGTGCTCGACCGGTGTCTCCGGCAGGATGCCGTGCCCGAGATTGAAGATATGCGGGCGGCCGCGCACCGCATTCAGGATATGATCGATCCCCTGCTCCATGGGCGCACCGCCGGCGATCAGCGCCAGCGGATCGAGATTGCCCTGGGTCGCGAGGGTGCTCGGCAGCGTCGGCAGCACCTGCGCCGGATCGAGCGTCCAGTCGAGCGCCAGCCCGTCGCCGATTCCGCTTGCTGCGAAGCGGTGGAGATTGGCCCCGCCGCCGCGCACGAACACGATCACTTTGGCGTTCGGCCGCGCGCTTTTGAGGCCTTCGACCATGCGGCGGATCGGGTTGAGCGACAACCGGTCGAACAGAGCGGGCGGCAGGGCGGAGCCGAAGCTCTCGAAGATCTGCACGGCCTCCGCGCCCGCATCGATCTGGCGGATGAGATAGGCCGTGGAGGCACGCACCAGCCGGTCGATGAGCTGGTCCATGAAGGCGGGATCGCGATAGGCGGTGAGACGGGCCGGCGCCTGGTCCGGGGTGCCCTTACCGGCGATCATGTAGCTCGCTACCGTCCAGGGCGCGCCGCAGAAGCCCAGCAACGTGGTCTCCTTCGGCAGGGACTTGCTCAGACGGTCCAACGTTTCGAAAACCGGGTCGAGCCGGTCCAGCGGCAGCTCGTCGGCCAGTCTGGAAAAATCCTTCGCCTCGGTGATCGGATCGAGCTTAGGTCCCTCGTTCTCGACGAAGCGCACATCCTGGCCGAGCGCATGGGGGATGACCAGGATGTCGGAGAACAGGATCGAGGCGTCAAACCCAAAGCGGCGGATCGGCTGAAGCGTCACCTCCTCGGCAAGCCGTGGGTTGTAGCAGAGATCGAGGAAGGATCCCGCCTGTTTGCGGGTCTCCCGGTATTCCGGCAGGTAGCGGCCGGCCTGACGCATGATCCAGATCGGCAGAGGCCAGACCGGCTCGCCGTTCAGCACGCGCAAAATCGCCTTGGTGGAACGTGTGCTCACAGGCCCTCTCTTAAAAGAAGAATCTTTGAATCTTAGAATCTGATGTTTCTCTTGGGCCGTGAATCACGAAGCCGCAACCCCGTCCACAGGCGGTCCACATCGCCCGAGGGCTTAAGGGTTCATTAACGGATGGGGCGGGCTCGCCACAATCCTTTCCGGAATCTTAAAGCTTAACAGCCCGTTAACGAAGATTAACCAAATCTGAATCAAACGGGCACGGGTGATTCGTGCCGGATTCTCCCAAAGGGTCGATTCAAGACTCACACAACGGGGAGCTCTGTTGATCGTTTGCGATGAATCCCACAGGGCCTTTTGCTGGACCTCTCCCTCCAAGCGTTTTATCCACACTGATCGACTCCTCGTACATGGAGACATCGGGCCGTGGGACGCAGCTATTTCCATCTCCATCTCGTCTCCGACTCGACGGGTGAAACCCTCATCACCGTCGCCCGTGCGGTGGTGGCGCAGTACGAGGGCGTAGCCGCCATCGAGCACGTCTATCCGCTGGTGCGCTCCAACACCCAGTTGGAGCGGGTGATCCACGAGATCGAGACCGCGCCCGGCATCGTGCTCTACACCCTCGTGGAAGAGGAACTCGCCAGTCGCCTGGAGGAGGTCTGCCGCGCCACCGGTTCGCCCCATCTCTCCGTGCTCGAGCCGGTCCATGCCCTGCTCTCTTCCTATCTCGGGACCCATTCGACCGCCCGGCCCGGCGCGCAGCACATGCTGAATGCCGAGTATTTCAAGCGCATCGACGCCATGAATTTCACCCTGTTGCACGATGACGGGCACCTGCCGCACGATCTCGACGACGCAGACGTGATCCTGGTGGGGGTGAGCCGCACCTCGAAGACGCCGACCTCGATCTATCTCGCCAATCGCGGATTGAAGACCGCCAACATCCCTCTCGTGCCCGGGGTGCCGCCGCCGGCCGTCCTGGAGACGGCGAAGACCGCGCTGATCGTCGGCCTCGTGGCAACCCCTGAGCGCATCGTGCAGATCCGGCAGAACCGGCTCTTGAGCCTGAACGCCGATGACGACACCTCTTATGTGGACCGGGAAGCGGTGGCCGAGGAGCTCGCGGCCTCCCGGCGGCTCTTCGCCCGCAACGGCTGGCCGGTGATCGACGTGACCCGCCGCTCCATCGAGGAGACGGCGGCGGCGATCATCGATCACTACCGCGACCGCCGCCAGCGCCTGAACGCGGAGTAGACCATGCCCGTGCTCTGGACCCCTTCGGAAAAGCTGCTGCTGGCCTCCACCAGCGCCACCCGCCTGACTCTGCTCGTGAGCGCCGGCCTCTCGGTCGAGACGCAGGATTCCGGTATTGACGAACGAGCTGTCGAAGAGGCGGCCGCCCATGAAGGCCTTGATCCGCCAGCACTCGCGGCCAGACTCGCGGCGGAGAAGGCGCTCGCGGTCAGCCGCCGCCATCCTGAGCGGGTGGTGCTCGGGGCCGACCAGGTGCTTGCCTGCGAGGGACAGGTGTTTCACAAGCCGTCGGATCGCGACGCTGCCCACCTTCAGCTCAAGCGCCTGACCGGGCGGCAGCACTCTCTTCATTCCGCCGGGGCACTCACCATCGGCGGGCAGGTGGTCGAGACCTTCTCGGACACGGCCCACCTGACCCTCCGGCCGCTGACGGACGAGGCCATCGACCTTTATCTCGACCTCGCTGGTCCCGACGTGCTCAAAAGCGTCGGCGTTTACCAGCTCGAAGGGTTTGGCATCCATCTGTTCGAGACGGTCGAAGGGGATCACTCGACGATCCTGGGGCTCCCGCTCCTGCCGCTTCTCGCCGCCCTGCGCCGTCTCGGCTGCCTGGCGCTCTAAAGCCTCGGACCCAAAAGTGGATTCCACTTTTGGGATTGAATCCGATGCTTTCTTCTTGAATGAGAGCATCGTGTGACCGGACCTAGCGGGCCGCACGATGCTCAAGGACACAGAATTCATGGCGAAGGCCTTCGTCGTCGGCCATCCGATCAAGCATTCCCGCTCGCCGCTGATCCATGGTCACTGGCTGAAAGCCTATGGTCTCGACGGCTCCTACGAGCGCATCGATGTGGCGCCTGTGAATTTCGGGGACTTCCTGGCGAGCTTCCATGAGCGCGGCTTTGCCGGCGGCAACGTCACCCTGCCCTACAAGGAGGCAGCCTACCTCGGCGTCGCCCGCAGGACCGAGCGGGCGCAGCGCGTGGGCGCGGTCAATACCCTGTGGGTCGAGGACGGGGTGATCTGGGGCGACAACACGGATGCGCTCGGATTCATCGGCAATCTCGATGCCAGCCTGGGGACAGGCTGGGAACAGGATGTGGAGACCGCCCTCGTGCTCGGGGCCGGTGGTGCCGCCCGCGCCGTGGTGGCGGGCCTTCAGGACCGCCCTCTCAAGCGCATTTTTGTCGCGAACCGCACCTTGGCGAAAGCGGAGGATATCGCCCGCGATCTCAGGCCGGGCAGTGCGGTGTCCATCGAGACCTCGCCCTGGGAGGCGCTCGGGCGGGTGATCCCGCATGCCCAGCTCATCGTCAACACCACGTCGCTCGGCATGACCGGCCAGCCGCCTTTGACCATCGACCTCTCCCGCGCGCCCCGCAACGCCGTGGTGGCCGACATCGTCTACGTGCCGCTGGAAACTCCCCTCTTGGCTGCCGCAGCCGCGCATAACCTACGAACCGTCGATGGTCTCGGCATGCTGCTGCATCAGGCCGTCCCCGGCTTCCGGCGCTGGTTCGGCGTCACCCCGGAGGTCACGCCTGCCTTAAGGGCCGTGATCCTCGCCGATCTCGAGGCCTCCCGATGACCTTCGTGCTCGGCCTCACCGGCTCCATCGGCATGGGCAAATCGGCCACCGCCGATCTTTTTCGGAAACTCGGCGTCCCGGTCCACGATGCCGACGCCACGGTGCACCGCCTCTATCGCGGCCGCGCCGCACCGCTGATCGAAAAGGCCTTTCCCGGCACCGTGGCGCACGACGCTGTCGACCGCGCGAAGCTCGGAGCGGCGGTTCTCAACAGCCCGGAGCGCATGCAGCAGCTCGAAGCCATC
>NZ_JADQDN010000001.1 GCF_015694425.1 Microvirga terrestris
ATCAGAGCGCGGTCGAAGGCCACACCGGCGCGAGCACGAACCGTGCCGAACCAGTCGCTGCGGTCGAGGTCGTAGGTGACGCCGTCGGTGCCGACGAATGCGCCCTCGGAGCCGAAGTCGGCGTACTGGATGTCGCCTTCGAGACCGACCACGAACGAGCCGATCTGGTAGTTGTAGCCGACCTGGGCGCCGCCGACGAAGCCGCCGTCGTCATCCTCGTCCGCCAGATCGACGGAGTCGAAGTCGTCGTTCGACCAGCCGAAGCCGGCGTTCACACCGACGTAGAAGCCGGTCCAGGTGAAGATCGGAGCAGCTGCAATGATCGGAGCCGGAGGAGCGGAGCGGACCGGCAGGTCAGCAGCGGCAGCAGCCCCGGCGAAGCCGAAGAGGGCGACGCTGGCGAGAAGAATCTTCTTCATGGTTTCTCTTTCCTAATCGATGTCATGCCAGCCGGACCCACTTGTTGTCGGTTCAAGCCGGGCACTCCCCATTTATAGAGCGACAACCTCGCGAGGGCTGTGACCTCACAACCACAGCAGCCAAGAACAGCTGTGGCAGGATTGTGGCGGCAATACGCAGATGATCCCCTTGCGACATCGCTGGACCAGTAATGCACAGCTTGGCTATTGGTTCAACGCCGAAGCAAAAAAATGTCATTTTCTTGGCGAGAGTGGGCAGCTAACGCTACGTCCTTACATTTTTAGAGGCATTTCATGAGAAAAGCAGCCCTCATTACCGGTGGCGCGCAGCGAATCGGGCGCCGGATCGTTGAGCGCCTTGCCGGCGAGGGATACGCGGTAGCGATCCACTGCCGCCGCTCCACCGACGAGGCGGAACACATGGCAGCCCAGATCAGGCACGCTGGCGGGAAAGCGTCGGTTGTCCAGGCCGACTTGACCGATGGCGAAAGTGTCGGACGTTTGGTGCCGGAGGCGGTTCACGCCGTTGGCCCTCTGACACTTCTTGTCAACAATGCCTCCGAGTTCGAGCCCGACGAGGTTGAAACCCTGTCATTGGAGCGCTGGGACCGGCACTTTGCCGTCAATCTGCGGGCGCCTGCCTTCCTGGGTCGTGATTTCGCTCATCAGCTCCCTGCCGAGGGCCAGGGCTGCATTGTCAACATCGTGGATCAGCGGGTTTGGAAGCTGACGCCGCAATTCTTTTCCTACACGCTCACGAAGGCCGCTCTCTTCACCGCCACCCAGACCATGGCGCAGGCGCTGGCGCCCCGGATCCGCGTCAATGCCATCGGACCTGGACCGACCCTGTCGAACACGCGCCAGGGGGATGAGGATTTTGACAAGCAGAGCAGAGCCGTGCTGCTCGGCCATGGCGGAACACCCGACGAGATCGCCGATGCAGTGCTCTACCTCGCGAAGGCCATCAGCGTTACCGGCCAGATGATCGCTGTCGACGGCGGCCAGCATCTCGCCTGGGAGACGCCGGACGTGGCCGGCATCAGGGAGTGAGGGCGATTGCCGAGATCAGGCGGCCGTAATCCGGCTCCTGCCGATGGGTGGTGCGACGATAGCTGAAGAAGCGCTCC
Organism: Microvirga terrestris; assembly: GCF_015694425.1. GTDB lineage: Bacteria > Pseudomonadota > Alphaproteobacteria > Rhizobiales > Beijerinckiaceae > Microvirga > Microvirga terrestris. The sequence goes on from NZ_JADQDN010000001.1 coordinate 1,547, forward strand.
TCGTCGGAATAGGTGCAGAGCCCGAGATCCGTGAAGGCACCGACTCCGGCCGCCTCAAGGCGGGCGCCGATGAAGCCGGGGAGGTCGAACATGGCATGTCCCGGCCTCTCCGCCTCCTTGAGGAAGCGTGCATAGCCGGGCACTTCCCGGGTGAAGCGCTCGATGAAGTCTGGGCCGACCTCATAGGCCTTCTGGCTGATCGTGGGCCCGAGCACCGCGACGATGTTTTGACGCCTCGATCCGAGACGCTCCATCGCAGTGATTGTGGACTCAAGAACCCCCATCACGGCTCCGCGCCAGCCCGCATGGGCTGCCCCGATCACGCGGGCTTTCTCGTCGGCAAACAGAACCGGCCCGCAATCCGCCGTGGTGATGCCCAGTGCCAATCCCGGCATGGATGTCACCAACGCGTCGGCCTTGGGCCGTTCATCGCGCCACGGACCTTCCACGATCACCGCATCGGGCGAGTGGACCTGATAAACGCTGATGAGAGAATCCGATGCGACGCTGAGCGCCTCGGCCATGCGCCGACGGTTCTCCTGCACCTTCGCCGGATCGTCGGAGGAGCCGACACCGCCATTGAGCGAGGCATAGAGCCCCTCCGAGACGCCGCCCTCCCGCGTGAAGAAGGCGTGGCGGATACCGGGCTGGGAGGCAAGGGGGGGAGCTTGGATGAGCATGGGGAGATCTTACGAAGAGAAGGGCAGGGCAGGCAATCCGGGCACGGCCTGGATGGCTTCATGTGTAACGGCCAAAACCTTAAACAGCTCTCCCATGCCGGTCGGTCCGCGCTCCGTGAGCCGAGTGAGGGCCCGGTCGATATCAGCGGCCTGAGCCGGAGTGGCGCGTGCCTTCAAGGCCTCGGCCCGGGTCTCGATCCCGAGCGCTTGGAGAAACTCGCCCTGAGTGACGGTGCCGTGGACCCGAGCGCCTTGCGTCGCAGCAGCCTGGGCCAAGCGATGAAAGTCCACATGGGTGGTCAGATCCGCCTCGCCCGGCTCCTGCAGCGGGTCAACAGGCCGATGGTTCTTCAGCGCCTGCAGGGTGTCGCCGAAGGCCGGCCCCCAATAGCCGTAATCCAGGATCAGGGCGGCTCCGCCATCGCGGGCGAGCCGTCCGGCCAGCGTGCCCATGATGTCGACTGAGACGCCGGGCCATTCGAGAACATCCCCCAGCCGCAGCGGCTTGCCGAGAGCGGGTTCCGGCTCCGGGCGCAGACCCAGGATCAGGTGCTCGTCATCCAAACCCACCAGCCGTTCGCACCAGCCGCGATTGGTGCCGAGGAATTGGCGGACGGGGAGCGCATCGAAGAACTCGTTGGCGACGAGCAGGATAGGGCCTGACGGCACATCCTCGAACCGGTCGTGCCACTGAACCGTAAATTCCGATTCAGCAAGAGCGTCCTGCTGGCGCTGCCTTAAGGAGGGACTGGTCTCGACGAGGTGAACAGTAGGGGCTCCCTTGAAGTCGGGCAGGAGGCGCGTCGCCCGCAAGAGATCCGCCATCAGGGTGCCGCGCCCAGGGCCGAGTTCCACGAGACGGCAGGGCGCAGGGCGGCCCATGCCGTTCCAGACCTCCAGCATCCACAGACCGATCAACTCGCCGAACATCTGGCTGATCTCCGGCGCCGTGGTGAAGTCGCCGGCGGCCCCCAGCGGATCGCGGGTGGCGTAATAATGCCGGAGGCACACGCTCATGTATCGCTCGACCGTGATCGGCCCCTCGAGGGCGATGATCTCGCGCAAGCTGTCCTCCAGCGTCTTCACGCGGCTTCGACGGCCTGCCGGGGCCGCGTTAAGCCCCGTGCGGCCAGCACGATGGCGCCTGCGCCCACGAGCGCCATGGGGACCGAGAGCAGCATCCCCATGGTAATGCCGCCGCCGAGAGCCCCGAAGGAAGAGCCGAAGAGGAAGCCGAGCTGCGCGTCCGGCTCGCGGAAGAACTCGCAGACGATGCGGGCCAGCGCATAACCCAGCACGAAGATGCCGCCGAGGAGCCCGGGCCTGCGGAAGCCGAAGCGCCGCGCCGCGAACGCCATGACGATGAACAGAATCAGGCCCTCGCCCAGGGCTTCGTAGAGCTGGCTCGGGTGGCGCGGCACAGGACCCGCGTGGGGAAAGACCACAGCATAAGGAAATTCGGGCGCCGGCCGGCCCCACAGCTCGCCGTTGATGAAGTTGGCGATGCGGCCGAAGAACAGGCCGATAGGTGTCACCACGGCGGCCATGTCGAGCATTGCGAGCGGGTTGAGTCCGCGGGAGCGGGCGAAGAGCACGATGGCGAGCACTGCGCCCAGGAAGCCGCCATGGAACGACATGCCGCCGCGCCAGACCGCGAAGATCTCCAAGGGCTGCGATAGGTAGGAGCTCAGGTTGTAGAACAGCACGTAGCCAATGCGTCCACCGAGCACAACGCCGAGCGCAACCCACACGATAAGGTCGTCCACATCGATGGGTTTCGGCTGCTTCAGCCCGCCCCAGAGATCGGCCTTTGCAGTCAGGCGCTTGGCATAGAACCAGCCGCCCAGGAGGCCGACCACATAGGCAAGCGCGTACCAGCGGATTGCAATGGGACCGATGGAAATGGCAATCGGGTCGATGAGAGGAAAGGAAAGCGGCATGTGCAGGCCTTGAACGAACGGGCTGCCATTGGACCCGTCAGGCAAGGATCGTCAACCCTGTTGCAGTTTAGGGCGAATGCGCCCATGTGTGGCGTTCCAGGGCCCAACAGGCCCACCGAACGCTGTGGATTGACCCATGACCCAATCGTCCAACCGGATCTTCGATGAACTCGCCCGCTTTGCCACCGATGCCGCAGGGGCAGCTCAGGGCGTCCGTCGCGAGATCGAGAGCGTGGTCCGCAGCCAGTTCGAGCGGCTGGTCAAGGATATGGACGTTGCCACCCGCGAAGAAGTCGAGGTTCTGCGCGAAATGGTGATTGCGACCCGCGAGGAGAACGAGCGGCTCGATGCCCGGGTGAAGGAACTCGAGGCGAAGTTGACCGCAGTCACCACGAGCTCTGCTGCAACCTAGTCAGGGATAAAAGCCGGCCTGCATCCGGCGCGGGGCTCCTGTTGTGGACAGGTGAATCCGGCGCATTGTGACGGAGGCCGAAATCTAAGACTGTCAATTATGAGCTGATTCGAGGTTGCTGCGGCAGGGTCTCCGAATACCGAAGGTATTCGGAGGTGTTCTTCCGATGAGTGCCCGGATTGACGCAATGGTATTGCCCGAATGTGTTTACCATGTTCAGGCAACTGAGTTTTCAGGGTCGACATGTCGCAGATTCATCTTGAAATCGACCGCGCTGAGCATCCTCTCGACGTGGTCGAACGTCTGGCTGCTCTGCGGCATTGGATCTTCGATCGCGCCGAGGCGGACGAGATGTCCGTCTCCGTTTCCGGCCGCTGGGCCGATTACGATGTCGCTTTCACGTGGATCGAGGATGTCGAGGCGCTGCATATGGCCTGCGCCTTCGACCTCAAGGTTCCTGATCGGCGCCGGCAGGAGGTCGTCCAACTCATCTCCGCCGTCAACGAACAGCTCTGGGTCGGGCATTTCGACCTGTGGAGCACCGAAAACGTGGTGATGTTCCGCCACGCGCTCCTGCTCGCCGGCGGCGCCGACCCCACGGACGGGCAGTGCGAGACCATGCTGCGGGTCGCGGTGGAAGCCTGTGAGCGCTATTTTCAGGCCTTCCAGTTCGTGATCTGGGCCGGGAAGTCGGCCCGCGAAGCCCTCGACAGCGTCCTATTCGAAACCGAAGGCGAAGCCTAGAGCAGCGGACCCAAAAGTGGACTTGCACTTTTGAGATCCGTCCGATGCTCCTTCTTGGAAGAGCGCATCGTCCAACGCGGAAAACCGGTTCCACTTTTCCGCACGATGTGTGACCTGCCTCGACAGAGCCTGACGGGCAGGGATAGATAGCGGTATTCCGCATTCTTCCGTCAGGTCAGCTTATGTCGCAGCACGCCGCTCATCTCCCCTCGTCGCTGATCCTTGTTGGTGCCGGCAAAATGGGCGGCTCCATGCTGGAGGGCTGGCTCAAGGTCGGCATGAGACCTCAAGGGGTGACGGTTCTCGACCCGCGCCCGTCCGAGGAGATGACCCGGTTTTGTCAGGTGCAGGGAATTGCTCTCAACCCTGCGAACCCCGCCGCGCCTCATGTGCTGGTGCTCGCCACCAAGCCTCAGATGCTTGACGAGGCGGCGGCCTCGGTCAATGCATGCCTCGGCCCCCAGACCCTCATCATCTCGATCCTCGCCGGCAAGACCATCGGCGACCTTCGCTCGAGGCTCCCAGCTGCCGGTGCCATCGTGCGCGCCATGCCGAACCTGCCAGCCAGCATCGGCCGTGGCGCTACGGGAGCGGCGGTCAACGAGCAGGTGAGCGAGGAGCAGCGGCTCATGGCCGATGCGCTCCTGAGCAGCAACGGCATTGTCGAGTGGCTACCTTCCGAGAATCTTATCGACGCCGTTACGGCTCTGTCGGGTTCAGGGCCTGCCTACGTGTTCCATCTCGTCGAATGTCTTGCCGAGGCAGGGGCCTCGGCCGGCCTCCCGAAGGAACTTGCCGAGCGTCTCGCCCGCGCCACCGTGACCGGAGCAGGGGAGCTTCTTTTCCAAAGCGTTCTGGCGCCAGCGACGCTGCGCCAGAACGTCACCTCGCCCGGCGGCACCACGGCGGCGGCGCTTGAGGTGCTCATGCGTGACCCAAACGGAATGAAGGCGCTGATGCGCGAAGCCGTGGCCGCGGCCAAGCGGCGCGCAGAGGAACTTGCTGGTTGAGGCTTTGAGGCTTGGGATTAGGGCATAGCGTCCCTAGATTAGCTTCAACGGTATATCTTCAGGAGGTTGATCGTGACGGCACAGGCTTCCACAGCTCCGATGGACAAGCGCAAGGCCATCATCGAAGCCCTCATGGATCTCGCCGCCCGGCGCTCCTGGCACGAGATCGAGATCACCGACATTGCGAAGGCCGCCAATGTCTCGCTCTCGGAGTTCCGCGATCTCTTTCCCTCGAAAGGCGCGGTGCTCGGCGGACTGTCCCGCATGATCGACAAGCAAGTGCTTGAGGGAACGACAGAGGACCTTGCCGGCGAGCCTGCCCGTGAGCGCATCTTCGATGTGCTGATGCGCCGCTTCGATGCGATGCAGCCCTACAAGGAAGCGCTGCGCCGGATTTCACAGGACCTGCGATACGATCCCGTGTCGCTCGCGGCGCTCAACCAGGTGGCACTCAATTCGCAGCGTTTCATGCTGGCGGCAGCCGGCATCAACACGGAAGGGCCGCTCGGCACGTTAAAGCTTCAGGGCGCGGTGCTGGTCTATGCCAACACCATGCGTACTTGGCTCGACGACGATGATCCCGCCCAGGCTAAAACCATGGCGCGCCTCGACCGCGAATTGCGCCGGGGTGAGCGCATCATCGAGGGTGCCGAGGATCTGCGCCGCCTGAGCGCTCCGCTGCGCGCGGTCGGCCGCGCTTTCATGCAGGGGCGCCGCTCATCCCGTTCCGAGAGGCGCCGGGCCGCAGATGACAACGGCGATGCGGAGAATCCCGCAGCGGCGATCTAACCAGACGTAGAGAGGCATATGGATCAGGAGTACTCGATCTCGCCGCAGATCACGTTCGACGATTTCCTGAAGGTTGACATCCGTGTCGGGCGCATCCTTGCCATCGACCCTTTTCCGCAGGCGCGCAAGCCCGCCTTCAAGCTCACGGTCGATTTCGGCCCGGAGATCGGCACCAAACGCTCTTCGGCGCAGATCACGGTCAACCACACACCGGAGGATCTCGTGGGAACGCTCGTTCTCGCAGTGGTGAATTTCCCACCGCGGCAGATCGGGCCGTTCCTGTCGGAGGTGCTGACGCTTGGCGTGCCTGATGCCAATGGCGATGTGATGCTAATCAGGCCGGATCGGGATGTGCCGATTGGTGGGAGGCTTTACTGATCAGGCCGGCAGGCGCACCGTCGCGCGCAAGCCTCCGAGCGGGCTGTCGCCGAGCACGATGTCACCGCCATGGGAGCGTGCGACGTCGCGGGCGATGGCGAGGCCCAGACCTGAGCCGCCCTCGTCCTGATTGCGCGCTTCATCCAGGCGCACGAAGGGCTTGAAGACCTCCTCGCGCATCTGAGGTGGGATGCCCGGTCCGTCGTCATCCACATGCAGCACGAGCCAGCGTGTTTCGTGATTGGCCGTGATCTCGATCCGATCCCCATGCCGCGCCGCGTTGCCGACCAGATTGAACAGCAGGCGGCGGAATGCGTCGGGGCGCACCGTGATCATCGGGTCTCCGACGATGTCGAGCTCCGTCACGTGGCCTTGCCGCTCCGCATCCGACTGCACTTCTTCGAGCAACTGCCGCAGATCCGTCTCGACTGCGTGTTCCCCTGCATCGCCGCCGTCACCGCGGGCGAAAGCGAGATAGCCTTCGAGCATGCGGCTCATTTCATCCACGTCCCTCTTGAGGTCTTCGACCTCGGGCGTCTGATCGAGGAAGACGAGTGAAAGCTTGAAGCGCGTCAGGATCGTACGAAGGTCGTGGCTGACGCCGTTGAGCATCGTCGTGCGCTGTTCCATGTTGCGCTCGATGCGCCGCTTCATTTCGAGGAAAGCGTGGCCGGCCTGGCGCACCTCGCGTGCGCCGCGCGGGCGGAAATCGATCTCGCGTCCCTTGCCCAGAGCCTCCGCTGCTTCGGCGAGCCTTAAGATCGGCCTGATCTGATTGCGCAGGAACAGGATGGCGATGCCGAGCAGCACGAAGGATGAGCCGCCCATCCAGACGAGGAAGATGTGCGAGTTCGAAGCGTAAGCCTGGCTGCGTCGCGCCAGAATGCGCATGACGTCGCTCTGGTCGAGCTTGACGCGCACTTCCACATAGCTCGAACGCCCGACCGTATCGATCCAGTAGGGGCGGTCGATCTGGCGGCGCAGCTCGTTCGAAAGGGTTTCGTCGAGAATATCGAAGAACGGCTTTGGTCCTGGCGGCGGCAGATCTGTGTTGCGCAGGATGTCCACATCGAGCTGCAGGCGCTCCGAGGCGATACGCGAGAGCGTGCTGGTGTTCCTGTCCTGCGGATAGCTCTCATAGATGTCGATGAGCGCCGCGATGTCCGCCGTGACCGCGGAGGAGAGGCGGCGCGTCACGAGTTCGTAATGGCGCTCCATGAACACGTAGGCCACGACCGATTGCAGCAGGATAACCGGCGCGATGATGATGATGAGCGCGCGCGCATAGAGCCCCTTCGGCAGGAAGCGCCCGAACCACCGCGCAGCGTGGTCGAGGGGCGAATAGTTCAGGGTCGCGCCGATCTTCATCGGTCGATCACGAGCCGGTAGCCGATGCCGCGCACGGTCTGGAGAAAGATCGGGTTGGCAGGATCCGTCTCGATCTTGCGCCGCAGGCGGTTGATCTGGACGTCCACCGTGCGCTCATTGGCGGCGATCCCGGTTCCGGACAGCGCCTCACGGGGCACGTTGTCGCCCGCCTGGCTGCCGAGGATGGTGAGGATCTCGCGCTCACGTTCGGTGATGCGCACCATCTCGTCGCCCCGCCGCAACTCGCCCCGGTCGAAGCGATAGGAGAAGGGGCCGAAATGGATCACGTCGGGCGTGTCGCCATTGGCTGCGCCCGCCACAGGCACCGCACGCTTAAGGATATTGCCGAGCCGCAGGAGCAGCTCGCGCGGCTCGAAGGGTTTCGACAAGTAGTCGTCCGCGCCGATCTCGAGGCCGGTCACCCGGTCGGAGGTGTCGGAGCGGGCGGTAAGCATGAGAATCGGCACCTGCGAATGCTCCCTCAAGGAGCGGGCATACTCGAAGCCGGTTTCCCCTGGCATCATCACGTCGAGGACGAGGGCGTCGAAGACGAAGTTCTCCGCTTTCGCCCGCGCCTCCGCGGCGCTGGCCGCCGCCGTCACCCGATAGCCGTTCTCGCTGAGAAATCGGGTCAGCAGGTCGCGCAGGCGGCGGTCGTCGTCCACCACGAGGACGTGCGGGGCGTGGTCGGGAATGTCGATGCGTGCATCCATCGGGTCTAAGGTTTCATTGTCACGGACCCTGCTTTATCAGGTTTCCCCGGACCCGAATACGAGTTGCTTCACATGGGCGCTCTCATCCGGATCGATCAGGCTCAGAAGATAGCGACTGACCGCATCCTTGGCTTCCGGCTCCATGCCGGACAGGGCGCGCATGATGCGGCGGGTCTGAAGCTTGGCAAGTTTCAGAGCCAACTCCCGGCCCTGGATCGTGGCAAAGAGCAGGCGCTGGCGCCGGTCGGAGGTGCCCATCCGGCTCTCGATGAAGTCTTTTTCGATCAGCTCCTTCAGGACCCGGTTGAGGCTCTGCTTGGTGATGCGCAGGATATCGAGGAGTTCCGCGATGGTCAGGCCCGGGTTGCGGCTCACGAAGTGCAGGACCCGGTGATGCGCCCGCCCGAAGCCGTACTCGTCCAGGATCCGGTCCGGATCGCTGACGAAATCACGATAGGCGAAGAAGAACAACTCGATCAGGTCATAGGCTGGGGTCTCGGCGAGGATGTCCTTGCCGAGATGATGAGACTTCAAAGCCGGAAGAGCGTCAGGCACCGTCCTGTTCCCAAATTTTATGTCAGCCTTATTGACATATCTCAGGACGATTGTTACTCGTCAAGCCGCTTCCACGAAATGAATGAAATTGAAATTGGCTGGAAGCGCACCGGAAATTACCCGGCCCCGGTTGCCACAAGGTCGGCCTGCAAGGAGTTAGACGATGTCCGCGACCCCCTTCGATCAACGTGATGGATGGATCTGGTACGACGGGCAGCTTGTACCTTGGAAGGACGCGCAGCTTCACGTTCTCTCGCACGGCCTTCATTATGGGTCATCCGTGTTCGAAGGCGAGCGGGCCTATGGCGGCGAGATCTTCAAATCGACAGAGCACTCGGAGCGCCTGAAGAAATCGGCCCAGATCCTCGACTTCGAGATCCCCTACAGCGTGGCCGAGATCGACGCGGCCAAGCGCCTCGTTCTGGAAAAGAGTGGCATGAAGGATGCCTATCTGCGCCCCGTCGCCTGGCGCGGCTCGGAGATGATGGGCGTGGCCGCTCAGGCCAACAAGATCCATCTCGCCATCGCGGCCTGGGAATGGCCGAGCTATTTCGACCCGGCCGAGAAGATGAAGGGCATCCGCATCGACATGGCGGAATACCGCCGTCCCGATCCGGCCACCGCGCCGTCCGCCGCCAAGGCCGCTGGCCTTTACATGATCTGCACGATCTCAAAGCACAAGGCGGAGCGGAAGGGTTATGCCGACGCGCTCATGCTCGACTGGCAGGGCCGCGTGGCGGAATGCACCGGCGCCAACGTGTTCTTCATCCGCGACGGCATCGTTCACACGCCGATTGCCGATTGCTTCCTCGACGGCATCACCCGCCGCACGGTGATCGACCTCGCCAAGCGCCGCGGCTTCGAAGTGGCCGAGCGCCGGATCATGCCGGACGAGCTCCCGAGCTTCAACGAATGCTTCATCACCGGCACGGCGGCCGAGGTGACGCCCGTGTCCGAGATCGGCCCGCACAAGTACCAGCCCGGCAACATGACCAAGGTGCTGATGGATGACTACTCGGCCGAGGTGCAGCCGAAGAGCAAGGCTGCTTAAGTCTTCCGGCCTTCTGTGAATTCCACGTCATGCCCGCCTGTGTGCCGGGCATTGACGTTTCTGACAGGCTTAATCCTTGGAATCTGCGTGAGCAATCACGCGGATCTCGACGATGGCTCCTTCGCGTCTGAGGCCAGCAACTTCAACTGCCGTCCAAGCCGGATACGGTTCGCCCAGGTATTCGAGGCGGATTGCATCGAAGAGGTCGAAATGATCCCGCAGGCCGACGTGATAGGTCGTCATTTCGACGATTGATCCAAATGTCAGGCCACCGGCCTGCAGCACGGATCCGATCTTTCCAAAGGCGTTTCTGATTTGGGTTTCCGCATCACCCGGCATCTGCCCGTGCTCGTCGCTTCCGGTGACCCCGGTCAGAAAAATGTGGTCGCCGGAGACAATGCCAGGGGACATTTTCAACTGGTTTGCCGCTGCTCTGAATTCAGGTGGAATGATTGCGCGTTTGCCCATTGAGCAGCCTCCGGGAGACGGTTGAGACACCATAGTGGAAAAGGTGTCCTCCATGCTCAACATGCCTTTCGCAACTTAAAAATCCTCCGCATCGGGAATGCGGTTGAAGGCGATCTTGGCGCCCGCATAACCGCCGGGGATCGTCACCCAGGGACCCCAGTGCAGCAGGGTCTTGCGGTGGCTGACATTGAGCTGATCGGCGATGGCGGACAAATATTCCATGCGCCGCTTGAGTTGCGCCTCCGGAGTGTCATCGAACAGGTCGTCCTCGATGTCGCTCAGCGGCACCAGATCGTGCAAGGCCACATGAACGCTGCGGCTGCGGCGCATCTCCTCCCGCTCGGCATGCTGAAACAGGCGGCTCAAGGACGCCAGCAGGGACGGGTCGTCCCAGGTGGACCGGAAATGCTCCTCTCCATACCAGCCCGCGCTGTTCCTGTCCGTCAGCCAAACGGCCAGCGCCTTGGCCGCAAAGCCGGCGCGGCGCATCCGGGCCGAGGCCTTGGCGAGCAGAACCCGGGCGGCTGCATAGGCGCCGTTGAGCGAGCGCCAGTCTGCGGGAAGGACCCGGCCGTGGCCGAACATCCGGCGGCGGGTTTCGGGCCGCTCCACAGTGTAGCCATGCAGCCCCATCCACATCCGCTCTCCCTCGACGCTGCCCCAGAGCCGGCGCAGTTCCTTGGGCTGGAGCCGCCAGAGGGCCGCCATGTCACTAACCCCGGCGCGGGCAAGCCGCGCCGCATTGCCCCGCGCTATGCCGGGGATATCCGTGAGGTCGAGGGAAAGCAGGGGGCCCGGCAGATCGTCCGGATGGAGCGCCACGAGGCCGTCCGGCTTTTTCATCTCGGCGGCAATCTTGGCCAGCAGATCATTGGGCCCCAGGCCCACCGAGCAGGTGAGGACAGGACCAATCCTGGCGGCGATCACATCCTTCACCTGCTGTCCAATCCGAAGGGCGTGAGGCCATTCGGAAGGCATCAGGGCACAGACCATCTCGTCGATGGAGCAGACCGCTCTCACGGGAACGACTGTGTCGATGGCCTCCAGGATCTGTCGGTGCAGTTCCACATAGGCCTCGTGCCGTGCCGTCACGAGAATGATGCCGGGACATTGCCTGCGGGCATCCCGCACGAAGGTACCCCGTTTGATGCCCTTGGCTTTGGCTTCACGGCTGACGGCGATGAGCCCCGTATGCTCCGAATCCACCGGGATCACTCCAATGGGACGGCCGCGCAGATGCGGCTGGAGATGCTGCTCGGCGCTGGCGAAGAAGGAATCGAAGTCGACATAAAGCCGCTCCAGGCCCGTCGGCTTGCGCATCGCCATCCACCTTTCTTGTGTCCGTGAACAAATCAAGAACATGAGCTTGGCAACGAGTCGAGGGCCGAAACTGTGGATAACGGGGATGAGTCTCCGGGGGTAATCCACCTTTCTCTGAGGAACCAAGGGTCTGCACGAGTGTTCTTGTCAAAGAACAAAACTAGAACATTAGGAGTCCTGCATGTCTTCGCACGGCAAAGTGAAATCCGGCGCTTCCGTTAACCATCAGCATTCCGCAGAGGCAGTTAACCCGAAGACCAATCCCGACCCGCCCGACAACCAGATCAAGGACCCGGACGAGTGGGTAACGGGCGATGAGCCCATGACCGGCGCTCAGGCGTCCTACCTCAAGACCTTGTCAGAGCAGGCTCATGAGCCGAAAGCGTTCGAACCCAAGCTCGACAAGGCCGAGGCTTCGAAGCGGATTGACCAGCTGAAGCAGAAACAGGGGCATTAATACACTGAAGCTCATGCGTCATGGCCGTCCCGGACTTGATCCGGAACGGCCGTGCCGATGCCGAAAAGCCGCGACACCTCTCCAATCAAGATCACCGGCACAATGCGAGTGATGATACCGAGGTTGAAGGCTGCTCGTGCCTTGACCAAAATTGAACCGCCCACTCTTCCGCAACCCCTTGGCCATCACCACATTATCTCTCGGAAGCGTCATGCTTCGAAGGGATGAAACATAAGACGATGATGAATTTAGCTTCTCGCCGCAGCCGGGTCATGATTGCCCTGGCGGCCGCTCTGGTCTTCGCCGGAAGTGCGGCCGAGGCCCGCGTCGGGCGGGGAGGGGGCAGCTTCGGCTCGCGCGGCTCGCGCACCTACACGCCTCCGCCGGCCACGCGGACAGCCCCGGATGCTGCAGCCCCGATCCAGCGTTCGCAAATTCCGAACCAGGGTCCCAACGTCACCCGTCCGGGCACTCCGGCTCCGAACGTGGCGCAGCCGCGCCGCTTCGGCTTCGGCACGGGCCTGATGGCCGGCCTCTTCGGCGCAGGCCTGCTCGGCATGTTGATGGGCAACGGCTTCTTCGGCGGCCTCGGCGGTTTGGCATCGATCTTTGGTCTTCTGCTCCAGATCGGCCTCGTGGTTCTCCTGGTCTCCTTCGCCATGAAGTGGTTCCGCCGTCGTCAGCAGCCGGCCTATGCGGGTCCGGACCAAGGGCAGGGCTATGCCCGCTCCATGGGCGGCAGCGTTCCTCCGACAGGAGGACGGCCCATGAGCGGTGGTCTCGGCGCTGGCTTGGGCGGCCTTGCCGGTGGTCTGGGCGGAGCGCTGGGCGGCCTGACCAGAGGGGCTCAGCCTCAGGGCGCGCCATCCCGTCCTGGCGTGCGGGATGAGATCGGCATCGGCGAGCGCGACTTCGCGGACTTCGAGCGTGGCCTCGTCGAGATGCAGGATGCCTATTCCCGCGAGGACGTCGCCAAGCTCTGGACGCTCGCGACTCCTGAAATGGCCGGGTACATCCAGGAGGAGCTGAACGATAACACCGCTCGCGGTGTCGTGAACAAGCTTTCCAATGTGCGCCTCAACCAGGGCGATCTGTCGGAGTCTTGGCGTGAGGGCTCAACGGACTATGCCACAGTCGCCATGCGCTTTGGCATTACCGACGTCATGGTCGACCGTGCCAGCGGTCGCGTCGTGGAAGGCGATCCGAACAAGGTCGAAGAGGCGACCGAGCTCTGGACCTTCCGTCGCGATCAGGGCGGCTCCTGGAAAGTTTCGGCGATCCAGCAGGCCTAAAGCCACTCTCAAGATAATACGAAAGCGGCCGGTGGAAACCGGCCGCTTTTTGTTTGCCTCACAGAGTGGGGTGATTACTCTGCAGCCTGGCGGCGGCCCGTATGCGAGCCCTCGCGCACCTCTTCGATGATTTTGCTGACGAAGGCATCGAGATCGCCGGGATTGCGGCTGGTGATGAGGCCGTGATCAGTCACCACTGTCTCGTCGCGCCATTGACCGCCGGCATTGATCACATCCGTCTTGATCGAGTGATAGGACGTACACTTCTTGTCTTTGATAATGCCGGCTTCGATCAGGAGCCAGGGTGCATGGCAGATCGCCGCGATGGTCTTGCCCGAGGAATAGAACGCGCGAATGATCTCGATGGCTTTAGGCTCGACCCGTAGCTTGTCCGGGTTGATCTGTCCGCCGGGAAGCACGAGCGCATCGTAATCGGCCGGGTTCACATCCTCGATGTCCTTGTCGACGGACACTGTCTTGCCCCAGTCCTTTTCGTCCCAGCCGTAGATCTTGCCGGACTTCATGCGCGACTTCGGCGCCGCGACATCGACCGTTGCGCCGGCATCAGACAGCTTCTCCTGCGGCACCATGAGTTCCGACTGCTCGAAGCCATCCGTCGCCATGATGAGGATTCGGGCCTGTTTGATATCAGGCATGATGCTTCTCCGTTGTTGTGGGGATCTGCTTGAGAACGGACGGAGCATTGAGGGGTTCCGTGAGAGGGCTGCAATCGGAACCCAGTCTGCGTAGCTCTGTTGACCCAGTCACGGATAAAAACGAGGAAGAATGATGGTCAATCCAGGACAGCCGACGAACGAGCCGCTGCCCGGCGGGAACATTCCCAGTGAGGTGCCGCCAGGGTCGATCCCCGACGAGGAGCCGGACATCGGGCCGACGGGGCCTCGCACCCCGTATCCAGTCACCGATCCCGGAATCACCGACCCTAAAGGTCCTGGCTCAGAGCCCGATTACCTGCCGGGCAACCCGACGGATCCCGGCACACGCTACTGAGGGCAGAGCTATTTGCATGATGAGCGGGCCTCTGATGGAGCCTGCTCAGATTTCGAGAATAGCGTAGGGTCTGCCCGTCGGCTTCTCGATGTGCTTGGCCACATTGTAGACTGGCTGCCCCCCAGGCGTACGGCCCTCAAAACGGCCTCGATGGGCGTGGCCGTGCACGATGGCATTGACCTTGAAGCGGTCAATGGTCTCCGCCAGGCGCGACGAGCCCAGGAAGGGGTAGATTTCCAGCGGCTCGCTCTCGATCGTATCGGTGACAGGAGCATAATGCAGAATGACCATGGAACGCTTGGCCCGCACGTGGCGCATGGCGTTTTCCAGCCGCAAGGTCTCGTTCATGGTTTCATTGACAAACTGCTTCATGGCCGGCTCGCCGAAATAGCCGAGCATCCGTCGGCCAAAGCCACCGGCAAATCCCTTCACGCCGACGAAACCGACGCCATCGATCTCCACCGACTGACCATCGAGCAGTTTCATGCCCGCATCGCGCAGGATCTGCGCCACTTCTTCCTGCGCGCCGCATTCGTAATCGTGATTGCCCAGTACGCCGACGACAGGGATCGAGCAGGCCTTCAGATCCTGCGCCAGAAGCTCAGCCTCCTTCGGCTTGCCGAGATCCGTCAGGTCTCCGGCCAGCACCAGCACATCCGCTTCCCGGGAGATCTCCCCAAACAGATCGCGGTAGGATTCGGCATTGTCTTCGCGAACGTGAAGGTCGCCCATGGCCGCGACCTTCAAGGTTGTCTGCACATCACTCATTCCGCCATTCACCTTCGCCGCCAACATCGGCAAAGCCCCATTCCTTCACGTCGATCTCATAATCGATTCGGGAGAACATCCGCCCGCGGCAGACTTTCATCTGCGGCGGAGGAAGGTCACGTTGCTTGGAAAGCCTGTCGAGGAGTTCGTCCATCACCCAGCCTGGGACCTTGTCGCGCTCGGACGGATAGATCCAGCGGAAGTTGAGCAGGTGCATGAGCAGCACCTCCCAATGCACTTCCATGTAGGCCAGGAGCCCATGCCAGTCGATCTGATCGTGAGCTTTAAGGATCGTGTGCGCTACGTCGGCGCCGTCATAGCGGTGGCGTAGCTGGATGAAGCATTTCGACCAGACGAGTTCGGTCGGCCCGACGATGCGCACGGGAATGCCGAACACCTCGATTTGCCGTGCATGCTCGAACCATGGATCGCCGATCGGCATAGTGCCGTTCGAAGACGCGAAGATCACGTCGAAAAAGTATTGGCCCTTGAACACCTTGCCGAGCCAGCGGTCGTCCTCGATCTCGATGGAGTAGCCAAGATTCTTGAAGTGCGAGAGGACGCGCGTGTAGTCGCCCGCCTTGCAGAAGATGTCGAGGTCCTTGGTCGGACGCGTGATGCCCGTATAGGCCGAGAGCGCATAGGTGCCGGCGAGCAGGAAGGGCAGCCCAAGCGTGTTCAGCTCCCGAAGAGCCTCCGCATAGAAAGCCTCCGACTCCGGGTACTTGAGGGTCGGCTCCGCCTTGGCGTCCATGATCGGCACGGACGGGTATGCGCCGGAGGTGAGATCGGGATCGTGAACTGCCATGGCCTTATCCGAAGCGCGGCCAAGAATGACCCGCGTTCGACAACCGAATGGCATTCATGAAGTTCCGTTCCAGCCCAGCTTAATGCCGGGGAGGTGATTTCTGGCTCAGGCTCGAAGCTGCCGCTGCTCGGGTTGCTGCTGCGGGGAAGGGCAAAGTCCGAGATTCTCCCAGGCGCCGAGGGTATTCTCCTCGAACTCGGTAACGCGCTGCTGGAGTTCGGCCTCATGCTCCACACCGTTCAACGGCTTGCCATCCTTCAACAGACGCTGTCCCGCTGCCGACAGAACATCTCCGACGAAACGGACCATGTCTGCTCCCCTATCCTGCAGGGACAGCCACATGAGCTGCGCCATGCGATCCGCCATAATGCCGCCACCCGTTACCGGTGAGGCAAAGTAGCTGAACTTGCGCTCGAAGCGCGAAAGATTTGCGACAGCTTTGTTGAAGCGATCCACCTGGAGTTTCCGCTCGGCGACGCCCTGCGACGGCAGGCAGGGTTGGCAGGAGCCCAGGGCAACGAGGATCGTGAGAGCCTGAACCAGGCGGTTGAAGCCCGCCTGTGCCAGTGCGGGCTCGGTCATGATCTCGCGCAATGTGCGAGGGCCTTTCTCAAGCTCCACAATCAGGGGATCGTAGATGCTGCTTTGCAGTTTGACGGCGTGGCGCAGGCCCCGCAGCTCACGCGGGATCTTGCTGCTTTTAGCTGACAGAACGAAGCGCGTCTCAAGCCAGCGCTCGCGCACCTGCTGGGCGGAGAGGCGGACTGCGCCTTTGACGAAGATGTCGCGCCGGAACTGCTGGTCGACAATGTGGTCGCGGGTCATCTGGCGCAGGGCGACGTCGTCGATCCCGGCGAGGAACTCCTGCTGCTTCTTCGTCAGATTGATCTCGTCGAGGTTCTCGAGCGCATTCGCAGGCCCGACCCAGGTCAGCTTTGCCTCAGCGAGGTCCTGCGCCAGATCCGTGAAGTAGAACGGCTCCGAATGCTGATTGAGATATTCGTGAGCAATATAGTTGGAATTCTGACCCTTGAGCTTTTCGATCCGCTTCGCCAACTTGGGATGGCTCCCGAAATAGCGCGTGTCGAGCTTCCCGACCTTGTCAGCCAGATCGATGAAGTGCTTGACCCGCGAAGGGCCGGAAAGTTGCGCTCCTTGAGCCACCGTATGCTCCAGGAGAAGGCGCCGGAGCGGCATCATGGAAGCCCATCCGGGCATGGTGTTGTAGGAGATGTAGACTAGGCCACCCGGCTTGAGCTTGCTGCGGATGAAATCGACGATGGTCCGCCGGTTCTCGGGGGAAATCCAGCTGTAGATCCCGTGAAGGCAGATGAAGTCGAAATCCGGCAGGTCGGTGCGACCGAGGAAGTCGGCGAAGCTGTCGTCGTAGAAGTGGACGTTATGCAGGCCTCCAGCCTTAGCGAGGTCCCGCGCGCCGACGATATGGCCTGGATTGAAGTCGGTGGCGTAGAATTGAATGTGCGGGTTTGCGGCTGCCAGAAGGTTGGCCGAGAAACCCTGGCCACATCCAAGCTCGCAATAGGCCAGTGACGACGAGCCAAGGTCCGGCGCCTGGACCCCCTGCAGGAGTGTCAGGAAGCCGAGGAGGCTTGGCGTCAATTCCTGATAGAAGCCGTGGGTATACTCGACATCGACAACATAACCTGCTGACCAACTCGCCATGACAATATCCCGGTCGCCTGCAGATGCCGCTGTGGCACCGGAACAGGGCTAGAAAAGTTATAAAGTAACTTATGTCAGGCGGCCGGGTCTGGATCAATGCTTTTCGAATGGCCTTGAGGACGTTGGTTGGCCCTAATGATCCCCATGCGAAACGCGCGCGTCGCGGGGGCTGTTGAGGATCTCGAGCAGGCTCTGGGCGATGTGCCTTGCCTCGTCGTCCTTCAGGCGCAGCAGGAAGGGCGGCATCGCGCCGGCCTGGAGGGCCACCACGGCCATGCCGTGCTCGTCCATGCCGACATCGATCGTCTGGGAGGTCACGTCGACCAGCTCCTCCGGCATCTCCTCGTCCCCGACGCTCTCGCCGATGGCGGCAAGAAGTTGGCTCACGGCCCTCACCAGCGAGCGGGCGGCATGGGGGTCCATGACCACGGCGGTGGATTGTTCGTCCTTCTGGAACGCCAGCTGAATGTTGTCGCCTTCGAGCGTGACGGAAATGCCTGCCATCGATGTCCTCTTCCTTGTCCCACCCATATGGGGCCCCACCAGGGCTGGGGAAAGGTAAAGGCGTTGTTACGACGGATGCGCCTCGTCCCCAAGGGGAGAAGCGCATCCTGGTAAATCGGCGGTGGTACCGGAGGTTATGTCAAACGCCGCTGCCCGAAGTTCCGCCAGTCCTACGGCTGCTGGAGGTTGCGGTGCCAGTGGCTGGAGTTCCGGTGCTGCCGGCTCCCGCGGCGCCTGCGCCCGAGATCATGGTGCCGGTGATGCCCGCATCGGCCGCCTGCTGGATGCGCAGGTTGTTCTGCACGTGGGTGACGCCGGAAACGGCCTCCGCGATGTCCTCTGCATGGCGCTTCTCGAAGCGGCTGTTGACTGTGCCGGAGAGCGTCACCTCGCGGTTCTCGACCCTCACGTCGATCTCGGAGGCGTCGATATGCGGGTCCTCCGTGAGGCGGTCGTTCACGTCCTCCAGGATGCGGGCATCGGACCGCTGGTAACCCTTCGGGCCGCGGCCGCGATGCTGGCCGGCCTCGCGCATGTCCCGGTCGCGGCGGCGCTCGGCGTCGTCGTCCCCGAACCAGGACCGCACCTCGTCACCGGCCCGCTCGAGGAAACCGCGCTCCTCGTTGTAGTCGCGCGACCCGCGGCCGAAGCTCTCGGAGCCTGAGCGGTCGCGCCCGTAGCGGTCCTGACCGAACCGGTCCTGATCGTGCCGGCGGTCCGTATCGAAGAGGGGACGGCCCTGGCCGCGCTCCTCGCCGACCACATCGTGCCAGTCGAGGGCCGAACCGCCGGTGCCGTAGCCGGCGGAATCACCGAAATCGCGCTCGCGGTCGCGGCCATAGCCCTCGTCGGAGCGCCGGTCGGAGCCGGTGCCCCGGTCGTAGCCGGCGCTGCGGTTGCCGAAACCGCGGCGGGCGATGTAGCCGTCGTCCTCACGCTCGCTCCAGCCGGAGCCCTGATTGCCGTAGCGGTTGCGATCATTGGCCATGAGTGCGCTCCTTCCTGCTGTCGTCCGGGCCGCTCGAGGGCCCGCTTCCGCGCAACCAACGTGAGGCACGAACGTCTGTTCCTGGGCCGGAAACCCTCCCGAGGGCTGTTTTTCTCGCTCCGCTTGAACGGTCCGGTCGCGGTCGCATTGAGAGGGTGGGGTATTCAGCACCATGACGAGGTTAACGATGGCAGATCTGTCCGGATTGAGCGACGAGGCGCTGGCGGTGTTCGCCTTCGCGGCCTATCACCAGTTTTCGAGCGGCCAGATGGTGCGCAGCGTGGTGCAGAAGGACGGAGCCGGCCATAAGGCGAGCGACGCCGCCGTGGAGGAGCTCACGGGGCGTGGGCTCATCGAGGCCGACGGCGCCGAGATCCGCTTCACGCCGCAAGGCGAGGAGGCCCTGCAGGGGGTGATCTCCGGCATCCGGGGCAGCCGCTGAAAGCCGGCGCCGGTCAGGGATTCATCGGGGAGGCCCCCGGGGTAGGAGCCTGGGCTTTGCCTTGCATTTGCCCCATCCGTACCCTACGTAGTTCTGATCGACATTTGGCCGGACGACTGGGCTTCCCGCTTTGGCACTGCCGGGCGCACGTTCCTTCTCTACCATCTATCGACTAACGGATGTCTGGCTTTTAAGCTCGCATCCACGTGCAAACGACAGTGAAAAGGGAATTCCCCATGGAACAGGGAACCGTGAAGTGGTACAATGAAACCAAGGGTTATGGTTTCATCCAGCCCGACAACGGCGGCAAGGACGTGTTCGTTCACGCTACGGCGCTCGAGCGCGCCGGCATGCGCGGCTTGCAGGAAGGTCAGAAGATCTCCTATGAGCTTCAGACCGACCAGCGCACCGGCCGCGCTTCTGCAGTGAATCTGCAGAACGCCTAAGGTTTCATGCCGGAGAACGTGCTACGGCACGTTCTCTCGCATCTGAGCCGTTCCGGTCCAGGGGCGGCTTTTTTGTTATGAGGAAAGGCTTTGCATGGCAAAGGAAGAACTGATCACCTTTGAAGGACTTGTGACCGAAATTCTGCCCGATGCGCGCTACCGCGTGCAGCTCGACAACGGGCACGAGGTCATCGCGTACACGGCCGGGAAGATGAAGAAGAACCGCATCAAGACCCTCGCCGGCGACCGCGTGACCGTCGAGATGTCGCCCTACGATCTGGAGAAGGGCCGCCTCATCTTCCGTCACAAGGATTCGGGTGCCTCTTCCGGCCCGCGTCCGCCGCAGCGCGGCAATCAGCAGTTCCGGCGTCGCTAAACCAACAGGCGCTCCGACAGGTGCGCCTGTTGATGGAAAGCTTCGTTTGATGGTCAGGCGACCGCGTGCATCACCGAGAGGGTGACGCGGTCCGGGCCGAGATCCTCCTCCATATCGGTGAGGTGCATCAGCTCGGCGAGGCGGTTGCGGGCCCGGTTGACGCGGCTCTTGATGGTGCCGACCGCACAGCCGCAGATCTCCGCCGCCTGCTCGTAGGAGAACCCGGAGGCGCCCACCAGCAGCAGTGCCTCGCGCTGGTCGTGGGGCAGGCGGGCCAGAGCCGTCTGCAGATCCTCGAAATCGAGATGGGACATCTGGTCGGGCGCTACCGAGAGGGTGGCGGCGTATTTGCCGTCCGCATCCTCGACCTCGCGGCGGCGCTTGCGGTACTCGGAATGGAACAGGTTGCGCAGGATGGTGAAGAGCCAGGCCTGCATGTTGGTGCCGGGCTGGAAGCGCTCGATATTGGCGATCGCCCGCATCAGGGTTTCCTGCACAAGATCGTCGGCGCGGTCCACGTTGTTGGTCAGCGAGATGGCGAAGGCCCGAAGGTTGGGCGTCGCCTTGAGCATGGAATCGCGAAGAGAGATGTCGATACTCATGACTAGTGCGTCTCCGGCTTGCGCTCGTCCAGCCGATTGATGATCTCGATGAACCGGTCCGGAACCGGCTGCTCGCCGAGGGCCAGCGTCTCGTAGAATTGACGCAGCCGCTGGCCGATCTGAGCCTGCACCGAGCGGCTGAGCGCCGGCGAGGACGATCCGTGAAGGCCAGGAACGGTTTCTGTGTCTTCATTGCGCATGGTGTCTGGATTCTTTTTCTGCATGGGGTGTCCTGGACAATCGTGGACGAGCGACCTCCCGCAGGGAACGCACTGTAAGCGGCCCCCAATCGCCGAGGGGGTAACGTCAGGCATTTGTGATCGTTCCGCGCCGGAACCTAACCCTTCGGTGCTCATCCACAGGCAAAAACTGACCTTAGGAAAGCAAAAACTGCCCTTGGGGAAGCTGGAACCTTTTCCGTATGGCCAAGTTTCCCACCCACTAAGCGCGGCCGTTCCAAGGCCCGCCGTCAAGGAGAATTGCCTATGGCTATCAGCACCATCCTGCTCATCATCGTGATCCTGCTGCTCATCGGCGCCGTGCCAGCCTGGCCGCACAGCCGCGGCTGGGGCTATGGCCCGAGCGGCCTGCTCGGCGTCGTTCTCGTCATCCTCATCATCCTGCTGCTGATGGGACGGCTCTGAGAACCCTGATCAAGGGCTGAAGAAGCAACCGGGGCGGCCGCAGGGCCGCCCTTTCTCGTTGGACAGCGCCGGCCGGGTTCAGGCCTTCTCGCCCGGCGGCCGATAGGCGATCGACGAGGCCTTCTGCAGGGCCGCCATGGTCTCCTCGACGCTCAGCAGGACGGTGGTCTCGAAGGAGCTGACCGCGCCGCCGGCGCCGATCGCCAGCGCGGTCGCGGCCATGGCGACGTTGTCCGGGGCCTCCCACAGGGTGTAGCCGTCGTGCTCGCCGAAGGCGTACCAGAACCCGTGCAATGTCCCGCCGGATGCTTCGATATAGGCCTTGGCGGCCGTCCGGCGGTCCTCGGGGTTCCTGATGAGCTTCGCCCATGTTGCCGGCGTGTAGCTGAACCGAGTCAGGTAGAACGTCATGGGCTCCTCCTTCACGGGCCATCTCTGGCAAGAGAGCCAGCATAGCACCTTTGGCCCTCGCGGAGCGGAGGCTCATCCGTTGTTGCCGCCGGTCGATCCCGCGCCTGTGCTCCGCTGGGGCTCGAATGACCGATGTGGGCCGATCCGGCCGCCGCTCGTGGCCAGCCGCATCCTCACTGGCTCCCCGAGGGTGTCCGGGCCTTCGCCCGGCGGCGCTGCGCGGTCCAATAGGCACGGTAATCGTCCAGCTCGTAGCGGACCGCATCGGCGAAGAGGTTGCGCTGGTGCAGGTAGCAGGGCGGCCCGAACCCGCCCTGGCAGCTCTCGTGCCATCGGCAGGTGCGCCGGCGGCAGGTCTTGTACGCCATGAAGAGGTCGGACAGGCGCTGAAGGGTGTCGTCGAAATCGGGCATGATGCAGAGGGGTACGTCGTCGTCCTGGATCATGATTGAATCTCTCGAGGCAATAGGGATGGGAAGGAATAAATGAAAAGGGCACAGGCTCTCGGTCCCGGGGCCGGTGAAGGCCCCGGGAGGGGAGGCAATCGAGGGTGGCGTGTCGTGCAGCCCGGCTCGATGTATGGTTTGGAAGGTGAGAGCCAGACTGCTCGTCACGCGCGGTTTGTTTCAGCGGACCTGGAGACATGCCAGATCGGCCACCCACGATCACAGGCTTGCGAGGCCTGCGGCGGGACCGCTCCTTGCCCCACTCTTGCGACGCCTCGCGAGCGCGCCCCTCGTTGGGCGAGGATGTCTCTAGCTATAGCCGAGGTTAGGAGAATTGTCAAGAACAAAATAGGAACATTTCTCCTGCTCACTCACTTTCATGGTCGGGCTCGTGCCGGCTATCCTCGTCTTCAGTTCGCTTGGTCTCGCACACATCCTCAGGATGAGTATGAGGGTTTTGAATGTCGGAACATTGGAGCAGGTGTAGGTATGACGGCGGAAGGTGTCACAGCCAATGAGTGTCCTTCCCAGCCGCAATGAAGTGGAGGGAAAGTCGCCCTAACGAATATTAGTAAGCTCAATACTTTACCTGATCACAGCTTACCTTCATCGACCAAGTTTCTGTACCAATTTAATTAAGAGTTGGCGTCAGAGGCATTTTAACTGGCGAGTTGTGTTAGTTCGTCATTATTTCTCAGACTAGTCAGCCTTCCGCGATAGTAAATATCTTAATTCTACTTGATCCCCGATCCCAGGCAGGTGAATCGCAACAATTTCACCGCAAGGAAGCAAAAATAGCTTGTTAACGTATTTTTTGCAGGAAATTTGCAAAAATACCCTAAATAGGCTATGAGACCTCCCTCAATGAAAGGCTATTAGAAATGCTGATGCGTTTTGGCGCGGCCAATTTCGGATCTCTAAGAACATCCCAAGAAATATCGCTAGTTGCTTCCTCTTTAAAAGATAAAGGAAGTCATCTCATTGAGGTCCCGGAACAGAAGCAGAGTTTACTCTCAAGTGCGATCTTGTACGGAGCAAATGCTTCTGGAAAGACAACAATGCTAAAAGCATTTTATGCTATGCACAATATGCTGCTTCATTCACACAACCGCTCTTCGCCGACTGGTGGTATTCAGCGCAATAAATTCGCCCTAGATCCAGAAATGAAAGATAACGTCTCGCAGTTTGACTGCGACGTTATCATTGATGGCGTGAGATATCACTATGGTTTCAAACTCAATGATGAGGAGTTTCTAGAGGAGTGGCTGTATGCATTTCCTGGAGGTAGCCGTCAATCTTGGTTTTACCGGAAGAAAGGTGAGCCAATAAATTTTGGGAAGAACCTTAAAGGTCAAAATAAGTCAACTGAGGCTTTGACGAGGCCCAACAGTCTGTTTCTGTCTGCTGCCGCCCAGAATGCTCACTCGCAACTTACGTCGATCTATAGTTACTTCCAAAAGAGGTTCTTCTTTGATCTGACGCCCAATCCCAACCCAGTGATGTTGCCCTTCCTGTTTGCTAAGAATGACTTCGATAGACGAATTCTATCGATCTTGAATATGGCCGACACAGGGATTGTCGATGTGAAGCTTGAGCGGAAGCAGGGATCTGAAAAGCAAAAAATGATGCTGTCAGGGCTTGTCGATGTAATCAGCAATGTCTTCCCAGATATTGGACCATCTGCGCAAGAGATCGACAATATATTTCCTGAGCTTCGATTTGCACACAGTGCTAAAAGCGGAGAGAAAGTATTTTTGGATCTAGATACAGAGAGTAGGGGCACTATTAGGCTAGTAGAGTTGCTTGGTCCTTGTCTTAGGGCTCTAGATACAGGTGGAATTCTGTTTGTTGATGAGATCGATACCAGTTTGCATACTGGATTGGCGAGCGCAGTAATCGAGCTCTTCAGTTCGAACGTATCCAATCCGAAAGGGGCTCAGCTCATCGCAACTACGCATGACACAAACCTGCTTTGCTCAGGCGCTCTCCGTCGAGATCAAATTTGGTTTGTTGAGAAAGATAGCTCAGGCGAATCCAGTGCCTATCCACTGAGCGATCTAAAAACCCGAAACACAGACAATTTTGAGAAGGGCTATCTTGAAGGGCGCTTCGGTGCGGTCCCATTCACTGGGAATATTCAAAAGCTTTTCATGGAAGAGGCTGCCTAAGATGAGGGGGCGCGTATTACCGCCCAATGTCTCGCGCAGGGTGGCTCAAAGAAAACCAAAATTCTCTGTTACGATTGTGTGTGAAGGGAAGAAGACGGAGCCTTACTACTTCGAGGCGTTCGCAAACGAATATGGAAATATGCTCGTTTCTGTCACGGTTGTTCCGGGCGCAGGAGTCCCTATGTCCGTAGTGGATGCAGCAATCCGCCTGCGAAATTCAAAGACTCGTAAGAAGAAGAATAGCTTTGAAGAGGCTGATGAAGTCTGGGCCGTATTCGACTGTGATGAACATCCAAAAATCAAAGAGGCAACCAACAAGGCTAGGTCAAAGTCTGTAAATGTGGCCTACTCTAATCCCTGCTTCGAGCTATGGGCGCTGCTACATATCCAGGATCATGACGCGCCTATCCACAGGCATGACTTACAAAAGCTTCTGAAAGAAATAATGGAAGGCTACGATCCGCAAAGGGGAAAGGGCCTTAACTACAGTATCATGAAAGCCCAATATGAGACGGCATGCAAACGAGCTGAAAGGATGGCCCAGCGAAGGGTTGATGAAGGTAACGAGCATGGTAATCCGTTCACGGATGTCTACAAACTTACTGAAAAGATAGTTGCTAACGGCAAGAAGTTAGCAAGCAAGCGCTAGTTGAGCCTTGAACCCCGCCGCCTCCCACCACGTTCTCCCCACCGCGCGGAGACCCTTCCATGCCTCTCATCATCCAGGCCGGCCTGTGGGGCCTGCTCAGCGGATCGGCCCTCGTGCTGGGGGCGCTCATCGGGTATTTCTCAAAGCTGCCGCAGCGGGTGATTGCGGGCGTGATGGCGTTCGGGGCCGGGGTCCTGATCTCGGCGCTCTCCTTCGACCTCATGGACGAGGCCTATCGCCAGGGCGGCATCGGCTCCACGTCCTTGGGGTTTCTCGCCGGGGCTGCGGTCTACACAGGGGCGAACGTCCTCGTGTCGCGCCGGGGCGCCCAGCACCGCAAGCGGTCGGGGTTCACGGAGCATGCGCGGCCCTCGAACGAACAGGGGAGCGGTCTCGCGATTGCGCTCGGCGCGCTCCTCGACGGCATTCCGGAATCCATCGTGATCGGCGTGAGCCTGCTAGAAGGCGCGGGCGTGAGCCTGGTGGCGGTGGCGGCGGTGTTTCTCTCCAACCTGCCGGAGGGGCTCTCCAGCGCCGCCGGCATGCGCCGGGCCGGGCATTCCAAGGCCTATATCTTCGGCATCTGGGGCGGCATCGCGCTAGCCTCAGGGATCGCGGCGCTCATCGGCTACGGGGCCTTCGCGGAGGCCGCCCCCGCAACCATCGCGTTCGTGACGGCCGTGGCGGCGGGCGCGATCCTCGCCATGCTGACCGACACCATGGTGCCGGAAGCCTTCGAGACCGCCCACGAATATGCCGGCCTCATCACCGTCGCGGGTTTCCTGGCGGCGTTCACGCTCTCAAGGGTCGTGGGGGCGTAGGGCAAGCGCTGCTCTTTTTCCTCCCCCTTGCGGGGAGGGGGGCGCGCAGCGGCCTGGTGGGGGTCGTTTGATCGGGTGAAACCTTTCCCGTCATGGCCGGGCTTGTCCCGGCCATCCCGATCCTGTGAGGCTCAGCGTTTCAAACAATCGGGATCACCGGCACAAGGCCGGTGATGACGTGGTAGGACGAACATTGGCAGGGCTTTCGGGCGCAGCGCTCCGACTTTCCGACCCCCACCTCCAACTCCTCCCCACAAGGGGCAGGAGGGCTTTTCGAACTTAGCGGTGCGGGTTCAGCCCGGAATCCGTTGCTCGTAGTCGGGCCGCAGGCGGGCGATCTGGTCCCAGAAGGGCTCCGTCGGTTCCCGGCCTGCTATGCGGGCGGCCAGGATGTCGAGATGGGTGTGCCAGCCGGAGCTGACGCTGAGCAGGGTCGAGCGCTCGGGCACCCGGTGGTGGACCAGGGTGAGCAGGGTCTTGCTGCCGATGGGCTCGAGCGTGAAGGTGACGCCGCCGGTGGAGCCCCAGGTGATGGCGAGCTTTTTCGGCGGGTCGATCTCGGTGATCTTGCACTCCAGCCGGTGCTCTTGCGCTGAGCCGGCCGGGCGCGGTCCGGGCGGGTTGGTGAGCTCGTCGTTGCGCCACACGAACTCGAAGGGGGCACCGACGGCGAGCGCCATCTCGCCGGCCGCGAGCCACTGGCGGCGCAGCTCGCTCTGCGTGAGGTAATCCCACACCCGCTCGACCGGGCCGGGGAGAAGGCGCTGGATCGTCAGCGTGTCGGGGCCGGTGAGCACGCCATAGGCATCGGGGGCCAGCGTGGTGGGCGAGAGGTCATTCATGGCTGTCTCCTCGTGGGTTTATCGGGGGCTTGGGGGCACGGGCATCCTCCTCGCGAAGGAGCCGGTCGAGGGCATCCAGACGATCGGTCCAGAAGCGTTCGTAAGTGGTGAGCCATTCATGGGCGCTCGCCAGCGGGCCGGGATCGAGGCGGCACAGATGGGTCCGCCCGCGCACCTCGCGCCGGATCATCCCGGCATTCTCAAGCACCTTGATGTGCTTCGAGGCGGCCGCCAGGGAGATCGCGAAGGGCTCGGCGAGCTGGCTCACGGTGCGCTCAGATTGGGCGAGGTCCCGCAGCATCTGCCGGCGGGTGGCATCGCCCAAGGCGTGGAAGACGGTGTCGAGGTGGGATGCGTGTTGTTCAACCATGTGGTTGAATATGCGCGCGGCGCGGATGATTGTCAACCGATTGGTTGAATGATTGTGCGGGATGCCTCCGTGGCGTGATCCTTGGATCGAGTCCGGCGACTGCCATGAAGAAGACGGCAGGAAAATTCCTGCTGCAAACCAAAGGGTGTAGATTGCTCCAGGGGGCCCGGAGATGACGACGATGCCCATCTACCTCGACCGGCACGACCTCAAGGGCCTGACCGCCGCCGACATCGCGGAGGCGCACCGCAAGGACCTGGACGTGCAGGGGCGCTACGGGGTGCGGTTCCTGACCTACTGGTTCGACGACACCCGCGGCACGGCCTTCTGCCTCATCGACGCGCCCGACATCGACACGGCCATGCGGGTTCACGACGAGGCCCATGGGGAAATCGCACGCGATGTAATCGAGGTCGACCTCTCCGCCGTCGAGGCGTTTCTTGGCCGCATCTCCGATCCGGAGCCGGCGGGGCATTGCTGCGACGGACGCGTCGATCCGGCCCTGCGCACAATCATGTTCACCGACATCGTCGATTCCACCGCCATGACGGCGCGCCTCGGCGATGTGCGCGCCGTCGAGATGGTGCGGGCGCACGACGCCATTGTCCGCCGGGCGCTGCACAACAAGGGCGGGCGCGAGGTGAAGCATACGGGCGACGGGATCATGGCCGCCTTCGACGATGCGGCGGCGGCGGTTGATTGCGCGCGGGCGATCCAGCAGGCCTTCGAGGCCTTCAACCTCGCCAGCCGCGAGAAGCTGCAGGTGCGCATCGGCCTCGATGCGGGTGAGCCGGTGGCCGACCACAACGATCTGTTCGGCGCGACCGTGCAGATGGCGGCGCGCCTGTGCCAGAGCGCGGAGCCTAACAGCATTGTGGTGTCGGAAACTCTCAGTGGGCTCGTGCCCGACCGCTCCCGCCTTGTGAGTCTCGGGCCAAGGGCGTTGAAAGGTTTTGCGCAGCCTGTCGAGGCCTATGAGGTGGCGTGGCGGTGAGGGCGACGCCCAAGCAAAATGCCCGGCACGGGGCCGGGCATGTCATCGCTCAACGGAAACGAAAGCGGCCTTACCGCCCCTTCCGTCCGCCCTTGTATTTCGGCTTCTGCCCCGCAAGCCCTTGCGTTGAGCGTCCGGCCGGGCGCTCGCGGAAGTTCAGCGGGACCTCGCGGTCGGTGCCGGGGCCCATCTCGTCGAGGCCGGGCTTGCGCACCCGGGTGCCCTCGTCAGAGCGGCCCTTGCCCGTGGGGCCGTAAGAGTCCGAATCCTCGTCGCCCGCCGTGGCGCCCTCAGTTGAAGGCGGCAGGCCCTTCGGCGGCAGATTGGCACTGCGGCCGTATTTGCGCGAGCCGCCATACTTGCCGGCCTCGCGCTCCACGTCGCTTTGTCGCGCCATCGGATCGTCGCTGATGGCAAGCTCCGTGGCCTGCAGGCGCTTGAGCTCGTCGCGCAACCGTGCCGCCTCCTCGAATTCCAGGTTCGCCGCGGCCTCGCGCATGCGCTTTTCCATGTCGGCGATGACGGCCTTGAGGTTGTGGCCCACGGTCCTGTCGGCCATCCCCGTATCGACCGACACGTGATCGCGCTCGTAGACGCTGTCGAGGATGTCGGCGATGTCTCGCTTCACCGATTGCGGCGTGATGCCGTGCTCGGCGTTGTAGGCAAGCTGCTTCTCGCGGCGGCGGTTGGTCTCCGCGATCGCGCGCTCCATGGAGCCGGTGATCTTGTCCGCGTAGAGGATCGCCTTGCCTTCCACGTTACGCGCCGCGCGGCCGATGGTCTGCACGAGGGATGTCTCGGAACGCAGGAAGCCTTCCTTGTCCGCATCGAGAATGGCCACGAGCGCGCATTCCGGAATGTCGAGACCCTCGCGCAGCAGGTTGATGCCGATGAGCACGTCGAAGGCGCCGAGGCGCAGGTCGCGGATGA
Organism: Microvirga terrestris; assembly: GCF_015694425.1. Classification (GTDB taxonomy): domain Bacteria; phylum Pseudomonadota; class Alphaproteobacteria; order Rhizobiales; family Beijerinckiaceae; genus Microvirga; species Microvirga terrestris. The sequence goes on from NZ_JADQDN010000001.1 coordinate 30,627, forward strand.
TCTCGATGCGCTCCAGCGTATCGATGTCCGAGTGCATGTAGCGCACGCGGATGCCGTTCTCGTGCATGTACTCAGTGAGGTCTTCCGCCATGCGCTTTGTGAGCGTGGTCACGAGCGCGCGGTAGCCGTTGGCGGCCAGCTCCTTCACCTCGTGCACGAGATCGTCCACCTGCGAGCGCGCGGGCCTGATCTCCACCACCGGATCGACGAGGCCCGTCGGGCGGATGACCTGTTCGACGAAGATACCGCCGGTCTGCTCCATCTCCCACTTGGCGGGCGTGGCCGAGACGTGCACCGATTGCGGGCGCATGGCATCCCACTCCTCGAAGCGCAGTGGTCGGTTGTCGAGGCACGACGGCAGGCGGAAGCCGTATTCCGCGAGCGTCGCCTTGCGCCGGAAGTCGCCGCGATACATGCCGCCGATCTGCGGCACCGTCACGTGGCTCTCGTCGGTGAACACGAGCGCGTTGTCGGGCAGATATTCGAACAGGGTCGGGGGCGGCTCGCCCGGCTTGCGGCCGGTGAGATAGCGCGAATAGTTCTCGATGCCGTTGCACACGCCCGTGGCCTCGATCATCTCGAGATCGAACTGCGTGCGCTGCTCCAGGCGCTGCGCCTCGAGCAGGCGGCCCATGCGGGCGAGTTCCTGCAGGCGCTGCTGCAGCTCGTCCTGAATACCTTTTACGGCCTGTTGCAACGTGGGACGCGGCGTCACGTAGTGCGAGTTCGCGTAGACCTTCACGAATTGCAGGTCGTTGGTCTTCTTGCCGGTGAGCGGATCGAACTCGACGATGCTTTCGATCTCGTCGCCGAAGAGGCCGATGCGCCAGGCACGGTCCTCCAAGTGGGCCGGGAACAATTCAATGACATCGCCGCGCACGCGAAAGGTGCCGCGGGCGAAGTCGCTCTGGATTCGCTTGTACTGCAGGGCCACGAGATCTGCGATGAGCTGGCGCTGCTCGATCTTCTCGCCCACCTTCACGGAGAAGGTCATGGCCGTATAGGTCTCGACGGAACCGATACCGTAGATGCACGACACGGACGCCACGATGATCACGTCGTCGCGCTCCAGAAGCGCGCGCGTCGCCGAGTGGCGCATGCGGTCGATCTGCTCGTTGATGGACGATTCCTTCTCGATGAAGGTGTCCGAGCGCGGCACATAGGCCTCGGGCTGGTAGTAGTCGTAATAGGAGACGAAGTATTCCACCGCATTGTCGGGGAAGAACGACTTGAACTCGCCGTAGAGCTGGGCCGCCAGCGTCTTGTTGGGCGCGAGGATGAGGGCAGGGCGCTGCGTCTCCTCGATCACCTTGGCCATGGTGAAGGTCTTGCCCGAGCCCGTGACGCCGAGCAGCACCTGGTCGCGCTCCTGTCGGCGCACGCCGTCCACCAGCTCGCGGATCGCGTTGGGCTGGTCGCCGGCGGGCTGGAAGTCAGACTTGATCTTGAACGGAATGCCGCCTTCCGACTTCTCGGGCCGGGGCGGGCGGTGCGGCACCCAGAGCGTGCCGTTCTTGAAGCGCGGATCGCCTTCGGTGAGCAGCCGCGAGAGCGCATCGACCGTGGCGGAATAGCCGGACCCGGAGATCTCACCCAACTCCTCGGCCACGTCAGGCCCGTCATCGGGACCCTTCAAGCCAAGCTTCTTCGCCAGGGCGGGATCGACATCCGTGATGTCGCCATGGATGAAGGTTCCCTGCGCGCGCTCGGCAAAGCCCTCAGCCGCCTCCCGCTCCCGGTTGACCGCGGGATTGAGGAGATCGGCCAGGTGAGGCGCCAGGGGCTTCAGCTCAGGCTTGGAGGCTTTCCCGGTGGAAAGCTTGGGCTTCTTAGGTGATTTGGCCATAGAACGAATATGGTACGAACTGCTGAGGAATGGAAGTATGGACGGTGGTATTCTTTGCCTTCACAGCAGGAGCAAAGCACTTAGTTATAGGAATATACGCTTGAGAGCTGCCTCTGAACATGGTTTGATCGGAGTATCTGAATGACTGCAATGTGAGTTCCATGATGGCTGGGCAAAACGACCGCAAATGCTGCCGAATTTGCTGGAATACTAAGCACTGGCGGGAGCCTACAGGTGAGGCTGCGAAGCTTGAAGCCGAAGACAGTTTTGTTTCACGAAATCGATTCGGGCACGAGGAATGGCTCTTCAATTTTTCATGGATCCATCCAAGCGAGAACTCCTCGTCTAAGGGTTTCAAGTATGGATATTTGCAGCCGATAGGGAAATATCGGACTGCATACGAAGGCAATGCGCTTGATATTCTGCTTTACACGCTAGGACCCAACAAGAAGCGTATCGCCGTTGCCGAAATCTCCAACTTGTTCGTCCCTCCTGTAAAGGAGTTGAAGCGTGCCGTAGCCTTCATGAGGAAGAACAGATGGTTGCACGAAATGATGGACGATTTGGGTGCACTTGGCGTTTCATCCTCGATGCTGGAGGAGCCGGCAGAGCACATTTTCAATGTTCGATTTGATCCAGATCAGGTTACTTTCTTCGATCCGATGATCGTCCTTCCAGAAACTCATAAAACGTATCGCAGTAACCGATATCAGCCACTCAATTGGGACGGTACTTCACCATTGCAAAATGAAAATACTGCTATCCAAGTTTACGGAAACAGGGATGGAAAGCGCAGATCGGAGGAAGATAGGACAAGGGCTGCTATAGAGGGCGTTCGATACAGCCCGAGACACGTGAAGCTGCAGAACGCACTACATGATTTTTTCTGCAAAAAATATGGAAAGAAGTCAGTTTATTACGAACGCAATTTCGTAGACTTAGCGCTGAATGTAAACAACTCTTTGACCTACTACGAGATCAAAATCGCTCCCACTGCAAAAAGCTGCATCCGAGAGGCATTGGGGCAACTGCTCGAATATGGTTTCTATCCTAACGAGCAGCGCTGCGAGAGACTTGTCATCGTAGGCGATGGTACGGCAACAGCCGATGATAGAGCATACATTCAATATCTACGACGCGAGTTTAAGTTGCCAGTCTTCTACCAATGCTGGTCCTGGCAAAAAGGTATTCTTCTTGAAGCAGTGTGAGTCATAGGCCCCATTCCTTTACAAGGCAGATAGCTATCTATGGCTGCGTAGCCCATCTGAAAAGCGAAACCTCCTTGCCTTCCTCATACTGTGTGCTTCTCGGCCTTGCGGCTGCCGCCCCGCAGAGCCTTGATCAGCGGCACGGCGACGAAGTGGACCAGGGGGATCAGCAGCCCGCCCAGGACCAGTCCGAAGATTCCGGAGGCGGCTGCGGAGACGAGCCATTCCACGAAGCCGCCCAGGGCCGGAACGGCGTGCCCGGCCGCCACAGCCACGTCATGGATGGCGTGGCCGAGCCCGGCGAAGCCGTAGCCTTCGAGCCCGTGGATGATGATGCCTCCGCCGACCCAGATCATGGCGGCGGTGCCGACCACGCTGAGGATCTTGAGCAGAATCGGCATGCCTTTGACGAGACCGCGTCCAAGGACTTTTGTGAGCGGCGCCAGAGCGCGGTCCGCGCCTGAGGGCGGCGCGCCCGGCCCGGCCCGACCCAGGAGGCGGGAGACAGGCCGGTTGCTGGCCGCCATGGCCACGCCGGCATCGTCCGCCTTCACGATCAGCGCCACGCCGCCATAGACCAGGGCCGTGATGCCGATGCCGACGACCGCGAGCACCACGGCCTGCATGGTGAACGATCCCGCCGGCACGCTCGCCAGGGTGATGGCCATGATCTCGGCCGAGAGGATGAAGTCGGTCTTGATTGCGCCGCCCACCTTCTCGTCTTCAAGGTTCTGCGCTGTCTGCGCGGCTTCGCCGACAGCGGCCTCGTGCTGGTGCGCCCCATGGGGAAAGAGCGCCTCGAACACCTTCTCAGAGCCCTCGTAGCAAAGATAGGCGCCGCCGATCATAAGCAGGGGCGTGATGGCCCAGGGGGCGAACAGGCTGAGCAGCAAGGCTGCGGGGAGAAGATAGAGGAGCTTGTTCTTGAGGGAACCGAGGGCGATCTTGCCGACGATGGGAAGCTCGCGCGCGGCGGCGAAGCCCACCACGTAGCGCGGCGTCACGGCGGCATCGTCGATCACCACGCCGGCCGCCTTCGCGCCCGCCTTGGCGGCCTGCAACCCCACATCGTCGAGCGAGGCGGCGGCGACCTTGGCGAGGCCCGCGATGTCGTCCAGCAGGGCGATCAACCCGATGCTCATTGGGGCTCCTGTCGAAAAGGGTCAAGCGTGAGTGTTCGAGCAATGAGCTACACTGCTCCTCAGGACTCGACAACGCCCGACGGGCATGTTGGGTGCAATGCGGCGTGGCTTGCCACGGTCACCCACCGTCATTGGCCTGTCATAGGACGGGCGCATGAGGATCCGGCTAACCTTGACCGTCTTGCGGGGATCCCATGCATCGCTCCTTCATCGCCGGCTCGTTCGCCGTCGCGTTCCTCTCCGGCACTGCGCTCAGCGCCTTCGCGGCCGAGTATTTCGACCGCATCGCCAGTTTCCCGATCACGGCGAACCTGCCGAAAGACGGGGATCAGAAGGCCGAGACCGTAGCCGAGATCATCACGGCGAGCGAAGACGGCAAGCTGTTGATCTACACGGACAGCCCGCGCAAGGCGCTAGGCTTCATCGACATCACCGACCCGGCGCAGCCGAAGACCGGCGGCTTGCATGCTCTCGGTGGCGAGCCGACCTCCGTGAAGGTCGTGGGCCGGAAGGCTTATGTTGCGGTCAACATGTCAGAGAGCTTCACCAAGCCGAGCGGCAAGCTCGTGACGATTAACCTCGCCGACCGAACGATGGCTGCGGAATGCGCCTTGCCTGGCCAGCCGGATTCGGTTGCGGCCAACGCGGGCGTTCTCGCCATTGCCATCGAAAATGAGCGCGACGAGAAAGTGAACGATGGCGCGCTTCCGCAGCTGCCTGCAGGTTCGCTGGTGGTCGGCCCGCTCAACGGCGATTGCGCAAGCCTCAAGACCGTCAGCCTGACCGGCCTTGCTGCCGTGGCGGGCGATGACCCGGAGCCGGAATATGTCGACGTGTCCGACGAGGGCAAGGTCGTCGTGACCCTGCAGGAAAACAACCACATCGCGGTGGTCGACGGCAGGACCGGCAAGATCGAGGCGCATTTCTCGGCCGGCAGTGTAGACCTGAAGAGCATCGATACCCAGAAGGACGGCAAGATCGAGCTCTCCGGTTCCATGGACAAGGTGGCGCGCGAGCCGGACGCCGTGCACTGGATCGATGCAAACCGTTTCGTAACTGCGAACGAGGGCGACTGGAAGGGTGGGTCACGCGGCTTCACCATCTTCAATCGGGATGGCAGCGTGGCGTATGAATCCGGCGCGAGCCTGGAGCACGAGGTCGTGTCGCTCGGCCATTACCCGGACAAGCGCAACAAGAAGGGCGTTGAGATCGAAGGCGTCGAGACTGGCCGCTTCGGCAACGACAACCTGATCTTCGTTGGTGCCGAGCGCGCCTCGGTCGTAGCCGTCTATCGCGACACGGGTGCTGCACCCGAACTCGTGCAGGTTCTGCCCACCGGCATCGGCCCTGAGGGACTTCTCGCGATCCCCGGCCGCAATCTGTTCGTTGCCACCAGCGAGACCGATCTGCATGGAGAAGGCGGCGTTGCTCCGCACGTGATGATCTACCAGCGCACGGAGCGCGCTGCGCCCGCCTATCCGACTATCCGCTCTACCCGGAACGCCAACGGCCAACCAATGGCCTGGGGGGCGCTCTCGGGCCTTACTGCGGACAAGACGCAAGCCGGCAAGCTCTACGCGGTGACGGACAGCGTCTATAGCGGAGCGCCGCGCATTCTCACCATTGATGCCACCGGGAAGCCTGCGATGATCACCGGCGAAGCGCTCGTCACGCGCAACGGCGCAGCGGCCGAGAAGCTCGACCTGGAGGGCATCGCTGTGGCGGGCGACGGCTTCTGGCTCGCCTCCGAGGGCAACCCGGAGAAGGGCCTCAACAACCGTCTCATCAAGGTCGATGCCAAGGGTGCGATCCAGGAGGAGATCACCGTGCCGGCAGATCTCGAAAAAGGTGCGAAGAACTACGGCTTCGAGGGCGTGACTGTCACCGGCTCCGGCGCCGACGAGATCGTGTGGCTCGCAGTCCAGCGCGAATGGGCGGATGACGGCAAGAACGCCGTGAAGCTCCTCGCATACAAGCCATCAGATAAGAGCTGGAGCGTCGTGCGCTATCCGCTCGACAGCGCGGAGGCTGGCTGGATCGGTCTCTCGGAGATCACGGCTGCGGGCGATCGGGTTATCATCATCGAGCGCGACAACCAGATTGCCGAGAAGGCAAAGGTGAAGAAGCTCTATGCGGTCTCCATGGCCGACATGAAGCCGCGGACGCTCGGCGGCGAATTACCGCTCGTGCAGAAAACACTGGTGCGTGATCTGCTGCCTGACCTGAAGGCGGCGAGGGGCTATGTGCTCGACAAGGTCGAGGGCTTTGCCATCGATGCTGCGGGCGATGCCTACATCGTCACCGACAACGATGGCGTGGATGATTCATCTGGTGAGACGCTCTTCCTCAAGCTCGGAAAGTTGTAAGCCCGAAACTCTTCGAGGATGGAAACGGCCCCTCGTTGAACGGCCTTTTTCGTTTGGTCGCATGCCTTCGAGGGGCAGCAAAAAAAGCAGCCCCGAAGGGCTGCTGAAGTGTGTGATCACTGGGAAACCGGGCGGAGCTTTCGCTCCGCCCATGCCGGGATGCGGGGGGATCAGCCCGGCAGCAGAACGGTATCGACCACGTGGATGACGCCGTTCGATTGCATCACGTCGGCGATGCTGACGGTGGACTTGCCACCCTTCTTGTCCGTGATGGTGAGCGTGTTGCCGGACGGCGTGACGGTGAGCATCTCGCCCTGCACGGTCTTCAGCATGGCCTTGCCGCCGCCTTCCTTCACCTTTGCGGCGAGATCCTGCGCGGTCATCTTGCCGGCCACAACATGATAGGTGAGCACGCCGGTGAGCTGGGCCTTGTTCTCGGGCTTCAGGAGGGTGTCGACCGCGCCGGCCGGCAGCTTGGTGAAGGCTGCGTTGGTGGGAGCGAAGACCGTGAAAGGGCCTGCGCCCTGCAGGGTCTCGACGAGGCCTGCAGCCTTCACGGCCGCCACGAGGGTGGTGTGGTCCTTCGAATTGACGGCATTCTCGACGATGTTCTTCGACGGATACATCGGGGCGCCGCCAACGGTCGTGGTCTTCTCCTGTGCGGTGACAGGCAGCGACATCACGACAGCCGGAGCCGCTAGAGCAATGGCGGCAGTCATGCAGGCAATGCGAATGTTCATGGATCTGGTCCCTGAATTGGTTGGATTAAGGATCCCGGCTTGCTGCCGGAGACCGAAGGCTCAACCTTCAGGGCGGATACCCCGCATGGATGCGTTTGGATGCGGGGTCGCGTTTTCGTGAAGACAGAAATATTCTGGGGTCAGGCGGTGAACGCCGTCGGACCCCTCAGGTAAGCCTCCATGCGGTCGAGCTCGACCTCGACGTCTTCTGCTTTCACGAGGCCTGGCGCGTCCTGCTCGGTCTCGGGAACGGGCAGCTTATCAATGGCCGTGCTCTCTTTGAGAGATTTGTGGAGAGCCTGCAGATGCTTGATCTGCTCATCGTCATCCGAACTCTCAGGCGGGTGGCGCGGAGCCATGACATCCTCCTTCCGGGTTAGCCAAAAGTATTGGCGCGATCCGTGTCACAAATAGGGCGCCGTCACAGTGCTGTGGATGCCGTGCCCTTCATCACCACAGGTCCCGTAGGCAGGCCCGTGGGGGAGCCGCTGAGCGGCTCGACCGAGATCGCGAACAGTTGATTCGAATGCGGCTGGGGCAGGTTGCGCGGATTGAGCAGGACCGTTCTGGCGGTCTGCACCACGCCCACCGAGACCGGCGCTCCGTTCGGGTCCGGGAAGGCCCAGACCTGGATGGAGTGATTGTGCGGGATCTCCATGTCGCCGAGCGGCGTGAGCTCGAGGCGCCCATCTGCGAAAGTGCGCAGCACGGCGCCCGGTTGGTTGGTCTCGCTCATGAGCACCGCCACGAGGGTCGGCTGGCGGGCAGCCTTCTCGGCGAAGTAGCCCACGCCCAAGGCGAGCAGGAGCCCGGCCAGCGCACCGGCCATGCCGAAGCCGCGCCAGAAACTGAGGCTGTTCCAGAGCCCCTGCAGAAGGCCCGGCGAAGTCTCCCGCCGTGCGAGGGCCACAGGCCTCGCGGCAGTCGCTACCGGCTGAGGTTCAAGGCCGGTCTCGATCCGCTGCCACAGAGCTTCACCGGGCGGGAGGTCGACGACGGTATTGTCCCATTCCGCGAAGCGGATACGCCATTGCTGGACGAGGGCCTGGAAGGCTGCGTCGGACGTCATGAGACGCTCGGCCAATCCGCGCTCCTCTCCCTCGAGAAGGCCCAGCACATGCTCGGCGGCGAGGCGATCCTGATCGTCGCGGGTCATGCCATGCACTCCCGCAGGGAGATCAGGGACCGGCGAATCCACGACTTGATCGTGCCGAGCGGCACGCCGAGACGGCCGGCGAGCTCTCCGTGGCTGAGCCCGTGGATATAGGCGAGCGTGATGGCCTGGCGGCGTGCGGGCTCCAGGCGCTCCAGGCAGCGCTTGAGGCTTCCCGTATCGGACAGGCGCAGCATCACGGTTTCGGCGCTCTCCTCGTCGCTTGCAAGCCCCATGGGCTCGAAGTCATCGACCAGATCCGTGCGGGTCTCACCGCGCAGAATGTTGAGCGCCCGGTTGCGCAGGATGGCGTAGAGCCAGGAGCGGGCATCACCGCGGGCAGGGTCGAAGCTGTCCGCCTTGCGCCAGACCTGGAGGAAGGTGTCGTGCACGGCCTCCTCGGCCAAGGCCCGTCGGCGCAGGAGCCGCATGGCAACCCCCAGCATCCGCGGCGCCTCGCTATCATAGATGGCACGCAAGGCCACGCGATCGCCCCGGGCGCATTGGCCGAGGGCGTGGTTCAGGTCCAAGGCCGGGGAGGCCATCTCCCCCAGCGCTGCCTTCACGCGAGAACTCCGTTTCCACTTGCCGACGATACACCCGAACCCTGCCGTTGGATGCAGGAGGTCCGAGAAAAAATGCACGTCCCCTGCATCCATAGAGGATTCCGGCGGGTATGCGCAACGCCGGTCGCTCATGGCCGGCGCTTTCAGCCTGAGGATCATCTCATGAAGTTCATACCCTTGGCCGCGGCTCTCATCGGGTCATCCCTCGTCGCCGGTACGGCGCATGCGCAGAGCGTCGCTGCCCTCGTTGGGGACGATACGATTGTCATCGTGGATGTGGCGGGAAAGAAGGTCGAGCGGTCGATGAAGGTCTCGGGCCTCTCCGGCGCGCTGGTCGGCATCGACGTGCGTCCGGCCGACGGCATGCTCTATGGCGTTGCCAGTGATGGAACGGTGGTGACGATCGACCCAGTGACAGGCAAGGCGACCATGAAGTCCAAGCTCGACACCATGCTCGCACCCGGCACCATGGCGACTGTCGATTTCAACCCGGTGGCGGACCGGCTGCGGATCATCGGCTCTGACGGCATGAACCTTCGCGCCAATGTGGACGACGGCAAGGTCACGAAGGACGGCCCGCTGAAATTCGCCGACACCGACATGCACAAGGGCAAGATGCCCAAGGTGGTCGCCGGCGCCTATACCAATTCCATGAAGGGCGTGAAGGAAACGACGCTGTACGACATCGAGGCGAGCGGCATTCTCGTCAAGCAGGCGCCTCCCAACGATGGCGTGCTGAACTCGATTGGCATGCTGGGCATGGAAGCCGGAACTTTGGCCTTCGACATTGTGACTGCCGATGCCATGAGCGAAGGCTGGCTCATGAGCGGCAAGTCGCTCTACAAGGTCGATCTGGCAACCGGAAAGGCCTCGGAAGTCGGGATGATTGCAGGCGTGGATGGGACCGTGCGCGACATCGCGGCGATGCCCAAGGCCATGTAATCCATGAGCGGCGCGCCAATGATTTGGCGCGCCATCCCGCTCAGGCGCAGCTGCGGCCCATGGCGTTGAGACCCTCGTCCAACAAGTCGGCGAGGTTCGGGATACCGATGAGCCAGTCGGCGGTCGAGGCGGAGCTCGCTTCCTCGCGCTCCCGGGCGAGACGCACCGCAGCGCCCCATTCCTCGGGCTCCATGTCGCCGCGGCCGATATAGACCAGGGCAATCAGGTCGGCGCGCTCGTCGTCGTTGAGGCCGGCGATCACATCCCGCACTTCCTCCTCGGTTGCGTCGTCGGGCGAGGCGGTCAGCGCGTCTATGCTGCCGTCATCGATGGGATTCGAGCCCGAATCCGGATCGGTGACGCCTTCCTTCACATCGATGGCCCTAGCCCGGAGAATGAGTTCGCAAACCTTGTCGAGCGCGATATCCATAGAAATCCTCTTCGAAGTCCTCTCGGGGGAGCCCTTTGGGACAGTCGTTTCGTCAGTTAGGTTTCGTCACTTGGCTGACAGGGAAACCCGGAAGAGGGGATTCGGTTCAGCCGAGGTGCGTGTTGGCGTCTGATGGGCTCTGCGCGTAAGGTGGACCGGGCTGGGGATATGACATGCGCCGATCGATCGTCTTCTGGCTGGTGGGGCTGCTCCTCGCCGCCGTTCCCGTTCAAGAATCCCAGGGGCAGTCTGCCCGCCGGGCCGATCCGTTCCAACTGGCGCCGCAGCGCCCGGGACAGACCGACGTGTACATCCTGTCCTTCGGCCTCTGGGGCCCGCAAAGCGTGTTCGAGAGCGAGGCCAAGGGCGCGGCCCGCATTCTGGAGGCGCAGCTCGGCGCGAAGGGCCGCTCCATCGTCCGGTTCAACACCAAGCGTCGGGCCGGCGCCACGCCCGAAACCCTTGTGGCTGCGGCCGAAGCCGCAGGCCGGACGCTCGATCCCGCCGAGGATATCGTGGTGCTCGTCCTCACCTCCCACGGAGCCCCGGAGGGCATCGGCCTCGTGGCCGGCCGCGATACCCGCCTCGTCACGCCCGGTGACGTGAGGGCCTTGCTCGAGACAACCAAGGCGCAGCACCGGGTGCTGATCGTCTCTGCCTGCTATTCGGGCGTCTTCGCCCGTGAGTTGGCCGATGCGCAGACCCTCGTGATCACGGCGGCTGCGGCCGACAAGCCGTCCTTCGGCTGCCAGGACGGGGCGACCTGGACCTATTTCGGGGATGCCTTCTTCAACAAGGCGCTCAGGGGCAACGCGCGCCTGGATGCGGCCTTTGAGAGCGCGCGCGGCCTCGTCACCCAGCGGGAGAAGCGGGAAGGCTTCGATCCGTCCAACCCGCAAATCGCCGGCGGCTCTCAGGTTCTCGAAAGATTGAACGAAACCTGCCGGATCAACCTCGCGCGGCAAGCATGCTGAGGCGCGCAACCCAGCGCTCGAGCCGCCGCCTGTTGACGCCGAAATCCGAGCGGCCGATCTGGCTGCGGGAATACAGGGCCAGGGTCGATGTATCCTCGCCCCGGTCGAAGACCTGCACGACCACGGTGTCGGGAAAACGCATGAATCGTGTGCGCACGAGGTAGCGATCCTGCTCCTCGCCTCTGTCGACAAGACTCGTACCAGGCTCCGCCAGGGCTATCTCGGACACGATGCTGCGGAGGCGGGCGCCGGGCACGGGAAAGACCGGCGGCTCGAGGTCAGGCTGCGCCCCTGGGCAGTTGTCGGCTGAGCAGATCAGGGCATCGTTCGGCGTCGCGCGGCGCCTCAGGGTGGCGAATTCCACGGGCCCGAGATCGGGCGAGCCGAACAGGCCCTGCCACGACCGCTCGAGCCCCGTTTCCCAACCGCGCCACAGGCCGTAACCGAGACCGACGCTCACAAGTCCGATTGCCACAGCCTTCTTCCGCATGTTCTGCCCGTTCCCAATCGGCCGCTTGACAGCCCGGCTGAGAAGCATAGGGCAGGGCGCGCCTCCCTCCTAGCCATTCCCCGGAAGTCCGATGAGCCCGCACACCGCCCCCATCCTGATGCTGATTGCCTCGAACGTCTTCATGACCTTCGCTTGGTATGGCCATCTGAAATTCAAGACATCGCCCCTGTGGATCGCCGTGATGGCGAGCTGGGGCATCGCCTTCGTCGAATACTGGTTCGCCGTGCCGGCCAACAGGATCGGCTCCGCCGTTTACTCGGCGGCCGAGTTGAAGACCATGCAGGAGGTGATCACCCTGGTGGTCTTTGCAGCGTTCTCGGTGCTCTACCTGAAAGAGCCGCTCGGTTGGAACCACCTAATCGGCTTCTGCCTCATTGCCGGTGGGGCCGCCTTCATCTTCCAGGGGCGGTGAGCGGACCCGTCAGGTCGCGGGCTTCATGCGCAGGATGCGGCCGTTGCGGGAATCGGTCAGCAGATAGACGAAGCCGTCCGGCCCCTGGCGCACGTCGCGGATGCGCTCACCGAGCTGCTGCAGCATGCGCTCCTCGCTCGTGACCCGGTTACCGTTGGTTTCCAGGCGCGAGACCAGCTTGCCGGCGAGCGCGCCGACCAGGATGCTGCCGCGCCACGCCGGGAACTTGTCACCGGTGTAAAACGCCATGCCGGACGGGGCGATGGAGGGATCCCAATAATAGACCGGCTGCTCTAGGCCTTCCTTCTTCGTGCCCTCGCCGAGCTTCGCACCCGAATAATCGACACCGTAGGAGATGACCGGCCAGCCGTAGTTCTTGCCCTTCTGCGGGATGTTCACTTCGTCGCCGCCGCGGGCGCCATGCTCCACGGTCCAGAGTTCACCTGTCGTCGGATGAAGCGCCGCCGATTGCAGGTTGCGGTGGCCGAGCGACCAGATCTCCGGCCGGGTGTCCTCGCGATTCAAGTAAGGATTGCCGGGGGCTGCGCCCCCTTCCGGCTTGATGCGGACGATCTTGCCGAGGTGGTTGGCGGGGTTCTGCGCTTGGTCGCGCAGATCGAAGCGGTCGCCGAGGGTTACGAAGAGATTGCCCTCGCGGTCGAAGACCAGGCGCGAGCCCCAATGGTTCGGTCCCGTATGGCTCGGCTCCTGCCGGAAGATGATGGTTAGTGATTCCAGCGCCTTGCCGTTGTCGCTGAGGCGGGCCCGGGCCACGCTCGTGCCGGCCCGGCCCTCGCCGCGATCCTCGGCAAAGCTCAGGTAGACGAGCCGGTTCTGGGCGAAGTTGGGATCGAGCGCCACGTCGAGAAGTCCGGCCTGTCCGCGCACGGCGATCCGCGGGAGGCCCTCAATCGGTTCGGAGAGGGTGCCGTTGGCATCGACGATGCGCAAGCGTCCGGCGCGTTCGGTGACCAGCATGTGGTTGTCGGGAAGGAAGGCCAAGCCCCAGGGGTTCTGGAGATCGCGGGCGACCGTTTCGACGATCACCTCGACCTTGTCGGTGCGGAAGCGCTGGGTGTCCTGGGCCAAGGCGGGGGAAAGGGCGCCGAGCGTCAGGGCGCAGGCCAGGGCAACACGAAGCTTAAGCATACATCTCTCCGTCGATCCGATGCCGGAGAGCTAGACTCTTGCGGCAGGGCGTCAACCGTGCCGACGTTCACTCAAGCGTTATCGGGGAGAATAGACGTGGATGGTTCTCGTGTCCTGGGCGGAGAGCGTCTGAGTGGTCGCCATGACGGAGAGCGTCGCCAAGCCCATCAGCATGATCAGGGCTAGGGAGCAGCGGCTTTCCTGGCGCCGGTCGAGACGCTGAACCCGGGACGAAACGTGGCAGGTGTTTCTGGCTCTGAAGGTCTTCATCGGTTCTTCCCCTAGCAACCGAACGATGATTACGGGAGGAAAACTTCTTTGATTCAAGAAAGTTCCGAGGTGCGGCGAAAGTGCTGCTTGCGGAGTCTTGGCTAAGTCTTTGTTAACCAATTATTAACTATTATGGCAAGCCATCAGGCTGTCCCCGACGCACAACGATGGACTTAAGCGGAGCGTTCCGTTGGGCCATGAAACACGGCTTCGATGTTGTGGCCATCAGGATCGAAGGCGAAAGCCGCGTAATAGCTTGGATGGTAGGAGCGCTCTCCCGGCCCGCCATTGTCCCGCCCGCCGTGGGCAAGCGCCGCTGCGTGAAAGGCATGAACGCTCTCGCGGTCCTTCGCCTGAAACGCCAGGTGAACCCGCGACACGGGGCCGTCGGCTTGATCGACCCAAAGCTCGTCACAGGCGAAATGCTCCGGGCTCTCGGACGTGAAGTCATGCCCGACTGCCTGAAGAACCGCGCGATAGAAACGCCGGCTCGCTTCGAGGTTGGAGACGCGCAGATGGATGTGATCGATGAGGCGGCCTTGGTGCTGCATGCGAACTAACCTTCGATTGACTTACCATTTCCACGTCATCACCGGCCTTGTGCCGGTGATCCCGATTGGATGAAGCGCTGAGTCTCACAGGATCGGGATGGCCGGGACAAGCCCGGCCATGACGAAGAGGGAGTCATCTCCGACGAGCGTAGCGAGGGAAGGGGATCCATAGCGCTAAGCGTACAGTTGGATTCCCTTCTCCTCCGCTGACGCGTCCTCCGGCAATGACACCGAACATTCTCACTCAGCCTTGATGCCCGCTGCCTTGATGATCTCGGCCCAGGTCTGGATCTCCTTCTCGAGATACGGCCTGAAGGCATCCGGGTTTCGGACGTTCAGGGTGAATCCGAGCTTGGTGATGCGCTCCTTCACGTCGGGCTTGTTGAGGATCGCGATGATCGTGCCGGACAGCCTGTCGAGGATGGGCTTGGGCGTGTTCACCGGGGCGAAGAAGGCGGCCCAGGATTCCGCGTCGGCATTGGTGATGCCCTGCTCGCGCAGGGTCGGCACATCGGGCGCCTGCGGGTTGCGCTGCGGGCTGGCAATGCCGATGGCCCGCATCTGACCGGCCTGGAACTGGGAGAGCACGCTCGGCAGGGTCGAGTTCGACACGTCGATGCGCCCCGCCATGAGCTCCGTCACCAGGGGAGCCGCGCCCCGGAAGGGCACATGGGTCATCTTCGTGCTCGTGCGGGTCATGAAGAGTTCGGTGGCGAGATGCGAGCCGGAGCCCACGCCCGTCGAGCCGTAATTCAGCTTGCCCGGATCCTTCCTGGCGAGTTCCACCAGCTCCGGGATCGTCTTCACGGGCAGGTCGTTCTTGACCACGAACACGTGCTCGAAAGCGCCTGCGCCGGCGAGCGGCGCGAAATCCTTCACGGCGTCGTAGCCCGGCTCTTTGAGCAGGAACATGTTGTTGCCGTGGGTCTGGTTGTTGCCGAACACGATGGTGTAGCCGTCGGGCTCAACCTTGGCGACCGACCGGGTGCCGACCGCCCCGGAGGCGCCGGCGAGGTTCTCGACCAGCACGTTCTGGCCGAGCGACTTGCCCATCTCCTCGGCGACGATGCGGGCAATGACGTCGGTGGGGCCGCCGGCCGGGTAGGGAACCACCATCCTGATGACGCGGGTCGGGAAGTCCTGAGCGGAGGCGGCAGAAGCCAAGAGGGTCGCGCCGGCGAAAAGACCGAGGGCAAGGCGGCGGGTGACGGATGTGGTCATCGGAAAAGGCGTCTCCTCAAAATCCCGTCTGGCGGGGCTGTTTTGCTTGCTTGGGCGGCTTGACCGCTTTACGGTCCGCCGCCGTCACGGTCCCTTTCTAACGCCCCCCTCGGAGGATTCCCATGGGCTTTTTGTCTGACGCCCTTTCCCGCATCAAGCCGTCTGCCACCATCGTCATCACGCAGAAAGCGCGGGATCTGAAAGCCCAGGGGCGGGACGTGATCAGCCTCTCCGTCGGCGAGCCGGATTTCGACACGCCCGACAACATCAAGGAAGCGGCCATCGCGGCGATCCGCCGGGGTGAGACAAAGTACACGCCCGTCTCCGGCATCGTGCCGCTTCGCGAGGCGATCTCGCGCAAGTTCAAGCGCGAGAACGGCCTCGACTACAAGCCCTCGCAGACCATCGTATCCACCGGCGGCAAGCACGTGATCTACAACGCGCTGCTCGCCACGTTGAATCCGGGCGACGAGGTCATCATCCCGGCGCCGTATTGGGTGTCGTATCCTGAAATGGTGGTGCTGTGCGGCGGCAAGCCCGTGTTCGTGGATTGCACCATGGAGCACAGCTTCAAGCTCCAGCCCGAGCCCCTCGAGCGCGCCATCACGCCGAAGACCAAGTGGATCATCCTCAACTCGCCGTCGAACCCGACAGGCGCCGCCTATTCGCGCGCCGAGATGAAGGCGATCACCGACGTGCTGATGCGCCATCCGCATGTGTGGGTGCTCACCGACGACATGTACGAGCACCTGACCTACGGCGATTTCGAGTTCGTCACGCCGGCGCAGGTCGAGCCGAACCTCTATGAGCGCACGCTCACCATGAACGGCGTGTCGAAGGCCTATGCCATGACCGGCTGGCGCATCGGCTATGCCGGCGGTCCGCAGCACCTCATCAACGCCATGGATTTCGTGCAGGGCCAGCAGACCTCCGGCACCAGCGCGATCTCGCAATGGGCTGCCGTCGAGGCTCTCGATGGTCCGCAGGACCACCTGCCGCGCTTCAGGAAGGCTTTCGAGGAGCGCCGCGATCTCGTGGTCTCCATGCTCAACCAGTCGAAATACCTGAAGTGCCCGATGCCGGAAGGCGCGTTCTACGTCTACCCGTCCTGCGCGGAAGCCATCGGCAAGACCGCGCCGTCGGGCAAGGTTCTGGCGACGGACGAGGACTTCGTGTCCGAGTTGCTGGAAGCGGAAGGCGTCGCCGCCGTGCACGGCTCGTCCTTCGGGCTCGGCCCCAACTTCCGCATCTCCTATGCGACGTCCAATGCCGCGCTGGAGGATGCCTGCAACCGCATCCAGCGCTTCTGCGGGTCTCTTCGCTGATGACCCTGCCGCGGACCTTTCATCCCGATCCCGCGGCAGAGCCCTATAGGGCCAATCCCGCCTCCACGCACCGCGTGAAGTTCGACGCCCGCGTCGACTTCACCAATGGCGGCTACGTGGAGGCGAAGGATTTCCTGCTCGACATCGAGGACGACAGCATCGCGCTTGAACGCTTGGCCGAGATGGTCGTCTCGGCCATGAACCTGTTGCGCGCAGGCCCCGTGACGATCACGGCCATGCGCGTGGTGCGGCGGGGTGAACATCAGGACGCGTAGTCCACCGCCCAGAATTGACGCCTCTCTGTCGGAACGCTGCTTCCCCTGCGCCGTTGATCGCTAAGCTTGTCCAAGCTCAGGAGATCACCATGCGTCGTGCCGCTCTCTCCGCTGCCGCTCTCACCCTTATTGCGTCTCTCGGTGTCACGGAAGCCCAAGCTCAGAATCGGGGGCGGGTCGGGGTCCTGTCCTGCGCTGTGTCGGGCGGGATCGGGCTCATCGTCACGTCGCAGAAGACCACGCTCTGCACTTTCAACCCGCGGCGCGGACCGAACGAGGCCTATGCGGGCGTGATCCGCCGGTTCGGGCTCGATATCGGGGCAACGCAACGCGGCATCCTCACTTGGGCCGTGTTCTCCCGAGGCAGCGTCGCACCCGGCTCGCTCGCCGGCAGCTATGTCGGCGGTGCTGCGGAGGCGACGGTGGGCCCCGGCGTCGGTGCGAATGTCTTGGTCGGTGGCTCGAACCGCAGCATCTCCCTTCAACCTCTCTCCATCAGCGGCCAGACTGGCTTCAACTTCGCCCTCGGCGTCGCCGATTTTGAACTGCGTCAGGCGCGCTAGTCAGGGTTGAGATTCGTCAGGACGGCCGAGCGCAAGCTAGGCCGTTTTTGCTTTGTCACCATCCGCAAAACCCTCTTGCCATTCCGCAGCGACAGGCAGAGCATCGGGGTAACGCGTCCGTGAAGAGCGCGCCAACAGCGGGGGCAGGGAGGATGACATCCTATGGCACCCAACGGCAGACTAGCGGCGGGCCCGCGATGCATCGCGATCGTCGGCCCGTTTCAGAGCGGCAAGACCACGCTTCTTGAGGCCATCCTGGAGCGGACCGGAACCATCTCGCGGGCCGGTCGCGTGGCAACCAAGGACAGCGTGGGGGATGCGAGTGCCGAGGCCCGCGCCCACGCCATGAGCATCGAGCCCAATGTGGCCAGCGTGAATTTTCTCGGCGAGAACCTGACCTTCGTCGATTGCCCCGGTTCCACCGAATTCCTGCACGAGATGCGCAACATCACGCCGGTCTGCGACGCGGCGGTCGTCGTGTGCGAGGCGGATGAGCGCAAGATCCCGGCGCTCGAAATCATCCTGCGCGAACTCGAGGAAGCCGACATTCCGCGCTTCCTGTTCATCAACAAGATCGATACCGCCACGCAGCGCGTTCGCGAGACGCTCGCAATCCTGCAGGAAGCCTCCCGCACGCCTTTGCTCCTGCGCCAGATCCCGCTCTGGAAAGACGGGATCGCAATCGGCTTCATCGACCTGGCCCTGGAACGCGCCTTCATCTATCGCGAACATGCGCCGAGCGAAGTCGTCGATCTTCCCGAGGGCGAGCTGCCGCGCGAGAAGGAAGCGCGCTTCGCCATGCTGGAGCGGCTGGCCGATTACGACGACGAGCTGATGGAGGAGCTGATCTCGGAGATCGAGCCGCCGCGCGACCAGATCTTCGACGATCTGTCGAAGGAGCTGAGGGAACGGCACGTGGTGCCGGCGCTCATCGGCTCGGCCGAGCGCGGCAACGGCATCACCCGGTTGCTCAAGGCCTTGCGTCACGAGGCTCCGACCCTGACGGAGACCCGGGCGCGTCTCGGCATTGCCGAAGATGGGCCGCCTCTGGCGCAGGCCATGAAGACCCTGCACCAGGGGCAGGGCGGCAAGCTCACCTTGGCCCGCGTCATGCGTGGCACCTTCCATGAGGGCGACACCGTGGTGGGCTCCCGCGGCGGCGAGGCGCGGATCGGCAGCCTGCTGACGCTGGTGGGCAACACCACGACCCGCAAAGCGGAGGCCGTCGCCGGCGACACGGTCGGTTTCGGCCGGTTGGAAAACATCGCAACGGGCGACAGCTTTGCGGCCGGCAAGGCGAGGCCCGAGGCTGTCCTGTCGATAGCGCCGCCCGAGCCGGTTTATGCGATGGCTCTCAAGGTCAAGGACCGCAAGGATGACGTGCGCCTCTCAAGCGCCCTTGCCAAGATCACCGAGGAGGATCCGTCACTCGTGGTTGAGACCCGCCCGGAGATGGGCGAGATCCGGCTTCACGGGCAAGGCGAGATGCATCTGCGGGTGGCGGTCGAAAAGCTCGCCTCGCGCTTCCAGGTGGGCGTCGAGACCGCCAAGCCCAAGGTAGCCTATTGCGAGACGATCAAACTGCCGGCGGCAGCTCGTGGGCGTCACCGCAAGCAGACCGGCGGCCATGGCCAGTTCGGCGACGTGATGATCGAGATCAAGCCGCTGCCGCGCGGGGAGGGCTTTGCCTTCCAAGACCATATCACGGGCGGCGTGGTGCCGCGCCAGTACATCCCCTCGGTCGAGACCGGCGTTCGGGATGCGCTCAAATGCGGGCCTCTCGGCTTTCCCGTGGTGGATCTCGCCGTATCGCTGACGGACGGCTCCTACCATACGGTCGATTCCTCGGACGCTGCCTTCCAGGCCGCCGCCAAGCTGGCCCTGGCGGAAGCCCTGCCGAAGGCCAAGCCTGTGCTGCTGGAGCCGGTATTGTCGGTGGAGATCACGATCCCGTCCGAGGCGCTGTCCAAGGCGACGGCCCTCGTGACCGGCCGGCGCGGGCAGATCCTCGGCTATGATGAGCGGCCCGGCTGGAATGGGTGGCAGGTGCTGAGCGCGACGATCCCGGAATCTGAGATCGGCGATCTGATCGTCGAGCTGCGCTCCGCGACGGCTGGGGTCGGAACCTTCTCGACCCGGTTCGATCACATGGCCGAGCTCAGCGGCCGCCCGGCCGACATGGTGCTGCAGAAGACCCATTGAGCTCTCTCGACCTGGACGGTCCCTCAGGATCGTTCAGGTCTAAACTATTCCATCGACAAACGGGCTCTTCCGCGCCAAGTTAAGCTCAGCGCATCGTGCGGAAAAGTGGATACCGGTTTTCCGCGCCCAACGATGCGCCACCAATAATGGGCATCGTCTAGATCCCAAAAGTGGTTTCCACTTTTGGGTCCGATGCCTGGGAGACGCCATCTCCCATGAAGCAAACCTCGCCAAAAAGCGGAGGATGACGATGAACGCCACAAATCCGGCGCCTGCCACGGCAGGCGCTCAGGACCTTTCTGCAACGCGCCCTTGGCTCAAGTCTTATCCGGCGAGTGTCCCGCCCACGATCGATGAGGCCAGAATCGGCACGCTCAACGACATCTTCCGAGATGCCCTCGCCAAGTACCCGAACCGGCCGGCCGCCGAGAGCTTCGGCAAACGCGTGACCTATGCCCAATTGGGGCGCGACGCCGATGCGGTGGCCTCCTGGCTCCAGGGGCAGGGGCTGAAGAAGGGTGACCGGGTCGCCATCATGCTGCCCAATGTCATGGCCTTTCCGGCGATCCTGTTCGGGATCCTCATGGCCGGCGGTACGGTGGTGAACGTCAACCCGCTCTACACCCCGCGCGAGCTGACCTATCAGCTCAACGATTCCGGCGCCCGTTTCCTGTTCGTGCTCGAGAACTTCGGCGCGACAGTCGAGGAATCCCTGCCGGAGATCAAGCTTGATCGGGTCGTGCTTGTGACGCCGGGCGATCTGCTCGGCCTGAAAGGCGCGATCATCAATCTCGTTTCCCGACGCGTGAAGAAGGCCGTGAAGCCGTTCAGCCTGCCGCAGGCCGTGACCTTCAAGGCTGTCATGGCTGAGGGAGCGCGCAAGAAGCCGCAGCCGGTCAGCGTGTCGCCGGAGGATATCGCCTTCCTGCAGTACACGGGCGGCACGACCGGCGTTGCGAAGGGGGCCACGCTGCTCCACCGCAACGTGGTGGCCAACGTGATGCAATGCGAGGCCTGGATGCTGCCGTTCTTCGGGACGCGCGAGGACCATCTCATGGTCACCGCGCTGCCGCTCTACCACATC
Organism: Microvirga terrestris; assembly: GCF_015694425.1. Taxonomy (GTDB): domain Bacteria; phylum Pseudomonadota; class Alphaproteobacteria; order Rhizobiales; family Beijerinckiaceae; genus Microvirga; species Microvirga terrestris. Next base: position 51,557 of record NZ_JADQDN010000001.1, read on the forward strand.
TTCGCCCTCACGGTCTGCGGGCTCCTGATGACGAAGATCGGCGGCTGCCAGCTGCTGATCGCCAATCCGCGCGACATCCCTGGCTTCGTCAAGACGCTGCAGAAGAGCCGCATCACGCTGATGTCCGGCCTCAACACCCTCTACAATGCCCTGGCCCATGCGCCGGGGATCGAGAAGGTGGATTTCTCCCAGATGGTCTTTGCCGTCTCGGGCGGCATGGCCACCCAGGAAACCGTGGCCAAGAAATGGAAGGAGATCACCGGGCAGCCCATCGTCGAAGGATACGGTCTCTCGGAAACGTCGCCGGTCGTCTGCGCCAATCGCCTCGACATCGAAGAGTTCACCGGCACGATCGGCTATCCCCTGCCGTCGACGGATGTGACCGTGCGCGGCAGCGACGGCACCATCCTGCCAGACGGGGAGCGGGGAGAACTGTGCGTCAAAGGTCCGCAGGTGATGGCTGGCTACTGGCAAAGGCCTGACGAGACTGCGAAGGTCATGACACAGGATGGCTGGTTCCGCACCGGAGACGTGGCCATCATCCTACCCGACGGTCAAATCAAGATCGTGGACCGCATGAAGGACATGGTCCTTGTCTCCGGCTTCAACGTCTATCCGAACGAGGTCGAGGATGTGCTGGCCAAGCATCCGGGTGTGATGGAATCGGCGGTCATCGGCCTGCCGGACGAGCACTCGGGTGAGGCGGTGGTGGCTTATGTGGTCCGCAAGGATCCGAACCTGACCGCCGATGAACTGCGCCAGTTTTGCCGCGAGGCGCTGACCGGCTACAAGGTGCCCCGCCGGATCGAGTTCCGCGAAACCCTTCCGAAGACCAATGTAGGCAAGGTCCTGCGCCGTGCGTTGAAGGAGGAGGCGGAGCAGTCCCACGTCCGTTGGAGCTGACTCCAACCGAGCACAAAAAGAAAAAAGCCGGGCCAAAGGCCCGGCAAAGTAGAGGTCCGACAAATAAGTCAAAACCTTCCAGAGGGAACGGCCGACACGGCAGCGCCGGGAGGAAGAAAGCACTGCCGCGTTAAAATCAGCCACCGCTCATATCGACCGCATCATGCCTCTTTGCAATGCAGCATGCCTCATGAAAGGGCTGCACGGAATGCATGGCTATTGTCATATGGGTGACAAAGGTCGACCAGCTATCGAGCTTGGCCGGAAAAGACCCGATTAGAATGTCCAGCGCTGGGCTTTGGAGATCAGGAAGTCGCGGAAGGCCTGGACGCGCGCGACGGAACGCATCTCCTCGGCATAAACCAAGTAGCTGTCGAGGGAGGGCATCTCCACGTCGCGCAGGATCTGGATGAGGTCCGGGTTACCCACCACTGCATAATCCGGCAGCACCGCAATCCCGGCGCCTGTCTCGACGGCGAGCTTCAGGGCCGTGATGTTGTTGACCACATAATGGTACTGGCGCGGCTCACGCCCTTCGCGTCCGGCTGTGGCAAGCCAATGTACCGCCATGAGATAGGACGGCTGGTCACCACCGAAGGACACGATGCGATGCTCGTCCAGATCCTCCAGTGTCTTGGGCTCGCCGAACCGCTTGATGTAGTCGGCGGACGCATAGACGTGGAAGTGGATGGTGAAGAGGCGGCGCTGGATCAGGTCGGGCTGGGCCGGGCGGCGCAGGCGAATGGCGACATCCGCCTCCCGCATGGCGAGATCCAGTTCCTCATTGGAGAGGATCAGCTCGACCCGGACATCCGGGTAGAGATCCAGAAATTCCGCGATGCGCTGGGCGAGCCAGATCGACCCGAGACCGACAGTGGTGGTCACCTTCAACTCGCCCGAGGGGCGCTCGCTGGTCTCGACGAGCCGGGCCTTGGTGGTCTCGAGCCGCATGCGCATGTCGCGGGCGGCCCGGAACAGCAGGTCGCCCTGCTCGGTAAGGATCAGGCCTCTGGCATGGCGGTGGAAGAGCGGGGCCTTCAGCTCGCTCTCCAGGGCGCTTATCTGGCGGCTGACGGCCGACTGGCTCAGGCCCAGATCGTCACCGGCGCGCGTGAAGCTGCCCGCTTCCGCGACGGTGTAAAAGATCCGGATCTTGTCCCAGTCCACGGCATTCCCCTACAGCATCGGACCCAAAAGTGGATTGCACTTTTGGGATCGGATCCGATGCTTCCTTCTTGGATAAGAGCATCGTTGACGCGGAAAACCGGATCCACTTTTCCGCACGATGCTCTAAGCCCCGCATGCTCCTGACGCAAGGCACCTCTTATCTCTTATGAGCCGCGAGCCCGACGCAACAGGAAATCGGCCTGAAGGCTAAAGGGTTGTTAACAAATCCTATTCGGCGGCTTCCTGGGCGGCCTCGAGGGCCGCCAGATAGCGCTCCGAATCCAGAGCTGCCATGCAGCCCATGCCTGCCGAGGTGACCGCCTGACGGTAGATATCATCCGTGACGTCGCCGGCGGCGAAGACGCCCGGGATATTCGTCTCGGTGGAGCCCGGCTTCGTCACCAGATAGCCGCCCGACTTCATCTCAAGCTGGCCCACGAACAGCTCCGTCGAGGGCTTGTGGCCGATGGCGATGAACACACCGTCGGTCTTGAAGTCCGAGGCCTCGCCCGAGACGAGGTTCTTCAGCCGCACATGTGTGACGGAGGAGGGATTTTCCGAGCCGCAGATCTCCTCGACGGCGGAATTCCAGATCACCTCGATCTTGGGATGCTTGAACAGGCGGTCCTGCAAAATACGCTCGGCACGAAGTGAGTCCCGGCGATGGACGAGAGTGACCTTCGAGGCGAGGTTCGCTAGGTACAGCGCCTCCTCGACGGCGGTGTTGCCGCCGCCTACCACCACCACTTCCTTGCCGCGATAGAAGAACCCGTCGCAGGTGGCGCAGGCCGAGACGCCGAAGCCCTGGAACTGGCCCTCAGACGGCAGGCCTAGCCACTTGGCCTGGGCGCCGGTCGCGACGATGAGCGCATCGCAGGTATAGGTGTCGCCGGAATCGCCCTCAAGCCGGAAGGGGCGTTGCTTCAGGTCCACCTTGGTGATGTGGTCCGAGACCATCTTGGTGCCCACATGCTCGGCCTGCAGGCGCATCTGCTCCATGAGCCACGGGCCCTGGATCACGTCGGCGAAGCCCGGGTAGTTCTCCACATCGGTGGTGATCATGAGCTGCCCGCCGGGCTGGAAGCCGGAGATCATCACGGGTTCAAGAAGGGCACGCGCCGCATAGATCGCCGCCGTATAGCCTGCCGGCCCCGAGCCGATGATGATGAGCTTGGCATGAGAATTGGCCATCAGGGGGTCTCCAGTGGTAAGGCGATGTCCGGCACGCCGAGAGCGCGGCGGTGGCGGCCGAAGCCTTCAGCGATCGCCTTCGCGACCTTGGGTGTTGAATTTAAGGGTTCGTAGGGCTGTCCTACAAGACGGCCCTCGAAGGGATGCACAATTCCATGGCTTTTAAGCCCCTTCATGTAAACATCCAGTTTCGGATGGCCACCGGACGGCTCGAAGACCAGGATCGGCCGCCCCGTGGTGGCAGCCTCGCCGATCATGTTGAAGGAATCCGCCGTCGCGACGATGAAATCGGCCAGCGCTAAGAGGTCCACGTAAGGGTTCTCGCCGGTCCCATCCCAGAAGAAGCCGTCATGCCTGGAGGTGAGGGCGATGAGCGCGTCCCGCAAGGGCGCGGGAGTGCGGCGTGAGGCCGTGACCATCAGCCCGGCTCCGGCCTCGGCGATGGAGGTCAGGTTCCCCATCAGGCGGGCGATATCCTCATCCGTGAAGCGGTGGTGTCGGCTGTTCCCTCCGGCCAGAACGGCCACCCGAGGATGAGGCAGAGGGGCGAGGCGCGGATCGGGTTGCGCACGGGCGGTTTCGATCCGCCGCGCAGAGATCCGATGCGGCGGGGTGAGGGTGGTCAGCACGTTCGGCCCCTTTAAGCGATCGTAGCTTGGGGACCAGATGAAGTCGGCGGTCGTCGGTCCGGTGCGAGGATCCTTGAGGAACACCGTGTAGGTCTGCCCGCCGGACGCCCGTTTCACGTAGCGCAGATAGGCCACGGCCCGGCGGCCGGAGGCGATGAGAAGATCGGGGAAGGGCGGGGCGAGGGGACTGTCGGGAGCACCCGGCCGTTCGCGCGGGTCGATCGGTCCCCAGGGCATCAGCCATGTGAAGAGCGGCCTCGGCTTCACCCGTCGAACTTGCGGGACCAAGCCCAGCGCCTCGGCCACGCTCAGGGCCTGCAGCTCGTCCCCGGCCTTGCCGTCCGTCAGCACCCAGGTGATTGGGCCGGTTTCCTCGCGCAACATTCGATCAATGAGCCTGTGGAGTTCATGAAGTTCGTTGCGACTTAATCGCCCGTCCTCCTTGTGCGGATCCCTTATACGGTCTAGTCAGCCAAGACGAGATTTTTCGAACCAATACTGCATGATCCGGACGACAGGCCGGTTGTCCGCCCGTCCCGACCATGCCTACGGAGTTACCGTGCGCGGACGCCTCGATTCCATCGACTGGGCCATTCTGAAAGAGCTTCAGGCCGACGGCAGCATCACCAATGTGGAGCTCGCGCGCCGGGTCGGCTTGTCGGCGCCCCCGTGCCTGCGCCGGGTGCGGGCGCTGGAAAGCGCCGGCATCATCAAGGCTTACCGGGCGATCCTCGACCCGAAGAACCTGGGCTTCGAGATCGTCTGTTTTGCCATGGTGCAGCTCGACGTTCAGGGCAAGAAGGAGCTCGGGGAGTTCGAGCAGCGCGTGAAGGAATGGGCCATGGTCCGCGAGTGCTGGACCCTCTCGGGCGATATCGACTTCATCATGAAATGCGTGGCCCCGAACCTCGCCTCCTTCCAGGGACTGGTTTCCGAGCTCACCTCCCTGCCGAACGTGCGTAACGTCCGCACGGCCCTGACCCTCGACCTGATCAAGGACGAGCCGCTGGTGCCGATCGAGGACGTCGAGGCTGAGAAGGTCTAACCGGATCAATGCGACTGTAGCAACGTGAGGCGAGAGCCTGATCCCGGCTCTCACAGCGCGTTCAGATCACGAAGAAGTCCGAGATCGTGAGCTTGGGCTTGTTGATGAAGATCGCGATCTCGATGGCCTTACCTGCCTTGTTCCCGTCGGCATCGTAGGACAGGACGCCGTTCTTGCGGTTGTAGACCAGGTAATCGTTGCCGTCGTTCGGCGCGCCGAGTTCGAGATAGGTCTTGGACAGCTTCGCCGGCTTCTCGAGTGAGCCCTTCTTTCCAAGCTTGGTGAAGAACGCGTTGTCGAAATAGAGCGAATCCTTGCGCGGATCGAAATCGGTGATCGTATCGCGGTTGCTGCTCGACGGGCGCTGGTCGAACACCACTACATCCTTGCCGCTGCCGGTGGAGATCCGGTCGCGTCCGAGATCGCCATGCAGCCGGTCGCTGCCGCCGGCGCCCGACAGGGTGTCGTTGCCGAGCTCGCCGAACAGGATGTCGGCCCCCGAAGTGCCGTTCTTGCGCAGCGGCGTCTTCTCGCGCACGTTCGCGACGCTCAACGTCACATCCTGAACATGGCTGCCACCGAAGGCGTCCGTCACCTTGAGGCGCAGGCTGTGAGACGCGGCCTTTTCGTAGTCGAGCTTGGCGCCGGCCTTGAGCTTGATCGCATTGCCTGAAACCTCGAACAGCGCGTTCGACGTCGGCGCGTTGCCTGCATCGACCAGGGTGTAGGTGTGTTTGTCGGACAGGTCGAGATCGACCGTCGAAAGCGTACCGGCCGTGGTGCCGGCCGCAGCCGTTTCTTGGATCGACCCGCTGAGCGCGATGCTTTCCGGCGCGGCATTGATCTTGAAGCGCTGGAAGAAAATACCGCCGTCGGCATCCTCTTGCCCAGGCTGATCGCCGGCGCCCTCCCAGCCGACGACGAGGGTGCCGTCCTCCGCGAGATCCAGGAGCGTGCCGGTCTGGGCGCCGGTCTTTGAGGTGTTGACCAGGATCTCGCCCCCGACGCGCTGGCCGTCGCCGTCGAAGACCTGCATGAAGAGGCCGGTACCGTCGCCATCGGGGCCCTGCCAAGCCACGACGAAGCTGCCGTTCGGCAGAGCGCGGATCATCGCGTCGGTCTGGATTCCGCCTGTCGTTGTGTTGACCCGAATCTCGGAGCCCATTCGGTTGCCGTTGCTGTCGAACATCTGCATGAAGATGTCGCCGTAGTCCTCCTGCCCGCCAATGGAGCTCTTTCCGGTCCAAGTGAAAACGGAGCGTCCGGTGGCGGGGAGATACCCAAAGTTGAATCTGGGAAAGTCATCGACTGACTCCAGGTGGATTTCCATGCGGATTTCTGGGCCGATCTTGACTCCGGACGGACTGAGCGCCTGGACGTAAAGCGCATCGGGCTCCTGCACATCATCGGTGATGACCGACCAGACCGCGACGGCATGCTTGAGGCTATATTGATTGGTGTTCAGGTCCTTCTGGTAGCTGCTGAAGACAAGCAGATCGCTTTGCTCGCCTTCGGTGGTCGTGTTCAAGCGCGTCTCGGAGCCGATTTTTTCCCCACGGGCATCGAAGCGCTGGTAAAACAGGCCGCTGTCGTCCTTATGGCCCTCCTGCGTGCCTTCTCCCGACCAGAACATGATGAAGCCACCGTCATCCATCGTCATCATGGCGGTGGTTCTGAACTGATCTCCTTGAGTCGAGGCGCTGACGACCCGTGCGTCGCCGTTGGGTGTGCCGTCCGCGTTGAAGATCCGGTAGTAGAAGTTGATGCTTTCGTCGCCCTTGGGCTCGTGCCAGAACGTCGCCCATTTGCCGTCCGCCAAAGTACGGATGTTTGGCGCGACGCTCACATTTTGGGACGAGATCTCGATCTCACCGCCGCGCTTTTCACCATTGGCATGGAACGCCTGCTGGTAGGTCCCTCCGAAGGAGGCCTTGTAGGCGATGACAAACCCGCCGTCAGGGAGTGCAGTGGCTGTGGTCAGAGATTCCCGGCGCCCCTCCACGGCCGCGTTGACGCGCGTCTCCCGACCTATGAACTCCCCGTTGGGGCCCATGAGCCGGAAAAAGACGCCTGCGTCATCCTCCTGGCCTGACTGAGTGCCGCGCCCATTCCAAATGACGAGCGAGACGTCGTTGCGCAGGAACACGTTGCGCCAAGACCCTGTCCCCGATAAGCCGTTTTCCGTCTCGTTGATGCGGAATTGCTGTCCGAGGGTTCCGTTTGCATCGAAGGTGCGGAAATAGGCGTTCCCACCTAGGGCGGGATCGGCCATGCTCCAGACCGAGGCCAATGTCGTCCCGGTCAGCGCGACCGTCAGAAAGTCCGATCTGACCTCCCCGTCCGTCTTGTCGTTGACGCGGATCTCGCCGCCGATCTTCACCCCGTTGGCATCGAAAAGTTGCTGAAAATAGCCCTTGTCGTCTTCCTGGCCGGAAATGGTACCGTTGCCGATCCACTGCATGACGAACCGCCCGTCAGGCAGCCCGATCAATTGCTGCGCAGATTGCGCTCCGGATGCAGATAGGCTGGTACGGGTCTCCCCGCCGAGGCGGACGATATTGTATGGCATGGCGAAGAACCTCAAGGACGCGCTAAGCGAAGCTTAAGGTAAGGTTGTATACTTACAAGACAATTTACCTGATAGTCTCAGATCTGCCGCCGCAACCAGCGGACCCAGTGCTGGGTCACAGCGACGGTGCGGCCCTGCTCGTTGGGAGCGACGCTGGGAGCACGGGCGCTGAGCGCGGCCAGCATCGGGTGCTGTGCGAAGATCTCGCCCCGACCGCCGACAGCCAAGGCTTCGCCTTCCACCGTATCGTCTCCCCCACCGTCACCGCCGCGCCAGCGGGAGCCGCCACCCCCTCCCGGGAAAGGGCTCAAAATAACGCTGGTCAGCCGTACGACGAGCCGGGGACCGCGCGGATCGACCCTGTCGGCGAAGGAGCGCCGCAGCTCGTCGAGAGCGACTTCTCCCACGAAATCGGCATAGGGCCCGAGGCCCTTGGCTTTCAGGACGCTCACATCGACGGAGAAGGACGAGAATCCTTGAGGGAAGCTTTGCGCCTGAGCGGGCAAAGTAAGGCCTGCGCCAGCGAGACCGGCAGAGGCGAGAGCTTTCAGAATGGAGCGGCGGGAGAGAGGGGACATCATCGGATTTCTCACTGGTGAAGCCCCCTTCTTCGCATCAGGCGCCAAACTGGACGCCGACAACCTCGTAGGACTTGCCGCCACCGGGGGTCGAGACCTCCACCGTGTCGCCGATGGTCTTCCCCATCAGGGCGCGGGCGATGGGGGAGGCGACCGAGACGCGGCCCGAGCGCACGTCGGCTTCGGGCTCGCCGACGATCTGGTAGGTTTTCTCCTCCTCGGTGTCCTCGTCCACGAGCTTCACGACCGCACCGAACATGATCCGGTCGCCCGAGAGCTTCGTGATGTCGATGACCTCGGCACGGGAGATCAGGCTCTCCAACTCAAGGACACGCCCTTCGTTGAGGGACTGGGCTTCCTTAGCGGCATGGTATTCGGCGTTTTCCGACAGGTCGCCAAGCGCGCGGGCTTCCGCGATTGCTTGGATGATCCGGGGGCGTTCCACCTGCTGCCGGTGCCTGAGCTCTTCTTCGAGCGCCGCAAAACCCTTGATCGTCAGAGGGACCTTGTCCATCGTTTGTCTCGTCCAAAAAGAGGTACGAGGCCGCTGTTTCCAGCGCCCTCGCATGTCAACGAAAACTCCATCGAAGCTTCGCAGTTCCAATGTGAGGCCGGATGCCTCAGGCAAAGTATTCCTGAAGCGCCCGGACTTCGAGATCGCCGCTGAGGTATGCCTTGATACCCTCGGCTGCGGCGACCGCTCCTGCAAGAGTGGTGTAGTAAGGTATCTTATGCAAGAGGGCAGCCTGTCTCAAGGAGCGGGAATCCGACAGGGCGCCGGCTCCTTCAGTGGTATTGAAAACCAGCTGGATGTCACCGTTCTTCATGGCGTCGACCACGTGGGGTCGGCCTTCGAGCACCTTGTTGACGCGCCGGGCCTTGACGCCCTGCTCCTCGAGATACCGCTGGGTGCCGGCGGTCGCCACGATTTGGAATCCGGCCTCCTCCAGCATCTTTACGGCCGGCAGGATGCGTGGCTTGTCCGAGTCGCGGATCGACACGAACAGGGTGCCGGTCTTCGGCAACTGACTGCCGGCGCCGAGCTGGCTCTTGGCGAAGGCCACCCCGAAGCCCCGGTCGAGGCCGATGACCTCGCCGGTGGATCGCATCTCAGGCCCGAGCAGCACGTCCACGCCCGGGAAGCGGTTGAAGGGGAACACGGCTTCCTTCACGGCGATATGCGCTAGCTCCTTCGGCTTGAGGCCGAACGTGGCCAAGCTCTCGCCGGCCATGATGCGCGCCGCGATCTTGGCAACGGGCTCGCCGATGACCTTGGCCACGAAGGGCACCGTGCGCGAGGCGCGGGGGTTCACCTCCAGCACGTAGATCGTGCCGTCCTTGATGGCGTATTGCACGTTCATCAGACCGCCGACTTCGAGCGCCAGCGCCAGCGCCTTCGTCTGGCGCTCCAGCTCGGCGATGATCTCAGGAGACAGGGAGCGGGGCGGGAGCGAGCAGGCGGAATCGCCCGAGTGGATGCCCGCCTCCTCGATGTGCTCCATGATGCCCGCGATGAACGAGTCCTTGCCGTCGCAGAGGCAGTCCACGTCGACCTCGATGGCGTCCGAGAGGTAGCGGTCGAAGAGCAGTGGGTTCTTGCCCAGCACCGTGTTGATCTGGCCAGTCTTGTCGTTGGGGTAGCGGGCCTTCACGTCCGATGGGATCAGGCTCGGCAGGGTGCCGAGCAGGTAATCCTCGAACTGCGCCTCGTCGCGGATGATCGCCATAGCCCGGCCGCCGAGCACATAAGATGGACGCACAACGAAGGGCAGGCCGAGTTCGGCGGCGATGAGGCGAGCCTGCTCCACGGAATAGGCGATGCCGTTCTTGGGCTGCTTCAGATGCAGCTTGTCGAGCAGGCGCTTGAACCGGTCGCGATCCTCGGCAAGATCGATGGCATCCGGCGAGGTCCCGAGGATCGGCACGCCTGCCTCTTCGAGCGCGTGGGCGAGCTTGAGCGGCGTCTGGCCGCCGAACTGCACGATCACGCCATGCAGCGTGCCCTTGGAGCGCTCGGTCTCGATGATCTCCAGCACGTCCTCCTGCGTCAACGGCTCGAAGTAGAGCCGGTCGGAGGTATCATAGTCGGTCGAGACCGTCTCCGGGTTGCAGTTGATCATGATGGTCTCATAGCCCGCGTCCTTGAGCGCGAAGCAGGCATGACAGCAGCAATAATCGAACTCGATGCCCTGGCCGATGCGGTTCGGGCCGCCGCCGAGGATGATGACCTTCTTGGCATCGGACGGATTCGACTCGTCGGCCGGGGCGCCGGCGAACGGAGCAGTATAGGTCGAGTACATGTAGGCGGTGGGCGAGGCGAACTCCGCCGCGCAGGTATCGATGCGCTTGTAGACCGGGCGCACGGCAAGTGAGCGGCGCAAGCTCCGCACCTCTTCCTCGGTCTTGCGGGTGAGCACGGCGAGGCGGGCATCCGAGAAGCCGAGTGCCTTGATCTGGCGGAAGGCGCCGGGTGTCTGCGGCAGGCCGTGGGCCTTCACCTTGGCCTCCATGTCGATGATGTCCTGGAGTTGCTCCAAGAACCAGGGATCGATCTTGCAGGAGGCATGGACCTCGTCATGGCTGACGCCGAGGCGAAGGGCCTGGGCGACCTTCAGGATCCGGTCCGGGGTCGGAGTGCCGATGGCGGCCTTGATGGCGTTCCGGTCGTCGCCCTTGCCCATGCCCTCGATCTCGATCTCATCAAGGCCGGTGAGGCCGGTCTCCAGCGAACGCAGGGCCTTCTGCAGCGATTCCGGGAAGGAACGGCCGATGGCCATGGCTTCGCCTACGGATTTCATGGCCGTGGTGAGGGTCGTCGAGGCGCCCGGGAACTTCTCGAAGGCGAAGCGCGGGATCTTGGTGACCACATAGTCGATGGTCGGCTCGAAGGAGGCCGGCGTCGCGCCGCCGGTGATGTCGTTGGCGATCTCGTCCAGCGTGTAGCCGACGGCGAGCTTCGCCGCGACCTTCGCGATCGGGAAGCCCGTGGCCTTGGAGGCGAGCGCCGAGGAGCGCGACACGCGCGGGTTCATCTCGATCACGATCATGCGCCCGTTCTCCGGGTTGATCGCGAACTGCACGTTCGAGCCGCCGGTCTCGACGCCGATCTCGCGCAAAACCGCCAGCGAGGCGTCGCGCATGATCTGGTATTCCTTGTCGGTGAGCGTGAGCGCCGGCGCGACCGTAATGGAGTCGCCGGTGTGCACGCCCATGGGGTCGAAGTTCTCGATGGAGCAGATGATGATGCAGTTGTCCGCCTTGTCGCGGACGACCTCCATCTCGTACTCCTTCCAGCCGAGCACGCTCTCCTCGATCAGCACCTCGTTCGTGGGGGAGGCGTCGAGGCCGCCTTCCACGATGCTGAGGAATTCCTCGCGGTTATAGGCTATGCCGCCGCCGGTGCCGCCCATGGTGAACGACGGGCGGATGATGGCGGGCAGGCCCACTTCGGCCAGGGCCAGCAGGGCCTCGCCCAGGGCGTGCTCCTGGTAGCGCTTGCGCCGCTCGTTCTCGCCCGCGTCCCACTTGAGCTTGTAGGCGGCAATCATCCGCTTCTTGTCGCCCGGATGGATGTCGAGCGCTTCCATGCGGGCGAGTTCTGCGAGATAGGCGTCGCGGTCGGCCTTCTTCAGGGCCGAGGCGTTGGCAAGCCGCGACTTCGGCGTGTCGAGGCCGATCTTGGTCATGGCCTCGCGGAAGAGCTGGCGGTCCTCGGCCTTGTCGATGGCTTCCGCCGTGGCGCCGATCATCTCGACGTTGAATTTGTCGAGCACGCCCATTTTTTTAAGCGACAGGGCGCAGTTCAGCGCCGTCTGGCCGCCCATGGTGGGCAGAATCGCGTCCGGGCGCTCCTTCTCGATGATCTTGGCGACGATCTCGGGCGTGATCGGCTCCACGTAGGTGGCGTGCGCGAGATCCGGGTCCGTCATGATCGTGGCGGGGTTCGAATTCACCAGGATGATGCGGTAGCCTTCCTCCTTCAGAGCCTTCACGGCCTGGGTGCCCGAATAATCGAACTCCACGGCCTGGCCGATGATGATCGGACCGGCGCCGACGATGAGAATGGAGGAGATGTCTGTCCGCTTCGGCATTGGGCCACCCAGGCGTGTCCAGCCGCGCGGCCGTAGAGCTACGGCGCTTCAAGCGCAGCCGGGATGTGATCGGATTATAGGTTGAGGGAGGCTCTTACACGGACCTTGGGCAAATTCAAAGGCCTTAGAGCATCGGACCCAAAAGTGGTCCCGCTTTTGGGATCCAATCCGATGTCCAACTTTTGGCTGGCTCATCGCTGGATCCTCACGATGCGCCAGCCATGATTTAGACAGCCAATGCCCATGCGGTACGATCCGCCGCGACCGAGTCGGCAACGGAGTTGGGAAAACATGGCCACGACAGAAGAACCGCGCTGGACCGTCGTGACGGGAGCCTCCAGCGGGATCGGCGCGGAGCTGGCCCGCGCGTTCGCGGCCCGGGGCTATCCGCTGGTCCTGACCGCCCGGCGGCACGAGCGGCTGGAGGCGCTGGCCGACGAGATCCGCCAAGCCCATGGGGTTCCGGTCGAGGTCATGGCCCTCGACCTCGGAGACAGGGAGGCACCCCAGGACCTGCAGGATATGCTCCGGGAGCGGGGCATTGTGGTACATACCTTGGTCAACAATGCGGGGTTCGGCTTACGGGGTTACTTTGCCTCGCTTCCCCACGAGCAGCAGCTCGCCATTATCGACCTCAACGTCACGGCTCTGACCTCCCTGTCCCGCTTGATGCTGCCGGGCATGATCGAGCGCCGGCGGGGCGGGATCCTGAACGTGGCCTCCATCGCGGCTTTCCAAGCCGGACCTTACATGGCGGTCTATTACGCCACGAAGGCCTTCGTGCTGTCGCTGTCCGAGGCCCTCCACGACGAGGCCAAACCCCACGGCGTGACCGTGACGGCCCTCTGCCCAGGTCCAACGGAAAGCGAGTTCTCGGCCACGGCAGGCCTGAAGGATTCCCGGCTCTTCAATGCCGGCGTCATGCCCTCGGAGGAGGTCGCCCGCGTCGGACTTGAGGGCTACGAGGCGGGACAGGCCATTGTAATTCCGGGCGCGAAGAACCGGGCGGGCGCCATTGGGGCCAAGTTCATGCCGCGCTTCGTCTCCCGCCGGGTCGCCGGGCTTCTGCAGGGAATGAAGTGACGGGCAGGGCATAAGCCGCTATCGAAGCATCGTGACCGCCTCCCGTCCCCTCCATCGCCTCGCCCGCCAGTTCACCGCCTTCTTCGGCGTGGGACTCGTCGCGGCTGTCATCCATTACGGGCTCCTGATCGGCCTCGTGGAGGGCAGTGGGCTTCACCCGGTTCCGGCGACGCTCGCGGGCTATGTGGCAGGCGGGCTCGTATCCTATGGGCTCAACCGCCGCCATACCTACGGCAGCGAGCGGCCGCACCGGGAGGCAACCTGGCGCTTCGCCGTCGTGGCTCTAATCGGCTTTCTCGTGACCTGGTTCCTGATGCACGCTTTCACGATCTGGCTCGCGGGTCCTTACCTGCCGTCGCAGATCATCACCACAGGCGTGGTGATGGTGTGGAGCTTCATGGCGCACAAGAAATGGACGTTTGCCTAAGGCTTGAGCTGCGCCAGGAAGCACCGGTCAAGTTCCAGGACTGGGGCGCAGCCCTGGGCTGCATTTCTGCGGGTCGCCCGAATCTTTTTGCAGTGCAATATGAAGGCTTGCTCATCCATCACCGAAAGTCTGGGGGCTTCATGTCCGACATGGCCATTGCCGAGGAAGCCTGTCTTGTTGCGAAGGACACGACTCCTGCCTTTCCGCGCTCCCGCCTGGCTGTCGCGCTGATCGAGCTGGCGCTCGCCGTCGGGAGCTTCGGTATAGGCACCGGCGAATTTGCCATCATGGGCCTGTTGCCGAACGTCGCCCAGGAATTCAACGTCACGACGCCTGAAGCCGGATACGCGATCAGCGCCTATGCCCTTGGAGTCGTTGTGGGTGCGCCCATCATCGCCGTCCTGGCGGCCAAGCTCGCCCGTCAGACGCTCTTGCTTCTCCTCATGGCCGTTTTCGCCGTCGGCAATGTGGTGAGCGCCATCGCGCCGAGCTTCGAATCCTTCGTGCTGCTGCGCTTCCTCACCGGCCTGCCGCACGGGGCGTATTTCGGCGTGGCTGCCTTGGTCGCAGCCTCGCTGGTGCCGCCCAACAAGCGCACCCAGGCTGTCGCCCGTGTCATGCTGGGCCTCACCGTGGCGACCTTGCTTGGCACGCCAGTCGCGACCTTCTTTGGGCAGGTCGTCAGCTGGCGGATCGCCTTTGCGGCCGTCGGCTTCATGGGCGCACTGACTGTGTTGCTGATCTGGCTGTTCCTGCCGAAGGACAAGGTCCAGGAGGGTGCAAGCCCCATGCGGGAGCTCGGCGCCTTCAAGCGCAAGCAGGTCTGGTTCACCCTGGGCATTGGAGCCGTGGGCTTCGGTGGCCTGTTTTCCGTCTTCTCCTATATCGCGTCGACAGCCACTCAGGTGGCCGGAATGCCCGAGAGCGCCGTTCCGATGATGATGGCCCTGTTCGGCGCCGGCATGATCGTGGGTAATCTTGTGGGCGGCTGGCTTGCCGACAAGAACCTGATGGCCACCATCGGCGGCACTCTGGCGGGCAGCGTCGTGGTGATGACCGTGTTCTGGCTGACCGCCGAGAACCCTACCATGATCGCGATCTGCGTCTTCCTAGTCGGCTGCAGCGTGGCCATCGGGCCTGCGCTCCAGACCCGGCTCATGGATGTGGCGGCCGATGCGCAGACCCTTGCCGCAGCCCTTAACCACTCGGCCTTCAACATCGCCAATGCGCTTGGCGCCTGGCTCGGCGGCCTCGCGATTGCGGCCGGTTATGGCTTCGAGTCAACGGGCTGGGTGGGTGCCGTGCTGGCGGTTGCAGGTCTGGTCGTCTTCGGCCTGTCGCTGGCGAGCGATCAGCGCTCCGTCAGATCCTCGGCGTCCAGAGCCTGAGCGGGCCGTGCCACAAAGGTCATGCGGGCTTGGTTGTGCCCGAGATTACGCGCAGCCCGTTCCGGCCTGAACCCGGCATCCTCCAGAAGATCGACGATCTCATCCTCGCCGTACTGAGCAAGCCCGAACTCCTCGCGGATCTTGCGGTACTCGGAAAAGGCCGTGCGCGCGAGGCCGGTTACGGCTGAGCGCAGGAAGCCGCCCTGCCAGGCGAAGGACAGCAATGCCCTTGCATCAGTGAGCGGGCTGATGTCTGGCGGGATGATGTCGCCGAGGATCAGCCTTCCGTTCTCTTTCAGCTTGTCGTGGGTGAGCTTCAGAAGGGCGCGGAACTCATCCAGGGACAGGTACTGGACGAGGGAGTTCACCACGATGAGATCAAAGGAGGCGTCCGGAAGATCGGCGACGTCATCCGTCGACAGCACCGTGATCCGCTCATTGCCCTTGAAGCGCTCGTTCAGGCGCTCGCGCACCAGCGGCGCCGCATCGCTTAAGATCAGGCGGGCGCATTTCGCCGCGATCTTGTCCGCAAACAGAGCCTCGCCGCAGCCGTAATCGAGCACCGCCGCGTCCGGGGAGGGAATGAGGCCGATGATGTCGTTCGCGATCAACCGGTAATGGAGGAGCTTGTGCCGCTCGCCCGTGTAGATCGGCGTATCCTGGTTCCAGTAGTCGCGCCAGTTCATCGATGAAGCTTTCCCTGCTCGGTTCAGGATTTCGCGGACAGCGAGGCCGATTCATGAAGCCTGACGGGCAGTTTCGCAACCTGCTCGGTTGGGGTGCGGAGTTCATTCAGGAACACGTCTTGCGCATAGGTCAGGTCAAGCGGGCAAGTACGCCGGGGTTTGCTGATAATGATCTATTAATGAAAGACGCTGGAAAATTTAGGTTGCGCACAATCTAAATAGTGGTTACGGTTGCTTTTATATTGCACGCAATCAAATTGTGAGCATGCAATTTGACAGCTTGATATCAGGCATGACAATCTAAGGAGCTATCTGATGACCCCTCTGTACACAGCCCATGCTTCAGCCCAGGGCGGCCGCGAAGGCGTTGCTGCTTCCAACGATGGGAAGCTGGAGGTTCGCCTCTCCACGCCGAAGGAGCTTGGCGGCGCGGGCGGCGAGGGGACCAACCCGGAGCAGCTCTTTGCAGCTGGCTATTCGGCCTGCTTCCTTGGCGCGCTGAAGTTCGTGGCGGCTCAGAGCAAGGTTGCTCTCCCGGCCAATACCCATGTCGAAGCCAAGGTCGGTATCGGCAAGCGTGATGACGGCGCAGGTTTCGGATTGGTGGTCGAACTGAAGGCCAGTCTGCCAGGGCTGCCTCATGAGCAGGCCACGGACCTGCTGCACAAGGCCGACGTGGTGTGCCCGTACTCGCACGCCATTCGTGGCAACGTTCAGGTCACGCTGTCGGTCTAAGCTTCAACAATAAAGCCGTAGGGGCGAAGGCCCCCTGCTCACCGGGCAGGGGGCTCTTTTATGGTCAGATCCACAGCTTCATAAGCGGCCCGTCGGCGCCGTCCACAGGATCGGCATCCGGCAAAGGCACCTGGGCGATGCGCTGCTGCGAGGACGCCAATGCCTTGGGGTCGTCGCAGACGGTATCGTAATCGGATCCGTTCGGGTAGGCGCCGACCACAGCGAAGTCGTCGCTTGCATTGATTAATGCATGGGCGACGCCGGCCGGAACGACGATGACATCCCCCATGGTGACGGAGACGAGTTCGCCGTCCTCACCACCGAAGCGGACCCGACCCGAGCCCGACACGATGCCGAGCACCTCATGAGTGTTGGAGTGGTAGTGCTGGTAATCGTGGATGCTGTCG
This sequence comes from Microvirga terrestris, assembly GCF_015694425.1. Taxonomy (GTDB): domain Bacteria; phylum Pseudomonadota; class Alphaproteobacteria; order Rhizobiales; family Beijerinckiaceae; genus Microvirga; species Microvirga terrestris. The sequence continues at coordinate 68,456 of NZ_JADQDN010000001.1, forward strand.
AGCCACGCATTCGTCCAGCCGTTCTTGGCGAAGGTCGCCTTGAAGGTTCTGACCGCATCGTGCTCAGAAGGGGAGATCGCCCCACGGCGGACGATCAGCGGCAGCGACGAGTTCGGCACGATGCCGTTGTTGCGGAAGATGTAGGTCTCAGTCCCGAGCGGTGCGTTGTAGCCGTGGGGATCGCCGTATCCTTTCGCCTGAGCCATGTGTCTCTCCCTTCATATCGGGGAGAGAACGCATGGTGCAGGAGAAAGATCGACCTGGACCGTTGAAGGGTTTGGCTTACATGCCGATGAGCATCGCCGCGACGGCGCGGTCGATGGACAGGTAGAACATGCCGAAGGCCACCATTGCGGCGAAGGCGAACTCGATGATCTGGTTCTTGAAGATGCGGAACTGTGCGAAGAGGTTCTGGCCAAAGATGGAAATCAGCCAGGCCGCGGTGAGCACCACCGGGAAAATGAAGAGATAGGACCAGGTGCTCTCGACCGGACCCACATTGGCCGGGTCGATCAGCGGGCGGATGTTGCGCACCCACGGAGCATAGAAGGCGGCGTAGAGCGATGTCAGCCAGGCGAGCGACACGGCAATGCCGAGGTGGAACGTGAACAGATTGTGCAGCCGGCTGAATTCGCCGGAATCGTCATCGAAAGTCATGGATGAAATACCCCCAAATCAAGGCCCGAGATCATTTTCGTTTTATGGTTAATGATCGGTTACCGTGATTTGGGTGGCTGGCGCAACCGACCCGTTTGTCGCGGCGCCAGCCTTTAGAGGGTCGTCAGGCCCTGGTCTTCTTCTCGTCCATCAGCTGCACGAAGCGGTCGAACAGGTAATGGCTGTCCTGCGGGCCCGGCGAAGCTTCCGGGTGGTACTGCACCGAGAAGGCGGGACGGTCGGTCAGAGAGATCCCGCAATTGGAGCCGTCGAACAGGGAGACGTGGGTCTCCACGGCGTTTGTCGGCAGGGTTTCCGGATCCACCGCGAAGCCGTGGTTCATGGAGGTGATCTCGACCTTGCCGGTGGTCCTGTCCTTCACCGGGTGGTTCGCCCCGTGATGGCCTTGGTGCATCTTCTTGGTCTTGGCGCCCACGGCCAGGCTCAGCATCTGGTGGCCGAGGCAGATGCCGAAGGTCGGGATCTTCTCGTCCAACACCTTGCGGATGACTGGCACGGCATATTCACCGGTCGCGGCCGGATCGCCCGGGCCGTTGGAGAGGAACACGCCGTCGGGCTTGAGGGCCAGCACGTCCTCGGCCGTGGCGGTGGCGGGCACCACCGTGACCTTGCAGCCGGCCTGGGCCAGCAGCCGCAGGATGTTGCGCTTCACGCCGTAGTCGATGGCCACCACGTGGTGCTTATGAGCGCCGTCCTGATGGCCGTAGCCCTCGCCCCGGTTCCAGGTGGTCTCGTCCCAGTCGAAACGCTGGCCGCTGGTGACCAGCGGCACGAGGTCCTGGCCGTCCATGGACGGGAGGGCGGCAGCCGTGGCCTTCAGGGCCTCAATGTCGAAGCGGCCTTCCGGGTCATGGGCGATGACCGCATTGGGCATGCCCCGGTCGCGGATCAGGGCCGTCAGCGCCCGGGTGTCGATTCCGGTGAGGCCCACGATCTGGCGCGCTTTCAGCCAGGCGTCGAGGTCGCGGGAGGCGCGCCAGTTGGACGGCTCGGTGATCGAGGCTGCCAGCACGACACCGCGCACGCCCGAGGACGAGGCAGCGTTGACGCTCTCGATGTCTTCCTCGTTGGTGCCTACATTGCCGATATGCGGGAAGGTGAAGGTGATGATCTGGCCGGCGTAAGAAGGGTCCGTCAGGATCTCCTGATAGCCGGTCATGGCGGTGTTGAAGCAGACCTCGCCGGTTGCGTCGCCGATGGCGCCGATGCCGAAGCCCTCGAGAACCGTGCCGTCCTGGAGCACGAGAACGGCCGTCGCGCGCGGCTCTGCCCAGCCACCGCCCGTGTCTTTGTCTTGCAGCATCGTCATGATCTCTTTAAGTCCGGGGCCAATGGGCCGTGCTTGAGCAGGCCGCTAACGGGCCGCCCGTGAACTGTCCTGCGTGACTTAAGGGGCCGGTCGCCGTCAGTCAACGCTCAAGCAACCGAAAACCAAGGAGATATCCATGCTGCGCGAACGTTTCACCGCCGACATGAAGGAGGCCATGAAGGCTGGGGAAAAGGGGCGCCTGGGTGCCATTCGCCTGATCCAGGCCGCCCTCAAGGACAAGGACATCGAGGCTAGAGGCAACGGCAAGGAGCCTCTCTCCGACGAGGAGATCCTGGCCATGCTGCAGAAAATGGTGAAGCAGCGTCAGGAATCGATCACCATGTACGAGCAGGGCGGACGCACGGAGCTGGCCCAGCAGGAAAAGGACGAGGTGGCGGTCATCACCTCCTACCTGCCGCAGCAGATGGATGAGGCCGAGACGAAGGCCGCCATCGAAGCCGTTATTGCCGAGACCGGCGCCGCCTCCATGAAGGACATGGGCAAGGTCGTGGGTGCGCTCCGCGCCAAGTATGCCGGCCGCATGGACTTCGCCAAGGCGAGCGGCCTCGTGAAGGACATGCTTCCGAAGGGCTGAGCCATCCCAAACACACCTTCGTTATCACCGGCCTTGTGCCGGTGATCCCGACCCTGTGAGGTGCAGCGCTTTTCCAATCGAGATGGCCGGGACAAGCCCGGCCATGACATTGGACAAGTAGGACGAAGCCCTTATGGCTTGACCGCCGGAGCCCCGGCACTGGCCTCAGGCGCCTGGCCGGGATTGCCCATCCGGCCGCGTTGCTGTTCCGCCTGCTTCTGAAGCTCCTCCTGGATCTTCTTCTGCTGCTCGGCCAGAACCTGCGGATCGACCGGCGGGCCATCGAAGGCCTTGCCGAATCCATCCGTCGGCACGGTGAAGGTCACTTCCTTGCCGCCTTGGTTCCGGGCGCTGACATTCAGGGTCGTGCCCTTCTTGAGGGCGGCGACGAGGTCATCCTTCACTGCTGCTTCAGCAAAGCAACCATGCGGGAGGCAGCTGGAGTAGCGGCCGGCCACGGGCTGGCTCTTCTCCGCGGCGATCCGGATGCCGGGCGGCACCAGCAGGCCGAGCGGCATCAGGATCCGCAGGAGCTTGGGCGCATTCTTGGCCTTCACGTCATAGAAGGCCACCGCAACAATCCGCTGTCCCTTGTCGGTCACGAAATCGCGTGTGGTGTAGCAAGTCTCGGCATTCGTGCGCTCATCCTTGCCGCAGACCTTCGTCCATTCCGGCTGAGCCGGCGCGGCCTTGAGGGCGACCACCACGGGAGCGGCAGCCGGAGGCTGGGCCTGCTGGTTCTTTGGAGCGGGCTGTTCTTTCGGCGCAGGCTGCTTCGGCTTTGGGGCCTGCCCTGAGGTCTGGGCCAGGGCCGGCAGGGGGCTGAGCGCCAGCATGGCGGCCATCGCGGCCCCGGAAAGTCGGGAAAGGGTGGGCATTTCGGGAGTTCTCCTCTCGTTGAACTGAACGGTCATCGGCCGGCTCTCCCGGGAGCTGAGTGGCACTCAGCTGGAACCCGCCTTGGGGATCGGCCGTCTATCGGGCAGGTTGATGTCAGAATTTGGATGACGGGTCGTTAAGGCCAAACTGCAGGAGTGCGCGAATGAACAAGGGATTTGGCGTAACCGTGACGGTGCCGCAGCCGAACGGCCAGGAACCCAAGACGGCTCCCTTGGTGGTGGTCGCCCGCGACGAGCGGGATGCCGAGCTGGTTGCCGCACAGGCCGCAGGGCCGCAGGCCTCCGCCGAAACCCTGCGCGAACTCACGGACGAGGAGGTTCTGGCCTATGATCTCGATCTCCAGGCGCATGGCAGTGCGAAAGTCCTGCCCATCCTCAATCTCTAGCGCTTCCATATGAGGGCGAAGCGCCGCAGCGACCGGCACCATCGTCTGATGTTCAACACCCGGCTTTGCTGATAGGCAGGTTCACGTCCCCGTTACCTTTACCCAATGTCCTTGCAGTCAATTACCTCCGCATCCCTGACCCGTGAATGGCCTCTGTCCATCATCACCGGGTTGGGTCCAGGCCAGAATTGTAAGGATCATGCCACCGGTGAGCGCAATGCACGGTAAGCCCGAAGCTCCCATGCGCTCTCCAGGAGATGCTCCGACGGACCGTCTGCGGTTCTTCTTTCAGCAGGCCCCGGGGATGATCGCCATCGTCAGCGGGCCCAACCACGTCTTCGAATTCGCCAATGCGGCTTATCTCGATCTCGTCGGCCGGCGCGAGGTCGTCGGTAAGCGAGTTCGCGATGTGCTGCCCGAATTGGAAGAGCAGGGCACCGTGGCGCTCCTCGACAAGGTGTATGCGACGGGAAAGCCGTTCATCGGGCGGAGGATGCCCGTTGCCTTTCAGCGGCAGGCGAACGCCCCGGCTGAAACCCGGTACATGGACTTCGTCTACCAGCCGGTGTTGGACGAACAGGGACGAGTGACGGGCATCTTCGCCCAAGGCTTCGACGTTACCCAGCAGGTCGAGACCGAAACAGCCTTCAGCGAAAGCGAGGCCCGATACCGGCTCTTTTCGGAGGAGACCCGGGAAGGCGTGGTCATTCACAACGGCGAGGTCATTCTCGACTGCAACCCTGCCTATGCGCGAGTCTTCGGTTACGACGATGTCGCCGAGGTGATCGGGCTGCCCAGCACGGCTTTCGTGACGCCCAGGAGTGCAGCCCTTCTTCAGGAGAAGGGGGCTCGCGGTGATGAGGAGCCCTACGAGATCGAAGCGATCCGCAAGGACGGCTCCGCCTTCCCTGCCGAGTTCGTGGGCAGGGTGGCCACATGGAAAGGCCAGAAGGTCCGGATTGGCTTGGCGCGCGATCTCACCGAGCGCAAGCGGCGCGAGGCTGCGCTGCGTGAGAGCGAGGCTCACTTTGCCGCCATCTTTGACCAATCCGCTGCAGGGCTTGCGGAAGCTGACCTGTCAGGGCGCTTTATCCGGGTGAATGACCGGTTCTGTGAGATCTCCGGCTATGCCCGGGAGGAGCTCCTGAATGGCCGGCGCATGCAGGACATCACCCATCCCGATGATCTTCCCCGAAATCTCGTTCTGCTCCAGAGGTCAGTTGAAACCGGCGAACCGTTCGAGATTGAAAAGCGCTACATTCGTCCGGACGGTTCGGAGGTCTGGGTCAGCAATACGGTGACTCTGATCCGTGATTCGATCGGCGAGGCACACTCAATTGCGTCGGTTAGCATCGATCTCACGGCGCGCAGGGAGGCCGAGGCCGCCTTGCGTCAGAGCGAGTCTCGCCTTCGGCTTGCGCTCGATGCCGGTCGCATGGCCGTGTGGGAAAGCGACAACCGCACCAACTCGGTGACGACCTCACCCGAACTCAACCGTCTTCTTGGCTTCCCCGAGGATGCGTCTCCGACCATCGAGGAGATCAGGTCTCGCTATGCGCCGGGGGCTCAGGACCGGCTCCGGACGGCGGCTGCCGCCGCGCTCCAACGGGGTGAGCGCAATGCCGAGGAAGAATTCGAGATCATCTGGCCGGACGGTTCCCGTCATTGGCTGCTTCTGAGGGCAGACCTGGAGGTTATGCCAGGAGAAGACGGCGCGGTTTCCGTCAAAGCGACGGGCGTTGCCTTCGAGATTACTGAGCGCAAACTTTGGGAGGAGCGTCAGCGCCTTCTCATCAACGAACTCAATCATCGTGTGAAGAATACGCTTGCCACCGTGCAATCGATCGCTCTCCAGAGCTTTCGCCACACGGACAAAGCAAACGGTTCGAACGTCACGGCCTTTCAGGATCGGCTGTTCGCCCTGGCACGGGCGCACGACATCCTTACCCGCGACAACTGGGAGGGAGCCGAGCTTCGCGACATTGTCGGCGAGGTGATCGAACCCTATTGCCGCCAATCCAGCGGGCGCTGCGACATCGATGGGCCGCGTGTCCGCCTGACGCCGAGCATGGCGCTCGCCTTGTCCATGGCCGTTCATGAGCTTGCAACCAACGCCGCGAAGTATGGAGCCTTGTCGGTGGCAGAAGGGCAGGTGTCGGTCTCGTGGTCAATCATGTCTGGCACACCAAGGCAACTGACCCTATGCTGGGAGGAGCGCGGCGGCCCTCCCGTCGCGTCGCCGGAGCGAAGGGGATTCGGCACGAGGCTGATCGAACGAAGCCTGGCGCAGGAACTCGCAGGCGAGGTGAGTCTCGCTTATGTCCCGACAGGAGTTGTGTGCACCGTCAAGGCTCCGCTGCCTGACGGCATCATCTAGCCCCAATCAGAATTGCACTGTCGCTCGTGCTTAGGAGCGCGGTATCGGAATCGGTGCCGAATGCCTTGGCTTCGGAGCCTCCACGAGGCGAAACTGCACGGGAGCGGATGTCCAGGTGGTGGGCAGCTTCAGAGGGACAGCGCACGCCGTCAAGAGGCTTTGTCCCTCCGCATTCCTGACCTCAAAGACATAGCCGGGTCGCTCGAGCTGCGGGCATTCCTTCCATCGGTCGAAATCAACCCACTCGCTCAAAGCCTTCTCCCGTCAAAGATAGAAATCCGTCTGCTTCAGGGACAGGACAGTTGGAAGGCTGATCTGAAAATCAGCCACATGGTCGCCGTTGACGTCGCCGGACAACAAGCCGTCACGGAAGTTCAGCTGCCCGGCCTTGCCGGTGAAGGCACTGCCGCCGATGAACGAGAATGCCTGGTTGCCCGAGAGCTTCGTGTTGGCGTCGATGCTGCGCAGGTCAATCCTGTCCGTTCCGGACACGAAATCTTGGATTGTATCAAACGCACCCGCTGCAGTTTCACTCCGCGCCTTGAACACGAAAAGGTCGGCCCCTGAACCGCCGGCCAGGACGTCGCTCCCCGCACCGCCATACAGGGTGTCGCGGCCGCTGTGCCCGTACAAAGCATCGGCCCCAATACCGCCATCCAGATAATCGGAGCCGTCGGCGCCTTCGAGCCGGTCGGAGCCGCCACGGCCGGAGAGAGAATCCGATCCGGAGCCGCCGATCAGAACGTTTGCGGCATCATTGCCTTTGAGCGTGTCGGCATAGGCGCTGCCGGTCAGGTTCTCGATGCCGACATAGCGGTCTCCGGAGGCATCCCGCGTGTTTCTCGATGCGGCCATCAGGTCGGCGATAACGCCCGCTCTGGCGGTCGCATAGCTGGCGGTGTCCATACCGGTGCCGCCATCGAGGATGTCGCGCCCCGAGCCGCCGGTCAGGATGTCGTCGCCATCCTGGCCATAGATGGCATCGTTCCCGGACCAGCCGTTGATCTGATCGTTTCCGTCCGCGCCATCGAGCCTGTCGGCCGCACTGGTCCCGCTGAGCACGAGATCCTGCTTGGGGGGAGGATTCTCCGTGACCGGCGGTTCGTCCGTCACTGGCGGCTCATCTATGACAGGAGGTTCGGTCGGCACCGGCGTGTCAGCCGGGGCGAGTTCCGCGAGGGAGTAGATCCTGTCCTTGAACTGGATCATTTCGATATTCGAGATGATGTCCGTGCCATCCAGCGCGCCCGTGCGCAGGTCCGCGACCTGAAGCGATCCATTGGCCAGCCGTGTGACGCTGTAATCCGAGCGCTGGCTCCCGAAGATCGCCGTGTCGCTGCCGATCCCTCCGTCGAGCATGTCGTCACCTTGGGCGCCGGTGAGCCTGTCGTTGCCGGCATTGCCCTTGAGCGTGTTCGCAGCCTGGTTGCCGACGATCACATCCGCGCCCGTTCCGCCGATGGCATTCTCGATCAGGGAGCGCGTGTCGCCCTGATAAAGCAGCGCGTTGGCGATGTTGCCGGCCGCTAACCGCGAACCGTCATAGTGCAGTTTGGCCAGCTGGCTCGTGGCCGTGGTCGTCCAGCTTCCGGGGCGCAGATCGACCTTCAGGTTGGTGCCGTAATTGGAAAAATCATAGGTGTCGTTGCCGCCGCCGTCCCAGATCGTCAGCAGGATCCTGTTGCCGCCGGGGGCGCTCTGGCCGATGCCATCGACGAACATCTCGCCGGTCGTCGCGCTCCAGCGATAGACCGTGCTGCCGCTGTTGGTGGCGTAGTTGGCGCCATAGAGGTGCTGCACGGCGGCGATGTCGAGCATCATCAGCGACTGGGCGTAGCCCCAGGTCTCGTTCATGTAACCGCGTGTCGCCGAGGCGCCGATATAAGAGCGATAGCTCATGACCGTGTACTCCATGGAGTCACGGTCGGTCGGCATGCCGGCCTCATGAGGATGCTCCAGCCCGAGGGCGTGGCCGATCTCGTGGATAAAGGTCAGGAAGGCGTAGTTGCCCTTCATCGGGTTGCTGTACGCGCCGCTCGACTTGTTGAACCAGGCGTCACCTCCCTCAGTGTCCGTGGAGGGATAATAGGCCCAGGCCGTGCTGGGCAGGTCGGATAGGCCAAAACGCAGATCGGCGTGAGCGGTCGCCGACTCGCTTATTTCAGTAAAGGTGACGTTCGCCACGGAGGCGAACATCGACAGGGCCGTGCGGGTGGTCGCTTGCTGAAGGGGGGTGAGCGCGCCGAAGGTGGCAGTCTCTCCCTCACCGTAGGACATGCCGTAGGGAGAGACGCTTGTCGGAAAGCTGTAGGTGAAGGTGTTGACGGACCATTTCAGGTTTCCAAGAAGGCCGTCGATGTAAGTATCGCCTGATGAACCAATTATCGTAACAGCGGGCATCGCCCTGAGCTCCAAAAATTCTTTGTTGTCGTTTTTTGCAATGCTTAGATGCTGGCACTGGGCCGTTAATAATCTTGAAACAAGCTACGCGACTTAATTCAGAATTTGGCTCCTGCATGGCAGGCGAATCAGAAGGGTAAGTGGTCAGCTAGGCCTTGGGAAGACGCCTTTTGGGGCCTGCGACGAGGTTCCGCTCCTGACCGGAGGACTGCTCCTGTGGATTGTGGGCACAGAAAAGCTTGGCCGTTCCGTTTTTGCGCTCCTGCCCCGCCGCCCTAGGTTATGCAACAGGTTTGGAGACCGACGCCTCGTGCGATACCCACCCCAAATTCTCGAAGAGATCCGCGCCCGGCTGCCGGTTTCGGCTGTAGTCGGCAAGCGCGTGCGTCTCAAGAAGGCCGGGCGGGAGTGGAAGGGTCTGTCGCCCTTCAACGCCGAGAAGACGCCAAGCTTCTACGTGAACGACCAGAAGCAGTTCTATCACTGCTTCTCCTCCGGCAAGCACGGCGACATCTTCACCTTCCTGATGGAAACCGAGGGGCTGTCCTTTCCCGAAGCCGTCGAGCGTCTCGCGGGCGAAGCAGGGGTGCCTTTGCCCAAGCTGTCCCAGGAGGACCGGCAGGAGGAGGTCAAGCGCAAGAGCCTCTACGACGTCATGGAACTGGCAGCCGTGTTTTTCGAGGCTTCGCTGCAGGACCGGGTCGGGACCAAAGCGCGCGACTATCTGGCCGGCCGTACCCTGAGCCGGGACACACAGGTCCGCTTCCGCATCGGCTATGCCCCTCCTGAACGATTTGCCTTGCGGGACCACCTTGCCGGCAAGGGCGTGCCCATCGACATGATGGTGGAGGCGGGGCTCCTGATCGCCGGCGAGGAGGTGAAGGTCCCCTACGACCGCTTCCGCGACCGGGTGATGTTCCCGATCTGCGACTTGCGCGGCCGGGTGATCGCCTTCGGCGGGCGTGCCATGAGCGCGGATGCTCCGGCCAAGTACCTCAACTCCCCCGACACGCCGCTCTTCAATAAGGGGCGGCTCCTCTATAATTACCACCTCGCCCGCCAGCCGGCCCATGACCGGGGCACCGTGATCGCGGTGGAGGGCTATGTGGACGTGATCTCGCTCAACGTCGCGGGGTTTCCCCATGCGGTGGCGCCGCTGGGCACGGCGCTTACGGAGGACCAACTCACCCTGCTCTGGCGCTTGGCTGAGGAGCCCATCCTCTGCTTCGACGGCGACAAGGCCGGGCAGCGAGCCGCCTACCGGGCCCTCGACGTGGCCCTCCCGGACCTGATGCCGGGCAAATCCCTGCGCTTTGCCATGCTGCCCGAGGGGCAGGACCCGGACGACCTCGCCCGCGGCGGAGGGTCTGCGGCCGTCGAGCGGGTGCTTGGCGCGGCCCGACCCCTGGTGGACGTGCTCTGGACCCGGGAACTCGAGGCTGGCCCCCGCGATACCCCAGAGCGGCGGGCCGCCCTGGAGCGACGCCTGCGCGAATCACTTGGCCTGATTCGCGACGAAACCCTGAAGAAATACTACCGGGAGGAGGTGGAAAGCCGTTTGGCGGCTTTGAGTCCCGACACCCGGTCGAACCGGTTCAACCGCCAGGGTGGCGGCCCGCGGCGGGATTTCCAGAAGCCTCAGCCGATGACGCCGAGCTCCCGCCTGAGCGTCTCGCCGATGCTGGCCCGGAGTGCGCTTTTTGCCGGCGGAACGGCCGAGTCTCCCCGGGAGGCGATGATCCTCTGCACCTTCCTGGTGCACCCGGAAATCCTTCAAAATCATGCAGAAACCCTTGCAGATCTTGAACTTGAACGCCGCTCTACCCAAATGGTGCGCAGTCTCCTGCTCGATGGAGCGGCGAGCGGCGAACCTGCCGACCTGACGGTCATGAGGGCCCGCCTTGAGCGGGCTGGACTGACGGCCGAGGCTGACAGGCTAACGGCTTTGGTCCGTCCCGGCGACCGATGGATGCTCGATCCTCACGCGGACCCCTTGCGTCTTGAGGACGCATTGAGGCAAGCCATCACCTTGCATCGCCGCGCCCGCACGTTACATAGCGAACTTCGAGCAGCCGAGCGCGCACTCGCCGAAGATGATAATGAGGCCAATCTCGCTTGGCTGCGGGAGGTCCAGAACCAGCTGTCTTCCGTCGAGGGTGCCGAGGCCGACATGGACGATGCAGGGATCCCCGGGGGTCACTGAAGATCAAGAATTTCAAAATTGCGGCGGGTCGGGTGGCTGCCACAGTTTGAGCAGGAGATGGTTAACGGTTAGTCAGCGACTCACTGTTTATAATCGGGAATGAATTTCGGGTGGCGGAGCCTTCAAGGCTGGCCGCCCTTTCGCGCAGCGCAGGTCCTGTAGGGGGGACAGGCGGGGCGCTGGAGTTGAGCAAAGCATGGCAACGAAGACAACCGGCGGCGACGAAGGCGATACCACGACCACCGAGCAGCAGACCGATGGGCCTCTGCTCGACCTGAGCGATGCCGCCGTCAAGCGGATGATCAAGCTCGCGAAGAAGCGCGGGTATGTCACCTATGACGAGCTGAACGAGGTCCTGCCTCCCGAGGAATTCAACTCGGAGCAGATCGAGGACGTGCTCGGCCAGCTCTCCGAGATGGGCATCAACGTCGTCGAATCGGAAGAAGCGGACGAGGGCGAGAAGCCCGAGGCTGAGGAGGAGGAGGCCGAGAGCGGTGATCTCGTCGAGGCCTCGCAGACCCGCGCCGTTGCCGTCCGTGAGACCACGGCCAAGGAACCGACCGACCGGACGGACGATCCGGTGCGCATGTATCTGCGCGAGATGGGCTCGGTGGAGCTTCTCTCCCGCGAGGGCGAAATCGCCATCGCCAAGCGTATCGAGGCCGGCCGCGAGGCCATGATCGCAGGCCTCTGCGAGAGCCCGCTGACCTTCCAGGCCATCATCATCTGGCGCGACGAGCTCGTCGAAGGCCGGGTGCTGCTGCGCGACATCATCGACCTCGAGGCCACCTATGCGGGCCCCGACGGCAAGGGCGCGCCCAAGGTGGATGCCCTGGGTGAAGGTGAGGCGGAGGAAGAGACACCCGAAACCGAGGAGGGGATGACCCCGCCCGAGGGCGATCTCGACGATGACGATATGGAGAACAACGTGTCGCTCTCGGCCATGGAGGCCGAGCTGAAGCCGCGCGTTCTCGAGACCTTCGACTCGATTGCCGACAATTACAAGAAGCTGCGCCGCCTGCAGGTCGAGCATGTGGAACAGCGCATGCAGAACAAGCAGCTGACCCCGGCCCAGGAACGCAAGTACAAGGAACTCAAGTCGGATATCGTTGCGTCGGTGAAGTCGCTGTCGCTGAACAACAACCGCATCGAGGCCCTGGTTGAGCAGCTCTACGACATCAACAAGCGCCTCATCTCCCATGAGGGCCGCCTGATGCGCCTGGCCGAGAGCCATGGCGTCGCCCGCGAGGAGTTCCTCAAGCACTACCAAGGCTGGGAGCTCGACCCGAAATGGGTGCTGCGCGTGTCCAAGCTCGGCGGCAAGGGCTGGAAGGACTTCGTCGCCAAGGCGAAGGACGGCATTCACGACCTGCGCGAGAACATCCACAATCTGGCGAGCGAGACCGGCCTGGAGATCCAGGAGTTCCGCCGCATCGTCATGATGGTGCAGAAGGGCGAGCGCGAGGCCCGTCAGGCGAAGAAGGAAATGATCGAGGCGAATCTCCGCCTCGTGATCTCGATTGCCAAAAAGTACACGAACCGCGGCCTGCAGTTCCTGGACCTGATCCAGGAGGGCAATATCGGCCTCATGAAGGCGGTCGATAAGTTCGAGTACCGGCGCGGCTACAAGTTCTCGACCTATGCCACCTGGTGGATCCGGCAGGCGATCACCCGCTCGATCGCCGACCAGGCCCGCACCATCCGCATCCCGGTGCATATGATCGAGACGATCAACAAGATCGTCCGCACCTCGCGCCAGATGCTGCACGAGATCGGCCGCGAGCCGACCCCGGAGGAGCTGGCCGAGAAGCTTGCCATGCCGCTGGAGAAGGTGCGCAAGGTCCTCAAGATCGCCAAGGAGCCGATCTCTCTCGAGACGCCCATCGGCGACGAGGAGGATTCACACCTCGGCGACTTCATCGAGGACAAGAACGCGATCCTGCCCATCGATGCGGCGATCCAGAGCAATCTGCGCGAGACCACGACCCGTGTGCTCGCCTCGCTCACCCCGCGTGAAGAGCGCGTGCTGCGCATGCGCTTCGGCATCGGCATGAACACCGACCACACCCTTGAGGAGGTCGGCCAGCAGTTCTCGGTGACCCGCGAGCGCATCCGCCAGATCGAGGCGAAGGCCCTGCGCAAGCTGAAGCACCCCTCGCGGAGCCGGAAGCTGCGGAGCTTCCTCGACAACTGAGCGAATTGAAAAGGCGGGCCTCAAGCCCGCCTTTTTCATTTATGTAACGTCGATGATCGTCAGCCTCACCCTCATTCTTCTGTGCCAGCTTCTCGGCGAGGTCGTCGCTCGCGGGCTCGGCTGGCCGCTGCCGGGACCTGTGCTCGGCATGTTGTTCCTGCTCGTGGTCCTGATCCTGCGCGACCGGATCAGGGCGAAAATTCCTGAATTCGGCCGAGCGCTCGACTCGACGGGGAAGGGGCTGCTCGCCCACCTCTCGCTGCTGTTCATTCCCGCGAGCGTCGGCGTTGTGCAGCGGCTCGATGTGGTGGCGGAATATGGCGTGAGCCTCGCGATCGCCCTCGTGGCCTCGACCTTCGTGACCCTGGTCGTGACGGTCGTCACCTTCGTGGTGGTGTCGCGCCTCAGCGGTTCTTCCATGGAGGAGGGCGAGCGCCGTGACTGATCCCGCCTTCTCCCTCTGGGTCTACCTTTCGCAGACGCCGCTTCTCTGGCTCGTGGTGACGCTCGGTGCTTATGTGATCGCTGACCGCATCTCGCTCGCCTTCAAGCGTCATCCCCTGTTCAATCCGGTGCTGATCTCCGTCGCGGCCGTTGCGCTCGTGCTGTGGAGCACGGGCACGTCCTACCCGGTCTATTTCGAAGGCGCGAAGTTCGTGCACTTCCTGCTGGGACCTGCGACCGTCGCGCTCGCGATTCCGCTCTACGAGAACCGGCACATCGTGCTGCGCTCCATCGTGCCGATGGTGGTGGCGCTGGTCGTAGGTTCGGTGACGGCCATCGTGTCTGCCGTCGTCATCGCGCAGCTTCTCGGCATTCCTAACCTCATCCTCATCTCGCTCGCACCCAAATCCGTCACTGCTCCAGTGGGCATGGGCATCACGGAGACCCTGGGTGGCGATCCATCCCTTACTGCCATTCTGATCATGCTCACCGGCGTTATCGGCTCGATCATGGTCACGCCTCTGATGAATGCGTTGCGCATGAAGGACTGGCGCGCCCGCGGGTTTGCCGTAGGGCTTGCGTCGCATGGGATCGGAACGGCGCGGGCCTTTCAGGTCAATTCCCTGGCCGGCACATTCGCAGGGATCGCCATGGGGTTGAATGCCCTGGTGACGGCGCTGCTTCTTCCGTTGGTGCTGAGGCTCTTGCTCGACTAATCAGGGGCTTGGTGCCTGCCCGCCGTTAGGGCCAACGCTGCCGGTCGTGTCCTCTGACTTCGGCAGAAGCGCTGGAACGAAGCCGTCTGCAACGAGCGCGTGAAGCTGACCAATATAGTTGTCCTCCCGTGACGGCTCCGTCGGGTCGGAGGTCATGGTGATCGTCAGTCCGAGGCTGGGGATCACGTAGAGCATCTGCCCGCCGAAACCCCAGGCGTAATGAGCCTTGTGTCCGTGCATGTCGCGCATGAACCAGCCATAGCCGTAAGCATCGCCGGTGAAGGGTGACGACGTGCGCGGGGTCCACGATTCCCTGATCCAGTTCTCCGACACCACGCGCCTGCCGTCGATGGTGCCACCCTGGCGAACCATCTCGCCGAAGCGGTGGAGCGCACGGGACGAGAGCGCCATCTCGTTGCCGCCGAGATAGATGCCTTGAGGATCGCGGGTCCAGGGCGCAATGGTGATGTCGAGCGGCTCGCCGAGCCACTCGCGGGCAAGCTCCAGGGTGCTGCGCTTCGAAGCACGGGTGAGCGCTGCAGAGAGCAGATGTGTGCTGCCAGTCGAATAGAGCATGCGTCCGCCCGGCTCATCTGCGAAGGGGCGCGAGAGAGCATCGCGCACCCAGTTGCCGGTGCTGATCCAGGCGCCGTAATTGCGGCCGGAGGTGCGCTCCAGCCCGGCCTGCATGGAAAGCAGATGCCCGATGGTGATTTGCCTCACGCGCGGATCGGCGTCGGACGGAATGCTCTGATCGAGGATCGACGCAACCGGCTGATCAACACCCGTCAGAATCCCGCGCTCGATGGCGATGCCCACAAGGGCTGACATGATGGTCTTGGAGGCGGACTTGATGTTCGTCGGACGATCCAGCCTCGCGCCGCCAAGCGCCTGCTCCGTCAGGACGGTCCCGTTGTGCGAGACAATGAGCGAACGGAGATTGGGCAGGTCCTTGGCTCGTTCGACTGTCTCCTCGATCAGCCGGGCGTCGGGAACGACCGGGGGAGGAGAGGCGGGTTGAGCCGCCACACCGACACTACCGGCGACAAGAAGCAGGAGCGATGTGCAAAACTGTCGAAAGCCAGGTTGCGATAGGGTCATGAGATCATCGGTAGCTCTTCTTGACGGTCGGACAAACCCCGAAATGGGACCGCGGTTCTCGACCACAACCCGCCACACACCATTGTGAGTCGCCTCTATCCATGCACGCGAGCACCCTCAGCCCTGCACCTGCGACATTTGTGCTGCGCCCGGTCATGTATTATTTGCATATATCTTCGTAAATATAAGGCAATCCACATGTTTCAACCGTGGTTTACCCGTCCGCTCTGGCAGCGGGTCGCAGTGGGCTTTGCCCTCGGCATCCTCGCAGGCGTGCTGGCCGGCGAGCAGGCAGCCGTCTGGTTCAAGCCTCTGGGCGACATCTACCTGAACCTCGTGCGGATGATCGTCATCCCGCTGGTGTTCTTCACCATCACGTCCAGCGTGGCGAAGCTCGCGGAAGCCGGTAACGTGGCGCGCCTCGGATTGCGCACGCTGTTCTGGTTCGTCGCCACTTCGGCGATTGCCGTTCTGGTCGGCATCACGTTCGGCCACCTGATCGACCCGGGTCTCGGCCTGTCGAACCTGCCGCTCGGCGAGGTGAAGTCGCGCACGATCCCGACACCGCTCGAGGTGCTGATCGGCATCGTGCCCACGAACCCGATCAAGGCCATGGCCGACACCAATGTGCTGCAGGTGCTGTTCTTCTCCGGCATCGTCGGCGCGGCCCTCGTGTCGCTCGGCGAGAAGACGGCTGGCATCCGAAACTTGGTCGATCAGGGCGCAACCCTCGTATTCCGTATCACCCGCTGGGTGCTGCAGCTCACGCCCATCGGCACCTTCGGGCTGATCGCCTGGGTGGTTGGGCGCTATGGCCTGTCATCGCTGCTGCCGCTCGGCAAGTTCATCGCCGCCATGTATATCGCCTGCCTGTTCCACATCATCGTGGTCTATGGCGGCCTGTTGAAGCTGCATGGTCTCAAAGTGGGACGCTTCTTCCGCGGTGCAGCGCCGGCGATGCAAATGGCTTTTGCGACCTCGTCGAGCCTCGCCACCCTGCCGATGTCCTTGCGCGTCGCGGTCGAGAAGCTCGGCGTGCCACAGAGCTATGCGAGCTTCGCGGTGCCGCTTGGCGCCAACGTGAAGATGGACGGTTGCGGGGCGATCTATCCCGCCATCGCGTCGATCTTCATCGCGCAGTATTTCGGACTCGATCTCACGGTCACGCAATATGTGCTCATTGGCCTCACGGCCGTGCTCGGTTCGCTCGGCACCGCCGGCGTGCCCGGCACCTCGATCGTGATGCTGACGCTCACCTTGAGCACTGCCGGCCTGCCGCTCGAAGGCATCGGCTACATCATCGCCATCGACCGCGTGGTCGACATGATGCGCACCATGACCAACGTTACCGGTCAGGTTCTCGTGCCAGTACTCGTGGCAAAGGAGGAGGGCGTTCTCGATCAAGCACTCTATGACGGCGCCATCGAAACGCGCGCTCCTGCACGGGAGACAGTTCTCGTCGCAGCCGAATAAGAGACACGACAACGGATCAGCAAAAAGGCGGGCCAAAAGCCCGCCTTTTTCTGTGTCTACGCAAGTAAATTCAGAACAAGAAGTCCGAAGCGCCGATCAGCGCGACCTTCACGTTGAGCAGAGCAATCGATTGGCCGTCGGCCTTGATGATCACGTCATCCGCCACGCCGTCGCCGTCGCCATTGCCGCGGGCGATGCTGAGTTCACGGAAGCTCAGACCGTTGCCGCGCAGGTCGATGTGGTCGACGCCGTTCGTGAAGTCGGTGATCTTGTCGGCTCCCCACTTGCCCACGAAGCGGAAGGTATCCGCATAGGAGCCGCCGGTGAGAATGTCGTTGCCGCTGCTTCCATTGAGCCTGTCCTTGCCGCTCTCGCCATAAAGCCGGTCATTGCCGCTGTCGCCCACGAGCCCGTCGTTTCCGGTGCCGCCGTAAAGCTTATCGTTGCCGGACTTGCCATAGAGCTTGTCGTTGCCGCCCATGCCCTTGATCGTGTTGGCGGCCGAAGTGCCGGAGAGGCTGTTGGCCGCCGCCGTGCCGATGATCGGGCTGCTGGTGGCGGCTGCCGGATCGATGAGATCGAGCTTCACGTTCGAGGGCCCGACGGTCACCTGCTTGGTGACGGAGGCATAGCCGCCCCCGGAGAACGTGACCGTATAGGCGCCTGCTGCCAAGGCCAGATTGTAGCCTCCTGCAGCCCCTGTCGTGGTCGTATACTTGGCCCCGCTCGCGCTCACGGCCGAGACGGTGAGCCCGCCGAGCCCTTCGCCGATATCGTAGAACCGGTCGCCATCCTTGTCGTCCATGGTGACGCCGGTCAGGAAGGTCTTAGTGCCCGAGCGGGCGAAATTCTGCGTTACGAAGGCCGCGTCCCAGGTCAGGTAGCCCCCGGTCTGAAACCCGATGCCGATTTCCTGGAACTTGCCATTGAGGATGTTGGCTTTATGGCCCGCGCTGTTCATCAGGTTCGTGTGCAGCAGTTCCACCTCGTCCTGCAGCCCTGTCGGCTCCCGGAGGCTCGCCCAGGCGATGTTCTCTCCTGATGTCCAAGATCCGGTGAAGCTGTAACCGGCGTTGATCATCCGCTGATGCGGGGATGTGCCGCTCACTCCTGTGTGGTTGAAGATGTCAGTTGAGATCATCCAGTTGCTGTGCGCATCCGCCGAATCGTTGAGGTTGCCGTTGAAGGCAAGCGGCTGAGCCCCTGTCTTCGCGCGTTCCCGGTTCACCAGTTCGAGCATCAATTGCTCGTAGGATGTGGCCTGAGACATGAAATACCCCTTGTTCTCACACTGTCCCGTTGCCGGGCTTATTCCTTGGGTTTCGGGCTTAGACATCAAATGGGAAAAAGTTGTGACCTATGCGCTATTTTGTTGCATTTCGGTCACGGCCCGGCACGAACAGGAAGCTTGCCCCGCCTGAGCCGTAGCCCTGGATTGCAGGATGGGCAGGAGATCAACATCCCATTCTGGGCTATAGGAGAATCGGAAACGCTGCAGAAGGCCCGAGTCTCAGGCTCGGTCCGATAACAAAGAACATCTGATGGACACCAAATCTCCTGTCATGCCCGCTGCGACCGTCCAGATTTCGGCGGAAAGGGTCGCAGTGCCCATCCTGATTGCCATCAGCGTGTCCCACATGCTGAACGACCTCATCCAGTCGCTGCTCCCGGCGATCTATCCGATCCTCAAGGACAATTACCGCCTCGACTTTGGGCAGATCGGCCTGCTGACGCTCACCTTCCAGATGAGCGCATCACTGCTGCAGCCGCTGGTCGGCACATTCACTGATCGCAAGCCGCAACCCTTCTCCCTCGTGGTCGGCATGGGCTTCACGCTCATCGGCCTTCTGACGCTCTCGCAGGCGCATTCGTATCCGATGCTGCTCTTAGGCGCTGCGCTCGTCGGCATGGGCTCGTCGGTCTTCCATCCGGAATCCTCCCGCGTCGCCCGCATGGCGTCCGGCGGACGGCACGGGCTGGCGCAATCGGTGTTCCAGGTCGGCGGCAATGCGGGCACGGCACTGGGGCCGCTGCTGGCGGCATTCATCGTGGTGCCGTTCGGACAGGGCAGCATTGCCTGGTTTTCCGCGGTGGCGCTGCTGGCGATGCTGATCCTGTTCTCGGTCGGGCGCTGGTACCGGGACAAGCTGGTGGAATTGAAGGCAAAGCCGAAGGCGATGGAGAGGAAGTCCTCCTTTTCGCGCAAGCGCATCGCCCTCTCGATCACGATCCTGATGCTGCTGGTTTTTTCGAAGAACTTCTACATGGCCGGGCTCACCAGCTACTACACCTTCTACCTGATCTCGAAGTTCCAGGTGTCGGTTCAGGATGCGCAGATTTACCTGTTCATCTTCCTCGGGGCGGTGGCGGCAGGCACGCTGCTCGGCGGCCCGGTGGGCGACAGGATCGGACGGCGCTACGTGATCTGGATCTCGATCCTCGGCGTGCTACCCTTCACGCTCCTGCTGCCTTATGTCGGCCTGTTCTGGACGGCGGTGCTGAGCGTCATCATCGGCCTTGTGCTCGCCTCCGCCTTTTCGGCCATCCTCGTCTACGCAACGGAGCTCGTGCCCGGTCGCGTCGGAACCATTGCAGGCCTGTTCTTCGGCCTGTCCTTCGGCATGGGAGGTCTAGGCGCCGCAGCCCTGGGGCAGCTTGCCGACATGACCAGCATCGAGACAGTCTACAAGATCTGCTCGTTCCTGCCGGCCATCGGGCTGCTCGCCTACTTCCTGCCTAGGATCGAGAAGGCGCGCGCTTGAGGTGAGGTTGGCCCTGTCAGAGCAGGGCTTCTCTTGCAGCGCTTTCCAGCGCCTTCATCATCATCCGATACGGTCCGGGCCCGTGGCTGATGCGGGCGACGCCGAGCTCTGCGAGACGTGCAGCCGGCGGCATGGCTGTATTGAACATGACATTCACCGGCAGAGACGAGCCTTCGACCACACGCGCGATCAATGCCTCATTGACGAGGCCCGGCACGAAGAAGCCGTCCGCACCGGCATCGGCATAGGCACGCGCGCGTTCGAGGGCCTCTGCAACGAGGCCTTCATGCGTATCTGCGGGAGCGATGAGAAACACGTCGGTGCGCGCATTGAGGAAGGCGGGAATACCCAGCCTGTCGGCTGCGTGCCGCGCGCCCTTGAGCCGCGCCGCCTGTTCGGAGATCGTGCGCAAAGGCCCGGTCTCACGCGCGCTGTCCTCAAGATTGCAGCCGATGGCCCCCGCCTCCAGCGCGCGGGCGACGGTCATGCCGACACCGTCTGGGGTCACGCTATAGCCGCTCTCCAGGTCGATGGTCACCGGAAGCTCCATGGCGGCCGTAATGCGCTCCAGATTGGCTAGCGCCAGATCGAAGGGCATATGCTCGCCGTCCTCGAATCCATGCGCTGCTGCAACCGACCAGCTACCGGTCGCGAGCGCCTTTGCGCCACTTGCCGCCACGGCTTTCGCGGTGCCCGCATCCCAGATATTGAACAGGATGATCGGATGGCCCGGAACGTGGAGCGTCTTGAACTTCTGGGCTTTCGTGACTTGATCGGACATCTTTCACCTCAGGTCTGCGATTGTGATAGTGCCATGCGCTGTTCGTGATTCAACAGCCATTGCTTGCGCCAAATCTTGCCGCCGTAGCCGGTCATGGACCCATCGGCGCCGATCACCCGATGGCAGGGCACGATGATCGCCACCTGATTGGCACCGTTCGCCCTTGCCACCGCCCGCACTGCGTTCGGGCGATCCATCGCGGCTGCGAGTGCGCCGTAGCTGCGTGTCTGACCGGCTGGAATCTGTCGCAATGCATCCCAGACGCCCGCCTCAAATGCCGTGCCCTTCTGGACGACCGGTATGGCGAATGCCGTCAGCTGCCCAGAAAAGTATTGCTCCAGCTCACCGGCAAGCCTGTCGATCATCGGGTGATGGCCGAAGCGGATCGGTCCGACACGCTCGCGCAGCCGCTTGATCTCTTTGGGAAGTGCTTTGCGCTCGGCGAATTCGAGCAGATGGATGCCCGCATCGTCCACCACGGCCAGCATTGCCCCGATGGGCGTGTCGAGCCATTGTGCCGTGAGGATCTGGTGCGCGGCCGTGCGGACCGGCGCATCGCCGATGAGGCGGTTGATGGCTTCGCGAAAGCCGCTGCCCGACTCGTAGCCGGCATCGAGCTGGGCATCCGTGACGGAGCCTCCGTGCTGGAGGGTATCGACGGCAAGCCCCAGCCGCTGTGACCGGGCATATTGCACGAAGGTGACGCCGTATTCGCGCTGGAAGGCACGGCGCACCGTCGACGGATCGTATCCGAGAGTCTTCAGGTCTTGTGCACTCCACCGCCTGTCGGGCTCTGTCTTGATCCGCTCTTTCAGCGTATGGAAAGCCTCGCTTGCAGGCGGCTTGATGTCGAGGGGCTTGCAGCGCAGGCAGGGGCGAAAGCCCGCCTCCTGGGCAGCATCCCGGCAGGAGAAGAATATGACGTTCGTGCGCTTCGGCTTGCGGGCCGGGCAGGTCAGGCGGCAGAAGATGCCGGTCGTCTTCACGCCCACATAGGCGAACCCTTCATAAGAGGGATCGCGGGCGATCAGAGCGGCAAAGAGAGTATCGTCGTCACGAGGCATTGGCATGACGAGGTTTTAGCGCAGATTCCGGGTCTCTGTCGCCGAAAACGAGGCGTGTATTTTTCTTTCCGTCTTCGCTGCCTCAGCGGGCCCGTGCCGTCGAGACGGTCACGCTCAGTCGCATGTCTGGGTGAATGCCGCAGATCACGTCGTATTGCCCCGGCTGATCGAACCCGATGTTCACCGTGTCGCCAGGGTTCTGGGCATCCGAAATGAAGCTTTTGGCCGGCCCGTCTACGCGCACATTGTGCACGCGGGTATCATCGTTGAGGATGCGCAGCGCTTCGCCCGCCTTCATGAGGATCGCACCGGGCGAGAAGCGGCGGTCCTTCTGGCTGATAGTAGAGGCCACGACAGCATCGACGCTTGCGCCCCATGTCATCGCTTTCGCCGGCAGCCTTGCGGGGCGCGGGGGATCGTCGCCGGACAGGGTGTTCAGAAAGGCAACGAGCTGCGCGCGCTCCGTCGCGCTGAGCTCGATCTGCTTCGGCAGATCGGCCGAGAGGGTAGGGCGCTTCACGATGCGATCCGCATAATGATCGACCACATCCTCGAAGGTGGTGAGCGAGCCGTCATGCATGTAGGGCGCGCTCCAGACGCGCTCGCGCAGGCTCGGCGTCTTGAAGGCGTGATCGGCCGCCGGCACGCCAAGCACCGGCCCACGTCCCTTGTCGGTGCCAGGCAGGCCGATGTCGTGGAGGGCCTCGTCGGTGAAGCGCCAGCCCTGATGGCAGGCAACGCAGCCCGCCTTGCCGACGAAGAGAGAGAAACCCGCCAGTTCGTCCGGCTCCAGCGCGTTGTCGTCGCCCTTGACCCAGCGGTCGAAGCGCGTTTCCGGCGAGACGAGCGTTCGTTGAAAGGCCGCAAGGGCCTTTGCCAGGTTGTCTTGAGTGACCGCAGGATCCTCCGGGAAGGCAGCGGAAAACTCCTTTGGCATCTGGGGATCGGAAGCGAGGACCTGCAGGGCTGTCCGCAGATTGCCCGCCATCTCGCGTTCGTTTTCGATGGGGGCCATTGCCTGGGCCTCCAAGCTCGGTGCCCTTCCGTCCCAGAAGAAGGACAGGCCCCAGGCTAGATTCCACAAGGGCGGCGTGCGCCGGTCGAGCGCCTGCCCATCATGGCCCACATGCCGGTCGATGCCGTCGGAGAAGGAGAGATCGGCCTGATGGCAGGTCGAACAGGCTGTCATGCCGTCGCCCGACAGGCGGGTGTCGTCGAACAGTTTCGCTCCGAGCGCGATCTTCTCGGGCGTGGCCGGATTGTCCGGCGGTGTCGGCGTGTGATCGGGGCGCGCAAAGATCGCGCGCCAATGCGCGGCATCGAACGGAGCGGGCCTGTCGGCCGCTCCGCTCACGAGGCTTGCGAGCACGAGTCCCGCAAGCAAACGGCCGGCCCTGGCGAAACCTTCGCGCACCATCGATCCTAGCGCAGGTTTCCGAGCTGAAGTTCGAACTTCGCGATGGTGCTCAGGAAATCCCCGGAATCCTTGACGGCCTGCTTCGGCGGCGTCACGGACGGGAAGACGGCCTTGAGATCGGCGAGGCTTGCCTGAACGGCCTTGGCTGCATCCGCGTTCTTAGCAGTCGCAGCGGGCATCACCGTTCCCACGAGGCGGTCGGCCTCCATCACGAAGCCGCGCGCATCCTGGTACTCGACCACGTTGGCAATGCGGCCCTTCTCGACGGCTTCCGCATATTCATCGGCGGCCTGCTGCAGCACCTCGAGCGCAGTCTCGAGCACGAAATAGGTGCCGTTCTCTTCCTTGGCCTTCACCGCCGTCTCGGCAGCGGCAAGGCGCTCCTCGAGCGCTGCACGGGCACGGGCATAGGCTTCCTTGTTCTTAGCCTTCACCGTCTGAGAAAGCGATTTCAGGGCCACCTGGAAGGGCGCGATGCTGAAGGTCTTCAGATCGTCGCGAATGCTGGCATAGATCTCTCCCTCGGGGTGCAGGAAGTGAGGCAGGGCATCGGCCCAGCGGCTGGCTTCGATCAGCTCCCCGCCGACAAGAAGGTGGCCGCGGATCATTTCGATGCCGCGGTAGAGGTGCAGCGCCGGGGGAAGCTGCGCGCCGCCGGCCCCGCCTTCATCGCCCTCTCCGCCCGAGGTCGCGGCCGGAGCTGCGGCTCCATGGCCCTGGTGCTGGGCAAGCTGCAGCAGGGCCTGATCCGCCTTGGCCTCAACCCCGGGCTGCCGGGTCTGGACATCCATCATCGTTGCCTGGGAGGCTGCCGGTACCGCAACCATGACGGCGGTGCCCAGGCCCGCCCAAATCTTCCGTCTCTTCATGCGATTTCCCGTCGGCAGGACAAGATCGCCGCCGGCTAGTTTGGAATTGCTAAAAACTACTAGTCTTTACAGATACTTAGCTACATAATAAGGGGTGTCCTGGCAAGCGCGAAGGTGCCTCACTCATGCTCATGACGATTGCTGATGTCCTGACCCCGACCGAGCTCGAAGAGGCTCGTTCCATGCTGGGCTCCATGCGCTTCGAGGATGGCCGCGCCACAGCAGGGTGGAGTGCCAAGCTGGTCAAGGACAACGAGCAGGCCCGTGAGGGAGCAGCGCTCAGCCTCCTGCGGGAAAAGGTAACGAAGGCTATTGCCGGCAACGAGGTCTTCAGCCTCGCCGTCCGTCCGAAGGCCCTGACGCCCTTGATCTTCGCCCGCTACGGCCAAGGCAAGGAATATGGCTCCCACGTGGACAATCCCCTGATGAACGGCATTCGCACGGACATCTCCTTCACGCTCTTCCTGGCCGATCCGGATTCCTATGAGGGCGGTGAACTCGTGATCGAATCCGTCTCGGGCGAGGAGGAGGTAAAGCTCCCTGCGGGCCATCTCGTGGCTTATGATTCGACGAGCCTGCACCGGGTGGCGCCCGTCACCCGCGGCGAGCGCCTCGTCGCCGTAGGCTGGGCGCAGAGCTACGTGCGCGACAGCGCCAAGCGGGAGCTTCTCTTCGACCTGGAGACCGCCAAGCGCAACATCTTCGCGCAGTCGGGAAAGACGCCGGAATTCGACCTGCTGGCAAAGAGCAGCGCCAACCTCTTCCGGATGTGGGCGGAGGTTTGAACCTTACTGCCACGCGTAATTGAAGCTGATGCTGATCCGCTCGGATTCCGCCTCGTTGAGGGGCACCTCATGGCGCAGCCAGCTTTCCCACAGCAGCACGGTACCGGGAACGGGCTTCATATAGGCAAACTGCCGATTTTCAGGCTTGGCCTTGGACCTGCGGGGCGGGGCCGCCATCATGAAGCCGAGGCGCGGGTCCTCCAGCTTGAGGGCGCTCGCGCCCTCCGGGATCGTCACGTAATAGGTGCCGCTGATCACCGAATGCGGATGGATGTGCGAGGTGTGAATGCCGCCGGGAGGCAGGATGTTGATCCAGAGGCTGTCCATGACGAGCTTGCGGCCCTGAAGGTCGTATTCCAGCTCCTTGGCAAAGGCCGCCACATGCTTGTCGATCTCCTTCAGGAGGTCACCGAAGACCGGGACCCGCCAGGGCAGGTCGTTGAGGGATGCGTAGGACGTGTAGCCGGGATAGCCGTGCTTGGCGCACCAGCGCTGGCCGGCCTCGTCATCCTCCGCGATGGACAAGCTCGCAGCCTCAAGCTCGGCGTTGCGCTGTTCGGCTTTGGCGCCGGTCAGCTCGGCGCGGTAGACTTTAGTGACGAAAAGCGTATCGATGCTTGCCATGGTCCGGCTCTGTATGGGGCCTGGCCCCTTGTCAAAATGATTGCCCAATTGAGGCGCATAGCAGCTTTCCCGGGCGAACGCCTCCCCCGACTTGAAGGTTTCACGGGGACACCACACCTTGGCCTTATGACGCTTCCTCCCGCTACAGCCTTTTCGGACGATCTCCTGACCATGGCCAAGAGCCTCGACAAGGAGAGCCTGTCGCGCGTCGTCGCCCTGCGGGATTGGCTCGTCACCATCGCGGCCCGGATGGAGGATGCGAACGAGGTCCTGACCGGCTTCCTCAACCGGCTGATCGATCTGGGACTGCCGATCGATCGGGCGGTTTCGGCCATCGAGGCCCTGCATACGGAATATGCCGGCATCGGCCGATTCTGGACTCGGGAGGAGGGCACCGTCGTGCGCTACCTGCCGCATGGCGACCGGCGCGAGGATATATATCAAGCAAGCCCCTTCGCCTATGTGAACCGCACCGGCGAGTGGCTCATTCTCGATCTCGACGAGACGCCCGATGATCTCTTCCCGGTCATTCCGGAATTGAAGGAGGCGGGCTACCGGCAATACGTGACGGTCCCGATCCAGTTCACCAACGGTGCCGAGAACGCGATCTCGTTTGCGACCCGGACCCCGGGTGGGTTCGGCCAGCGCGAGCTGGCGATCCTGCGCATGGTGATGCCCTCTTTCGCCCTCGTGACTGAACTGCGGGCGACCAGCAATCGCCTCGACGAGGTGTTGCGCGTCTATGTGGGCGACGGCCCGCACAAGGCGATCCTCTCCGGGGCGATTCAGCGCGGGCAGGTGACGCGCATCCGCTCGGCCATTCTGTTCGCCGACATGCGCGACTACACGCATATCTCGTCGACGCTGAGCCCCGAGAGCGCAGTGGAGTTGCTGAACACCTATTTCGACTGCCTCGTGCCACCCATCGAGGACGAAGGCGGCGAGGTGCTGAAATATCTGGGAGACGGCGTTCTCGCCATCGTGCGCGACAAGGGCGACGACACGGGCGGCGCGGCGCAATCGGCGCTCACGGCCGCCACCAATGCGCTTCGCCGCATCGAGGCGGCGAACAGCGAAGGCCGCTTCCCGGTGCCGATCAGCGTGGGCTTTGCCCTGCATCACGGCGATGCGGCCTATGGCAATGTGGGTTCCGGCCAGCGCCTCGACTTCACCGTGATCGGTCGCGACGTGAATCTCGCAAGCCGCATCGCCGAACTGAACAAGCGGCTGGGCGAGCCGCTCCTCATGTCGAAACCTTTCGTGGAGCACCTGTGGGGCAATCCTTCGCCGCTAGGCGCTCATGCGGTAGAAGGATTCGCGGAAGCGATCGAGGTCTACCGGCCCTGAAGGCGCTCGCGTCCATGTGGCGCATCGAGGTCCAGCACGGGCCCGGCCGGCACGATGCCGGTTGGATTGATGGTCTTGTGGCTCTCGTAATAGTGCCCCTTGATATGAGCCATGTTCACGGTCTCGGCGATGCCGTCCGTCTGGTAGAGGTCGCGCAGGTAACCGGACAGGTGCGGGTAATCGGCAATGCGGCGCAGGTTGCACTTGAAGTGGCCGACATAGACGGGATCGAAGCGCACAAGCGTGGTGAACAGCCGGATGTCGGCTTCGGTGAGTCCGTCGCCGCAGAGATAACGGCGTGAGGACAGGCGCTCGTCGAGCGTGTCGAGCGCCTCGAAGAGCGGGCGGACGGCCTCTTCATAGGCCTGCTGCGTCGTCGCGAAGCCTGCCTTGTAGACGCCGTTGTTGATATGATCGTAGATGCGGGCGTTCAAGGCGTCGATCTCAGGCCGGAGACCCTCGGGGTAGTAGTCGCCAGGCTTTGCTCCGATGCCGTCGAAGGCCGCGTTCATCACGCGGATGATCTCGGCGGATTCATTGCTGACGATAGTGCCTTTTGCTTTGTCCCAGAGCACCGGCACCGTCACGCGTCCCGAATAGTCGGCCTTGGCGGCGGTGTAGACCTGATGTAGGTAGCGGGCGTCATGGATGGGGTCCGGAATGACGCCGGGACCGTCCTCGAAGGTCCAGCCGTGTTCCAGCATGCGCCAATGTACGACGGAAACGCCGATCATGGCCTCCAGGCCTTTCAGCTGGCGCATGATCAGGGTGCGGTGGGCCCAGGGGCAGGCGAGGGATACGTAGAGGTGATAGCGCCCAGCCTCGGCTTTGAACCCGCCCTCACCGGTCGGGCCCGGGGACCCGTCCGCGGTGACCCAGTTGCGGAAAACCGCGTTCGTGCGTACGAAGCGCCCGCCCGTAGTCTTGGTGTCGTACCATCGGTCCTGCCAGACCCCGTCGACAAGCAGCCCCATCTCTTCCTCCACCGGCTATGAGACCAGACAGATGGTCGATTTGCGTCTGGATCAAGAGCGCGCCCGGCGACAAACGGTGGCCAGGGGGCTGCCAAAGGCGTCTTAAACCATTGAAAAGATTGGTGGGCCCGGCAGGACTCGAACCTGCAACCAGACCGTTATGAGCGGCCGGCTCTAACCATTGAGCTACAGGCCCTTCCTAAGAAGGAGGGTCACCTTCTGCCTAAGAGGAAACGTTTCCTCCTCGGCTTGTGCCGGAGCATGTCCGGCATCCTCTCATGTTCCTGTAATACATCGCGTCCCCCGTCAAGCCGGTTCTGCCATGGCTGCCCGGTCCCGACTGTTGCGTGCCTATTGCCTCCATTCAGAGTGATAGCAATCTAGAGCGGCCCAGGATTGCCCCGCAGAATGCTCCTCGTGTTAGGCTGACCGAGATTGGGAGCCTTTGATGACCGGACGCGCCAAGAAGATCAGCCACCCTGTCCGCGGGCTGAGGAGCCCGGACGCCGAGAAGCCGGTTTCGCTCGCCTTGCAGGGCGGCGGGGCTCACGGCGCCTTCACCTGGGGCGTTCTCGACTATCTGCTTGAAGATGGCCGCCTCGCCATCGAGGCGATCTCCGGTGCCAGCGCCGGATCCATGAACGCGGTTGTTCTCTTCGAGGGTTGGCTCGAAGGCGGCCGGGATGGTGCACGCGAGCAGCTCCGCACGTTCTGGCAGCGCGTCAGCCTCGATGGCAGTCTGTCGCCTGTGCAGCGCTCGCTGTTCGATCGCATGCTGAGCTTCTGGAGCATCGGCAGCGCAACGACCCATCTCTGGCTCGATGCCTGGTCGCGGGTGGCGAGCCCCTATGATCTGAACCCGCTCGACATCAATCCCTTGCGGGATGCCCTCAATCAGCTGATCGATTTTAACCGGGTGCGCGCCTGCACGGATGCCAAGCTTTTCATCGCGGCGACCAATGTCTGGACCGGGAAGATCCGGCTCTTCACCGGCCCTGAGCTGACCGTCGATCATGTTCTCGCCTCGGCCTGCCTGCCCATGATCTTCAAGGCCGTCGAGATCGATGGCGAGCCCTATTGGGATGGGGGCTATTCCGGCAATCCTGCGCTGTTTCCGTTGTTCTACGAAACAGAGGCGGACGATATCGTGCTCGTTCAGATCAACCCGATCGAACGCCGGTCGACGCCGCAGACCCCCCAGGAAATCCAGAACCGTCTGACCGAGATCACGTTCAATGCCCATCTCCTCCAGGAGCTCCGGGCCGTCGATTTCGTCACGCGTCTGATCGATGAAGGCAAGCTCTCGACGCAGGACTACAAGCGGGTGCTGATGCACCGGATCCACGGCGGCGAATTGCTCGACGAGTTTGCCGCCGCCTCGCGCCTGAGCGCCAAATGGGAGTTCTTCGAGACGCTCAGGGATCTAGGCCGGGCGGCTGCCCGGAGCTGGCTTGCGGAGAACTATCAGAATATCGGAGAAAGAAGCACTCTCGACCTGCGTAGTGCTTATTCCTGACCCGCTTTGTGGAATGTCCCTGGCGGCAGCCACAAGCGCAGAAGTAACTGTGACAGAGTGAAGTCGAGTTGACTGCGTGTAGAAACAGGCCCCGCTGTTGCCAGCGGGGCCTCCTGTCGATCAGCTGCGCTTGGGCGGATTGGCCGGCCAGCTCTTGATGAGCGTGTCGTAATCCACCGTCTCGCCTTTCGGCTTCTCGTTTGCCAGCTTGCGCTGGGGCGCGATGGTGCCGGCGGCTTCGGCCTTCTTGAACCATTCCTCGGCTGAGGTCTTGGGGTTCAGCTTCGGACCGCATTCGCCCTGCACGTTGGCGCGCTCGAGACGTCCGAGAACGTCATCCTGTGCAGCTGCCAGCGAGTCCATCGCCTGCTGCGGAGTCTTGGCGCCGGAGGCTGCATCGCCGATGTTCTGCCACCAGAGCTGTGCGAGCTTCGGGTAGTCCGGGATGTTATTGCCGGTGGGCGACCACTGCACGCGAGCGGGCGAGCGATAGAACTCAACGAGGCCGCCGAGTTGCGGCGCGCGCTCGGTGAAGCTCTTGTCCCAGATGTCGCTCTCACGGATGAAGGTGAGGCCCACGTGGCTCTTCTTCAGCGACACGCTCTTCGAGGTGACGAACTGCGCATAGAGCCAGGCCGCCTTGCGGCGCTCGAGCGGCGTTGACTTCAGCAGGGTCCAAGATCCCACGTCCTGGTAGCCGAGCTTCATGCCATCCTTCCAGTAGGCGCCGTGCGGGGAGGGAGCCATGCGCCATTTCGGCTTCCCGTCCTGGTTCATCACTGGCAGGCCCGGCTTCACCATATCGGCCGTGAAGGCGGTGTACCAGAACATCTGCTGGGCGATGTTGCCCTGCGCCGGCACCGGTCCGGACTCGGAGAAGTTCATGCCGTTCGCCTGCGGCGGGGCATATTTCTTCATCCAGTCGAGATATTTGGCGATAGAATAGACTGCGGCAGGGCCGTTTGTGTCGCCGCCGCGCTCGACCGAGGAGCCGACAGGGCGGCAGCCCTCCATGCGCACGCCCCATTCATCGACCGGCAGGCCGTTCGGAAGGCCCTTGTCGCCGTTGCCGGCCATGGAGAGCCAGGCATCGGTGAAGCGCCAGCCGAGCGACGGATCCTTTTTGCCGTAGTCCATGTGTCCGTAGACCTTGACACCGTCGATCTCCTTCACGTCGTTGGTGAAGAATTCGGCGATATCCTCATAGGCCGACCAGTTCACAGGCACGCCGAGGTCGTAGCCGTACTTGGCCTTGAACTTCTCCTTCAGGTCCGGGCGCTGGAACCAGTCGTAGCGGAACCAGTACAGGTTCGCGAATTGCTGGTCGGGCAGCTGATAGAGCTTCTTGTCCGGGGCGGTGGTGAAGGACAGGCCGATGAAGTCGTTGAGGTCGAGCGTCGGGCTCGTCACGTCCTTGCCTTCGCCGTCCATGAAGTCGGTGAGCGCAATCGCCTGCTTGTAGCGGAAGTGGGTGCCGATGAGATCTGAATCATTGACCCAGGCATCGTAGATGTTCCGTCCAGATTGCATCTGCGTCTGGATCTTCTCCACCACGTCGCCTTCCTGGATCAGGTCGTGGTTGAGCTTGATGCCGGTGATTTCCGAGAACGCCTTGGCGAGCGTCTTGGCCTCGTATTCATGAGTCGTGATCGTCTCGGAGACCACGTTGATCTCCATGCCGGCGAAGGGCTTTGCCGCATTCACGAACCATTCCATCTCCTTCAGCTGCTCGTCCTTCGAGAGCGTCGAGGGCTGGAATTCGCTGTCGACCCAGCGACGGGCTTCGTCCATCCCGGCGAGAGCGGCACTGGTGCCGAGCGTCATGGCGATGACGCTGGTCGAGACGAAGAGTTTCAGGCGCCGGTGAGATTGGGTGAGTTTCATTCTGTTCCTCCCAAGTGATGCCCTGCCGGTTGATGCACCGGTCTTGGTCCCTGCGGTCCGGGCGAACCGCAAGGTCTTGATGTTTCCCTCTCCTCACACGTAGCGGAACACCGCTGCCGCATAGAGGAGCGAAAGACTCGATGCCCACCACAGATCCGGGCCAACGAGCCCGAGCCAGGCGAGGTGGATGAACGCTGAGCCGAGAAGCGAAATGAAGAGCCGGTCGCCGCGCGTCGTAGGGATGCGCAGGATGCCGACGCGTTCCGTCTCAGGCCGATACGCTGCCAGCAGTATCATGGTCAGCAACAGGCTGGCGATGACGGCAAAGAAGATGCCGGTCTGCCACGTCCAAGCCATCCAGGCGAAATCAGGCATGGCGCTCTCCTTCAGACCCGGCCCAGGGCAAAGCCCTTGGCGATGTAGTTGCGGACGAACCAGATCACGAGCGCGCCGGGCACGATGGTCAGAACGCCAGCGGCGGCCAGGAGGCCCCAGTCCATGCCGGCCGCCGAAACCGTGCGCGTCATGGTGGCGGCAATAGGTTTTGCGGTTACGGACGTGAGCGTTCGTGCCAGAAGCAGTTCGACCCAGGAAAACATGAAGCAGAAGAAGGCCGCGACACCGACGCCCGAGGCGATCAGCGGCATGAAAATCTTGATGAAGAAGCGCGGGAAGGAATAGCCGTCGATGGCCGCTGTCTCGTCGATCTCCCGTGGCACGCCGGACATGAAGCCTTCGAGAATCCACACGGCGAGCGGCACGTTGAACAGGCAATGCGCCAAAGCCACGGCCCAGGGCGTGTCGAAGAGGCCGATGGCCGAGTAGAGGTTGAAGAAGGGCAGGGCGAACACCGCCGGCGGTGCCATGCGGTTGGTGAGCAGCCAGAAGAACAGGTGCTTGTCGCCCAGGAACCTGTAGCGGGAGAAGGCATAGGCGGCCGGCAACGCGAAGGCGATCGACAGCACCGTATTGATGAGCACGTAGGTGAGCGAATTGATGTAGCCCGAGTACCAGCTCTCATCCGTGAAGATCTTGATGTAGTTGTCGAAGGTGATGTCACGCGGCCAGAGCGTGAGCCCTGAGGTGATCTCCATGTTTGTCTTCAGGCTCATGTTCACGAGCCAGTAGATCGGCAGCATCAGGAACAGGAGATAGAGGGTCATCACCACCACGCGTCCGTTCACGCGGGGACCGGACAGGGCGCGGTTAGCAGCCAAAGGTGCCGCCACAGGCTTCACGTCCGAACGGCCGACGGCAATGGTTCCGGTCATGCTTCGATTCTCTCGCGCTCGGCATCCACGTTGGTCATGACGGTGTAGAAGACCCAGCAGATGGCGAGGATGATCAGGTTGTAAACCAGCGACATGGCAGCGGCCTTGCCGAGATCGAACTGGCCTAGGGCCAGCTTCACCAGATCGATGGACAGGAAGGTTGTGGCATTGCCTGGACCGCCGCCGGTGAGCACGAAGGGCTCTGTGTAGATCATGAAGGAATCCATGAATCGCAGCAACACGGCGATCAGCAGCACGCGCCGCATCTTCGGCAGCTGGATGGTGCGGAACACGGCCCAGCGCGAGGCGCCGTCGATGCGGGCGGCCTGGTAATAGGCGTCGGGAATCGATTTCAGCCCGGCATAGCAGAGAAGCGCCACAAGGCTCGTCCAGTGCCACACATCCATGACGATGATGGTCACCCAGGCATCTATGGGATCGCCCGTGTAGTTGTAGTCGATGCCGAGACGGTTGACGACCCAGCCGAGGAGGCCGATGTCGCCGCGGGCAAAGACCTGCCAGATGGTGCCGACCACGTTCCACGGAATGAGCAGCGGCAGTGCCATGAGCACAAGGCAGAGCGCCACCGTCCAACCCTCGCGCGGCATGGACAAGGCCACGGCGATGCCGAGCGGCACTTCGATCAGCAGGATGATGGCCGAGAACAGCAGCGTGCGCATGAGCGAGGACAGGAACTGCTCGCCGAGCTGGCTCGATGGATCGAGCAATTCCTGGAACCAGCCGATGCCGTTCCAGAAGAACTGGTTGTTGCCGAAGGTATCCTGCACCGAATAGTTCACAACCGTCATGATCGGCAGAATGGCGGAGAATGCGACAATCGCGAAGACGGGCAGGACGAAGAACCAAGCCCTGTTGTTGAGGGGCTTTGTCATGACGTTTGCCCTCCGTTTGCTTCGCCCGCTACCAGATGCCCGTTGGCATAGATGTGCACGTGCTTCGGATCGAGCACGAGCGAAGCCTCCCTCCCTTCAATGGAGATGCCGTCCGGAACGCTCGCGGCAAGGGAGCGGCCATTCATCTCCACGCGGGCGATGCGTGCCCGCCCGATATCGTCGATGCGCCTCACCTGGACGGGCAGGCCCGCACCTTTCGGCTGGAGCCGTACGAATTCGGGCCGGATGCCGAGCTCGATATGCTCGCCGTCGGAGAGAGTGCGATAGACGCGCCGGAGGGAAATCATGGTGTTGCCCACGAAGGCAGTTGAACCCTCGACCCGGCAGGGCAGGATGTTCATGCCGGGCGAACCGATGAAGTGACCCACGAAGGTATGAGCCGGGCGCTCGAACAGCTCTTCCGGGGTGCCGGTCTGCACCACGGCGCCGTCATGCATGACCACGACCTTGTCGGCGAAGGTGAGCGCCTCGGTCTGGTCGTGCGTGACGTAGATCATGGTGATGTCCAGTGC
Source organism: Microvirga terrestris (assembly GCF_015694425.1). GTDB lineage: Bacteria > Pseudomonadota > Alphaproteobacteria > Rhizobiales > Beijerinckiaceae > Microvirga > Microvirga terrestris. The sequence continues at coordinate 101,951 of NZ_JADQDN010000001.1, forward strand.
CCGATGGATCTCTTTCAGGGTGGAGCGCAGCTGCCATTTCAGGTGCGGATCGATCACCGTCAACGGCTCGTCGAAGAGGATCGCCGCCACGTCGGGGCGCACGAGGCCGCGGCCAAGGGAGATCTTCTGCTTCATGTCGGCCGTGAGATTACTTGCCTTGCGGTCGAGCACCCGGGTGAGATCGAGAAGGCTGGCGATCTCCTCCACCCGCCGTGCCGTCCTGTCGCGGGGCACGTTCCGGTTCTTGAGCGGGAAGGCGAGGTTCTCGCGCACGGTCATCGTGTCGTAGACCACGGGAAACTGAAACACCTGTGCGATGTTGCGGGACTCCGTCGACAGGTCCGTCACGTCGAGCTCGTCGAAGAGCACACGCCCGCGCGTCGGGCGCACGAGGCCGGAGATGATGTTGAGCAGGGTCGTCTTGCCACAACCTGAAGGCCCCAGCAGGGCATAGGCGCCGCCCTGGCTCCAGACGTGGTTGATCTCCTTCAGGGCGTAATCCTCCGCATTGCGGGGATTGGCCTTATAGGCATGGGCGAGATGATCGAGCGTGATGCGGGCCATGGTTCTTTCTCACGCTGCTTTTTGAGTGGGATCGGCCGCGGCGAGCCGGCCATCCGCATCGAAGAGGAAGAGGCGGCGGGGATCGAGATAGGCGGTCACGGGAGATTTCGGCTCCAGGCGCCTCACGCCGGGCACCAGGGCGACGAAGCGATGGCCGCTCGCATCGAGATGCACGTAGCTCTCCGAGCCTGTGATCTCGGCGACGGACACGGTCGAGGCGATCGTGATCTCATGGGTGCCGGTGGGCTCGAGCGTGAGATGATGAGCCCGAAAGCCGACGGTGTACTCGCCGTCAGGAACGCTGGCGAGAGGTCCGATCGCAGGAACCTGCCCGCCGGTGCTCAAGGTGGCAACGCCATCCGCCTTGCGGGCTTTCAGGGTGTTGAGCGGCGGGTCCGAGAACACGCGGGCCGTGACCAGATCATGCGGCTGCCGGTATACCTGCGGGGTTGGTCCAAACTGCGTCACCCGGCCTTGGAACAGGGTGGCCGTGTTGCCGCCGAGAAGCAGGGCCTCCGACGGCTCGGTCGTGGCATAGACGAAAATGGCCCCCGAGGCTGCAAAGACCCGCGGCAGCTCCTCGCGCAATTCCTCCCGCAGCTTGTAATCGAGATTCGCCAGCGGCTCGTCCAGGAGGACAAGGTCGGCGCCCTTTACCAGCGCCCGCGCGATGGCGGTCCGCTGCTGCTGGCCGCCGGACAGGTTGAGCGGCTTGCGGTCGAGATAGGGCTCAAGCTTCAACAGCTTGGCGGCATCGCGCACACGCACATCGACCTCGTTCCGGGCTGCGCCGGAAACGCGTAAGGGGGAGGCGATGTTCTCGTAGACGGTCAGCGAGGGGTAATTGATGAACTGCTGATAGACCATCGCGACACTGCGCCGTTGCACGGGCCAGCCCGTCACATCGTTGCCATCGACGAGCACACGACCGCTCGTCGGTGCATCGAGTCCGGCCATGAGCCGCATGAGGGAAGTCTTGCCTGCCAATGTCGCCCCAAGCAGCACGTTGAGCGAGCCACGCTCCAGGGTGAGATTGACATCTTCGATGTGCGTGGAGGCTCCGACCTTCTTCGAGACGCCATCAAGAACGAGAGTCATCGGCACTTCCCTGGAGGGCGAGCAGCATCGAGAGAGTCCAGAACGAACGGGGCAATCCAGGGCTGTTCCGGCAGGACACTGCAGGTGCTGGCATCACACCTCCGGCAAAGTTCATCCCGGCGACACGCTCGGTCGCGTCAAGGGCTCTGCCGTGCCCGTATGCGCAATCCCTCACCGCGACGCGCAGCGTCGCCGTTGCCTGTGGAACCAAGAGCGCTTCTCCCGACTGCCGACCCTCCGGGCCTGTTCTGTTGTTATTGTTATGGTGAAGGTATCTTGCCATCTGGGCGAAAGCAACCGGGTGGCATCGGGTCCGAAATTCGCTTTTTTGGCCGGGCTCGAGGATGCTCCATGAACGATGCCTGCCGCAGGCAGCAGTAAGCTATTGAACTCTCGCGTCCTCCAGGAGTTCAAGCTGATGTGCCGGGCTCACTCGTCTCCAGCAGTGGCCGGTTGAATGCCGTCACACCTGCAGAGAGAGCGCCATGCCCGATACATCCAAGCCACTCGCCGTCGTCACCGGAGCCTCATCGGGCATCGGGTTTGAGCTTGCCAAGCTTTGCGCCCAGAACGGCTATGACCTTCTGATTGCGGCCGATCAGGCGGCTATTCACAACGCGGCGAAGGAATTTCAAGCCCTTGGTGCTTCCGTCGATGCGGTTGAGGCCGACCTTGCCACCACCGAGGGGGTCGACAAGCTTTATGCAGCTCTGAATGGCCGGCCTGTCGCCGCACTCCTGGCCAATGCCGGCCATGGCCTCGGGCGTGCCTTCCTGGATCAGGACTTTGCCCAGGTGCGCCATGTGATCGACACGAACATCACTGGCACGATCTATCTCATCCAGAAGGTCGGACGCGATATGCGAACGCGCGGTGAGGGGCGCATCCTTATCACAGGATCCATTGCCGGCTTCATGCCGGGCTCGTTCCAGGCAGTCTATAACGGCACCAAGGCCTTCATCGATTCCTTCTCGTTCGCGCTCCGCAACGAGCTGAAGGACACGGGCGTGACGGTGACCTGCCTGATGCCCGGCGCTACGGAGACAGAGTTCTTCGAGCGGGCGGGCATGGAAGACACCCAGGTCGGGCAGGATAAGAAGGACGATCCGGCCGATGTGGCCAAGACCGGCTTCGACGCCATGATGCGCGGCGATGGCGACGTGGTGAGCGGGTGGAAGAACAAGTTCACCACCGTTCTGGCCTCCGTCACCCCGGCCGGCGTGCTGGCTGAGCAGCACCGCAAGATGGCCGAGCCCGGATCCGGGAAGAAGTGAGCGCAACCCTGCTGCATTCACCCTGGCTCTCGTGGATACCGCGTTGACGATCCCGCCGCGATCCGTCAGGAGCGGTAATCGATGCCGTGAACGCACGGCTACGAGGACTTACCATGACGATGTCGATGGATCTGCTGCAACGCCTGACGGGTCTTGTCGGACCGGCGGGCATCGTCACGGACCCTTCCGATCTTGAGCCCTATGCGGTGGACTGGCGCAAGCTCTTTCCGGGCAAGCCGGCTTGCGTGGTCCGTCCCTCATCGACCGAGCAGGTCGCCGGGATTGTGCAGATCTGCCGCGAGGCCGGGGTGGCCATCGTGCCCCAGGGCGGCAATACGGGGCTCGCCGGCGGCGCGGTTCCGGATGCGTCCGGCACGCAGGTGGTCCTGTCCCTCAACCGCATGGCGGCCATCCGCCATGTGGATCCCGTGGGCCTGACGATCGAAGCGGAGGCCGGGTGCATCCTGAAAGTCGCGCAGGACGCCGCTTCTGCTGCCGGCCGGCTCCTGCCGATCAGCCTGGCGGCGGAAGGCTCGGCCACCATTGGTGGTGTCGTGGCAGCCAATGCGGGCGGCGTGAACGTGCTGCGCTACGGCATGACCCGCAGCCTCGTGCTCGGCCTCGAAGTGGTGCTGCCGGACGGGACCATTGCCAACGGCCTGCGCCGGCTGCGCAAGGACAATGCGGGCTATGACTGGAAGCAACTCTTCATCGGCAGCGAGGGCACGCTCGGTATCGTGACCGCAGCGGTCTTGAGGCTCCTGCCGCGGCCGAAGCATGCCGTGACGGCGCTGCTTTCGGTGGCCGACCCCGCGGCCGCCCTGCGGCTCCTGGCGCTGGCTCAGGACGAATTGGGTGATCAGATCTCCGCTTTCGAGCTAATCTCGGCCACTTCCATGCAGCTTGTCGCCAAGCACGCCGGCCTGAAGGCTCCCATCGCGGAAGGCGAGTGGTTCGTGCTGATCGAGGCAGCCTCCAGCCTTGCCGGCCTTCGTGAAGCCGCCGAGACCATGCTGGGGGCAGCCTTCGAGCAGGAAATCGCCCTCGATGGCGTCATTGCCGAATCAGGCGCGCAGGCGGCCCAGCTCTGGGCCCTGCGCGAGCATGTGACGGAGTCGGAGGCGCGTGAGGGCAAGAGCGTCAAGCACGATGTCTCGGTGCCGCTCACGGAGGTGCCGCGGTTCCTGTCCGAGGCAGGCGAAGCGTTGGCTGCCGGAGCGCCTGGAACGCGTGTGAACGCCTTCGGGCATCTGGGCGATGGCAACATCCACTACAACATACTCGTTGGACCCGATCACGATGCAGGAGTCGTGAATCGCATCGTGCACGACGTGGTGGCGGCCTTCGGCGGCAGCATCTCAGCTGAGCACGGCATCGGTCAGTACCGCGTCGGCGAACTCGCCCGCTATCGCGCTGCCACCGAGATGGAGCTGGCTCGCACAATCAAGAGGGCGCTCGATCCCGACAATCGGCTTAATCCGGGCAAGGTGCTCCTGCCCTAAGCCTGCTTTTCGACACGGCCGAGCATGTAGAACTCGTCGTTCGGCCGCATGTTGCTGACATTGGCAAGGCGGTTCGACATGGCGAAGAAGGCGGCGATCGCCGCAATGTCCCACACGTCTTCCTCGCTGAAGCCGTGGGCGCTGAGCGCCGCAATGTCCGCGTCACCCACGGTGTGAGCCTCGAGAGCGACCATCATGGCAAAATCGAGCATCGCCCTCTGCCGGGGCGTGATGTCCGCCTTGCGGTAGTTAACCGCGACCTGATCGGCGATCAGCGGGTTCTTGGCGCGGATGCGCAGGATGGCCCCATGGGCAATGACGCAATACTGGCATTGGTTGGCGTTGCTGGTGGCCACCACGATCATCTCGCGCTCGGCTTTGGTGACATTGCCGGGCTTGTCCATCAGGGCATCATGATATGCGAAGAAGGCGCGGAACTCGTCCGGACGGCGGGCTAGCACGAGGAAAACGTTCGGCACGAAGCCGGACTTCTCCTGAACGGCCAGGATGCGCGAGCGGATATCCTCCGGCAGATCGGCGATCTCGGGAACAGGAAAACGACTGATCGGCGGCTGGCTCACGGGACACCTCTTCGTGATGGGCTCCTCCGGAGGGCGTTTTCCAGAGGCTTCTTGCCAGATCGAGCTTATTCGGGTTGGATTCGGTAAACAACGTGTCCTGACTTTCAAGGAGAGCATCCATGAGCGCCCAGCAGGCCTTGTCCGGTGAGAGCATCCTGCTGCGCGAGGAGCAGGGCGGAGTCGTCACGCTCACCCTCAATCGTCCGGCCCAGTTCAATGCTCTGTCCGAGGAGATGCTATCGGCTCTCCAGGAGGCGCTCGATGACCTGAAGCAGGATGAGGCGGTCCGCTGCGTCGTCATCGCGGCATCGGGTAAGGCTTTCTGCGCCGGTCACGACCTCAAGCAGATGCGCGCCAATCCGCGCCAGGATTATTACGATGCCCTGTTCGCCCAGTGCAGCCAGGTCATGCAGGCCATCGTGAACCTACCCGTCCCGGTGATCGCCCGCGTGCATGGCATGGCGACGGCCGCCGGTTGCCAGCTGGTGGCCTCCTGCGATCTAGCTGTTGCAGCCGAGAGCGTGACCTTCGCGGTCTCCGGCATCAATGTCGGCCTCTTCTGTTCCACGCCGGCCGTGGCCCTCTCGCGCAACGTCTCGCCGAAGCATGCCTTCGATATGCTGGTGACGGGCCGCTTCATCTCATCGGCAGAGGCCCTGTCCTTCGGGCTCGTCAGCCGCGTGGCGCCGGATGCTGAGCTCGACGAAGCTGTTGAAGCACTGACGGAAAGCATTTGTGCGAAAAGCCCCGTGGCCATCCGCACAGGCAAGGCCATGTTCGGCCGTCAGCGTTCCATGGGGCTGGAGGAGGCTTATGCTTATGCGGGCAACATCATGGCCTGCAACATGATGGCCGAAGATGCCGCGGAAGGCATCGATGCCTTCATCGAAAAGCGCAAGCCGGTGTGGAAGGGGCGCTAACCCCTCAGCCAGCGGCCTTGTAGGCCCGGGCCATCTCGCGCAACTGGAACTTCTGGATCTTGCCCGTTGAGGTCTTGGGTAGTTCCGTGAAGATCACCGTGCGCGGACACTTGTAGGACGCGAGGTTCTGGCGGCACCAAGCGATGATGTCCTCAGGCGTTACTGATTGGTCGGGTTTGAGCTCCACGAAGGCGCAGGGCGTCTCGCCCCATTTCTCGTCGGGCATGGCTACGACAGCGGCCGCCTGAATGGCCGGGTGCTTGTAGAGCGCATCCTCCACCTCGATGGATGAAATATTCTCTCCGCCCGAGATGATGATGTCCTTCGACCGGTCCTTCAGCTGCACATAGCCGTCCGGATATTTCACACCGAGATCGCCGGAATGGAACCACCCGCCCTCGAAGGCCTTGGCGGTGCCGGCAGGGTTCTTGAGGTAGCCCTTCATCACCACGTTGCCGCGGAACATCACCTCGCCGAGCGTCTGCCCGTCCGCCGGAACGGAATGCAGGGTCTCGGGGTCGAGCACATCGAGGGCTTCGAGGACCGGATAGCGCACGCCCTGACGCGCCTTCTTCGCTGCGTACTGGCCTGCATCGAGTTCGTCCCACTCCTGCTGCCACTCGTTGACGACGGCAGGACCGTAGACTTCCGTCAGGCCGTAGACATGGGTGACGTCGAAGCCGGCAGTCTTCATGGCGGCGAGCACCGCCTCCGGTGGCGGGGCTGCCGCGGTCATGAACCTCACCGTATGCGGCACTGGCCGTTTCTCGCTGTCGGCTGCATTGAGCAATGTCGACATAACGATGGGTGCGCCGCACAGATGCGTGACCTTGTGGTCGGCAAGCGCATCGTAGACAGGTTTGGCCCGCACGGCGCGCAGGCACACATGAGTGCCGGCCACTATGGAGAGCGACCAAGGAAAGCACCAGCCGTTGCAGTGGAACATTGGCAGGGTCCAGAGATAGACTGGGTGCTGGCCTATGCCGCCCGTGATGATGTTGCCCATGGCGAGCAGATAGGCGCCGCGATGGTGATAGACGACGCCCTTCGGATCGCCCGTGGTGCCGGAGGTGTAGTTCAAGGTGATGGCGTCCCACTCGTCCTGCGGCGGGCTCCAAGCGAAGTTCGGATCGCCCTGGCTCAGGAGTTCTTGGTACTCCATGCCGCCGAGGCGCTCGCCTGGACCGGTGAATTCCGGATCATCGTAGTCGATCACCAGAGGCTTGTTCGTGCTCAGCTCAAGGGCGGCTTTGATGGTGGCGGAGAATTCCCGATCTGTGATCAGAACCTTGGCCTCGCTGTGCTCCAGGCAGAAGGCGATGATCTTCGCGTCGAGGCGGGTGTTGAGGGTGTTGAGCACGGCGCCTGCCATCGGCACGCCGTAGTGGCATTCGAGCATGGCCGGCGTGTTCGGCAGCATCACCGACACCGTGTCGCCTCGTCCGATGCCGCGCTGGGCCAAGGCTGAGGCGAGGCGCCGTGCGCGTGCATAGAGGTCGCGGTAGGTGCGCTTCAGGGGGCCATGGATCACGGCGATCCGATCCGGATGCACACCGGCCGCCCGCTCCAGAAAGCTGAGGGGTGTCAGCGGCTGGTAGTTCGCCGGGTTCTTGTCGAGATCGGTGTCGTAGATGCTCGGAGCCACGTCTGGTCCTCCCCCTTAGAGCATCGTGCGGACCCGGCGGGCCGCGCAAGCGAAAAGTGGATCCGGTTTTCCGCACGATGCTCCATCCAAGAAGAAAGCATCGAGTTCGACCCCAAAAGTGCAAGTCCACTTTTGGGTCCGATGCTTTGGACATGAGTATCGCCACGGGGGAGGGGCCTGACAATCCTACCAAATGTCAGGCAAGCGGCTCACGCTTGTGCTGCTGCAACGGCCTTCTGGGCTTTCGCCGTGATCACATCCCAGGCCTGGGCGCGAATGTCGGCGGTTGAGCAGATCCATGAGCCGCCGACCGCCACCACATTGGGCAAGGCAAGCCAGTCCTTGGCGTTCTTCTCGTCAATGCCGCCCGTGGGGCAGAACCGCGCTTGCGGGAACGGTCCTGCAAGAGCCTTCAAGGCAGGAATGCCGCCTGCTGCAACGGCGGGGAAGAATTTGACGGTCTTGAAGCCATGGGTCAGGGCCATCATCAGTTCGGACGCCGTAGCAATGCCGGGGATGAACGGCAGCTCGCTTCGGGATGCTGCATCGAGCAGGTCCGGCGTGGCTCCGGGGCTCAGGGCATAGCGGGCACCGAGACCTTGAGCCCGCTCCAGGTCTTTGGGCGTCAACACTGTGCCGATGCCCACGATGGCTTCCGGCACATCCCGAATGATGGCGGCCGCGGCATCGGCGGCTGCCGGTGTGCGCAAAGTGATCTCAAGGAGGCGCAGCCCGCCTGCCACGAGGGCCTGGGCGAGAGGAACCGCATCCTCCACACGCTCCAGGGTGATGACCGGAACGACGGGCCCGGAGCGGAGCAGATCGGCAAGCTGCCGGTCGCGGGAAACAGCGAGAGCTGACAGATCTTGGGTCATCCGAGGATCTCCTTGAGCTTTGTGTTATGGGTTCGGCATGGCATCGCGAGGAATGATCGCACCGCGATAGCGAACCACCTGTCCGGCGAGGCGATGTCCTGCCTGGGCCGCCTCCTCAGGGCCTTGTCCCAAAAGGCGTGCGTGCAGATAGGCGGCCGCGAAGCTGTCGCCGGCTGCGGTCGTGTCGACCACGTCGTCTACAGGTGTGCCCGGAACGACAATCTCCCGGCCCTGCAACACAACCCGGCAGGTCAGGTCAGGATATTTGAGGACGATCTCCGCCCTGTCCGAGAAGGCCAGCAACTCCTTCACGCCAGTTTCTCCAAACAGGAGATCGAGGTCTTCCGTCGAGGCGAGAACGATATCGGCGCATGTGAAAGCCTGCCGGAAGGCCTTTCGCGCAATCTCCTGATCGGGCCATCCCCGCGGGCGGAAATTGGTGTCGAAGGCCACGCGCTTTCCAGCTGAGCGCACCTCGCGCAGGGCTTCAAACAAACGTCTGCGTCCTTCATCTCCGTAGAGGGATAGCGAGATACCCGAGAAATAAATCAGGTCGTCGCCGGCGAGGGAGGCGATGATCGTGCGGGCCTCGGGAGCCTGGAAGAGTAGGCGGGCGGCCGCGGTCTCGCGCCAATACGAGAACCGGCGTTCGCCTTTGGCATCCGTCTGGATGATGTAGAGGCCGGGCAGGCGGCCGGGCAAGCGCAGTACGCGGCTCGTGCCCACGCCCTCCGCGGCCCAGGCGGCGATCAGCTCGTCGCTCCAGCTGTCGTCTCCGAGGGCGGTGACGTAATCCACCTGTGTGCCGAGGCGGGCGAGATAGACGGCCGTGTTGAGGGTATCCCCGCCGAAGCTGCGGGACAGCCTACCATCGGCCTCCTCCCGAAGCTCGATCATGCATTCCCCAATGCAGGCGACCCGTGTCATGCTTTCACCGTGGCGTTGCTCCATCCCGCTTGGGAATATGATGGGACGATGCGCTTTGTCGATCCGAATATTGCAGTCATTCGCCTGGCCCATCGAAGAAAGGGGATCAAGCCGTTCACGACATCCGAGGCCGTATAGTGGCGGCAAGAACTTGCTCCGATGCCTAACGCGATCTCACACTGATTCTCTGGCAAGTCGTAGGCCTCGCTGGAACTCATCCAAAGTCGAGAGCGATCTGCCGCGCAACGAAGCGGGGCCTATGAATGAAAGGCAGCATTCAGGCAGTCTTTGAGCGGATATGGGCAAGTATCCCTTGTCTATTGTGCGTAAAACGGACTTTACCACTTTAATTCCTGGCTGAACGCGCTAATGAGGAACTGCTGTCTTATGCATTCACCGTCGAAAACAAGGAGTTCCTGATGGCCAAGACTGCAACCAAAGTTTCCAAGAAGGCCCCGGCCAAGAAGGCTGCGGCGCCGAAGGCTGCAGCAAAGGCAACGTCGAAGACCGCAAAGGCGCCCGCCAAGGCTGCCGGCAAAGCGGCTGCGACCAAGGCTGCAAGCAAGACCTCGAAGGCATCCGTGAAGAAGACCGCGAAGGCTTCGGCCTCGTCCGCTTCCCCGATCCTGACGCTGCGCAACATTGCCGATCGTCTCTCCGAGATGCATGAGGTTCCCAAGCGCCAGGCCAACGAGATGTTGACCCAGGTGGTCGAGATGATCGCCAAGAGCCTGAAGAAGGGCGACAAGATCCGCCTGTCCGGCCTCGGCATCCTGCAGGTGCGCAAGCGCGCTGCCCGCATGGGCCGCAATCCCCAGACCGGCGAGCCCGTGAAGATCAAGGCCTCGAAGAAGATCGCCTTCCGCGCGGCCAAGGATCTCAAGGACTCCATCTGAGCGACCTCAGGCGGCAGAGGGCAAAAGCCTTCAACCGCAGAAGGCGCCGGGTCTCTACAAAAGCAAGGCGGGAAACTGCCTTGCTTTTTTGTTGGCTCACGCCTGAAGGAGCATGGCCTCCCTGGATGCGCCCTCCAATAAAGGACGCATCGCATATGGCGTTCAGGTGGATCCTTGACTGACCAGCCCTAGAACAGGGTCGTGCATGACGATCATTCTCAACAGCCGCGACGCTCCACCCTCATGCGGGTCATCCTTGTCCGGCTGGTGCTTGCGCTCGCGCTGGGACTCCTTGTCGCTTCGGGATACATCCGGGCCGGTTTTCTCGACATCCCGAACAGGCTCAATCCCTTCACGCCGTTGCGGATTGCCGATGACGTCAGTTGGCTGACCCGCTGGAAGCTCTCCCGTCTCGAGCGCGATGGGGCTCAATGTCTGGCTGTCCTGGACGGATCACAGGTTTCACACAGAATCGTGCCGGATCGTGCCTCAGAGGAGGGTTGCGGGCTGTCGAATGCCGTCGAGGTATCCCAGTCTTCCGTCAGGTTGAGTGGGAGCTTCACGGCCACTTGCCCACTCACGGTCGCCTGGGCTCTGTTCGAGCAGCATGTGCTGCTTCCGGCTGCACGGGAGCATCTCGGGCAGAACATCGTGAGCGTCATGCATTTTGGCACGTATGCTTGCCGAAACATCAATCATCGGGCTGGCGGGCGGCGCAGCGAGCATGCCACCGCCAATGCCATCGATATTGCCGGGTTTGTTCTTGCCAACGGGCAGCAGATCACGGTGAAAGGCGACTGGGCCGGAGGCGATACACACCAGAGGGCGTTTCTAAGGACTCTGAGAGACGGAGCCTGCCGCTTCTTCGACGTGGTGCTCAGCCCCAACTACAACGAGGCTCACTACAATCATTTCCACTTCGATATGGGATCCTACCGCGCGTGCCGGTAGCAGGTCCCGCATCGTTCAAAAGGCAATGGATCAGTTCATTGCGTAGCTGGGGGCCTCGCCCATCTGAGCCGCCTTGGCCGCCAGAAGGAGCGCTTCGCCGAGTTCACGGGCGTGCTCGGGGGTCATGGCCACCGGCATCTGACGCCGGATGCCCTGCTCATATTCCTCAGGCGTGGTGGCAAGTTCAATCACCATCATCGCGTCCCGGCCATCGAGTGTGCCGACGGAGAAGCTGGTGAGAGCGCCGATCAGGTCCATATCCGGTTTCATTTTCTGCCCCCTTGCGTAACGTTGCTGAACCTTACTGAAGGGTCCGATCCCTGTCTGCTCTGCGTATAGAGAGTGGATTTTGTTACGTCGGGGTTTTTCGAGCTATATTATTGTAATTATTGATTATTTTTCTTCGTAGATGCGCAAAAAATAACGCAATGCCGGCTTGATTTGGCTTCCGCGGCCTCAGGATTAATGCCTCTTTCCGCGCATCAAATGCTCGATTGACGCGTTGACCAAGCGCAGCCTCGGCACCGGTCGCTGGATCAGGTGCCGGGAGCGGAGGTGGTCATGGCGAACAGGCTCTTGAGTGCTCTGGCGTTTTTCCTCCTAGCCGGTCAAGTCCTTGCGGCGGGCCCGATGAATGCCGATGCAGAACTCGACCTTGCTCTCGTCATTGCGGTCGATGTCTCCTCGTCCATGGAGGGTGAGGAGCAGGGCCTGCAGCGTGAAGGTTTCGTGGAGGCGTTCCGGTCGTCTCTCGTGCATGAAGCCATCGCAGAGGGCCTGAATGGCCGCATCGCCGTCACTTATGTGGAATGGTCGGGGGTGAAGGATCAGCGCGTGCTCGTGCCATGGACCATCATCGACAGTCCCGAGCGGGCGATATCGTTCGCCAATCATCTCGCCTACCAACCCATTCGTCAGGCCGGAATGACATCGATCTCCGGCATCATCGATCACAGCCGCAAGCTGTTCGAGCAGTTGGGTGGAATTCCGATCCGCCGTGTGGTCGACGTGTCCGGGGACGGTCCCAACAACGACGGCCGCCACGTCACCTATGCAAGGGATGAGGCTGTTGCGGATGGCATCGTCATCAACGGATTGCCGATCATGTTCAAGCGAGTCTCAGGCAGCACGGAACTGCAGGACCTGGACCTCTATTTTAAGGAATGCGTGATCGGCGGCGCCGGCTCATTCGTTCTGCCCCTGCACGATCCCGAGCAGTTCGCCATGGTCATCCGCACGAAGATCATGCGGGAGATCGCAAGTGTCGATGAGCCAGCCCCTCGCATCATTCCCGCGCAGGCCGGCATGTCGATCATGAATTGCGTGACGGGCGAGAAGCGCAAGCAGGAAGACCTGCTGAGCCAGGAGAGAAAGCCATAGAGCAAGTGAAAAGAGCCAGGCGCACCCGCGGGTGCCTGGCCCTCGCTCACGCGGCTCTGCAAGCCAGCCTATTTCATCAGGCCTGCCGCCCTCAGCGCCTTCGTGATCACCGAGCCAACATCCATGTGCGGCATGCCTGAATTCGGCGTATCCTGTCGCGGCTTGCGTGCAGCACCTCGTGCGGCCCAATCATCGGCTGCTGGTCGTTCGCCGGTGAACACCGTTGGCAGTTCGGTCCGAACGGGTTCGGTAGTGGGACGGATCCGTTGGACGTCCTCCGCCTGCTCGGTCAGGCCCCAGAACTCCGCGATCCGGTAGCTTGATGAGATGCCCACGTCCAGCAGGAACGGGCCGGCCGCACCATAGCTGTTCTCGTCGTCGCCGACGGCCAACGGCGTGCCATGCGCCATGCCGGTGATGACATATTCCTCGATCACGTCGTCGCCGGACGAGTTGGTCCAGACACGGCGCGGATAGCCGTCGACGGTTTCACTGAAGCTGGGGCTGGCCTTGAGACCATGAACATCCGTCCATTGCTTGACGATCTCGCCGGCATTCATCGGCTTCACCGTGGCATCGGCACTGCCGTGCCAGACCGAGACCTTGGGCCATGGTCCCTGATGGGATGAAGCGTTGCGGACGAGGCCTCCCCATTCCTGCGCCGATCGGGTCTGACCCTGGAACATGCATTCGAAAGCCTCGGGAACGCTGGTGGCGCAGCGATAGGGAAGGCCCGCAATGATGGCGCCGGCCGCGAAGACATCGGGGTAGGCGGCGAGCATGGTGGCCGTCATGGCTCCGCCGGCCGAAAGGCCAGTAACGAAGACACGGCTGCGATCCACGTTGTGTTGCTTGATCGCATGATCCACCATCTGCCGGATCGAGTGGGCTTCGCCCTTGTCACGCTCGATATCTCCGGCTTGGAACCAGTTGAAGCAGCGCTTGGGGTTATTCGCATCCTGCTGCTCGGCATAGAGCACGACGAAGCCATGGCGGTCCGCCAGGGAGGACCAGCCGGAGCCATGGTCGTAGCCGGCGGCGGTCTGCGTGCAGCCATGCAGAACGACCACAAGGGCCGGGGAAGAGGAGATGGATTCCGGCACATGGGTCATCATGCGCAGGTTGCCTGGATTGGACCCGAAGCCGACAATCTCTGTCAGACGGCTCGTTACGGTCGAGTTTTCGAAAAAAGCCGCCGTTGCATTGGAGGCTTTCATATTGGTTTCCCACTGACGTCGGTGACGCGCCAGCTGCTGAATCATCTGACCTAAGCGTTGCATTATCGTTTGGCCCTTCCGGGTAAAGGAGGATCTGAAATGAACGCTCAATATGGTGCGTATGTTGCAATGCACAATAGTTATAGTGCGATGCAACAGAAACGAATGCCTTGCCACCTTTGGACTGATGGTCTCCAGGCCGTAAAAGTCGTATGGAGAGGGCTCTCTCCGAAGCTTTAATGCAACAGGCCGGGACATGAACATGTCCCGGCCTGTTGCTTTTGATCAGGGGCGCTTGTCGGTCGAGCGCTTTTTGTCCTTCGGTTTCTTGAAATCCTTTGGACCTTTGAAGTCTTTAGGACCCTTGCCGGCCGGTGGTCCCTTGCGGGCAGGATGAGCATCTCGCTCCCTGGGGCCATGGCTCTTCGGCCCATTGCCCTTCGGTCCGCTCCACGGCTTGGCATCGCGGGGCTTGCCGGGGCCAGCCTTGCCGAATCCTGGCTTCCCAGGCCCTGCATCGGCAGGCTCGATGCTGATGTCCTCATCGTTGGTCTTGCGCACGGCAGCGGCAAATTTCGAGGCCTGCGACTTCACGATCTCGAACTTCGTTTCCCGGTCGAAGATCTTGATCGAGCCGATCTCCTTCTTCGTCACGTGGCCGAGGCGGCAGATGATCGGCAGGAGCCAGCGGGGATCCGCGTTGTTCCGGCGGCCGACGCTCATGCGGAACCACACCATGTCCTCGGACGACCGCTCGAAGCCGCCTTCCGAACCACGGTCACGATCATTGAAGCCGCGGCTTCGCTCCTCCCCCCGCTCGCGCTTGTCCTTGCGCTGGCGCGGCTCGCGGTCCGAGCCCGCATCGACGATCTCTTCGGGAGCAGGCAACCGCGAGCGGTTGAAACGCACCAGGGCGTTGGCAATTTCCTCCGCCGAACGCTCGGCGAGCAGCGCCCGCGCCATGGCCAGATCCTCTTCCGTCGCCTCTTCGGCGAAGATCGGATCCTGCATCAGCCGTTCCCGGTCGCGCACCCGGATCTCGTCCGCAGACGGTGGGCCTGCCCAGGACACGTCGATCCCGGCCATGTCGATCAACCGTTCGGCCTTGCGGCGGCGGGTATAGGGCACGAGAAGGACGCAGGTGCCCTTGCGGCCGGCACGGCCCGTGCGCCCGCTGCGATGCAGGAGGGTCTCGTGATCGTTCGGCAGGTCGAAATGGATCACGAGGCCCAGGTCCGGCAGGTCGATGCCGCGGGCTGCCACGTCGGTGGCTACGCATACCCTTGCGCGCCCGTCGCGCAGTGACTGCAGGGCGTTGCTCCGCTCGCTCTGGGTCAGCTCGCCCGACAGGGACACGGCTGAGAAGCCGCGCTCGATCAGGCTCGCATGGAGGTGTCGCACGGCCTCGCGGGTATGGCAGAACACCATGGCGCCGCGGCTTTCATAGAAGCGCAGCACATTGACGACCGCGTGCTCGACCTCATTGGGCGCGCACCGGAGCGCGCGGTAGTCGATGTCACCGTGTGGCTGGTTCTGAACCAGGGTGTCGATGCGGTGCGCATCACGTTGGTAGCGCCGCGCCAGGGCGACAATGTTCTTTGGCAGCGTCGCGGAGAACAGGAGGGTACGTCGGCCTTCTGGCGTTGCTTCGAGAATGAATTCCAGATCCTCGCGGAAGCCGAGATCGAGCATCTCGTCGGCTTCGTCGAGCACCACGACCCTCATCTTGGAGGTGTCGAGGCGGCCGCGCTCCAGGTGATCGCGCAGGCGGCCAGGCGTACCGACCACGATGTGGCAGCCATCGGCGAGCGCCCGCTGCTCGCGGCGCACATCCATGCCGCCCACGCAGGACGCCACGCGGGCTCCGGCCGGACCATAGAGCCAGATCAGCTCCCGGTTGACCTGTAGAGCGAGCTCACGGGTAGGGGCGATGATCAGGGCGAGAGGTTCGCGCGGCGCCTCGAAGCGCTCGGCGTCGCCCAGCAGGGTAGAGGCCATGGCGAGCCCATAGGCGACCGTCTTGCCGGAGCCGGTCTGGGCGGAAACGAGGAGGTCCCGGTCGAGCGCGTCCGGCTGCAGCACGGCGGCCTGGACGGGGGTCGGGTCGTTGTAGCCTTTGTCGGCCAGGGCGCGGTCGAGGCTGGGATTGGACTTGGGAAAAGGCATGAGAATGGGCTGAACCGTTTCAAGAGGAGCCCTCATGGGCTCCGGTAAGGATGATCAGCCGGAGGCAGCGGCGTCGTCTATTTCGTCGATGGACACCAGGAACACGACATCGATATCGAGGTCGTCATCATCGTCTTCGCCGTCTTCGTCGACCTCGTCCTCTTCGTCCAGGGCCTCATAGAAGGCATCGATCTCGTCTTCCGATGCGGGCCGAGTCGTCAAGGCAGCTGAGCCGTCCCAGAGGGAGCGGCTCTCGCTCTTAAACGACTTTAGGTCATCTTTAAAGCTCTCGCTGAGAAAGAGTTCGCGGGCCTGCTCCTCATCGGCATTCGTCACGGCAACTGCCTTGCCGGCTATTTCCAGGGTGACCATGGCTCATCCTTTGCCACTGCAATGGGATCCAAGTGACTAACGCTCAAGCCCGGAATTCGATCAAACCCACCCTGGGTAAGCTTTTCCGAGCCTTCAGGAAGGGTGTGAACAGCCCTTTAGACCAGTATGGACATGGGGCAACCAATATGAGACCAGTTACGTTGTGAACGTGACTGGCTCCACTGTCTGCTTCCGGTCCCTCGACCGGCTTTCCCTGACTGGTTCCCGCTTTAACGAAGACGGAGCCGGTCTGCGCGGCCGTTTCGCCTGGGTCATTGATGGGGCCACTGGTCTCTCCAACGACCAGCTGACCTCAGGGGGCAGCGATGCCGCGTGGCTTGCGGCCTTCATCGACGAGCGGCTGGCAGCCCTGTCCGAAACGGAAGGCGCCTATCTGGTGCTGCGGCAGCTTGAAGGCGATGTTCGATCAGCCTTTGGGGAAGAGACCGCGCATGTGCAGGATGTCGGCGACCATCACGCTCCGTCTGCCTGTCTCGGCCTGATCGAGTTGATGCCGGGCGACACCGGTCTCCTCAGGCTCCAGGGGCATCTTCTGGGCGATGTGGTCGTGCTCGTGCCCTCGGAACATGGGATCGACCGCTGGAGCGACGAGCGGGCGAAGCCCTTCGAGAGGAAGACACTGGCGGCTCTTGGTGCCCGGGGGCATGAGCCGGGGCAGATCCCCGAAGCCGTCAGGCGACAGATTCTGGAGAACCGTACCCGGCTCAACCAACAGGACGGCTATTGGGTCGTGAACCCGCGCCGGCCCTGGGCTGGCCAGGAGCTGCGGTTCGACGCGCAGGTTAGATCGGATGCGCCCATCGTGCTCGCCACCGACGGCTTCATGCGGTTGGTGGATGTGTTCGCAGCCTATTCGGACCACGAACTCTACGACCGGCTCGCCGCCGGAAAGGGGCAGGACCTGATGCAGGAACTGCGGGAAAGGGAGCGAGGCGACCTCATGGCAGGCGCCTATCCTCGTGTTAAGACCCACGATGACGCAACCTTTCTTGTCATTGCAGCCGAGCGATCGCGCTGAACGAGTTCCGCAGGGCTTGTTCGAAGAGCGGGCTCTGCGGTGGGAGGACTAAGGACTTCAACAATGAGGGAAACAACAATGAAACTGACCCGACGCATTCTTATGGGCGCTGCCGCCGGCAGCTTCCTGCTCTCATCCGGCGCCGCCATGGCCCAGCAGACCGAGCTCACCTTCTGGAGCTGGCGCCAGGAAGACAAGGCATTCTACCAGGACACCATCAAGAAGTTTCAGGAGAAGAATCCCGGCATCACGGTCAAGTTCGAGACCTATGCGCCTGAGAACTACCAGACAATCCTCTCCACGGCGCTTGCCGCCGGCCGCGGCCCGGACGTGATCCAGGTGCGCGCCTACGGCAACCTGGAGACCGTCGCGACCCCGGGCTACCTGCTCGCCCTCGACCCGCAGAACGTGCCGGAGCTGGCGAACTTCCCGGAAGCGGCGCTCGCCGCCGAGACGCTGCGCTCCGACGGCAAGGTCTATGCCGTTCCCTTCGCCATGCAGGCGCAGCTCGTGGTCTACAACAAGAAGATCTTCAAGGATAACGGCGTCAACCCGCCCAAGACCTGGGACGAGCTGATGACGCTCGCTCAGGCGCTCAAGGCCAAGAACATCACGCCATTCGCCAACGGCACGGCCACCGCCTGGCAGAACGAGACCATCGTCGGCGGCCTGCTCTCGTCGATGCTCGGCAAGCAGTTCGAAGCCGACATCGTCGCCGGCAAGGCGAACTTCACCGATCCGCGCTTCGTCGGCGCGCTCACCAAGCTGAAGGACGTCGGCCAGTACTTCTCGCCGAACTTCACTGGCGTCGATTATCCGTCCTCGCAGCAGCTTTTCGTGGCCGGCCGCGCGGCCATGTTCGCGGGCGGTTCCTACGAGGTGGCGAACTTCAAGAACCAGAACCCGACGCTGGATCTCGGCGTGTTCCCGGCTCCTGTCCTGAAGGCGGGCGATCAGGCGCTGATCGCCACCTATTATGACGGCGGCTATGCGGTGAACGCCAAGACCGAGAAGAAGGATGCGGCGCTGAAGTTCGTGCGCTATCTCGCCACGCCGGAATACGGCACGGCCTTCACCAATACGCTCAAGAACCTGTCGCCGATCAAGGGCATCAAGATCGAGGACGCGATCACCCAGGAGGTGGCGAAGCTCGCCGAGAACTCCATGTCGTACCTGATGCTCGTGCGCTTCCGCTATCAGGAGCCGAGCGGCTCGGTGCTGCTGCAGTCGAACGTGCAGAAGATGCTCGCCGGTCAGCAGACCCCCGAGCAGGCTGCGGCCGAGATCAACAAGGGCATCGCGACCTACTACAAGCCCTTCCAGAAGTAAGTCTGTGATACAAGGGCGGCGGGCTCTCGGGCTCGCCGCCCTTTTTGAAAGCTGTCGATGTCCATGCTCGTCTCGCGCAAACAGGCTCCGTCGCTGAAGCGGCAATTATGGGTGGCGTTCCTCGTCGTCCCGCCCATCGTGTTCATGTCGCTCTTCGTGGTTTATCCGATCCTGTCGGCCTTCGCCTATGCCTTCTATGACTGGCAGGGGTTGGCGCGCGGCGAGTTCGTGGGGCTCAGGAACTTCAAGGAAGTGCTGTTCGGCGCCACCATGGCGCCCGTGGTGTGGAACGCCTTCCTGCACAATGTCTATGCGCTGATCGCCCTGATGATCATCCAGAACGGCGGCGGGTTCCTCCTCGCCTGGCTGCTCTACAAGGAGCCCTTCGGCTTCCGTTTCCACCGGATCGCCGTGTTCGTCCCGGTGGTGCTCTCAACCATCATCGTGGGCTTCCTCTGGAAGCTCTTCCTCAATCCGAACTTCGGCATCATCAATCAGGCGCTCTATTCCCTTGGCCTCGATGCTTTAGCCAAGCCCTGGCTCGGCGATTCATCGACGGCGCTCGGCGCGCTGATCCTGGCCAATGCTTGGCATTTCGTGGGCTTTCCGACGCTGGTCTATCTCGCCGGCATGCAGCGCATTCCGCCTGAGATCATCGAGGCGGCGCGGCTCGACGGCACCAGTGAATGGCAGCTCTTGAAGAATATCGTATGGCCCCTGGTGGCGCCGAGCACCACCATCCTGTTCACGCTGCTCTTCATCGGCGCGTTCAACTGGTTCGAGATTCCGTATGTGATGGTGGGCCTCGACGGGTCGCCCTTCGGCACCACCGACGTGCTCGGCCTCGTCTTCTACCGCACAGCCTTTGGCAACCAGAGCGCCAGCATCCAGAACTTCGGCATGGGCTCCGCGCTCGCCACGCTGCTCTTCCTCTTCATCGTCGTCTTCGCGTCCATGCTGACCCTGTGGCTGCGCCGTCGGGAGATCCAGTTTTGACCGCCCTTACATCTCAGGCGCCCGCGGCGCGCCAGCCGATCTCCTTCGCGCTGCTCGCGCAGGTCATCCTGATCGCCAATTCCTTCATCATGCTCTATCCGGTCGTGGTGATGGTGCTCTCCGCCTTCAAGACCACGGGCGAGATCTTCGAGCATCCCTTCGCGCTGCCAGACTTCACGCAAGTCGGAAACTTCGCCAAGGTGCTCAGCGAAACCGCGATGCCGACCTACTTCATGAACTCGATCCTGGTCACGGGCACATCGGTCATACTGATCCTCGTGCTCGGTACCATGGCGGGATATGCGGTGGCGCGCTACGAGTCGCGCACGAACACCTTCATCCTGCTGTTCTTCCTCGCGGGTCTGATGCTGCCCCTGAAGCTGGCGGTCATTCCTCTCTTCATCCTGCTGCGCGACCTCGGCCTGCTCGACAGCCGCTGGAGCCTGATCGTCACCTACACGGCCATCGGCCTGCCGTCGGCCGTGTTCATCATGGCGGGCTTCCTGCGCACGTTGCCGTCGGAGCTTGAGGATGCTGCTCGCATCGACGGCGCGTCCGAGCCGCGCATCATGTGGTCGGTGATGCTGCCGCTGGCCCGCCCGCCCATGGCGATTGCCGCGATCCAGAACGCGGTCCCGATCTGGAATGACTTCTTCTTTCCGCTCGTCTTCATCCAGACCGACGCGCGAAAAACCCTGCCGCAGGGGCTCACCACCTTCATGGGCGAATACACCACCGACTGGGGCATGCTGTTTGCCGGCCTCACCATCGCGGCGGCGCCCATCACGCTTCTCTACATTGCCCTGTCGCGCCAGTTCATCCAAGGCATGACGGCGGGCGCGGTGAAGTAGCATGCTGATCCCGAAGGGCGCGCTCGTCGTCTCCTGCCAGGCCCGCGCCGACAACCCGCTGCACGGGCCGGTCTATATGGCCGCCATGGCGCAGGCAGCCGAGGCGGGCGGCGCCCGGGGCATTCGCGCCAACGGCGCAGATGACATTGCAGCGATCCGCGCCGTGACGGCGCTCCCGATCATCGGCATTGCGAAGGTGTGGGACGACCGCTTCCCGGTCTACATCACGCCAGGCTTCGCGCAGGCAGCCGAGATCGCCAGAGGCGGCGCCGACATCATCGGCCTCGATGCCACGCCGCGCCCGCGCGACGGCGAACCGGTGGAGCGCCTGATCGGGCGCATTCGCTCTGAGCTTGGCAAGGAGGTCTTCGCCGATATCGCCACCCTGGAGGAAGGGCGGGCCGCCCATGCGGCTGGTGCCACTTATGTCGCGACGACGCTCTCCGGCTACACGGAGGGGACGGCCTCCGGCAGAACCGAGGGTCCCGATTTGGAGCTTCTGTCGGCCCTCGTGGCCGAAGTTCCGGTTCCCATCGTTGCCGAAGGGCGCTTCGACACTCCTGATCTCGTCGCAGAGGCTTTCAGGCGCGGAGCCCATGCGGTCGTGGTGGGCACCGCGATCACCAATCCGCGCGAGATCACGAGAAAGTTTGTTCGGGCTGTTTCCTGAAGGGCCCTTAAGGCAAGTTTGTAACGGAAACGTGAGAGCACCTCTGGCGTTCTCGGGTGTACCCATCCACAATGGGTTTCAACCGAGGTGATGCCGTGCTGATCCGCCGCCCTTCCGATATCCTGCCTTCCGAGATCACGCCCCGGGAGGTCTACCTCAATCGCCGCCAGTGGATGAGTGGCGCGGCCGGGCTTGCCTTTGCGGCGTCGCTGCCGGGTGGCCTCTCGGCTGCGCCGCTGTCGGCGGTGAAGAGCCCGTTCTCGACCGACGAGAAGCTGACGAGCCGGGAGGACGTGACGAGCTACAACAACTTCTATGAGTTCGGCACCGGCAAGGACGATCCGGCCGCCAAGGCCAAGTCTCTCAAGACTTCGCCCTGGGCTGTCAAGGTCGACGGCATGGTCGGCAAGCCGGCCGAGTTTGCCATCGAGGACCTCATCAAGTCCTCGACCCTGGAGGAGCGCATCTACCGCATGCGCTGCGTCGAGGGCTGGTCCATGGTGATCCCCTGGGTCGGCTTTCCGCTCGCGGATCTCATCAAGCGCGTGGAGCCCTTAGGGAGCGCGAAATACGTGGCCTTCGAGACGGCTTACCGGCCCGAGGAGATGCCGGGCATGGACACTGTCTTCCCGGTGCTCGAATGGCCTTACGTGGAGGGCCTTCGCCTGGACGAGGCCATGAATCCGCTGGCCATCCTGGCGGTTGGGCTCTACGGCGAGACGCTGCCGAACCAGAATGGTGCGCCCATCCGCCTCGTGGTGCCGTGGAAATACGGCTTCAAGGGCATCAAGTCGATCACCCGCATCAGCTTCGTCGACAAGCAGCCGGCAACCTCCTGGAACAAGCAGGCACCGAGCGAGTACGGCTTCTACGCAAATGTTAACCCGAGCGTCGACCATCCGCGATGGAGCCAGGCGACCGAGCGGCGCATCGGCGAGGGCGGTCTGTTCGTGAAGCGCCGTCCGACGCTGATGTTCAACGGCTATGCCGAGCAGGTGGCGAGCCTCTATACCGGCATGGACCTGCGGAAGCTCTACTGATGGCGGGACGAGTCTCCGCGCCCGGCGCCGCCAAGGGCTTCGTTCTGCCTCAGGTGCCGAAGATCCTCGTCTACATCGTCGGCTTCATTCCGGCCGTATGGCTGTTCTATGCCGGCATCACCGATCAGCTCGGCGCCGATCCCATGAGATATCTGGAGCAGGCGCTCGGCCTCTGGGCGCTGCGCTTCCTCATTGCGACGCTGGCGATCACGCCGCTGCGGCAGCTTTTCAACGTCAACCTGCTGCGCTACCGCCGGGCCATCGGATTGTTGGCCTTCTATTACGCCGCTCTTCACCTCATCACCTATCTGGTGCTCGATCAGGGCCTCGACGTGGCGGCCATCGTGGCCGACATCCTCAAGCGGCCTTATATCACCATCGGCATGGCGACCTTCGTCATCCTCGTGCCGCTGGCCGTGACCTCCAACAACGCCGCGATCCGGCGCATGGGCGGGCAGGCCTGGGCCAGGCTGCATAAGCTCGTCTATGTAGCGGCCATCGGTGCGGCACTGCACTTCATCCTGGTGGTTAAGTCCTGGCCGACCGAGCCTCTGGTCTATGCGGCCATCGTGGCCGTTCTGCTCGGCTACCGGCTGGTTCGCTCCCTGGTGAAGAAGCCTTCGCCCCGGCGGCGCGCTGCTTGAAGAGCAAGCCCACTTGGCTAGGATGCAAGGGGTTAGCATTAGGGTCTCATCCTTGAACAGCCGGACCACCCATCGAAGAGATTTCGTCACCCGCGCAATGGTGCGGGTGCTCCTGGGGGGGCTTTTGTGGGCGGGTCTTGCTCTGCCGGCAGGAGCTTTGGCCCAGAGCAGGGACGTGGTGGTCTTCGCTGCTGCCAGCCTGAAGAACGCGCTCGACGATGCTGCCGCCGCCTGGATGCGCGATAACAGCGGCAGGCGAGTCGTGGTGTCCTATGCCGCCAGCAACGCGCTCGCCAAGCAGATCGAGGTAGGAGCCCCGGCCGACCTGTTCTTTTCCGCCGATCTCGATTGGATGGACTATGCGGCCGCTAAAAGTCTCATCAAGACGGAAAGCCGTGTCAGCCTTCTCGGCAACTCCCTCGTGCTCATTGCCCCGAAGGGATCCCAGGCGCGGATCGACCTCAGGCCCGGCGTTGATCTTGCTTCGATCCTCGGCAGCGATCGCCTGGCCATGGGCCATGTGAACGCAGTGCCGGCCGGCAAATACGGCAAGGCGGCGCTCGAACATCTCGGCGCCTGGGCGGGTGTGAAAGATAGGATCGCCCAGACGGAGAACGTGCGCGCCGCGCTCGTGCTCGTCTCCCGAGGCGAGGCGCCCCTCGGCATCGTCTACAAGACGGATGCGGTGTCCGATCCGAACGTGACGATCGTTGCGACCTTTCCCGAGAGCAGCCATCGGCCGATCGTCTACCCGGTCGCATTGACGAAGGACTCGGCTAATCCCGAAGCCGTAGCGTTCCTGGCCTTCATGCGCTCGGACAAGGTGAAGCCCATTTTCGAGAAGCAGGGCTTCACGATGTTGAGCAGGGCGGGGTCGGGCTCCTGATGGAGGGGCTGTCTCCGGAAGAGTGGACGGCGGTTCGCCTCAGCCTGAAGGTCGCCTCCGTGGCGATGGCGGCAAGCCTCATCCCCGGCATTGCCATCGCGTTCCTGCTGGAGCGCAGGCGTTTCTGGGGGCGACAGGCGCTCGACGTGGTCGTGCATCTGCCGCTTGTATTGCCGCCTGTCGTCGTCGGCTGGTTTCTGCTCATCGGCTTCGGGCGCCGTGGCCCCATTGGGGCCTTTCTCGCTGAGCAATTCGGCATCGTGTTCTCGTTTCGCTGGACGGGTGCTGCGCTCGCCTGCGCGATCATGGGCTTTCCGCTGCTGGTGCGTGCCATCCGTCTCTCCATCGCGTCCGTCGATCGCAAGCTCGAGGATGCGGCTGGCACGCTCGGCGCCCATCCCGTCTGGGTGTTCGGCGTTGTGACGCTGCCTCTCATCCTGCCCGGTATCATCGCCGGCATGGTGCTGTCCTTCGCCAAGGCGATGGGCGAATTCGGCGCGACGATTACCTTCGTGTCCAGCATTCCCGGCGAGACGCAGACCATTCCGTCGGCGATCTATGCCTACACGCAGGTGCCGGGAGGCGAGGGTGGCGCAATGCGACTCACCCTCGTATCGATTATCATTTCCATCGCCGCGCTGTGGCTCTCTGAATGGCTGGCGCGGCGTGTGCGTCGCCGGGTGCAAGCCTGATGATCCTCGACGTTGACATCTATCACCGGCAGGGCGGCTTTTCGCTTGAGGTGCGCTTTCAATCGGATGGGAAACTCACTGCGCTCTATGGTCCGTCAGGCTCCGGCAAGACGACCATCGTGAATGCCATCGGTGGTCTCGTGCAGCCGGATCATGCTCGCATCGTGGTGCAGGGTCGGGAGCTCGTTGATACGAAGACAAACATCGTCGTGCCCAAGCACAAGCGGCGCATCGGCTACGTCTTCCAGGAGGGGCGTCTCTTCCCGCATCTCAACGTGCGCCACAACCTGCTCTTCGGCCGGTGGTTCACACCGAGCGGTGAGCGGAAGGCGAGCTTCGATCATGTGGTGGATCTTCTTGGCATCACCCATCTCCTCGACCGCCGCCCGTCGACATTGTCCGGCGGCGAGAAGCAGCGCGTGGCCATCGGCCGTGCGCTGCTGGCCGATCCGCAGCTCCTCTTGATGGACGAGCCGCTCGCGTCACTGGACGAGGCGCGAAAAAGCGAGATCTATCCTTATATCGAACGCCTGCGCGATGAGGGTGGCGTTCCCATCGTCCTTGTCAGCCATTCCGTCGCCGAGATCGCGCGACTTGCAACCTCCGTCGTGGTTCTCTCCGAGGGGAAGGTGGTGGCCTCCGGTCCGGCTGCCGAAGTCCTGCGGCACACGAATTACTTCGCGCAGAGCGGTCTCACGGAGGCCGGTGCGCTGATCGAGGCACAGGTGTCGGGCCATAATGCGGCTTATGACCTGACCGTGCTGCAGGCCAGGGCCGGCGCCTTGAGCGTCCCGCGTCTTCCTCATCCCATCGGCACGATCCTGCGCGTGCGTCTGCGCGCCCGCGACATC
The DNA here is from genome assembly GCF_015694425.1 of Microvirga terrestris. GTDB lineage: Bacteria > Pseudomonadota > Alphaproteobacteria > Rhizobiales > Beijerinckiaceae > Microvirga > Microvirga terrestris. The sequence goes on from NZ_JADQDN010000001.1 coordinate 127,317, forward strand.
ATCCTGTCGCTGGCGCCGCCTCATGGCCTGAGCGCCCTCAACGTGCTGCCCGCATTCATTTCCTCGATTGGCGATGCCGAGGGTGCGAGCATGGACGTGCAGCTCGATTGCGGCGGCGACCCTGTTGTGGCCCGCGTGACCCGCAAGTCAGTGGAGGAGCTTGGCCTCAAGCCCGGTCTTCCGGTCCATGCCATCATTAAGAGCATCGCCTTCGACCCGGAGGCCCTTGGCGTCGCGGGGCAGGAGAATATTTGAGAGCCGAGCCCGTCGAGGTTGCATGAGCAGCAGGGCCGTGTAGCCTCTCCAACCATCTTTTTCAGTCTTGAGAGACCAGGATCATGAACGAACAAGTCCGGAATCTGCCCAATGCGGCCTCCCATGCCCAGTCTCTCGACCGTCTGGCAGAGGTCGCCATTCGGGTCGGGCTTGGGCTGAAGCCGGGGCAAGAGCTGGTCCTGACGGCGCCGCTCGAGGCGATCGCCCTCGTGCGGCGCATCACGGAGCATGCCTATAAGGCTGGTGCCTCCCTCGTGACCACGATCTTTTCCGACGAGGAGAGCACACTGATGCGCTTCCGCCATGGGCGGGATGAGGGCTTCGACACGGCTCCGGCCTGGCTCTACGAGGGCATGACGGAGGCCTACAAGAAGGGCGCCGCCCGGCTTGCCATCGTGGGCGAGGATCCGTCGCTCCTCGCCAAGGAGAATCCGGACAAGGTCTCCCGTGCCAACCGGGCCCGCTCGAAGGCTTATATGCCTGCCCTCAACATGATCGCGGGCTTCGACATCAACTGGACCATCGTGTCTGCCGCGACACCGGCCTGGGCCAAGACAGTGTTCCCGGAGGATACGGACGAGGTGGCGCTGGCCAAGCTGTGGCAGGCGATCTTCTCGGCGTCGCGCGTCGACACGCCCGATCCCATCGCCGCCTGGGAAAAGCACAACACGGCCCTGCAGACCCGCACGCGGATGCTGAATGAGAAGAACTATGCCGCGCTCCATTTCCGCGGCCCCGGCACGGATCTGCGCGTCGGTCTCGCGGATGGGCATGAGTGGAACGGCGGTTCCACGACGGCGAAGAACGGCATCGTCTGCAACGCCAATATTCCGACCGAGGAGGTGTTCACCACGCCGCACAAGGACCGGGTGGACGGAACGGTGACGAGCACCAAGCCGCTCTCCTATAACGGCACCCTGATCCAGGACATCCAGGTGCGGTTCGAGGGCGGGCGGATCGTGGAGAGCAGGGCGCGCACGGGCGAGGCCGTGCTGAACAAGGTGCTCGATACGGACGAAGGCGCCCGCCGCCTCGGCGAGGTGGCCCTGGTGCCCTATTCCTCGCCGATCTCGCAGAGCGGTCTATTGTTCTTCAACACCCTGTTCGACGAGAACGCCTCCAGCCACATTGCCCTCGGCCAGGCCTACAGCAAGTGCATCCGGGGCGGTGGCGCAATGAGCGAGGACGAGCTGACGTCCCGCGGCTCCAACAAAAGCCTCATCCATATCGACTGGATGATCGGCTCCGATGAGGTGGATGTGGATGGTATCACACAGGACGGCAGGGCGGAGCCGCTCATGCGTGGCGGCGAATGGGTGACATCGTAACAAAGGACTCGCGCTTCGCCCTGTGCTGGATCTATGATCCAGATGATTGCCTGATCTGACGCAAACGGTGCTTGACGTAGCGGCATCGTGGCTGTGATGGATAACAGGTATCAAAGAGGTGCTGGTCCGATTGGTTGTCGGGCCGGTGCTGTCTCAAGAGCGTGGATGGATGTCGGACACACCCAATCGTCAATCTGAAGCCCTCCTGTCGGTCCGCTCCCTGTCGGTGGAGTTCGGCACGGGGCAGGGAACCTTCAAGGCCGTCAAGGACGTTAGTTTCGACGTGCAGCCGGGCAGGACCCTAGCGGTCGTCGGTGAATCGGGGTCGGGCAAGTCCGTCACTTCGCTCGCGATCATGCGCCTGACGGATTACACGGGCGGGCGTATCACCAGCGGACAGGTGCTGTTCCGCCCCGATGGCGGCGAGGCCATCGATCTGGTTCAGGCCTCCGACGCCAGGCTCCGGGAGATTCGCGGCAACGATATCGCGATGATCTTCCAGGAGCCGATGACGTCGCTCAATCCGGTCTTCACCATCGGCAACCAGATTTCCGAGACGCTGATCCTGCACCAGGGCCTGAAGGGGCGCGAGGCGCGGCTGCGCGCAAGGGACCTGCTGCAAAAGGTGCGCCTGCCGGATGCTGACAGACTCCTCGACCGCTATCCGCACCAACTCTCCGGCGGCATGCGCCAGCGCGTGATGATCGCCATGGCGCTTGCCTGCAACCCGAAGCTGCTCATCGCCGACGAGCCGACGACGGCGCTCGACGTGACCATCCAGGCACAGATCCTCAACATCATCCGCGACCTGCAACAGGAGATGGGCACCGCCGTCATCTTCATCACGCACGACATGGGCGTGGTGGCCGAGATGGCCGACGATGTGGTGGTGATGTGGAAGGGCGAGAAGGTGGAGCAAGCGCCGGTGCGCGACGTCTTCGCTTCTCCACAGCATCCCTACACAAAAGCGCTTCTCTCCGCCGTCCCGCGCTTAGGAAGCCTCAAGGGCCAGCCGCTGCCGAAGCGCACGCCTGTCATGGTGATGGATGGCAACGTGGCCAAGCCTGTGGGGGACACGCACGAGCAGAACACGGCCGATTACACCAAGCCCGTTCTCCAGGTCGACAAGCTCACCACGCGCTTCGACGTAGGAAAAACTTTCTTCGGCCGCGTCACGCACCGCGTCCATGCGGTCGAGGAGGTGAGCTTCGACATCTATCCCGGCGAGACGCTGGCGCTGGTGGGCGAATCCGGAAGCGGCAAGTCCACCATCGGGCGCACGCTGCAGCAGCTCGTCGAGCCCACGGGCGGCACGGTGCGCTTCGACGGGCGCGATATGGGGGCCATGAGCCCGGCCGATCGGCGACGGTTGCGGCAGGAGATCCAGTATATCTTCCAGGATCCCTTCGCCTCCCTCGATCCGCGCCATTCGGTGGGCTACAGCATCGCTGAGCCGATCATCGTCCATGGCCTGATCAATGACCGCAAGGCGCGCGAGCGGCGCGTACATGAACTCCTGGATCAGGTCGGCTTGCTACCACAGCATGCGAAGCGCTACCCGCATGAATTCTCCGGTGGACAGCGGCAGCGCATCTGCATCGCGCGGGCGCTCGCCAGCAATCCGAAGCTCGTGATCGCGGATGAATCCGTGTCCGCCCTCGACGTGTCGATCCAGGCGCAGATCGTCAATCTTCTCATGGAGCTGCAGGAGAAGCGAAAGCTGTCCTATCTCTTCATCACCCACGACATGGCCGTGGTGGAAAAGATCAGCCATCGCGTCGCCGTGATGTATCTCGGCCAGATCGTCGAGCTCGGGTCGCGGCAGGCGATCTTCGAGAACCCGCAGCATTCCTATACCCGCAAGCTGCTGGCCGCGGTGCCGATTGCCGATCCACAGCGCGAGCGGGCGAGCGTGCGGATCGAGGGTGAGATTCCAAGTCCTGTTCGCCCGGTCGGGCAAGAGCCCGCCATTCATCGCATGCGCGAGGTCGCGCCGGGACATTGGGTTGCCATCGAGGCGGATTCGCTTCGTGGCGCAGCGTAAAAAGACTTTCCAGAGGGAGACAAGACAAGATGAAGTTATCGACAAAACTGAAAGCGCTCGGTTTCACCGTCGCCACGGCCCTGGTGCCGCTCACGGCATCCGGTGCGCAGGCGGCAGGAACCATTACGGTTGCAATCACCATCGATCCGGGTAGCTGGGACCCGATCGACAGCTTCCTCGTGCCGTGGTCGTCGGCGGCCAACAACATCTATGACGGCCTGCTCTCGCGCGGGCCTGACATGAAGCTCCAGCCGGCACTGGCGACCTCGTGGGAGTTTCTCGACAACAACAGCCGCATCCGCTTCAAGCTGCGCCAGAACGTCAAGTTCCACAACGGCGAGCCGTTCAACGCCGAGGCCGTGAAGTTCACCTTCGACCGCCTGCTCGGCGAGGAGGGCAAGAAGGGTCCGCAGCAGTCGAACTACAACTCCATCTCCAAGGTGGAGATCGTCGACGACTCCACCGTCGACTTCATCATGAAGCAGCCCGATCCCGTGCTGCTGACCAAGCTCGCCGGCTACGGGGGCATGATCGTGCCGCCGAAGTACATCCAGGAGAAGGGCGACGCGCACTTCAACATGAATCCGGTCGGCACCGGGCCGTTCAAGTTCGTGGAATACACCCCAAAGGTGAACCTGGTGCTCGAGGCGTTCTCCGAGCATTGGGGCGGCGCGCCGAAGCTGGACAAGGTGGTGAACCGGTTCATTCCTGAGGCCAACACTCAGGTGGCAGAGCTCCAGGCCGGCCGCATCGATATCGCGACGCTCATCCCCTTCGGTCTTGCCCCGACGGTGGAGAAGAGCCCGAACGCCACTCTGGTCAGCATCACGGGCCCGACGGTTGTGGCCCTGCGCCTCAACACCAAGGAGGGCATCACCAAGGACATCAACGTCCGCAAGGCCCTCACCATGGCGGTTGATCGCGATGCGATCATCAAGGCGGTGCTGCTCGGCCATGGCAAGCCGATCGCGAGCTTCCAGTCGGAGCTGTCGTTCGGCAACGACCCCACCTTGAAGCCGCTGCCGTTCGATCTCGCGAAGGCAAAGCAGATGCTGCAGGAGGCGAAGGTTCCGGCCGGCTCTCCCGTGCGCATCGACTTCCGCGGCAATGACGCGACCTTCCGCGAGGTCGCTCAGGCGGCGGCCGGCTACTTCCAGGCGCTCGGCCTCAAGCCGTCGCTCCAGCCGCACGAGCCCCCGGTTCTGCTCAACGACATCATCCCCAATGGGAAGACCGGCGAGGCCTGGCACAATTCCTGGGGCGGATGGACCTTCGACTACGACAACACCGCTTACCTGATGTACCACTCGGGCGAGAAGTGGAACCCGTACGACAACGATCCGAAGCTGAATGCCCTGCTCGAGAAGCAGCGCACCATCTACGACACGGAACAGCGTCAGAAGATCCTGCAGGAAGTCGCGCGTTACGTGGCGGACCAAGCGCTCGAAATTCCGCTCTATAATGAGAATACCGTGCTGGGCGTGAGCAAGCGGGTCAAGAACTTCGTGCCTCCGGCTGACCGGCGGTTCCGCTTCAACGACGTGACCGTCGACTAAGCTCGTATCCCCGTGACCATCGAACAGGCCCTGCGAAAGCAGGGCCTGTTCCAGTGTAGAAGGAAACCCCGTGGCGGGCTTTATTCTCAAACGATTGCTGCAGGCCATTTTCGTGGTTCTCGCCGTCACGCTGATCGTCTCCTTCGCGATCAGGTTGACGGGCGATCCCGCCGTCATGCTGGTGGGCGGCGCCGGCAGCGTCACCGAACAGGATCTGCAGAACATCCGGCAGTCGCTGGGTCTTGAGCGTCCGTTCTTCGTTCAGTATCTCAGCTTTCTCGAAGGCATTCTGACCGGCGATTTCGGCAAGAGCTTCATGGGCGGCACGCCCGTCTCCATGCTCATCGCCCGCGCATTGCCCGCGACGCTCCTGTTGGCCTTCGCCTCGCTGATTGTCTCCATCATCCTGTCCGTGCCGCTCGGCATTTACGCGGCCGTGCATCGCGGCCGCTGGCCGGATCAGATGATCCGCATCCTGTCGCTGGTCGGCCTGTCCTTTCCGAATTTCTGGCTCGCCATCATGCTGGTGCTCCTGTTCTCCATCGTGCTCGGGATCCTGCCTCCGAGCGGCATGGAAGGGCCTGAGAGCTTCGTCATGCCGGCGCTCACCATGGCGACCATTCTCACCGCCACCAATGTGCGTCTCGTGCGCACCTCCATGCTTGAGACCCTGTCGCAGCAATACATCATGGTGGCGCGCTCCAAGGGCCTGCGCGACCGCGTGGTGCTCTACAAGCACGCGCTGCGCAACTCGGCCATTCCGCTCGTCACCTATATCGGCCTGCAGTTCGGCGGCCTCATCGGCGGCATCGTGATCGTGGAGCGGGTGTTCAATTGGCCCGGCATGGGCACGCTCGCTTTCGACGCCATCTCGAACCGTGATTATCCGGTGCTCCAGGGCACCATCACGGTGCTGGCGCTGTTCATCATTCTCATTAACCTTCTGATCGATATCGCCTACGGGCTGATCGATCCGCGCATCCGCACGGAGTGAAGCCTATGGCAACGGCTCAGGCTGTCTCCTCGTCGCGCTCATGGTTCAAGTCGCTCGAGCTTGTTCTTGGCATCCTCTTCGCAGGCGGCATCGTCCTGGTCGTGCTGCTCTCTCCCGCGCTGTTTCCGGATGGTGGCGAGGGCATGGACCTCATGGCGAGGCTCATCCCGCCGTTCCAGAGCTGGCAACACATCCTCGGCACCGATCCTCTTGGCCGCGACGTGCTGGCTCGGGTCGCTGTGGGCGGCAAGATTTCCCTCATGGTCGGCTTCCTGTCCGTGATCGGCGCCGTCATCATCGGCACTCTCGTCGGGTTGGTGGCGGGTTATTACCGCGGCATCGCCGAGATTCTCCTGATGCGTTTTGTCGACATTCAGCTCGCGCTGCCCTTCATCCTCGTTGCGATCATGTTCCTGGCCATCCTGGGTGCGGGCATCGATAAGGTCATCTTGGTGATGATCGCCACCCAGTGGGTGCAATATGCGCGCCTCGTGCGCGGCTCCGTGCTGTCGTTGCGGGACCGCGAGTTCATCCTCTCCGCCCGTGCCATCGGGGTCGGCAACGGTCGCATTATCTTCACCCACATTCTGCCCAACGTACTCGGCCCCATCATCATCCTCATGACTCTGCAGGTGGCCAACAATATCCTGCTCGAAAGCAGCCTGACCTTCCTCGGCCTCGGCGTCGATCCGCTCATCCCGAGCTGGGGCGGAATGCTGGCCGACGGGCGCACCTACCTGCAGACGGCCTGGTGGGTCAGCGTGTTTCCCGGGCTCGCCATCATGTTCACCGTGCTCGGCCTCAACCTTCTGGGTGATTGGCTGCGCGATTATCTCGACCCGACAGGACAGACATCGAAATGACGATTTTGCTCAACGAGCGGGTGCCGCGCACGCTCGACATTCTCGTGCGCGATTGGGCGAAGAGCGACCATCGCGGCATGATCCTTGAGGCCTGGCTGTTCGAAGACGAGGCGGCGCGGCGCCGAGCCGAACAGGTCTTTGCCGCATCCGGCATCCATGCCCGCCTGCGCAGCGCCTACAAGCCGCTCGTGCACGCCTTTCTCGAAGAGTTCGACATGGCGGGCGTGACCCGCGCGGTCGTGCGCTACCCCTTGCACGAGAAGGCGGACCGCCTGCGCTTCCTCTCCGAGGCCTATCCCCTGGCGGCCCTGCTTGGGAACATCGAGACCCGCTTCGAACCCGGCGAGGTCGATCTCACCTATCAGATCACGCTCGAATACGCGGATGGCAGTGTTGCGGAGCATGAGGTGTTCGCCCCCAACCGCCTGCGCACCAACCATCTCGATCAGGTCGACCTCACCCCGACCGGCTGGCTGAAGGTGACAGGACGCGCTGACGCAGGCCCTGACCTGGACGAGCCGCTCGAGACCGAGATCGAGCAGGTGTTTCACAAGGTCATGGCGGCCGTCATGGCTCATGATTGGCCCGCAACCGAGCCCTATATGGAGACGCTTGCCATCGACGTCGCCATTCCGGGCATCGAGCGCGAGCTCGATTACGGCGACGAGGTCATGAGCACCCGCGAAGCGCTGCACGAGGATTTCTATTTCTCGATCCTCGAGTTCTTCAAGCACCGCTCGGGCCGTCCTCCCGAAGACCGCGGCCTGCAGCCTGGCCAGATCGTGCCGGATATTCGCGCAGGGGAAGGTGACGCAGAGATTCGCGTGACGCTGCGCTCCTTTGGCGCGCCGTCTGATCCGGCGCGGCCGGAGCAGGATATCGAAACCGCGGATGCAGCGCCGTCTCTTGCCCAGATCCACCGCGAGCTTGCGGAGCTTCCGGGCGAAACCTTCGAGGGCGTCTCCCGCGAGGGACGGCCGGTGCGCGGCCTCTACCGTCCCGGCTCACGTGCGCCCGTCCTTGTGACGAGCGGTCAGCACGCCAACGAGACCTCGGCTCCGGTCGGCACCCTGCGGGCCGTTCGCCGGCTTCTCGCCAATCCCGAGGCGAACATCGCCTACATTCCGGTTGAGAACCCGGACGGCTACGCGCTGCACGGCCGCCTCTGCGAGGGCAGCCCGCGGCACATGCACCACGCCGCGCGCTACACGTCCCTCGGCAACGATCTGGAATATGGAAGCAGCGAACCTCTTTATGAGATCGGCGCCCGCAATCAGGCCCTCGTCCTGTCGGGCGCGCAGCTTCACCTCAACTTCCACGGCTACCCGGCCCACGAATGGACCCGTCCCTTCACGGGCTATCTGCCGCGCGGCTTCGAGCTCTGGACGATTCCGAAGGGCTTCTTCCTGATCATGCGGCACCACCCTGCCTGGGCCGAGACGGCCAGGACACTGATCGAGGCGGTCACGACGGGCCTGTCGGCCGTGCCGGGACTGGCCGAGTTCAACCGGCGCCAGATCGAGATCTGCTCGATCCATTCGGGCGGAACGCCCTACGAGATCATCAACGACATCCCGTGCCTGATCACGGCCGACGAGCGCCACCCGACCCCGATGACGCTGATCACGGAATTCCCGGACGAGACGATCTATGGCGAAGCCTATCGCTTCGCCCATACCGTCCAGATGGCAACCGTCATCGCCGCCGAGGAAGCTTTCAACACGCTGATGAGTGCGGCCGCTTAAAGTTAAAAGCTACCCGTCCGATGGCCAGGGCTCCCGAGCAATCGTATCGGGACCGATTGCTCGCCTGTGACTGTTCATGTGATTAAATTCTTATTTATAATTCAGAAAGTTAGGCCTTATTGGCGCCAGTCCTCATGCCTTGGCTCTGCTTGATCCCCTCTCCGATATATTGTAATGAAACTCTATATCGCACAATAAGCGAATTTTATGGATCGTAGGGGCAGTTAGTATGGCCAAGCTTTTTGATTTCCAGGCGGAGAGCCTTCCGTCCTGGTGGGACGGCAATTACACCATTCAGGGGGCCAATCTCGACCTTATCAAGGGTGATGGCGCCTCCCAGGTCGTGCTCGTGCCGACCGTCTATATGGATTCACTGACCTCCACCCGGGTCTACCGCGATAATGGTGATGCCGGCGGTTATAATACCGATGGCGCTCCGCGTACGGAGAGCGACGCTTCGATCAGAGAGGCAATTAATGCAGCGCAGACCCGTGGGCTTGAGGTGATCTTCAAGCTGCATGTGAACATGCAGAACGACGACTGGAATGCCCTCATCGGCCCGCCCGCAGGATCCACGCCCGCTGAGGCCAAGGTGTGGGCCGATGCCTGGTTTGCTTCCTACAAGGAAGCCGTGATTCATTACGCCAGGCTCGCGAAGGCGGAAGGCATCACGGCCTTCGCCATCGGCAATGAATGCGAGAGCATGACGCAGCCGCAATACACCCAGTATTGGCGGGACATCATCACGGATGTCCGCAAAGAGCTGGAGGGCACCGACATCAAGCTCACCTACGCGGCAACCTGGACGGAGGCGCTTCACGTCGAGTTCTGGGATCAGCTCGATTACATGGGAGCCAACCCTTACATCGCCTTCACGGCCAACAATGCAAATCCGACCGTGCAGCAGCTGGTCGATGGCTGGACCAAGCCGTCTAATGTCTCCAGCACGAGCAATCCGATCATCGCGAAGTTCGGACAGAACATGTCCGCGATGGATGCCCTGAAGCATGTGGCCCAACAGTTCGGCAAGAAGCTGATCTTCACGGAAACCGGCTTCCGCAGCATGAATCTCAACAACACCTCGCCGTGGGAATGGGGCGAGGACAACTTCATCGATGAGCCCGAACAGCTGAACATGTTCAAGGCCTTCTATAAGATCATCACAGATCGCATCGATGAAGGCTGGATGGGCGGCTACTGGCTCTGGAACTACGATGCCAACCAGCCCAATCCGGCTCCGGATAGCGGCTATGGCACCGACGGCAAGCTTGCCGACGCGATCGTCGAGCAATACTTCAAAAATCCGGGATCGGTTGCCGGCCTCAAGCTCGATGGCACGACTGCGGGTGACAGGCTCGCAGGCGGGTTCAACCATGACACTATCGCGGGCGGTGCAGGAAACGACATCCTGACAGGTAACCGGGGTGGCGACCTGTTCGTCTATGCCGGCGGCGACGGCGCCGACACCATCACCGACTTCCGGTATACCCAGCAGGGCGACAGGATCCGCCTGATCAATGTGGGAGCCGCAGGTTTCGATGACCTCGAGATCGTGCAGACCAATGGCGGCTACATCGTCCGCTTCTCGGATGGCGGCAGCCTCACGGTTCTGACGACTGATACCAACCCGAACGCGAACTGGTTCACCTTCACGGCTGAGACCGGTCCGTCGATCAAGCCAACAGATGGCGATGATAGCATCACCGGGACGAGCAAAGCCAACGTCATTAAAGCCAAGGCCGGTGACGACACCGTACTCGGCCTCGGTGGCAGTGACCGGCTGAGCGGGGAGCTAGGTAACGACACCATCGATGGCGGCACCGGCAATGACGTTCTCTACGGTGATAAAGGAGACGACTACCTCGAAGGCGGCAGCGGAGCCGATCGCGTCTATGGTGGCGAGAACAACGACATCATCTCCGGCGGTGCCGAGAACGATCAACTCCGAGGCGATAGCGGCGACGACATGCTCAATGGCGATGCTGGCAATGACCTCCTGCGCGGCGGTGCCGGCTACGATGTCCTCAACGGCGATGCCGGCCATGACAAGCTCTATGGCGAGGCCGACAATGACCAGCTCAGCGGTGGAGATGGCAACGACCTCGTCAATGGCGGTGACGGAAACGACGGCGTCGAAGGCGGCGATGGTGACGACAAGCTCTATGGCGGCAATGGTGACGATGCCGTCCAAGGCTGGTTCGGCAACGATCAGATGTGGGGCGGAGCCGGCAACGACATGCTGGAAGCAGGCGGCGGCACCGACAAGCTTTGGGGCGGCAAGGGTGCTGACGATTTCGTCTTCGGCCAGGGCATGGGCAAGGATGTCATCTACGACTTCAAGCTCAAGCAAGAGGATCAGCTGATCGTCCAAGGCAACATGAACGGAACCGGCATCGGCAGCGGCGCGACCGATGCGGAGGTCATGCAGATCTTCAGGAAGCTGGTGAAGCAGGTCGGCCGCGACACCGTCATCAACTTCGGCGATGGCGACGTCCTGACCCTGAAGAACTTCAAGGCTTCCACCCTGGACCGCGGCGATCTCTGGTTCTGGTAACCGCCTGATTTTTTCACGTGAAGCGACGGCCGGAGAGAGCATCTCCGGCCGTTTTCATTTCATACGATGGTCAGGTTTGCCCGGCGGAACAAGCCGAGTCCTGCTTTCGTTCTTCGGCTGCGCCGGATGCGGAGATCCGGCCCTGCGGGAGATGGAGCCATGGCCCAGTTGTCCTGGAAGCAGAACGAGAACGAAGCCTCGGTTAAGGAAGCCGTCGATCTCGTGCGCGAGCATGGTGAGGAACTTCCTTCGATCGCCAACGAGCAGGCCTTCGGTGCCATGTTCGACCGTTTTGCCGATGCCAAGGTGGTGCTGCTCGGCGAGGCCACACACGGCACGTCGGAGTTCTATCGGGCGCGAGCGGCCATCACGAGGCGTCTGATCGAGCGTCACGGCTTTTCCATCGTGGCCGTCGAGGCCGACTGGCCCGATGCGGCGCGGATCGATGCTTATGTCCGCCATCGCCGGGTTCCCGATGGCGACGATACAGCCTTCGAGCGCTTTCCCACCTGGATGTGGCGCAACGAGGAGGTGGCCGATTTCGTCAACTGGATGCGCGACCACAACAGGGATCCGGCGGAGGACGAGCGAGCCGAATTCCGAGGGCTCGATGTCTACAGTATGAACGCGTCCATCCGGTCCGTTCTCGACTATCTCGACAAGGTCGATCCGGAAGCTGCGAACGATGCAAGGGGGCGCTACGGCTGCCTCAGCCCCTGGCAGTCGGATCCGGCCCGCTATGGCCGCGCCGTCCTCACGGGTCAGAAGAAGCCCTGCGACGAGGTTCTGCTGCGCCAGCTCCAGGACATTCTCGACAAGCGGATGCACTATCTCCAGGCCGACGGCAGCGACGAATTTTTCGACGCGCTTCAGAACGCCAGGATCGTCCATGCGGCCGAGCACTATTACCGGATCATGTATGAGGGCGCGACGGAGTCCTGGAACCTGCGCGACCGGCACATGTTCGAGACGCTCCAAAGCCTGCTGGCCCGGCGCGGCAATGCCAAGGCCGTGGTCTGGGCGCACAATTCCCATGTCGGCAACGCCGCCGCCACGGCCATGGGTTGGCAGGGCGAATTCAACATCGGCGAGCTTTGCCGCAAGACCTATGGCAATGAGGCCGTGCTCATCGGCTTTGGGACGGATCGCGGCACGGTGGCGGCAGCCGATGATTGGGACGAGCCGATGCAGGTGAAGGGCGTGCGCCCAGCACGGTCGGACAGCCATGAGCGGATCTTTCGCGATACGGGCTTAAGCTGCTTTCTCACCGACTGGCGCGAGAACGGTCAGGCCGACCTGAAAGATGTTCTCGCCCGGCCTCGCCTGGAGCGCGCCATCGGCGTGATCTACCGGCCGGAGACAGAGCTCTACAGCCACTATTTCGAGGCCGTCCTTGCCGAGCAGTTCGATGCCTTCGTCTGGTTCGAGGAAACCAGGGCCGTGACCCCGCTGACCCATGCACACGGCAAGGGCATGCCAGAAACCTACCCGTTCGGGCTTTGATGCATACAACCCTCTCCCGCGAAGGGGGGAGGGCAGTGCGAGTTTATGTTCCTCTTTTGTTCTTGACAATTCTCCTAACCTGGGTTATATCGTTGTGCAGATCTGCTCCTGTCGAGGGGCGCGCTCGCGAGGCGTCGCAGTGTGGGAGCAGACACGGTCCTGTGGTGCAGCCTCGCAAGCCGCATCGACAGGAGGCCCAGGCTGTGGGCCGGTGGTCGGAATCGGTTCCAGGCCCCCGTCGAGCAGACGGGCCACGCCTGGAGCGGTCACCGGGCTGGTCTCGCCTGAACGCCTAAACAAGCCGTGCGCGAAGAGGCACTCCGGCTCTTCCTTCTCACCATCCATCATCGAGCCGGGATGCCTGTCGCGCCACCCTCGATCTTAACCTTAGGCTCGCAGCTCACGCTGCGGGCCCCAAGGTGCTGGCTGTCTGGAACTCTGCCGGCGACGAACCCATGGCGACACTCCCCCGCCTTGCCCCGGTCGTTCGCCCCTGCTAACTGACGGCCAACTCCATTCACATCTCGATCAAGCAGGGCTTTTTAAGTGTCCCGTCAATTCATCTACCACATGCGTGGCCTCACCAAGACCTATTCGGGCGGCAAGAAGGTCCTGGACAACATCCATCTCTCCTTCTACCCGGACGCCAAGATAGGCGTGCTCGGCGTCAACGGCGCCGGTAAGTCGACGCTGCTTCGCATCATGGCCGGCACCGATACGGACTGGACCGGGGAGGGCTGGGTGGCCGAAGGCGCTCGCGTCGGCTACCTGCCGCAGGAGCCGCAGCTCGACCCGTCGAAGAACGTGCGCGAGAACGTCATGGAGGGCGTGGCCGCCAAGAAGGCGATCCTCGACCGCTACAACGAGCTCGCCATGAACTATTCCGAGGAGACGGCGGACGAGATGACCCGTCTCCAGGACGAGATCGAGGCCAAGGGCCTGTGGGATCTCGATTCCCAGGTCGACCAGGCCATGGACGCGCTCCGCTGCCCGCCGGACGACTGGTCCGTGGACAAGCTTTCGGGCGGCGAGCGCCGCCGCGTGGCGCTCTGCAAGCTGCTCCTGGAGCAGCCTGAGCTGCTGCTCCTCGACGAGCCCACCAACCACCTGGACGCCGAGACAACCGGCTGGCTGGAAGGCCACCTGCGCAATTATCCGGGTGCGATCCTGATCGTCACCCACGACCGCTACTTCCTCGACAACGTCACCGGCTGGATCCTCGAACTCGACCGAGGCCGGGGCATTCCATACGAGGGCAACTACTCATCCTGGCTCGAGCAGAAGCAGAAGCGCCTCGCGCAGGAAGGCCGTGAGGACGCCGCTCACCAGCGCACCATCGAGCGCGAGCGCGAGTGGGTGTCGGCCTCGCCGAAGGCCCGCCAGGCCAAGTCGAAGGCCCGTATCCAGCGCTATGAGGAACTCGTGGCCAAGGCCAACGAGAAGGGCCCGACGACCGCGCAGATCATCATCCCGATTGCGGAGCGTCTCGGCAACAACGTCATCGAATTCGACAATCTCAAGAAGGCCTTCGGCGATAAGCTTCTCATCGACGGCCTGTCGTTCAAGCTGCCGCCGGGCGGCATCGTCGGCATCATCGGCCCGAACGGCGCCGGTAAGACAACGCTCTTCCGCATGATTACCGGCCAGGAGCAGCCGGACGAGGGTTCGATCAAGATCGGCGAGAGCGTGAAGCTCGGATACGTCGACCAGAGCCGCGACTCGCTCGATGCCAACAAGACCCTCTACGAGGAGATCTCCGGCGGCAACGAGATCCTCTATCTCGGAAAGCGCGAGATCAACGCCCGCGCCTATTGCGGTGCCTTCAACTTCAAGGGCTCCGACCAGCAGAAGAAGGTCGGCGTGCTCTCGGGCGGCGAGCGCAACCGCGTGCATCTCGCCAAGATCCTGAAGTCGGGCTCGAACGTGCTCCTCCTCGACGAGCCGACCAACGACCTCGACGTGGATACCCTGCGGGCGCTCGAAGAGGCGCTGGAGGATTACGCGGGCTGCGCTGTGATCATCTCGCACGATCGCTGGTTCCTCGACCGCATCGCCACCCACATCCTGGCCTTCGAAGGCGACAGCCACGTGGAATGGTTCGAGGGCAACTTCGCCGATTACGAGGAGGACAAGAAGCGCCGCCTCGGCACGGATTCCACGATCCCGCACCGGATCAAGTACAAGAAGTTCTCGCGGTAAAGGTCGTGCGGACATACCTCGTCACAGGCATCGGACGCGGGATCGGGCAGGCGCTCGCCCGCGTTCTTTTGCAACGTGGTGATCGCGTCGTCGGCACCCTTCGCGACCTGAGTCAGAGCCAGCCCGAATGGCGTGAGTTCATTGCTGGCGGACAGCTCAGGCTGCTCGCGCTGGATGTCCGAGACTTCTCCTCGATCCGTAAAGCGGCTGCGAGCTTCGATGAGCCCATCGATGTTTTGGTCAACAATGCAGGCGTCATCGGCCCGCCGCGGCAATCGACGCTCGACATGGATTTCGAAGGGTTTCTTGAAACCCTGGATATCAATACCCTCGGCCCTCTAAGGATTGTTCACGCGTTCCTGCCTCAATTGAGGCGCGCCAAGGCAGCCAAGATCATCACCATCAGCAGCCGCATGGGCTCGCTCTCCCATGCGAAGTCAGACCGCATCGCCTATCGCGCCTCCAAGGCTGCCGTGAACAAGGTGACGCAGGGCCTCGCGACGGATCTGTATGCAGAAGGGATCGTTGCAGTGTCCGTGCATCCCGGATGGGTGCAAACGGATATGGGCGGCTCTAGCGCCGATATTGCCGTTGAAGAGAGCGCGGCGGGGCTGATCCGGCTCATCGATGGTCTGACGATGGACAAGACGGGCAGCTTCTTCGATTGGACGGGGGCTGAGATCCCGTTCTGAAGCAGGCCTTCAGGAGGTTTGGCATGGGAACTTCAAGCCCACGGACATAAGAAGCGCCCCTTCCATCGCAACAGCTCTGTAGGGTCCCTGCAAAGCAAACTCTCTAAAGACGGCTGCAATTTGCTCGGTAGAAATACCCTCCGGCAAGCAAAACGGGGGAGAGATTTTCTTGTTCTTTACAAGTGTTGATGTAGCGCCCAGAAACCCTTCGATATATGCCTTGCAGATGGGCCACTCTGCTGAACTGGTCTCGCACGCATCTAAATACTGAGAAGCCCATCGCCGCTTCTCAGCTTTTGCAGCTGACGAGGCCGCCGGCATGCACAGGCAAAGTAGGGCTGATAAGAGGATGAGGCGGCTTGTCATGGCAGATCACTAAGCTAGTTATTACATAGTATCAATTGAGAGTGCTTCGAATTCAGTCATCTCAGTTGGGTTCCGAGACGAAACAGTGTATGACCCTTGAGGCACGAGACATAAGAAGAGAGTCCACGTGCCAGTCGACAACATTTTCAGCTTCGAATCCGTCGCAACCCCACAAGAAGCCGTCGAGCGGCTGATCGAGCTCCATGACAGCGCCATCGAGGCGCAGCGCCATGCTCTGGAGCATTTCTTCGCCACCGGCACGCCCCCCACGCCCCTTGAGCGTTCCCGCTTCCGCTATCCGGAGCTGCGCCTGGACTACCGGGCATCGTCCGTGCCGCCGATCAAGCAGCGCGCCTACGCCAAGTTCCAGGGGCCGGGCGTCTATGCGACGACGATCACGCAACCGACCTTCTATCGCAACTACCTGCTGGAGCAGCTCAACTACCTCGTGCGCGACTACGGCGCCACTATCGAGGTCGGGTTCAGTGACCAGGAAATTCCGTACCCTTACGTCTTCGAGCGCGGCGACGAACTGGGCCGGGGGGCGCATTCCGCCTCCGAGCTCGCCCAGCACTTTCCGACCCCACTTCTCGCCAAGGTCGGCGACGAGATCGCCGACGGTACCTGGATGTTTCATGAGAATGAAGCGCGGCCGCTGGCGCTCTTCGATGCGGCCAGGGTCGATTATTCCCTGCGCCGTCTGGTGCACTACACCGGCAGCGACTGGCGCTGCGTCCAGCCCTGGATCCTCCTCACCAACTATCACCGCTACGTGGATCAGTTCGTCCGCTGGGCCGTGAAGGAGCTGGCCGACGAGAACGGGCCCTATACAAGGCTCGACCTGCCCGGCGGCGTCATCATCGAGCGGGGCTTGGACGAGGCAACGGTCGAGGATCTGATCGGCTCGTCCCCTTGGCACCGGTTCCAGATGCCGGCTTACCATCTCATGCGCAAGGACGGGCAGGGCGTGACCCTGGTCAATATCGGCGTCGGCCCGTCGAACGCGAAGAACATCACGGATCACTTGGCGGTGTTGCGGCCGCATTGCTGGCTCATGGTCGGCCATTGCGGGGGGCTGCGCCAGTCGCAATCCATCGGCGACTACGTGCTGGCTCACGGCTATCTCCGGCGCGACCACATCCTCGACAGCGCCGTACCGCCGGAAATCCCGATCCCGGCGCTGGCCGAGATCCAGGTGGCCCTGCAGGATGCGGCCGTCCAGGTCACCGGCGAGCGCGGCGAGGAGCTGAAGCGACGCCTGCGCACCGGCACAGTCGTGACCTATGACGACCGCAACTGGGAGCTGCGCTGGAGCCAGGAGCGGCGTCAGATCAACCTCTCCCGCGCCATCGCGGTCGACATGGAGAGCGGCACCATCGCGGCCCAGGGCTATCGTCTGCGCGTGCCCTACGGCACCCTGCTCTGCGTCTCGGACAAGCCGCTCCACGGGGAGATCAAGCTGCCGGGCGCGGCCAATGCCTTCTACGAGCGCGCGGTGAGCGAACACCTCATGATCGGGCTGGCAGCCCTGGACATTCTCCGGGGACAGCGCACCTCGCTCCATTCGCGCAAGCTGCGCAGCTTCGACGAACCCCCCTTCCGGTAAGCCGGCGCTCCGTGTCCCGCCAAACGCTCGGTCTGCTCCTGGGCTTCATCGGCGTGTGCATTTTCGCCGGCACGCTGCCCTTCACGCGTATTGCCGTCGAGGATTTGAGCCCTCTCTTCATCACGGCGGGGCGAGCGGCACTCGCCGGGCTTCTGGCGCTGGCGACCCTGCTCCTGTTGCGCAAGTGCTGGCCATCGCGTCGGCAGGCGGGCACCTTGACGCTCGTGGCCCTTTGTCTGGTTGCGGGCTTTCCCGGCTTCACAGCGCTCGCCATGCAGACCGTGCCGGCCTCCCATGGCGGCGTGGTGCTTGGCATCCTGCCGCTCGCCACCTCGGCCATCAGCACTCTGATCGCAGGTGAGCGCCCGAGCCCGGCCTTCTGGCTGGCGGCCTTGGCCGGCGCCGCTCTCGTCATAGGGTTCACCCTGTACGAGGGAGGAGGCTCATTAGGGCAGGGGGATGTTTTTCTTCTCGGGGCAGCCCTGTCATCAGCGCTGGGCTATGTGCTCTCCGGCAAGCTCGCCCGCGCTGGCCTCGCCGGCTGGGAGGTCATCTCCTGGGTACTGGTCGTTGCTCTGCCGGTCACGATCCCGGCGGCCCTCTGGAGCATGCCGGCGGCGCCGGCAACGGTTCCAGCTTGGAGTTGGGTCAGCTTCGCGTATGTCGCCCTCATGAGCCAGTATCTAGGCTTTTTCGCCTGGAATGCGGGGCTTGCCATCGGGGGCATCGCCCATGTTAGCCAAGTTCAGCTCCTGCAGACCTTCGTCACCTTGCTGATCGCTTCGGTTCTGAACAGGGAGGATATCCCATTGTCCGCTTGGTTCGTAGCCGGGGCAGTATTCGTGCTGGTCGTCCTGTCGGGCCGCGCAAAAGTGCGCCTAGAAAAGTCCTAAGGCCCTGCTTGCTCCCGCTCCAAAAAAGATATAAACATATCTTTATATGTAAAAGCGAGATTTGGCCGTGCCTGACACTCCGTCTCCATCGCTGGATCTGACCTTGGACGTCCTGCGGGCTGCCGCGGAAGAAACGCGCCTGAGGATGCTCGCCCTGTTGACGGAGGGCGAACTGTCCGTCTCCGACTTCACTGATATCCTGGGGCAGTCCCAGCCCCGCATCTCCCGGCACTTGAAGCTTCTGGTCGAGGCCGGACTCGTGGAGCGGCACCGAGAGGGGGCTTGGGCCTTCTTCCGGCTCACCGATCGGGGCGTCGCCCTGCGCATCATCCGCCCAACCCTGGAAAGCCTGGATCACTCCGATCCGCGGCTGCTGGAGGATCGCACCAGGCTTCAGGCCGTACGCGCCCAGCGGTCACAGGCCGCGCAGGCCTTCTTCTCACGTCTGGCTCCCGAATGGGACCGGATCCGCTCCCTGCACGCGCCGGAGGCCGTGGTCGAAGCCGCCGTACTCGACGCCTTGGGCACACGGTCGATCCGCAACCTTGTCGATCTTGGCACCGGCACCGGCCGCATGCTGCAGCTGCTGGCCCCTCGCGCCCAGCGAACGGTTGGTCTGGATGCCAGCCATGCCATGCTCTCGGTGGCACGCGCCAACCTGGAGAAGGCGGGCTTAAGGGGAATCGAGCTGCGCCAGGGCGACATCTATGCCCCTCCGTTCCCGCGCGATACGTTCGACCTCGTCGTCATCCATCAGGTCCTGCACTACCTCGACGATCCGGCCCGGGCGATCCGCGAGGCGGCGCGCCTCGTGGCTCCGGGCGGACGCATCCTGGTGGTGGATTTCGCACCCCACAGCCTCGAGTTTCTGCGCGAGGCCCAGGCCCATCGCCGCCTTGGCTTTGCTCCGGCTCAGGTGGCCGGCTGGCTCGACGAGGCCGGCCTCGACTGCACCCTGAACCGGGAGATCGCTCCGCCCACGAAGGGCGACGAGCATCTGACCGTATCCCTTTGGCTTGGCCAGGATCGCCGCGTGATGACGGATTGGCCCTTGAACGAACCCGACAGAGAGGTCGCCTGATGTCACCGCTCACTCTTCGTCCCAGCCGGCAGGCCTTTCGTCCCATCAAGGTGTCGTTCGAATTCTTCCCGCCGAAGACGTCGGAGATGGAAGCGACCCTGTGGTCGTCGATCCAGCGTCTTGCTCCGCTCAATCCGCAGTTCGTCTCCGTTACGTACGGTGCAGGCGGGTCGACCCGTGAGCGCACGCACGCCACGGTGTCCCGCCTCGTCCAGGAAACGCATCTGAAGCCTGCCGCGCATCTCACCTGTGTTGCGGCCACGAAGGCCGAGGTTGACGATGTCGTGCGGTCCTATTGGGATGCAGGCGTGCGCCACATCGTGGCTCTGCGCGGCGATCCGGTCAGCGGCATCGGCACAGCGTACGAGCCTCATCCGGGTGGCTATCGGCAGACCTGCGATCTGGTCGCTGGCATCAAGGCCATTGGGGATTTCGAAGTATCCGTCTCAGCCTATCCGGAGAAACATCCCGAAGCATCCTCGCTGGATGCGGATATCGACGCGCTGCAGGCCAAGGTCGATTGCGGCGCGGATCGGGCGATCACGCAGTTCTTCTTCGACAACGATCACTACTTCCGCTTTCTCGACCGCGTGCGTGCCCGCGGCATCAGCATCCCGATCGTGCCAGGCATCGTGCCCGTGCAGAACTTCAAACAGACTTCGAATTTCGCATCCAAGACAGGCGCGAGCGTTCCGGACTGGTTGGCAGCCCGCTTCGAGGGTCTAGAGCACGATGTGGAGACCCGAAAGCTCGTGGCCGCAGCTGTGGCCGCCGAGCAGGTGATCGACCTCGTGGATGGCGGCGTCAACGAGTTCCATTTCTACACCATGAACCGTGCCGATCTGGTCTATGCCATCTGTCATCTGCTTGGATTGCGCGATCAGGGCATGAAGGCTGCAGCCTAAACTTCACTCCACGCCCGGCTCGCTGCCGGGCATTTGCATGTGCCCAATGGCATCAGCATCGGCGGCCGAACCCAAGTCTGCTGCGATGAAGAGAGAACAAATCGAATGACTGCGTTCAATCCTTGCCCTGCCAGTGGTTCCGATGTGCTCAAGGCGCTTCGTGAGGTCGCCTCCAAGCGCATCCTCGTGCTCGATGGCGCCATGGGCACGGAGCTGCAGAACTCGCGCTTCTCGGAAGAGGACTTTCGTGGGCAGCGGTTCAAGGACTGGAAGCAGGACGTCAAAGGCAACAACGATCTGCTCATCCTCACGCAGCCTGACGCAGTCCGCAATGTACATCTCGACTATTTCCGCGCAGGCGCTGACATCGTCGAGACGAACACCTTCTCCGGCACCTCCATCGCCCAGGCCGATTACGGCATGGAGGAGATCGTCTACGAGTTGAACTTCGACGGTGCGCGCCTTGCCCGTGAGGCTGCGCTGATGGCCGAAAAGGAGGATGGCCGCCGTCGTTTCGTCGCTGGAGCCATCGGCCCGACGAACCGCACGCTCTCCATCTCGCCCGACGTGAACAACCCCGGCTACCGCGCGGTGACATTCGATGAGGTGCGCGAGGCTTACGCCGAACAGGTGAGGGGACTCGTCGACGGCGGTTCCGAGATCATCCTGATCGAGACCATCTTCGACACGCTCAACGCCAAGGCCGCCATCGTGGCCACGCAGCAGGTTTTTGCCGAGAAGGGCGTGAAGCTGCCCGTGATGATCTCGGGCACGATCACGGATCTCTCCGGTCGCACGCTTTCGGGCCAGACGCCTGAGGCCTTCTGGTATTCCGTGCGCCATGCGGAGCCTTTCTCCATCGGCCTCAACTGTGCCCTCGGCGCCCGCGAGATGCGGGCGCATATTCAGGAGATCGGCCGGGTCGCCGACACCCTCGTCTGCGCCTACCCGAATGCCGGTCTGCCGAACGAGTTCGGGCTCTACGATGAACGCCCCGAGGCGACGGCTTCCATGCTGGCCGAGTTTGCCGATTCGGGTCTCGTGAACGTGGTTGGAGGCTGCTGCGGCACCACGCCGGCGCATATCCGCGCTATCGCTGAGGCTGTCGCCGGCAAAGCACCGCGCAAGGTCCCGGTGATGCAGCCGCTCATGCGCCTATCGGGTCTTGAGCCGTTCACGCTCACCTCCGAGATTCCGTTCGTGAATGTGGGCGAGCGCACGAACGTCACGGGCTCCGCCAAGTTCCGCAAGCTCATCACCAACAACGATTATGCGGCTGCGCTCGACGTGGCGCGCGATCAGGTGGCGAACGGGGCGCAGATCATCGACGTCAACATGGACGAGGGCCTGCTCGATTCCGAGAAGGCCATGGTGGAGTTCCTCAATCTCGTTGCGGCCGAGCCTGACATCGCCCGCGTGCCGGTGATGGTGGATTCCTCCAAGTTCCACGTGATCGAAGCCGGCCTCAAGTGTATCCAGGGCAAGGCCATCGTGAACTCGATCTCCATGAAGGAGGGCGAAGCGGCCTTTATCGAGCAGGCTAAGATCTGCCGCGCTTATGGTGCGGCTGTCGTGGTCATGGCCTTCGATGAGGTCGGTCAGGCGGATACGCTTGAGCGCAAGGTCGAGATCTGCACCCGCGCCTACAAGATTCTCACCGAACAGGTTGGCTTCCCGCCGGAGGATATCATCTTCGATCCCAACGTGTTCGCGGTCGCAACGGGCATCGAGGAGCATAACGGCTACGGCGTCGACTTCCTGGAAGCGACGCGCATCATCCGCGAGACGCTGCCGCATGCCCATATCTCGGGCGGCGTGTCGAACCTGTCGTTCTCCTTCCGCGGCAACGAGCCCGTGCGCGAGGCCATGCATTCGGTGTTCCTGTTCCACGCCATCAAGCTCGGCATGGACATGGGCATCGTCAATGCAGGCCAGCTTGCGGTCTATGACGAGATCGACCCCGAGCTGCGCGAGCTGTGCGAGGACGTGGTGCTCAACCGCCGGCCCGACGCTACTGAGCGCCTACTGGAAGCCGCTCCTCGCTTCAAGGGTGATGGCAGTGGTGCAGTCAAGGCGGCCGATCTTGAGTGGCGTTCGTGGCCCGTCGCGAAGCGCATCGAGCATGCTCTCGTCAACGGCATCACCGAGTTCATCGAGCAGGATACCGAAGAGGCACGTCAGACGGTTGAGCGTCCGCTGCATGTGATCGAAGGCCCGCTTATGGCCGGCATGAACGTGGTGGGCGATCTCTTCGGCGCCGGAAAGATGTTCCTGCCGCAGGTGGTGAAATCCGCCCGCGTCATGAAGCAGGCAGTGGCTTATCTCATGCCGTTCATGGAAGCCGAGAAGGCAGCCAACGGCTCGACCGAACGCTCGGCTGCCGGCAAGGTGCTGATGGCCACCGTGAAGGGCGATGTGCACGATATCGGCAAGAACATCGTCGGCGTCGTGCTCGCCTGCAACAACTACGAGGTCATCGACCTTGGCGTCATGGTGCCGGCCCAGAAGATCCTGGAGACCGCGCGCCGGGAGAATGTGGACGTGATCGGCCTCTCGGGTCTCATCACGCCGTCGCTTGACGAGATGGTGAACGTGGCGAGTGAGATGGAGCGCGAGGGCTTCGAGATTCCCCTGCTCATCGGCGGCGCCACCACCAGCCGCGTGCACACAGCGGTGAAGATCCATCCGAACTACAACAAGGGCCAGGCTGTCTATGTGACGGATGCAAGCCGTGCCGTCGGTGTCGTGTCCTCGCTGCTCTCGTCAGACATGAAGGACGGCTATGTTGAGACGCTCCGGGCCGAGTACCGGAAGGTGGCGGATGCGCATGCGCGCTCCGAGGCCGACAAGCAGCGCCTCTCCATCGAGAAAGCACGCGCCAACAGGCTGACACTCGATTGGACGTCTTACCAGCCGCCGAAGCCTACCTTCACCGGCGCGCGGGTGTTCCGCAGCTACGATGTGGGCGAGCTTGTGCCCTATATCGACTGGACGCCGTTCTTCCAGACCTGGGAACTCAAGGGACGCTTCCCGGCGATTCTGGAAGACGAGAAGCAGGGCGAGGCGGCGCGTCAGCTCTGGGACGATGCGCAAGGGATGCTCAAGCAGCTTGTCGAGGAGCGCTGGTTCAACCCAAAGGCGATCATCGGCTTCTGGCCTGCCAATGCAGTCGGCGATGACATTCGCCTCTTCACCGGCGATAGCCGCAAGGATGGTCTTGCGACATTCCATGGCCTGCGTCAGCAGCTCTCCAAGCGCGATGGCAAGCCGAATGTGTGTTTGTCCGATTTCGTGGCGCCCGCCGAGAGCGGCAAGCCCGACTGGATCGGCGCCTTCGTGGTGACGTCCGGCATCGAGGAGGTGCGCATCGCCGAGAGATTCGAGCGCGCCAACGACGATTACCGCTCGATCATGGTGAAGGCTCTGGCCGATCGCATCGCGGAGGCTTTCGCCGAGCGCATGCACGAGCGTGTGCGCAAGGAGTTCTGGGGTTATGCGCCGAACGAGAGCCTCGGCAATGACGGGCTGATCGGCGAGGAGTACCAGGGCATCCGCCCGGCCCCGGGCTATCCGGCTCAGCCCGATCACACCGAGAAGGCGACGCTGTTCAGCCTGCTCGAAGCCGAGCGGCGCATCGGCGTCAAGCTCACGGAATCCTATGCCATGTGGCCGGGCTCATCGGTGTCGGGCCTCTACCTGTCGCATCCGCAGTCCTATTACTTCGGCGTCGCCAAGGTGGAGCGGGATCAGGTGGAGGATTATGCCGAGCGCAAGGGCATGAGCGTGACGGAGGTGGAGCGCTGGCTCGGCCCCATTCTGAACTACGATCCTGCGAGCTACCGGGTGATGGCGGCGGAGTAATTCTTGGGTGTCCTCCCGGATCGGCCTGCGCCGTCCGGGATGACGGGATCTGAACTCTACTCCCGCCTTAACGCCTCGATCGGGTCGAGCTTCGCCGCACGCTGCGCCGGATAGAAACCGAAGAAGATGCCGACCAATGCCGAGAAACCCACGGCCATGAAGATGGCGTTCGTCGACACGAGCGACGGCCAGCCGGCAAGTTGCGCCACGAGATAGGCGACGCCCATGCCAAGGCCGATCCCGAGCGCGCCGCCGATGGTGGAGAGCGTCGTCGCCTCGATGAGGAACTGCCTGAGGATATCGCGCGGGCGCGCACCAACCGCAAGACGCAGGCCGATCTCGCGGGTGCGCTCGGTCACTGAGACCAGCATGATGTTCATGATGCCGATACCGCCTACCAGCAGTGAGACGGCCGCGACGGCGGCGAGCAGCATGGACAGGGTGTTGGCGGAGGCGGTCGCGGTATTGGCGATCTCGGTCAGGTTGCGGATCGAGAAATCGTCTTCCTGCTCTCCGATGATCCGATGGCGTTGGCGCAGAAGTTCCGTCATGCTCTCGATGCCGGGCTCGATGTCGCTCTCATTGGCGAACTTCACGAAGATCGAGCCGACGGAACGGTCCTTGGCGTAGTTGCGGCCGATCACACGGCGTCGGCCCGCATCGAGCGGCACGAAGACCACGTCGTCCTGGTCCTGCCCGAATGCTGACTGGCCTTTTGACGCCATCACGCCGATGACCCGGAAGGGCACGTTGCGCACGCGCACGATCTGGTCGATGGGATCGTCCTCGCCAAAGAGATTGCGCGCCACCGTCTGCCCTAGAAGGATGACGATGTCGCCGCGGCGCACCTCTTCAGGATCGAAGGTGCGGCCGGTCGCAACATCCCATTCGCGGGCGGAAAACCAATCGAGGTCGATGCCGTAAATCCGCGTGCCCCAGTTGCTGCCGCCTGCCACCACCTGCGCGCCGCCCTGCACGAAGGGTGCTGCCGCCACCACGCCGTCGATCTCACGCCGGATCGCCTGCGCATCCTCGTCGGTCAGCGATGAGGCCGCGCCTGCACCAAGGCGTGCGCCGCCCTGTGTCACGTTGCCGGGCGTGACGATGGCGAGGTTGGCGCCGAGCGATCGGATTTGGCTGTCGACGAGATTGCGCGCGCCCGAGCCGATCGCCACCATGGCGATGACCGCTGCCACCCCGATCACGATGCCGAGCATGGTGAGCAGGCTGCGCAGGGCGTTGGCCATAATGGCCGAGAGGGCTGAGCGGATCGCTTCGATCAATCTCATTCGGCCGCCTCCGATGCGAGATCGCGGGCATCGACGGGTGTCTGGCGGCGATCTTCGGTCACGCGGCCGTCGCGGAAGCGGACGAGACGTTGCGCGTGGCGGCCGACCTCCGCATCGTGCGTCACGAGCACGATGGTCACGCCTTCGCGGTTGAGCTCTTGGAACAGCGCCATGATCTCATTGGCCGTGCGACTGTCGAGGGCGCCGGTCGGCTCGTCGGCGAGCAGCAGGCTTGGGCTGTTGACGAGGGCGCGGGCAATCGCCACGCGCTGCTGCTGTCCGCCTGAGATCTGCATAGGGCGGTGGTGAGCGCGTTCAGCAAGACCGACGCGGCCGAGCGCCTGCAGGGCGTGCTCCCGGCGCGTCCTGCGGTCGAAGCCCGCATAGATCATGGGCAGTTCCACATTGGCCAGGGCGTCGACGCGCGGCAGCAGGTTGAACTGTTGGAACACGAAGCCGATCTCGCGGTTGCGCAGGCGCGCCAGACCGTCCGCATCAAGGCTCTCGACGGCGGTGCCGGCGAGCCGGTACTGGCCATCAGTCGGCCGGTCAAGGCAGCCGATCAGGTTCATGAAGGTCGACTTGCCCGAACCCGAAGGTCCCATGACAGCCACGAAATCACCCTGATCGATGTCGAGGGAGACGCCGTCGAGCGCCACGACGCGTCCGGCATCGAGACTATAAACCCGGCTGAGATCGCGCGCTTCGATGAGAGCCACGGGGCGCGTTCCTAGAACATCCGCGGCGGACGCGGGCGGCGGTTGGCGGGGGCGCCATTCGCCTCATCCGCCGCGTCACCACGCGGCGCACCGATGATGATCGCAGCCCCTTCCTGCAGGTCGTCGCGCAGGATCTCCGTATAGGCCCCATCCGTCACCCCAAGCCGCACGGGCAGGGGCTGAGGATTGCCGTCAGGTCCGACGCGATAGATGCGCGCTCTGGTGCCTTCGTCCTGCATGGAAACGGCCCGTTCGCCACGGGGCCGCCGCGGTCCTTGGCCATCCCTTGCAGTGCCCCGTCCTTCGCCGTTGCCAGCCTGCTCATCCGGCAGACGAGGCCGTCGTCTTGGTGACTGGCCGTCCCGTGCGCCGTCTCCTGCTTCGGTCGCCGCCATCGTGACGGCGGGCCGGAAGCGCAAGGCCGCATTCGGAATGCGCAGCACGTCCTCGCGCTCGTCGGTGATGATCTGGAGGTTCGCCGTCATGCCGGGCAGTAGCGCCTGGTCCTGATTGCGCACGCTGATGACGGCCGTGTAGGTGACCACATTCTGCACCGTCTGCGCGGCAAGACGCACCATGCGAACCCTGCCGTCGAAGGTGCGGTTCGGATAGGCGTTGACCGTGAAGGACACTTTCTGCCCTTCCTTGAGACGGCCCACATCTGCCTCGTCGATATTGGCATAGATGTCGATCTCGCGCAGATCCTGCGCGATGGTGAAGAGAGTTGGGGCGGAGAGCGAGGCGGCGACCGTCTGGCCGAGCTCGATGTCGCGTTTGACTACCACGCCCTCGACCGGCGACTTGATCTCCGTGCGGGCAAGATCGATCTCGATATCTCGCAGTTTTGCCTGCCGCTGCAGGATGATCGCCTCGGCAGATTTCACATTCGCTTCCGACAATGCGAGATCGGCTTTCAGCCCAAGCGTCTCCGCTTGGTTTGATGCGATCTGCGCATCGGCCGAGGCGAGGTTCGCCGTTTGAATGTCCACCTGCGTGCGGGCCTGCTCGAGGGCGGTCTGCGTTCCCACCGCGCGGGTGTTGAGTTCCGTCTGCCGCTCGAGACCGCGTCGGGCTTCCTCCAGCTGAGCCTGAGTCCGGTCGCGCTGCGCCCGAAGGTCGGCAGCCTGCGCTTCGGCGCGCCCGAGCCCGGAGCGGGCCTTGTCGATCTGGGCGCGCTTGGTGTCGAGGTCGGCTTTTGCCTGGGCGAGATCCGCCAGCGCCGCATCCCGGCGCGACTTGATCTGCTCCGCATAGAGGCGGGCCACCACCTGGCCTTCTTTCACGGGCGTGTTGTAATCGGCCAGGATCTCGACAACTTGGCCGGAAAGCTGCGAGCCGACAAGCACCGTCGTGACCGGGTTGAGCGTTCCTGTGGCACGCACGCTCGCGACGATCGGCCCGCGATCGACCGCGCCGAGGCGATAAGCCTGGGCCGAGGCATTGCCGCCTGTTGGTTGCCACACAACGAAGCCGGCGCCTCCTGCCACCAGAAGAATGACGATCAGCCACAACCAGACGCGACGCACCCAACAACCCTCAGCAAGACATGATCATTCATGCAGGGTGATTGTGGCCGATTTCCTATAGCGTTGCGAGTTAACTCTTTGTCATGTGGCGGCTTGCGGCCGGGCTGCGATCAGGTTGCGCAGGGTCATGATCGTGGAGGCATCCGCCACGCCATCCACGCGCTCGGGCCGGAAATGGCGCTGGAAGGCGGCGACGACCTTTTCCGTATCCTCATCGAAGACGCCATTGATCTTGAGACCATAGCCGTACATCACGAGCATGGCCTGCAGCGCCTCGATGGGCATACCCTGATCGCCACGGGAGAAGAAGCGGCCGTCGCCGGTCGCAGCCGGCGCGACCCAGTGGCCGACGCCCGCCTCGTGCAAGGCTTTCCAGGGAAAGAGCTCGCCCGGATCGACCTTGCGGCCGGGCGCGACATCCGAATGGGCAAGCACCCGGGTGGCCGGAATGCGCCAGCGGGTAACGATGTCTTTCGCCAGAGACGCGACGCTCTCGATCTGGTCTCCGGGGAAGGGCGGCAGGCCGCCGGGATGACCGGGATTGGCGATTTCGATGCCGATAGAGCAGGAGTTGATATCGGTGTCTCCGTCCCAGGTGGAGAGACCCGCATGCCAGGCCCGGCGCGATTCCGGCACCAGCTGCAGCACGTGCCCATCGCCGAACACGAAGTAATGGGCGGAGACCTGGGAGACCGGATTGCACAGCCATTGCAGCGCTTCGCCCTCGTCGGGCATGCCCGTGTAGTGAAGGATGAGCATGCTGGGGCGCTGACCGTTCTTGCGCTCTCCGTGATTGGGAGACGGAAACACCTTGGCGGCGACGGGGCTCTCCGGTGTCAGCGCGCTCATGCGGTCACCTGATGTTCCGCTCGGCGGCGATGCGTTCCCAAGCGGCGTTGATGGTGGCAACCCGCTCGGTGGCGATCTTCACGGCTTCCGGCGGCAGACCGCGGGCGATCTCCCGGTCGGGGTGATTGTCGGCGACGAGCTTGCGATAGTGACGCTTCAGATCCTCGTCGCTCATGCCGCGGTCGGCGTTGAGGATGAGATAGGGATCGTCCTTGCGCTTCACATGGCGCGCGGCGATACGCTCGAAATCCTTGTCTGAGAAGGCGAAGATCGTCGCTACCTCCTTGAGGTAGGCGTATTCGGCCTCGTGAACGGCCTCATCCGCTTTGGCGATGTGGAATAGGCCGTCGAGCACGTCCTCGAGAAGGCTGGGCTCCTCGCTGAACTCCTCGTGGATCTGGCGGGCATAAGCCTCGAACCCGTCCGAGGTCTGCATGGCGAGGTTAAACAGACGCTCCACCCGGTCATGCTCGCTGTCCGGCACCTCGACGATCTGCTCGAAGGCCCGGACCTCGACGTCGACCACGACGCCGTCGGCCTTCGCCATCTTGGCGGCGAGCGCCACAAGGCCCATGGTGAACATGACGTCACGCGGCGGCTTTCCGAACAAAGCGCCTTCGCGATCAACGAGAACATGGCCGGCGACGCCACCCAGGAGGGCACCTATCGGCCCACCCAACGCGAGGCCGATGCCGGCGCCTCCGAGCTTACCCCAAATCGACTGAATCATCTTGAATTAAGTCGTACGCTCAAGTGCAGGCAAAAGAAAAGGGGCCGAGAACGCCTCGGCCCCGAAATTCGCTTTCAGGCGCGATTAGCGGCAGTACACGTTGCCGTAGACGTCCTGGTAGGTGCCATAGGGGCAGGCCGGGCCGCGCGGAGCCGTCGAGGCACCCACGATCGCACCACCAGCGCCACCGATGGCTGCACCGGCGAGAGCGCCGCCTGCCGAGCCTGTCGCTGCACCGCCGATAGCCGCACCGGCGAGACCGCCGATGGCTGCGCCGCCGACGGCACGCTCACCAGGAGTATTGCAGGCGGCCATCGAGAGGGTGAGAGCACCGGCGGCAATGGCTGTCATGATCTTCTTCATGGAGGCTTCCCTGTTGTTGAGCGGGCCGTTGGCCCGGCGGTAGTTAGCTTGACCTTACGCTGTCGCCAACTCCTGTGCGAAGAAAGAGTTCCTCCAGCGCACGGGATAGGGCGGGATTCGGAGCCAATCGGAGGCTAGAATCCCGTTGTAGGGCCCGAGTACCGTCAAGACAATACGGTCAAGCTTGAACCCATTCTGAACAAAGTCGTGTCATGATGCGCCACATCTTCGCCTCATTCCGCCGTCACCCAGCGCCCCCTTATGGTTACCGCCAGCTGGAGTTTCGGTTTGACTTGGCAACACTTCCTCAGAACGCTGGCGATTGCAGGCTTGGGCGCAGCGGCCCTTGTGGTGGCATCTCAAGCCAAGGCGAGCGGAGGCGAGAGCGCCCCCATCTCTCCGGATCAGGCCGAGGAGTTCCTCGACGCTGCCGCAGCTGAAGCCGCTGCCTTCGCCAAGGAAGAGGCTACCGCGGAGGCCCCGGAGCCGGATGCCAAGGGCGTGGCCAAGAAGAAATCGAAGGAAGCGGTTGCCTCCAAGTCCAACAAGTCTCAGGTCAGCAAGGCGGAAGAGGCCCAACCCGAGGCAGTTGCAAAGACGATGGCTGCGCTTGAAGGGGCCGATCAGCAGACTGCTTCCCTTCCTGCTCCGTTGATGGCCGCCGGGTCGAAAGCGCGCCTGCCCGATGCAGCACGTGCCGGTGTGCTCAAGCCGCTCATCGTCCGCTATGCGTCCGAGAACGGGCTGCCCTATGAATTGGCCGATGCCGTGATCCGGCTCGAGAGCCGGTACAATGCCGGCGCCCGCAACGGGCCGAATATGGGCCTCACCCAGATCAATATCCGCACGGCGCAGTCGCTGGGCTACAAGGGCGATGCCGCCGGGCTTTTCGATGCGGAAACGAATCTCCGCTACGGCCTCAAGTACCTGGCCACGGCCTATAAGCTCGCGGGTGGCGACACCTGCGGCACGATCCTGCGCTATCAGTTCGGCCACCGCACCCAGACCATGACGGCTGCTTCGCGGGCCTATTGCGCCAAGGTGAAGGTGATCACGGCGGCTGCCGATTGATCGACCGGCCTTGACGGCAGGGCCCTTTTGGCACCACATCCCATCCGTCAGCCGGCCGGGCGGCCGCTTCGAGTTCATCTCGGGGAGGAAAGTCCGGGCTCCATGGAAGCAAGGTGCCGGATAACGTCCGGCGGGGGTAACCCTAGGGAAAGTGCCACAGAAAGCAGACCGCCCTGCAAGGTCTTCGGACCCCAGGGTTAGGGTGAAAGGGTGCGGTAAGAGCGCACCGCGGACGCAGCAATGCGGACGGCATGGTAAACCCCACCAGGAGCAAAACCGAATAGGGACGACAGGCGCTCGCGCCAGGCCTGCTTCCAGGCTGGTCGTCCGGGTTGGTTGCTAGAGGCGGTCAGCAATGATCGTCCCAGAGGAATGGTCGCCACGTCCGAAGTCTTAGACTTTGGGCCCTACAGAACCCGGCTTACAGGCCGGCTGACCCCATCTTTCCACAGGCTCGAAATTTGCAGAAAGCGGAGCAAACCTTTGCTCCGCTTACGATTCATTAACCGTAAATGCGTCTCATGAGGAACACATGCCATAAGGCCTGCGCTCCACCTCCGTTCCGTTGACGACCATATTATCCCATGTTATCCCAAACCATCCCGTCGACGGTGTCTTCCGAAGAGGGCGTCAAGCACCCGAGAAGTGCTGGCGTACTGCTTCGGAAAGTAGCGTCACCACCGACAACGGGTGGCAGATCCTCAGGATCTGTCGGGGGGCTGACAATCAGGAGCGTGCGAGCTGCGGCCAATGAACCGCTTCGTGTCCAATTTCACCAACAAGTTGGATTCGAAGGGTCGCGTCTCGATCCCCGCATCCTTCAGGGCCGTGCTGGCTCGGGATGGATTCGAGGGGCTCTACGTACATCCGGCGCTCGATGCGCCGGCACTGGACGCAGGCGGCAACGTGCTTCTGAACGAGATCGATGCGTTCTTGTCGACGCTGTCGCCCTATTCGGACGAACGGGATCAGCTGTCGACGGCATTGTTCGGAACCAGCGAGATTCTGAAGGTCGATCCGGAGGGGCGTGTCATCCTGACGGACACAGTAAAAGTGCATGCCGAGATCGGCGATACGGTGACGTTCGTCGGACTTGGTCACAAGTTCCAGATTTGGGAGCCCGAGCGCTTCCGTGCGCACTTGGAGGAGGCGCGCACGAAGGTCCGAGACCTGAAGAAAGCATTGGGCAATCGAATATTGGAACCGAGGCTAGTGCAGAACGCCTCACCAGGAGTACGGGAGCGATGATGGGACGCGGCGACGGCCCAGGAGCCGGAGCCGCTGGCGGACCGTCCCGTCACGTTCCTGTTCTCCTGGCGGAGGTTGGCACAGCGCTCGATGCAAATCGCGGTGGCATTTTCATCGATGGCACTTTC
Organism: Microvirga terrestris; assembly: GCF_015694425.1. Taxonomy (GTDB): domain Bacteria; phylum Pseudomonadota; class Alphaproteobacteria; order Rhizobiales; family Beijerinckiaceae; genus Microvirga; species Microvirga terrestris. The sequence continues at coordinate 159,706 of NZ_JADQDN010000001.1, forward strand.
GGTGCGGGCGGCTATACGCGCGCCATTCTCGACGCCCATTCGCAGAATAAAGTGATTGCTATCGACCGTGATCCCGATGCGATCGCCGGCGGCGAAGCGCTTGCAGCCAAATTCAAGAAACGCCTGATGCTCGTGCCGGGCCGCTTCGGCGACCTCGACGACATCGCGCGAGCACAGGGGTTCGAGAGCGTCGATGGCGTCGTGCTTGACATCGGCGTGTCGTCCATGCAGCTCGATCAGGCCGAGCGCGGCTTCTCGTTCCGCAACGAGGGGCCGCTCGACATGCGCATGGAGCAGTCGGGCCCCAGCGCGGCGGATCTTGTCAACGAAGCGTCCGAGTCCGAACTCGCGGACATCTTCTATCATTATGGCGAGGAGCGGCGCGCGCGCGCCGTGGCGCGTGCGGTGATCGAAGCGCGCCGCCGTCAACCTTTCGAGACCACGCGGCAGCTGGCCGATCTCGTGGCCTCCCTGATCCGGCAGGAGCCCAGCGGCATCCATCCCGCCACGCGCGTGTTCCAGGGACTGCGCATTGCCGTCAACGACGAACTCGGTGAGTTGGCTCGTGCCCTGCATGCGGCGGAGCGCATCCTGAAGCCCGGCGGACGTCTCGTGGTCGTCACGTTCCATTCGCTCGAAGACCGCATCGTGAAGCAGTTCTTTGCCGCCCGCACCGGCCGCGCGCCCACCGGCTCGCGCCATTTGCCGACGGCGGCGGCCGCTGAGCCCACTTTTGACGCGATCACCCGCGGCCCTGTCGCGCCAAGCGAACAGGAGATGGCGCGCAATCCGCGGGCCCGTTCGGCGAAGCTCCGCGCAGGCGCTCGCACCGATACGCCGCCGCAGGACCCCTTGAGCGCCATCACCATGCTGGCCGAACTGCCGCAGACAGCCGAGAAAAAGGGAGGCCGTCGGTGATCCGTCTGCTCCATATCATCGCGATCTCCGCCCTCATCGCATCGGCGGGCTATGCCTATTCGGTCAAGTACGAAACCCTCTACTACGTGGAGCAGGTGGCGAAGCTGAAGTCGCAGGTCAGCCGCGAGCGCGAAGCCATCGCGGTTCTGCAAGCCGAGTGGCAATATCTCGACCGTCCGGACCGCCTCCAGGATGCCGCCGACAAGCACCTCGATCTTCAGGCGCTGAAGATCCAGCAGCTCGCGCGTCTGTCCGACCTGCCGAACCGTCCGTCCCGCGAGGACGAGATCGGCCGCAAGCTCGAAGCGCTCGGGCTGCTCGAGCCGACCTCGACTCCGAAGGACAGGAATTCGGACGCCCGCACCCCGACGACTCAAACTCCGAAACGGTGAGCCTCGTGTCGCAAGAGTCCCAAACCGAATGGCCGGGTAAGACCTTTCCCGCAAAGCGTGGTCTGCTCGGTCATGCCCGCGAGCTGTTTCGCCTGCGTCATGACAAGAGCACGTCGCGCGTGGGCTTGGCTGCGGTCTGCTTCGTCGGCCTGTTCAGCTTGATCGGTGGACGTCTCGTTCATCTCGCGCTCACAAGCGAGAATACGAGCGAGGTGCGCCGTGCGGCGTCCTCCGAGATTTCCGCCGCGCGCCCTGACATTGTCGACCGCAATGGCGAAGTTCTTGCCACTGACGTGAAGATGGTGTCGGTTTTCGCCGAGCCGCGCAACATCGTCGACAAGGACGAGGCCGTCGAGCTGCTGACCGCCGTTCTGCCGGATCTCGACGCCACGGACCTGCGCAACAAGCTCGGTACCAAGAAGGGCTTCGTCTGGGTCAAGCGCGAGATCACGCCGCGCCAGCAGGCGGAGGTCCATCGGCTGGGCATTCCCGGCATCGGCTTCCTGCCGGAGAACAAGCGCGTCTATCCCAATGCAGAGGCTGCCGCTCACGTGCTCGGCTTCGCCAACGTGGACAATGTGGGCATCGCCGGCATCGAGAAATACATCGACAGCATGGGCCTGCAGGACCTCAACGGCGCAGGCTTCAACATTTCCGCCGCTGACCTGAAACCCATCCAGCTCTCCCTCGATCTGCGCGTGCAACACGCCCTTCGCGACGAGCTTGCCAGAGGCATGGCCAAGTTCAAGGCCAAGGCCACCGCCGGCGCGATCCTGGATGTGAATACGGGCGAGATCATCGCCCTTGTGTCGCTGCCCGACTATGATCCCAACAACCCGGTCGATGCCCTCGACAAGGACCGGATCAACCGCATCAATGTCGGCGTGTTCGAGATGGGCTCGACCTTCAAGGCGCTCACCGTCGCGATGGCGCTCGATTCCGGCAAATACAACATCAACTCGACCTTCGACGCCCGCTCCGGCCTGCGCTACGGCAAGTTCACCATCGGTGACTATCACGCCACGCACCGGGTGCTCAGCACCCCTGAAGTCTTCGTGCACTCGTCGAACATCGGCACCGCCCGCATGGCGCTCGGCATCGGCGTTGAAGGTCACAAGTCCTTCCTGCGCAAGATGGGCCAGCTGACCCGCCTTGAGACGGAGCTGCCGGAGAATGCCCTGCCGATCGTTCCGCCACGCTGGGGTGAGCTGAACACCATGACCATCGCGTTCGGCCACGGCCTTGCAGTGGCGCCGCTCCAGGCCCTCATGGCGGTGGGCGCACTGGTGAATGGCGGCGTCATGATCAAACCGACATTCATGAAGCGCACCATCGATGAGGCACGCCGGAACGCTCTTCAGGTTCTCAAGCCCGAGACGAGCGAGGCGATGCGCTACGTGATGCGTCTCAACGCCTCGACGCCGGAAGGCTCCGCCGGAAACGCTTCGATTGCGGGCTTCTTCGTCGGCGGCAAGACCGGCACCGCCGAGAAGGTGATCGGCGGCCGTTATGCCAAGAACAAGAATTTCACCACCTTCACGGCCGTGGTGCCGGCGGACAAGCCGAAATACGTGTTCCTGACCATCATGGACGAGCCGCAGGCGATCGAAGGAACCTATGGCTTCTCGACGGCCGGCTGGAACGCCGCTCCCGTGACCGGCAACATCATCGAGCGCATCGCGCCGCTGCTCGGCGTTCCGCCGCGCTTCGAACCACCAGTGCAGCCCTTCCCGCTCATGTCGCGCCTCGGCGCCTGGGGCAGCAATCGATGAGCGCGCAGGTTATGCATCTCGGCAACCTTCTCGACCTCGCGGCAGGTGACGCTCACGCGTCCCTTTCCGTTTCGAAGATCGCCTCCGACAGCCGCAAGGTGGTGTCTGATACTCTGTTCTTTGCCGTACCCGGCACCAAGGTGGACGGCATGAGCTTCGTGCCGCAGGCGGCGGCCGCCGGTGCAGTTGCCATTGTCGGCGAAGCGGAGCGCCCGGCCGATCTGCCGGAATCCGTAGCTTACATGCAGGTGAAGGACCTGCGCCGGACGCTCGCACTTGCGGCCGCACGCTTCTATCCCAATCAGCCCGAGAAGGTCGTCGCCGTCACGGGCACGAGCGGCAAGAGCTCGGTGGCCGATTTTATCCGCCAACTCTTCGCGCATCTTGGCTACAAATCCGCCAGCGTCGGCACACTCGGCATCATCACGTCGGACGGCGCCGCCTACGGCTCGCTCACGACACCTGATCCGATTTCCCTGCATGAGAGCCTCGACCGGCTGGCTAATGACGGCGTCACGCGCCTTGCCATGGAGGCGTCCTCGCATGGCATCGACCAGCGCCGCCTCGACGGGGTGCGCCTGCATGCTGCAGGCTTCACCAATCTCGGCCGCGACCATCTCGACTATCACGCCACCACGGAGGCCTATGCGGCGGCGAAGCTTCGCCTCTTCGATACGCTTCTGCCGCAGGATGCGCCTGCGATCATTAATGCGGACGGTCCTTATGCGGACGTGTTCCTGCATGGCGTTCGCAATCGGGGGCTCAACGTCATCACCACCGGCAGCATGGGCGAGACCATCCGCCTCGTCGAAGCGCGCGCGGAAGGCTTTACGCAGGCCCTGACCATCGAGGCGGTTGGGAAGACCTTCCAGACACATCTTCCGCTTCTTGGCGCTTTTCAGGTCGAGAACGCCCTCGTCGCGGCCGGCCTCGTGCTGGCCGTGGAAGGCGAAGGCCGGGCGGCCGAGGTATTCGAGGGCCTTAAAACGCTCAAAGGCGTTTCAGGCCGTTTGGAGCAGGTGGGTGAGGTGGACGGTGCCATCTGCATCGTCGACTACGCCCACAAGCCCGATGCGCTCGCCCATGTGCTCGATGCGCTGCGCCCCTTCGTGAAGGGAAAACTTGTCTGCATCATAGGCTGCGGCGGCGACCGGGATCGGGGCAAGCGCCCGCTCATGGGACGCATCGCCAACGACAAGGCGGATGTGGTCATCGTCACGGACGATAATCCTCGCTCCGAGGACCCGGCCGCCATCCGCGCCGAGGTCATGAAGGGCGCTCCCCGCGCTCGGGAGATCGGCGACCGCGCTCAGGCCATCCGCACCGCTGTGAGCGAGCTTCGCCGGGGCGATATTCTGGTCGTGGCCGGCAAAGGTCATGAAACGGGCCAAATCATCGGCGACCGGACCCTGCCGTTCTCGGACCATGACGAGGTCCGGGCGGCCATTGCAGCGAGGCAGGGATGAATTCGCCCCTTTGGACACGAGACGAAATCGCAGCCGCCACTAATGCCCGCATCGGCAGCGGTTTCGCGAAAGGCACGGGTGCGTCCATCGACACGCGCACGCTCGAGCCCGGCGATTTGTACTTCGCCATCAGGGGCGACGTGCATGACGGGCACGATTTCGTGCCCGCGGCCCTGGAGAAGGGCGCATCGGCTGCTGTCGTGTCCGAGGAAAAAGCTCCTGGCTTCGCAGGCTTCGACAGGTTGATCGTGGTTACCGATGTGCTCGAGGCGATGCGCCAGCTCGGCCGCGCGGCCCGCGCCCGCACGAATGCCAGGATCGTCGCGGTCACCGGCTCCGTCGGCAAGACCGGCACGAAGGAGGCCATGCGTCTCGCTCTCTCCCGCCAGGGTGCGACGCATGCTTCGGTTGCGTCCTACAACAATCACTGGGGCGTGCCGCTGACGCTCGCGCGCATGCCACGTGAAACCGAGTTTGGCGTGTTCGAGATCGGCATGAACCATGCCTATGAGATCCTGCCGCTCACCGGCATGGTGCGCCCGCACGTGGCGGTGATCACCACGGTCGAGCCGGTTCACATTGAGTTCTTCCCCTCGCTCTGGGGCATCGCCGACGCCAAGGGTGAGATCTTTTCAGGCTTGGAGCCCGGCGGTACGGCCGTTATCAACCGCGACAACGCCTATTTCGAGCGCATGCGCGTTCATGCCCTGGCCTCCGCGGCAGGCCGCGTCATCACGTTCGGTGAGCATGAGGCGGCGGATATCCGTGCGAACCGCATCATCGTGAAGCCCGACCATTCGGTGGTCGATGCCACGATCTTCGGCCAGCCCCTGACCTACAGGATCGGCACGGCGGGCCGGCACCACGCGCTCAACTCTCTGAGCGTACTTGCGGCATCCCATGCGCTCGGCGCGGATATCGCTCTGGTGGCGCTCTCCTTCGCCGAACTCAAGCCCCCGGTCGGACGCGGCGAGCGCACGATGCTCACGGTCGGGGAGGGCGAGGCCCTGCTGATCGACGAGAGCTACAATGCCAATCCGGCGTCCATGCGCGCGGCGCTGGCCAATCTCGGCGCGGTGGAACTCGGGCGCGGGGCGCGGCGGATTGCCGTTCTGGGCGACATGAAGGAATTGGGCGAGACGGGCCCGCAGCTTCACGCGGAATTGGCGGAGGCGGTCCAGGCCAACGGGATCGATCAGGTCTTTGCCGCCGGTGCCCTGATGCAGAACCTTGTGGACGCATTGCCGAAAGCCATGGTGGTGGCTCACACGCAAACCTCCGCCGATCTGGTCGACGCGGTCTGCGCCGCAATCCGTCCTGGCGATGCTGTGACCGTCAAGGGCTCGCTCAGCATGAAGATGGCCCTGGTTGTCAAAGCTTTGAAAGAACGTTACGGCGCGAGCCCAACGGCCCACGCGCTGAAAGGATGATCGATGTTAACCTGGTTGGCTGAGCTCAGCCCCTATTTCAGCCCCCTCAACATTTTCCGCTACATCACGTTCCGCACTGGGGGCGCGACGGCGACCGGCATGCTGTTCGTGTTCCTGTTCGGACCAGCGATCATCTCGCTCCTGCGCGTGCGCCAGGGCAAGGGACAGCCGATCCGCGAGGACGGGCCGCAATCGCACCTGCTGACGAAGCGCGGTACGCCCACCATGGGCGGCCTGATGATCCTCGCCGGCGTGCTCGTCTCGACCCTGCTCTGGGCAAACCTCGAGAACCATTATGTCTGGGTCGTATTGTTCGTCACCGTGGGCTTCGGCGCCATCGGCTTCTATGACGATTACCTGAAGGTGACGAAGCAGTCGCACAAGGGCTTTTCCGGACGCTCACGCCTGACCATCGAGGCGATCATCGCGGTTCTGGCCTGCCTGGCGATCTCCTACATGGCGACACCGGGACTGGCGAACAAACTGGCGCTGCCGTTCTCGAAGGACCTGATCATCAATCTCGGCTGGTTCTATGTGATCTTCGCCGGTTTCGTCATCGTCGGCGCCGGCAACGCGGTGAACATCACCGACGGTCTCGACGGGCTCGCCATCGTGCCGGTGATGATCGCGGCAGGCACTTTCGGTTTTATCGCTTATCTCGCCGGTAACGCGGTGTTCTCCAACTACCTGCAGATCCATTTCGTGCCCGGCACCGGCGAACTCGCGGTGCTCTGCGGTGCGCTCATCGGGGCTGGCCTCGGCTTTCTCTGGTTCAATGCGCCGCCGGCGCAGATCTTCATGGGCGATACGGGTTCGCTTGCGCTCGGCGGCATGCTCGGCGCCATCGCGGTTGCGGCCAAGCACGAGATCGTGCTCGCCATCGTGGGCGGCCTGTTCGTACTGGAGATCCTGTCAGTTATCATCCAGGTCACGTCGTTCAAGCTCACCGGCAAGCGCGTCTTCAAGATGGCGCCGATCCACCATCACTTCGAGCAGCTGGGCTGGACCGAGCCGCAGGTGGTGATCCGCTTCTGGATCATCGCCGTGGTGCTCGCGATCACCGGCCTCGCCACCCTGAAACTCCGGTAAGCGCATGACACCCGTCACCTCCTTCGCAGGCAAAACGGTCGCTCTCTTCGGCCTCGGCGGCTCGGGGCTCGCGACTGCGCTTGCCTTGAAGGAGGGCGGCGCGCGGGTGATCGCCTGCGACGACAATCCGGCGAAGATGGCAGAAGCAGGCGCGAAAGACATCGAGACCGCCGACCTGCGCAACATCGACTGGTCCGAGGTCTCGTCCTTCATCCTCTCGCCCGGCGTACCGCTCACCCATCCCGAGCCGCATTGGTCAGCGAAGCTCGCGCGTGAAGCCGACGTCGAGATCATCGGCGACATCGAGCTGTTTTGCCGCGAACGCGCCAAGACCGCCCCGAACGCGCCCTTCATCGCGATCACCGGCACCAACGGCAAGTCGACCACCACGGCCCTCATCGCCCATATCCTGCGCCAGGCAGGCCATGATGTGCAGATGGGCGGCAACATCGGCACCGCGATCCTGTCGCTCGAACTGCCTGCCGACAATCGCATCCACGTGATCGAGTGCTCCTCGTTCCAGATCGACCTCGCGCCGTCGCTCGCGCCCACCATCGGCGTCCATCTCAACCTGTCGCCCGATCACATCGACCGTCATGGGACGATGGAGCTCTACGCGGCGATCAAGGAGCGGTTGGTGGCGAAGGCGGGTCTGGCCGTCATCGGCGTTGATGATCCGATGAGCCGTGCGATCGCTGACGCCTGCGAGGCCAAGGGCGTGAATGTCGCCCGCGTTTCGGTCGAGCCTCTTAACGTGAAGGGTGTCTTCGCTGACGGAGAAACCCTGGTCAGCGTGACCGGAGCTGACGCCGTTCCATTGGCAAACCTGTCCGGCATCGGCTCGCTGCGCGGCGCTCACAACGCGCAGAACGCTGCGGCGGCCATCGCCATCGCCCTGGCCTTGAACGTGCCTGCGGACGAGATTCGCTCGGGCCTTCACACCTTCCCCGGCCTGCCGCATCGCATGGAAGAGGTCGGCCATATCGGCGAGGCGCTCTTCATCAACGACTCCAAGGCCACCAACGCGGATTCCACCGAGAAGGCGCTCAAGTCCTTCGACGATATTTTCTGGATTCTCGGTGGCAAGGCGAAGGAAGGCGGTATCGAGCCGCTGAAGCCTTACTTTCCGAAGATCCGCAAGGCCTATCTCATCGGCGCAGCTTCGGATGAGTTTGCAAAGACGCTCGGCACGCAAGTCCCGCACGTTCATTGCGGCACCCTCGACAAGGCGGTAGCGCAGGCGGCATCCGATGCGCAGTCGCTCGGCGCTCATGCCGTCGTCCTGCTCTCGCCGGCCTGCGCCTCCTACGACCAATTTCCCAATTACGAAGTGCGCGGAAACCATTTCCGCGATCTGGTCCGGGCATTACCCGGCATCGAAGCCAGGGGGGCTTGAGAGATGGTGTCACGCGCGGAACGCTCGGCATTCGGCGATTGGTGGTGGACGGTCGACCGCCTGCTTCTCGCAGGCCTCGCCATCCTCATGCTGGCAGGCCTCGTTTTCCTCATGGCGGGCGGTCCGCCCGTTGCGGAGCGGCTCGGGCTCTCCACCTTCCACTTCGTGAACCGGCAGGTGATGTTCCTCGTCCCGGCCCTGTTCATCATCGTCATCGTCTCGTTCCTGTCCCTGCGCCACCTGCGGCGTCTCGCTCTGCTGGTCTATGCAGCCGGCATGGTGATGATCCTTTTGGCGTTCCAGTATGGGCCCGAGATCAAGGGCGCCCATCGCTGGATCATGGTCGGTCCGCTCGGCCTGCAACCGTCCGAGTTCGTGAAGCCCGCCTTCGTGGTGCTTTCGGCCTGGGCGTTCTCGGAAGGTGCACGGCGCAAGGACGTGCCGGGCACGTTGCTGGCCTTCCTGCTCCTGCCCGCCACCATCATCCCGCTCATCCTGCAGCCGGATTTCGGCCAGACCATGCTCGTCACCATCGTGTGGTGCGGCCTGTTCTTCGTCGCTGGCCTGCACTGGTTCTGGGTGATGGGTCTCGGCGGTGCCGGGCTCCTCGGCATCGGCGCGGCCTATCAGTTCCTGCCGCACGTGCGCGCCCGCATCGAGCGCTTCCTCGACAAGGATTCCGGCGACACCTTCCAGGTCGACACGGCGATGGAATCCTTCTCTCGCGGCGGCTGGCTGGGGCGCGGCCCGGGCGAGGGCTCGGTGAAGCGCATCCTGCCCGACGCCCATACCGACTTCATCTTCGCCGTCACGGCGGAGGAGTTCGGCATCATCGTGTGCATCGCGCTGCTCATGGTCTTCGCCTTCATCGTGCTGCGCGGCCTCACGCTGGCGCGCCGCAACGATGATACCTTCTGCCGCCTTGCCGCCACGGGCCTCATCTTCATGTTCGGCCTGCAGGCCTGCATCAACATGATGGTGAACGTGCATCTGATGCCCGCCAAGGGCATGACGCTGCCCTTCATCTCCTATGGCGGCTCGTCGCTCCTGTCGCTGGCGCTCGGCATGGGCTTCCTCATCGCGCTCACGCGGCGGCGCCCGCGCGCCGAGATGATGGACCATTTCGGCCAGGATCGGATGTGAGGATGAGCGCGCCTCTCATCCTCCTGACCGCCGGCGGCACCGGCGGTCATCTCTTTCCGGCCGAGGCCCTCGCTAATGCGTTGAAGGCGTCCGGCGCGCGGGTGGCGCTTGCCACCGACAAGCGCGCCAATGCCTATGCAGGTTCGTTTCCGGCCGACGAGATCGTCGAGATACCCTCCGCCACGCCGTCAGGCCGCTCCATTCCGCAGATGGCGAAAGCCGCGCTGATGCTCGGGCAGGGGACCCTGAAGGCCATGGCCGTGATCCGCCGGATGAAGCCCGCCGTAGTCGTGGGCTTCGGCGGTTACCCCACTGTGCCGCCGGTGATTGCCGCCTCGCTTCTGAACGTGCCGAGCGTGATCCACGAGGCGAACGGCGTTATGGGGCGGGCCAACCGCCTGCTCGCCCGCCGCGCCACCGTGATCGCGACGGGCTTTGCCGGCATCAAGGGCATTCCGGCCAATGTGCCGGGCAAGACGATCCATACCGGCAACCCGATCCGCCCCGCGGTGCTGGAGGCGGCGAAGCAAGCTTACACGCCGCTTGAAGCCAATGACAAATTCCGCCTCCTCGTGGTCGGCGGCAGCCAGGGCGCCCGGGTCATGAGCGACGTGGTGCCGCCCGCCATCGAGCGTCTGCCGCCGGAGCTTCGCTCCCGCATCGTCATCACGCAGCAGGCGAGGGGCGAGGATCTGGATCGGGTGCGCGCCCAATACCAGCAGCTGAATGTGGAATTCGAGGCCGAGCCCTTCTTCAAGGACCTGCCGCACCGGCTGGCTCAGGCCCATCTCGTGGTCTCCCGCTCGGGCGCCTCGACGGTGGCGGAACTGGCCGTAATCGGCCGTCCCTCGATCCTCGTGCCCCTGCCGGGCTCCCTCGATCAGGACCAGGCGGCCAACGCCAAGACCCTCGGAGATCTGGGCGCCGCCATCGTTTGCCCGCAATCGGAGTTCACCCCTGAGCGGCTGGCAAACGAGATTCAAGCGTTTTTTCAAGAGCCTGACCGCTTGACCCGGGCCGCCGCCGCCGCACATAGCGCCAGCATCACGGATGCGGCGGAGCGCCTGGCTCACGCCGTTCTCACCCTCACTTCTGCGAATCATAACGGAAAAAGCCCATGAAACTGCCGCCGAAGCTTGGACCCATTCACTTCATCGGCATCGGCGGCATCGGCATGTCGGGCATCGCCGAAGTCATGCACAATCTGGGCTACACGGTGCAGGGCTCGGACGCCGCCGACAACTACAACGTCAAGCGTCTCGCCGACAAAGGCATCAAGACCTTCATCGGCCACAAGGCCGAGAACGTGGAGGATGCCGAGATCGTCGTGGTCTCTACCGCCATCAAGCGCGACAACCCTGAACTCGTCGTTGCCCGCGAGAAGCGCCTGCCCGTGGTGCGCCGCGCCGAGATGCTGGCCGAGCTCATGCGCTTCAAGTCCTGCGTGGCGGTGGCCGGCACCCATGGCAAGACCACGACGACATCGCTGGTCGCGACGTTGCTCGATGCCGGCGGCCTCGACCCGACGGTGATCAACGGCGGCATCATCAACGCCTACGGCACCAATGCCCGCATGGGTGACGGCCAGTGGATGGTGGTGGAGGCGGACGAATCCGACGGCACCTTCCTGAAGCTCCCGGCCGATGTGGCGATTGTCACCAACATCGACGCCGAGCATCTCGACCATTTCGGTACCTTCGACGCGATCAAGGACTCGTTCCATTCCTTCATCAACTCGATCCCGTTCTACGGCTTTGCTGTGATGTGCATCGACCATCCGACGGTGCAGGACCTTGTGGGTCGCATCGAGGACCGGCGCATCATCACCTATGGTGAGAACCCGCAGGCCGACGTGCGGATCATGGATGTCGATCCGCGTGGCGGGCAGACCAAGTTCCGCGTGATGATCCGCGACCGCCGCCCCGGCTTCCGCCTGGAGCTCGAAGACCTCGTGCTGCCGATGCCAGGCGCGCATAATGCGCTCAACGCCACAGCGGCAATTGCGGTCGCCCATGAGCTCGGCGTCTCGCCCGATGCGATCCGCAAGGCGCTCGCCGGCTTCGGGGGCGTGAAGCGCCGCTTCACCCGCACGGGCGAGTGGAACGGCGTCACGGTGTTCGACGATTACGGCCACCATCCCATCGAGATTGCCGCGGTGCTGAAAGCCGCGCGTGCTTCGACGGACGGGCAGGTCATCGCCGTGGTGCAGCCGCACCGCTATTCGCGTCTCTCGTCCCTGTTCGATCAGTTCTGCACCTGCTTCAACGATGCCGATGCAGTCATCGTCGCGCCGGTCTACGCGGCAGGCGAGCAGCCGATCCCCGGCATGGATCGCGACGGTCTCGTGTCGGGTCTCAAGGCGCGTGGGCATCGCAACGTGATGGCGCTGGAGAAGTCCGAGGATCTCGCCAATCTCGTCAAGGGCGTTGCAAATCCCGGGGACTACGTGATCTGCCTCGGCGCCGGCAACATCACCCAATGGGCCTATGCACTACCGGGCGAACTCGAGCACATCGGCGAGAAGGCGGCCTGATGTTTGCCGACATCACTGCCGACCTGAAGGCCGGTATGCCCGAGCTGCGCGGCAAGCTGGATGCGAACGCGCCGACGGCGCCGCTCTCCTGGTTCCGCACGGGCGGCCCGGCGCAGGTGCTGTTCACGCCGGTGGACGCGAACGATCTGGCGTATTTCCTTCAGCGCCTCGACCGCAGCGTTCCGGTTCTCGTCGTGGGTCTTGGCTCAAACCTGCTCATCCGCGACGGCGGATGGGAAGGTGTCATCATTCGTCTCGGCAAGGGTTTCGCCGAAGTCTCAATCGAGCCCAATCTGCGCGTGCGGGCCGGTGCTGGCGCTCCCGACGTGAAGGTGGCGCGCGCGGCTGCCGAGGCCGGCATTGCGGGGCTCTCCTTCCTGCGCGGCATTCCCGGCGCCATCGGCGGGGCCTTGCGCATGAATGGCGGCGCCTATGGCGGCGAGACCAAGGATGTGCTCGTCGAGGCCAAGGGCGTCACGCGCACCGGCGAGGCGGTGACCTTCACCAATGCGCAGATGGGCTTCACCTATCGCCACGCGGCCGTGCCGGACGACGTGATCTTCACCGAAGCTTTGTTCGAGGGCCGGGCCGGCAATCCGGAAGAAATCCTGGCCGAAATGAACGCCATCACCGAGGCGCGCTCCTCGACCCAGCCGGTCAACACCCGCACGGGCGGCTCCACCTTCAAGAACCCGCCGGGCAGGAAGGCCTGGGAACTGGTCGATGCCGCAGGCTGCCGGGGCTTGCGCATCGGCGATGCCCAGGTGTCCGAGATGCACTGCAACTTCCTGATCAACCATGGCTCCGCCTCTGCAGCCGACATCGAAGGCCTGGGCGAGGAAGTTCGCCGCCGCGTCCGAGAGACGTCGGGCGTGGAGCTCGAATGGGAGATCAAGCGGGTCGGGATTGCGAGCGCATCGTACGGAAAAGTGGATCCGGTTTTCCGCGCCTAACGATGCGCCAGCTAAGAGAAGGATCATCGGACCCAAAAGTGCAAGTCCACTTTTGGGTCCGATGATCCGGGCCTGATTCGAATCACTTTCTGACCCGGTGTCGCCGGGCGCATGACGGGAGACACCTATGGCGAAGCACGTAGCCATCCTTTATGGCGGCTGGTCGGCGGAGCGCGAGGTTAGCCTGGCGTCGGGCCGGGCCTGCTGCAAGGCCCTGGAGAGCCAAGGCTACAAGGTCACTCCCATCGATGTGCAGCCCGACATCGCCACCGTTCTCCAGGCAGTTGCGCCGGACGTGGTGTTCAACGCGCTTCATGGGCGCGTGGGGGAGGACGGGACCATTCAGGGCCTGCTCGAACTCTTAAAAATTCCCTACACCCATTCCGGCGTCCTCGCTTCGGCGCTCGCTATGCAGAAGGACAAGGCGAAAATCGTCATGGAGGCGGCCGGCGTGCCGGTTCCCAGAGGCATGGTCGTTAACCGTTTCGAGGCGGCGAAAAGCCACGTTCTGTCGGCCCCCTATGTGATCAAGCCGATCAGCGAAGGCTCGTCCTACGGGGTCATCATCGTTCGCGAGGACCGCTCCCATCCGCCCCAGGAGCTGTTGCGCGAGGACTGGGCCTTCGGCGACCAAGTCCTTGTGGAATCATACGTTGCGGGCCGTGAGCTGACCTGCGCGGTCATGGGCGACAAGGCCCTTGGGGTCATCGATATCCGGCCCGCCACCGGGGTCTTCTACGATTACGATGCGAAATATGTGAAGGGGGGCTCCATTCACGTCCTCCCGGCAGAAATTAAACCGAATATTTACCAAAAGGTCCAAGAGTTGGCGTTAACGGCGCATCAAGCGCTCGGCTGTCGGGGAATCAGCCGCGCCGACTTGCGGTACGACGATACTCCTGGGGGAACCGGGGAACTCGTCGTTCTTGAGGTCAACACGCAACCCGGCATGACCGAGACGAGCTTGGTGCCAGAACTGGCAGCCCATGCGGGCTATACGTTTGGCGAGCTTGTGCAATGGATGGTGGAGGACGCTACCTGCAACCGATGACGGCCTACCCGGCCGGATTCGCCGTTGCGCGCGCTGCCTCCGGGGACCGGAGGCCCGCCTCATCGTTCAAGCAGCCCTCCCGAATCAGAAAGCTGTTCGGCGCCTCCAGCAGCGTGCGCCGACGCTCCGCCGCCCCGATCGAGCAGCGCCTTCCGCGTTTTCTCGGAACCGGCCTGACGCTGGCCTTCTTCTCGGCCGTCGTCGGCTACGGCCTCTGGCAGGGCGGTCATATCGACGGTTTCATCCGCCAGCACGGCGAACCGCACCATGCGCTGGCGCGCACCGTGGGTCTCGGCCTCGAGCAGGTGACGATCTCCGGCATCTCGCAGATGAGCGAGAACGAAGTTCTTGCCGCGGCCGGCATAAACGGAAAGCTGTCGCTCGCCTTCCTCGACGTGAACGACCTGCGCGAGCGCCTCGAGCGCGTGCCGATGGTCAAGTCGGCGACCGTGCGCAAGCTCTATCCCAATGAACTCGTGATCACGCTGGCCGAGCGCGAGGCCCATGCCATCTGGCAGAACAACGGCGAGCTCTTCGTCATTGCCGCCGACGGCACGGTGATCGACCTGATGCAGGACGAGCGCTATGTCGGTCTGCCGTTCGTGGTGGGCGAGGGCGCGAATGCCCGCAGCAAAGATTATCTCGCGCTGGTCGAGGCCGCGGGCCCGCTGAAGCAGCGCATCCGCGCCGGAACGCTCGTGGCCGGACGGCGCTGGACGCTGAAGATGGACAACGGCATGGACGTGCGCCTGCCGGAGATCGGGGCAACCCATGCGCTGGCCCGTCTCGTGAAGCTCGAGAACGAGCAGAAAATTCTGGAAAAGGACGTGCTGGCGATCGATCTGCGCATGGCGGATCGCGTCGTCGTCCGCTTGACGGAAGAGGCCGCCTTGGCCCGCGCCGAGGCACTCAAGAAAAAACCAATGCGCGGCAAGGGGGTCGATACATGAGTCTCTCGGGTCACGGTTTGACGCCTCGCCTGAAGCCACTCTCCGCACGCAAGAGCGCCATTCTTTCGGTGCTCGATGTCGGAACGAGCAAGGTCGTCTGCGTGGTGGCGGAACTGAAGCCGGCTGATGAAACCGAGTCACTGCGCAGCCGCACACACGTGGCGCGCATCCTCGGCATCGGCCATCAGCGCTCCATGGGCCTGAAAGGTGGCGTGGTCGTCGATCTGGAAGCGGCTGAGACTGCGATCCGTCAGGCTGTGCATGCCGCCGAACGGATGGCGAAGGTCGAGATCCAGTCGGTGATCGTCAATCTCACCGGCGGGCGTCTCGCGTCCGAGCATTTCGAGGCGCATGTTCCCGTGCGCGGTGCGGTGAGCGAAAACGATGTCCACCGCGTGCTCGATGCCGCATCCAGCTACGATCTGCGCCGCGGCCGCACCGTTCTTCATGCCTTGCCCACGGGCTTCTCGCTCGATGCGCAGAACCACATCGTCGATCCGGCCGGCATGATCGGCGAACGCCTCGGCGCGGACCTGCATGTGGTGACCTCCGAGGCGGCTGCCGCGCGAAACCTGATGCTGGCCGTCGAGCGCTGCCATCTCGGCGTCGAGGCGGTGATCTCCACGCCTTACGCTGCGGGTCTGTCGGCTCTCGTCGACGATGAGGCCGACATGGGCTGCGCGGTCGTCGACATGGGCGGCGGCACCACGAGCGTCGGCATCTTTTCCAACGGGCATCTGGTTCACACCGATGCCATCGCGGTCGGCGGTCATCACGTGACCATGGACATCGCGCGCGGTCTCACGACCCGCGTGTCCGCAGCCGAACGGCTCAAGACTTTCTACGGCTCCGCCATCGCTTCGAGCGCGGATGACCGGGACATGATCGCGGTGCCGCAGGTCGATGAGGACGAACGTGACGTTCCGAATCATCTGCCGAAGTCGCACCTCGTTCGCATCATCAAGCCGCGGGTCGAGGAGGTTCTCGAACTCGTGCGCGACCGGTTGAAGGGCGCGGGCTTTGCGGCCCAGGCCGGACGGCGGGTCGTGCTGACGGGCGGCGCAAGCCAGCTCGTCGGGCTGCCGGAAACGGCACGTCGCATCCTGCAGGGTCAGGTTCGTGTCGGGCGTCCGCTCGGCATCAAGGGCCTGCCGGAAGCGGCAAAGGGTCCTGCCTTTTCGGCAGTGGTCGGCCTCCTGGTTTATCCACAGGTGGCACACATCGAGTATTTCGAGCCGCGTTCCAGCGGCTTGTTTCAGAGTACGGGAACCGACGGCTACTTCTCTCGGATGGGCCGGTGGATTCGCGATAGTTTCTAAGACGAGTAACGCGTTGGCGCGGCGGGCCATCGTGAAGAGTTCAAGTAAACAAAGGTCAGCGTCCGCCAAACGCTCATCACTATAAGGCCAGAAGAGGCACAGATCATGGCTATCAATCAGCAAGCTCCGGACATCCGGGAACTCAGGCCGCATATCACGGTTTTCGGCGTCGGCGGTGCCGGCGGCAATGCCGTGAA
Organism: Microvirga terrestris; assembly: GCF_015694425.1. Classification (GTDB taxonomy): domain Bacteria; phylum Pseudomonadota; class Alphaproteobacteria; order Rhizobiales; family Beijerinckiaceae; genus Microvirga; species Microvirga terrestris. The sequence continues at coordinate 176,315 of NZ_JADQDN010000001.1, forward strand.
CAACATGATCGAATCCGGTTTGGAGGGCGTCGAGTTCGTGGTGTCGAACACCGACGCGCAGGCGCTGGCTTCTTCCAAGGCCCAGCGTGTGGTCCAGATGGGCATCCAGGTCACGGAAGGCCTCGGCGCCGGCTCGCAGCCGGAAGTCGGCCGCGCGGCCGCCGAAGAGGTGATCGACGAGATCCGCGATCAGCTCGCAGGCTCGCACATGGTGTTCATCACCGCCGGCATGGGCGGCGGCACCGGCACGGGCGCGGCCCCCGTCGTGGCCCGCGCAGCCCGCGAACTTGGCATACTGACGGTCGGCGTCGTGACGAAGCCGTTCCAGTTCGAGGGCGTGCGCCGCATGAAGCTGGCGGAGGCCGGCATCAACGAGCTGCAGCAGGCGGTCGACACGCTCATCGTGATCCCGAACCAGAACCTGTTCCGGGTCGCCACCGAGAAGACGACCTTCGCGGACGCCTTCGCCATGGCCGACCAGGTGCTCTACTCGGGCGTCGCCTGCATCACCGACCTGATGGTGAAGGAAGGCCTCATCAACCTCGACTTCGCCGACGTGCGCTCCGTCATGCGCGGCATGGGCAAGGCCATGATGGGCACCGGCGAAGCCTCCGGCGAGAAGCGCGCGATCCGCGCGGCCGAGGCGGCCATCGCCAACCCGCTCCTCGACGACGTGTCGATGAAGGGTGCCCGCGGCCTGCTGATCTCCATCACGGGCGGCAACGACCTCACCCTGTATGAACTCGACGAAGCCGCCACCCGCATCCGCGAGGAAGTCGACCAGGATGCCAACATCATCCTCGGCGCCACCTTCGACGAGAGCCTGGAAGGCATCATCCGCGTCTCCGTCGTGGCGACCGGCATCGACCACGCGATCATGGAGAACGGCGGCGATCTGACGGCCACCGAGCAGCGCATCTCCGAGGTTGCCGAGCGCCTGCGGGCCGAGGCCCGCGCCCGCGCCACCCAGGCCACGCCGACCTTTCGCTCCGCCGCCCATCCTGAACCGGTGAAGGCGGCCCCGATCCTGACCCAGGGCTCACCCGTTCTGGCTCCGGCCCCCGTCGTCGCGGCTCAGCCTGTGGAGCCCGCTCCCCAGCCGATCGTGCGCGACGACGTGGTTCTCACCCCGGCCCAGCCGCGCCAGGCGGTGGCCTATGAGGCGCCGGCGCCTCAGGCTCCGGTCTACGAGGAGCCGATGGAGCAGGGCGCCTTCATCCCGCCGCAGGCCGAGCGCGCCATGCGTCCGGCCCGGATGCCGCGCATCGACGAGCTGCCCATGCCCGGACAGGTCGCCCTGCGCGCCAGCCGCGGCGAGGAGTCCGCCCAGGAGCACAGGCCTTCGCTGATCCAGCGTCTCGCGACCATCGGCTTCGGCCGCCGCGAGGAACCGCAGCAAGTTCCTGCCGAGCCCCGTCAGGAAGCTCCGCGCCAGCCCATGTCGTCGGTTCACGCCGAATACGCCCGCCGGCCCATGCCGGCCCAGGCGCAGCGGCCGCCGCAGGGCCAGCCGGCCCCGGCTCCCCGGGCGACGTCGGAGGACGATCAGCTGGAGATTCCTGCCTTCCTCCGCCGCCAGGCGACCTGAGCAGGCCCGACGAGGCTGTTACCGCTGTTGCAAAAGGCTCCCAGCCCGAACCGGCTGGGAGCCTTCTTCGTTAAAAAATCATTAATATCAAAGATTTGGCGCTTACCACTTTTGTAACACACGGTAAGAAAGCGTGATTTGGCCTGGCCATATAGCGGGACTATGGTGCCTCACATCAAAAGGGGCACCGCTACAAGAAGCCTGCCGCGGGAAGCACAACGCAGACAATGCACCTTCCTCCGGCGAAACAGGCTCTGTCAGGCGACAAGGGTAATTGAGGTCCAGGACTAATGAAGCAAAGCCAGCAAACCACGCTTCGCGCCGCCGTGACCCTCATCGGAACCGGGGTCCATTCCGGGGATGAAGTGAAGATGATTCTTCATCCGGCTGAAGCGAACCATGGCATTGCTTTCCTCCGCACCGGTCTTCCGGGCGGCCTGGACCGTCTGATCGATGCTCGGCATCTGGCGGTCACCGCCACCGAGCTGTGCACGGTCATCGGCGACCGCGATACGGGCGCGGTCGCCACCATCGAACACCTCATGGCGGCTCTTTCCGGCCTTGGCATCGACAACGTTCTCGTCGAGATCGACGGGCCGGAAGTTCCGATCCTCGACGGCAGCTCGGAGCCGTACATCGACGCCATCGACCAGGTCGGCATCGTGGTTCAGGGCGTCACCCGCCGCTACATCAAGGTTCTCAAGCCCGTTCGGGTCACGCAGGGCCGGGCCTTCGCCGAGCTTCTCCCCAACGAGCGCGCCTTCCGCCTCGACGTGGAGATCGATTTCCAGACCCCGGTGATCGGCCGCCAGCGCAAGGCCATCGACCTGTCTCCCTCCGTGTTCCGCCGCGAAATCTCCCGCGCCCGCACCTTCGGCTTCATGCGCGACGTGGAGAAGCTCTGGAGCGCCGGCTTCGCGCTCGGCGCCTCCCTTGAGAACACCGTGGCCATCGGCGACGACGGTATCATGAACCCGGAAGGCCTGCGCTATGCCGACGAGTTCGTCCGGCACAAGCTCCTCGATGCCATCGGCGACCTTTCGCTTGCCGGCCTGCCGCTGCTCGGCACCTACCGGTCCTATTGCGGCGGTCACCGCATGAACTTCTCCGTGCTGGAAGCCCTGTTCTCGAGCCGCTCAAACTACGCCATCGTCGACGCCACGCCGCGTCGCGAGACGGGCTATGCCGACATCGGCAGCGCGGTCGCTTCGGTTTTCGCTCCCGAAGTGCACTGAATTCCTTCCTGAAGATCACCGCTACGTTACCTTAGGTTTCAAGGCGCCCATTGGCCGCATGATTTCGTGCAGGCTTTCTTAATTCCTATTGGGTAAACCCTGTGCTATGGGCTTGGCTCTTCCCATATGCTTGGGCTAAAGAACCTTTGATGCACCGTTAAAACATCGGGCACGGTTTTTGGAGGACCGCGAAGCATGTCGTTCGCGAAGGCTTATTCGGGTATGAAAAGCGCGGCCGCCCGCGCTCTGATCCTTGGCATCTGCGGCTTGGGGCTCGCGGGATGCGACACGCTCTCGTCCCTGAACCCGTTCGAGAAGGACACGAGCTACAAGCCCGAGGTCGTCGCCAACCTGCCTGCCGAGGAGATCTATAACGACGGTCTTGCCCGGGTGCAGAAGGGCGATTTTGACGGTGCGGTCACCAAGTTCAGCAGCCTCGACAAGCAGTATCCCTACACCGACTGGGCCCGCAAAGGCTTGATCATGGAAGCTTACGCCAATTACGAGGGCGGCTTCTACGACGAGGCGATCACGGCTTCGCGCCGCTATCTCCAGAGCTATCCGAACACCACGGACGCAGCCTACGCCCAGTACATCATGGCGTCTGCCTATTACGACCAGATCCCGGACATCACCCGCGACCAGGAGAAGTCAGAGCGCGCCATCCTGGCCCTGCAGGAGCTGGTCCAGCGCTATCCGAGCTCCGAGTACGTGTCCGACGCCAGGAAGAAGATCCAGGTTGCCAGCGACCAGCTCGCCGGCAAGGAGCTGGAGGTTGGCCGCTTCTACCTGCAGAAGCGCAACTACGCCGGCGCCATCAACCGTTTCCGCCAGGTCGTGTCCCGTTATCAGACGACCCGCCACGTGGAGGAGGCTCTCGAGCGTCTCACCGAGGCCTATATGGCCATGGGCATCGTGGGCGAGGCGCAGACCGCCGCCGCCGTTCTCGGCCACAACTTCCCCGACTCTCCCTGGTACAAGGACGCCCACGCCCTTCTGACGAAGGGCGGCGTTGAGCCTCGCGAGGATTCCCAGTCCTGGATCAGCAAGGCCTTCCGCGGCGTTCCCCAGGTCGGTCAGCGGACGGGCTAAGCCTCACGATCCATGCTCATCCAGCTGGCGATCCGCGATATCGTCCTCATCGACAGGCTTGAGCTTCACTTCCATGAGGGCCTGAGCGTCCTCACGGGTGAAACCGGCGCGGGCAAGTCGATCCTGCTCGATGCCTTCGCCCTGGCCCTCGGCGGCCGTGGCGACGGCAGCCTCGTGCGCCATGGCGAGAACCAGGGCCAGGTGACGGCCGTCTTCGACTGCCCTCTGGATCATCCGGCCCGCCGCATTGCGTCGGATGCGGATATCGACATCGACGGCGACCTGATCCTGCGCCGCGTGCAGGTGGCTGACGGGCGCACCCGCGCCTTCGTCAACGACCAGCCGGTCAGCGTCCAGGTGCTCAAGGCCATCGGCGCGACCCTGGTCGAAATCCATGGCCAGCACGATGATCGCGCCCTCGTCGATCCCGTGTCTCACCGCGCCATCCTCGATGCCTTCGGTGGTCTCTCAGAGGAAAACCAGGCCGTGGCCGATGCGGCTCGCCGGGTGCGCGAGGCGCGCACGGCCCTGCAGGATCATCGCAACCGCATCCAGAAGGCCCGCAAGGAGGCCGATTTCCTGCGCCACGCGGTCGAGGAGCTGACGAAGCTCAACCCTCTGGCCGGCGAGGAGGAGAGCCTCGCCGAGCGCCGCGTGATCATGATGCAGTCCGAAAAGGTGTCGACGGACCTGAACGAGGCCTACGAGGTCGTGGCCGGCAACGCCTCCCCGGTCAACGAGCTCTCCGCCGCCGTGCGCAAGCTGGAGCGCCGTGGCGCCCAGGCGCCGGCTCTCGTGGACCCGAGCGTCAAGGCCCTCGACGCCGCGTTGGTTGCCATCGACGAGGCGCGCGCGGCTCTGGAAGACGCGATCCGTGCCACTGAATACGACCCGCGCGAGCTGGAGCAGACGGAGGAGCGCCTGTTTGCGCTTCGCGCCGCCGCCCGCAAATACGACGTGCCCGCCGATGAGCTGGCCTCCCTGCGCCAGCGCTTCGAGGAGGACGTGGCCGCCATCGATGCCGGCGAGGAGAAGCTTGCCGGATTGGAGAAGGCGTTGAGCGAAGCCGACGCCGCTTATGTGAAGGCCGCCAAAGCGCTGTCCGCCGGCCGCAGGAGGGCTGCTCAGGCCCTCGACGCCGCCGTGCAGGCGGAGCTGCCGCCGCTCAAGCTGGAGCGGGCGCGTTTCATCACTGAGATCACCACCGACGAGGCGAGCCGCGACGCAGGCGGCTTCGAGCGCGTCGAGTTCTGGGCTCAGACGAATCCCGGCACCCGCGCCGGCCCGCTCATGAAAGTGGCCTCGGGCGGCGAGCTTTCGCGCTTCATGCTCGCCCTCAAGGTGGTGCTGGCGGACAAGGGCTCGGCCCCGACCCTGGTTTTCGACGAGATCGACACGGGCGTCGGCGGCGCCGTGGCGGATGCCATCGGCCAGCGCCTCGGGCGTCTGGCCCGCAAGGTCCAGGTGATGGCCGTGACCCACGCGCCGCAGGTGGCCGCCAAGGCCGAGAGTCACTTCCTCATCGCCAAGGAGGGCGTGCGCGGCGCCGAGGACCGGGTCGCCACCCGGGTCATTCCGCTCGAGGCCACGCCGCGCCGCGAGGAGATCGCCCGCATGCTCGCCGGCGCGACCATCACCGAGGAAGCCCGTGCGGCGGCTGCGCGTCTGCTCGAAGCGGCGGCGCATTAGTCTAGTCTCACGTCTGTGTGAGGGAACAGGCTGCCGCACTTGTTGCGGCACGCACTAACCCGATTTTCCATGGCCGCACCCAGAGGTGCGGCCATGGAAACGAGCCCCGCGTGCCCCGATTGCAGCCGAACATCCGCCGAACCGCACTCGCTGCCTGTGCCCTGCTGATCGGTGCAGCATCGTCCTACGCCGATGTCGGCCTGCCGGCCTCTGCCATGCAGATCGATCCTTTCCGCCATGTCCAGGCGCTGCAGGATATCGCCACGGCGAATGGCGGCAACAGGGCGGCTGGCACGCCCGGATATGACCGCTCCGCCGAATACATTGCCGATCAACTGCGCGCCGCAGGCTACAATGTGCGGTTCGAGGAATTCACCTTTCCGTTCTTCGACGAGCGGTCTCCGCCGGTTGTCGCCTTCGAGTCCTTCACACCGCCCCGCGAGGCGCTGCGCACCCTGGCGAGCTCCGGTTCCGGCGATGTGGCGGCACCCGTCCAGGCGGTGGATCTTGGCTTGGACGAGGAGCCCCTGCAGACATCGACCAGCGGCTGCGAGCGCGAGGATTTCGCTGGCTTCATCCCAGGCCACATCGCTCTTGTGCGGCGGGGCACCTGTCCGTTCCAGACCAAGGCGGAGCTGGCCCAGGCGGCGGGAGCCGCGGGCCTCATCATCATGAATCAGGGCACTGGGGACCAGGCCGGCACCTTCGGTGGACGTCTGTCGACGCAGGCGTCGATCCCCGTGCTGGGGGTAACCACCGAGGTGGGGCGCAAGCTCGCAGAGGCGGCGCAAGATCCATCGCTCAAACAGGTGCGCCTCAAGGTCGATGTCGAGACTGGCACCCGTTCCACCCGGAATGTCCTGGTGGATCGCGGCGAGACGAGCGGTTCCTTCATCGTGGTGGGAGCGCATCTCGACGGCGTCGCGGAAGGGCCCGGCATGAACGACAATGCCAGCGGTTCGGCCGCTGTTCTTGAGACGGCCCTGCGCCTTGCAAAGGAGGCTGGGATCGGCATGCCGATCCGCTTTGCTTTCTGGGGTGCGGAGGAACGCGGCCTCATCGGCTCGCGCCATCACCTCGATGCGCTCTCCGAGGACGAGCGGCGCCGGATCCGGTTCTACATCAATCTCGACATGGTCGGCTCGGTGAATTTCGGGCGGTTCATCCAGCTGTCGCAGACGGAGCGCACCGCCGAGACCGCCGGCTTCATTCAGGCCTTCATCGATCACTTCGCGTCCAAAAACCTTGCCGTGGAGGAGCGGTCCCGCAACCAGCGCGGCTTCGGCTCTGACGATGCGGCTTTTGCTGGCAAGAACATCCCGACGCTCGGCCTCTTCACCGGCGCCAGCAATGCGAAGACCGACGAGCATGCCGCGCGGTTCGATGGCAAGGCCGGGCAGCCTTACGATCCCTGCTACCACAAGGCGTGCGATACTGCGGAGAACGTGGATCGGGTGGTGCTCAGACAGATGACCGATGCGCTGACACAGATGCTGCGCGGTGCGCGGCCGATCATGCCGGATCGATAATCAAGCAGGATCGCTCGCCCTGTCGCCTAGACGGCTGCATCTAGCTCAACCGCCGCCAACAGCGCAGCTTCCTTCTCCGGCGGCATCCCAGCCTTCAGGGGCGTAGCACGGCGGGTCCTGTCCCAAGTGAGGATGTTGCCGAGCGTTTCACCCAACGGCCGTGTCCGAAGCCCATGGGCGAAGGCCTTTTCCGTATCGATCTCCAGAAAATGGCGGAACGCCTCATCGGCCTGCGGTAGCCAGAGAGGAACTTCCGTCCAAGGCTCGAGTCCTGCGGCCAGCACTGCCTCATCCGGGCACCAGACGAACCGCGCATCCGATCCCGCCACATGACGGCACGAATCGAGGAGTACGCTCATAGGAAGAGGGCGGCCGATGAGGTTGAAGATCCCGCCCAGACCTCTCTCCGCACCCTCGACGATGAAGCGCGCGGCGTCGCGCACGTCGATGAGCTGAACGAGCCGCTTCGGATCCCCGGGAGCCGGGACAGGCCTGCCCAGGTCCACACGGCGCACCCAATAGGTGAGGCGGTCCGTGTAATCGCCCGCGCCGACCAGGAGCCCGGAGCGAAGAATGAGGGCCCTCGCCCCAAGACGCTCGAACGCCACCAACTCGCATTCGCGTTTCAGCGGGCCATAGGCCGTGCCATATGAGGCCGCGCTGGAGCGCTGCTCCACGGGGAGCGATCGCGCGAGGTCCATCTGCTCGGGTGTCGCACGGCTCGCCGGGGCCTGTTCCGTCAGGCCGGGCTCTGTGAAACCCGCATAGACGGAAACGCTCGACACGAGCGCGTAACGGCCGATACTCGGGGAGAGGGCATCGAGCAGGCTCGCCACGGCCTCGGGCGCGAAAGCGCAGGTGTCGACCACAAGGTCGAAGCTGCGGCCTCTGAGGCCTGAGAGGTCACGGTGCCGGTCGCCGACAATCGTCTCGAACCCGGCGCCGACCGCCGGATTGACGGTCTGGCCGCGGGTGAAGATCGTGATTTTATGGCCGGCCTTGAGCGCGGCATCCGCAACGGCACCGCCCAGAAACCCCGTTCCGCCGACCACAAGCACATTCATCGCGGGCATCCCGACTCACATTGAGCATCCGTCTATGAGGACGGAGGTCCAAAGAGAGGTCAACTTCCGCTGGGGCATACCTTGTGATGGCGGCATCGATGTGAGGCCTGGTGAAGAGGAGGTACGAGGCCTTGCTGACCGGCTGAGAAGACGAGCGAAAAAAGTCCGGCTGTCATCCCCGGCGAGCCGCAGGCGAGGGAAGGGGAATTCACTCACACCCATGGCACGATGCATTCCCTCCGCTGCGCTCCGGCCGGGAATGACAGTGGTCGAGCGGAAGAAATGTTCTCAATTTGTTCTTGACAATTCTCCTAAGCGGGGCTATATCGTTGTATAGATCTGTTCCTATCGAGGGGCGCGCTCGCGAGGCGTCGCAGTGTGGGGGCAGACACGGTCCTGTGGCATGGCTTCGCAAGCCGTGTCGACAGGAGGCCCAGGCTGTGGGCCGGTGGTCGGAATCGGTTGCAGGCCCCCGTCGAGCAGACGGGCCACGCCTGGAGCGGTCACCGGGCTGGTCTCGCCTGTCCGCCTAAACAAGCCGTGCGCGAAGAGGCATTCCGGCTCTTCCTTCTCACCATCCATCATCGAGCCGGGCTGCCACTCGCGCCACCCTCGATCTTAACCTTAGGCTCGCAGCATTCGCTGCGGGCCCGAAGGCGCTGGCTCTTTCACAGCTTCATCAAAAGACGTCATCCCGGACGGCGAAGCTGATCCGGGATCGCAAGACCAGTCTGACACTGTCATCCCGGGGCGGCTCGTAGAGCCGAGCCCGGAATCCATAACCGCCACCGGTGCAGAGACAGGCGCGATACTGCTCGCCCTTTCCTGAGACGTCGTGGTTATGGATCCCCGCCTACGCGGGGATGACACCAGTGAGCCTCTGGCCCTCCATCCTGTCCACGATCCCGGATCACCTCCGCCTCCCGGGATGACGACGGTGGATTCCGTGCATCGTCTCGCTTCGCCCCTGGAGACTCCGCCCTGGCGCGCTATGGTTCAAGCACCCTCAAACCCGATTCGATCATGCCCCCACGCAACACCTCCTCAAAGCCCGTCGACCACCTCACGCCTGACGAAGCCCGTGCCGAGCACGAGGCGCTGGGTGCCGAGATCGCAGAGCATGACCGGCGCTATTACGAAGAGGACGCGCCCAGCGTCTCGGACGCGGAATACGATTCCTTGCGTAAGCGCTACGAGGCGCTGGAGGATCAATTTCCCGAGCTGAAATCGCCCGAAAGCCTGACCCAGAAGGTCGGCTCCAAGGTGTCGGAGAAGTTCGGCAAGATCCGGCATCGCGTGCCGATGCTCTCACTTGCCAATGGCTTCGCCGATGAGGAGGTGGAGGAGTTCGTCGAACGCATCCGCCGCTTCCTCAATTTGAAAGACGATGCGCCGCTGGCGTTCACGGCGGAGCCCAAGATCGACGGACTGTCGCTCAGCCTGCGCTATGAGAATGGAAAGCTCGTGTCCGCCGCCACCCGCGGCGACGGCGCCGTGGGCGAGGACGTGACCAACAATGCTCGCACGGTGGGCGATATTCCGCACAAACTGAAGGGATCGAGCGTTCCGGAGATCATCGAGGTGCGCGGCGAGGTTTATCTCTCGCATGAGGATTTCGCCGCCATCAACGCGCGCCAGGAGGCAGCCGGCAAGGCGCTCTTCGCCAACCCGCGCAATGCGGCGGCGGGCAGCCTGCGCCAGCTCGATGCATCGATCACCGCCGCGCGTCCCCTGCGCTTCTTCGCCTATGCCTGGGGCGAGGTCAGCACCATGCCGGCGGACACGCAACACGGTATGATGGAATGCTTCAGGAGCTTCGGCCTCAAGGTCAATCCGCTGACGCGCCGCTGCGAGAGCATTGCGGAATTGCTGGAGCATTACCACGCCATCGAGACCGGCCGCGCCAATCTCGGCTACGACATCGACGGCGTCGTCTACAAGGTCGATTCATTGAGCCTGCAGCAGCGCCTCGGCTTCGTGTCGCGCTCGCCGCGCTGGGCGCTGGCGCACAAGTTTCCGGCGCAGAAGGCGATCACGGTGCTGGAGGACATCGAGATCAATGTGGGCCGTACGGGATCGCTCAATCCCATTGCGCGCCTGAAGCCCGTCACGGTGGGCGGCGTGGTGGTGTCGAACGCGACGCTGCACAACGAGGATTACATCAAGGGCATCGGCGGCAACGGCGAGAAGATCCGCAATGGTGTCGACATCCGCATCGGCGACACGGTCGTCATCAACCGCGCCGGCGACGTGATCCCCAAGGTGCTCGACGTAGTGCTGGAGAAGCGTCCGGCCGATGCAAAGCCGTACGAGTTTCCCACCACATGCCCGGCCTGCGGCAGCCACGCGGTGCGCGAGGTCAATCCGCGCACCGGCAAGGAAGATGCGGTGCGCCGCTGCACCGGCGGCCTCATCTGCCCGGCGCAGGCCCGAGAGCGCTTGAAGCATTTCGTGTCGCGCAACGCCTTTGACATCGAAGGTCTCGGCTTGCAGCGCATCGACGAGTTCTACGAAGAGGGATTGATCCAGCGTCCGCAGGACATCTTCACGTTGGAGGCGCGCAATGCCCGCAGCCTCAAGCGATTGGAAAACCGGGAAGGCTGGGGCGAGACGAGCGCGAAGAATCTCTTCGCAGCCATTCAGGCGCGCCGTTCGATTTTCCTCAACCGCTTCATCTTCGCCCTCGGCATCCCACATGTGGGCGAGACCTCGGCGCGGTTGCTCGCGCGCCACTTCGGCACCTTCGAGCATCTGCGCGAAACCGCCAAGGCCGCGGCCGACGAGACATCGGAAGCCCACGCCGAGCTCACCTCCATCGGCGGCATCGGCCCGGTGGTGGCGGAGGCCATCGTCGAGTTCTTCAAAGAACAGCACAATGAGCAGATGCTCGACGCGCTGCTTGCTGAAGTCACTACTGAGCCCATGGAAGCGCCGGCCTCCGCGAGTTCGCCGGTCGCGGGCAAGACCGTGGTGTTCACCGGCTCCCTCGAGCAGATGACCCGCGAGGAGGCGAAAGCCATGGCCGAGCGGCTTGGGGCCAAGGTGGCGGGCTCCGTGTCCAAGAAGACCGATATCGTGGTAGCGGGCCCTGGCGCTGGCTCTAAGCTCGCCAAGGCGGCCGAGCTCGGTCTCCAGGTCATGGATGAGGACGGGTGGTTCGCCCTTGTCGGTCGGGGGTGAGACTCCTGTCCAAGACTTGGCAAGCCCGATATGGCATGGTGCGCCCATGACGGTGATCACCCCGGAGGTCTCGCTCGATCCTGCCCAGGTCGGAGCGGGCGACGTGACGCATTTCTGGCGGGTGCCGCGCTATCGCGGCCTCGACTGCCTGCGCGCGACCTTCTGCCGTCACGCCTACGCCCGCCACAGCCACGACACCTATGCTATCGCGGCCGTGCTTGCCGGCTGCGAGACGTTCTTCCATCGGGGCGAGCAGCGTTATGTTCCGGCCGGCTGCGTGGCCGTCGTCTGCCCCGACGAGATCCATGACGGCGAACCCTATGGCGGCGGCTTCGAGTACCGCACCTTCTATCCCTCGCCGGAGCTGATGCAGGAGATCGCCGAGGATGTGGCCGGGCGTCCGCTCTCCCGTCCACCCTGGTTTCGGCATTCCGTCATCGACGATCCCGCGCTGTTTCAGGCTCAGGTCAGGCTCCATGCCTGCCTCTGCCAGGAGGACAGCTGGGCCTCCGAGATGGAGCAGGACACCCGGCTCATCGATTTCCTGAGCCGTCTGATTGCCCGCTGGGCCGATCTCGATGCCCTGCCGAGCGTCCGCTATGGCTCGACAAGCATCCTGCGGGTGCGAGACTACCTGGATGAGCATATCGGCGAGGAGGCTGACCTCGCCAACTTGGCCAATCTGGCGGGGCTGTCGCGCAGCCATTTCATCCGCGCCTTCGCCAAGGAGACCGGGCTGACGCCCCATGCCTATCTCCTCGACCGCCGTTTCCGGGCCGCGACCCGGTTGCTGGGGCAGGGCGAGGTTCCGGGCGATGTGGCAGCGGCCTGCGGCTTCTTCGACCAGAGCCATCTTAACCGGGTCTTCAAGGCCCGCATGGGCGTGACGCCAGGGGCATATCGAACTGCTTGAAACCGCACTTTCATCCAAGACGTCCCAGGATTCATACCGCATAAGGCCGGGACAATGAGGACGGTCATGGATCAGGCAAACCCCTTCGTCTCCACACCGCGCCGGGACATCCAGGCGGGCCTGCGCGACATCGCGCCGGTGGCCGTTGCGGCTCTGCCCATCGGTCTCCTGTTCGGCGCGATTGCTGCCGCCAAGGGCATGTCGACCCTCGAGGTCATGTTGATGTCCGCGCTCGTCTTTGCAGGCGGTGCTCAGTTCGCCGCCATCGAGACCTGGATTCATCCCGCGCCAATCCTGACGCTCGCCTTCGCGACTCTGCTGATCAATGCTCGGCATGTGCTGATGGGGGCATCGCTCACGCCGAAGGTCCGCATGTCACGGGTCCAGACCCTGCTGGCCTATTTCTTTCTCACCGACGAGGCCTGGGCTTTGTCCGAACGCCGCGCGCTGGAGCGGCCCGTGACGGGAGCCTATTGGTTTGTCATGGCCGTGGTGCTGTGGGCAAACTGGACGCTCTCGTCGACCATCGGTGCCATCCTCGGTTCCTTCCTCGGTAGCCCTGAGCGCATCGGCGCCGACTTCGCCTTCACGGCGCTGTTCATCGGGCTCGTCGCCGGCTTCGGGAAAAGCCGCGTGACGCTGGTGACGGTTGCCTCCAGTGCTGCTGTCGCGGCCCTCGTGCATTACTTCATCGGCGCACCCTGGCACGTGGCATCGGGTGCACTCGCAGGGATTGCCGCAGCTTACCTCGCAGCCCCTCAGGAGGCGCGCTCATGAGCCTCGACACGACAACTCTGATCGCCATCCTGGCCATGGCGCTTGTGACCTATTTTACGCGCATCGCGGGCCTGTTCGTAGCCGACCGTCTTGTGCTCACGGGCCGCGCAAAAGCCGCCTTCGACGCCATTCCGCCGGCGGTGCTCGTGGCCGTGATTGCGCCCACCGCGCTCACCACCGGTTGGGCGGAAGCCATCGCGGCGGCGATTACGGCAGTAGCAGCGTTCCGGCTGCCGCTGCTCGGCACGGTGGCGGTCGGCGTGATCGCCGTCGTGGTGCTTCGGAACTTGATTTGATCACACACAGCCACTGTCATTCCGGGCTCGCCCGTTGGCCGCCCCGGAATGACAGTTGTAGTTCTCTAGCCGATGGCTCGCGTCGCGTTCTCCAACCAAGCGCGCGTCTCGGCATCGAGGTGTGGGCCGATCTTCTCTTGAACAGCGGAGTGATACGCGTTGAGCCACGCAATCTCGTCCGCCGTCATGATCGCCGGCTCCACAAGGCGCAGGTCGATGGGCGTGAAGGACAGCGTCTCGAAGCCCATCATCTCGCGGTCGCCGCCAGGGATCGTGCGCGGCTCGACGAGGATGAGGTTCTCGATGCGGATGCCATAGGCGCCGGGCTTGTAGAAGCCGGGCTCGTTGGACAGCATCATCCCGATCTCGAGCGGCGTGTGGCCGGTCTTGGCGATGCGCTGCGGGCCCTCGTGCACGGAGAGATAGCTGCCGATGCCGTGGCCGGTGCCGTGATCGAAATCGAGGCCCGCGTCCCAAAGGGGCTTGCGCGCAAACGCGTCGATCTGCGCGCCCGTCGTGCCTTTCGGGAACACCGCCTGCGCGATGGCGATGTGCCCTTTCAGCACGCGGGTGAAGCGATCCTTCATCTCCGCTGTCGGCTCACCCACGATGATCGTGCGGGTGATGTCGGTGGTGCCGTCCTCGTATTGCGCGCCGGAATCGATCAGGAAGATCTGGTTGCGCTCGATGGCGCGGTTGCTCGTACTGGTCACGCGGTAATGGGGCAGGGCGGCGTTCGGGCCTGCTCCCGAAATGCTCGGGAACGAGACGTTTTTCAGCGCGCCGGTCTCGACGCGGAACGCCTCCAGCGCCTCGACGGCATTGATCTCGGTCAGCTTGCCCGAGGGCGCCTCCCGGTCGAGCCATGCAAGGAAGCGGGCCACCGCCACGCCGTCACGCAGATGCGCCGCGTGCGAACCTGCGATCTCGGCCTCGTTCTTCACAGCTTTCATGAGGGCGATGGGATCGGCCCCCACGTCGACTTTGCCGCCCGCTGCCTCAAGGCGCCGGATCAGGGCAACGGCGCCGGTGGCCGAATCGATGCGGATATTGCCGCCTGTTTGCCCCAACGCGTCGAGGGCGCCCTGGAAGCCGCTGATCGGCGCGAACGCGGCAAGGTCACCCACCGCGTCGCCAGCCTCGTTCGTCACCTTCGCGGGATCGAAGAACAGGCTGGCGCGACCCTCCCTGGGAAGAATGGCATAGCCGAGCGGCAGGGGCGTATGCCCTACGTCGCCGCCGCGCAGGTTGAACGCCCAGGCGAGGTTGTGCGGATCGGAGATGACGAGCGCGTCGATCTTGGCCTCCGCCATCTTGCGCCGGATGCGCTCCAGCTTGGCGGGCGCCGCTTCACCGGCATAGTCGAGCGGATGCGGCCGCACGGGAGCCTGTGGAGGCGCCGGGCGGTCGATCCAGATCACATCGACCAGGTTCATGTCGACGGGGGCAAGCTTCCCGCCGGCCCGGCTTACTGCCTGCTCCAGGCGCTTCAGGCTGTCGCTGGTGTGCAGCCAGGGGTCATAGGCGAAGGTGCCGCCCTGCGGCAGGTTCTCGGTGATCCAGTCCTCAGGCGTGAAGTCGGCCAGCTGAACCGGCGTGATGACGGAAGTATCCACCTGTTCGGCGGCCTGCACCGTATAGCGACCGTCGACCACGAGAGCGGCCTTGTTCTGAAGGATGACGGCTGTTCCGGCCGAGCCGGTAAATCCGGTAAGCCATGCCAGACGCTCTGCACTCTTCGGCACGTACTCGCCCTGGTGCTCGTCGGCGCGCGGCACGATGAACCCGTCGAATCCCCGGCGGGCCATCTCGGCTCGCAGCTTGGCGATATGCTTAGGTCCTTGGGCGGGAGAAGTCGTATCGTCGAAGAACTGGAATTGAGCCATGGAGAGGAGCACCGGCAGTCGGGAATGAAGAGGTCCGCACGCTAGGCTGGAGCGCGCGCGGCCGCAACTGCAATGCTGCCTAGAAGGGAGGCTGCATTGCGGAGCAGATCGCATCAGAATTATGTGCCAAACGACTAGATGTTAATCAAATTTAGGAGTGACCTGCGGCTAGTGCATGACTTGCATGTGATCATGTGACTTCTACCAAAGTCGAACAGCGCTTATCTTCCTGACAACAAGAACAGAGGAGCGCTGAAGGGTTTCAGCATCGATCTGTTGGAGATAAGCCCATGACCGCAGCCGTTTTTTCCTCCCACCTTGCCAGCCCCGTCACCACGTCATCCAAGCTGTCGCAGGTCGCGACCCGCGTGATGAATGCTCTCATCGAGAGCCGCGCTCGGAGCGCTGCACGGGAGCTGCGCCGTCACGAAACACTCATGTCCGATCTCGGCCGCCGGCAGGATCACTCGCCCCTGTTCCTCGATCAATCCGACGATTTGCCGTTCAAGCTGTAATCAGTTCATTTGCCAAGAAAGATAAGACCATGATCATCATCACCGCCCTCAAGGCCGTCCGCGACGTCTGGACCGAGACCCTCAAGCTCCGCCGCGAACTCGCCAAGCGTTATCCGGGCGTTCTGTCCGAGTAATAGGAACTACAGGCGGGGCAGCGCACGGGCGCTGCCTCGGGTCATGACCAAAGCTGCCCAGCCGTCCAGATCGTAGCGGCGCTGCAGATACCAGCCCTGGTGCGCATAGGCCGACAGAACGCCGGGGACGTCGCGGTAGAGAAGACCCGACAGAATGATTGTCCCGTCATCGCTCGCAACCCGTGCTAGCGCCGGTGCCAGCATCCGCAGGGGCTTGGCCAGAATATTGGCGAAGACCAAATCGAAATGACCGGGGCGATCCGCTTCCGCATGGCGGATGCCGGGGCCGACATAGAGCCTCATCCACGCCGCGATCCCATTGAGCCGCGCGTTCTCCCGCGCCACCCGAACCGCCTCCGGGTCGATATCACCCGCCACGACGGGACGCTTCAGAACCTTCGCCGCCGCAAACGCGAGAATGCCCGTGCCAGTGCCGACGTCGAGCACATGGCGCGGCGTACGCATTTTCAGCTCGTCCACGAAGGCCAGCAGGCAGCCCTTGGTGGTGCCATGGTGGCCGGTACCGAAGGCGAGACCCGCCTCGATCTCGATGGCGATGTCGCTGGGCAAGCGTTGCTCGCGGTCATGAGAGCCGTGGACGAAGATGCGGCCGGCGCGAACGGGCTTGAGACCCTCCAGAGACGATTTTACCCAATCCTTCTGCTCGAGGGGAAGGAAGACGCCCTTGTCGGCCTCCGCGCCCACGATGGGGCGCAGCAGGTTGCGGATTGCCGCCTCATCGGGCTGATGCGCGAAATAGGCTTCCAGCAGCCAGGGGCCGTCATCCTCCGTCTCGAACGACGCCACGGCGGTCTCGGCCGGATCGAAGATCTCGCCGATCATGTCGGTCATGGCGCGCGCGGAGCGCTCGTCCGTGGTGATGCGGAAGACGTGAGTGGGGCGGTTGGGGTGCAGACCTTCAAGCATGCGGTCGCCTTACCATCCATCAAGGCGCAGGTCACCTGTCCGTGAAGATGAGGACCGGGAGGAACCGTCAGGGAGGCGGCTCGTTTTGCCCTCGCTCAGCAGCAGTCTTGCCCGAGGGCAAATGGCTGTGCTTGTTCCTTTCAGGAGATCCCCATGACCGGACGCCTCTTCGACAAGGTTGCCATCGTGACGGGTGCCGGAACCGGCATCGGCGAGGCGATTGCTCTCAAATTTGCTCGGGAGGGCGCCCGCCTTCTCCTTGTCGGCCTGCCGGACGATCCGGTGGAGGATGTGGCCCGGATGATCAACCGGGCCGGCGGTTTTGCCGAGATCTACCTTGGCGATATTGCCGAGGAGCGTCATGCAGAGGCTGCCGTCGAAGCCTGCCTCCATGCCTATGGGCGCATCGATGTGCTCGTCAACAATGCCGGCAAGTTTCTGGTCGCGGCGGAAACGCAGGATTATCCAATCGACAAGTTCGACGAGACCCTGCGGTCAAACGTCCGTTCGGTCTTCCTGATGACCAAGTTTGCCCTGCCTCATCTTCAGAAGACCTACGGCAACATCGTTTCCACCGGTTCGGAAGCCGGCATGATCGGTATCGCCAAGAACACCATGTACGGCGGCACCAAGGCTTTCATTCATTCCTTCATGCGCGGCGTGGCCGTGGAACAGGCGGCTTACGGTGTGCGCGCCAACTGCGTCTGCCCAGGTCCGATCGACACTGCATGGACCCACAAGTCAAGCGGCCCTATGGACCGGGAGATGGAGTCGATGATGATCGACGCGACACCGATGGGCCGTCGCGGTGCGCCGGAGGAGGTTGCGAACGTATTCTGCTTCCTCGCTTCCGATGAGGCCAGCTACGTCACCGGCGCGCTCTATGCGGTAGACGGCGGTGTGACGATCGCCAAGGGGGCCGTCGGCTCCATGGCCTCCTCGCATTTCAAGAAGCAACCCGACGGCACATTGCCGACCCGTCATTCGCATGACGGTTTGAAGAACAAGGATTACGAGACCCTCACATGAGCGATAGCCGATCAGTTCAGCTGATGCCGGTTCTTCACACCGGCGTCAGCTCCCTGGCCGGCTCGAGAACCTTGAGGCGCTCCGCCTCCTTCGCCTTGTACTCGCGCTGCACATCCGTCACGTAGTCGCGCACGATCGGTGCTGCATCGCGCTTGCGGGCGAGCTGCATGTGGAACACGAGCTGGCTGCCGGTGGTGAACATGGTCTCGGCGCTGATGAGATAGAACTCGAACATGCGGCAGAAACGCTCGTCGTACATGGCGGCGATCTTCTCGCGGTTCGCCTCGAAGCGCCGGTGCCAGTGGTTGAGCGTCTTCGCGTAATGCAAGCGCAGAAATTCGAGATCCGTCACCCAGAGCTGGTTCTGCTCGACGGTGGGGAACACCTCCGACAGTGCGGGCGAGTAGGCGCCGGGAAAGATGTATTTCCTGAGCCATGGGCTCGCCGTGCCGGGAGGGCTCATCTTGCCGATGGAGTGCAGCACCATCAGCCCCTCATCGTCGAGCAGCGCGTTGATCTTGGCGAAGAACTCGCCGTAATGATGCACGCCCACATGCTCGAACATGCCGACCGAGACGATGCGATCAAACTTCCTGTCGACCTTGCGATAATCGAGCAGTTCGAAGCGCACCCGATCCGACAGGCCCGCCCGCCGCGCCTTCTCGTTGGAGAGTTCGTACTGCTCTTTCGAGAGCGTGACCCCTGTCACGTCCACGTCCTCCATGGCCGCGAGATAGAGGGCGAGGTCGCCCCAGCCGCTGCCGATATCGAGGATCTTCAGGCCCGGCTTCAGCCGAAGCTTCGATGCGATCAGCCGCAGTTTGTTCTGCTGCGCCTCTTCCAGCGTGTCGTTATCGTTGATGAAATAGGCGCAGGAATACTGCATGCCCTTGTCGAGGAAGAGCTTGTAGAAGTCGTTGCCCAGATCGTAGTGATGCGCCACGTTCTGTTGTGCCTTGCCGACGGGGTTCGCCTGCTGGAAGCGCTTCACACCCCGCGAGATGCGCTTGAGCACGCTCTGCAGCGGATAGTTTGCCAAGGACGAGCGGTTCATCGAGAAGAGGTTCAGGAAGTCTCGTAAGCTGGAGCCTTCCTCGAAGCTCATACGGCCGTCCATATAGGCTTCGCCTGCATGCAGTTCCGGGTTGAGGAACAGCTTGTGATAGAGCGAACGGTCCGTTAGCCGCATGGTGACGCTCGGTCCCGGCTTCTCGCCGCCGAACGTGTGAATGCCGCCCTCCGCGTCGATCACCTTCAGGTTTCCAGCGCGGACGAAAGATTTCAGCATGCTCGACAAGGGAAACATCGGCACCTCTTCAGGTTTGGTCCTCTGAACCGGATGGTTCCACAGTTGCGAGCGGGTGGCTAGAGGGAGGTCGGAAGTCGCCTAAAGCACAGGAACCATGACCTCAATCGGGAACAACGGGAATCGCTTTTGTTGGAAAGGCTGACTCTTGCGGGGCTGAGAGACGCCACTCGATCCCCGCACTTACGGCACCCCGCTGGCTCCCGTGCCGCCGGCTGCTGCGGAGTAGTCGCCAGTTCAAATCGTTGTTCTGCGTCATGCCCGGCCTCATGCCGGGCATTGTCACCTCTGAGGTGCTTTTCGCTGTCATTCCGGGCTCGCCTGCTGGGCCCCGGAATGACAGTTGGAGACGTTGCGGCTCAGCCCATCGCCTCGACGAAACTGTCGAGCACCATCTTCCGCCCGGCCTTGTCGAACTCGACCGTGAGCTTGTTGCCGTCCACGGCCTCGATGGTCCCGGGACCGAACTTGGTGTGCAGGACGCGCCCGCCCAGCGTGAAGCCTGAACCGCCGGTGGATTTCGCCACCAGCTCGCCCTCGATCAGCATGGGCCCGCGCCGTTCGCCGGAACGCCGGGCGGAATAGCCGCCGTCATCGGTCGCTGCACGATGGGCCTGAGCTCGCTGCCATCCGGGAGTCTGGTAGGACGAGCCGCTGAAGGGCTGCATGCGGTCGAAGCGTGATCCGCCATGGGAGAAGTTGGCCGGAGCCTCGGCGATCTCCACGTTCGATTCAGGCAGGTCGTCAACGAAGCGGCTCGGCACCGTCGAGTTCCACAGGCCGTGGATGCGCCTGTTGGAGGCAAAATAGATCTTCGCCCGGCGCCGGGCGCGGGTGATGCCCACATGGGCGAGGCGCCGCTCTTCCTCAAGGCCCGCGCGGCCGCTCTCGTCGAGGGCCCGCTGGTTCGGGAAGAGGCCTTCCTCCCAGCCGGGCAGGAACACGGTGTCGAATTCCAGGCCCTTGGCCGCATGGAGCGTCATCAGGCTCACGCGCTCAGTGGTGTCGGATTCGTTGGCTTCCATCACGAGCGACACGTGCTCAAGGAAGCTCTGCAGGTCGGGGAATTCCTCCATGGAGCGCACGAGCTCCTTGAGGTTTTCCAATCGCCCCGCTGCATCCGCCGATTTGTCCTTCTGCCACATGTCGGTATAGCCGGATTCCTCCAGCACCGTCTGGGCGACTTCGGACTGAGACAGGGTCTCGGACAGCTTCGCCCACCTTCCGAAGGAGATGAGCAGATCGCGAAGGGTGGCGCGCGGCTTCGGCTTCAGCTCATCGGTCTCGACGATGAAACGCGCGGCCTCCATCAGGGGTACACGAGCGGCGCGGGCATGATTGTGCAGCACCTGGATCGTCGCATCGCCCAGGCCGCGCTTCGGCGTGTTCACGATGCGCTCGAAGGCAAGGTCGTCCGCAGGCTGGTTGACGACGCGCAAATAAGCGAGCGCATCGCGGATTTCTGCGCGCTCGTAAAAGCGCGGGCCGCCGATGACCCGATACGGCACACCGAGCGTCACGAGCCGGTCTTCGATCTCGCGCATCTGGGCGGAAATACGCACCAGGATGGCGATCTCGGACAGCGAGTGCTTCTTGGCGTGCAGCGCCTCGATCTCCTCGCCGATGAGTCGGGCTTCTTCCTCGGAGTCCCAGGCGCCGGTGATCGTCACCTTCTCGCCTAGCTCGTCCTCGGTACGCAGGGTCTTGCCGAGGCGGCCCTGGTTCTTGGCGATGAGGCCAGACGCGGCGGAGAGGATGTGGCCGGTGGAGCGGTAATTGCGCTCCAGACGGACCACGGTCGCGCCGGGAAAATCGTGCTCGAAGCGCAGGATGTTGTCGACCTCAGCACCACGCCAGCCATAGATCGACTGGTCATCATCGCCGACGCAGCACAGGTTCTTGCGCGCCTGGGCGAGAAGCCGCAGCCAGAGATATTGGGCCACGTTAGTGTCCTGATACTCGTCCACCAGCATGTAGCGGAAGCGGTTTTGATACTGCTCCAGAATATCCGGATGCTCACGCCACAGGCGCAGGCATTCGAGCAGCAGATCGCCGAAATCGACGGCGTTCAGGGTCTTGAGGCGTTCCTGATAGGCGCGGTAGAGCCGCCCGCCCTTGCCATTGGCAAAGGCTCCGGCTTCGCCGGCCGGCACCTGATCGGGCCCGAGGCCTCGGTTTTTCCAGCCGTCGATGTGGCCGGCCAACTGCCGGGCCGGCCAGCGCTTCTCGTCGATGCCCTCGGCCTCGATCACCTGTTTCATCAGGCGGAGCTGGTCGTCGGTGCCTAAAATCGTGAAGTCGGAGCGCAGGCCCACCAGCTCCGCATGGCGGCGCAGGATCTTGGTGCCGATGGAGTGGAACGTGCCGAGCCACTGCATGCCCTCGGCCACGGGGCCGATGACGGCGGTGATGCGCTCGCGCATCTCCCGAGCGGCCTTGTTGGTGAAGGTCACGGACAGGATCTGGGACGGGTAGGCTTTGCCGGTCGCGATCAGGTGGGCGATCCGGGTGGTAAGCACACGGGTCTTGCCCGTGCCGGCGCCGGCTAGCACGAGGACCGGACCCTCGGTCGCCTCGACGGCGGCGCGCTGTTCCGGGTTCAGGCCGTTCAGGTACGGAGATTGCGGCGCAACCGCCGCACGGGCGCGGGCGCTCAGCGAGCCGGACGCCGGCTCATGGGCCAAGCTGTCCTGCGGATCGGGTCTGGGATCGGACTGATTCATCGGCGGGACCATGGATCAAAAGGCGAACGGCGTCGAGCCCGGAATGCCTGTCGATCCTGCCGCAGGCGCGAACTTTGGGACCAAAATGTCATTGTTGACGAGGGGCCTTGTTCCCATATGAGAATGACCTGCTCGAAAAGGAATGTGCCATGCGTTTCATGGTGGCAGTAGCCGTCGTTTCCAGCTTCGTCCTGCCTCTATCCATTCCCGCGGACGCTCAAACGCGCCTGCCGCGAGTAAGCCCTTCCGAGCGATCTGCGAAGGACACTAACCGTCGGATCCGGCAGGATCAGCAGTTGCTGAACTTGGAAGAGCGGATCCAGATGGAGAACAACCAGATCCGCCAGGATATCCAGCGCGAGCGTCTCTTTGCGCCCCGCTCATTGCCCTCAATTCGTCCCGGAGCCTGCCCACGGGGTTCGATCAGCTGCTAGTGTCGAGTGCCCGAGACTGACAAGGCCTCCTGAATCTCGGTTCGATGCGGAATGCCGATGACACGGCCCAAGGCCGATGGTTTCGGCAGCCGGGCATGGGTGGTCTTCATCACGGCGAGGTTAGCCATGATGTCATCCGGGAAGGGGCTGACCTTGCGGGTTTCCATGTCCACGTGAAGGGACAGGCCTTCCATGGTGGCGGCAACCCAGCCTTCGCCCGCATGGCGGATTTCCATGTAGTAATGGATGCGCTTTTCGTCGAAGTCGACTAGTTGGAGCGTGACGCGCACTCTATCGTGCATCGCCAGTTCGCGTTTGTAGGTGGTGTGGATCTCGGCCGCGAAGAACGAAGCCTTGCGCTTCTCCAGGTAGTCCTGGCCCAGGCCGACGAGGCTGAAGCCCTCTTCCACGGCCCGGTCGAAGAGGACATGGTAGTAGGCCATGTTCATGTGGCCATTGTAGTCGATCCAGGCGGACTCGACCCGCATCGTGGAGGACACGAAGGGCGCGAAGAAAAAGACGGGGGTCCGCTTTTCCATGTCAGTCTCGTCCTTCGATCCGTCCCAGAGGCCCATCCCCTCGCGCTGGAAGAAACAATGTTAGCACGATCCGGCAGCCTGTGCATGATGGGTGCGGCATCTTTCTCATCGGAGTGTTGCCTTTGCAACGGTTCTGGTAGCTATGGATCCCGTGAGCATTACAACCGGATCTGAAGCCTCCATGAATACGCCCCACGCTGCCGTCCGCCAAAAAGCCAGCGATGCCGCCCTTGCCTCCCTCCAGGCCGAGTTGACGCGTCGCCTAGGCGACCGGGTCGCAGTCTCGGCCGCCGTTCGAGAGCAGCACGGCCACTCGCTCACCTGGGTGAAGAACCAGCCGCCGGACATCGTGGTGTATCCCCGGACGACCGAGGAGGTGTCGGAGATCGTGAAGCTTTGCGCCGTGCACAAGATCCCGATCATCCCCTACGGCACCGGTACCTCGCTGGAAGGGCACGTCAACGCCCCATACGGCGGCGTTAGTATCGATCTGAGCCTGATGAAGCGCATCATAGCCGTGCATGACGAGGATCTGGACTGCGTGGTCGAGGCCGGCGTGACTCGCAAGGAGCTCAACGAGCACTTGCGCGACAAGGGCCTGTTCTTCCCCATCGATCCCGGGGCCGACGCTTCCATCGGCGGCATGGTCGCCACACGGGCGTCCGGGACCAATGCGGTGCGCTACGGAACCATGAAGGACGTCGTGCTTGCGCTCACCGCGGTGCTGCCCAGTGGCGAGATCGTGAAGACGGCAAGCCGCGCCAAGAAGAGTTCGGCGGGATACGATCTCACGAGGCTCCTGATCGGCTCGGAGGGGACGCTGGGTATCGTCACCGAGATCACCCTCAAGCTCAACGGTATCCCTGAGGCGATCTCGGCCGGAATCTGCCCGTTCCCGTCGGTGAAGGCGGCCTGCGACGCCGTGATCATGACGATCCAGTCCGGCATCCCGGTGGCCCGCATCGAGCTGCTCGACGAGGTGCAGGTGAGGGCGGTCAACCTCCACTCCAAGCTCACCCTGCCGGAGAGCCCTTTGCTGCTGCTGGAATTCCACGGCTCCGAAGCCGGCGTGCAGGAGCAGGCGGAGCGCTTCGGCGAGATCGCGGCCGAGTTCAGCGGCGGACCTTTCGAATGGGCTACGAAGCCCGAGGAGCGCTCGCGCCTCTGGCAGGCTAGGCATGACGCCTATTGGGCCGCCAAGGGCCTGCGGCCGGGCGCCCAATCGGTGGCGACCGATGTCTGCGTGCCGATCTCGCGTCTTGCCGAATGCGTGGATGCCACGAAGCAGGACATTCTCGAGAGCGGGCTCATCGCCCCCATCGTGGGCCACGTAGGCGACGGCAATTTCCACGTCCAGCCCCTCGTGAACACGGATGATCCGGCCGAAATCGAGGCCTGCGAGGCCTTTGTAGACCGGCTCGTGCGGCGGGCGGTGGCCATGGAAGGCACCTGCACAGGCGAGCATGGCGTCGGTCAGAAGAAGATGAAGTACCTGGAGATTGAGCATGGGCCGGCGGCGCTCGGCCTCATGCGCGTCTTGAAACAGGCCATCGATCCTCACAACATCATGAATCCGGGCAAGATCATCGCGCTTTGACGGTGGAACACGGTGAACAGCGCTCCCGGTCCTTGCTGTCATGGGGTAAGGACGTGTCAGAGTAACGGAGAAAAGGCGGCTTCTTGCGCGATATCCTGACGATCATCGCCTCCATCGTGATCCTGATCCTGGCGATTGCCGTGGCGGCGCCTCCCTTCATTCCCTGGGAGGCCCACCGCGAAACAATCGATCAGATGATCGCGCGCGCGTCGGGAACGGAAGCACAGACCGAGGGCGAGATCGGCATTCGCCTGCTGCCCGAACCCAGGATCATCCTCGACCGGCTGAGGCTCGGCGGGAAGACGCCGGACTCGCCGGTCCTGACCGCCGACAATGTCTGGGCTGAGGTCGCCCTCACGCCCCTGCTGCGGGGCGAGGTGCGCTTCACGGAAACCCGGGTGGGACGCGCCGATATCCGCGTCCCGGTCTCCGGAGACGGCGAGTGGCGCCTGCCGCCGGATCTGGTGTCGGGCAGCGGCCGGGCTCGGGAATGGGCAATCGAGAACCTTGCCGTCGGCCAGCTCCTCGTCACCACCCAGAGCGCCAACACCGGCCGCACCAATCAGGCTTTTGCCGAGAACGTCCTCATCGAGGGCCAGAAGCTCATCGGCCCCTGGCGCGTTGAGGGAACGACATCGGGCGTCCCCTTCCGGCTCGTGACCGGGGAACTGGCCGAGGACAAGACGATCCAGGTCAAGCTCTCCGGCGGAGGCGACATCTATCCGCGCTTCGATCTCGATGCCCGGCTGGGACTGAGCGAAGGCGCCGGCGAGGCTGCGACCCCGAACGTCTCAGGCAAGGCCAAGATCCTGTTCGGTCCCCCGGCGCAGGTCTCCGCCGCCGGCATACCGATCCCGATCGTCGTCGAGACCGAGTTCAAGACGGTGCCGGGCGCGGTCGAGCTCAACCCCGTCAGCCTGGAAGCGGGAGAGGGCGGGGCAAGCCTTCGCATGACCGGCGAGGGGAGAGTTGGACTCAATGATCCGCGCATTTCGTTGCGTCTCGAAGGGCGCAGACTCGATGCGGACAGCTTCATCCTCTCCGGCAACGGGCAGGACTTCGCAAGCCGCCTTCAGCAATGGTCGCTGCCGCTGATCCGGGTACCGGTCGATCTCGATCTCAAGATCGACAGCATCGGCCTGGGCCAGGAGGATCTGACGAATGCCAATCTGCGCCTGTCCCTGGACACCGGACGGGCGACGTTGGATCGGATCGAGTTCACGGCTCCGGGCGACACAAAGGTGGCCCTCGAAGGACAGCTCGGCCTGACCACGAGAGGCGGCATCAACGGCAAGGTAGCGCTAGCCTCTAAAGCGTCCGACCGTCTCGCGCGCTACCTTGCCAAGATCAACCTGAACTCGCCGCTTCTGACGGCCCTGGATGGGCGGCCTGTGGAGCTCTCCTCCGAGGTCGCTTTCTCGAACCCCGTCCTGTCCTTCAATCGGCTGCGGCTGAAGATGGGCGAGTCCACGCTCACCGGCAATGTCCGCTATACGGCCCCGGAGGCAAGCGAGCGCGGCAGGCTCGAAGCCCAGGTGGCTCTGCAAGGCCTGAACCTCGACGATCTGCCCCAGGTCTCAAGCGTGTTCCAGGCGACCGAGAACCTCGACATCGGCTTCATCCTGGACGCCCGTGGGGTCAGCGCCGGCAAGAGCCCGGCGACGGGGCGGATCACCGCCCGTATCCTGTCCGACGGTCCGGCGCTGTTGGTCGAGACCCTCGACATCGTGGATCTTGCCGGCGCCAATGCCCGGGTGCGCGGGCGGATCGCCCCGGATGGCGCGGGCCGGATTTCCGGCAAGGTCACGGCCCAGCGCGCCGATCCCCTGATCGACCTCCTAGGAAGCGTCTGGATCGGCGGCATCTCGAAGCTCGTGCCGCATTTCGTCCGTGAGGGGGCGCTCGATCTCGACGTCGCCTCCGAGCGGGTGGCGCCGCCTCCCGGGTCGACCGAGCTGCGGCTGCGCACGACGGCTACGGGCCGCATGGCCGGTGGGCCGTTCGAGGGGCAGGTCGAATCCATCGACGGACGCACCGAGAGCCTGACACTCGCCCTCTCCACCGACAATACCGGGCGCTGGGTCAACCGGGCGAACATGACCGGCCTCAACCAGCCGTCCAGGATGGACCTGCGTGGCTCCCGCGCCGGAACCGGCCGGTTCAGCGTGACCCTCACCGGGGATGTCGCCGGATTGAAGGTGGCGACGACAAAGCCGTTTGCCCTGAGCGAGGGCGACGATGTGGTGGACAGCGGCGAGGCCGAGCTCGCAACCCCCGACATCACGCCCTTCCTGCGTCTGCTCGGCGATGGGGCCGGCGTCGCCCCGCCGGTGCCGGTGAGCGGGCGAGTGACTCTCGGCCGTGAGCGCGGCGCGACCCTGCTCGACATCAACGCCAAGGTTTCCAACGAACCCGTTCAAGCGCGCCTCGTGGCCGCCTCGCGGTCCGAGATCGGCGGAGACGTCTCCCTGGGCCGCCTCTCCATGCCGTGGCTTGCGGCGGCCCTGGCGCTCAATGTGCCGGGTGATCAAACCACAAACGCGATCTGGTCCACGGCCCGGTTCGGCCAGAGCGGACGCCTCGTCTCCGGCGGTCAGGTCACCTTCCGGGTCGGGACGCTCGATCTGGGCCGCGGCCTTCAGGCCACACGAGCCGCCTTCGTCGTCGGCGCGCAGCCGGACGGGATCTCCATCCGCAACCTTGAGGCGACCATCGGCTCAGGCAGGATCACCGGGACCACGACGATCACCCGGCAGGGAGCGGTCGCCACCATCGTGGGCGAGGGCGCTCTGGATCGCGTGCCCCTCTGGGCCCTGACGGGCTCTTCGCCTTTCGAGGCCATCCTGTCCGGTCCGCTCCGGTTCGGAGCAGCAGGAGCAAGCCTCTCGGAACTCGTCGCCAATCTTGGTGGCGCCGGCGACTGGCAGGTCGCCAATCTGCGTATCCCGGCAGCCGATCCGAACGTCTTCGACCGTGCTCTCAAGCGCGCTCTCGCGGAGACCGATCCTCTGGTCGAGGGCAAGGCGGAGGCGATCTTCGGGATGGAGCTTGGAAGAGGCCCACTCAACACAGGTCTGGTCCGAACGTCGGCGGCCCTCGTCAGCGGAGTGCTGCGGCTTTCACCCTTCGTGGCCGAGAGCGGGCCGGCTGTCTGGCAGGGCGGCATCACCTACGACTTGAAAACCCTCCAGCTCGATGCCCGCGGCGCGCTCACGGCAAAAGCTGCTCCGCCTGAATGGGTCGGCGCCCCGCCGTCGATCGGCTTGAACTGGCAGGGTTCCCTGACGGCCCCTGTTCGCCAGATCGACGCGGGGCCGTTCCGCAATGGGTTGGCCGCCATCGTGTTGAAGCGGGAGCTGGAGAAGATTGAGGCATTTGAGCGGGCCGCGGCGGAGCGCCAGCGCCAGATCGATGCCCAGCGCGAGGCCGAGCGTCAGAGGGCTAAGGCTGCCGAAGAGGAAGCGCTTCGGCAGGCCAAGGCCCGGGCCGAAGCCGAGAGGGCGCGAAGGGAGGCGGAACGGCTGCAATCGGAACAGCGGAGGCAAACGGAAGAGCCTGAGCCTGCCCCGTCGCAGACCTCGCTGCCGCCCTTGAACCCGCCCGTCGAGGTCGCTCCTCCGCCGTCCGTCTATGGGGCTCCGCCGGTACGCTGATCGGCGGCTCCCAACCGGGTCCGTAAATCATTGAACACGAAGACGCGGATGGCTGAGGACAGATTCTGCTCGCCGCGTTCCGCATCGATGCGGCCGATCAGAGACTGCACGGAGCGCTTGTCCCGCTCCGCGATCTCCCTCAACGCCTCCCAAAATGGCTCCTCAAGGGAAATGCTCGTCCGGTGACCGGCAATGGAGACGGAGCGCTTGACGACGGCAAAGCCCATTCACGGCGTCTCGTCAGAATCGCGCTTATGGCCTTCCAGGCGGCTCTTCGCCAGATCCTGCTCGGCCTTGCTCAGCGCCTTTTCGGCCTTGGTGCGGCCGAAGCTCGCACGGTTCTGTTCGGCGCGGATCTCTTTCTCGGCCCGCGCCTTGTGCTTGCGCGCCTGGCGCAGATTGATGATCTCAGCCATGGCGCGAATGTAGCCTATTCGCCCGGTTGAAGCATCGTTTCGGGGCGGACGACGGCGTGGAAGTGATCTTCCGCTACCCCCGCCTTCAGAGCCTCTTCCTTCAGCGTCGTGCCGTTCTTGTGCGCCGACTTGGCGATGGCGGCCGCCTTGTCGTAGCCGATGGACGGGGCCAGCGCCGTCACCAGCATCAGGGAGCGCTGCATCAGGTCCTGGAGGCGGTCGTGGTTCGGCTCAATGCCGACCACGCAATTGTCCGTGAAGCTGATCGCGCCGTCTGCCAACAGGCGGATCGACTGCAGCACGGCATTCACGATGACCGGCTTGAATACGTTGAGCTCGAAATGGCCCTGAGAGCCCGCGACGGTGACAGTGGTCTGGTTGCCCATGACTTGGCAGCAGAGCATCGTCATAGCCTCGGCCTGGGTCGGATTGACCTTGCCGGGCATGATGGATGAGCCAGGCTCGTTCTCAGGCAGTGAAATCTCGCCGATGCCGGAGCGGGGGCCGGAGCCCATCAGGCGGATGTCATTGGCGATCTTGAACAGGCCGGCCGCGAGGCTTGCCAGGGCACCGTGGGTGTAGACGAGCGCGTCATTTGAGGCGAGCGCCTCGAACTTGTTCGTGGCCGAGGTGAAGGGCAGAGCGGTCAGCTCCACAACCTTCGAGGCGAAGCGATCCGCGAATTCCGGGTGGGCGTTGAGGCCGGTGCCGACGGCGGTGCCGCCCTGGGCCAGAGCATAGATGCCGGGCAGCGTCTGCTCGATGCGAGCGATGCCGAGGCGGACTTGGGCGGCATAGCCGGAGAATTCCTGGCCGAGGGTGACTGGTGTTGCATCCTGCAGGTGCGTGCGGCCGATCTTGACGATGTCCTTGAAGGCTTCCTGCTTGTCTTCCAGCGCCTTCAACAGGTGCTTGAGGGCGGGCAGCAGGCGATCATGGACCTCGCGGGCGACTGCGATGTGCATGGCGGTCGGGAACGAGTCGTTGGACGACTGGCCCATGTTCACATGGTCGTTCGGGTGGACTGGTTTCTTGCTGCCGCGCTCGCCGCCGAGGCGTTCGATGGCAAGATTCGAGAGAACCTCGTTCATGTTCATGTTGGACTGGGTGCCCGAGCCGGTCTGATAGACCACGAGCGGGAACTCGTCGTCATACTTGCCCTGCACCACATCGGCCGCCGCCGCCGCAATGGCGTCGGCCAGGCGTGACTCCAGCTTGCCCAGATCCTTGTTCACAAGGGCGGAGGCCTGCTTCACGATGGCCAGCGCATGGACCAGGGGCAGCGGCATCCGGTCTGTCCCGATGCGGAAGTTCTGGAGGGAGCGCTGCGTCTGGGCACCCCAGAACTTGTCGGCGGGAACGTCGATGGGGCCGAAGGTATCTGTTTCGATGCGGGTGGAGGGCGACATCCTGACCTCTTTCGATGGAGTTGCGTGTTCTTATCTCAAATGATGGCGCTCGCAACCGCGAACGCGCATTGGAGGCCTTGGAAATTCGCATGAGCGACACCCTGGAAACGCCCCTTTTCCGCCCGCCTCACCCAAAGCCGCGCACCGAGCTTCTCGGCATGATGGCCTTCCTGCGCGCCGTTCGCGAGAACCCCTTGAACATGTGGATGGAGGCGCACTTCGAGGAGCCGGTCGTCACGGGCGAGGGAGCCTTGGGCCGCATGACCGTGGTGAGCGACCCTGCCGGCATCCGCCATATCCTGGTGGACAATGCCGCCAACTACCGCAAGGACGACCTGCAGATCCGGATCCTGGCGCCTGGCTTAGGCCGGGGCCTCGTGACGGCGGAAGGCGACGAGTGGCGGCTTCAGCGCCGCACTCTGGCGCCGCTCTTCACCCCGCGCACGGTCACCGGCTTCTTCCCAGACATGGTGGAGGCGGCCGATCGTCTGGTGAGGCGATGGCAGAGACGGTCCGACGGCCGCGTGGTCGATGCGGCTCTCGACATGACCCGGGTTACCCTCGATGTGCTGGAGCGGACCATCTTTACCCAAGGCGTGCCCAAGGACCCGGACGCCCTGGGACGGGCAATCACCCGCTACTTCAACTCCATCGGCCGGGTCGACCCGCTCGACATTTTCGGCTTCCCGGATTGGGTGCCCCGGATCGGGCGCCTGCGAGCAAGACCATCGATCCAGTTCTTCGAGGAGACCGTCAATGAACTGATCGACGCCCGCAAGGCGTTGCTCGCCAGCGGGGAGCCTGCTCCCCGCGATCTGCTCACCCTGCTCCTGGAGGCGGCTGACCCTGAGACGGGCAAGGGCCTCAGCGACATCGAGGTGCGGACGAACATCGTCACCTTCATCGGCGCCGGGCATGAGACGACGGCCAACGCCCTGTCCTGGTCGCTCTATCTCCTCTCGCAGGACGAGCATGCCCGCGCCCGTGTCGAGCAGGAGGTGGACGAGGTGCTGGCAGAAGGGCCGGTCGAGCCCCACCACCTGGAGCGGCTCGTCTATACCCGGGCTGTCATCGACGAGGCAGTGCGGCTCTATCCGCCCGCACCTTATATGAGCCGGACGGCTATCGCGGATGATCGAATCGGGGATGTGGATATACCGGCGGGATCGATGGTGGCGATTGCTCCTTACGTGCTTCACCGCCACCGGAAGCTGTGGGACGAGCCCGATGCCTTCAGGCCTGAGCGCTTCCTGCCGGAAAACCGCAAGCAGATCGACCGCTTCGCCTATCTGCCGTTCGGAGCGGGCCCGCGAGTCTGCATCGGGGCGAGCTTCTCCCTGCAGGAGGCCGTGATCGTGCTGGCGACCATCGCCCGGTCCATGCGGCTCGATCTCGTAGAGGGGCACATGGTCGAGCCCGTGCAACGCATCACCTTGAGGCCGCGGGGCGGCCTACCCATGCGCGTGACACAGCGCGTGAGCAAAGAGGCTTTGGTCGAGGCTTAGGAGGCGCTTAGTTCTTCTTACGGAAGGCGTCGAGGCTGACGACCTCGGCGGTGCCTGAGGCGGCGTCGGACTCGGGAACCTGCTCCACTGGCGCCTCGGTCTGCTCGGCCTTGGGAGATGCGGTCGGCTTCTCCGCCGCCGAAAGCGCTTTGCGGGGCTGCTTCAGCTCCACGGGTTCAGACGACGTATCGCGCACCGGCTGAGGTGCGGGTGCAGCCTCGGGGGTCTCCTCCGCTTCGTCATCCTGGCTGTCGAACTTCAGGCCGAACTGCACGGACGGGTCAAAGAAGCCGGTGAGGGCATCGAACGGAATGAGCAGCCGCTCCGGGATGCCGGAGAACGACAGGCCCACTTCGAAAGTGTGCTCCGTGACGTTCAGGTCCCAGTACTGATGCTGGAGAACGATGGTCATCTCCTGCGGGTATTTTTCGCGCAAGCGGTTCGAGAGGCGAACGCCTGGAAAATCCGTCTGGAAGGAGATGTAGAAATGGTGCTCGCCCGGGAGCCCGTCCTTGGCATCGATCAGCACCTTGCGCACGACGCCCTTGAGAGCATCCTGCACCAGAAGATCGTAGCGGATCAGGTCTTTACCACCGGCCATAAGCGAGCCCTTGCAGAAACAAAAGTGGAGGCTTCTGTTGCCAGGTGCCTCCGGACCCCGCCTTACGGTGCTAACCGCAAGGGCTTTGATTCGGCGTTAGGGACCGCTTACGCAGCCACTGCAACCGGAGCATAGTTGTCGTTGGCAACTATAGATTCGGCCCGATAACGGCGGAACCATGCCGAGCGAAAGTCTACCCTTTACGCCCTCGTCGATCCTATTTCGCCCCCGCCGAAAGCCAGATACTGCCTGGATTTTGGTGGAGGCGCCGGGTACCGCCCCCGGGTCCGATGGGTTTATTCCGATAGCCGTTTATCGCCATAGCCGATCTTGCGACCGGCACCCCCAATATAGGCAGGCTGGACAGATTTTGAAAGAGTGGGGATGGAGATGAATCGCGACTCGGAGGGGCAAACAGCCTGACCTATAATGCGTCGAGGAGTACCGTATGCAGGCCTATCACGATCTCATCCGCCGCATCATGGACGAGGGCGTCCGCAAGGACGACCGGACCGGAACGGGCACCATTTCCGTGTTCGGCCACCAGATGCGCTTCGATCTCAGCGAGGGTTTTCCGCTTGTCACCACGAAGAAGTTGCATCTGCGCTCCATCATCCATGAACTGCTCTGGTTCCTGAAGGGCGACACCAACATCCAGTATCTGAAGGACAATGGTGTTTCGATCTGGGACGAGTGGGCGGACGAAAAAGGCGACCTCGGTCCGGTCTACGGCAAGCAGTGGCGCTCCTGGGCCAAACCCGATGGGGGCACGGTCGATCAGATCCGCTGGGTCCTGGATGAGATCCGCCGCAATCCGGACAGCCGCCGCCTGATCGTCTCCGCCTGGAATCCGGCCGACCTCGACAAGATGGCGCTGGCGCCCTGCCATTGCCTGTTCCAGTTCTACGTGGCGGAGGGGCGGCTCTCCTGCCAACTCTACCAACGCTCGGCGGATGTGTTCTTAGGGGTTCCCTTCAACATCGCATCTTACGCGCTGCTCACGCAGATGATGGCGCAGGCGACCGGACTGCAGCCGGGCGATTTCGTCCATTCCTTCGGCGACGCGCACCTCTACCTCAACCATCTGGAGCAGGCCCGCCTGCAGCTCTCCCGGGAGCCGAGGTCTCTGCCGAAGCTGCGGCTCAACCCGTCCGTGCGGTCGCTGTTCGATTTCACCTACGACGACATTGCCATCGAGGATTACGACCCGTACCCGGCCATCAAGGCTCCCGTCGCAGTCTGACCGACATGAACAGGCGCGAAGCCATCGAGAGCGCCGTCCGCATCCTCGCTCCGCGCATTCCGCGGCACGAATTCGAGGCCGTGACCGATCATGCCTTGGGCAGCCGCGGCCTGCACGGCGCTTCCCCGGAGGCCGCCGCCTGGCTGTCCCTCACCGCCTATATCCGCCACCGGCTGACCGATTACGACAGCCTTCTGGACGAAGGCTATGACCAGGAAAGCGCCCGGTTCTTCGTGCAGGACGACATGAACGCCGTCCTGGAGGAATGGGGGGCGCCGCGTCGGGTCGTCGAGGAGTAGGGTGAGGGGGCGAGATAGCCGCACTGTTCAAGGCAAGGATAATTGGTTAGGACATTCAATATATTTTATATCGTTTGTTTTTGAGGTCCTCCCGTGCCTTCGCTTCGTCAGTTGCAAACGACCGGCTCCAGCTCGAACCGGATCGACATGGTTTTCATGGGGGATGGCTACACCGCCCCGGAAATCGGCACGACTTATACGTCGCAGGTCCAAGGCTTCCTTCAATACATGTTCAGCGGAAGCCTTTTGAGTGAACCCTTCGGGCGCTACCAAAACTTCTTCAACATCCATTCTATCGAGGTCATCTCCAACGAATCCGGCGCGGACGATCAGGCGAACGGCATTTATAGGGATACTGCCCTGGACGCACACTACAACGGCCGTGAGCTGAGCGTCGACCTCTACAAGGCGGACCAGATCGAGGAGGGGGTGCTGCCCTATGGCGTCACATCGGAGATGCGCTACATCCTTGTGAACAGTGCAGTTTATGGAGGCGCAGGTTATGATTCCGGCATCTACTCGGCTGGAAACGTCCATGCGCATGAGATTGCGCTGCACGAGATAGGGCATGCCTTTGCAAATCTAGGCGATGAGTACGATTATGGCATTTCTGGTCCTTATACAGGCAATGAGCCATCATACGTCAATGTGACAGCGGACCCTACTGGAGCCAAATGGGCTCGCTGGCTCGGCTACGATCAGCCAGGTATCGGTGTAATTGGAGCCTATGAAGGGGCCTACTATCGCGCTGACGGCGCGTATCGTCCCTCGCTCAATTCAAAGATGAAAAACTTAGGGCAGCCCTTCGATGCGGTCTCCCGGGAGCAGTTCATACGTAAATTCTATGAATTTGTAGATCCACTCGACGGCTACATGGATCCCTGGTCAACGAAGCACAATCTGACCGATTTCTATGTCGACACGATCGACCCTGCAGTCATCAAGGTGGACTGGACTGTCGATGGGAAAACAGTTGTCAATGCGGGTGAAACCTTTCGCGTTGATCAGGACTATTACGGGTTTGGCACTCACACCGTGACAGCCCGTGCCTATGATCCTACAGATTGGGTGCGGGGTGACCGCAGCGCCCTGGAGCAGAGTGTCAGCTGGACTGTCGTGAATGATCACCTTCTGACGGGCGGTTCCGCGGCTGACAGGTTGGTCGGCAATGGGTTGCCCAATGAGCTTCAGGGCAGAGCTGGCAGCGACACGCTCGATGGTGGAGCTGGCGCAGACGTCCTCATTGGCGGTTCAGGCAACGATACCTACTATATCGACGAGCTCGATACGCTCGTTGAAGCGGCCGGCGGCGGTAGTGATACGGCCTATGCCAGTGTCAGCTATGCTCTAGGCGATAGTGAGGTCGAGACCCTGGTTGCCCTTGGTTCGACAGCCATTAGCCTGACCGGAACGCAATCTGCTAACAGGCTTCATGGCAACTCAGGTAAGAACACGCTCAAGGGCCAGGCCGGCCATGATACAATCCACGGAGGGGGCGGCAACGACACTTTGTGGGGTGAGCACGGCAGAGACGTATTTGTTTTCAATTCCAAGCTCGGGACCCATACCTCCGATCGCAAAGTGAACTTCGACAGGCTCACCGACTTCAAGGTCGACGACGACACGATCTGGCTTGACAATGCGGTGTTCAGGAAGCTGGGCAAGGGTTCGGAGGCCAAACCGGTCAAGCTCAGCCATGAGCTTCTGTCCGTCAGCGGTGACGCCAAGGAACGGGACGATCATATCATCTACAACAGGAAGACGGGTGTGCTCTCCTACGATGCAGATGGCTCGGGTAGGGGCAGGATGGTGGAGTTTGCTCAGCTTGCAAAGAACCTCAAGCTGACCTCCAGCGACTTCTTCATCGTCTGAAAGAAGACCCTATAGGCATCCCCACCTCTTTCGGGATGATGGATTACAAGCAGCCGCAGGTTCGGGTAGAGACGGATCATGACCCTCTCGATCCGACCTGCCATAGCGTCAGACGCGGCCCTGATCTTCCGCTTCATCCGGGAGCTCGCCGAGTATGAGCAGCTGGCCCATGAAGTCGATGCGACCGAGGCCGATATTGCGAGTGCCCTCTTTGGCCCCAACCCGCGCGTCTTTGCGGACGTTGCCGAGTGGGAGGGTGAGCCTGCCGGCTTTGCCCTCTGGTTCTACAATTTCTCCACCTTCCGCGGGCGCCATGGGATCTACCTCGAGGATCTCTTCGTGAGGCCTGATCTGCGCTCCAAAGGGATCGGCCGCGCTCTGCTGCGGCATCTGGCTCGTCGGTGCGTGGCGGAGGGGCTGGCGCGCCTCGAATGGTGGGTGCTCGACTGGAACGAGCCGGCGCTCAAGGTCTACAGATCCATCGGGGCGATGCCGATGGACGAGTGGACGGTGCAGCGCGTGACAGGCGAGGCCTTGCAACAATTGGCGGAGGAGCCATGACCATCCCCCTCATCCTCGTGGTCGCCATGGCCGAGAATGGCGTGATCGGGCGGGACAACCGTCTGCTCTGGCGGATCAAGACCGACATGGGCCGCTTCCGACACCTCACCATGGGCAAGCCGATGATCATGGGACGCAAGACGTTCGAGTCGATCGGCAAGCCCTTGCCGGGCCGGGAAACGATCGTTCTCACCCGCGACAGAGAATTCTCAGCGGAGGGCGTGCATGTGGCCCACACCTGGGAAGAGGCCGTTGCCAAAGGGGAAGAACTCGCTGATAAGGCAGGAGCCGATGCTGTCGCCGTGGCCGGCGGGGCGGAGATCTATGCCCTGTCGCTGCCGCATGTGCAGACCCTCTTCCTGACCCAAGTCCATACAGCGCCCGAGGGCGACGCAGTCTTCCCGTCCTTCGACCGGTCACAGTTCCGCGAGGTCAAGCGCGTGGACCACCCGCAGGGGCCGGATGATGAGCACCCGTTTACCTTTATTGACCTCGAAAGGCGCCATTGAGCCGCCTCAAGGTTGACGAAGCCGTTCGGAGTCCCCAATTCGCAGGCTTGACAGGCGGAAGAGGCAACACCCACAACCGTCTCAAGTTTCTTATCGGCTGTCTCGGCCGGTCTCTTCGTTAAGTGAGGAAAGGCGTCCTATGCCTTGGAGTAACCAAAGCGGCGGCGGCGGCCCCTGGGGGCAGCGTGGCGGGTCGGGAGGCGGCAAGAGCCCATGGGGCTCGGGCGGGCCGCAGGGGAACGGCAACCCCCCGGATCTCGAAGATATTCTGCGCCGCAGCCAGGACCGGCTGAAGGACTTTATCCCCGGCGGCTCCATGGGAGGCCGGGGTCTGATTATTCTTGTCTTGGGTGTCATTGCCGTCTGGCTGCTCACCGGCTTCTACACGGTGCGGCCGAACGAGGTCGGCATCAACATGATCTTCGGGGAATATACTCGGACAGCCGGCGAAGGCCTGCGCTACAACCTTCCTTACCCGATCGGTCGCGTCATGAAGCCCAATGTCACCGCTCAGCAGCGGGTTGAGGTTGGCTACCGGTCCACCCCGACGGGGCAGGGACGGGCTCGTGACGTCATCGAAGAAAGCCTGATGCTCACTGCTGACGAGAACATCGTCGACATCGATTTCGATGCGGTCTGGCAGATCAATCCAGCCCGTCCGCAAGATTATGTCTTCAACCTGCAGAACCCTGATGGCACCATCAAGTCCGTAGCAGAAAGCGCCATGCGCGAGGTCATTGGCCGCCGCAATATCCAGGCGATTCTAACCACCGAGCAGGCCAGCGTCGCCCAGGAAGTCCGCGAGATCATGCAGGAAGCCCTGGATGCCTACGGGGCTGGTGTGCTGATCAACGTGGTCCAACTCCAGGCGGTCAGGCCGCCGTCGGAAGTCCAGCAGGCCTTCTTCGACGTCAACGCTGCCCAGCAGGATGCCGTGCGCGTGCAAAATGAGGCGGGCGCCTTCGCTAGTCGTGTCGTCCCCGAATCGCGAGGCGAGGCCGCCCGCACGGTCCAGCAGGCCGAAGCCTATCGCGAGCAGTCGGTGGCCGACGCCACCGGTCAGGCCGCCCGCTTCCGTCAGGTCTATGAGGAGTACCGCAAGGCTCCGGAAGTCAGCCGCGAGCGCATCTTCCTCGAGACGATGGAGCGCGTTTACGGTGGCGTCGACAAGATCATTGTGGACCAGAACGGGCAGGGTGTTGTGCCCTTCCTGCCGCTCAACCAGATGCAGCAACGGCTGCAGCCTCAGGGCAATGCCGCCAACCCGCAGCAGGGAGCCACGCGATGAACGGTTCGACTCTTCGCACAGGCCTCCTCCTCCTGGTGGGCCTGATTGCCATCGTCCTCTACAGCTCGATTTTCATCGTGCAGCAGACCCAGTACGCCCTGGTGCTGCGCTTCGGCGCAGTACAATCCGCGATCTCGGAACCGGGCTTGAAGTTCAAGGTACCGCTGGTCGACAACGTCACCTATTTCGAGAAGCGGGTGCTCGATCTCGACCTGCCGGTCCAGACCGTTCTCTCCGCCGACAGGCAGAACCTGGAGGTCGATGCCTTCACGCGTTACCGGATCGTCGATCCGCTGCGCTTCTATCAGGCGGTCGGCAACATCGCCCTCGCCAATCAGCGCCTGCAGAGCTTCACCAACTCGGCCATGCGTAATGTCCTGGCGAATGCTTCTCGCGACGCCATCGTGCGCACCGAGCGGTCCGTTCTGATGAACCGCATTCAGGACGACGTGAACCGGCAGGCGGGCAGCCTCGGCATTGAGATGATCGATGTGCGTCTCACCCGGGTCGATCTGCCTGCAGCGAACAGCCAAGCGGTCTATCAGCGCATGCGCACGGAACGTGAGCGTGAGGCTGCCGATATCCGGGCCAATGGCCAGCAGCAGGCCCAGACAATCCGGGCGCGGGCCGAGCGTGAGGCAACCGTGATCCGCGCTGATGCCAATCGACAGGCCGAGGAACTGCGCGGCCAGGGCGATGCGGATCGAAACCGCATTCTGGCTGAGGCCTTCGGACAGGATCCGGAGTTCTTCTCCTTCTACCGGTCCATGCAGGCCTATGAGATTGGGTTGAAGGGGGATGACACCCGCCTCGTGCTGAGCCCGGATTCCGATTTCTTCCGCTATTTCAATGATCCCACGGGTCAGCGCGGTCGTGGAGTTGCTCGTCCAGCACCAGCGCCGGCCCAACCGGCTCCAGCCCAATAAGCCTGCCTAATGTTAGACTTGATTGCAGCCCTCGGCCT
This sequence comes from Microvirga terrestris, assembly GCF_015694425.1. Lineage (GTDB taxonomy): Bacteria > Pseudomonadota > Alphaproteobacteria > Rhizobiales > Beijerinckiaceae > Microvirga > Microvirga terrestris. The sequence continues at coordinate 215,088 of NZ_JADQDN010000001.1, forward strand.
CGCTCTCGCGGTCGAGGGCATTCTATTTGCGGCCTTCCCGGACGGGATGCGCCGGGCGATGTACGAGGCCGCCCACAGCCCGAGCGACCAGATGCGGATCGTCGGCATCATTTCGGCGGTGCTTGGGCTCGGGGTGATCTGGCTTGTGCGCCAGTTTGGATAGGCGGCGGTCAGGCTTCCGCTGCCATGCCCGCTTGAATGCCGGGGCCAAGCACCAATCTATATGCACAAACTCCGAAAGAGGATTGTCGATGAACACAGCCACGAATGCGCTGGCCCCTTCCAAGGCGGTGCTGCCCCAGCGTCCCCTGCGCCGGCTTGCTACGTCCTGCTTCGCGGTCCTGACCTTGGTCGCGACGGCGATGCCCCTGCCGGCCTATGCCCGCTCGGCTCCTGAATCCTTTGCCGACCTGGCTGACGAGGTCACGCCGGCGGTGGTCAACATCTCGGCCTCGACCACGGTTGAAGCCCGCAGCCGCACCCTGCCGCAGCTTCCACCCGGCACGCCTTTCGAGGATCTCTTCGAGGAATTCTTCAACCGTCGCGGCCAGGGCGGTGGCCCCGGTGGAGGTGGAGGTGGTGAGAATTCCCCCTCGCGTCCCCGCAGCTCGAACTCTCTTGGCTCCGGCTTCGTGATCGATCCGTCCGGCATCGTGGTGACGAACAATCACGTGATCGGCGACGCGAACGACATCAGCGTGATCTTCCCCGACGGGACGCGCCTGAAGGCGGAGATCATCGGCAAGGATTCCAAGGTGGATCTCGCGGTCCTGAAGGTGAAGTCCGACAAGCCCCTCAGGGCTGTGAAGTTCGGCGATTCCGAGACCATCCGCCCGGGCGACTGGGTCATGGCGATCGGCAACCCCTTCGGTCTCGGTGGTTCCGTGACGGCCGGCATCGTATCGGCCCGCGGCCGCAATATCGAGTCCGGTCCTTATGACAACTACATTCAGACCGATGCCTCCATCAACAAAGGCAATTCCGGCGGTCCGCTCTTCAACATGAATGGCGAGGTCATCGGCATCAACACGGCGATCCTTTCGCCCACCGGCGGCTCGGTTGGCATCGGCTTCGCGGTTCCTGCCTCCACGGCGGTGCCGATCATCGATCAGCTGCGCCAGTTCGGCGAGACCCGCCGCGGCTGGCTCGGCGTGCGCATCCAGAACGTGGACGACGCCACCGCCGAGGCCCTGAATCTTGGAACGGCGCGCGGCGCGCTTGTCGCCGGGATCGACGAGAAGGGACCGGCCAAGCCGGCTGGTCTCGAAGTTGGTGACGTGATCGTTCGCTTCGACGGCAGGGAGGTGAAGGATTCCCGCGACCTGCCGCGGATCGTAGCTTCTTCGCCTGTCGGCAAGGCGGTGGACGTGACGATCGTCCGGAAGGGCCAGGAGATGACAAAGCAGGTCACCCTGGGCCGTCTTGAGGACACCGAGAAGCAGGCGAGCCTGCAGCAGCCCTCGACCGAGCCCCCGACGGCCACCCGTCAGGCCCTCGGCCTCAACATGTCGGGCATGACGGACGAGTTGCGCCGCCGCTTCAGCCTGAAGGATGATCTGAAAGGCGTGGTAATCACCCGGGTCGACCCGAACTCGGCCGCTTCCGACAAGCGGATCCAGGCCGGTGAGGTGATCGTCGAGGTCAACCAGGAGCCGGTCTCCAATCCGGCCGATGTGACCAAGAAGATCGACGACCTCAAGGCGCAGAACCGCAAGTCGGCCCTGCTTCTCGTGGCAAATGCCCAGGGCGAGGTGCGCTTCGTGGCCCTGTCCATCGAGTAAGCCGATCGCTGAGATTAACAATCAAAAAGGCGGCCTCCAGGGCCGCCTTTCTCGTTTCAGGGATGACTCAATAGCTTCGGCTTATTCCTGCACGATATCATCTGGCTGATAGCCCTGCGCATAGAGCAGCGCCGTCAGGTCGGAATGGTCGAGCCGCGCATGAGCCGCGGCCGCCACCGCGGGCTTGGCCCGGAAGGCCACGCCGAGGCCCGCTTCACCCAGCATGGCGAGGTCGTTGGCGCCGTCGCCCACGGCCATCGTTTCTTGCGGGGTCAAACCGAAGCGAGTGCGCAGTTCGATCAAGGTCGCAAGTTTGGCTTCGCGGCCGAGGATCGGCTCTTCAACGGTGCCGACAAGCTTCTCTCCGTTCAAGACCAGGCGGTTGGAGCGGTCCTCATGGAAGCCGATCATCGCTCCGATGGGGCCGGTGAAGAGTGTGAAGCCACCGGAGACGAGGCAGGTATAGGCACCATTGGCGCGCATCGTCCGGACGAGCGCCGTTCCACCGGGCGTAAGGGTGATGCGCTTCTCGATGATCTCATCGACAACGTTGACGGGAAGATTCTTCAACAGGGCCACGCGCTCGCGCAAGGCTGGCTCGAAGGCGATCTCGCCGCGCATGGCGCGCTCCGTGATCTCGGATACTTCGCTTTTGAGCCCCACATAATCGGCGAGTTCGTCGATGCATTCCTGACCGATCATGGTGGAGTCCATATCGGCCAGGAACAGGCGTTTGCGGCGGTGGGCTGACGGTTGGACCACGATGTCGATGGGTTGCCTGTTCAGGGCTTGACGCAGGGCTGTTTCGACGGCTTTCGCGTCTGTTATACCGGGAAGAATTATATCTGCCGCAATTCCGCTTGCCAGAACAGCTTGTTCCGTCTTTTGTCCGAGCGCCTGGGCAGCCAGGGCCACGATCTCGTCGGTGACGACCGGTTGCGACGGATTGGCGATCAGGGTCGCGACGAGAGAATTCTGGGGAAACGCCATTGGGGAGACCTGGCTGTGAGTGACGTTCGGGTCGGCGCGATTCTCATCGCAGGGCCGACCGCATCAGGCAAGTCCGCTCTGGGCATCAGGCTGGCCCAAGCCTTGAACGGCCTAGTGGTCAATGCGGATTCCATGCAGGTCTACCGGGACCTGCGCGTCATCACAGCCCGTCCCACGCCAGACGAGGAATCCCAGGCGCCCCACCGGCTCTATGGCCATGTGGATGCCGGGGTGAATTTTTCCGTGGGGCGCTATGTGGCCGATGCCATCAAGGTCTTACGGGAGATCGAGGGAACGAAACTGCCGATCTTTGTGGGAGGCACTGGCCTCTACTTCAAGGCCCTGACCGAGGGGCTCTCCAATATGCCGCCTGTCCCGGAGGAGGTTCGTGAGCAGGTGCGGCGGGAGAGCGAGGGCCTTGAGACGCCCGAGCTTCATCGCCTGCTCGTTGAACGCGATTCCGAGACGGCGCGGACCTTGCGCCCATCAGACCGCCTACGCGTGCAGCGGGCTCTCGAAATCTTCGCGGCGACCGGCCGCCCGCTCGTGTCGTTCCATGGCGCCCGCGAACCGGGCCCCTTAGCGGATCGCCCCGTCGTCAAGCTCTTCCTTGCCCCAGACCGGGACGAGTTGCGCCGGCGGATCGACCGGCGGTTCGAGTCCATGATGGAGCATGGTGCGCTCGATGAGGTCAAGGCCTTGGGCGAGCGGAATCTCGATCCGATGCTGCCCGCCATGCGCGCCCATGGCGTGCCCGGTCTCCTGGCCTACCTGCGCGGCGAGAGCTCGCTCGATGAGGCTATTGCCAAAGGGCAGGGGGATACGAGGCGCTATGCCAAACGCCAGTTCACATGGTTCCGCCACCAGTTACCCGACTGGCATTGGGTCGATCCCGAGCAAGGCTATGAGGCCGTGATGGCCACCTGGAGAGAAGCCAATCCTCAAGCAAAATAGGCATCCCACATCAGATTGCGGAACAGCAGATCCTGGTCATAGTGACGCTTCTGGGAAATGAACCTTTGAATCCGGGGATAAGATTTCTCGACTTGATCGCGTCTCGCATGAAGCCGGTAAGGTAAGTAGAAGCTGCCTCCTATGGCCAGAACGCGGTCTATAAGCTCCTCAGTCATCCGCATCATGTCCGCCTCCACCCCTGGAAGCATCTCCTGCGAGAAGGACATAACGGCGGCTATTCGGGCCGTTGGGGCATAGGCGAGCACGCTGAGTTGATCAGCTTCAACATACCGTAACGTAATGTTGAGAAGCTCCTGCTGCGATCGTGGAATGACTTCTCGACAGGCCTTGATGAAATCGTTCAGGCGCTCAGGGGGGACGAAATATTCGTGGAGTATGTCCGTGCGTTTGATGGATCTCCCTGCGAGGTTTGACACGGGCTCATTAAGCAGAGAGTTGCGAGTGAACATGGTTGATGCGATGGAAGGACCGGCCACCGTTTCCGCGAACCAGCGGGCTCGTTTGCCTGTCTCCCATCCGGTCTGCGCCCGATATATCTCCCGAGCCAAGCCAGCCATTTTGCCGCCGGATTCCGCCCCGGGCAACTTTCCTTCGGGTCGTGGCTGCTCGTGGAAAACGACGATGAGCGCTTCCTGGAGAAAGTTGGAGCGCGCCACAGTGACTCGGCCATAGGCCATGCGAGCTCTATGATTTTGCGTGATTAATCTCAGGAATTGCTGCGCGAAGTTTTCAGTCGGCACGACCTGAAAAGATGGCTTTAGAAGCACGTTTTGAACCATCTCGACCTCAAGGTCTAAGATGACGCCGAATAGACCATACCCGCCCATCGTGAGAGCAAATAGCTCGGAATTTTCTTCACGTGAGCAGGTCAGGATCGTTCCGTCTGCCAGCATGAGGCGGAAAGAGCGAACAGTCGTTCCGAAGGGGCCGAAAGGTGTCGGCCAGCCATGTGCATTGACCGAAAGAGTGCTGGCGACGCCGAAGTCATTGTTGGATTGCATGACTGCAGGCGAGAACCCGATGGGATCAAGCGCGGCGATCACATTTCTCCAGCGCGTTCCGGAGCCAACCCTGTAGATGCGCTTGTCCACATCGGGATCGCAGGAGGACGGTGTCAGCGTGATTACAGTGCCGTCACGTGCGAGGCTTTGCCCTCCCATGGAATGACGGGCTGCGCCGAATGCCACCGGCCTTCTCGCAGCCTGCGCCGCCTTCAGCTCCGAACGCAGTCGTGCGATGAAGGTGTCATCCTTCTCCTCAGCGACCCAATGCCTAAAAACGGGAGTCGGGTTGAGCTGACTTGCATCATTGAGAACAAAGCGCTGCTGGGCTCTGGACACCTGAGGCAGGCTTAAGCTTAGGGCGGCCGCTCCGCCCCCAGCAAGGAGTGATCGTCTGGAAATTTTCGCCATCAGGCGATGTAATAAAATTCTAATTCAAATAAAAGTTTTTTCGAACCCCAGTCAGGCAGCCCGCTGTCAATGTCCCGAGACGCCGGTAAACATCTGATAGAACGTGATGAAGATCTCGAAGACGATCAGGAGGACGATGATCAGTTCGAGGCGCAAAGAACGCTCAGTGTCGATGATGTCGGTCAGGGCCTGCGCTGTATCACCGAGAACCTCCAGCTTGCGGTGGAGGGCCGCCGCCCGTTCCTTCAATTCGTATTCGTCCTCAAGTCGGGCATAGAGACGCTCCAGGTCCGGTCGGTCCCACAGAACATCTGGCTTCTCCTCCACGGCCACGCCTCCCGACATGCGCTGCCGGACAAGGAGTGCTTGGCCGACCTGCTTGAGGATCCTGCGGCGGTCGCGCGGGCGGCGCCCATTCTCGGCAAGGTGCTGAACGGAGGGCTCGACCAGTTCGAAGGCTGCGGTGGCCTCCCGCTCGTCGCGGGCGAGGGTGGCACTCTTGGACAGGGCATCCGCAATGACGAGCAGCCGCTCGGTGGACATCTGCTTGATGTAGATCGGACCGCCCGGTGGGATCTGGTCGTCCCGGTCGGGCGAGATCTCGATGATCGCGGTTTCCTCCTCATGGCGGGCGAACTCGCCGGAGATCCGCTGGCGCAGGCTGCGGATGACCTCGTCTTCCTCCAGGGGTGTGAGACCGACCAGAACCGCCACGCCATAGCGGAACAGGGCCACGAATCCGTCCTGACCGGCGCGAAAGGCAAGGGGGGTTGTCGACAGAACATCGCTGCGCTCCAGCCCCGCGACATCGAGGCGGTCGCCCAGGAGGAGGGCACGGGCCGTAAGGCGCAGGTTCTGCGTCGGCACGGCGGTGGAAGAGCTGGTATCGGTCATGATCATACGACTAAAATAGGGGTCTCACCCTAAAAGCTAAGCCGCTTTGCGCCAAGTCGCTTCCGCTTGACCGAATGAAATGGATCGTTTAGCCTCAGCGCAACTTTTGAAATTAAGAGCTGCCTCAATGCGCAAGCTTATTCTCGTAGTACGAGCGCCATCGACGGAGCGGGATTGACCCGCATGTCCGGCGATGGCGCACAGGCCCCCTCAGGGGCCTTTTTTATTGCCCAGATTTCTTGAGACAGCAGACGAGACCGACGGAGCAAGACCCATGAGCGAGATGATGACCGGAGCCGAAATGGTGATCCGAGCCCTGCAGGATCAGGGGGTCGACCATATTTTCGGTTATCCGGGCGGCGCGGTACTCCCCATTTACGATGCACTTTTCCATCAGGAGAAGGTGCGGCACGTTCTCGTCCGTCATGAGCAGGGCGCGGTTCACGCAGCCGAGGGCTATGCCCGCTCGTCAGGCAAGCCCGGCGTGGTGCTGGTGACCTCCGGCCCCGGCGCGACGAATGCCATCACGGGCCTTGCCGATGCTATGATGGATTCGATCCCGCTGGTCTGCATCACCGGTCAGGTGCCGACCCATCTCATCGGCACGGACGCGTTCCAGGAATGCGATACGGTGGGCATCACGCGCCACTGCACGAAGCACAACTATCTCGTCAAATCGATCGAGGACCTGCCGCGGGTCATGCACGAGGCCTTCTATGTGGCCCAGAACGGCCGCCCGGGTCCGGTCGTGGTCGATCTGCCGAAGGACATTCAGTTCAAGACCGGCTCCTACGTGCGGCCCCTGAGCAACCAGCACAAGACCTATCGTCCGACCGTCAAGGGCGACATAGAGCACATCCGGGCCGCCATCGAGCTGATGGCCAATGCCAAGCGGCCGGTCTTTTACACGGGCGGCGGCGTCGTCAACTCGGGGCCCCATGCCGCGACGCTGCTGCGCGAACTCGTCAGACTCACGGGCTTTCCCATCACCTCGACCCTGATGGGGCTCGGCGCCTATCCGGCCTCCGACAAGCAGTGGCTTGGCATGCTCGGCATGCACGGCACCTACGAGGCCAACCTCGCGATGCATGAATGCGACGTGATGATCAATATCGGGGCACGCTTCGATGATCGCATCACGGGACGCCTCGACGCGTTCTCGCCCTTCTCCAAGCGCATCCATGTGGACATCGATCCGTCATCCATCAACAAAACCGTGAAGGTAGACATTCCGATCGTCGGCGATTGCGCCCATGTGCTGGAAGACATGGTGCGTCTGTGGCGGCAGGGTGCGCATCAGGCCGAAAAGGTGGCGCTGAAGGACTGGTGGGGCAAGATCGAAGGTTGGCGCGCCCGCAACTGCCTCGGGTTCCGGAATTCGACCGAGACCATCAAGCCGCAATACGCAATACAGCGCTTGTATGAACTCACCAAGGATCGCGAGACCTATATCACGACGGAAGTGGGCCAGCACCAGATGTGGGCGGCCCAGTACTTCAGGTTCGAGGAGCCGAACCGCTGGATGACCTCAGGTGGTCACGGCACCATGGGCTACGGCCTTCCGGCTGCCGTCGGCGCACAGCTCGCGCATCCCAATGCGCTGGTGATCGACATCGCCGGCGAAGCCTCGATCCAGATGATGCTGCAGGAAATGTCCACCGCCCTGCAGTACAATCTGCCGATCAAGGTCTTCATCCTCAACAACGAGTATATGGGCATGGTGCGCCAGTGGCAGGAGCTGCTGCATGGTGGGCGCTACTCGCAGAGCTACTCGGAATCTCTGCCCGATTTCGTCAAGCTCGCCGAAGCCTATGGCGGCGTCGGTATCCGTTGCGACAATCCCGGCGATCTCGATGCAAAGATCCTTGAGATGATCAATGTGAACCGCCCGGTGATCTTCGACTGCCTCGTCGACAAGACCGAGAACTGCTTCCCGATGATCCCATCGGGCAAGGCGCATAACGAGATGCTGCTCAACGATTATCTCGGCGAGACAGGAGCCGATATTGGCTCCGTGATCGACGAGAAGGGCAAGATGCTGGTTTGATCCGGAAAGTATGAGCCATGCCGACTCTTGTCATCGCCAACAAGTGCTACTCGTCCTGGTCGCTGCGTCCCTGGCTGCTGATGAAGCAGCTTGGGGTGGCTTTCGACGAGATCAGCATTCCGCTCGATCTGCCGGATACCAAGGAGAAGGTGCTCAAGCATTCGCCTGCTGGTAAGGTGCCGATCCTGATCGATGGCGATGTGACCGTGTGGGAGAGCATCTCTATCATGGAATATATCGGCGAAGCCTATGGTGTTCCTGTATGGCCCGCGGATCGTAAGGCCCGCGCCATGGCACGCTCCATCGCGGCCGAAATGCATGCCGGGTTCTTGGCGCTGCGTTCGGCTTGTCCAATGAACCTCGGCAAGAAATATGCTTCGAGAGATCGCAGTCAGGCTGTCGCGCAGGATGTCACGCGCTTCAGTGAGATCGTGCGCGAGGCGCGTCAACGCTTTGGCGCTGGCGGTACCTTCCTGTTCGGCGCCTTCTCGGCGGCGGATGCCATGTATGCGCCGCTTGCGACCCGCCTCGACACATATTCCATTACCCTCGATACAACAACGCGCGCCTATGTTGATGCGATCCTGTCGCTGCCTACCTTCCAGGAGTGGCGCTCGGCAGCGCTCAAGGAGGAGTGGATCGTCCCGGCTGACGAGGTGGAAGAGGATGCCATTGAGAACTACCGCAAGGCGGCTTGAGGCTTGAAAGACATTCGGGAAACCAGACCATGCTCCAGATGAAGACCCACTATCCCGATGCGACCCGCGTCGAGCCCTCTCACCGGCGCACGCTCGCCATCATCGTCGATAACGAGCCGGGTGTTCTCGCCCGCATTGCGGGCCTCTTCTCGGGCCGCGGCTACAACATCGAGAGCCTGACCGTCACCGAGACGGAGCACGAAGCGCACATCTCGCGCATCACCATTGTGACCACGGGCACCGACAGCATCATCCAGCAGATCAAGAGCCAGCTCGAGCGTCTCGTGCCGGTGCACCGCGTGGTCGATCTCACCCTCACCGGCGAGGCTGTCGAGCGCGAGCTCTGCCTCGTGAAGGTGGTGGGCAAGGGTGATCATCGTGTGGAGGCCATGCGGCTGGCATCCGCCTTCGGCGCCCGCACCCTCGATGCGACGCTGACCTCGTTCGTCTATGAGCTGACCGGCACGACCGACGAGGTCGAGCGCTTCATCAAGCTCATGACGGCCGTCGGCCTCGTCGAAGTCTCTCGCACCGGCGTCGCCGCTATGGCGCGCGGTGCGGAAGGAATGTGAGCCTAGCGCATCGTGCGGAAAAGTGGGAACCGGTTTTCCGCTCAGAACGATGCGCGAGCTCAGAAGATGAGCATCGGACACAAAAGTGCAAGTCCAGTTTTGTGTCCGATGCTCTAACCCCTGAAGTCGCTTTCCTTCAGGAATGCCTCCTCCTCGGGCGTCGTCTCACGGCCCAAGATGGCATTGCGGTGAGGGAAGCGGCCGAAACGGGCGACGATGTCGTGATGATGATGGGCATACTTGACCGAGTCCTCCGCGCCGAGAGCTTCGTTCAGGGCCACTGAGCGCTCCTGATCCGCCAGGGCTTCGGAGTGCATGAAGGGCAGGTAGAAGAACCGGCGGAACTGCGGTTCCACCTTGTGGTCGAAACCCCGCTCGATGGCGCGGTCGGCAGCCATCAGGGCAACCGGGTCGGTCTTATAGGTTTCACGCTGACCCCGGAACATGTTCCGGGGAAACTGGTCGAGAAGGAGAATGACGGCGAGAGCCCCATCTGGGGTGAGTTCCCACTCGTTGAGATCGCCTCTCGCGGCGGCCTCGTAGGTGGGCATGAAACGGTCACGGCAGGCTTGGTCGAAGGTTTCATCCTTCGAAAACCACTTCTCCGGACCGGCTTCGCGCCAAAATGAGATGACTTCGTCGGGAGTGGCAAGGCGCTGCATGCGGTTTTGTCCTTCTCGGTCGAGATATGAAATTCCAATCTAGAGCATCGGGGAGCTGTTTGAACTCTCCAGGCTCGGATCGTTTGAGCGAAATGGTTTCTTCTGCATCTAAAGCAGGGAGGGTCGAAGTTTTGCTACAAACAACAGCTTGTCAGCGCAGTTTTATTCGCTAAAAGCGGCGCCTGATAATTCAATGTTGCGTCACGTCCATGCGGGTGGTGCAGCGTCAACGAACCTGGGGGAATGCCCCCTTTGAGATAAGGGACTTGAAGACCATGCGTGTCTATTACGATCGCGACGCAGATATCAACCTGATCAAGGGCAAGAAGGTCGCCATCGTTGGCTATGGCAGCCAGGGTCATGCCCATACGCTGAACCTGCGCGATTCAGGCGTGAAGGACATTGTGGTCGCGCTCCGCAAGGGCTCGCCCTCCGCCGCTAAGGCCGAGAAGGCCGGTCTGAAGGTCATGGAAGTGGCCGAGGCAGCTAAGTGGGCCGACGTGGTCATGATGCTGACCCCCGACGAGTTGCAGGCCGATATCTATCGCAATGACCTTCAGGACAACATGAAGGAAGGGGCTGCCCTCCTTTTCGCCCATGGCCTCAACGTCCATTTCAATCTCATCGAACCCCGTAAGGACCTCGACGTGCTCATGGTGGCTCCGAAGGGCCCCGGTCACACGGTCCGTTCCGAGTACCAGCGCGGCGGCGGCGTGCCGACGCTCATCGCGATCCACCAGGACGCCACGGGCAATGCCCATGACATCGCTCTCTCCTATGCTTCCGCCAATGGCGGCGGCCGCGCCGGCATCATCGAGACCAGCTTCAAGGAAGAGTGCGAGACCGATCTCTTCGGCGAGCAGGTGGTACTCTGCGGCGGCCTTGTCGAGCTGATCAAGGCAGGCTTTGAGACCCTGGTCGAGGCGGGCTATGCTCCCGAGATGGCTTATTTCGAGTGCCTCCACGAAGTGAAGCTCATTGTCGACCTCATCTATGAGGGCGGTATTGCCAACATGAACTACTCGATCTCGAACACTGCCGAATACGGCGAGTACGTGACCGGTCCGCGGATCATCACGGCCGAGACCAAGGCCGAGATGAAGCGCGTCCTTGAGGACATTCAGTCCGGCAAGTTCACCCGCGACTGGATGCTCGAGAACAAGGTCAACCAGACCTCCTTCAAGGCCACCCGCGCCCGCAACGCCGCCCACCCCATCGAGGATGTGGGCTCCCGCCTGCGCGACATGATGCCCTGGATCAAGGAAAAGGCCCTGGTCGATAAGAGCCGGAACTAAGCCTGATAGGCGGGGCGAGGCTCTAGAACCCTTATCCGTTAAGAGATAAGGGCTTTGCCTCTGCCCCGCCTATTATCCCTTATGCACTAAGCTGAATGTGGATTTGCGACGTAAGGCAATCCCGGCTAGTGGGCTTTAAACCGCAAATGCCCGACAGCCCATGAGTGCACCGATTCTGACCGAAGACCTGCTGGAATTGAAGGCGTCCTTCTGGGCGGGTCTCGATCCTGTGACGCGCCTTGAACTCCAGGCAGAACTACAGCAGGTGGTTCTTCCGGGAGGGGCGGTTCTGTTCCAGGAAGGTGATCCGGCTGACGCGCTCTACATGCTCGTCTCGGGTGCGCTCGGAGTGTCCATCCAGGGCAGCCATGGAGAGCAGAGGCGCGTTGCTCGCATCTTTCCCCCAGAGACGATCGGGGAAATGGCCCTCATCACAAATGCGCCCCGCTCGGCCAGCGTAACCGCCTTACGAGACTCGGTGCTGCTCAAACTCACGCGGGAATCATTTGAGCGCCTCGTGGAGCGCTGCCCCTCGGTGATGGTCTACCTGTCGCGGCTTCTCGCCGATAGGCTTCGCGCCACGACCCGCAGCAGCCCCATCACCTTCAAGCCCACCACCTACGCCATCGTTCCGATTACTCAGGGCGTGGCCGTGGCCGACTTCGCCCATGCGTTTCAGGAGGAGATGCGGCGCAGTCATGGGGCCGGGGTGGATCTTCTCGATGCAATGCCGTCCGAGGAGGACGAGAACTGGCTCTATCGCTTCGAGGCCAGCCGGGAGCGCGTCATCTATGTTGCGTCGGAGCCGTCTGGCTCCTGGACGGGACGCTGCATCCGCCACGCCGACCATGTCATGTTTCTGGCCTGTCCGGGCGAGCCCTTGGTGCCTGAGGCGGAGGCGCTGACCTGCGCCGTATCGTCCTGGCGCCGTCATGACCTCGTGCTGCTTCAGACGGCAGACGCCCCCCGCCCGATGCCGGCCCATCCGTCGCTCGCCCGTCTTCCCGTGGACCAGCGGCTTCATGTGCGGGCGAAAAGCCCAGCCGATATGCAACGCCTCATCCGCACCTCAAGCGGGCACGCTGTCGGCTTGGTTCTGGCCGGGGGAGGGGCTCGGGGCTTTGCTCATCTCGGGGCCATTCGGGCCCTTGGCGAGTATGGCTTTCCGATCGATCTCGTCGGAGGAACCAGCATCGGGGCCGTCATGGCTGCAACGGCTGCGATTCAGATCGGTTTGGACGAGGCTAAGGACCTCATGAGGGAGGCCTTCGTTAGAAACCCGCCGCTGAACGATTACACGCTCCCGCTCGTCGCGCTGGTGAGAGGGCGCAAGGTTGATGCGCGGCTGTTCGAGCATTTCGGTGATCGGAAAATCGAGGATCTCTGGTTGCCGTTCTTCTGCGTGTCGTCGAATCTGACGACTGGCACGGCCCATGTGCATCGTCAGGGTTCGCTCTGGCGCGCCTTGCGGGCGAGCCTTGCCATTCCCGGCTTACTGCCGCCGGTCATCGAGCCGGAGGGCGTGCTTGTGGACGGAGCCATGATGAACAACCTGCCGGCAGACATCATGTCCGACCTGCAGAGAGGCCCGGTGCTCGGCATCGATGTGGCGCGGGACGTTGCCTTCACCACGGCAGGCGAGGAGGAGAAGAAAGCACCCTTCCTGCGCCGGCTCCTCGGCCTTCCATCCCAGGCGCCGGATATCGTCAGTCTGCTCTACCGGGCGGCTACGATTTCCAGCGATGCTCAGACGCTCAAGGCCCGCGCTCATGCGGCTCTCGTCATTCATCCGCCGCTGGCCGACGTGCCGCTGAGGGGCTGGGAGCATTTCGAGAGGGTGGTGGAGATCGGGTACCAACACACCCGAGACAGCATCGAGGCTGGCGCTCTCGATGGATTCAACGTGGCCTGAAGATCGCTTTCCGGCTTCGATTCTACAGCCGGTGCCATGCCATGGCAGCCGCCGCCGCTAGAAGGCAGAGAACGAGGCCCAGCCTTTCCGAGCGGTGTCGGCAGAACTGGTAAACGGCATAGCTGCTCCCGAGGACTAGGATCAGGCACCAGAGATCCTGCGCTAGATTGTTGATTTTCGTGGGCCCGATCAGAGACTGCGCTGCCCTCCAGCCCTCCGCCATCCAGAACATGGAATAGACCAAGGACCCAAAGCTCCAGACGCAGGGCCACCAGAGAGCCGGCAGGCCTGTCGCGAGCGGGTTTGCACCGTTTGAGTGCAGGGGCGCCGGTGCAAGATTGGTATAAGAGTCAGATGTGGACAGGGTCACGGCAGCGTTTCGCAGTGTTATAGCTAAGCCAATAACACTGCGAAACGCTGCCGTGACCTATGGAAATGGATAGGCTTAAGGATAGGCGAGACAGAATGATGCCAGCTGTTACTGCTGGTTGTTCTTCGTGTTCTGCGCCTTGTTGTTATCCTGCTTGCCGGGATCCTTGCGGTTCTTCATCGTGCCGCCCGAGCCCCTGGTATGATCATCGGGGTGCTTCTTGCTCTCGCTGGAATTGTCGCCGTTCATCTTGCCTTTGCCCATGGAGGCCTCCTCTAGTGATGGAGGTTAATGAGCCCTCGGACCGCAGGTTCCCAGGTGCGCGGCCCTACCACAGCAGGTATTGCGCCAGACCCGCACCGGGCGCGAGGATCACGAAGGCCCAGACGGAGGCCGAGGCCAGGTTGGCGGCTTGGAACAGCACGCCCGGCATGAGGAAGATGCCGGCGATCAGGGCAATGACGGCTCGGACGGGGCCGAAGAAGCGACCCAGGAACACGGCCCAGGGGCCGAAGCGCTGGAAGAAGTCCTCTCCCCGCACGATCAGCTTGGGATTGCGGGACAACGGCCAGACTCCATAGGCGGCCTTCTTATAGCGCTGGCCGATGGCATAGGAGACCCAATTGCCCAGAAAAGCCCCGCAGACAGCTCCGACCCAAGCCTGCCAGAACGGAATATCCGCTGCAGCCAGGATGAAGCCTACGGCGATCATGATCGTCATGGTCGGCAGGAGAAGAGACACGAAAGCGAGCGACTCGGCAAAGGTCATCAGGCCGAGCACGAAGGGCGCATAGGCCTGATGGGTCTGCACAAACTCCAGGACGCTGTTCTTCCAAAACTCGATATCCATGAATCCGACCCGCCTCCTTCATCGTTGAGGGCATATAAGCATTTGCGGCTGATCAGACAGATCCAATCGCATCCGTGATGAATAGGATCACATCGCGCAATTTGAAGCAGGGCTCATGTTGCGCTAACCCATCCTCAAGGGGGCAAGAGCCATGAACGTTCTCTCAATCCAATCCCATGTCGCCTATGGCCACGTCGGCAACGCTTCGGCGGTCTTTCCGATGCAGCGCCTCGGCGTCGAGGTGTGGCCCATTCATACGGTCCAATTCTCGAACCACACCGGCTACGGGTCCTGGAAAGGCCGCGTCTTCGATGGCCCCGCCATCGAGGATCTGGTGGAGGGCATTGCCGAACGCGGCGTTCTCGGTCGCTGCGATGGTGTTCTCTCCGGCTATATGGGCTCGGCCGATATCGGCAACGCTGTCCTGTCCGCCATCGCGCGGGTGCGGTCTCTCAACCCGGATGCGCTTTATTGCTGCGATCCGGTGATCGGGGATGTTGGCCGCGGTGTGTTCGTGCGCCCTGGCATTCCGGAATTCATGCGCGAGCAGGCGGTGCCGGCAGCTGACATCATCACCCCGAACCAGTTCGAGCTGGATTATCTGTCAGGCCTCACGGCACAGACACTCGACGATGTGAAGAAGGCAGTCACGATTGTGCACAAGATTGGCCCTAAGGTCATTCTTGTCACCTCCGTCGAGACGAAGGAAACGCCCTCGGATAGCGTCGATCTGATCGCTGGGGAAAACGGGCGCTTCTGGCGCGTGCGCACGCCGAAGCTGTCTCTGTCCGTCAACGGGGCGGGGGATGCCATTGCGGCGCTCTTCTTCGTTCATTATGCCCGCTCACGCTCAGCGTCGACGGCCCTTGCCGAAGCCTCGGCCTCTGTTTACGGCTTGCTCAAGCGCACGGAAGAGGCAGGCTCCCGCGAGATCCTGACCATTGCCGCGCAGGATGAATTCGTCTCGCCCACCCGTCGCTTCGATGTTGAAGAGGTTTGATCCGCATGACTCGCCGCTTTGTCACCCTCGATGTCTTCACGGGCGAGCGCTTCGCCGGCAATCCTCTCGCGGTCGTGCTCGATGCCGAGGGGCTCGACACGGCGGCCATGCAGCGGATTGCGAAGGAGTTCAATCTCTCCGAGACGGTCTTCGTTCTGCCTGCTTCCGAGCCTCGCCAACGCGCCGACATCCGGATCTTCACGCCGGCCCGCGAACTGCCCTTCGCGGGTCACCCGACAGTAGGAACCGCCGTGCTCCTAGCCCTGCTCGATCAGGACGGCCAGCCGGGCGCAGTGGCTTTCGGGCTCAAGGAGCAGGTCGGCATCGTGCCCTGCGCCGTCGAGGTCATGGATGAGGTGAGCGGTACGGCGCGTTTCCGTCTCCCGCGTCTGCCGTTCGTGTGGGGCGAGGGCAAGGATTCCACGACCTGTGCCTGGGCGCTTGGTCTCGATCCGACTGAGATTGGCTTCGACCGCCATGTTCCCAATCGCCACTCGGCCGGCGTCGCTTACGATCTTGTGCCTGTTGCGTCTCTTGAAGCATTGGCGAAGTCCAAGCCGCAGGGCGAGGCCTTCGACAAGGCATTTGGCGACAGTGACCACCCGGCACCCTATGTCTATGCCCGGATCCCTCAAGCCGATGGCTTGCGCTTCCGCGCCCGCATGTTCGGATTGGGCATGGGCATCGCGGAAGATCCGGCTACCGGCTCGGCCGCTGCGGCCTTCGCCGGTGCACTCATGCAATGCGAACCCCTGGGCGACGGCGAGCACAACATCATCATTGAGCAAGGCGTCGAGATGGGCCGCCCGAGCGAGATTCGCCTGCAGATGGTGATCAAGGATGGAGCGCTTGTCTCCGCCGAGATCGGCGGCGGCGCCGTGATGGTGAGCCGTGGCGAGATTTTCGCGTGAACCGTGAGATCGAGATCCGACGCGTCTCCCGCGTCGAGGCGTGCTGCCGCCCGTACGACTGGGCTTGGCCGAAGCAGAACCGAGGTTTCATCGAGGAGAACTGGAAGCGGCGCACCGCGGGCAAGCCGCAGATGTTCAACGGGCGCGTGCTGCTGCTGCAGGATGTGGTGTTTGAACAGGACTTATGCCGCAACACCTATTTCGAAGTGGACTATGCCGACTTCGTCGCCTGGATCGACAAGGGCTACCCCAACCCGGTGATCGCCAACGGTTTTGCCATGGGGGCGCTGCGTGGGTCGGACGGCGCTTATATCTGCGCCGTGATGGGCTCGGGTACGACGAATGCAGGGCGCGTCTATTTCGCGGCCGGAACGCCCGACCCCTCCGACGTGAGACCCGACGGCACGGTCGACCTTGCCGCTAGCCTCACCCGGGAGCTTGAAGAGGAAACGGGTCTGCAGGAGGGCGACTACCACGTGGATGACGAATGGATCATCGTCCAACGCTGGCCGACTATCGCCCTCCTGCGCATGGTGACTCTGCCGGTGACGGCAGAGGAGGGCGCGGCGAGGATCCGCGCCAACATCGCCCGGCAGCACGAGCCTGAACTGCAGGATGTCCGCATCATCCGTAGTGCGGACGATATCGATCCTGAGCGGATGCCGCTCTTCCTGCAGTCCTTTTTCGATTGGGTCTTCGATCAGAGGTAGCCGTGGCGCGCCTTCGTGGCGTTGACCATCCGCACGGCTTCCGCATCCCGGCCTGCGGCGCAGACTTCCTCGGCCTGAGCGATATCCCGATCTACCCGGTTATAGACGGATTGGTTCACGTGCCCCATGGCCAAGTCATTGCTCATGACGGCGCGATAGCGGGCGATTTCGCCATTGCAGCCGGTGGCGGAGCTGCCGGCCACGACACTGGGGCCGGCAGGTGCCGAAGCGGTCTGGTTGCATGCGGCCAGCGCCAGACCGCCGGTCAGGAGCAGAGCGGGGGTGACAATCTTCATGAAAGCATCTCCTCGATGGACCTCGCGAGCGAGGAATAAAGGTCAAGCTTCATCCGTTCTAGGGCGCTTTCCCGGGAGAACAGCCCCGTCACGCTTTGAGTCACATCCCGTCCAATAGTCGATGCTTCTCTTTTCGTTTGTTTCAACGGCTTGCCATTCCAGTGGACCGCCGTTACAAACGAGCCCGTTGTTCGCGGCTCAAAGCCCGCGGCCATGGAGGATTTGGGCAGCGATGATCATCGGCTCCCCCAGCGCAAGGATGAACGGCACCGCTTCCGCTGCCGCTCGCGCGCGCCTTCTTGGCCTCCTTCTCCTTAGCTGCCCCTGAGGGTCGGCTGGGCGTTGCCGCCTGGGCTCTCAGGGGTTCTGGACAAGCAGGAACAACCTTGAGCCCAAAGGCTCCTCCCAAGAAGGACTAGACTGATGACCGCTTCCGTATCCGGCTCCCCCAAGGACCGCGTTCTGATCTTCGACACCACCCTGCGCGACGGCGAGCAATGCCCCGGCGCCACCATGACCCTGGAGGAGAAGCTCGAGGTTGCGGAACTGCTCGACACCATGGGCGTCGACATCATCGAGGCGGGCTTCCCCATCGCGTCGAACGGCGATTTCGAGGCCGTCGCCCTGATCGCCAAGCATGTGAAGCGGGCCACCGTCGCTGGCCTCGCCCGCGCCATCTCGGCCGACATCGCCCGTGCCGGCGAAGCTGTTCGCCACGCGGCGCGGCCGCGCATTCACACCTTCGTGTCCACGTCCCCGATCCATCTGGCGCACCAGATGCGCAAGTCGGAGGAAGAGGTGCTGGAGATCATCACCACGACGGTGACCCAGGCGCGCAACCTGATCGAGGACATCGAGTGGTCCGCCATGGACGCCACCCGGACCCCGATCGACTATCTGTGCCGCTGCGTGGAAGCAGCCATCAAGGCCGGCGCCACCACCATCAACCTGCCCGACACAGTGGGCTATGCCACGCCTGACGAATACAGGGCCATGTTCCGCGCCGTGCGCGAGCGCGTGCCGAACGCCGACAAGGTGATCTTCTCCGCCCATTGCCACAACGACCTGGGCCTCGCGGTCGCCAATTCCCTGGCGGCGCTGGAAGGCGGCGCACGGCAGATCGAGTGCACACTCAATGGCATCGGCGAACGCGCTGGCAATGCAGCCCTGGAAGAGATCGTCATGGCGATCAAGACCCGTGGCGACGTGCTGCCGTACGAGACCGGCATCGAGGCCACCATGCTGACCCGCGCCTCGAAGCTGGCGTCCGCCGCGACCTCATTCCCGGTGCAGTACAACAAGGCCATCGTCGGCCGGAACGCCTTCGCGCATGAGAGCGGCATCCACCAGGACGGTATGCTCAAGAACGCCCAGACCTACGAGATCATGACACCCGAGAGCGTCGGCGTGTCTAAGACCTCTCTGGTCATGGGCAAGCACTCCGGTCGGGCAGCCTTCCGCAACAAGCTGGAGGAGCTGGGCTACAGCCTCTCGGACAATCAATTTCAGGACGCCTTCGAGCGGTTCAAGGAACTCGCCGACCGCAAGAAGCACGTCTATGACGAGGATATCGAGGCCCTAGTCGACCAGAATATCGCCATGGCGCATGACCGCATCAAGCTGGTCTCGCTCCACATCGTGGCCGGCACCCGCGGGCCCCAGCGCGCCACCATGCGGCTCCAGGTCGACGATCGGATCGTTGTGGAGGAGCAGGAGGGCAACGGCCCGGTGGATGCCACCTTCAACGTCATCAAGGCCCTGGTGCCCCACGAGGCGGTGCTGGAACTCTATCAGGTCCATGCCGTCACGGAGGGCACGGACGCCCAGGCCGAGGTCTCTGTGCGCCTCTCGGCCGACGACCGCAGCGTCACCTCCCGCGCCGCCGACCCGGACACCCTGGTCGCCTCCGCCCAAGCCTATCTCGGTGCCCTCAACAAGCTCATGAGCCGGGGTGCCCGCCTGCACGCCCAGCACGCGGCAGAATGATTGGGCACAAAGGGCCCGCTCGGCGGACCTTTCTCTTGTTTGCGTGAGCATAGAGGCTCGAACCCTCAAGCTTGAGGGTTCGAGCCTCTTGCCACTTGCCGCAACATTCAAAGGCTTGTGGGACCGGTTCGAGGCCGAATAGCGCAATAGATCTGCTCTGCATTCTGAGCTCTAGGGAAAAAACCTTTCCATGGCGGAAAACCGCACCTGCGGGGCTAGACAGGCCCCGTCCGGTTTGTTACACGCACGACCTCTTCAGCGGACATCGCGCCGCTGAATTCGCTTCGGCGATGGGTGATTAGCTCAGTTGGTAGAGCAGC
Source organism: Microvirga terrestris (assembly GCF_015694425.1). Taxonomy (GTDB): domain Bacteria; phylum Pseudomonadota; class Alphaproteobacteria; order Rhizobiales; family Beijerinckiaceae; genus Microvirga; species Microvirga terrestris. Next base: position 234,769 of record NZ_JADQDN010000001.1, read on the forward strand.
TGACTCTTAATCAGCGGGTCGTAGGTTCGAGCCCTACATCACCCACCAATCTCTTCAAAGAATTAGCTAAGATTTGGATTGGCGTTTTAAGAATCTAGCAACCCTATAGCTACCACAAGCTTACACCTGCGACTGAACTTCAGGCGAACGCTCTCATCCTCGTCAGTCAGGGGGATTTCTGGCTCCTTCAATGTAACTGCAAGCGTGCAACGGTACCTGAAGGCGTCGACCCAAACGTATTAGTATCCAGATCGCATTTTATCGACCGTGATCGCTAATCAGGCGCTTCCGAGAGAAGCGGAAAGCCATAGAAGTGGAAGCTGAAGCTTTGATTTAAGCTGTCGGCGAGCCGGCTTGTTTCAGTGCGCGGATCGGGTTCGTGAAGCTCCCAAATTGGAGACAGTGTCAAAAGCAGGTTCTGGTACAAAGTTGCCGTTTCTATCGTAAAGCAGAGTAACTACGCTATCGGCGAGAAAAACCGCCGACAAGTACCTTTCAGACAACGTAAGGTCGTCCTGAACATAGGCGAGACAATACTCAGGAACAATGTTCTCCACAAAGTCCAGCGGCAGAATAAACCAATAATTTGAGTGCTATAGCTCCGCCTTGTCCACAGCACTCTGCGGTTGTTTGACTCACTAGGCATATAAGAACAAAATAAGAACATCAACGCAGATCAAACAGACAAGAGGCAGGGCGCATGCGTGCCGGGCAGCAGGTGGCTATTGCCGATTTGCGAGAGCAGATCGAGCGCATGGAAGGTGACAAGCGTCATCGCCCGGTTCTGCCATTCGGTGTTTATACACTTGACCAACACCTGCCCAATGGCGGTTTGGCGCTAGGAGCAGTCCACGAAGTTGTTGAAGCGGGTCCTGCTGCCGAATTCGCCGGAGCGGCGACCCTTTTCACAGCAGGGATCGCGGCGCGCCGCAAAGGCCCTGTGGTTTGGTGCCTGACGCGGCGTGACCTATTTGCGCCAGGCCTTGCGGCAGCCGGCCTTCACCCGGACCGGGTCATCTATGTCGAAGCAGGCCATGACCGGGAAGTCTTGCCTCTGGTCGAAGAAGCCCTTCGTGAAAGGGGCCTTGCCGCTGTTGTAGGGGAAGTCACGCGCCTCAACCTTGTTGCGTCACGACGTTTGCAACTCGCAGCGGAAGCCTCCGGCGTACCAGCCCTCATGTTGCGACGATGGTGGACGGTTGCCGAGAAGAACCTCACCACATTGCCAACGGCTGCCGTCACACGTTGGCGGATCGCGTCAGCGCCGTCAGCCGTCCTTTCCGTTCCGGGTATCAGCCGCCAACGATGGCGGGTTGATCTTGTTCGTTGCCGTGGCGCTGAAGCGCGTTCCTGGATTGTTGAGGGGTGTGATGCGAAGGGTCGTCTCGCTGTTTCTGCCGACATGGCCTACAGATCGCATACGTCGCCAATTCGGCACGCCGCCTTTGGATGAGCCGCTTGTCACTGTCGCCAATGAAGGCTCACGCCGCATCATTGCAGCGGCGGACAGGGCAGCGAAGATGGCAGGGCTGAAAGCAGGTCAAACCATCGCCCATGCTCAGGCACTTATCCCTGATCTTCATGTTCGCGATGCTACTCCGGAAGAGGATAGGGCGGCTCTGACACGTTTAGCCTTATGGTGCCTGCGCTACTCGCCAATCGTTGCGCCCGATACGCCCGATGGCATCTGGATCGATACGGCCGGAGCAGATCATCTTTTCGGCGGAGAACATGCCCTCCTTGAGGATCTTACCGGACGGTTGAATGCCAAAGGGATTGCAGCCCGTGCATCCATTGCCGACGCGCCCGGAATCGCCTGGGCTGTTGCTCGATACGGCAATCAAGCTGTTGTCTCTCCAGGCAGAGCCGTTGATGCTGTGGCTGGCTTGCCGGTCCAGGCTTTACGCCTTGAGCAGAAGACTCTCGACATCATGGATCGCCTTGGCATTGAAAGGATAGGGCAACTGGCTGCGATGCCACGCGGACCGATGACCCGGCGCTTAGGAACACAGACAGCGTTGCGTCTTGATCAGGCGCTGGGACATGCCTTCGAGCCGATCAGCCCGCTTGTGCCGCTAGAGACCCTATCCCATTCCATCGTCTTTCCAGAGCCAATTGGCCGCCCTGAGGACCTGAAGCGGGTTGTATCGCGGCTGACAGCTATTCTCTGTGCGGATCTTGCCAAGCAGGGGATTGGCGCTCGCCGCCTCGACTTGATCTTCCGCCGGGTCGATCAAAAGTCCTTGGCTCTTCGCGTCGGAACAGCAAGAGCATCCCGTGACCCCATCCACCTTGCGAAGCTATTTGACGAAAGCCTTGGCACGATCGACCCTGGTTTCGGAATCGATGAAGTCCTGATCGTGGCCAGCCGTGTCGAACCGCTCGGTGCGATGCAGCTTCAAGCCCGTGGCATCGACAAACAAGATCCTGAACCGGATATCAGCCCTCTGGTTGACCGCCTCTCCGCGCGCGTGGGTGCGGGCAAGGTCTTTCGCCTTGTCCCGGTTGAGAGTCATGTGCCTGAGCGGTCCGCGAGACGTATTCCGGCGCTTGCTCCAGCGTCCGGGCTGACATGGCCTGAAGACCTGGTGCGACCCGCCCGTATCCTCGATCCGCCTGAGCGCGTCGAAGCCACCGCGGTCGTACCAGACCATCCGCCGATCTTCTTTGTCTGGCGACGGGTACGGTATGTCGTGCGCGGGGCTGATGGCCCGGAGCGGATCACAGGTGAGTGGTGGAAGTCTGACAGCGAGATGTCGTCGTTTCGCGACTATTACCGGCTTGAGACCGACCGGGATGCTCGCTTCTGGCTCTTCCGCGATGCGCCGGCCGCCGAAGGCGGGCGCTGGTGGCTCCATGGACTCTTCGGGTAGGCCTGCATGAGCTATGCCGAACTGCAGACCACCACGCATTTCTCCTTTCTGCGCGGTGCCTCAAGCCCGCGTGAACTCTTCGAGCAGGCCAAGCTTCTCGGCATTCCGGCCTTGGCGGTCGTTGATCGGAATTCTGTCGCTGGCATTGTCCGCGCCTTTGAGGCTGCAAAAGAGACGTGCGTTCGTCTCGTGGTCGGCTGCCGCCTAGATCTCAGCGATGGCATGTCCTTGCTTGTCTATCCGACTGACCGCGCTGCATACTCTCGACTTTGTCGCCTGCTCAGCACCGGAAAGGCGCGAGCAGGGAAGGGCAAGTGCCTGCTGACCTGGGAGGACGTGGTCCAATGGAATGAAGGAATGCTTGCCATTCTGCTCGGCGATAAGCCCGATGATGCGTTGGCAGAACGGTTGAGGCGATTGAAGTCAACCTTCGGTGACAGGGCTTACATGGCTCTCATTCGCCGGTTTGCTCCTAATGAGTTCGCTCGTCTCCGCGCTGTCGCTGATATGGCGCAAGCTGCACGGGTGCCTGCTGTCGCAACCGGCGACGTCTTGTATCACCACCCCAGCCGCCGCATGATGCAGGATGTGATGACGTGCATCCGGTTGAAGACGACCATCGATCAGGCAGGCTACCGGCTGGAGCGTCACGCGGATCGCTTCTTGAAAGACCCTGACGAGATGGCCCGTCTGTTCAAGGACTATCCAGAAGCGGTGGCAAGGACGCTCGAAGTTGCAGGACGCTGTCGCTTTTCGCTGGATGAGCTTGATTATCACTACCCGAACGAGATTGTGGCTGCTGGCGAAACAGCGCAACAGACGCTGGAGCGCCTGACGTGGCAAGGCGCCAAGCGGCGCTTTCCTGATGGGTTGCCGGATCGTGTCGCCGCTCAACTCCGACATGAGCTGACGCTGATCGAAGAGCTTCAATATGCTCCCTACTTTCTCACCGTCCACTCTATCGTCCAGTTCGCCCGCGGGCGTGGCATTCTTTGTCAGGGGAGGGGAAGTGCGGCGAACTCCGCCGTCTGCTATGTGCTCGGCATAACGGAGATTGACCCTGTGCGGTCTGGGCTGCTGTTTGAGCGGTTTATATCTCAGGAGCGCCGGGAGCCGCCGGACATCGACGTCGATTTTGAACATGAGCGGCGGGAAGAGGTCATTCAGTGGGTCTTTGAAACCTATGGGCGGCATCGGGCGGCTCTGACTGCGGTGGTCACGCGCTTTCAAGCGAAAGGGGCCGTGCGAGAGGTCGGGAAGGTTCTTGGCATTCCAGAGGATGTCACAAAAGCCCTGTCGCGTTTGGTTTGGGGATGGGGGACTGAAGGCATCGGCGAAAAGGAAGCGAAGGAACTCAACCTCAACCTGAACGACCGCCGCTTGCGACTGACGCTGGAGCTGGCTTCCGAACTGATTGGGACGCCGCGTCATCTGTCGCAGCACCCCGGCGGGTTTGTGCTGACGCAAGGACGCCTTGACGAAATGGCTCCCATCGAACCGGCGGCTATGGAGAACCGCCAAGTTATCGAGTGGGACAAGGATGATATCGACATTCTGAAGTTCATGAAGGTCGACGTGCTGGCGCTTGGGATCCTAAGCTGCATGAGGCGCACCTTCAACCTCCTACGTGAGTACAAAGGTATCGATCTAGACTTAGCTTCCATCCCGCCTGAGGACCCAAAGACCTATGCCATGATCCGCCGCGCAGACACAATGGGCACCTTTCAAATCGAGAGCCGGGCCCAAATGTCGAGCCTGCCTCGAATGAAGCCCAGAACATTCTATGATCTCGTGATCCAGGTTGCGATCGTCAGGCCAGGGCCGATCCAAGGCGACATGGTACATCCCTATGTGCGGCGTCGCAACGGCGTGGAGCCTGTAACTTACCCAAGTCCGGAACTGGAAAAGGTTCTTGGAAAGACGCTTGGCGTTCCTCTCTTCCAGGAACAAGCCATGCGGGTTGCCATCGAATGTGCAGGCTTTACTCCATCTGAGGCTGATCAACTCCGCCGCTCTATGGCGACCTTCAAGTTCACAGGTGGCGTCTCAAAATTCAGAGATAAGCTCATCAACGGGATGGTCACCCGTGGCTATGAGCGCGAGTTCGCCGAACGCACGTTTAGGCAGTTGGAGGGTTTTGGCTCCTACGGCTTTCCTGAGAGCCACGCAGCTTCTTTTGCGCTGATCGCCTACGCTTCGTCCTGGATGAAGTCCCATCATCCCGAAGTGTTTCTATGTGCGTTGCTCAATTCCCAGCCAATGGGTTTTTATCAGCCGGCGCAACTGGTGCGTGATGCCAGGCAGCATGGGGTTGAGGTCCGGCCTATCGATGTGAATCACTCCCGTTGGGAGAGCACCCTTGAGCCAAGCAAGGGGGGCAATCTTGCCGTTCGTCTTGGCCTCCATCTGGTGAGGGGACTACCTAACCAAGAGGGGGCTATCATTCCGCTAATGCGAGCTTCCGGCCCATTCGTATCAATTGAGGATGTTGGAAGACGTGCAGGCTTATCCTTTTCTACCCTGAAGCATCTGGCGGACGCTGATGCATTTGGAACGCTCCGCGTGAACCGGCGGGATGCGTTCTGGAAGGTGCTCATCTTGAGCGATGAACAGCTACCACTGTTTGCAGTTGCCGATGGTCGCGAGGGTGAAATTAAGCCCGAAGTGGTGGAGCGGAATGTTGCTCTTGAGCCGATGACAGCAGGCCGGGAAGTCGTTGAGGATTATATCTCAACAGGCCTGACCCTGCGACAGCACCCGGTGTCTTTCCTTCGACCTGACCTAGAGAAAAGACGCATGACCCCATGCGCAGCCTTGAGGCAGGCTCGTGACGGCAGCCGGGTCACAGTCGCGGGATTGGTCCTTGTGCGACAGAGGCCGGGCACAGCTAAGGGCGTCACATTCATGACAATCGAGGATGAAACTGATGTTGCAAACGTTGTAATTTGGTCGGCAATCTTTGAAAAGCATCGGCAGTTGATCCTATCCTCCGGAATGATCGCTTGCCGGGGAAGCGTTCAACGAGAGGGAGATGTGATCCATGTCGTCGCCGAGCATCTGATCAGCCTCTCAGATCTCCTGCGCAGCGTCGCCCAAAGAGGAAAGAATGGGCTGCTTTCGCACCGTGAGCCAAACTACAAGCCTGATATGGACACTTCAGGCGCACGAAGCATCAAGATGCCAACGCGGGATTTCCGGTAGGACGCAACCCTTATAAAATGGTAGAATGAACCTTCAACAGTCAATCGGATGATCCAATGCCTGATACTTTACAGATGGCAATGAACGTACAGCGAGCCTGGGCTGCGCCGAACCAGCCCACCACGACGTTAGAAGCTGCTGGAACCGCGTTCTCACAAGCAGTAGGGTACCGCCTCTATACCGTGACGCGAATGCTGAATGGCGGACTGGAAGTCGAACGAATCTATTCGACGAATGCCACTGTCTACCCTGTTGGCGGCCGCAAACCTGTATTGCCTAATGCCTACACCGAGCGTGTGCGGGCATATGCAACCATTTCTTGCGAGAACGCCTGCCGAATTCGCGCCTCTGTTTCCGGATCACGAGACAATTACGAGCCTCGGCCTCGGAAGCGTCATGAACTTGCCGGTCGTTTTCGATGGGGCAATGCTCGGAACTGTGAACCTGCTCGACAGCGAGGGGGCGTACCACGAAGGGCACGTCGACCAGGCTATGTTGATCGCGCAGCAGATTGTACCATCACTTCTGGCTTCTAGGCCTGATTGATAATCGATGGAACACCGCTCCCATCCCAATCCAGCCTAGAAGAGCAGGGGCGACCTTAAGGCCCCGCATCAGGCTCCGAGCTAGTGTTGTCATTGGCCTTCTGAATCTTACTAAGATCAACACAGAGCTGAGCCACGACCTCCCTGGCTTCGCTCGGAAGAGTACCATAAGGCCTGATGAACTGGCGGGTATGTGCGCCGTGTGCTCCGCATGCGTTGATGCCGCGATCGGACGCTGATCGACGAACCGCCTTCACCCTTCAACGAAAGAGCTCCATCGAGCAAACGGCCAAGGCAAGTTCCAACAGTCAATGAAAATGCTATTAGCCAAAGCCGTAGTGCTCTCAGCGTTGACGTGAGCACACAGGATGAGCTGCCTCAGGCCTATCATTTTATCTGCAGGTCTATCAGCAGGTGCCGAATGATCGCCTGCAGTCTGCACCCCTGCAGAATAAAAAAACCATTTATAATCAGTCCTTCGTACAGCCAGACAAAGAGAAAATTGGGACTCGGAACCCTGCACAATCGGCCGCAACTTTGCCTGCGAGCGATGTAGCGTCGCAATTCGAGCTTGGATTTGCTGTGCAATCCAAAAGAGCGAACCTAGCGGGTCGCTGAACTTGCTGTCTGGCTATCTTGGGTGTGTGGACTAACGACAAGTCTTCATGCATGACGAGCTTCGATCTTCGATCAAGTACCATTGGGTCCTGCTCCGGATCGTTTGTGGGTAGGGCAGTCGGCGCGTCTACTCGCTGATAACCGAGCAGGATCCGTAAGTCGGCGAGACGATCTTTATCGGCATGCAAGGGACCGATTAGCGACGACAGCATCCACTGACCAGGCAGCCATTCCGGAGGTTAATTGTGAACGCTATTCCTTGGCAATGGATTGAGTGATGGGAAACCGTGACTCATGGTACATCTCGGAAGTAAGTCGAATGTCTGCCATCCTGCAGTGAGCAGACGTTCATTACGTCGGCTCAATTGCCTGGTTTGACCCTAAGGAGACAGTTGAGGTCAAGCCACGGCTTCAGATTTGGGACAAGTTCGCAAACCTAGCCTATGGAGATAGGAGACGCGACTCAAGGCGTCTACAGAGCGCCGAAGTTCGAGCGCCTCAAGCAGTTCATCTCAAGCCATCGATAGACCACCGCTTAGTCCGGATGGTTAGAACCCGCTTCAGTAAATCATTCGAGTGCCAAGCGGCGCTGCATTATTCATCACCCGACCCGCCGTTGCAGCTTTGCTTGAGATAGTTGTAGACCGTCGCCCGGCCCAGCCCAAGCACTCTCGAGATGTAGGACGCCATATTGCGTCCGCCGAATGCTCCGTCCCCGGAAAGGTCCATGATGAGTTGTTGTTTCTCGCGTCGCTCCAATTCGGCAACGGACAATCCGCGTTCCCAGGTCCAGGATTGGATGTACTCGTTGACCCGTTCGTGCCAGTCGTCCTTGAACAGCGATGCCGGTTTCTCGTGAGACTGGGGCACCGAGACAAGAGCCTCCAATGTGCTGATGACGGCGTGGAAGTGAGAAACATCCACATTGATGCATAGAATGCCGATTGCCTTCTCGCCGGCCCGGATCACTGCGCTGACCGACTTGATGCGTCGCCCGTCCCAATTCACCTTCTCGTACGGGCCGATGATCCTGTCGGAGGGCTTGAAATCAATCTCATGAATGAGGGACGGCTCACCCAGCTCCCGTTTTGAGAAGCTATTGGTCAGATATACCACCGTCTCGGTCGCGAGGTCGTGCAGGACCACCTCGGCATAAGGCTGGAACAGCAGCGTGATCGCATCGCAGATATGAGTATAGGCCGCGAGCTCCGGCACAAGCCCAGGCTTGGCCGCTTGCCTTGCTTTTCTCATCTCGGCATCTCGTTGCGCTTTGAGTGGGTCATGCTTTCTCACCCAGGCACAGGAGGCTTGAGAGGATTCTCCTAGACTGTCGCATGCTCGAAAGTCCAGGCAAGCGGCGCTACTCGGACAGACCAAGAGATAACGACCACCTGCGAAAAAAATATAGACAAACCAGTCCAAATTGGACTTTATTGTTCAATACAACAACTGCCATGTTGTCAACAATCACGCATCCACAAGGGAACTCTGACGATGAAGAAGCTCGGTCGCCTAGCCCTGGTAGCCGTCGGCATTGCGATGGCTCCGGCGCTCGCCCACGCCCAAGCCGGAAAGGTCACAAGCCTCAAGATCGCGACTGAGGGCGCCTATGTCCCCTGGAACTTCACGGGCGCGGGCGGCAAGCTGGAAGGCTTTGAGATCGACTTGGCCAACGACCTGTGTAAGCGCATGAGCGTGTCCTGCGAGATCGTGGCCCAGGACTGGGACGGCATCATTCCAGCGCTTGCCGCCAAGAAATACGATGCCATCATGGCCGGCATGAGCATCACCGACAAACGCCTGGAGACCATCGATTTCACCCGACCCTATGCTCAGGTGAGCAACGGAATCGTAGTCGCGAAGAGCTCTGCGGAAGCGAAGGCGCTTGGTCCTGTTGCGCAGTTCAGCCTCACCTCCCAGGCGACCGAATCCGAAGCGGCTGTAGCCAAGATTCGCGAAGCCCTCAAGGGCAAGACGCTCGGCGTCCAGACCTCTTCGTCTCACTCAAACTTCACCGACAAATACCTTAAAGGTGCCGTCGAGATCCGCGAGTACAAGACGACGGAGCAGTACGATCTCGATCTAGCTGCCGGACGCATCGATGCGGTGATTGGTGACAAGACGGCCCTTCAGGGCACTCTGGATAAGCCGGAGTTCAAGGATTTCGCAGTTGCGGGACCAGGCTTCTCCGGCGGCATCCTGGGTCGCGGCGTAGGAGTAGGCCTGCGTAAAGACAGCCAAGAGCTCAAGGCCATGTTCGATACCGCCATCGGGGCAGCCATTGCCGATGGCACCGTCAAGAAGCTCGCCGAGAAGTGGTTCAAGGTTGATGTAACACCAAAGGGCTAATCAGAGGTTGCGACGGTTGCCCTGCGGAATGTTCGCAGGGCAACCGCCTATGGGAACCATACGGGATGCAGCACCGTCGGACGATGCCGTGACATAGTAGGCTGTTGCGCAAGCCGCTCTTGTTGATTTCCGACCCTATCTCAAGACCTTGAACGAGGCCGAGACCCGATGATGAATAACAGCGTCCTTGAATCTGCCGCCCGCTCCGTCCAGGCGCGGCGTCGCATCCGCAATTACGTCTACGAGACACCACTGTTGCCTTCGCGCCAGATCAGCCGCGACATCAATTCCACCATCTCCTTCAAGGCGGAGAACTTCCAGCTCACCGGGTCATTCAAGATCCGTGGCGCGGCGAGTAAGATGACCGCGCTCGGCCTCGATCAGGGCGTCATCACGGCATCCTCTGGCAATCATGGTATCGGGTCCGCTCAGGCTGCGAGCCTGATCGGCCAGAAGCTGACGGTTGTCCTTCCCGAAACCGTGTCGCCTGCGAAGCTCGCCAAGATCCGCTCCTTTGGCGTGGAAGTAATCCTTCACGGGGCAGAGACCGGGTTGGCGGAGCAGCACGCGCAGAAGGAGGCCCAAAGTCGGAGCCTCGTCTACGTCTCCCCGTACAACGATCCCGAGATCATTGCGGGGCAGGGTACGATCGCGCTGGAGATGCTAGAACAGGCCGACCGGATCGACAACGTCTTCGTCGCCATGGGCGGCGGCGGGCTGATCAGCGGGATCGGTTCTGTCCTGAAGTGCTTCAGCCCGAGCACGCGCGTGTTTGGTGTTTCCGCACAGAACTCGGCCGCGTTGGCGGCCTCGATTGTGGCGGGGCGCGTCGTCGAGACGGAGCATCTCGATACTCTTGCAGACGCCGTCGCAGGTGGCGTCGACGATGACAGCATGACCTTGCCGCTGTCGAGCGCCGTCATCGACGAAGTCTTGACGTGCACGGAGGCAGAGATCGCCGCCGCGCTCAAGGACATGGCCATCAAGGAGAACCAACTCGTCGAAGGAGCGGCGGCCCTTGCTCTTGCGGGCCTCTATCAGGTTGCCAAGCGTTGTGAGGAGCAGAACAACGTCGTGGTGCTCTGCGGGGCCAATTTTGACCATGACCGAATCCTGGCGGTCGTAAACGGTTAAGGGTCGGACGCCATGGCAAGTCTCGAGATCGACTGGAACAGAGACGGCCGGCAGGCCTCCTACATCCAGGTGCCAAGTTCCACGAACCGGAGCGCATGGCAGAACCTGCGCATACCAGTGTTCGTCATCCGCAATGGCTCGGGACCAACGACGCTACTGCTCGGAGGCAGCCATGGTGATGAATACGAGGGACCGGTCGCCCTCTCGAAATTCGCCCATTCCGTCGACCCGGACAGTATCAAGGGCACCCTCATCGTCGTGCCGGCGATCAACCTGCCGGCCGTCCTGGCAGGAGCACGCCTGTCGCCGCTCGATGGCCTCAACCTCAACAGGGAGTTCCCCGGCAACGGGCGCGGGTCGGCGACCCAGCGCATCGCGCACTTCATCACCACGGAACTGGTCCCCAGGGCCGACAACGTCTTCGATATCCATTCGGGTGGCCGCTCACTGCGCTTCGAGCTCTGCACATTCATCCATGAGCAGCCCGACCCCGAGCGGACCAGCAGTTTCCTGGCGGCCGCCGAGTCCTTCGGAGCCCCGCTGATTGTCGTGATCCGCGAGCCGCATGCAAGCGTGATGCTAGACGATGTTGTGGAGAGCTCGGGCAAGCTCATGCTGTCCAGCGAACTCGGCGGGAGCGGCATCATCACGGCCGAGACAGCCCGCATGAGCTACGAGGGGTTGCTAGGAGTCCTGCGCCATCTGGGTCACCTTGCCCCGTCTGACCAAGACGGCGCCGAAGACCGTAGGATCTCGCGCCGCGTCTCGGTGCCGGGTTCGGATTACTATGTCCATGCGGACGACACCGCCTTGTTCGAACCTGCCGTGAGTCTCGGCGCGCCAGTCGAAAAAGGGATGGTCATCGGCTACTTGCACTACGTGGACCGGGTGGAAAGGGCACCTACACCAGTGCTCTCTCCCCAGTCGGGGCTCCTACTCTGTCTGCACGGGCAGGGCGTCGTTCACCGCAACGACACCCTGGTCGTCGTAGCCAGAGACTACACGCCGTGACACCGCTTTGCACCCATCATCTAATTCAAACCCGGAACCGAGACTTTGACCTCCATCACATTCCTCAATCCAGACGAAATCGAAGAGCGCGTCGGAAACCTCGATGTCGTTGGACTGATGGAGCAGGCCTTCGCTGCGTTCTCCAAGGGAGAGGCCGTCATGCCGATGCCGGGCGAGTTGCTGATCGAGGATCCGCCGGGCGAAGTCCATCTCAAGTACGGGTACTTTAAGTCCGGTGATACCTACGTCATCAAGATCGCCTCGGGATTCTGGAACAACCCCGCCAAGGGGCTGAGCAGCAGCGATGGGCTTCTCCTCGTCTTCAGGAAAGAAACGGGCGAGCTTGCTGCCGTTCTCAATGATCGCGGCCGCCTGACCGATCTACGGACCGCAGCAGCCGGGGCCGTGGCCGCCAAGCATCTAGCATCGACGGATGTGGACACGATCGGGGTCATCGGGAATGGAATCCAGGCCGAGTTGCAGGTTCTGGCTCTACAAGCCGTCCGTCCCTGCAAGAACGTCGTGGCTTGGGGACGAAATCCCGAGCGCACGTCTGCCTATGCCAAGCGCATGGAAGAGAAAGGCTTTACGGTCGAGATTGCGCCATCGGCCTCCGACGTCGCTGCCCGCAGCCGCCTTATTGTTACCGCGACCGCAAGTCCATCGCCGTTGCTGCAATGGTCCGACATTCGGCTTGGTACCCACATCACTGCGATCGGGGCGGACAGCGCAGACAAGCAGGAGCTGGCTGAGGCGATCATTCGCAATGCCGACATCGTCGTGACGGACAGCCGGCGCCAGGCCATAACGCGCGGCGAGCTCTTGCGTGCGTACGGGGAAGACTCAGCCGCCCTGTCCAGGGTAGCCGAGATTGGTGAGATCGTTTCGGGTATCGCCAAGGGACGTACGAGCGAGAGGCAGGTCACTGTTACGACCCTATCGGGCCTCGCCGTCCAGGATATTGCCATGGCTTCGGCGGTGCTGTCCGGGTAGTGGGATATCGTGTGTTCAACGCGGGCTGGGCAAGCAGGCGCGCGAACGTGATTCCATAAGGACACATTCATCATCTTACCCGGTTGATCCCGCAAGGCGGAAGCATTCGTTGAAGGTGTCCTCAGTCTGTCTGCGAAGCGCCAGTGATTCTGTGTTGGACTTGCAGGACTTGGCTTAGATCCTTTCGGGGAAGTTCCACTTCTGGCACTGAGCTGAAGTAGGGCTTGAGTCTCCTCCTGCGGCGTTTAGTGAACCTTCATTTCATTTACTGCACATTACTCTTTGACCCGACTCGAACCTCCGCTTGCACCAGGCGCAGTTGCCGATCGATGATAGGCAAGGTGGGTTTGCATCGGCAGATACAGTCGTCTCCTGCAAGATCGGCGCATGCCGGCGGGAACACATCGGCGCTGGGCAGCGCCTTCACAAGGATAGATCGACATGCACTTCGTCGTCGCCCGCCTGAATCATGAAACCAATACATTCTCGCCGGTACCAACGCCACTCGCATCGTTCAACCCACGCTGGAACGAGGATGCCCTGCAGGTGGGCAGGGGCTCCCGCACCGCCATGGGCGCCTTCCTGGCCTTTGCGGAAGCGCGGGGCGCAGAGGTGGTGACACCGATCTTCGCCACTGCCAACCCGAGCGGCCCTGTGGCCGATGAGGCTTTCGAGGCCATGGTGGTCGCCATCGTCGATGCGGTTGGGAAGGGATGCGACGCCATTCTTCTCGATCTTCATGGTGCGATGGTGACGGACAGCTTGGACGATGGCGAGGGCGAGCTTCTCGGCCGAATCCGCGCCGTCGCGCCGGATGTGCCAGTCGGCGTTGCCCTCGATCTTCACGGTAATATCACTGAACGTATGGTCGCCAACGCCGACGTACTCGTGGGCTTCAAGACCTATCCTCATGTGGACATGTATGAGACCGGCGCCCATGTGGCCCGGCTCGTCGGGCGCATGCTCGACGAGGGGCTCGCGCCGAAGCGGGCATGGTGCCATCCACCGCAATTGGCTCATACCTTGAAAATGAATACCGGCATACCAGGAGCCATGCAGGACGCGATTGCGGCCGCCCGGCAGGCGGAAGCAAGGTCCGGCATCCTCGCGGTCAGCGTTTTCGGCGGCTTTCCGATTGCAGATACCCCGGAGGCCGGCGTATCAGTGGTCACGGTCGCGGAAACGGCAGATCTCGCGGCGGAGGTCGCACGCGAGATTGGTGGGCTTCTGTGGGAGCGCCGAGCTGAACTCGTCTATCACGAGGAGCCTCTTCAGCAATCGGTTGCCGCTGCGCACGCCGCCGGCGAAGAAGAGGGACAGGGCCCTGTGCTTCTGCTCGATCACGGCGACAACTGCATGTCCGGCGGCACCTGCGATACGATGGATGTGCTTGGCGAGGCACTAGCGCAGGGGCTCGACGACATCGTCGTGGGCCCGATCTGCGATCCCGATGCCGTGGCGGCGATGATGGCCGCAGGCGTCGGCGCACGGATCAGGGTTAAAATTGGCAACCGCGTGGCCATGCCTCGTATCGGCATCTCCAAGGATCCGCTGCAGCTCGGCGGCGTAGTCCGCGCTCTGGGCGACGGGGAATATACGATCAGCGGCCCGACTTACACGGGGATGCGCTGCTTCATGGGGCAGGCTGCCGTACTTGATACTGGTCAGGCGCGCATACTCGTCACCGAGTTGCCCCACGAGCCGTGGGACCTTGCCGTGTTCACAAGCGTCGGTCTCGACCCACGTGCGTGCCGTCACCTCATCCTGAAATCCCGCATGTACTGCCGCCCCGTCTTCGAACCTATCGCGAGGGTTGTCATCGAATGTGCAAGCCGTGGGGTGACGAGCTCGGATTACAAGTTATTCCATTTCGAGAAGCTCATCCGCCCGGTATATCCCCTCGAGGAAGACGTCTTGTGGAGGCCTGAGGCAGTTCGGCTATGGCAAACGATAAGGACAGCGTCTTGGCCCAGGGGGCGCGGTTGAGCAGACAGGTGAAGGCGGGATTTTGGCGTGAGGCGGAAGTATGGCCAATTTCTGAGTTGAGGCAGTAAGCCGACCTTCATTCAATCCGCTCTTCGTTATACTTTGACCCAAACCAGACCTGTCGTGCCCTGCCAATAATTCCTCAGATAACGTTCTGTCCTGCCAGCAGTGCTCTGCGCCGCACTTACGCTCCGATTGTGCCGACAGATTCGTCAATGATCGGCTTGCAGCCAGTCCCAAGCAGGCTGCGCCGCTTCCGGCAATTCTGTGCGTCAAGCATGAGCAAAGCCTCTCAGCGGATTCGCGGTGGGGCTCCGCCTGCCGACTGCACGGAGAGGGCTCCCGCTTCAATCCCGGCGGCCAAGCTTCTCCCAAGGTCCGAGGTGCCGAGCCAGGAGTGCAGAAAGCCTGCATTGAAAGCATCACCCGCTCCTGTTGTATCGACAACGTTCACCCGAAGCGCTTCAGCAGAGATACGGGTCGATCCGCAGGAGGCCACTGCACCGCGCTCGCCGCACTTCAGCACCACCAAGGGAAATCGTTCCCGCAGACTTTGCAGGATCGCCTCGTCCGTGCTTTCTCCCGTCAGCGCCTTTCCCTCCTCGATATTCGGAAGCAGCAGGTCGATCCCTGCGCAAATTTCAAAGAAGTCCGAGCCACGGTGGATCAGTTCATCGTCCCAACTTGGGTCGAGGGAGATCGTCAGACCTAAGCTGCGAGCCAGTGCGATCACCTCCGGAGCATCCCTGAGGGTGGCAAACTCCGCGATGTGCAGATGGGCGACATCATGGGCGGAGAGAGCCTGCTCCAGCGTCGCCGGACGGGAGCCCCCAGCACGCCGGGACACAAAGGCCCTTTCCCCGTTTCTGACCAAGGCCACGGTCGGCTGGGGTCCGGCGTCAGGAGATCGCTCGATGAACGACAGGTCGATCCCGCTGGCTTCGAGCTCCGGATTGAGGCTCTGCGACAGCGGATCCGTACCCAAGCGGGTGAGCAGGGCAGTCGGACGGCCGAGGGAGGCGAGATGCGCTGCCGTGATATAGCCGCCGCCGCCGGCTGCGATGGTCACGCTGTCTGCAAATCTTTCGCGGCCGAGTGCCGGCATCTCGTGCAGCCCCATGAAGATGATGTCGCAATAAGTCCGCCCAAGACATAGGATCTTGCTGCGCTCGGCAGGCATTCCTGTCATCGGCTTGCCAGCGCTTTCTCGGTGGCCTTGTCGAAATAGTAGAGTTTTTCCATCGGCGCATGGAGGGTGAGTTCCTCGCCGATCCGCGGAATCTGCCGTCCCGGCGCGGAGCCGATGATGGTCTGGCCGGCGTTCTCGATGTGCACGAGCGTCTCCGAGCCGAGGGTTTCCACGACGGCGACGGTACCGGATACGGTCAGGCCCGCGGAGGTGTCGCCGGCCGGGATAAGGTCGTGCGGCCGAGCGCCAACGAGGATCTCCGAGCTATTTGCGGAGGAGAGCGGAACCTGCAACGTTCCTCCGAGCGCGAGAGTGGCTGCGCCACCCTTTAGGGAGGCGGGCAAGAGGTTCATGGTGGGGCTGCCGATGAAGCAGGCGGTGAACACGTCGACAGGGTTTTCGTAAAGCTCCATGGGCGTGCCCACTTGAAGGATGCGGCCCTCGCGCATCACCACGATCCGGTCTGCCATGGTCATCGCCTCGACCTGATCGTGGGTAACGAAGACCGAAGTGGTGCCGAGGCGGTGGTGGAGCCGCTTGATTTCGATTCGCATCTGTGTACGCAGCTGCGCATCGAGATTGGAGAGCGGCTCGTCGAACAGGAATGCGGCCGGATCGCGCACCATGGCGCGGCCGATGGCGACGCGCTGGCGCTGGCCGCCCGACAGGGCGGAAGGGCGACGCTCGAGGAGATGCGTCAGGCCGAGGGTTTCCGCCACTTGCTCCACGCGTTGGCGCTTCTCGCTCTTGGAAAGATTGGAGCGGTAGAGGCCGAAGGCGATGTTGTCCGCGACCGTCACATGCGGATAGATCGCGTAGTTCTGGAACACCATGGCGATGTTCCGGTCCCTAGGCTGACGCTCGTTGACGACGCGCCCGTCGATGCGGACCGTGCCGGCGCTGATCTCCTCGAGCCCGGCGATCATCCTGAGCGTCGTGGACTTGCCGCATCCCGAAGGACCGACCAACACGACGAACTCGCCGTCTTCGATCGAGAGATCGATGCCATGGACCACGGTGGTTGTTCCAAAGCGCTTGACCAGGCGCTCGATTTCGATGGTCGCCATCAGCGGTCTCCGAGAAGTGCGTTGAAACGGGAATGGAGATCCTGGGCAGAGGCTTCGCCCCGGCGCTTCGCTTCCTGCATCCGGTGGCGGATGCCGGTAATCTCCTGGTTGTACCCAGCAATCGCCTCAGAGAGCGCCCTGGGCGCCGGCCCGCCGAAGCGATCGCGCACGGCGACGAAATTTTCCGGGGAGACGATCTCGGCGAACTGAGCCCTGTCGACGGCAGCGCGCCGGCCGGTGCAGCGCTCGAATGTTTCCTGGAAGGATTCGTAGCCGTCCTCCTGAATATCGCCGCCGATAGCCACCACAGCGCGAGACACCTCGGCTGCGACCTCGTGGGCCTCGCGGAACGACAGGCCCTCGCGCCGCACCAGGCTGTCGGCGAGCTCCGTGACGGTAATGCAGCTACGGCGGATGTTCTCGCGCACCCGCTCAGGGTTGATGCGCAAGGCCGGAACGAGGGCGGCCAGCAGATCGAGGACACGCCCGCCGCCTTCGAAGGCTCCGTAGCCGAAGCCCTGGCTTTCGCCCTCGCTGTCGTTCATGTCCGTGAACGGCGTGTTGTGCATAATTGTGAGCATGGCCCGCGCCCGCCCGACCGTCTGGGAGGCGAGGTGGCGCATGTGCTCGATGGGGACCGGATTGCGCTTCTGCGGCATGATCGAGCTGATCTGCACGAAGGCGTTGGGCACATAGACTTGGCCTACCTCGAAGCTCGTCCAGAACTGGAGGTCCTGGATGAAGCGGCCGAGATGCAAGAATGCCAGCTCGATGGCCGAATAGGTCGAAGTGATGTAGTCGATGGAGGCGATGCAGCCATAGGAGTTCTGCAGGGGACGGCTGAAGCCGAGAAGCCGCGCCATCAGGTCCCTGTCGATGGGAAAGCCGCTTGTGGTGATGGCCGCCGCTCCCATGGGGCTGTGGTCCACAATGTCCCGAGCCGCTTCAAGCCGCGCGATGTCGCGCAGCAGCGTCTCCAGCATTGCCGCAAGATAATGTCCGAAGACCGTCGGTTGCGCGGGCTGGCCGTGAGTATAGGCGACGATGAGCGTAGCGCTCTCCCGCTCGGCAACAGACGCCAGGGTCTCGGCGAGACGGACGAGGCGCTCCAGCAGGGGATCGATTCGTGCTTTGAGACCGAGCTTGAACAGGGTGTGGTCGATGTCGTTGCGGGACCGAGCCGTATGCAGGCGGCCGGCGAGGTCCGGCCCCAGGCGCTTGCGCAGCTCCTTCTCGATCAGGAAGAAAAAATCCTCCACCTCGCCGGTATAGGTGAGTGCGCTCACGTCGATCTCGTCGTCGATGGCTTCGAGCGCCTGCGCGATGGGACGGGCCTGCTCGATGGTCAGGATCCCGGTCTCGTGGAGCATTACGAGGTGAGCCCTGTCGATGAGGCGGAATCCCTCGGCGTGATGGTCCTTCGCTCCGTCGAAGAGCGGCCGAAGGATGGTCTCCTTGTAGACCGGATCCGGGAAGACGGAGGTGTCATTGAATGGGCCTGGGGTCATCGGCACTCAGCCTTTTAGTCCGGCCAGCATCACGCCGCGGACGATGTAGCGCTGGAGGAACAGGAAGATGATCAGGGTAGGAAGGGTCGCGATGCTCGCGCCGGTCATGATCTTCTCCCATTGGATCGACTGCTCGACCGCGAAGCTGGAGAGACCGACGGGCAGGGTGTAGAGCTCGGCGCTTGTGGTCACGATGAGCGGCCAGAAGAATGCCGTCCAATTGCCGAGGAAGGTGAAGATAGCGAGCGCCGAGAGGGCTGGGGTGACGAGCGGCATGGCGATCTTCCACCAGATGGTGAACTCGTTGAGCCCGTCGATCCTCGCCGCCTCCAAGAAGTCGTCCGGCACACCCTCGAAAAACTGCTTCATCAGGAAGGTGCCGAACGCCGTCATCATGCCCGGGAACATGATGCCCCAGTAGCTGTCGATCCAGCCGAACTGGCTTGCCATGAGATACCAGGGCAGGACCAGCATCTCGGTCGGGATCATCAGCGTGGACAGGATCGCGATGAAGACGATGTAGCGCCCGCGGAAGCGGAATTTCGCCAAGGTATAGCCGACCAAGCTGTCGAAGAACACGTTCGACAGCGTGACGATCACGGCTATGATGGCCGAGTTGATGAGCCAGCGGGTGAACCGCCCGTCGCCGAGAATCTCGATGTAGTTGTCGAGGGTCGGGGCCTCCGGGATCACGCGCAGGTCATAGACCTGCGAGGCATCCTTCAGGGAGGTGGAGATCATGAAGAGAAGGGGCGTTACCATGATGACGCCGCCGATGAACAGGAGCGTCCAGGCAAGGATCCGGCCCGGCCGGATATTCGGCATCGCAAGGCTCGGTGAGGATGCGGCGGCTTTCATCAGCGGTCTCTCATGAGGCGCAACTGAACGAGGGAAATCACGAGCAGGATCAGGAACAGCACCACGGTCTGTGCGGCGGCATAGCCCATTTCGTAGGAGCTGAAGGCGGTCTGGTAGATCATCAGCACCAGGGGCTTGGTGGAGTTGAGCGGCCCGCCGGGGTCGTTCGTGTTGATGTTGTAGACCTGGTCGAAGATGCGTAGGAAGCCGATGGATGAGAACACGACCAGGAAGACCAGGGTCGGCTTCAGCAGCGGCAGCGTGATCTTGCGCAGGATCGCGCCTTCCGGAAGACCGTCGATGCGCGCGGCTTCGTAATAGGTGACGGGAATGGCCCTGAGTCCCGCGAGGAAGATGATGATCTGGAAGCCAAGGCCCGCCCACACCGCGGGCGCGAGCACGGCCGGCAGAGCCTGCGAGGTCGAGCGCAGGAAAGGCTGCTGCGGGATGCCGAAGCTGGAAAGAAGGTCATTGATCACGCCGATGGGAACGGGCTGATAGAACCAGCGCCACACCCAAGCCATCGCGGCAGCGGTAGTGAGGAAAGGCAGGAAGTACAGCGCGCGGATGAAGGAGTGCATGAACCGCACGCGGTCCAGGTAATAAGCCACTACGAAGGAGATCAGCAGGCTGATCGGCGTGCCGAGGATCAGGTACAGGAAGGTATTGCGGAACACCTGCCAGAACAGCGAATCCTCGATCAGCCTCCCGTAGTTCTCCAGCCCCACGAAGGAGGCGGGCTTGGTGATCGTCCAGTCAGTCACGGACAGGTAGAAGGCCTGAAAGGTCGGCCAGAAGCGGATCACCACGTAGAAGACGAGCGGAACCGCAAGAAAGCTCCACGCCCAGAGCACCTGTTTCTGGCCGAGGCTCATCCTCGACCAGAGGCCGCCTCCAGCGGCCTCCCGATATGCGACGGCGGACATGCGCTGCTTCCTCGCGGGTGTGCTTTAGCGCTTGGCGCGGTCGATGATTGCTTGTTCGGCCTCCGCAGCCTTGGCGAGGGAGGTCTTCGGATCCTCACCACCGATCAGGACGCGGTTAGCCATGTCGATGGCTACCTGACGCTGGGCCGCCTCGTCCTTGAACAGAGTGGTGTGAGCATATTCCAGGCCCTTGAGGAACGGGCCGTAGACGGGATGCGCAACATTCTCAGGAGTTAGCGCCACATCACGGCGGGCCGGCAACTCGCCCACCACCTCCATCCAGACCTTCATGGCCTCGGGCGAGGAAACGTACTTCAGGAACTTCTCAGCCGCCGCCAGCTTCTCGCCTTCGGCCTTCGTGGTGATGGCATTGGCGAAGTAGCTAGCATAGTTGCTGCGTAAGCCTTGGGCGTTGGCAGGGAGCTCGGTCACGCCCCACTCGAAGGCTTTGATCGTGCCAAATGAGCCGAGGCGGAAGGTGCCATCGATGGTCATGGCGGCAAGGCCCGCACGGAAGGCGGCCTGTCCCTCATCCATGAAGCCGGCTTGGCCGACCTTATGCTTCTTCTGCAGATCCGTGTAGAAGGTGAGCGCCTTCAGGCCGGCCTCGTCATTATAGGCTACCTTGGTGTCGTTCTCCGTGTAGGGAACGCCGCCGAACTGGCGGATCAGCACTTCGCGCCACCACTGATGGTCTTGGCCGCCCATGTCCAGGGTCATGCCGGCGGAGACGATGTTGCCGCTGCCATCGCGCTTCACGGTCTTCTCGGCGGCGGTAACAAGTTCGTCGATCGTCTTCGGCGGGTTGTTGGGATCGAGGCCGGCGTCCTTGAATGCCTTCTTGTTATAGAAGAGGGCGAGGGAGCGCACGGCGGTCGGCAAGCCGTAATAATCGTTCCCGCGCTTCATGGCGCTCACGATTGGGAAGAAGTCGCGCTCGATTTCAGTCGAGGGGAAAGCCTCTGCGCGCAAGGGGCGGATCATCTTGCCAGAGATGAAGTTGTCGGTCCAGCCGTAGAAGAGTTGTACCACATCCGGCCCTTGGCCGGCGAGGATCGAAGCGGCCACCTTGGTCTGGTAGTCCGCATAGGGGAAGGTGGTCTGTTTGACCTTGATGTCCGGGTTCGCCTCCTGGAACTTAGCGATCAGTTGGTTCATCGCCTTGACGCGGGTGTCGAACACATACTGCCAGTACTCGATCTCGACGGCCTTGGCGCCAGTAGAGGCCAGGGTGGCAAAGCCCAAGGCAACGCTCGCGAGCATATGACCGAAACGCATGTTCCTCTCCATTCTTGCTGGCGCTGAGCGCCGATCCTTTTCTGGTGCCGGCCTTTGAGGCCGATCCACCTTCCAGGCTCCCTTAGAGTTAACAGGCTGTCAATAAGATAATCCACTTGAGTTATTACGTGCGCTGGATAAACCTTACGGCTTGGAGAGTTTGGAGATGCCGAAGAAATCCAAGGCCGGGGTACGCTCGACCATCGGCAGCAATCCGGAGCGCAACCGCTCCCACAACCGCCGTGTGGTGCTCGACGTCGTGCGCCAGCTCGGCCCTATCGGACGCAGCGAGATCTCGCGCCATGCACATCTGAGCACGCAGGCCGTTTCGAACATCGTCGAGGACCTCGTTGCCGACGGCCTTCTCATCAAGACCGGGCGGCTCAGGGCAGGGCGTGGTCTTCCGCCGATCCAGTTTGCCGTCAATCCGAACGGCGGCATGACGGCCGGCATCGAGATCGCGGCGGATCACGTCTCTACCCTTCTCGTGGACGTCGGCGGCCGCGTCCGCGCACAGCGCACGGTGCCGATCCGGCACAACGATCCGGACTCGGTGCTGCCCGTCATCAATGCTGAAATCGAGGCGGCGCAGGCCGCTCTGAGTAAGCCCGTGCCCCAGCTCCTCGGGGTCGGAGTCGTGATGCCTGGTCCGTTCAACGTCGAGGGCATGACCTCCGTCGGTCCAACGACCCTGTCGGGATGGCTGGACTTTGATGCGGCCGCCGGAATCGGACGCATGCTGAATGTGCCGATCACCCTGGAGAACGATGCCACGGCCGCCGCCGTCGGTGAGCGCCTGCATGGGGCAGCGAAAGACCTCAAGAACTTCTGCCTTATCTATTTCGGACAGGGCCTCGGCCTTGGCATCATGATCGACGGGCGGCCTTACCGTGGAGCGAACGGGAACGCCGGCGAGATGGGGCACGTGCTGGTGCAGAAGGGCGGCCATCGCTGCTCCTGCGGGCAGCATGGTTGCCTCGAGGCCTATGCGTCGATCCAGGCCCTTACGGAGAAGCTGGCTGCGGCGGGAGTTGAGGGCGTCGACTACGAGCGTCTCGAGCAATTGCATCGCCAGCGGCATCCGGTGTTCGAAGCGTGGGTTAGTGAGGCGGCCTCCTATCTCGCTCCGCAGATCGCGATGCTGGAAAATCTATTCGATCCCGAAGCCATTGTGATCGGCGGCGCACTGCCGCTAGGTCTGCTTGAGGATCTCACGCAGGCCATGCAGCCGCTGCCCCTGTCCGTCGCACGCCGCAGGAACCGCAGCGAGGCGCGGCTGATCCAGGGACGAACCGGTCGGCTCACTGCGGCGCTCGGTGCCGCAGCCCTGCCACTTCTGGAAACGATGACGCCTCGGCTCGACACCGCCCAGGCCGCCAAGCGCGAACAACCGAACGAGGAGATGTCCCTTGCTGGATGACCACAGCCGCCTTGCCCGCGTCGTTCACCAGCCGACCCTGGTGCGCCTTCATCGCGCCCTCAGCCGGCTGCGCTCAGTGCTCACCGTGATGAACACTGGGGCTCATCCGGACGACGAGATTAACGGTATGCTCGCAGCCCTGCGCTTCGGCTACGGCATGCGGGTTGTGGTGGCCTGTTCCACGCGAGGCGAGGGCGGCCAGAATGCCCTCGGGCCGGAGCGGGGTGCCGTTCTCGGCGTCCTGCGCACAGCGGAGATGGAAGAGGCCGCCCGACGCATAGATGCGGATGTGGCTTGGCTCGGCCATGGTCCGGACGACCCGGTCCACGATTTCGGCTTCTCGAAGAACGGCGACGACACGCTCCGCCGCTGGGGCGAGGAGCGCGTCGTCGAGCGCCTCGTGCGAGCCTACCGTCGCTATCGTCCGGACATTGTCATCCCTACCTTCCTGGACGTGCCGGGCCAGCACGGTCATCACCGCGCGATGACCCGCGCCGCAGAGGCGGCACTCTCACTTGCCGCCGATCCTTCCGCCTTTCCGGAACATGCCGCGTCCGGCCTCACGCCCTGGCAGGTGTCGAAATATTACCTCCCGGCTTGGTCGGGCGCAGGCTATGCCTATGACGACGAGGTGCCTCCGCCGCCGGCGACGCTGAGCCTCAAGGTTGTCGGCGGCGACGAGGTGACCGGGCTCTCCTATAAACAGCTCGGTGAGTGGTCGCGCGCCGCGCATGCATCGCAGGGGATGGGCAAATGGCGCGACAAGCCGGCCGACCAATGGAGCCTGCACCTGAAGGCCTGGGCCGACGGCGAGGCTGGGCCGGAGAAAGATATCCGCGCTCATGTGCCCGCAACCCTCGCCGACATTGCAGCCATGCCAGGCGTGACCGGGTCGGCGTCAGCAGCCCTGCAAGAGGCGCAGAGGCAGATCGATGCTGCCATCGCCGCCTTCCCAAATCGCGCCCGCATGGTCGAGGCGCTCGTCGATGCGGCACGGCGGATCGAACAGGCTCGCGCGGAACTGGACAAAGAGGCAGCGGGCAGGGTGGGGCATCGCCTCGACCGGAAGCTGCGGGAGATAGATGCGGCTCTCTTCGAGGCCAGCGTCAACACAGCCCGCGCCGTTTTCACCGGACCGGCGCATCCCGGCGCGCAGATCACGCTGCAAACGCATATCGACGGGCAGGACCTTTCTGATATCGCGATGACGCCTCGCCTTCCCGAAGGCTTCAACGCCGTCGGGATGCACGAGGAGCCGGGATATGTGCAGTTTGAGATCGTGATTCCTGCATCAGCTCCCCACACTGGAAACTATCCCGAAGCTTACGATCCATTGGGTGGCAATGGCGAGGGAGGCGTTCGCATCTCGGGCAGGGTCGGGGGGCGCAGAATCGAGGTAGATCTCGATTCGGAGGAGCCCCTGAGAATCGGACCGCTGCAATCCCTGTCCCTTGAGCCGACAGTGGCGCTCTTCAAGGCCGGGGAGCCAGCCAATGGCATTCGGGTGCAGACTACGAGAGCCGAGCCGACCGACTGGCAGGTGCTGGCGGGCTGGAACGTTCGCAAGGAGGGGAGTGACTGGGTTGTTCTGCCGCCCCGAGAGTTCCGCCCTGGCGTCACGACGCTCGTTCCTGTCGTGGACGGCAGGCCTGCGACTTCGCTCCACACCATCAGCTATCCTCACATCAGGCCGACATCCTTCATTGCGCCGGCGGAGCTGAAGGTTCTGTCGCTCGATGTCACTCTCCCAGTGGGTGCCCGCATCGGCTATGTGGGTGGCGGGAGCGACAATGTCGGCGTTCAGATGTGCCGCCTTGGCCTCGACGTGACAGATCTCGGCGAGTCCGAGCTGAAGGCAGGTCAACTTTCCGCTTTCACCACCATCGTTGTCGGCATCTTCGCCTTCGGCCTCAGGCGCGATCTCAAGGCGGCTACAGGGCGGCTGCATCACTTCGTAGAGGAGGGCGGCCATCTGGTGACGCTCTACCATCGCCCCACTGATGCTTGGAACCCGACCGCCACGCCGCCGCGCCGCCTCGTCATCGGCTCGCCCTCCTTGCGCTGGCGCGTTACCGATCCCGGCGCTCCCGTGACCGTCCTGAGGCCGGATCATCCCCTGTTGAGCTCTCCGAACCGCATCGATGCTGGCGACTGGCAGGGTTGGGACAAAGAGAGGGGCCTCTACTTCGCGGCGGAGTACGATGCCGCCTACGAGGAGCTGCTGGCCCTGAATGATCCGGGCGAGAACCCGCTTAAAGGCTCCCTGATCTCCGCGCGCATCGGGCGGGGGCGGCACACCCATGTCTCGCTCGTGCTGCACCACCAGCTCGACAAGCTGGTTCCCGGCGCATTCCGCGTGCTCGCCAACCTCGTGCAGCCTGCCTGAGCGCATGGCGGCCGAAGCAGACAGCCGCTCCGCCCGCCCTGCGGTTTCCATGTGGAGCAGCGCGGGATGGCTGCTGCTCGACATGAGCCTCGTCACGATCATGCAGGCAATGGTCAAGGCGAAGGGCGAGACCTATCCGGCGATCCAGCTCGTCTTCCTGCGCTCCCTTGTCGGGTTCCTGGCCGTAGCGCCGCTCATGTGGCGTCACCGTGCCAAGCTGGCGAACCTGTCGAACATTCGTGGCCATCTTGTGCGCGTCGCCTTCAACTCTGCGGCGCTCACCTGCAACTTCGCAGCCTTCGCGGTGCTCCCGCTCGCCCTCGTCACCGCCATTAGCTACACCCGCCCCCTCATCCTGCTGGCGATGGCGGCTTTCCTGCTCGGGGAGAGGGTGAGCCGGATCCGCTATTCGCTTACGGCCTTAGGTTTTGTCGGCGTCGTCATCATGCTGCGGCCGGACGAGATTCCCTGGAATGTCGGGCTGCTCGCGGCCTTCGGCTCCGTGTTCTTCGGCGCACTTTCCGTGGTGCAGACGCGACGCCTGGCGGGCGAGGACACGGTTGTCCTGATGCTTTTCTACACGGTGGGCCTGACCCTCCTGACATCGGTTCCGGCGGCCCTCGTCTGGATCCCGATCCCATTGGCTGAGGCACCCAGCATCATCGTGATCGGGATTCTGGCCCAGGTCGGGCAATATTGCTGGCTCCAGGCCTACCAGAAGCAGGAGGCACGGCTTCTGGCGCCCATCGGATACCTGTCCATTATCTTCTCGGGCTTTGCAGGCTGGCTCTACTTTGGCGAAGTTCCATCGTTGTCGCTGTGCCTCGGTGCAGCCGTGGTCGTCCTGACCACCATGCTCGCAACACCAGCCGAAAGGTGGCTCAAGAATTGGGGATAGCGGCAGGGCTCGAGCTGACATCTGCACAATGTTAGCTTTTGGCACATCCCACCAGTAACTCGAATGTCTCCCTTCACGCGATGAGCAGTCGTTCATTCGGTCTGCTCAATTTCCTTGTTTGACCCGAAGGGGACTTCTATCCTGCAGATAGGGATAGATCGGCAGGCTGGCTCGCAGACGGCCACCGGTGTGCCTTGCCCTTAGCGGACAGCACGAAGGTCGCAGGAGGGTCGAGAGCGCTCACAACTTTCGGTCAGACGAGACACCCTCCCTGTTTCCAGGACTCGTACCCGTGCAGAGATGCGCCATGGATCAGGTCAGGAAGTGGCGGGCTGAGATACGGCTCAGCCGACGCAGAGAAAGTGATTGGGACGAGATCGGATTCGCCTTGCACGTAGGTTGGACAAAAGCCGTAACCACATCGCTCCGTCCGACATGGCGTCAGGTTAGCTACTTTGTCGTGACGTTCACCAAAGCGGTCACCGGCTTGCCGTTCACGAGAACGGGCTTGTGGTAATCATCGGCCAGGAGAACACCGATCACGTGCTGGCCGGCAGCCTTCGGGCAGTGGCCGAAGCGAGCCTTGATGAGATCGCCCCCGAAGTCGCTGTTCATGCTGTTGGAGGGCTTTCCCGGGATGTTGCACGTGTCTCCGTCCGGATCGATCTTCAAATGCACATGACCGCATTGGTGGTTCGCGCCGCATTGTCCTGCGGGGAGGAGTGTGAAGTTGCTCTTCAGTACGACGCCGATCGCTTTTTCAGGATCATTCCCAAGGTCAACGGCTGAACCGGGCTGTGGCCAAACGATCTCCAGGGTGGGCTGGTCTTCGGCGTAAGCCAACCCGATCGGGGATGCTAGGAGAGCGAGACTGAACAGCAAGGAAGGACGAAACATGTGGATCTCCATCTACGGTGTAATCAGTGATTACATGCAAGAGAGACGGGGTCAACAAAATAATCGATGATTACATTGAAGCATGCTATCGATCAGGAATGGCCAAGACATCCGTCACCAAAGCAGGCGACCAGCCTAAGCCCTACCATCATGGCAATCTGGTCGGAGCGCTCATTTCAGCAACCGTCGAACTCATTGAGGAACATGGGGTCGAGCAACTGTCCGTGCGTGAGGTGGCAAAGCGTGCAGGAGTTTCGCCCGGAGCGCCGTTCCGGCACTTCCGATCAAAGACCGCGCTCCTGACGGCCGTCGCCGAACAGGCAATGGATCGGCTCACGGAGGCAGTCGCCAGAGCGGTGTCCGATGTTGATAGCACTGATCCCGCAGCCGCGTTCGAAGCGATCGGTCAGGGCTATCTTGAATGGGCGATGGCCAATCCCACGCACTTCCAAATCATCAGCTCCCGCACCCTGATCGACTTCGAAGCGTCCTCCAGTCTGCGCGACCAGAACGGAGCCATACGTGAGAAGATGGTTGAGCTGTTGGCTCGAGCCCAACACCAAGGCCGGCTGGCCCCGGACGTTGACCTGGATCATCTCGTTCTCGCCGCCCGTGCCTATGTCTATGGCTTGGCACGGATGGCCATTGATGGCCACTTCCCGGAATGGCATCCGTCCGAACCGCCTGCCATCGCGGTTCGCAGAGCTCTGCGTCTCTTCATGAGCCAGATGATTGTTCCACCGAGATGTGACCTCAGGAAACCAAAGAAGTCCTCCTAAGAAAGACTCGCTACCAGCAAGACCTCATCGAAAGATCCAGCAATCCATTCACAGTCAATTCGGCTCGTTGAGCGGTCCGATGCCTCTGACCGCCTTCGACACCCCGAATACTCAGGCCTGACCTCCTCGGCGATACTGCCTCCCGCAGGAGTGCGCCGGCAACCTGGACGCTCGACGAGCTGGTGCATGTTGTCGACCACTCAGTTGACGGTGCCGTTGAATTGGATTTGGCTCGCACTGGCGAAGATCTGTAATATGCATGGAGGAGAGGTAGTCCAAAAGTCTGTGGTCATAGGGCAAGCGGACCTTCAAACGGCCACGTCAAACGGCTCATTCTGACCCAAAACAGTCCTTGAGGAGCACGTGGAAGTCGTCAGCCAAGCCTGATTGCAGTTGTACAACGAGAGAGATGACTACAGGCAAAATTGCTGGCAAAACTTTTTATTCCACTCCATCAGAAAAGATCGCCTGCTTCGGGGCTGGCTATTGTGCTTTCTCGTGTCTATATCATGCATGTCAGGTTCGCCTGACTATGATCGTAGAGGCAGAGTGGAATAGGCGTTTAGGACGCGGGTTCGATTCCCGCCGCCTCCACCACAAGCACACCGGCCGTCCAAGTTCCGCAAGACGGGTTTTGGGCGAATGGCCTTTCGTTGAGGTCATGCCGCTGTCCCGGTGTGTTTGTGATGGGGGCGACATGGGTTCGACTGGGCGCAATAAAGGCTAGGCTGCGATTAGGCTGAGCTACGGCCTTGATAGTGCAAAACTCATAAATGCCAACGATAACGTTGACATGGGTGCAGTGCGCCTCGCGGCGTAACCATCCGGGGCTCGGGAAGGCCTAGCAACAGAAACGGCACCTTCGGGTGCCGTTCCCATTTCTAAACCTTGGCCTTTTACGCTCACGTTGCCTACAAAAGAAAGACGAAGAACAGATGTCAGAGATGCAGGTGGACGGATACATCCGCGTTCCAAAAGGAACGATGGTCTATCCTAAGGGTGATGGCGTCGAGGCCCCATCCACCCGCGATCAGGTCGTGAAGGTCACCAACATCTTCGACGTAGATGTCAAGAGTGACAACTTCTATCTGCTTCTGCCCGATGAGATGCGGTTGCGCTACTTTGAGGCCAGTGGCAGCAAACGTCTCATTGATCAGGACATCCTGGAGTTCACTGATCGGCTAACGAAAGGCGATTATCGAGCGGTGGAGTGGTCAAGCAAATGGGCGCTGATCGCCGATGTTCAGCCTGCCGAAGCTCCCACCCGCGCCAAAGTGGCAAAGAAGGCTGACAAGCCGGAGAAGAAGCCGGTCTCCAAGCAGCAACAGATGGTGATTGGCTCCGTGTGGACCTTCACTCAGGATGTGGAGCTTCGCTACAAGGTCCGTAATCCCGCATATGCTGTCATGCGTGACGATATTGAGAGCAGCCTCCGTCAACTGCCATCACACGCTCGGAAGCAGACCGTCGACGCGAAGCTGAACGAAATCGGCATGGTGGACTATCTTGATGAAGTTTGGGGGCCTGTGGTGGCAGGCGAGACCTTCACGGTCCGCAGCAAGCTGACGTCTGGCTTCGCAGGTGAGCAGGACGTACCGATGGTTTTTCGAGGCGAGAAGTTTACACTGCCCTATGCCAGCCTTGAGCCTTTCATCGAGCTGGTGATTAAAGGATAAACCGTGCGAGCCGGGTCAGCTGACTATTGCAACTGATGGGATCGTTGAGCCGGCAAGACGCAATCTTCGAACACTGGATCTAATCGGCCTGGCGCCGCGAGGAGCCTCCCCCAGCCTCGACAGATCGATCTGCCTTGCGCGTGCACTCATGGCTGGCTAGCAATCGCGGCAACGCGGGCGGCCCCGCTTACACTATTCTTGACCCTGTAGCCGACATCATGATCGCTCTCAGGCACCTGACGATTGAATATCATTAGTTGCTAGGGTGGCTTACCAACAAATGCCCTCCTTTCTGAGATGCAACTACTCCATAGTGTACTTCGGCGAAAGTGCCCTGGAGTTCTATCTCTCTACGCATCGAAAAAGCGGAACCTGCTGATAAAGGTCGAATGTGCGGGCTGCGCCAGCCGTTGCAGAGGTGTTGGGTCAAGTAAATGGTTCGGGATGGTTGCCACACCAAACGATTTCTCTGCTTCTCTATGAGTGCAGGTCCGTCAGTCAGCTTCGCGGAAATCGGCTTAGGGGCCGGTCCGGTGCGACAGTCCTAAGGTGCGCATGAGATATTGATAACGCATCTACCCCAGAGCAATCAGGCTGCTATATGACCTTCACCGTTCAGCTCATGCGGGTGGCGACAGATTTTTGACGAAGAGGGCATGATAGTCCTCAACGAGGAGCATCGGCTGATGGCCGTGCTGGTGCGCCTCTAGGGCGAGAACGAAGTGGCTCCGGGGCAGTGGTACCTAGAGGCTGGTGTTGGGCGCCTGGATGGCGGAAGCCATCCGCTCTTCTCCAACCTGGATCAGGCACAAGCTTGGATCAGTCCGCGTTTCCAGAAAGGATGGTTGGCGGTTTCCACTCGAATACGCTGCTTCCAGTTTTCGTGAGGGCTTATTCAACCTGCTCTAACCTCCACCGCAGTCAGGAGATCATTAGACGACATACAATGCCGCGGACGCTCATGGAGAAACTTGGCCGGCCACAGGTCCTGTGGAGGGTATGTTTCCCATCCAGCCTTGCAACCCAGTATAGAAGCCCCATATCTACATTATCGACTTTGGCCGAACAATCGGGCCGTTTCGCTTGTGGCTTTGCCAGGCGCACGTTCAGACACTCTCCCCAAAAATCGACGAACCCAAGCACAGCGCCGCAATCTTGCGCGGCCTCAAGCTCACGTGCACTCACGCAAAGCCTAAGGATACTCCGATGATCACGGGCACCGTAAAATTCTACAACGATCAAAAAGGTTTCGGCTTCATCGAACCGAGCAACGGCGGCGCGGACGTATTCGTCCATGCCACCGCTCTGGAGCGCGGCGGAATACGCGGCCTCGTCGAAGGCCAGAAGGTCGCCTTCGATACGGCGGAAGACCGCCGCTCCGGCAAGATGGCCGTCAACAACATAGAGATGGCATAAGGCCCGTCCCGCCGGTGCAGGCTTATCCGCACTGAGGCATTGAGGCCGCTCCCGCATGGGAGCGGCTTTTTATTTGCACCTGCGACGCTGCCACTGCGCAGTCGTGTAAGTGAGCTGAGCCGGTATGTTGGCCGAACACCTCAAGTCACCTCATTGCATTAACATCATACGGGATCGGCCATGAACGAGTTTCAGGAGAATGTGGCCGACACCTCGGAGCGAACCATCGCCGAACGGCACATCGAAGCCGTACGGCAGCAAGGTGGCCTCTTCGTCGAGGCCGTTCGCCGGACCCGCATGCCGATGCTCGTGACCGACGCCACCCTACCCGGCAACCCGATCGTTTTCGCCAACCAGGCGTTCGTCAAGTTGTCGGGCTACAGCTCGGACGATCTGCTCGGGCAGGACCCGCACTTCATGAACGGCGACGGCACCGACCCTGAGGCCATCCGGCGCTATGAGACTGCGATCCTGGAGAGACGGGACGAAACCCTGGAGATCCTCCAGTACCGCAAAGACGGCACCCCATTCCGGGCGATGCTGTTCGCCAGCCCGGTGGATGACGGTCAAGGCACCGTCAGCAATCATTTCCTCTCGTACCTCGACATCACCCGACGCTACGATGCCGAAGAGGACCTTCGCGCGCTGACCTCTGACCTAGAGGCCCGAGTGGCGGCCCGAACACGGGAGTTGGAGACCACTAACGGAAAGCTGTCGGCGCTGGTCGCTGAGCGCGAGATGCTGCTGGTCGAGGTCAACCACCGCGCCAAGAACAGTCTTGCCATTGCGGCATCCCTCCTAGCAATCCAAGGACGACGGCAGCCGGACCCGGCCGTCAGGGCCCTGTTCGAGGAGGCCCACGATCGCCTCAACGCCATGGCGCGGGTGCACGATCTCCTGAGCAAATCGGAGAAGGCTCAACGCATCGATGTGTCTGTGTACGTGGCAGACCTGTGCCAGGCATTGAAGCCGATTACGGAGAACGATGATCGCATATGTCTTGAGGCGAAGATGGATGACGGGATGCTGGTGGACGCGGATACTGCGGTTCCGCTTGGCATTGTGCTCACCGAACTGATCACAAATGCTGTCAAGTACGCTTTCCCGGCACCACGGTCAGGGACGATCTTCATTCGGGCGCGCCGCAGCCAGCCGGGATGGATTGAACTGATCGTCCGGGATGATGGCGTCGGGATGTCGAGTCTTCGAGAAGGATCGCTCGGCTATGGCCTTGTTCGGTCTCTCGTTCAGCAGATCCGGGGTGAGATCGACGTGCGCAGCGATACGGGCTTGACGGTCACGATCTCGTTCCCAGAGACGTCCCAGTAGGCGCCAGAATACATCCGAGATGTGGCACAGGTGGTGACACGAGTTAAAGCCGTCGGCCGTACTGGCCGAATATCACTGCGGCCTTAGGAACGACGAGGACTGATTGCTATTCCAATCGATATGCCTGAGAAGAAACCTGACGTTCGCGCATTCATTCTCGTCGTCGAGGACGAAGCACTCGTCCGCATGATGCTGGTGGACGTGCTGGATGATGCTGGGTTCAAGGTCATGGAGGCGGCTCACGCGGACGAAGCGCTCCATATTCTCGCGGCTGTTCCCGACGTCCAGGTGGTCGTTACGGACGTGGAAATGCCACGCGGGAGCATCAACGGCTTCGAGCTTGCCCGCAGAGTGCGGCATGATCGTCAGGATATTGGTGTCGTGATCGCATCGGGACGCGTTGCCCCCGCACCCGGGGACCTGCCGGAGGGGACCCATTTCGTCGGAAAGCCCATTCGCCCTGAAAGACTGCTTGAGCTGATCCGAGCGCTGCTCCCTAAGGGCTGAGAGTGCAACGAACGAGCACTCGTGGCCCTGAGGCGTGGTCGCAAGCCTGAATTCTGGTTACTGGCGCCCTGCAAAGAGCGCGTCGTTCCGGGTGCGCCACGCGTCGTCCGACAGCCACTTGTAATCCTGATCGGGCATGTGGGGAATGGTCTTCACCTGCGCCTCCGGCATTGGAAGGAAGAAGCTGTCCCGCTCCTGTGAGACTTTGAGGGAACGGATCGGAACGACGATGCTGTCCTTGCCAGGCGTGAAGAACCCACCTGACGCCACAATCGCGTAGTCGCGACGGTCTTTGGTGCCAAACACAACGTTCCGCACTTCGCCCACGATCTTATCGTCGGCGCTGCGCACCTCTGCGCCGATGATCTGGTCCGCCCTCAAGCCTGGAGCAAGCTCCTCGATGTGGATCAGCGGCTTGGCGTCCTTGTCAGCACGGCGACCCTGAACGGCGCCCCGCTGGACCTTTGGCTCGCGCGCGTTCATCTGCGTCTCCGCATCCTCCTCGTCGTTGCCGCCCAGAGAGTTCATCGGAGGGCCGGCGAGGAGTTCCCGGATGTTGCCTAAGAGGCGCTCACAATCGTCATGCCGCCCGTAGGACCAGAGCGTGATCGCCGCGTCGCGCAAGTTGCGCAAGTCACGAACTGTCTGGCGATTGGCCTTCCCGCGAAGCTCGGGCCTTTGCAGGATGGCCTCTTCGAGTTTGGCGTCCGCGATCTGGCAGTCGGCCATCGCCTGCGTGACACCGAGCATGCTGAGAAGAGCAACTGCAAGGAGAATTCGTGCCGGTTTCATCGTTAGTCCGATCTGTAGGAAGGGCAAGGTGCCAGGCGAGGCCGCCTTCTGCCGCCAGCCATCCGTGTCTGGAGCATCAAGAGGCATCGCGATGTGAATGCAATTTAAATAATCAATTCAGGAAAAATGTTGCGCCAACGTAAGTAATCGATCAAAAATAATATGCTTTTCTAGAATATTTGTATGTTCACCATACATATTTTCAGCGAGGATGATACCTAAAGTTACTCAATTTTTATTGTTAATATTATCTGTTCGTCCTCAATAAACAATCGTGAAGGCCGCATACAGCTAGAAGAAAACGCGGGAAGAACAATGATATGGAGCAGCATTCCGACGAGATACAGGGCCGAATAAGACGGCGCGCCTATGAGCTTTGGGAGCAACATGGCGGTCGCGAGGGCCATGAGGCGGAGTTTTGGCACCAGGCCGAACGTAAGCTGAAGAGTGAAGCGATCAGGAGCGACATCAGCAAAGGCATCAGCGCGAATGCTGCTTCGGCGAGGAGCGGTTCCGGGTCCGATAGGCCAGGCTAGAAACGGAAAGAGCGCCAAAGTTCATGCTTAGCGGGTCGGTCGAGACTATTCTTCACAACCTTCACGGTTGGACTTGTGGTCAAGGTTGATCCTCGCCCGGATTGCGCCGGCAGACGCCTCGGGTGTGCTTTTCAATGGCTGCCAAAGCGGCATCAAGGGATGCGAAGGGTCCACGGTCGATGCCGGTCATGGTCTCCGAAGCATGGCCTTCCGGGTGGATTGTGAACTGGCTGGCAGATGCCTCTGTGATCCGACCCATCGAGCGGCCGAGCAGGTCCGTCAGGTTCCATGTCCTGCCGTCGTCTGTTGGTGTCACAATCACATCCAAGCCTACCTCCAGTTCCCGCAATGCGCATCAATTTGTATGGGTTGTCGGGCTCACTGCACGGCTTGCAGACGCAAGTTGTTCCAGAGAACTCCCGGTCTTACTTGTATAGTAGGCAGTGTCCACAGCCCCGGCCACCTCCTCCTCTGAAAAGCCTCTCCGAGGAGCCGGCTTCTCTTCTATGCTTAGAGCAATTACGTGTGCGGCGTAATACGAAGCATGCAGAGAGCTTTGCGTCTGCCTGCCAGTATTCAGTTGGGCTCCACAGCGCGGGACGGGTGCCTTTATCCAACGTTCGTTCTCGTGAGAAACAACCCACGAGGCTGGCTGTCGAATCAGGTATCATGGGGTCCCGAAGCATCCTGCGTCAGTGCGGCCTCAAGAGCTTCCGGCGTGACCAAGATCGCTTGGAAGGATCCTGCCCCACGGTGTGTTAGGCGGAGAAAGATCACGGTGGCTACACGGCGGTAGGCCAAGAAGGATAAGCCCTCGATGGGTTCCTCGTCCGTCTGGACCGTGTAGCTCCCGGCTGGCTGAGTCTCATCGAGTCCATCCAACGAGAAAGGCCGCGCGAAGGTGATCGTCCTGGATGTAGTGCGCAAAGTCATGGCTATTCTCCATAGGGCAAGTGGGGGCAGCCTAGATCCCAACGTCGTCGACGCACGCAACTGCTGCAACGCGCGAGTTTCGCTGCTGCTCATTTTCCCAGGACGTTAATCACCTGGGACATCCTATAGGGCTTCGAGATGATGATCCCACCAGGTACGGGCTGCATCTGCTCTGAATAGCCTGTCACATACAGGACAGGCAGATCCGGGAAGCGCTCGCGGTAGGCCCTGGCCACTTCCCAGCCATTAGCCTCTGGCATCCGAACGTCGGTCAGCAGAGCATCAACGGCGATGCCAGCTTGAAGGAGCCTCAATGCTTCCCCGCCGCTGGCTGCTTCGATAACCTCATGCCCGGCATCTTCCAGCCCCGTCACGGCCATCTCACGGATGAATGGGTCATCTTCGACGACGAGAACTTTCATCATGTCGGTGCTTGCCTGACTCCTCCCTTATGGAGGCTTGTAGTTTCGAGAGCTCTCGAATGGCTTGGCCTTCAGAGAACGGGCTAAGCCGAGATCTTGATCTTGTGGTCAACTTCATGCGTGTTGCCTTGATCTTGGGCTGATAAGCGGAGCTTGAGCACAGACTGTCCTGTGGGATCGGTGACATCCAGTTACCACTCTTCGCCTTCCCAGAACTTGTCGCCTTCATCCCACAGGATGGCGCCAGCGAACTGAATTGCTTCGACGCGGGCTTCCTTGAGGTCGGCAAGCTCCGACCCTACATTGTCGATGATGTCGCGGCCGTCGATCACATGGAAGAAATAGCGAGGCATGGGGCGCTCCTTTACCTGCAGGCGGGAGCGCATCGAACTCTCGGTCACCGACGCCTGGGTAAACCAGGCCAGTAATACTAAATAGATATAGTGCGGAGTCTCACTAAATCAACGTTATCTCATCGGTCATGACTGCATATCATCCCAGTCTGTATTCCACTGAATTCTATAGCGCTGCCGCGAAGTCATGTGTCGCCAATGTTAAGTTCAGATCTCAGGCTTGCGCAGGATCAGCTCGTTCTCCCTGGGTCGGTCGGAGTCGGGATCGATTTCAAGAGCTTCGGAAACTCGCTGCTTGCCACGATCCTGCTCAACCCCGGCCCTCACTATCGTGCCGCGCGCAACTCAGGCGTATCCCGCCTTAAGCACCGACACCTGCAAGAAGGCGTCGCCGTAGCCGACATCCAACGCTCGAGAAAGACCACACCTGTTTCGACATGGTGTTCTCGGACCCGGTTATGCCGGGAATGAGTGGGATCGAGCTGGCTGGGAGATCCGGTAGTGGTACTCCTCACTTCTGGTGGCGCTGACCTCCGACTATAGCCACGTGCCGGCGGAGGGGGCGGCGCGACTTGGAGCTGCTGCAGAAGTCATATGGTGTCGAGGACGTGTCGCTGGTGCTGCGGCGGGTGAACCGAAGGAAAGCTGCAGGTTAGCCTTGCCCAGTTCGACCTGTCGGACCGACGTCCACAGCGGTTTCGATGGCGGTAGAGCTAAGGTCGATTTACAGGGCCCTCGCCAGACGGAACGTCCGGAAATGGCACGAGGCGGAAGTAAAGCCAGTTTCTGAATTGAGGCAGTAGGCCGACCTTCATTCAATCCGCTCTTCGTTACACTTTGACCCAAAGCAGAAGTTCCCAAAGTGCAGGTGTATCGTCGCTGCCTGACCCCAAGCGACCTCTGCAGAAATAGGTCCCGTTTGCGGCCGCTTGATCATGCGAGTGGAGCATGAATCAACGTTGCTCCGTTCTGCCGGCCCCACTCTAGTGCCGCCGCGGCGAGACGCCACTGATCTTATCTCCACTGGACCCGGTCAGGAACTCCTGCCAAGTTGTACCATCCAGCCGGTGAGCCGGAGCTATCGCAATGCGCAAAATGCCAGGGGAGAACAATTTGATGATACGAAATAGCGTCCTCATCCCCGCCTCGATCATCCTTGCAGCCCTATCTACGCCCGCCTTTGCCGCTTCCCTGCGTTACGCCAACCAAGGCGATCTGAAATCCCTAGATCCCTATACGCTCAACGAGACCACCACCAACGCCCACCTCGGGCATGTCTACGAGGGCCTGACGCGCCGCGGGAAGGACCTCGCGGTTCAGCCGAGTCTCGCCGAGCGCTGGGAAATCAGCGATGACGGCCTGACCTGGCGCTTCTTCCTGCGCAAGGGTGTCAAGTTCCACAATGGCAACGACTTCAATGCGGATGACGTCATCTTCTCGGCCACTCGGGTGCGGGCGCAGGGCTCAAACTTTACGACACGCGTGCCAACTAATGCCGAACTTGTGAAGGTCGACAACCACACGGTTGACGTGAAGCTCAAGTCTCCGAACCCGATCCTGAACTCCCAGTGGGACACCTGGTACATCATGGATAAGGAATGGGCAGAGACGAACAACGCCACCGCTCCGACGCCAGCGGCTGCCACCACGCCGAGCTTCGCGGCGCTGAACGCCAACGGCACGGGTCCGTTCAGGATCGAGAGCCATCAGGCTGGCGTGAAGACGGTCTTTAAGCCCAACCCGGCCTGGTGGGACAAGCCGGAGCACAACCTCGATGAGATCGTCTTTACGCCCATCGCAAGTGACGCCACCCGGGTCGCCGCGCTCCTGTCGGGCGAGGTTGATGTGATCGAACCGGTCCCGGTGCAGGATATCGCACGCGTCAATTCCTCTCCCAATGCCCAGGTGCTCACCGGGCCCGAACTCCGGACGATCTTTCTCAACATGGACTCGTCCCGCGACGAGCTTCTGTTCTCGAACGTGAAGGGGAAGAACCCCTTCAAAGACGTGCGGGTTCGGGAGGCCTTCTTCAAGGCGATCGACATCAACCTCATTCGCGACCGCGTCATGCGGGGGCTATCCACTCCTTCGGCCCTGATGATCGCGCCGGAGCTCTTCGTCCATGCAAAGGACTTCGAGCGCCCGAAGTATGATCTTGAGGGTGCCAAGCAGCTTCTCGCCGACGCCGGCTATCCGAACGGGTTTGAGGTCGGCATGGACTGCCCTAACGATCGCTATGTGAACGACGAGGCGATCTGTCAGGCCGTCGTCGGCATGCTGGCGCGGGCCGGCGTAAAGGTGAACCTGACAGCGCAGCCGAAGGCACTCTATTTTGGCAAAGCCGGTAAGTCGGGCGGCTATACCACCTCGCTCTCGCTGCTCGGCTGGACCCCCGGCACATTCGACAGCCACAATGTTCTCTATGACGTCATGGGCTGCCGCGATGTTCCCGGATCAAGTCGGGGCGAGACCAACTACGGCGGGTACTGCAATAAGGATCTTGATGCTGTGACCGATCAGATCCTGGTCGAAACGGATCCGGAGAAGCGCAACCAACTGATCAAGAAGGCATTTGAAATCGCCACCAAAGACTACGGGCATATCCCGTTGCACCAGCAGGCGCTCGCTTGGGGCGTGTCGAAGAAGGTCAAGCTCGTCCAGCGGGCCGACAACCAGCTCCTATTCTATTGGGCAAAGAAGGAATAGCGCGCTAGATAGAAGGGTACTCACCATATTGGAGCAAACAGGCTTCACAAGGCAGGATCTCCTCACCAGCCATCACTAGGCAACTGAGGAGATCTACTGTCGTCCGTTTGCGCGTTTCCGGTTGGCAGAACGATGTGTAACCAGCCGGATGTGACACAGCAGGAGGCTCCCTCACCAAGCCGCAGCACGTCGTGCGCAGGTTCGGGAGAGGAATCGTGGCTTGCGTGAATAGAGGAATGTCCGGGGCTAGTACAACTCCGACGAAGGCAGAACTTCCATAGTCATAAGGTTAGGCTGACGTTCGTAAGGTCAGCTCCAACGACGCAGTTTGACCCAATACAGACTTTCGCTCAGCAATCCCCCGCCTAGCTAACGCCGAGATCAGGTCCGGGAAGTTCACGAAAATGGTCCTTACCCGATGCAGGCTGGGTCGGGCGCTATCGTGAGCTGTTAGCCCAAATGTGGCCCAAAGGTGGAGGCGGATGGGTTGCTGGGAGTTCCCACAGAGTTCCCAGTCGCCTGTCGGCGGGGCAGGCCGCGGTCCATCTCTTCGAGGGAACGCTGGCTTTTGGGTAGAGCTCACCAGACATAATGGCAGTCAAGTTGAGCAAAGTGACGGCCTAACACGGAATCCTGCGTGGCGAACCTCGCTTTGGAGAGGACTAAAGTGACATTGACCGAGTTGCAGACCGAGAACGCTGCTCCCGCTGCCCGGAGTATCGGGTTTGTGAGCAGGATCGCGAAGAAGGAAACGGAAATGCAAGATGCATCGCCGACGGGTCCCGTTCAGTTGGCCAGCGAAACATGGTGGGCAAACGTGCTCTTGGAGCATTTTGGCTTCCCAGCCTCTCTCACTCCGCTAGACGGAGAATACGACTTGAACTTCGCCGTGCACCAGGAGGGAGCGAGAACTCATGTCCTGAAAGTGATGCGGCCCGGATGCGACAGCTCTCTCATCGAGGTGCAATGCAAAGCCCTGAACCATGTCGCGGCGCACGCTCCGGAGGTCGCTGTTCCCCGCGTCGTGAAGGCGCTTGACGGATCCCACTTCGTGTCGGCCCGCGACCAGAGTGGTGAGGAGCGGTTGGTCTGGCTCATCACGAACCTGCCCGGCCAGCTTTACGCGGAAACCAGCCCACAGCCGCCTTCCCTGTTGCGCGAGATCGGGGCGACCTTGGCAAAGATGGATCGGGCTCTCGAAGGCTTCGCTCATCCTGCTCTCGGACGAGAGATCAAATGGGATCTTCGCCGATCGGGTTGGGTTCGCCATGCGATAGGTTGGATCGATGGTGACGGCAGGCGGGAGATCGTCGAGCGGATTATCGCCGAATTCGAGGGTAACCTGCTAGGGCGACTTACCGCACTCCCCACCACCGCGATCCACAACGACATCAACGACTACAATATGCTCGTGGATGCCAGCACGGGGGAGCCGCGGCTCTCGGGCATCATCGACTTCGGTGACATGATCGACTCCCCAGCCGTTGCGGAACTCGCGATCGCCGGGGCGTACGCGGTTCTGGGCCAGGAACGGCCTATTGCGGCCCTGGCAGCGCTCATCGCAGGGTACGATAGCGTCCGGCCACTGAGCGATGAAGAACTCGCCTTGGTCTATCCGCTTGTCCTGACGCGCCTTGCCGTGAGCGTCGCGAACTCCGCCATCGTCAAGCGGGAGAAGCCGGACGATCCGTATGTCACGGTGTCTGAGCAGCCGGCATGGAACTTCCTGGAGACGAATTCCAGCCTTCCCCCCGATTGGGTCCTCGCATGCCTTCGCGTCTCGTGCGGACGTCCCGGACACCCTCGTGCCGATGCGGTGATGGGTTGGATCGCAAGCCACCGGGGTCGGTTCGCCCCTATGTTTGGCCGAAGCCTCGACGGAATTCCGGTCATCGACCTGAGCGTCGCCAGTCCCGCATCCCCCCGTAACCCATTCGACCTCGATCCCGACGACCTGGACGATGCGGTCGCGGAAGCGATGGGGGGCGCTGACATCGGACTCGGCCGATATGGCGAGCCGCGCCTCATTTATACCGGGCCCGAATTCAGGAAGACTCCCTATGCGGGATCCCACAGACGCACCGTTCACATCGCCGTGGATGTGTTCATCGATGCCGGTACGGAAGTCCGAGCCCCCCTCGATGGTGTCGTGCATGCCGTTGAACTCCGCACCTCGCCGCTCGACTATGGCGGCGTCGCGGTACTGGAACACACGATACCGGGCGGCGATAGGTTCTACACGCTTTACGGTCACTTGGCGGCAGACGTCGTCGCACGTCTTTCGCCGGGACAGACCGTGGTCGCCGGGGAGGTCATCGCCCTCATCGGCGATCGGTCAGAGAACGGTGGCTGGACCCCTCATGTCCATTTCCAACTCGGCCTTACCACACTGGGTCGCGGAGCGGACTGGCCTGGTGTCGCTGATCCGGATGAGTCCGCCGGATGGATGGAGCTGTTCCCCAACGGGGCGGCACTCCTGAACCTAGCCAATGAGAAAACTGCCGCTGTCACCACGGCGACTGAAACCGTCCTGCCCCGGCGCAAGAAGCGCTTCGCGGGCAACCTGAAGCTCTCCTATCGTGCGCCGCTCACCTTGCTTCGTGGATATCGGCAGTTCCTGTTCGACCAGTATGGCCGGACCTACCTCGACGGTTACAACAACGTGCCGCATGTGGGCCACTGCCACCCGCGGATTGTCGCTGCAGCAGCGCGGCAGAACCGACTGCTCAATACCAACACCAGGTATCTGCACCCGGCGCAGGTCGAGTATGCGGAGGCACTAACATCGCGGCTCCCCGATGAGCTGAGCGTCTGCTTCTTCGTGAACTCGGGGAGCGAGGCGAACGAACTCGCCCTGCGGCTTGCGCGGGCCCACACCGGGGCCGACGACACGATCGTGATGGACGCAGGCTATCATGGCAATACCAACACGGCGATCGACATCAGTCCGTATAAGTTCAATGGTCCCGGGGGACGGGGAGCGCCGGACTGGGTTGAAGTGGTGCCCGTTGCCGATCCCTACCGTGGTCCGTACAAGGGAAGCGATCCGGAAGCCGGACGCAAATACGCTGATCATGTCCGCGTCGCCGTTGAACGGATCCAGGCGCGCGACCGGAGGGTCGCGGCCTTCATCTGCGAGATATTCCCAAGCGTTGGTGGGCAGCTTATTCCGCCACCAGGCTACTACCGTCATGCCTACGAGGCCGTACGGGCGGCAGGGGGCGTGTGCATTGCTGACGAGGTGCAGACCGGACTCGGCCGCATCGGCACCCATCAATGGGGTTTTGAGACGCAAGGCGTCGTGCCCGACATTGTCGTCCTGGGTAAGCCAATCGGAAACGGGCACCCGATCGGCGCAGTGATCACCACCCCCGCAATTGCCGCCTCATTCGCCAACGGGATGGAGTTCTTCAGCACCTTCGGTGGAAGCACGCTTGCTTGCGTGATTGGCCGCGAGGTCCTTCGCGTCGTCGACGAGGAGAACCTTCAAGCCCAGGCCTTGGACGTCGGCACCT
Source organism: Microvirga terrestris (assembly GCF_015694425.1). Lineage (GTDB taxonomy): Bacteria > Pseudomonadota > Alphaproteobacteria > Rhizobiales > Beijerinckiaceae > Microvirga > Microvirga terrestris. Next base: position 276,870 of record NZ_JADQDN010000001.1, read on the forward strand.
TCATGCTGGATGGACTGCGCGCACTTCAGGACGACCACGTCATGATCGGTGACGTCCGGGGATCCGGCCTCTTCATGGGCGTTGAGTTGGTCGAGAGTCGCGACACCTTGGAGCCGGCGCAAAAGGCGGCTTCGTACATCGTGAACCGCCTTCGCGAGCATCGCATCCTGATCGGGACTGACGGCCCGTTTGACAACGTTCTAAAGATTAGGCCACCCCTATGCTTTACCCGCGAGGACGCGTCCTATCTCCTGCATCGTCTAGCCGCGGTGTTGCGGGAGGAACCCTGCCGCATCTAGGAACGGGATATTGCAAATCACGGATCAGTCTTTCAGGATAATACGGTCCTGAAATTAGTTGCTAGAACCATGTGTGTTCGCACTTCGGCGACCCCGGAAATGGTCGAGACCCGATCCCGAACCTTGTTGAGGGTCTCAACCGCGTCGGCGGCAACATCCAGGACGAGGTCGATGTCCCCAGCCACGGACCTGCATTGAATGACCTCGTCAATCTGCCGAATGGCATCGATAATGTCGTAGGCAGGCGTCTTGTCGAGCTTCACGAGCAGGACGGCCTGGTTCGGCCTCGGCGAGACGCTGGATGAAAGGATGGCACAGTAGCCTTGAATAAAGCCCTCTCGCTCCAGACGCCGAAGACGAGCAGTCGTTGTACTGCGGGACAAGCCAACGGCGCTTGCCAGTTGTTTCAAGGGTTGGCGACCGGAGCGTGCCAGGAGCTTGAGAATCTGGCGGTCGGTTTCATCGAGAGACGTCATCATGTTGCTTTAGCTCTAGTAATCGCACGAGAGACAGTCAATCCAACTGCCAAGTCATTTGATTGAGCCAAACAAATCAAGTGGCAGCGGTCACACAGACAGTCACCGTGCTGGCCGGAGTCTTGCCCACGCATACGACGTCTAGCTGCATGCCAAATTTGTCATGGGGTCGATTGGCAAGCCTCGGCTGATAGGCGATATCCCACTATCGTTATCGGATGGACGCGGAAATGCTGCTGTCCTAGATCCGCTCGAGCAGAAGACCTAGGTATTCACTGGTGGGCCGAGGAACGCGAGATGTCTCCTTTTGGCACATTCCGGAAGAAGGGCTTTGATCTGCTGCTTGGAGGGCAAGCGACCTTTTAGAAATTGAAGCAGTTTGCCGGCACAAGTCGGTCGACTGCAGCCTTTGTAATCTTCGTTCCTCGTGTTGGCATGCTGGTTGCTACCCATCGAATTAGCTACCATGCCAGAGCGTAAGCCAGAGCCCTCTTGGCGCCTAGTGAGAAGCGAAAACTCTTTTGGCGTAAGCTCTTGGCGGTTTGTGACGGACCAGTACATGGCTGGCCCGCAAACTCTTAATCGGGTCGTAGATTCGAGTCCTAAATCACCCACCAATCTTCTCAAAGACTTAATGGTCGCGCTGAAACTTTATTCTGACAAGCCGCGTCTTTTTGTTCTCGCCCCGAGTCGTTGGCGGGCTTAGGCGGCGTTGTTTCATTGTCTTCTTTACGGACAATACTGTCATGTATGCTGTCTTGTGACCATCCACACGACCTCGCCATGGCTACGAGGCGCTCGAGCTGGCCGGTCCCTGAAACTTGTAGAGCTTCTTCCTCCGACCCAAGTACCTTGAAGACGCGGTCCATTGCTGTAAGTCGGAGCAGCTTCTGCACCTGAGCACTTGGGGCGATGATGCTGATATCGCCACTCGCCTTTCTTGCCGCTTTGAGAGCGGACACCATTGCTCCCAGACCTGTGCTGTCCATGAACGACACATGGGCGATGTGTAGCGCGAGGCGAACATTACCTTGCGAGATGGCTTCTACAATCTGATGCTTGAAAGTAGGAGCAGCCGCTGCATCGAGGCGGCCCTGCAAGTTAACAACGGCCAAGCCTTGGCCACGCGAGTCTACATCGATCTGCACATTCGCACCTTATGGATTACCCCGAAATCGGTATAATCAAGCATCTAGGGGCGAATTCTGTTCCGGGTAGGGTCGGTGGTCAGGCTGCCCTAGAAATAGGAATCTGAAGCACCCGAGCTGGCTCAAGGCCTTCCATAGCTTGTAGAACCTCAATGACCCTCATAGGGGCCGCCGGGGGGATGAAGACGACATTTGCAGATGTCTTGGCTGCTGGATCCGACGTTGAAAGCAGAAGCGCGGGACGATCAGGGTGATGCTCGTGATATTCGTCTGCGAGAATCCATCCACAGACGAGCCCTGGAAGGCTCACTTTGCTGACAAGCCAGTCGATCTCGTTGCCCAGGTGGCAAAGGTTCAGCAGGGCCCGGTCTCCTGCCGGTGCGGCGATGACATTAAAGCCACCTGCATGAAGCAGCTGAGCCAGCAGCTCTCGGGTAAGCGCATCATCTTCGACAACAAGGACGGTGACCTTGGAACGGGAAGTGGAGACCATTCTGGCTTCCTCCAGATGATGCTCAAGTCTCCGCCTGTGCTGCTTAACGTCAGCTTAATCAAATGTCCCCCTTTGAGGGATCACCACGAAGGGTTGCTGCGATGCCACGGAAGCTTGGCACAAGCTTGGCGAGCTATTCCTCAGAAGCTTAAGAACCTGCGTGGCTAGGGGCGTACGTATCCCGCTCCTACGCGGCAAGGTATCATGGGGAAGTCATGAAATCTCAAAATTCGGTTACAAGACCTAAGGTCGGGTTCTCCGGCATCTCAGGACGCTTCTACGCAGGCATAGCGGCGGGTATCCTCGCGCTGATTGCGCTGGCCATCTACGGATCGCTTACAATCTCGAGCATCCTGCTTGAGCGGAAGCAAGCGGAGTTGAAAAGCCTTGCGCAGACTGCAACCACTCTCATCGCGGGTTACGAGGAGCGTGCGAAGAAGGGTGAATTGACGGTCGAGGAGGCGAAGAAGCGTGCAGCCGACACACTGCGTACCATGCGGTACAATGGGAACGATTACTTCGTGGTGCTCGATTTCACCAATTTCGTCGTCATGCATCCCAACAAGGCTACGGAAGGCAAGAACCTTTCGGACGTGAAAGATGCAAACGGCACCTATGTAACCCGCGAGCAGGTCGAAGCGGGCAAGAAGGGCGGGGGCTTCGTAAACTTCCTTTGGCCGAAGCTGGGTGAGACTGCGCCATCTCCAAAGACCGTGTATGCCGTATCCATTCCTCAATGGGAGTGGGTTGTGGCAGCTGGCATGTATGTCGATGATCTCGCAGCGATCAGCGCTACGTACCGGAACGTGTTCCTCGCGTTTGTCGGCGTGTCTGCCTTGATCCTGATAGGCATTGCCTTCGGACTCGGGAGGAGCATCTCCCGCCCCATCAGCCGCCTTGTCGATAACATGCGCTCGCTTGCGGATGGAAACCTTGAGGTGACCATTGACGGAACTTCTCGTCGCGATGAGATCGGCCAGATGGCTGGTTCCGTTCAGGTCTTCAAGGATGCCATGATTGCCAAGAAGCTTGCAGACGAGCGCGTGGCACTCGAGGCGGACTCGAAGACACGAAGGGCTGAGGCCCTGGATCAGCTGACCAAGCGATTTGAAATGAACGTTTCGTCCCTGACGCAAGGCGTCTCGGCAGCAGCCAGCCAGATGGAGGCAACGGCCAGATCCATGACTTCTGTGGCGAACCAGACTACCCAACAGTCCGTGACCGTCTCGTCCGCTGCTCATCAGACCTCGGCCAATGTCCAGACCGTGGCGGCTGCAACTGAGGAACTGTCTGCCTCGATCCGCGAGATTGCCTCGCAGGTGAGCCAGTCCTCTCTAGTGGCAGAAAAGGCAGTCAAAGGCACCCAGCGCACCACCGAGACAGTGCAGGAACTCGCTGCCAGTGCCGAGAAGATCGGCAATGTCGTTCAGCTGATCAACACCATTGCCGGCCAGACCAACCTCCTGGCACTCAATGCCACCATCGAGGCGGCGCGCGCCGGCGAGGCCGGCAAGGGCTTCGCTGTTGTGGCATCCGAGGTGAAGGATTTGGCGACCCAGACAGCCAAAGCAACCGAGGAAATCTCGCAACAGATCGGTTCGGTGCAGCAGGCGACGCAGCAGACTGTGGAAGCGATCCAGGAGATTGCCCGCACGATCTCTGAGATGTCGCAGATCTCCACCGGGATTGCCGCCGCCATGGAGCAGCAGGGCTCGGCAACGGCTGAGATCGCTCGCAGCGTCCAGGAAGCCGCACGCGGTACGGAACAGGTGACCGGCAGCATTCAGAATGTGCAGAGCGGGGCAGGGGAGACAGAAACGGCAGCTTCCCAGGTTCTGGGGGCTGCTCAGGAGCTGGCTCGTCATTCCAACGATCTCAGCCACGAGGTTGCAACCTTCCTGAACGGCGTCAAGGCTGCGTAAGTTTCGAGAGAGTCAGCCAAGGATGTTGGAGTTTGCCCCACGTATGCTCCAGCATCTCTCGACAATCCAAACTCAAAAAGGGTCGCTGGAAACAGCGACCCTTTTTTGCTGAAAACCACACATCGCGTCGCGAACTCGGGCTGACGCTGGCGTCGTGTGAACAGGTGCTAGTGCCGAAGTTATGATGGTCTCAGCTATTCGCGAGCCCACAGCAGGTGGGTAAGGCAACAGAAATCACCTCAGCAGACGACAGGGTTGGAACCCTTGCGCACCCACAAAGTTCTCCGCAAGCCAAGCGTAAATGCGATAGCCTATGGATGTCACTGCCGCCGGATTGCGTCCGCATTGATGATCCGCGCTGCTCTTGAGGTAAGAGCTTAGCTCGGCTTGTCCGGATGCCCGGCTGGCAGCGCGAGATGTTCGTTCAGAATGCGCACGATCCGGACGACATCCTGCCTGGGGAGGGCAAAGCCGAGAGGTCCGTAGGACGGATGGTCGAACGCGAGCAGCGAGCCGTCGATGCTTGCGACCTGCACATACCAGGGTGGCTCGATCACTGTTTCCACCGTCTTCCCGTCGAGCGGAAGCTTCCGTGAGCCTTCGACCATGCGCGACCTTGCTTCGCCGAGCAGTTGGATCACCTTCGTGAGCTGCTTGAGATCAAGTCCGACCGGGTGAGACGGTCCTGCCGTAGAGCCGATCTCGATCGTCACCGTCTGCCGGTCGTCGGAGACCTTCACGCCAACTCTTGCTTCGGCCATGACACACGCCTCCATCCTCATTCGGGTCATGTGGTTCACAGCACCGAATTCAACCCGGCATAGTCCGAATGGGTTTTCTCTACAGATCCGTTCGAGAAAGTGAGCAATGTAATGCCCAAGCCCCATAAGCTAGAAGGTATGGTCGCGTTCATGTTCGAGACAGGCTTTTCGCAGAAGGCTACGGCCTTCGTGACCGAGATGGGGCGATGCAGAAGGCCTACCTCCTAAGGCTACAAAGTGAAGAAGCACTTCAACCCAATCCAGCTGTAAGTAGCGATGTTAAGTGCAACGTGCCGGATGCTTGAATCACGGCACCTTGCAATATTGAGCCGTAGTGATGTCCATCGCAATGTGTTGTGAGCGGGCTATATCGTTGCTCAAACTCCCTTTCGGACGTCTGCCACATTGCGGCCGCACTGCAACGCTTTGCTCTGCGTTCAGGCGCTGAATTTGCGCTTCTGCAGAACAAGGGACATGCGGAACAAGTTGCTGATGAAACTGGAACGAAATAACCACTCGATCGCGCTGGACACGAACAATGTTCTAGCTGAACTTGAACGCACGATGGTTGCGTCCATTGCGTTGATGAAGCGCCTAAGGCGGCAGAAACGGCGCTCCAATCGCATAACGCACTCAGTCGAGCAGCATAGCGCCTGAGAAAAGCGATGTTATTGGTATCCTATGGGCAGGAAACACGGACATCCTGCCCACAAAGTTGTTTGTGGAGCTACTTCATTTACTAAGCGCACGCGGTTTATCACGTTGTAACGATAGCTACTCCAAGAAGCATAGAATTCAGCACCGCGCTTATCGATCCCCATGTGCCACTGAGCACCGACGCAATTGAGAGGCATGATTATCCTCCTGCCCGCAATAGGGAGGATCTGTTCATGACGACCTTCGACGCTCACCATCGTATCCGCCCATCGCGATCCGCTCTGCTTGCAGCAACGGCTGCTCTGGCCCTGCTGGCAGGAGGTACGGCCTATGCATGTCCTCTCGGTGGACATGATAGTCCCCGGGTCCGTATGCTGCATGCCCTGCAGAATCCGAGCCATCACGGCTCCGGGCAGCATATGTCGGTGGCGCAGTTGCAGCCACAAACCAGTAACGTTCAGCCGAAGCGTACGGAACTCGGCGCCTATGGCCGCGACCTGCCGCGCGGTGCAGCAGCTCCCACATCTGACGCCAAGCCCCCGTTGCGCGACAATCTCGGCACTCTCTCCTGGGTGGTAATCAAAGACTCGAACGGGGAGGCTCAGGCCTATTTCAATCAGGGCTACAGGCTGGGCTGGGGCTTCAATCACGCGGAAGCGGCGCGTGCCTTCCGGGCGGCGCAGGAACTCGACCCGAATTGCGCCATGTGCCTGTGGGGCGAGGCCTGGGTGCTCGGCCCGCATATCAACTACCCGATGGATGCGGACGCCAATGCGCGCGCGCTCACAGTGCTCGAGAAAGCACGCACTGTTGCTTCAGGTAACGGCGATATGCAGGTCGCGTTGGTGGAGGCGCTCTCAAAACGGCATTCGCCTGATCCCAATGCTGATCGCAAGGCTCTGGATCAAGCTTACGCTGATGCCATGGAGGCGGTGCAGGCGCGATTCCCCAACGATCCGCATGTGGCGGTTCTCACGGCCGATGCTCTCATGAATCTCACGCCGTGGGATTACTGGGCCGATGGCGGCAAGACGCCGAAAGGCAAGACCGAGAAGATCGTCACCTTGCTGGAAGGCGTGCTCGGAACGGCGCCATCCAGCCCAATCGAAGCCAATCCCAGCCACCCCGGCGCCGTCCACCTCTATATTCATACCGTCGAGGCATCTGACCATCCGGAGCGGGCCGCTCCTCATGCGGCCCGCCTGGAGAGCTTGATGCCCGGCGCAGGTCATCTGGTGCATATGCCGAGCCACATCTGGTACCGGCTCGGTCGCTGGCGGGAGAGCCTCGATGCCAATGTGCGTGCGGCGGCAGCCGATGAGACGCTCGTCAAAGAGGGCGGCGCGAGCCTTCTCTATTCCGAAGCCTATTATGCACATAACGTTCACTTCCTGATGGTCTCGGCGCTGACCGGCGGCGATGGCGGCACTGCCGTAGACGCGGCAACAAAGCTGTCAGGTATCGTGTCCGAGCGTGCGCAGCGTGAGGTGCCTTGGACACAGCCGATCACGGCCGCGCCCTACAACGTTCATGCGGTCTTCTCGAAGCCGGAGGACGTGCTCGCCCTGCCTGAGCCGAAGGGTGATTTTCCATATGTGAAAGCCGCATGGCATTATGCACGCGGCGTTGCCCTGGCCCGTCTCGGGCGAGCTGATGAGGCCCGTTCGGAGGCTGGCGCCATAGACGCGTTGGCGAAGCGCCCTGAGATCAAGGCTCTGCCCGATGCTGGTGTACCCGGGCCGGATGTGCTCTCGATCGCGGTGCACGAGATTAAGGCCAGAATTGCGCAGCATGCCGGCGATCAGGCCCAGGCTGCCGCGCTGTTTGCGGAGGCTGCGACGATCCAGGACAGGCTGCCCTACATGGAGCCGCCCTACTGGTACTACCCGGTGCATCAATCCCTGGGAGCTGCCTTGATGGCACAGGGTAAATCCGCTGAGGCAGCGATGGCATTCCGCGAGGCGCTGCATCGCTCGCCAAACAATGGTTGGGCCGCGGCAGGGCTGCTCCGTGCAGCCGAGGCGCAGGGCGATCAGGCAACGGTCGAGGAAGCAAAGTCCCTCATGCAGAAGAACTGGTTCGGAACGGGCATGCCGGCTCCCGAACAGCTCTGAATCAGAAGCTTGATGGTGATCAGGATGGGCTCCGGTGGCGTTCACCGGAGCCCGAATGCATGTGGGTGTGACTTCTTCGCCAGAGCCAAATCGGAATGGAACCGGACCGGCCGCGGATCGCAGTCGGAAATGTTCCTTCCAGAAGACCGGATTCGAAAATTGAACAACCATCGCCTGCTGCGCGGTGGAGATCGTCGCTCAGGGCCACATCGGCATCGTGCGAGGCGGCGACCTCCATCAACCGGCTCGCCACATTGACCGTATCGCCGACGGCCGTGATGTGCTGATGACTGTCGCCACCGAGCCGCGAGGCGATGATTTCCCCGAAATGAGCCCCGATCTTGAACCCGATCTGGGATGCAATCGTATCAGGCAAGTCCGCCATCCAGACTTCCGTCCGCAGACACAGTCCGACGCAGGCCTCCACGGCATGGCAGGCATCCTCGGGCGAGGAATCCGGCAGCCCGAACAGGATCATGGCACCATCGCCCATGAAACTGGCGACGATTCCCTGATGGCGCACCGCCTCCTGATCCACGAGAGCGTGAAAGCCGCGCAGCATTTCGCGGGTTTCGTCGAGAGGCAGAAGTTCGCTCAGGCCAGTGAAGCCCGATAGATCGATGAAGATCACAGCTACCTTCTGGCGCACCGGCTTCATGAGGAAAGCAGGATCCTCGGCGAGGCGCCTGGTAAGGCTCGGAGGCTGGAAGCGGCGCAAAGTCCTGCTCTGCACGCTGAGCCTGTCTGCGCGACGCCTGTCAAGCCAGAGTTCCGCCGCTCCGAAGACTATGGCCGGAGGCAAAGCTGCCAGCAGCGGAAGGGTGGCGCTGAGCCAGATGCCTCGCGTGAACGCCGCGAAGGTCAGCCCGATCCATGCGGCCGTGACAAGGGCGATGACCGCAAATCCCCATATGCCGCGATGCCAGGCGAGGAGCAGAACGAACAGGATCGGCAGCAGGATGGCCACGCAGCCATCGGCGAAGCGCACACGCCTATCACGCACCAATCCGTCGCCATCCATGAGATGCGCCATGGCGGTCGCCAAGACCTCGACGCCCGGCAATACCGGATCGAAGGGTGTCGGAAAGGCATCGCCGCCTCCCGTCACCGTCGCGCCAATTACGACGATCCTGCCCCGAAACGCATCTTCATCGGCCTGTCCGTCCAAGACCTCGCTGGCGCTGATGGTGCGAACGGTGCCGGACGGGCCATAGAAACGGAGAGGAAGTGCATATCCCCTCTCAGTGCTTGTTGCGACGTCGCCGATGGCGACTTCGTCTGCCCGGAGAACCGGATCTTGTCCCATGGCAACAGAGACGGTGCGAAGCGGGAATGAGGGAATGATCTGGGAATTTGAGCGAACCAGAAGCGGAATGTGTCGCGGCACCCCAGACGGATCCGTGGCGATGTTCACGACACCCACCGCCGAGGCACTGGCCAGAGTTTCAATCGGCAGGAGAAGTCTCTGGACCATGGGGAGGTCGTTGAGAGCAGCTGCGTCGGCATCGTACGGCACGTTTCGATCAAATAGGCCTGCTGCCGCCAAGACGCCCCGCGTCTCGCCCAGAGCCTTGGCGAGCGCAAGGTCCCCCTCCGCCGGGCCCGGATCGACGAACAGGATGTCGAGCGCGACGGCCTTCGGCTGCATGCGTCCCACCTTTGAGACGAGCTGTGCCATCGTGGTGCGGGGCAGGGGATAGGCGCCGACCTGCTGCACGGTCTGGTCATCGATAGCCAGGATCGTGATGCCGTCCGGTGCCGGGCGTGGACCTTGGATCAGAAACCGCAGATCGACCAGGGGAGCTTCCAGCCGATCAAGAAGGGCGGACTTGCCCTGCCAGTGTAAGATGGCCAGCCCTGCACCCCAGACACCCGCAAGGGCAGCGGCGATCAACGGAATGGCGTATCGCCTACCCATGAAGGCTCAGCGCCCGAGGCGGGCGAGGAGTGCTGCTGCCCGGGCGGCTGGCCAGCGCCGCACGACGAGAGACGATGTGCCGGCCTCCACATCGACACCCTCTCCAGGCCCGAGGCTGACACCCCGGGTATTGCCTGAGACCCGCCGCACCGCGACCCGTCCCGTCACGACGAACACGGACGTCCGGGTGCCGCTCACGTCGACCGCCCATTGCGTGCCGCGCACTGCGGCAATGGCCTGTGGCGTCATGATCTGGAAGCCCCGCCCTACTGACCGCGCGGGCGCATCGACGAAGATGGCGCGGCCCTGCAGATTCACAGCATCTGGCTGGGCGTCCCGGTTGCGATCCACGATTTCGTAGGCCGCTCCCGCTTCAGCCTCAATAGTGAGGCCATCATGGCAGCGCAGGATCTGGCGCTGCGGGCCCGATGCCGCTTGGAGCACGCAGCCGACACCTTGAGCCAGTGCAGTCTCACTCAAGGGAAAATGCATCAGAGTGCATAGAAGGACGAGCCGTGCCGCAGCAGGAGAAACTGCCCAATGACTTGTCCTTCTCCATGTCATGATGTTCCTCCGCTGCCAAAGGCCCCGCTGTTGTCACGGACGGCTCAAAGATGCCAATGGTTACAATATGGAGGATAGGAGAGTGCCAGCGATGTGCCAGATGTCACCCTTCGGGGGGCGTGGCAAACCTCAATGTTTTAGGGCAACCATAAACAGGCGTGGAAAGCGCAGAAGAACCTTGCCGTCCTGCTGAACTGGATAGGCCTTCTCGATCTGTGCGTGATACTGATCCACAAACCCGGATTGCTCCTCCGGTGAGAGAGGATCGAGATAGGGTCTCAAACCCGTGCCCTTGAGCCACTCGACGATCGCTTCCGCATCCGCCAGGGGATGTACATAGGTCGTCTGCCAGAGATCGGCTGAGCATCCCGCCTCAAGCAGCCAGGAATAATAATCCTCAAACGATCCGATTTTCTCACGGGATACGGACGCAGCTTTGAGCTTTTCCGCCCAAGGCCCCTCCTGCGCAACCTTCCGCATGAGTCGGTGCGAGGGTTCCTGCAGGTTGTAGGGCATCTGAACCGCAAGGCAGCCTCCTGATTCCAGAGAAGAGGCGAGACGTGCCAGCAGGCGCTTATGGTCCGGCAGCCATTGGAGGACGGCGTTGGCGAAGATCAGGTCGTAGCGCTGGTCTGGTTTCCAGGTTGCAATATCCGCTTCCTGGAACTTGACCTCTGGCAAACGCACCCGCGCCTTGGCGAGCATGTCGGGCGAGTTATCGAGGCCGATCACGCGCGCTTCGGGATAGCGATTGGTGATCAGTTCCGTACTGTTCCCAGGGCCGCAGCCTATGTCGACGGCACTGCGGATTCCCGCCGGAGGGACACGTCTGATCAGATCTATCGCGGGTCGCGTCCGCTCATCCTCGAATTTCAGGTATTGTCCAGCGTTCCAGTCTGCCAAGGGAGGCCTCATCATCCTTAGGGTTCAGGGTCAGCACATCCTGCAGAAGCGCCAGTGGCTCCCTCGGCGCAGCCAAGCATGGCGTTGATCTCAGACGCAAGTCCCAACAGGCGATGCTGCACTGCGCAAACCTATCAGGGGAAATCAAGCCACCATTCTCGACACGGGAGAATCCATTCAAGGGCGACATCTTTCTCGTTCGAGCGTATAGTCATTGCATAGGTTACGGCTAAGCGTGACCGCTGCATTGTCGCGCATGGCCGTGTCTCAACTGCCAAGGTTCAGCCCTGGAGGAGCGCTTATGGCCCATTTTCACATTGTCGCCGGTGCAACCGAAACCCCAGCCCACCCGATTGTCAGGAAGATCACACCCGCCGATCTGAAGGAGGCATTGGCGAGGGGGTTCGATGATTTTTGGGCGATGCCATCTCACCTCGTGTTTCTCGGGCTGATCTATCCCATTCTGGGCGTATGTCTCGCCGCGCTGACATTCAGCAACAATGCGCTGCCGCTGCTCTACCCGCTGGCTTCGGGCTTTGCCCTGGTGGGGCCGTTCGCGGCCATCGGGCTCTATGAGATCAGCAGACGGCGGGAGCTTGGTCTCACCACCTCCTGGCAGGATGCCTTCGATGTCCTCAAATCGCCTTCCATCCCTTCAATCATGGCTCTCGGGGCGGTGCTGCTCGTCATCTTCCTCGTATGGCTGACATCGGCGCGCCTGCTATACCAGTCCATCTTCGGCTATGAGGTGCCTATGTCGTATTCGCAATTCGTCAATCAGGTGCTCTCAACCTCCGAGGGCATGAGGCTGATCGCCATCGGCAACATTCTCGGCTTCTGCTTCGCCGTCGCTGTTCTGAGCATCAGCGTGATCTCGTTTCCGCTGCTTCTCGACCGGGATGTAGGGGTGGCTGTGGCCGTCTACACGTCGATAAAGGCAGTCGTCATGAACCCGCTGACGATGGCCTTATGGGGCTTAATCGTGGCAGCAGGGCTCCTCGTCGGATCGATCCCGCTCTTCGTGGGTCTTGCCATCGTCATGCCGGTGCTCGGGCACGCGACCTGGCACCTATATCGCCGGGTGGTGGAGCCTCCGCAGCCTGATGAGGCTCATCCGGTCATGTGACTTGAATACTGTAGAAGGCACAAAGGCGGTCCGGTCAAAAGGCCGCCTTTTCGCTGATCAGGTGCCCGGCCCGAAGAAAGAAAGGCGGGAGAGGAGTGTGTGATCCGATTCCAGCACCATGATCGCCACGAAAACCAGCACGGCACTGATCGGCACCAGGATGGCATAGACCAGCGAGAGGCGCTCCCAGGCCATATGCATGAAGACGGCGATGATGAGGCCGGCCTTCAGCATCATGAACAAGAGGATGAGCGAATATCTCAGGAGCCCCTGAATCTGGAAGTAATCGACAGAGTAGGAGCAGGCGCTCAGGATGAACAACCAGATCCAGACTACGAGATAGAGCCTGATCGGATGCTGCTGTCCCTGCATGTGGGCAGATGCCTGTGCCATGAGCGTGCTCACCAGAGATAGAAGAAAGCGAAGATGAAGACCCAGACCAGATCGACGAAGTGCCAGTAGAGACCCATGATCTCGACAGCCTCGTAATTCCCCCTGCGGCTGGTGAAGAAACCCTTTCTCTCTTGGTCATAGTCGCCCCGCCAGACCTTTCGGGCGACGATCAGGAGAAAAATCACGCCGATGCTCACATGGGTGCCGTGGAAGCCAGTGATCATGAAGAAGCTCGAGCCGAACTGCGCCGCTCCCCATGGGTTGGACCAGGGGCGCACGCCTTCATGGATCAACTTGGTCCACTCGAAAGCCTGCATGCCGACGAAGGTGGCTCCGAGCAGGGCCGTCACCAGCATCAGAACCGCGGTCTTCCGGCGGTCGCGGCGGTAGGCGAAGTTCACCGCCATGGCCATGGTGCCGCTGCTGCTGATCAGCACGAAGGTCATGATCGCGATCAGGATGAGGGGGAGGCTGGTGGCTCCGATGGTCAAGGCAAAGACTTCACTCGGATTGGGCCATGCCACCGTCGTGGACATGCGAGCCGTCATGTAGGAAATCAGGAAGCAGCTGAACACGAAGGTGTCACTGAGGAGGAAGATCCACATCATGGCCTTTCCCCAGGAGACGTTCCTGAAGGCTTGCCGGTCTGAGGAGAAGTCGGCTGCGATGCTGCGCAGACCTGCAGCCTCGGAGTATCTATGTGTTGTGTCCGTCACAGCCTGTTCCGTCATGAGCAGGGCTCCATTCAGGTCAGCAACTGCCGACAGATGTCGATGAACCGGCCGGCCCAACCCAGCCAGATGCTCAGAAGAAGGAGCCAGAGAAGGAGCAGGAAGTGCCAGTATGTGGCGCAGAGCTCCACGGACAGGCGCAGTCGCTCAGGTACGGGCACGCGCCATGCCATCTCGGTGGTACGAGTCAACGCTACCAGCCCGCCCAGGAGATGAAGACCGTGCGCTCCGGTCAGGACATAGAAGAAGTCATTGGCCGGACTAGCGGCAAGGCGATAGCCCTCATCCGACAATTGCTGCCAGGCAACCAACTGCCCCGACAGGAAGGCCAAAGCCGAGATGCCGGCTGCAATCAGGCTCGCCTTGAGCTCTACCCTCTCGCCATGCCCCACAGCGACCTTAGCGCCCTGAAGTGCGATGCTGCTCAGCACAAGCATGATGGTGTTGAGCCAGAGGATGGGCGGGAGTGGCAGTGCGCGCCAATCCGGAAGCTGCATGCGCATTGCATAGGCGCTGATGAACAGCGCGAAGAATGAGCCGACAACAGCGAGGAAGATACGGAGCCCGATTGTTGTCGGATCCGCCGGTTGAACAGGGAGATCCGACAGGACGACCGCTGCCTCCTGCTCCAGCCACGGCTTGGACGCGATGCCCTGCCGCGAAAGCCACAATGTCGCGATGATCGCCAGGATGCTCAGGAACAACAGGATGCTACCCATGGCCTGCTCCCGTTGTGGCGCGAGTGGGCCCCGGCTGGTTCTGCGGTAGAAAATCCTGATCGGCTCCCGGCACGCTGTAATCGTAGGCCCAGCGGTAGACGACCGGCACGTCCCTGCCCCAATTGCCATGAGGAGGGGGAGTTTCCGGCGTTTGCCATTCCAAGGTGGTGGCGCGCCAGGGGTTGCCGCCCGCTTCCCTGCCGTGGCGCAGGCTCCAGAAGAGATTGAACACGAAGGCGAGCTGGGTTGCGCCGACGATCAGCGCGACAATGGTGATGAAGGCGTTGAGTGTGTGCGCTGAGGGAGGCACGAAGGCCATATCGCCGATGTCATGGTACCGGCGCGGGATACCCATCAGGCCAAGATAATGCATAGGGAAGAAAATCGCGTAGGCACCGAGGAACGTGACCCAAAAGTGGAGCTTGCCGAGCCCATCGTTCAGCATGCGCCCGGTCACTTTCGGATACCAATGATAGATCGCACCGAAGATCACCAGGATCGGGGCCACCCCCATGACCATGTGGAAATGCGCGACGACGAACATCGTATCCGACAAGGGAACATCGACGACGACGTTGCCGAGGAAGAGCCCGGTGAGGCCGCCGTTCACGAAGGTGACGATGAAGGCGAGCGCAAACAGCATGGGGACGGTGAGGTGGATATCTCCCCGCCAGAGCGTGAGGATCCAGTTATAAACCTTGATCGCTGTCGGGATGGCGATAATCAGAGTCGTGGTGGCGAAGAAGAACCCGAAATACGGGTTCATGCCGCTCACATACATGTGGTGCGCCCAGACGACAAAGCTGAGAGCGCCGATGGCCAGCAGCGCCCAGACCATCATGCGATAGCCGAAGATGTTACGCCGTGCATGGGTGCTGATGAGGTCCGACACGATGCCGAAAGCCGGCAGGGCCACGATATAGACCTCGGGATGCCCAAAAAACCAGAACAGGTGCTGGAAAAGGAGAGGGCTGCCGCCGTTGCGGTCCAGAGGCTGTCCCATCTCCACCATGGCGGGCATGAAGAAGCTCGTGCCGAGCATCCGATCGAACAGCATCATCACGGCGCCGACGAACAGGGCCGGGAAGGCGAGCAGCGCCATGAAGCTTGCGGTGAAGATGCCCCAGACTGTGAGCGGCATGCGCATCAGCGTCATGCCCCGCGCTCGCGCCTGCAGCACGGTCACCACGTAGTTCAGGCCACCCATGGTGAAGCCGATGATGAAGACCATCAGCGACACGAGCATCAGGATGATGCCCCATTCCTGACCTCCCGGCGTGCCTGACGTAATGGCTTGCGGCGGGTAGAGCGTCCAACCGGCTCCCGTGGGGCCGCCCGGTGCGAAAAAGCTTGCCACGAGAATGAAGACTGCCAGGAAATAGATCCAGAAGCTCAGCATGTTGACATAGGGAAAGACCATGTCGCGCGCGCCGACCATCAACGGGATGAGGTAGTTACCAAAGCCGCCGAGGAAGAGCGCGGTGAGCACATAGACCACCATCATCATGCCGTGCATGGTGACGAACTGGTAATAGGCATTGGCGTCGATGAAGGAGAAGACGCCTGGAAATCCCAGCTGCAGGCGCATCAGCCATGAGAGGACGAGGGCGATGAGGCCGACGGACAGAGCCACGAAGGCGTACTGGATGGCGATGACCTTCGCGTCCTGACTGAAGACATATTTCGTCACCCAGCTATGCGGATGGTAGAGCTCGACGTCCTCGACATCGGGCGCTGTGACCACTCCTGCCGATCCAAGTGGAACGTCTACCATCAGGATTCTCTCCCTGGTTCTTCACTCTTTCACTTCGCTCAATCGGGCACAGCTGTCCCGCTCATGGCGTCCGGCGTCAGGCGAGCGAAGCTCGTCGGCGCCTTGTCCTGCAGCCATGCCTGATAGTCGCTCTCTTCCTGAACGATAACCTTCCCGCGCATCTGCGGATGGCCGACCCCACACAGCTCCGCGCACAGGATCTCGAAGGTCCCGGTTCTCGTCGGGGTGAACCAGATGAACGACACCTGTCCGGGCACCAGATCCATTTTCGCCCGGAACTCCGGTACGTAGAAGTCATGGAGAACGTCAGCTGAGCGCAGGAGAGCCTTGACCGGCCTGTTGACCGGAAGATGCAGCTCTCCACCCTCGATGACGACATCATCCTGTGATTTCGGGTCGTCGCGGTTGATTCCGAGCGGGTTGTCAGGACTGATGAGGCGTGTGTCGGATGTGGCGAGCTGGCCATCGGGTCCGGGCAGCCTGAAGCTCCATTGCCATTGCTGGCCGAAGATCTCGATGTCGGTTGCGTCATCGGGCACCGTGATGAACTGCTGCCAGACGAAGAGGCCGGGCGCCAGCATGGCGGCCACACCGACGCCCGTCACGATGGTCAGCCACCACTCCAGGCGCTTGTTCTCGGGCTCATAATGGGCTTGCCGTCCTGCTTGATGGCGAAAGCGATAGACGCAATAGGCCATGAAGAGTATGACCGCGACAAAGACCGCGCCCGTGATCCAGAACGTGATGATGATCGTGTTGTCTATGTAGCGCCAATTCGATGCGATCGGCGTCCACCACCAGGGGCTGACGAGGTGGAAGACCACTGAGCCAACAGCGATAAGAACGAGTATGAGCGCTACAGCCATTCCTCACCATCCTTGCCTTAATCAGGCGTTGGATCTGAAGCAGAAGGAGCAACTCTATTTTGCGTCGTAGCTATGTTTTGATTGAGACACTACCAAAGAAGCCGCAACCAAAACGCATTCAACAATCAGCATCAGCTCTGAGGCGGCTGCTCTATACATGACAGAAACTTGGCATTTGCCTTACAGCTACATCAAAAATTACACCCGTTGGAGTTTGCGGTCAATCAGGCTTGGCCGTCCGCGGCATGAAGAAAGCCAAGTGCGGTATATTTGTTTCATGTGAAACATAAGCACATGCGCATTATGTATGGTCGGGTCGACAGAGGCGTCCTCAGAAAGTGACGGAATAATGGCAACATTCGGTCCGATTTTAGTGTGCCTGCGACAACAGTTTTTCTTATCTTGCAGGCCTTGGCGTGAATAGGGATGTGGATGTTTTCCTCACAACTAAGGTTTGCTGATCTCTTTCATCAATAATCAACTTGAAATCGCCCGGCCGGGGTTTTGCCTCTGCGGAAACTATGGTTAGGTACGCGCCTGACGAACCTCGACAGATCGCAACATGTCTCCTGGGAACACTTGGAGCGGTGAGAGATCAAGAACCAATTCCGCATTAGGGAGAGAGTGCCTCAAGTGCTGTGGTTGAGCACCATTCGAAGGACAGCGTTTCTCTTCCTGTTAGGCGTTCTGTTCAGTGGACTGCCGTCGACCTATGCCGTCGCATTCGATCTCTTCGGATGGTTCGGCGGAAGTGATGATCCGCCCCCTCCCAGCGCGGATGCCCTACCTTATTCCCTCGATTATGCCATCGGCAGCGACATAAAAAATCTGGAGCAGACGCTGAAGGATGCGTCAACGCTGCAGAGCCTCCAGTCGGATCCTCCTCCAGACGCTGCAGCCCTGGTTGCTCGGGCGCAGGCCGATCTGCCACGTTTGATCGACGCGCTCTGGGGAGCGGGGTATTATAACGCCAATGTTACGATCAGCGTCGCCGGTGTTCCACTGGCGCTTCAGTCCGGACGCATCGAGGCCGCGGCGCGCGCGGTGGCCGGGTATCGGGCACGGGCCCTCGTGCCGGTCCAGATCATCGCGGATCCTGGGCCTCAATTCGCACTCCGACATGTTGCCGTTCTGGATGCACGCTCAGGAAGACCGTTCCCGCCAAGTGAACTTCCGCCGCGGGTGGTTCAGATCAACCCGGGCGATCCAGCTCGCTCTGCCGATATCCTGGGTGCTGAGGCGCGCATCGTGGATTATTTCCGCGCCGAGTCCCGCCCTTTTGCAAAGGTGGAGCGGCGTGAGCCGGTGGTGGTTCATCCGGCGCAAGCGATGGACGTGAGCCTCGCGGTCAATCCAGGCTCTCGTGCGGGTATCGGGCCCATTACGATCCAGGGGGCCGAAGGCGTCGATCCGGCCGTGGTGCGCTCTTTCATCTACACGGAGCCGGGCGATCCCTATTCGCCAGCGGAACTCGCCTCGATGCGCAAGTCGATCTCACAGATCGAAGCGCTGTCCTCGGTACGCATCCGTGAAGCGGAGGTGCTCGATGCCTATGGGAATTTGCCGCTCTTCGTGGAACTCACCGAGCGTCCGCCGCGCATCATTGGAGCGTCTGCTCAATACTCGACCACGGACGGACCGGCGCTCAGAGCCTACTGGGCGCATCGCAACCTGTTCGGCGGCGCCGAGCGGCTGAGGTTCGAGGGCAATCTCTTTTACCTGACCGAGGACGGTGGGCGGCCAGACGAGGACGATGGTTTCGACTGGAGCGATCTCGGCGGTCGTTTCCGCGCGAGCTTCCTGAAGCCGGCCCTGTGGGGAACCCGCAACGACCTGCTCGTCGATGCACTCGTCGAGCGCGACCGCACGGAGGGCTATACCAGCCGCCTCGTCAACGCGACCGCCGCCATCCGTCACCGCTTCAGCGAGACCTTCGCGATCCAGGGCGGCATCGAGTACGAGCGGGGACAGACCTCGGACGTGCTCGGGCAGATCGACTATACCCTCGTCGGATTGCCCGTCTCCCTCACCTATGACTCCACCGATAACGCCCTCAATCCCACCGAAGGCATTAGGCTGATCGCCTCGGTAACGCCTTACCCCGAGTTCCTCGGCTCCTCGGTTCCTATCACGGTGGCTCGTGGGACTGCGTCGGCCTATTACTCGTTGGATGAGGAATCGCGCTACGTGTTGGCCGGGCGCATCGGCCTCGGCTCAATTGTCGGGGCGGATCTCGATGAGATTCCCGCCAACCGGCGTTTCTTCGCGGGTGGCGGTGGTTCCGTGCGCGGTTACACCTACAGGACTCTTGGACCGACCTTCCAGGGCGAGCCGATCGGCGGACGGAGCCTTCTGGAGGCATCGCTTGAGGCCCGCATCAAGATCACCGACACGATCGGCATCGTGCCTTTCGTCGATGCCGGCACCGCTTTTGAATCGAGCTATCCGGATTTCGACGAGCGCATCCGCATCGGCGCTGGTCTTGGCCTCCGCTATTACACCGGGATCGGCCCTATCCGCCTGGATGTCGCGATTCCGGTCAACCCGGAAAGCGGCGATCCGTCTTACGCCATCTATGTCGGAATCGGGCAGGCCTTCTGATGAACAAGCCAATCCGCTCCCTTGCCCTTCTGACCGTCTTCCTCGCTGTCGCGCTGATCGCGTCTTGGGTCCTCGTCTCGCGTCCGAGTCAGGCGCAGAGTGATCAGGGCGTTCTGGCGAGCCTGATTTCGCGTCTCCTCTCCACGCCGACTACGCGTGTCAGCATCGGCAGCGTCGAAGGAGCGCTCTCCTCGAATGCCGTCATCCGCGACGTGCGCATCGCAGATCGGGACGGTGTGTGGTTCAGTCTCGACCGCGCAAACCTGGTCTGGAGCCGGACAGCGCTTCTGCGTGGACGGCTCCAGGTCGACGAACTCACCATCAGCCGACTTCAGATCCAGCGCCGGCCGCTGCCCGTCGAGGAGGACGCGCCGGTCTCCGACGAGCCGATCCTGCCCGAATTGCCGGTCCGGGTCATCGTCGACCGCTTTGCCTTGCAGGAACTGGTGCTCGGCGAGCCGGTGCTGGGCACACAGGCACGGCTTTCAGCAGTAGGCTCCGCCCAGATCGGGAATCCTTCGGAAGGGCTCGACCTTACCTTTGCGGCGCAGCGCCTTGATGCTCCCGGGCAGCTTTCCATCGATCTCAATTACGTGCCGCAGACCAACCGCCTCGCGCTCGACCTCACGCACCAGGAGCCCCCCGGCGGCATCGCGGCCCGGCTTCTGGAGCTTCCCGGCCTTCCGCCGGTCGATCTGAAGCTGGCCGGGCAGGGGCCATTGAGCGACTTCGCGGCGCGGCTCGATTTTACAGCCGGCCCGACGATCGGAGCGGCGGGCACGACGACGGTACGACGCACGAACGCTGCCTATGACTTGAAGGTGGACCTCGCAGCCCGCATCGAAGGGCTGCTGCCGGCGCCGGCTGCCCCGATCTTCAGCGGTACCACGCAACTCGTCGGCAATGTGAATGTCGCCGATGACGGCGCTGTCCGTTTCCAACCGGTTCAGATCACGTCGAATGTCGCCCGCTTCGATATGAGCGGAACGGTCAGTTCCGGTCAGGTTCTCGATATCCGGCTCAATGCCCGTGCCCTTCCGACGGATGGCAGCAGAACGCGCGCCGGAGTGGCCGAGATCGCCCGGCTCAACTTCGACGGCACCGTTCAGGGTCCGCTGACGGCGCCGCGCGTCAATGGCACCTTGGATGCTGCGGAGATCCGGTTGCCGGAAGGCTCCCTCGATGCGCTCAACGCCCGCGTGACCATGAACCCGGTGGAGGTCGCCTCTCCCCCGGACCGCTTCTCCTTCGCCATCGATGCCAATGCCAGCGGGATCCGCCCCGCTGATCAGGCGCTGGCGCGCGCCATCGGGCCGACCCTTGCGGTGACTTCCCGCGGCTCGTTCGATCTTGAAGGTATTGCCAGCGTCGAGACTGCACGCATCGAGACGTCGACCGCGAAGGCGAGCTTCACGGGCCGGGTCGGATCGACTGTCCTCAACGGTACGCTGGATGCGAGAATTCCTGCGCTGGCTCCGTTCTCCGGCATCGCCGGACGCACGCTTCGTGGCTCGGCGGATCTTGACGCCCGGCTCACCGGCAATCCGCGCCGCTATGATATGGCGGCGGCTGTCGATGCGCGGCTTCGCGAGCTGTCGACCGGAACACCGGCTCTTGATGGACTTCTGGGACGTGCGGTCACCGCTGCAGGCACATTGCGCCGCATCCCGAATGGGTTCGCCTTCAACGACTTCCGCATCGATGGAGCGCATCTCGATGCGCGTGTGGACGGGCAGGCCACGCAATCGGCTGCGAACCTGGGTCTCGACATCACCATTGACGAATTGAGGCGTGTGGACGAGCGCATCACGGCAGGCCGGGCGACTGTTGCTGCGCGCCTGATGGGCTCTCTCGAGCGGCCGGATGTCACCGGCACCGCTACGCTCACCGATGTCCGCGCGCTCGGCCGCTCCATTCCGCGCCTTGCTCTCGATCTCAGTGCCCGCGACGTGACCGGCGCACTCGACGCGGATCTCACCTTGGACGGGCGGGTTGATGACAAGCCGGCCACGGGTTCCCTCCATCTGGCGAAGCCAACCGACGGTGGATGGCTGCTCCATCGGCTCGATCTCGACATCGGATCGGTGGCGCTCAATGGAAATCTCCGCCTAGGTCCTGACCAGTTGGCACAGGGCGAGATCACCCTGTCCGGCAGCAACCTCGACGATCTCTCTCCACTCGTGCTGACGAAGCTCGATGGGTCGCTCGATGCCGCCGTGTCGCTCAGCGCGCAGGGGGGGCGACAGGACGTGCGGGTCACCGCACGAGGGTCGCGCTTCGCCGTGGGCGATGTCTCCGTGCGGGATTTCGACACGCGGCTTAAAGTTCAGGACATCTACCGTCGCCCGGTGATCGATGGCTCAATCTCCGCTGCGTCATTGACCGCCGGGGGGCAGACCTATCGCGATGTACGTTTCGTGGCTGAGGGCACACCGGATGCCTCCCGCTTCAGCGCCTCAGCGACGGGGCAGGGGTTCGATCTCGATGCGCAGGGTCGCGTCGTGCCGGGCGACGCGACACGGATCGAATTGGCTTCGTTCAGTGCGCGCCGTGGCGGCAGGCGTCTGGCTTTGGCGCAGCCCGCCACTGTTACGCTGCAGGATGGCGCCGTTGCCCTGTCCAATGTGGTGATCGCGGCGGATCAGGGACGTGTTGCCCTGTCCGGTACAATCGGCGACAGGCTCGACCTCAATGTCGACATCCGCAACCTGCCGCTTCAGACGGCCGAAATCATTGTGCCGAATCTCGACCTTGCCGGCACTGTCAACGGTAATGCCGCAGTGACAGGAAGCACGAGCAATCCGAGCGGCACCTATCGGCTCACGGTATCCGCCCTTGCGACCGCGCAGACCCGTCAGGCGGGGCTGCCGCCGCTCGGCATTGAAGCCCAGGGCCGGTTAGCCGATCAACGCATCGGTATCGATGCGCGTGTCTCGGCCGGCCGCGCCGGCACCTTCCAGGTTTCCGGCAGCGTTCCGATCAGGACAGCCGATGAAATTGCGCTCAGGGTTTCGGGGCGCACCGACCTTGCCATCGCAAACACGTTCCTCTCAGCCTCCGGTCAGCGCCTTACCGGCACGGCCAACCTGGATCTCTCCATCGCTGGAACGATCGCCGATCCCCGCATTCAGGGGAGTGTAAGCCTTGCCAACGGCAGCTTCTCCGATGCGCTGCAGGGCATCCAGCTCAACGGCATCGCCGGGCGGCTTGCGGCACGCGGACAGGTGCTCGCTATCGAGAGCCTGACGGCGCAAACCCCAAACGGCGGCTCTCTTGCGGCCCGGGGACAGGTGACCATCGATCCGGCCGCGGGCTTTCCCGGCGAGATCAGGATTACAGGCAGCCGGGCCCAGCTCGTATCCAACGAAACCGTCGAGGCGAGCGCCGACTTGGACCTGACCCTCTCAGGACCCCTGGCCCGCCGACCTCGCGCGGCGGGTCGCGTCAGCATCATCACGATGAACGTCTCCGTGCCAGACCGCCTGCCAACCACCTTGCGGCCGCTGCCCGGGACGAAGCATGTGAGGCCCACGCCGACCGCCGCGGCCCGGCTTGCCCTAGCCCAGCGGCGGCAAGCCGCTTCTGCGAGAGGAACGCCTTTCCGAGCTGAACTCGATCTGGTGCTGACCGCGCAGAACCGCATCTTCGTACGCGGGAGAGGACTTAATGCGGAACTCGGAGGCGACCTGAGGCTTCAAGGAACCACGCAGGATCCCGTCGCCATTGGGGCCTTCGAGCTGCGCCGCGGACGCTTCGATCTTCTCGGGCAAAGGATCGACCTCGTGCGCGGGCGCCTGGACTTCACGGGCGATCTGACGCCGTCGCTCGACTTCCTGGCCGAAACCCAGGCTGGAGACGTGACGGCGCGCATTGGGGTAACAGGGCCGGCGTCGAGCCCCGAGTTCTCGTTCAGCTCGAGCCCCGATCTGCCGCAGGACGAAGTGCTCTCCCGCGTCTTATTCCAGAAGCCATCCGGCGGCCTTTCCGCCGGTCAGGCGCTGCAACTCGCGCAGGCCGTGGCGCAGCTCTCCGGCGGTTCCGGCAACGATGCATTCGAGCGCCTGCGCCGTTCGCTCGGCGTCGACAGCCTCGACATCACGGTGGGCGCCGGCGGCGGGCCGGGTGTCGGTGTCTCCCGCTATATCAGCGATAATGTCCGCGTGGGCGTGCGAGCCGGTGCGCGGCCTGAGGAAAGTGGCGTTACGGTGGATATCGATTTGACACGGCGCCTCAAGGCCCAAGGCGAGGTGAATGCCGAGGGCGGCACCTCCGTTGGGCTTGGATTCGAGTTGGAGTACTAATGCCGTCGGGCTGGAAATCATTTGGTGGGAGCTGCCAGATGACGGCTCCCACGTTTCTTTCTATCAGTCGACCTTGGCACCGGATGCCTTAACGACCTTGGCCCACTTCTCGTGCTCGGCTCCGACATAGGCCATCAGTTCATCCGGGCTCATGGGTTTGATCTCGCCGCCGAGATCGGCAAAGCGCTTCTGCAGTTCCGGCGTTTCCAGCGCCTTGCGGACTTCCTGGTTCAACTTGTTCGTGATCTCCGGCGGAGTGCCCTTGGGAGCAAACAGCGCGAACCAACTCGTTGCCTCGAATTGGGGAAGGCCTGCTTCGGCAAGCGTCGGTTGGTCGGGGAGAGCCGGGGAGCGCTTCGACGACGTGACCGCCAGGGCTCGGAGATTCCCGGCGCGCACATGCTCGATCGAGGAGGGGAGGTTGTCGAACATCACGTCCACCTGCCCGCCGATCAGGTCGTTCACCGCCGGCCCGCTGCCGCGATAGGGCACGTGAGGCATCTCGACGCCCGTCATCTGCTTGAAGAGCTCGCCTGAGAGATGGATCGAGGTGCCGTTGCCGGATGAGGCCATGGTGAATTTGCCGGGTGTCGCCTTTGCCTCGGCGATGAATTCCTGCACGGTGGTGGCCTTCACCTTCTTGGGACTGACCACCATCAGGTTCGGCACGCCGGCCACATAGGCAACGGGTGCGAAATCGGTGAGCGCATCGTAGGGCATCTTGGCATAGAGGCTCGGATTGATGGCATGAGTGCCGACCGTGCCCATGACCAGCATGTAACCGTCCGGCTCTGCCTTCGCGACCGCATCAGCCCCGATATTGCCGCCGGCACCGCCACGGTTCTCGATGACGAACTGCTGGCCTAAGGACTGGGACAGCTTCTCGCCTACGAGCCGGGCGAAGATGTCCGTGGTGCCGCCCGGCGTGAAGGGCACGATGAGGCGGACTGGTCTGGTCGGATAAGCTGCCGGCTGGGCAAACGCCGCTCCCGAGACAAGGCAGGCTCCGGCTCCGAGCAGAAGGCCAAGCATGTATTGGCGTCTCGAGTAGGAAGAGGATGGCATGGCGACTCCCTAGGGTTTAGTGTTGTTGACCGCTGGGATAATTTCCTGGGCGGTAGCCCCCATGTGAGCGCAACCGACGGCCCGGGGCAATGGGCCATAAAGGGCCGGCTTGAGGCTCCCTAGTGCCGGAAAAATTTTTCTGGATTTAGGGAACTATGATCCCTTGAAAAGTGTTACGCAGGGTCGAATTCCATCCGAAGACGAACAAAGTAGCTTTTGGGACGTCGGCATATGGGGATCCAGGCGCGGGTAAGCCTGGAACAGCGTAACAGGGGGCCTTATGTCACAAGTCGAAACCGCCATTTCGCAGCTTGATCCCAAGCTGCTGCTCAAAACCCTGCGCGCATTCCGGAGAGGCGACTTCTCCGTGCGCCTGCCATCGGATCTGACCGGCATCGACGGCGAGATCGCCGAGGCCTTCAACGACATCGCTGACCTGAACAAGGGGCTGGCCCAGGAACTGGACCGGGTGGCCAAGGTCGTCGGCAAGGAAGGGCGGATCGGCGAGCGCGGACGCCTTGCGGCAGCAACCGGTTGCTGGAACGAGTGCATCGACTCTGTCAATTCGATGATCGGCGATCTCGTCCAACCGACAACCGAGGTGGCCCGCGTGATCGGCGCGGTGGCCAAGGGCGATCTCAGCCAGACCATGCAGCTCGAGATTGAAGGCCGCCCCCTGCGCGGCGAATTCCTGCGCATCGGCAAGGTGGTCAACACCATGGTGGGCCAGCTGAGCTCGTTCGCGTCCGAGGTGACCCGTGTCGCGAAAGAGGTGGGCACCGAGGGCAAGCTTGGTGGTCAGGCGCAGGTGAAAGGCGTTGCCGGTACCTGGAAAGACCTGACCGACAACGTGAACATGATGGCAGCCAACCTCACCGGTCAGGTGCGTAACATCGCCGAGGTCACAACCGCGGTGGCAAACGGCAACCTCTCCAAGAAGATCACGGTTGACGTCAAGGGCGAGATGCTTGAGCTGAAGAACACCATCAACACCATGGTGGATCAGCTCAACTCCTTCGCCTCCGAAGTGACCCGCGTGGCGAAAGAGGTGGGCACGGAAGGCAAGCTCGGCGGGCAAGCACAGGTGAAGGGTGTCGGCGGCACCTGGAAGGACCTGACCGACAACGTGAACATGATGGCGGCGAACCTTACCGGCCAGGTGCGCGGCATCGCCGAGGTCGTGACTGCCGTCGCCGTCGGCAACCTTACGCGCAAGCTGACCGTGGATGCCAAGGGCGAGATTGCGGCGCTGGCGGACACCATCAACGGCATGATCGACACATTGGCCACCTTCGCCGATCAGGTGACGAACGTGGCACGCGAGGTGGGTATCGAAGGCAAGCTCGGGGGCCAAGCGCTCGTGCCTGGCGCTGCCGGCCTGTGGCGCGACCTCACCGACAATGTGAACATGATGGCGGCCAACCTCACCGGTCAGGTGCGTAACATCGCCGATGTGACCACGGCGGTTGCTAACGGTGACCTGTCGAAGAAGATCACCGTCGACGTCAAGGGCGAGATGCTGGAGCTGAAGAACACCATCAACACCATGGTGGACCAGCTGAACTCCTTCGCCTCCGAAGTGACCCGCGTGGCCCGCGAGGTGGGCACGGAGGGCAAGCTCGGCGGCCAGGCCCAGGTGAAGGGAGTCGGTGGTACGTGGAAGGACCTGACCGACAACGTGAACATGATGGCGGCGAACCTCACAGGCCAGGTGCGTAACATCGCGGACGTGACCACGGCGGTGGCGAACGGCGACCTCTCCAAGAAGATCACCGTCGATGTGCGTGGTGAGCTTCTCGAGCTGAAGAACACCATCAATACCATGGTGGACCAGCTCAACTCCTTTGCCTCCGAGGTCACCCGCGTTGCGAAAGAGGTGGGCACGGAAGGTAAGCTGGGAGGTCAGGCCCGCGTGGAAGGCGTCGGAGGCGTCTGGAAAGGCCTGACCGACAATGTGAATATGATGGCGGCCAACTTGACCGGCCAGGTGCGTAACATCGCCGATGTGACCACGGCGGTGGCGAACGGCGACCTCTCCAAGAAGATCACCGTCGATGTGCGTGGTGAGCTTCTCGAGCTGAAGAACACCATCAATACCATGGTGGACCAGCTCAACTCCTTCGCCTCCGAGGTGACCCGCGTCGCGAAGGAAGTGGGCTCCGAGGGCAAGCTCGGTGGTCAGGCGCAGGTGAAAGGTGTCGGCGGCGTCTGGAAGGGCCTCACCGATAACGTGAACCTTATGGCGGCGAACCTCACCGGCCAGGTGCGCGGCATCGCCGAGGTCGTGACTGCGGTTGCAACGGGCGACCTGTCGAAGAAGATTACCGTCGTGGTCGAAGGCGAGATGCTGGAGCTGAAATCGACCATCAACACGATGGTGGACCAGCTCAACTCCTTCGCCTCCGAGGTGACCCGCGTGGCCCGCGAGGTGGGCTCTGAGGGCAAACTCGGCGGCCAGGCCCAGGTGAAGGGCGTTGCCGGGACCTGGAAGGACCTGACCGACAACGTGAACATGATGGCGGCCAACCTCACCGGCCAGGTGCGTAACATCGCGGACGTGACCACGGCGGTCGCGAACGGTGACCTGTCCAAAAAGATCACCGTCGACGTTAAAGGCGAGATGCTGGAGCTGAAGAACACCATCAACACCATGGTGGACCAGCTCAACTCCTTCGCCTCCGAGGTGACCCGCGTGGCCCGCGAGGTGGGCACGGAGGGCAAGCTCGGCGGCCAAGCACAAGTCCGGGGTGTCGGCGGTACCTGGAAGGACCTGACCGACAACGTGAACATGATGGCCGCCAACCTGACGGGTCAGGTGCGTAACATCGCGGACGTGACCACGGCGGTGGCGAACGGCAACCTCTCCAAGAAGATCACGGTCGACGTCAAGGGCGAGATGCTGGAGCTCAAGAACACCATCAATACCATGGTGGACCAGCTCAACTCCTTCGCCTCCGAGGTGACCCGCGTGGCGAAAGAGGTGGGCACGGAAGGAAAGCTCGGGGGCCAAGCCCGCGTGGAAGGCGTGTCGGGTCTCTGGCGCGATCTCACGGACAACGTTAACCAGCTCGCCGCCAACCTAACCAACCAGGTGCGAGCCATCGCAGAAGTCGCTACGGCCGTGACGCGCGGCGACCTGACCCGGTCGATCACCGCGGAAGCCCTTGGCGAGCTTGCAGCGCTGAAGGACAACATCAACGAGATGATCCGCAACTTGCGCGATACGACGCTCAAGAATGCGGAGCAGGATTGGCTGAAGACCAACCTCGCCAAGTTCACCCGCATGCTGCAGGGCGAGCGCGATCTCGCCACCGTCTCCAACATGATCCTGTCGGAGATTGCCCCGCTGGTGAATGCGCAACAGGGCGTGTTCTACACGGTCGAGAACCGTGGCGAGGAACCGAGTCTGGAACTCGTCGCTTCCTATGCCTTCACGGAGCGCAAGCATCTTGGAAACCGCTTCCGCCTGAGGGAGGGGCTCGTCGGCCAAGTCGCTTACGAGAAGAAGCGCATTCTTCTCACCAACGCACCGAACGATTACATCAAGATCGGTTCGGCGCTTGGCGAGGCCGCGCCGCTCAACATCATCGTCCTGCCGGTTCTGTTCGAGCAGGAGGTGAAGGCGGTGATCGAGCTGGCTTCGTTCAACCGCTTCTCCGAAACCCACCAGTCCTTCCTCGACCAGCTGACGGAATCGATCGGTATCGTTCTGAATACGATTGCGGCCAACATGCGCACGGAAGGTCTCCTGAAGCAGTCTCAGCTTCTGACCACCGAGCTGCAGAGCCAGCAGGAGGAGTTGCGGAACACCAACGATCGTCTCGAGCAGCAGGCAGCCACGTTGCGTCAGTCCGAGGAGCTTCTGCGCCAGCAGCAGGAGGTGCTCCAGAGGACTAACGAGGAGCTTGAGGACAAGGCGCGACTGCTTGAAATCCAGAAGCGGGAAGTGGAGACAAAGAACCAGGAGGTCTCCATTGCCAAGACCGCCCTTGAGGAAAAGGCCGAGCAGCTCTCCCTGACCTCGCGCTACAAATCGCAGTTCCTGGCCAATATGAGCCATGAGCTGAGGACGCCTCTCAACTCGCTCCTGATACTGTCCAAGCTTCTGACCGAAAACTCCGATGGCAACCTGACGGACAAGCAGAAGGAATTTGCCAAGACGATCCACGCGGCCGGTTCCGATCTCTTGTCGCTCATCAACGACATTCTGGACCTGTCCAAGATCGAATCCGGAACGGTCAGCCTTGAGGTCTCCAACGTGGCCTTCAAGGATTTGGTCGAGAACATGGACCGAACCTTCCGCCAGGTGGCGGAGGAGAGGAAGCTCAATTTCCACGTCGAGGTCGATCCGAAGCTCCCGCTGGCTATCAGAACGGATTCGAAGCGCCTGCAGCAGGTACTGCGCAATCTGTTGTCGAACGCCTTCAAGTTCACGGAACGTGGAGGCGTGACGCTTCAAATCGGTTCGGCCGAGGGCTCGCCGCTGCGGGCTGGAAGCCAATGGATCGCCATGTCCGTAACAGATACCGGCATCGGCATTCCCGAGGAAAAACAACGGATCATCTTCGAGGCGTTCCAGCAGGCGGACGGGACCACGAGCCGCAAGTACGGTGGAACCGGTCTCGGCCTGTCGATCAGCCGTGAGATCGCGCGCCTCCTTGGCGGCGAGATCGTGGTGTCGAGCACGCCAGGAAGCGGCTCCACGTTCACGCTCTTCGTCCCCGTGGAGCCTCCTTCAAGTCATGGAGCGCTGAGCACGGCATCTGCAGCGCGAGCGATCGGCGACGGAGCGGGATCCTACATGCCGTCCGAGGATACATCCGGAACGATGATCCGGCAGCCTTCCGCTGCCATGGCGCTTTCCGCGTCCCTCGATGATCGGCATGCGATCACGGTGGGCGACCGCATCGTGCTGATCATTGAGGACGATGCGATGTTTGCATCGGTGCTGCTGGAACTTGCGCGGGAGGAGGGCTTCAAGGGCCTTATCGCCATGGACGGCGCTTCGGCGCTTGCCTTGGCCCATCGCTACAAGCCCCATGCAATCACCCTCGACATCGGATTGCCCGACATGGACGGGTGGGCACTCCTCGACCTGCTGAAGCATGATCCGAGGACGAGGCACGTTCCCATTCATGTGATTTCGGTCGACGATCAGAAGAAGCGCGGCCTCAAGGCCGGCGCCTTCGGCTTCCTCGAGAAGCCTGTCGACCGAGAGGCTCTCATGGGGGCGCTCAACCGCACGAAGGAGTTCATCGATCGGCCGGTGAAGAAGCTTCTCCTCGTCGAGGACGACGACAATCAGCGCATGAGCTTGTCCGAACTCATGAAGAACGAGCAGGTCGATGTCACTGCCGTCGGGACGGCCGAAGGCGCTCTGGAGGTCATCCAGGTGCGACCCTTCGATTGTGCCATCGTGGACCTCGGCCTTCCGGATCTGCCCGGCGCCGAACTGATCGAGCGTATTCGCAAGACCAACGGCGGTGAGGAACTGCCGATCGTCATCTACACCGGTCAGGATCTCACCAGGGAGGAAGAGCGTCGATTGCAGAACATTGCTGCAACGATCGTCGTCAAAGGCGAGGGCTCGTCCGAGCGGCTTCTCAATGACACGGCGCTGTTCCTCCACCGGGCGATCAGCGCCATTCCTGAGGATAAGCACATCATTGTCGAACATCGGGCCGATGGATCGCTCGATGGACGCAAGGTGCTCATCATCGATGATGACATGCGCAACATCTTCTCGCTGACGAGCGCGCTCGAGCAACATGGGTTATCCGTGATCTTCGCGGAGAACGGTGCGGAAGGAATCGAGAAGCTTCAGGCCAATCCCGATATCGATGTTGCCCTGGTTGACATCATGATGCCGGGAATGGACGGCTACGAAACCATGCGCGAGATCCGGAACATCCCGCAATACCGTGATCTGCCGCTTGTTGCCGTCACCGCCAAGGCCATGAAAGGCGATCGTGAGAAGTGTCTCGAAGCAGGTGCGACGGATTATGTGTCGAAACCTGTGGATATCGATCAGCTTCTTGCCGTCCTGCGCGTTCAGTTGAGCCGGAGCACCTATATCCCTGAAGGGAAGGCCGCTCCCAATGGCGCGGCAGGTGTCGGGTTGAACTCATGATCGAAGACGCTGGGCGGGTTGATGCGGGCCTGGGGGCGGATGAGTTTCATCTGGTCTCGGCCCGTCCTGTGACGGATCCCATCCTGGCCAAGATCCTAGTGGTCGATGACGACCCCAGGAATTTGATCGCCGTTGAAGAGGTGTTGCGATCTCCCGGTGTGGAGATCGTCACCGCCGATTCAGGCGAGTCCGCTTTGCGTCGTGTTCTTCAAGACGACTTCGCGGCCATCCTTCTCGATGTGCAGATGCCCCGGATGGACGGTTATGAGGTTGCCAGCCTGATTCGAAACAGACCCCGCTCATCGCGGGTTCCGATCCTTTTCCTGACGGCCTTCAACAAAGACGACATGCATGTCTTCAAAGGGTACTCGGCAGGTGCAGTCGACTATGTCTTCAAACCTATCGAGCCCCTGATCCTCAAGTCGAAGGTGGATATCTTTGTCGATCTCTATCGCAAGACGGAGGAGATCCGCCGCCAGGCGGAGCAGGAGCGCCATCTCCTCATGGACAACCTGCGGGTCCGTAGCGAGAAGCTGAAGGCCGAGCAGGCCCTGCGGCGGCGCGAGGAGCATCAGGCCATCGTTCTGCAGTCGCTGCCGATTGCGCTCTATACGGCGTCCGTCCAGAAAGATCACAGGCAGCTTCACTTCACCAACGAAAGCATCGAACGGATCAGCGGCTTTCGTCCAGAAGCCTTCCTTGAACGTTCAGACTTCTGGTCCTCCCGGATCAACGACGAGGATCGGGACAGGATCTTGAATGAACTCAAGCGATTAGAGGAAGAAGGGTTCGTCAGCCTCGAATATCGCTGGCTTTGCGCAGATGGCGTTGAGCGATACTTTCTCGATCAGACGGTTCTCATGCGGGATGACGAAGGTCGCCCACGCGAGTTCTTTGGGATGTGGTTCGACATCACCGAGCGCAAGCAGATGGAGCAGAATCTGCTTCATGCCAGCAAGCTTGAGGCCGTTGGTCGCCTGACGGGTGGCATCGCTCACGATTTCAACAACATGCTGAGCGTCGTCATCGGGAATCTCGACCTTCTCAAGAAATCCATACAGGGCAATGAGAAGGCGGAGCGGCGGGTTCGAATGGCCATGGAGAGCGCGCAGCACTGCGCGGATCTCACCTATCGGCTCCTGACCTTCTCCCGCCGTCAGGCACTGCAGGTGTCGACGATCAACGTGATGAGCCTGATGCCGAGCCTCCTGGAGCTCATGCGCAGGACACTCGGTGAGAACATAAACGCCAGCGTCCGTGCAGATGACAACATTTGGCCGATTCAGGTTGATCGGGCCCAGTTCGAAGCGGCTCTACTGAATCTTGCCGTGAATGCTCGAGACGCTATGCCGGATGGCGGCGATCTGACAATCACCGTTGCAAACCAGACTGTAGAAGAAGGAAAGTCTCTTCCACGCGGTGATTACGTGGAAATTGCGGTTCAAGACACCGGGATCGGAATGCCGCCTGAAGTACTCGCGAAAGTCTTTGAGCCGTTCTTCACGACAAAGGAAAGTGGCAAGGGTACCGGTCTCGGTCTCAGCATGGTCTATGGCTTTGTTCAGCAATGTCACGGCCGCGTAGAAGTGGATAGTGCGCAAAATGTCGGGACGACAATCCGCATCTTCCTCCCTCGGTCATATGAGATCGCCGAAGATACCTCCAACAATCACACGGGCGTTACCACGCCGTTCGGCGAGGGGCGAACTATCTTAGTGGTCGAGGACAATCCTGCAGTCCGTCAAGTCGCCACATCCACACTTCACTCTCTTGGCTTCACGGTACATGAGGCCGAGAACGGCGACGAGGCCGCCCGAATCCTGAAAAAAACGAGGGATATATCTCTCGTACTCTCCGACGTTCGAATGCCCGGGGATCTGAGTGGCGTTGATCTTGCCCGCCTCATCCAACAAGAGCACCCAGAGATTCAAGTTCTCCTGACAACCGGCTACTTCGATGGTGAAGAGACGCTCAACGATCTCAATCTTCTTTACAAGCCTTATCGTGCAACTGATTTGGCCGAGAAGATCCAGGATCTGATGAAGCTGCCAGAGATAGTCGAGTTAGAGAGTGTCACAGCGCGACCAGAGGCTGCAGTAGCGTAACTTCCTAAGTGCCTCTATGATGAAGGTCATTTCATCATTATGCCCTTAGCGATGTATTTCAGTTTCCAAGCTGTTCGAAGAACAAGATATCACTGCGGCACAGGCTGCCGCTAAGATGTTCAAGTAGTCGCGGTGAGTGTATCCCTGTCGCCTTGCCATGCGGTGTAGAAGTCGCCGGTACGGTCGAGAACGAACACCGTCGGGCAGTTAGATACGGCGGACCAGCAAGCCGATTCAACTGCGAATTTCAAAGCCTTGGCGCGGAAATAGAAGGAACCCAGATCTCTCCCAAACTGCGAAACAGTCCAGCGATTATGCTTGAACGCAACGCAGTACGCTCCGTGGGCCATCGGAATCCTCCCAAGTAGCTTATCTGGCAAATCACAGGGCAGTTGCTAACCATCCTGTAATGAGAATGCAACCGCCATTGGCGACTCATTTACGCATGAAAAGTTAAGTGTGAGTTTCGCCGGCTGGTGCTGAACGCTGGATCCGGGAAATTGCTCAATAGGCTCAAAACGGTTATCTCATAAGCGATGTCTCAGAGCGAGGCCGTCACTCCTCCATCGACATAGATGATCTGCCCGTTGACGAAGTTTGAGGCATTCGAGGCGAGGAAGATTGCGGCTCCGACGAGGTCTTCCAGCTCACCCCAGCGGCGAGAGGGAGTTCGACCGATCAGCCATTCGGAGAAGGCCTTGTCCTCCACGAGCGCGCGGTTGAGTTCCGTCTTGAAATATCCAGGACCAAGGCCGTTGACCTGAAGTCCGTGCTTTCCCCAATCGATCGCCATGCCCTTGGTGAGCATCTTTACTGCTCCCTTGCTCGCCGCATAGGGAGCAATGGAGGGGCGCCCGAGCTCGCTCTGGACCGAGCAGATGTTGATGATCTTGCCTCGTCCGCGCGGGATCATGCATTTTGCAACGGCCTGCCCAACATGGAAGACGCTGTCGACATTTGTCTTCATCAAGGCATGCCAGGCATCTTCCGGGTAATTTTCGAGCGGCGCTCGAAGCTGCATGCCGGCATTGTTGACTAGGATGTCGATGGGACCGACATTGTCCTCGATCCATTCAATGGCTGGCCTGACTGCACTGCTGTCGGTGACATCAAAGGCCATCTCATGTGCCGACAGGCCTTCCTGGCGGAGCCGCTCGGCAGCCAGTGCAAGTTTCGCCGGCTCGCGCCCGTTGAGAACAACCTTGGCTCCGGCTCCTGCAAGCCCATGGGCAAGGGCAAAGCCAATTCCCGCGCTCGATCCTGTCACCAGAGCAACCCGTCCGGAGAGACCGAAGAGATTTACAACATTCATCATCATGCGCCTTCGTTCCGCCGGCTGCGCCTAAAGCACCCTTCCAGGGTTGAGAATGCCAGCAGGGTCGAGGGTCTGCTTCATCTTGGCCATCAAGGCGAGTTCAGGTCCGGATCGGCTCAAGGGCAGGTAAGGCCGCTTGATGCGTCCTATGCCATGCTCGGCCGACACCGAGCCGCCGAGGCGTGAGACGAGGTCATAGACAAGCCTCTGGACACCCTTCTTGGTCGCGTCAGTCATTTCCCGAATGGCCACATTGATATGAATGTTGCTGTCTGCGACGTGTCCGAAAACCACCCAGATAGCCTCCGGCCAATGCTTTGGCATCTCCTCACGCAGATGTGCGACGGCCTCCGTCATCCGGTCGAGCGGAACGCTGACATCGAAGCGGATCTCCTCAGGCAGGAAGCGGCCATACTCATAGGGCGTTTCCCGGTAGGCCCAGAACCGGTTTCGGTCGGTGCGCGATTGTGCGACCAAAGCGTCCTTGATCAAGCCCTGCTCATAGAGGTCACTAAGGACAAGCGAGAACGCCTCCGTTCCTGCTGGGTCTTGTCCCATATCCGCTTCGATCAGGAGCGTGATGTCATGCTCGGCCTCGAAAGCTTTTGAGAGTCCGCAGACTTGGGTGGCGACGGTCATGAACTCCCGCCACATCGCCTCGAACACCAGCAGGCGCCCCGGATGCGCCTGCTGGAACTGCCGCAGAACAAGGAGCCCGTCCTCAAAGCTCTCGACAGCGCAGAGAGCGGTCTGAAGGCCCTGGGGTTTCGGGTGCAGCCCGATCACAACTCGCGTGATGACGCCGAGGGTTCCTTCGCTTCCGATGAACAACTGCGTCCAGTCATAGCCGGCATTGTTCTTCAGCATCTTGTTCAAGGATCGGATGACGGTGCCGTCCGCGAGAACAACTTCCAGACCAAGGATGTTGCGGCGGGCCATGCCGTAACGCAGCACCTGATTGCCGCCGGCATTGGTAGCAGCATTGCCGCCGATGGTGCAGGTGCCTCGCGCACCGAGATCGATCCCGCACAGATAGCCAGCCTCATCAGCGGCCTGCTGCACGGCTGCGAGCGGCGTTCCGGCAAGAGCCGTCAGCGTCGCGCTGGCGGCATCGATCTCTTCGATGCCTGTCATGCGCTCGAGGGAGAGGGCGATTTCTCCGGCCTGAGGGTGCGCACCGCCTGCCAATCCCGTTAGACCGCCCTGGACAACGACGGCGTACTTATGCTCGTGGCAAATGCGAAGAGCTGTGGCAACATCCTCGGTCGTCTGCGGCATGACCAAAGCTTTGGGGGGCGTAGGCGGAAGCCCGCTGGCATCGGCATGATTGCGCAAAGGAATATCGGATCCTGTCTTAACCTGAGATCCAAGGGCAGCTTTTAAAGCATCAATCAAATCGCTCATGGCATTCCATGTCTTCAAATGGTCCTCCGGTCTCGATTATGAGTTCTCGGATAGTCTGACGATCGCATCCGGCCGGCTGCAGAGATCCGGCAATAACTCCAGGCCTAGGCCCGGCTTCATGTTGACCGTGACCTCTCCATTCGTGACGACGGGCAATTCGGTCACCAACTCCGTATACCAGCCGGTGTAGAACGCCCGGACGCTTTCCTGGATCAAAGCATTCCTCGCATGCAGGGAGAAGTGGCAGGAGGCTGCGTAAACCACCGGCCCGGTGCAGTCATGGGGCGCAACCGGCACATGCCACGCTTCGGCCAGTGCGGCAATCTTGCGCGCCTCGGTGAGGCCGCCGCACCAGGACAGATCGAGCATGGCGACGCCGGCGACTCCGGTTTCGAGATATTCCCGGAAGGCGTGCGTGTAGGAAAGGGTTTCGGATGCGCAGACCCATGCCTTGGAGTGCAGGGCATACTCCTTGAGGTCGCCAATGTTGTCGAGGCGGAACGGATCTTCGTGCCAATAGGTGTCGAACTCTGCGAGAGCCGCGGCAAGCTTCTTGGCCATCGGCAGGCTCCACAGGGAGTGAAACTCGACCATGATGTCCATCTTGTCGCCGACGGCCTTGCGGATCTTGGCGAACGGCTCAAGGGCTGTCCTGAGTTCCGCAGGAGATATGTCATAGCCGTGGCTGCGCTCGGCTGCGACATCGAATGGCCAGATCTTCATCCCCGTGATGCCCTGCTCCAGCAGGGAATGCGCTAGATCGTCGGCGTTGTGCAGGAACGCCTCCAGATCCTCGTATGCACCTTCTGCGCTACCGACTCCCCAGTTCGCCACCTTCTGAGCACGGTTGTCGCGGATATATCGGTATCCGGCGCAGGTGTTGTAGACCCGAATCTTCTCCCGCGAGCGCCCACCCAGCATTTCGCAAATGGGCTTGCCATGAGCCTTGCCGAACAGGTCCCACAAGGCAATGTCGACAGCTGAGTTGCCCCGTGTTTCCACCCCGGCCGATCGCCAGCCAAGATAGTTCTGGAGATCCCGGTTGATCGCCTCGATCTGAAGCGGGTCACGCCCGATCAGCTTGGCTGCGACGGTCTCATGGATACAGGCCTCCACGGCAGCTGCGCCCATGAAGGTTTCACCCAAACCAATAAGGCCCTCATCCGTGTGAAGGCGAACCCAGATGATGTTTGCAAATTCCTGGAGGCGGACTGTCTCGACCCGGGTGATCTTCATTGAACTCTCGTCGTGGCTGCAACCCATGTGGACATGAAAAACGGCAGAGAACAACAGTTACAGTTGACGCCTTGGATGCTGAAGAGAGTAGTACGGTATCCACCGAAATGTGCCATCAGGATGGTATTCATAAGTATAATTCGCAACATTAGAACGCTTCCATAAAATTTGGACTTATTGCAGCGTCTAAAGCTCAAAACCCGTTCCGCACCGAATTGACACTCGTCAAGGCTGCGCCTTAGATCAGTGAAACTTTGCCCATGAGTGACCTTGAACAGTTGCCTGAGGCGAACAGAATAATGTGGGCAGGGACAGGAAACAGGGAGCAGCGGTGAACAGGGCTATATCCTTCTTCTTCAAGGGCCTAGAGGGCCTCTTGGTCTTGCTGCTCGCCGCCATGGTTGTCATGGTCTTTGGCAATGTCGTCCTGCGCTACCTCTTCGATACCGGGATCGACGTATCCGAAGAACTCTCCCGGTACTTCTTCGTCTGGCTGACATTCATCGGAGCGGTCGTGGTGGGACGGCAGAACGCTCACCTTGGTGTGGAAACCCTGGTGGTCCGCTTGGGGGATCAGGGGCGCAAGGTCTGCATGGTACTATCTGACCTATTCGTGATTGGATGCTGCGCCGTCTTCTTTTGGGGAACTTGGCAGCAGGCGGAGATCAACGCCACCAACTATGCTCCCATCACGGAAATCTCGATGCTCTGGGTCTATGGCGTTGGCTTCTTCGCGAGCATCGGGCTGGGCCTGATGGCTGCGCTCCGCATCCTGCGGGTTCTCACCGGACGCCTGAGCGGTCAGGAACTGCGGGCTTTCTCTGGCGACTACAGTGACGATGAAGCGAATGATCTGAGAGGGCACCTCGAGTGACGATTGTCGTATTCCTCACATCTCTTCTGGGGGCCATGGCCCTGGGAATGCCGATCGCCTTCGCGCTCATCGTCTGCGCGCTGGCGCTCATGCTCTGGCTTGGCAACTTCGACAGCCAGATCGTCGCTCAGAACATGATCATAGGGGCAGACAACTTCCAACTCCTGGCCGTGCCTTTCTTTCTGTTGGCCGGAGAGTTGATGAATGTGGGTGGGCTGTCGAAGCGCATCGTCAACTTCGCGCTGGCGTGCCTGGGCCATATTCATGGCGGGTTGGGTTATGTCACCATCGTGGCAGCCCTGATCCTAGCTGCATTATCGGGATCCGCCGCAGCAGATACCGCTGCTCTCGCGGCTATTCTCATCCCGATGATGCGAGACGCCGGATACAACATTCCCCGCGCTGCCGGTCTTATCGCCGCAGGAGGCATCATCGCTCCGGTGATCCCGCCTTCCATCGGCTTCATCATCTTTGGCGTTGCTGCCAATGTCTCCATCTCGCAGCTGTTCCTCGCCGGTGTCGTGCCTGGCTTGATGATGGGCGTCTCATTGGTCGTGGCATGGGCGATCGTCAGCAGGAAAGACAAGATGCAGACGACCCCGCGCACATCCATGCGGGAGCGGGGCAAAGCCTTCGTCGACGGGTTCTATGCACTCCTGATGCCGGTCATGATCCTGGGCGGGATCAAGTGGGGGATCGTGACCCCAACAGAGGCAGCCGTTCTAGCTGCTGTCTATGCTCTTCTGATTGGCATGTTCGTCTATCGCGAACTGAAACCCTCGATGCTGTATGGGGTGTTTCTCACAGCGGCCAAAACGACTGCCGTGGTGATGTTCCTCGTGGCGGCCGCACTCGTGTCTGCTTGGCTGATCACCCAGGCCAACATTCCGGGTGAGATCAGCGGTCTTATCGAGCCTCTGATGGGCAATAAGACCCTGCTCATGTTCGCCCTGATGTTCCTTGTTGTCATCGTCGGAACGGCGCTGGACTTCTCCCCAACAGTTCTGATCCTAACCCCGGTTCTTATGCCGATTGTCAAGCAGGCAGGCATCGACCCGGTCTATTTCGGCGTTCTGTTCATCATCAACAATGCGATCGGACTGATCACGCCTCCGGTTGGGATTGTACTCAATGTGGTAAGCGGCGTGGCTCGTATTCCGATGGGAGCCGTGATCCGAGGGGTTAACCCATTCCTGATCGCTCAATTGATCGTGCTCGTCTTGCTCATCGTAATCCCCGAGCTGGTGACGGTGCCCCTCGCTTTGTTGCGGGGACGCTAACTCGGCTGAAGTTAAACAAAGAGAGAGGAAACAACCATGAAAGCGCTCAAATATACCCTTGCTACAGGTGTTGCGGCGACCATCCTTGCGGCTCTTCCGGCCTATGCGCAATTCACCGAGCGTAACATCCGTATTTCCAACGGTGTGAACGAGGATCACCCCAACGGTAAAGGGGTTGAGAAGTTCAGGGCATGCTTGACCGACAAGTCAGGCGGAAAGCTGAAGGTTCAGGGCTTCTGGGGCAATGCCCTCGGCGGTGATCTGCAGGCGACCCAGGCTCTTCGCTCCGGCACGCAGGAGATGGTCGTCACCTCAAGCTCGCCGCTGATCGGCATCCTGCCGGATCTCGGCGTCTTCGATCTGCCGTTTCTGTTCGCCAACGA
The DNA here is from genome assembly GCF_015694425.1 of Microvirga terrestris. GTDB lineage: Bacteria > Pseudomonadota > Alphaproteobacteria > Rhizobiales > Beijerinckiaceae > Microvirga > Microvirga terrestris. The sequence continues at coordinate 316,428 of NZ_JADQDN010000001.1, forward strand.
GAAGGAGGCTGATGCTGTCCTCGATGGCAGCTTCGGTAAGCACATCGACGCGAAGCTTGAGTCGGTTGGCCTCGTCAATCTGGCTTATTGGGAGAACGGATTCCGCAACCTCACAAACTCGCGTCGTCCGGTCGAGAAGTGGGAGGACTTTAAGGGCCTCAAGGTCCGCGTGATGCAGAACAATGTGTTCCTCGACACCTTCAAGACCCTGGGCGCCAATGCCGTTCCGATGGCTTTCGGTGAGGTGTTTACAGCACTGGAGACCAAGGCCATCGACGGTCAGGAGAATCCCTTCGTGACCATTGATACCTCGAAGTTCTCCGAGGTGCAGAAGTACCTGTCGGTCACCCGTCATGCCTATACGCCGTTCCTCGTTCTCTACTCCAAGAAGCTGTGGGACGGATTGTCGAAGGATGAGCAGGCGGCATTGCGCGATTGTGCGGCTGTGGCTCGCGATGAGCAGCGGAAAGTCTCCCGTGAGCTGTCTGAGGCCTCGCTCAACAAGATCAAGGGTCAAGGCGTCGTGGTCAACGAGCTGAATGCACAGGAGGCCAACCGCATGCGCGAGCAGGCGAAGGCCGTTTGGGAGAAGCATGCGTCGACGATCGGTCCGGAAACCGTGAAGATGATGCAGGACGAGCTGACGAAGGTTCGGGGAAAGTAATTCTTCCATTATGAAGAGGTGGCGCCGCTGACAGCGGCGCCACCTACGTTTCTAATGTCCAGATAATTCACGGTACCCAGCTGCGGCATTGCTGAATAAGGGATTTTGATCGATGCAGATCCTCATTCTCGGAGCCGCCGGAATGGTCGGCCGTAAGCTCGTCGAGCGCCTGCTGAAAGAACGGCATCTCGGCGGGCAGGAGATCTCCCGTCTTGTCCTGCACGACGTGGTCGAGCCGGAGCGACTTGAGGCACCGTTTGCAATCGACACTCTGAAATCCGACTTCTCCATCCTAGGCGAGGCCGAGCGCCTCGTGGCGTCCCGCCCGGATGTCATCTTTCATTTGGCTGCGATCGTTTCCGGCGAAGCGGAGGCCGATCTGGAGAAGGGCTATCGGATCAATCTGGACGGCACCCGGTTCCTCTTCGATGCCATTCGCCATATCGGAGATGGCTATCGACCGCGGCTGGTGTTTACGTCATCCATCGCCGTGTTCGGGGCGCCTTTTCCGGAGGCAATCGGCGATGAGTTCTTCCTGACACCTCTTACGAGCTACGGCACCCAGAAGGCCATAGGCGAGCTGCTGCTGGCCGACTATTCGCGACGAGGCTTCTTTGACGGTATCGGCATCCGGCTGCCGACCATCTGCGTACGTCCTGGAAAGCCCAACAAGGCCGCTTCAGGGTTCTTCTCTGGCATCATTCGCGAACCTTTGAACGGGCAGGAGGCTGTCCTGCCGGTGCCTTTGGAGGTGCGCCATTCCCACGCTTCGCCGCGGTCAGCCGTTGACTTCCTCATCCATGCGGCAACTCTCGACCTCTCCCAGGTGGGACCTCGCCGCAATTTGACGATGCCGAGTGTGTCAGTGACCGTCGCTGAGCAGATTGATGCGCTCAGGCGGATCGCCGGCGACCGTTGCGTCGCCCGGATCCGGCACGAGATCGATCCGACCATCGTGAGCTTTGTCGAAGGCTGGCCCGAGCGCTTCGATGCGCGCAGGGCCGAAGGTCTAGGCTTTCAGGCAGAGAAGAGTTTCAAGGAGATCATCTCGATTTACATCGAAGACGAGCTTGGAGGCGTTCTACCGGACCGGTAGCGCCTCTGACCCGTGTCTTTCGGGCCATGCTATCATTGAGGCCGTTCTGGACAGAACCGCTGCCTGAGCCGGGCCCATTTTCGAACAGCCCAGATGGTAAAATGACCGACAGGTTTCCGCAGGAAGCGGATGTCATAGGCCATCAGCAGCAGGCCTAACGGCAGCATCCACAATCCGAGGAAAGGCAGGATCGAGAATATTCCTCCAATGGCGAAGAGAATGCCGACAGGCAACCTGATCCACCGAGCCGCTGGATGGCGAAGGTTCCGAAGAACCCGCGCGACTTTGCCAGGCACCTCATGTTCCAGTTGCCTGAACGCCTGTCTCAGAACAGCTCTGCCGCTAATGGCTCCCATGGCTTCTGAAGTTCTTATTCATGGCGAGAGTTCCACGATCCTCCGGCAGTCTCATGATCAACGGCACCAGTGGCAACTGGCGTCAAGCGATAGGAAAGCTTCCTATTCGAAGTTGATAACTAATGAGCTGCATCATTGACGATATGCATTCTGCAAGGATTTGCGTGCATAGAACTAGTTTTTAAGCATTAAGTCCTAATAACGCAACAGCGACAGCGTGCCTTCCCTGTTCCTCGATCATTGAGGATTTCAGATCTCGTTCTTTCTGGTCGAGACGCTGAAGATAGGGATCGAATTCAAGCGGAAGTGCAGGATCGCCCAGGAAGCGCGGCTTATCTCCGCGCTCATAATATTCTGCTCTCAGCAATCGGCCCAAATGGTCCTGGATATTGGCCGGGAGCGAGGGGGTATTGCTGCGATACTGCGGTGAGGGTTTTGTGGCTTTAGGCGAGAAAAGATATTCTGTTGCTTTGGTGATCATGTTGTAGCCCCACAGGTACCTGAAACAACGCTAAATCTTGGCCTTGGTTGCAAGCCGAAAAGGAGAGGCCGCGTAGGTGCGCGCGCGACCATCCCGTCGTCTTCTTCAAAGGTCTTGAATCGTGTCTTTTCTGATACAGACACATCCCCGCAAATCAGACACCTTGGCTGTTGACGCAGCGGCATCGTTCCGCGTGCCGTGAGAGACGCAACAGTTTCTCTGTGGGGGCAAAGGTGGATCAGGTGGATCTTGAGGTCGAGCATATTGCCCGGGCGTTCTTTGTCGCTTGGCATGAGACAGAAGCTTGGGAGAACGCCTCCCGAAGCCTGAAGCATGAGTTTCGCCTGTATGCCAGAAGAGCCATCAGCATGGTGGACAGGCGCCAAGAGCAGGCACACCGTGTCGAACTGGAGATATCTCCGATCAGAGTCCTGGAAACTGCCTAAGGCAATTCCAATCCTCTTAGACAATACCAAGCCTCTTTTATCAGGATCACACCGGCGTCCTGGACTTGCTTCAACCTATCCTGAGAACACAGCTTTTTATGCGCCAAAACGGGGGAGGGCTGTTGAAGGGATGGTTTTTCTTGCCATGTTGAAAGGGTGCAGGCTCTCGGCGGAGAGACCGGGGAGTTTTTCATGCAGTCACCCGACGAATGGGAGATCCCTCCTGAATTCCAGCCTGATCCGAGGCTGCTCGATTACGATCTGAAAAACGCCTTGTCGGCCGTCGTTTCCCTGCGGGCCCGTGTTCCTGAAGACGCTTTCACTGCTGAGACTCTCGGTATCGAACGAGCGGGGCAGGGCGTGGTCATCCGGGATGACGGCCTTGTCCTGACCATCGGGTATCTCATTGCCGAGGCCGAGGACGTCTGGCTCACCACCAACCGGGGGCGTGTGGTGCAGGCTCATGTGATCGCCTACGATTATGAGAGCGGCTTCGGCCTGGTTCAGGCGCTCGAGCCTCTTGGCGTGCCGGTGCTGGCGCTCGGAGACTCCCGGCGCCTGAAACCTGGGGAGCAGGTCGTCGTCGGCGGAAGCGGGGGACAGATCCATTCCCTGGCAGCCCAGGTCGTCGCCTGCCAGGAATTTGCGGGATATTGGGAGTATCTGATCGACGGGGCTGTCTTCACCGCGCCAGCTCACCCAAACTGGGGCGGAACGGCGTTGATTGGCCCGCGCGGCGACCTTATGGGCATCGGCTCCCTTCAACTCCAGCACCAAGCGTCCGGCGGAACGATTGTGCCCCTTAACATGAGCGTGCCCATCGATCTCCTGAAGCCCATCCTCGACGACCTTCTGACGTCTGGCCGAGTCAAGCGCGAGCCGCGGCCCTGGCTGGGCTTCTACGTTGCCGAGGCCGATGACGACGAGCTCACGATCATTGGCCTTGCAGGGGACGCCCCGGCACAGCGCGCCGGCCTGCGTGCCGGTGATCAGATCCATGCGGTCGCAGAGCAGAGCGTGACCTCGCTAGCGGAGTTCTACCGGGCCATCTGGGCGCTCGGTCCGGCCGGTGTTGACGTTCCGTTCACTATTGAGCGGGAAGGCGACAGGTTCGACGTGACGATCCGATCGGCAGACAGGGGCCGCTTCATGAAGACCCCCCGCCTGCAATAGCGCTTGTGCCCTGCAAACCTCCTCGGGAAATAGCCAGCTTGCGTGAGTGCGTTGGCTTCCGGATGAGGCGATTGCCCAAGGAGAGATGACGATGAGTCTGACTGTCACCTTGCCGAATGGCAAAAGCGTTCCCGCGCTCGGGCAGGGCACCTGGCAGATGGCCGAGAAGGCCAGCCGCCGGACGCAAGAGATCGAGGCCCTGCGCCTCGGGGTGGAACTTGGACTGACCCTCATCGACACGGCTGAGATGTATGGGGAGGGAGCCGCCGAGGAACTGGTGGCCGAGGCTCTGTCCTCAGAGCGAGACCGCGTTTTCCTCGTCAGTAAGGTCTACCCTCACAATGCCAGCCGGCGGGGTGTCGTCGAGGCCTGCGAGCGCAGCCTCTGGCGGCTGAAGACAGATCGACTGGATCTCTACCTCCTGCATTGGCGCGGAAGCGTGCCGTTGGAGGAGACTGTCGCCGGTTTCGAAGAGCTTCGCCGGTCCGGCAAGATCCGACAGTGGGGCGTCAGCAACTTCGACGTGGAAGACATGGAGGAGCTGCTTGGCGTGCCAAGTGGAGAGAACTGCGCCACCAATCAAGTTCTCTACAATGTGACCCGGCGGGGCCCCGAGTTCGACCTCATTCCATGGATGACGGCTCGCCGCATGCCATTGATGGCTTACAGTCCGATCGAGCAGGGAAGGCTGCCCCAAGGCGGCGCGCTGCAAGCCATCGCACGAAAGCATGAGGCAAGCCTATTTCAGATCGCTCTGGCATGGCTGCTGAACAGGCCAGGGGTAATTTCTATTCCGAAAGCGTCGAGCATCCAGCATGTGCGGGAAAACCATCAGGCGCTGGAGATCCGGTTGACTCCGGAAGACTTGGCAGCCATCGAAGCCGAGTTCCCGGCGCCGAAACGCAAGCGTCCGCTGGAGATGATTTAGGTGGCCAGTATTATGAGTTTCTCCCAAACCGACGCTATGACTGTCGCGGAACTTCTCAGGACCGTGGCAAAGGCAGAGATTCTGCCACGCTTCCGAAATTTGTCCGCTGGTGCCATACGGGCCAAGACCGGTCATCTCGACCTCGTCACGGATGCGGACGAAGCAGCCGAACGGGCAATCGAGACGGAACTTCAGCGTCTCTTCCCCGCGGCCCTCGTCGTCGGCGAGGAAGGTGTAAGCCGCAATCCGCGGCTGCTTGACGACCTGGACGAAGCAGATCTCGCCTTCATCCTGGATCCTGTCGACGGCACGCTCAACTTCGCATCCGGGCTCCCACTGTTCGGCGTCATGGCGGCCGTGGTGATGAAAGGGGAGGTCGTCTGCGGAGTGATCCTTGATCCGATCTCGGACGATTGGGCCATGGCCGTTCGTGGTGAGGGGGCTTGGATCCAGCATCCCGACGGCAGCACCGCTCCGCTAAGTGTTGCATCTGCCGCTCCGCTTGCCGAGATGGCGGGCAACGTCTCCTGGCGCTATCTTCCCGAGAACCTGCGTCCTGTTGTGACGGGCAACCTGCCGAAGGTCGCGATGGCGGCGGACCTCCGCTGCTCGGCGCATACCTATCGGCTCATCGCCGCAGGTCACCTGCACTTCTCGTTCTCGTCCAGTGTCATGCCCTGGGATCACGCGGCCGGCTGGCTGATTCATCGAGAGGCTGGCGGCTACTCGGCGCATTTCGATGGCTCTGCTTACCGTCCGGCCAACCGGAGCGGCGGTCTCATCAGCGCGCCCGACGAGAAAAGTTGGCAGGCCGTGCGCGACGCGCTTCTTCCCTCTCAGACCTGATCCTTCTTGCGAAGGTAGTTGTAGACGGTGGCGCGGCCCAAGCCGAGAATCCGCGAGATATAGGCTGCCGCATTGCGCCCGCCGAAGGCGCCGTCGCCGGCCAGATCGGCAACGAGCTGCTGCTTCTGCAGGCGCGTCATCTCCGCGATCGAGAGCCCACGTTCACGGGTCCAGCTCTGGATATACTCGTTGATGCGCTCGTGCCAATCTTCCTTGAACAGGGAAGCCGGTTTCCCGGCGAATTGGGGAACCGCCACGAGGGTGGACAGCGTCTGCATCACCGCATGGAAATGTGATACATCGACGTTGATGCAGAGGATGCCGATGCCCTTGGAACCCGCACGAAGAACGGCGCTGACCGACTTGATGCGCCTGCCGTCCCAGTTCACCTTTTCATAAGGGCCAATGATGACATCGGACGGCTTGAAATCGATTTCATGCAGGAGAGACGGCTCGCCGAGCTCTCGTTTGGAAAACGGGCTCGATAGATAGACAACGGTCTCGGTCGAGAGATCGTGCAGCACCACTTCCGCATAGGGCTGAAACAGCAGGGCGATAGCGTCGCACACCGGAGCATAGGCTGCCAGCTCCGGTCTAATGTCGGTTGCCCGAGACACCTTCTGCGCCTGTGTCATGTGAGTTCCGCACGCACGAAGGCCGCAAGGCGCTGGAGACCCGCCTCCAGGTGATGGGCAGGCGCGCCGATACCGATCCTGATGTAGTGATCCATGCCATAGACGTCGCCCGGCAGGAGCATGATGCCGCGCTCTTCACGCAGGCGATGCACCAGCTCCGTCGAGTTCATGGGCATCGCATAGCGGATGAACGCCATGCCGCCGGCCTTGGGCGGCACGAAAGAGAACAGGCCGCTGTTCTCATCGACCCAGCGCTGCAGGAGAGCGAGATTCTCGCGCAGGATGCGCTTGCTGCGGGACAGGATCTCCTGCCGCTTTGCGGGCTCCACGACGATCTCGGCCACGAATTCGCTGACGGCACCCGTCGTTATCGAGGTGTAGTCCTTGCGCTGCCAGGACGCGTAGATCTCCTGCGCAGGCCCGACAAGCCAGCCGATGCGCAGGCCGGGCAGTGCCATTGCCTTCGAGAGGCCACTGGTGATGATGGCTTTCTCATAAAGATCGGCAAAGCTCGGGGGCTCATCCTGCTCCAGCTCTGCTCCCTTGTAGACCTCATCCGCGTGCAGGTAGATTCCGTGCTCGCGGGCAATGGCCACGAGACCGTCCATCGTCTCGCGCGACAGAACGCTACCTGTCGGGTTGTTGGGGTTGCAGATCGTCATCATCTTCGTGCGGGTGGACACGGCCTTGCGCACATCGTCGAGATCGGGAGTCCATCCCAGCTCCTCCCGGAGAAGAATCTCCTTGACGGTCACGCCAACGGCACGGGCCCAACCCCAGATCTGCAGGTAGTTCGGAACGAAGACGACGAGCTCGTCGCCCGGTTCGAGCAGCGACATCACGAGCAGGAAATTCGCTTCGGCCGAACCATTGGTAACGATGACTTCGTCAGCCGTACGTCCCGTATACAACCTGGCGATGGCCTGGCGCAGCTCCACACGTCCGTTTGTCCAGCCGTAGCCCAGCTCCACGTCGAGCAACTGCTCCTGTTGTGCAGGCGTCAGGAGCTCACGCAGGGAATAGGGATGCACGCCGCTGTCGGACAGGTTGTACTCGACCGTATTCTCGTACAGCGACTGAATGCGCTCGAGGGTGAATTCTTCGATTTTCATGGGATCCCTACGAGGCTAAGCAAATTGTTAAGGATCTGTAACATCATGAATTTGGACAAGAAAGTCCAAATTGGACTTGACGGTTAAAAACCTCCCCTGCCATGGTCCCGGTCCATTCAGCGCCGAAGCGCTGCCATTTCCGAATTGGAGCAATCGTGCACTTTGATACCTTTCTCATGGAACGGAACCAGACGCTCTTCGAGAACGGCGTCGAGATCAATCTAACCGAAAGCGGCGTGCATCCCTGGACCATCGAGGAAATCATGCCGACGGATGCCGCGCAGGAGCTCCTGCGGCTGCCGCTCGGCTATGGCTGGACGGATGGCCGGCCGGATCTGCGGTCTGCGATCGCAAATTGGTATCCGGATGCATCGGCCTCCAATGTGCTTGTCACCAACGGTTCCTCGGAGGCGACGATGATCGCCCTGATGGCCATGGTGAATCCAGGCGACAATGTTCTCTTCGCGGTTCCCAACTTCATGCAGGTCGACGGCCTGGGACGGGCTCTTGGCATGAATGTTCAGCGGCTTCCGCTCCTGGCCGATCAGGGATGGCAGATCGATCCCGATGCCCTCGCGCAGGCGGTGGACGGTGGTGTGAAGCTGATAGCCGTGACCAATCCCGGAAACCCGACGGGCGCTGTCCTCTCGTCTCGCAGCCGCGAGCTTCTGGTGGAAACCTCACGCAGGGCAGGAGCGTGGCTCATGGTCGACGAGATCTATCGCGGCGGCGAGATCGACAAGACGGAAACGGAAACTTTCTACGGAAGCTACGACCGCGTCATCGTCACCAGCAGCCTGTCGAAGTCGTTCGCCTGCCCGGGCCTGCGCCTCGGCTGGATCGTTGGGCCGGAAGTGGTTGTCGAGGAGGCAGCCAAGCGTCAGGACTACACCACCATCGGCAGCGGAATCCTCAGCCAGATCGTCGGCGCGGCCGTGATGGCACCGGAGAACCGTGAGCGCATTCTGGCACGAGGGCGGGCTCTGCTGCGCGAGAATGCAGACATCGTTCAAAGCTGGATCGAGAAGCGGAACCGCTGGTCCTGGCAACGGCCTGCGGCTGGTGGCATGGCTTTCCTGCATTATGACTTCGATATGTCCTCGGAGACCCTGTCCAATGCGTTTCGCGAAGAGGAAAGTGTCTTCGTCGTGGCAGGAAGCTGGTTTGGGATCGAGAACCACATCCGGATCGGTATTGGGGTGAAGACCGAACACCTCGTGGAAGGGCTCGCCCGCCTCGACACCTTCCTCGCCCGCCGCGGCTTGGCTTGAGGCGAGGCCAACACGATGCTGCCGCACGACCATTTGCTGAAGGCAAGCGAAGAACTCCGCCGTCTCGTGGCCATTCCATCCGTCAGCGCTCGGGGTGAAAGACTCGTCGAGTGCGCCGAGGCCGTTCGCGATCTGCTGGTCGAGGCGGGCTTCGAAACTGAGATGCAGCCTGGAGAGGTAGGTCCGTTCGTCGTGGGCGAGATCGGCAGCGGCCCTCTCACGGTCATGATCTACAATCATTACGACATTCAACCCGAAGACCCGGTGTCGCTGTGGGATTCTCTACCTTTCGAGATGTCCGAGCGGGATGGCCGCTGGTACGGGCGCGGGGTTGCAGACGACAAAGGGGAGTTCATTAGCCGCCTCGCAGGCTGGCGCCTGTTCCGGGAGCAGCATCCGGGTCCCTTGCCGTTCAGGCTCATCTGGTTGGTCGACGGTGAGGAGGAGATCGGCAGCCCGTCGCTCGAAGCCTTCCTGAAAAGGCGTTTTAAGGGCGAAGCGGTCGATGTCTGCTGGTGGGAGTATGGCGAGATCGACGCAGGCGGGCGTCCGATCATCCTTTGCGGCTTTAAGGGTGTGATGGCGATTGAGCTGCGCGCCAGAACGGCAAGAGCGGATCTGCATTCAAGCCTCGGCGCCGTCTTCGAAAATCCGCTGTGGAGGCTTGCAGCCGCGACCGCGTCCCTCCGCGATCGATCGGGGCGGATCCTGATCGACGGTTTCTACGATGCCGTCCGGCAGCCTTCTCCAAGCGATAGCGAACTGGCCTCGGCCCCTCCTTACTCGCTTGATAGCCTGATGGAGGCGACCGGCGCGCAGCGGCTACTCGATGGAGTTGATGCCGGGAGCTTCTACCGTGCCGTCAATTTCGAGCCTTGCATCAATGTGAATGGCTTCGCGGGCGGTTATGCGGGCGAAGGCGCAAAGACCGTTCTGCCTGCAGAAGGCGCGGTCAAGATCGATTTCCGCCTCGTGCCCCATCAGGACCCGCAACGAATTGTTGCGCTTCTGCGCGCGCATCTCGACAGACATTGCTTCGAGGACATTGAGCTAATCGTTCATGATGCCAATGTGAAGCCGGTGCGAGCGTCGACCGATCAATGGTTCGTTCAGGATGTGAAGGAGCTTCTGGAAGGGTATTTCGGCCGACCCGCTATCGTGCAACCGAGCTCGCCAGCCTCGGGCACGGCCCATCCCTTCGTGGAACAGCTGGGCGCCGAGATCGTCGGCCTTGGCATCACACATCATGGAGCCATGCTTCACTCGCCCAATGAGAACATCATCATCGACCAGTTCGCCAGAATGATCGAATGCTCTGCTGCAATTCTTGCAAGGCTATCCGAAAGGGCGATCCAGATGAGGGATCGGTCGAATTCCGAGCAACTGCCAGACGGAGAAATGCCATGATCAGCATCGGTCTTGAGGCAGCAGCCCAATCGATGCAGGCCCGCCGGCGGATCTGCAGCCACATCTACGAGACACGCTTGCTCCCGTCCCGGCATATCGGTCGGGAAGCCGGCTCGGCGCTCTTCATCAAGGCCGAGAACTTCCAGCTCACCGGGTCGTTCAAGATCCGCGGAGCTGCCAGCAAGATGACAGCACTCGGCATCGACCGGGAAGTCATCACGGCATCGTCCGGCAACCATTGTATCGCGTCGGCGCAGGCTGCTGCATCGATCGGTCAGGCATTGACCGTGGTGCTGCCGTAGACTGTAACGCAGACCAAGCTCGACCGCATCGCTCCTTCAACGTGAAAGTTATTCTGCACGGCGCGGAGAGCGGCTTGGCGGAGCTTTATTCGCAGGAGCTAGCGGCAGCCCGCGGTCTCGTTTACGTGTCTCCCTACAATGATCCCGAGATCGTCGCCGGGCATGGAACTATCGGGCTCGAACTGCTTGAGCAGGCGGAGGAGATCGATAATGTCTTCATCGCTATGGGAGGCGGGGGGCTGATCAGCGGGATCGGCTCCGTGCTCAAGAGCTTTAGTTATCGAACACGAGTCTACGGCGTGGCCGCTCAGAATTCTGCAGCTTTTGCGGCATCGATGGCGGTAGGACGTGTTGTCGAGACCAAGCATCACGATACCCTTGCGGACGGTGTTGCAGAAGGCATGGAAGAGGACAGCATCACGCTGCCGCTCGCTGTCTCGGTGGTCGATGAAGTCGTCACCTGCACAGAGATCGAGATCGCGCATGCGCTTAGAGAGCTGGCATTCAGGGAAAACCAGATCGCGGAGGGCGCGGCGGCTCTCGCCTTGGCCGGGTTCCTCAAAGTGGCGGAACGCTGCAGAGGTCAGAAGAGCATCGTCATACTGTGCGGAGCGAACTTCGACTAGGACAAGATTTTCTCCGTTCTGAACGGTCAAGGGTGCGAACCATCGCTGCCGCCGGTCCGATCACCTTTCTCAATCCGTCGCAGATCGAGCAGCGATTGAAGGGCGTGAATCTTGTGCGCTTGATGGAGCGGGCTTTCGCAGCCTTCTCCCGTGGCGAGGCTGTGATCCCAGCGCCCGGTGAGCTCCTGTTTGAGGAACCGCCGGGTGAGGTCCATATCAAGTATGGCTACCTGAAGACTGGCGACACCTATGTGATCAAGATCGCATCCGGGTTCTGGAACAATCCCGCACACGGCTTGAGCAGCAGCGATGGCCTTCTGCTCGTCTTCAGGAAGGATACGGGAGAATTGGCAGCCGTACTCAACGACCACGGGCGCTTGACGGATCTGCGCACGGCAGCGGCCGGCGCTGTCGCTGCCAAGGACCTCGCGCCTGAACAGATCGAGAATGTCGGCGTGCTTGGGACAGGCATTCAGGCGGAGTTGCAAGCTCAACTCCTCCAAGCGGTTCGGCCATGTCGGAACATCGTGTTCTGGAGGCGCAATCCGGAACGGGGAAACGCTTATGCCGAACGAATGCGGGATAGAGGTTTCCTCGTCGAGACTGCGTGGTCGCCTGCCGAGGCCGCGCTCCGCTGACACCTGATCGTCAGTGCCACGGCAAGCCAGGAACCGCTCCTGCAATGGTCTGACATTCAGCCCGGCACCCATATCACGGCTATCGGCGCCGACAGTGCCGACAAGCAGGAGCTGGATCCAGCAATCATCCGACGAGCTGACCTTGTCGTCACAGATAGTAGAGTGCAAGGTCGATCACGGGGTGAGCTCTGGCACACCTATAGGGTCGATAATGCAGGCATGAGCCGCATCGTCGAGATTGGCGAGATCATTTCGGGAATGGTCAAGGGCCGAACGGCAGCCGAACAGGTGACAGTGTAAACATTCTCGGGGCTCGCCGTTCAAGATATTGCAATCGCGTCAGCCGTTCTCAGCCGTTCATGACGCCGCTGCCCTCAAGGGGCATGCTCGATCCGCTCGATCAGGAAGTCTATCTCCGCGATCTTTCTAAGGCGGCGTTTGCATTGCCTGTCGAGATACCAAGCTCTGCAGATGCTTAAACCCAGGAGAGGAAGCCCCCAGAGGATGCTGACGACGTTCAGAAGCACCAGGGTCAGGAATGCAATGGACAGGACCCATGCCTCGATGCGTCCGAAGCCTTCGGTGAATTGGTTTCTCAGGAAAAGCTGCTGCCGCTCGATGAGGAGCTGGCTCCTGGCATATTCGAGCAGGTGTTTCTTCTCAGCCATCGGCCGGGAGCTACGCCGCTGCTCTAGGCTTCCTCTGAGTTCTGTGAGATCCGAAACTCTATCAGGAGTGTCGTAGGCTCTTTCAATGGGTACGAAGGCTGCGATAATCAGGCGATGCAGGGCAACGAGCGCTGGAGGTTGGTTATCTTGCTCCGTTTGTAATGCGCCTGGTTCGAAGTTATCGGTGATACGATTGCGGATTTGGGCCACGGCAGTCACTTGGCGACCTTGCTCGAAGACAGTGGCGACGTGCATCGCGATTGCCGCCTCGATTGTCGCTCCTGCCCTGTCCGTTGACATCACAACTTCCTATGCCCCTAGCCTACCAGCAGTCGAAGGCAGTAGGGCGATGGACCCAGTGTTAGGCAAAAACGCTCAGTGGCACCATCGCAGCTATTAGCGAAGTGTGAAACAGCAGGGTTAACAGATGCTTAACTTCAGCATCCTTCTTCAAAAATTAGGTATGGAATCTTCTCTATGCAGAGGTAGAGACAGTATCAGCGCTGATCCTCAGGGAGCATTCCGGCCAGGTCTTGGAGGAACTTGATTGATGCGGCTGGACGTCCTTCCTGTTCAGCGACCTTGATGATGTGGTTCAAGATGGTGCCGATCTCACTCATCTTCGCAACGCGTCCGGCAGAGAGAACGTGAAAGAAGGTTGAGAACGCAACCGCTATCGCCTGGTCATGCTCCTCTAGGACGCGGCAATGCTCCTTGAGCGCTTTGATGTCTCTTTCCTGGGCGGAGACGATCTCGACGAGAGTGAGCATCTGCTCGGCCAGGGTATCTACGGAAGTGTTCATGTCGCTGAGGCGTTCCAATCGGGCATGAATGGGCGGACGAGGATTATTCTGATCGTCGGTCGGAGGGTGTTCGAAGGATTCAGAGAGCGCTGAGGACTTGAGTTGACCGTCCTCAATCGGCTCAAGATTTGCGTTCAAAGCCAAAGGCTCTCCGATCACAGGTTCCGTTCTACCTGTAACAATGCGCGGAAGCCCGATTGTGCGAGCAAACCTCATCGCTGCCTGCTGCATGAAATGACGTAACTTCACCTGAACACCGGCAATCACGTTTCTGCTTTCGCTCGCAAGAGCACAGCCAGTTCTTCATGAAAGACATGGCGCAAACGACAGTATCATGCCTTGAGCACGAATGCTCCATGTGGGTGACCCCACGGGTCAAGCTTCCTGCGTGTTCTTCTGCCCACTACCCACGAGCATAGAGCAGCCGGGCGCGGATGGTTCCCTCCAGCGCGCGGATCTCTTGAAGCGTTTCCCGGCTCTGCTCGGGCTGACCTTCCACCTCGATCACGACATACCCGAGTTCGCCATCGGTCTGCAGATGTTGAGCCGTGATGTTGAGGCCACGCTGGGAGAAGGCATTGTTCAGACGCCCGAGCATCCCAGGTACGTTTCTGTGCACATGGATATAGCGGGTGCCTGTGGTCCCAGATGGCAGCTGCACCTGAGGAAAGTTCACGGCTCCAACCGTTGTTCCCACGTCGGAATAATCGGTCAGCTTCTTGGCCACTTCTGCGCCGATGCGTTCCTGCGCCTCCTCCGTCGACCCGCCGATGTGAGGTGTCAGAATAACGTTATCGAGACCCTGAAGCGGTGTGACGAAAGGGTCCTCGTTGGATGCAGGTTCCACTGGAAACACATCGACGGCCGCGCCCCGCAGATGACTGCTTCGCAACCCCTCGGCCAGTGCGTCGAGGTCAACCACTGTGCCGCGACTGTTGTTGATGAGGTAAGCGCCATTCTTCATGGCGGCGATTTCAGACTTGCCGATCATTCCGTGCGTTGCCGGGGTTTCCGGCACATGGAGGCTGACGATGTCACTTTGACTCAGCAGTGCATGCAGGCTGTCAGCAGGCTCCGTGTTGCCGTGACGGAGCTTGTCGGTCTGATCGAAGAAAATGACACGCATGCCCATGGCTTCCGCCAGATAGGAGAGCTGCGAGCCGATATTGCCGTAGCCGACAATGCCGAGGGTCTTGCCACGTACCTCGTGGCTATCCGACGCGGACTTGTCCCACTGGCCTGCATGGGCGGCGCTGGACTTGGGAAAGGTGCGCCGCAGGAGCATGACGATTTCCCCGATCACCAGTTCGGCCACGCTTCTTGTATTGGAGAAAGGGGCATTGAAGACAGGTATTCCAGCCTGCCGCGCGGCCTCCAGATCGACCTGGTTCGTCCCGACACTGAAGCAGCCAACGGCGATCAGCCGGTTGACCGATTGCAGAACCCTGCTTGTCAGCTGAGTGCGGGAGCGGATGCCCAGGAGATGGATCCCCTGCAGGGCTTCAATGAGTTCGTCCTCATCGAGGGCGGTCTTGAGGTGGGTCAGGTTGGTGTAGCCCGCCGCTTTGATCAGATCGACTGCACTCTGGTTCACCCCCTCAAGGAGGAGAACGCGGATCTTGTCTTTCTGAAGAGAGAACATCTCGGACATGTTAGCTCCAACTGCCTTCCATGGGCATGCCATAGCGCGCCGGGGCAGAGGCGGGAATCTCTTTTTCTCGCATAGGTGCGGCTTCCAGCATCCTTTCGGACATCTGGCCCCCGACAGGGTGAGGTCTCCTACCTCCAATGCTCTGACCCGGCCTCCTGCGTCCGGTCTATGATGACTGAATCCGGTTGCAGCTGCAGCTGGTCGAGGAGGCGGGGACCGGTGCCGGATGTACGCACGGTCCCCGTTCCATTTCCGAGTCACCTCCCTCCATATCCTCAGGTTGAGGTCCGGAACTGCCCACATCTTCGGTGATCTCGGACGTAACCCATCAGAAAGCCGAGCTTGGATGGATCCAGGCCTCTGGGATCGGAGTTCTCGTTCCAACTGCATAGGAACCAGCCAACGGGACCGGGGGCTCCCTCCGGAGGTCTATCAACAGGGGGCGAAGTGCCGCGAATCCTGACCTACAACGTACATCGTTGCCTCGGCACGGACGGACGGCTGTCTCCTGTGCGCGTCGCCGATGTGATTGCTGCTTATGAGCCGGATGTCGTGGCGCTGCAGGAACTCGACGTGGGGCGGGTTAGAACGGGGGGCGTCGATCAGGCTCATGCGATCGCCCAGGCGCTCGGAATGCATGTGCATTTCCATGCCAGCATGCGGATGCTGGAAGAGGAGTACGGCAACGCGATCCTGACCCACAGGCCCTCGAAGCTCGTCAAGGCGGAGGCTCTCCCGGGTCTGGCCGGAAAACCCCGCCTCGAGCCGAGAGGGGCACTCTGGGCCTCGGTCAAGCTCGGGGGCGCGGATGTTCAGATCATCAATACCCATCTAGGCCTGCGTCGCCACGAGAGGCTTGCTCAGGTGAATGCGCTATTGGGCCCGCACTGGCTCGGGCATCGGGCCTGCCGGGGGCCGATGATCGTGCTGGGGGATTTCAACGCCACGCCGCGGTCGCGGGCCTATCAACGCCTCGCAGCGCAGCTCTGGGATGCGCAGGCGCTGGCGAGACTTCCCAGACCCACGGCTACCTTCCCGTCGCGCTTGCCGATATTCCGCATCGATCATGTATTCGTTAGCCGTGGGATTGCCGTACAGCGGGTGGAAGCAGTAAGGACACCCTTGGCCCGTGTCGCCTCGGATCATCTCCCGCTTCTCGTTGAGTTCCAGATCGTTCGTGGCAAGGCATCTCAGGCCAGCATGGCCCACATTCAAGGATGAGAGGCATGATAGAGGCGTCTGAAGGATCGCTGGTCCTGCTATTGCGTTGAACCTCATGGAGCGTGGCCGTTAGCTGCTGCGGCAAGTGTAGATGAGGAGAGGGGATGCGTAACTGGAAGTACCTGATTGCTGCAGCTGCGGTCGGTCTGGCGGCTTTGCTGCTGTATCGCACGCTCAGCCGCTACAGCCTGAATGAGCTGGTCACTGCTGTCACGGCCATTCCCATTCCGAGGCTTCTTGCTGCTGCAGGATTTGCTGCAGCTAGCTATATATCGTTGACCTTCTTCGACTATCTGGCTCTGCGCTATGTCGGCCGGCCTCTCCCGTATCCAAAGGCAGCCCTGGCCTCCTTCACGGCCCTCTCTCTCGGCCATAACATCGGATTGGCCGCCCTGAGCAGCGGTGCTGTGCGCTATCGCTTCTACAGCCGCTGGGGACTTGCCGCGAGCGAGGTGGCAAAGGTCATCGTCTTCTGCGGGGTCACCGTCGGACTCGGCCTGACGACCCTGGGTGGAGCAGCCCTGCTCCTGCGCTCGGGACTAGCCGTGGAAATCACAGGGTTGACCCATTCCATTGTAATCGCACTAGGCCTGGGCTGCCTCGCCGTTCCGGCAATCTATCTAACCCTGTCAATGTTCGTGCGCAGGCCGCTGCGGATCCGGCGCTGGTCGATTGAGGTTCCGGCTTTTCGGCTTGCCGTCGGACAGGTTCTGATCGGGTCCACAAACTTCGCCTTCGTGGCCGCCTGCCTTCACCAAGCGCTCTCAGCCGTAGCAGACGTTGCGTATCTCGGTGTCGCATCAGTCTATGTGATCGCCAATGCGACCGCTCTGGTCAGCCATGTGCCCGGAGGGCTCGGCGTGATCGAGAGCGTCGTCATGTACCTTCTGCCTCGGGACGACCTGATCGGACCGCTTCTGGTGTTCCGGTTCGTCTACTTCCTCGCACCGCTCGGGTTAGGGAGCGTTCTGTTTGCCGTAACCGAGCTTCTCTTGCGGCGTCGGGGTTTGGACACCAATAGAGACGCTTCCTTTCCTATCAAAGCCTAGACATCAGTCCTTGCGACGACGAAATAGAGCGAGCGGCTCGAATGGCTCCAGCGGATCCAAAAGGCCAGTGCCCGGTGCCGGTGCATCCGGTCCGTCATCAGCCATGGCCCCGAAGGCGCGCAGCCCGCGCACTCTGGTATTCAGTTGGTTGATAGCCCGGATCAGGGATCCACCTGCTCCTGCCATAGCTTCGGCGAAGGTCTCCGGCGAAATTTCGAGATGCTCTGCGATCAGCTGTTCTCTCAGATGAGTGATGATCCGACGCTGCTCCTCGGTCGTTGCCTCGATGGCGAGGTCGCACTCGCTGTCGAGGCCCATGGAGCGGTTGTTCAGGTTCGAAGAGCCGATGCGCAGGAACATGTCATCGACGATGATGAGCTTGGAATGGATGAGAACCTGGCACTCTCCGCCCGCTCCATTGGGAATAACCGGGTAATAGACGCGCAGGCGGTCGTAGTGATCGCATTTGCGCAGACGCCGGATCAGCCTGTCTCGGTTCGTGCCCATGACCAGTTCCTCGGCCCAGCCGTGGGACTCGTGCGTTTGAATCACGACGATTTCCGGCCCTCCGGGATCGGCAAGGTGACGCTCGAGGACATCACCAATTGAGGGGGCCGTCATATACTGCGCTTCGATGTAGATACTCTTTTTGGCGGCGGCGAGCGCATCCAGCGTCAGGGCCGCTGCCTCTTGAGCGGCGGGCTGCTCTCCGCAGGCCGGATAGGTGCGGGCGATGGCGACGGGCACTTTGACGAAATCGGCGGAAAGGTCCTCCGGCCACGGATCGGTCCCATCAGGCAGGGCCGGGCTCAGATCTTCGCCTGTCGCACATTTCCAACGGCCATAGCCCACCTCGGCGACGGACCGCGCAGCCTCGCCGTCGACAGCCATCTGTAGGTCATGGACCGGTTCGTAGATGCTCCCGTCATCTCTCAGCCGGAAACGATCATCGCAGGCATGGCGATGGGTATCCCAGCGCTCGACCGTCAGGTCCATGCCACCGACGAATGCCAACGCATCGTCGATGCAGACGATTTTCTGGTGGTGGGCGGCATAAAGCGGGTGGTGGGTGTCGAGCTTGAGCTGAAGGCGCGGGTGGTCCTGCCAATCAGCGCCGAATATCAGCGGACCGGGAGCGCCGGGGGCATGCACGACGGCAACGCTCCATACCAGGATCCTGACCTCAAGGTCAGCCTTGGCCTCGACGAGAGAGCGGAGCAGGGGGCCGAGCGCCGGGGATTCCTCCGCACTCACATCCGGGCGCAGGCGGATGCTGCCGTCGAAATCCCAGCCGATGATGAGAATGGAGCGTTGGGCCCGGCGCAGAGCCGCTTCGAGGTAGGCGAAGTAAGGGGCGCCGTCGATCAGAACCGATGCACGATCAGCTTTGGGAACGCGCCAGCAATTCTGTCCAGGGCGCAGAATTGACCCTTCAAGCGACCGCAAGGCTGCCTGGGCAAACAGAAGTTCATTCCGGCTCGTCGATTCTTCGAGAAGCTGCACGCGACTAAGATCCTAAACGCAGTCCTCTGCCAACTCGGAAACCGAGGCCAAGGTTCCGGGGAAACAGAGCGCCTCAGAAGCGTTGCCCAGGGCGATCTGACTTGCGGATCGAATCTGCATCAGCAAATTCCCGGATCACATCACAACAGGTGGAACAACGTGTTCGATTGGATTGTCAGCCTCATCGACAAGGCCGGATATGTCGGCATTGCCCTGCTCATGCTGCTGGAGAATGTTTTCCCGCCGATCCCTTCGGAACTCATCATGCCGCTGGCGGGCTTCTCCGCCGCCAAGGGAACGCTCAGCTTCACAGGAGTCGTTCTTGCGGGCACGATAGGCTCGCTCGCCGGCGCCTATTTCTGGTTTCTGATTGGCCGCTGGATCGGCCCGAAACGATTGAAGCGTTTCGCCGCCAGACATGGACGATGGCTGACCATGCATCCCGACGAGGTGGATCAGGCCAGGGTGTTCTTCGCCCGCCATCAGGGCCTCGCTTTGTTCTTCGGGCGCCTGATCCCGACAATCCGTTCCCTTATCTCTGTCCCTGCAGGAGTAAATTGCATCCCTATTTCCACTTTCCTGCTGTGGAGTTCCCTCGGGACGGCTCTCTGGACGGTTTTCCTCGCGGGTGCCGGATATCTTCTTGAAAGCCAGTACGAGCGGGTTTCGGGATGGTTGAACCCAATCTCGAATGTCGTGTTTGCAGCTCTGGTTGTTTGGTATGTGTATAGGGCCATCCGCTTCAAGGCGCCTGAGGCCATTGAACGCGCCTGAAATTTCATCGGGAGCGATTCGATTTTTGAGCAGGCATTTGCAGCAGATTCAGGTTCCTGCCGTTGCCAATCTGGCAAAGCGCCTAATAATTTACACAGTTCGCACGATGAGCGCGCCAACTGCGGCAGGATGTCCGGCTGGCTTTCCTTTGCGCTTCATTGGTTTGAGGCATGACATCAGGACTGAAGGGCGACCATGGACAAGGAACTAGAAAGCAAAATCCGTGAGCGGGCTTACGAGCTCTGGATGCGGCACGGGGCTCTTCCTGATCGCGCAGACGAATATTGGTATCAGGCCGAGCGCGAGCTTCGCGGCGAAAGCGGCGAAGGTTCCGGCGTCCAACCTCCGTCCCTTATCGATCCCGCCCCCTTGGGCATGACCAGCATGACGGCCGATGAAGCTCCTCCGGTTGCTCCGAAGACCCGCAAGAAACGCAATTCTGCTCCGGCTCCAGTGGAGGAAAGCAGTGAGGCTCCAGCCGCTACGCCGAAGCGTCGGCGGACAACGCGGGTGACTTGAGCACGATCAGCACACAAGCCTTCGGCCGCTGGTCGGAGGCTCCCGGGCGGTACTCCGTTGAAGTCAATCACGCGACAAGTACCCGCGGCCATTACGGCCTCTATATAATCAGGTGACTGCCTTTGATGTGAGGACCCGGCCTTGCAGAATCCCAGCGTTCCCTATGCGCCTCTCGCCCGTCATGCCATGGCGTATATTCTGGCAGGTGGGCGCGGCAGCCGACTGATGGAACTGACCGACATTCGCGCCAAGCCCGCCGTCTACTTCGGGGGCAACACCAGAATCATCGATTTTGCACTCTCGAACGCCCTGAATTCAGGGATCAGACGCATCGGAGTGGCAACACAGTACAAGGCCCATAGCCTCATTCGTCATCTCCAGCGGGGCTGGAACTACTTCCGCGCCGAGCGGAACGAGAGCTTCGACATTCTGCCGGCCAGCCAGCGTGTCTCGGAAACCATGTGGTACGAAGGCACGGCCGATGCGGTGTATCAGAACATCGATATCATCGCGAGCATCGACCCCGAGTACATCATCATCCTAGCCGGCGATCACATCTACAAGATGGATTACGAGCTCATGTTGCGCCAGCACGTCGACATGGGGGCCGATGTGACCGTCGGCTGCCTCGAGGTGCCGCGCATGGAAGCGACCGGCTTCGGCGTGATGGCCGTCGATGAGACGGATCGCATCATCTCCTTCCTTGAGAAGCCCGCCGACCCGCCCGGCATGCCGGACAATCCGGACAAGGCTCTGGCGAGCATGGGCATCTACGTCTTCAACACCCGTTTCCTGTTTGATCAGCTGAGACGCGACGCGGAGACACCCGGCTCGAACCGGGATTTCGGAAAGGACATCATACCCTATCTGGTCCAGCACGGAAAAGCCGTGGCTCACCGGTTCACGCGATCCTGCGTCCGCTCCGGAGCGGAGGCTGGTGGGCCTGATGCAGAGGCCTACTGGCGGGATGTCGGGACCGTGGATGCGTATTGGGAGGCCAATATCGACCTGACGGCGATCGTTCCCTCCCTCGATCTCTATGACCATGACTGGCCGATCTCGACCTTTACGGAAACATGGCCGCCAGCGAAATTCGTCCACGACGAGGAGGGGCGCCGCGGTCATGCCATCAACTCGCTCGTTTCCAGCGGCTGCATCGTGTCAGGTGCGGCTCTCCGCCAGTCGCTCGTCTTTACAGGCGTGCATCTCCATTCCTATGCCTCCGTCGAGGGAGCCGTTATTCTTCCCTTCGCGGACGTGGGAAAAGGTGCGCGGCTCAAGAACGTTGTCGTCGACCGGGGCGTACGCATCCCCGATGGGCTCGTGGTGGGCGAGGATCCTGAACTCGACGCTCAGCGCTTCCGCCGCACCGAAAAGGGCATCAGCCTCATCACGAAGCCGATGATCGAGAGATTGGCCGGATGAGGCCTCTGAACATTCTCTCCGTCACGTCAGAGATCTTTCCCATCATCAAGACAGGCGGACTGGCCGATGTCGCCGGGGCCCTTCCATCCGCCCTTGCGGCCGAGGGTGTGAGGGTCATCACGCTCGTTCCGGGATATCCGGCTGTGCTGAAGGCTCTAGAGGCCATGGAGGTCGTACATCGTTATCTTAGCTTCTTTGGCGGAGCGGCAACTCTGCTGTCAGGAAGAGCAGGGGATCTGGACCTTTTCGTCATCGATGTCCCGCATCTCTTCGACAGGCCCGGGTCTCCCTACCTCGCGCCTGATGGCCGGGACTGGCCGGACAACGCGCGGCGCTTCGCGGCCCTCGCTCGGGCGGCGGCCGATATCGGACAGGGAGTGGCGCCGGGATTCGCGCCCGACGTAGTTCATGCCCATGACTGGCAGGCTGGGCTCGTGCCGATCTACCTGAGCCTCACGGAAGGCCCGCGCCCTGCAACGGTCATGACCATACACAACATCGCCTTTCAGGGCGTTTTTCCTCCACACCTGTTGTTCGAATTGGGATTGCCGGCCAGCACCTTCACCATCGACGGCGTCGAATATTATGGGCAGATCGGATTCCTGAAGGCCGGCTTGCAGCATGCGGATCGGATCACGACCGTTTCACCGACATATGCCAAGGAAATTCAGACGCCAGCGGGCGGAATGGGTCTCGATGGATTGCTGCGAGTTCGCTCGACTGTCGTGTCGGGCATTCTCAATGGCATCGATGACAAGGTCTGGGATTCTTCTGCGGACACGAACCTCGCGCAGAGTTACACTCGTGACGATCTCGATGTCCGGATAACCAACAAGCGAGCACTGCAAAAGCACTTGGGCTTGAGCCAGGATCCTGACGTGATGCTCTTCGGCGTCGTCAGCCGCCTGTCCGAGCAGAAAGGTCTCGACCTCGTGCTCGCCGGCTTGTCGAGACTTCTTGCCGGTGGCGCACAACTGACACTCCTGGGCTCTGGAGACAGAATCCTTGAAGACAGATTCCGGAGCGCCGGCCTCGCCCATCCTGGCCAAGTCGGTTGCTTCTTCGGTTATGACGAGGGGCTCGCTCACCTGATTCAGGGCGGCAGCGATGCCCTGCTCGTGCCGTCACGGTTTGAACCCTGTGGCCTGACTCAGTTGTGCGCCATGCGCTACGGGTGCGTGCCCATCGTGTCTCGGGTGGGTGGGCTGGCCGATACTGTGATCGATGCCAATGAGATGGCGGTCTCTGCCGGAGTCGCCACAGGTTTCCAGTTCGGGCCTGTCGCGCTCTCGCCGTTTACAGATGCTATCGACCGCGCGAAAGCTCTTTGGCGCGAAAGAGATGCATGGCGGCGCCTGCAGGGCAACGGCATGCGCGCGGATGTGAGTTGGCGTCGCCCCGCAAAGCAATATGCCCGCCTCTACGGGTCCTGCCTGTCGACATGAGGCCGAAAAAGGAGCACGGTATCAGGCGCTCCTCCGTTTTTCGGGTTTTGGCTGCTTGACTGGTTTCAGTTGGAACAGCAGCAGAGAATGAGCCGTGACCGAGTACACCTTGCCGAAACCGAACTCCGCCGGAGTGTCCAGATCCGGGTGGTTGGTATCGATGTGACACATCCAAGCCTCTCCGCCGACCACCTCCGGCAGGGTGCACTTCACCACATCATTATGGGCATTCATGATCATGAGGAGAGTCACGTCCGTGCCTCGCCGGCGAATGCCGGTCGGTTGAGCACGACCATCCAGCAGGATGCTTATGCAGCGGGCGTTGGGATCCTCCCAGTTTTCAGGCGTCATCTCATCGCCCGCAGGAGTGAGCCACGTCACGTCTTTGACGTCGAGCTCCTCGTTGTAGATGCCGGAGAGAAAGCGCATGCGTCGCAGGATCGGCAGGTTCTGACGTAGCTGGATCAGCTTGCGTGTGAACTCGAGAAGTTCGATGCCATCCTGGTCGATGCCTTCCCAGTCGATCCAGGACACCTCGTTATCCTGACAATAGGCATTGTTGTTGCCCTGCTGGGTATGGGCGAATTCGTCGCCTGCCAGCAGCATCGGCGTTCCTTGCGAGAAAAGCAGGGTGGCCAGCATGTTGCGGATCTGGCGCAAGCGCAGGGAGCGTATATCGGGATCTTCCGTCGGTCCTTCTACGCCATAGTTGAAGGAGAGGTTGTGATCGTGGCCATCCTTGTTGTCCTCTCCATTCGCCTCGTTGTGCTTCTCGTTATATGAGACGAGATCGTTCAGCGTGAAGCCGTCATGGGCTGTGACGAAGTTCACGGAAGCCCATGGTCGGCGCCCGCGCTTGTTGAAGATGTCCGCCGATGCCGTGAGACGGGCCGCAAGCTCCGGCAGCTTTCCTTCTTCGCCCTTCCAGTAGGCGCGCACCGTATCGCGATAGCGGTCGTTCCACTCGGCCCAGCCGGGTGAGAAGCGCCCGACCTGATAGCCACCGGGTCCGCAATCCCATGGTTCGGCAATCAGTTTGACCTGGCTGAGCGCCGGATCCTGGCGACAGGCGTCGAGGAAGCGGCCATCTTCCTCGAAGCCGTGCGGTTCACGGCCCAGGATCGTCGCGAGATCGAAGCGAAAGCCGTCGATCTGAACCTCTTGCGCCCAGTATCGCAAAGAATCCGTGACCATCTGGAGTACACGAGAGTGGCTGAGGTTCACGGTGTTCCCGGTTCCCGTATCGTTGATGTAGTAGCGTGGATCAGGGGCGAGGCGGTAATAGGAGGCGTTGTCGATGCCCCGGAAAGACAGGGTTGGCCCCAACTCATTGCCTTCGGCGGTATGGTTATAAACCACATCCAGGATCACCTCGATCCCGGCATCGTGGAGATGGCTCACCATCTCCTTCACTTCGTTGATGAAGGGTGTTGCGAGGTAGCGCGGCTGCGGCGCAAAGAAGCCGATCGAGTTGTAGCCCCAGTAGTTCTTCAGCTTCTTCTCGACCAAATAGCTGTCATCCACGAAAGCATGAATTGGCAGCAGTTCGACTGCTGTGACGCCGAGATTCTTGATGTATTCGATCACCTCATGCTGCATGAGACCCGAGAACGTGCCACGAAACTCCTTTGGCACCGCCGGATGCTGCATGGTGAAGCCGCGCAGATGGGTCTCGTAGATGATAGATCGCTCCCACGGGATCTGTGGCCGGCGTGCCCGCGCCCAGGTGAAAGCCGACTCGACAACTCGACATTTTTGCATGAAGGGCGCGCTGTCGCGTTTGTCGAAGGAGAGGTCGGCGTCAGGCGAGCCGAGAGTGTATCCAAACAGGGCCGGGTTCCACTTCAGGTCGCCGATGAGCTGCTTGGCATAGGGGTCGAGCAGGAGCTTGTTGGGATTGAATCGGTGGCCGGCCGTGGGTTCGTAGGGTCCATGAACCCGGTAGCCATAGGTCGCTCCCGGCCGCGCGTCTGGCAGATAGCCGTGCCAGACCTCGTCGGTATATTCCGGGAGTTCGACCCGTTCGATTTCCCGCTCTCCGTCCTCGTCGAAGAGGCAAAGCTCAACCTTCGTGGCATTTGCGGAAAAGATCGCAAAATTCACACCCAACCCATCCCAGGTGGCTCCAAGGGGATACGGAAGTCCTTCCCGGACGCGGGAGGTGCGCCGCACGTTCGGCGCGACGATCTGAGGCGGCGATTGCTCACGGGTATTGACTTTGTCATTCATTGGAAATCTCGGAAGCCAAGCGAGGCAAAATGTCTGTGCTCGTCAACGCGCAAGCCCGCAGGAAGTCCCCGGCAAGCTGAACTATATGTTCAGCGTGTCATCCACACAGGAGAATTTTGTCCCTTATGAGGGGCCCCGCCTTAGAATGGCGAAGGGAATCTCCTTCATCAGATTGGAGACTTTTGCCCGATCTCGTTCGATGAGGATCTCGTCTCCGGTTAACACATTCAGCCAAGTGCCCTGGGCGAGCTCAATGCTTGTGTCGCTCCAGATTGCGGCGTCGACGGATGGGTCATTGCTCTTGATCAGGTTCGCCCAAAGACGCGGAACGACGATGGCAAGAGCATCGGTCCCATGCCGCCTGACATAAGACAGAAGATGGTCTGTGTGAGCACCTTCAACTTCGAGCGTCTGATAATCGCCTTCGGCATAGAGCGCCGGTGATTGGGCTCGGTCTTGCAGCAGAACAGCAATAATCCTCTGCTTGATCCGCCCATCGCTCCAAGTCCCCATCAAGGAGTTAAGTGTATCAGCCTTCTCCAGAGCCTTTGCCCGGGCCGTATAATCCACGGGACGCCGGTTGTCGGGATCGACCAGGGAGAAATCCCAGAACTCCGTACCCTGGTAGATGTCAGGCACCCCCGGCAGGGTTAGCTTGAGAACCGTGCGGGTCAGCCCTTTCAGCATCCCCAATGTGGAGAGGCGCCGGATCAGGTCGCCGAAGCGTTCCAGGAACAGGCTCTTCGGGTCGAGTACAGCTCTCAGGAGTCCAAGAGCAGCATTCTCATAGGCTTCGTTCGGGGCAACCCAATTCGTATGCCGCTTGGCTTCACGGAGCGCCTTGATGAGGTATCCTTCCATTCGCTCTTGGAACGAGGCCAATTCTTTGCGACCGGCTTTCTCCATGATTTCCAGAGGCCATGCGCCGAGAAGGGCTTGGAGCAGGATGACCTGATCATTGGCATCCGGTGCAGGAATGCCGTCGATCTCAGATAGGTGGAGTGATACTAACTCCTTCCAAACGCTTAGGGCATTCGCCCATTCTTCTGGCATCTCGGAGAGGGCGAGAAGTCGGGCGCGCGCATCCTCGCCGCGCTTCGTATCGTGCGTGGCGGTGCCGATCATGGCGTAAGGCCAGTTTCGGGCACGGTCCATGTTTGCCTGATGAAAGGCAGCTGGCGTCAGCCCGAAGTGACTAGGGTCGCCGCCAACCTCGTTCAAGGCGATCAGGCGTCCATAGCGGTAGAAGAGCGTGTCTTCCAGGCTCTTGGCCATGACCGGACCCGTGAGTTGCTGGAAACGGCGGCAGAAGCGGCGCACGTCTTCCGGATTGCTATCTTGAGACCGCCCGAGAAGAACAGAGGCGATAAAGTCATGCACGGTTTGATCGGGGAGGGTGCTGGAGGTCCTGGCAGCCTCAATCGTTTTCTCGATCAGCCGCACATCCTCGGCCGCAGGCTCACCGTCCTTCAGGTAACTGCGGTAGACAGGAAACGTGGCGACGATCTCCACCAGAGCCTGACGCAGGGCAGACGTCGTGTAGTCGCGTGTGCGGCGGCTGGCATCGGCGATAGCCTTGATATCGGATACCAGAACTCCGAGTTCGCTGGCGAAATTCTTCTCCGTGATCTCGACCTTGGCTTCCTTAAGGAGATCTTCATATGAGCCCTGTAAGCCCGACGCCTCGCGGTAGATCTTCTCGAAGGCATCGCCTGCTCGTCCGTCCACCAGCACGCCGTCAACCAGATTGAGCGTGTCGTAGCCCGACGTTCCGGCCACGGGCCAGGGACGCAGCTCTTCGCCAGGCTCAAGGATTTTCTCGACCACCACATAGAAACCGGGACCAACCTTCTCTTGAAGGGCACGAGCGTAGCCCTCCGGATCGGCGAGACCGTCGATGTGGTCGATCCTGAGACCATGAACGAGCCCCTCGTTCACGAGGCGGAGGATCAGCTCATGGGTCTTCTCGAAGATGTGCGGGATTTCAACACGAATACCGGCCAGGGTATTAATGTCGAAGAACCGGCGATAGTTGATATCGCTGGATGCCACCCGCCAGTAGGAGAGGCGGTAGGCCTGCGCCTCCAGGAGGCGATGCAGGGCCTCGAAGCTCTCCGGATCGTCCGCGTTGCCGTTGATGGATGCGATGGCCCTGTCGATGGCTCTCTGCAGATCCGGCGAAGCAGCAACTACCTGTGCTAGATCATGCTGCAACCCCTCTGCTTCCTTCGGAAGTGATGAGGAACTCTTGCTAGAGGCCTGCTCTCTCATGGCTCGCAAGCGCTCGGTGATACTCCGCAGCTTTCCAGCTTTGTCGGGATTGCTCAGCGATGCCAGCGCGTGGTCCAGGATCTCGGGATAAGTCGCGGGGCAGATTGGGAAGCGATGCTCCCAGTGCCACACGCTGAAAGAGCCATCCTCGGAATCGAATTTCAGCTGTAGTTCGCCCCTTTCGAGAACCTCGCCATAAAGGCCGCCCATTGACGGAACGATCAGCTTGCCGCCGGCTCCGGAGCGTTCCCAGTCGATGTCGAATGCATCGGCCACGGGGGAGAGACGCCCCCATTCCAGCACAGAGAGCCACCAGCCGTTGGACTGGCCACCGACACCCATGTGGTTCGGCACGATATCGAGCACGAGTTTGAGGCCGTGCTCTTTGAGAGTCTCCGAGAAGCGGCGGAACTCGTCTTCTCCTCCGAGCTCCGGATTGATCACGGAATGGTCGACGATGTCATAACCGTGGGTGGACCCGGGAGCAGCCGCCTGGATGGGAGAGGAATAAACATGGCTGATGCCGAGTTTCGCCAGGTACGGCACGATCTTCACGGCATCGTCGAACGTGAAGTCCTTGTGAAATTGCAGGCGGTAAGTGGCCCGGGGCGGCGGAGCCGCGAGAACGCTCCTGCGGGTGCGCACGTCCCGGCCCTCTTCGGTGAGGGCGACGGAAAGCTTCGCCAGCAGGCTGCCGGGGGCCGCCATATCTTCAATTGTGTTCGACAGCCTACGGCGCCAATTGGGATGACCGACATCCATGCCCGGCATGTTGGGCTGATTCAACTCGCCGGATGCGTCCTCGATCTGCACGGCCGTGAGTACCGAGGACGTGCGGGCGAGGTAACGGATGGTCGCATCCAGCGGCGGCTCCTCCGGTACCTGCGTTGAGGGCAGAAGGCCTTCCGCCGCAAGCGCCTCGACAAAATGGCCCTTGTCCATCTTGCGTGCGACACGCTCCCGATCAGAGGTCTTCCGGTCGAAGATGCCCAGCGTCTGGCGCAGGTCGACATCGAGGCTGCGCCACCACCCGGTGAAGGTCGGCAGGTCGTGGGTGGTAATCACGGCAAGAGCCGAACGCGGATACTGGTCCGGCTTCTTGAAGGCGGATTCACTCCGCTCGAAGGGGAGCACCCTGTAGCTGAGGACACCGGATTCCATGATCGCGTCGGAAAAGCCTTCCGGAGCCGTGCCAAGGTCTTCCGCGATTACCAGACAACGGGCGCGGTGGCTCTCGATGCGCAACACCCCCATCATGGCCTCGAACGGGTAATCCACGTAGGCTCCCTGCGAGGCGGGAGCGCCGGACGGGATCAGGAAGAGACGCTGGAGCTGGAAGGCGTGGTCAATGCGGATCGCGCCAGCATGGCGCATATTGGACGAGACTAGATCGCGGAAGGCGGCAAGGCCCTGCTCCTCAAGGGTGAGCGGGTTGAATGGCGGTAGGCCCCAATCTTGTCCTTGTGGTCCGAGCGGATCCGGTGGTGCTCCGATGGATAATCCTGGCGCATAGCGTTCCGGTGTCGACCATATCTCGGATCCGCCGCCATCAGATCCAACGGCGAGGTCGCGGTAGAGTCCGATGGGAAGTCCGGCAGCGCGGGCCCGTTCGGCCGCCTGACCCAACTGCCAGTCGGTCTGCCATTGCAGCCAGGCGTGGAAGGCGACACTCTCCGCTTCCTGCGACCGGAAGTGTCTGACGTCGTCCGAACTGACAGATCGAAAGGCTTCGGGCCACTCACCGATCCAGGATCGTCCTTGCGCTCGGAAATGCTCGGAGAGCGCCTCGAAGGTGGCGTGCGCCTCCAGGGCCTCACCGCCCTCTTGGCGAAACGCCTCGAAGGCAGCCTTGTCCCCAGAGGCTTGGAACCAGGACCAGAGTGCATCGAGGACGGGGCGCTTGATGGCCCAGACTGCGGCGTAATCGATAAGCGAGGCGCCACGCAGTTTGTCGAGATGCTGCTGCACGTCCGAATTCTCGAGCAGCCGCTGCGCGCCGCACGCCGCATAGCCTTCGACAATTGTTGGGTCGATGTAGAGAGACTCGAGGAACAGGCGTGAGGATGGCGAATAGGGGGAGATCTTGGAGCGATCAGCTGCGAAGAGTGCGTGAACCGGACTGAGGCCCAGGAACGCGCCACCAAAGCGGCCAACGGCTTCTGCGGTGAGAGCCACGTCCGAGTAATCTCCGATCCCGAGGTCGCGCTCTGAGCGCAAAGAATAGACCTGGGCCGTCAGCCCCCAAAGCCTTGTGTCCCCTTTCATGGCATCGGGCTCCCAGCACTTGCCAGGAGCGGCGATGATCGTCGTCTCATGATCGCCCAACCGAAGCCGGTGATAGCCCATCGCCAGGGAAGGGAGATCGAGGGTGCGGCTGGTTTGGGTGAGGCGGCCTTCGTGAGTGGTTCCACCTTCCTCAATCAGGGTCCATGCCGATGCACCGGTAGCGCTGCGCAATTTGCCTGTCGCAGGCACCTCGGCTTCCACTGTCAGGACTGCAGGCAGCGGGCCTGACTTCAACCGCTCCAGTCGCTCGAGACTCTCCTGCGCCTCTTTTATGGATGCGACGCCGATCCCAAGAGCGGCGAGCAGGGCTTCTCGCGTGTTGGAACTCGTCTCGACCCTCTTTCCGAAGGCATCGCTGTAGTCCGGGGAAATGCCGACGAGCGCGGCCATCCGCTCCAGCAGAGCGTCCAGCTTGCTCATGCTGAAATTCCCTTCATGACGACTGCTGACCACGGTGGAAGCTTTAGGCGACCGTCTGAAATCTTGGCTCCCCCGCTCGACCAGAGCAATCGTGTGTTTTCATCCATCATCCCGCCTACGATTCCGTCGCCGAAATTGGCCAGCACGCGAAGCGTGCCGGCCGAGAAGGTCCAGGTTACGTCGAGGGATTTCTCTGATGAGATCGCATAGTTCGAACCGCGATACTGGCTCTTCAGGAGGAGCACAATCTCCGTCTGTCGCAGGTCGAGCAAGTGACGGGTTTGCGCGAGAAACTCCTGATGAGGCGATTGCGGAATCTCTGACCAGTTGATCTTGGACCCTTCGAACGTCGCGCGATCAGTCGGATCGGGAATGCGCTGCGACATCTCCGGATCCGTGAAGGCCCTGAAACGCTTGAACTCGCCGCGTCGTCCGTCACGTACGGCCTTGGCCAGATCCGGCTCGCTCTCGAAATCCACGAAAAACTGGAATGGCGTCGAGGCGGCCCATTCCTCACCCATGAAGATCAGCGGGATGTTCGGCGAGAGGAGGAGGATACCTTGCGCGAGAGCCAAGCGCTCGGGTGAAATCAAATGCGAAAGACGCTCACCGAAGGCACGATTGCCCACCTGATCGTGGTTCTGAAGGAAGGACACGAAAGCCGTTGGAGTCAGATGGCCCGAGGGCTCGCCACGGACGACACCATCCTTATGCGGTGACGGGTCGCCTTGATAGGCGAAGCCTTCCGCCAAAGCCCGTCCAAGATGCTCAAGAGGGCGATTGGCATAATCCTCGTAATAGCCTTCGTTCTCTCCGGTTAGAAGGGCATGCCACGAGTTGTGGATGTCATCGGCCCATTGCGCCGTGTGGAGTGTCGGCTGCCCCCCGGAATTGCGGCCGAGCCAGCGCGCTTGGTTGGCTTCGTTCTCAAGCACCAGATGAACGTGGCGATCTGGGATGGTCTCACGAATTCTGTTTGCCAGCTCCTCGATGAAGTGCGGCTTGCTGTCATCCACGATGGCATGGACGGCATCGAATCTAAGTCCATCGATATGGAACTCTTCCAGCCAGTAAAGCGCGTTGTGAAAGAAGAAGTCGCGTACGTTCCGGCTGCCTTCTCCATCGACGTTGATCCCTGCTCCCCAGGGCGTCGGGTGGCGATCCGTGAAGAAGGTCTTGGCATAGGCGTGGAGATAATTCCCTGACGGGCCGAAATGGTTGTAGACTACGTCGAGGAAGACCATGAGACCGAGCGCATGTGCGCGCTCCACGAGGCGTTTCAGGTCGTCGGGGCTGCCATAGGCTGCATCCGGCGCGTATGGCAAGACGCCGTCGTAACCCCAGTTGCGCCGTCCCGGGAACTCACCGATGGGCATGAGCTCGATGGCCGTGATGCCGAGATCGCGCAGGTCTTCCAACTTTGCCATCAGGCCCGCATAGGTGCCCTCCGGCGTCGCAGTTCCCACATGCACCTCATAGAGGACGGTCTCTTCCCATGCGCGTCCGGTCCAGGCTGTGTCAGACCACTGATATGTTCCAGGATCGACGACGAGGCTCAGGCCGTGGACGTCATCAGGCTGAAATCTGGAAGCTGGATCGGGCACTGCAAGGGTTCCGTCGATCCGATAGCCATAGCGGCTGCCTGCACGGGCCTCTTGTGAGACAAACCGATACCAGCCATCGTCACTGGTGGTCATTTGAAGCTCGGCAGTATCGAGCACGAGCTTCACGTCCTTGGCAGTAGGCGCCCACAGGGCAAAACGAATACCCTCGGGGGCTATCTCAGCCCCAAAGGGCATGGAGTGAACGCGCCGCATCTGAACTCCGGAAAACATGGGGAGGCACTTGCGAACGAACATTGCAGGGCAATGTTCCGGAGCAAAAGCAAAAACAGCCAAGCTGTTGCTGCAGGTCTTCCATCGAGCACCGTGCTTAGCCAAGCTGGCCGAAAGAGTTAATCAAAAATTTTGCAAATTTTCAGTGGAACCACACCCAGGGTGAGTGAGTTAAAAGCCCGACTGCCTATGGCGCGGGGAGTCGATGGGGATCGCGCCTCTGAGCTAATATGCTGGACTCATCTCAACTGGACACTGTTTCAGGTGTCTCGACCTTGGCGCATGCCGAACTTCTGAACGGCTCCCAAGCTTCCGTTTCCATTAAGCGCCGTCAGTCAATTCTTTTCGTTACATCCGAGATCGCCGATTACATCAAGGCTGGCGGCCTGGGTGAAGTCTCGGCAGCGTTACCGCGCGCGCTTCGCCATCATTACGATGTACGCATTCTCATTCCAGGTTATCGTCAGGTTCTCTCACAGATCGGCGACCTGGAGGAGATCGCCCGTCTACCGGCTTCATTCGGCATACCGGCCTGCGGCCTTGGACGGGGAACGACTCAGGACGGCCTGACCGTCTATGTGCTTCTGTGCCCGGACCTCTACGACCGTGACGGGTCACCCTATGTCGACACCTTTGGTGCCGATTGGAGTGACAACGACATCCGCTTTGCGCGTCTCGGCTTGGCGGCGGCCGACATCGCCTGCGGTAATAGCGATCCGTTATGGCGCGCCGATCTTCTGCACCTCAATGATTGGCCATCAGGACTTGCGTCAGCCTATCTTGCCTGGCGCGGGCAGCGCATCCCGACAATCCTGACAATTCACAATCTTGCCTATCAGGGGAACTTTGACCGCAATCGCTTGTCTCATCTCGGCATTCCCGATGCTGCCTTTCAGATGAACGGCGTCGAGTTTTACGGCAAGCTCTCATTCCTGAAGGCAGGCATATACTATTCTTCTCATATTACGACTGTGAGCTCCACCTATGCCCAGGAGATCACGCGACCTGAATTCGGGTGTGGTCTCGATGGCCTCCTCAGAACCCGCGCCGAGGAAGGGCGTCTCGACGGCATCATCAACGGCATCGATGCGAGTTGGGATCCGAGTACGGATCCTTACTTGGTCACCCGATTTTCCTCCGATAATTTCCGAGGCAAGCGTGCGAACGCCAATATTGTGCGCAAGAACTTCGGCCTTGACCTGTCCTCCGGGCCACTCTTTGCCGTGGTGTCGCGCCTCGTTCACCAGAAAGGTGTCGACCTTGCCATTTCGGCGGCGGAAACCATCGTTTCTCAAGGGGGACAGATCGCGGTCATCGGGCAGGGCGAGGCTCGGTTCGAGGCCGAACTGAAGGCTCTGTCGAGCCGCCATCCCGGTTCCGTCGGCGTCAAGATTGGGTATGACGAGGGCGACGCCCGTCGCATGTATGCGGGCAGCGATTTTCTGCTCATGCCATCCCGGTTCGAGCCTTGCGGTCTCAGCCAGATGTACGCCCAGCGCTTTGGCTCCTTGCCGATCGCGCATAAGACAGGTGGATTGGCCGACACGATTGAGGACGGCGTCACCGGCTTCCTGTTCGGTGAGCCCTCGCTCAACCGTTTCAAGGACGCGATTAGACGAGGTCTTGAAACATTCCGTTCTCGTTCACGCCTCACGAATATGCGTCGCGCTGCGATGAACAGGCCTCACGGTTGGGACCGTTCAGCTTCCCGCTATCACGAAGTCTACGAGCGAGCCTGCCAAGCGGCTCTGGTTTAATCACCCTAAAACCGATCTGAGTGTGCTCCGCTTTTATGATCTGAATGTCATTCAACTCCTGGTGTCGGGTGATCAGGGCGGTGATGAGCAATCATCGTTATGATACCAGAAAGAAAAACCCCGTGGCTGGATCGCAGCCACGGGGTTTTGTTGAGGTTCGATCAGACTAGTTTAATCCTTGCCGCCGCGCCCGTTTCCGTTGCCGCCGCCATTGCCATGGCCGCCACCGTTCCCGTTTCCGCCGCCGGCTGGGCCGTCCGCGTCCGTTCCATCACCGTTGTTCGAGCCGCCTGGGTTGGACGAATCGTTTCCGTCAGGGTCATTGCCGTGGCCGTTGTTGCCATGGCCGCCACCATTGCCGTTTCCTTTGCCGCCACCGTTTCCGCCGGAGCCATCCTGGTCGGTGCCGTCGCCGTTGTTGGAGTTGCCTGGGTTCGACGAGTCGTTACCGTCGGCATCATTACCATGGCCATTATTGCCGTTGCCCGATCCGACGCCTCCATTGCCGCTCGTGCCACCATTATTCCCGGTTCCACCAGTGCCGCCGTTGCCGCCGTTGCCGCTGGTTCCGCCATTGCCACCAATGCTGCCCGTACCCCCAGGGGTCTGACCATTGTCGACAGACCCGCCGACGCTGCCGGTACCGGAGTTGCCGCGATCCGCAACAGCGCCGCCGCGGCTGGGGCTACGTCCGTCGTTAACGCCGGAAGGTGAACCAACCACAGGATTTCCGGCACCGGGCGCGATAGCAGGATTGCGGCTGATTGAGCCGGTCATAGCATCGGTCTGATTCCGGTCACTGGTCGGATCCATTCTGCGGAGTGCCTGAGGACGGACGGCACAACGGCAGACTTCTTGGCCCTGCACGACATGCAGGCGGCAGTTGCCGTACATGGATGGATTGGCAACAGCCGGGACACATTGCGGCACAGGTCTGAGATTTTGGGCAGAGGCTGGGGAGCCGACAGCGAGGAAGAGGGCTGCGCTAGACAATGCAAGAGCGTGTGAGCGCTTCATGTGTTCACCTACAAAATTAGCCAATTGTGATGTTTAGCTGCCTCATGACAGCCTGCTTGGCTAATAGACGCATGTATATGAATAACGTTCCTGGGTTATGATAAAAATCTATTCATTCCAAAAGGGGAACTTTCCTGGGTCATGCGCTATGTTAGGCTTAAATAGCTCTGCTTCATGTGGTTGCAGGTTGGTTATTCGTTGCTTGTAGCTTGACCATTGTGGCTTTAACCCGGAGCGCAGGATATTATTCTGAGAAGATCACAGGGGCTGGTAGGCCTCTGCCATTGTCCGGATATCTTCAAGTTTGGTAGCAAAAAGCGACCAGTCGTCCTCAGCGGCAATAGGTGCCCATATGGCCTCGACGTCATCGATAAGCATTGTGCAAGGCGTAGGCCGCTCGAAGTAGGAATGTCCCAGCCGGATGTCATGCGAGGGTGAGAATTCACTGAAAATCGTTCTGAAAGCTTGAAAGGCCTCGTGCGAATAGAATCTTGCTGAACTGCTCTTCTCAGCACGTCTAATGCTCAGGGTGCCTCCATACCAGTCGAAGAACGTCTGCTCGAATGGAGCGCGAGTCTCGTGAAGGAAGGTCCAAAGAGCTTTGGCCAAAGCTCCGTCGTGTTCGTAGCCTCTGGATTGGAGACCCAGGCGACGCAGGATTGCCTGTGCGAACTCTCGGTGGAGGGCAGGCTCGAAAGAGGCGAGCGCCTGCTCCAGCACATCCTGCGGAGCTAGGGGAAGCAGGCACTCAGCCAAGCGGTAGAGGTTCCAAAGCAGTGCATCGGGCTGCCGTCCGAACGCGTAGAGGCCGGTCTCGTCGAAGTAAGCGGCCGTGAAGCCGGGATCGTAATGGGGCAGAAAGCGCCATGGTCCGTAGTCGAAGCTTTCTCCAGTGATGTTGATGTTGTCGGTATTGAGCACACCATGTACGAAGCCCGCGGCCATCCACTGCGCGCCCATACGGGCCACGCGTTGGCTGACCTGCTCGAGAAAGGCGGCCGCACGGGCCGGCTCCCCGTCGCGCCAAGCCTCGGGCAGGTAGATTCGAACGCTGTGGTCGAGCAGTTTTCGGAGATTGTCGGCCTCATTGAGATAAAGAAATCGCTGAAACGTTCCAATGCGGATATGGGAATGGCTGAGGCGCACCAGAACTGAGGAGCGGGTGGGGGATGGCTCGTCGCCTCTCTCGAGTTCCTCGCCCGTTTCGATCAGGCTGAAGGATTTGGAGGTTTCGACTCCGAGAGCCTCCAGCATCTCGGTTGCCAAGACCTCTCGCACGCCGCCCTTGAGCGTGAGTCTGCCGTCCGCATGACGCGACCATGGGGTCTGCCCGCTCCCCTTGGTTCCAAGGTCGAGAAGCCGTCCATCCTCAGCGTCCTTCAGTTGCGCAAAGAGGAAGCCTCGCCCATCGCCGAGATGAGGATTGTAAGTCCTGAACTGATGGCCGTGATAGCGCAGGGCCAGCGGCTGCTCGAAGCTTCCAGGCAATGGCCTGAAACGGCCAAAATGGTCGATCCATTCCTGATCGGACAAAGCGTCGAGACCAACCCGCTCTGCCCATCGCTGGTTTCGGTAGCGCAGAACATGCTGCGGAAAGCTTGCTGGCTCGACGATATCGTAGAAAGGAAGCCCAAGCTCCTCGTGATGCTTCGAGGGAGAAAAGGAAGGCGAGTAGGGCATTCGAGCAATCCTGTTCAACCAATGATCAAGTCCAACAAGGCTGAATTGTTCACCTGATCAGTCGGGGTGAGGCAGCGCAGCATGGGTGAGAGGGTTATCAGAGCCGCAGGTTCGAATCTTCAGCGAAACTTTTCAATACATTGTTGCATATGATGCGGGCGGGGGCACTGTTCGCACCTGAACCCAAAAATTTTTACGGCAAGGGTCCGATTCCGAAACTGCTTTGGTTGCCGTATGTTCGGGCAAATTGCTTAGGCATTAGCATTCGCTGTTCGAGCGATCTTATGCTTTAGCCTATTGGCGGCAATGGCACCGTCTTCTAAGCTTCATCCAACGAAGCAAGCGGGAGGCGAGTCCATGTCATTGAGAGATGTGCTGAGCCTTTGTGGCCGAATAGGCTTGATCGTCATTGCATTCACGTTCGTAGCCGGGATCGTTGCCGGTCCTATCCTTGAAAAAATTCTGTTCTCCCCAGTTGCGTTCACCGAGCGCAGTATTCAGCCCGCATTGTCTCCAGCTGGCACTCCTCCTGAACGCCAGATCGGAAAGCCAGGCTAACACCTTATTAGAGATCGGTAGGGCATAACGCCCTTCATCGCCCTTTCAGGCAGGAATGCAGCTCCATATCCGGGGACGCGCGATGAGCAGTGATACGGTATTAAGGCAAGAAATTCGTTACTCGCTCGGTTACATCCGCAGCATGATCGATAGCTATTCAGGCTTGTACTCGGGCGAGAATCTTGCACGCGATGTTCTGCGTTTCTGTGACGAGATGACCGGTGCCGAAACATCACATCCGCGCCTGCAGGAGGCGAAGCGCCTTGTGGAAGATCGTTGCAGGCGGCTTGTTCAGGACACAGATCGTTTCGCCCTGCGCGATCCTACCGCGATCGCGGCCTCACGAGCCCAAGCCATAGCCGCCATTGACATGCTTCAGGATGTAGTTTTCGAATGGCGTAAGGCCAGGGTAACAGTGCCGTCGTCAGGAGGCCTGTTGCGCCGAAAAAGCTTGTGAGACATCAGAAATCCTGCGCTTCGAAGGCTTCACAGGCGTTTGGTTTTGATGGATGCAGTTGCTGGCACGTCGATAGCCTCCTGTTCAGATACAGGATCTGTTCTCGGCATATCGAGCCCATACACATCGTTCCGGAAATGCACCGTGCCATCGGCCGTTGCGTACCCGGTCAGATAAACCCAGGCAACCGGAACGGGCTTGTCGAGGCGAATGTCCTGACGCGCTGTGCTGGCGATGGCTGTGTCGATATCTGCTTTCGTCCACGCACCTGAGGATCCGTTGGTGCCGCGCAGCAGCCACTCGGCAAAATCGCCCACATCGGCTACACGGACGCAGCCCGAGGAATGGAAGCGGATGTCCTGAGCGAAAAGTTGCTTCTTAGGCGTGTCGTGCATATAGACCGCATGCTTGTTCGGCATGTCGATGCGGATTTGCCCAAGCGAGTTGATCGCTCCCGGATCCTGCCTGAGCGTGTAGTTGACGGCGCTCTGCGTCGACCAGTCAATCGCTTTCGGGTCGACCTCTTGTCCCTTCGCATCCAGGATGCGGATCTTCATCTTCTGCAGATAATCCGGATCGTTGCGCACATGGGGAATGATGTCTTTCTTGATCAGGGAGACCGGCACCGTCCAAGTCGGATTGAGATTGACGGCCGTAACGCGCGTTTCAACAGTAGGCGAGGGCCTGTCGACCTTACCGACGATAGCGACGTAACGCCGGGCAACCTGACCCTGCTCGACAGCTTCCACGGCAGCTGAGGGAATGTTGACAACCGCATATCTGTCGCCGAAGGAGAATGTGGAGCCCGCCAGTCGCTGCGCCGACGCGGTGAGCTGACGATGACGCGTTACTGCGGAAACGTTGAGAGCCTCCAACGTCCTTGCTCGCACTGCACCGGATTCTGAAAGACCGTGCCGCGCCTGAAACCGCTTGACCGCGCTGAGGAGGGCAGTGTCGAAGGTCGTCCCGCTCGCGAATTCGGGAGAGAGATCTCCTTCGGCGATAAGACGCTGCCTGAGAACTGGAACGAGTGGCCCCTTGTCGCCCACTTTCATGATTGTCCCGTCCGGGAGCGAGGGCCAGCCTCCGGCTTCGGCAATGCGCTTGTAGGTCCAAGCAGCCCGCATCGTGTTAATGAAAGTGTTGGCATCCAGCGTCGGCCGGGAATCCTGTGAGATCGTTGCCACCGGAACTTTTGGAAGAGGCGCTGGTGGACTGAGCTTGGTCTCAGCTGGAACTGCAGTCTTCTGTCGCAGATCCGGCTCCGATGAGGGCGCGGCGAGACTTGGCGATTGTCGGACTGCAGCGGTTGCAGGCGTGGGTTCGACCGCCCATGCGCCGCCCAGGCTGCTCAATGCCGAGCACGAGAGGATCAGGCTTACAGCGAGGTGGGTCGCATTCCGATAGGTCATGGGAGAACTATGGCCGAGGATGGTTTACAAAGTACTGCTCCAGAGCTGAGTATGACAGTCTGCAACTGGTCTGATGGCCTGGGCGTTGTCTCCGCCTCAGCCCTCTTGCCGCACGAGTTCCTGCATGCACATGAAGCCCGCTCCTTCCCAGGATATCCGGCGGATCGACCTGACCTTGCCGTCGTCCACAGGGCTTCATGCGGTTCACCTGATCGAGCAGGTATTTAACAAGGATCAGAGGCAGCTCATTTATCTGGCAGGAGGGGAGAGCAGGGCCGAGCAGATCGCTATGGCTTTGAAGGGACTAGCCCCAGACTTGGACGTTTACCTCTTTCCGCCATGGGATTGACTTCCCTATGATAGCACATCGCCCTCCCGGGAGGCGATGGGACGGCGGATGTCGATTCTGCGGTGCATGAGCGAGCCGGCGAAAGGCAAGCGGCTGCTGATCACGAGCAGCGCCGCCATTATCCAACGTGTACCCCCACGGAGCATCTGGAAACAGGCCTGTCTCCATCTCACGACAGGCGGAGCCTTCTCGCAGGATAGTCTAGAAGCATACCTTCATCACACTGGGTATATCCTGGACGAGAGGGTGGACGAGCCCGGCGAGGCTGCCATCCGCGGGCAGGTCATCGATCTCTTTCCAGCAAGCAGTCTCCTGCCTTACCGCATCGAACATGATGGACATTCCGTCACTGCCATCCGCTCATATGATCCCGTTTCGCAACGGACAGAGACGGAAATTGATAGCCTCCTGCTCGATCCTGCTTCCGAAATCCTGCTCGAAAGAGCGGACGATGGGTCTTTGCCAGAGCGTTTCGACGGAATGGAGCATCGGTTGCCGGAGCATTATGGATCTCTCGCAACGGTTTTTGACTACTGGCCGGATGCTCCCATTGTGATTGCCTCCGGAGCTGAGGAGCGCCGTCAGCTGGTCATGGAACAGGTTGCCGATGCTTATGAAAGTCGCATGTCGCTGCGAGGAGAAGTGAGCGGCAGTGCCTCTGCATTGGCAACCGAACGGTTGTTCATAGGCGATGACGAGTGGCAGGAGATTTTGCGTGAGCGCCGTCTGACCGTCATTCAGGCTCCATCGGAGGGAGAGGCCCAAAAGAGCACTGTTTTGTGCTTTGCCGCTACAGCAAGGCCGGCGAAAGCATTTGCAAGTTTCGTTCAGGCGCAGCAGGGAAGCGATCACAAACTCGTTCTGGCGGCTGCCACAAAAGAGGATCTAAGCCGTATGAGACGTCGGGCTCAGTCCCTGCAACTGAACTCTGTCATGATCGAGCGCTGGAGCGACGCAGTCGATGGCCCTCCGAAGGGAATCTTCGCCCTTCAGGCAGACATCAGAAACGGGTTTATCGATCACCGCAATGGCATTGCCGTTGTTACAGCGTTTGATCTCCTGGGTAGCCGCGCGTCGAGTGGACGGGAACAGGATATTAGATCCGCTGCCCATCAATCCACTGACATGCAGTTTCAAGTCGGCGATGCGGTTATCCACGTCGATCATGGCCTTGGACTTCTGCAAGGAACCGAAGCCATCAGCACAGACGAGGAAGGAACGAGCGATACCATTCGCCTCATCTACGCAGGCGACACGATACTCATGATTCCTGCAACTGATATGGGCCGAGTGTGGCGATATGGACGAATGTCCGAGTCGCTGCAACTCGACAAGCTGAAGAGTGATGCGTGGATCACGAAACTCGCAGCCATCGAGGTGGAGACACGCGAAACGGCCGCCCGCTTGAGCCAGTTGGTCAAGGATCGCGAAGCCGTGAAGCTGGAGCCAATCGTTCCTCTAGGACGCGACTACGAACGTTTCGTCGCCCGGTTTCCCTTCTCTGAAACGACGGATCAGTTGCGGGCTATAGAGGAGGTTCTTGAGGACTTGGCCTCGGGACATCCTATGGATCGGCTGATTTGCGGCGATGTCGGCTTCGGCAAAACGGAGGTCGCCCTGCGGGCTGCAGCAGCAGTGGCGCTTTCGGGCAAACAGGTTGCCGTGCTAGCACCTACGACGGTTCTCGCTCGTCAGCACGTGCGCAGCTTCCAAAGGCGCTTAGCTGGTTTCGGCCTCGAGGTCGCACATCTGTCCCGCCTAGTGACAGCATCTGAAGCGCGTGCCGTGAAGAATGGCCTGGCAGACGGATCGGTGCGGATCGTGATCGGCACGCACGCCTTGGCTGCTAAGGGCGTAAAATTTAAAGATCTT
This sequence comes from Microvirga terrestris, assembly GCF_015694425.1. Lineage (GTDB taxonomy): Bacteria > Pseudomonadota > Alphaproteobacteria > Rhizobiales > Beijerinckiaceae > Microvirga > Microvirga terrestris. Next base: position 357,610 of record NZ_JADQDN010000001.1, read on the forward strand.
GGTCTCGTGATCATCGACGAAGAGCAGAGGTTCGGTGCCGCCCAAAAGGCGAAACTTCGCGCGATAGCTTCACGCGGACATATCCTTACGTTAACCGCAACGCCCATTCCGCGCACGTTGCAATCGGCCTTGGTGGGTTTGCAGGAACTGAGCGTGATTGCGACGCCTCCGGCCCGGCGACAGCCCATCCGTACCTTCTTGACGGAGTTTGATCCTGCGACTGCGCGGCAGGCTCTTATGCGTGAGCGCCGCCGTCAGGGGCAGAGCTTCGTGGTCTGCTCCCGCGTGGAGGACCTCGATCCAATGCGCGAGCAGCTTGCGAGAATCGTGCCCGAACTGAAGGTCATCGTTGCCCATGGACAGATGCCGCCGGCCGAAACCGATGACGTGATGGTTCGCTTCGCGGATGGGGAAGGCGACATCCTGCTCGCCACCAACATCATCGAAAGCGGTCTGGATGTTCCCCGCGCCAACACCATGCTGGTGTGGCGGGCCGATCGCTTCGGCCTGTCGCAGCTTCATCAGCTTCGTGGGCGCGTGGGACGTGGTCGTATCCGCGGGACTACCTATCTGTTGACGGAGCAAGGGCAGCAACTGCCGAAAGCGACGGAGAAGCGCCTGCGCACGCTGGAAGCGCTCGACCGGCTTGGAGCTGGGTTTGCCATCAGTGCGCAGGATCTCGATCAGCGTGGAGCCGGCGCCCTTCTAGGGGAGGAGCAGGCGGGGCATATCAAGTTCGTCGGCGCAGATTTGTACCAGCACTTGCTCAAGCGTGCCCTGCGTGGAGAGACTTACGCGGAGGATTGGGCTCCTGAACTTAATATCGGTCTGAAAGGCTGCATTCCGGCCGAGTACGTGCACGAACCTGAGGTGCGGATCAACCTCTACGCTCGCATTGCACGCATCGATGTCTCTGAGTCGATTGACGACCTTGAGGAGGAAATCGAGGATCGCTTTGGGCCGCTTCCGGAAGCTCTAAGGCATCTTCTGCGCTTCACGAGCATGAAGCAAATCTGTCACAGGATGGGTATTGGTCGCATCGATGCGGGACCTCAAGCGATTGCCTTGAGCTTCAGGCCGGGAATTGCGGATAATCTGCCCGTAAAGGACGTGATTGCAGAGGCTCAGGGAGCGCTTCGCTGGAGCGGGGAGCGACTCGTGTTAGCGGTCGCGGAGGAGCAGACGGATAAAAGGGAGAAGTGTGTCCTTGATCTCCTGGCCCGGCTCGAACAGTGAGACGGGCAATGCCGATCCGCTCATCCGTGAACGGATTGCCCCTGTAAGACTTATCCCTTGGAATGACTTTCAGCGTGAGGAGCCGATGACCTCGGAAGAGATCCAAGAGTTGAATGCAGCACGAGAGAGCCTCGTGAAGCGTCGCAGAGAAATGGCCAGGCAGTTGTCCGAGGCACCTCTCCCTTCCGTTGAAATGGCCGAGGAGCTGACGAAGATCCTTGTTGCCATCGAGGCTTTGGACCGCGCCCTCAATGAAGCGGGCCACCCCTACATGAGCCAGGGCGTAGTCGATCAGCTCAGGGCAGAAGACTAGATCCTAGAATCCTACGCGTCCGACAACATCAAAGCCCGAGCCTGCCCGTGGCCTGAGCACGAGCATTTCGCCCTCGCTTGGAAAGATGCCCGTCAACGCCGTGATGTTGACCTGATGGGTTACCAGCACCAGAACGCCGGTCGAGCGCCACTCTTCTATGATCCTGTGCAGGGCCCGCGTCTGGGCAGGTTCCTGTTCGCGCCCTGAGAAGAATGAATCCAGCGGAGCCGATGACTGTACCAAGGCCCCGAAGGCTAGGCGGGCCGTATCTAAAGCACGGCACCAGCGACTGGACAGCACGCGCTCAACTGGCACGTTTCGGGTTCTGAACTGATCACCAATGCGTTGCGCCTGTTGCCGTCCCTCTTCGGAGAGATTGCGCTGCGTCGAGCAATCATTCAGCCGGAAGTTGGCCGGGTCCCCCGTTCCTGGCGCTCGCGTGTGGCGAAACAGGGCCACTGTGCCTCCCTGCTGCAAGGTCTGCCAAGCCTCATCGGATGCCCGAGCGGCGTGGGTCCAGCCCGTCAGCATGATAATCACCAGAGCTACAGGCCAACGCATGGAAAGCTCCTGAGTCGAACAGCCAAGCTGCCTCAATGTTGTCTCATAAAACGGCTCTACAGGTAAGCAACAACAATCAGAACTGAAGCGGATCTGCAGCTTCGGTCGAATCCGACAAGTGGCACAGGGGCATGTTCAATGATTTCCAAAGCACAGAGAGCTGCGCTCGGCGTGGCTGCGAGTCTTATTATTCTGCCAGCTGCCTCTGTTCAGGCGAAGCCCAACCGTACGTTTGTTCTGACTGCTGACCGGATGTCGCAATTGCAGCAGATCAACAGTCATGTGAACAGCACCATCCGCGAAGTCTCGGACTTGGAGCAGTATGGCCGCGATGATGTATGGGCGCTTCCTACCAGCGGCAAGGGTGATTGCGAGGACTTCGCGATGCTGAAGCGCAAGATGCTGATCGAGCGCGGCTGGCCCTCCTCGGCACTTTCAATCTCGGTAGGCGCTACCGCACAGGGTGAAGCTCATGCCGTGCTTCTGGTGTCGACAGCCCAGGGACAATTCGTCCTCGACAATCTCACCTCGTCGATCCTCAGCCCGGAGAGAACGGGCCATGTGTTTCATGCCCGGCAATCGGGGCGCTCGTGGATCTCGGCTTCAGGGGAGAAGACCAGCGAGCCCGTTGCGGACCTGCCAGTTGCTCAGATTGTCTCGCGTGGACGACGCGGCTGATCCTAAAAGCTGAGGCGTCAGGCTTTAGCGGCCAATTCGTCGAGAATATCCACGAGAGGATCCGCCGGATCAGCAAGGCCGGCGATCACATCGAAATGGTTGGCGGCAGGCACTTCGTGGTAACGGGCCGTCACTCCAGCCTGACCCCATGCGTCCACGATGGAACGGGATTGACGCAGAAACTCGCTGCTTTCCGCTCCGCCGACAACGGCGACAAGGCTTCCAGAATTTGGTGCTGTCCATTCAAGCGGGCTCAGGCGACGCGCCTCATCGGTTGTGAGGCCGAGGGCCTTATTGATCGAAGTTCCTACAAGAGGAGGGAGATCGAACAGACCGGAGATTGGCATAGCTGCTCTGACAGGGCGCTGTTGCGGTACAGTGCGCACCATGAGGCAGGCGGCAAGGTGTCCACCGGCCGAATGACCGGTGGCTACGATGGAGCGTCCTGTTCTCTGCATGACGAAGTCTGCAGCGGCTCCAATTTCGGCGATAATCTCGGCCAATGTACCTGTCGGGGCGAGGGTGTAGCTCGGCACCGCCACTGTTAGTCCGCGCATATTGGCGCCACGAGCGAGATGGCTGGAGGACGATTTGTCGAAGGCCTGCCAGTAGCCGCCATGGATGAACAGCACGATGGGTCCGCGGCCATCGCCGTTCTCCGGATGGAACAGGTCGAGCCGGCGCCGTTCGCCAGGACCATAGGATAGGTCGAACTCGGCGCGAGCCGTCTCGCGATAAGCGGCGGCATCCCGTTGCCAGCCGGCGATATGAACGGGGTGATCAGGCACCCGCGCCCGGTTGTTGTACTCAGCCTCGAAATCGAGTTTCTCGGATGCCATGGTGCCTGTCCTTAGACGTGCAGATACCGGTCCTTGAGGCTGGCATCCGTCATGAGTTCATTACTGGTTCCCGTCCAGACCGAGCGACCTTTCTCGATGATCACGTGGCGGTCGGCAAAGGTCGCCAGAACGCCCACGTTTTTGTCGATGACCAGGATCGACTGACGCTCGCCCTTGAGACGTTTGAGGCAGGTCCAGATCTCGGCGCGGATGAGCGGCGCCAATCCTTCCGTCGCCTCGTCCAGAATGAGCAGCTTCGGGTTCGTCATCAGAGCGCGGCCAATGGCGAGCATCTGCTGTTCACCGCCCGAAAGCTGCGTCCCGAGGTTGCTCCGGCGCTCCTTCAAGCGTGGGAACAGATCGTACACCGCATCCAAGGTCCAGCGGCGCGAGCCGGTTCTGCTAGAAGCTGTGGCAACGAGATTCTCCTCGACCGTCAGAGTCGGGAAGATCTGCCGTCCCTCCGGCACGAGGCCGATGCCTGTCTGGGCAATGCGATAAGGAGCAAGTCCGGTTACGACGGCACCATTGAAGTGCACTTCGCCGCCGCGCGGGCGCAACAGCCCCATGATAGAACGCACCGTTGTTGTCTTGCCCATGCCGTTGCGCCCGAGCAACGTCACCACCTCCCCGGCGCCGACATCGAGAGAAATATCGAACAGAACCTGGGCGGCGCCGTACGATGCCTGAAGCTGCCGGACGGAAAGCATCAGACCAATTCCTCTTCGCCAAGATAGGCAGCACGGACATCGGGATTGGCTCTGACCCGTTCCGGCGTGTCGGTGGCGATTACGCGGCCATAGACGAGAACCGAAACGCGGTCGGCGAGAGAGAAGACCGCTTCCATGTCATGTTCGATGAGAACAATGGTCAAACGGCTCTTCAGTCGGCGCAGGGTCTCGACCACCCGCTGAGATTCGTCGTGCCCCGTTCCGGCCAGGGGCTCGTCGAGCAGGAGCAGCTTCGGGGCTGTTGCAAGGCCGACGGCAAGCTCCAGCTGGCGCTTCTCGCCGTGGGACAGAAGCCCGGCCGGGATCCGGGCGCGTGCGGCAAGACCGACCTCACCGAGGCACTCCATTGCCAAGCCGTTCAAGTCATTCTCCCGCGAGGCATTGCCGAAAAAGCGGAAGCTCGAACCGGAGCGGGCCTGAACCGCAAGCGCTACGTTCTCCAATGCGGAGAAGCCGGGCAGGATGGAGGTGATCTGGAACGAGCGCGCTAGCCCACGTTCTACCCTCTGCGGCATGGACAGTTGGCTGATGTCCTCACCGATGAATAGAATCTGGCCCGAATTGGACGGCAACATCCCTGAGATCTGGTGGATCAGGGTCGTCTTGCCTGCGCCGTTTGGCCCGATAATGGCATGGAGCTCACCCGGCTGGACCGAAATGTTCACGTCATCGGTGACGACAAGCGCGCCGTAGCTCTTCCGCAGGTTACGGAGTTCAAGCAATGGCTCAGCCATGGTGTGGCCTCCGCAGCAGGCCCATGATCCCGCCTCGAGCGAACAGCACGATCAGGATCAGCAGTGGGCCGAACACCATCTTCCAGTTCTCGGCAAGATGTGCCCTCGTCTCCTCTGCGAGAAAGAAGCTCGCCATATGCAGGATCTCGGGCAGAAATTCTTCAAGCAGCAGAAAGGCCGCCGCTCCGATGATTGCTCCATGTAGGGAGCCGAGCCCGCCGAGCACCACCATGAAGATCAACTCGCCAGAACGCTGCCACGTCATGAAGGACGGGCTGATGAATTCCGCCTGATTGGCCAAGAGGCATCCAGCGAGCCCTGCCATTATGCCGCTGATCACATAGGCAGCAAGCTGAAAGCGGAAAGGCCGGAAGCCGATCGCTTCCATGCGAACAGCATTCTCCCGTGTGCCGCGTAGGACACGACCAAATCGCGAGACAACGATCGACCGCGAGAGCGCATATGCACCCAACAGGCAGAGCAGGCAGATCCAGTAGAAGGTGAAATCATTTTTGAGCCAGGCTGATCCCGCAATGAGGCTACGGGATGCCAGGGTCATCCCGTCGTCTCCGCCATAAGGCGCAAGGGAAGTCGCGAGGAAATACAGCATCTGCCCGAAGGCGAGGGTGATCATGATGAAATAGACACCCTTCGTCCGCAGGGATATGGCGCCTGTGACAAAAGCGAATGCCGCCGAGGCAGCGAGCGCGATAGGAATCTGAACGAGGGCATCCTCGAAGCCGTGGCTCGCCAGGATGCCGACCGCATAGCCGCCAAGACCGAGGAATGCTGCATGGCCGAAGCTCACGAGCGCGCCATAGCCGAGGATGAGATCGAGCGCCATGGCGGCGATTCCGAAGATCATCACCCGCGTGAGCAGGGACAGGACATAGCCCTCCGCACCGGAGTAGGCCGCGAGAAGGGGTGCCGCTGCAAAGGCAGTGAAGAGCACAACAGGGACGATTTCGAGCCGCGTCGTAAGAGACGGAGCCGGAGCGGACGGGGTTTCAGCAATCTCGGTCATGACTCCGCCCTCAACGCTTTACAGGAAATAGGCCGGAGGGACGGAAGAACAGCACGGCAGCCATAAAGATGTAGATCAGCATCGGCGCAATAGCGCGCCCGGTCTGGCTTGCCGCTGCGGGGTCAAGGACGAGCCGCAGCAGGTTCGGCGCGAAGGACCGGCCGACCGTATCCACGAGGCCGATGAGGAGCGCGGCTAGGAACGCGCCCCGGATCGACCCAATGCCGCCGATGACGATCACCACGAAGGCCAGGATGAGGATGTTGTCGCCCATCCCAGGCTCAACGGAAAGGATCGGTGCAACCATGGCACCGGCGAATCCCGCCAGCATGGCGCCGAAGCCGAACACCACCATGAACAGCCTCTGAATGTTGACGCCAAGCGCCGAGACCATGGACGCGTTGCTAGCGCCTGCGCGCACCAGCATGCCGACGCGTGTGTGGTTCACAAGGACGTAGAGCAGGGCTGCGATCAACAAACCAGCGGCAATGATGGCAAGCCGATAGACCGGATAGAGCAGGCCGTTTGCGATTTCCACCGATCCCGAGAGCAGTTCGGGCACGGAAACGCTTAAAGGCGCCGCACCCCACACGAACTTCACGCCCTGGTTCAGGAACAGGATCACGCCGAATGTGGCAAGAACCTGGTCGAGATGATCGCGGTCATAGAGATGGCGGAAGATCAATACCTCGAGCAGAAGTCCGAAGACCAGCGCCGATGGAAGTGCAAGGAGGAGGGCCCAGCCGAAGCTTCCGGTCCAAGCGCTGAATGCCGCGACCAAGTAGGCGCCGACCATGTACTGCACGCCATGTGCCAGATTGATAAAGTCCATCACTCCGAAGACCAGTGTCAAGCCTGCGGCGATGAGAAAGAGTATGAGGCCGAACTGAAGACCGTTCAGAGCCTGGACGAAAAAAAGAGTTGCTGTCATCGGCGTGTCACTGGCTGCAGGCCTCCGTCAACCGAGCCTCCGCTCGCATGCCCTCAAGCGAAGGCATCATGAAAAGGTGCATCGAAAGAGACGGCCTGCCCCAGAGGTCTCCGAGACAGGCCGGGTCAGCTCAGTGAACTTAGTTCGTCGGCGCGCATTCCTTGGCATAGGCGTCCGTGTAGTTGTCGAACACCTTTTCGGCGATTTCCGTCTGCAGTTTACCGTCGGGACGCTTGACCGCTTTCACGAGATAGAAGTCCTGGATCGGGAAGCCGTTGGCGCCGAACTTGAAGTCGCCGCGCAGGGACTTGAACTCGGCCTTCTGAATGGCTGCGCGCAAAGCCTCCTTGTTATCGGTCATGCCGCCTGTTGCCTTGAGAGCAGCATCGATCAGGAGAGCCGCGTCATAGGAGTGCATGGCATAGGAGGCCGGCACCGTGTTGTATGCGGCTTCAAAGGCAGCGACGAACTTCTTGTTTTCCGGCGTATCCATGTTCGGAGCCCAGTTCGAGCCGCTGAGCATGCCGATGGCGGCATCCTGCTGAGCCGGTAGGTTCGTCTCGTCTACCGTGAAGGCGGAGAGGAACGGGATGCGGTCGGCCAAGCCCGCTGCGCGGTACTGCTTGACGAGGTTCACACCCATGCCGCCCGGCATGAAGGTGAAGATGGCGTCCGGCTGCATAGAGGCGATCTTCGCAAGCTCGGACTGAAAATCGAGGGTGTTGAGTGGGGTGTAGGATTCCTCGACGATCTCGCCCTTGTAGTGACGCTTGAATCCTGCCAGAGCGTCCTTTCCGGCCTGATAGTTTGGCGCCAGCAGATACACCTTCTTGTAGCCGCGGTCCTGCGCCACCTTGCCGAGAACCTCATGGTTCTGGTCATTCTGGTAGGAGGTGGCAAAGAAGTACGGGTTGCAGCTCTTGCCAGCGAGGTTCGACGGGCCGGCATTCACGCTGATGTAGAAGGTCTTGGAATCCACGATCGGTTTGTGAGTGGCGACCGCCACGTTCGAGAAGATCGGGCCGACCACGAAGTCGACCTTGTCACGCTCGATGAGGCCTTTGACCTTCGTGACGGCGACATCGGGCTTCAGCTCGTCGTCGACGACAATCACTTCGACGTCGCGCCCACCGAGCTTGCCGCCGAGATCCTTCATGGCGAGCTGGAATCCGTCTCTCGCATGCTGGCCGAGCACAGCGGAAGGGCCGGAGAGGGTGAGGAGAAGGCCGACCTTCAGCTTCTCCTGTGCCATGGCCGGTGCTGCAGCCAGAGTCACGGCCGCTGCAAGGCCAAGGGTCTTAATTGTTGCGTTCATTATGGTCTCCCGGGGGGCTGTTCCCTGCGCACGTTTGCCGTGCTTTACGTGATTGTTCCCGGCGGGACGGAAAGCGCCTCGACGGAAGGGGCGGCGCTACTCTGCCGCAAAACGTTTGTGGCGAACACTCCCTTTATCGGGGTCCTCGCGCTGGCATCCCCAAAATTGGGATTGCCAATGATTGTTTTAAGTTTAAAATAATTTCTGTCTTCTTCAAGTGGATTGTTTCGCAGGGGAAGGCGAGTGGGATGACAGCTACGTGAAAGGCGGGACAAGGGAGCCTGAGGAGCGCGTTCGTGTGCTCCGTACGGCTGGTTCGAAGCTCCCCAGGCCTGCGCGACATTGCTCTCCTGCTCCATAATCGAACGGAGGTGCGGACGATGGCGGACACGGCACATGTGGATACCTTCGCGAGAGACAACCTTCCGCCTCGGGACCAGTGGCCGACATTCCTCTTCACCCGGCCCGAACTTCAGTATCCCGAGCGTCTGAACTGCGCCGTTGCCTTCCTTGATCGCTGGATCGAGGAGGGTAGGGGCGACGAGCCCTGCCTCATCAGCCCAATCGAGACGCTCACCTACCGAGCACTTCAGGAGCGGGTGAATCGGATCTGCAACGTGCTGGTCCAGAGGCTAGGCTTAGTTCCCGGCAGCCGGGTTCTCCTGCGCTCAGCCAACAATCCGATGATGGTGGCGGCCTATCTGGCGGTGCTGAAGGCTGGTGGCATCGTTGTCGCCACCATGCCTTTGCTCCGCGCCCGGGAGATTGCCTATCCGCTCACCAAGGCCAAGATTACCATTGCGCTCTGCGACCACCGCCTCTCGGAGGAGATGGAGCGCGCCAGGGCTTTGGCGCCGGATCTACAGCACGTCGTTTATTGGGGTGCGGACAGGTTGGACAGCTTGGAGGCCATGATCGTCACAGCTTCACCGGATTTTGCAGCCGTGGACACGGCCGCGGACGATGTGTGTCTGATCGGCTTCACCTCAGGCACCACAGGCGAGCCGAAGGGCACCATGCATTTCCATCGCGATATGCTGGCGATCTGCGATGCTTATTCGCGCAATGTGCTGCGACCCGAGCCGAGCGACCGCTTCATCGGCTCGCCCCCGCTCGCCTTCACATTCGGACTCGGTGGCATCGTACTGTTTCCGATGCGGGTGGGCGCCTCGACCGTGCTGCTGGAGAAGGCCGGTCCTGACGATCTCCTGCCAGCGATCGTGCAATACAAGGCCACGATCTGCTTCACAGCGCCCACGGCCTACCGCGCTATGCTGTCAACGCTGGAGGGCTATGACATCTCATCCTTGCGCAAATGCGTCTCGGCCGGCGAGCCTCTGCCAAAGGGCACTTTCGAGGCATGGCGGAGCGCGACGAACATCCGGTTGATGGACGGAATCGGTGCCACCGAGATGCTGCACATCTTCATCGCTGCCGCCGAGGAGGAGATCCGGCCTGGCGCCACCGGCAAGCCTGTTCCCGGATACGAGGCGAAGGTCATCGACGAGGAAGGTCGCGACCTGCCGCCCGGCAGCATCGGCCGTCTGGCTGTGCGCGGGCCGACCGGGTGCCGATATCTCGCCGACGAGCGGCAGGGTAAATACGTTCAGGATGGCTGGAACGTCACCGGAGACACCTACCTCATGGATGAGGACGGGTACTTCTGGTACCAGGCCCGCTCTGACGACATGATCATCTCCGCGGGTTACAATATCGCGGGACCTGAGGTGGAGGCGGCGCTCCTTACGCACCCTGCAGTGGCTGAATGCGGTGTCGTCGGGGCTCCGGATGACAGACGCGGTACGGTGGTGAAGGCTTATGTGGTCCTGCGCCCGGACTATGCTCCCAGCGCAGAGCTCACAAAGTCCATTCAAGACCACGTGAAGCAGGAGATCGCACCATACAAATATCCGCGCCTGATCGAGTTCGTAGAGGTCCTTCCGCGGACTCAGACCGGCAAGCTCCAGCGTTTCGAGCTGCGCCGCATTGCCCAAGAGGTAGCCAATTCACCTGAGGTCGTAAGTGCTTGATCATGCCCGACTTCTGGAGAGCGGCTTTCAGGTTGATCAAAAATTACTTTAAGCTTAAAACAAATTGAAATCACCCGGTAGGAAACCAATGAAGACGGCGATCATCGGCGGCGGCCCAGCGGGGCTTTACTTCGCGATTCTGCTGAAGAAGCTTCGGCCGGAATCCGACATCACGGTCTATGAGCGCAACCGGGCCGACGAGACCTTCGGCTTCGGGGTTGTCTTTTCCGATGCGACTCTCGACAATTTCGAGAAGTACGATCTGCAGAGCTACCAGCGGATCATCCGCGAGTTTGCCTATTGGGACGACATTGCCATCCACTTCAGAGGAACCGAGCACCGGATCGGCGGCAACGGCTTCTGTGGCTGCTCACGGCGCATGCTTCTCCTGATCCTGCAGGATCGGGCGGAGGAACTCGGTGTCACGTTGCTCTACGAAGCGGATGTCGATGACGAGCGCGTGTTCGCGGATGCGGATCTTGTGGTCGTGGCAGATGGCATCAACAGCCGCTTCCGTGAGCGCAATGCGGATCACTTCCAGCCCGAAGTTGACCTGAGGCCCAACAAGTTCACCTGGATGGGCTCGACCAAGCCGCTCGACGCCTTCACGTTCATCTTTCAGGAGACGGAGTGGGGTCCCTTCATCGCCCATGCCTATCAATATGAGGCAAACCGCTCGACCTGGGTGTTCGAGACCGACCCGGAGACGTTCGAGCGGGCCGGGCTGAAGGACAAGAGCGAAGCGGAATCCGCCGCGCTCATGGAGCATATTTTTGGCTGGTTCCTCGGGGGGCACCGCATCCTCACCAACCGTTCGATCTGGCGCAACTTCCCGATGATTCGCAACAAGCGCTGGGTCATGGGCAACAAGGTGCTGCTCGGCGACGCCAAGGCTTCGGCGCATTTCTCCATCGGCTCGGGCACGAAGCTCGCCATGGAAGATGCCATCGCGCTCTATGAAGCCATCCGCCGCGAGCCGAGCGTCGAGGGAGCCTTGGTGCTCTATGAGACGGGACGGCGCGAGGAAGTCGAGAAAACCCAGCATGCGGCTGACGTGTCGCTGGTCTGGTTCGAGCATGTGGCCCGCTTCTGGGACTTCGACCCGGTACAGTTCGCTTTCGGCGTGATGACACGCGCCAAGGCGATCACTTACGACAATTTGCGCCTGCGAGCCCCCGATTTCGTTGCCGCCGTCGACCAGACCTTTGCGAAGAATGTGCAGCGACAGGGTTTCGATGTTTCGGTGGAGAGTCCCGCGGTCCCTATGTTCCAGCCCTTCCGGCTGCGCGACATGACGTTCGCGAACCGTGTCGTGGTATCGCCGATGGACATGTATTCGGCCAAGGACGGAGTGCCGAACGACTTCCATCTCGTGCATTATGGCTCGCGCGCCACAGGCGGGGCAGGGCTCGTGTTTACGGAGATGACCTGCGTGTCTCCGGAATCGCGCATCACCCTCGGCTGCACCGGATTGTGGAACGACGAGCAGGAGATCGCTTGGAAGCGGATTGTCGACTTTGTTCATGCGAACTCGGCCACAAAGATCTGTCTGCAACTCGGGCATGCGGGTCGGAAAGGCGCCACCAAGCTCATGTGGGAGGGCATCGACCGGCCGCTGGAGGAGGGTGCCTGGGACATCTGCTCCGCGTCGCCCATCCCGTATTTCCCGGACAGCCAGGTTCCGCGTGAGGTGACACGGGCGGAACTCGACACCATCAGGACGCAGTTCGTCGAGGCTGCCATCCGTGGCGAGCGTGCCGGCTTCGACATGCTCGAACTCCACTGCGCTCATGGATACCTGCTGGCGAGCTTCATCTCGCCGCTCACCAACCAGCGCACGGACGAGTATGGCGGCTCCATCGAGAACCGCCTGCGCTATCCGCTGGAGGTGTTTGACGCCATGCGCGAGGTCTGGCCTGCGTACAAGCCCATGTCGGTCCGCATTTCCGCAACCGACTGGGCCGAGGGCGGTGTCACCGGCGATGATGCGGTGGAAGTCGCGCGCGCCTTCGCCGAGCACGGGGTCGATCTCGTCGATGTCTCGACCGGCCAGACCGTGCGCGAGGCGCGGCCCATTTATGGACGCATGTTCCAGACGCCGTTCTCCGACCAGGTGCGCAACGAGGCACGCGTTGCAACCATGTGCGTCGGCAACATCACGACAGCCGATCAGGTGAACACGATCCTGGCCGCAGGACGGGCGGATCTCGTCGCCCTCGGTCGCCCGCATCTCGTCGACCCGTTCTTCACCATGAAGGCTGCGGCCTGGTATGGTGCTGCCGGCATCCATTGCCCACCGCAATATCATGCGGGACGGGATCAGATCTTCCGAAACTCCGTGCGCGACCGGCAGGATCTGGAAGAGCTCAAGATCAAGGCCAAGCCCAAGACCCGGGCCGAGTTGAAGATGGAGGCCAGAGAGAAGCCTCTCGCGGCAGAGTGAGATGATCATGACAACTCTCAAGGGCCGGCATGCACTGGTTACGGGCGGTGGCCGCGGGATCGGCCGGGCCATCGCAGCTTCGCTCGTCAAGGCGGGGGCGACGGTGACCATTGTCGGGCGCAACCCCGCGACGCTCGAGCAGGCCATCATGCAGGGCGATGCCCACGCTGCTGCCGTGGCGGATGTCTCGGATGCCCAGAGAGTAGGGGCCGCCGTGCAGGAATCGGTTTCTCGTTATGGGCCGGTCGACCTGATGATCGCCAATGCCGGAGGGGCGGTTTCCGCGCCCTTCATGAAATCCGGCCCTGATGTTTTTCGGCAGATGCTCGACGTGAATCTGCTGGGCGTCACGAACATGGCTCATGCAGTGCTGGATTCCATGACGAAGCGAGGTTTCGGGCGCATCGTTGCCGTTGCTTCGACGGCGGGTCTGAAAGGTTATCCTTATGTGAGCGCCTATTGTGCCGCCAAGCATGCGGTCATCGGCTTCGTTCGCGCCCTGGCGCTTGAGACAGCCAGAACCGGCGTGACCGTCAATGCCATCTGTCCGGGTTTTGCCGATACCGATCTCGTGGCAGAGAGCCTCGGGACTATCATGGCAAAGACGGGCAGGACCCGGGAAGAAGCCTTGGGAGAGTTCGTGAAGCATAACCCTCAGGGCAGATTGATCGACCCAACGGAGGTGGCCGGTGCAGCGCTCTGGCTCTGCAGCGAGGAAGCACGGTCCGTCACAGGACAGGCCATCGTGGTGGCCGGGGGAGAAATCTAAAGATGGACGATCAGGCGATTCCGCTCGATGCCGAAACCAAGGCTGTCGAGATGCCGGACGATCACCGGGAGGAACTGCGCCTCTGGCTGCGCCTTCTCACCTGCACCACCCTCATCGAGGGAGAGGTGCGTAGCCGCCTGCGCGAACAGTTCGGTGTCACCTTGCCGCGTTTCGACCTGATGGCGCAGCTCGACAAGGCGCCAGGCGGCATGACCTTGTCCGATCTCTCGAAACGCATGATGGTCTCGAATGGCAATCTCACCGGGCTCGTCGACCGGCTTGTCACATCCGGCCATGTCGTACGCACGGCTTCTCCGACGGACCGCAGGGCCTCGGTGATCAGCCTGACGGAAAGTGGCCGCGCTGAGTTTCGCGCCATGGCCACCAAACATGAGCACTGGATCGCCGATCTGTTCGGCGATCTGACAGAGAGGGATCGCGGCGAGCTCATGCGGCTTCTTGGTAAAACCAAGCTGTCGGCGCGGCGCGCCATCCAAGGAGAAGGCTAGTGATGCAGGTTGCCAATTCCGTCACGCTACCGCTCGCAACTTATCAGCCGCGCCATTTTCTCCTCACAGTCGACGGACCCGTTGCGACGGTCACGCTCAATCGCCCGGAGAAGAAGAACCCCCTCACCTTCGAGAGCTATCGCGAGCTGGCGGATTTCTTCCATGCCTGTGCGAAGGACGAGGACGTCAAAACTATTGTCATGGCAGGCGCTGGCGGAAATTTCTCGTCGGGCGGCGATGTTTTCGAGATCATCGGCCCGCTCGTCGAGATGGACACGAAACGCCTCACCGCCTTCACGCGCATGACCGGAGAACTGGTGAAGGCCATGCGGGCTGCGCCTCAGCCGATCATTGCAGCCGTGGAGGGCATCTGCGCGGGCGCGGGCGCCATCGTCGCAATGGCGTCGGATATCCGTCTTGCCGCCCCTGGTGCGAAGGTAGCATTCTTGTTCAACAAGGTGGGTCTCGCAGGCTGCGATATGGGCGCCTGCGCGATTCTTCCCCGGATCATCGGTCAGGGACGGGCCTCAGAGCTGCTTTACACGGGCCGCTTCATGAGTGCCGAGGAAGGCGAGCGCTGGGGCTTTTTCAGTCGCATCGTCGATACCGGCGAGCTGCTGGGCGAGTCCTATAACCTTGCTCGGATGATCGGCACCGGACCGACCTATGCCAACACGATGACAAAGCGCATGCTCGCCATGGAATGGGCGATGTCGGTCGAGGAAGCCATCGAGGCTGAGGCCGTGGCGCAGGCGCTGTGTATGACGACCGAGGATTTCGCCCGGGCCTATCGCGCCTTCGCGGCCAAGGAAAAGCCGGTCTTCAAGGGAGATTGACGTGGTCGATACGAGCTTTCTCTCCTGGCCTTTCTTTGAGGCCCACCATCGGCAATTTGCCGAGGGTTTGCGCGACTGGGCTGCACGGGAAATCCACCCTCTTATTGATCACCATGACGTTGACGAATCCTGCCGCCATCTCGTCCGCCGCCTCGGCGAAGGCGGATGGCTCAAGGCCGTCGTGCCGCAGGCCAATGGCGGCCTATCACCGACATTCGACGTTCGCACCCTGTGCCTTGCTCGCGAGACACTGGCCTATCAGGACGGTTTGGCGGATTTTGCCTTCGCCATGCAGGGACTGGGCACGGGTCCGATCACCCTGTTCGGATCCGAAGCTCTGAAGGAAAAATACCTGCCGCCGGTCGCCCGCGGCGAAGCCATTGCGGCCTTCGCGCTGTCGGAACCGGAGGCAGGTTCGGATGTCGCCGCCATGAGCACGACGGCGACCCCAGATGGGCCTGATCATGTGCACCTCGATGGCGTGAAGACATGGATTTCGAATGGCGGTATCGCCGATCACTACGTGGTGTTCGCGCGGTCCGGCGAGGCTCCTGGGGCGAAGGGTCTGTCGGCCTATATGGTCGATGCGCAGACGCCAGGGCTGACGGTCGAGAACCGGATCGATGTCATTGCGCCCCATCCCTTAGCAACCCTTCGGTTCGAAGGCTGCCGGGTGCCGCTCTCGCAGCGCGTCGGAGGGCCAGGTGAGGGGTTCAAGGTGGCCATGGCGACTCTCGATGTCTTCCGCTCGACGGTGGGAGCCGCGGCCCTTGGCCTAGCCCGCCGCGCACTCGACGAGGCGCTGCAGCACGCTTCCTCCCGCAAGCTCTTCGGGGCTCCCTTGGGCGAGCTTCAATTGACGCAAGCCTCCCTGGCCGACATGGCAACCGGGGTCGATACCGCTGGACTGTTGGTCTACCGCGCAGCATGGACCAAAGATCAGGGTGCGGAGCGCGTCACCCGCGAGGCTGCCATGGCGAAGATGCATGCCACGGAAGAGGCGCAGCGCGTGATCGACCGGGCGGTCCAAATCTTCGGTGGCCTTGGCGTGACCAAGGGTGTGAAGGTCGAGGAGCTCTATCGCGAGATCAGGGCTTTAAGAATCTACGAGGGAGCGACCGAAGTGCAGAAGATCGTGATTGCACGGGAGCTCCTGAAGATGCACGCACAGCAATCCAAGCATCGAGAGGGAGGATGCCGATGACAGCCGCTGTTGGAGGGGCTCCCTTGCCCGCCACCGATGATGGTCCCGAAGTTCTCAACCCGAAGCACTGGCCGACGCCGAAGGGCTATGCCAACGGCATGATGGCGGAGGGCAGGATCGTGGTCACTGGCGGCATTGTCGGGTGGGATGAGACCTATGCTTTCGCCGATGGCTTCGTGGCTCAGGCGCGTCAGATCTTCGAGAATATCCGGGCGATCCTGGCGGAGGGAGGGGCTGAGCCCCGGCATCTGGTGCGGCTGACCTGGTATGTCGTCGACATCGATGAATACCTTACGAATCTGCGCGAACTCGGTCGCGCCTATCGCGATGTGTTCGGCACCCATTATCCGGCGATGGCGCTCGTCCAGGTCGTGCGTCTCGTGGAAAAGGTTGCTCGCATCGAGATCGAGGCAACCGCGATCGTGCCACGTCGGACAGCAACCTGACTTCCGTCCTTAGGGAGGAGTGAGGTCCTGCAGCCGGTTGGAAGATCCTGCCTATTGGACTAGGATGGCGGGCCTTGGATCCCCATGGCCAGGAAAGCGCAATGATCGGCTCCTTGCGACAAGCCCTGCGCGAGATGGCAGTCCCGCTGATCGGCGCAATTCTAGTGGCCCTGTTCATGGCCTTGCAGGTTCTCGGGACGCAGCAGGCACTCGGAGGGCTCGTCTTTCTCTCTCCGGCTCAGACCTCGAGCCCCCGGAGGACACTGGAGGGCTTCCGCGTCGACGCATCTCGTGCGACGGCTCTGCTCATGGGGGCTTATCGGGAGAGCCGGTCCGAGCCTGGCTTGTTCTTGAGTGAACGCGTCACCCGAAAGGCCGCAGAGGCCGATGCTCTACTGGCCAGAGCCGCCCAAACTCTTGATCTGCGGGAGATTCCCCCGGTCGAACTGGAGCATCGGCGGCTTGAGTCCGTCATTCTCCTGAAAGAGATTCTCGACCGTATCCCGTTGCCGGACTTAAGTGTCATCCCGGGTGACAACGAGGTCGCGACGAAGACGCCGGCAAGCTGGAATGTACCCGGTACGGACCTTCGGATCGTGCGCATCCCTGAGGGGCCAAGAGCGGGAGAGTATCTGTTCTCGAGTGGAACGGTCCTGCGGCTTGAGAGCATCTATCAGGCTATCCGCAACCAACCCAATCTGAGCGGCGCGGAGACCGATTTCTACAATTTCTTCAGTCAGTCTCCTGGCCATCTGCTGCCGCCGAAATGGTTCAGCGTGATCGAAGCCCTTCCGGCATCCCTGAAGGTGGAGATCGAGGGGCAGGCGGTCTGGCAATGGATCGCGTTCTTTCTCGTGGCAGGCCTCGCCACTGGGGCGGTCGTGCGAGTGCGCTCCCTGGCACGCAATGCCGCCTCCTCTCAGAGCGGAACGGTGCAGGTCCTGTCGGATGTGATTGTGCCCGGCGCGGTCGCAGTGGCTGCTTTGTTTGTGCGCTACATGAGCGACAACCAGATCAACCTGACAGGCCAAGTTAACGACGTTGTGGAGCAGGTTGCCGAAGGCATCGCCTATATCGCCATGATCTGGGCCGTCATTGCCTTCTCCAACGCCGTTGCCGGAAGGCTCTATCTGTCTGCGACCAAGAGTATTGACGCTCATCTGGCACGAGCTGCCATTCGCATTGGCGGCCTTGCCGTCGCCATATCACTTCTCATCTATGGCGCCTCTCATCTGGGCATTCCGCTGGCTGGCCTCCTGGCAGGCCTGGGGGTCGGCGGTCTGGCGGTTGCGCTTGCGGCCAAGCCGACCCTGGAGAACTTCATCGGCGGCTTGATCCTCTATGCGGACCGGCCTGTCCGGGTCGGCGATCTCTGCCGGTTCGACAAACTCGAAGGCCGGGTCGAGGAGATCGGGATCCGCTCGACCCGGATCAGGGGGCTCGACCGGACCCTGATCACGATCCCGAACGCAACCTTCGTGAACATGAACATCATCAACCTGACCAACCGGGACAGGATGCCATACGACCGAGTCCTTGGGTTGACCGCTACGAAAACCACTGCGATCCGCCACGAGATCGAAGCCATGGCCGCCCTTGTAGCGGAGCACCCGAGGATTGAACGCGGTTCCGTGCAGGTGAGGTTGCGGGAAGGGCATGAGGAGAAGCCGAAGGTCGAGATCTGCGCCCTGATCACGACCTCAAGATGGAGCGAGTTCCTTGAGATCCAGCAGGAGCTCGATCTCATGCTGCGGGACAAGCTCCTGGCTTCTGCATCTGCCGACGAGGCTGCCCCTGGTGCGGCGGGCAATGTGGTGCCGCTCAAGGATCCGGCATGAACGAGGATTAAATCTCAGGTAGTGATCGAGACGATCTCGGCCTGACCTTGCCCGACGGTGATGGTATCCCCGACCTCCTTGCCCATAAGGGCCTGAGCCAGGGGAGAGACGTAGGAGAGGCTGCCTTTCGCCGGATCGGCCTCATCCTCGCCGACGATGCGGTAGGTCTGCCGCCGTCCATCCTCGCGCTCGAAAGTGACTTCGGCTCCGAAGCGAACATGGGACGTGTCGGTGGGCGGAGGGACCACCTCGGCCGAGACCCTGCGGGCGGACCAGTAGCGCAGATCGCGGGAGAGGCGGGCGACCTCGGCCTTATCATCCCTGACCTGGGCGTCTCTTAGGCGCTTCTCAAGCGACTCGATTTCAGCGTCCATGCGGGCCAGACCCGCCGGCGTGACGAGATGGTGGGGGCTGATCGACCGGTCAGGCAGGTCCTCGAAGGCTTCTCCGCCTTCGGCTTCACGAACAAAGGCACGACTCATGGCGTTTCCTCCGCCTGGGAGGAGAACGTCCGAAACCGGCTAAGTTTCCCTGCTTGGCCTTTAGGGCTTGCCTTGCCTCAGGCGGCCGACGATTCCGCCAGGAAAGGCATAGACGCTGATGATGAATAGAGCACCGAGCCACAGCAGCCAGCGATCCGGATGAATGAGGTTGGGCAGGAGCGGGATTCCCGCGAGTGCAGCGCTTCCGGCACCCATGAGCACCTGCAGGTAACTCTGGGCCAGCACGAACACGGCCGCCCCGATGACGGCCCCGTACATGGTGCCCATGCCGCCGATTACGACCATGAGCAGGATGTCGATCATGATCGCGAAGGACAGGGTGGTGTCCGGCCCGTTATAGCGCAGCCACAAAGCCATCAGCGCGCCGGCGATCGTCGCGGCTAGTGCCGAGATGACGGAAGCGACCGTGCGGTAGGCCACGACCCGGTAGCCCAGGGCCTCCGCCCGGAACTCGTTCTCGCGGATCGCCTGGAGCACGCGGCCGAAGGGCGAGTTCACGATGCGCAGCAGGAGCAGGAAAACGATGAGCGAGACGACGAAGACCAGATAATAGGCGAGCAGCCGTCCGTTGATCATGGTGCCGAAGACCGGCTCAGAGAAAAGCCGGAAGGCCGGGCGAAGGGCCGGCGGCAGCTGGAACGACAGGCCGTCCTCGCCGCCGGTGATGTCGGACAACTGGGAGGCCAGAACGGCCGCCGCGGAGGCGACCGCCAGGGTGATCATCGAGAAG
This sequence comes from Microvirga terrestris, assembly GCF_015694425.1. GTDB lineage: Bacteria > Pseudomonadota > Alphaproteobacteria > Rhizobiales > Beijerinckiaceae > Microvirga > Microvirga terrestris. The sequence goes on from NZ_JADQDN010000001.1 coordinate 377,280, forward strand.
AAGATGGCGCGCACCCGAAGTGACAGCAGACCGATGGCAATTGCCAATACGGCTGATAGGGCGAGGGCTGATGCCAGGCCGATGGCGACCGAACCCCAGGTGGGGCTGACGCGCTCCAGCGCGATGGCGATGCCATAGCCTCCGATGCCGAAGAACATGGTGTGGGCGAATGAGACGATGCCGGAATAGCCGAGCAGCAGGTCGTAGCTCGCGACCAGAACGATGAACACGCAGATCTTCGCCGCCGTGCCCACGGGCTGGCTGCCGGAGAACAGGAACGGGGTCGCGGCCAGAAGAACGAAGATGGCAAGCAGGATGAGGCTCAGCGCCCGCGAGCGGGGCAGGTCGGAGGACAGGAGCCCGGTCAGGATCCCGCCGCGCCGGCGGGTCTCGTCGAAGGCCAGAGGGAGGGCGGGAGAGGTGCTCATCGGCGTGCTACCGGAAACAGGCCCTGAGGACGCCAGATGAGGACGAGGGCCATGACGAGGATGTTGGAGATCAGCGCCAGCTTCGGTTCGATGAAGCCGACATAGTTGGCAACGAGCGCCACGAGGATGGAGCCCACGAAGCAGCCGCCGACGGAGCCGAGACCGCCGATGATGATGACGATGAACACCAGCACCATCACTTCCATACCCATGCCGGCGGTGAGCGTCTGGCGGTAGAAAGCCCACATGACGCCGCCGAGACCGGCAAGGGCCGAACCGGCGATGAAGACGCTGACGAAGAGGCGGCGGATGCGGTAGCCCAAAGCCTCGACCATCTCCGGGTTCTCGACACCGGCGCGGATGAGCAGGCCGATCCGGGTGCGGTTGAGGATCAGCTGCATACCGAGAAACACCACGAGCCCGATCACGACCGCGATGACCCGGTATCGCTCCATGACGATGTCGCCCAGCACGAAGGCGCCGCGCAGGGATTGCGGCAGCGGGATCGGGATGGGCGAGGCGCCCCAGATGGCGTGGATGAGCTGCTCGGTGACGATCAGGCCGCCCATGGTGACGAGGATCTGCTTGAGATGGCTGCCATAGACCGGACGCACGATCACGCGCTCGAACACGGCTCCGGCGAGGGCCGTCACAGTCATGGCGACCAGGATGCACAACCCCAGGAGAGCCAGGTTCAGCCCGATGGAATCCGACAAGGCCCAGCCGGCCAGGGGACTCAGAACGAGAAGGGTCGCGTAGGCGCCGAGCGAGATGAAGACCCCGTGCCCGAAATTGATGATGTCCATGAGGCCGAACACAAGGGTGAGCCCCGAGGCCATCAGGAAGATCATCATGCCCATGGCGAGCCCTGCCACCGTGAGCGTCACCCAGGTCGAAGGATTGCCGACGAAGGGCAGCGCCAGAAGGGCGAGAGCCGGAACGAGCAGCAGAGGCAGCCAGTCGGTCTTGGTGCGGGGGAGTTCGGCCGGAGCCGAGGGTTGGGCAGCCATGTCACTCATTGGTGGGCATCCAGAGAGAGGCCGAGCAGGCGCTGCTGCATGTCCTTGTCCGCCACGAGGTCGCTCATGGCCCCGGAATGCACGATGCGTCCATCATCCATCACGACCACATTGTCGCCGAGCGCCGAGGCTGCATAGAAATTCTGTTCCACGAGCAGGATCGTCTCGCCTGAAGCTTTCAGCGATTTGAAGGCCTCGATCATGCTGCGCACCATCACGGGAGCGAGGCCCTTGGTGGGCTCGTCGATGAGCAGCAGGCGGCGAGGTTCTGAAATAGCACGGGCGATCGCCAGCATCTGCTTTTGCCCCCCAGACAGATTGCCGGCGGGCAGGTTCCAGAAGCGCTTGAGGGCAGGAAACAACCCGAGGAGCCAATCGAGGCGGCTTTTATCGACCGGGCCACTGCGGGCGGCGAGCACGATGTTCTCGCGCACTGTCAGGTCGGTGAAGATGCCCATGGATTCCGGCACATAGGCAATGCCCGCGCGGGCGATGTCCGGCGTCGACCGGGTGGTGATATCGCTGCCATCGAAGCGGATGTTGCCCGAGGAGGCCTGCCACAGGCCCATGATGGTGCGCAGGGTCGTGGTCTTGCCGGCGCCGTTGCGGCCGAGCAGCATGGTCAGTTCGCCGGCCGGAACGGCGAAATCCACCCCGTGGAGAATGTGATAGGGGCCGATATGCGTGTGCACGCCGGAAAGCTGCAGCAGAGGCTCAGTCACGGGCGACCTCCACGCCGAGATAGGCTTCCTGCACCACCGGCGAGGCGATGACCTCGGCGGGATCGCCGTCAGCCACGAGGGCGCCGTTGTGCAGCACGATGATGCGGTCGGAGAGCGAGCGCACCACGTCCATCTTGTGTTCGACGAGGAGCACGGTCGCGTCCCCGCGCTGCCTGATGTCGTTGATCAGTTCGAGCACGGTCGGCACCTCGTCCACGCTCATGCCGGCCGTTGGCTCGTCGAACATGAAGACCTTGGGCTCCATGGCGATGAGAAGAGCAACCTCGAGCTTGCGCTGGTCCCCGTGCGAGAGCGCTTTCGGCGCGACGTGGCGCTTGTCGGCCAAACGCACCCGCTCCAGAACAGCTTCTGCCTGCTCGATCAGATCGCGGCGGGTGTTCCACACCTTGAGCAGCGACCAGCCCGCATCGGCACGGCTCTGCACGGCCAGGCGCACATTCTCGAGTGCGGTGAGCTGCGGAAAAAGATTGGTAAGCTGGAAGGCGCGTCCGAGCCCGCGCTTGGTGCGAGCCGAGGGCGCAAGGCCTGTGATGTCCTCGCCGCCGACGATCACCTGACCCGATGTGGCGCGCAGCTGGCCAGAGATCAGGTTGAAATAGGTGGTCTTGCCGGCGCCGTTGGGGCCGACAATGGCCGTGAGCGTGCCGGCGGTGAAGCGGCACGACACGTCGTTGACGGCCACATGGCCGCCGAAGCGAATCGTAAGCCCGCGCGTTTCAAGCGCGGGCGTCGTTGTTGCGGATGTGGTCACTGGTCTGTTTTAGCGCTTGTTCCGAACCGGGACCGGCATCTTGTCGGCCGGGATGGTGGCTACGAGATCGAGCAGGTCGTTCGCGTCCTTGCCGTTGGCCTTAACCTTGAAGTGATACATCTCCTGCATGGCCTGGTGATCTTCCTTGCGGAAGGTCATCGGACCCTTCGGCGTCTCGAAGGTCATGCCCTCCATGGCCGCGATCAGCTTCTCGGTGTCGGTACCGCCGGCCTTCTGGATGGCCGTGACGGCAGCGGAGGCCGCAGCGAAGCCGCCCGCGGTGAAGAAGTCCGGCGGCGCGTTGAAGCGCTTCTGGTGCTCGGCCACAAGCCAGTCGTTCATCGCATTCTTCGGGAACGCGTAGTAGTAATACACTGCGCCTTCCATGCCGGGGTAGTTCTTATAGATCTGCATGGCCGGCAGGATGTTGCCGCCGGGCGCGATCTCGATGCCGAAGCGCTCAGGCTTCAGGTCGGCGATCTTCGGCAGCGGATGCTGGCCGGCCCAGATGATGTTGATGATCTTCTTGCCCGGCTTGTCCTTCAGTGCGTCGAAGATGCGCTGAGCTGAAGCGGTGAAGTCGGTGGCGTTCTGCGGAGCATATTCCTCGAACACGACCTTCGCGTTCGGACGGATCTGAGCGAGCGCGTTCTTGAGCGCCGCAACGCCGTCCTTGCCGAAGGCATAATCCTGCGCGAGCGTCGCGATGGAGACATCGCCGCTGGTCGGAACGGCTGCCGCCGCGCCATAGGCGTCCTGCGTCGAGTTGCGGGCGGTACGGAAGATGAAGCGGTTCCATTTCTCGCCGGTGATCGCATCTGCCACGGCGGGCTCCACGATCAGAACCTTGCCGTTCTCCTCGGCGACGGGGAGCATGGCGAGAGCTGCGGCTGACGAGGTGGTGCCGACCGCGAGGTCAACCTTGTCATCGTTGTAGGACTGCTCCAGCAGGGTCTTGGCGAGATCCGCCTTGAGCTGATCGTCCTTGACGATCACGTTGATCTTGCGGCCGTTGATGGCCATCGTGCCCTTGGTCAGGTACTCGAGGCCCATCATGAAGCCGGCTTCGGTCTGCTTGGCGTAGGCCTCCAGCGGACCGGTCTTACCGGCGATCAACGCGATCTTGATGTCTTGAGCAAAGGCTGAAGATGCAAAGAAAATTCCTGCCGTAGCGGCAGCGATTTTGAGTCCCAGGCGCATCGGTCTCCCCGTTCTGTTATTGCGCCATTGACGGCTTTGCGGTGCAGCCTGTCAAGCGCTGGTCCCGCGCCGTCCCTAGTCAGAAAGGATGATGGAACAGCCCTGGCTCAAGCTTCCGGCAGAACCGGCGTCTCGATGTCCTTGGCCTCGCGCCCGCGCCGGGCCGCCTCGCGCTCAAGCAGCAGAAGAACCAGTCCTGCGCCGCAGATCACCGCTGCACCCACGAGCGTCCAGAACCCCACGACATCGCCGAAGAAGATGTAGCCGAGCACGATCGCCCAGACGATAAGTGTGTACTGATAAGGGGCGACGACGGATGCCGGCGCAATCTTCAAGGACCGGTTCACGCAGACATGCGCCGCCATGGACACGATACCGAGCAGGAAGAGGCCGGCGAGATCGAGCGGGCCGGGCGTCACCCAGTCGAGCGGCGCCGCGACGAGGCCGAAAATCAGGGCTCCGAGGATCTGGCCGAGCACCAGGGTGGCATCGTGGGTGTCCCGCAGCTTGCGGGTCGTGATCATGAGAAGCGAGTAGAAGAGACTTCCCGCGAGCGCGATGAGCGCGGGCAAGGACAGGGTGGCGCTCGACGGGCGCAGGGCGATCAGCACGCCGACGAAGCCGCAGGCGATGACGAGCATGCGCGGCTTGTCGATCTTCTCGCCGAGCCAGAAGGCCGCAAACGCCGCCACATAGATCGGCCCGGCCAGGTAATAGGTCATCACGTCCGCGAGCGGCAAATAGGTGACCGCCCAGTAGAAGCAGGCGACCTCCAGGGTCGAGAGGGTGATGCGCAGTGCGTGCAGCCCCGGCTGCGGCGGGATCTCGAACGGAACCTTCTGCCGGCGCATGAGCGGAAGGAGAACCATGAGGGCCGCGACGCTGCGCAGGAGCAGGACCTGGCCGACGGAATAGGTGGCGACGAGCCACTTTCCCATGACGTCGTTCATGGCGAACATGAAGACGCCGAGCAGCATGAGGCCGATGCCGACGAGGACGCCTGACCGAACCTTGTGGGCGGGGGAGGAACCGGAATGAGACATGGGCCGCATTCATGAGCGAAGCGGCCTTAATTCACAAGCTCCGCGCCTGTAACTTTCAAAAGGTTTTCGCCCCGTTCACGGGCAGCATAATGGAATAAAGCGACGTCGTGGCGCAGATGTAGAGCCGGTTGCGCTTCAGACCGCCGAAGACGACGTTTGCCACCGCTTCGGGCACAAGAATTTTGCCAATCAGCGTGCCGTCGTTTTCGTAGCAGTGCACGCCGTCCCCGGCGCTCGTCCAGATCCGCCCGGCCTCATCCAGCCTGAAGCCGTCGAACAGGCCTTGCGTGCAGGTGGCGAAGACATTGCCGCCCGAGAGGCCTCCTTGGTCGTCCACATCGAAGACCCGAATATGGCGGGGGCCATCCTTCACATGGGTGGCGCCGGTATCGGCCACATAGAGGCGCCGCTCGTCGGGCGAGAAGGCAATCCCGTTGGGGCGCACGAAATCATCGGCGACGCTGCGGACATCGCCCGTGTACGGATCGATGCGATACACATGGCAGGCGCCGATCTCGCTTTCCGCCTTGTGCCCTTCGTAGTCCGAGTCGATTCCATAGGCCGGATCAGTGAACCAGATCGAGCCGTCGGACTTCACCACCACGTCGTTGGGGCTGTTGAAGCGCTTGCCCTGGTGATGGCTGGCGAGCACCGTGATCGAGCCATCGTGCTCGGTGCGGGTCACGCGCCGGTTGCCGTGCTCGCAGGTGACGAGCCGCCCTTGTCGGTCGACGGTGTTGCCGTTGGAATAGCCCGATGAATGGCGAAAGACACTAACAGTGCCCGATGTCTCGTCGAAACGCATCATCCGGTCATTGGGCACGTCGCTCCAGATCAGGTAGCGGCCGGCCGGGAAATAAGCCGGACCTTCCGCCCAGCGGCATCCCTCCGCCAGCTTCTCCAGGCGTGCGGATCCGATGTGCAGGCGCTGGAAGCGATCATCGAGGACGACGGCGACATCCCGAAACATAGCCAGAGCAATATCCTGTCAGTGAGCCATCAGGACGGGTATGGTCGTGTTGCCTAGGATATGGCTGGTTGCCCCTCCGAAGAACATCTGCCGCAGGCGGCTCTGGGTGTAGGCACCCTTCACCAGCAGATCGCAGCCAAGAGCGGCCGCCTCCTTCAGGATCGCTTCGCCCGGCCTGTTGGACGGGTCCGCTACCGTGATGGCTTCCGCCGGCAGGTCGTGCATCCGAAGATGGCGGGCGAGTTCCGAGCCGGAGGGGCCGGGAACGCCCCAGTCGTCGAGTTCGAGAACGACGATTCGCTTGGCCTTGCGGAGCAGTGGCATCGAGTCCAGCACCGCACGGGCCGTTTCCGTGCTCCGGTTCCAGGCGATGACCGCCGTCTCGCCGAAGCTGCGGGTCGGGACAGGCGGAGCGATCAGGACGGGCCGTCCGGCCTCGAAGAGGGCTGCCTCCGCCGTGGACAGGCGGGTCTGGCCGTTCGATCCATCGGGGCGTCCCACGACGATGATGTCGAAAACCCGGCCATAGGCTCCCAGGAAGGCATCCTCCATCAGCCCATCCTGCCGCCAGCCGGAGCTCAGACCCGCCAGACCGGCTGCAGCACGGGAAATCTGCTTTGCGGTCATGAAAGCCTCGAAGCGCTCGCGGCATGCGCGGGCCATTTCCAGGCGGTTCTCGGGGGTGATCGGGGAGGGAACGCCGATGGCGATGTCCACCGGCAGGACCACCGGATAATCCGGCGTGATGGCGATCCCCTCGATATAGCTGTCGAACAGCTGGGCGAGCTGCAGCGCAGCTTCCAGCTGGGGCTCAATGACGCCGTGGTCTTCGATCGGGACAAGGATGCTTTTCATAAGGATTATTGTCGCGCTTTAACGCCCCGTCGGCAAGACCATTCGAAAGTTCATCCCTACCTGTGGACGGGATCGGATTTGACATCCGGTTGTCGGCGGCTCCAGCTTGAACGCGCCGGCAAATCAGGGAGCCTCCATCATGCGTAAGATCGCAATACTTGGCGCAGCCACGTTCCTCAGCCTGTCCACATCCTTCGCAGCGAGCGCCTTCGAGCCGGGCAATACGGGCCGGATCAAGACCCTCGTGGATACGGGGATGCAGTATTACTGGTCCGGCGGCGACGTGAAGAAGGCGGAGGCCGAGGTTTTCAAGGGCATCACCCTGCACGGCCGCTACGATGTGGTGGAGAAGGCGTTCGCCGAGGCTTCCTCATTGGCGCCCGAGCGGCTGGACTTCCGCTTTGCAGTCGCCTCGTCTCAGATCCTGCAGAAGAACCTCACGGGCGCCCGCGCCACCTACGAGGACATCCTTGGCAAAAGCCCCGCATCCTTCGACGCTCAGGCCTGGCTCGCCGCTCTGGCTCGAATCGAGGGCAATACCGACGAAGTGTCCTTGAGGGAGCAGGCTCTCGCCGGTCTCGACCGGGCGCGGGCGGAGGCTTACCGCCAGCGCTTCGCTCGGGCCGAAGCCATCATGGCCGAGCGTCCCAACACCGAGGTGCCGACACTGCCGGGTCGGGTGATGATCGTCACCCTCGGCTATGCGCTGGCGAAGGACGGCACAGCCGAAAAGCCGCTCCTCGACCGCCTCGATGTCGCTCTGAAAGCCGCGCAGGCTAATCCGACCGCCCGGATCATGGTCACCGGCGGCCAGCCTCAGGCAGGCGTCACCGAGGGCGACGTCATGATGAAGTGGTTGGTGGAAAAGGGCATCGATCGGGACCGCATCCTGATTGAAGACAAGTCGAAGGACACAGTCGGCAACGTGCTCAATGTCGCCAATCTCCTGAAGCGCCATACAGCCGACGCGGTCATCCTCGTGACCAGTTCCAGCCACATGCGCCGCGCCCGCACGCTGCTCGAGGACGCTTTCCGGCAATACGACCTGAGCGCACAGATCGTCCCTGTGGTGGCGCTCGATGCGCCGTCAGTGGAAGAGGCCGCCAAAGTCTCGAAGGATGAGCGCATGGTCGTGTATCGTGACCTCATGCGCGTCTCGGGGCTCTGGGCCTATCCAGGCATCCAGCAGTAATCCGCCGCTTCATTCGACGTGGAAATCTCCTGGATTCCAGGAGACTTTCGGATATTGCGGGTTCATCTCCTCAAGGGTCGCCTTGACGATGTTGGCGATGGCGGCGTTACGAACCCATTTGCGGTCGGCCGGGATGACGTACCAGGGCGCCCAGTTGGTCGAGCAGCGATGGAGCATCGTCTCGTAAGCGTCCTGGTAATCGTCCCAGTGCTCCCTGTCCTCCAGATCGCCAGGATTGAACTTCCAGTTCTTGGTGGGATCGTCGAGGCGGTCCTGCAGGCGCTCCTTCTGCTCGTCCTTCGAGATGTGAAGCATGAACTTGAGGATCGTGGTGCCATTCTCGACCAGCATCTTCTCGAAGGCGTTGATCTGTTCATAGCGCTGCTCAATCGCCGCCTCGGGCGCGAACTTCCTGACCTTTCCGATCAAGACATCCTCGTAATGGGAGCGGTTGAAGATGCCGATCGTACCGCGCCGGGGGCAGACAGCGTGCACGCGCCAGAGATAGTCATGCTCCAGTTCAAGCTTCGTCGGCGGGCCAAAGGCATGAACCGAGACGCCCAGGGGACCCGTCGCATTGAAGACGCTGCGGATCGTGCCGTCCTTGCCCGAGGTGTCGGTGCCCTGGAGGATCACGAGGAGTGCCCGCGAGCCTTCGGCATAGAGCCGATCCTGCAACGCATCGATCTCCTTGGCGAGAGTCGTCGTGTCCACCTTGGTCTGCTGCTCTTCACCAAAGAGGGACTTGTCGCGCGGGTCGCGATCCCGAAGGCGAGCCTTTTCGCCGGGGCTGACCCGCAGCTTCTCGATCAAGGTCTTGGCCAGATCCGTCATCGACATCTCCCGTTGCCTTCAGGACGATAGGGCATAACAGCCCGAAAGGAAGGCTGGGATTGTCTACGGAGCGCTCTTTACGACCCGCGCGACCCCATCTACCAAGAGAATGCCAACAGCAATTCAGGGGCTCACGATGCTCGCTCTCTACTATTATCCTGGCAATGCCAGCCTTCTGCCGCACATGATGCTGCGCGAGATCGGGGCCGAGTTCGAGCTGCGCCTCGTGGATCGTGGGCAGAATGTCCAGAAGAGCGCCGAGTATCTCAAGCTCAATCCCAACGGCCGCATTCCGGTTCTCGTGGATGGCGATCTCGTGCTGTTCGAGACGGCCGCCGTTGCGCTGCACCTCGCCGACAAGTTCCCGCAGGCTGGCCTCGCGCCTGCTGTCGGCACGAGCGAACGGGCCGAGTTCTACAAGTGGATGATCCATCTGACGAATACGCCGCAGGCGGAATATCGGGCTTGGTTCTATCCGCACGAGCACGTGAGCGACGAGGCTACCGCGCCGGCTGTGAAGCAGGCCGCCAATGAGCGCCTCACGCGCATGTTCGACGTGATCTCCGAACAGCTCGGCGACAAGCCCTGGCTTCTCGGAGATAGATTCTCGGCCGCGGACCTCTTCCTGTTCATGCTGATCCGCTGGGGCCGGGGCATGCCGAGGCCGCCGCGCAACCTGCCGAACCTGAATGCCCTGGCCGAGCGCGTTCTCGCCCGGCCTGCCGTGCAGAAGGTGCTCGAGGCCGAAGGCATCAAGGCCCCGGTCTTCTAAAGACTACTTCTTGCGCGACACGCGTTTTGCAGGTTTTGCGTCCGGCAGAACCTGATCGGTCTTGCCAATCTCTGCCCAAGGATCCTTCTTGAGCGAGATGAGGCGCTTGTCGAGATTTTTGACCGTGAAGCCGTTGGGCTTGAGATCGGGGGAAAGCTCTTCCCAGGCAATCGGCGTCGCCACCGGTGCGCCGGGGCGGGAGCGGGTGGAGTAGGGCGCGACGGCCGAGGCCTCGCGGTTGTTGCGCAGGTAGTCGATGAAGATGCGGCCCTCGCGCTCCTGCTTGACGGACGTGGTGGTGTAGCGATCCGGCTCGTCCGCCGCCATGGCCTCCGCAATCCCGCGCGAGAAGGCGAGTGCCTCCTTCCATTGGGCCTTTGGCTTCAGGGGCACGACCACGTGCAGGCCCTTACCGCCCGTGGTCTTGACCAAGCTTGCCAGTCCCAGGGCTTTCAGACGCTCGCGAACCGCAAGCGCACCCTCGATCACGCGCGGCCAGTCCACGCCCTCGCCCGGGTCGAGGTCGAGGATGAGGCGGTCAGGACGTTCCAGATCGGCAAGGGTCGCGCCCCACACATGCATTTCCAGGACGCCCGATTGCACGAGGGCGATCACGCCCTGGATGTCGGTAACCGTCAGGGCCTCCTGCGTGCCGCTGTTGTCCGGGATCGTGGTGCGATGGATGAGGTCGCTCATGCCGGCCCAGGAATGGCGCTGGACGAAGCACTTCTTCTCCCCGCCTCCCGGGCAGCGGATGAGGGTGAGAGGACGGTCGACCAGATGCGGCAGGAGCCACTCGCCGATGTCGAGGTAGAATTCCGCCAGCTCCTGCTTGGTGAGCCCCTGATCCTCCCACAGCACGCGATCCGGATGGGTGAGAGGCACGCCGGCCACTTGGATATCACCGGCTTTTGCTTTCTTCGCGCTTGAGGCCCGCTTCGCAGGCTTTGCCGACGATGCGCGCTTCGAGGCGGCTTTCGGTTTCGACGGCTTCTTAGCGGAGCGTCCAGGGGCGATCTCGTCCAGAGAACGCCCGGTCTTCACCGAGAGCGGCGCCTCCTCGAGGATATCCGGATCGTCTTCGGTCCTTGCATGCGCATCGTCGGCTTTGATCAGCAGCCAGGATGGCTGGCGCTCGCGCGGGCGCTTTGCCATGCGCACGAGATGCCACGTGCCTTCGAGCTTCTCGCCGTCGAGGCGGAAGGTGAGGCGGCCTTTCTCGTAAGCCTCGTGGGGATCGCCCTCCGGCTCCCAGGTCCCCCGATCCCACAACAGGACTGTGCCGCCGCCATATTGGCCATTGGGGATGGTGCCCTCGAAGTCGCCGTATTGCAGCGGATGGTCCTCGACCTCGACTGCCAGACGCTTCTCGCCTTTGACGAAGCTGGGTCCCTTCGCCACCGCCCAGCTCTTCAACACGCCGTCGAGCTCAAGGCGGAAGTCGTAGTGCAGGCGGGAAGCGTCATGCTTCTGTACGACAAAGGAGGCGCCGGGGTGCCGGGAGGCCTTGCCTGCCGGCTCCGAGGTTTTCGTGAAGTCGCGCTTGGCGCGATAGGCTGCGAGCTTTGCCATGGTGCAGAGTCAAATCCGCGCCATGGGCTCCGGTTCCAACCCTAAGAGGCCAGGGGCTGAACCGCCGCTTCGTTCCTGTCGTCCTTGGTGAGGAAGGCGGCGGCGATCAGGTCGCGGGTGTATTCCTCGCTTGGCCTGTCGAAGATCTCCTCGGCATTGCCGCGCTCCACCACCTTGCCGCTCTTCATGACCATGATCTCGTCCGAGAGTGCCCGCACTACGGCAAGGTCGTGGCTGATGAACACATAGGCGAGGCCGTGGGCCTTCTGGAGGTTGCGGAGCAGCTCGACGATCTCTTTCTGCACCGAGCGGTCGAGCGCAGAGGTCGGCTCGTCGAGGACCACGAGCTTGGGATGCAGGATGATGGCGCGGGCAATGGCAATGCGCTGACGCTGGCCGCCCGAGAATTCGTGCGGGAAGCGGTTGCGCCACGCTGGATCAAGCTGCACCTCCTCGAAAGCCTGTGAGGCGCGCCGGTCGCGCTCCTTGCGGGAGATGCTCGGCTCATGGACCAGAAGGCCCTCGGTCACGATCTCGCCTGCCGTCATGCGCGGGGAGAGGGAGCCGAAGGGATCCTGGAACACGAGCTGCAGGTGCCGCCTCAGGGGCTGCATGCCACGGCGGTCAAGGGGCATGAGGTTGCGGTCTTCGAAGCGGACCATCCCGGAGGCCGGCTGCAGGCGCAGGATGGCGCGGCCCAGCGTCGACTTGCCGGAGCCTGATTCACCCACCACGCCCACGGTCTCGCCGGCGCGAACCCTGAGGCTCACATCGTCGACGGCTCGCAGCACATGGGTGGACTTGCCGAAGAAGCTCTTCTCCAGGGTGAACTGAACCGAGATGTTCTGCGCGTCCATGATCATCGGAGCATTCGTCGCAACAGGTTCCTTGCGTCCGGTCGGTTCGGCGTCGATGAGCATCTGGGTATAGGGATGCTTCGGGGCCGCAAAGATGTCGGCGGTGCCGCCGCTCTCGACGACTTCGCCACGCTTCATCACATATGTGCGGTCGGCAAAGCGCCGCACGACGCCGAGATCGTGCGTGATGAACACGATGGACATGCCGAGCCGCTTCTGCAGATCGGCCAGCAGCTCGAGGATGCGGGCCTGCACCGTCACGTCGAGAGCCGTGGTCGGCTCGTCGGCGATCAGCACGTCCGGGTTGTTGGCGAGTGCCATGGCGATCATTACGCGCTGGCGCTGGCCGCCGGACATCTCGTGCGGGTAGGAATCGATGCGGCGAGCCGGATCCGGGATGCGGACGAGTTCGAGGAGCTCGATGGCGCGCTTGCGCGCGTCGGCCTTGCTCATGCCGCCATGGGTGGTGAGCGGGAGGGCCAGCTGATCCCCGATCCGGTAGAGCGGATCGAGCGACGTCATCGGCTCCTGGAAGATCATGGTGAGCTTGGAGCCGCGGTAATGATTGAGCCTGCCGGGGGAAAGGCCCACCAGTTCCTCGCCGCGATACTTGACCGAGCCCTCAGCCCAGCCATTCGAGGCGAGAAGGCCCATGACCGCCATCATGGTCTGGCTCTTGCCTGAGCCGGACTCGCCCACGATGGCGACGGTCTCGCCCGGGTTGATGTCGAGGTCGATGCCCTTCACCGCATGGAGAATGCCGTCGCCGGTGCGGAAGCGGACGTTCAGGTTTCGGACCGAGAGAACGGGTTCGGCCATGTCAGCGGTCCTTCGGATCGAGAGCATCGCGCAGGCCGTCGCCGATGAAGTTCAGGCAGAACAGGATCGCGACAAGCGTGACGGAGGGATAGATCAGCATCCAGGTGGCACCCTGGATGTTCTTGGCGCCCTCGGAGATCAGAACGCCGAGGCTTGTATTGGGCTCCTGAACACCGAGGCCGAGGAAGGAGAGGAAACTCTCCAGAAGGATCACCTTAGGCACCAGAAGCGTCATGTAGACCACGACGGGTCCCAGAGTGTTGGGGATCACGTGGCGGCGGATGATGCCCTTGGTTTCGACACCCAAGGCCTCGGCCGCCTGGACGTATTCCTGACGCTTGATGGAGAGCGTCTGGCCGCGAACGATGCGGGCCATGTCGAGCCACTCGACTGCGCCGACCGCTATGAACATCAGCACGAAATTGCGGCCGAAGAACACGACCAACATGATCACGAAGAAGATGAAGGGCAGCGAATAGAGGATATCGACGATGCGCATCATCACCAGATCGACGCGTCCGCCGAGATAGCCGGATGTCGCTCCATAGATCACGCCGATGAGGATCGCCACGAAGGTGGCGAGCAGGCCGATGGCGAGCGAGACCTGTCCGGCTCTCATGGTGCGGGTCAGAAGATCGCGTCCGTTGGTGTCGGTGCCGAAGAGGAAGTATTGACGCTTCAAAGGCACATCGACGACGAGCCGCTGACCGTCCTGCTGTTTCTCGACCACCTTGGCGGGGCCGAACAGATCCGAGCGCTCGAAATAGGCGAGAAGCCGCTCGTCGATCGGCCGGGTGCTGGAGCTCACGAGCGTCATGCGAGCGACGTCGTTGTCGATGGTGATGCTTTCAGCTTTCGCGCGAACGCGGGCGCCGATGCGCTCGATATTCGGCTCGATCTGATCGGCCTTGGGATAGGCCTCCAGGCTCGCGGGCACCTTCACGTAATCCGGATAGACCCGGTCGAAAGGGTGGCCCGTCAGGAACGGTCCGAAGATGCAGGCCAGTGCGATGAAGCTCAGCACGATGATGCTGGTGAAAGCCGCCCGGTTGCGGACGAGACGCCCGCGGGCCTCGGCCCAGAGGGAGCGTCCGGTGGTGACAGGTCCCGTCGTGGTTTCGACAGGAAGAACGGCGCCTTCAGCCATGGCGGACCTCACTCGTAGCGAATGCGCGGATCGATAAGGGCGTAGAGGATATCGACCACGAGGTTGAAGAGCAGAACGAAGACGGCGACCACCACGACCGTGCCCATGACGAGCGTGTAGTCGCGATTGAGCGCGCCTTCGACGAAGTAGCGTCCGATACCCGGCAGACCGAAGATGGTTTCTACCACCACCGATCCGGTAAGCAGGGCGGCGGCCGCGGGTCCGAGATAGGAGACCACCGGCAGGGCCGCGCCCCGCAAGGCGTGGGTGACAACGACCCTGGTGGGCAAGCCCAGCGATCGCAGGGTACGGATATGGTTCGAGCGCAGGTTTTCGATCATGGCGGCGCGGGTCATGCGGGCGACGACCGCAATCTGCGGCAGCGCCAGGACGAGCACCGGGAGAATGAGGTTGCGTAGATTCCCGTTGGCCCACCCGGCCACGGGCAGCCAAGCCAGCGCCAAGCCGAAGACGATCTGAAAGATCGGGGCGACCACGAAGTTCGGGATAGTCAGGCCAAGGGCGCCCACGCCGGTCACCATATAATCAATGGTGCTGTTCTGGCGCAAAGCCGCAATGGAGCCGAGAGTGCCGCCGACGATGATGGCAAAGGACAGCGCCAAAGCCCCCAGCGTCATGGAAACAGGCAGTCCCTGAGCGAAGAGCTCGGCAACCGAGAAGTCACGGAGGATGAATGAGGGGCCGAAATCGCCCCGCACGACGGCACCCAAATAAAGCAGGTACTGCTGGATGAGTGACTTATCGAGCTGATAGATTCGGTTCAGGTTCTCCATCACCTTGGCCTCGAGGGGCCTTTCCAGATCGAACGGCCCACCAGGGGCGAGTCGGATTAGGAAGAAGGAGATCGTGATGATGATGAAGAGGGTAGGGATAGCCGACAAGGAACGGCGAAGGATAAAGGAGAGCATGACGAGCTCCTCCTGCTGCTACAGCATAACAGTAAAAGAATAGGGCGGTCTGGAGAACAGACCGCCCCTTATCAAATTTATTTTTACTGCGTCTTCGACATGAACCGCGACGGATAGACACCGCGTGTATTCTGTACGAAGCCCTGGAGCTTCGGCGAGATCAGGTTGCTCTTGCCGTAGTACATGATCGGGATCCAGGGCATGTCCTTCATGGCGATTGTCTCGGCCTGCTTCATGATATCGGCACGTTTCTTCAGGTCGAGTTCGGTTGCCGCCTGCTCAAGAAGCTTGTCGAACTGCGGGTTGTTGTACTTGCCGTAGTTGAAGCCCTTGTTGTCGCTCTTCAGCAGGAACAGGAAGTTGCTTGGATCATTGACGTCGGCAATCCAGCCATAGCGAGCCACGTCGAAATCGCCGCCATCACGCAGGTGAGCGAAGTGGGTCTTGCCATCCGTGTTGATGAACGAGGTCTCGACGCCGGCCTGCTTCCACTGCTCGGCGATAGCGATCACCGAGTTACGGTTGTTGTCGGTGGTGTTGTAGCGGATCTCGACCTTCAGCGGCTTGCCGGGGCCGAAGCCTGCTTCTTTGAGAAGCGCCTTGGCCTTCTCCTCACGGTCGATCGGCGACATGTCCTTGTAGTCCATGTATGCCGGTGTGCCGTAGTTGCCCACGCCCGGAGGCATGAATGAGTAGCCCGGCTGCATGGTCTGGCCCCAGATCTGCTCGGCGACGAACTCTCGGTCGGTCAGCATGGAGAGGGCCTGACGCACCTTCACGTCGTTGAAGGGAGGCTTGGAGGAGTTCACGACGAAATACCAGGTGCCGAGATACGGACCGAGCCTAACCTGCTCCTTGAAGCGGTCTTTGAGCGACTTGATCTGGTCGGCCGGAAGCTCATCCATGCTGTCGAGTTCACCGGCTTCATAGCGGCGCACGCCGGCGGCGAGGTCAGAATGGGGGATGAAGTTGACCGTATCGATTTTGACGTTTTTGGCGTCCCAGTAATTCTCGTTCTTCACGAGCTTGATGTGTGAATTCGGAGCGAACTCGGCGAGCTTGTAGGCGCCGTTCGACACCATGTTGCCCGGCTTCACGAAATCCTTGCCGAACTTCTCGACGGAGGCCTTGTGCACCGGCAGGCTGGTTTGGTGGGTGAGCAACTCGATGAAGTAAGGGGTCGGCGACTCAAGGGAGATCTCGACCGTCTTCGCGTCGACGGCCTTCACGCCCAGTTCCTCAACCTTGGCTTGGCCCTTGTTGATCTTCTCGGCGTTCTTGATCGGGTAGAGGATGTTGGCGTATTTCGCGCCCGTCGCCGGGTCCATGATGCGGCGATAGGAATAGACGAAGTCTTCAGCCGTAATCGGATCGCCGTTCGACCATTTCAGGCCATTTCGCAACGTAAAGCGATAGGTCTTGCCGTCGTCCGCGACTTCCCACTTCTCAGCCTGACCCGGAACGGCTTCGGCCTTGGCGTTATAGGCCACAAGACCTTCGAGGAGGTCGCGCAGGATGTGAGATTCCTGAACGGTTGATGTCTTGTGGGTATCGAGCGTCTCCGGCTCTCCGGTGTTGCCGCGGTTGTAGACAATTTGAGCGACTGCGAAGCTCGAGAAGGCTACCGTTGCGGCAGCTGCCAGAGCGGTACGTTTCAACCATGATGACATTGGACGCGTTCCCTTTCTGATTATCTCAGGGTTTTTTGAAGGTTTCGGTCAAAGCCGGTAAGGCAGCAACCTTGTCCTATTTGTTGATCAATCAACTGTTTATGTCCAGTACTATCCAAAAAATTAAGGAATTCCTGGGATAACAAAGGGTTGAGCCTGTGGAGACAGCTCAGGCGCCGGTGTCGAAAACCATCCCGACCGCCTCGATACCGGCTGCAGCGGCGATTTCGTCGTTGTCGGACGTATCGCCCGAAACGCCCACCGATCCCAGGATCCGGCCCTGGCCGTCCTTGATCAGAACACCGCCGGGAACAGGCACGAGTTGTCCGCCAACCGCGTGGGTGGCCGAGGCGATGAAGTAGGGGCGGTCGGTCGCCATCTTGTGCAGTGCCCGCGAGCCGACTCCGAGCGCCAGGGCGCCATAGGCCTTGCCCATGGCGATCTCGGCCCGCTTGATGCTGGTGCCGTCCTCCGAGAGGAGGGCCTTGAGGGCGCCACGAGCGTCATAGACCACCACCGCGAGAGGCTTGAAGGATTTCTCCCGGGCGGTCTTGAGGACTGTGGCGACGATCGTTTGAGCCGCTTCCAAGGTGAGTTCGGTCACTCGGGTTCTCCATTTTGGGGTTACTGGCCGCACGATGCGGAATTCAGCGGGTGGCCGTGTCCTGTGCCGCCAGCCAGGTTGCCACAGCCCTGCGCTCGTCGAGGGTCATCTCGGTGATGTTGTTAGGCGGCATGGCATGGGTGAGCACGCTCTGAACCCGGATCATCTCCCGATGTCGCTCGATCTCCTCGGGCGTATCGAGGCGCACCCCCTTCGGGGCAATCGTGATACCGTCCCAGACCGGTTCCACCGCATGGCACATGGAGCAGCGGGACTGGATCGCGAGCACGGCCTCGTCGAAGGAGGCTGTCACAATCTCGGACGTCGCGGCTGATGGAGCCTGAGCCAAGTTGGCGTTACCCGGCTTGCCGATGATCGAGAGCCAAATCGCTGCCAAAATGCAGAGCGCCGCCAGGGCCCAAGTCCACCAGGGCGAGCCCTTGCCGGCATGCTGCGAGTTGAAGAAGTGCCGGATCACTGCGCCTGCAATCACGATCAGCCCCACGATGCCGACCGAATAGGCGGACGACCATGCCAGCGGGTAGTGGTTCGACAGCATCAGGAAGATGACCGGCAGCGTCAGGTAGTTGTTGTGGGTTGACCGGAGCTTTGCCTCCTTGCCGAGCTTCGGGTCGGGCGTTTGCCCGGCCAGGAGGGTGGCCACCACCTTTTTCTGGTTCGGAATGATGACGAAGAACACGCTTGCCGACATCCAGGTGGCGATCATCGCACCCGTGTGCAGGAAGGCGGCGCGGCCGTTGAACACCTGAGTGAAGGCGTAGGCTGCCACGAGGATGTAGGCGAAGAGCACGACACCCAGCAGCAGGCCGTTCCGGCCGAGCGGCGAGCGGCACAGGCCTTCATAGACGAGCCAGCTCAGGGCAAGGCCGCCGATGCCGATGGCAGGCGCCTGCCAGAGCTCGAGGGCGCGGACAGTTGGATCGATGGTGTAGAGATCGGCGTGGAGATAATAGACCCAGACGAGGAGGAAGAAGCCGCTGATCCATGTGGAATAGCTTTCCCACTTGAACCAGGTCAGCTCCTTGGGCAGCTCGGGCGGCGCAACGAGATATTTGCGCATGTTGTAGAACCCGCCGCCATGGACCTGCCAGGCCTCGCCGCCGACGCCCTCGGCCAAGCCCTCGCGCTTCTTCAGGCTGAGATCGAGATGGATGAAGTAAAAGGACGAGCCGATCCAGGCGATGGCCGTGATCACGTGGACCCAGCGGATGATCTGGCTGATCCATTCAGAGATTTGCGGGTCGAGCATGCAGTCACTTGGTGATTGAAGGAATGCTTAGCCTAGGGCGGCAATGGGGTTTGCGATAGGCCGTGCCTGCAGCTTTTTCAACAGGAACCCTGTCCGTGAAAGCCTGCCTTTCCGCGACAACGTCGAGGGATCGCTTGACGTGAAGCGCGCGGGCCCGAAAGAATTCCAGGCTCGTTCTGCCCTTTCTCCCATCCGCGAGGTTTCATGGGGCGCCTGTCCACCCACGTTCTGGATACCGCCAACGGCAAGCCCGCGCGCGGCGTCACCATCGAACTGTTCGCCATCGAGGGCGAACAGCGTCGCTCTATCCTGCGCACCGTCACCAATGCGGACGGGCGCACGGATGCGCCGCTGATGACCGGTGAAGCATTCCGTATCGGAACGTATGAGCTCGTCTTCGAGGTTGGGGCCTATTTCAAGGCGCTCGGCACGGCCATGGCCGATCCGCCGTTCCTGGATGTCGTGCCGATCCGCTTCACCATCGCCGAGCCCGATGGGCATTACCACGTTCCGCTCCTCGCCTCCCCCTGGAGCTATTCCACCTATCGAGGAAGCTGACCATGCCGACCTCCTATCCGCGCGACCTCGTCGGCTATGGCCGCAACCCGCCGCATCCACGCTGGCCGAACGGCGCCCGCATCTGCGTGCAGTTCGTGATCAACTACGAGGAGGGCGGCGAGAACAACATTCTTCATGGCGACCGGGCCTCCGAGGCTTTCCTGTCGGAGATCGTCGGGGCCCAGGCCTGGCCCGGCCAGCGCCACATGAGCATGGAGTCGATCTACGAATACGGCTCCCGCGCCGGCTTCTGGCGCCTGTGGCGGATGTTCACCGAACGCAGCATGCCGGTCACGGTCTATGGCGTCGCCACAGCCCTCATGCGCAACCCGGATGCGGTCGCTGCCATGAAGGAGGCCGGGTGGGAGATTGCGAGCCACGGGCTCAAGTGGATCGACTACCGGGACTTCTCTTCGGAGGAGGAGCGGGCGCATATGAAGGAGGCGATCCGCATCCACACCGAAGTCACGGGCGAACGGCCGCTCGGCTGGTACACGGGCCGGACCTCGGAGCACACCAACCGTCTCGTGGCGGAGGAGGGCGGCTTCCTCTACAGCGCCGATTCCTATGCCGACGAGCTGCCCTATTGGGAGCAGCACGGGAACCGGCAGCAGCTCATCGTGCCCTATACGTTGGACGCCAACGACATGCGCTTCGCCACCCCGCAGGGCTTCAATGCGGGCGACCAGTTCTTTGCCTATCTGAAGGATTCGTTCGACACGCTCTATGCGGAGGGCCAGACCGCGCCTAAGATGCTGTCGGTCGGCCTCCATTGCCGCCTCGTCGGCCGTCCCGGGCGGGCCGCCGCACTGGCGCGTTTCCTGGATTATTTGGCTTCTCATGACGAGGTCTGGGTAGCGCGGCGCATCGATATCGCACGCCACTGGATCCGAAATCATCGCCCGGCGAGCCTCAAGCCCAGTACCATGAACCGCGCGCTCTTCGTGGAGGCCTTCGGCGATATTTTCGAGCATTCACCCTGGATCGCGGAGCGCGCCTTCGATGCGGGGCTCACGACCGGGCAGGATACGGCCGAGGGGCTTCATGCCGCCATGGTGCATGTGCTCTCGGGCGCAAGCCACGGGCAGAAGCTGGCATTGATCAACGCCCATCCGGATCTCGCCGGGCGCCTCAAGCTCGCCGACCTGACAGACGATTCCCGCAACGAGCAATCCTCTGCAGGGCTGACCAGCCTGACGGAGGAGGAGCGCGACCGCTTCCTCGCTCTCAACGATCTCTACAAGGAAAAATTCGGCTTCCCGTTCATCATGGCGGTCAAGGGGCGCTCCAAGGACGAGATCCTGACGGCGTTCGAGGAGCGGCTTGAACACGATCCGGAGGAGGAATTCGCCAAGGCCATTGTCCAGGTCGATCTGATCGCGCTCCTGCGGCTCAAAGACAGGCTGCCCTCCCTGGCGGACGTGTTCTCGAGTCTCGGCTAAAGCGGAACCGTTCGAAGCCCCGCGCGTCTTCGTCTCAGCTTGGCTATGCAAGGTCGGGCATCATGAGAGGAGGACGGCATGGGTCTGTTCAAGTTCATTAAGGAGGCCGGGGCCAAGATCTTCGGCGGAAGTGCAGCCGCTGCCACGCCGGAGAAGCTGCAGCAGGAGGTCCAGGGGCACGGCTTCGATGCGAGCAAGCTCGGCATCCAGGTCGAAGGCGACAAGGTGAAGCTGTCGGGTCAGGCCATGACCCAGGAGGAGGCCGAGAAGATCATCCTCTCCCTCGGCAACACCTACGGGGTCGCGGAAGTCGATACCTCGGGTCTTCAGGTTCAGCAGCCTTCAGCCGAGTCTACCATGTACACGGTCCAGAAGGGTGACACCCTCTGGGAGATCGCCGAGAAGCATTACGGCAAGGGCAAAGGCGCAAAGTACACGGAGATCGTCAAAGCCAACTCGCCGCCGGTCAAGGATCCCGACATGATCCAGCCGGGCTGGGTCCTGCGGATCCCGCCGCTTTCCTGATCGCTGCCGGATTGCACCCTTCCCTGTCATGCCGCTATGAGACAGCTATGACAGGGAGGATTATTCATGACGGAAGCGCCGCAGGTTATTGATCTCGATCATGAGGCCATCAAGCAGGGGCTGCGCGAGGGCTCCTTTCTGCTAGTCGACGTCCGCGAGCCGCATGAGTTCGCGGCCGGGCATATTCCGGGCTCCGTCTCGCACCCGCTTTCGGTCTTCGATCCCTCGAGCCTGCCCGAGGGCAAGCGAATCGTCTTTTCCTGCGCGGCAGGAGTCCGGTCCGTCCGGGCCATCGAGTTCGCTCAGGCGGCGGGTCGTAATATCCGTGAACACTACAAGGGCGGGTTCAAGGAATGGGCTGCAGCGGGGGAGTCTGTTGAGTAAGGCGCCGTACCTTGGGCGATCACATAGATGTGTTCTAAAGTAGAGTGCTCAAGCTTGTGGAGTTGTGCGCTAATGTCGCCCCGCCGAGGGCGGTTCGTAGGAAAACCGTCTATCGCGCCCACGAGGGAAACACATAGATGAAGCGTACGATGTTTGTCGCCAGCCTTCTGGCGATCGGAGTGACTGCCGCCATTGCCCAGAGCAATGTGGTCGAGCAGCGTCAGGCTCTGATGAAGGAAATGGGTGCGCAGACGCGGCCCGTCGGCGCCATGATGCGGGGCCAGGAACCCTTCGACCTCGCCAAGGTCCAGGCCGGCTTGAAGGTGTTCGCTGAGAACCCCAAGAAGTTTGTCACCCTTTTCCCTGAAAACACGAAGGATGCGCCCAAGACCGAGGCCCTGCCGACGATCTGGGAGAACAAGGCTAAGTTCGAGTCGCTTGGCAACAAGATGAGCCAGGACGCTCAAACTGCGATGGCCGGTATCAAGGACGAGGCCTCCTTCAAGACCGAGATGCCGAAGGTGCTCCAGAACTGCGGCGCCTGCCATAACGAGTTCCGCAAGAAGACCTCCTGATCGAACCTTGCTGAGTCATGGGCGGCCTAAAGCATCGGACCCAAAAGTGGACTTGCACTTTTGGGATCCATCCGATGCTTTCTTCTTGGATGAGAGCATCGTGTGACCGGAAAACCGGGTCCACTTTTCGCTAGCGCGGCCCGCTGGGTCCGCACGATGCTCTAGGCCGCCTATTTCATTTGGGAGAAGAGGCGATGCGTAAGGCGCTCATCGGGCTGGTCGCCCTGATCATTCTCGGCGTGATCGGTTTTCTGGCCCTCACATCGCCATCGGCCTATCGACTCATCCGCGCCGAGGCATCCACTCCTGATACCAGCCGGACCCCCAATGCCGAGAATGGCCGCGTGCTGTTCTTCGCCGGAGGCTGCACCTCCTGCCATGCGGTGCCCAACAATCCCGACAAGCTGCGCCTCGGCGGCGGCTATGCCCTGAAATCCCCGTTCGGCACCTTCCACGTCCCGAACATCTCATCCCACAAGCAGGATGGCATCGGCTCCTGGACCACGGCCGACTTCATCCGCGCCATGCGCGAGGGCCTATCCCCGGATGGGCGCCACTACTATCCGGCCTTTCCCTACACGTCCTATCAGCGCATGAGCCCAGGGGATCTCTCCGACCTCTTCGCCTTCATGCAGACGCTGCCCGCCGTGGAAGGACGCGCTCCCGATCACGAACTGCCGTTCCCCTTCAACATCCGCCGGGGCGTGGGGCTTTGGAAGCTGGCCTTTCTCGACGGAAAGGTCTTCACGCTGGATGCGTCGAAATCGGCCAGCCTGAATCGGGGCGCCTATCTGGTGAACGGACCCGGCCACTGCGCCGAGTGCCACAGCGAGCGCAATGTTGCCGGCGCCATCATCGAGGAGCGCCGCTTTGCCGGCGGTCCCGACCCGGAGGGCAGAGGCATTGTTCCCAACATCACGCCGCACCCGTCGGGGATCGGCGGTTGGACCGCAACTGACCTCACCACTCTGTTGAAGACGGGGGAAACGCCCAACTTCGACACGGTCGGCGGACCCATGGGTGCCGTCGTCGCTAACACGGCCCAACTGCCGGATGCGGACCGTCAGGCCATGGCGGAATACCTTTTATCCCTGGCACCGAAGCAGGGCTTCAAGAAACCTGAGTAAATTTCGGAAAGGTTGAGGACAGGCCTCAATCCATCACGGCTGCTTTGAGGATGCAGACCATCGTGGCGCGGCCAGGCCTGTCGCCGATGCAGCGCACGGAATGGGGTCGGTCGCAGCGGTATCGCAGGCTTTCGCCGGCCTTCGCCTGCTGGACGACGCCGCCGACCTCGACCTCGAACTCGCCCTCGAGAACCGACAGGCATTCCACCGAGCCGCGCTGGTGGCTGTCGGAGTCGAGAACGCCGCCGGCCTCCGACTGCACGTCGTACCATTGCAGCCACTCGATGGTCTTGATCCAGCCGATGATGGCAAGCCGCATCTTGCCGTCTTCGGATACGAGGATCGGCGTGTCGGCCTTGGACGACTTCTCGATGAACGGCTCTTCGTCCCCGGATGCGAGAACCCCCTCGATGGAGACGTCGAGAGCCTGGCTCAGCCGCCAGATGGTGGCCAGCGTCGGGTTGGTCTCGTTGCGTTCGATCTGGCTGATGATGGACTTGGCAACCCCGGACTGCTCGGCAAGCTCCGACAGGGAGAGGTTATAGGCCTTGCGCAGGCGCTGGATTGTCTTGCCCATGTTGCCGGACAGAACCTGTGCGCCTGTTTCCAGCTCCCGGTTCCGTTCTTTGCCCTCGACGCCCATCGCTGCCTCTGTTCTGAAAAACCGTACGCTCGTTCCTCAAAACGGTTGTGGGGTAATCGGCAGGGCGGGTCAAGCGCCGGTGCCGCTGCGGTCTTTGTGTTTTCCCCTTCGCAGCCTTTTCACACGCTGGGCCGCTGAGGTGCGGCCTGGAATTCCTTGGTGCGCAGCAACCCGAGCTGGTGCTCGCGCCAGACGATGAACAGGCCGGTCGCCGCCACGATCGTAGCGCCGGTGAGCACGGTTGCGGTAGGCAGATCCCCGAACACAAACCAGCCGAACAGAAGCGCCCAGATCATGGTGGTGTACTCGAAGGGGGCGATGACGGACGTGTCGGCGAAACGGTAGCTCTGGGTAAGCAGGATCTGCCCAATCCCGCCCAGGATCCCGGCGACCACAAACAGGGCCCAGTCCTGGGCATCAGGCATCCGCCAGCCGAACACGATGGTGCAGAGGGAAAGCGCTGACGCCAGGATGAAGAAATAGAACACGATGGCGCCGGTCTTCTCGGTGGCCGTCAGGCGCCGCACCTGGATCATCGCGCCCGCGGAGCAGAAGGCGCCGGCGAAGGCACAGAGGGCGCCGAGGGTCGGCCCGGCAGCCAGACCGCCGGAGAAGGTTTCGAGTTTCAGATAGGGCGAAAGCATGATCAGAACGCCCACGAGCCCTATGCCGACCGCTGTCCAGCGATAGGCCCTAACCTTCTCGTTGAGGAGAAGGGCTGCCAGGATCACGACGATCAGCGGCGATGCATAGCCGATGGCGATGGCATCATGGAGCGGCAGGTAGGACAGGGCCGCAAAGCCGAGATACATGCCACTCGTGCCGATGAAGCCGCGCTTGAAATGCCCGACAACATTCGTCGTCCTCACCGCGTTGATGAGGTCTCCCTGCCATTTGAGCCATACCAGAAGCGGCAGCAACGCAAAGGCCGACCGGAAGAAGACGACTTCTCCGATCGGATAGCGGACCATCATCGTCTTGAGCGTTGCCGACATCATCGTGAAGACCAGGGCAGACAAGACTTTGAGGGATATGCCTAGGAGAGGTTTCACAGGAGGCGCATCATCACGGGTGGGTCGCTTGGGGGAGGGGATGCAGACAACCACGGTAAGGCGGATCCGTGAAGCCTCATTCGGGGCGATTAGCCCCTGCGCAGGGTGCATGGACCCGCTTCCGCCTCAGACAGTCCGGCCTTTCATGCGCGAGCGTATGTAGCCGAGAGGGGTCAGAACCAGCCACGCGGCTTGGGTCACGAAGGACGCCAGATTGAAATCGAAGATCAGCGAATAGAGGATCAGGAGGGCCCCGAGCGCATTAAGGACTGCATAGCGCAGATCCTCCGCCTTCAGAATTCCCAGTTGCAACAGGCCATAGGCCGACAAATAGGCCACAACTCCGGCCAGTCCTATGATGTCGGGCACGCTCATCCATGGTCTCCGTCTGATCCGCGCCGGAGCCTCTAGGGCAAATCACACCGTCTTGGAACCGGATTTCCGCGCCGTCACAAATCTGCAGGCAAACCGTCATGGGGACGAGATGCGAATCCGGTTGTCTGGAATTCGCAAGCTCGTCGGGGAGGCCCATGGCTCAGGATGCAGATCCCATTCGCGTGCGAACGCTGTTTCTGTCGGACCTCCATCTGGGCACCCGGGGGTGCCAGGCACACGCTTTGCTCGATTTTCTCAAGGCCTACGATGCCGATACCATCTATCTCGTCGGCGACATCGTCGATGGATGGAAGCTGAAAGCGGGCTGGTATTGGCCCCAAGCCCATAACGACGTGGTGCAGAAGCTCCTGCGCAAGGTCCGGAAGGGGGCTCGCCTCATCTACCTTCCCGGCAACCACGACGAGTTCCTGCGCGACTATCTCGGGGTCAATCTTGGCGGCATCGAACTGGCGGATTACGCCCTGCACGAAGCCGCCGACGGCAAGCGCTACCTCGTGATCCATGGGGACCAGTTCGATCTCGTGGTCCGGCACGCCCGCTGGCTGGCACTCCTCGGAGACGGGGCCTATACGGCCGCCCTCTTCATCAACACCCATCTCAACATGATCCGGCGGCGCCTCGGCCTCACCTACTGGTCCCTGTCGTCCTGGGCCAAGCTGAGGGTCAAGAACGCGGTCAACTACATCAGCCGCTTCGAGGAACTGCTCGCCGCCGAGGCCGAGCGCCATCAGGCAGACGGGGTGATCTGCGGCCACATCCATCATGCGGTCATGCACGAGCAGTTCGGCGTGGCTTACGTGAACACCGGCGACTGGGTCGAGTCCTGCACCGCCGTGGTGGAGCATTACGACGGCTCCTTCCAGCTCGTCCGGTGGACGGACGTCCAGCTGGAAAAGGCTGCGGAACAGAATGCCATTATGCCCACGGTCAACGAGAAGGCGGCCTGATGCGCGTGCTGATCGCCACCGATGCCTGGCGGCCCCAGATCAACGGCGTGGTACGCTCATTGGAGCATATGGCCGAGGAGGCGCCGCGCTTCGGCGCCGAAGTCGTCTTTGTAACGCCGGAGCGCTTCCGCGCCTTCCCCATGCCGACCTATCCGGAGATCCGTCTCTCGCTGACCCGACCGGGGGTCATCGCCCGCATCCTCGACGAGGTGAAGCCCACCCACGTCCACATTGCGACCGAAGGACCGATCGGCCTTGCCATGCGCCTCGTCTGCTCACGTCAGAGGCGGGCTTTCACCACCAGCTATCACACGCGCTTTCCCGAATATGTTGCGGCCCGAACGCCGATCCCGGAATCCTGGTCCTACAGGGCGCTCCTGCGCTTTCATCAAAGCGCGCGCGCCATGATGGTCAGCACGCCTTCTCTCGAACGGGAGCTGGCCGGGCGCGGCTTCAGGAACATCATGCGCTGGACGCGCGGCGTCGACACAACCCTGTTCCGGCCGCGCAACGAGCGGGTTCTGGACTCGGCAGTGCCCATCTTCCTCTATGTCGGCCGCATAGCCGTTGAAAAGAACCTGGAGGCTTTCCTGGAGCTGGATCTTCCCGGCACCAAGGTCGTCGTCGGCGATGGCCCTTCTCGCCTGGAGCTGGAGGCGAAGTACCCGGCGGTTCGCTTCCTCGGCCCGCTGACGGGTAAGGATCTCGCGCGGGTCTATGCCTCGGCGGATGTGTTCGTCTTCCCGAGCCTCACCGATACCTTCGGTATCGTCTTGCTCGAGGCGCTCGCCTCGGGGCTGCCGATCGCGGCCTTTCCGGTGACGGGACCCACGGATGTGATTGGCACGTCCGGCTGTGGAGTTCTCAAGGAGGATTTGCGGGAGGCAGCCCTCAAGGCGCTCGACATCCCAAAGGATAGGTGCCGCGCCTATGGGGAGACTTTCACCTGGCAGGAGAGTGCCCGGCAATTCTTCTCGAACATCGAGACCGCCCACGCGGAGCCTTAGCGCATCGTGCGGACCCAGCGGGCCGCGCTAGCGAAAAGTGGATCCGGTTTTCCAGTCCACACGATGCGCCACTCAACGGATTTAGCATCGGACTGATCCCAAAAGTGCAAGTCCACTTTTGGGTCCGAGGCTCTAGCCGTCCCTACATCAAAAAGGCAGGGTGAGGATGGAGGTCCCGGGCCTTCTCACCGTCGAAAGGGTCGGATTCCAGCGAGACCTCAGTGCGCTCGATCTCGACCCTGTCGAGGTCGACCATGTGCTGGATTTGGCCTTCGAGATAGAGCAGCGTCCTGATCATCTGCCGGACGCGCTGTTCGGCGGCCTGCTGAAGCTCCGTTTCCGACAGGTCGGCCAACGCGCTTGCCGGGAAGGATCGCACCTCCTCCATGGTCCGCCGGATGGTGGTGGCCATCTCCTCCAGATGGGCCTTGAGGGGGGCCACGGTGCTGGCGTCGAGCGGCCTGTCCTTCAGCTTGTACAAGGCTTCCAGCACGGCCTGCGTATCCGAGTTGCGGTTGCGCCTGGCATATTCCTTCAGGAACCACCGGCCGCGGGCCGTTTCCATGACGGCGGCTTCGATGGTGTCGAAATCCAGGTCACTGAGCGTGACGTCTGTCTCTTCATCGGGCATGGTGCCGGGATCCATCTGCGCCAGGGTCTGATTCCACTCTCCCATCAGATGGGTCCAAACCGGCTGCACGCTCAACCCCTCTAACGCTTTAGAGAGGGCATCTTGCACCGTATTCTTGTTGATTTAAGCCATTTTTGCCCTGGAAGACCCTGCCTGCGATGCGTCCGATCAGAGCTCTCGAACTTCGGCTGGGCGCCCTTCAGGCCGCCAGCTTCACCAGCCATGGGATGTACCTGCCGTTCTTCCCGCTCTGGCTCCAGAGCAAGAACCTGTCTCCGACGCTCATCGGGTTCGTCGTCGCCATCCCCATCGTGGTGCGCATCCTGGCGACTGCGCCGCTCATGAGCCTCGCCGATCGCACGCTTGGAGCGCGGCGGCTTCTCCTGGCAAGCCATCTCGGCCAGCTGATCGGCTTTCCCCTGTTCCTGCTCAGCGACAGCAGCGTCGCGATCATCGCCCTCGTGGCCCTCGTGGCCGTTGCGCAGTCCTGCATCATCCCTGGCAACGATCTCGTCTCCACCAATGCTGTCCAGAAGCATCCCGGCCTCAACTACGGCCGGATCCGGGGTGCCGGCTCGGTGGCCTTCTTCATCACCAACATCATCGGCGGCTATCTGGTGGGGGCCTTCGGACCGGATGCGGTCATCGTTGCCCTGACGCTCATCCCGATCCTCGGAACCGTCGCCACCTTCACGGTGGTTCCGCGGGATGTCCACGAACATCCGGTCGAGGATGAGCCCAGGACCGACCGAGCCGCCCCGAAGCTGTCTCTCATCCTCTGGATCGTGCTGATTGCAGGTGCCGCGACCCAGGGGAGCCATGGCGCGCTGAATGCTTTTGCCAGCATCTACTGGCGCTCCATCGGGTTCTCGGACGAGGTCATCGGCTATTTCTGGGCCGCTGGTGTGATCACCGAGATCCTGGTCTTCATCTTCCTGGGCCGGGCTGTCGGGCGCGGATCGGGCGTGGGGCTCATTCTGGTCGGATCGGCCGCGGCGGCGATCCGCTTCACGATCATGTCGCTCCAGCCCGGCGTGGAGGTCATGTTCGTGCTCCAGGCCATGCACGCCCTGTCCTTCGCTGCGACCCATATCGGCACCATGGCGGCCCTGACGGCGCTTGCCCCCAGGCAGGCGAGGGGACGGGCGCAGGGAATCTATGGGTCCCTTGCCGCTCTGACGACGGCTGCCTCCACGGTGGTAAGCGGCCTGATCTACAGCGAAGTGGGGGCAGGAGTCTTTGCCGCGATGGCTCCGTTGGGAGCCATCGGAGTCGTCCTGATGCTGGTCGTTATTCGTTTACAGAGGCATCAACCCCAAAGGGCGGGCTCCGGCGGATAGACGATGCTGCCCTCATAGCGCAGGCCCGGCTCCCGGTCCTTGGCCAGCAAGAGCGGGCCGTCGAGATCGACGAAGCGGGAGCGGGGCGCGAGCACCAGGGCGGGCGCCATGGCGAGCGAGGTTCCGACCATGCAGCCGATCATGATCGAGAAGCCCTTGGCCTCCGCCGCATCGGCGAGAGCCAGAGCCTCCGTCAGGCCGCCGGTCTTGTCGAGCTTGATGTTGACGAGATCGTAGAGCCCCACCAGCCGGTCCAGGCTCGCCCGGTCGTGCACGCTCTCGTCCGCCAGGATCGGCACGGGACGGGAGATCCGGCTTAAGTAACCGTCTTCCTTGGCGGGCAGCGGCTGCTCGACCAGGGCGTAGCCGGCCTCGGCGCAGGCGGCGAGGTGCCGCTCGATATTGGCTTCGGTCCAGCCCTCGTTGGCGTCAGCGATCAGCGTCGCCTGGGGAGCGGCCCGGCGCACCGCCCTGATCCGCTCGATGTCGCCGTCGGGAGCCCCGAACTTCACTTTGAGGATCGGCCGCTCCGCGGCCTTCGCGGCAGCCTCCGCCATACCGTCTGGTGTGTCGAGGCTGATCGTGTAGGCGGTCGTCACCGGCGGCCAGCGGGTGAGGCCTGCAGTCACATGGGCGCGGATGCCGGAGCGCTTGGCGTCGAGATCCCATAGGGCGCAATCGACCGCATTCCGGGCCGCGCCAGCCGGCATCAGGCTCTGGAGAGCCTCGCGGGTCAGGCCTTCCTCGATCTGAGGGCGGAGGGCTTCGATGGCCGCCGCCACGCCCTCGACCGTCTCACCGTAGCGTGGATAGGGCACGCATTCCCCGTGCCCGACGGCCTCACCTTCCTTGATCGTGGCGGTGACCACAACGGCCTCGGTGCGGGAGCCACGGGCAATGGTGAACTTCCCGGCGATGGGGAATCGGTCGATGGAAACGGTGAGATGACGCATTCTCTTGGCTTCTCGTGATGAAGTTCGTCTCGACTTGTGGCGCAATGACACGCTATCACCAAGCGGAATCAATGCCGAAAGGACAATCGTGGCGCAGGGCACCCTGGCTCAAGGGCCGGACATGACGATCGACCGCGCAGGCGGGCAGACGACAATCCGTCTGTCCGGCCCCTGGACGGCGCCGCATGCCCAGCGGGTCGAGGCTCTCGTGGGCGAGATCGAGGCGGAAGCCGATCACTTCCCCGTGCTCTTCGATCTCAGCGGCGTCGAGCGCCTAGACACCCTCGGCGCCTGGACCCTCGACAGGACCCGCCATGAGCTCTCGGCCAAGGGTCAGGCCGATTTCGCCAATGCCTCGCCGGAGCAGAAGATCCTCTTGGAGGAGGCGGCCTATCGCGACTTCGAGGGCGAGCCGAAGCCCCGGCATGCCCGGTCGGTCGATTTCCTCGTCGATGTGGGGCAAAGCGTGGCCGGTGCCGGCAAGGATCTGGTCGGTGGCGTCGGATTCTTAGGGGAACTCGTTGCCGCCATGGTGCGCGTGGTCATCCATCCCCGCCGCTTCCGGGGCACTGCGGTGATCAACCAGCTGGAGCAGATCGCTTATCGCGGCGTGCCCATCATCGTGCTGATCTCGTTCCTGGTCGGCTGCATCGTCTCCCAGCAGGGCATCTTCCAGCTGGTCAAGTTCGGCGCGACGCCCTTCGTCGTCGACCTCATCGGCATCCTGGTCCTGCGCGAATTGGGCGTGCTGCTCACCTCCATCATGGTCGCGGGCCGTTCCGGCTCGGCCTTCACGGCCGAGATCGGGTCCATGAAGATGCGCGAAGAGATCGATGCCCTGCGGGTCATGGGCCTCGATCCCATTGAGGTCCTGATCGTCCCTCGCATCCTGGCCCTCATCATCGGCCTGCCGCTCCTAACCTTCATCGCCTCCATCGCGGCGCTGGTGGGTGGCGGGCTGACGACCTGGGTCTATGGCGGCATCAGCCCCGACATCTTCCTTGATCGTCTCAGGGCTGCGGTCGGCATGAACACCTTCCTGGTCGGCCTCATCAAAGCCCCCTTCATGGCAGTGGTCATCGGGATCATCGCGACCCTGGAAGGCATGGCGGTCGCCGGATCCGCCGAATCGCTCGGCCGCCACGTGACCTCTTCGGTGGTGAAGGCCATCTTCATGGTCATCGTGCTCGACGGCCTTTTCGCCATGTTCTTTGCAGCGATCAATTACTGAGATGATGCTCGAGCGCCGCCACCCGGACCTGACGAAGAACCGCGAGGTGATCATCCGCGTTCGCGGCGTGGAGGTCGGCTTCGGGGAAAAGACCATCCTGAAAGGCCTCGATCTCGATGTGTATCGCGGCGAGATCCTGGGCTTTGTCGGCGGCTCCGGTCAGGGCAAGTCGGTCCTGACCCGCGCGATCTTAGGGCTCGTGCGCAAGCGCGCCGGCACCATCGAAGTGCTGGGCCGCAACCTCGACGAGCTGTCCTCGGACGAGCGCCGGCAGCTGGAGCGTCATTGGGGTGTGCTGTTCCAGCAGGGCGCGCTCTTTTCGGCCCTGACCGTCAAGCAGAACATTCAGGTGCCGATGCGCGAATATTTGCACCTGTCGGACCGCCTGCTCGACGAATTGGCCATGCTCAAGATCGAGATGGTGGGGCTCAGCCCCGACGCCGCCGACAAACTGCCCTCCGAGCTATCGGGCGGCATGATCAAGCGCGCGGCCCTAGCCAGGGCTCTGGCCCTCGACCCGGAAATCGTCTTCCTCGACGAGCCGACCTCCGGACTCGACCCCATCGGCGCCGGCGAGTTCGACGACCTGATTGCGACGTTACAGCGGACTTTAGGCCTGACCGTATTCATGGTAACGCATGACCTGGACAGCCTCTACTCGGTCTGCGACCGGATAGCGGCTCTGGGCGAGGGGAAAATCCTCGCGGAGGGTCCTATCGAGGCGATGCTGGCCTCGGACCATCCGTGGCTTCGCTCTTATTTTCATGGGAAACGGGCACGCGCGGTCATGACCGGCGGCGCGCAAGGGTAACGATGGAAACGCGTGCAAATTACGCCTTGATCGGCCTTTTCACCCTGGCGGTGATCGCAGCGGCCTTCGGTTTCGTCTACTGGTTCTCCGGTGGCGAACGCGGTCAGGCGCGCCAGACGATCCGCATCGTGTTTTCCGGCTCTGTCTCGGGTCTTTCTCAGGGCTCTAGCGTGTCCTTCAACGGCCTGCGGGTCGGCGATGTCTCAAGTCTTGAGCTTCTGCCGGAGGATCCGCGCCGGGTGGTGGCCATCGCGTCGGTCAACAGCAGCACGCCGATCCGAGCCGACACCCGCGCCCGCCTGGAATACCAGGGCCTGACCGGCGTCGCGAATGTGGGTCTCACCGGCGGCGAGGCGGGGGCGCCTCCGCTGGTCGCCGGCCCCGGCCAGCCCATGCCGACGATCTTCGCCGACCGCTCCGACTTCCAGGATCTCATCGAAAGCGCCCGCAACATCGCCCGCCGGGCCGATGACGTGCTGGAACGGGTGGGCCGCGTCGTGACCGACAACGAAGGCGCCATCAGCCGTACGATCCAGAACGTGGAGCGCTTCTCTCAGGCCCTGGGCGAGAACGCGGAGGGCATCGACCGCTTCCTGGCCCAGGTCGGGCAGGCAGCAGAGAAGGTCGGGCCTTTGGCCGAGAAGCTCGAGACGCTCGCCACCAATGTGGACGAGGTGGTGCGCGCGGTCGACCCGCAGCGGGTGACGCGCATCGTCGAGAATGTGGAAGGCTTCACCCAGGCCCTGGGCGAAAGCCGGCAGGCGGTCGAGAGCACCCTGCGCAATGCCGATAGCCTCGTGGCTCGCCTCAACGAAACTGCGCCCAAGCTCGACAGCGCCATAGGGGACATCTCGAACGTGGCGAAGGCCATCGATCCAGTCAAGGTCGGCCGCACGGTCGACAAGGTTGAGGAGCTGGCGAACTCCATCGACGGGCAGCGGGTGTCCCGGATCGTCGAGAACACGGACAACTTCACCAGGGCTCTCGGCGAAAACCGCGAGACGATCAACAATGCCCTCCGGGATGCCGCGAGCCTGATTGCGTCTCTCAATGTCACCGCGCCTAAGCTGGACAGGGCTGTGAGTGAGATCACCGAACTGGCCCAGGCCGTTGACCCTGCCAAGGTCGGTCGCACGGTCGACAACATCGACACATTCACCCAGACCCTGAGCCGCCGCAGCCCTGACGTGGACAAGGCGATCCAGGAGGCACGCTCGATCACCGAGAAGCTGAACAAGTCGGCGGACCGCATCGACGGCGTTCTGGCAGGGGCAGAGAAGTTCCTGGGCTCGGCATCCGGCGAGGCAGGCAAGGGCGCCTTCGATGAGATCCGTGCTGCCGCCGTCTCCGTGCGGGAGTTGGCCGACGATCTCAACCAGCGCACTGAGGGCATCCAGGGCGTCTTGTCCGGCGTGGGTCGGTTCACGGATTCGGGCTTGCGGGAATACGAGGCGCTGGCCGTCGAAGGTCGCAGGACCTTGGGCGATATCAGCCGCGCGGTGCGCAGCATCGAACGTAATCCACAGCAGTTTCTTTTCGGTGGCCGTTCGAACCTCCCCGAGTACAATGGACGTCGTTAAGTAACCAGTATGCGTGGATCCTCCGTGTTAACTCCCGTGACTGCACGAGCCTGCATGCTCCGGCGCCTTGCCCCGGTGGCGGTTCTGGCTGCCCTGACGGGCGCCTGCTCGTCGGGCCCTGCGCCCGCGACCTTCGATCTTTCGGCGCCGTCCGCCCGGATCCGGGGGGCTTCCGGCGTTCAGGTTCTGGTGAACGAGCCCGCAGCTCTGCAGCAGCTCTCGACCCAACAGATCCTGGTCAAAGATGCCAGCGGCTCCGTGTCGTTCATCGGAGGAGGGCAGTGGGCCGACAACCTGCCCCGCCTGATCCAGACCCGCCTGATAAACACCTTCGAGAACGCCTCCCAGCTGCGCGGAGTCTCCCGACCGAGCAGCGGTGCGGTGGCCGACGTCCAGCTCATCTCCGAGCTGCGGCGCTTCGAGATCGCGACCCCCGATAATCAGGCGGTCGCCGAAATTTCCGTGAAGATCGTCAGCGACCGCGATGGCCGCATCGTCAATGGCCGGATCTTCCGCACCAGCGTTCCAGCCAGCGCCGTCGACGCCCCGAACGCGGCACGCGCCCTCGACGAGGCGCTCTCCGTGGTCATGCTCGACATCGTCCGCTGGGTGAGCGGCAGCCAGCTGCCCCGCCGCGAGGATCCGGGCACCGCTGCGGCGGGTGAAGACAAGGCACCGGCTTAGAGAGCCATTCAGCACAATATCGACCATTTCGTTTGTCATCACCGGCCTTGTGCCGGTGATCTCGTTTCGGAAGGGCGCATACGCTTTTCACAATCGGGATAGCCGGAACAAGCCCGGCCATGACGAAGAGGGTGTCATCCCCGGCGAGCATCAGCGAGGGAAGGGGATCCATGGCGCTCAGGGTATGACTGAATTCCTTTCCCCTCCGCTGCGCTCCGGCCGGGAATGATTCCGGCGCATTAGCAGACCATCGACAACGAAAAACGCGGCCTTAAGGCCGCGTTTTTCGTATTCAATTGAGTCTAGACGGCTCAGTCGAACCGGCCGCTCGCATGGGCCAGCATGGTGTAGACCTTGCCGGTCTCAGACGTGAGGTAGGTCTTCGTCAGCATGGAGTCGCGGTCGTCACGGGAGACCTCGGCGAGCAGGCGCTCGAACTCTTCCACATACCGGTCCACCGTCTGCCGGAACTCGTCGTCACGGCCGTACTTGCGGCGGATCTCGTCGAAGGTCTGCTGACCCTGCAGCGTATAGAGCCGGCGGGTGAACACGTTGCTCTCGCCGCGGCGGTAGCGGTCCCAGAGCTCCACGGCCGCGTCGTGATCGATCATGCGGGCGATATCGACCGAGATCGAGTCGAGCGACTCGAGGCTGTTGGTGCGGGCGCGATCGGGACGACCTGCAGTGCTGCGTGCCGGCTCCACAGCGTCCTCGCGTGAGGCGCGGTTGAGAAGATCCGACAGCCATCCGCCACGGGCACCAGCCTCTGGGGCGGGGGCCTCCTGACGGCGCGGGGCCGGGCGCTCAGCCGCAGGCGGGGCCTGGCGCACGGGAGCCGGGGCAGGCGCAGGCTTCGGTTCCGCCTGACGCGCCAAGGGAGCCGGAGCAGGGGCGGGCGTCGGGGCAGGCGCCGGAGCAGGTGTTTGGGCGATACGTTGCTCGACCGCGGCGGCGACCGCCGCCATGGTCGCGGCAACCGGGGTTTCGTTGACGGCGGCCTTGCGCGGCTGGGCCGCAGGAGCCGCGTCGACCAGGCGGTTCGAGCGTGACACGAGAGCCGAAAGCTCGTTCAGAGCCTTGATCTGGTCGGCGACGACACGGCGCATGTTGGCGGTAGTTTCCTGGGTCTCCTGCGGCAGCTCGACGACGCCGCGGCGGAGTTCGGCGCGGGTGGCCTCCAGCTCGCGCTGGATGTGGCCTGTCATGCCGCGCAGCTCGCCCATGGCATCGCGGAACTTCGCGGTGGCGTTGCCCAAGGCCTCGGCCATCTCGGCTGTCGCCTGCTCGTAGCTGGCGCGCAGGGCTTCCGCCGTCCGCTCGCTTTCTGCACCGGTGGTGGCACGGATGCGCTCGAACTGCTCGCCGATGGCGGCCGTGGTGGTGTCGGCCGCCGAGGACAGGACCGAGCCGATCTGGCGCGCCTTGGCTTCGGCATTCTGGAGAGAGCCCTCCAGGAGGGTGGTGAAGGAACGGGTGACGGATTCGAGATCTTGCGAGCGCTCGCCGATCCGGGTCAGGAGCTCATCCAGGGCCTGCTGGCGGCTCGAGAGGGCCTCGTTCATGCGCGCTTCCACGCGCTCCAGGGCGGTCGCCGCCTCGGTGAGGGTGCGCATCTGCTCACCTGTGGTGCTGGTGAGCGCTTGGCCACGCTCTTCGAGGCTGCGGGCCAGTTCCAGCGCCTGCTGGATCGCGCTGGACGACACGTTGCGCAGTTCGTCGACCTGTTCGGCCACCTGATCGGAGGCGCGGCCGGTCTGTGTGGCAATCTCGGACAGGAGCGTTTCGATGTGCTGGACGCGCCCGGCGAGACCGTCTTCGACAGCCCCGAGATTGCTGCTGGCAGAAGCTGCCACCTGCTGGAGCATGCGGTTGGCGTCGGTCAGGCGGCCGAGCACGTCGGTGAGTTCACCGCGCAGGCGCTCGTTGGCACCGGTGAGGGCCTCCACCGTCTGCTCGGTTCCCTCGTTGATGGACGCACGCACGGCTTCCGTCGACTGCAGGTAGGAGGCGGTAAGCTCCATCGTGCGCTCTTGGAGCGACGAAAGGAGGGTGGTGCTGCGTTCTTCAAGACTGCGCAAGGTCGCGTCGCTGATGGCGGCAACCTCACGGCCGATGACATCGCCACGGCTGCCTAGGCTCTCGACGAGCGCTGCGCCCTGGGTGTCGAAGATCGAGCGGATCTCGCCGATGCGGCCAGTGAGCGAGCCGAGCACGGCCTGGCCGCGCTCGTCGATGGTCTCGGCAGCGCCGGTCAGGCGGTTGACGACGCTGTCCTCGAGCATAGTGACGCTCTGGTTGAGAGCGGCCGCGAGTTCTTCGGTGCGGCTGCCCAGCGTCGCGGCAATTTCTTCCGCGCGGCTGCCCAGGGTCTGGTTGATCTCGAAGGCACGGGCGCCGAGGGTCTCGGAAATCTCGTCGGCGCGGGTGCCCAGAACCTCGTTGATCGCCGTGATGCGACCGTCGAGGGACTGGCCGATCTGCTCTGCCTTGGAAGACAGGGTGTCGGCAATGGCATTGGTCTTGGCCGTGATCGCCTGGCTGATCTCGTCCACGCGGGCCTGGAGGGCTGTGGCCACGTCGCGGCCGCCTTCGGCCATGACGCGGGCCATCTCTCCGGTGCGCACGACGAGGGCCTCGTTGAGAGCCGTCGAGCGGGCGCCGAGCACGCTGTCGACCCGCTCGACGATGGTGTCGAAGTTGGCCGCGATCTCGGTGGTGCGGCGGGAGGCATGGTCCTCAAGGGCCGAAAGCTGCGTCTCGATGGCGGTGGTCGCCTCGCGGGCACGCTCGGTGAAGGACTCGGCCACGGTGCGGCCCTGTACGGTGATCAGGCGGTCCATCTCTTCGAGGCGACCGGTGATGGTCTCCGTCATGCTGCCCACATCGCGGGAGATGCGCTCGGCCACTTCGCTGCCGCGGGTGGTGACGTCCTCCAGGGCCGTAAGGCGGGCCACAAGGGTCTCTTCCATCTCGCGGGTGCGGGTGTCGACGGTCGTGGACAGGGTCTCGGCCGTGCGGTTGAGGGCCTCGTTGACGCGCGAGCCCTGGCTCGCGATGGCGAGGACGATGTCCTTTGCGGTGTTGGCGAGGCGGGTCTGTGCGTCCTCGGTATGGAGCGACAGGGTCTCGGAGAATTCCTGGCCGCGGTTTTCGAACGCGGAGCGGAATTCCACGACCTGTGTTCCCATGAGGGTCGACAGGCGCTCGCCGGCCTGGGTGAGGCTCGTCTCGAGGGCTTGACCCTGAACAGTGACGGATTCGCTGACGCGCAGGCTGGCGGTCTCAAGCCGGCTGGCGAGATCCTCGACACGGGTGCCGATGGACTCGTCGGCGAGGCGCACGGCGCTCTCCAGGTGCTCGCGCACCTCGCTG
Source organism: Microvirga terrestris (assembly GCF_015694425.1). Lineage (GTDB taxonomy): Bacteria > Pseudomonadota > Alphaproteobacteria > Rhizobiales > Beijerinckiaceae > Microvirga > Microvirga terrestris. Next base: position 415,213 of record NZ_JADQDN010000001.1, read on the forward strand.
CCGCGCTGGCTGATCTCGCGGGTGACGTCGCCGGCCGTGGTCGCCAGGCTCTCGCGGAATTCGTTGCCGCGCAGCACGATCTCGTCGACAACGCCGGTGCCGGTGCTGGCGAGCTGCTCGCGCAGGGAGCTGCCACGGGTGGCAAGCTCTTCGATGAGCGAGGAGGCCGTAAGGGAGAACTCCTCGCGCACGGTGCCGCTGCTGGTGGTGAGGGCCTGAACCAGGGTGGCGCCGGTCTCGGAGAGCTGCTCGCGCACCTGGGTGCCGCGGGTCACGATCTCTTCGCTCACGGAGGTGCCGGCCGCCGCGATCTGGTCGCGCATCTCGGCCGTGCGGGCGGAGATGTCGTCCGCGATCACACCGCCGGTGGCGGCAAGCTTCTCGGTGATTTCGGATCCGCGCTGGGCGAAGCTGTCTTCCAGGGTACGGGCGGTCTGCTCGAAGGCTTCGCGCACGTCGTTGCCCTGCTGGGCGAGGGCGTCGATCACGCCGCGGCCGGTCTCGGCCAGCGTGCGGGTGACCTGGCTCGCACCTTCCTGCAGATGGCGGGTCAGGAGATCGCCGGTGCGCTCGAAGGCGCCGGTGATGTCCTGGGCTTTGCTCTCGAGAGCTGTCGTGATGGTGACGCCCACCTCTGCGATACCGTTCTTGATCTCGTCGCTGGAGCCTGCGAGGCGGTCGACCAGCTCGACGCCGCGGCTCGCCATCTCCTCGACGACACGCTCGCCGGCGCGGCCGAGAGCCTGGGTAATGTGATCGCCCTGCTTCTCGAGCGAGGCGGTGACCTTATCGCCCGCGCCGCTGACGGCGGACACGACGCGCTCGCTGGCGCCGTCGAGATCCTGGATCAGGTTCTGGTGCACGCCGTTGATCGAGCCGCGCACGCGCTCCGCGTTCGACACGATGGCCTCACGCTGTGCCACAAGCTCGTCGATGAGCGAGCGAATGCGGATCTCGTTGTCCGAATAAGCGCGCTCCAGAGTGGAGATTTCGCTGCGCACCAGGGTCTCGAGTTCGCCGGCGCGGGCCAGGGCCCGCTCGACGCCATCGCCCACGGCCGCCACTTCACGGCGCACAGCCTGCGAGACGGAGAGGACCGCATCGGTAGAGAAGCTCTCGGGCTGGGCAAGGCGCGTGGCCACTTCGCCGATTGCGCGGGCCACCATCTTCATCTCCTGCGACCGGACGGTGAGCATGGCGGCGATGAAAAACAGGAAGATCGGCCCGACGAGCCCAACGGCGCCGAGCGCCAGCTGGGACATGGAGAACGTAGCCAGCAATTGCTCGGGCGTGGTGACGCCTCGGGTGTAGACGAGGGCACCGATGCCACCGAGCCAGAGCAGGGAGAGAAGCGTGGCCATCCAGTAGGCCCGACGGGAGGGGCGTACCTGCAGGGCCTGCAGCATCACGCCGACATTCTGGCGGTCGTCATTGGCAACGGCATTCCGGTCAGGGGCGACGAAACCGGAACGGGCCCTATCGTCGAGCCGCGGATCGTGGTCGTCGGCGTGAGCGGAGAGGGAGTCGGAGCCAAGCCCGAAGGGGCCTCTGGTGAAGTCGTGATCGTCGATGTCGGGCAGCTTGGGCTCGTCGCCGAAGGGCTTGTCACCCGGCCGAGACGGGGTGTGGATCACGAAAGTCTCGTCAAGGTTGAGTGCCTGCTCCACAGCCGTGAGGGCTGCTTCAGCCGGGTCCTTCATCTTCTTGTTCTCGGTCGCCATGATCCGCCCTCGTGACGCAACTGATGATTCTGAAGCCGCACTCTCTTCACGAAAAGCAAGGTGAATGCATGGCCACAGCCGCTACGGCCGACCCTAAGAGGGACTTCCGCACGGTAATCTGTCATTTACCAAGCAAGTCTAGCGGCCGATCTGAAACAAGGAAACCAATTGTCCCCTGTCACTTGCGAACGTCGTTAACGGCTTAGTAACCTGCACTACGGGGCACAATGCGGCAAAAAGACGGCATATGCCGCGCCCGTCTCTCGTCTTCCGGCGCAGTCTGGCATAAATATGCGCCAGCAAGCAGAGGCCCGCAATGATCCAGATTACGTTCATCGATAACGAGGGAACCTCCCGCACCGTCGAGGCGGAGGAAGGCGCAACCGTTATGGAAACCGCCATCCGCAATGGCGTTCCCGGCATCGAGGCCGAATGCGGCGGTGCCTGCTCCTGCGCGACCTGCCATGTCTATGTCGCCGAGGAGTGGGAAGCCGCCACCGGCCAGCCTCAGCCCATGGAGGAGGACATGCTCGACTTCGCCTATGATGTGCGCCCCAATTCGCGGCTCTCGTGCCAGATCAGGGTGCGGCCGGAGCTCGACGGTCTCGTCGTTCACACTCCCACCCGGCAGGGCTGAACCTGGAGGCAGATCATGTTCAAGACCATTCTCGTTCCCGTCGATCTCGGCGAAGTCGAAGCAGCCAAGCCTGCGATCGATAAGGCGGTCGAACTCGCCAGGAGTTCAGGCGGCTCCCTGCGGCTGATTTATGTGCGGGCCATTGTGCCGGTCACATACATGGAGTTCATGCCCCCGGCCTTCGACGAGGAGCAGCAGGGCGAGGCGGAGGTCAAGCTTGCTGACATGGCGGCCGGCGTCGCGCTGCCGGCCGAGCGCGTCTCGGCGGTGGTCCGTCTCGGCTCCGTCTACGCCGAAGTCCTGGACGAGGCCGAGCAGACCGGCGCCGACCTTGTCGTGGTCGGCTCGCATCGGCCCACTATGGCAACCTATCTCATCGGCTCCAACGCCTCCACCATCGTGCGGCACGCCCGATGCTCGGTGCTGGTGGTGCGGGCTTAGGGTTAAGCTCCGCTGTCATTCCGAGGCGACCATAGGTCGAGCCCGGAATGACAGGTGCAGAGATTAAGATGCCTTCGGCAGCAGCTCTTCCGGCAGCGCTTCCGAGCGGAAGGGGCGGGGCTTGTTGAGGCGGATCATCGGCTCGATCTGCCAATAGCCCACGATGGCAAGAAGAATTCCCAGCAGCGCCACGGAGGTCGCCCCCATCTGGAACGCCTGCCAGATCAGGTAGGCCATGGCCAGGAGGGATGCGATGGCGAGGCCTGATGTCGGCAGCCACAGGCCCATCGGCTTGCCGGCCACGAACTGGACCTCGGGATTCGCCCGGATGATGGCCTCGCACAGGGTCTTCACGAAGGCGCGGTATTCCTTTGTCATCTCCTGGGCCTCCACGAGGCTCTTCCAGTCGAGGGAGTTGAAGGTGAAGGACTTGCCGTCCTTCATGACCACCTTCGTGCGGTAAGACTTATTGGCCAGCCGTCCGGGCTCGAAGGTCATGCGCACGGTGTCCACCGCGCCGAGCTGGACCTCATGCACCTTGCGGCCGGAATCAACCGTAAGCGTGCTACCCTCCAGGGTGAATGAGATCGGCCCGCCGAAGGGCTTGGGGCTGTGGGTGTAGGTCTGGGTCATGAGGCTTCTTAAACGGGTGCTGTCGTTCCGGCAAACAGGTCCCCGGAATGCGGGCTGATCCCTATCGTACCAGTTCGCGCACGGCGTGGTCGATGCCTTCGAGATTGAGCGGATACATGCGCTCACCGAAGGTCTGCTGGATCAGATTGATTGATTGCGTGTAGCCCCAATGCGGCTGTGGCACCGGGTTCAGCCACACGGCCTTGTGGAAATGGTCGAGGATGCGCCGCAGCCAGACTTGGCCGGATTCCTCGTTCCAATGCTCCACGGATCCGCCGGGATGGTTGACCTCATACGGGCTCATGGAGGCATCACCGACGAAGACCACGCGGTAGTCGGACGGATAGGTGCGGATCACGTCGAGCGTAGAGATCTTCTCGTCGAAGCGCCGGCGGTTCTCCTTCCACACGTTTTCATAGACGCAGTTGTGGAAGTAGAAGTGCTCGAAATGCTTGAACTCGAGTCTAGCTGCCGAAAATAGCTCCTCGGCAATCTCGATGTGCCAGTCCATGGAGCCGCCGACATCGAGGAAGAGCAGCACTTTCACGGCGTTGCGCCGCTCGGGCCGCAGGCGCACATCGAGATAGCCTTTGTGGGCGGTCTCGTGGATCGTCTCGTCGAGGTCGAGTTCCTCAGCCGAGCCGGTGCGGGCGAAGCGGCGCAGGCGGCGTAGCGCGATGCGCATGTTGCGCACGCCGAGTTCGACGCTGTCGTCGAAATCCTTGAACTCGCGCTTGTCCCACACCTTCACGGCGCGGAAGTTGCGGTTCTTGTCCTGGCCGATGCGGATGCCTTCCGGGTTGTAGCCATAGGCGCCGTAAGGCGAGGTGCCGGCGGTGCCGATCCACTTGTTGCCGCCTTGGTGGCGGCCTTTCTGCTCCTCGAGGCGCTTTTTCAGGTTCTCCCAGAGCTTGTCCCAGCCCATCGCCTCGATCTGGCGCTTCTCCTCGTCGGTGAGGTAGCGCTCCGCAAGCTTGCGCAGCCATTCCTCCGGGATCCCGGTCTCCTCGACGGCGCGGCCCATGCTCTCGAGGCCCTTGAACACATGGGCGAAGACCTGATCGAACTTGTCGAAATGCCGCTCATCCTTCACCAGGCAGACGCGGGACAGATAGTAGAACTCCTCCACGCTCTTGTCGGCGAGGTCCAGGTCGAGCGCCTCCAGAAGGGCGAGATACTCCCGGAAGGAGACCGGTACCTTGGCTGCGCGCAGCTCTGTGAAAAACGTCAGGAACATCCGGCCAATGTCGGGCACTGGCTGGCGAGGTCAAGCGCCAATCGCGCTCCCGCCGCAGCGTTCATTTCCCAACGGTCCGGCGCGCCCGGAACTCAGAGCGGTCCGGTTTGCGGGCATTCCTCCTCTTGAGAACCTCCCGGAACTCGTCGCGCCGTTCGTGGATCGAGGCGATCACGAGTCCCATAGGAACGCCGATATCCGCCAGCACCGCTTCGCTCAACTGCAGGGAGGCTTCGATGGTTTCAGGCACCGCATCGTCCACGCCCATGTCGTAGAGCTGGGCCGCATGCTTGTCGTCGCGGGCGCGGGACACGATGGTGATGTCGGCCCGCTCTTGCCGGGCCGCCGTCACGACGGCCCCGATGGAGCTCGGCGTGTCCAGGGTGATGACGAGAGCCCTGGCCTGCTCAATCCCGCAGGCGCGCAGGAATTCGGGATGGGAGCCGTCGCCGAAATAGACCGGCTTTCCGGCTCTGCGCTGCTCGGCCACGCGGGCGGGATCCATGTCGATGGCGAGATAGGGCACCTTGTGGCGTTGGAGCATGTCGCCCACGAGTTGGCCGACGCGGCCATAGCCGGCGACGATGACCCGTCCGCGCTCCTCCGGCGGGGGGAGGACAGCGATGGCAGGATCGACGGGGCGCTTCTTCTCGAGTCGGCGGCTCAGGCGGCGCCCGAGGCGTGCGAAGAACGGGATCGCCACCATGGTGAGCGTGGTGACCAGCAGGAGGTTCTGCCCGACATTGCTAGGGACTAGCCCGGCCACCATGGCGCTGCCGAGAATGACGAGGGCGAATTCGCCTCCGGGGCCGAGGAGCAGCCCCGTCTCGGCGGCTTCGGCCGCATTCAGGCCGAACGGGCGGCTTAGCCAGAAGATAATCGCGCTTTTGACCGCGATCACGAAGGTGGCCACCGCCAGGATCGTCAGAGGAGCTTCCAGCAGGTGGAAGACGTCGAGGCTCATGCCCACCGAGACGAAGAAGACGCCGAGCAGCAGGCCTTTGAAGGGCTGGATCGTCGTGTCGACGGCGCGCCGGTATTCGGTTTCCGAGAGGAGGATGCCGGCGATGAAGGCCCCTAGCGCCATGGAGAGCCCGCTCACGGCCGCGATCAGGCTCGTGACCATCACCACGAGCAGGCACGCTGCCATGAAAAGCTCCGGGCTCCGCGTGGCAGAGACGAGCTGAAAGAAGGGGCGGAGGATGACGCGGCCGAGGCCAATGATCACGACAAGCGCAAGGACGGCCTGAAGCAGCAGCAGGACGAAGGAGGACAGCGTGACATCGGGTTTGCTGGTGTCGAGCACCGCGATGGTGAACAGGATCGGCGCGACTGCGAGGTCCTGGAAGAGCAGCGCGGAGAAGCTGGCGCGTCCGGCGGAGGTATTCAGGCGTTTCTGCTCCGCTAGTACGGGCAGAACGATTGCGGTCGAAGACAGGGCCAGCGCAATGCCGATGAGCACGGCTGCCGTGATGGTATTGACGATCTTCAAGGCAAAAAGGCTCAGGGCCAGGGTGCAGAGCACCACCTGGAGGGTGCCGAAGCCGAAGACCAGCCGGCGCAGGATGCGCAGGCGCTGCCAGGACAGCTCGATGCCGATGGTGAAGAGCAGGAAAACGACGCCGAATTCGGCGAGCCGCGATGTGCCTTCCGGATTGGTGAAGGTGAGCCAGTCCACCCAAGCGTATTCGGGAATGAGGCGTCCAAGGCCGAAGGGCCCCAGCAATGCGCCGGCAGCCAAGAACCCCAGCACCGGGCTGATCCGCAGCCTGTGGAACAGGGGGACGACGATAGCGGCCGTTGCCAGGAAGAGGATCGGTTCCTGATAGGCGTAGAGGTCTATCGCAGCGGCCATTGCTTCCTTCCGGTCGAGGATATTGTCGTTCTAGCCGCGAGGAATGCGCAAGAGGTTAATGCTGCTTGAGGTGGATGGCGGGCGCGACATGAACGCATGGAAGCGGCCATGATGCAGCGGGTGTCATACCCGGCGCGCCGAAGGCGAGGGAAGGGGATCCAAAGCGCCGAGCGCGCGAGTGGATTCCCTTCCCCTCCGCTGACGCTCCGGCCGGGAATGACACGGAGCGTCTAAACATGTCTAACCCAACGTCGACAGCGCCTGCGACAGATCGGCCACGAGATCGTCCGGGTGCTCGATACCAATCGAAACACGGATGGTGGCGTCCGAGACGCCGAGGCGGTCGCGGGTCGCCTTCGGCACGCCGGAATGGGTGGTGGAAGCAGGATGCGAGATTAGGGATTCGGTGCCGCCCAGGCTGACTGCCAGCTTGAACACCTGGAGCGCGTTGAGCACCCGGAAGGCTTCGGCCTCGCCGCCCTTTACGTCGAAGGAGAAAGTAGAGCCGGGGGCGTCGCACTGCTCCTCATAGACCTGACGGGCCCGGGAGCCCTCGGGCAGGTAGGCGAGGTGATGGACCTTCACGACGCTCGGGTGATCGTGCAGGAATTGGGCGACGATCTCCCCGTTGCGGTTCGCCGCGTTCATGCGCAGCGCCAGGGTCTCCAGCGAGCGGCCGAGCATCCAGCAGGAATGCGGATCGAGCTGGGTGCCGATAGAGGAGCGCAGGAGGCGTACGGTCTTCATCAATTCCTTGGAGCCGAGCGCTGCGCCGGCGATGAGATCCGAGTGGCCGCCTACATATTTCGTCAGCGAATAGACCGAGATGTCGGCGCCGTTCTTCAGGGGCTTCTGGAAGACCGGACCCAGCAGGGTGTTGTCGCAGACGATCACCGGCCGGTGTCCCTGAGCCTCGCCGATCTCGTCCGCGACGGTGCGCATGAACGCGATATCTACGAGGGTGTTCATGGGGTTAGAAGGGGTCTCGATCTTGATCACCGAGACACGCCCCTTGGCCATCGCCTCCTTGGCGGCGACCCTGATGCCCGCCTCGTCGACGCCGTCGCCGAAGCCGACGGCTCCGATGCCCATGTTGGCGAGTGTCTTGGCGATCAGGGTCTCAGTGCCGCCATACAGCGGCTGCGAGTGCAGGATCACGTCGCCGGGGCGGGCGAAGGCCAGGATCGTGGTGGCGATGGCCGACATGCCGGACGAGAACAGGAGGCCTGCCTCTGCCTCCTCGTAGATCGCGAGCCTGTCCTCGACGATCTCGGAATTCGGGTGGTTGAAGCGGGAATAGACGAGGCCGGCGGCTTCGCCCTGAGGCGGCTCACGCCTGCCTGCCACGTAGTCGAAGAATTCCTTGCCGTGCTCGGCGCTGTTGAACACGAAGGTGGAGGTCAGGAAGACCGGGGGCTTCACCGCGCCTTCCGACAGGGTCGGATCATAGCCGTAGCCCAGCATTAGGGTCTCGGGCTTCAGCTTATGATTGCCGATGCGGTCCTTGTGATAGCGGTTATGAGCCATAGGTCATTGTCCTCCTGATTTGTTTGTCATGGGCTTAGCCTATGAGGACGATTGCCGAAAGGCCGGGGCAGGACTTAGGGTCTGATAAAGCGAGGAAGAGTGGAATGGCGCGTTTCGCCGGAACCGAATCGTATGTGGCCACCGAGGACCTGACAGTTGCCGTCAATGCGGCCATCACCCTTGAGCGTCCGCTCCTGGTCAAGGGCGAGCCCGGCACGGGCAAGTCGGTCCTGGCGGAGGAGATCGCAAGGAGCCTGAACGCTCCGCTTATCACCTGGCACATCAAGTCCACCACCAAGGCCCAGCAGGGTCTCTACGAGTACGATGCCGTCTCCCGCCTGCGGGACAGCCAGCTCGGCGACCCGCGCGTCTCGGACATCCGCAACTACATCAAGCGCGGCAAGCTGTGGGAGGCCTTTGCCTCGGACGAGCGGCCGGTGCTCCTCATCGACGAGATCGACAAGGCCGATATCGAGTTCCCGAACGATCTCCTGCTCGAGCTCGACCGCATGGAGTTCTTCGTCTACGAGACCGGTGAGACGGTCAAAGCCGCCCGGCGTCCCATCGTGATCATCACGTCCAACAACGAGAAGGAGCTTCCGGACGCTTTCCTGCGCCGCTGCTTCTTCCATTACATCAAGTTCCCCGATCCGGACACCATGGGGCGCATCGTCGAGGTGCATTACCCCGGCATCAAGCACCGGCTGGTCGAGGAGGCGCTCAAGATCTTCTTCGATGTGCGCGAGGTCCCGGGCTTGCGGAAGAAGCCCTCCACCTCGGAGCTGCTCGACTGGCTCAAGCTGCTCCTCTCCGAGGACATTGGACCCGAGCAGCTGCGCGAGCGCGACACCCGCAAGCTCATCCCGCCGCTCCACGGGGCGCTATTGAAAAACGAGCAGGATGTGAGCCTGTTCGAGAAGCTGGCCTTCATCGCCAGACGGGAAGGACGCTGATGCTCCGCCTTCTGCTCCTCCGCCATGCCAAGTCCAGCTGGCCGCCCGGCATCCTCGATGTCGACCGTCCGCTCGCGAAGCGGGGTCAGGAAGCCGCCCTCGTCATGGGCGATTACCTGAAACGGGAGCGGCTCGCGCCCGATCTCGCCATCGTATCCTCGGCCCGGCGCACGCAGGAAACCTGGGAACGTGTCCAGCCAATCCTCGGCGAGATCAAGATGCGGCTGGACGGGCGCATCTATGAGGCTCCCGTCGGGCGACTGCTAGAGGTGGTCCGCGAGGTGAAGCCGGAGATCGGCACGCTTCTGCTCATCGGCCACAATCCAGGCTTCGAGGAACTCGCCAAGCTGCTCATCGGCGAAGGCGACATGGACGGCATCCTGCGGCTCGGCCAGAAATACCCGTCCGCCGGCCTCGCCGTGATCGATTTCAGGCTGGCGAGCTGGAGCGACGTCGCTAAGAAAACCGGTCGGCTCGATCGATTCGTAACCCCGAAATCGCTGGGCAGCGGCGAGGACGATTAGGCGTCTTCGGATTGCGGCAGGTCGAGATAGAGCAGTTCTTCGTCGTAAAACGTGTCGCCGACTCGAAGGGCCTTGCGCTGAACCCCATAGGGCCTGAAGCCGAGCCCGTGATAGGTGCTCCGGGCGCTATCGTTCGTGAGCCCCACCACGGCTTCGAGCATTATTACATGTCGACAGGCGTGGTCGATGACGCACTGAACGAGCCTTTTGCCCACCTGGTGCCCGCGCCATTCCGCCTTCATGTAGACACCCCACAGAACACCCCTATGGCGGGCTTTGACCCGGTCATGGACGGCAAAGCCCGCCACGCCGATGAGAGCGTGATCGGCAAAGGCCCCGAAGACCACGTTCGGGCTTGTGGACAGATGCGCTCGCATCGCCTCAAGCGGTATCGAGGCTTCTTCCTCGTAGCTCGCGCCGAAGGCCTCGGGCGCGACGGTGAGCGCCTCTAACCTCAGGTCGCGAAACGCCTCAGCGTCGGTTTGTTCGAGAACACGGATCAGGACGTCGGAGGTCATGAATACCTGCTGCCGCTGAAGGGGCTACTTGTTAAATACACGATCCTCATGATCAAGAGAGGGGTTTGAGGATGAACCTATCGGCCCCACCATCGTTTGGCCTGAAACCTCATCGATTGTTTCCGGCCGAAGCAGGGGCTGATCCTCACCATGGTGCCTCAAACCTTTTATGCGCTCGTCCTTGCGGCTCGCGCGCTCCTGCCCGGCGACTCAGGTTCCGCCAGCGATACCTTCCGGCCCGATCCGCAGGCCGTTGCCGCCCGATACGAGCCCTCTAGCCGCGAGGTCACCAACTGGCGCTCCGAAGCCATGGACGCTCTGGAGCCGAAGCCCGTGGTGGCCATGGCTGCCCTGTTCCGCGCCGAGCGCCCCTTCGTCGCCCGCTGCGTCAAGCTCAACAATTACTGGTGCATCAAAAGCGCCCGGTGGAACGGGGAGCTCGCCACCGACAGCGAGGGCCATGTGGGTTTCATCTCGGCCGATCACAGCGCCGATGCCGCCGCTACCCTGCTCCGGCGCTACTACCTGGAGTTCAACCGCAAATCCGCGCTGGACATCGTGCGCCGCTGGGCGCCGGCCGAGTGCAACGTGGCGACGGGTATCGGCGGCATGGCGATGCTGGCCGTAAGAGGGATCGGCGGCACTGTCCGGGCTCAATATCTCGCCTCGCGCAGGCAAAAGGGCGGTGCGGTGCGCTACACGGCGAAGGCTGGTCCGGGCGGCAAGCCGGGCCGGGTCTCCATGGTGATCCCGATGACCTCGAAGACGCCCCAATACCGCGTGCCGAGCATCGCCGCTGGCATGGGCGAGAAGCCGAAGCCGGCCAAGCCGCCGGAGCCGCTCGTCGCAACCCGCCGCAAGCCCGCGAAGGAGGCCGCCACCATCGCCTCGGCCGCGCCGAAGCCTGCTCAGAAGGTTCAGGTTGCCGCGGCCTGCCCCTCCGAGGAGCAGCGCCACCGCAACTATGCGGGCCGGATGGTCGAGGGGCTGGGCTTGGGCCCAAGCGACGACCTGAAGCTGTTCGCGGCCGACGGCACGCCCCAGCCCAACCTCACCCAGGTGATGCTTGCCATGTCGGCTTTTGAGCTTGGTACCCTGCGCGCGAGTCCCGAACTCGTTGAGGGAGCGATCGAGCGGGCGATCGCGAAAGTGCAGGAGAATGCGCAGGCGGCTGCGCAGAAGGCCCAAGCGTTCAGGAATGAACCGACGGGCGTGGAGCGCTAGAGCGCCTTGCACGTTAGGATTTCAAGCCCCACCTACGAGCTTGGCTTGAGAGCATTAGGTTCATCTTCGTGTCCGTCATCACCGATCTCGCCTCCCGCGCCGGGTCTGCTGCGCAATCGCTCTGGGAGGCCTCCGGCCAGCTGGTCCAGCCCTCTCTCCGCCTTGGCGTCACGGGTCTTGCCCGCTCCGGCAAGACCGTCTTCACCACCGCTCTCGTGCATCACCTGACCCGTGGCACGAGCCTGCCGGCCTTTCGGGCCTCGGCCGAGGGGCGGATCCGGCGGGCGCAGCTGGCTCACCAGCCGGACGATGCGGTGCCGCGCTTTCCCTACGAAGAGCACATGGCGGCCCTGACGGAAGGCCGCCGCTGGCCGCAATCCACCAATCGGATCAGCGAGCTGCGGGTGGACATCGACTACGAGCGAAAAGGCGGGTGGCGCACCGGGCCGGCAACACTTGCCCTCGACATCGTGGATTACCCGGGCGAATGGCTGCTCGACCTGGCGCTTCTCGATGCGGGCTATGCGGAATGGTCCCGCCAGACCATCGAGGCAAGCCGCAAGCGTGATCGGGTGTCCATGGCAGACCGTTGGCATCAAACGTTGAAAACCCTCGATCCGTCAGGCGCTTCCGACGAGATGCTCGCATCGAAGGCAAGCGAAGCCTTCAAGGAGTACCTCACGGCCCTGCGTGCCGGATCCGAGGCGGTGGCGACGACCCCGCCGGGGCGGTTCCTCATGCCCGGCGATCTTGCCGGTTCGCCGGCGCTCACCTTCGCGCCGCTCGATCTACCCCAGGGCCAGCCCATCGCGGCTGGGAGCTTTGCGGCCCTGATGGAGCGGCGCTTCGAGGCCTACAAAACCCATGTGGTCCGGCCGTTCTTCCGCGATCATTTCCAACGCATCGACCGCCAGATCGTGCTGGTGGACGTGCTCGCCGCCATCGATGCCGGGCCTGTGGCGCTCGCCGAGCTGGAGGAGGCGCTGGATCAGGTGCTCATGGCCTTCCGGACCGGGCGCAACACCCTCCTGTCCCGCCTGTTCTCGCCCCGGGCCGACCGGGTGCTGTTCGCAGCCACTAAGGCCGACCACATCCACCACACCGATCATGACCGGCTCGATGCCATCCTGCGCCTGCTCGTGAACCGGGCCTCGCGCCGGACCGAGGCCGCTGGGGCGCGGGTGGGCACGGTGGCGCTCGCCTCGGTGCGCGCCACCCGGGAGACCACCATCCGCGAGGGACGCGAGACCCTGCGGGCCGTTGCCGGCATTCCCGAAGCTGGCGAGCGCGTCGGCGACGAGGTCTTCGACGGCGAGGCAGAGGCCGCGATCTTTCCAGGCGAGCTGCCGGAAACTGCGGAGGCGGTGTTTCAGGGAGCGGTGCCGCCCGGCTCGTTCCGGTTTCCGCGCTTCCGTCCGCCGAAGCTGCCCGTCGATGCGGCGGGCCGCATGGCCAAGATGCCTCACATTCGTCTTGACCGGGCCCTTGAGTTCCTCCTGGGGGATCGCTTCACATGAGCCGCCAACCTCGCGCCTACCGTCTCGACGATCCGAACATCACTGCCGGCGCCGTACAGGTCACGGAAGAGCCATTCGATGCCATCGAGGCCGCCGACGGCGTCGTGGTGCCGATGGGAGTGAAGCGCCGGGCGCCCTGGGTCGGTATTCTGCTGTCCGCTTTGTCGGGGCTGCTTCTGCTGGGTCTCGGTCTCGCCGTCGAGAACCTGATCGTCGATCTCTACCGGGTCGCGCCATGGCTCGGCTGGGTGGCCCTCGCCCTGGCCGTGATTGCGCTGCTGGCTTTCCTGGCCATCATCGGGCGGGAGGTTTCGGGGATCTGGCGCGAGCAGAAGATCGAGAGCCTGCGCGAGGCCGCGGTCGATGCGCTGGCCGTCAAGGACCACAAGGCCGCCAAAGGCATCGTCCAGGATCTCATCGGCCTCTACGGCGGCCGGGCAGCGGCTGCGCAGGGGAGCGCCCGTCTTAAAGGGCTCACCGACGAGATCATCGATGCCGACGACCGTCTCGCCATTGCGGAGCGCGAGCTGCTCGCGCCTCTCGACATGCAGGCCAAGCGCGCCATTGCCGGGGCGGCCAAGCAGGTCTCCCTCGTGACGGCCGTGAGCCCCCGGGCCATCGTCGATGTGGCCTTCGTGATCTTCGCGGCCGTGCGTCTCCTGCGGACGCTGGCCCGGATCTACGGCGGCCGGCCCGGCTTCCTCGGCTTCCTGCGGCTCGCCAAGGCCGCCTTCAACCATCTTGCGGTCACCGGCGGTGTGGCGGTTGGGGACAGCCTCATGCAGCAGGTGCTGGGTTTAGGTCTCGCAGCTCGAATATCCGCCAAGCTTGGCGAAGGAGTGTTGAACGGGCTCATGACCGCCCGGTTCGGCCTGGCTGCCCTATCGGTCTGTCGGCCGCTTCCCTTCATCCGGGAGGAGGCGCCCAAGATCGGCGATGTCGCCGGGGAGCTCATCAGCCGGGCGGAGGCAGCCGCCTCCTGATGGTGCGACATATCGTTCGGCTTGCGCCTATCCAAGGCTCTTAAGGGGTGCCGGGGCTCATTAGACAAATCGATGACGCTTAATCTCGTTGTCGCGATCCCTCCTTGCCTATATAGGGGCGCCACGGTTCATCGGGGAAGAACGGCTGAACATGACAGATAGCGTGATTGATGAAGGCTACCGTCCGACAGAAGACGAGCCTTTCATGAATGAGCGGCAGAGGGAGTATTTCAGGCGCAAGCTGATCCGCTGGAAGCACGACATCCTCAAGGAGGCTCAGGAGACCCTCGCGACGCTGCAGAGCGAGAACGAGAATCACCCTGACCTTGCGGATCGCGCCTCGTCGGAAACGGACCGCGCCATCGAGCTTCGCGCCAGGGATCGTCAGCGCAAGCTGATCGCCAAGATCGATGCCGCGCTCGCGCGGATCGAGGACGGCTCTTACGGCTATTGCGAGGAGACGGGCGACCCGATCTCCCTCAAGCGCCTGGAGGCCCGCCCCATTGCGACGCTCTCCCTCGAAGCTCAGGAGCGCCACGAGCGCAACGAGCGGGTCTACCGGGACGACTGATCCGGTCCTGCATTGAACATGAAAAGGGCTCCGCTAGCGGAGCCCTTCTTCGTTTGTCGTCAGGGGCAGAGGCCTTGCCTCACCCCTTCTTGTTCGGGTCGAGGGGGCGCCCCAGTAGCCGGGCGAATTCTGCCTCGATATCCTCGACCGAGAACGGATCGGCGGCTTTCTCCGCCGAGGCCGTTTCCTTGGCCTGAGGCGGAAGGGGGGCCGACGCCGGCTGAGGAGGCGCTAACGGAGCGGTCCGGACCGGCTCGACAGGCGGTGCGGGTTGGGCCGGAGCGGGGGCTTCAGGCTCATCGGCGAGATCTTCTTCCTCCGCGGGCTCGTCGAAGGACGTGATGGGCTCCTCGTCGGCCGAGGTCGGCTCGAGAGGGGCGTCTTCCTCGTCGCTGATGTCCTCATGCACTGTCGGAGATGCCATGCTGACGGGAGCCGGCGCAGCAGCCACCGGCGGCGGAACAGGGCTCGCCGGGCGCTTCAGGGCTTCTTCGAGCTGCTTGGCCATATCCGAGAGCAGGGTGGCATCGGGGGCCGCTCGCTCGCTCGTTGCCGGCTCGGGTGGCCGGACGGGCTCAAGCGGTTGCACGGGCGGCGCCGGCGGCACAGGGGTTGCCCGTGACTGGAACGGCGGTGGGGTGAAGGGGGGACGCGGCTCCGGGCGCTCTGCCGGAGGAGGTGCGGGAGGGGTGGGGGGCGTGTTCTGGAACGATGGCGTCCGTGCCTCGGCGCGCAGGCCCTGGATGGCAGGAGATGCGGAGACCGCGACGGCGTCCGGCTTCAGGACCGGTTCGGGATGGGCCGGAACCGGCGCACTGACGGTCGCCACCGGAGAGAGCTCCTCCTCGAGGTCGGATTCCTCCGACGGACGACGCACGAAGGACCCAAGCTGGGCGGCGAGCTGGCTTTCGATGGAAGGCCTGCCGTTGGATTCGACCTGGGGGGCGCGAGGCGACTGATCCAGCGAGGGCTCGAAGCGTTCCGCGCCCATATCGACGGCAGGAGCAGGAACGCGCGCGCCGGAAACGCGGACGATATTGGTCTCGATCACCACGTCGTTAGGCCCTCCGATGAGGAGGAGGTGCTCGACATTGTCCCGACGGAGCAGCAGAAGCTGCCGCTGCCGGTCGAGATCATACACATCCACGATGCCCAGTCGCGGCTGACGGCTGCGGCCGCCACGATCGCTGCCCGGCATGATCAGGCGGCCACCCCAGACCTTGCGCAACACGAGTCCTAAGAGCACGAGCAGGATCAGAATGATCGCGAAGGCGATTGCAAATTGAACTGCCCGCGGTGCTTCGAGACCGAAAAGAGATGACACGATGAACTCTCAAACGTTGACTGGCCTTCGCAGGCCACTTCTGTGTTGGTTGTACCACATTGACCGCCAAAGCCACCGGCAAGGTTAACAGATGGTTAACGCAAGCCTGGCTTCGACATGAGGTCGAGAACACAGGAACGGCTCTCTGTGATCTGTCCAAGATGGTGCTGCCGGCTGTTACATCAAGGAAAATAAGGATTTCCTGTGACGGCTCTCATGGATGAGGCCTGCACAGCCCGGACCGGCGCTTGCATCCGCCGGTGGTGGCACCTTAGAGGTCGATCAATAAATACCGTGTAATATGATCGGAAAAGATCGAGCGGTTGGCTGCAACCCTGCAGCCGATGCCGTGAGGCACATCCGCCTCCGTTGAGGATGTTGATATTCCATGGCTTACGAAGCCGATACGCCAAAGGGTTCGGCCATCGACCGCTCCGACCGTCACGGTCATATCGGATGGGTGCTGCTCCTGGCTGGCCTCATCGTCGGCGCGACGCTGAGCCTGCGTTTTCTCGGCATCGAGCAGGCCCAGCCTCTGATCCTCATGCTGCTCGCGTTCTTCGCCATGGCGGGCGTCTTTTTTCTCTTTGCGATGGCAATCGGCGTCGTTCAGTTCTCCGGTCAAACGGCTCGCAACGATATCACTAAGCTTATGGCAGACACGTCAGGTGACGGACTCGTGGTGGTTGAGGATGATGGGCGCATCACCTACGCGAACGAGGCCTATCTTGCCTTTGCCGGATTGCAGGGCGGCGAGGTGCTGCCGGTCGAACGCCTATTCATTGGTGCGCCCGAAGTGTCGGAGGCCATCTACCGGCTCGCGCAGGCGGCACGCGAGCATCGTACGGGCACGGAGGAGGTCCGCCTGTCGCCCTCGCTCAACAACGCGCGGGAATTCGGCTGGTACCGGGTGCGCGTGCGGCCCGTGCCGCGGCCGAAAGGTCGGCAGGCGGCACTTTGGGCCATTTCCGAAGTGACCCATGAACGCGAGCGCCAGGAGAACGTCTTCCAGGAACTGCAGCATGCCATCGACTATCTCGATCATGCCCCAGCGGGCTTCCTGTCCGTCGATCCCGGCGGCTCCATTGTTTATTTGAACGCGACGCTGGCGTCTTGGCTCGACTACGATCTCGCGCAGGTCGGCTCCGGCGGTTTGAAGTTAACCGACATCGTGCCGGGCAATGTCGCATCGATGATGACGTCGTTCTCCGGCGAGCCGGGCAGCGTGCGCACCGAGACCTTCGATCTCGATCTGCGCCGGCGCAACGGCCAGTTCCTGCCGGTGCGCCTGTATCACCGCATCGCGTTCGGCCAGGACGGTGGCATGGGCGCATCGCGCACGCTCGTTCTCAACCGCTCGGCCGGAGGAGAGATCGACGAGGGACAGCGCGCCGCTGAGGTGCGTTTCGCGCGGTTCTTCAACAACACCCCAATTGCCATCGCGACCGTTAATCGTGCGAGCCGCATCGTCCATGCCAATGCACCGTTCTCCAGGCTCTTCGGCGCGCTGCCACGCACGGGGGAGAACGGGGCGGACGGCCCATCGATCCCCGATGCATTCCGCGAGCGAGAGGCCATCGAAGCGGCCCTCAAGGCAGCGGCCGCGAACAAGGGAGACATCCCACCCCTTGAGTTGCAGACGGTGGCCGAAGGCGGCGGTTCTGTTCGTGTCTGGGTGACGCCCGTCGGCGACACGGGCGCGGACGGGGAGACGGCGATCCTCTACGCCCTCGACACCACGGATTTCCGTAAAGTGGAAGAGCAGCTGGCTCAGGCCCAGAAGATGAATGCTGTCGGTCAGCTCGCCGGCGGCGTCGCGCATGACTTCAACAACGTGCTGCAGGCCATCATCGGCTACAGCGACCTGCTGCTCGCAAACCACCGGCCGACGGATCCGTCCTTCCAGGACATCATGCAGATCAAGCAGAATGCGAACCGGGCCGCCGGCCTCGTGCGCCAGCTGCTCGCCTTCTCGCGCCGTCAGACCCTGCGGCCGGAGGTGCTGAACCTCAACGACCAGCTCTACGATCTTTCCATGCTGCTCAAGCGCCTTCTCGGCGAGCGGGTAGCGCTGGATCTCAATCACGGGCGCGACCTGTGGTTCGTGAAGGCGGATGTGAACCAGTTCGAGCAGGTGGTGGTGAATCTCGCGGTGAATGCCCGCGATGCCATGCCTGGTGGCGGCAAGCTTGCCATCCGCACAGCGAATGTCACTGCGGCCGAGGCGGAGCGGCTCAATGTGAGCGCCATGCCGCCGGCCGAATACGTGATGGTCGAAGTCTCCGATACCGGCTCCGGCATGACGCCGGAAATCATCGAGAAGATCTTCGAGCCGTTCTTCACTACCAAGGAAGTGGGCAAGGGCACCGGTCTGGGATTGTCCACCGTGTTCGGCATCGTCAAGCAGTCCGGCGGCTACATCGACGTGGATTCGACCCCGGGCCAGGGCACGACCTTCCGCATCTACCTGCCGCGGCACATTCCGGCCGTGCAGGAGATGCCCGAGGAAGTGAAGCCGGAGGTGATCAAGAAGCCGGCCGCCGACATGACCGGGCAGGGTACGATCCTTCTGGTCGAGGACGAGGATCCCGTTCGAGCCGTGAATGCCCGCGCACTCTCCGCCCGCGGCTATACCGTGCTGGAAGCGGCTTCCGGCGTCGAGGCCATGGAGATCATCGAGCAGCGCGGCGCGCCGGTCGATCTCGTGGTCTCCGACGTCGTCATGCCGGAGATGGACGGCCCGACCCTGCTCGGCGAGTTACGCAAGCTCTATCCGGACCTCAAGGTGATTTTCGTCTCCGGCTATGCCGAAGAAGCCTTCCGCAAGAACCTGCCCGAAGGGGAAGAGTTCAACTTCCTGCCCAAGCCCTTCAGCCTGCGGCAGCTGGTTGAGACGGTGAAGCAGGTGATCGACCATTAAGTTTCTGTTTTAACTAGTCTTTAATTCTGCGTCATCGTGCCCCGCGCGGGATCTGTGAATTCCCGAATGAGAACGAAAAAAGAACTTGTACGGGGGAACAAAGTGAGTACATATATTCTCTCAACACCGCGTTGAGATTCACTCTTCCTCCTGCCATAAGGATGTTAGGTCATGTCACAGTCCTCCCTGAGACTGGTGGAAAGCTCATCAATGGATAAAGAAAAAACCAAAGCTCTCGACGCGGCGCTGTCCCAGATCGAGCGTGCCTTCGGCAAGGGTTCGATCATGCGGCTCGGCAAGGGCCAGCAGCCGGTTGAAATCGAAACCGTTTCGACGGGTTCCCTCGGCCTCGATATTGCGCTTGGCGTCGGCGGTCTGCCCCGTGGCCGCATCGTCGAGATTTACGGGCCGGAATCCTCGGGCAAGACCACCCTTGCCCTGCACACCATCGCCGAAGCCCAGAAGAAGGGCGGCGTCTGCGCCTTCGTAGATGCGGAACACGCGCTCGACCCGGTTTATGCCCGCAAGCTCGGGGTCAACCTGGACGATCTCCTGATCTCGCAGCCCGACACGGGCGAGCAGGCGCTTGAGATCTGCGACACCCTGGTGCGCTCCGGTGCCATTGACGTGCTCGTCATCGACTCCGTGGCGGCTCTGACCCCGAAGGCCGAGCTCGACGGCGAGATGGGCGACGTGCAGCCGGGCCTCCAGGCCCGTCTCATGAGCCAGGCCCTGCGCAAGCTCACCGGCTCGATCTCCCGGTCGAAGACCATGGTGGTCTTCATCAACCAGATCCGCATGAAGATTGGCGTCATGTACGGCTCGCCGGAGACCACGACGGGCGGCAACGCCCTGAAGTTTTATGCCTCCGTGCGCCTCGACATCCGCCGCGTCTCGACCCTCAAGGATCGTGACGATCCGATCGGCAACTCGGTTCGCGTCAAGGTCGTCAAGAACAAGGTCGCTCCGCCCTTCAAGCAGGTCGAATTCGACATTATGTTCGGCGAGGGCGTCTCGAAAGTGGGCGAGCTCATCGATCTCGGCGTCAAGGCCGGCATCGTCGAGAAGTCGGGTGCCTGGTTCTCCTATGACAGCCAGCGCCTGGGGCAGGGTCGTGAGAACTCGAAGCAGTTCCTGCGCGACAACCCCGAGGTCGCCGACAAGATCGAAAGTCTCATCCGCCAGAATGCCGGCCTCCTGGCCGACCGCATCCTGGATCAGGCGACCCCGACCGCCGACGACCTGGACGAAGGTTCCGCCGACTAAGCTTTGCTCTCCTTCAAGGGCAAAGAAAGGCCGTCGCGAGAGATCGCGGCGGTCTTTTCGTTTGGGGAGTGGCAGGGACGGAGGCAAGCCTGTCCGAAACGCCGCCTCGACAGCGCGGGCGTAGGCAGCTAAAACCGGCCACCATCATACCTTTCGGGCCCTGAAAAGCCCTTACCTTAAGCTTGAGAACCCATGAGCGGCGCCAACGAACTTCGGTCCATCAACGCAATCCGGTCGACCTTCCTCGATTACTTTGCCAAGAACGGCCATGAGGTCGTGGCCTCGAGCCCGCTCGTGCCGCGCAACGATCCGACCCTGATGTTCACGAATGCCGGCATGGTGCAGTTCAAGAACGTCTTCACGGGCGTCGAGAAGCGCCCCTACAGCACGGCCGCGAGTTCACAGAAATGCGTGCGGGCAGGCGGCAAGCACAACGATCTCGACAATGTTGGCTACACGGCGCGCCACCATACTTTCTTCGAGATGCTCGGCAACTTCTCCTTCGGCGACTACTTCAAGGAGCGGGCCATCGAGCTCGCCTGGAACCTGATCACCAAGGAGTTCGACCTGCCGAAGGACAAGCTCCTCGTCACCGTCTATCACACGGACGACGAGGCGGCCGACCTGTGGAAGAAGATCGCCGGGTTCTCGGATTCCAAGATCATCCGCATCCCGACCTCCGACAATTTCTGGCAGATGGGCGATACCGGCCCCTGCGGCCCGTGCTCCGAAATCTTCATCGACCAGGGCGACAAGCTCTGGGGCGGCCCTCCCGGCAGCCCGGAGGAGGACGGCGACCGGTTTCTCGAATTCTGGAACCTCGTATTCATGCAATACGAGCAGATCGAGCCCGGCAACCGCATCGCTCTGCCCAAACCTTCCATCGACACGGGCATGGGTCTCGAGCGCGTCGCCGCGATCCTGCAGGGCGTGCACTCGAACTACGACACGGACCTATTCCGCACCCTCATCGAGGCCGTCGCTCACGCGACCGGCGTGGCGCCGGAGGGCGACCGCAAGGTCTCGCATCGGGTCATCGCCGATCACCTGCGCACCTCGTGCTTCCTCGTGGCCGACGGCGTGCTGCCCTCGAACGAGGGCCGCGGCTACGTGCTCCGGCGCATCATGCGTCGCGCCATGCGCCATGCGCAGCTCCTCGGCGCGCGCCACCCGATCATGTACCGCCTCGTGCCTGCTCTCGTGCGCGAGATGGGACTGGCTTACCCTGAGCTGATCCGCGCCGAGGCGTTGATCGTCGAGACCCTGCGGCTCGAGGAAACCCGCTTCCGCAAGACCCTGGAGCGCGGCCTCACGATCCTCGACGAGGAGACCCGCAATCTCGGCGAGGGGCAGAGCCTCTCCGGCGACACGGCCTTCACCCTTTACGACACCTATGGCTTCCCGCTCGATCTCACGCAGGATGCCCTGAAGCCCCGCGGCATCGGCGTCGACACGGACGCGTTCAACGCCGCCATGCAGCGCCAGCGCGAGAAGGCCAGGGCGGCCTGGTCGGGTTCCGGCGAGGCGGCGACGGAGACCGTGTGGTTCGCCGTGAAGGAGCGTACCGGCGCGACCGAATTCCTCGGCTACGACACCGAAGCCGCCGAGGGCATCGTCCTGGCGCTGCTCAAGGACGGCAAGGAAGTCTCCGAGCTTAAGGCCGGCGAGAGCGGCCTCGTTGTGCTCAACCAGACCCCGTTCTATGGCGAGTCCGGCGGCCAGGTCGGGGATACCGGCGTGATGCAGGGCGAGGGCGCCCGTATGTTCGTCACCGGCACCGAGAAGAAGCTCGGCGACCTCTTCGTGCATCACGTCACCGTGGAGCACGGCTCGTTGAAGCCCAATCAATCGCTGGAGCTGAACGTCGATCACGCACGCCGTGCGGCCGTGCGGTCCAACCACTCGGCCACCCACCTCCTGCACGAGGCCCTGCGCCAAGTGCTCGGCGATCACGTGGCCCAGAAGGGCTCGCTGGTCGCGCCGGACCGCCTGCGCTTCGACTTCAGCCACCCGAAGCCCATCGAGGACGCGGAGCTCACCAAGGTCGAGGAAATCGCCAACAAGGTGCTGCTTCAGAACGAGCCGGTGGTCACCAAGATTATGGCGGTCGACGAGGCAATTGAATCCGGCGCCCGCGCGCTCTTCGGCGAGAAATACGGCGATGAGGTCCGTGTCGTGTCCATGGGCAAGGCCGACGACAACAAGACCTTCTCCATTGAGCTCTGCGGCGGCACCCATGTGAACCGCACCGGCGACATCGGCGTGGTGACTATCGTGGGCGAGAGCGCGGTCGCGGCCGGCGTCCGCCGCCTTGAGGCTATGACGGGCGACGCCGCCCGCCGCTACCTCGCCGAGGAGAGCCGCAAGCTCCGGGAAGTCGCGAACCTCCTTAAGACGCCGGTCGATGATGTCTCGGCCCGCCTGTCCGCGCTGCTCGAGGAGCGCCGCAAGCTGGAGCGCGAACTGGCCGAGGCCCGGCGCAAGCTCGCCATGGGCGGCGGTGCGTCCGGTAGCGGCGATCCGGTCAAGGACGTGGCCGGAATCAAGCTCATGGCCCGCGCGGTCACAGGCGTCGAGATGAAGGACCTCAAGAGCCTCGCCGACGAGGGTAAGAAGCGCCTCGGTTCCGGCGTGGTCGCCATCATCGGCGTTGGCGATGACGGCAAGGCGGGCATCGTGGTCGGCGTCACCGAAGACCTGACCGATAAATACGATGCCGTCAGCCTCGTGCGCGTGGGCTCTGAAAAGCTCGGCGGCAAAGGTGGCGGCGGACGCCGCGACATGGCCCAGGCCGGCGGACCGGACGGCGCCCAGGCCGAAGCAGCGCTCGCGGCCATCGAGGCGGCGCTGGCGGCCGCTTGATGAAATGCGTCATCCCGGACGGCGAAAGTCGATCCGGGATCGCTTGCCGATAAAGGCGCTTAATTCTTCGTCACCCGCCAGATCGTGTTCGACAGGTCGTCGGCCACGATCAAGGCGCCGCGCGGGTCCACCGTCACACCGACCGGACGTCCCCGCGTGTTGCCGTCATCGACCAGGAAGCCGGACACGAAGTCGACCGGCTCGCCGGCGGGTCGGCCGTCGCGGAATGGCACGAAGATCACCTTGTAGCCGACCGGTACGCTCCGGTTCCAGCTGCCGTGTTCGCCGATGAACACGCCATCAGTGAAGTTCGGCCCCATGGCCGGGGTCGAGAAGGAGACGCCGAGCGCTGCCACGTGCGATCCAAGGGCATAATCCGGGCGGATCGCTGCCGCAACCTTCTCCGGATCCTGCGGCTGTGCCCGCGGGTCGACGTTCTGGCCCCAATAGCTGTAGGGCCAGCCATAGAAGGCGCCCTCCTGCACGGCTGTCAGATAATCCGGCACGAGGTTGGGGCCGATCTCGTCCCGCTCGTTCACCACGGCCCAGAGCTGGCCCGAGCCCGGCTGAATGGTGAGAGCCGTGGGGTTGCGAAGGCCCGTGGCATAAGGTTTGTGCGCGCCTGTCTGCGCATCGATCTGCCAGACCATCGCCCGATCTTCCTCAGCGTCCATCCCGCGCTCGGTGATGTTGCTGTTGGACCCGATGCCGACATAGAGAAAGCGCCCGTCCGCGCTGGCGGTCATGGATTTCGTCCAGTGGTGATTGATCACCGCAGGCAGGTCCGTGACCTTCACCGGCGGCCCGCTCGCCTGGGTCTGCCCATCACGGTAATCGAAGCGCACCAGGGCATCCTGGTTGGCGACGTAGATGGCGCCGTTGACCAGCGCGAGTCCATAGGGCGCGTTGAGCTTGTCGGCGAAAACGCCCTGCATCTCGTAGGTGCCGTCGCCTTCCGCGTCGCGCAGCAGCGTCAGCCGATTGCCGCCTTTGACCGAGCTCTTGCCGAGGCTCTTGATGAAGCCCGCGATCAGGTCCTTGGGGCGCTGCGTCGGTGCATAGCCGCCGGATCCCTCGGCCACCAGAATGTCGCCGTTGGGAAGCACCAGGGTCTGGCGCGGGATCCTGAGATCCGTGGCGATGGGTTGAATCTTGTAGCCCTGCGGCACCTTCGGCAGATCGTTGCCCCAGTTGGCCGGCCTCGGGATCTTCATGGAGGGCAGCAGGCCGCGCTGCGGCTCGGGCAGGTTCGGATTGGGGCCGATTTGCGGGAGTTCAGCCTCGTTGTTGCAGGCGGTCAGGGTGATGGCCAGAGCGCCGATCAGGAGAGCCGAGCGGATCATTTCACCTCTCCTGCACGATGAAATCCGGAATAGCCGATCCAGGCGGCAACGAGAGCCAGGAGCGTCGTGATCGCCGAGAGATAGAGGCCTTCCGGCATGGTCGCCCAGGCGTCCTTGGCGTGGACGAGAGCATTGACGAAGCCGAGCCCCCACATGGCGAGAAGCACCACGAAATAGACGGCGAGCCGACCCTTGCTGGCGGTTCCGCGGCGAAACAGGTTGATCAGGGCCCAGAGCAGGGCGAAGCCGCCGCCAAACAGCCCGCCGGCAATGAGCCAGGACGAGAAATTGGCCCACTGGATGTGGAAGCTCGCGCGATAGGCGATGTCGCTGGCCAACGCCCCGAGGAACAGGGGAAGCGGAAAGGCGAGAAGGATAGCATGAAGGGGATGAAGCGGCCTCAGAGCCCCTGGGCTGGTTAGAACAACCACAGCGTCTCCTCCCGTTCCTGACTCGGCCGCAGGCCACCCGGCCGGCAAAGATTCCGACAGGACAATGCATCAAGGGGTTCCAGGTTGCGAAAACAGTCCTGCCTTACTGCATCCGCAGAAAAGCGCACAGGTCTGGAGGTTGCAGGCCCGGGTGCCGCTGTTCGGCCCCGGGACGACGGAGAGGGCCGCGAGCTCTCAATCGTGGTCCGGATGCTGGCGCGAGGCCATCCTCCGCAACTCCTCCGGCGAGGCGCCATCCTCTGTCCGCTCGCCCGGCAGGGTGTGCAGCATTTCGAAGAAGGGAAGTCTGCTCTCGATGCCGTACTGGATCTCGGGCGTGACCCGGCTCGGATCATCGAGGCTGCCGATGGAGACGGTGATCCGGTCGCGCTCCACGTAAGCGAAGGTCAGCGGCGTGCCGCAATCCCGGCAGAACCCGCGCTCTACCGCCTCCGAGCTCTTGAAGATGCTGGGCTCGCCCTTGGTCCAGACCAGATCCTGGCGCGGCACGCCGGTGAGCGGCGCGAAGTAATTGCCGAACGCCTTCTGGCACATGCGGCAATGGCATATGCTGGCATGGGTCGGCTCGGACATCAGCGCATAGCGCACGGCACCGCACTGGCAGCCACCTAACATGACGGCGGAGCGGGTAATTTCCGAGGGCATGGTCTTCTCCCCAATCTGACTTGCCGCTTCCAGGTATAATCGTCTATGTGCGGCTATAACGGTGCTTGATGCCTGTCGTCCTTAGGATGATGGCAGCCATTGCACAGTGCAAGGCAGGATGTGCTCAACCCGCCGACGCCATGTCTTTCCTGTAACAGGAGTGTGCAGAGCCGATGCTGCGGCGATGGTTTCAAAGGCAGGAGGTTTTCAATGCCTTCTGGCATGGCGAGGTGCTGAGCCCCGTCGCCGTCCTCAGCCTGAACTCCTTTGTCAGCCGCGGCTTCACGGTCAATCTCTATACCTATGGCCACGTGAGATCCGTACCCTCGGGCGTCGATCTGCGGCCTGCGGAGTCCATCCTGCCGAAGGATCGCCTCTTCGAGGCGCATGGCGGTTTCGAGCACTTTGCCGATCTGTTCCGCTATTGCCTGATCAGGAAGGTCGGTGGTTGGTGGATCGATACGGATGTTGTCTGCAACACCGATCGAATTTCGCGTGCCGATATCGTCTTCGCGTTCGCCGACAAGGCAGGCACCATCAACAACGGACAGTTCAAGTTCCCCCGCAATCATCCAGTCATAGTACGGGCCGCCAATGAGGCTGCATCCTCCGATCTCTCCGCCTGGGGGGCATCGGGGCCGGACCTACTGACGAGAGCGGTCAAAGACACCGGACTCGACCGGTACCGCTGGGACCAGAATCAACTCTATCCAATTCACTGGGCTGAGACCGCGAAGCTTCTGTTGCCGGAATACAGGAGCGAACTCGAGGAGCGGACGAGAGACTCCGCTTTCATCCATCTCTACGCGGCCATGTTCCGCCTCCAATGCGGTTTCGATCCTCACCGCTTCCTGCCGCCGAGAGGCAGTTATCTGGAGGGGCTATATCATCGATACGGGACGGAAGAAGCGGTAGCCGCCCTGAAGCCCGTCGATGAAGTAGCATTGAGGCAGCAGATCGTTCCGGCCGTGCGGGAGCCGTGGCTTCAGAGCGTTTTAGCCGGCGAGGGCCTGCGCTTCCTGCCTGCCGACGCCTCCGATATCGTGCCCCCAATGCAGCACAGATAGGAAGTCAGCCTCTCTTCCTACGAGGGTCGGGCATTCCACAATTGGGGTGGTTCTCATTTAAGGCTTCATGACCCGCCACAGAATCAGAAGCCCGGCCCAGTGCCGGGCTTCTGATTGGTTTGCAGGCGATGAGCTCAATTAAGCCGCCATTGCCTTCTTAAGGTTCTCGTCGATCTTGTCGAGGAAGCCGGTGGTGGAGAGCCACTTCTGCTCGGCGCCGACGAGGAGTGCGAGGTCCTTGGTCATGTAGCCGGACTCGACAGTGTCGACGCAGACCTTCTCGAGGGTCTGGGCGAAGCGGGCGAGCTCCTCGTTGTTGTCGAGCTTGGCGCGATGGGCGAGGCCGCGGGTCCAGGCGAAGATCGACGCGATGGAGTTGGTCGAGGTCTCCTTGCCCTTCTGGTGCTCGCGGTAGTGGCGGGTCACGGTGCCGTGGGCGGCTTCCGCCTCGACGGTCTGGCCATCCGGCGTCATCAGTACGGAGGTCATGAGGCCGAGGGAGCCGAAGCCCTGCGCGACGGTATCGGACTGCACGTCGCCGTCGTAGTTCTTGCACGCCCACACATAGCCGCCCGACCACTTGAGGGCCGAGGCCACCATGTCGTCGATGAGGCGGTGCTCGTAGTGGATGCCGGCGGCGTCGAACTTCGCCTTGAACTCGTTGTCGTAGATGTCCTGGAAGATGTCTTTGAAGCGGCCGTCATAGGCCTTGAGGATCGTGTTCTTCGTGGAGAGATAGACCGGGTACTTGCGGTTCAGGCCGTAGTTGAACGAGGCGCGGGCGAAGTCGCGGATCGACTCGTCCAGGTTGTACATGCCCATGGCGACGCCGGCGTCCGGGAACTTGAAGATTTCCTTCTCGATGACCGTGCCGTCCTCACCCTCGAACTTCATGGTCAGGCGGCCCTTGCCGGGCACCTTGAAGTCCGTGGCCTTGTACTGGTCGCCGAAGGCGTGACGGCCGACGATGATCGGCTGGGTCCAGCCGGGCACGAGGCGCGGGACGTTCTTGCAGATGATGGGCTCGCGGAAGATCACCCCGCCGAGGATGTTGCGGATCGTGCCGTTGGGCGACTTCCACATCTCCTTGAGCTTGAACTCCTCGACGCGGGCCTCGTCCGGCGTGATCGTGGCGCACTTCACGCCGACGCCGTACTTCTTGATGGCCTCGGCGGCCTCGACGGTGACCTTGTCGTTGGTGGCGTCGCGGTGCTCGACACCCAGGTCATAGTACTTCAGGTCGATGTCGAGATAGGGGTGGATCAGCTTGTCTTTGATGAACTGCCAAATGATGCGGGTCATCTCGTCGCCGTCGAGTTCGACGACCGGATTGGCAACCTTGATCTTCGCCATGATCTCACCTTGCGCTAAAGGGCTGGAAACGGTCCTGCCCGATGGCAGGAGGTTGCCGGGGCTATAGCGCGGTTGAGGCCAGGGGGAAAGGTGGGGGCAGCAAAGGAATTCAGCCCTGTCCCGCCCGGCGTGGCATTTTCCGGGTTTCGGTGCAGACCGCTGCGCTGAAGAGCGAATTCACGGTGGCAGCCTTGCTGCGGATCGTGTCCGGGATCTTGAGGCTTTTGACCAGAG
Organism: Microvirga terrestris; assembly: GCF_015694425.1. Taxonomy (GTDB): domain Bacteria; phylum Pseudomonadota; class Alphaproteobacteria; order Rhizobiales; family Beijerinckiaceae; genus Microvirga; species Microvirga terrestris. The sequence continues at coordinate 443,020 of NZ_JADQDN010000001.1, forward strand.
CGGCGGTCGCATTCAGCAGAGCCCTGTCGCACTGGCATGCGCCGCGGCCGAACCGCTCGTAGCAGAGATCGTGGGCGCGGCAGGCGGCATCCAGCGCATCGACGGGGGACGCCCGGTTCATGTCGCCTGCACCGCACCAGTTCCCGTGGAACAAGGGGGCGGCGACCCCTGACGGTCCGGCTGCTAAAGGGGCTGCCGCAGCCGGGACTGCCGACCCAAAGGTCAGGGCCATTACAGCCGCACAAAAACGCAAACGCGGCACCAGGCGACGCGGCGGTTCGGATTGAAAATGTGACGCACTAACATAATTCATGCAGGAAATAAGAGACACTTGTGGGTTCAAGTTCCCGAACCCAGGAAATTAGCCACATCGCGTGTGCTGCCGCACGGAAAGGCAAGCTTAACCGTAGTTCAGATCATTCCGTTCCGGCGGATTTCTCAGGGGCACCCGGCGCAAGGCCGAAACCACAACCCCGTCGGAAACATGGTTCAACATGAAGGAAGCTGACATGCGTCTTGCAATTATTCTCGGAGCGACGGCCTTGGTTCTGGCCGGCTGCCAGACGGCCGAGCAATCCATGAGCAATGCCGAATCCGTCTGCCGGGAAACCGGGCTGAAGCCCGGCACTGCCACCTATACCCGCTGCGTGAATGCGGGCTACCGGAACAACGTCGCGCAGTCGAACGCCGCCGCCAATCAGGCCGCGGCCGGTGCCGCGGTCGGCGTCGTCGGCGGCGCCGTGCTCGGCGCAGCAGCCGCCCGTCCGCATTACTATTGCGGCTGGGGCTGCTGGTAAGCTGCTTGTCTCGCGTGTGCAGTGCCTCCTCGACACAGGTCGGGGAGGCTTTTGCTTTGTATAGGATCGGCACGCCTAGTCGGGGAAGCGCCTTTCGCTGTATGGGAGAGCAACTGACATCGATTGGCTTCTCCTGAACTCCCATGACCCGACCGATCATCATCCTCGTGGAACCGCAACTCGCCGAGAACATCGGCATGGTGGCCCGGGCCATGGCCAATTTCGGCTTGTCGGAAATGCGTTTGGTGTCGCCGCGCAACGGGTGGCCCAAGAAGGGCGCGCATTCGGCGGCCTCCGGGGCAACCCATGTGCTGGAAGGGGCGACGCTCTACGATACGGTGCGCGAGGCCATCGCCGACCTCAACTTCGTCTTCGCCACCACGGCCCGCGAGCGCGGACAGATGAAGCGGGTCTTCGCGCCTGACGCCGCCATGAAGGAGGCGCAGCAGCGATTGGGTGCGGGGCAGGGCATCGGGATCCTGTTCGGGCGCGAGCGCACGGGGCTCGAGAACGATGAGGTGTCGCTGGCCGATGCCATCATCACCTTCCCGGTCGATCCGAAATTCTCCTCGCTCAATCTGGCGCAGGCGGTCCTTCTCGTCTCGTACGAATGGTACAAGCTCGCCACCGGCGGCGCGCTGCCGTTCGAAGGCGGCAGGATCTCGCCGCCGGCGACCCGAGAATCGGTGACGTCGTTCTTCGACTACATCGAAGCCGAGCTCGACGCGGTGAACTTCTATCCGGAAGACAAGAAGCCGATCATGACCCGCAACATGCGCGACATTTTTCATCGCCTCGAAATGACCGAGCAGGAGGTGCGCACCCTGCGTGGGGCGATTCGTGCCCTTGCGGAAGGGCGCAGGTTGAGAAAACCTTAAACAAATCGTGGCTTTATAACGCCCGGGCTCTATCTGCCCGAGTGTAATCGAGTTCGAGACGACGATGCGCCGCTTCCTGCTGCCTGTTCTGGTCCTTGGCGTCTCCCTGGCTGCCCCCTGGGCGCGGGCGGCAACGCCGCCGCAGCAGCCCGAGCAGGGGCCCGGCGGGCGCGACTACAAGGTCGCCGACGTCGTCAAACGCGGGATCGGCACGGCAAGCGCCGGGACCTTCGTGTTCCACGGCAGCGATACCCCTGCGAGACCCCGTCCGGTTGTGATCTTTCTCCACTCCTGGGGCGCCGTGAACCCTGCGCTCTACGGCGGCTGGATCGACCACCTCGCCCGCAAGGGCCATCTCGTGCTCTTCCCGCGCTTCCAGGACGTGAACCGCTCGCGACCCGCCGACGCCACCACCCTGGCCGAGACCCTGGTCGAAGCCGCCCTGGCGGAGCTGGCCAATGATCCGAATGCCAAGCCGGACCGGGAGCGGGTTGCTCTCATCGGCCACTCGGCAGGCGTACCGATTGCGCTCAATCTCGCGGCCGGTGCGGGCACGGGCAAGGTGCCGATCCCGAAGCTGATCTTCGGCCTGATGCCGGGCGGCATCGCTTCCAACGAGAAGGAACGCGGCATTCTCCTGCGCGACCTCTCGACCGTCGACCCGCAGACCGTAATCATCACCATGAGCGGCGACCGGGATTACCTGCCGGCGGACCGCGCCTCGCGGCTCATCCTTCAGCAGGCGAGCGCGGTTCCGACCACCCGCAAGCTCTTCATGCGCGCCGGTTCAGACGACCACGGCTTCCCGGCGATGACCGCAACGCTGGCCTCTCCGGGCTCGCCGAAGGCTGATTACGATGCCGCCGCCATCAAGCTGCCGCCCGATCCGCCCCGCGACCCGAAGCAGAAGAACACCTGGCGCTGGAGCGCCGACATGGCGCTCTCCGGCCCGCAGACCATCCTGACCCAGCTGCTCGGCAACAACGGCATCGACACGCTCGATTACCTTGCCTACTGGAAGACGTTCGACATGGCCGCCGAGGCAGCATTTACCGGCAAGGATGCCGCTGCTCTCAGCCGCGACCCTAAATTCGTCGACATGGGCACTTGGAGCGACGGCTGGCCCGTGCGGCGCCTTTCAGCGCAGATGCCCAAGGCTGAGGCGCAAGAGAAGAAGGAAGAGCCGGCGCCGCGCCGCAAGCTTAACATGGCGCCTTCGGAAACCCAGCAGGGCCTGTCGGACTTCATCAGCAAGTTGCGTTCGTAAGAGTGTGTCATGCGTGTCGATCTTCTGGCAGGGGCGACCTATAATCATGCCGTCATGCCGTCTCCCGTTCCTACCATCCTCGTTTTCGATTCAGGCCTCGGCGGTCTCACGGTCTTCTCGGAGGTCCTGAAGGCTCGGCCGGATGCCCGCTATGTCTATGCAGCGGACGATGCGGGCTTTCCTTATGGGCGCCTGAGCGAGTCGGTGCTGGCGGAGCGGGTCTTAAGCGTCATGGAGCGGCTGATCGTGCTCCATGATCCCGACCTCGTCATCGTGGCCTGCAATACGGCATCCACCGTCGTGCTCCCGCATTTGCGCGAGCGCTTTTCCATTCCCTTCGTGGGAACCGTTCCGGCCATCAAGCCGGCCGCTCAGATCACGCAGACAGGCTACGTCACGGTGCTCGCCACCCCCGGGACGGTGGCGCGGGACTACACCCGCGACCTCATCGAGACTTATGCGGCAGGCTGCCGGGTCAACCTCGTGGGCTCCCGCCGGCTTGCGGGAATCGCCGAAGCCGAGATGGCAGGCGATCCTGTCCCCGATGATGAACTGCTGGCCGAGCTCCAGTCCTGTTTTGTCTCGGACGAGGGCGGGCGGACCGACGTGGTGGCCCTGGCCTGCACCCATTATCCGCTGCTCCTGCCCCGCTTCCAGGCACTGGCGCCTTGGCCGGTCATCTGGATCGACCCGGCCCCTGCCATCGCCCGCCGGGTGACCCAATTGATCGGGCAACCGGTGCCCGGCCATGAGGCGGACGAGAATGAGGCCGTAGCCGTGTTCACCAGCGGGGCCGGGATTAGTGCTGCCCTGCGGGGGGCCTTGCATGACAAGGGGCTGCCCGCGGTAGCCGTCGAGGAGATGCCGCTGCTGGTGGGATGACGAACGTGGCGGCACTCCCTAATTGACTTTCCTGCGCTTTCCGCCTAAACCCCACCCGTTCGCGCGGTCCTCACGGGCCGCGTAACTTTTTACGCTCCCGTGGCCCGGCTCCAAGTCGGCCTGTCGTCCCGTCCCTCGAGATGGCCCTTTGGGTTTCTCGGGAATGAGGGGAAGAGGAGGGCGCGTTCCTCGCAAATTCGACAACAAAGAGGAACAGCGATGTCGAAGCGCATTCAGGCCAAGCACAAGCTTGACCGCCGTATGGGTCAGAATATCTGGGGTCGCCCGAAGAGCCCTGTGAACCGCCGCGAATACGGCCCCGGCCAGCACGGCCAGCGCCGCAAGGGCAAGATGTCCGACTTCGGCACGCAGCTGCGCGCCAAGCAGAAGCTCAAGGGCTACTACGCGAACATCACCGAGAAGCAGTTCCGCCGCTACTATGCGGAGGCGATCCGCCAGAAGGGCGATTCCGGTGAGAACCTGGTCGGCCTGCTCGAGCGCCGTCTCGACGCGGTCGTGTACCGCGCCAAGTTCGTCGCGACCCCCTTCGCCGCCCGTCAGTTCGTCAACCATGGTCACGTTAAGGTCAACGGCCGCCGCGTGAACATCCCGAGTTTCCTCGTGAAGCCGGGTGACGTGATCGAGGTCAAGGACAAGTCGAAGCAGCTCGAAGTCGTCGTGGTGGCGAGCCAGCTCGCCGAGCGCGACGTTCCGGACTACATCGAGGTCGATCACTCCAAGATGACGGCCCGCGTCACGCGCATCCCGACTCTGTCGGAAGTGCCGTACCCGGTCCAGATGGAGCCGAACCTCGTGATCGAGTTCTATTCGCGCTAATCGCTTCGAAAGCTCAGACACAAACGAAAAGGCCGCCCGTTGGGCGGCCTTTTTGCTTTTCCAGGCTTACTGCTGCTGGGCCGGAGTGCGCGGGCCTCCGCGGCCATGCTCCATCATGCCCATACGGTGATGGTCTGCGCGTCCACGGCGACCGCCGCGTTCGTGCCAGCGTGGTCCGTCGTTGTCGACTGCCTCGCGCAGGAGGCGGGGAGCAACCCGCTTCTGATCCTCGGTGAGCGTGTCCCAGAGCGGGCGAAGAGCCGTCGTGACGGCCGTCGAGCGCTGGGCCCGTTCTGTCACCATGGCGCTGCGCCGCTCGAGGCGCTGCATGAAATCCATCGACCGGCGTTCGTCCCGGTCGGGGCGCTCCTGCATGCGGGTGAACCGCTCGCTTGCAGCCGCGCGGATGGCGGTTTCCGCAGGCGCCCAGAGGCGCTCCTGATCGGCGTTCAGCTTCAGACCGGCCTTGATCGAGGCGATGCGGGCATCGACGAGACGGTTGTAGTCGTCCTGGCTCAGACGCGGGCGGCGATCCTGCCGGCCCTGATCCTGCGACGCCGCCGGGGCGTTCGGCGCGGGCGCCGGCTGTGCCAGGGCATAGGTGCCGGAGCCGGCCAGCAGGGCCGCGAGAGCGAAGGTGGCGATCTTTTTCATGCGGATATCCTCCGTGGTGTCGATAAGGACAAGACTACTCCTATCCCGCTCTCGCCCCCATGACTGCCGCATGAACTTTTCGTCATGTAAGGCGCCTCAAAGGCGCTTCAGGAACCCCGCAAAGCGCATGAGCCCCTCGGGCCAGGGGCCGTGGCCGCTTTCCGTGTTGAGGTGGCCGGCATCGCCCGCATCGACCACGGCCGCGCCCCAGGCATAAGCGATGTCCTCCGCCTTGGCATAGTCGCAATGCGGGTCGGTGCGGCTCGCGACGAGAACCGACGGGAACGGGAAGGGATCGCGCGGGATCGGCGCGAACGCGCTGTCGATGGCCGGGATGAAATCGGGCCTCTCCACGTCCGGCATGCTGACCAGAAAGGCGCCCTGGACCTTGCCCGACGGCAGGAGCGGGGCCGCATGGGCGATGGCGAGCACGCCGAGGCTGTGACCGACCAGCACGACAGGCTTCTCGGCGCGCTTCACGTCCTGGGCGATGCGCTCGACCCAGGCGTCCTTGTCGGGAGCGTCCCAGTTCTCCTGCTCGACCCGCCACGCGGTCGAGAGCTGGCGCTCCCATCGGCTCTGCCAGTGGTCCTCGCCTGAATTCGTGTAGCCTGGAACGATAAGGATGTCGCAATCGGAGGTTTTCATGCTTCCCGAGATAAAGGCCGACTGAGGCCTGTTCAAGCGCTCCTCTTCAACTCCATCGCTTCGGCCGCTTTGAGGGCCGCTTCGCGTTCTGCAATGTAGTCGCGGGTCAGTGGCGCCACGTCGTTGCGCCGGGTGAGCTGGACCTGGAACACCACCGCATCCTGCCAGCGGAAGGCCGATTCCGACAGGGCGAGATAGCATTCCCACATCCGGCAGAAGCGCTCGTCGTAGAGCTTCAGGACTTCCTCGCGATGGGCCAGGAAGCGCTCCCGCCAGGCCTGCAGGGTGTAGGCATAGTGCAGGCGCAGGATCTCGATGTCGGTGACGATCAGGCCGGCCCGTTCGATCGCCGGCATCATCTCCGACAATACAGGCAGGTGACCGCCCGGGAAGATGTACTTGGTGATCCAGGGATTGGTCGGATACGGCGTGCCGAAGCGTCCGATGGTGTGGAGGAGCATGACTCCGTCCTCCTTTAGGAGGTTCCGGCAAGTCTGGAAGTACTCATCGTAGGACGGCACACCCACGTGCTCGAACATGCCGACCGAGACGATGCGGTCGAAGGTGCCCGTAGTGGAGCGGTAATCCTGGAGCTCGAAATGGACCCGGTCGAGCAGGCCCGCTCCGGCCGCGCGCCGGCGCGAGGCCTCGAACTGCTCCTCCGAGAGGGTGATGCCCTCGACCATTCCGGCCCCCGCGACCTGGGCCAGGTAAAGCCCCATGCCGCCCCAGCCGGAGCCGATATCGAGCACGCTGTGGCCCCGGTCCACCATCAGCTTGGCCGCGATGTGCCGCTTCTTGGCGAGTTGCGCCTCCTCGAGGCCGGCATCGGGATGGTCGAAATAGGCGCAGGAATACTGCCGGTCGCTATCCAGGAAGAGGGCGTAGAGGCGGCCGTCGAGATCGTAATGATGGGCGACGTTGCGCTTCGCCTTCGCCGCATCGTTCTCGGCCCGGCGCATCATCCAGTGCCGGATCCTGCGAAGGCGCTGAAGCGGCAGTTCGTCGAGCTGGCCATGCGTGTGCTGGAGGAGGAGTTGGAGCAGGTCGAGGATCGTGCCCTGCTCGATGACAAGGCGCCCATCCGTATAGAGTTCGCCGAGCTTCAGTTCGGGATGAAGACACAGGGCCATCTGGGCCGCGGCGTCCGTAAAGCGGATCGAGACCCGGGGTTCGGTTCCGTCTCCGAAGGTGGATCGCTCACCTTCGGCCGTTATCATCTCCAGGGTGCCGTGCTTCACGGCCCGCGTGAAAGCAAGGGAGAGGATCTTCTCCGACAGCATGGCAACAATTCCCGCGCTGTTGATCTCCTGGCGGGAATTGTTGCTTATTCCGGAAAGTATTGCCAGCCCTTCAGCTATGCGGCTCCGGCACCGAATACCCGCGTGAAGATCGTATCCACATGCTTGAAGTGGTAGCCGAGATCGAAACAGGTCTCGATCTCGTCCGGTGACAGGTACTTCGTCACGTCGGAATCGTTCTTTAGCAGGGTCAGGAAGTCGCCTTCGCCGCGCCAGACCGGCATGGCATTGCGCTGGACGAGCCGGTAGGCGTCTTCGCGGGATGCGCCCTTCTGGGTCAGCGCCAGCAGAACCCGTTGCGAGTGCACGAGGCCGCCGAGGCGGTCCAGGTTCTTCTGCATGTTCTCCGGATAGACCACGAGCTTGTCGATGACGTTGGTCAGCCGCGCCAACGCGAAATCCAGGGTCACGGTGGCGTCAGGGCCGATCATGCGCTCCACGGAGGAGTGGGAGATGTCCCGCTCGTGCCAGAGGGCCACGTTTTCCATGGCCGGTATCGCATAGGCGCGCACCATGCGGGCAAGGCCGGTCAGGTTCTCGGTCAGTACCGGATTGCGCTTATGCGGCATGGCGGACGAGCCCTTCTGGCCGGCCGAGAAGAACTCCTCGGCCTCCAGAACCTCGCTGCGCTGCAGGTGGCGCACTTCCGTGGCCAGACGCTCGATGGAGGAGGCGATGACGCCGAGCGTGGCGAAATACATGGCATGGCGGTCGCGCGGGATGACCTGGGTCGAGACGGGCTCGACTGACAAGCCCATCTGCTCGGCCACGTATTCCTCGACGGTCGGATCGATATTGGCGAAGGTCCCGACAGCACCCGAGATGGCACAGGTGGAGATCTCCCGCTGTGCCTCGATGAGCCGGAGCTTGCAGCGTTCGAACTCGGCATAGGCCTGGGCGAGCTTGAGGCCGAAGGTGGTGGGCTCGGCATGAATGCCGTGCGACCGCCCGATGGTCGGCGTCATCTTGTGCTCGAGAGCCCGGCGCTTGATGGCGGCCAGCAGCTCGTCCATGTCGCGCAGAAGGATGTCGGTGGCGCGGGCAAGCTGGACGTTGAACGTGGTGTCGAGCACGTCGGACGAGGTCATACCCTGGTGCACGAAGCGGGCCTCGGGGCCGACGATCTCGGAGAGATGGGTCAGGAACGCGATGACGTCGTGCTTGACCTCACGCTCGATGGCGTCGATCCGCTCCACGTCGAACGTGGCCTTGGAGCCCTTGTCCCAGACCTTCTCAGCCGCTTGCCTAGGCACGACCCCGAGATTGGCGAGCGCCGTGGTGGCATGGGCCTCGATCTCGAACCAGATGCGGAACTTGGTTTCGGGCGACCAGATGGCCACCATCTCGGGACGACTGTAGCGGGGGATCATGGCTGTTCACTTCCACGCGGGGGACATGCCCGCGCGGTAGCACGATAACCCTATGATCTCAACGCGCCTTTGCGGCCGCCTGGCGAATGGCAGCCATGTTGGCGGCGTAAGCGGAAGGGCCGCCCTTGAAGGTGGCGGAGCCCGCGACGAGCACATTGGCGCCGGCCTCGGCCACGAGGGGGGCTGTCTCCGCCGTCACGCCGCCGTCGATCTCGATATCGATGTCCCGGTTGCCGACCATCTCCTTGATCCGGCGCAGCTTGGTGCAGACCGAAGGAATGAAGGCCTGCCCGCCGAAGCCGGGATTGACCGTCATCAGGAGGATCAGGTCGACCTCATCGATCACCGGCTCGATGGAACCTTCATGGGTTCCAGGATTGAGGACGATGCCGGCCTTCTTGCCGAGCGCCCGAATGGTCTGGAGCGATCGGTGCAGGTGCGGGCCGGCTTCCGCATGGATGCTGATGATGTCCGCACCCGCCTTGGCGAAGGCCTCGAGATATGGATCGACCGGCGCGATCATCAGGTGCACATCGAAGACCTTTTGGGTGTGGGGTCGCAGGGCCTTCACCACGTCGGGTCCGATGGTGATGTTGGGCACGAAGTGACCGTCCATCACGTCGATGTGGATCCAATCGGCGCCGGCGGCGTCGACGGCGCGGATTTCCTCGCCGAGCTTGGAGAAGTCGGAGGCCAGGATCGAGGGGGCAATGAGCAGGGGGCGTGTCATGGCCGCGCCGTTACCACGAGCCTGTCCTGGCGGCAACGGGACGTTGCGGCTCGAAGGATGGACCAATCCAATACCACTCACCTGGGGAGAGGTTCGTTTGCAGCAGGAAATCCGTGGACGGCGCCGATCCAAGGGGAGTAAAGATGGCCTCGTTTGAACGATACGAGCGCGCCTTCTCTTAACAGAGGGCGCCTGAGATGGGGCAGGGCCTTCATGCGTAAGGATGTGGTTGTTCTCGGGGCCGGCATCGTCGGCGTGTCCATTGCCGTGCACCTGCAGAAGCGCGGACGGTCGGTCCTGCTGGTGGACAAGCGCAAGCCCGGCGAGGAGACCTCCTTCGGCAATGCCGGCCTGATCCAGCGCGAGGGCGTCTACCCATACGGCTTCCCGCACGATTTCGGCGCGCTCCTGCGCTATGCGCTGAACAACACCATCGACGCCCATTACCATTGGGCCGCGATCCCGAAGCTCGCGCCCTTCCTGTGGCAGTACTGGATGCATTCGCGCCCCGCCCAGCACAAGGCGATCGCCCGGATGTATGCGCCCCTGATCGAGCGCAGCGTCACCGAGCACATGGCCCTGGCCGAGGAATCCGGCTCCACGCACCTGATCCGCCCGACCGGCTGGATGAAGGTTTTCCGGGACGAGAAGAGTCGGGACGAGCAGTTCCAGGATGCGGAAGAGGTGAGGCGGGATTTCGGCGTCAAATTCGACGCTCTCGACACCAGGGCCGTGGCCGACCGCGAGCCGCACCTGAAGGTCGAGACGAAGGGCGGCATCCACTGGACCGATCCGGCGTCCGTGTCGGATCCTCACCTGCTGACCATGGGCTATGTGAGCCTGTTCGAGCGTCTCGGCGGCGAGCTGGCGGCTGGGGACGCCAAAACCTTGGAAGAAACCCCGACGGGCTGGCGCGTCCAGACGGAGAGGGGGCCCGTGGAGGCCGGCACCGTCGTGGTGGCGCTCGGCGCCTGGGCCGACGTGGTGACGACCAAACTTGGCTACAACCTGCCGCTCGCGGTCAAGCGCGGCTATCACATGCATTACAAGCCGCAGGGCAATGCGGTGCTCAACCGGCCGACCCTCGACTTCGACCGCGGCTATTTCCTGGCGCCCATGTCGAAGGGCATCCGCCTCACCACGGGAGCCGAGTTCGCCAACCGTGACGCGCCGAAAACCCCGGTGCAACTCGGCCGCGCCGAGCCGATTGCGCGCGAGTTCTTCCCATTGGGCGAGCGGGTCGATCCGGAACCGTGGATGGGCATGCGACCCTGCACGCCCGACATGATGCCGGTCATCGGCCCGGCGCCCAAGCACAAGAACCTCTGGTTCGGCTTCGGCCACGCCCATCACGGCCTGACCCTTGGTCCTGTTACGGGCCGCCTCCTTGCCGAGATGATCACAGGCGAGCAGCCGGTGGTCGACCCCAAGCCCTATCGGGCCGACAGGTTTTAGACACCTACCCTTCTGCCTTTTCTCCGAATGGCATCTCAAGAAAGCTGTCCTATCCGTTTGGAGGGGAAAAGGCTTGAATGAGAGGTTAGAACGTTTATGATCCGCTCCAAGGTTACAGGGGGCGTGTATGCAAAGGGGCGACCGGTCACTCGTCAGCGACATCTATGAGGCTGCCGTCGTTCCTGACCGTTGGTTCGAAGTCCTCAATCGAATTTCTACCATCGCGGGGGCTGAGGGCGGCTTTGTCGTCGCCGTCAGCGAAAGAGGTGAGCGATCCTGGGTCGCTACAGATTACTACCGTCCCATACTCGATGAGTGGTATTCCGAAGGCTGGCATCTGCAAAATACCTGGGCTCAGCGTGGCCGCGAGCGCAAACGCCGCCATTTCTTTGACGAGACGGATATTTTTGCGCCCGGGGAGGTTGATACCCTTCCCATGTATCGGGACTTCCACCGTCCACGGGGTGGAGGGTGGTCCGCCGGGGCCATCATGGAAGTCCCTAGCGGTGGCTTCGTTTGCATGCGCTTCGAGCGCCCCTACCATCTTGGCCCGATAGGGCAGGATGTCAGGATGAATCTCAACCGCCTTAGATCCCATCTCGCGCGGGCATCTTTCCTGTTTACGAAACTTGGAACGCGGCAGGCCCGTTCGTCTGTCGCAGCCCTGCAATTCATGGATGTGCCCGCTGCTGTGCTCACCCGGAACGGCCGTCTTCTCGCCTGCAATGAGGCTATGGAGTCTCGGCTGTCGCAGGTGAGCGTGGGAGCTGGCGATCAGATCAGCTTCACGGATAAGGAGGCCCAACGCATCTTAAGCGAAAGCCTTGAACGGATCATGGCTGGTCTGTTCGACCAGTTGCGCGGCCCCATTCCTCTCCCGGCTACGGAGGAGCATGGGCCAGCCGTCGCCTACCTGATCCCGATGCGTGGGGCAGCCCAAGATCTGTTCGGCTGCGAGAGCACGCTGCTCATGATCCGACCCGCTGATTCAGACAATCGCCTCATGGATCTGGTCAGAACCCGCTTCGCCATCGATGCTGGAGAGGCTGAACGATGGGGTCGACTGCTTGCTGCTACCTCTCCGCGCCTTGCCGCTGCCCTTCTGGCTTCATCTGAGAATGTTCAAGCAGTGCTCGATCAGACGCTTGGGAGGACCCAAAGAGGGTTGGAAGCCCGAATGGCAAACTTCCTCTGGCGGCTCGGCGAGGATCCGGAATACGCCTGGCAGGCAAGGCGGGCTGCATTCTCATCTTAGTTCTTATTTGTTCTCCCCGGCCCTCGCGAAGCGGTCCCTCCAAGCCGGTTGTGCGCCCGAATAGGGGAGAGCCATTGCTTCATACACGCCGCGCGCGATGGCGCGGGTCAGGCTGTCCGCGGCCAGGGCCGTGATTTCCGTGAACTCCACCGCCTCGTCCCCTAAGGCCTTGCGCCCGGTGGCGGCGGCGAAGATCGTGTCGCCGTCGAACAGGGCGTGCGAGAAGCGTAAGGCCCGGGCGAGTCCGGCATGGGACGCGATGGCGAGGCGCTTGGCCTGGGCTTTCGTCAGCACCGCATCGGTCGCGACCAGGGCGATGGTAGTGGCCGGTTGGGGGCCGCCTTTCCAGATGAGGGAGCGCAACTCGGGGCTGACCAGGGAGGGAAGCCCGAGCCCGCCGAACTCGTCGCCCTCTTCAAGAGCCCCGGCCCAGAAATGCGGGCCGTTCCCGATCACGACCGAGGCAACGGCGTTCACGATCACGATTGCTCCGACTGTGTGACCTGAGGACGTGGTCGCGCTCGCTGAGCCGAGCCCGCCTTTCAGGTTGGCCGTGGTTGCGCCATAGCCGCCGCCCGCGGTGCCGAGGGCGAAGTCGAGCCCGGCCTGTTCCGCGGCCTGATATCCAAGCTCCCGATAGGGCGGATAGCGGCCCCAATCCTTGTTGCCGCCATTCAGAAGATCGAAGCTGGAGGCTTGGCAGACGATGGGGACGAGAGCCTCCCGCACCGCAAAGCCGATCCCGTGTTCTCTCAGGTAAGCCTGAACGCCGCTCGCCGCATCGAGCCCGAAGGCCGAGCCGCCGGAGAGGACGATGCCATGGATGCTGGGCACCATCTTGTCGGGATCGAGCAGATCGGTCTCGCGGGTGGCGGGTGCACCGCCCATGGAAAAGCAGGAGGCGACGGCGGGCTCATCGAACAAGGCCACCGTGACGCCGGAGCCGATGGCCGCGTCGTGGGCATTGCCGACGCGGAGTCCTGCTACGTCGGTGATGAGATTGCGGGCTTGGGACATGATCTCAGCAAACCGCAAATGGCATCCCATCACAAGCTGGAGAAGCGGCGTTTCACCGGCTTTCTAAGACAAGTGCTACAGGATAGAAGGCGGATCATGCTCAGCGTTTCCTTCCCGGCCGCGGCCCTCGGCGGCCTTATCAGTTTCTTGAGCCCCTGCGTGCTGCCGCTGGTGCCGCCCTATCTGTCGTTTCTCGCCGGCACCACCTTCGACCGGCTGAGCGCGGGCGACGACCGCGCTGTCCGCAGGAGGGCGGTCCTGGCGGCGCTGCTGTTCGTGGCGGGCTTCTCGACCGTGTTCGTGCTGCTCGGCGCCACCGCTTCGGCTCTGGGGCAGGTGATCCGGCAATACCTCGATGTCCTGAGCACCGTAGCGGGCATCGCCATCATCATCATGGGCCTGCACTTTCTCGGTGTTTTCAGAATCGGCCTGTTCTACCGTGAGGCGCGGTTCAACGTGACGCGGCCCGTCGGGCTTTGGGGAGCGTATGTGATGGGGCTGGCCTTCGCCTTCGGCTGGACGCCGTGCATCGGCCCGGTTCTGGCGGCGATCCTCACCGTCGCAGGCTCGGAGAACAGCGTGTCCCAGGGCGCCCTGCTGCTTGCTGCCTATTCGGCCGGCTTAGGCATTCCGTTCCTGCTGGCAGCCTTCGCCATGAAGCCCTTCGTGGCCCTCCTCAAGCGGGTGCGCTCCCGGTTCGTCCTGATCGAGAAGACCATGGGCGTTCTGCTCGTCCTGACCGGCATCGCGTTCCTGACCGGCTGGATCACCACCATGTCGTTCTGGCTTCTGGAGACGTTCCCGGCACTCGGGCGTCTTGGATAGGGTTGCACAGGAATCGGGTCGTTGGCCCGTGGTGGCCTTGGCATGCTGGCGATCTCTACAGGAGATCACCCATGACGTTCCACATCCGCGGCCTCGAGGCCGAACCCTTTGCAAAGTTGTTCCAGCTCGACGAAGCCGCCCTCAAAGCTCTTGGAGCCAAGCGCGTCGTTGCCGATGCCCCCGACATGTACCCGTGCAGGATCGCCTTGAAGCGGGTCGAGGAGGGCGAGGAGCTTCTGCTGCTCAACCATGCCCACCAGACCAATCCGGGCTCGCCATACCGCGCGGCCGGACCGATCTTCGTCAGCCGCTCCGCCAAAACCGGGAGCTATCAAGGCGAGTTGCCACCGATGCTGCGGGACCGGCTTTTGTCCCTGCGCGCCTACGACGCCAAGGCCTTCATCGTCGATGCCGAAGTGGGCGAGGGCGGGGAGGTGGTGAGCCTGATCGAGCGCTTCCTCGCCAACCCGGAGGTGGCGCATGTGGATGCCCACTTCGCCCGGCGCGGGTGCTTCGCGGCGCGGATCGAGAGGGCCTGACGTCAGAGGTCAACCTGATGTCCTGCGGCCCGCAGGGCTTCCATCGCGCGATCCGCATCCTGCTCCTTCACCAGGATGTAATCGGTGCTGAAGGTCGAGGTGGCGAAGATGCCGATCCCGGCCTTGGCCAGGGGTCCGAGCACCGAGGCGAGGATCCCCGGCACCGCGAAGTCGAAGCTCTGCATGATCCGGAAGCACCGCCAGGCTGGATCGATTTCGGCCTCAGGCGGCGCTTGGTGGAGCGGGCAGACGAGGGTCGTTTCCTCGACGGCCTGCACCAGGAGCGAGAAGGCTCCTGGCTTCGGGGAGCCGACGGGCGTGCCGGCGGGGAGGCGGCAGACGGCGTAAACGTCTGCAAGCAGCGACAGGGTGAGTGTGGGCACGGTCCAGACCATCGGGAGAGAAGAGGCATTCATGAGAAAACCCGCCCTGTTGCCAGGGCGGGTTTCCGATCGTTCGGCTTGTGGCCGGTCGATTACATGTTCAGCTCGTTGCCCGAGTAGTCGATCTTGCCGTCAGCGCCCTTCTTCCAGACGTACATGATGTAGTCCGGACGGGTGATGTCGCCCTTCTTGTCGAAGGAGATGTCGCCGATGACGGTCTTGAACGGCTTGCCGGACTTCATGGCATCCGAAACCTTCTTGCCATCGGTGCCGCCAGCCTGCTTCGCAGCCTCGGCCAGGATCTGGGCCGCAGCGTAGGAATACAGGGTGTAGGCTTCCGGCTCGAAGTTCTTGGCCTTGAACTTGGCCACGACGTCCTTCGCGTTCGGGTTCTTGCGCGGATCCGGCGAGAAGGTCATCAGGGTGCCTTCGGCGCCCGGGCCGGCGATCGAGGTGAACTCGGCCGACACGATGCCGTCGCCCGACATCATCGGAGCCTGGAGGCCCTGGTCGCGCATCTGGCGGATGATGAGGCCGGCTTCCGTGTGGAGGCCGCCGAAGTAGACGACGTCAACGCCGGCCTGCTTCAGCTTCGACACGAGCGCGGAGTAGTCCTTCTCGCCCGGGTTGACGCCTTCATACACGACTTCCTTCAGGCCCTTTGCGTTCATGGCCTTCTGGGTCTCGTCGGCAAGGCCCTTTCCGTACGGGGTCTTGTCGTGGACGACGGCGACCTTCTTGCCCTTGAACTTGTCGGCGAGGTAGCCGCCGGCAACGAGGCCCTGCTGATCGTCGCGACCGCAGGTGCGGAACGTGTTCCACATGCCGCGCTCGGTGAACTGCGGGTTCGTCGAGGCCGGGGTGACCTGAACGATGCCGGCTTCCTCGTAGACCTGCGAGGCCGGGATCGACACGCCGGAGTTGAAGTGGCCGACGACGAACTTCACGCCTTCAGCAGCGAACTTGTTCGCCACCGACACGCCCTGCTTCGGATCGGACACGTCGTCGCCGACGACGATCTGCAGCTTCTGGCCATTGATGCCGCCGGCTGCGTTGATGTCTTCGACAGCCTGCTCGACGCCGTTCTTCAGCTGGGCGCCGAAGGCCGCGTTCGGGCCGGTGATGGGGCCAGCAACGCCGATCTTGATCTGGGCGCTGGCAGCGCTGGAGAAGGCGAGGCCAAGACCAAGCGCCACGCCGGTCAACAGCATTTTTTTCATGAGGTCACTCCTCTGGGTGGTTTTATAGGCCCCTCTTCCTCGTGGGGCCGGTTTGGCGGGTTCTCCCCGCCATCCGCGTGACATCATGCTTGTTTTTAAGCGAATGTCACGCTGGAATCTTTTCGCCTTAGCCCTTGGTAGCAGAAGCCTTTTCCCGCCAGGAAAACGGCCCGGTCCGCTCGTAGAGCCAGCGGTACTGGGTGGTCATCATGCGGGCCCGGCGGTACTGGAATCCCAAGGCTCCGATGATCAGCAGGACGATCGTGTCGACCGCGTAGTAATGGATCGACAGCAGGGTTCCGCCGAACAGGGCGAAGTGGATGAAGCGCACCGCGGCTCCTAAGATGAACAGGTAGAGGATCAGGGTCCAGAAGGGACGCCAGGTGAGCGCGATGGCCCGGCCGGTCATCCAGGCAGCCCAGCCGCCCATGATCATGGTGATGAGAAGAAAGAGCCAGAACGACGGCTCTTCGTAAAGGATCCCCTGCATCAGTGATGCCCCCCTTCGAGATAGGCCGCTTTGACCTGCGGATCTTCAAGCAGTTCCTTGCCGGTGCCGCTCATGGTGATGTTGCCCGTCACCATCACGTAGCCGCGGTGGGCCAGCTTGAGGGCGTGGTAGGCGTTCTGCTCCACGAGGAAGACCGTCATGCCGTCCTTCTCGTTGAGCTCCTTGATGATCTGGAAGATCTGCTTCACGATCAGGGGGGCCAGGCCCAGGGAAGGCTCATCGAGCAGGAGGAGCTTCGGGCGGCTCATGAGAGCCCGGGCGATGGCCAGCATCTGCTGCTCGCCGCCGGACAAGGTGCCGCCACGCTGCTGCAGGCGTTCCTTCAGGCGTGGGAACAGGCTGCAGACCCGCTCCAGATCCTGTTCGAAATGGGCGAGACCGTTCATCGAGGCGCCCATCTGGAGGTTCTCGTAGACGGTCATGCGCGGGAAGATGCGCCGCCCTTCCGGAGATTGGGCGATCGACAGGCGGGCGATCTCGTGGGTGGGCAGCTTGGTGATGTCCCGGCCCGCATAGGTGATCGTGCCTTCGCGGCACCGCGGATTGCCGAAGATCGTCATCATCAGCGTCGACTTGCCGGCGCCGTTGGCCCCGATCAACGTGACGATCTCGCCCTCGTTGACATCCATGTCCACGCCCTTGAGGGCGATGATGTTGCCGTAATAGGTCTTCACGCCGCGCACGCTGAGAAGCGGCTGGCGGGCGGTGGAAGCCTGGGGATTCTGCATCGCGATGTTTGCTCCAGCGGTGCTCATGCGCCGATCTCCGCTTCGACCTTCTCGACCTCGTCGTCGGCCACGCCGAGATAGGCGGCAATGACCTTCGGGTCGTTCCTCACCTCAACGGGCAGGCCGTCGGAGATCTTGATGCCGTAATCCAGCACGACCACGTGATCGGAAATTTCCATCACCACCGACATGTCGTGTTCGATCAGCAGGATAGAGGTGCCCTGCTCATCACGGATCGAGAGCAGGAGCTGGTTCAGCTCCAGGGACTCGCGCGGGTTGAGGCCGGCCGCCGGCTCGTCCAGGCAGAGCAGGAGCGGGTCGGTGCACATGGCGCGGGCGATTTCCAGACGGCGCTGGTCGCCGTAGGGCAGGTCGCCGGCCGGTTCGTCGGCTCGGTGGATCAGACGGGTCTTCTCCAGCCAGAACTTGGCCTTCTCGATGGCTTCCTTCTCGGCCTTGCGGTAGCCGCCGATGCCGAGGACGCCCAGGAAGGTGAAGCCGGAGGCGATCATCAGCGGGTTGTGCTGGGCCACCAGCAGGTTTTCGAGCAGAGTCATGCCGGAGAACAGGCGGATATTCTGGAAGGTACGGGCAACCTTGCCCTTCCAGTTGATGTCGAAGCCCGGCAGCCGCTCCAGCAGGAGGTGCGACCCGTTCGGCTTGCGCAGGGCGATCATGCCCTCGGTCGGCTTGTAGAAGCCGGTGATGCAGTTGAAGACCGTGGTCTTGCCGGCTCCGTTGGGGCCGATGAGCGCGGTGATCTCGCCGCGCCCGGCCTTGAAGGAGAGGTCGTTGACGGCCACAAGGCCGCCGAAGCGCATCGTGAGATGCTGTACGTCGAGGATGGGATCCTGCAGCCAGCGCATTAGCCGTGTCCTTCCTTCACGAGCGAACCAGAGATGGCTTTGCGCTCTTTCAAGATCACTGAGGGTTCACGTTCCGAGATCAGGCCGCGCGGACGCCAGACCATCATGGCCACCATGCCCATTCCGAAGAGCAGCAGGCGATATTCGTTCGGGTCGAAGCCCGAGCCGAAGACGGACTGGAGGAAGGTGAGATTGCGCAGGACTTCGGGGCCGCCGACCAGCACAATGGCAGCAATGGCCACGCCGATCTGGGACCCCATGCCGCCCATGACCACGATGGCCAGGATGATCGCGGATTCGAGGAAGTTGAAGCTCTCCGGCGAGACGAAGCCCTGGCGGACCGCGAAGAACGACCCGGCGAAGCCGCCGAACATGGCCCCGATGGAAAAGGCCGTCAGCTTGGTGTTCGTGGTGTTGATGCCGAGCGACCGGCAGGCGATCTCGTCCTCGCGCAGGGCCTCCCAAGCGCGTCCCACGGGCAGCTTGCGCAGCCGCATGGTGACGAAATTGGTCAGGAGAGCCAGCGCCAGGATGAGGTAGTAGAGGAAGATCATCCGGTGCATGCCGTTGAACTCGAGCCCGAACGTGGCTGCGAACCCGCCTTCACCCGCCGTGAAGGGCAGGCCGAAGAAGGTCGCGCGCGGGATCGACGAGATGCCGGCGCCGCCATTGGTCAAGTCGACCCAGTTGATGAGCACGAGGCGGATGATCTCGCCGAAGGCCAGGGTCACGATGGCGAGATAGTCGCCGCGCAGGCGCAGCACCGGAAAGCCCAGGATCATGCCCCAGAAGGCTGCCAGGATACCGGCGAGCGGCAGGCAGATCCAGAAGGACAGTCCGAAGGTGGTCGAGAGCAGGGCGTAGGAATAGGCGCCGACCGCATAGAAGGCCACGTAGCCCAGATCGAGCAGGCCCGCGAGGCCCACCACGATGTTCAGGCCCCAGCCGAGCATCACGTAGGTGAGGATCAGGATGCCCAGATCCACCCAGTAGCGCGACTCGTTGAGGCCACCCTGGATCAGGTAGATCAGGATCGGAAAGGCAAGAGCCACCCCGAGGAAGAAGGGAATGGCGAACTTGGAGACGTGCTGGAACGCGTTCGGCGTTGCGCCGACCGGTTCGGTTGCCTGGTGCGCGCTCGGGGTCGCCTTGGCATAGGCCCGCGACGCCGTGAAGGCGTGGAGCACCAGGCGCAGGCCGAACACGATGGCGCAGATGATCGCCACCAGGCCCCACCGGGACGTCAGGAAGAGATCGGCGCCGCTCTGGTTCGTCTTGTAGGACAGGATCGGGATGGACAGGCCGAGGGTGATCAAGGCGGCCTTCAGGGCGTCCTTGGAGGCCGCGGCCAGATCGAAGTTCCTCGATGGGGCTTCGTTCTGGGCCGTTGTGGTGATGGAAGGAGCGTTCATGGGGTCTAGGCTCCTTAAACCTTCTCGACTTCAGGCCGACCGAGAATACCGGAGGGCATGAAGATCAACACGATGGCGAGGATCGAGAACGCGGCCACGTCCTTGTACTCGATTGAGAAGTAAGCCGACCAGAAGGTCTCGATGAGGCCGATGATCAGGCCGCCCAGAACTGCGCCGGGGAGGGAGCCGATGCCGCCCAGGACCGCGGCCGTAAAGGCCTTCACGCCGGGCACGAAGCCGTCGCTGAAGCTCACGACGCCATAATACAGCAGGTACATGGTGCCGGCCACCGAGGCGAGGGCGGCGCCGATCACGAAGGTGAGCGAGATCGTCCGGTCCACGTTGATGCCGAGGAGCGCGGCCATCTTGCGGTCCTGCTCGCAGGCCCGCTGGGCGCGTCCGAGCGACGTCTTCTGGACGACGTACCAGAAGACCGTCAGCAGCACCGCCGTGACCATCATGATGATGATCTGCTTGTAGGAGAGGGCGACATTGTAGCCGCTTGCGCCCTGAAACAGCACGATCACGTCTCCGACCATCGGAGGCGTCGGCTTGTTGCGGGCTCCCTGCGCCACCTGGACGAAGTTGGATAGGAAGATCGACACGCCGATGGCCGAGATCAGAGGCGCCAGCCGGAACGACCCGCGCAAGGGCCGGTAGGCGATGCGTTCGACCGCCCAGCCCCACAGGGAGGTGAGGATCATGGCGATGATCAGCACGAAGAAGAGCGCCAGCACCACCGATGAGATCCCGAGCCATGTGGTCAGGATCAGGAAGAAGATGAGCGAGATGAAAGCTGAGAGCATGAACACGTCGCCGTGGGCGAAGTTCACCATGCCGATGATGCCGAAGACCATCGTATAGCCGATGGCGATGAGGCCGTAGATCGACCCGAGAGTCAGCCCATTGATGAGCTGCTGCACAAAGATTTCCATGTCCTACCCTTGCCCCTCTGGAACGGGGTCATTCTTGGGAAACAATGCAGGAAAGCACGATGCGTGTGCATCGCCAAGCCTGACGTAAGGTGCGGGTGTCTCTAGCAAAACCATTTTCATTCCACAACGTACTGTTAAGATTCCTATCACGCTAAATGATGGAAAACGTGCCAGAGGCTGACTGAATGTGCGGCACGGCGGCCGAACGCCTTGCGCTTCCCTTGCCGGGGCGGAGGAGCCATATGGCATTAACGGCCTTGTGCTCAGCCCAAAAGAGTGGAAGAGGCTTGCTTGGATCATGATCTTGAAGACACAAGCCTCTCCGCATTCCACCTCAGGCTCGGACGCCCTGCTCTTTCGGGAGGGCATGAGCCGGGTCGCCGGTGCCGTTCATGTGGTTACAACAGATGGCCCCTCGGGCCGCGGAGGCTTCACGGCCACGGCCGTAACGCCTGTGACCGACAGCCCGGCCTCGCTCCTGGTCTGCGTCAACACGGGTTCCCGGTCGGCTCAGGCCCTGCTCGCGAACCGGGTCTTCTGCGTGAATACTCTCGCGGCTGCCGACATGGAATTGGCCGATATCTTCGCCGGCCGCGCCGGCCTGCAGGGGGCGGACCGCTTCAGCATAGGGGAGTGGGAAGCCCTGGAGACCGGGTCACCCGCCCTCACGACGAGCCTCGTTTCCTTCGACTGCCGGATCGGCGATGCCCGGGTGGTCGCCACCCACCATGTGATCATTGGCGAGATTATCGGCATCAGGCTCGGCGAACAGAGGCCACCCCTCGTCTACCAGGCGCGGCACTATCACGAGCTCTGAGACACCTGTGGGTAAAAGGGGAAAGGCCTCCTCACCCGTCGTTGCCGACAAATGAGGAGGCCTCCCGGTCCCGAAGGCTCCAGGAGCCCTCATGGTCCCAATGAACGGACCAGGGGAGGGTTTCAGCTTTGCGGCAAATTTTGATGAGAGAGCAAAACAGCAAAAGAGAGGGCCTGCCTGCCGGGAGTAGGCGAGGCGGCCCTGAGTTTGAAGGGCTGTAGGTGAACAGTACCTCCATAGGGGTAACCCTAAAGAGGTGTGTGTGGTTCGCCTCCGCCGCGAAAAATCTCGGATTTCCTAAGATAAAGCCCTTCACGTGGGGGAGCGTGAAGGGCTTTGAGGGTCTCGAAGACCTGGGGGCACGTGGCCTTCGTGGGGAGATAATGCCCTTACGGAACCTTTGGTTCCTTATCCTTCCGGCACTGGGCTGGCTAACCGTCCTGTATCTTCACCCTTGAACCCAAGACCCTGAAGCTTATGTCCTATTGTCACATTGCAACTAAGATCTTCAGGACCGTGAGTGAGGGATGTTGAGCAACTGGAACACATCCGATCCCGCCGCGGACAAAAGATCCTGCCGATTGGCGGAGAGAAGGGCCCCTCCATGAGCGCGGACCTTTTGGAAGGGCAATCGCCCCCGCTCACCGCGCGCGAAGACCTCAGAGTTCCAGCGGCTTCTGCTGCCGTTCCTTGGCTGCAGGGCGGGGGCGAGATGGGGCAGTGCATCCGAGCTCACGATTGGGCGTCGACCTCGCTTGGACCCCTGCTGTCGTGGCCCCAGTGCCTTCGCACCATCGCCGATCTCATGCTCAACTCCCAGCAACCGGTCTTCATCCTCTGGGGAGCCGATCTCACGTTTCTCTACAACGACAGCTTTGGTCCAATCCTCGGCCCAAAGCACCCGGCGGCGCTCGGTAAGTCCTTCAGTGAGGTGTGGCCCGAGACTTGTGATCGGGAGACTTGGGATCGGCAGCGCACAATCATTCAATCGGCTTTGTCGGGCGAGGCGCAGGATGCCGCCGAGCACTCTCCTTCGTCGGGTGAGCGGCTCGGCTGGCCGATCGGGGGCTTCACGTTCTCCTGGGCGCCTGTGAGGAATGAGGCGGGCAAGGTTGCGGGGATTTATTGCTCGGGAAACGAAGTGGTCGGTCGCGCTCCCATGGAGGAGCATCTGAGGCAAGTGAAGGAAGCGGCTCGGATCGGCAGTTTCGAATTCGACCGCGAGACCGGCAAGGCCATCGCCTCACCTGAGTACCTGGAACTGTATGGACTGCCGGATGATCGCTCTGACAGCTTCTCGTATGAGCAATGGTTCGGTCTCCTGCATCCCGAGGATCGACCATGGATCGAGTCCGAAACGCGCAAAGCGGTTATCGATCCCGCCTGCCGCCAGCTCGAATACGATTTTCGGATCATCCGCGCCGATACCGGTGAAATGCGATGGGTCAAGGCGCGCACCAAGCTGATCCGGGATGCGGATGGACGCTTCATCCGCTCCCTTGGCGCTCAGTGGGATATCACCGCCGCTAAGGATGCCGAGACGGCTCTGCGTGAAAGCGAGGAACGCTATCGCTCGTTCATCACGCATAGTTCCGAGGGAATCTGGCTCCTGGAGTTCTCGCCCCCGCTCGACACAAGTTTGCCCGTGGAGGAGCAGGTCGAACTGGCCTACCGCAACGGCCGCTTCGTGGATTGCAACGACGCCATGGCGCGCATGTATGGGCTTGCCCGGGCTGAGGATCTCATCGGCAAAACCCTCGAATTTCCGCTGCCGTCATCCGACCCCGAGGCCAGAGCCTACCTCGCCGGCATCGTCAGCTCCGGCTACAGCGTCAGCGGCGTGGAGTCTGTTGAGCAGGATGCAACCGGCAATTTCAAATATTTCGACAACAGCATGATTCCGGTCATCGAAGACAGCCAGCTGAAGAGGCTATGGGGAATCCAGCGCGATATCACCGATCGCAAGAAAGCCGAGGAGCAGCGCACACTCCTGATCAATGAGTTGAACCACCGGGTGAAGAATACCTTGGCCACGGTGCAGTCCATCGCTTCCCAGACCCTGCGCAACGCCCCGACGATGCAGGACGCCAAGGAGGCCTTTGAGGGGCGCCTGATGGCCCTTGCACGCGTTCACGACGTTCTGACGACGGAGAACTGGGAAGGGGCCGAACTCAGGAACATCGTCGCTCAGGCGCTCGCGCCCTATCGATCATTCGGAGAGGATCGCCTGAGGATCGAAGGACCCGAGATTCGCTTGTCGCCCCGCATCGCTTTGGCCCTGTCCATGGCGCTTCAGGAACTGACCACGAATGCCGTAAAGCATGGCGCCCTGTCGAATGCGACGGGAAGGGTCGATATCGTCTGGAACATCGCACGGGCGGAGCCTGGAGGGCGGCTGCACCTGCGCTGGCAGGAGAGCGGCGGCCCACTGGTCCAAGCCCCTGCACGACAGGGCTTCGGCTCCCGGCTCATCGAGCGCAGCCTCGCGCGCGAGCTCAATGGCGACGTCCAGATCACGTTCCACCCTGAAGGAGTCCTGTGCACTGTGGATGCTCCGCTCGCCTAGAGGATCGGACCCAAAATTGGACTTGCCTTTTGGGTCCGCACGATGCGCTGAGCATTCATGTTGCGGCGATGGACGTATTCTCAGATTGGAACCATCCACCGGAGAAGGCCTTTGATCAGCACGTGGTTTACAAAGGTGATCCGATGCTCAAGCTCATTCGCAACCTCTTCGTCCTCCGTCAGGCCTGGAAGATGATCAAGCGTCGGCGCTAGAGCGCTGGCCGTCTACCCTTGTCTTGCGGACCCCGGCGCGTAGGGACTCCACCCGCCGATCTGCACGAACCCGTCGCGTACCGCGACCACCATGTGCTTGCGGTGCCTGTGGGCGAGGGTCCCCGGCCTGTAACGGTGCGGCTCCTCCCAGCCCCTAGCCTCCCATACGTAGACGTAGCGTGACTCGATTTGGGCAAAGGCTTCGATGGACCCGAAGGCGCGGATGGTGCGCAAAACATCCTGCACGCTGCCGTTCCACGAGACAGTTCTCTGCGCCTGCGTGACCCGGGGCCAGTAGGTTCCTGATCCCTGCGGCCTTGCCGCCGCCCAGAGACGCGGCAGGTCCAAGGCGATCTCCGCCGCGAGGGTCTTCGCGGCCATCTGGCATTTGGACAGCAGGGTGTCGTGGGATTCCGCGCCGGTTAATGCAAAGCGCTGCTGCGCCACGATGGCCCCTGTGTCGAAAGCCGGCTCCAATGCGTGGACTGTCATTCCCCATTCTGACAGGTCGTCGAGAACCGCCTGGAAGAGCGGGTACGGCCCCCGGCCCACGGGCAGGGGCGAGGGGTGGAAGTTGATGGCAAAGGGGATGTAGCGCTCCCATCCGGTGATCAGCCATGGATAGCCCGCGACCACCAGGGTTTCGCAGCCCATGGCCTTCAGACCGGCGAGATCGGGCGGCAGGATGCGCGACATCTGCACCGGCAAGCGCAACGAGCGCGCGCGGGACAAGGTGACGTCATTGAAGTCGTAGATGCTGTCGCACGGCCGGCTGAAGAGTTTGACAGGCTCCCAGCCCCTGGCGAGGAACGCCTCGAAAACATCTCCTAGAAAATCGATTCCCGCGAAGGCGAAGCGCATTCCCGGTGATCTCCTTCCTCGATGCGTCCGTTCAGGCTTTGACCTCAGCACTCAACGAAAGATCGCGTGGATGTGCAAGCCCGTTTACTTGCGGGAACCTGAAAACCCACTCAAGATTTAGCCTTGAGCATAGGGCAGGAGACCGCCTACGCTTTTCGGGTGAACTCCTGTCGACAAGGCCCGTTCGGGCTTGAGAAGGAGGTCGCATGGTATCGAAGGACTTCATCCGCCAGTTGGAAGGCTACGGGCTGACGACCGCCAAGATCCTGTACCGCATGCCGGATCACCCGTCCTTCCTTCAGACCTACGTCTGGCAGGAATATGATCTGGCTCCCCGGTTTCCGGTGCTCATCGACTTCCTCGACTTCTGGAAGCGGGAACTCGCAGGGCCGCTGCACTCGGTCACGGTCACCCATGC
Organism: Microvirga terrestris; assembly: GCF_015694425.1. Classification (GTDB taxonomy): domain Bacteria; phylum Pseudomonadota; class Alphaproteobacteria; order Rhizobiales; family Beijerinckiaceae; genus Microvirga; species Microvirga terrestris. The sequence continues at coordinate 468,404 of NZ_JADQDN010000001.1, forward strand.
ACAATTGATCCGTCCTGCCGAGTTCCGGGCAATCGAGGGGGAGATCAACCTTCATTGATACGCCTTGGCCCCGGACGTTAAGTCAGGTAGAGAGGCGCCCTAAGCATTCCCGAACCTGTCAGGGCTTCTTGTTTTCCAACGCGCGCACGTCCCAGATCCTGCTCGCCCTCGCGTCCCAGCCGGGCGAGCGCCTGACCGTGCGCGAGATCATGGCCGTGCTCCAGGACCGGGCCTTTGCGCTTCTTGTCGTCCTGCTGGGCCTGCCCAACTGCCTTCCCATGCCGCCGCCGATCCCTCTGGTGTGCGGCCTGCTGCTGGCGCTCGTCGCCGTCCAGATCGTTTTCGGACGTGAAGCGCCCTGGCTTCCGCGCCAGCTCCTGAACCGCTCCATGGCCCGTACGGACGTAGAGCGGGCCGTCGGACGGGCCGTTCCGGTGTTTCGCCGGCTCGAACGCATCTCCCGCCCCCGCATGACGTTCCTAGACACGCCGCTCGCTATGCGCCTCATGGGCGCGGTGATCCTGATCCTGTCGGTGGGGCTTCTGTTCGCGCCCCCGTTCGTGGGGCAGATCCCGCTGGGCCTTGCCGTGTGCCTTGTCGGCCTGGGACTCGTCGAGCGGGATGGCTTCGTCGTGGTGGGTGGGCTCCTGATCGGCACCATCGGCCTGACCCTGAGCCTGGGCTTCGTCTACGCGATCTTCACCGGAATCGACACGCTGATCTAAATTGAGCCTGCGGCCACTGGAGGGTGGCCGCAGGTTTGTGATGGTTAGTCGTTATCGTCGTCGAACTCCGGGGCCGACTTCAGCTGATCGACAGGCATGGTCACGACGATTCGCATGTCGTCGCTGCTGCGGGTCGTGGACTTTCCGGAGCCCTGAACGGAACCGGTGGTCGCTGCGTCAGGGCCATTCATCTGGATGGCGCTCAGGGGCAGGGCCACCGTGCGGTCGCCGAGGCCCTTATCCACCTCGATGACGACGGCAACGACCTTGCCGCTGCGGTCGAGCACCAGATCTTCCACGTCGCCGATGTCCTTGTTGTCGGCACCGACCACATCCTCATCCATGATCTTGGAAGCGAGCATCTGACCGGCCTCGAGGCGCGTGATGAAGTTCACGCCGGCCGGAGCGCTGGCAGAGGGCTGGGCGGGGGCGGTCTGGGCCATGGCGGCCGAGGCCAGGAGGGTGGAGCCGAGCAGGCCGGCGGTCAGCAGCTTCTTCATCATTATCTCCCATGAACGTTGTTCGTGGTGGTGTAACGCCGTCGGGAGAGGTTGGTTCTGCCGTCAAGTTCAGATCAGGCGCAGGCCCTTGAGGCTCGCGTGACCCTCGCGGCCCACGATGATGTGGTCATGGACGGTGATGCCTAAGGGCTTCGCCACCTCGATGATCTCGCGTGTCATCTTGACGTCGGCGGAGGAGGGCGTGGGGTCCCCTGAAGGGTGGTTGTGGACTAGGATCAGAGCAGAGGCCGAGAGTTCGAGGGCGCGTTTCACCACCTCGCGCGGATAGACCGGTGTATGGTCCACCGTGCCCGATTGCTGCACCTCGTCGGCGATGAGCGCGTTGCGCTTGTCGAGGAAGAGCAGGCGGAACTGCTCCTTGTCCATGAACGCCATGGCGGTGCGGCAATAATCGATGACGGAGGTCCAGGAGGACAGGACGGGGCGCTTCGCCACCTCGCCCTTGGCGAGCCGCCGGGCGGAGGCCTCAACGATCTTGAGGTCCGTCACCACGCTCTCGCCGATCCCGTCCACCTCCATAAGCCGGGCAGGGGCGGCGGCCAGCACCTCGGCGAAGGAGCCGAAACGCTTGAGCAGCTCCTTGGCGATGGGCTTCACGTCCCGACGCGGGATCGAGCGGAACAGCACCAACTCCAAAAGCTCGTAATCCGGCACGGCATCCCCGCCCACATCCATGAAGCGGGCGCGCAGCCGGTCGCGATGGCCGTGATAATGGGGAAGGTCGTCGCTCATGCTTGCCCGTCAGCCAATTCAGACTTCGATGGCCAGAGTATCCGCCATTGAGAGATGAAACGTTACTTTGTAGGATTGGAGCGGTGTCAACGCTAGTGTCAAGCCGACCATGAACACATGAGAATTTTGTATTATGCCAAGCTTACGCTTTTTCTTCTGCTCGCAGCTGTGGGTGGCATGATCGGTGCTGCTTTAAGCGCAATAGCGAGCTTTTTCCTTGCGCCCTTTATCATCGGGCTTGTTGAATCAGTTACGTACAGCCAGGATTTTCCACTCTCAGTCGCAATCTTCAGCGGCTACTGCATTGTAGTCATTAGCTTCGCTTGGTGTTTCGTGAGGTCCTATACCATCCTCGTGCGGACATTCTGGTAAGCGCCGACACATTCGAAGCCGCCGTTTAAGACGGCTTGTCCAGCCCCTTGGGCGAGTAGGTGAAGACCTCCGCGCCCGTCTCGGTCACGCCCACCATGTGCTCGAACTGCGCCGAGAGGGAGCGGTCGCGGGTCACGGCGGTCCAGCCGTCGGCCAGGACCTTCACCTGCGGTCTCCCTAAATTGATCATGGGTTCGATGGTGAAGAACATGCCGGCTTTCAGCTCCACGTTGTAGGCCGGCTCCACGTAGTGGAGGATCGTAGGCGAGTCGTGGAAGACCTTGCCGATGCCGTGGCCGCAGAAGTCGCGCACCACGGAGCAACGCTCGGCTTCCGCATAGGATTGGATCGCCGCGCCGATGTCGTTGGTGGTGGCGCCCGGCTTGACCACCGCAATGCCGCGCAGGAGGCATTCATAGGTGATCTCGCACAGCCGCTGCGCCCGGCGCGGCACCTCGCCTACGTAGTACATGCGGCTCGAATCGCCGTGCCACCCGTCGAGGATGAGAGTCACGTCGACATTCATGATGTCCCCGTCGCGCAGGGGCTTGTCGTTGGGGATGCCGTGGCAGACCACATGGTTGATCGAGGTGCAGATCGTCTTGGTGTAGCCGCGATAGTGCAGGCAGGCCGGATAGGCGCCATGCTGGCGGATGAAGTCGAAGGCCAGCTTGTCGAGATACTCGGTCGTGGCGCCGGGCTTTACATGCTCCGAGAGCATGTCGAGGCACTCGGCCACCATGCGGCCGGCGCGGCGCATTCCTTCGAAGTCCGCAGGGCCGTGGAGCGGGATCTCCGGCGCGCGCCTGCGCTCCACAACATCGGTCTCGGTCATTCTCGATCCTTGATCTGTTGTCCGGAATGTAAGGATCGCCACGCGCGAAGCAAGCCGAACTCGTTATGCCCCGCTTGCGATTGGCGCTTGAGGGTGTCATGAGCAACCCTGTTCATCCGGTTCGCGGCTTTGGATTCCTCGGTAATGAATGAAACCCGCCCCTTCGGGGATTTTGCGCCTTCAGGTCTCACCCGCTGGGTGATCGACCGCACGCGCGGGTTGCCCGAGGGCTGGGCGGGCCGCCGGCTCGCCCTGATGCTGCGTCATCTGGCCATGAAGATGCTCAAGGGCCCGCCGCTCGATCTTGAGACCTTCGGCGTGCGGATGCGGCTTTACCCCTACAAGAATGTCTGCGAGCGCCGGCTCCTGTTCACGCCGCAATATTTCGATGCCGATGAGCTCAAGATCCTGGCCTCGCACATCAAGGAAGGTTTCACCTTCATCGATGTGGGGTCGAATGTGGGCTGGTATGCCCTGTTCCTGGCCCGGGAGGCCGGGCCCGCCGTCTCGACCCGGATCCTGGCGGTGGAACCGCAGCCGGAGATCTTCGACCGGCTGATTTACAACATCCGCCAGAACCCGTTCGGCACGATCAAGGCCGTCGATTGCGCGATCGCCGACAAGACCGGCGAGCTCACGCTCTTCCTCGACCCCCTCAACCGGGGCGAGGCGAGCCTCAAGATCGTGAATTCGAGCCAGACGGATGCGATCCGCGTACCCGCCGTGACCCTGCTCGAACTCCTGAGCCGGGAGGGACTGACCCATGTCGACGCGATCAAGCTCGATGTGGAGGGGGCGGAAGACCTCGTCCTCGGGCCCTTCTTCCGGGACGCGCCGGCCTCGCTCTACCCGTCCGTGTTCATCGTGGCGAACGTGCCGGAACGCTGGCAGGCCGATGTGATCGGCCTGCTCACGGGCAAGGGCTACCGGCAGGTCCTTGAGACCAAGATGAACCTGGTGTTCGAGCGTTCTTGAGCAGCGGTCACCGCGGCGTCACGATCTCCACTGGCCGGTCGATGGTCACCTCCTGGGGCGTGACGCGGCAGACATAGGCGTAAGATTCCACCCCCGCGGCCAGTGCGTGCCGGAAGGCCTTGTCGTAGGCCGGGTCGATGTCGCGGGCGACGTCGAAGCGCTCTGCATCCATCTGGATGACATAGACGAGGGCGGCTCTCGCGCCCTGGGCCTTCATGTCGGCCAGTTCATAGAGGTGCTTGGCGCTGCGGGCGGCGATGCAATCGGGGAACTCGGCAAAGCCCGCCTCACGCATGAGGTGGCAGTTCTTGACCTCCAGGTAGCAGGGCGGCTCGCCGTCCTTCTCCAGCAGGAAATCGACCCGGCTGTTCTTGCCGTACTTCACCTCGGGTCGCACCCGGTCATAGCGGGCAAACGGCGCGAGCCGTCCCTCCCGCAGGGCCTCGGCCACCAGCAGGTTGGGCCGGGAGGTGTTGATCCCGATGAGCTGGAGCGGCCCGCCGCCGGCCGCGATCTCCACGAATTCCCAGTTGTACTTGAGCTTGCGGTTCGGGTTCGTCGCCCGCGAAAGGAAGACCCGGCTGCCGGGCTCCTTCAGGCCCATCATGGCTCCGGGATTGGCGCAGTGGGCGGTGACTATCTCGCCCGTATCGAGCTCCACATCAGCCAGAAATCGCTTGTAGCGCTCGATGAGACGGCCCTCGAGCAGGGTTTCCTGAAAACGCATCCAAACCAGCATTCGATTGTAAAAACCCCTGGTAGCAGGGGAGAAGCCTCGGGTTCAACCCAGCCTGCACTTGTGTCATCCTAAGGCGAAGCGGAGCGAGGGAAGGGGATCCACTCACACGCTAGGCACTATGGATTCGCTCCCGCTCTGCTGTACTTCCCCAGTCCTGCCCACCCTCCGCGTCATCACCGGCCTTGTGCCGGTGATCCCGACGCATGAGGCGCTGCGCTTTTCAGGATTGGGATGACCGGGACGAGCCCGGCCATGACGCCGAGGCGAGGACAATGGCGACAGGACTAATGTTCATCTTTTGTTCTTGACAATTCTCCTAAGCTCGGCTATATCGTTGTGCAGATCTGCTCCTGTCGAGGGGCGCGCTCGCGAGGCGTCGCAGTGTGGGAGCAGACACGGTCCTGTGGTGCAGCCTCGCAAGCCGCATCGACAGGAGGCCCAGGCTGTGGGCCGGTGGTCGGAATCGGTTCCAGGCCCCCGTCGAGCAGACGGGCCACGCCTGGAACGGTCACCGGGCTGGTCTCGCCTGTCCGCCTAAAGAAGCCGTGCGCGAAGAGGCACTCCGGCTCTTCCTTCTCACCATCCATCATCGAGCCGGGCTGCCAGTCGCGCCACCCTCGATCACCGCACAGGCTCGCAGCTCACGCTGCGGGCCTCAAGGCGCTGGCTGTTTGATATCACCACCTCCCGTCATAGGCATTCCCGGAGCAAGTCCGCGCTAACGGTGAGGAGATTGCAAGGCCGGGGATGACGCTCGGATGAACTCTTGCCGGTGCTTGAGAATTGCCGTTTCTGAGGCTAGAGCATCAAACCCAAAAAGTGGGTTCCACTTTTGGGATCCATTTGATGCTCCATTTTGGGACTGCGCATCGTTCGGGGCGGAAAACCGGGTCCACTTTTCCGCACGATGCGCGAGGCCCTCAAAAGGATCGCTGCGCATGGCCGTCTCCGTTACAGCCGCCCTTCTCATCATCGGCGATGAGATCCTCACGGGCCGTACCAAGGACAAGAACATCGGCTACATCGCCGAGTACCTGACCGGGATCGGCGTGGACCTGCGCGAGGTCCGGGTCGTGCCGGACGTGGAGGAGGAGATCGTCGCGGCGGTCAACGACTTGCGCGGCCGCTACACCTATCTCTTTACCACCGGGGGCATCGGCCCCACCCACGACGACATCACGGCCGACTGCATCGCCAAGGCGTTCGGCGTCGGGATCGATCATGACCCACGGGCTGTCGCCATGCTGCGAGAGCGCTACAGCCCGGACGAGTTGAACGAGGCCCGCTTGCGCATGGCCCGGATCCCCGATGGCGCCAGCCTGATCGAGAACCCCATCTCCAAGGCGCCGGGGTTCCGCATCGGCAACGTCTTCGTCATGGCGGGCGTGCCCTCGATCATGCAGGCCATGCTCGACAACATCGCGCCGAATCTGGAGGCCGGGGCGCGTATGATCATCGAAACCATCGAGGCCGAGGGGCTCGCCGAGGGCATCTATGCCGAGGGCTTGAGCCGGATCGCCTCGTCTTTTCCGAGCGTCTCCATCGGGTCGTATCCTTCCTTCTCAACGAGCGGCTTCCGCAATCAGATCGTCGTTCGGGGCAAGGACCCGAAGGCGGTTGCTGAAGCCGCCGCTGCCGTGCGCGATCATCTCGCCCTCCTCAAGGGTGACGGCGCGCCCCTCTAAACGTTATCCTCGCCACCACCGTCAAAAGAGCAAAGCCGATGTCCCCGACCTCTCCCAAAGCCTTCCCCGTCTCCTGGGACCAGTTCCATCGCGATTGCCGCGCCCTTGCCTGGCGCTTGGCCTCGGCCGGCCCGTTCGAGGCGATCGTCTGCATCACCCGCGGCGGCCTCGTGCCGGCTGCCATCGTGGCCCGTGAGCTCGATGTGCGTCTCATCGAGAGCGTCTGCATCGCGAGCTATCACGACTACAAGAACCAGGGCGAGCTGCAGGTGCTCAAGGATATCGCGCCCGCCATCAAGGCGCTGGGCGACGGTACCGGCAAGGGTGTGCTGGTGATCGACGACCTGACCGATACCGGCAAGACGGCAAAGATCGTGCGCGACATGCTGCCCAACGCGCATTTCGCAGCCGTCTATGCCAAGCCGGCCGGGCGCCCGCTAATCGATACCTTCGTGACGGAAGTGAGCCAGGATACCTGGATCTACTTCCCCTGGGATATGGGCTTGGCCTACCAGGCACCGATCCGCGAAGGCTCGGCCGGCTGACCTGTCAGGAGCGCGCCCGTGGCCGAGTTCGATAGTGCGCGGACGCGCAAAACCCTGTTCGGGGCCCTTCTCGATGCCAGGGATCGCTTCGGCCGCAACAAGGTCGCCCTGGAGGATCTGGAACGCCAGCCGATCACCTTCGGCCGCCTCGTCCTCGGCTCGCTGGTGCTCGGGCGCAAGCTCGCGAGCCTGACGAAGGAGCGCGAGCCCACCGGCGTGCTGCTGCCGAACGTGCAGGCGATTGCCGTCACCCTGTTCGGGCTCAACGCCTTCGGGCGCGTTCCGGCTTTCTTGAACTTCACCGCGGGTCTCAAGAATTTGAAAGCTGCCTGTGAGTTGGCCGGGATCGAAACCATCGTCACCTCCCGCCGCTTCATCGAGCAGGGCAAGCTCGACGACATCATCGAGGCTCTGGGAGAGGGTCGCCGGATCCTCTGGCTCGAGGACGTGCGGGCCGAACTGACCAGCCTCGACAAACTGCGTGGGCTTGTGGACTCGTGGATTGCGCGGCGCGTCCATGCCGGCGCACAGACGCAGCCGGACGATCCGGCGGTGCTGCTCTTCACCTCCGGGTCGGAGGGGGTGCCGAAGGGCGTGGTTCTGTCGAACGCGAACCTCGTGGCGAACGCCTACCAGGTGAAGGCGCTGGCGGGTGATATACTGAGGGACGACGACGTCTTCTTCGATCCCCTGCCGATCTTCCACTCCTTCGGCCTCACGGCAGGTTTGCTGACGGCGGTTCTCAACGGCATGAAATCGGTGCTTTATCCGAGCCCGCTGCATTACCGGCAGATCCCGAAGCTCGTGGCGGGAACGCGCGCCACGGTGATGCTCGCCACCGATACCTTCCTTCAAGCCTATGCCCGCGCTGCCGGCGAAAACGACCTGGCGAGCGTGCGCTTCGTAATTGCCGGAGCCGAACGCGTGAAGGACGAGACGCGCCGTCTCTGGGACCGGCACGGCACCGTGATCGTGGAAGGATACGGTGCCACCGAATGCTCACCGGTGATCGCGTGTAACCTTCCCGACGACAATCATCCTGGCACGGTGGGGCATGTCCTGCCCGGCATCGAATGGCGGTTGGAGCCTGTCGAGGGAATCCACGAAGGCGGACGTCTGCATGTGCGAGGGCCGAACGTGATGAAGGGCTACCTCGACGCGACTGCGCCCGGCGGCATCCGGCCGCCGCTGGAGGGCTGGCACGACACCGGCGACATCGTCACCGTGGATGATGGAGTCGTGACGATCCGGGGGCGGGCGAAGCGCTTTGCCAAGATCGCGGGCGAGATGGTGTCTCTGGCGGCCATCGAAGCAACAGTCCAATCTCTCTGGCCCGACAGCAGCCATGTGGTTGTGGCGATTCCGGACCCGCGGAAAGGCGAGCAGATCGTGCTCATCACCGACAAGCCGGACGCGGATCGTGACGCACTCATGGCCCATGCCAGGAACCATGGCTTTCCCGAGCTGTGGGTGCCGCGTTCCATTCTGGTTACGAGCATTCCCGTGCTGGGTTCGGGGAAGACCGATTATGCCGGCGCGGTCGATTTGGCGCGGCGCCTGCAACCGATGCTTTAGCGGCTTCGTGCTCTCTCCGGCCGGGGTGGCTCCGGTAACAAAGCTCCGCTTGAGGCGTTGTTATTCCCAAGATGTGTTCCCCTGGGGCACTCCGTATGAAGGGTATGACGATGCGAAAGACTGCTTGTGTTCTGGCTTTCATGGTCGCGGCATCTAGCGTCCAGGCTCAACCCCGGCCGATGACACCCAATATGACCTGCAACCAGGCTCGCGGTCTCGTCTTCTCGCGCGGCCAGATCGTTCTCGGGACCGGCACCTACACCTATGATCGCTACGTCAGCGATGGACGGTTCTGCCTGCGCGACGAGATGATTGAACCCGCCTTCGTCCCGACCCGGGACACGCCCCAATGCCCGGTCGGGTATGTTTGCCGGGAGTTCGACCTGGACTTCTTCGGAGATTGACCTGTTGAGTTAGTCAGATTGGGGAAGATGGGGCCTGCAGCAGCCGAGCTTCGGTTCATAAGACGAGTGACGCATCGGCAGGGGTTTGCGAGGCTGTTGAGTTTGGGCCACACACCCAAAAATAAAGCTGCAGACCCGCTTAGAATGCCCATCTTTTCGGCAGAGTGCGCGTTGCATGAGCGGATCCGAAGCGAAGCAGTATTGCGTCACACCTAAGCGTAAGTATGGTCACGGTTGTACATGGGTCTCGGACCCTGACTAACTTGGAGACACCCATGAAGCTCGCAAAGAGCCTCTTTCTTGGAACGGTCGCAGGTCTTGCGGCTGTCGCGGGGGCACAAGCCGCCGACCTGCCGGTCGCCAAGGCCGCTGCCGTCGAATACGTTCGCGTCTGCTCGACCTACGGCGCAGGCTTCTTCTACATCCCCGGCACGGAAACCTGCCTGCGAGTCGGTGGCCGCGTCCGCGCCGAGTATCTTTACCTTGAGCCTACGACTCGCGCGAACAACTCGATCGGCTTTCGCGCCCGTGGTCGTGTCGCTCTCGACGCCCGCACCGCTACGGCCTACGGCCTCCTGCGTGCTTACGTCCGCATGGAGATGGACCGCAACACCGGCGTTTACTTCGACAGCACGGGTAGGGGCACCGGCACCTCGCCGAACCTGGCTCAGGCCTACATCCAGTTCGGCGGCCTGACCGCCGGTCGCACGACCTCGTTCTTCACCAACGGCGACGTCGCGAACGAGAACTGGGGCACGCTCCGCTTCTACGACTATCCGGACGTGAATCTGCTCGCCTACACCTTCTCCTTCGGCAACGGCTTCTCGGCCACCCTGTCGCTGGAAGAAGGCGCCTTCGCGACCAACCTTGCCACGAATCTTGCTGGCGTCGGCGCTGGCCAGCGGGCTCCTGACCTCGTCGCTAACCTGAAGTATTCCGGCACCTGGGGTTCGGCTCAGCTTTCCGGCGCTCTGCATCAGCTCCGAACCAACACCCTCGTTGGCGGTGATTACGTCGACAGCGAACTTGGCTGGGCCGCCTCGGGCATGGTCAACGTGAACCTGCCGATGCTGGCTGAGGGCGATGCCCTGTGGTTTGCCGCCACCTACGCCGATGGCGCTCTCGGTTATCTCGGTTTCGATCCCGACAACTCGGTCGGAGTCGCTACGGGAACGGCCGTGGACGCCTATGTGGATCTTGATGGCGATCTCAACACCGGTCGCGGCTGGTCCCTTGCCGGTGGTCTGAACCACTACTGGACCCCGACCATCCGACAGAGCCTGTTCGGCTCCTATGCTCGCGTCGACTACAGCACGGCCGCCCCTGTTGCGGATTTCACCGAGTGGCGCGTCGGTTCGAACCTGATCTGGTCGCCGGTTTCCGGTCTCGACATCGGTGTGGAGGCCCTCTACTCCAACCTCAACCCGCGCGGCATCGTCGGCCAAAATGATGATGATGCTTGGGAAGGCCGTCTGCGCATTCAGCGCGACTTCTGATCGGCTTATTCCAATCCTATGGAAAACCCCGGTGGCGACACCGGGGTTTTCTTGTTTTAACCGCCTTCCTCACGAAGGCTCGTTTTGTCATTCAAGCGGGGTTCGCAGCCAAGGAGTGAAACGATGCCGAAGATGTTTATAGCTTTCACGGCGGTGTGGCTTGCGGTTGGGCTTAGTGGCTGCGTTGGGACGGCCGGGATTTCCACCTGGCAGTACCAATCAGGCCCAGGCTACGAGACCGCACGCGCGCAGGAGAACTTGGTTCAGGTAGATTCAGTCCAGGGTTTCACGCACGAGGCCTGTACGAGCGTGAGCAGACGGCAGGTTGCGGCATCGGGCAGTTTCACTGGAGGTGATCTGACCGCTTGCAGCTCCAATTAGTCTGATGCTTTAGCCAAGGAACGAAGCCTCACCTTGACCGTTGGCATGGGTCAATTCCATTTCGGGAGAGAATCCTCATGAACAACATCATCTGGCTCATCGGTGCAATCGTCGTGGTCCTGGCAATCCTGTCGTTCCTCGGACTGCGCTAAAGGCGAGCGGTGAACCTGCAGGACAGGACCCCGCATCACATGCGCTGTCCTGCAGTACTCGTCTTGTCACGTTTTCCGCCGTGATGTCTCTGACGGCGAGCCAGGACAGCGGTTCAGTGCAGAAGAACGAACACGACTGACACCACGTTCATGGTGGCCAAGAGGCCGATCATGACGGTGAACAGCGGCATGCCCCGCTTGCGCAATGCTTCAGCACCGCTTCCGTCTTCGAGATCCAGCTCCGGATAAGAATCCCTAAAGGTCATCTTCCGTTCGCTCCTCATGCTTACCTTGCGTTAGGCATGACACCATGAGCCTAGTTGAGAGACATTGACGTGCGGCTTCACACAAGCCGGTGGATGAGAGATGCTTTCAGTGGCGTGTCGCGCTCTTCTGGATTTGGAGCAATTGCCCTTCGATCGCCCGCATCCTCGTCATCAGTCGGTCTAGTTCGGAGAGGAGTTGCTTCTCGTCCCGCCGGGCCTCCTCGACCAATTCCAGTGAGGAGCCGTGGCGGATCCGATGCAAAGCATCGGCCAGCTTGCGGTCGAGAAGCCGCATATGATGCTCCAGGTCCAAGAATTCCTGGTGAAGCTGAGTCTCCTTAAACACGGCGAGGATCTCACGTGAGAACAGTCGGCTCAAGCTTAAGCTACAGCTTGGAAGGTGGTTCCTCTAGGTCAAAAACAGCATTCAAGAAAATTTCTCTAAGGCTAAGCTGAAACGGAGCGCTGTCTTCACCGTTCTGTGATGAGGGTATTTGCCCGAACGCGCCCGGCGTTCGGGGTATTTGATTGCTCACGGTCTTGTACAGGCTGCTCTCGAAAGCCTTGGCGCTTTTGATCGCATCCTGAGTTTTGACTGTATCGCACCGGCTGTCCGCATGGCGTTTCCGGAGCCGGATTTTCCCCCGTCAATCAGAGAGCCTGAGGATTGTTGATGCCTCATCGAAGGGCTCCAGGACAAGCAAACCGGAAGAGGAGACGGCTTATGGGACAGAGAATAGAGCCTTATCGCGTGGCCTTGATCGTCGAGGACGATTTCGAAGTCAGAGGCTTGGCGGCAGCTCTTCTCGAGGAAACAGATCTCAAGGTCGTCGAAACTTCCAGCGCGGAAGAGGCCCTGGATTATCTGACTCGGCACTCGGAAGAAGTGGCCTTTCTCTTTGCCGATCTCAGGCTTCCCTGCCTGATGGACGGGTTGGATCTGGTGCGAACCGTGCGGCTGAAATGGCCATGGGTCCGTACCGTCCTGACCTCCGGCAGACCTCTGGACGATGAAACCGGTGATGTTCCCCGTGAGGTCCGCTTCATGCCGAAGCCTTGGAGAGCCCTTGAGGTTCTGATGGAGGCGGAAAGGGCGTCTCAATCCCCTCGGAGGAACTAAAGGCCACTCAATCGAGGACCTTTCCGCGTCGTGTAGGAGGCTGGGTGGAACCTAGGCGCTTGCCGGGAATTGGCGTCAGCAGTTCGAAGAGGATTAACTGATGCCGAACACGTCAATTGCCACCGGATCTTTCCAGTCCCGCAGTGAGGCCAACCAAGCGGTCCAGCGCCTTATCTCGGCCGGGTTTGCCCGCAACAGCATCGAGCTTCATCGTCGCGATGACGATGAAGGCTATGATCTGGAAATCCACACCCGACAGGAAAATGTCAGGAGGGCTGAGCGCCTGATCCATGATGCTTCCATGCCGCTCTACGCCATGCGTCAGACCGCTTCCGGAGTGGTACATACCGCCAAGTCATATCCCTACGTTCTGCTCGGAGCCGGGATTCTGGCAGGGTTTCTGATCTATAGCCTCCTTCCGAAGGAAACGGCCTCAAAAGGCCATTCGCATCCGCGAAACCGTCGCAGACGCTGAGGATCCAATTATATCAAAGGAATGAGGACCATTGAGTTGATTTGGCCTAATGGTCCTCATTCCTTTCATGCAGGTGCAGCCTTTCAAGCCTCTCTAGTAATTGCGTGATGCGATCCGGGGCAGGTTCTTTCAGGATGCTCTGATAACTATGCCGAAGCTGACGTCCGAGATCCTTCAGCAATTCGGATTGTCCGGCTTCTGTCAGGCCATTGGAACCGATGCTCCATTCAGTGTTGCCTCCTGCGGCATAGGGGTGGTGCCGCTTTGGCATCGAAAATCTCCCTGATCTTTGTTGAACATGACCACAAAACGGGCGAGTTCCAGTTGGGTTGCGGCTAAGTTTTTGAAAAAGAACAGCCTTTCATACGTCGCCAAGATTGTCCGTCTGCCTCGAGGCAACGATCCTGTGCACTTCGTGTCGCCTTCTCTAACCCTAGTCTCAGGAGCCGGCGACTGCCGGTCGCATTGGCGTGATCGCCGTCATACGTCAAAGCTCAGCTTCAAGGTGGCTGGGGGCTGCGGGATGCGTGAAGTTCTAATGATATATCTGTGTGGCGTGATCGTGCTCCTCGCAGTCTCGACGATGATCAACGACGAGGAGAAGATCGGTCTTGATCACATTTTGATTGCCGGTTTCGGTTGGCCTGTCCTGACGCCTCTCCTAGCCTTCCGAGCTTGGCACGGCCGCTAGGATCTGCCGGTCCATAAATCTAGGGCGAGCGCACGCCGTCTTATGGACTTGGGAATGCTAGTTTCTTGAGAACGCAGAGCGCGGTACGCATCGGTATCCGATGGGACACTGGGTTGTGTCAGCCGTCGGCACCCATGCCGGATCCAAGGTCTCCCCGCCAGCGCAGGATGCAGAGGATCCGACATAGCGGTCGTAGGTGTAGGCCCCAGTGCTGAGGACAATGGCCCTCTGCGAGGCGACGAGGCCCTGTGCCTGAGCACAGGACATTCTCAAGGTCAGCGGACGGCTCTGCGCCCATGCGCCGGCACTGATCGATAAAAGGATCAGGACGGCAATCGCGCGAATGCGGCGAGGCAAGAAGGAGCCGGGGAGCATCGTTCGTCTCCAAAGATGCTGATCTAAAAGCACGGTTGACCATACCTATTGGCCATAGTGCTTGATGTGCTGGCACGCACAGCAAGCACTTGTGGCCACAGCGCCGGTGCTCCCCAGATTCCTAGATAGTTCTAGTTAGATGATCTGGAAGTCCAGGGATGTGATCCTCAAACCAGCTGAGAGCTTCGCAAACGCAAGCTGTTCGCTCGCGCCAGTACCGTCAGCGTCGTAGTAAAGGACCCCATTGTCGCGATCGTATAGGATGCGATCCGTTGAGTCCCTCGCTTCTTCACTTGTGCGGAACACGCCCGACTTCAATCGGCCTTCGCTTCCCAAACCGGTGAACGCTCGATTGTTCAGCCAGAACGTATCATCGGCAACCGAAAAATCTCGAATTCTGTCTACGCCTTCCAGGCTATCCGGAACGGCATTGTAGACAAAGACGTCCTTACCCGCACCGCCGTGAAAAATGTCTGCCCCTGCCTCGCCATAGAGATAGTCGTTTCCGCTTCCGCCGCTTAAATAGTCATCGCCGGAGCTGCCGTAGAGGCGGTCATTGTCACTGTTGCCGTAAAGAACATCGTTGCCGGCCCGACCTTCCAGGCGGTCGTTTCCGTTCCCGCCATACAGGGCATCATTGCCATTGCTGGCATGGATGCGGTCATCCCCGTCCTCGCCATAGAGGCGGTCGTTTCCATGGCCGCCATAAAGCCGGTCATTCCCAACGCCGCCCATGATCCGGTCGTTGTTCGCAGTTCCGAAGAGGGCATCATCCACATACATATACTGAAGCTGCCCATAGAGCGGAGCGTCGGACCGGCTGACATCATCCGGAAAGCTTGTGCTCAGGTTCAGCCCGACCGAATGAAGCACCGATGCCACGACGGAGTTGCTGTTCAGGTCTCCTCCGGGGGCTTCCCGGATGATGTCGATGCTGTAGTCCAGATCCGCCTTCTCGATGTTGTTGGCGTGCTGGACCATAATCTTCCAGACATCGTTGGCGTCTCTGGTGCCGAGATCGAGGACTTCGCGGTGCCTCTCCTCAGGCGTGTCCGAACCTCTCCTGTCGATGGAGGTCGCCAGATTGGCATCGACCAGAGTCTCAAGATCGCCATTCGATCCTGCGGTGCCGCGGATCACCTTCTCCGAGACGACGCGCCCCTGTTCGTCCATGACGGTCTTGACGAGGTACAGGTGCAAAAAGCCAGTATCGATGCCCTCGAATTCGACGGGCTTGGCTTCAATGGCGATGACGGTCGGCATAGGCGCACTCCTACAGGGGGCCAAGTCGCCCCGGACGCTTCATATCTCCATCAACTTTGCTTGTGGCTTCGCCGTTCCGGTGAAAGCCTTGGAATTCGGCGCTTTGATTGTCGCAGCCGATTCAAGCGAGGATCGGCAGCAGGGCGAATACTTGGAAGAGTTGCGCTTCCCAGGATGGTGCTGGCGATGAATGAAGCGATATCATGGTGCGGACGGCGGGGGTCGAACCCGCACGGGCATAGCCCGAGGGATTTTAAGTCCCTTGCGTCTACCGGTTTCGCCACGTCCGCTTTAGCAATGAGGGTTATCGATCTGCGGGCTTGAGCGCAAGCCCAACCATGCGCGTCGGATCTTCGTTCAGCCCGGAGCTCGGAAGCCGTAGAGCCAATCGTACCGCTTCGTCATGCCCTGGGGGCCGAGATGGCGCATGACCCGGTCGCGCCCGAAGGCCACCAGGGCGCTCGCATGGTAGATGCGCCCGTTCGTGCGCGCTTCCTTCTGGACCCATACCGCGCGCCCCAGGCGCTGCTTTTCATAGGCCGCGAGGATGCCCGAAATGTCGGCCTGTGCATCGCGCAGCAAGGAGGCAAGGGTCGCCGCTTCCTCGATCGCCATCGCGGCGCCTTGAGCTAGGAAGGGCAGGACCGGATGGGCGGCATCGCCAAGGAGGGCGATCCGGCCTTTGGCGAGGCGCTCGGCCGGATGGTCGAAGAGCGACCAGCGCAACCATTCCTGCGGCAAGGCGAGCAGATCGCGCAGGATAGGCGCCGCCCAGGCATAGCGGGCGAGCAGGTCTTCGCGCTGCCCTGGAGCGGCCCAGCCCTCTACGGGAGCGGGATTTCTCTCGATGGCCACGACATTGACCAATCTGCCGCCAGCGATGGGGTAGTGCACCACATGCCCCTGCGACCCGAGCCAGAGACCGGTCTCATCGCCGGCGAGTTCTGCCGGGGCGGCGCTGCGGTCGAAGATGGCCCGCCAGGCAACATAGCCGCGATAGGTGGGTGGCCTCCTGTCGCCGATCTGCTGCCTGACCTTCGACCACAATCCATCGGCACCGACGATCAGGTCGGCCGCCAGGGTCTCGCGCGCTCCGCCGGCGGAGATCCAGGTGAGAGAGGCTTGTGAGGAATTGCTCGCGATGCTCTCCACCGTCCGTCCCATGACAAGGCGGATCGACGGTTCGGACCGGACGGCGTCGAGCAGGATCGTCTGGAGATCGGCCCGATGCACGACCCAATAGGGCGCTTCGAACCGTTCGCGCATGAAGGCGCCGAGAGCCACCTCGCCGATGTGCTTGCCCGAGCGGATCGCACGCACCACGACGCGCTCCGGCTCCGTCACCACGCGACGGAGCGCCGGGCCGAGCCCGAGCTTGATGAGGATGCGGCTGGCATTGGGCGAGAGTTGGAGGCCTGCCCCGACCTCGCTGAAACCGGTCCGGCGCTCGACCAGCGTGACCGCGTGGCCCTGCCGGGCCAGGGCCAGGGCCGCCGTCAGACCGCCGATGCCGGCGCCGACAACTGCAATCGAGAGGGTCGGCACTTAACGGGAAGAGGGGGCAGTCGCGAAATCGGGCTCCCAGACGCATTCGGCCGGGCGGGCCTCGTCAGCCTTCAAGGAAGGATCGTACTTGAACAGGGTCGAGCAGTAGGAGCAGATCGTCTCGCTGTCATAGCCCATGTCGATGAAGATATGGGGATGATCGAAGGGCGGCGTCGCCCCGATGCACATGAACTCCTTCGAGCCCACATGAATGACGGGAACACCCGGATCGTTATGGAAGTGGGGAGTGCCTTTATCAGCCATTGCCGTTGCTCTGAAGCGATGAAATTTGGCGCACCATAATGGCCGATCGGCCATGCGCCTAGAGCAAATTTCCACCGATTGCATCCGGCGATCCGGGTGCTTAGGTTGCGCCTGCTTCCCTTCAGGCTCCAACCCCAGCCGGTCCAATGCGCTATTTCAATTCCAACGGCGTGAGCATCGCCTACATCGACGTGCCGCCCCATGAGGGGGAAGGCGATACGATCCTGCTCATTCATGGCTTCGCCTCGAACCATGCGGTGAACTGGGTCAATACCCTCTGGGTGAAGACCCTGACGCGGGCCGGATACCGGGTCGTTGCCTTCGACAATCGGGGGCACGGGCAGAGCGAGAAGCTCTACGACCCTGAGGCCTACAATTCCTACCGCATGGCGGAGGACGGTGTGCGCCTGCTCGACCATCTTGGCATCGATCGAGCCGATGTGATGGGCTATTCCATGGGCGCGCGGATCACCGCCCACATGGCGCTCACTGCCCCCGACCGAATGCGCTCCATGCTGCTTGGCGGCTTAGGGATCCATCTTGTCGAGGGCGTCGGTCTGCCGCTCGGCATCGCGGATGCCATGGAGGCGCCCTCCCTCGCCGACCTCACCGATCCCATGCAGCGCATGTTCCGGGCCTTTGCCGAGCAGACGGGCAGCGACCTCAAGGCGCTGGCCGCCTGCATCCGCGGGACCCGGCAGGTGCTGACGAAAGAAGAGGTCGCCTCGATCACGCTGCCCACGCTGGTTTCGGTCGGCACGAAGGATGATGTCTCAGGCTCAGGCCCGGAACTCGCCAGGCTGATCCCGAACGCAACGGCCCTCGACATTCCGGAACGCGACCACAACCTTGCCGTGGGCGACAAGGTGCACAAGCAAGGTGTGCTCGACTTCTTGGCGCAACGCCCGTGAGGCGGTTGCCTTTGCTTTAAAAGGCTCCTCCCCATATCCGTGCAGGCAGGAGCAATGAATGACCCGACTCGACTCTGTGATCCGGCGGCTGACCGCCCAGCGCGACCTCCTGAACTGGGCGGCTCAGGAAATCAGCCCCACGGGGTTTGTTCTCGAGCTCGGCCTCGGCAACGGTCGCACCTATGACCACCTGCGGACTAAGATGCCTGGCCGGGAGATCTACGCCTTCGAGCGCTCGCCGGCGGCCCATCCGGATTGCTATCCGCCTGAAGGTTACCTGATCGTCGGGGACATCTTTGAAACCCTCCCGGCCTTCATCAAGAGGTTGGGACATGGCGCGGCAGCGCTCGTTCACACCGATATCGGCACCGGAGACGAGGAGGCGAACCGCCAGCTTGCCCTGCGGCTGTCGCCCCTGCTCGATTCCCTGCTCCAGCCCGGAGGGCTGCTGATCGCGGATCGTGCCTTCGAGATGCCATCCTGCACCGACATCTCGTCCCGGACGAACGTGCCGGAAGGCCGTTACTTCGTGTATCGCCGCAACGCCTGAACCTAGCGCCCGGTGAAGACCGGCCTGCGCTTTTGCAGGAAGGCCTCGCGGCCCTCTACGGCGTCGGCGCTCTCGAAGCACAGATCCGCAAGAGCCATGGCGTCGGCATTCGGGTGCGTCACGCCGACGGCTTCGTCGATGGCCGCCTTGGCGGCCTTGATCGTCAGAGGCGCGTTCTCCGCGATGTTTTCAGCCAGCGCCTGTGTGACGTGTTCGAGTTCTTCATCGCGAACCAATCGCTGGACGACACCCAGGCTGTATGCCTCCTGGGCGTCAAGTCGCCGTGCCGTGAAGAACAGGTCCTTAGCCGCGGGAGCCCCGACGGCTGCGGTCACGAGCTTCATGGCCCCCGGAGGATATCCAACCCCGAGTCGGGCGGCCGGAATGCCGAAAATGGCGTTCTCGGAGGCAACTCGCAGGTCGCAGGAGAGCGCAAGGCCGAAGCCGCCGCCGAGGCAGAAGCCGCGAATCATGGCGATGACGGGCTTTGAGCAGTGGGCCACGGCGCAGAAAGCCGCTTCGTTGGCAGCCTCATAGAGCCGCCCACCTTCGGCATTGGCCCGCACTGTAGCGAATTCGGCGATGTCGGCTCCGGACGTGAAGGAGGCTTGGCCTGTGCCCCTCAGGACAATCAGCCGGACGTTCGGATCCCGGCCGAGAGCATCCATCAACGACGGGAAGGCCTTCCACATCTCCAGGTCCACAGCGTTGTGCTTAAGTACGTTGTCGATGGTCAAGGTCGCAATGCTACCGCTAAGGGAGACGGCAAGCTTGGACGTCGCTGGCGAAAAAGAGTAGATCATGGCTCGTTTGGATCTGTGGTAAGGGCCCAGGCTTCTTATTTATGATTGAGGCATTCGCCTAGCCGGCAGGAGACTACCATGACACAGACCCGCCTGAAGCCGGGATCCCTCGATTCCGTGGCCGGAAAGGTCGATCCGATTTGGGACCGCCTCCGTTCCGAGGCTGAGGCCATCGTCCAGGCCGAGCCGGCAATCGCCGGCTTCGTTCTGAGCGCTATCCTTCATCAGCCGAGCCTGGAAGCTTCTGTGATCCACCGAGTCGCCTCCCGTCTTGGCCATGCGGCTGTGCCGTCTGACATCATCGAGCAGATCTTCCTTGAGACCGTGGAGAGCGACAGCACCATCGGGGCGGCCATGAGGGCGGATATCAGCGCCGTCCTCGACCGGGATCCCGTGGTCACCCGGGCCATCGAGCCCGTGCTCTACTTCAAGGGCTTCCACGCCATTCAGACCCATCGGCTGGCTCATTGGCTGTGGAAGCGCGGCCGGCAGGATTTCGCCCTCTATCTCCAGAGCCGCTCGTCCGAGGCGTTTCAGACCGACATCCACCCGGCAGCGCGCATTGGACGCGGCATCTTCCTCGACCACGCCACCGGGCTCGTGGTGGGGGCCACCGCGGTTATCGAGGACAATGTCTCCATGCTCCAGGATGTGACCCTGGGCGGAACCGGTAAGGAGCGAGGCGACCGGCATCCGAAGATCCGCCAGGGCGTGCTTATCGGCGCCGGCGCCAAGATCCTCGGCAATATCGAGATCGGCCGTTGCGCCAGAATTGCCGCAGGCTCTGTCGTGCTCAAGCCCGTGCCCCATAATGCCACGGTGGCCGGCGTTCCTGCCAAGGTTGTCGGGACAGCCGGCTGCGAGGAGCCGGCACGGTCCATGGATCATTGCTTTTCCGACACCGATGGAATCTGAGGACGGGATCCATCCGGGACCTATCCTCGCTTGCTCGCGTTTGCCGGGCGTGGCAATTGCAGCAAACGTGACAGTAAGAAAGGACCTGTAGTGGATAAAACCGAGATGGCTAAAGTCGAGCGCTACCTGCGCCAGACCTTTGCGAACCACTCGATCCGCATCGTCGGACGGCCGAAGAAGACCGATTCAGCGGAAGTTTACATCGGTGAGGAATTCGTCGGCGTTCTTTTCGTCGACGACGAGGACGGCGACCGCTCCTTCAACTTCACCATGGCGATCCTCGATACGGATCTCGAGGACTAGGCGCTTTTTTGCAGCAGACCTCTTTCGAGGTTCTGCTGCATCTCCCTGCTGGACCATCGATGCCGATCTACAGCCTCGACGACACCGCCCCAATCCTCCCCGAACCCGGTCACTTCTGGATCGCTCCGGATGCCCATGTGATCGGCAAGGTCCGGCTGGGGCGGGATGTCGGCATATGGTTCGGCGCCGTGCTGCGCGGCGACAACGAGCTGATCGACATCGGCGAGGCCACGAACATTCAGGAAGGCGCGCTGCTGCACACGGATATGGGGGCACCCTTGAGCGTCGGTCCAGGGTGCACCATCGGGCACAAGGCCATTCTCCACGGATGCACCATCGGCGAGAACTCCCTGATCGGCATGGGTGCCACTGTGCTCAACCATGTGCTCATCGGGGCCAATTGCCTCGTGGGAGCGAATGCGCTCGTGACCGAAGGCAAGGAGTTTCCTGACAACTCCCTCATCGTTGGTGCTCCGGCCAAGGCAATCCGGGTTCTCGATGAGGAGGCTGTCGAGCGGCTTCGTCTGTCGGCCAGGAGCTATGTGCAGAACTGGCAGCGTTTCGCCAAAAAAATGAGGCGGATCGACTGATCCGCCTGAGGTCTTCTGACATCGATGGTGGAAAGCGACGAAGCCGGCGTTGGTGAATGCCGGCTTTGAGTCTTAGCGGTTGGCCGTGGTGGTCGGCGACGAGACGATGCCGCCCAATGAGACCCAGCCGGTCGCGTCCTGGCTCTCGCGCTTGATGTAGACATAGCCGGTGCGGTGCCAGGGGAGGACCGAGGAGGTCTTGTTGTCGAGGACGAAGTCGCCACGGCTGGTGCGGACCATCAGCACGGCGTGACCTTCGCCGAGTTCATCGATCACGACCGTCATGCGCATCGCCCGGCGGGGCAGGCCCGCCGCCACGAGAAGGCGGCGCTTCAGAAGCTGGAAGTCCTCGCAGTCGCCCTTGCCATCATCCGGGAAGCCCCAAGTGTCAACGACGCCGAAGTGATCCGCGTCCGTCACGGCTTTGATGCTCGAGTTCACGCGCTGATTGACCGACACTATGGTCTTCCACGCCTGAGGCGTCAGGTCGATCTTGTCGGCCTCCGTCACATCGACGGTGCATTCGGACCGGAATTGCTCGCAGAACTGGGACCAGCCGAGGATTGGCTTGGCAACGCCGATGCTTGAAATCGGGGCGCTGTTGACCGGCAGGGATGCCAGGGTTTGGGCGTGAGCGGCGGCACCGCACAGGAGGAGGGACAATCCGAGGAAAACTGTTTTGATGAAACTGCCGGAAAATGCCGACTTCTCATTTGCGCCACAGAAAAGGCCGTTCTTGAAATAATTCTGCCGCATGCCCCACCAGCCGGTAACGTTCTTTTAACCAAACTGACATGGTTACATTTGGGGCTCAAGCGGAAAGTAAAAGGTGAGTTAACGCGTCGCGCTTCGCTCGGTTCCGTTATGGTTAACAAAAAATTATCAGGGTATGGGGCAGGGTCTGTAGGGCTTCCTCTTCGTTAAGCTTGATTGCCGCTAAGTCGTTGGTTTTTCTCGACCGGGAGGCCAAATAGAGATTAGGTCGCATTGGCCTTCCTCCCGAAATTCCCGGCAGCCGTCTTAGACAAAAGTATTGCATGTCCCCACACCCGCCCCGCGTCCGTGAGCCGATCCTCAACCTTCCGGCTGTCATCGCCGTCTGCCTGGTGGCGCTGATCGGCATTCATGCCGTCCGGATGCTCCTGTCCGACGAATCGGATTTCATGCTGATCATCGACTGGTCGGTGATTCCGGCCCGCTGGTCCGTCGCCTTCGGAGGCGTCCAGGTGGAGGACGTCATGAGGCCTCTGCGCGAGGGCGTGGCGGAAGAAACGATTACCCCGCTGATGGCCCTGGCGCAGTATGTCCTGGAAGGCGAGGAGGGCAGGCCGTGGACGGCGTTGACCTACGCCTTCCTGCACGGATCCTGGGCGCATGTTCTGATCAACAGCGTCTGGCTGGCAGCCTTTGGGACACCCATCGTGCGCCGTTGCGGCGCTGGGCGGTTCTTCATCCTGTCGGCGGTGTCCGCGATCACCGGAGCGGCTCTCTACGCCATCATGAACCCTTTGCAGGTCCTGCCGATGATCGGCGCCTCCGGAGCCGTGTCGGGTCTCATGGCGGCAGCCTCCTGGTTCATGTTCGCTCCGGCCTCGTGGCACTGGGAGGGGCGCCTGACGCAGCCCCATGAACGACCCCGGGAAACCCTGGGGCACATGATCCGCAACCGGCAGGTTCTGATCTTCCTTGGGATCTGGTTCGCGGCGAATTACGTGTTCGCCTTCATTCAGCCTTTGGGGATTACGGATGCGAGCATCGCCTGGGAGGCGCATCTCGGCGGCTTCCTTGCAGGGCTCTTCGTTTTCCCTCTGATCGACCCGCTTCCCGCACGGGCCAAGCGCATCTCGGCTTGAAACTGAGGCAGTTTGCGCTGATCATCCAAAGCTGACGTAGGGTTTCCACCCAAAGTCGTGGGTGTCTGACCCAGCATCAGCCTAGCGGATGCGAGGGCTCACGGTCCTTCGCCGTTCGCGTAACGGGAGGGAATCAATGATCGTCAATCGTATTCTTTCGCTCAAGGGTCGCGATGTCGCGACCATCGATCCGGGCCGGACTCTAAGCGAAGCGGCCAAGGTTCTTGCCGAGCGCAGGATAGGTGCCCTTCTCATCGTGGATGGTCAAAGGCCCGTGGCAGGCATCATTTCCGAACGTGACATTGTCCGGGCAGTGGCAAACTACGGTGCCAAGGCGCTGGAAGAGCCCGTCTCCCGCTTCATGACTGAGAAGGTTTTGACCTGTACGGGGGAGACCCCGATCCCTCACGTGATGGAGTTGATGACCCAACAGAAGTTCCGGCACGTCCCGGTCGTCGAGGGAGGGCGCCTTGTCGGGATCGTGTCGATCGGCGACGTGGTGAAGGAGCGCCTCGAAGAGGTCGAAGCCGAGGCCGAGGCGATCAAGGAATACATCGCGACAGCCTAGATTAGCGTGGCTGAGATTCCTGCAGCAGTTCAAGAATATCCGGCAGCGCGCGCTCCGTGGCCTGCCGGCCCAGGGTGATGCATTCCTGTGCTCGGTGGAACTCGAACAGCCCCATCTTGGCGAGTTTCGGCGCCACCATGATGTCCGGCGGATCGCCGGCGAGGCGCGAGCGGGCGATCCGGTCCTGGGTGATGTTGAAGGCGTCCACCATCACGGTCGCCATGCCCGGTGCATTGGGCTTGCGCAGCTTCTCCCCCCGGCCGCCCGGAAAGATGCCCCAGCGCCGCGGGGCCTCCTCGATTACCTCCTCGATCTCCTGCTCGTCGCTCGTCCCGGCATCGTAGGACTGGATGACCGTGCCGCGAACGCGCACCTCGCCGTTGAGGTTCACACAGATGACGATGTCGGCTCCCAAGGCGCGGGCCGCCGTGATCGGAATCGGATTGACCAGAGCGCCATCCATGAGCCAGCGCCCTCCGATGAGGACCGGGTCGAAGACGCCGGGCAGAGCATAGGACGCGCGCATGGCCTGAACGAGGGGGCCGCGCGTCAACCAGATTTCGTGGCCGCTCACCAGTTCGGTCGCGATGGTGCAGAACTTGACCGGCAGTGTTTCAACCCGCCGGTCCGTCAGGTCCCGGTCGAGAAGACTTTGCAGGCGCCCGCCGGCGATGAGACCCGCCCCGCTGAAATGGAAGTCGAGGAGGCCCATGACGCGGCGCTTGGTCAGGGAAAGGGCGAAGGCCTCCAGCTCATCCAGCTTCCCCGCCGCATAGCAGCCGCCGACGACGGCGCCGATGGAGCAGCCGGCAATCACGTCCGGAACGATTCCGGCTTCCTTGAGGGCTCGGAGGACACCGATGTGGGACCAGCCCCGGGCCGCGCCGCCGCCCAATGCCAAGCCGATCCGGGTCCTGGCGCGAGGATCGCGCTCGACAGGTGCCTTGATCTCCGTCACTCCCCCACCGCCCCCTGAACCGGCGCTGCGCCGGGCAATCCCGTCCCACAACATTGATCAACTCCACGGCACTGCGTCCGTTATACCGGCTTCCCATGAAACCCGCGTGAACATGCCCTCAAGTTTCAATTAGGACTGGTTCATGAAAACTGAACAGTGGAGCGCTGAAGAGCTCGCTGCGACATGATGATGATCACGAAGGTGAAGACGACCAGCAGGCCGAGCATCGCTCGCAGGCCAAAGACTTCACCGCCGAAGCCGATCAGCGGCGGTCCCATCAGCAACCCGCCGTAGCCGAGCGTCGCCACCATGGCGACGCCCATGCTGGGCGGAATCCCCTTCATCTGGCCGGCTGTGCTGAACAGGACCGGCACCGTATTGGCCAGACCGATGCCCACGAGGGCAAAGCCGATGGAGGCGGGCAGGGGCGAGGGCAGGATCATCGCCAGGGCAAGACCAGCGGCCGAAAGGAGCCCGCCGAGCTGAAGGGTGCGCGCCCGCCCGAGGTGACGTACCGCGTAATCGCCCATGAAGCGACAGATGGTCATGGTGAGCGAGAAGGCGGCGAAGCCCGAAACGGCCGTTTCCAGGCTCGCACCGGCCACGGTCTGAAGGTAGATCGCCGACCAGTCGATGACAGCGCCCTCGACGACGAAGCAGAACATGGCCAGCACCGCGAGGAGAACGACCGGGCCTCGGGGCCATGCGAAGCCGTGGCCCTCGGTCGCTCGTTCCGTCTCACCCATGGTCCAGAAGCCCGTCACAAGGAACAGAAGCCCCATTCCTGAGCAGGAGATCAGCAGCGTCGGGAAGATCCCGATGTCGGACGCTATGAGAAGGCCGGACAAAGCGGCTCCCGCCAGCCCTCCGAGGCTGAAGAAGGCGTGAAAGGACGACATGATCGCCGCACCCCAGGCCTTCTCGACCACGGTGGCATTCGTGTTCATGGCGATGTCCATGGTGCCGTTGCAGGCACCAGCCACCAGGGAGGCGGCGACGAAGAGCGGAAGGCTCGGCGCGAGACCCGGCACGAGCAGGGCGGCCGCGAAGGAAAAAGCCGCGATGAGGGTCATCGTCCGGCTGCCGACGACGGCGACGGCCCAGCCGATTGCCGGCATGAGGGCGACGGCGCCGAGAGAGAAGGCCAGAAGCCCAAGGCTCAGCTCCCCATCGGAGAGGCCGAGCGACACCTTGAATCGGGGGAGCTGCGCCGCCCAGGTGCCGATGCCGAAGCCGTTGCCGAAGAAGATGGCGCTGGCCGCCACCCGCGCGAGGAGTAGGTCACGTCGTGTCATGCGGCGTACCTATCGCGGATGCGGGAAACGTGCACCCATTTCGTGGCGGAGGGCAGCCCTGTATTTTGGGAGGACTGCCGCTATCAATCTATAACGAGGCGGGCAGCGCCTGCGGATATCTCGACCTTGCGGTAAAAACAGGAGCGGCGCCCTGTATGGCAGCAACCGCCGTCGCCCGCGACCTTCACCTTCAGGAGAAGGGCGTCCTGGTCACAATCGACCCGAATTTCCAGGACAGTCTGGACCTGCCCGCTGGTTGCGCCCTTGTGCCAAAGCTCACCGCGGGAGCGGGACCAGTACCAAGCCTCGCCGGTCTCCAGGGTCTTTGCCAGGGCCTCCTGGTTCATATGCGCGACCATGAGGATCTCGCCCGTCACGGCATCCATGGTGACGCAGGCGACCAGCCCGTCCGCTCCGAAACGAGGGGACAAGATGCTGCCTTCCTCGAGCTCTGTCTTGGAACCGGGAGGCGGAAAGAGATTGGAAAAGGACATGCGAGGGCCTCAGCCCCGGCCGTTGCGCACCAGGGTGAGGAAGCGCACCTGTTCGGCGGGGTCTTCCTTGAAGACACCTGTGAACTGGGTCGTCAAGGTCAGGGCTCCGGCCTTCTGAATGCCGCGCATGGACATGCACATGTGCTCGGCCTCGATCATCACAGCCACGCCGCGCGGGGCGAGCGCCTTGACCATGGCCGAAGCGATCTGAGCCGTCATGGTCTCCTGCGTCTGCAACCGGCGCGCATAGGCGTCCACGAGGCGGGCGAGCTTGGAGAGGCCGACCACGCCCTTGGTGGGGTAATAGGCCACGTGCGCCACGCCATAGAACGGCACCATGTGGTGCTCGCAATGGGAATAGAATGGGATGTCGCGGACGAGCACGATATCGTCATAGCCTTCGACTTCCCTGAAGACCTTGTCGAGGATCTCGGAGGGGTCCTCCGCGTAACCCGAATAGAGCTCGCGGAAGGCTTTGGCCACGCGCTTGGGTGTATCCTGAAGTCCCTCTCGCGTCGGGTCGTCTCCAGCCCAGCGGAGCAGGGTGCGAACGGCCGCCTCAGCCTCTTCCCGGGTCGGGGCCGCAACAGGCTTGTCCGCGGCTGAGTTCAGACGCGTAGACCAGGACTTGACGGCATCACTCACTCGGGGGCCCCTTTCTCAACTCTTCACCTGGGAAGCCTGGCAGCTCCCCGTGTTCGCATGCTTCACCGCCCCCATGCTCGTCGAGACGTTTCTGGGCGGAGTTTTGAGGTACTACGCTGTGTAGTAGATACCCATATAGAGTTAAAGGGTATATTCCCAATCGTAATGTCACATCCCAATATGTTGAACGATATATACAGCCGACGCATCCTTGAGCTTGCAGCCGATATTCCGCATCTTGGGCGTCTGTCCGATGCCGATGCATCCGCGACGGCGCGCTCCAAGCTCTGCGGTTCGATGGTGACGGTCGACGTGAAGCTTGACGGGAACGTGGTGACGGCCTTCGCCCATGACGTAAAAGCCTGTGCTCTGGGCCAGGCCTCGTCCTCGATCATGGGACGCTATGTCATCGGCTCGACAACCGGAGAACTCCATGACATTCGCGAGAAGGCAATGCACCTGCTCAAGGCGGGCGGCGAGGTGCCTCAGGGTAAGTGGGAGGACCTGAAGATCCTGGAGCCCCTGCGGGACTACAAGGCCCGGCATGCCTCCATCCTCCTCACCTTCGATGCCGTCGTGGATGCTCTCAATCAGATTGAAGCGCGGCGTGTTCAAGGCGCGGAATAGATGCCGAGCCCCGTCCAGAACGCCGCTCACTGGGCCATCCGCGGCTACCAGCTGAGCCTGTCCGGGCTCATCGGCCGCCAGTGCCGTCACCTGCCCTCGTGCTCCGAATACACCGACGAGGCGATCCAGCGGCACGGGTTCTGGCCGGGCGGCTGGATCGGCTTCGCGCGAATCTGCCGCTGCGGGCCGTTCGGCACGTCGGGGCTCGATCTCGTGCCTGAAGCGTTGCCCGAGGGCGCCTCCTGGTATAAGCCGTGGGCTTATGGTCGCTGGCGGGGCGTCAATTCTCCCTCGATCATCTGCGAGGCAGCCGAACCTGACGGCGGCTGACTTCGCCTTCCTTTCAGCAAACCGTCGGCCCCCGCTTACCTGCTCCGTTGGCAGGAGTGAGCCAGGAGATACTTTGACATGATTACCCTGACATTTCCCGATGGCGCCCAGCGCCAGTTTGAGCCCGGCATCTCCGGCCGCGAGATCGTGGAAGGCATCGCCAAGTCGCTGGCCAAGCGGACCGTCGCCATGGCGCTTGACGGCACGGTCGCCGATCTCGCCGATCCGATCACCCAGGATGCTAAGATTGAATTTCTCAACCGCGAGGACCCGCGTTCGCTTGAGCTGATCCGGCATGATTGCGCGCACGTGCTCGCAGAAGCCGTGCAGGAGCTTTTCCCGGGGACCCAGGTGACCATCGGTCCTGTGATCGAGAACGGCTTCTATTACGACTTCGCCCGCAACGAGCCCTTCACCCCGGAGGACTTCCCGGCCATCGAGGCGAAGATGCGCGAGATCATCACGCGCGACAAACCCTTCACCAAGGAAGTGTGGGATCGCGACAAGGCCAAGCAGGTGTTCGCCGAGAAGGGTGAGAGCTACAAGGTCGAGCTCGTCGACGCGATCCCGGAAGGCCAGGATCTGAAGATCTATTCCCAGGGCGAGTGGTTCGATCTCTGCCGCGGTCCGCACATGACCTCCACGGGCAAGATCGGCAACGCCTTCAAGCTCATGAAGGTGGCGGGCGCCTATTGGCGTGGCGACTCGAACAACGCGATGCTCACGCGCATCTACGCGACAGCCTGGGCTTCGCAGGAGGAGCTGGACAACTACATCCGCCAGCTCGAGGAGGCCGAGAAGCGCGACCACCGCCGTCTGGGCCGCGAGATGGACCTGTTCCACTTCCAAGAGGAGGGGCCGGGCGTCGTCTTCTGGCACCCGAAGGGCTGGACGGTGTTCCAGGAGCTGATCTCCTACATGCGCCGCCGCCTGAAGGGCACCTACCAGGAGGTCAACGCACCGCAGATCCTCGACAAGGCCCTGTGGGAGACCTCCGGTCACTGGGGCTGGTACTCGGACAACATGTTCGCGGTAAAATCGGCATCCGCCTTCCTGCGCCCGAACGATCCAGAGGCGGACCAGCGCCTCTTAGCTCTCAAGCCGATGAACTGCCCGGGCCACGTACAGATCTTCAAGCACGGCTTGAAGTCCTATCGTGACCTGCCGCTGCGCCTCGCCGAATTCGGCAACGTGCACCGCTATGAGCCGTCCGGCGCGCTTCACGGGCTGATGCGCGTGCGCGGCTTCACCCAGGACGATGCGCATATCTTCTGCACGGAAGAGCAACTCGCCGATGAGTGTCTGAAGATCAATGATCTGATCCTCTCCACCTACGCCGATTTCGGCTTCGACGAGATCGTCGTGAAGCTCTCCACGCGTCCTGAAAAGCGCGTCGGCACGGACGAAATGTGGGATCATGCGGAAGACGTGATGACCCGCGTCCTCAAGCAGATCGAGGATCAGTCGGGCGGGCGCATCAAGACCGCAATCAACCCGGGTGAGGGCGCTTTCTACGGTCCGAAGTTCGAGTATGTGCTTCGCGATGCCATCGGCCGCGACTGGCAGTGCGGCACCACCCAGGTGGACTTCAACCTCCCGGAGCGGTTCGGCGCCTTCTATGTCGATGCCGATGGTCAGAAGAAGACTCCCGTCATGGTGCACCGCGCGATCTGCGGCTCCATGGAGCGCTTCACCGGGATCCTGATCGAGCACTTCGCCGGCCATTTCCCGCTCTGGCTCGCGCCGGTGCAGGCGGTGGTCGCCACCATCACGTCCGAGGGCGATGGATACGCCATGGAGGTGGTGCGCGCCGCCGAAGCTGCCGGCCTTCGCGTCGAGGCCGACCTGCGCAACGAGAAGATCAATTATAAGGTCCGTGAGCATTCGCTCGTGAAGGTGCCGGTTCTTCTCGTAGTGGGTCGGAAAGAGGCCGCCGAGCGTACGGTCTCCATCCGCCGCCTGGGCAGCCCCGAGCAGAAGACCATGACCCTCGATGAGGCCTTGAAGGCGCTCGCCGCCGAGGCGGTCACGCCGGATCTTAAGCGAGTTGCGAAAGCGGTCTCGGAGCCGGAAGGCCACGCGACGCTCGACGGGCATCACGTGGTCGAGCGGACGGTCGCTTAAATTTCTCCTGAACGGAAAAAGGCGGCGCTTCCCAACAGAAGCGCCGCCTTTCTTTGTTGCCAGCAAACTCAACCTTTTCAGGATGAGTGCAGAGTTAGATGAAAGGCCTCAGCTCGTCTGACGCTGCCGCCCGCTGGTGCGGCCATCGGGTGCGGTGCCGGCTGTCGTCCCCGCTGTTCCACTGCCGGGATTGCCGGTCGCTGCGCCTGCATCGCCGGCTTCCGTGCCGGTGGCGTGTTTGTCCTGGCGTTGTCCGACCCTCAAGTTGTTCTGCACGTGGGCCACACCGGAGACGGCCTCCGCAAGGTCTTCGGCCAGACGCCGCTCATTGCGGTCGCGCACAGTGCCGGTGAGGGTCACTTCCCGGTTCTGCACCTGCACCTCGATCTCCGAGGCATCGATCATCGCATCATCCATGAGACGCTCGCTGATATCCTCGCGGATGCGTTCATCGGAGCGCTGGTAACCCTTCGGGCCACGGCCCTGGTGCTCGCCTCGGCGGACCTCGCCGCGGCTGGCGGTGGCGTCGTTGCCGAAGCGGGTGTTGCCGGGGCCCATGCCGTAGTTGCTGTGGTCACGCCGCTCGTTCACGAGGCTCCAAGTGCGTTCGCGATCCTGCATGCGGCGATCATCCTCGCTGCTGTCGTCTCCCGGACGCGCTCGCCCGCCCGTGATGGTCGAAGCGCCATAGCGCGGCGGTTGAAACCCTCTGCCGGCGGAGCCGCGGCCTGCGAACTCGTCGCCATAGCTCTGATAGCCATCGCCCCCGAAGCCGCCACGCATGCGGGAGTCGCGGGCGCCCTCCTGGCCGGGATAGCCGAAGCTGCCGAAGGCGGCACGAACGTCGTCCTCTTCGCGGAACCGGAACTGTTCGCGTCCTGGCCTGCGGGTGTTGTCCGTGGATCCGCGACTGCCTCTGTCGCGGTAGTCATTCGGGCGGTGCCGGAAAGTGTCGTCGCGGCTGGCGTCGTTCATGCGGCGCTCCAGCTCGCGGCGCTCGTCGGCCGTCAGGCGCGCCTGTCCACTGCCCCGGGTCTGGTCGGCACGGGCGCTCGTGGGCGTGCCGGAGCGGTCGGGCTCCGACGGGGTTGAAATGCGATGCAGGGCGTGGGTGGCCTCGCCCTCGACATCGGTCGCTAGATCACCAAGCGCCACAATGCCGACCAGGTGCTTATCGTGGTCGACCACAGGCAGGCGGCGGATCTGATGGTCACTCATCAACTGAACGATATGGTTCACGTCGTCATCGTCGAAGCACCACCATACATTGTCGGACATGATATCCCGCACGCGGGTGGTATCTGGCGCGAGGCCTGCAGCCGTGGCCCGGACGGTAATGTCGCGGTCCGTCACCATGCCGCGCAGCCGCCGCCCATCGCAAACAGGCAGGACACCGACATTCATTTCATCCATGAGCCGTGCTGCTTCCTGGATGGTCCCGTCTGGACTCACCACACGCACGTTGCGGGTCATGATCTCTGCGACTTTCATGGGCTTCCTCTCCTGCAAGGTCACGCCTTGGGAGTACGGGCTCATGCGTGGCGCGACCTGTCATTGGTGTTCCGTCAATGCCGCGGGGCCGGAAAGGTTCAGGGCTGTCAGGGCTTGGCGAGAACCTCGATATCGCGGTCGAGTCCGCTCTCGATCTTGAACTCGCGGGTATAGACCTTGCCCTCATGGCGGGCGATCAGAACATATTCGCCCTCGGCCAGGGTCACGGACGGGAAGGCGCCGATGGCCTCGCGGATCACGTCACCGCCGGGGGTGAGCACGCTGAAGGCCGTGCCGGCAAAGGCTTCGCCGCCTGCGGATGCCACCAGCTTCATAGTCACGGTGGCAGCGCGATGGTTGAGGGTTGCCTCGGTGACGCGGCCCGATTCCACCTTCAGGTCACTACGCATGATGGCGTTGGCGTCGCCGTAGGTGGAGACGACGTGATAGGTTCCTTCGGGGAGGCGGATCATGTCGTTTGCCTTGGCTTCGGCAATCACGAGCCGTCCTTCCGAGTTCTGCGCCTCCGGCACATAGACCGAGAAGGTGAGGCGGTTGGCTGGAATGGGGCTCCCGCTGACCGCTCCTTTGAGCTGAAGCGCGCCTGCATTGATTGCGAGACGTTCGTTGAGATTGCCGCGCTGCACGCTGATGCGC
This sequence comes from Microvirga terrestris, assembly GCF_015694425.1. Lineage (GTDB taxonomy): Bacteria > Pseudomonadota > Alphaproteobacteria > Rhizobiales > Beijerinckiaceae > Microvirga > Microvirga terrestris. The sequence goes on from NZ_JADQDN010000001.1 coordinate 500,654, forward strand.
TTCGAAGCGCTCGCAAACCCATAGGCCACGTGAATGACGTAGTTGCCGGGCGAGAGGGTGAAGCTCGGCGCAGGGCTGGTGGAGCGGGCGACGATCACCGGCTGGGAGGCATCCCCGCGATCCTCATAGATCCGCCAGACGAGGCCTGAGCGGATCGGTTCATTGCTCCCGGCAAAGGTCGCGCCCGCATTCACAGTCACCTGCCCGATGGAGATCGGGGGCTGGTTCTGGGACATGGACGGGACAGCAGGAGACTGGGCCGAAGCCGCAGATGCTGCCAGGAGCGCCAAAAAGCTGAAGATTGAAGAGCATGGGTTCACGGAAAATAACATCGTTCTGAAAAATCGCCCGTTACCGGAGCGGGGAGGCGACGGCCGTTTGAATAGGCTCTTCCTCGCTCTTCACGATATCGGAAGCGGCTGCAACAAGATTTTCCAGGGACATGGGCCGGAAGTGGAACTCGACCCGATGACGCCCCGGACCGACCTCGACGCCGCGGAACAGGAGGTTGGCCCGCAGGATTGGGCGGCGATCGCCGTCCACCCAGGCCTCCCAGCCCGGATAGTGGATGTCGTGCAGCACCAGCACGCTGTTGGAGCTGCTTTCGACCTCGATCGTGACCGAGTTCCGCTGGTAGCTAATGATGCGAGCCTCACCCTTGGCGTGTTCCGGCTTCGATCCGGCCGGAGAGTACCGGGCCTTGAGGAGCGGCAGGCTTTCGTAGTCGATGAGGGCTTCCGTCTCGCGGTTGAACTCCGGCAACTCCTCCTCACCAAGCACGGCCTCGGAATCCACCGGGCTCACATGGTGAGCCACATAGGCGCGGGGGCCTGAGGAGTTGAGGCGGTAGATCCACATCCGACCGGTGCCGTAGACGACCTCGGCATCGGCCAAGCGCGGGAAGTGACGCGGCAGCTTGTCGGCAGGGCGATCAAGAACGATGTAGTCGAGCCCTAGCAGGCTCGCGAGTTCGCATTCATAGCCGCGGAAGCTGGTCGGGAACTGGCGAAGGTTGGGGTCTTCCGCGTTCTCCCCCGGACCGATGGCCCGCTCATAATCGGCGAGACGCAAGGGATTGTAGCCAATGATGTCCTCGATGCCGAGTACCATGGAGGCGTTCTGCCAAGCTCCTTTAAGGCCGAGAATTTCCACCCGGGGATACTCGCCACGGGCGTTCCGCTCGGCGAGTTCACGCTTGAGGATCTGAAGGCCCTGCAGCTGTTCCGGCGGCAGCTTGGTGAAGACCGTGTAGCGCTCGGCCGGCTCCGCATTGAGGGCTGACGCCGCATGGCGGCCGATCAGTTCCGCGCCCGTAAACGTCAACAGCACGAGCGCCATGGCTCCCCGCCAGCGTGGAGTGCCGCTCAGCTTTGCAATCACCAGAACTGCTGCGGCCGCTGCTGCAAGGCTCACGCCGATCTCAATGAGAGCCGGGGCAACATGCCCGCCTTTCATGGCGAAGGACAGGGCGCTGGCAATGGCTGCGATCACAAGCCCCAGGGCGAGCAGGGGTTGGAAGGCCCAGAAGCGGCCGAGGACGGCGCGGTTGCAGCGCGGGAGCCCTTCTGCCGCATAGCGATGCACGAGATAGCCGCCCGCAAAGGCGAGGGCGATGTTGATGAGGAAGGTGGCGTCTGCCGGCCTTCGGTAGAGGTTCACGCCTGGCATGTGGTCAAAGATGACCTCGAAGCCAGGAGTGTAGCGCCCAAGGGCGTAGAGCAGGGCGACAACACCCATCACGAGGAAGAACCTGAATTCACGCGCAAACAGGCGCCCGCCGGCGACACCGTGCCAGATCAGCAAGAGGGCCGGGATCGTGCCGATGAACAGGTAGTTCGTGGCCCGGTCGGTCCAAGTCCCTTCCGCGAGGCTGTGCCAGTCTGGCCCCCAATAGTCATAGGTCCAGCGCAGGGAGCCGAAGACATTGCCGAAGAGCACCGTCGCCAGGCTCTCCGGAGGCAGGGACCCCATGGCGGCCACGCCGAAGCCGAAGGAGGGCCGCGTCGAGGTGGCGAGGAACTGCATCGTTAGGACAACGGGCACGGCCATAAGCACTGCGCCGATCGCCCCCATGGTGATCAGAAGTCCCAGCCGGGGCCGGAGATAGGCGATCGACTGGGGAGCGGTCCAGATCCGGTGAACGGCAACCACGATAAGGGTCAGGGCGCAGAGGAAGGCGACCTGATCTCGCCCGATGACCATCATGACCGCGCTCAGCGCGAACAGGATCCCATAGCGGTAGGAGCGGCGGTCGAGCGCTTCTTCCAAGAGCCAGAAAGCAAGGGGAAAGAACCCGTAGCTGAAGATCATGCCCGTATGCTGGAGCCGCGCCGTGGCGGAACCGCCGAGCATAAAGATGAGCGCGGCCACCACGGCCCCGGCCGAGTGCCAGCCGCGTTGGCGGAAGATCGGCACGAAGGCGAGGGCGCCTGGGAGGAAATGGGCGAACACGACCACGTCGAAAACCTGCATGGACGGCTCGGGCATAAGCCAGCCGAACAGCAGCATGGTGGGCGTGAAGAGAAGGGACTGGGGATCGGCCGCCGAGGGGTGGCCGCCGAAATGGTAGGGGTTCCAGAGGGGCAGCTCCCCATGGGCCAGGGCGGTGCCGAGGTAGCGCAGGGTCGGGTAGAACTGGTTTTTGGAATCCCACGGAACAACCGTTCCGGTCAGGGGCCAGCACGAGACGGCCAGCGTCCAGGCGGCCAGGATGAGGCCAAAGGCGATGAGCGTCTCGCGCCTCGACCAAGCGTTGGGGGAAGCGGAACTCTCGGGTCCGAAAATGGATCTCTGCATTGCTTTCAAGCGGCGTCCCGCCGGCTGGCCTTAACCTCAGACAGCGCCCCTCAGGCCTGCTTGTGCAGGCTGCCGAGTCCGCCAGGGCTGAAACCTGCTTGGCGTCTGACCGCACTCCCCCTATACATCCGCTGCTGTTTCTTCTGTGGCAGCGGCCCGCCCTTAGGACGCCTGCGCTCCCTCAAGCGCATCAAGACGGCGAGACGATGGCAGGCCTGAGGCCTACCCTGCTCGCAGACTTCGTGAGCATCCACCTTCATTGTTTCACATTATCCACGCCGGATGAAGAGCCCATGAATGACAGCCTTTCCCGCCTTCTGCAGCGCCGTTCCGTCCCGTCGCGCTGGCTGGGCGAACCGGGGCCGAGCGAGCCGGAAATCGAAACCCTCCTGACGGTGGCCTCCCGGGTGCCGGACCATGGCAAGCTGGTTCCCTGGCGCTTCATCCTCATCCAGGGCGATGCCGGCCAGCGGCTCGGCGAGGTGCTGGCCTCGGTCTTTCAGGCCGACAACCCCGAGGCCGGAGAGGACAAGATCGCCACTGAGCGGGAGCGCTTTGCCCAAGCACCCCTGGTTGTCGCGGTGGTGTCCCGCGTCGTGCCGCACGTGAAGATCCCCGATTGGGAGCAGGTTCTCTCAGCCGGCGCCGTCTGCATGAACCTTCTGAATGCCGCATCTGCCCTCGGCTACGGCGCCTCCTGGCTCACGGGCTGGGCTGCCTTCGACCGGCGGGTGCTCGACGCATTGGGGCTGAAGCCCGAGGAGCGGATTGCCGGATTCATCCATATCGGCACGGCCAAGGAGACGCCGGGCGACCGGGATCGGCCCAGCCTCAACGACATCGTGACGCGGTTCTAATGTGATGTTCTACGAAACCTCCACCAACGCTCACGGCCTGCCGCACGACCCGTTCAAGGCCATCGTCACGCCGCGTCCCATCGGCTGGATCAGCGCCATGAGCGCGAAGGGGGAGGTGAACCTCGCGCCCTATTCATTTTTCAATGCGGTCTCCGAGCGGCCGCCCATGGTGGCCTTCTCCTCGGCGGGCAAGAAGGATGCTCTCACCTTCATCGAGGAGACGGGCGAGTTCGTCTGCAGCCTGGCGACCTATGACCTGCGGGACAAGATGAACCTCACCTCAGCACCTCTCTCTCGCGGCGAGAACGAGATGGAGCACGCGGGCCTGAAGGCCGCACCGTCCCGTCTGGTGAAGCCGCCCCGGGTTGCCGAGGCGCCAGCAGCACTCGAGTGCAAGTGGCTCCAGACCGTGCCGCTCACCCCCATAGGCGGCGGAGATCCGTCTTACTATCTCGTGATCGGACAGGTGGTCGGGGTCTACATCGACGACCGCTACATCATCGACGGCCTCGTCGACACGGCTGCCATGCGCCCCATCGCCCGATCCGGCTACCGCGACTACTTCGTGGCGACCCCGGAGACGAAGTTCTCGATTACCCGGCCTGGGGGCTGAGCGGCCTCGTCGCAGGTGGCAGAGCCGGCACGATTTAAGTCAGCAACAAGAAAGCGGCCTACAATGGTTTCTTATCGCGGGCCGCTTCATCTTTCAGGCTTTGATCGTCATCAGACTTAGATGACGAAGAAATCCTTGTAGGTCATGGCGAGCTTCTTCGAGAGCTGAGCGATCTCAATCGCCTTGCCCTTGCCCGAACCATCGGCATCGTAGGCAAGCACGCCCTTCTTGCTGTCATAGATCATGTAGTCGTTTTTTTCCTTGGCCTTGGAGCCTTTGACGAAGAAGTCCTTCTTCAGCTGCGTCGGTTTGACTTCAGAACCAGCCTTGCCGAGCTTGGTGAAGATCTTGTTGTCTAGCCAGATGCTGTCGTCCTTCACGGAGAAGTCGGCGATCTTGTCAAGGTTGCTCTTCTTGTTCGGCTTCGTGTCGAATACGAAGATGTCCTTGCCCGATCCGCCCGTCAGCTGATCGTTACCAAGACCGCCCCAAAGCCTGTCGCTGCCTGAGCCGCCCTTGAGTAGATCCGAAGAGGGTGAGCCGGGAATTCTCTCGTCCGTATCGTCATTCACCTGGATGACGAATGTCTTCTGGTAATTGGCATTGTACCCATCCTTCACCTGGATGATCAAAGTGTGCGCGGTCGCTTGCTCATGGTCGAGCCTGACACCGTCCTTGACCACAAGCTGGCCGTCGCTGATCGCAAAGCGCCCGCCAGCATCGTCCACCAGAGAGAACGCTAGCGCGTCACCATCGACGTCAGATCCTGTCAGCGTGTCTATAACCGTTCCAGCTGCGGCGTTCTCGTCAACACGGGTCTCTGAAAGAACGATGTCATGCGGTCTATCGTTGACCGAGTTAACGGTAATTACGAAGGTCTCCGGCAGGCTCTTTGCGCCTTCGGTATCGATCACTTGGTATTGGAACGTCACTGTACCATTGAAGTTGGCTGCCGGCTTGTAACTGAAGGTTCCATCGTTATTGAACGTCAGGCCTGGGACAGGCTGCACCAGCGCATAGGTCAGCTTATCGCCATCGATGTCGGTGCCGGAAGGGACTTGCCCGTCAATTTCCGTGTCTTCGAGGCCAGATAAGGTGTTGCCCACTTGTGAAGCCTCGGGGGCATCGTTTTGCCCTCTAATTGTGACCGTGACGGTCATGGTCGCACTTCCATCCAGGGATTCGACCGTCAGATTCTGATGAATCTGCTGGCCCTCCTTCAACGATTGCACGGTGCTGTTAAGCGTGAAGCCCCACTCGCCGGTCATGCTGTTGAAGGCAAATGTCCCATACTCTTTCTGAAGCCCGCTTTCTCCGACAGCCTTGAATCTGTTTTCACCCCAGTCGCCATCCTCGACTGTGATCAGGCCGCCGACGCTGAGTAGGTCACCCTCGTTCATGAAGCCCGAATTGGTACCGGTGATTACAGCATCGTAGGTAGCATCAATGGCTCTGTCGACCATGTCGAGCGCGGCGATCAAGGCATCAATGTCGAGAAATGAACCGCCCTGGCGTATCATCTGCATCCTTGCAGCCAGTTCCGCCAGATAAGCCTCATCGTCGAGATGCGAACTGACTTCGCTCAGGTTGACTGTATAAGCTTCGTCTTCAAGCTCATCCGCGCGGGCAATCGCATCCAGATCGCCGCTGTCGCGCCATTCAGCGATCAGATCCTGCCGTTGTTGATGAAGGCTTGCGACATGGAGGCTCAATGCTTCCGCCAAAGTGCCGGCGTTTTCTGAGCCGTTGATGACCAACAGAGCTGAGAACTGCCCATGGCCGATGTCGATCATTTTCTCGACGGCTGATGTGATTTCCTCATGCGAGATGAAGTCTCCAAACAATGTCCTGATCTCTGCCACTCCAAGCCCGATAGCGTGCTCATAGCTGCCGTCAACAATGAGCTGAGTGAGCTTGGCGAGGTGATCTGGATCGAGCAGGGCTGATGCATGGTCCTTGATCGCGGCGAGCATCGCCTCCCAATCTGCTGCTTCGTTGAAGGACGCCATGATGCTCTCATATCCGAGTACATCAGTTGCATCACCGAGAGCTTGGACGAGACTGTCGAGATCGTCGAACGCTCTTTGGGCTGACCACATTTCCGCCGCGAGGTCGTCGAGGTAAGCTCCATCGCCAATACGAGCAGCGATATTCCTGAAAACGATTGTATAGGACTCGGTGGCGAGTTCGGCCGCTCGTGCTCTGACGTCGGGATCATCGCTCAAAGACCATTCTTGAATGACGCTCTCGCGGTCATCGTAAAGCGACTGCACCCGCTCAAGTCCGGCACGCATATCCTCCACACTGGACGCTGTCTCAAAGGCCAAGACAAATTCCCACTTGGCATATTCCACATCGATCTGCCGCTCTACGACAGCCTTGATTTGCGGGAGGGATGTGAAATTCCCGAACAAGGACTTGATTTCATGGACGCCAAAGCCGAGCGCTTGCTCGCGGTCTTCCTCGTCGGCCAGATAACCTAGTTTCTCGATGTGAAGTCCATCGAGCAGTGCCTCGGCATTGCTCTTGATGGCGATTAAGGCCTCATCCCAAGTAGCCGCTTCGTTGAAGGCCTCAACAATACTATCGGACATCCCACATCCCCTTTGCCTGTCGGCGTGGCGTCTTTTGACGATGCCAGGAACATTTCACTCGCGATCTGTCATCTATGCAGCTCAGGAGTGTAGATCCCAATATATCGATAGGGGGCGGAGCGATTGTCGACTATCTGTTTGAAGAGGATTGGTGCCGTTTCTATCTCTTAGAAAGAAGTTTGTTTATCAAATATTGCCAAGGCCGAAGCTAAATTGCTGGTTTAATAACTTTAAATTGTCGAAACTAGGGTGTTCTACTTAAAGTTATTGTAATTAACGTGGGGCTCTGTTTGGGTTCTAAGGCGGGTCCCATTACCGCTTGCCGGCACGCCGGAGGAGGCGCTCAGCGCGTAGCAGGTGCGGTCGATCCAGCATCTCGCCATTGACGCCGACAACGCCTGTTCCAGGATTGGCTTTGAAAGCCTCGATGACGGCTTGGGCCCGTTCCACCGCTTCCTGCGAGGGCGTGAAGGCTTCGTTGATGATCGGCACCTGCGCCGGATGAATCGCCATCTTGGCCGCGAAGCCATCACGGCGAGCCTTGCGGCATTCCATTTCCAGCCCTGACATGTCGCGGAAGTTGGTGAAGACGGAATCCACCGCATCGACACCGGCTGCCGTGGCGCCCAGGAGGGTTAGGGAGCGGGCGAGGCGGTAGGGGTCCGTATAGGCGCCGTCAGCACTACGGTTCGTCTCGGCGCCGAGATCGGCCGACAGATCCTCGCCACCCCAGGCAATGCCCATGAGGCGATGGCTCGCGCCGGCGAAGGAGCCGAGCGCAAAGACGCCTGCGGCATTCTCCGTCGCGATGGCAAGGATGCGCGTGACGCCATCCTCCAAGCCGAATTCGGCTTCGCGCACAGCGAGCTTGGCGCCGAGATGCGCCACGTCTGTGCCGCCGATCGTCTTCGGCAGCACGATTCCATCGGGGCCCGCCTGCATCACGCCGTCGAGGTCCGCGTCGATAAGGCCTGTGGTCAATCCGTTGACACGTACGAAGAGACGCGGGCGCTCGGCCTTCGTGCGTTGCTGGTCGAGAAAATCCGCAGTGACGCGGCGGGCTTCTTCCTTGGCGGATAGAGCGACCGAATCCTCAAGGTCGATGAGAAGGACATCGGCTCCGGAGGTCAGGCCTTTCTCGAGTTTCCTGGCGCTGTCGCCCGGAACGAAGAGCAGGGAGCGCATCAGGCGTTCCTCTTGCGCATGAAGGCTTGACGGCGACATTCGGCCACGAGAGTGCCGTCCTGTTTGTAGGCCCTGTGAATGAACTCCACGATTCCGGCGTCCGAACGCGACTTTGACTCGCGCTTGGCCACGATCTCAGTCGTCGCATTGATCGTGTCGCCCTCGAAGAGTGGAGCCGGGAATTTCACATCCGTCATGCCGAGATTGGCGATGGTGGTGCCCACCGTCGTGTCGTTGACGGAGATGCCGATGAGCAGGCCTAGAGTGAACAGGGAATTCATGAGCGGCTTGCCCCACTCCGTCTCCGTGGCGCAGAAATGCGCATCGATGTGGAGCGGCTGCGGGTTCAGGGTCATGTTGGAGAACAACATGTTGTCCATCTGGGTCACCGTCCGGGTCAGGCGGTGATTGATGATGGTGCCGACGGTGAAATCCTCGAAGTAGAGGCCGCCTCTCGGATGCCTGCTTTCATCGCTCATGATGGTGACCTCTGATTCTCAAGCCAGCACGTTGAAGCCCGTGCCTTCTGCCATCGTCAATAGCCGAACTGCTCCCGAAGGATGCGCTCGTCAAGGCTGTGGCCGGGATCGTGCAGCATCACAAGATCCACGCTGCGGTCCATAGAGACATCCACCCGGGAGACATTGCGGAATTCGGTGTGATCGGCAACCGCGCTTACCGGGCGATTGCCGGCCTCCAGAACCTCGATCTGGATCTTGGCATAGTCGGGAAGAAGGGCGCCGCGCCAGCGGCGCGGACGGAAGGCCGAAATCGGCGTGAGGGCGAGCAGCGGGGCGTTCAGCGGCAGGATCGGCCCGCCGACCGAGAGATTGTAGGCTGTCGATCCAGCAGGGGTCGCCACCAGGATGCCGTCGGCACTGAGTTCGGGGATGCGCACCCGGTTGTCGACGCTCACCCGCAGCTTGCCCGCCTGATAGGTCTGGCGCAGCATGGAGACCTCGTTGATCGCCCGCGCGGTGTGAGCCACACCGTGCACGTCCCAGGCCACCATCAGGAGTGGGTGAACCACGCTTCGGCCAGCCGCTTCGAGACGGTCGAACAGGTCCTCCTCCCTGAAATCGTTCATCAGGAAGCCGACTGTGCCCTTGTTCATGCCGTAGATGGGTTTGGCCGTTCCCATGAACCGGTGGAGACTCTGCAGCATCAGGCCGTCGCCACCGAGGGCTACGATGACGTCCGCCTGCTCAGGCGCAACGTTTGTGTAACGATCCTGCAAGGCTTTGAGCGCGCTCTGCGCGTCAGGCGCGGCACTGGCCACGAATGCGATGTTGTTGAAACGGCGGGCCATGCCCAGTTACCCTCGCTGCGTCCGGTCGGATGCGGAGGAAAGGCATAGCATGGATCGCCCACTTCTCGTCTATACGACCTTTCCCGATGTGGACATCGCCTTGTCGATCGGGGAGGGGCTGGTCCGAGACCGGCTGATTGCCTGCATCAATGTGCTGCCGGGGATGCGGTCCGTCTATGCCTGGGAGGGGGCCGTCGAGCAGGGGCAGGAGGCTGTTGCCATCCTGAAGACCCGCAAGGGCCTTCAGGATCAGGTTCACCAAGCGCTGAAGGAACGCCATCCTTATGAGACGCCGGTCGTCCTCTTCATCGAGCCGACCGGCGGGGATGCGGCCACCCTGGAGTGGCTTTTTGCGGAGACGGCTGCAAACCGTGCCTAGACGGCCGGATTCCACTGCACCGGTACGAAGCGGAAGCCGTTGCCATCCTTGGCGATGTGGCCTGTGGCCGGGAAGGGGGCATGGTAGAAGGCGACCTGCGCCCGCTCGGATGCTGCCATGTCGAGCATCCGGCGGCGGGTGGCCCGAGCCTGGTCGGCGTCCATGTCGAACACGGCCGCCCAATCCGGATTGCGCACAAACAGGGCCGGGTGGTTCGTGACGTCGGACATGATCATCAGCTTGCCGTTGCTGGAGGAGAGCATGTAGGCCGTGTGGCCGGGCGTGTGTCCCGGTGCTGCCACAGCGGTCAGGCCCGGCACGACCTCCTTGTCCATCTCGTAACGCTTCACGTTGTTGGCGATAGGCCCGAAGACGCGGCGGACACCCTGGAAGGCGCCCTTCATGCCCTCTGGCGCCTGGTTCATGCGCGCATCGTCCATCCAGAAGGTCCACTCGGCAGCCGGCACCATCACCTCGGCATTCGGGAAAACGGCGGTGCCATCTTTCAGGCGCAGGCCGTTGATGTGGTCTCCATGGAAATGGCTGATCACGACCGTGTTCACCTGGGCTGGATCGAACCCGGCAGCACGGAAGTTCGCCATCCAGCGGCCGGAGGTCGGCGCGCCCATATCACCGTTGCCCGTATCGATCAGCGTCAGACGCCCGCCATTGTTGAGCACGAGCGTGTTGAAGGTGATTGGCAGTGCGTTGCCAGGGATGAACGCCTCCTGCATGGCCTGCTGGACTTGGGACAGTTCCGCATTGCGGACGAAGCCTTCGAGGGGGCGTTGGGCGAAGCCGTCATTGATCGCTGTGACCTCGATGTCGCCGACCTTATAGCGGTAGAAGCCGGGGGCCTGGCGCGAGCCGGACCCTTGAGCGGGAGCGGGTGTCGAGGGTGAAGTCTGGGCCAGGGCAGGCCCGGCAACGGGAGTGATGGCAAGGGCAGTGCTGGCAAGAATGGTGCGGCGTGTGATGGTCATGAGCGTCTCCAGGCTTGGGACCAAGACCCTAGAACGGCCCCGCTTGCATGCAAGGGCACATGCTTTCACAAGTCAGCGAGCGCGAGAGCGCTTCAACCCTTATTTGCCTGCGTGAGATGGTGCAGGGCGATGCCGCTGGTGGTGGCGACATTCAGGGAATCGAAGCCGCCGCTCATAGGGATCGACACGGCCCGGGTCCGCGCCAAGAGCTCCGCAGGCAGGCCAGGGCCCTCCGCTCCCAGGAGCAGGGCCATGCGGCGGGAAGGCTGGACCCTAGAGAGGGTTTCCGCTCCGGACGGGGAGAGAGCAATCACTTCAAAGGAAGCCTCTTCAAGCGCCCGCACCAAGGCATCGGCTGATGAAGTTCGTGTGAAGGGGACCACCAAAGCTCCGCCGACCGACACGCGGATCGCTTTGCGGTAGAGCGGATCGCAGGTCTCCTGGTCGAGCAGGATTGCATCCGCCCCGAACGCGGCCGCATTCCGGAAGATCCCGCCGACATTGTCGTGGTTGGCAAGGCCGACCATTCCGACCACCAGGGCTGTCTCCGGCAGATTGGCGAGGAGGACGTTGATCGGAGGCAGCATTGGACGCCGGGCGACGGCGAGAATGCCACGGTGAATCGGGAAACCTACGATCGCGTCCATCACCTGCCGGTTCGCGACGTAGACAGGCACCTCGGATGGCAGGACGTCGAGCGCAACGCTCAGGCCCTCCACGCGTCCTTCCCCTAAGAGAAGAGATTCAACCTCGAAGCGGGACTGCTGCCTCAGCAGAACTCTCAGGACCACCTCACCCTCGGCGATGAAGCGGTGTTGGCGTCCCAGGAGATCCCGCTCACGCACAGCCCGGTATGCTTCAATTCGCAGGTCGTCAGGATCTGAGATGGCAGTCAGCATGGGTTCCGATCAGTGAAGCGGGCGTTTGTCGGCATTCTGCCTGTCTAATGCCGGAACTCGGCTTTGCCTATGCGTCGTTGCCGAGCGGAACAACGGGTTTGCATTCCGGTTAGCCCTGCAAGGACAGTCGAGGCCGCTTTAGGCGGCCCTTCGCATGGAGCAGGATGATGTGGGATATAGCCGATGGTTGGGTCTGGGGACTGGTGATAGTCGGCGGCCCGCTGCTGATCGGCATCTTCATGGCCGTTGCCAGCAGTCGACGCCGCAGACTTAGCCGAACCGAGCAGAAGGTCTCTGATGAGGTCGCGCACAAGAATTGGGGCAAGGAGCAGATACGCTGAGGACTGGAGCTTCAGTCCGTGTGATGCTCTAGCCGGTGTTGCCTCGGCTCATCGGCTGTGATTTGTTGCTCAATCGATTTGACGCCTGTGGGGCTTTGAGACCTCCAGACGGCTGTCACATGAACGGGCGATCTCTCGTGACAGACGCGTACTCATCACTCCGGCAATGACCGCAGAGGCAACTGCAGCCGAGCCCATCACGTTCAGCAGGAATACCTCCATGAATGCCTCCATACAGCCCGAGGCAGCTTAGGTATGGGCATGGAAAAACTCCGCATGGGCAGGTGGGCTACCCCGCTGGGTGCAAGATTCTCGAAAAGGGTCGGGAAAGTCCCAGCATTCACGGGCACCAAATACCTCCAGCCTGCTGGGCTAAAGTACCTTTCTAGACGATGTAAAAATCCTTGTTGGTCATAGCAAGTTTCTTCGAGATTGTTGTGAAGGCTGTCGATGCTCCCTTTCCTGAACCATCGGCATCGTAATACAGAACGCCACTGTCCTTATCGTAGATAATGCGATCATCCTTATCGTGTGCCTTACCCGAATTGTTGCTCCAGAAGGCATAAGATTTGAGGGTGCCGTTCGCCCCGACTTTCGTGAAAACGGCATTGTCCAAGCGAATGGTGTCGTCGATGACCCTGAAGTCCTTGATGGCATCCTTGTTGGTGTACTTGTTGGCTTTGGTGTTGAAGACGAAAGCATCCCTGCCTGTGCCGCCGTATAGGACATCGTTTCCATTGCCGCCGTACAGATGATCATTGCCTCCCTGGCCGTAGAGCTTGTCATTTCCCCCGTAGCCCTTGAGGATATTGCTGCCGGATGTTCCATAGAGAGTGTTGTTGCCTGCATAAATGGCTTCTGCACTTGCAGGAGACGACGGAGGCAAGGGTGAAGATGGAGGCGGTACGGGGAGCAGGCTGGAGAGGCTGAAAGTTCCGTCGTCAAAGTAGAAGGCTTCAACGCCATAGACGACGTCGACGCCCCACCCACCCGTTCTGTCTATGATCGTTACCGATCCGTCAGCATTGGTGGCAAAGGTGTAGTTGGTGCTGACACCACCGAAACTGGCAGTGTCATAGCCATTTCCTCCGACGAGGAGGTCATCGCCGCCTCCGCCACCTAAAGTATCATTTCCTTCGTTACCATAGAGGGCGTCATCGCCGAGATACCCAACGACCAAGTCATCCCCGTAACCTGCCTTTATGACATCAGCATAGTCATTGCCGTAAAATGCGTCGTGTCCCGGATTGAGGCGGACGTACCATGCTGCAGAATTCAGATCAGAGATAGTCGTTTGAATGTTGACATCATCAATTTTGAGAACAGCTTCGCCTCCTTGGAAGTAATACATATCTTCGAGAAGAAGCGTGTTGTTGTCATTATATAGAAAGTAGTTGACGCCTAAGGCGTCAAACGATGCATATCCATAAGCATCGAAGATTATAGTGTTGTACCCTTGATAAAGAGTCCCGGTCAGCCGGTCGGCGGGCATGTAGCCCCAGCCCTCGTCTGTATAACCGGACATATCAAATCCGGCTCCCCAGGAATTCGAAATATCGAAGACGGCCATGTTTTCTCTCTATATGATGCAAGTATCCAGGCTAATGTTTGTGCCTGTTGCGTCAATAATAGAGTTATTGGCTCTTCAATGAAGAAGGATTACTACTTTGATGCTCAAAAGAACTACTTGAAGTGAGGATTTGATCTTTTTTGCAGCAGAATACTCAATAGGATTATACGCGAGAGAAATATTCCTCCATTGGGACCGTTCGCATTCTTGGGCAGACTCCACCGATTGGGTACAGGAAGAGCATTGAGGCAACGCTAGGCAAGAAGTCCTTCTCTTTCGCTTTGACAAGAGGCTGAAGCGCAAAAGATGAGGGTGCAATCTATCGCTTGGGGGAGGCGCTTGACCTCCAAGATGCTAATTACCGCTGCTGTCCCGGGTGAGCGTTTAGACTCTCACGGAGTGCGTTGAGCTGATCCATAAGGACTTTGAACTTCTCAGCGTCCAAGCCAGTCGCGCACACGACCTCGTTCCAGACCTTCAGCGCTGGTGCCTTAAGGTCATGGCCTTGTTTGGTCAGGCTTACCCGAACCTGCCGTTCATCATGAGGGTCGCGCGTCCGACGGACGATTCCGGCGCTCTCAAGCCTCTTTAGGAGTGGCGTAAGCGTTCCGGAGTCGAGGTGCAGGTGCTGACCGATCTCTTTGACGGTCACGTTGTCTCCCTGCCACAGGACGAGCAGTACAAGGTACTGCGGGTATGTCAGGCCAAGGGGATCAAGTAGGGGCTTATAGACACGGTTGAAGGCATGAGCCGTTGCATAGGTTGCGAAGCATAGCTGGCTTGAAAGCTCCAGGATTGAATCTGAGCCGCTGTGAGGCGGATTCTTTGTGGTCATGACAATCACCTGATCATTGCGTCAACGCTTTTATATTGCGTGCAAGATAATTGTTCAATATTTGGATTGCGCACAATATAATTGTTCGCTACAAAGACGAGGTTGGTGCGTCTCGTCTTGGACTGCCGCCCTCTCAAAGCGCCGGTTGAAGTGACCGGGCCTTGAGGCGCCATTTGGATCATGGAGAAGATAATGTCGCAGCCTTGTACGACGCTCGGCGATGCCGAAGCGCGACCGCCCCCCTGTCGTGACTTCGTTGAGCAACAGATTGTCCGAGCCTATGTCCGGCTGATGTTTACCCCAGATCAGGGCAACGGTTCTCGGACCATCACCATCATGCGGATTGGCAGCCTTGATGTACGGTTGACCGAGCACCACCAGAATTATGATTTGCCGACTTTTCCGCCATTGTGGGTGGAGCTTTATTCCCCAGAGAGCAACTCAATCATTGCCTATTGCGGCTGCTATGAGTTTGACGAGGACGAGCTTGATAGCGCTGTAGAATTGGCGTTGTCGGCATACGCACGGCTTGCGAGCTTGCAATGATGCGGCAAGGCCCGACAGGAAATTAGCAGGAGCGTTGGGAAGAAGTGTAGTCTCATGTGTGGGAGTGAGACACGCGTTAAGTGCTTGTCTTACCTCAAGGTATTGACCTTCAACGAGGAAGGGATGGTGCCGGTGGAGAGGATCGAACTCCCGACCTTCGGTTTACAAAACCGCTGCACTACCGCTGTGCTACACCGGCCGACTTCATTGGGCTGAGGTAGCAGTACGCGGAGCCGGACGCAAGTTCCATGCAAACGGAAATATTAAGTGTCCCAGCGCACCGAAACCAACCTCCAATTCTGGGATTGTAAGGCAAACAGCAATCACGGAGTTGGTGCCATGAAGGCCTCAGGGGCTTCTGTTCAGTGGAGGATCCCGCCGCAAGGCGGCCTCAAGCTTCTCGCCGTTCTCACGATTTTTGCCGGTGCAGGCCTGCTCGGGGCAGCTGAAGCTGCCCCGGCGAGCCATGGCGTGGCAGCAAAGCCTTCCAAGGAGGCGGTGACATCCGTTTCCGCTAGGGATGTGGAGACCACGTCGTCAGTCCAGCCCATCACGGGCAGCGATGCTTATTGCGACATCTCTCGCAAGCGTATGTTTGTTGAGGGTGAGGGTTGGATCGTCCGCCGCGTAACCACCTGCTACTGACGGACGGCGTTTGCCCAACGAAAAGCCCCGCCGTTCGGCGGGGCTTTCCTGTTTGGTGAGCGGGTCGTCGGAAGCTTAACGCCTCACGCCGGCACCCTCGTAGGTCATGATATCTCGGTCCTTGGTCTCTGGCACGAAGAGCAGGCCGACCACGAAGGTCACCAGGGCAATCACGATCGGGTACCACAGACCGTAGTAGATGTCGCCGGTAGCCGCCACCATCGCGAAGGCCGTGGGAGGCAGCAAGCCGCCGAACCAGCCATTGGCGATGTGATAGGGCAGGGACATCGCGGTGTAGCGGATACGGGTGGGGAAGAACTCCACCAGGGCGGCGGCGATCGGGCCGTAGACCATCGTGACGTAGATCACGAGGATCGTCAGGATGCCGATGGCCTTCAGAGCCTGAGCATTGCCGAGGGCATCGAAGAAGCCGCCGACCTTCAGGATGGTCGGATCGCCTGCCTTCGGATAGCCCGCTTCGCCGGCCGCGGTCGTAAAGGCCGTGATATTGGCCGGAATGGCCGGAGCGATCGGAGTTTCCTTGCCGTTGAACGTGACCTTCGCGGGCGAGCCTGCCGGAGCAGGGACAAGCTCATACTTGACCGCAGCGCGGGCGAGCGAGACACGAGCGACATCGCAAGGCGCGGTGAAGGTACGGATTCCCACCGGGTCAAACACCGAGCCGCAGGTTGCAGGATCAGCCACAACCTGGACTTTCGCGGTCTCGAGAGCCTGATTGAGGCGTGGGCTGACCACGCTCGTCAGGGCCCCGAAGAGCGGGAAGTAGGTGATCGCCGCGATCAGGCAGCCGCCGAGAATCACCGGCTTACGGCCGATCTTGTCCGACAGGGCACCGAAGAACACGAAACCGCCTGTGCCGAGGATCAGCGACCAGGCGATGAGCACGTTTGAGGTGAGCAGGTCGACCTTCAGGATGCTCTGGATGAAGAACAGGGCGTAGAACTGGCCCGTGTACCACACCACGGCTTGGCCGATCGCAAGGCCGACCAGGGCGATGAGCACCATTTTGGCATTGCCCCACTGACCGAAGGCTTCCTTCAGCGGAGCCTTCGACTGTGTGCCCTCGTCCTTCATCTTCTTGAAGGCAGGCGATTCGTGCATCTGGAGACGGATCCAGACCGAGATGGCAAGGAGCACCACGGAGAGGAGGAACGGGATGCGCCAGCCGGCAATCGGCCAGCCTTCGCCTGTCTGGAAGCCCTGCTCGCCCATCCAGGTGCGCAGCACGAGGATGACAACAAGGGACAGCAGCAGACCGACGGTTGCCGTGATCTGGATGAAGCTGGTGTAGAAGCCGCGACGGCCCACCGGGGCATGCTCGGCCACATAAACCGCAGCGCCGCCGTACTCGCCGCCGAGGGCGAGGCCCTGGAGCATGCGCAGCGCGATCAGGACGACAGGAGCGATCCAGCCGATCTGGTTGTAGCTGGGCAGCAGGCCGACCATGAAGGTCGAGAAGCCCATGATCAGGATCGTCACCAGGAAGGTGTACTTGCGGCCGACGAGATCGCCGATGCGCCCGAAGAAGATGGCGCCGAACGGGCGCACCAGGAAGCCAGCCGCGAAGGCCAGGAGCGCGAAGACATTACGGGTCGTCACGTCAAAGGCGGAGAAGAACTGCGCGCCGATGATCGTGGCGAGTGAACCGTAGAGATAGAAATCATACCATTCGAAGACAGTGCCGAGGGAGGAGGCCAGGATGACCTTCCTCTCCTCCTTCGTCATCGGCCGCGGCGCGGCGGCCGAATGCGGCGTGGTTGCTGCTGTTGCCATAGGGTTCCCTTCCATTCATGTGCCCGGTCTGATTCCGGGTTCTGGGCCGCAAGCCCGAATGTCGAGCTTTGAGCCGAGGCATCATGACTGCTCCACGCAGCCAAGAATCCATCGAACGGGAGGCTACCTCCGGGCTTTCTTTCCACAATTCCCAATTGGTATTTGCGACTTCCGTCTAAGAAGTTACGGGCGAGTCGATATTATTTAAATTATTCAGTCTCTTAGATGAATGGCCGGCCCTATTTGTTAACGTTGCGGAATGCGCCTTTGACCACAGCGAAAAGGGAAATGGCGGCGGCATTCGAGACGTTGAGGCTTTTGATAGCGCCAGGCATGTCCAAGCGTCCGATCACGTCGCAACATTCCCGGGTCCTCTGCCTCAAGCCTTTTCCTTCGGAGCCGAGCACGAGAACAACCGGCAGGCGGATGTCGATCTCATCCAGATTGGCCTCGCCCGAGGAATCGAGCCCGATTCTCTGATAGCCGCGCTTGCCAAGGGCTATCAGCGTGTCGCTGAGGTTGCGGACGATCATGAAAGGGACATGCTCGAGGCCCCCTGACGCGGATTTGGCCAGAACGCCGGTTGCGGCGGGGCTGTGCCGGGCCGTCGTGATGATGGCTTCAACATCGAAGGCCGCTGCCGTGCGGAGGATGGCGCCCACATTGTGCGGATCGGTGATCTGGTCGAGGGCCAGCACGACGCGCTTGCCGCTCAAGGTATCGACCGATGGAGAAGGTAGAGGATCGGCCTCGGCATAGAGCCCCTGATGGACCGCATCCGGCTCCAAGAGACGATTGATCTCGTCAGGCCGGACAATCTCGGGTTCGATGGGCAACAACGTGCCAAGCTCCTCGCTCAGGCGGCGGGCGGAGTTCTCGGTCGCCAGAAGGCGGCGAATCGTGCGCTTGCCGTTACGCAAGGCCTCGAAGACCGGATGCCAGCCATAGAGGATGGTCGTGTCGATCTCGAAATTCGGCCGCCAGGCTTTGGGATCTCGGCGGGCCTGTTTCCCATGACGGCGCTGGAATCGGGGCTTGCTGGAGGGGAAGGGGCGCTCGCTCATGCTCTTTGGATCTCACGTGTTATCCGGACGCCATAGCACAAGGAGCGGCCATTCACGACCGTCCGATTTCGGTGCGCTTTGAGGTTGACACCGGCCATCCACCTCACCATAAGAGCGCCACGGAGCGCCGAGCCTAAGGCGAAGCGGTCCGCGGAACAGCCTCGGCGTTGTGCGTTCGGGTTGGGTTCTAAGGGGGAATGTCCCGAGCGGCAAAGGGGGCGGACTGTAAATCCGCTGGCTATGCCTTCGTAGGTTCGAGTCCTACTTCCCCCACCACCCAATCAAACTGGCATGCGGGTGTAGCTCAATGGTAGAGCAGCAGCCTTCCAAGCTGAATACGAGGGTTCGATTCCCTTCACCCGCTCCAATCCCCTAATCCATCAAATCTTCTCTTCCGAACCTTGGTGCTTTTATGTTTCTCAGATGCATCGTTGTAGCGTTAACATGTGCATTTCTGGGTGGATGTCTTTCCGTCCCGCCCCACGATTTGGCTGCCCAAGATCTTGGCCGATACAGGATCGTCGAGGTTGCTGTGGAAGGTGCGGAGAGCATCCGGTCGTGGCCCACGGAGGAGGAGCGTTTCGTTCAATCCGGCGTTGTCGATGCCGCCACGGCTGATCGGATCAGATCTGAGCCTGCCACGAACTTTCCGCAACTGGGAGCGCATTTCAAGCAGGTATTGACGGCGCGGCTGAAGGACGAATTTATTGGCCTAACCGCGCCGGTCTTTGCCGGAAATCAGCCGGCTACTGCGGTGGTTCGTGTGAAGACATTCGACATTCCGTCCATTGCGCGACGTGCCTTCGTCGATAATACGGCCAAGTTCCAGGCCGATATCGAGATCCGCGACAAGGCAACCGGGCGAGTTATTTTGCGATACGATGGACGCTTGCAGACGAAACCGCTGATTGGCGGCGTGGCGACGGGTATCGCTTTGGCTTTCGAAGGTCCAGATCTTGGTTATTCAATGATCACCGATTATCTGTCCGCCTATCGAAACTGGCTCTTGCGTAACTGAGCAAAGAGCCCTATTGGGCGGCACGAGTTTGCCGTTCAGGTATCAAGCGTGTCGAGGATCTAAGGACATGGCGAAGGAAAAGTTTGAGCGCAATAAGCCGCACTGCAACATTGGGACGATTGGTCACGTGGACCATGGCAAGACGTCTCTGACGGCGGCGATCACGAAGGTTCTGGCGGAGTCGGGCGGGGCGACGTTTACGGCCTACGACCAGATCGACAAGGCGCCGGAAGAGAAGGCGCGCGGGATCACGATCTCGACCGCGCACGTGGAGTACGAGACCAAGAACCGTCACTATGCCCACGTGGACTGCCCCGGCCACGCCGACTACGTGAAGAACATGATCACGGGTGCGGCCCAGATGGACGGCGCGATCCTGGTGGTGTCGTCGGCCGACGGCCCGATGCCGCAGACCCGCGAGCACATCCTGCTGGCCCGCCAGGTGGGCGTGCCTGCTCTCGTGGTGTTCATGAACAAGGTCGACATGGTCGACGACGCCGAGCTGCTTGACCTGGTTGAGCTCGAGGTGCGCGAGCTTCTGTCGAAGTACGACTTCCCGGGCGACGACATTCCGATCGTGAAGGGCTCGGCTCTTTGCGCTCTGGAGGACCGCCAGCCTGAGATCGGCCGCGATGCGGTGCTCAAGCTGATGGCCGAGGTGGATGCCTACATCCCGCAGCCGGAGCGTCCGATCGACCAGCCATTCCTGATGCCGATCGAGGACGTGTTCTCGATCTCGGGCCGCGGCACGGTGGTGACGGGTCGCGTGGAGCGCGGCATCGTGAAGGTCGGTGAGGAAGTTGAGATCGTGGGCCTGAAGGCCACGGTCAAGACGACGGTCACGGGCGTCGAGATGTTCCGCAAGCTGCTCGACCAGGGCCAGGCGGGCGACAACGTGGGCGTTCTGCTGCGCGGCACGAAGCGCGAGGACGTGGAGCGCGGCCAGGTGCTGTGCAAGCCGGGCTCGATCAAGCCGCACACGAAGTTCAAAGCCGAGGCCTACATCCTGACGAAGGAAGAGGGCGGTCGTCATACGCCGTTCTTCGGCAACTACCGTCCGCAGTTTTACTTCCGCACGACGGACGTGACGGGCGTGGTGACGCTGCCGGAAGGCACCGAGATGGTGATGCCGGGCGACAACATCACCATGGAGGTGACGCTGATCGCGCCGATCGCCATGGAGGAGAAGCTGCGCTTCGCCATCCGTGAGGGCGGCCGTACCGTCGGCGCCGGCGTCGTCGCCGCCGTGATGGACTAAATGAGATCCAGGTGGCGGGTTTCCGCCACCTGTTGACCGCCGGAGGAGTGTAGCTCAATCGGCTAGAGCACCGGTCTCCAAAACCGGGGGTTGGGGGTTCGAGTCCCTCCACTCCTGCCAGCGGTCGACAAAGCGGACGTTTTGCTCTAAAGAGCGGTCCGCAGATGGTTTGAACAGGTGGCGCGAGGCTTGAAAACAGCCTCGCGCCCCTTCAATTTGGGCACAAGCGTGCCTCAGAGGACGTTCGTCGCCGCTCTAAAAGGTGGCGCGGGCGCAGAAAAATGGCGAAGACGAACCCGTTCGATTTCATACAGCAGGTCCGCTCGGAAGCCGCGAAGGTGACCTGGCCGACGCGCAAGGAGACCATGATCACGACCGCCATGGTGTTCGTGATGGTGGTGCTTGCCAGCATCTTCTTTCTGGTCGTCGATCAGGCGATCGGCTGGGGCGTTCGCTCGGTGATCCTTGGGCTTGGCGGTTAAGGGGTGGATGCAATGACGAAGCGTTGGTACATCGTCCACGCCTATTCGAATTTCGAGAACAAGGTCGCCCAGTCGATCAAGGATCAGGCTGCCCAGCGTGGTCTCGAGGACAAGTTCGACGAGGTCATGGTGCCGACCGAGAAGGTCGTCGAGGTGCGCCGCGGCCGCAAGGTCGACACCGAGCGCAAGTTCTTCCCAGGCTATGTCCTGGTGAAGTGCGACCTGACCGACGAGGTCTATCACCTCATCAAGAACACCCCGAAGGTGACGGGTTTCCTGGGTGCCGACAAGTCCAAGCCGGTTCCGATCCCGGATCGTGAGGCCGAGCGGATCAAGGGCCAGGTGGCCGAGGGTGTCGATCATCCGAAGCCTTCCGTGAGCTTCGAGATCGGCGAGCAGGTCCGCGTCTCCGACGGGCCGTTCGCCTCATTCAACGGTGTTGTCGAGGAAGTTGACCACGCCCGGGCCCGCCTCAAGGTGGCGGTGTCCATCTTCGGCCGCGCGACGCCGGTCGAACTCGAATACGGTCAGGTCGAAAAGGTCTGATCGGCGGGAAGTGGCACTTTATTGGTGGCACTTCTCAGGTCCTCTGAGAGGACCTTTCATCCGCGGGAGGTCTGCCCGGTCGCCAGCCGGGCCTTCATAAGGCCGCACCGCGATCTGCAACTGCCACTTTGCTCGGTTGGCTCCGGGCGAGTGGTCCAATAGGAGCAGTCCTATGGCAAAGAAAATATCGGGCTACGTTAAGCTTCAAGTGCCCGCAGGCGCAGCCAACCCGTCGCCGCCGATCGGTCCGGCGCTCGGTCAGCGCGGCCTGAACATCATGGAATTCTGCAAGGCCTTCAATGCGAAGACCGCGCAGATGGAGAAGGGCACCCCGATCCCGGTGATCATCACCGCGTATCAGGACCGTTCCTTCACCTTCGAGATGAAGCAGCCCCCGGTCTCGTACTGGCTCAAGAAGGCCGCGAAGATCGACAAGGGTTCGCAGACCCCCGGCAAGGGCGGCAATGTCGGCCGCGTGACCCGCGACCAGATCCGCGAGATCGCCGAGAAGAAGATGGTCGATCTCAACTGCGACACCGTTGAATCCGCCATGGCCATGATCGAGGGCTCCGCGCGCTCGATGGGCATGGAAGTGGCATAAGGAGGGCATGATGGCTGTGAAAGAAGGTAAGCGCATCCGCGCCGCCCGCGAGGGCGTTGATGCCACCAAGCTCTACCCGATCCAGGACGCGGTGAAGCTGATCAAGGAACGCGCCAAGGCGAAGTTCGACGAGACCATCGAGATCTCGATGAACCTCGGCGTCGATCCCCGCCACGCCGACCAGATGGTCCGCGGCGTCTGCAACCTGCCGAACGGCTCCGGCCGGACGGTTCGCGTGGCCGTGTTCGCCCGCGGCGCCAAGGCCGACGAGGCCAAGGCTGCCGGAGCCGATATCGTGGGCGCCGAGGAGCTGTTCGAGACCGTCAACGGCGGCACGATCGAGTTCGACCGCTGCATCGCCACCCCGGACATGATGCCGCTCGTCGGCCGTCTCGGTAAGGTTCTTGGGCCCCGCGGCCTGATGCCGAACCCGAAGGTCGGAACGGTCACCATGGACGTCAAGGGCGCCGTCGAGGCTGCCAAGGGCGGCGCCGTCGAGTTCCGCGTCGAGAAGGCCGGCATCGTCCATGCCGGCATCGGCAAGGCCTCCTTCGACGAGGGCAAGCTCGTGGAGAACATCAAGGCGTTCGCCGATGCGGTGTCCAAGGCCAAGCCCACGGGCGCCAAGGGAACCTACATCCAGCGCGTCGCCGTCTCCTCGACCATGGGCCCGGGCGTGAAGGTCGATCCTTCGTCGGTGCTCAACGGCTAATCATCCGGTCGGTCAGACTTTGAGAAAGCCCGGCGTCCGCGCCGGGCTCTTTAGTACAGGGCTATTGCCTACGAGGTTCTTGGCTATCACATTGTTACGGTGAGGGTCGTGGGCATGTATGCCATTCTAGACATGATCAACTTTATTGCCGATCTAGGGCAGGTGGTCAGTGCGCTTTGTGCCATCGTTCTCGTCTTCGTGGGCAGGTTGACCATCCGGAACTTTCTCGGGAAGCTCTGAGGGTTATATAGTTCCATCCGCGCTAGCTGATCAGCCTCCGAGCAGCCGCTGCACTTAGCCCAAGGCCAGGGCGACCACGAAATCCTTAAACTTATCCTACCCTGCCCCTTGGCAAGAGGGGGAAAAAGGATTATAGGGTTTCTTTGAGTTTCCAACATAGGCCGAGGCTCCGCTTTTGCGCGGGCGTTAGGCTGATAATCCGTCCCGGAGACGGGACGGTGACAGGCCGGCGAGCCAAGAGGCAACTTTTGGCGCGTTCCGGCTATGTCCTGTCCAAGACTGCAGGTGCCGGCTTAGCCGGTTTAATTCGAAAGGGCCTGCATAGACGGGGAAGCCGAGTTTACAATCTGCTTAACGCAGGTGACGGGAGTCGGTTCGAACCATCTCACCCGGTGCGCCGCCAGGCGTCATTTGGGGGACAGGGCTTGCGAGAGCGTCGTTCAGGATGCCTCGGATGCAAGTCCGGGCCTTGAACGGCAAATGCAACCGGCGGATATTTTCCGCCAACCGGAGAGAGCCCAGTGGAAAGAGCAGCAAAGCGCGAGCTCGTCTCGACTCTCAACGACGTGTTTTCGAGCACGAGCGTTGTCGTCGTCGCCCACTATGCTGGCCTCACGGTCGCCGATATGCAGAAGCTGCGCGCGCAGATGAAGCAGGCCGGCGCCACCGTGAAGGTCGCAAAAAACAGCCTCGCCAAAATCGCTCTCGAAGGCAAGGACGTCGCGTCCATCTCGGGCCTTATGAAAGGTCCGACCCTGATCGCTTATTCGAGCGATCCGGTCGCGGCGCCCAAGGTCGTTGTTGATTTCGCCAAGGGGAACGACAAGCTCGTCATCCTCGGTGGCGCAATGGGCACGACCGCCCTGAACGTGGACGGAGTGAAGGCACTTGCCACTCTGCCGTCCCTTGATGAACTGCGCGGCAAGCTGGTCGGCCTTATCCAGGCTCCGGCTACCAAGATCGCTCAGCTCAGCACTGCGCCGGCGGCGAAGCTCGCCCGCGTATTCGGGGCCTATGCCAAGACAGGCGAAGCGGCGTGAGGCCGTACCTCAAAACCATCAATCGTTCGAACTGAACCTAAGGAACTAAGACATGGCTGATCTTGCCAAGCTCGTTGACGATCTTTCGTCGCTGACCGTTCTCGAGGCCGCTGAGCTCTCGAAGATGCTCGAAGAGAAGTGGGGCGTTTCCGCCGCCGCTGCTGTTGCCGTTGCTGCTGCTCCGGGCGGCGCTGCTGCTCCGGCTGCTGAAGAGCAGACCGAGTTCACGGTCGTTCTTGCCGCCGCCGGCGACAAGAAGATCGAGGTCATCAAGGAAGTCCGTGGCATCACGGGCCTGGGCCTCAAGGAAGCTAAGGACCTCGTCGAAGGTGCGCCGAAGCCCGTCAAGGAAGGCGTTTCCAAGGACGAAGCCGAGAAGATCAAGGCGACCCTCGAAAAGGTCGGCGCCAAGGTCGAGCTCAAGTAATTTTGCGGCCTTCATGGCCGCAGGGTTACCCCCGAGAAATCGGGGCTCAAAGCACACGGTCCCAGGCGTTTTTGCCTGGGGCCGTTGTGTCGTCAAAGAGGCCGGGCTTCTTTGATGATGTTTAGAAGGGCTCCCTGAGAGCCCGGATTGGTTCGAAAACCGGCGCTTTCCGCCGGGCGGCTGCTCCAGAGGCCCGATCCCGGGGTTCTCGATTAGCCGTGTATGAGGAACGAGGTCCAGATGGCCAACACACTGATCGGCCGGAAGCGCATTCGCAAGTTCTTCGGAAAAATCAAGGAAGTGGCGGAGATGCCGAACCTCATCGAGGTTCAGAAGGCATCCTACGACCAGTTCCTGATGGTCGAAGAGCCAAAGGGTGGCCGGCCGGAAGAGGGCTTGCAAGCCGTCTTCAAATCGGTTTTCCCGATTTCGGACTTTTCGAATACTGCCCTGCTCGAGTTCGTGAAGTACACGTTCGAGCCGCCGAAGTATGACGTGGACGAGTGCCGCCAGCGCGGCATGACCTTCGCTGCGCCGCTGAAGGTGACGCTGCGCCTCATCGTGTTCGATGTGGACCCGGATACCGGCGCCCGCTCCGTGAAGGACATCAAGGAGCAGGACGTCTACATGGGCGACATGCCGCTCATGACCGACAACGGCACCTTCATCGTGAACGGCACCGAGCGCGTGATCGTCTCGCAGATGCACCGTTCGCCGGGCGTGTTCTTCGACCACGACAAGGGCAAGACGCACTCCTCCGGCAAGCTGCTGTTCGCCGCCCGCATCATCCCGTATCGCGGTTCCTGGCTCGACATCGAGTTCGACGCCAAGGACATCGTGTATGCCCGTATCGACCGCAAGCGTAAGCTTCCGGTCACGTCGCTGCTCTACGCCCTCGGGCTCGACGGCGAGGAAATCCTCACCACCTTCTACAACCGCATCTCCTACACCCGTGACGGCGACGCTTGGTCGGTGCCGTTCGATGCGGAGCGCATGAAGGGCTTCAAGGCTTCCGTGGACCTAGTTGACGCCAAGTCGGGCGAGGTCGTGCTCGAGGCCGGCAAGAAGCTGACGGCGCGTGCCGCCCGCCAGCTGGCCGAGAAGGGCCTCAAGAATCTGCGCGCGACCGATGAGGACCTCTATGGTCAGTATATCGGCAACGACCTCGTCAACCCGTCCACCGGCGAAATCTACGCCGAGGCCGGCGACGAGATCACCGAAAAGCTGCTGAAGGGCCTGGACGAAGCCGGCTTCACCGAGATCCCGGTTCTCGACATCGACCACGTCACGATCGGCCCGTACATCCGCAACACGCTGGCCGTCGACAAGGCTTCCTCCCGCGAGGACGCCCTGTTCGACATCTACCGCGTCATGCGTCCCGGCGAGCCGCCGATCCTGGACACGGCGGAAGCCATGTTCAACTCGCTGTTCTTCGACGCCGAGCGCTACGACCTCTCGGCCGTGGGCCGCGTGAAGATGAACATGCGCCTCGACCTCGACGCCGAGGACACCGTGCGCACCCTGCGCCGTGAGGACATCCTTGCGGTCACGAAGGCGCTCGTGGACCTGCGCGACGGCAAGGGCGAGATCGACGACATCGACCACCTCGGCAACCGCCGTGTGCGTTCGGTCGGCGAGCTCATGGAGAACCAGTACCGCCTGGGCCTGCTCCGCATGGAGCGCGCGATCAAGGAGCGCATGTCGTCGGTCGATATCGACACCGTCATGCCGCAGGACCTGATCAACGCGAAGCCCGCGGCTGCCGCCGTGCGCGAGTTCTTCGGCTCCTCGCAGCTCTCGCAGTTCATGGACCAGACCAACCCGCTCTCCGAGGTCACGCACAAGCGTCGTCTCTCGGCGCTTGGCCCGGGCGGTCTGACCCGCGAACGTGCCGGCTTCGAAGTGCGCGACGTGCACCCGACGCACTACGGCCGTATCTGCCCGATCGAGACGCCGGAAGGTCCGAATATCGGTCTGATCAACTCGCTGGCCACCTTCGCCCGCGTGAACAAGTACGGCTTCATCGAGACGCCGTTCCGCCGCGTGCGCGACAGCCGCGTGACCGACGAGGTGATCTACCTCTCGGCCATGGAAGAGGCGAAGTACAACATCGCCCAGGCCAACTCGCTGCTCGACGGCACCGGCACCCTCACGGAAGAGCTCGTGATCTGCCGCCGCGCCGGTGACAACATCGTCGTTGCTCCGGACCGCGTGGACCTCATGGAGGTTTCGCCGAAGCAGCTCGTGTCGGTTGCGGCCGCGCTCATCCCGTTCCTCGAGAACGACGACGCGAACCGCGCTCTCATGGGCTCGAACATGCAGCGTCAGGCCGTGCCGCTCGTGCAGGCGGACGCTCCGTTCGTCGGCACCGGCATGGAAGCTATCGTGGCCCGTGACTCGGGCGCCGCTATTGCGGCCCGCCGCACCGGCGTCGTCGACCAGGTGGACGCGACCCGTATCGTTGTCCGCGCCACGGAGAACACGGATCCGACCCGTCCGGGCGTCGACATTTACCGCCTGCAGAAGTTCCAGCGCTCCAACCAGTCGACCTGCATCACGCAGAAGCCGCTGGTCCGCGCCGGCGACCTCGTGCGCAAGGGCGACATCATCGCCGACGGTCCGTCGACCGAATACGGCGAGCTGGCGCTCGGCCGGAACGTGCTCGTCGCGTTCATGCCGTGGAACGGCTACAACTTCGAAGACTCGATCCTGCTCTCCGAGCGGATCGTGAAGGAAGACGTCTTCACCTCGATCCATATCGAGGAGTTCGAGGTGATGGCCCGCGATACGAAGCTGGGTCCTGAGGAAATCACGCGCGACATTCCGAACGTTTCGGAAGAGGCGCTGAAGAACCTGGACGAAGCCGGCATCGTCTATATCGGCGCCGAGGTTCATGCAGGCGACATTCTCGTCGGCAAGATCACGCCGAAGGGCGAGAGCCCGATGACGCCGGAAGAGAAGCTTCTGCGCGCCATCTTCGGCGAGAAGGCTTCCGACGTTCGCGACACCTCGCTGCGCGTGCCCCCGGGCGTGACCGGCACCATCGTCGAAGTCCGTGTCTTCAACCGTCACGGCGTCGACAAGGACGAGCGCGCCCAGGCCATCGAGCGCGAGGAAATCGAGCGTCTCGCGAAGGATCGCGACGACGAGCAGGCGATCCTCGACCGCAACACCTATGCGCGTCTGGCCGAGATCCTCTCGGGCAAGAGCGCCGTTGCGGGCCCGAAGGGCTTCAAGAAGGACACGAAGATCACCCGCGAGCTCCTCAACGAGCACCCGCGGTCGCAGTGGTGGCAGTTCGCGGTCGAAGACGATGCTCTGATGACCGAGATCGAGGCCATGCAGAAGCAGTACGACGAGTCGAAGAAGCGCCTTGAGCAGCGCTTTCTCGACAAGGTCGAGAAGCTGCAGCGCGGCGACGAGCTTCCTCCGGGCGTCATGAAGATGGTCAAGGTCTTCGTCGCCGTGAAGCGCAAGATCCAGCCGGGCGACAAGATGGCCGGCCGTCACGGCAACAAGGGTGTCGTGTCGCGCATCGTTCCCATCGAGGACATGCCGTTCCTCGAGGACGGGACGCACGCGGACATCGTGCTCAACCCGCTGGGCGTGCCGAGCCGCATGAACGTCGGTCAGATCCTCGAGACGCACCTCGGCTGGGCTGCTGCCGGTCTCGGCAAGCAGGTCGCCCAGGCGGTCGATGCCTATATGCGGTCGGGCCAGTCCAAGGGGCTTCGCGATCAGCTGGTGTCGATCTACGGCAACTTAGCCGAAATCGAGCAGGCTTCCGACGAGGAGCTGGCCGAGCTTGGCAACAAGCTGCGCCGCGGTGTTCCGTTCGCCACGCCGGTCTTCGACGGTGCGAAGGAATCGGACATCGAGTTCATGCTGCAGAAGGCGGGCCTCGACCCGTCGGGTCAGGTGACGCTCTATGACGGCAAGACCGGCGAGCCTTTCGACCGCAAGGTGACCGTGGGCTACATCTACATGCTGAAGCTCCACCACCTCGTGGACGACAAAATCCACGCCCGCTCCATCGGCCCCTACAGCCTCGTTACCCAGCAGCCGCTGGGCGGCAAGGCCCAGTTCGGCGGCCAGCGCTTCGGCGAAATGGAGGTGTGGGCACTGGAGGCTTACGGCGCCGCCTACACCCTGCAGGAAATGCTCACGGTCAAGTCGGACGACGTGGCCGGCCGTACGAAGGTCTACGAAGCCATCGTTCGTGGCGACGACACCTTCGAGTCGGGCATTCCGGAGAGCTTCAATGTTCTCGTCAAGGAAATGCGTTCGCTCGGCCTCAACGTGGAGCTGACCAATTCCAAGAAGGCCGCCAACGAGGCGGGGCAGCTGCCCCCGTCCGAGGCTGCCGAGTAAGAGACCGCTCAACTATGACGCTTGGCCGCGGCGATGATGCCGCGGCCCCATGCAATTGCCGGTGAGGGTGCTTATCTAGCGCCCTCCAGCCCAGGAGACGGCGATGAATCAAGAGGTCATGAATCTCTTCAACCAGACGGCCCAGCCGCAGAGCTTCGATCAGATCAAGATCTCGATCGCGAGCCCTGAGAAGATTCTGTCCTGGTCCTACGGTGAGATCAAGAAGCCGGAGACCATCAACTACCGTACGTTCAAGCCCGAGCGCGACGGCTTGTTCTGCGCGCGCATCTTTGGCCCGATCAAGGACTACGAGTGCCTGTGCGGCAAGTACAAGCGCATGAAGTACAAGGGCGTGATCTGCGAGAAGTGCGGCGTCGAGGTGACGCTGGCCCGCGTCCGTCGCGATCGCATGGGCCACATCGAGCTCGCCGCGCCCGTCGCTCACATCTGGTTCCTCAAGTCCCTGCCGAGCCGCATCGGTCTGCTGCTCGACATGACCCTGAAGGATCTGGAGCGCATCCTCTATTTCGAATCCTACATCGTCGTCGATGCGGGCCTCTCGCCGCTCAAGGAACGTCAGCTCCTCTCCGAGGAGGAGTACATCCGTGCTCAGGACGAGTTCGGTGAGGACACGTTCACGGCCATGATCGGCGCGGAAGCCATCCGCCGGATCCTGCAGGAGCTTGATCTCGAGAAGACCGCCCAAGAGATCCGCGAGGAGATCGCGGTCACCACGTCCGAGCTGAAGCCCAAGAAGCTCATGAAGCGCCTCAAGATCATCGAGGCCTTCGTCCAGTCGGGCAACAAGCCCGAATGGATGATCATGACGGTCGTTCCGGTGATCCCGCCGGACCTGCGCCCGCTCGTGCCACTGGACGGCGGCCGCTTCGCGACCTCGGACCTGAACGACCTCTACCGCCGCGTCATCAACCGCAACAACCGCCTGAAGCGGCTCATGGAGCTGCGCGCGCCGGATATCATCGTCCGCAACGAGAAGCGCATGCTCCAGGAGGCGGTCGACGCCCTCTTCGACAACGGCCGCCGTGGCCGCGTCATCACCGGCGCCAACAAGCGTCCGCTGAAGTCGCTCGCCGACATGCTGAAGGGCAAGCAGGGCCGGTTCCGTCAGAACCTGCTCGGCAAGCGCGTGGACTACTCGGGCCGCTCGGTCATCGTGGTGGGTCCCGAGCTCAAGCTGCACCAGTGCGGCCTGCCGAAGAAGATGGCGCTCGAGCTCTTCAAGCCGTTCATCTACGCCAAGCTCGACGCGCGCGGCCTCTCCGCCACCGTCAAGCAGGCGAAGAAGCTCGTCGAGAAGGAGAAGCCCGAGGTTTGGGACATCCTGGACGAGGTCATCCGCGAGCACCCGGTTCTCCTGAACCGCGCTCCGACGCTGCACCGTCTGGGCATCCAGGCGTTCGAGCCCACCCTGATCGAGGGCAAGGCGATCCAGCTGCACCCGCTCGTCTGCGCCGCGTTCAACGCGGACTTCGACGGCGACCAGATGGCCGTTCACGTGCCGCTCTCGCTCGAGGCTCAGCTTGAAGCCCGCGTGCTGATGATGTCGACCAACAACATCCTGCACCCGGCCAACGGTCAGCCGATCATCGTGCCGTCGCAGGACATCGTTCTCGGCCTCTACTATCTCTCCATCGTGTCCGATGGTCAGCCCGGACAGGGCAAGGCTTTCGCCGACATGGGCGAGATCGAGCATGCCCTGAACGAGAAGGTCATCACGCTCCACACGAAGATCCGCTACCGCTGGGAAGGCCTCGACGAGGACGGCAAGCCGGTGTCGAAGATCGTCGACACCACGGCCGGCCGTGTCATGCTCTCGCGCCTCCTGCCGAAGCACCCGATGCTCCCCTTCGACGTCGTGAACAAGCTCATGACCAAGAAGGAGATCTCCAACATGATCGATGCCGTGTACCGGCATTGCGGTCAGAAGGAGTCGGTGATCTTCTGCGACCGCATCATGGGCCTCGGCTTCTACAATGCGTTCAAGGCCGGCATCTCGTTCGGCAAGGACGACATGGTGATCCCGGAGAACAAGTGGGAGATCGTCGAGGAGACCCGTGCCCTCGCGAAGGACTACGAGCAGCAGTACCAGGACGGCCTCATCACCCAGGGCGAGAAGTACAACAAGGTTGTCGACGCCTGGGCGAAGTGCTCGGACCGTCTCGCCGGCGAAATGATGAACCGCATCTCCACGGTGCAGAAGGACGAGAACGGCCGCGATAAGCCGGTCAACTCGATCTACATGATGTCCCACTCGGGCGCTCGTGGTTCGCCGGCTCAGATGAAGCAGCTCGCTGCCATGCGTGGCCTCATGGCCAAGCCGTCGGGCGAGATCATCGAGACGCCGATCATCTCGAACTTCAAGGAAGGCCTCGACGTTCTCGAGTACTTCAACTCGACCCACGGCGCCCGTAAGGGTCTGGCCGACACCGCGCTCAAGACGGCGAACTCGGGTTACCTGACCCGCCGCCTCGTCGACGTGGCGCAGGACGCGGTCATCCGTGAGCCGGATTGCGGCACCGAGCGCGGCATCAAGATGCGTGCCATCATCGATGCCGGCCAGGTGGTCGCGTCGCTGGCGTCCCGCATCCTCGGCCGCTCAACGGCAGAGGATCTGCTGGCCCAGGACGGCGCCGTCATCGTGCCCAAGGGAACGATGATCGAGGAGCATCATCTCGAGGGGATTGGCGCTGCCGGTATCCAAGAGGTGAAGATCCGCTCCGTGCTCGTCTGCGAGTCGAAGAACGGCGTCTGCGCCACCTGCTACGGCCGCGACCTGGCCCGGGGTACCCCGGTCAACCACGGCGAGGCTGTCGGGGTCATCGCCGCGCAGTCCATCGGCGAGCCGGGCACGCAGCTCACCATGCGTACCTTCCACATCGGCGGCGCGGCCCAGATCGCCGACTCGTCCTTCATCGAGTCGAGCTTCGAAGGCACGATCGGCTTCCGCAACAAGAACATTGCGCGCAACTCCGACGGCGATCTCGTCGTCATGGGCCGCAACGTGGCTGTTGTGATTATCGGCCAGGACGGCACCGAGCGGGCGGTTCACCGCCTGCAGTACGGCTCCCGCCTGAAGGTGGACGAGGGCGACACGATCAAGCGCGGTCAGCGTATCGCCGAGTGGGATCCGTACTCCCGTCCGATCCTCACGGAAATCGACGGTACGGTGGGCTACGAGGACCTCGTGGACGGCGCATCGATGATCGAATCGATGGACGAGTCGACCGGCATCGCCAAGCGCGTGGTCATCGACTGGCGCGGTTCTCCGCGGACAGCCGACCTGCGCCCGGCGGTGGTCATCCAGGGCGCCGGCGGCAAGGTGGCGAAGGTCGCCCGCGGCGGTGACGCCCGGTATCTTCTGCCCGTGGATGCGATCCTCGCGGCCGATCCGGGCTCGAAGGTCAAGGCCGGCGATATCCTCGCCCGTGTCTCGACCGAGAGCGCCAAGACCCGCGACATCACGGGCGGTCTGCCGCGCGTGGCGGAGCTGTTCGAGGCCCGTCGTCCGAAGGATGCGGCCATCATTGCGGAGAAGTCCGGCACGATTCAGTTCGGCCGCGACTACAAGAGCAAGCGTCGTCTGACGCTGAACCCGCACGATGGCTCCGAGCCGGTGGAGTACCTGATCCCGAAGGGCAAGCACATCCACCTGCAGGATAACGACGTGGTCGAGACCGGCGATTTCATCGTCGACGGCAACCCGGCTCCGCACGACATCCTGGCGATCAAGGGCGTCGAGGAACTCGCGGCCTATCTCGTCAACGAGATCCAGGAGGTCTACCGTCTCCAAGGCGTGCTCATCAACGACAAGCACATCGAGGTGATCGTTCGCCAGATGCTTCAGAAGGTTGAGATCACCGAGGGCGGCGATTCCGAGCTGCTCACCGGTGAACAGGTGGATCGTCTCGAGTTCGAGGAGATCAACGAGCGTCTGGTGTCTGAGAAGAAGAAGCCCGCCGTTGGCGTGCCGGTTCTCCTCGGCATCACCAAGGCCTCGCTGCAAACCCGCTCCTTCATCTCGGCGGCGTCCTTCCAGGAGACCACCCGCGTCCTCACGGAAGCGGCGGTCAACGGCAAGGTCGACACCCTCGAGGGCCTCAAGGAGAACGTCATCGTCGGCAGCCTGATCCCGGCTGGCACGGGCGCACTCACCGCTCAGATCAAGGCCGTTGCGACCCATCGCGACGAGCTGATCCTGCAGCAGAAGCGCTCCGAGTCCCAGGCTCAGGTCAGCGAGCTGCCTCCGGCCGCCGAATAAGCTGCGACGGCATCACGAGAATGAAAAGGCCGCCTCCGGGCGGCCTTTTTCGTGGGCGGTTGGCTTAAGAGTCAGTTTTGAGAAGCCCGAGCTTCGTCAGCCATAGGAGGGCTCTGACGGCCAGGGCCGCCGAGGTGTTCTGGTGCGTGGCAAGGACATCCCGGACTGTCGCTCCGTGGCCGCCAGCCACCTTCCACACCGCCAGGAGGAAGGCTGCGGAGATATCCGGTGATGCATTCACTAAGGACATCTTCAGACTAAGCCGCTCCTGCACCTCGGTCTCAGCAATATCACCTACCTGCGAAAAGACCTTCTGGCTCGAAAAGGGGATCGACGGGAAGCTCGCGAAGAGTTCGAACGGATCGGGACGAGACGGCCAGAAACCAAGCTTAGCTTCAGGGGAGGGCGCTGCCTGTCCGGCATTCCTCAAAGCAGCCAGTTCCTGCCACAGCTCTTCATAGGCTTTGACGATGACCTCCCACTCGAAGCGCTCTCTCGCACGGGCCTTCCCGTTGGCGCCCATGCGTCGCCGTAGGTCCGGATTGGCCGCAAGGCGCTCGAAGGCAGCCGCCGTCGCATCCACGTCCACGGCGACCGCAGTCGAGGCTTGGCCGATATAGGAATCGTAAGTGTCGATCTCGAGCGCATGGCGCGTGGCAAGATGCTGTCCCGCTCCTGGCGGTGCAGCCACAGTCGGAATGGCAAATCCGTCGATGCCGTTCCTGACGGTATCTTTATACCCGTCCCAATCCGTCACCACCACGGGCAGCCCGGCCGCCATGGCCTCGATAGGGGTGAGACCGAAGGTCTCCTGAATGTTGTCGGACAGAGAGCAGAACACGTCTGCCGCCGCCCAGGCTCTGTCGCGCACCTCATTGACGCGGCCATCGAGCACGATGGATCGGACCGATGGGCAGAGCTTGGCCCTCGCTTCCGAGAAGGCCTGAGCGATCTGATCGTTGGCCGTCCAGCCGCATTCGATCAGGACGACCCGATGACGGGCGGCCAAGCGCTCCAGGGCCAGATACATGGGAGCCGGATTTGCCTTGGCGTGGAAAGACAGCCGTCCGAGAAACAGGACGACGAAATCACCCGGTTCGACGCCGAGGGAGGCGCGCGCCTCGCCCCTGCGCTCCGAACGCCGGGCCTGAGTCTCACAGTTCACACCAAGGGGAATCACCGGAAGTTGCGGCCTGACGAAGCGGCTCGCACCCAGGCGACGCGACAGATGATCCTCCTGGCGCGCAAACAGAGTTTCGATGACCGCACGGGAGGCCGTCGATGTGCAGATGATCGCATCCCAAGGCTGCACTGCAGCCGTGAGGAGGCCGGTTAGCCCGTCCATGGCCCGGGCGGACGACAGGGTGTGATTCACCCCGCATAGGCTCCAGGACCTCGGCCCGTGAAGTTCCCTCTGCCAGGTTTGCGCGGCATTGATCGGGCTGGGTGTAAAGAGACAGCCGACCTGCCTCAGGGCTCCAGCCTTGGCGGTCACGATGTATTGCGGTGAGCTTACAGGGCGGAAGCTCTTGATGAAGCTGCTGAATTCAGCGCCGATCTTGGCATTGCCGACATACCCGATCGGATCCTTATGAGACGAATACCGGGCGTAGGCCGAGAGGAAGCCGTGACCGGCGAAATGGCGGTCCATTGGTTTCCCATGGGTCACATCGAAGGCTTCTGTCTCGAAATGGATCGCCGCCGTCACCGTTCGTCCCTCAATGCCGTTGCTACTTCATAACCTTGTGCCGGGTGGAGGAAAAGCCTATGGAAGGGACAGGCCCGGCTGGATCCCGTCGTTTAGGGAGCGCCTTTCTGGATCGTTACCGAAAAGTGTTGACTTTGCGCGACTCGGACGCTAGAGAGACCGGACTTTCCGGCTGGCCGTAGGTTTTCGCCAGTCGAGGCGCCTAGCTTCGACGGATGCCACCTAAACGCTGCCGAACTCAACCTTGACTGACACTTGTCAGATTTAGGGCACGACCGCGGTCACCAGATCGTGGTCCTCTGCAATCGCACCGCGCCAGGGGCTTACCCAAGTCAATGGCGTGGCTTCGTTTTGTGCAACCTAAATGGGTCCGCAGAAGCGAAGGGCGGCGTTCAACCGTTGAAGACACATTCATGGCCACCTGTCGGGTGGCCGGTCAAAGAGGGCACAGGATGCCAACGATCTCTCAGCTGATCCGCAAGCCGCGGACTGCGCAAAAGAGCCGGAATAAGGTTCCCGCGCTTGAGGCCTGCCCGCAGAAGCGTGGCGTGTGCACGCGCGTTTATACGACGACCCCGAAGAAGCCGAACTCGGCTCTGCGTAAGGTCGCCAAGGTTCGTCTGACGAACGGGTTCGAAGTCATCGGGTATATCCCGGGCGAGGGTCACAACCTTCAAGAGCACTCCGTGGTCATGATCCGCGGCGGTCGCGTGAAGGACCTTCCGGGTGTCCGTTATCACATCCTCCGCGGTGTCCTCGACACCCAGGGCGTGAAGAATCGTAAGCAGCGTCGTTCGAAGTACGGCGCGAAGCGGCCGAAGTAAGCCGTCAACTGTATTTGAGGTCGGAGCTAGCTCATGTCCCGCCGCCATAGCGCCGAAAAGCGTGAGATCATCCCGGACGCGAAGTTCGGCGATATCGTCGTCACCAAGTTCATGAATTCCATCATGTACGACGGCAAGAAGTCCGCAGCCGAAAGCATCGTCTACGGTGCGTTCGACAGCATCGAAAGCCGTGCCAAGGCGAACCCGCTCGAGGTCTTCAAGCAGGCCCTCGACAACGTCGCTCCGGCGATCGAGGTCCGTTCCCGCCGCGTCGGCGGTGCGACCTATCAGGTCCCGGTCGAAGTTCGTACCGAGCGCCGTCAGGCTCTCGCGATCCGCTGGATCATCCAGGCGGCTCGCGGGCGCAACGACAAGACCATGATCGAGCGTCTCTCCGCTGAGCTGCTCGATGCCTCGAACAACCGCGGCAATGCCGTGAAGAAGCGCGAAGACACCCACCGTATGGCGGAAGCCAACCGTGCGTTCTCGCATTACCGCTGGTAAAGGTCTGAGGAGCTGAGCGATGCCCCGCACGCACGCGATTGAGGACTACCGCAACTTCGGCATCATGGCCCACATCGATGCCGGCAAGACCACCACGACCGAGCGCATCCTTTACTACACCGGTAAGTCCCACAAGATCGGTGAAGTGCACGAGGGTGCCGCCACCATGGACTGGATGGAACAGGAGCAGGAGCGTGGCATCACGATCACGTCCGCTGCGACCACCTGCTTCTGGAACGACAAGCGCCTGAACATCATCGACACTCCCGGCCACGTCGACTTCACCATCGAAGTTGAGCGTTCGCTGCGCGTGCTCGACGGCGCCGTCTGCGTTCTCGACGGCAACCAGGGCGTCGAGCCTCAGACCGAGACCGTGTGGCGCCAGGCCGACAAGTACGACGTTCCCCGTGTCGTGTTCGTCAACAAGATGGACAAGACCGGCGCGAACTTCTTCAACTGCGTCGCAGACATCATCAAGCGCGTTGCCGGCAAGCCTGTCTGCCTTCAGATCCCGATTGGAGCGGAGAGCGATTTCCGCGGCATGGTCGATCTGATCAAGATGAAGGCCCTTGTCTGGTCCGGTGAGGCCCTCGGCGCCAACTTCGACGAAGTCGAGATTCCGGCGGACCTGAAGGATCAGGCCCTCGAGTATCGCGGCAAGCTCGTCGAAGCTGCCGTCGAGATGGACGACGAGGCCATGATGGCCTACCTCGATGGCCAGGAGCCGGACGAGGCCACTCTGCGCCGCCTGATCCGTACCGCTGTGCAGCGTCGCGCCTTCCACCCGGTGCTTTGCGGCTCCGCGTTCAAGAACAAGGGCGTTCAGCCCCTGCTCGACGCCGTCGTAGACTTCCTGCCGTCCCCGGCAGACCGTGAGGCTATCCAGGGCATCGACTTCAAGACCGAAGAGCCGACAACCCGTCTGCCGAAGGACGACGAAGGCTTCTCCATGCTCGCCTTCAAGATCATGGACGACCCCTTCGTCGGCACGATCACCTTCTGCCGCGTCTATTCCGGCAAGGTGAACGCTGGTGAGACTCTGCTCAACTCGTCTCGCGACAAGAAAGAGCGTGTCGGCCGCATGCTGCTGATGCATGCGAACAACCGTGAGGACATCAAGGAAGCCTATGCGGGCGACATCGTCGCTCTCGCCGGCCTCAAGGAAGTCCGCACCGGTGACACGCTCTGCGATCCGGCTAAGCCCGTGATCCTCGAGCGCATGGAGTTCCCGGAGCCGGTGATCGAAATCGCCATCGAGCCGAAGTCGAAGGCCGACCAGGAGAAGCTGGGCCTTGCCCTGTCGAAGCTGGCTGCGGAGGACCCGTCCTTCCGCGTCTCCACCGACCAGGAGTCGGGTCAGACTATCCTGAAGGGCATGGGCGAGCTTCACCTCGACATCAAGGTCGACATTCTCCGTCGTACCTACAAGGTCGATGCGAATATCGGTGCTCCGCAGGTCGCCTACCGCGAGACGGTCACGAAGAAGGCTGAGATCGACTACACCCACAAGAAGCAGACCGGCGGTACGGGCCAGTTCGCCCGCGTCAAGATCGTCGTTCAGCCGAACGAGCAGGGTGCAGGCTTCGCCTTCGAGTCGAAGATCGTCGGCGGTGCGGTGCCGAAGGAGTACATTCCGGGCGTCGAGAAGGGCCTGCAGTCGGTCGTGGGTGCTGGCGTGGTTGCCGGCTTCCCGGTGGTCGACCTCAAGGTCGAACTCGTCGACGGTGCCTTCCACGAAGTCGACTCGTCGGCCCTGGCCTTCGAAATCGCCTCCCGTGCGGCGCTCCGCGAAGCCCTTCAGAAGGGCGGATCGGTTCTGCTCGAGCCGGTGATGAAGGTCGAGGTCACGACCCCGGAAGACTATACGGGTTCGGTGATCGGCGATCTGAACTCTCGCCGTGGCCAGATCCAAGGCCAGGACATGCGCGGCAACGCCGTGGTCATCAACGCGATGGTCCCGCTCGCCAACATGTTCGGCTACGTCAACACCCTGCGCGGCATGAGCCAGGGTCGTGCGAGCTACACCATGCAGTTCGACCACTACGAACAGGTGCCGTCGAACGTGGCTGCCGAGGTTCAGGCGAAGTACGCCTGAACCCACTAAGCGAAATTTGAACGATCAAAGGAACGGGTGCCACGATGGCGAAGGAAAAGTTTGAGCGCAATAAGCCGCACTGCAACATTGGGACGATTGGTCACGTGGACCATGGCAAGACGTCTCTGACGGCGGCGATCACGAAGGTTCTGGCGGAGTCGGGCGGGGCGACGTTTACGGCCTACGACCAGATCGACAAGGCGCCGGAAGAGAAGGCGCGCGGGATCACGATCTCGACCGCGCACGTGGAGTACGAGACCAAGAACCGTCACTATGCCCACGTGGACTGCCCCGGCCACGCCGACTACGTGAAGAACATGATCACGGGTGCGGCCCAGATGGACGGCGCGATCCTGGTGGTGTCGTCGGCCGACGGCCCGATGCCGCAGACCCGCGAGCACATCCTGCTGGCCCGCCAGGTGGGCGTGCCTGCTCTCGTGGTGTTCATGAACAAGGTCGACATGGTCGACGACGCCGAGCTGCTTGACCTGGTTGAGCTCGAGGTGCGCGAGCTTCTGTCGAAGTACGACTTCCCGGGCGACGACATTCCGATCGTGAAGGGCTCGGCTCTTTGCGCTCTGGAGGACCGCCAGCCTGAGATCGGCCGCGATGCGGTGCTCAAGCTGATGGCCGAGGTGGATGCCTACATCCCGCAGCCGGAGCGTCCGATCGACCAGCCATTCCTGATGCCGATCGAGGACGTGTTCTCGATCTCGGGCCGCGGCACGGTGGTGACGGGTCGCGTGGAGCGCGGCATCGTGAAGGTCGGTGAGGAAGTTGAGATCGTGGGCCTGAAGGCCACGGTCAAGACGACGGTCACGGGCGTCGAGATGTTCCGCAAGCTGCTCGACCAGGGCCAGGCGGGCGACAACGTGGGCGTTCTGCTGCGCGGCACGAAGCGCGAGGACGTGGAGCGCGGCCAGGTGCTGTGCAAGCCGGGCTCGATCAAGCCGCACACGAAGTTCAAAGCCGAGGCCTACATCCTGACGAAGGAAGAGGGCGGTCGTCATACGCCGTTCTTCGGCAACTACCGTCCGCAGTTTTACTTCCGCACGACGGACGTGACGGGCGTGGTGACGCTGCCGGAAGGCACCGAGATGGTGATGCCGGGCGACAACATCACCATGGAGGTGACGCTGATCGCGCCGATCGCCATGGAGGAGAAGCTGCGCTTCGCCATCCGTGAGGGCGGCCGTACCGTCGGCGCCGGCGTCGTCGCCGCCGTGATGGATTGATAGATAGAGGATCAAAGGACAGCGGCCGGGTCACGGCTCGGTCGCTTCCCTTGCTGAATGGATAAGCCATGAACGGTCAAAACATTCGTATTCGCCTTAAGGCGTTCGACCATCGGATCCTCGACGCTTCGACACGGGAAATCGTGTCGACCGCGAAGCGGACCGGCGCTCAGGTTCGCGGGCCCATCCCGCTGCCGACGCGCATCGAGCGCTTTACGGTGCTTCGCTCGCCGCACATCGACAAGAAGTCGCGCGAGCAGTTCGAGATGCGCACTCACAAGCGTGTTCTCGATATCGTGGACCCCACCCCGCAGACGGTTGATGCCCTTATGAAGCTCGATCTTGCTGCTGGTGTGGACGTGGAAATCAAGCTCTAAGCCGTTAGGCTGGAGCTTTCGGTAGACACGCCGAGAGGATACGCACATGCGCTCAGGCGTCATTGCACAGAAACTAGGGATGACCCGCATCTTCACGGATGCCGGCGAACACATCCCCGTCACGGTTCTGAAGGTCGACAGCTGTCAGGTCGTCGCCCACCGGACCAAGGAAAAGAACGGCTACACCGCGCTGCAGGTCGGCGTCGGCAAGGCCAAGGTGAAGAACGTTTCGAAGGCCGAGCGCGGCAACTTTGCCATCGCCAAGGTCGAGCCGAAGCGCAAGCTCGCGGAATTCCGCGTCTCCGAGGATGCTGTCATCCCGGTCGGCGCCGAGATCACCGCTGATCACTTCATTGCCGGTCAGTTCGTGGACGTCACGGGCATCACCACCGGTAAGGGCTTCGCCGGCGGCATGAAGCGCTGGAACTTCGGCGGACTGCGCGCCACACACGGCGTCTCGGTCTCACACCGGTCGATCGGTTCGACCGGCGGACGCCAGGATCCGGGCAAGACGTTCAAGAACAAGAAGATGCCGGGTCACCTGGGTGTCGAGCGCGTCACGACGCAGAACCTGCGAGTGGTGTCGACCGACGTCGAGCGCGGTCTGATCCTCGTCGAAGGCGCCGTTCCTGGCGTTGCCGGCGGCTGGATCTTCGTCCGCGATGCGGTGAAGCGCAAGCTGCCTGCAGAGGTGCCGATGCCCGGCGCATTCCGCACGGCCAACGACTCTGCGCCGGCCGTCCAGGCTGAGCAGGCCCAAGAGGAGAATGCGTGATGAAACTTGATATCACCACGCTTGAGGGCAAAACCGCTGGTTCTGTCGACCTGAACGAGGCCATCTTCGGTCTCGAGCCGCGCGCCGATCTTCTGGCCCGCTGCGTCCGCTGGCAGCTCGCGAAGCGCCAGGCCGGTACGCACGCCGTGAAGAACCGCTCGCTCATTGATCGGACCACGAAGAAGGTCTACAAGCAGAAGGGCACCGGCGGCGCCCGCCACGGCGCCGCGAGCGCTCCCCAGTTCCGGGGCGGCGGTCGTGCCTTCGGCCCGCAGGTCCGCAGCCATGCACACGACCTGCCCAAGAAGGTTCGTGCCCTCGCTCTGAGGCACGCGCTCTCGTCCAAGGCTAAGGACGCTTCGCTCGTCGTGATCGACGACGTGACGCTCTCCGAGCCTAAGACGAAGGCTCTCGTCGAGCGCTTCGGCAAGCTCGGCCTCGGCAACGCCCTGATCATCGGCGGCGCTGAAATCGAGACGAACTTCCAGCGGGCTGCTCGCAACATCCCGAACATCGACGTCCTGCCGGTGCAGGGCATCAACGTCTATGACATCCTGCGTCGCGAGAAGCTCGTTCTCACGAAGTCGGCTGTCGATGCGCTGGAGGCGCGCTTCAAATGAGCCTGGACCCGCGCCATTACGATGTAATCGTGAGCCCGGTCATTACCGAGAAGGCCACGGCCCTGTCCGAACAGAACAAGGTCGTCTTCAAGGTTCGACTGGATGCGACGAAGCCGCAGATCAAGGAAGCGGTTGAGAAGCTGTTCGATGTCAAGGTGAAGAGCGTCAATACGATCCTCACCAAGGGCAAAGTGAAGATGTTCCGCGGCACCCGCGGCCAGCGGTCGGACGTGAAGAAGGCGGTTATAACCCTCGCTGAGGGCCAAACCATCGACGTCACGACGGGCCTCTGATCGGTTGAGAGAGTGATCCGATGGCTTTGAAAACATTCAAACCAATCACCCCCGGCCTACGCCAGCTGGTGATCGTGGACCGCAG
Organism: Microvirga terrestris; assembly: GCF_015694425.1. GTDB lineage: Bacteria > Pseudomonadota > Alphaproteobacteria > Rhizobiales > Beijerinckiaceae > Microvirga > Microvirga terrestris. The sequence goes on from NZ_JADQDN010000001.1 coordinate 542,554, forward strand.
CGAGCTCTACAAGGGCAAGCCGGTCAAGAAGCTGACGGAGGGCAAGAGCTCCTCCGGCGGCCGTAACAACCTGGGTCGCGTGACCGTCCGCTTCCGTGGCGGTGGTCACAAGCGAACCCTGCGCCTGGTCGACTTCAAGCGTCGCGGCCGTATGGGCGATGTGGCGACCGTGGAGCGGATCGAGTACGATCCGAACCGCACCGCCTTCATCGCGCTCATCGGCTACGCCGACGGCGAGCAAGCCTACATCCTGGCCCCGCAGCGTCTGGCTGTCGGCGACCAGGTGTCGGCCGGCGAGCAGGTCGACATCAAGCCGGGCAACGCGATGCCGATCGGCAACATGCCGGTGGGAACGATCATCCACAATGTGGAGCTGAAGGTCGGCAAGGGTGGCGCACTCGCCCGCTCCGCCGGCACCTACGCCCAAATCGTGGGTCGTGACCAGGGCTACGTGACGGTCCGCCTGAACTCCGGCGAGCAGCGTCTGGTCCATGGCCAGTGCTTCGCCAGCGTCGGTGCGGTGTCGAACCCTGACCACATGAACACCTCGATCGGTAAGGCTGGTCGTAACCGCTGGCTTGGCAAGCGTCCGCACAACCGCGGCGTTTCCATGAACCCGATCGACCACCCGCACGGTGGTGGTGAGGGCCGTACGTCCGGTGGTCGCCATCCGGTGTCCCCATGGGGCGTTCCGACCAAGGGCAAGAAAACCCGTTCGAACAAGCGGACCGACAAGTTCATCGTGTCGAGCCGTCACGCTCGGAAGAAGTAAGGATAGAGGCACGTCATGGCACGTTCGCTTTGGAAGGGTCCGTTCGTCGACGGCTACCTCCTCAAGAAGGCCGAGGCTGCCCGTTCCTCGGGCCGCAACGAGGTTATCAAGATCTGGAGCCGTCGCTCCACGATCCTCCCGCAGTTTGTGGGCCTCACGTTCGGGGTCTACAACGGTCAGAAGCACATTCCCGTCAACGTGAGCGAGGAAATGGTGGGTCACAAGTTCGGCGAGTTCTCGCCGACCCGCACCTTCCACGGCCACGCGGCGGACAAGAAGGCGAAGAGGAAGTAAGATGGGTAAGGCCGCGACTCCTCGCGCACTGAGCGACACAGAGGCACAAGCCGTCGCTCGCATGCTGCGCGTCAGCCCCCAGAAGCTCAACCTTGTTGCGGCCCTTATCCGCGGCAAGAAGGTTTCTGCGGCTCTCGCCGATCTCGAGTTCTCCCGCAAGCGCATCGCTCGCGACGTGAAGAAGTGCCTCGAGAGCGCCATTGCCAACGCCGAGAACAACCACAATCTCGATGTGGACGATCTCGTCGTCAGCCAGGCCTTCGTCGGCAAGGCGCTTGTCATGAAGCGCTTCCACGCCCGGGCCCGTGGCCGGGGCGCTCGTATCGAAAAGCCGTTCTCGAACCTCACGATCGTGGTTCGGGAAGTTGCCGAACAGGCATAAAGGAGAACCAGATGGGTCAGAAAGTTAACCCGATCGGTCTTCGGCTCGGCATCAACCGGACCTGGGACTCGCGCTGGTTCGCCGGCAAGGGCGAGTACGCCAAGCTGATGCACGAGGATATGGCGATCCGCGAAGCGCTGATGAAGCAGCTGAAGCAGGCCGCCGTTTCGAAGATCGTCATCGAGCGTCCGCACAAGAAGTGCCGCGTCACCATTCACTCGGGTCGTCCGGGCGTGGTGATCGGCAAGAAGGGTGCCGACATCGAGAAGCTCCGCAAGCTCGTCGCCAAGATGACCGACGCGGATGTGGCGATCAACATCGTCGAAGTCCGCAAGCCGGAAGTCGACGCGACGCTGGTGGCCGATTCCATCGCCCAGCAGCTCGAGCGCCGCGTTGCATTCCGCCGTGCCATGAAGCGTGCCGTTCAGTCGGCGATGCGTCTGGGTGCCGAGGGCATCCGTATCAACTGCTCGGGCCGTCTGGGTGGCGCTGAAATCGCCCGCCTGGAATGGTACCGCGAGGGCCGCGTTCCGCTGCACACCCTGCGTGCGGATGTGGATTACGGAACGTCCACGGCTTTCACGACCTATGGCACCTGCGGCATCAAGGTCTGGATCTTCAAGGGCGAAATCCTTGAGCACGATCCGATGGCCCAGGACAAGCGGATGAACGACGAAGGAGGCCGCTCCGGTGGCCGCCGCGAGCAAGCGGCGTAACCGAGAGGTCAGGAGAGGTTTGCCATGTTGCAACCGAAGAAAACCAAGTTCCGTAAGCAGTTCAAGGGCCGCATTTCCGGCACCGCGAAGGGCGGCACGGACCTCAACTTCGGCCAGTTCGGCCTGAAGGCGATGGAACCCGAGCGTGTCAACGCTCGCCAGATCGAGGCGGCTCGCCGCGCCATCACCCGCGCCATGAAGCGCGCGGGCCGGGTGTGGATCCGTATCTTCCCGGACGTGCCGGTGTCGTCTAAGCCGACCGAAGTGCGTATGGGTAAAGGTAAGGGTGCTCCCGAGTTCTGGGCGGCCAAGGTGAAGCCTGGCCGTATCATGTTCGAGATCGACGGCGTGTCAGAGGATATCGCTCGCGAGGCCTTGCGCCTCGGCGCTGCGAAGCTTCCGATCAAGACGCGCTTCATCCAGCGCATTGCCGAGTGAGGAGGGAATCATGAAGACCAAGCAGAGATTCTCTGACCTTAAGGCAATGTCCGCTGACCAGCTGTCGGATGAGCTGCTGAACCTGAAGAAGGAGCAGTTCAACCTCCGCTTCCAGCGCGCCACGGGCCAGCTCGAGAACACCGGACGCGTCCGTGAGGTCCGTCGGGACGTCGCCCGCGTCAAGACACTGCAGCGCCAGAAGGCTGCTGCGGCCAAGGCTTAAGAGGAAATCAAGATGCCAAAGCGCGTTTTGCAGGGCGTCGTTGTCAGCGACAAGCAGGACAAGACGGTCGTTGTGAAGGTGGAGCGTCGCTTTACGCACCCGGTCATGAAGAAGACCGTGCGTAAGACGAAGAACTACCACGCTCATGACGAGAACAACACAGCCAAGGTGGGCGACACGGTCTTCATCGAAGAGACCAAGCCGCTCTCCAAGCTCAAGACCTGGGTGCTCGTCGACCAAGCGAAGGCCTAAAAAGCCTTCCCTAGGGGTTGTCATTCGAGGGCGGCTCGTGTATACGGCCGCCTTTCTCGACATATGAAGGGCAGGGGACAAGAGATCCCCGTCAGGCGTAGTCCGGGGGGCAATCCTGCCTTGGCCCGGAAACCTGTCTGAAACAAAGGAAAGGATCAAAGCCATGATCCAGATGCAGACGAATCTTGACGTCGCCGACAATTCCGGCGCCCGTCGCGTGATGTGCATCAAGGTTCTCGGCGGTTCGAAGCGTAAGTACGCTTCCGTGGGCGATATCATCGTCGTATCCGTGAAAGAAGCTATCCCGCGCGGCCGCGTGAAGAAGGGCGACGTCATGAAGGCGGTCGTCGTGCGCACCGCCAAGGACATCCGTCGCGCTGACGGTTCGGTCATCCGTTTCGACCGCAATGCCGCCGTTCTTATCAACAATCAGAAAGAGCCGGTCGGCACCCGTATCTTCGGCCCCGTTCCCCGCGAACTGCGTGCCAAGAACCACATGAAAATCATTTCGCTTGCGCCGGAGGTGCTCTAATGGCCGCGAAGATCAAGAAGGGCGACAAGGTCGTTGTCCTGACCGGTCGCGACAAGGGCAAGACCGGTGAAGTTGTCCAGGTGCTCCCGAAGGAAGAACGCGCGGTCGTCCGCGGCGTGAACGTCGTGAAGCGCCACCAGCGCCAGACGGCAAGCCAGGAAGCGGGCATCATCTCGAAAGAGGCTGCCATCCACCTGTCGAACCTGGCCTACGCAGACCCGAAGGACGGCAAGCCGACCCGGGTTGGTTTCAAAATTCTCGAAGACGGCCGCAAGGTCCGTTTCGCCAAGCGTTCGGGGGACCTGATCGATGGCTAAGGCTCAGGTGGACGGCTACACGCCGCGGCTCAAGAAGCACTACGAGGAAGTGGTGCGTCCGAAGCTGATTGAAGAATTCGGCTACAAGAACCCCATGGAAGTGCCGACGATCGAGAAGATCGTCCTCAACATGGGCGTTGGCGAGTCGACCGCGGACTCGAAGAAGGCTTCGGTTGCCGCTGCCGATCTCGCGCTCATCGCCGGCCAGAAGCCGGTGATCACGAAGGCCCGTAAGGCTATCTCGCAGTTCAAGGTTCGCGAGGGTATGCCGATCGGTGCCAAGGTTACGCTGCGGAAGGCTCGCATGTACGAGTTCCTTGACCGCTTCGTGACCATCGCGCTCCCGCGCGTCCGCGACTTCCGGGGCCTGAACCCGAAATCGTTCGACGGCCGCGGCAACTACGCAATGGGTATCAAGGAGCACTTGGTGTTCCCTGAGATCAATTACGACAGGGTCGAGCAGGTTTGGGGCATGGACGTCATCATCACCACTACGGCGAAGACTGACGACGAAGCCCGCGCACTGCTACGTCACTTCAACTTCCCGTTCCGGCAGTGAGGATAACTGTCCTCAAACGCGGACACTGGAGATAAAAGCATGGCTAAGAAAAGCGCTATTGAGAAGAACAAGCACCGTCGCGAGCTGGTGAAGAAGTTCGCCGGTCGCCGCGAGCGCCTCCTGGCGGTCGCCAACGACGAGTCGAAGAGCATGGAGGAGCGCTTCGAGGCGCGCCTCAAGCTGGCCGAGCTGCCGCGCAACGCGAGCCCGACCCGCATCCGCAACCGTTGCGAGATCACGGGTCGTCCCCGCGCTTACTACCGTAAGCTCGGCATGTCCCGTATCGCCCTGCGCGAGCTCGGCAACAAGGGCCTGATTCCGGGCCTCGTGAAGTCCAGCTGGTAAGGGAGGGCATCATATGATCAACGATCCGTTGGGCGATATGCTCACCCGTATCCGCAACGCGCAGATGCGCCGTCGCGGTACTGTTTCCACCCCTGGCTCGAAGCTGCGTGCTCGCGTTCTCGAAGTTCTCAAGTCCGAGGGCTACATCCGCGACTACTCGCAGACGGAGTTCGGCAACGGCCGGACCGAGTTCTCGATCGAGCTCAAGTACTATGACGGGCAGCCGGTGATCCGCTCCATCGAGCGCGTCTCCAAGCCGGGCCGCCGCGTGTATGCTTCCGTCGACACCATGCCGCGCGTGGCCGACGGTCTGGGCATCACCATTCTCTCGACGCCCCAGGGCGTGATGGCCGATCACGAGGCCCGTGAGAAGAACGTGGGCGGCGAAGTGCTCTGCAAGGTCTTCTAAGGCCAGGCACTCGCACAGAACCACGAGGATTCGAAAATGTCACGAGTAGGCAAGAAGCCCGTTCCGGTTCCGTCAGGTGTGACGGCGACCGTCGACGGTCAGATGGTGAAGGTTAAGGGCTCGAAGGGCGAACTCTCGTTCCTCGTTCCCGAAGAAGTGCTGGTTGCTCTTGAAGACGGCGCCGTGGCGGTGAACCCGCGCGACGAGTCCAAGACCGCCCGTGCGAAGTGGGGCATGTCCCGCGCCCAGGTGGCAAACCTGGTCGAAGGCGTGTCCAAGGGCTTCGAGAAGCGTCTTGAGATCAACGGCGTTGGCTACAAGGCCGCCGTTGCCGGCAAGGTGCTGAAGCTGTCGCTGGGCTACAGCCACGACATCGACTACGCGATTCCGGCGGGCGTGACGATCACGACGCCGAAGCCGACGGAAGTCATTGTCGCTGGCATCGACAAGCAGGTCGTTGGTCAGACTGCCGCCGAGATCCGCGAATATCGCGGTCCGGAGCCCTATAAGGGCAAGGGCGTCAAGTATGCCAACGAGTTCATCTTCCGCAAGGAAGGCAAGAAGAAGTAAGGACGACGTATCATGGCTGAGAAGAAAGGCGCTGAAGATCGCCGCAAGGCTCGTGTGCGCCGTGCGATCAAGAAGGCAGCGAATGGTCGTCCGCGTTTGTCGGTCTTCCGTTCGTCCAAGCAGATCTACGCCCAGGTTATCGATGACGTGCGAGGCCATACGGTCGCGGCGGCTTCGACCCTCGAGGCTGACCTGAAAGGCAAGCTCAGGACCGGCGCCACCGTCGATGCGGCAAAGGAAGTGGGGAAGCTCGTAGCTGAGCGCGCGGTTGCTGCCGGCGTGAAGCAGGTCATCTTCGACCGTTCGGGCTACCTCTATCATGGCCGCGTCAAGGCTCTGGCCGACGCTGCCCGTGAAGGCGGTCTGGATTTCTAACGGCGGGTATAATCCAAGCAACCCTTAGCGAGCGGGCCCGCCGCCCGCGCAAGTGAGAGGTCTCATGGCTAGAGAACCAAGAGAACGTGCTGATCGCGAAGAGCGCGACAGCGAATTCGTGGACCGCCTGGTCCACATCAACCGCGTCGCCAAAGTCGTGAAGGGCGGCCGTCGTTTCGGCTTTGCTGCTCTCGTCGTCGTCGGCGACCAGAAGGGCCGCGTCGGCTTCGGTCACGGCAAGGCCCGTGAAGTGCCGGAAGCCATCCGTAAGGCTACGGACGCTGCCAAGCGCTCCATGATCCGCGTTGCTCTGCGCGAAGGCCGCACCCTGCATCACGACGTGAACGGTCGCCACGGCGCCGGCAAGGTCGTGCTCCGTGCTGCTCCTCAGGGTACCGGCATCATCGCCGGCGGCCCGATGCGCGCCGTCTTCGAGGTGGTTGGCATGCAAGACGTGGTCGCCAAGTCGCTCGGCTCGTCGAATCCGTACAACCTCGTCCGCGCGACCTTCGATGCGCTCAAGAACGAGGATAGCCCGCGTTCGGTCGCCGCTCGCCGTGGCCTGAAGGTCTCGACGCTGCAGGCTCGCCGCCGTGACGCTGACACCAGCGAAGCTGCTGGCGCTGAAGCGTAAGGGAGGCTGTAACCATGGCAAAGAAGCCTGCTACGGCAGCATCCACCGTCACCGTTGAGCAGATCGGTTCGCCGATCCGCCGCGAGGCCAAGCAGCGTCAGACGCTGATCGGTCTCAAGCTCAACAAGCTTCACCGTACTTCGACCTTGGAAGACACGCCTGCGGTTCGCGGCATGATCGAAAAGGTCAAGCACCTCGTGCGCGTTGTCGACGGGCAGTGAGGAGAGCGTCATGAAACTCAACGAAATTCGTGACAACGAAGGTTCTACCAAGAACCGCATGCGTGTCGGCCGTGGTATCGGCTCCGGCAAGGGCAAGACCGGCGGTCGTGGCGTCAAGGGACAGACGTCCCGTTCCGGCGTAGCGATCAAGGGCTTCGAAGGCGGTCAGATGCCTCTGCATCGTCGTCTACCGAAGCGCGGCTTCAACAAGCCGAACGCCATTGATCTCAACGAGGTCAACGTCGGCCGCATCCAGCAGGCCGTCGAAGCCGGCAAGCTCGACAAGGGCACTGCCGTCACCGTCGAGTCGCTGGTCGCTGCCGGGGTGGTCTCCAAGCCGCGCGACGGCGTGAAGATCCTCGGCGTCGGCGAACTCAAGACGAAGCTTTCCTTCCAGGTCCATGGCGCGTCCAAGTCGGCCGTCGAAGCGATCGAGAAGGCCGGTGGCTCTGTCACCCTGCTGGGTGGCGTTGCGCAGGCGTGAGCCAGCGCCCACATTGACTAAGATCCAAGCGGCGGCCCGCGTTATGATCGCGTGGCCGCCGTTTGCGTGATAACCGTCACGGTTCAAGTATTTCGGGGACACCACTATGGCCTCAGCAGCCGAGCAACTTGCGGCAAACATCAATTTCGGCGCCATTGCCAAGGCCGATGAGCTGAAAAAGCGCATCTGGTTCACCTTGGGCGCCCTCATCGTCTATCGTCTCGGCACTTACATCCCGCTGCCCGGCATCAACCCGGAGGCCCTGGCGCAGAGCTTCCAGAACGCCAGCGGAGGCGTGCTCGGCCTTTTCAACATGTTCTCAGGCGGCGCCGTGGAGCGCATGGCGATCTTTGCCCTGAACATCATGCCGTATATCTCGGCCTCGATCATTGTTCAGCTGCTTACTTCCGTTCTGCCCTCCCTCGAGGCGCTGAAGAAAGAAGGCGAGGCCGGCCGCAAGATCCTGAACCAGTACACCCGCTATCTCACAGTGATGCTGGCGCTGTTCCAGTCTTGGGGCATTGCGGTGGGCCTTCAGGGCTCCGGCAACATCGTGGATGCGCCCGGTCCGTTCTTCCTGATCTCGACCGTGATCACCCTCACCGGTGGCACCATGTTCCTCATGTGGCTCGGTGAGCAGATCACCTCCCGCGGCATCGGCAACGGCACGTCGCTCATCATCTTTGCCGGGATCGTGGCGAACCTGCCGACTGCCATTGCCGGCACCCTCGAGCTTGGCCGCCAGGGCGCGATCTCGACAGGCCTGATCATCGGCGTGATCGTGATGGCAGTCGCCATCATCTACTTCGTGGTGTTCATGGAGCGCGCCCAGCGGCGTCTTCTCATCAACTACCCGAAGCGCCAGGTCGGCAACCGCATGTATGAGGGCCAGACCTCCTTCCTGCCGCTCAAGCTGAACACCTCGGGCGTGATCCCGCCGATATTCGCCTCCTCGCTGCTTCTGCTTCCGGCGACTATTGCCAGCTTCCAGACCAATGCGGACGGCACGGGCTTCATTTCCACGCTGACTGCCTATCTCGGCCACGGCCGCCCAGCTTACATGTTCCTGTATGCGGCCCTGATCGTGTTCTTCGCTTTCTTCTATACGGCCATCGTGTTCAATCCGACGGAGACGGCCGACAACCTGAAGAAGCAGGGCGGCTTCATCCCGGGCATCCGCCCCGGCGAGCGGACGGCGGATTTCATCGATCAGGTTCTGACCCGCATCACGGTGCTTGGTGCGATTTACCTGGTGATCATCTGCCTGATTCCCGAACTCCTGGTGTCTTATGCGGCGTTGCCATTCTACTTTGGCGGGACTTCGCTTCTGATCGTCGTGTCTGTTACCATGGACACGGTTGCTCAGGTGCACGGTCACCTGCTTGCTCATCAGTATGAGGGCCTCGTCAAGAAGGCGAAGCTCAAGGGTGCGCGCAGACGCTAACAACAGATGCCTCGCCTGAAGGCGAGCAATCTCGACGAAGTCAGGGGGACGTCGATGAGGATCATCCTGCTGGGGCCGCCGGGGGCCGGTAAAGGCACTCAGGCCGTGCGTCTGGTTGAGCGGCTGGGGATTCCTCAGCTGTCAACCGGCGACATGCTCCGCGCAGCCGTGGCCGCCGGCACGCCGGTCGGCCTCAAGGCCAAGGCTGTCATGGACCGGGGTGACTTGGTGTCGGACGACATTGTTGTCGGCATCATTGCGGACCGGATCGAGGAGCAGGACGCCAAGGGCGGTTTCATCCTCGACGGCTTTCCCAGGACTGTCGCGCAGGCCGACGCTTTCGACCGGATGTTGGCGGACAAGGGCCTGAAGCTCGATGCCGTCATCGAGTTCAAGGTCAACCAGGCCGAGCTGGTCGAGCGTATCGTCAGGCGGGCCAAGGAGACGGAAGCTCGAGGAGAGCCCGTCCGCAAGGATGACAATCCGGAGGTCTTCAAGACCCGGCTCGACGCCTACAAAAATCAGACGGCCCCTCTCTCGGCTTACTACGAGCGCACGGGCATGCTGAAGACCGTCGATGGCATGAAACCCATCGATGACGTAACCCAGGCAATCAAGGAAATCCTCGGTCGCTGACGGGCGGGGGCTTGACGAACGGGTTAATTTCCGTTAGGGGCAAGCTCTTGCACAAGAACCTGCATATCCAGAGGGCTTCATAAGAGGCCGCTCTGGATTGTTGTGTTTTCGCATAAGGAACCCGCGCAGGGGCCGGCCTCCACCGGACGCGCGATAATCATAACCCGAAGCTTTTGCTTCCCACATGGAGACGGACGATGGCCCGTATTGCAGGCGTCAACATCCCGACTGCCAAGCGCGTTGTGATCGCGCTTCAGTATATTCACGGCATTGGGCCCAAGAAGGCCCAGGAGATCGTCGAGAAGGTCAACATCCCGGCCGAGCGCCGCGTGAACCAGCTGACCGACGCCGAGGTTCTGGCCATCCGCGAGACCATCGACCGCGATTACATCGTCGAGGGCGACCTGCGCCGCGAAGTGTCCATGAACATCAAGCGCCTGATGGACCTCGCCGCTTACCGTGGCCTGCGCCACCGCCGCAGCCTCCCGGTCCGCGGTCAGCGCACCCACACGAATGCCCGCACCCGCAAGGGCAAATCGAAGCCGATCGCCGGCAAGAAGAAGTAAGGTTTTGCGGCCGCCCCTGGTGGGTGGCCCTTTCTCCCGAGCGCCTGGCATAACGGGCGCGCTTGAAGGATCTTTGGAATGGCTAAAGAAACTACCCGCGTCCGCCGCCGCGAACGCAAGAACATCGTTTCCGGCGTGGCGCATGTGAACGCCTCGTTCAACAACACCATGATCACCATCACCGACGCCCAGGGCAACACGATTTCGTGGTCTTCCGCCGGTGCGATGGGTTTCAAGGGTTCGCGTAAGTCGACCCCCTATGCGGCTCAGATCGCTGCCGAAGATGCGGCCCGCAAGGCTTCCGAGCACGGCATGCGTACCCTCGAGGTCGAGGTGTCCGGTCCCGGCTCCGGCCGTGAGTCCGCCCTGCGCGCCCTTCAGTCGGCCGGCTTCACCGTCACATCGATCCGTGACGTCACGCCGATCCCGCACAATGGCTGCCGCCCGCGCAAGCGTCGCCGCGTCTAAGGTTATCCGGCACGTGGGTCCAAGGCCCACGCGCGTTCCGGTTTAAAGGGCTGGCCCTGCGCCTCCCTTCAAGCCGTACCTCATGAGGTGTGGTTGTGATCCAAAAGAACTGGCAAGAGCTGATTAAGCCGAACAAGCTCGAAGTCTCCCCGGGCGACGATCCGAAGCGCATTGCGACGGTCATTGCGGAGCCGCTCGAGCGTGGCTTCGGCACGACGCTCGGCAACTCCCTGCGTCGCGTCCTGCTGTCGTCCCTCCAAGGGGCCGCTGTTACGGCGGTCCATATCGACGGCGTGCTGCACGAGTTCTCCTCTATCCCGGGCGTCCGCGAGGACGTGACGGACATCGTCCTCAACGTGAAGACGATCGCCATCAAGATGCAGAGCGAAGGCGCCAAGCGCATGACGCTCCGCAAGACCGGCCCTGGCGCCGTGACGGCTGGCGACATCAACACGGTCGGCGACGTTCAGATCCTGAACCCCGAGCTCGTGCTCTGCACCCTCGACGAGGGCGCCGAGATCCGCATGGAGTTCACGGTCGACACCGGCAAGGGCTATGTTCCCGCCGAGCGCAACCGCACCGAGGACGCGCCGATCGGCCTGATCCCGGTCGATTCGCTCTACAGCCCGGTGAAGAAGGTCTCCTATCGTATCGAGAACACCCGTGAGGGCCAGATCCTCGACTACGACAAGCTGATCATGACGGTCGAGACCAATGGCGCCGTGACCCCTGAGGATGCCGTGGCCTATGCCGCCCGTATCCTGCAGGACCAGCTCCAGGTCTTCGTCAACTTCGAAGAGCCCCGCAAGGAAGAGGCCGCCGCCGCTGCGCCGCAGCTGCCGTTCAACCCTGCGCTCCTCAAGAAAGTCGACGAGCTCGAGCTGTCGGTCCGTTCGGCAAATTGCCTCAAGAACGACAACATCGTCTATATCGGCGACCTGATCCAGAAGTCGGAAGCCGAGATGCTTCGTACCCCGAACTTCGGTCGCAAGTCGCTTAACGAGATCAAGGAAGTTCTCGCCGGCATGGGCCTGCATCTCGGCATGGACGTGCCGGGCTGGCCGCCAGAGAACATCGAAGATCTCGCGAAGCGCTTCGAAGAGCACTACTAAGAATTCCGAAGCCGCTCGTCATTCTTGATGGGCGGCTTCGATCAAGCCCCGCCGGAAACCGGCGGATCAAAAGAGAGACGGTCCGTCCCTTGGCACGGCGGCCGGAAGATCTAGGAGAAAGCCAATGCGTCACGGATTCCGTGGTCGTCGTTTCAACCGTACGACCGAACACCGCAAGGCCATGTTCGCCAATATGGCGGCTGCGCTGATCAAGCACGAGCAGATCGTTACGACGCTCCCGAAGGCCAAGGACCTGCGTCCGGTCGTCGAGAAGCTGATCACGCTGGGCAAGCGCGGTGACATGCATGCCCGCCGCCTCGCCATGTCGAAGCTGCGCGACCAAGCTATGGTCAAGAAGCTTTTCGACGTTCTCGGCAAGCGCTACGGCGATCGCAACGGCGGCTACACCCGCGTCCTGAAGGCCGGCTTCCGCTACGGCGACAATGCCCCCCTGGCCGTGATCGAGTTCGTGGACCGCGACGTGGATGCGCGCGGCCAGGATTCGGGCCCGACCATGAAGGAAGAGATCATCGAGGCTGCCGAGTAACCCTCGGCTCCCGCGATCCCATTAAGGGCGGCTTTCAGGCCGCCCTTTTTCTTTGCGCATGCGTCTCCCCATATTCCCGGTAGAGCTTGGACTTTCGTGCACGGCGCTTTATCGAAGGGCATCGCTGAACGAGGGATTCTTGGCCATGCGCTTCTCGCTGCTTCGCTTTGCCGTGACTGTTGCCGCGCTCGCTCTTGGAGTTGGTGGGACGCAGGCCCAGACGCAACGGGTCGTGCCCGAGAACAAGGCCCAGGTCCAGCTCTCCTTCGCGCCCATCGTGCGCCAGACCGCAGGATCAGTCGTCAACGTTTACGCCAAGCGGAACGATCGCCGGCAGAACGCGGCTATCGATGAATATTTCCGCCGCTTCTTTGGCGACAACGCGCCTGGCGTTCCCCGCGGACGATCCCAGAGCTCCCTCGGTTCGGGCGTCATCGTCGATGCCTCGGGCCTCGTGATCACGAACAACCACGTGATCGAAAATATGAACGAGGTGAAGGTGGCCCTGGCCGATCGCCGCGAATTCGAGGCCGATATCCTGTTGCGCGACTCCCGCACGGATATCGCCGTGCTCAAGCTGAAAGATGCCACCAACCTCCAGGCCGTTGAGCTGGGCGACTCGGAGGCTCTGCAGGTGGGCGACATCGTGCTGGCTATCGGCAATCCGTTCGGTGTGGGCCAGACGGTGACGCAAGGCATCGTGTCGGCCCTGGCGCGGACCCAGGTGGGCATCTCCGACTACCAGTTCTTCATCCAGACGGACGCGGCCATCAACCCCGGTAATTCGGGCGGTGCCCTCATCGACATGAACGGCCGCGTTGTCGGCATTAACACGGCCATCTATTCCCGCTCCGGTGGCAGCATCGGCATCGGCTTTGCCGTGCCGTCCAGCATGGTCCGTGTGGTACTCAATTCAGCCAGGGGTGGCGCCAAGAATGTGGTCCGTCCCTGGCTCGGCGCTCGCCTCCAGCCCGTCGACGGCGACATCGCTACCGGGCTAGGCCTGGAGCGCCCAACCGGCGTTCTCGTCACGTCCGTCTATGATAAGGGCCCTGCCGCGGACGCAGGACTTAAGCGTGGCGACGCTATCCTGGAGGTCGACGGGCAACCGGTCGATAACCCGGATTCCTTCGGCTACCGCTTCACTCTCAAGGGTACTCAGGGGCAGGCGCCTCTGACTGTTCTGCGCGGCGGCAAGCGGAGCACGATCCAGGTCAAGCTCATGCCGCCGCCCGAGAACCCGCTGCGGGATCCGGTACGCAGCCGCGGACGGACGCCATTTGCCGGCGCGACCCTCGTCAACATGTCGCCGGCGGTCGCCGACGAACTGCAGATCGACGTGGCAGATGATGGCGTCGTGGTGGCCGACTTGGAGGAGCGCAGCGTCGCCGCCAGCGTCGGGTTCGAGAAGGGCGACCAGATCGTCGCCATCAATGGCGATCGGGTTGCGAATACGCGGGATGCAGATAGCCTGATCAACCGCAATGGCGGCTATTGGGAGATCACCGTGAGCCGCGGCGGGCGTACCTTCACTACGGTACTCGGCCGTTAAGCGCGACGGCGGCTTATGGATCGGTTATTGATAAGGGACAAGATTTTGAGTCCCTGTGCATCATGAGTGACCTGTTCTCCTCCGCCGGCCTCGACCAGAACGCCCCCCGTCCGCTGGCGGACAGGTTGCGGCCTACCAAGCTCTCCGAAGTGGTCGGCCAGGACCATCTCGTGGGGCAGGATGGCATCCTCACCCGGCTCATCGCCTCGAAGTCCCTCGGCTCCCTGATTTTCTGGGGACCGCCCGGCACCGGCAAGACCACGGTCGCCCGGCTGATGGCCTATGAGACGGATCTGCATTTCGACCAGATCTCGGCGATCTTCTCCGGCGTGGCGGACCTCAAGAAGGTGTTCGAGGCGGCACGTCACCGCCGATCCATGGGCACGGGGACACTGCTCTTCGTGGACGAGATCCATCGCTTCAACCGCGCCCAGCTCGACGCCTTCCTGCCGGTCATGGAAGACGGCACGATCACCCTGGTCGGGGCGACCACCGAAAATCCATCCTTCGAGCTGAATGCAGCGCTCCTCTCCCGGGCTCGCGTGCTCCTGTTCAAGTCCCTCTACGAAGAGGCAATCCAGAAAATTCTGCTTCGTGCCGAGGAGATCACGGGCAAGAGCCTTCCGCTCGACGAGGAGGCGAGAGCTTCCCTCGTGCGCATGGCGGATGGTGACGGGCGGGCCGTGCTGACGCTTGCCGAGGAGGTCTGGCGCTCGGCCAAGCCCGGCGAGACTTTCGATGCTGAGCAGCTGCAGGAGATCATCCAGCGCCGGGCCCCCATCTACGACAAGGGGCAGGAGGGGCATTACAACCTCATCTCCGCCCTGCACAAAACCATCCGCGGCTCCGATCCGGATGCGGCGCTCTATTACCTGACCCGAATGCTGGACGCTGGCGAAGACAGGCTCTTCATCGCTCGCCGACTGGTGCGGGCGGCTGTGGAGGACATCGGCATGGCCGATCCGCAGGCGCTCGTCATCGCCAATGCGGCCAAGGACGCCTTCGATTTCCTCGGCTCGCCGGAGGGGGAACTGGCCTTGGCCCAAGCGGCGGTCTACCTCGCCACCGCGCCGAAATCGAATGCCCTCTACACCGCCTACAAGTCCGCCACGCGGATTGCGAAGGAACACGGCTCCCTCATGCCGCCGAAGACGATCCTGAACGCCCCGACTAAGCTCATGAAGCAGATCGGCTACGGCGAGAGCTATGCCTATGACCACGATGAGCCGGATGCCTTCTCGGGCCAGGATTACTGGCCGGACAAGCTGGGGCGGCAATCGTTCTACGAGCCCGTGGACCGCGGCTTCGAGCGGGAGATCCGCAAACGTCTGGATTGGTGGGAGAGACTGCGCCGGTCTCGACGCGGCGAAGGTGGCGAGGATTAGTCTGTGAAAGCCTACCTCCTCGTCTTCCTCGGCGCCGGCATCGGCGGCGCCCTGCGCCATGGGGTGAATGTCGGCTGTGTACGCCTGTGCGGGATGGCGTTTCCATGGGGGACGCTGACGGTGAACATCGTCGGTTCCTTCCTCATGGGTGCCATCGCGGCTTGGCTCGCCTTCAAGGCCGGTGAGGGGTGGAGTCAGCCCCTGCGGCTCTTCCTGACCACGGGCATTCTTGGTGGCTTCACCACCTTCTCGGCCTTCTCCCTCGATGCGGTATTAATCTGGGAGCGGGGGCAGGCAGGTCTTGCATCGGCCTACGTGGCCGCTTCGATTGCGCTCTCAATTGCCGGATTGCTCGCTGGCTTGGCGTTGGTCCGAACGCTCACGGCTTAAACCCCGATTGCCGCCCGCGTGGCGCTCTGGTACCCACGGATCATGAGAAAAAGTGGTTCAGGACAGAATGGTGCCCGTGGCGGGCGGAAGGAATCTCGGCAGGGTTTTCGCTCCCGGGAGGATAAGCCCGCGCGCAAAGCCCCGGCGAAGCCGCGCGGCGTGAAGTCGGCTGCAGCCAAGACGCGGGCACCCGCGGTCGCGCGTGAAAAGCCCGCCGCGGCACGGCCGCAGGCAAAGGCCACGGTCGCAGAGGCTGCGCGCGGGCCTACGCGGGCTCAGGCTAGGGCAGCGGCCCAGGAGGTTCTAGCAACGGGCGTGCAGACCCTCGTGGTCGAGCCTGATGAGGCCGATATGCGTGTCGACCGCTTTCTGGTTGCGCGGTTCCCGCAGCTCGCCTTCACGCATATCCAGCGCATCGTCCGCAAAGGCGAGCTGCGCATCGACGGCAAGCGGGCGCAGCCCAACGAGCGGCTCGTAGCCGGCCAGAAGGTTCGGGTGCCGCCGCTGAAGCTCGACCAGCAGCGTCCGGTCTCCCGCAGCCCGGCCAAGGATCAGGACGAACGCGATTTCCTGAAATCGATCACGCTTTATGAGGACAAGGATGTCCTCATCATCAACAAGCCGATGGGACTTGCCGTCCAGGGCGGATCCGGCACCAAGCGGCATGTGGACGGAATGCTCAATTCCCTCACCGGCGAGGATGGCCAGAAGCCGCGTCTCGTGCACCGTCTCGACAAGGACACGGCCGGCTGCCTCGTGATCGCCAAGACACGCTTTGCAGCGTCCACCATGGCAAAATCCTTCCGCGCTCGCACCACGCGCAAAATCTATTGGGCTCTGGTTGCCGGCGTGCCACGCGTGCGCCAAGGCAGGGTCTCGACCTATCTCACGAAGGAAGGTGACGAGGGCGATGCTCGCATGAAGGTGGCCCAGCACGGCGACGAGGGGGCAAGCCATGCGCTGACCTATTACGCGGTCATCGATACAGCGGCGCAGAAGCTCGCCTGGCTCTCTTTGAAACCGGTCACCGGGCGCACGCACCAGCTGCGTGCGCACGCGGCGCATATCGGCCATCCCATTGTCGGCGATCCGAAATATTTCGATATCGAGAACTGGGAGCTGCCCGGCGGCATCCAGAACAAGCTGCACCTCCTGGCCCGCCGCATCGTCATCGCCCATCCGCGGACGGGTAAGCCCATCGATGTGACGGCACCGCTGCCACCGCACATGCAGCAGAGCTTCAATCTGCTGGGCCTGGATACCAGCCAGTACGACCCTATCGTCGAGGCGCCCGAGGACTAGGGCGTCGCTTCGATAGTCCGTATCTATGGCGCTGCGCCTGCGAAAGCGGGCTCCTGCGCGGCTTTCCGGAACAGCCAGGCCGACAGGAGCCATAGGGCGGAAAAGAAACCGGTCAGGACCACGATCACCCATGGCCAGTTTCCCCCGGTGGAGCCTAATCCGGCGCTCAGAGCGATGATTCCGACCAGTGTTTGAGCGAGCGCCGTTGCGACCAAGACCTGCGCCATGCCATGAGGCTGTAAACGTACGATGAAGCCGCCAAGAACCGCGATGGCGAGCACACCGCCATACATCAGGTTGGCCGGGTAATCCTCAGCCCCGATGATGCCAACGGCAAGGCTCATCCAGATGAGGATGAAGGCCGCTACGACCGTAACGCCGACGGCGGCTCGATAGGCGATACCCCCAGCCACCTTTTCGGCAAGCTCGTAGGTGCCGCAGGCGCCGAGCAGCATGGTGCCAAACACGATGAAATCAGTCTCACCCCAGTTCGCTTCATCGGTGAACATCATGGCGACTAGCGGCAGCAGCCAGAGGAGCGCTGCGACAATCCAGGGCGCCATCCGCCACAAATGCCTGCCCCGTCTACCGCTATTGTCCGCGCTTGCCGCCATAGCCCTGCTCCGTGCACGCGTGAGACTTCCAAACTAACTCAAGGCTGGCCGATTTCCCATCCTGTCGCACTTTCGCCGCGCGGCCGGCGCAGCATCGGTCCATCTCACTCAGCCATCCGGTTGTCTGAGCATTGAGGACTGAGCATCGGAGGAAACCCGGAGGTGCACGTCCACTTTCGGGCCCACTGCTCGGCAAGGAGGGAGATCGATGGAACACAAGCATCTTGATCAGCTCCGTAGCGTAGCCGACATTCAGCCAAGATCATTATCCCGCGAGGAACGACTTCAGCGTTGGATCGACCTGCTCGAACGCGATCCGAAACGCTCCCTGAACTCCCTTGGCGAAATCGAGTACAAGCCGCCGGCGGAGAGGGCGTTGATCCGAGAGGACAACTCTCCACTCACAGTCGCTTATGAGGACCCGATTCTGCGCGCCGATGGCCTTGCAGGCGACAGGCTCGGCGATGCCATGCGCTATTTCGCGCTCTCCGACGGTCAGGCCCATTACGCCCTCTGCTCGTGCCTCAGCGGGCGCACGATGGACGCCTCGACCTGCGCGCAAAGGTTGCGGAACGCGACCGGCAATGTCGCCTGGGAATCAGCAGTAGGTGCTTGGGCCCTGGCGGCTCTCGCGGTGAGCCTGCCGGGTCTCGTCTACCTGCTGGGCTGACGCGGGCGGCACCGGTTGCCGACCAACACATCAGGAGACTGATCGTCTCCTGATGCTGCCTTCGCCATTGCGGGCTTGCTCTGAATCGGAGACAAAGCTGCAGATCGGATAAGGCACCTTCCTCATGCTTCATATCGAGCCCGTAATCCTCTCGACAGACCGCCTGACCCTGCGCCCCTTGAGCCCTGCCGACGTTCCGGGTCTCGGCGAGGCTGCCAGCGATGGTGAGCTCTGGGAGAAGAAGACCACGACCGTGCCGCGGCCGGAGGGCTTCGATGCCTATGTGCAGAAAGCCTTGGAACTTCAGGAAGCTGGCCTTGCGCTGCCCTTCGCGACTGTCGTGAACGAGGGCAATCAGGTTATCGGCTCGACGCGGTTCATGAACATCGATGCCGCCAACCACCGGGTCGAGATCGGCACCACCTGGATTGCGAAATCCTGGCAGCGGACCTTCGTCAACACCCACGCAAAATTCCTCATGCTGCGGCACGCTTTTGAGGTGCTGGGCTGCAACGCAGTGGAACTGCGAACCCATCGCCTCAACGACCAGTCCCGCGCCGCCATCGAGCGCCTCGGGGCCAAGCTCGATGGAATCCTGCGCCAGCACATGATCATGCCCGATGGGCATATCCGTGATACGGCGGTCTACAGCATCATCCGGGACGAGTGGCGTGAAGTGAAAGCCAAGCTCGAACGGAAGATGGCTTTGGATTGAGAACAGCGCATTAGATGAAGCTCCATTCGCGGAAACTTCGGGTAAAGGAGGCCGCGCTTCAGTTGTGAATGGCGACGCCGACCCCAAGCTTGGCCGCTTGCGGAACGCCGCCCGGAGGATCACGTTGCACTTTCGATAATGTTCATCAGGTGGGTTGAGCCATGAGCAGCGACATTCGGGATAATGTGAACCGCCGCCGGTTCGAGTTGGAGCGCAATGGGCAGATCGCCTTCGCGAACTATGAGCGGCGCGGGTCCGAACTGGTGATCCGGCATGTGGAAGCAGCCATCCCCTTACGCGGAACGGGGGCTGCCGGCGATCTCATGCGGGGCGTGGCGGAGATTGCCCGCTCCGAGGGACTGAAGATTACGCCTCTGTGCGGCTATGCATTTGCCTGGATTCGTCGCCACAAGGAATACGGCGATCTCCTGAACCGAGGGTCTTAATCCCCTCTATCCGGTGGGTGTGCCCATTCGCCGTACTGCGAACTGCGTCAAAATAAACTAAACAGCGGCTCCTCCAAAAAACTCAAACTGCGCTATGGGGGCGCCGCCGGTGACAAACGTTCTCGAAAAAGCAAGACAGCTCTTGTCCAGGAAAAGCGTGGCCGTTTCGGCCGCCATCTTTGCTCTGATCATCGCCGCGGCTGCCTTCCTCGCCCCCCGATATTTGGCCCAGCCGGTCGCCGAGATCTCCTATTCGGATTTCACGCGCGAGCTGACCCAGAAAAAGGTCCAGAGCGTCGTGATCGAGAGCGGCGGCCTGTCCGTCTCGCTAGCGGATAGGGATGTCTTCGTGCGCATGCCGAACGGCCTCGTGAGCGCCGACTATATCGAGCGCATCACCGCCTCCGGTGCCGAGGTCGATTTCAGGAAGCCTGGGTTCGATGCGGCCCATATGGCGAGCATCGTCGTGCCCATCGTGCTGGTTCTGGCTGTCCTCGCCATGCTAGCCATCCAGACCGATTTCAAGCCGACCTCCCGCTGGCCCAAGGTGGTTCGCAGCATCCCGAACCGCTTCGACGACGTCGCGGGTCAGGAGGAGGCCAAGGCCGAGCTACAGGAGGTCATCGCCTTTCTGAAGGACGCGGGCGCCTTCACCAAGGTCGGAGCCCGCATCCCCCGTGGCCTGCTGATGGTAGGTCCTCCGGGAACGGGTAAGACCCTGATCGCCAAGGCCTTGGCCGGCGAGGCGGGCGTCTCCTTCATGGCAGTGTCGGGAAGCGATTTCTCGGCGCCTCTCATCGGCATCGCCAAGGGCCGCGTGTCGAAGCTCTTCGAACAGGCACGCAAGAAGGCCCCGTGCCTGATCTTCATCGACGAAATCGACGCCATCGGCCGCAAGCGCGGGGGCGGGGGATCGGCCGCGGACCGGGAGTTCGAGGCCACCCTGAACCAACTCCTTGTGGAGATGGACGGCTTCAACACCACGGCAGGCGTGATCGTCATCGGCGCGACGAACAGGGTTGACGTTCTCGATCCCGCGCTGCTGCGCCCTGGCCGCTTCGACCGCCAGGTTCATATTGGGCTGCCGGACATTTGCGGCCGCGAGGCGATTCTGAATGTTCATGCCCGCAACGTCCGGCTGACGAACGGCGTGAGCCTTGCCTCCATCGCCAAGGGCACGCCCGGCTTCTCGGGTGCCGATCTCGGCAACCTCATTAATGAGGCGGCGATCTTCGCTGCTCGCGAAGGAGCCGAGGAGGTCACCCGTGAGCACCTTGAGGCTGCCCGCAACAAGATCATCATGGGTCTCGAGCGCCGCTCTCTTGTGATCAGCGATGAGGAGCGCCGACTTGTGGCCGTGCACGAGGCAGGGCACGCGCTCTGCGCCAGCCTGCTGCCTGCGTCCGACCAAGTGCACAGTGCTACCATCATTCCCCATGGCCAAGCGCTTGGCCTCGTCATGCGCTTGCCGGAGCATGATCGGTTCTGCATCCCGGTGGAGAAGCTCGAGGCGGATCTCATCGTTGCCATGGGCGGCCGTGCGGCCGAGGAGGTCGTGTTCGGTCCTAAGAAGGTTACGACGGGCGCCGCCAGCGACATCGCGCACGCCACCAACATCGTGACCCGGATGGTCACCGAATGGGGCATGAGCCCGGCCATCGGCATGGTTCGCGTCACCCGTGCGGGCGATAATCTTCCGCGCGAAGTCGAGCAGGAAATCCGGCGCATCATCGACGATATGTATGAGGCGGCAAAGACCTGCATCAAGGACAACCGCGATGCACTTGATTCTCTGACAGAGGCCTTGCTAGAGCACGAGACGATCGATGGGGATGAGGTCCGCCGGATCGTTCACATGCAGCAGGCGAGACTGGCGGCCTGAACCGGCCGCCTCTCACGGCAGCACGGCTGCGAGACCGCGCTTGAGAATTCACTTTACTGGCGGCAGGACATGTTCTCCCATAGGTGGGCCGCATCTGGGAGCTCCACATGAAACAACTCGTTCGCGCCGCTTTCGTCATCAGCATCGGTTTTCTGGCTACGGCCTGCGATAAGTGCGGGAACTGGAACATTAACACCCCACAGGTCTGCCACGGGACAAAGCCGCAAAGCTGATCGTCAATTGATACCCATATGGCAGTGTGTGGTCTGACAGGAACGCCGGGCGCTCCTATCGCGCCCGCAACTCTCCGTCGCTCCAGCTTTCTCGGGTAACGGGTAGGCCCAGTTGCTCTTCGAGCAGGGCTACATAGAGATCCGGCCGCGCCACATAGGGAAAGTGCCCGCCCCATTCGAAACGATAGGCGATTGAGGGTTTCAGGCGCGCTCTAACGGCTTCGCGCATCGACGGCGGAATGAGAGGGTCGTCTGCGCTCTCGATCGTTGCAATCTTGTCCCGCGGCAGGTTGAGATGTGGCAACTCCGGCCCGCGCTTCAGAGCGTTCAGCCGTGCGCGCAATTCTGGCTCCGGGATCCGCCCTCCGACTTCAGCCATGAGAAGATCGATGAGTTCCGCCTGCTTCGGATGAGCGTCCCGCCAAGCGCCGAGGCCGCGAATGAAGCCGGCGCGGAGTTCGCCGATCGGTGCCTTATTGAGATCGGAGGAATAGGGCGGTCGGGACGCGATTCCTTCAACCGAGTGCAGGGTGTTGGCCGCGATAAGCCTCTCGGTCATGTGCGGATATGTTGCAGCGAAGTATTGTGCCAGATATCCTCCGAGAGAGGAGCCGAGCACCGTAACGTGGTCAAGGCCGTTCCTGCCACAAAGCTCCGCGAGATCGCTCGCCCATTCGGCCACGCCACCGTTCTTGGGATAGGTCACGGCAATAATGCGGGCGCGGCGTTCCAGGGCTTCGATCTGCTGCCAAAAAATGTCGCCGCGGCCTAGCGTTCCAGGAATGAGCAGCAGTGACGGACCAGCATCTCCTACGGCTACATAACCCCATTCGCGGTCATTGATCAGGATCCGCTGCTCGGGGTGAAGAGCCGCGAAACGGTCTCGGGCTGCGATTAGGCGATTGGCCATGCGAACAACTCCTCCACATTCAGACCGACGATGGATCGCGGCGCGTTCAGGCTGCCGCAGATGGCACATGAACACCAGGGGAGAGGTGATGTGACCTTGGTGAAACGTCTTCGAGCAATGCGGGTCTGATCAGGTGCTTCGCCGTTCGACCAGAACGTGGCCGGTGTCGATGATGCGGGAGGCGCCTGTAGGGTGTTCGCCATGGATGCCGGCGAGAATCAGGCGCGCGACTTCCTTCCCTATCAGGTCCCCGGACGGGCGGATCGTCGTCAGGGAGGGTATGCACGAAGCACTGAAGTCGAGGTCCCCAAATCCCACCACGGCAATCCTGTCTGGCACGTCGATGCCCCGACGCTGGCATTCGAAGAGTGCACCTAAGGCAATTAGATCGTTCGAGCAGGCGATACCGTCGAGGTCAGGAATCTGTTGTAGGGCACGGCTCAAGAGGAGCGATCCGGCCTCGACCGTGGCTGCTCCCGGATGATTGATGATCTCACAGGTTACGTGCTCCGCCGCGCGCTTGGCCTCCTCGGCGAAGCCGCTCGCCCGCTTGGCTGCACGATGATCCTCTTGCATGCGGGCGCCGAGGAACGCGATGGAGCGGCCCTCCTTGGACAGGAGGTGCCGGGCGGCGGAGGCACCGACCTGCGGGTGTGAAAACCCTACAGCCATGTCGATAGGCTTCCCGCCGATCTCCCACATCTCGATGACCGGAACGCCACTCGCCTGTAAAAGCTTACGGGTCCCGGTGCTGTGCGACAGGCCCGTCAGAACAACGGCGGCCGGGGCCCAGGAGAGGGCGGTTCGAACCAGGGCCTCCTCCTGATCCTCTCCATACTCGCTGTGACCGAGAATGACCTGCAGGCCCTCCGCAGCCAATTCGGCCTGAAGGGTCGACACCGTTTCAGCAAAGAATGCATTGCGGATCGAGGGTACGATGATGCTGACGACTTTTGAGGAAGCTGCTGCAAGCCCTCCTGCCACCAGATTGGGAACATAGCCCAGTGTCGAGATCGCGCGGGCGATTTCCTGGCCTGCAGCAGGGGAAACGGCAGCGGGCTTTCGAAGGTAAAGGGAAACCGTGGAAGGGGAGACCTGAGCGAGCTTGGCCACGTCCATCATGGTCACGCGCTGCATCTTGCGGCGCTTCCGGGGTACGCGATCCTGCAAGCTGCTGTCAGCTTCCATCAGCTATCCTTTTCGTAGCGCTTCGAGAGAATTCTTTCCGTCAGTATAGTGTCAGTGATTCGATTTTACAAAGGGTTATAGATTTCCCTATCCAAAAGCCTCGTTCCGGCAATGGAAATCGACCTCTTAGAAAGTCACTTGCTTAGAATTTATCGTAGCGCTATTATGGGCGCAATGAGCCGAGAATCCTGAGACTCGTCGCAGGGGCGGATATGCAGGCGCGCCGGATTTGAGTGCGCCGCAAAGCAACAGGGAGGGAGCATGTCATCTGTCAGCTTCCGCAAGCTTGAGAAGACCTACGGTGCCCTGAAGATTGTAAAGGGCATCGACCTCGAAATTGCCGACCGCGAGTTCGTGGTGCTCGTAGGGCCATCCGGCTGCGGCAAGTCGACGACCCTGCGCATGCTCGCAGGCCTTGAAAGCATCAGCGGCGGTGAGATCCGCATTGGCGAGCGGGTGGTGAACAAACTGCCGCCTCGCGAGCGCGACATCGCTATGGTGTTTCAGGATTACGCGCTCTACCCGCACAAGACCGTCTATGAAAACATGGCCTTCAGCCTCAAGGTGCGGGGGATTGCCTCTGCCGAGATCAAGCCACGCATCACGCAGGCGGCCGAGATGCTCGGAATCACCCAGCTTCTCGAGAGAAAACCGAGCCAGCTCTCCGGCGGCCAGCGCCAGCGCGTCGCCATGGGCCGCGCCATCGTACGCCGCCCACAGGTGTTCCTGTTCGACGAGCCGCTTTCAAATCTGGATGCCAAGCTGCGCGGCCAGGTCCGCACGGAGATCAAGCGCCTTCATCAGGCCATCGGCACCACCATCATCTACGTGACCCACGATCAGGTGGAGGCGATGACGCTCGCCGACCGCATCGTCATCCTTAGAGGGGGCGAGATCGAGCAAGTCGGCACCCCGGACGAGGTTTACAACTCACCGGCCAGCGTTTTCGTCGGCGGCTTCATTGGTTCGCCTGCCATGAATTTTGCCAATGGCACGATTCAGGGTGGGCAGATGATGTTCGACGGTGGAGCCAGCCTTCCTCTCCAGAGCCACTCCGTCGGGAAAGCCGCTGCCCTTGAGGGGCGCGACGTGATCGTCGGCATTCGTCCGGAGCACTTTGGGCCGGCCGGTGAAGGTCATGCCTTGTCGGGCCGGGTGCAGGTCGTCGAACCGCTCGGCTCCGATACGCTCATCCACTTCACCCTCGGCTCGTCCACGCTGACGGCGCGCGTTGCGCCGGAGATGCGTCCAAGCCCCGGCGAACACCTTACCATCGGTGTCGATCCTTCGCGGATCCACCTGTTCGATGCGGCAACGGAACGGGCCCTCGCCTGATAGGCGCAGGTCAATAAAGGGATGCCGGCAAGGAACCGGCATCGTCAAACTTCCATGGAGGAAACGATGACTTTGAAGAGAACCATGACATTGCTTCTAGCGGGTGCGGCTGTGACTCTGTCGGCATCCGTTGCGATGGCGCAGACGAACCTGCGGGTTTTCGTATCGAGCCAGCACCGCCCTGATGTGTGGCGCAAGGCCTTCGACATGTACGAGGCCAAAAATGCGAACGTAAAAGTGATGATTGAGACGGGCGGCAACACCTCCGAGCAGCAGGCCCAGTATCTCAACACCGTCATGACAGCGAAGGATTCCTCCCTCGATATCATGATCCTCGATGTGATCCGTCCGGCACAATATGCGGCGGCCGGCTGGACCGTGCCCTTCAACGACGTGCTCGGCAGCGATGCAGCCAGCGCCATGAAGCGCTATCTCCCAGCTTACGCCGAGGCCAATACGGTCGACGGCAAGGTCGTGGCGCTGCCGGCTTTCGCCGACGCCATGTTCCTCTACTATCGCAAAGATCTTCTCGAAAAGCACGGTATCCAGCCGCCGCAGACCTGGGACGAACTCGCCGCCGCCGCCAAAAAGGTTGCTGACGCCGAGAAGGATCCGAACCTTCAGGGCCTGTCCTTCCAGGGCAAGGCAATCGAAGGTGCCGTGTGCACGTTCCTTCTGCCATACTGGAGCATGGGCAAGCAGCTCGTGTCCGACGGCAAGCTCTCCTTCGACAAGGAGGCGGCCGTGAAATCGCTGAAGCTTTGGAAGGACTTCGTCGATCAGGGTGTCGCCAAGAAAAACATCGCCGAAGTGGCGACCGACGACACCCGCAAGGAATTCCAGGCCGGCAATGTACTCTTCGCGGTGAACTGGTCCTACGCCTGGGGTCAGTTTCAGGGCGCTGAATCGGCCGTGAAGAACAAGGTCGGCGTCGTGAAACTGCCTGCGGTTCAGGGTGGACAGCCGGCTTCCTGCCTAGGCGGTTGGGAATGGGGTGTATCCGCCTATTCCAACAACAAGACGGAGGCGCAGAAATTCGTCCAGTATCTCTCGAGCCCCGAAATCTCGGAGTTCATGGCGATCAATGCCGCACTGCTTCCGCAATTCCCCGAAGTCTACACCGATGCGGACGTGACCAAGGCTGTGCCGTGGTTCGCGAATGCCAAGCCCGTTGTCGAGACGGCAAAGGCTCGACCTGTGACGCCGCGTTACAATGAGGTGAGCGAGATCATCCGCACCACCGTCAACGGCGTTCTGGCCGGCCAGTCGACCCCTGAGGAAGGCGCCACGCAGATGGAAGGCCGCCTGCGCCGCGTGCTGCGCTAAGGCACGTCGCCTTCGATGTTTGACGGACGCCCAAGGGCGTCCGTCACCCCAACGTTGCAACCGGGCAGGATGATCGTGATGGCAACGGCCAGCGAAACGACCCTAGTGACCACGCACAATGAGAGCGGCACCAAGTGGTGGACGCGGTTCCTCGATCCGAGCGAGCGCACTCTGGCCGTGCTGCTGCTGATGCCGGCAGCGCTCCTGCTGACGCTCATCATCGTCTATCCGGTTTGCCGGCTGATCTGGACGAGCTTCCAGAACCTTTCGCTCACCTCCGGTGTTCCGGCGACCTTCGCCGGGCTTGAGAACTATACCCTTGTGCTGGAGGATCCTGTGTTCTGGGAAACGACCTGGAACACGGTTCTCATCACGCTCATCACCGTTCCAGGCGCACTCTTAGTGGGTCTCGCTCTCGCTTTGATGGCCAACCTGCCGTTCAACGTGAAATGGCCGGTTCGGCTCTCGCTTCTGATTCCCTGGGCGCTGCCGCTCTCATTCGCCGGCCTCATCTTCGCTTGGTTCTTCCATTCCGAATATGGCGTCGTGAACGACGTGCTTCGGCGCCTAGGCATTGAGGGGGTGATCTGGTTCAACTCCGCCAACTGGGCTTTTGCCGCGATCTGCCTGACGATCATCTGGAAGACCTCGTCCTTCATGGCGCTCATCATTCTCGCCGGTCTCCAGACAATTCCGCGCTCCCTCTATGAGGCGGCAGATGTCGATGGGGCAGGGCGCCTGAGGCAGTTTTTCGAGATCACGCTTCCGCTGCTCAAGCCTGCCATCGTCGTTGCTCTGATCTTCCGCACCATCACGGCGCTTCAGACCTTCGACATACCCTTCACGATGACACGCGGCGGTCCGGGCACCTCCACATCGACGCTCGCCATGTATATCCACCAGAACACGGTCGATTTCCTCGATCTCGGCTACGGTTCGGCGCTCGCAGTCGTCATGTTCGCCCTCTCCATGGGCGTCACGGCGGTCTACCTGCGCATGATCCGGGCCAAGGGGTGACAGCCATGAGCCACGATACGACCGCTAACCGCTCGCTCTTCTCCGGTAAGCCGCTGCGCATCCTGATTGGCTTCATCCTGGTCGTGAACGGCATGTTCCCGGCCTTGTGGATCCTGTTCACATCGCTCAAGACGGAAACCGAGCTGACCTTGAAGCCGATTACCTGGCTGCCTCACGCGCCGACGATCGCAAACTACCTGCGCGCCTTCACGGACCAACCCCTCCTGCTGTTCCTGTTCAACAGCTTCATGGTGGCGATCCTTTCAACCGCGCTGACGCTCTTCATATCCGTGCTGGCGGCCTATGCGCTCGCCCGGCTTCAGCTGCGGGGGCGGGATCTTATCCTGTCAGCCATCATCGCCGTTTCGACGTTCCCGCTCGTCACGCTGCTGGTGCCGCTCTTCGAGATCATGCGGGCTCTTGGCCTGCTGAACACCTGGGTGGCTCTGATCCTGCCCTATACGGTGCTGAGCCTGCCGGTCTGCACACTGATCTTGGTCTCATTCTTCGAGGGCATTCCGCGCGATCTTGAGAACTCAGCCATGATTGACGGATGCACCCGCATCGGGGCGCTGTTTAAGGTTGTCGTGCCGCTCTCGGCGCCGGGCGTGTTCACGGCAGGCATCCTGGCCTTCGTGAACGCCTGGGACGAGTTCCTGCTCGCGCTTTCGTTCAATTCCAACCCAGCCCTGCGCACGCTCCCCGTGGGCATCACGCTCTATCAGGGCGAGTTCGCTTTCCCCTGGCCGGTGATCTCGGCCGCGCTTGTCGTTGGCATCGTGCCCGTCGCGGTCCTGATCGTGATCTTCCAGGAACGCGTCGTGTCCGGCCTGACCTCCGGCGGCATCAAGGGATAAGGATCGTTTGATATGACACGCCGAACAATCGGAGAACTGCGGAGTCAGCGCTGGTTTGCCTCCGACGACATGCGCGGCTTCGCCCATCGCCAACGCACGCAGCAGATGGGCATGCGCCGGGAGGAGTTCCTCGGCAAGCCCGTCGTGGCGATCGTCAACACCTGGAGCGATCTCAGCCCCTGCCACTCGCATCTGCGCGACCGCGCCGAGGCGGTGAAGCGCGGTGTCTGGCAGGCAGGCGGTTATCCGGTTGAACTGCCGGCTCTTTCCGTTGGCGAAGTAATGGTGAAGCCTACCACCATGCTCTACCGCAACTTCCTCGCCATGGAAGTCGAGGAGCTTCTGCGCTCGCACCCCATCGACGGCGCCGTACTTCTCGGCGGCTGCGACAAGTCTACGCCCGGCCTTCTCATGGGGGCGATCAGCATGGACCTTCCGGTGATCTACTGCCCTGCGGGACCCATGTCGAACGGGCAGTGGCGAGGGCACAAGACCGGAGCCGGCACCCACACGAAGAAGTATTGGGACGAACTTCGCGCCGGCAACATCACGCAGGACGATTGGGTCGATCTCGAAAGCCGAATGACCCGTTCCATCGGCACCTGCAACACCATGGGCACGGCCTCCACCATGACGTCCATCGTGGACGCCATGGGCTTCACGCTTCCTGGCGCCTCCTCTATCCCAGCTGCCGACAGCGGCCATCCGCGCATGGCCTCGGCCTGCGGCGAGCGCATCATCGAGATGATCTGGGAGGATTTCAAACCCTCCCGCTTTCTCGATGCGAGAAGCTTCCGCAATGGTCTAGTCGCCTATATGGCGCTCGGCGGCTCGACTAACGCCGCCGTTCACCTGATCGCCATGGCGCGTCGGGCCGGTGTCGATCTCACCCTCGACGACATGTCCGATATGGCAGGCCGGGTGCCGGTCTGCGCTAATCTCTTTCCCTCGGGCGAGTTCCTGATGGAGGACTTCTACTTTGCTGGTGGGCTTCTGGCGCTACTCAAGAAGCTGGAGCACCATCTCGACAAGGATGCCATGACCGTGAACGGCAGGACGCTCGGCGAAAACATCGCCACAGCCGAGTGTTGGAATAACGAGGTCATTCGTGGTGAGGACAATCCGGTCGTGCCTCTCTCGCAGGGCAAGACCCTGGCCGTGCTACGCGGTAACCTCGCTCCCAACGGCGCCGTCATGAAGTCCTCGGCGGCCAATCCGAAATTCCTGAGGCATGTCGGGCCTGCCCTCGTCTTCGACAGCCCCGCCGAAATGAACCGCACCATCGACGACCCCGACCTCGACATCACGGAGGATACGGTCATCGTCCTGCGCAATGCGGGCCCGGTCGGCGCGCCTGGCATGCCGGAATGGGGCAATCTTCCGATCCCGAAGAAGCTCCTGACAAAGGGCGTGCGCGACATGGTGCGCATCTGCGACGGGCGCATGAGCGGCACCCATTACGGCACCTGCATCCTGCACGTAGCGCCAGAGGCGGCAATCGGCGGCCCTCTCGGTCTCCTCAAGACCGGAGATCTCGTGGAACTCGACGTGGAAGCCGGGCGCCTCGATATGAAGGTAGACGAGAAGGAACTGGAGCGCCGCCGCGCCGAGTGGAAGCCGGGAGCCCTGCGCTACGAACGCTCCTTCGCGGCCCTCTATCAGCGCCACGTCTCCCAGGCCGACGAAGGCTGCGACTTCGATTTCCTGTCCACCCGCGACCTCGTGGCCGAGCCGTCCATCTTTTAGAGGTTTCGTTATGATCAGCATCGAGAACCGCTTCAAAGGCTGGCTGAAAGGGCAGGGTCCCAAGCCGCCACTTGGCACCTGGCTCATGGCAGCAGCGCCCGCGACGGCCGAGGCCATGGGCTACAGCGGCTTCGACTTCCTCGTCGTCGACATGGAGCATGTGCCGATCGAAGTGTCGGATCTGGCCCATATCCTGCGCTCCATCGGCTGCACGCCGGCTGATGCGGTGGTGCGCCTCGCTTGGAACGATCAGGTTCTCGTCAAGCGCGTGCTTGATGCGGGCGCCCAGACAATCATGCTGCCTTTCGTCCAGACGGCCGAAGAGGCTCGTCAAGCCGTCGCGTTCGCCAAGTATCCGCCGGAGGGCGTACGCGGCGTTGCCGCTGTACATCGCGGCTCGCGGTTCGGCCGCGTGGCGGACTATCTCAAGCGGGCCAACGATCAGGTAGCAGTCATCGTCCAGCTCGAGACGCCTGAGGCGATAGAGCGGCTGCCGGAGATCGCCGCCGTTCCAGGAATCGATGCCCTGTTCGTCGGCCCTGGTGACCTTGCCGCCGCCATGGGGCATATCGGCAACATCGCGCATCCCGATGTCCAGGCGCTGATCGAGAAAGCCGCCAAGATGGCACGTGAGGCCGGCAGGCCGGTGGGCATCGTCGGCCCTAATCCGGACATGGTGCGCCGCTTCATCGGTTACGGCTACAGCTATGTGGCGGTGGCCTCCGACATCGCCATGATGACAAGCCGCGCCTCCGAGTGGCTCGGCGACTTGAGGGGCGAGGCCGTGCCTGCTCCTGTTGCGCCCGCCGCAGCCTACTAAATCATTGAGGAGGTTACCCTGATCGTCACGCTGAGGAGCGATGCGCTGAAGCTCGATCTGGCGCCATCCATTGGCGGCGCTATTGCTGGCTTCTGGCATGGTGATGTGGCTCTCATGCGAGAGACCTCTGAGCACGCATTGCGTGACGGATTGGTGCGCCAGACCAGCTGCTATCCGCTGATTCCCTACAGCAACCGCATCGCACATGGGCGCTTCTCGTTCGATGGCATCGAGCATCGGCTGGCACTGAACTTCGGCGATCACCCGCACTCTATCCATGGCAACGCCTGGCAGAAGCCCTGGCAGGTTGCGGAGGCTGATGGGACACACTGCCGTCTCGTTCTCGTTCATCGTCCGGAGGGCGGCGAGGCGAGAGGCTGGCCCTTCGCCTACCGTGCCGAGCAGCTCTTAACGCTGTCTCCCAATGGACTGACGCTGACATTGTCGCTCAAGAGCGAGGATCATCGCGCAATGCCGGCCGGGCTGGGGCTACACCCTTTCTTCCCAAAGCGCTCAGGAGTTCGCTTGCAGTTCGCAGCCGAGCGCGTCTACCCGAGTGGCAGTGACTCGCTGCCGATGGACGGTATTCCAGTCCCAGCGGGTTGGAGCTACCGCAGCATGCGCGAGCTGGGTGAGCCCCGTCTCGACAACTGCTTCGCAGGCTGGGATGGCAAGGCTCGCATCGTCTACGATCAGGAGAAGATTGCCTTGCGCGTCGACGCTGATCCGCTGTTTGGTCATCTCGTGGTGTATGTTCCTCACGGACGGGATTTCTTCGCCGTCGAGCCTGTGAGTCACCTGAACAACGCCATTAACCGGCCCGACCTGACCGGTCACGGCCTCAAGGTTCTCAAGCCGGGTGAGCGCGTGACGGCGCAGGTGCGGTTTGACGTGGAGGCCCTGTCATGAAGCTCACGGTGGCGCTGGATGTCCGAGCCGAGCTCGGCGAATGCCCTGTCTGGTCCGTCGAGGAGCAGGCGCTTTATTTCGTCGACATCAAGGGTCGGGCGCTACACCGTTTTAAGCCTGAAACTGGTGCGCACCGAACCATTCCCATGCCGGAGGAGATCGGCTGCATCGGCGTTCGCAAAGGCGGCGGCTTCATTGCAGGATTCCGCTCAGGCCTGTGGTTGCTCGACGCTGGTGGAAGCCGGCTGCAGAAGCTCGCCGACAATCCGGAAGATCAGCGCACGAGCCGGTTTAATGATGGGCGTGTCGATCCGGCCGGGCGCTTCCTGGCGGGCACAATCGACGAGCCCAAGGACGGCGGCAAGGCACATCTCTATCGCTATGACTCCCGCGGGTTGGAACCACTCGCTGCGGGTCTTCTGACCTCCAACGGCGTTGCCTTCTCGCCCGATGGCCGCACCCTCTATCACTCGGACACGCCCACCTTTACGGTCTGGCGCTACGATTATGATGCTGCATCGGGTGAAGCCACGGACAAAAATCTGTTCGTGCGTCTCCAGCCCACGGAAAACGACCGCGGCCGTCCCGACGGCGCGGCGGTGGATGCGGAAGGCTGCTACTGGACAGCTTTGTTCGAAGGCGGACGGATCCAGCGCTATTCGCCGGACGGGCTCCTGCTGGCGGAATATCCCATTCCGGCTCGCTGCCCCACCATGATCTGCTTCGGCGGTCCCGATCTGAAAACGCTCTACGTGACATCCGCCCGCACTAGTCGTTCCGAAAATGAGCTGGCGGCCTTACCACATTCCGGCAGCCTGTTCACCATGCCGGTCGATGTGCCGGGGCTGCCTGAATATCAACTCGACCTTTCCGTTTAAGGCTGCATTGCCATGTCGTTCGATTATACAAGCGCTCAATACCGTTCCCTTGCGGGCAAATCCATTGTCGTCACTGGCGGTGCCTCCGGAATCGGTGAGGAGATGGTTAAGGGCTTTGTCGCTCAGGGTGCGCGTGTTTCTTTCATCGACATCGCAAAGGAACCAGGGGAGGCTCTTGCAAAGGAAACCGGTGCGAGCTTTTACTCTTGCGATGTTACCGACATTCCAGCTCTCCGCGAGGCGCTATCCCGAATAGAGGACGATCATGGCCGTGTGGATGTCCTCGTCAACAACGCCGGCAAGGACGACCGGCACGACATGGGAGAAGTGGAGCCCGATTACTGGCGGCGCGCGCTGGCTCTCAACCTGGATCACCAATTCTTCGCAACGCAGGCAGTGTCCAAGGGCATGGCGGCACGTCGTGGTGGATCGGTCATCATGATGGGCTCCATTTCCTGGATGCGCGGGCGTCCCGGCATGGTGGGCTATACGACCGCCAAGGCGGCGATCAATGGGATGACGCGTACGCTGGCCCGCGAGTTGGGCCCTGGGGGTATTCGGGTGAACTGCATCGTGCCGGGCGCCATTCTCACCGAGCGGCAAAAGAAGCTCTGGCTGACACCTGAACTGAACCAGCAGTTCCTTGACCTGCAAGCACTCAAGTTCCGGCTCGACGCCAGCCATGTGGCCCGGATGGCGCTCTTCCTTGCTTCCGACGAGAGCGGCGGCTGCACGGGAGCAAACTTCATCGTCGACGCCGGCCTGACGCAGAATTGAGTTAATCCATGAAGATCCAGACGACTTCCAACGGTTTCGACCTCGTTCTCGAAGGCACGTTGATCCTGCGCCACCGCGGCGATGCCCCATGCCTGTTTGTCGGCCAAGGCGATGCACGCATGGACATGTATCGCGGCAATTTCGACATAGAGGACTACGTCATTGAGCGCACGCCGCTGGCCCATGCGGTCGTGTCCGATTCAGAGATCGTATTTTCGGCTGCGCCAGGACAGCCGGCTCGCCTGACCCTGCAGGTCTCGGGCGACGATCGAAACGGTGCCATCGCGTTTCGGACCAATGATGTTGCCATCAACCGGCTCTGGATCCGCATCGCGGCGGAACAGGGCGAGCATGTCTGGGGCGGCGGCGAGCAGATGTCATATTTCGACATGCGCGGCCGGCGCTTTCCCCTCTGGACATCCGAGCCTGGTGTTGGCCGCGACAAGACCACCGAGATCACCTTCAAGGCTGACGTTACAGGCAAGTCGGGCGGCGATTACTGGAATACCAATTACCCACAGCCCACCTATCTTTCCTCCCGCCACTATGCGCTGCACGTGGAAACAACGGCCTATTCGGCTTTCGACTTCCGACGCGACGACTTCCACGAGATCGAAGTCTGGGCGGTGCCGGAACGGATTGAACTGACAGCCCGCCCGACATTCATTTCTCTCGTGGAGGCGATGGCCGAGCGCTTCGGCCGCCAACCGCCCCTGCCGGAATGGGTCTACAATGGCGCGATTATTGGGATCAAGGACGGGGCCAGGTCCTTCGAACGGCTCGAACGCATCATCGCGGCCGGTACAAAGGTCTCAGGACTCTGGTGCGAGGATTGGGTGGGGCTGCGCCACACCTCTTTCGGCGCGCGTCTCTTCTGGGATTGGAAGGCAAACGAAGATCGCTATCCCGGATTGCGCCAGCGAATCGCCGAGCTGGAGGATCGCGGCATCCGCTTCCTCGGATATGTAAATCCCTACCTGGCCGTTGATGGCTCCCTGTTCCCGGAGGCAGAGGCTGCAGGCTATTTCGCGACGGACGGGAACGGCAAAACGGCTCTGGTCGATTTTGGCGAGTTCGATTGCGGCGTCGTTGACTTCACGAACCCGGAAGCCTCCGCCTGGTTCGCCGAGCGCGTCATCGGCCAGAACATGATCGATTACGGGCTCTCCGGCTGGATGGCCGATTTCGGCGAGTACCTCCCCATCGACGTGAATCTCGCCAACGGTATCGATGCCAAGGTGATGCACAATGCCTGGCCGACACTGTGGGCGGAGGTGAATGCCCGCGCCATCGAGAGCAGGGGAAAGACCGGTGAGGCTCTTTTCTTCATGCGGGCCGGCTTCACAGGAGTTCAGCGGCACTGCCCGCTGCTCTGGGCGGGCGATCAATCGGTTGACTTCACCCGTCACGATGGCCTCGTGACCGTCATCTCCGGAGCGCTCTCGTCCGGACTCCTCGGCAATGCCTACCACCATTCGGATATCGGCGGCTATACGAGCCTCTTCGGCAACGTGCGCACGCCGGAGCTCATCATGCGTTGGGCCGAGATAGGAGCCTTCACGCCGGTCATGCGCACGCACGAGGGCAACCGCCCGCGCGACAACCTCCAGATTGACCAGGATCCGCAGGTGCTGGCCCATTTCGCCCGGATGACGCAGGTCTATGTGTATCTTGTGCCGTACCTGAAATCTCTTGTTGAGGAGGCGTCCACGCGAGGTCTGCCGATACAACGTCCTCTCTTTCTGCATTTCGAGCACGACACCCGAACCTATAACATCCAGGACGCTTATCTTTACGGCGCGGACCTTCTCGTGACTCCCGTCTCGCAGGCCGATAAGACCGAGTGGAGCACTTATCTTCCTGCGGGAGCAGAGTGGGTCCATGTCTGGACGAACGAGACTTTCGCCGGCGGAAGCGACGTGACCGTACCGGCGCCATTCGGTCAGCCGCCGGTGTTCTACCGCGCTGACTCACGTTTCGCAGAGCTGTTCGCCAGCCTGAGGACACTCTGAGCGATGTCGGTTGCGGAACTCATCGGCTTTCTTCTGCTGGCTGGTGCCGCAGCCTATGCCCAGACTCTCACCGGCTTTGCCTTCGGGCTTATTACCATGGGCGGGGTTGGACTGACAGGTCTCCTGTCGTTGCCTGATGCCGCTATGATTGTGAGCGTGCTGACTCTGGTGAACGCCACGCAGATGTTGCTGAAGGGCTGGCGCGATGTGGCGTGGCGAGAGTTCGGCTTCGTCATGGCCGCCAGCATCCCGATGCTTTTCGGCGGCTATTGGTTGCTGGAATGGCTTGCTGGAACCCGTGCCGATATTCTGCGCCTGATCCTGGGCATCGTGATCATCATCTCAAGCGTGCAACTGGCGCGAAAGCCGGAGCCGCTTGCGAAGCAGTCAGGTGAAGGATCGTTCCTCTTCTTCGGCTCCATTGCCGGCCTGATGGGAGGGATGTTCTCGACCGCAGGGCCACCGCTCGTCTACCATTTCTACCGCCAGCCCATGCCATTGGTGAAGATCCGGGAAACTCTCGTGACTGTATTTGCGCTCAATGCGGTCTTTCGTATCGGCCTCGTGGTGCTCTCTGGCGATCTACCATCTAGCTCGAACCTCACAGGGCTTCTGGCCATTCCGGCGGTCATGGGCGCGACCTATACAGCGCGTCGCTGGCCACCTCCGGTGCCAGCAGCGGCGATGCGCCGTATTGTGTTCATTCTGCTCTTTCTCTCGGGTGTATCTCTGAGTGCACCTGCCGTCGTTCATCTCTTGCGAACCCTGCCATGACCCTTGCTGGGGTGTAGAGGACGAAAGCCCGGTTCAGCCGGGCTTTCCCTGATTGAGGGTCACGGACGCTGTCAGCCTCTTGCTCGGAGTAAAAAGGAACCAGGTTCGACAAAACTATCCCTCAGCGCACCCCTCGGGATACAGAACGGGAGGGTCAGATCGGAACCATTAATTGGGAGAGCCACTGCTTTGTAAAGCTTGCTGGAGACTCCAATGCCCGATGAGAAGATTGATCAGAAACGCCCATCGGATGCGCAGAACGAGCACAAACCAGTCTAGCAGCGGCATGTGGATGACACGCTCGTCGCCTCCGCAGGAGCATCCTGTTGCCGCTCTGGTCGTCATCGGAGCCTTTGGCTGTAGATTGGGATGGATGGTGGGTCGGCGCACATCCGGCGCTCCGCCCACACGGCTTTGGCATGCGAGATCCAATAGGCGTCCCAGAGAGGCGCAGGCATGACGCCCGGCGCCCCGGTCACCGTACGAATAAGGTCGCTTCTCTGCTCGAGATAACGTCGAGGCAGCAAGCCACACGAATAACAGCTTCTGATGAGCTTGATGCGGATATTTCAGTGCCGAACCTTTGACTGCGGTCTGACGGCCGAAATCGTTCAGCGCAATGAACCCGTCGCGTCGAGAGCGATAGGCTTACCTTCCTGCGCGCTGCGATAGATCGCCTGCATGATGCGGATATCGCGCAGGCCTTCCTCGCCTGGAGTCTTCGGTTCGCGGTTGTCTATCACGCTTTGCGAAAAGTGGTCCATCTCAGCCGCGAACTGGCTCTGCTCCTTCATTTTAACTTCCTGACGACCCTTCTCGGTCCGGAGCGTGAGCTTATTACTCTCGTATTCCGTGGCCGCATCGAGGATGAGAGAGCCCTTCTCGCCAAAGGCCTGGATGCGTTTCACGGATGATGTGGAGTATGAAGAGGACAGGTTGGCGATCGCTCCCGACGGGAAACGCACTTGGAACGCCATCCTATCCTCCACCTCACGAAATCGCGGATCGTCCTTCTTGTTGACGATCTGGCCGAAAACCTCCACGGGCTCTTCGCCGGTGAGGTAGCGTGCAGCCTGGAGCGAGTAGATGCCGATGTCGTAGAGCGATCCACCTCCAGCCAGCGACTTCACCATGCGCCATTGATCCGCAGGATCCTTCGGATCGAGAATTCGGCCGTGATCGCTAGTCACTAGGTGAAGCGCTCCGATCTCACCTTCGCGCACCCGGCGAATGGCCTCCACATTATGCGGCTCGAACTGGGCGCGATAGGCCACCATGAGCTTGCGCCCCGCTTCGCGTCCGGCACGGATCATGGTCTCGCATTCCTCGACGGTCACGGCCATGGGCTTTTCACAGAAGACGTGCTTGCCGGCCTTGAATGCCCTAACCGTGTACTCCGCATGGAGCGCATTCGGCAGAATGACGTAGACGACATCCACCTCCGGGTTATCCGCGATTCGGTCGAAGCTTTGATAATCGTAGAGATTGTGGGTCTCGACGCCATAGCGCGGGGCGACCTGCTCCGCCTTCTGCCGATTGCCTGAAACTAATGCCACAAGCTTGGACGAGCGGCTCTCGCCGAATGAGGGGAGGATCTGGTTGAGGGCAAACTTGCCGAGGCCGACCACAGCCCATCCAAGCCTGCGCCCAGGCTCGATCGGCATCTCCCGTTCCATTTCCGGAATAGGCGGTCCTGTCGGCTGAGATGGCGGCAGTTCCCGTACTGGCCCGCCGCCGCCTCCTTGGGCAAAGGCCGACCCGATCAGGCCTAAGCCGGATCCTAGCATCAGGCCGCCTCCCGTGCCACGCAGAAACACGCGTCGCGACAGATCGGGGCTGCCGTCTTTCTCAAACAAGGTCATGTTGGTCACCATCAGACAGGAAGGCCGTGAACCGCAAGACCAACGCCGAGCATGAGCGTCGCGTGAAGAGGAGCGGAGCGCATGGAGCCTCCTGTGGGATGTAGTGGAGGGGAGGTGCCGCGCACAACTCCCATGGCCAACAACCGGGCGAGGCTCCTCTCGTTCCGCTGGGGGGCTCTCACCCTGCCGCTCTGGCGTTCACGCTTTCTTGAGTCCGCTTGGTTTGTGAGCCGCGACCTTTCCCGATTTGTCGCTCTTCACGATGTATTCGGGATTGTCTTTCGAGGCCGCAACCTTGTGACCCTTGATCTGGGTGGGACTGGTCTGCTTCTTCACCACTTTGCCGGTGCTGTGGCCGCCTGATGAGTCCCAGGATACCTTGTCGCCGGCCTTCAGTGACTTCGCCATGGAGATCTCCTCTCATCGGATTGGCTCCATCGGCAACTCAGACCTGTAAACTCTGTTCCACAACAGGCATACCCGGGAGAAGTGCCCTTTCGGCCATTAAGAGGAGTGCCCGAATTGAGCCCTCGTCTCCTGAATTTCCGAGGCCGCGAACCATAGACTTGGCTGATGATCATCAGGGACTTCAATCTGGGACCCGCAAACGACGCAAGCCACACCGCTTTTCATACCCTGAACCCAATGTTGCGGCTCATAAGAGGTGAGAAGGAACTGCTTTACGACGACATAAGTGTTCCGCCTCGACCGCACAGGGTTCGCCGGACTACTGACTGGCCGACTTCGAAGTTATGGATTATGGCAGGCTCCATGAGCCTACCAGCCAATATCCTCGCCCCCTGACGAGGGTTCGAGGCCTTAAACTAAGATCCAGATCAAAGTTCCATGCTTGGGTGTCGCTCAGACAGGAACCTTCCAGATTTCATCGGCATATTCGCGGATCGTGCGATCGGATGAGAACCAGCCAACCCTGGAGGTGTTCAGTACGCTGGCGCGGCTCCACGCGGAAGGCTGCTGCCAAAGCTCATCAACCCGGCGCTGGGTTGCCCAGTACGAGTCGAAGTCAGCCGCCACCATAAACGCATCGTCGGATGACAGGGCATGCGCCAGGGTATCAAACCGGTGCGGATCATCCGGCGAGAAGATGCCTGACGTCATCAAGTTGATGGCTCTTTCAAATCGAGGCGACCATCTTGACCGGTCGCGGTGCATCTGTGCTTTGCGGTAGGTCTCGACCTCCTCGGCAGTCATTCCGAAGATGAAGATGTTGTCCGCTCCGACGCATTCCCGGATTTCGATGTTCGCGCCGTCGAGGGTGCCGATTGTGAGGGCGCCGTTCAGGGCAAGCTTCATGTTGCCGGTGCCGGACGCCTCCATGCCGGCGGTCGAGATCTGCTCGGACAGGTCTGCCGCAGGGATGATCACTTCAGCCAGGCTGACATTGTAGTTGGGAAGAAAAACGACCTTCAGGCGGCCGGATGCGGCAGGATCGGAATTGATGATTCTGGCAACGTCGTTTGCCAGCTTGATGATCAGCTTTGCACGGTGGTAGCTGGCAGCGGCCTTGCCTGCGAAGATCTTGACCCGCGGCACCCAATTCCGCTCCGGCTCTGAGCGAATGGCGTCGTAAAGTGCGATCACTTCCAGGATGTTGAGAATCTGGCGC
Organism: Microvirga terrestris; assembly: GCF_015694425.1. GTDB lineage: Bacteria > Pseudomonadota > Alphaproteobacteria > Rhizobiales > Beijerinckiaceae > Microvirga > Microvirga terrestris. The sequence goes on from NZ_JADQDN010000001.1 coordinate 582,077, forward strand.
TTATATTCGTGGATGCGCTTGATATGAACGTCGAACAGGGCACCCGGGTCGATCTGCACACCCGTTCTTTCAGCTACGATCTTGGCCAGATTGACCTTCGATGCGTGGCGCTGGTTTCTGAAGCAATCCTGGAAAGCGCTGTCGTCTGCCAGCCTCTCAAGTTTAATCAAGGCTCCGGGATCGTCCAGAACCGCTTCGCCGAGTTCCCGCGTTAGGAGATGCGTCAGTTGCGGGTTCGCCTGATGAAGCCATCGACGGAAGGTGATGCCATTCGTCTTGTTGACGATGCGATCCGGGTAGAGCGCGTTGAGATCGCGGAACACGGTCTGGCGCATCAACCCGGTATGGAGTGCCGACACGCCATTGACCTTGTGGGCGCCGATGAACGCCAGATGGCCCATCCGCACATAACGGCCCTGGCTCTCGTCGATTACTGAGACGGCCTTGATGAGCTCGACATCGGCGGATCGGCGGATCAACGGCTCCAAGTGCAGCCAGTTGATATGATAGATAATCTGGAGATGGCGCGGGAGAAGGCGCTCCATTAACGACACGGGCCAACGCTCAAGAGCCTCAGGCATGAGGGTGTGGTTGGTGTAATTCAGCGTCCTGGTTGTAATGGACCAAGCCTCGTCCCACGCCAGAGCATGCTCATCGATCAGAAGGCGCATCAGCTCCGCCACGGCGAGGGCTGGGTGGGTATCGTTCATCTGGATCGCCGCGTGATCCGGCAGAGTGTTGAGATCCCCATGCAGCCGGGTGTGCCGGGCCAGCAGATCCTGCAGCGAGGCCGAGGTGAAGAAGAACTCCTGGCGCAGGCGCAACTCCCGGCCCGCCTCGGTCTCGTCGCCGGGATAGAGCACGCGGGAAATCGCTTCAGCCTTGGTGCGGTCGGCCAGGGCACCCACATGGTCGCCCGAGTTGAAGGCATCGAGCCGCAGCGGCTCGGCGGCCCGGGCGGACCAAAGCCTCAAGGTGTTGACGTGGCGTCCACGCCAGCCGACGACGGGCGTATCGAAGGCAGCCGCCTGAACGGTTTCGGCAGGCCTCCAGACAAATCCTGTCGGCCCACCAGATGTGGACATCTTCTCGATAGAGCCGCCGAACGGTACCTGATAAACCAGATCCGAGCGCTCGAACTCCCAGGGATTTCCTCGAACGAGCCAGTCTTCGGGAAGCTCTTGCTGCCATCCATCGCGGAGGCCTTGGCGGAACAGACCATGCTCGTAGCGGATACCGTAGCCGTAGGCCGGGAGCTCCAAGCTGGCCATGCTTTCCATGAAGCAGGCAGCGAGCCGACCGAGGCCGCCGTTTCCAAGGGCGGCGTCCGGTTCAATCGCTCGGATCCGATCAAGATCGACGCCGAGTCCGGCAAGAGCCTCTCTCACGCAGTCAGTCAGGCGGAGATTGTTCAGGGTGTCGGACAGAAGCTGCCCGATCAGGAACTCGAGCGAGAAATAGCAGATATGTTTGTGGCCTGCCTGATTGAATCCTTTGGAGACCATCCAACGGTCCATGACGCGGTCGCGCACTGCCAGGGCCGTTGCGGTGAACCAATCATGATCGGTCGCATGAGCCGGGTTCGTGCCGACGTTATAGGTCAGCTTCGCCAGGATCGCCTGCTGAAATACTTCGGCTCCGTTGCCCTCTGCTGGCTGCGCCGTCTCGCTCGCCGCAAAAGTGATCTCAGCCTCGTCATGTTGAATGGAGGCGGGCAATAGGCTTTGATCGAAACTCTCCACAGGCAACCCCTAGTCTGCAATGATCAAGCAAGAAGCAATCTCGCCTGTATTGTGTCGGCACTCTTTTAATAGACCGATAGCAACTTCAGAATGATACTCAACAATAGTTATCAAATTACCCAGAGAGCGTGACGCCTCGCCGCAGTTCGAAGTGAAATTTTCTTTCAAGTCAAGGTTGTTGTGAGCAGACGTGAAGGTTCGACGGCTTATTTTACAGCTGCGGGAACTGCCTCTGGCCCGGATGGTTTAACCTTCACCGTTCGTTCAAGGTCAGGCCATGGCCGACATCCCAGATATCACGCGAGAAGCACAAGATCGGGCGATTCCGGCTCCTTTGGAAAGCCGGGTTGACGCGCCGGGTTCCCCTCCGGATAAGGCCAAACGGCCACTCGGGTCGGTTCGGAGCAAGAAACAACCCTCGTCATCTCATCAGCAGCGTCTGGTTGTGGTTTCGAACCGCGTGCCCGTGCGCAGGGACGGCGCGAGTAAAGCAGGCGGGCTTACTGTCGCTCTTGAGGGGGCATTGAAGCGGAGCGGTGGCCTGTGGTTCGGCTGGTCCGGCGAGACGGTCGATAATCCCTCAGACCAGGCAAAGGTCTCGCAAGCTGGCAATATCACCTTTGCGGTTCTGGATCTCTCCCAGCAGGATTACGACGAGTATTATGCAGGCTTCGCCAATCGGGCGTTATGGCCTGTCTGCCACTACAGGCTCGATCTAGTGCAGATCGAGCGGCAGGAACTGGATGGATATTTCCGGGTCAACCGCGCCTTTGCGGCTTCTCTCGCCCCATTGCTGCGGCCCGATGACGTGATCTGGGTTCACGATTACCATTTCATTCCTCTGGCTGCGGAGCTCCGTCGGCTGGGTTTCAAGAACCGCATCGGCTTCTTCCTGCACATCCCATGGCCACCCTCAGACGTCGCCAGTGCCTTGCCGGCTTACCAGCAACTCCTTCAAGGCTTCGGCGCCTACGATCTCGTCGGCTTTCATACGCCGCAGGACGCGGAGAATTTTCAGCGCTGCCTCATCCGCGAGAACATCGGATCTCCGATCGGAACGGGGGAGCATCAGATTGAAAACCATAAGGTTCGGATCGGTGCCTTCCCAGTGGGGATCGATACCGAAACCTTTGTCCGTGCCGCCGCCAATGCCGAACGGAATGCTCTCGTGCGTCGAACCAAGGCCAGCCTTGGGGATCGGGACTTGATCATCGGGGTAGACAGGCTCGACTATTCAAAAGGTTTGAAGCAGCGTATCGAGGCGTTCTCTTGTTTCGTCAAGTCCAATCCGGACTTCCGCAACCGCGTTACTTATATTCAGATCACCCCAAAATCGCGCTCGGATGTTCCTGAGTACCAGCGCATGCAGCGCGAGATCGCTGAGCAGGCAGGGTGGACCAACGGAAGCCTCGGTGAGGTCGATTGGACCCCTGTCCGGTACGTCAACAGGACGGTCGGGCATGCGGCCCTTGCTGGGTTATACCGTATGTCTCGGATCGGCCTCGTGACTCCATTGCGTGATGGGATGAACCTCGTTGCAAAGGAGTTTGTCGCGGCTCAGCAACCGGACGATCCTGGCGTCCTGATCCTGTCGCGCTTTGCAGGCGCAGCGCACGAGCTCGATGGCGCCATTCTCGTCAATCCTTATGATACGGAAGCCTGCGCAGCAGCGATTGCACAGGCTCTCCGGATGCCTTTGGAGGAAAGACGAGAGCGGTGGGATTCAATGATGGCCCGATTGCGGACCAACACCGTCGAAGCTTGGTGCCAACGCTTCCTCTCCAGCCTGAGCGACGCTTCTGATGCGGGTTTAGAACCGCACATCTCCACAAACTTGGAGAAGGGACGGTATCCGTTCTCCGAAGTTGCGCCGGCTTAGGATCGCTCTCATCGTTCCCGTACCATGACCATGGTCAGAACAGGTTTCGTTAAGCGGGCCTCAAGCGATCTGGGTTGGAACAGGAACCAAAGCCAAGGGGGCTTGTTTCTGACAGGGAGGCTCTGCTGGTCAACCCGGTCTTTCCGGTGCCGGTGGTGGGCTCGCCCTAGGTTGATCCAATCGAATAGCGACAGGGCCGAACCGTGTCACCAGCAGACAGTCTCCTCGCAAGCTCCCAGATCGCGCGGATGAAAGAGGTGAGCCGCAAGGCTCCGCGGATTTACTACGTGCACCCGCTGCTGGCCGGACCTCTGGACAACTGGGATGAGATTTTCGATCACGCCGCCGCCCTAGGCTTCGACACCATTCTGATGGCTCCGCCATTCGAGCCGGGACAGGGCGGCAGTATCTTCCTGCCAAGGGACATGACCCGGCTTCACCCGAGCCTCGGTCGCGACAAGGCGGTCGATGGTCTTGCGCGGCTTGCCGAAAAGGCCAGTGCTCGCAACCTCTCCCTGGCGCTTGATCTCGTTGTCGATCGCGTAGCCGCCGATAGCGCCTTTGCCCGCGAACTCGGCCTCGCTGCCTCAGGCACGGACATCCTCGATCCACGGCAGGACCCTGCTGAAAGGGAGGCCGTCATCGTTCCGTTCGATGGTGACGATCATGCACATCTGAGAATCCTGGCCGAGCACCTGCGTGCCCTCGTCGCTGCGGGGATCACCGGCTTTCGCTGTCTGCACTGGGACACGGTGCCCGCATCCGCTTTGAGGCGCTTTATAGCGGATGCCAGAGGAGATAGGCCCGAGATATGTTTTCTTGCCTGGACCCCCGGGACCAACCTCCCATCAAGGCAGGCGCTGCGCGGCGCCGGCTTCGACGGGACGTTTTCCTCGCTGTGCTGGTGGGACCTGAAGGAAAGCTGGATTGCCGACGAGCACGAACAGCTGAGAGGCATCGGCTACGAAATCGCCTTTCCTGAGGTTCCCTTCGACAAGCGCATCACCCATGAGGTGGAGCCCTTGGATGTGCTGAAACGGCGAGCAACCCGCGCATTGCGGCTTGCCGCGTCCGTCGGTGACGGTCTTCTCGTTCCGATGGGCTTCGAATTCGGTTCCCGGGAGCGGTTCGACCCGACCCGGGGCAATGGAGCGGGGCTGAGGGGATTGCGAGAACGCGGCAGCTTTGAACTCACGGCAGAAGTCCGTGCGGCGAACCAGTTGCTCGCTCGCAATGGTAAGAACTTCGCCCGCAAGCCTGTGCATCTCGTCGTGGGGCATGCGTCCCAGGTGACCGCCTTGCTGAGAACCGACGCGGAGGATGTGCGGCAGAGCAAGGCAGCGCGCCTGATCATCGCAAACTCCGATCTCCGGCGAACTGCACAGGCTACCGGTGCGTTCCTGGCGTCCGAGAGCGGCGCCCAGTTCATGCCGTTTCGCGAAGTGGGTGAGGGTGGCCTCGAACTCACTCCGGCATCGACGGTGAGACTTGATCCAGGCGAGGTCCGGATCCTCGAAGGATACCCACCGAGGCCGATCCGAGGGGCGGTTTTGGTGTCGGCGGTCGAGCAGGCTCTCTTGGCACCTCGGCTCGTCATCGAGAATGTGACGCCCGCCGTCGATGGCGGTGAGTTCCCGGTCAAGCGGATCGTCGGCGAAGTGGTCAGGGTGGAAGCCGATATCTTTGGCGATGGGCACGATCCTCTGTCGGCCGTTCTGGCCTGGAGGGCCGTCGACGAGGGGCAGTGGCGCGAAACCCGCATGACGTTCCTGGTCAACGATCGCTGGAGCGCGGAATTCCCGCTGGAGCGGCTCGGTCGGCATGAATTTGCCGTCCTGGGCTGGCGGGATCCCTTTGCGATCTTCCGATCGGAGCTGGAGAAGAAATACACCGCCGGTCTCGACGTGACCTTGGAGCTGGAAGAGGGGCGCCTTCTGGTTGAGGAGGCAAGGGCTGAAGCCAGGGGAGGCGTCGCAGACCGCGTCCATGCTCTGGCCGACAGCCTCGTCGATGCGGACTACGACGCGCGGCTTGAAATCCTTCTGGCGTCGGACACATCGGAGATCATGACGGCAGCGGACAGCCGGCCTTTCATCGTGCGCTCCGAGGCAATCCCCGTCGATGCCGAACGAACGGCGGCCGGATTCGCGAGTTGGTACGAGTTGTTCCCGCGCTCGATGAGCGACGATCCCCATCGCCACGGCACGTTCGACGATGTGATCCGCAAGCTGCCTTACATCCGCGACATGGGGTTCGACGTTCTCTACCTGACGCCGATCCATCCCATCGGTCGAACGCACCGGAAAGGACGCAACAATAGCCTGACAGCCGGTCCGGATGACCCAGGAAGTCCCTATGCCATCGGCTCCGAGGCTGGCGGCCATGATGCGATCCATCCCGAACTCGGCACCTTCGAGGCTTTTCGGCGTCTCGTCACTGCTGCAGCCGAACACGGCCTGGAGCTGGCGCTCGATATCGCCGTTCAGGCATCCCCGGATCACCCTTGGCTGAAGGACCATCCGGACTGGTTCGACTGGCGGCCAGACGGATCGATCAAGTACGCCGAGAATCCGCCCAAGAAATACGAGGACATCGTCAATGTGGATTTCTATGCCAGGGGCGCGATGCCGTCCCTGTGGCTTGAGCTGCGCGACACCATTCTGCTCTGGGTCGAGCAGGGCGTAAAACTCTTCCGCATCGACAATCCCCATACGAAGCCATTCCCCTTTTGGGAGTGGCTGATTGGGGAAGTGCGCCGCGACCACCCGGAGGTGGCCTTCCTATCGGAGGCTTTCACGCGGCCGAAGATCATGTACCGACTCGCCAAGATCGGCTTCTCGCAATCCTACACCTACTTCACGTGGCGCAACGAGAAGGGGGAGATGGCGGAGTACCTGACCGAACTCTCGCAGACGGCGCCGAAGGATTTCTTCCGGCCGCATTTCTTCGTGAATACACCCGACATCAACCCCGACTTCCTGCAGAATGCCCCTCGATCTGCCTACCTGATCCGCGCAGCTCTTGCGACGACGCTCTCAGGGCTCTGGGGCATGTACAGCGGGTTTGAGCTCTGCGAAGGTCGGCCCGACATCAAGAAGAAGGAATACGCAGACAGCGAGAAGTATGAGATCCGCGCCTGGGATTGGGACCGACCCGGCAACATCATCCGGGAGATTTCGATTCTGAATCGGATCCGGCGCGACAACCCAGCCCTGCATTCCCATCTCAACGTCTCGTTCCTCGATGCTTGGAACGACAAGATCCTCTTCTTTGAGAAAGCGATACCAGGGCGTGAAAACGTTCTGCTCGTGGCCGTCAGCTTCGACCCTTACAATGTACAGGAAGCCGACGTGGAGCTGCCTCTCTGGAAGTTCGGTCTGCCGGATCACGGTTCCTTGGCGGTCGAGGATCTCGTGCGTCACCACCGCTTCACATGGTCTGGCAAGCATCAGCGCATCCGATGCGATCCGGGTGAAATTCCTTTCTCGATTTGGCGCATTGGCCCTAAGGACTGACAAGAATGCTCAAGAAGAACGATACGTCCCTCAAGAGCGAAACCTCCCTTGGTGCCGATCCGCTCTGGTACAAGGATGCGATCATTTACCAGCTGCATGTGAAGTCGTTCTTCGATGCCAACAATGATGGCATCGGCGACTTCGCTGGGCTGCTCGCCAAGCTGGACTACATCGCTTCGCTCGGCGTCAACACCATCTGGCTGCTGCCGTTTTACCCATCGCCTAGGCTCGATGACGGCTATGATATCGCCGAGTACCGCAACGTCAGCCCCGACTATGGCAGCTTGAAGGAGTTCAAGACCTTCGTGCGGGAAGCCCACGCCCGGGGGCTGCGCGTCATCACCGAACTGGTCATCAACCACACTTCTGATCAGCATCCCTGGTTCCAGCGCGCCCGTCACGCGAAGCCGGGCTCCCGCGAACGCGACTTCTATGTCTGGTCCGATTCCGACCAAAAGTACCCGGAAACCCGGATCATCTTTCTTGACACCGAAAAATCGAACTGGACATGGGATCAGGCGGCGGGGGCTTATTTCTGGCACCGCTTCTATTCGCATCAGCCGGATCTGAATTTCGACAATCCGCGTGTTCTCAAAGAAGTTCTGAGCGTCATGCGGTTCTGGCTCGATATGGGCATCGACGGGCTGCGCCTCGATGCCATCCCCTATCTGATCGAGCGGGAGGGCACTAACAACGAGAATCTTCCGGAGACCCACGTGGTTCTCAAGAAGATCCGGGCGGCGCTCGATGCCGCCTATCCGGTCCGGATGCTGCTTGCGGAGGCCAATCAATGGCCGGAGGACACCCAGGAATATTTCGGCGACGGCGACGAATGCCACATGGCCTTCCACTTCCCGCTGATGCCGCGCATGTACATGGCCATTGCGAAAGAGGACCGCTTTCCTATCACCGATATTCTGCGCCAGACACCCGAAATTCCCGAGAAATGCCAATGGGCGATCTTTCTCCGCAACCATGACGAGTTGACGCTTGAGATGGTGACCGATGAGGAGCGCGATTATCTCTGGAACACCTATGCGGCAGACAAGCGGGCTCGCATCAATCTCGGCATCCGCCGCAGGCTGGCACCTCTCATGCAACGGGATCGCCGGCGTATCGAGCTGATGAATGTGCTCCTCCTGTCCATGCCCGGAACGCCCGTCGTCTATTACGGCGACGAGATCGGTATGGGCGACAACATCTATCTCGGCGATCGTGACGGCGTCCGCACCCCGATGCAGTGGTCCCCGGACCGTAACGGCGGCTTCTCCAGGGCCGATCCGGCAAGCCTCGTGCTCCCGGCGATCATGGACCCGGTCTACGGCTTCGAATCCGTCAACGTGGAGGCGCAGAGCCGAGACCAGCATTCGCTCCTGAACTGGATGCGCCGCATGCTGATGCTGCGCCGCAATCACCATGCTTTCGGTCGCGGTACGTTCCGGCTTCTGTATCCGGCCAACCGCAAGGTTTTAGCCTACCTGCGCGAGCACGAGGGCGAGACGATCCTGTGCGTCGCGAACCTGTCGCGGACGCCGCAGGCTGTCGAGCTCGATCTGTCGGCCTTTGCCGGTAGGGTACCCGTCGAGATGACGGGCCCGTCGCCGTTCCCGCCGATTGGCCAGCTGACCTACCTGCTGACCCTTCCGCCCTACGGCTTCTACTGGTTCCAGCTCACGACAGAGGTTGAAAGCCCGCAATGGCGGACGGCCCCGCCCGAGCAGCTGACCGAGTTTGAGACCTTGGTTCTGCGGGGCGGCCTGCAGGGAGGCTTGGAGGACCGGCACAAGCAGCTGATTGCCCAGAACATCCTGCCCAGCTACCTGCCGATCCGGCGTTGGTTCGCCTCCAAGAACGAGGCGCTTCACGAGGCGCGCATTCCATGGACGGTGCCCATGCCGTTTGCAGAGGATGTGCTGATGGCTGAGGTCGAGGCGCGCGTTGGCAAGCGCACGGAGCGCTACTTCATGCCCCTCGGCATTGCATGGGAAAGCGCCGGTGGACTGCCACTGCCGCAGCAGCTTGCCCTAGCCCGGGTCCGCAGGGGCGCGCGTGTGGGCTTTCTGACCGATGGTTTTGCCGTCGATCAGTGGGCGCATGCGGTTCTGCAGGCCCTGTGCCAGAGATCCACGCTCAAGACGCCTGACGGAGAAATCCAGTTCGAAGGCACTCCCGAACTTGACTGCATGCAGATCACGACGGATGCTCCAATCCGCTGGCTTTCGGCCGAGCAATCGAACAGTTCGCTGATCATCGGCGACCTCGCCATGATCAAGCTCGTCCGTCGCGTTTTTGGCGGCACCCATCCTGAAGCGGAGATGACGCAATACCTGACGAAGGTCGGATACCAGAATTCCGCCCCGCTCCTCGGAGAGGTCCTGCGAGTGGCCGGCGACGGGACGCCCCATACGCTTGCAATCGTTCAGGGCGCCATCCGCAATCAGGGCGATGCCTGGAACTGGGTGCTCGAGAACCTGAAGCGGACCCTTGACGAATACGAGTTGATCGAGAACGAAACGGTCCCGGATGAAGGGATCTTCACCACCCTCGAGAACTTCGCCGAGGTCGTTGGGAAGCGCCTCGGTGAGTTGCACGTGGCTTTGGCTGCACAGACGGACGATGATGCCTTCGCACCGATCAAGGCCGGTGCTGAGGACGTAGAGGTCTGGAAAACGAGAGCTCATGAGCAACTCATGTCTGCTCTCGATATTCTGAATGGGGCCCGAGGCGATTTGGATCCCGAGACCGGTCCGCTCGCAGATAGCATCCTTGAGCGACGTGACGAGCTGATCGCGGCGGTCGACCGGCTCGCGGAGTCCGGCCTCGGGACGTTGTTGACGCGGATCCATGGCGACTTCCATTTCGGTCAGGTTCTGGTCGCGCAGGGCGATGCCTACATTATCGACTTCGAGGGCGAGCCGGTGCGCGAGCTGGAAGAAAGGCGCGCAAAGACAAGCCCGCTCCGGGACGTAGCTGGATTGCTCCGCTCCCTTGACTACGTGGCCGTCACGGCGTCGATGCCTGATGAAGATATCTCCTCGGCCCAGTTCCGCGACATCCGGGGCTCTTTGCTCAGGAACTTCTATGCGGGAGCTCAAAAGGCTTTCCTGGATGCTTACTGGGATGCTACTGCTCAAGCTCCACAGCTCGGGCTCTCGCCTGACAGGCACCGTTCGCTCCTTGATCTGTTCCTGCTTGAGAAGGCTGCCTACGAGGTCCAGTATGAGGCTTCCAACCGCCCGAAATGGTTGGCGATCCCCCTCCGAGGCTTGTCCGATATTGTGCATCGCCTCGCAGAAGCGGGCCGCGGAGGACATGAATGACGCCCGGACGTGACGATCTCCTCGCTGGTATAGAACCAAGCAATGTTCAGGCTCTGGTCGAGGGACGATACGGGGACCCATTCTCGATCCTCGGGCAGCATGCTGCAGGCAGCTGGAGCATTATCCGCGTCTTCATGCCGGGTGCGAAGTCCGTGGAGGTTCTGCGACGGGGGACAGATGGAGAGCCTGACCGACTCCATCTCGTGCATCCGGATGGGTTGTTTGCCGGCCGCCTCAATCACCAAGGTGCCTATAAGCTGTGTGTCCACTGGCCCGACACCATTCAGGAGATGGAGGATCCTTACAGCTTCGGCCTGCTCCTCGGCGACCTCGACCTGCATCTGATCGGGCAGGGCACTCACTACGAACTCGGCTCGGTCCTCGGCGCACAGCCCATGAGCATCGACGGCGTGGCCGGAGTACGATTTGCCGTTTGGGCTCCCAATGCCCGTCGTGTCTCTGTTGTGGGAGACTTCAACAGCTGGGATGGACGGCGCAATCCCATGCGCCTGCGTCGGGAAGCGGGGATCTGGGAACTCTTCATTCCCCGCCTTGGACCCGGCGAGCGCTACAAATTCGAGGTGGTCGGGCCACACGGGCAGCTGCTGCCGCAGAAGGCTGATCCCATCGCGCGTGCGGCCGAGCCTGCGCCCGGTTCAGCATCCGTCGTCGCCCGGTCGGAGCCCTTCGGGTGGACGGATTCCGAGTGGATGGCGGCAAGGGCTGCGCGCCAGACTGAGAGTTCGCCTATCTCGGTCTATGAGGTCCATGCAGGCTCCTGGATGCGGCTGGAGCAGGAAGGAAACCGCAGCCTCGACTGGACTGAGTTGGCGGATCGCCTGATCCCCTATGTTTCTGGCCTGGGATTCACCCATATCGAGCTCCTGCCGATCACGGAATATCCGTTCGGAGGTTCCTGGGGTTATCAGCCCCTCGGCCTCTTCGCCCCTACCGGCCGTTATGGGACGCCGGAGGACTTTGCCGAATTTGTGAACCGTTGCCATGAAGCTGGCTTGGGCGTGATCCTCGACTGGGTTCCGGCCCATTTCCCGACCGATATCTGGGGGCTCGCGCAGTTCGATGGGACGGCGCTCTACGAGCATCAGGATCCCAGGGAGGGGTTCCACCAGGATTGGAACACCTTGATCTACAACCTCGGCCGCAGCGAGGTGAAGGGTTTCCTGATCGCGAGCGCGCTTCATTGGCTGGAGCGCTTCCACATCGATGCCCTTCGGGTGGATGCCGTCGCGTCGATGCTGTACCGCGACTACAGCCGCCAGGCGGGCGAGTGGATTCCGAACAAATACGGAGGGAGGGAAAACCTCGAATCCATCGAGTTCTTCAAGCATCTCAACAGCATCGTTGCCCATCGCTGCGGCGGTGCGATCACCATCGCGGAGGAATCCACCGCATTCCCAGGCGTTACCAAACCTGCGGAAGAAGGTGGGCTCGGGTTCACGTTCAAATGGAATATGGGCTGGATGCACGACACGCTCCATTATATGGAGCAGGACCCCGTCTACCGAAGCTACAACCACGGGGCTTTCACGTTCGGCATGGTCTACGCCTTCTCCGAGCGCTTCATCCTTCCCCTGTCGCATGATGAAGTTGTGCACGGGAAAGGCTCGCTGATCCGGAAGATGCCGGGTGACGAGTGGCAGCGCTTTGCAAATCTTCGCGCCTATTTCGGATACATGTGGGCGCATCCTGGCAAGAAGCTCCTCTTCATGGGAGGCGAGATCGCGCAGGAACGGGAGTGGAACCACGATGCCTCAATCTCGTGGGAGTTGCTGGACAACCCGCGGCACGCTGGAATTCAGAGGCTCATCCGGGATCTCAATCGCATCTATGCGGTCGAGCCGGCCCTCCATGGCACCGATGCCGACTCCGGCGGTTTCGAATGGGCAGTGGCGGATGACACCGGAAATTCCGTTTTTGCCATGCTGCGGCTGGCAAGGGATGGGAAATCGATTATCCTTGCCATCAGCAACATGACTCCGGTTCCGAGAATAGCTTATCGCATCGGTGTGCCAAAGGCAGGGCTCTGGCACGAGATCCTCAATACCGATGCGGAGATCTATGGCGGCGGCAACATGGGGAATGCAGGCGCTCTGCAAGCCGAAGAGATTTCATCCCATGGACACCCTTTTTCCTTGAGCCTTGTGCTACCCCCGTTGAGCACGACTCTGCTGCGTTGGGAGTATATAACCTTTGGCTCCTAATCTTCAGAAAACATCGTCCTTCTTGAAGCAGGGAACCGCCCCTTCGTGTTCGTGGAATGAGAACGTGCAACGGTGTTCGAGCGCGAAGTCGGCAATGTAGCTGAGGGGCTCATGGGAGTCGTATGAGAGCGTAACCTCCCCGAACATCTGTGCCAGCGTATCTTCCGGAACCATGAAGGTTGCTCCAGGATCCATATGGTCAAGCTTCTGAGCCAGATCCTCTTTGGTCATTCGAGCCTCCATCTCAGCCCACTAGAATACCAACTTTTCGATTGAGGAGTTAAAACTGGGTTGGGGCAGGCTTTTGTTCCGTTCAGCGCGCCATGCTCGGCAACTTGCCCCGCAACGGCGCAGTTTCCTGGACTGCTGAGATGCATAGGGTCACCGTTCGTGAGGAAACATGTTCCCATACCGGGCATTGACACCGTCTGAAGGAGAGGAGCCATCATGACCCAGGACAAAACCGGACCAGATGCAACGCCTCGCATCGGACCCGATCTCGGTCGGCATATTTTCGATGACCCGGATGGTGGTCACCAGAAGAGTCAACCGTCGGGCGCCGACGAGGAGAGCATCCGCCGGAGGGCTTACGAGATATGGGAAAACGAGGGGCGAGCAGGCAACCCACACGATCACTGGTACAGGGCGGAGCGGGAACTGAACGCAAGCCAGTCGGAACAATCCTTTGCACCAGTCGAGAACGCACCTCCTTCCGCAGCCGCTGAGGCCAAGGCAGCCGTGAGTGAACAGCGTGCCGGTGAAGGAAGCAGCCCGAAGAAGCCTCGGCGCAAACGCACCTCTTGAACCAGAACCTGACCTCAGGGGCCTGTTGCTCAGGTTCGTCGAATTTGCTGGCCTTGAGCATTCTGTCATCGGAACCGACGAGTTCCTTATCTTTCAACCTTGGATGGCCGAACGCGCGGGAGCGGTGCCCGTCCCGCCCCGCCTCTCTCCGGAGAGGGCTCTGGAGGGGGGAGCGCAGTTTCTTTGTCATAGGCCAGTTTCCAGACGGCTCTCCTGTTCCCACGGCGCTTGGCCGCGAGCTCCCCGGCAATCCACCGGGTGATGTGAGGCGCGGCAACGCTCGTGCCGTTCATGGCTACGACAGAGCCACTGCGTGTCCCGGCCGCGAGTACGCCGGATTGGACGATGGAGTCGTCACTTACCGTCAGCGCATCGGGTCCGCAGCGATGGGGTCTAGCGGCGCCGGCCGGCGTCGTGATCGCCCCGCCTGCGGAATAGGCAGGCGGCCGCAGTTCCGTGCGTAGCAAGCCGCCCATCACGATTGTGTTCTTTCCGGTGGCGATCGCGTTGATCGAGCCCGCGCGCTTCACGGGGCATGCCGGATCGTCCTCTTCAAGAGGCCTGCCGTCATGGCCGTAGATCTCGTAACTGGGAACATCGAAGTAGGATTGCCGCCCTCGACGCGGATAGCCCACAGGCGCATCGTCCCGTTGAACCCAGGCTTCAACGCACTCTTTTGGTAACAGTCCAAGATTGTTCAGAGTCAGCTTCCACAAGCCTGCCGGAACAACCGGATCAGTCGGGACAGGAGAGTTCTCGGACTCGATCCGAATGGTCGGCTGCAGTGAGATCAGGAACATGCCGCGCGCCGTAGGCGCGGAAAAGAAATGGTATCGTGCCTCGCAGAGCACCTTCCCGGCAACCTCGTATTGGAGAATGGAGCTGTCGTTTTCCTCCAGCGGGGGGCTCACGTCGCCCTGCGGGGTCGCGATGGTCAACTCGACCCGGTTGCCCACAGCGGTGGCAGGCGGGAGCCAGATCTCGACGAAGCTCGGTGTGAGATCGTCAGGTAGCACTCGCAGGGGCAGGACTGCTTGGTCGCCTTTAGCCTGGAATGAGACTGACGCATGAGCGCGTGCCAAGTGACTGTTACCCGAGGGGATGACGACCCGCATCGGCTTTTTGCCGGGAGTAGTGTTGTGCTCGCGGAGGATCCTGTCGAAAGCCAGTTCGATCACATGGGTGCCGTCATGGGGCCCGGCGAGCAGACCATAGCTGAAATTGATTACAACCGGCAGAGTCTGGCCTTTCCCGGCAATGGCTTGGGCCCTGTCGCGGATGTACTCCAAGGCTTTGACGGCATAGGGGGCCAGACTGGCGCCGGACGAGTCAGCCGTTATTGCAGTCGGCAGCTGAACGCAGATAATCCGCCAGTCCGGCGCCTCATTCGGATCCCATCCACAGGCGAGGTCCATCACATGGGCGCCATGGGAGGCGTGCCATGCCAGGGTCTTGCGACCTTCAAGTGTGAAGTCGGCGATGCCGGCGCGACGGTAGATCTCGTCCTCGTCGATGAAATCTCCCTGCCGACAAGTCAGGAGATAGTTGTCGATATCCACTTTGGGGATCTCGAATCCGTTGTCGAACCCGATCGGTAGGTTGCTTGACGAGCCGTACTGCACCCACACGGACTCGATGCGGGTTGTGCCGTCGATTTTGCGGAAGCGCTCGTGGGCAAAGGGAATGCCGTCGTCGATGATTCCGATGATGACTGTGTCCCGCGTCACGCCCGATGATGGAAATTGGAGCATACGAACGTCCTTACGCCCATGGGAGATCACGGACGAGGAGGGCAGGGGCGGGCCAATGGTGAAGCGCTCCAGGCTCTCGAAAAACCGTCGAGATTTCGGGTCTTCGATTAACCGGAGAGCTTTTGTGAGAGGCAGGAACCTGACGTCGAAGGGTTGAGCGTCATGAGGCGGCCGCTCCGGCATGTCGGGGTCTTCAGCGGCGTCCCGCCAGAGTGCCCAGGCCTCTCCATCCCACTTCTGTGCCTTATGGCGCAGGAGGATCGGAACGCTCTGTTCGGCGATCGACGGCAGCCGGAAGTCCTGTAAACCTGGACCCAGGGCCCAGTAGGAATAGGGATCGACGACAGATCGAGAAACAGGATCGATCATCGGTATAATGCGCTTCCAGGCCATGGGGCGCTCCTGCTTTCAAACTATGCGAGAACCTGTCCTCATTCCCATTCCGCCTTCGCCTTCTCCCAAAGCCAGGCGAGCGGGTAGGACTGGTGCTGTGGGTCGATCGCCTGGTCTTTGGCCGCATATTCCACGGAGTAGGCTGTCGCACCTTGCATCGATATGAGCGTCTCGTTCGTCACGTCATATAAATCGTGCCAGATAAAGTCGGCGTTCTCGGGATACTTCTCGCCTTCGAAACGCCATGCCCTGTATCCGCCTGCACCGGAGCAGCGGTTGACGAGATACTGGCCGAGCGTCAGGCCGAGCACCGCGCCAGCGGCACTGTCGACGGGAAAGTGGACGCCTGCAACGGTCCGGTTGATGGCAATCCTTGCCGCGAGGCGAAGAAGCTGGGTACGCCAATCAGAACTGTCGTACCCAGGTCTCCCAGACGCTTTGATCAATTGCCACAGCACGAGAGCCACTGCGAAGGACTCCGTCGCATGCCCGCTCGGCAAGGCTCCATGGGCCGGCGTGACGATCATGGGTTGGATCTGTGGGGAGTATTCGAGCGGTCGCCGACAGGCGAGGCCCTGCTTCACGCGCAGGTGCACGAACAGCGCGAGCCGCAGGACGGCTGCAAGAAGCTCCAACGTATGGGGCGTCCGATCCGGATGGAGCTGGGCGACGGAGCTCAGAAAAGTGATGCCGCCGCCGATCTGCGCCAGAATTTCGTTTTGCCGGTCCGTACGGAGTTCGGCATAGTAATTCATCAGTGTCAGCTGTGCCTCAAAAATGTCCTCCGTCGGTCGGGCCATCAGAATGAGGGGCTTGTATGTCGGCGCGGGCGCACTGCCTCCAGAAGGTGCCGGAACCTCAAGATGCCAGACCGTCATATGTCGCGGAGCCATGGTGGCATCTTCCAGGGTGAAACCCAGGCGCGAGACCATCTCCGCATCGAAGATCGCGGCACGGACCCAGGGAGACCAGCGATCAAGATTGTCCGGATCTTCCACGTCGAGCGGACCAGGGGCAGCCGCAGGTGCGCGCCATTGCCCGACAATTCCGTCACGGCTGCGGATCAGGGCATCGCTCATGAGGGGCGAGTCATAGACGGTACCACCAACCCCACCGACGCCGCCCACTCCTCCAACGCCACCTACACCCCCGACGCCACCAACCCCTCCCACGCCCCCGACACCGCCTACGCCACCAACTCCACCGACCCCGCCAAGGGGGCCAATCCCCGCCGATAAGTAGCTCATGTTGGTGCACTCCCTCGTTGTTGAAGCTCGCCGCTATTCAGGCACTCCTGCTTGATGCAGCACGGATGCCCATTCCTCTCCAATTTTGTATCCGGCACTCGGCGAGCGCTCCCGCCAACTGCGGATGGTGAGATGCGGCTCCAGTTGCATGAGCCTTCCCACAGTGTGGCGAGCTTCGTCATGATGCCCGAGCTCCCACTGCGCGATTGCCATGGCGCGTAAGGTAGAGGTGTGAGTGCAATTGGACTTGAGCGAACGCTGCGCGAGTTTCAAGGCGCGATCAAATTGATGGGCCGCCAAGTGAGCGGTCGCGGCTAGCGAGTCATAGAAATAGCGGTGAGGGTCGAGCGGGGACAGCCTACGGGCCCGTTGCGTACAGCTCACAGCCTGTTGCCCCTCGTCCTTGAACGCGTGAAGCGTACCTTTGAGCAGCCAGGCAAGGGAGTCGTTCGGATTGTTCAGGAGCGCGAGATCATAGCGGTCCATGGCTATGTCGAGCTTCTTCAAAAGGTTTGTATGAACGAAGCCGTCGATGGCAAGCGCCAGGGAACATTGCGGATCGGCATCCAGGGCCTGCTTCGTGCAGCGCAAGGCGATTTGTGCATCCTGATGTGGATCGTCCGACCAGCCCTGCTGAACCCGCAGGACATGCCACTTGGCAAGCCAAGCGCGGGGAATAGCCTGGCGCGGAACACGCTCGATCAGAGCCTCGAGAAGCCTGTGTGCCTCGCCGAAGTCGTATGGCGAAAGGCGGTGCATCAGGGCGACTGCGGCAAGCAGCAGGGTATAGCTTTTCAGGGTCGGCAAAGCCTGAGACTGGGCCCGCTGCAGCTCGCTCACCATGATCGCAGCATTCACATTCGCGGCAATCTCATCAATCAGGTCGCGGTTTCCCGAAATGATGCCGCTCAGCTGGCCCTTGTAGCGGGCGCCCCAGGCAACCTGTCCGGATTTTGCTTCGGCGAGCTCGGCTTCCACGATGACTTGCTTGTTCTGAACCCTGTAGAAGCCGGAAAGAATATAGTTTGCGTTGAGGCTGGCGCTGACCTGGGTCAGGGACGCCTCCCTGCCGCGGAACACGGTTGTCGATAGGCGCGATATAACGTGCAACTCGGGGGAACGTGAGAGGTCCTGAATTAGCTCCTCTGCAAGGACCTCCCCTAGGATGTGATGCTCGTCTTCGGAATCGCGCGTTGTGAAGGGGACGACCGCCAGCGTCGGAAGCAAGCCTTCCAGGGCATAACCGGTCTCGATCACGGGGTGCGGTCCCGGTGGCCCGACGCGGTAAGCTCTCACAGGCTGTGGCATGTGCTTGAGGTAGCACTCGCCGAGATCCTCGATGTCCGCATCGAGATCAGCCGTGAGCTGATCGCGTACATTGGCCGAGATGACGATTTCGCCAGGGCCCGCAAGGGTGAGAATTCGTGCCGCCCGACTGACGCCACGCCCGTAGAGATCGGCGTGATCGATGATCACGTCGCTGATCTCAATGCCTATCCTGAGCATAATCTGCTGGGCTGGCGGAAGGGCTTGGTTCTGCCGATTGCGCTCCTGCTGGATCGAGAAGGCGGCTGAAACGGCAGATCGGACATCATCGAAGTCCAACAGCATCCCATCACCCAGACCTTTCGTGAAATGGCCGTTGTGATCAGGAAGGATGCGGCTCCGGACGTGTTCAACGAAGGCTAGCCAATGGGAGATGAACTCCGTCTCGTGCTGCTCAACGAGACGGACGGATTCGACCACATCGAGTATCAGAACCGCCCGCTTCGCCCGTATGGCGACTGGGAAGGGATCTGCTGATTGCTGGCCGATCTGCATTGAAAAAAACTCGCAACATTGTTCCTGCCCACGGAGTGGCTCAGCTGGGATAACAGACGATGTTGAGGAGTCCTTTTTTGTTTAATCCTAGCGCATTCGGTCTCAGTTTGACAGCCTAGGAGTAAGTACCCAACCTACCTTCCGAAGGCGCCTGAAAAGTTCTTGGGGAGCTATCTGCTTATGGAGTCCTGCCAACAGAAAAGGCCCGGCTGAAGCCGGGCCTTTTCTTCGTGAGCAATGATCAGTTGGCGTTTCGTGTGCCACGTTCCAGGATCAGGCCTACGGCTGTTCGGGCCGGGAAGCCTTTCCAGTAGGTATGCTCGGGCTTGAAGGAGCCATCCTTGTTGGCTGCGAAGACGCCTTCGCTCGCACGCTCCACGGGCACATCCATATAGCTGCCGAGTTCCGGGTCCGCCTTCACGTAGCGCCCCAGGAAAGCGGTGACGAAATGCTGCGTGATGTTGTTCATGCGCACCGTGTCCCATACGGGATCCGCATAGTGATTGAAGGGCGTCGCGTTTCCGCCCTCCGGAGTCTGCCAGCTTTCGACCGGGGCCGGGATGGGTGCTGCAGCATTGTGGTTGGCGTTCTCGAAGGTCAGCATGTAGCGGTCAGCGTTGACGGTGCCGCTGTAGAGTGCGCGGACACCCTTTTCGTAGCCTGACACATCATCCTTGCTGCCGGCGACGTAGAGGATCGGTGTCGTTATCCCGGGGAGCCCATCCTGGTTCCAGAAGCCGCGCTGCATGCCCCAGGGTGCGATGGCGACCACGGCCTTGATCCGTTCGTCCCGTAGCTTCTTGTGGGATTCGGATCCGGCCAGGTGCACGGACAGCATGCCCGCCGGCACGCCTGAGTCGTAGGCTACGGCTTCCTTGGTGACACCAGCCCCGGCGGTGATCACCGCGCCGTAGCCGCCCATCGAATAGCCGATGAGACCCGTGCGGGAGGTGTCGATCAGCCCGTTCAGGAAATGCCCGTTCTCTTTCGACAACTGATCGACCGCGTTGAGCACGAACACTTGGTCGAGAGGCCGGTTGATCAGGGTCGAGCCGAATTTGCCCTGGTCGTTGTAGGTGGAATCCGCATGATCGATGGCCACCACCGCATAGCCTTTGGTGGCGAGGTTTTCCGCCAGGTGGCTGAGCAGGAAGCGATTGCCCGGATAGCCGTGGCTGACGATCACCAGCGGGTAGGGGCTGCCAGCGGGCTTCTTAGGTTGGGCGTCGCGCCCAGCTTTACCATGAAGCGTGACCTGGGTCTTGCCATCCCGCAGATACACACCAGGGTAAGCGCCCTCCTGCTTGCCACCTGTCTCCGCCGGGTACCAGACTTCCAGAGTGAGCTTCCGGTCATAGCGTGGGGGCTCCTGGCCGGCTGCCGCCTTCACAACGTCGATCTGATTTTTGTTGATCACTTCAATCGTGCGGACGCCGATCGCGTGCTCGCTATGTTTGGCAAGGGCAGGGGCATCGGGGCGGATCAGGTCAATGCGATTGTCGTGAGTCATGTCCTGTGCGGATGAAAGGGAGGGAATAGCGAGCACGATCAGGGTCGCCAAAGCTGCACTTCTCACGAGGATTCCTCCTAACGTCTAGGATGTCTGGTGAAGAACTGGCTGGAAGGTCTCTTCCGGGGCTCTTTTGGTCTTGGACATCGCCACATATAGCGGCATTCTGCCCGGAATTAAGAGAGGGGCAGCGACGAAAGCGGGGCCCGAAGGTAAGATGTTGCTGCTCTCGGCAAGGCAGGACAGCTCCGCCGCGATTGTCTATTGTCGCTCCAGGTATTTTGGGATGGATCGGTAGAATGAGCATTGAGGACCTCAAGGCCAAGGTCGCGCGCGAATTCGGGACACCTGCGGTCGTTGTCGACTTGGATGTGGTCGAACGCAACATTGCTCGTGTTCAGGGGCTGTGTGATGCGGCTGGCGTCGCCAATCGGCCACACATCAAGACCCACAAAAGTCCTGTCATCGCATCCATGCAGAGGGATGCCGGTTCTCGTGGCATTACCTGCCAGAAAATCGGCGAAGCGGAGGTCATGGCCGAGGCGGGGCACGAGGACATCCTGATTTCTTACAATATTCTTGGCGAGGAAAAACTCGACCGGCTCGGCAGACTTCTATCCCGGACGAAGGTGACCGTCGCGGCCGACAACCCCGTTGTGGTGGCGGGTCTGCCGCAAGCCGCTGCCATCGCCGGGCGGGACTTGGGTGTGGTGGTGGAGTGCGATACCGGGCGCAAGCGGGCAGGGGTCGAGACGGTCGCAGAGGCCGTGGCGCTGGCGAAGGACATCGCCTCGCGCCCAGGATTGTCCTTCGCCGGGTTCATGCTGTACCCGCCGGAACACGCCATGGAGGAGACGCAGGCCTTTCTGGATGCCGCCCTTGAGGGGGTCCGTGGCCTGGGTCTTGAGCCGGAGATCGTGTCATCCGGCGGGACACCCAACCTGCTGAACTTGGGCAAGATCAAAGGTGTGACCGAGCATCGAGCCGGAACGTCGGTGTTCAACGATCGAATGATGCTGGCAGCAGGTGTTGCGCAACTGCAGGATTGTGCGTTGACGGTCTATGCCACCGTGGTGAGCCGGGCGTCACCGGAGCGGGGTATTCTCGATTCCGGATCGAAAACCCTGACGAGCGATACCGGCGGTCTGGAGGGGCATGGCATGATTCTTGAACACCCACAGGCGAAGATCGCCCGCTTTGCGGAAGAGCACGGGTTCTTGGACCTGTCGGGCTGCAATGATCGCCCGAACATCGGGGACGTCGTTCGGATCATTCCCAATCACGTGTGTGTCGTGGTCAACATGGTCGATCGCCTTGTCGCAGTGCGCGGCCATGAGCTCGTCGGCGAGCTTCCGGTTGCAGCCAGAGGGCGCCTGACATGACAGAGCCATGAGCATGATGAGGTTCGCACCCATGAGGTGAAGCCTAATGAGCTGCATCTGGGCCAAGTCTACTTGAAGGGCCACGCCTCCCGATCATTTAAGTAGGTTCTATCGAACGCCGCCCATGAGCGGCGGTATGCGGGAGGCTGCCCCCATGAGCGACGAGCCAAAGATCAAACCCTATCCGGGCCCTGCAGGTGGGTGGGGCTCCGTCCGCTCCGTCGAAAGCATCCTGGCCAAGGAGGGGCGACTGGTCAGCGGCAACGCCATTCTACTTAAGCAGAACAAGCCTGACGGTTATGCCTGTGTCAGCTGCGCTTGGGCCAAGCCAGCCGACCCGCATCCCTTCGAGTATTGCGAGAACGGCGCTAAGGCAACCGCCTGGGAACTCACCACGAAACGGGTGACGCCCGAGTTCTTCGGCAGGCACACTCTTCCCGAACTGCGGACGTGGTCGGATCACGATCTCGAGGAGGCTGGCCGCCTGACCCACCCCATGAGGTACGATAGTGCTTCTGATACATACGTCCCCGTCAGTTGGGACAAAGCCTTTCAAGAGATCGGCCAGGAGCTGAAAGGATTCGATCCGCGTCAGGTAGTGCTCTACGCTTCAGGTCGTGCCTCGCTTGAGACATCCTATATGTGGGCGCTCTTTGCCCGGCTTTATGGCACCAACAACCTGCCTGATTCCTCCAACATGTGCCACGAGACCACCTCTGTGGCGCTGCCGGAGAGCATCGGCGTTCCTGTCGGTACGGTAATTCTCGACGATTTCGAGCTGACCGACTGCATCCTATTCTTTGGCCAGAATGTCGGCACCAACAGCCCGCGCATGCTGCACCCGCTCCAGGAAGCCTCCAAGCGCGGTGTGCCCATCATCACCTTCAATCCCCTGAAAGAACGTGGCCTGGAGCGCTTCACCAATCCGCAGGCGCCGACCGAGATGTTGACCGGGTCGGAGACTCGCATCTCGTCGCAGTATCATCAGGTGAAGATCGGTGGAGACGTGGCGGCTCTCATGGGCCTGGCCAAGATCTTGATCGAGTCCGATGACAAGGCGCGCGCCACAGGAGGCAGGCCCGTTCTCGACCATGCCTTCATCGCCGAGCATACCCACGGCTTCGAGGAATTCGCGCAGGCCGCCCGGCAAGCGCAGTGGCCCGAGTTGGAACGCCGTTCAGGTCTTTCCCGCTCAACCCTGGAAGCTGCGGCGACAGCCTATTCCCGCGCGAACGCCGTCATTGGCATCTACGGGATGGGCCTCACCCAGCACAAGGCGGGCGTCGAGAATGTTCAGATGGTGGTCAACCTGCTGCTCCTGCGCGGGAATATCGGCAAGCCGGGTGCCGGCATTTGCCCGGTGCGCGGCCATTCCAACGTTCAGGGCCAGCGCACGGTCGGTATTGCAGAGAAGCCCGAACTCGTGCCCCTCGACAAGCTCAATGAGCAGTATGGCTTCGAGCCGCCGCGCTGGAGGGGCATGACCACGGTGGAGGCCTGCGAAGGCATCATCAAGAATGAAGTCAAAGCCTTCGTCGCGCTCGGCGGAAACTTCGTGCGCGCCGCTCCGGAAACGGCAGCCTTGGAAGAAGCTTGGACGCGTCTGCGCTTGTCAGTACAGATTTCCACCAAGCTCAATCGCAATCATCTGATTCCAGGCGAAGTGACCTACATCCTCCCGTGCCTCGGTCGGATCGAGATCGATGAACAGGCAACAGGACCTCAGGCCGTGGCGGTTGAGGACTCGACCGCCTGCATCCACGGTTCCAAGGGCATTGCGAAGCCTGCAAGCCCTGATCTCCTGTCCGAGCCGCGTATCGTGGCCGAACTCGCAAAGGCGACCCTGCCGTCCAATCCCAAGGTGCCATGGGACGAATGGGTGGCCGATTACGCCCGCGTCCGGGATGCCATTGAGAAGACCTATCCGGAGGATTTCCGCGCCTTCAACGGGCGCATGTGGAAGCCCGGCGGCTTTCATCGCCCGATCGCAGCGCGTGAGCGCCGCTGGAAGACGAAGACCGGCAAAGCGAACTTCGTTGTGCCGCAAAGCCTTGAGGCCGATCTCGGGATCGCCGAGAATGACCGCGACATTTTCAAGCTCATGACGGTGCGTTCCAACGACCAGTTCAATACGACGGTTTACGGCTATTACGACCGGTTCAGGGGCGTCCGGGGCACGCGCATGGTGCTCTTCATGAGCCGCAACGACATCGCCCGGCTGAGCCTCCAGGAGGGAGACATGGTCACCCTCACGACGGCTGTCGACGATGGCATCGTGCGTCAGGTGAACGGATTGAGAGTCACGCCGTATGATATCCCCGAAGGATGCTGTGCGGCGTATTATCCCGAATGCAATCCCCTGATCCCGGTCTGGCACCATGCCGACAAGAGCAAGGTGCCGGCGGCGAAGTCGATCCCGATCCGCATCACGCTGCAGCAGAAGCAATTGCCAGAGGCTGCCGAATGAGCCTTAACCTGGAACCGGTCATCCGCCTGCCGCAGACCAGCGTGGACAATGGGGTGTTCGTCGCCGGGGAGCGGGCGCTGCCGGAAGAGACGCCTGTGGCGCTCACCTATAACGGGTCCACCCACGCGGTGATGATGGCCAGCCCCGCTGATCTGGAGGATTTCGGCCTCGGCTTCAGTCTATCGGAAGGAATCATTGCCGATCCGGAGGGCCTGACCTCCATGGAGATCGTCGAGCACGATCTTGGTTGCGAGGTCAGAATGTGGCTGCAGGAAACCTGCCGAGGTGCCTACCAGTCTAGGCGGCGTGCCATGGCTGGGCCGGTCGGCTGCGGATTGTGCGGGGTAGAGTCTCTAGCGGAGGCTGTCCAAACAGTGCCGAAGGTCCTCGGCGCTCTTCAATTGCCTCCGAGCGCAATTGCCGCCGCCATGGCGGACTTGTCCAATGCGCAACGGCTCAACAGAGAAGCGAGAGCCATTCACGCCGCAGCTCTCTGGCGCCCTGGGCAGGGTTTGATTGCCATCCGTGAGGATGTCGGCCGGCACAACGCCCTCGACAAGCTTGCCGGATCTCTCGCAAGAGCCGGTGAGTCGTGTTTCGCCAGCATGGTGCTTCTGACGAGTCGCGTGTCGGTGGAGATGGTGCAAAAGGCAGCCCGCATGGGAGTTCCGATCATCGCCGCGATCTCGGCTCCAACAGCCTTGGCTGTCAGGGTTGCCGATGAATGTGGACTCACCCTGGTGGCCGTGGCGCGAGAAGACTCCTTTGAGGTCTTTACCCATCCCAAACGCATCCAGCGTCTCGGTGCCTGTATCTCAGCTTAGTGTCGCGACGCTCATGTCACCTTGCTCGGAAAGGCGCGGCCCGAATTGAGAGGTGCTGGTAGTCGGAAGACCGGTGATGAGTTCTGCGCAACGGCTTCCGAGCATCATTGCAGGTGCGTTCGTGTTGCCCGCATTGATGTTGGGCATGGCCGAGAGGTCGCAAACCCGCAGGTTTTCGATTCCGCGGACGCGCAATCTGGAATCCAAAACGGCCATACGGTCGCTCGCCGTGCCCATCCGGCAGGTCCCACTTGGGTGATAATTCGTTTTCACGAAGCGGCGACAGTGCTTCATGGTTGCTTCGTCACTGATGTCGCCAGGATCAGGAATCGATATGCGCTCGATCCGCTCAGCGAGGGGAGTGGTCTGGAAGGCTCGGAGGAAGAACCGCTGACCATCGATCATTGCCCGAGCATCATCGGGATGGCTCAGCAGATTGGGCGAGACGAGCGGCATGTCGTCCGGATTAGCCGATTTTAGGCGAACATAGCCACGGGACTTAGGCTTCACCACGACTGTGGTGATTGTCAGTCCATAGGTATCCTCGACGAGGTTGAGGGTGTCCCGATCCAGGTAAACGATTGGCACGCAGAATGCCTGGATCGTCGGTTCGGCGTCGGGATCGGTCGGGTTGACGAAGGCGCCGGCTTCGACCCCCGCCGATAGGATTGGCCCCGAGCCGAATAGCCGGAAATGAATACCGTTCAGGAGCATGCGCCAGCCGACCCCCTGTTTATAATAGCCATAGGGTCCGTTGGCTTTCGCAATCAGCGGCACCTCCGGATGGTCGATAAGATTTTCACCGACGCCAGGAAGATCGGTGATGCAGGGGATCCCGTGCTTCCGCAACTGGTCGGCTGGTCCGATGCCGGACAGCATCAGAAGCTGTGGTGTCACGAGAGCGCCGGATGCCACGATCACTTCGCCGTCTGCATAGACCTGATGCTCGACATCCTTTGCATCTCGATAGGTGACACCCACAGCTCGCCCATTCTCGACATCGATCTTTCTCACCCGTGATTGCAGGCGGATGACGAGGTTCGGATTATCGGCGAGTGGTGCCAAAAAGGCGTAAGCCGCGCTGCTGCGCCGGCCTCGCCGGTTCATGAACTGGTAGAACCCCACGCCGCGCTGCTTGGGACCGTTAAAATCGGGATTGAAAGGTTCGCCCAGGGCCTGAACCGCCTGTACGAACCAGCGGGACATGTCGTTGATGTGCCCGGGATCCGACACCAGCAGCGGTCCATCGGCGCCATGCAACTCGTTGAAGAACCTGTTGTTGCCTTCCATGGTGCGGAAGTGGGGTAGGACGTCAGCCCAGCTCCAACCGGGATAGTCATTCTCTCCGTGCAGCAACTCGTGCCATTCATCATAATCGGACGGGCGCCCCCGCATGTAGACCTGCGCGTTGACCGAGGATCCGCCGCCAAGGACATTGGCCTGTGGGATATCGTGCACACGCCCGTCCAGATGCTCCTGCGGCACCGTGTGATGGTAGCGCATGTACTTGCTGCCGTTGATCATTTTGAAGATGCCCGGCGGCATGTCGAGGAGCGGATGGCGATGGGAATAGCCACCTTCGAGGAGCAGGACGCGCCTACCTTCATTGACGAGCCGCGCGGCTGCCACGGAGCCGGAAGACCCGCCGCCCACCACGATGTAGTCGAAACGCTCTTTCATCCCTGCATCCTGCTTGAAAAATTCCGGAGGAACTCCGATGCCTCAGGCCCTGATCTGATCGAGGCCGCTCCAGTCGAAAGCGATGCCGTGACCAGGGCGTTTCGGCGCCAGGGCGAAGCCTTCCTGAATCTCCAAGGGCTCAGCGATGTAACGCTCGAGTCCGAAGCCATGGGCTTCGAGGTAGGAGCGGTTGGGGCAGGCGGCGAGGAGATGCACGGTCACGTCATGGGCGCCATGGCTGGTGACCGGCAGATTGAAGGCCTCCGCCAGATGGGCGATCTTCATAAACGGCGTGACGCCGCCACAATTGGTGACGTCAGGCTCAGGATATGTGACCGCGCCGCCAGCGATGTAGAGCTTGAATTCCCAGAGCGTTCGGAGATTTTCACCGGCGGCAATCGGCAGTCCACCCTCTCGCACGATCCGGGCGTGGCCTGCTGGATCATCTGGGATTGTCGGTTCCTCAAGCCAGGTGAGGTCGAAAGGTTGAAGCGCCCGCGCAGCACGGATTGCGCCATCGACGCTCCATTTCATGTTGGCATCAACCATGAGCGGAAAGCCGGCGCCGAGATGCTCGCGCATCGCCTTCACGCGCTCCACATCCTCGAACAGATTGGTGCGACCGACCTTCATCTTAATGGCGCGAAAGCCTTTTCCAAGATTGTCGTCCGTCTGGCGCAAGAGCTTGTCGAGAGGCAGGTCAAGATCGATGCCACCGGCATAGCAAGGCACTTTGGGATCAAAGCCGCCAAGTGCCTTCCAGAGTGGGAGATTGGCGCGCTTGGCCTTGAGGTCCCACAGGGCCATGTCGAAGGCGGAGAGCGCCAGTACCGTCGGACCGCCGCGGCCGCCGTAATGGAGCGCCCACCAGGCTTTGTGCCAGAGGCGCTCGATTTCATCGGCTTCTTCGCCATCCATGATCTCGGGCAACTCGCGGGCAAGGATCGTGTCAATGGCCGCACCGTTGCGCCCCACCGTGAAGGTATAACCGACGCCCTCAGCGCCATCGGAGTCGCGGATGCGCACCGTGTTGAGTTCGAACGTGCGCATCTCACCATGCATGGAGTCGGTCAGAACCGTCGGCAGCGGGATGCGGTAGAAGCCGGGTTCGATGGAGGTGATCCGGGGCATAATTATCCTTCGTCCTATTGATTGTCCAATATGCGGCTAGCTCTCAGGCCGTCTCTTGAGCGCGCATGCTCAACCGTGCTTGGATGGCGACAACGAGCAGCAAGAACGCACCGCGAATAACGGATTGCCAATAGGCTGAGAGGCTGATCCAGCCGAGACCGTTCTCGAAATTCAGGATGTTGAAGATCAGGCCGAGGAGAAGTACGCCGGCCAGCGTCGAGCCGACGGAGCCAACGCCGCCGGTCAGCAGCGTGCCGCCAACCACGACGGCCGCGATTGCGAACAGCTCCCAGCCGACACCCTCGATTGGCTGACCAGCGCCGAACTGCGCCGCCAGTATCACACCTGAGAGGCCAGCGAGGCCGCCGCTCGCCAAGTATACGAGTGCTTTCACCCGCTGGGCTGGCAGCCCCATGAGACGGGCCGCGTCCTCGTTGCCCCCAATCGCGAGCACAGAGCGGCCTAATGAGGTAAAGTTGAGAATGAGAGAGCCGAGAAGATAGGCGATGAGCGCGATCCAGGCTGGAATGGGAAAGCCCAGGAAATCACCCTGGCCGAGTTCCACAAAGCCGGTCTCATAGGACACAGAAACCGATTGATTATTGGCTAGCAGCAGCGCACAGCCGCTTGCCGCCAGCATGGTTGCGAGCGTGGCGATGAAGGGCAGGATATTCAATCGAGTAATGATGAAGGCGTTGTAGGCCCCGACTACCAATCCAGCGGCCAAGCCCCCGAGCAATCCTGGCATTACGCCATAGGGCGAGAGCAGGGCGGCCACGACGCTTCCGAAAGCTGCCGTTGAACCCACCGAGAGATCGATACCGCCGGTGATAATGACGAAGCACATCCCGAGCGCAACCAGGGCGAACATGCTGTTGTAGCGCAGCACCGAGAGCACGTTGAAGGCGCCGAGAAAGTTCTCATAGCGCACCCAGCCGAACAGGATAAGAGCGAAAAGGGCGAGGAGCACCCCGTAACGTCCTGTCCCTTGAAAAAGCTTGAGCGGGATTGAATTCATCGGCGACCCTGCCGTTGCAACCAGACGGCCAGCACGATGATGGCAGCCTTCGCCACGAGGGCAGCCGCATCAGGGACGCCGTTGGCGAGAAGCGTGTAGCGGACGAGCTGGATTATGAGCGCCCCGACCAGGGTGCCGATGACCGTGGCGCGGCCGCCGGTGAGGAGCGTTCCGCCCACTGCTACTGCCGCGATGGCATCGAGCTCCATGCCGAGGCCGACGAGATTTGCATCTGCGGCAGAATTGCGGGCGATGACGATCAGACCCGCGATGCCGGAGAGAAGACCGCTGATCAGGTAGACCCGCTGCTTCACGGACGCGACGGGAATTCCGGACAGCCGGGCGGCCTTCTCATTGCCTCCGATGGCGAGGATCTGACGTCCGAATACGGTCCGCTTGAGCATCCAGGCTGCTGCCGCCACGATGACGATCATCAGGACTGCCTGGAAGGGGATGCCGAAGACTCGCCCGAGGCCGATGAACTGGAAGCTCGGAAGGTTGAACACCTGCAGATTGCCGTTGGTGAAGACCTGGGCGATCCCGCGCCCTGCAATGAAGAGCACGAGTGTGGCGATGATCGGCTGAATGCGAAGGCGCGTCACGAGCCAGCCATTGAACCAGCCGAGCGCCGCCGCCGCCAGAACCGGCACGATGAAGGCCAGCGCCACGCCAATGGCCGGGTGGGGCAGGAGAAAGAGCTTGCCGAGAAAGATCAGCGGCGCCAGCGCGCCGGCAATCGCCATGAGAGCGCCGACCGAGAGATCGATGCCGCCCGTGGCGATGACGAGGGTCATCCCGACACCAACGATGACGATGGCGCAAACCTGGGTGAGATTGACGTTGAGGGTCTGCCACGTGGCGAAGTTCGGCGTGATGGCAAGGTTGACTAAGATCAGGAGCGCCAATGCAATCCAGGCGCCATAGCGCGTGAGAATGGTTCTGACATCGAAGCGAGGCGCTCCATGCGCCGGGGGCAGGGTGGTCGCCGTATCAGCCATGGGCAGCCTCTCGGGCGCTCTCGTGCCCATGAGCCATGGCAGTCATCACACTCTGCTCGTTCACGGCATCGCCCCTCAACTCGGCAGCGGTGCGGCCATCGCGAAGGACAAAGATGCGGCTGGCTGCCTCCACCACCTCCTCCAACTCCGACGAGATCATCAGGACGCCGAGGCCCTGTCCAGCCAGCTCTCGGATCAGGCTGAGGATCTCGGCCTTGGCGCCGACATCGATGCCCCGGGTCGGCTCGTCCAGGATGAGGAGCTTTGGGTTCATGCAGAGCCAGCGGGCCAGCAGCACCTTCTGCTGGTTGCCGCCGGAGAGTTCACGGATCCGCTGTTCCGGACCGGTGCAGCGGATGCCCAGCCGCTTGATGAAACGGTCCACGATCTCTCGGCTGCGAGCCTCATTCACGATGCCGCGCCGGGCCAGTTGCGGCATGAGTGCGAGCGTCAGGTTCTCGCGCACGGACATGTCGGGGATGATGCCCTCGAGCTTTCGATCCTCAGAGCAAAAGCCCATACCGGCCCGGATGGCATCCGAAGGTGTCGCTATGGCATTCTCGCGCCTTGCAAAGTCGATTGTGCCGGCATCCGGCCTGTCGGCTCCAAACACGGCACGAACGGATTCCGTTCGGCCTGCCCCAAGCAGACCGGCGAGGCCGACGATTTCGCCAGGCCTGACATCGAAGCTGACATCGCTGACCTTGCGGCCGACAGAGAGGTTTTGGACCTTCAGCACATGTTCACGTGCCTCGCCTGCCGCATCGGCCATGCCATGACCTTCGTGCAGAACCTGCGACAGCTCGCGCCCGAGCATGGAAGTGACCAGATCGAGCCGGGAAAGTTGGGTCATCGGGGCGACCTGCACGGTGCGGCCGTCGCGCATGATGGTGACCCGATCGCACACGGCATAGAGTTCGTCGAGCTTATGGCTCACGAAGATCACCGAAACTCCAGCCTCCTTAAGCTGGCGGATGACACCGAACAGCACCCCCACCTCACGTTCGTCGAGAGAGGAAGTGGGCTCGTCCATGATGACAAGCTTGGCTTCGAAACCGATGGCGCGTGCGATGGCGATCATCTGCTGCACGGCCGTGGGATAGGCCATGAGCGGGCGGCGCACGTCGATACCGATCTTGAAACGGGCGAGGAGGGCGCGCGCCTCCTCGTGCATGGCGGACCAGTCGAGAAGACCGAAGCGGCGCTTTTCCCGCCCGAGGCAAATGTTCTCCGTGACGGAACGATAGGGTACGAGATTGATCTCCTGGTAGATCGTGCTGATGCCGGAGCGCTGCGCATCCTGTGGAGAGGAGAACTCCACGGGCTTACCGTCAAACAGGATCTCACCGGCATCCTTCCTGTAGTAGCCGGTCAGGATCTTGATCATCGTGGACTTGCCGGCACCGTTCTGGCCGATCAATGCATGGACCTCACCTCTCTCCACCACGAGCTCGGCCGAGCGCAGAGCCGGTATGCCGGCGAAGCGCTTGTCGATGCCATGCATGGAAAGAAGTGGCGCCATGGAAGCTCCATTCATGTGTTCAGTTACACAAGAAAGGTGCTGCCCAATGTCATGGGCAGCGCCTTTGCGGTTCAGTAGGCGTCCGCAATGAGCTGTGTCGCATTCGACTTGTCGAAGAAGCGGTCGGTGTTCACCACCCACGGCTCGATTTGCTCGCCCTTGGCGTAGCGGGCCAGGGTCTCGAAGGCTTTAGGTCCGAATTTCGGATTGCACTCCACTGTCGCGAGCATCTTGCCGTCGATGATGGCCTGCAGTGCGTCACGGGTGCCATCGATCGAGACGACGATCACGTCCTTGCCGGGCTTCTTGCCAGCCGCTTCAAGGGCCGCGATAGCACCGATCGCCATTTCGTCGTTGTGTGCGTAGATGGCGGTTGCATCGGGGTGCGCCTGCAGAAGCGTTTCGGCTACCTGGCGGCCCTTGTCACGTGCGAAGTCGCCCGACTGAGAGGCCACGACCTTCATGCCGGAATGGGCCTTGATGTAATCCTCAAAGCCCTTGCGGCGATCATTGGCCGGCGAGGAGCCCGTGGTGCCCTCGAGCTGGATGATCTTGGCATTGCCGTTCATGGCCTTGGTCAGAGCCTCAGCGGCGCGCTTGCCTTCATCAACGAAATCGGAGCCGATGAATGTCACGTAGTCACGGCCAGCCTTGGCCAGGCTCTGGTCTACGTTTCGATCAAGAAGGACGACTGGAATGCCTGCTCTCTTGGCGGCCATGACGGCCGGGATCAAAGGCTTTTCCTCTCGTGGGGCGAGGAAGATCAGGTCAACGCCTTGGGCGATCATCGAATTGACATCTGCCACCTGCTTGGCGGCAGACCCGGCAGCATCCGTGTAGACGAGCTGATGACCGAGCTTGGCGGCCTCCGCCTTCATGCTCTCCGTCTGCGCAATGCGCCACGGGTTGTTCGACTCGGTCTGCGCGAAGCCGACCTTGTACTTGTCCTTCTGCTTCAGCTTAGGCAACTCCTGCGCGGACACGCCGCCAAGTCCTAGACCAATGGCAGCAACACCAGTCGCGAGGGCAAGGAAAGTCCTTCTCAGCATCATCTTCCTCCATCAGGTTTTTTATGCCCCGTTGTCGGGGTTCTTAAGCTATTGCCGCGATCCTTTATGGCTGCGGGTCGTCACCAGCGGACGTAAGTTGTCTGCTTCCGCAGGTATCCGTCGAAACCGTACTTCCCGTCCTCGCCGCCGAGGCCGGAATGCTTCCAGCCGCTGTGGAAGCCTTGAACAAGCTCACCGCAAGGACGGTTGACATAAAGCTCGCCGAAGGAGAGCTCGCGTGAGAGCCGCATCACCCGGCGCAGGTCGTTGGTGTAGACATAAGCCGACAGGCCGTAGCTGCTGTCGTTAGCGAAACTCAGCGCCTGCTCGAAGCTGTCGACCGTCATGACCGGAGCAACCGGACCGAAGATCTCCCGCTGCATGACGGATGCCTTGTTGGTATCGACCCGGAGCACCGTAGGCTCGAACCAATGACCACGGGAGAAGTCACCTTCCGTCAGACGATGCCCGCCTGCGAGAACCTCGGCACCGGCCGCAATGGCGTCGTTCACGATCTCCTCGACCTTGTCGACTTCAGGTCGGTTCACCTTCGGGCCCATATCGGGGTTGGTCATGGGATCGGCGAGGCGCATCTGCTTAACGCGGGATACGAACTTGTCGAGGAAAGGCTCGGCGATGGCCTTATGCAGATACATGCGCTCGTTGCAGGTGCAGATCTGACCGCAATTGGTGAAGCGCGAGACAATGGCCGCCTCTACGGCCGCTTCGATATCGGCATCATCAAGAACGATGAATGGCGCCTTTCCGCCCAGTTCAAGGCGCACGACCTTCAGATCATGGGCGCCTGCCGCATAAATCTCCCGTCCTGCACGGACGCTGCCCGTCATGGTGATCATGGCGCTGATCGGGGAGCGTACCAGCGCATCACCCACCGTGCGTCCGTCGCCCGTCACAACATTGAGCACGCCCTTCGGGATGCCGACCTCATGCGCAAGGCGGGCGATCTCAAGCGCCGACAGGGGAGTAGACTCGTGTCCTTTAACCACCATGGTATTGCCGGCAACGAGAGCAGGGCCGATCTTGCGAGCAGCCAAAGCCGCGGGGTAGTTCCAGGCCGTCAGGCCGACGACTACGCCGAAGGGGACCCGGCGGATCCAGACTTCCTCATTCTGGAAGTCTGAAGGGAGAATGTCGCCCTCAATGCGGCGTGCGCTCTCGGCAGCGAAGGTTAGGAAGGTGATAACGGCATCGATTTCGCCTTCGGCCTGGTTCAGAGGCTTGCCCTGCTCCAGCACCACGACGCGTGCGAGATGCGCTTTGTCCCGTTTAACCGCCGCTGCAAGATCGGACACATAGCCGGCACGAATGATCGGCGGGAGGGCAGCCCATGCGGGCTGTGCGCGACGCGCTGCCTCCAGAGCATCAATCGCGTCCTCGGCTGTTCCCGCCGGGACGGAGGCAAAGACAGCCTCGTTGGCTGGGTTCTCGACCTCGGAGCGTCCTGTTGACCGGCCATCGGTCCAAACCCCGTCGATATACATCTGGTAGTGGGTCACAGCCTCTTGGTGGCCAACCTGAACCGAAGTGGTCATGGCCGGTCCTCGCCAAATTCCCTCCAGGGAATCTGCGGGTCAGAGTTCGACAGCGGGGTGCCTTGGGATGGCGTCACCAGTCTCTCTCCCTGTTTGCTCAAGCGGAGCAATGTCAAACCAAACGTCAGTTCGTGATCTATTTGGTTCGACCGAATTTAGGATGGTCAGACAGTCGTGAGCTGTCAAGGCCTATCGTTCTCAGCCTTCTCAATCTGATGCTATGGATTTGCTGATTAATTCTGGCGGATATTAGGCGCCTCAATCATAGGTCCATGGATTTTGGTCGGACCATATGCTACGTTCACCTGCCTGCAGATCAACTCTACCACGCGTAGAACGCGCGCCAGGGACTGAATGACAAGAACGAGGGGAGCATGGACCAGAGCGAGAAGCTGCATGGCCACGCCGCGACAGAGGCAGGCACCCGGCGGTCGGATGCAGTGGCAGCCGAACTGGTACGAATGATTGAAACAGGCGGCCTTCAGGAGGGTGAACGCCTTCCGGCCGAGCGCGACCTGATGCAGCGCTACGGCGTGAGCCGGGCGGCTATTCGGGAGGCGATAGTCTCGCTCGCCAATCGCGGCCTCGTTGAAACGCGCCTCGGGCATCGCCCTATTGTCCGTAAGCCTGATTATGAGGTCGCTGTCGACAAGGTGGGCAATCTCGTCGGTCATCTCATGATTGATCGGAAGGGCGTCTGGAATCTGTTCGAGACCCGGATTTTCATGGAGACCACACTGGCGCGCTGGGCCGCGAAGCACGCGCGGCGTGACGATCTCGAAGATCTCCGGGCGGCGCTCAACGCCAACCGAGAGGCGATCGGCAATCCGGTTCTGTTTGATGAGACCGACGCTGCATTTCACGCAGTCCTTTATCGGATTCCTGGAAATCCGATCTACCCGGCGATCCACAAGGCTTATGTGGATTGGTTGACTCAGCATTGGCGCTCAATGAAGCGCGGTGCAGGCATCGACCAGATGAACTGCGCCGGGCACGAGGCCATCTTCGAAGCCATCCTTGCCCGTGATCCCGACAATGCGGAGGAGGCCATGCGCCGCCATCTTGTTGCAGCATGGGAGTTCGTGAGGTCCACCTTTCCGTCGGATAGTTGAATCAAGCCTTGTTACATCGAATAACGACTGCGATCGTTGCAGCGATGCGATGGTCATCACGGCGTCACAGAAACGCCTCTAGAGACCTGTTCAGGAGGAGAGACCATGAACTATCTTGCACTGATCGGATCCGTAACTGTCATTCTGCCTGTGATGATCGGATCATCACAGGCTCAGGAAAGAACGCTGACCGGTACACCGACCATTGTGGTCGCCCACCGCGGAGCCAGCGGCTATCTGCCAGAGCATACGCTTGAAGGCTACAAGATGGCCGTTGAGATGGGAGCTGATTTTATCGAGCCCGATCTCGTCGTCACGAAAGACGGCGTGCTGATCGCTCGGCACGAGCCGATGCTGAGCGGTACCACCGATGTGGCGAACCGGCCTGAATTCGCCTCCCGCAAGACGACCCGCAAGGTCGACGGCGTCGATACGAGTGACTGGTTTGCCAGCGACTTCACCCTCGCCGAGATTAAGCAGCTCCGCGCCAAGCAGGCCATGGCCGACCGCGATCAATCGAAGAATGGTCAGCTTCAGATTCCGACCCTGCAGGAAGTGATCGACCTGGCCAAGAAGGAAGGCGTTGCAAGAGGGAGGGCTGTCGGCATTGCTCCGGAGACCAAGCATTCGACCTTCCATGCCGCTCTCGGTTTACCAATAGAAGACCGGCTGGTGAACGTCCTGAAGGAGGCCGGCTGGGCTGACGCATCCGCGCCTGTGGTCATTCAAAGCTTCGAGGTAGCTAATCTGAAATACCTTGACACGCGGATCGACGTGAAGCTGGCGCAGCTGCTGGATGCTGAGGACGTGGACAAGGACGGCAACATCGTCCTCAGCGCGCCCTATGCCCAACCCTATGATTTTGTGGTGGTTGGCGACAAGCGCACCTACAAGGACCTTCTGACGAAGGAAGGCTTGGCTGAGGTTAAGTCCTATGCTGACATCCTCGCGCCGTGGAAGCCCTACATCCTCCCGACCAAGCAGGTTGACCAGAACAGCGACGGCAAGGCGGACGACCTGAACGGCGACGGAAAGGCCGATGAGCAGGATCGTGTTCTCGCTGAACCATCCAGTGTTGTGAAGGACGCCCATGCTGCGGGCCTCCAGGTGTTCACCTGGACCTTCCGCAACGAGCCTAAGCGCCTAGCCTCGACTTTCAAGGGTGATCCGGCGGCCGAGTACAAGGCGTTCTATGCTCTCGGCGTTGATGGCCTCTTCAGCGACTTCCCCGATACCGCCGTGAAGGCGCGTTGATCATCAGAATATTCTAAGAGCTACCCGGCATCATCCGATGCCGGGCTTCTTGTAAGTGCAGAGCTTTATCGACATACATCCACCCAGTCGGCGCTGACAAGATCGGCCATGCGCTGCGGATGAATGCGTACGGCCGTGTGGATGGAGCCCGCAGCAGGGACAACTTCGTCGAACGCTTTCAGCGAGATGTCGCAATAAACGGGCAGGGGCGTTGCCAAGCCAAAGGGGCAGACCCCGCCAACCGGATGGCCTGTCAGCGCCTTGACCTGCTCCGCATCCAGCATCGAAGCCTTGCCGCCGAAGGTCGCCTTCACCTTCTTGTTGTCCAGCCGTGCAGTGCCGCTCGTGACGACGAGAAAGCTTTTCTCGCCAACCCTTAGGGACAGAGTTTTGGCGATTTTCTCTGGCCCAACACCATGAGCTTCCGCAGCTTGCGCGACAGTGGCGGTGCTCGTTTCCATTTTGATGATCTCGAGGTCCGGTGCGTTCTGGGCGAGAAAGGCGCGAACGGATTCAAAGCTCATGGCCGGATGACTCCCTTCAGAATGGCGGGGATATGTGGGAGCGTCTCAAAGACAGGCGTCCCTCACAGGTGCAAGGACTGCTCTTATGATAGCCGCCAGCCTGCCAGGAAGGCAAACTCTGCCCTAGCGATCACCCTCGGGATAGTCCGCCCCCCTGCTCGTTTCGGCCCAGACCTCGATCTCGGCCAGGGTTTCCTTCAACTTGTTCCGGACGCCTTCCAGGGCGATGGAGCCCAGTACCAGATGCTTGGGCGGGTTTTCCGCCTCGACCGCTTTGATGATGGCCTCCACGGCTCGCACAGGGTCACCTGGCTGCTTGCCGCTGTAACTGGCGGTAGCCTCAAGCCGGGTTCCGACTGTGCCTTGATAATCGGCAATCATCGGACGCCGCTGCTGCAAAGATCGACCGGCCCAGTCGGTTCGGAATGGGCCAGGCTCGACACAGGTCACCTTGATGCCGAGCGGCGCCACTTCGCGGGAGAGCGAGTCGGACAGGCCCTCCACCGCGTGTTTGGTCGCCGCGTAGTAACCGGATCCCTCGAAGCCAATGAAGCCAGCCTGTGAGGAGATGTTGACGATATGGCCGCGGCGACGGGCCCTCATGCCTGGCAGCACGGCCCGGGTCATGGCTGCCAGGCCGAAGACATTGGTGTCGAACTGGGCGCGAATCTCGGCATCGTTGCCTTCCTCGATGGAGGACTGGTACCCGTAGCCGGCATTGTTCACCAGGACGTCGATGGATCCGAAGCGGTCCTCGGCCGCTTTCACGGCTGCCGCGATCTGATCAGGCTTGTTGACGTCGAGTGACAACGGGAGCGCGTTTTCCTCATGTCCCTGTGTCAGGTCCTGCACCCTGCCGACGTCGCGGGCTGTGACCACCGCGCGCCAGCCCCGGCGCAAGACCAATTGAGCGAGCTCCCGCCCGAACCCGGTGGAGCAACCTGTAATAAACCAGACGGGATTGTCGTTCAGTGGCATGTGCGGTCTCCTCTGCTCGGACGGATGCGGCAAAGGCATATAGGGCCGGATCTAGGGCTGTGAACCGGCTTTCTCGCCTCCATACTCAGCGAAGCTAAGCCATCTGAAATTCGATGAGCGGCTCGTCATAGATTCCGGTAAGGAGCCTGCCATCCCCTCTAACGACACCGCGATACATGCCCGAGCAGTTGAAGGGCAGGGACACGTTGCCAGCACGATCCACGGCAATGATGCCCCCCGAGCCTCCTGCCGGAGCAAGCATATCAATCACGACCCCGTGCGATGCCTGGTCCAGGGTCTGGCCCGTATAACGCATGCGGGAAGCGATCTCGTGGGCTGCTGCATAGCGGATGAAAATCTCGCCATGGCCGGTTGCTGATATGGCACAGGTCTCGTTGTCAGCCCAGGTTCCGGCGCCAAAGACAGGGCTGTCGCCCACACGTCCTGGGGATTTTGCCGTCATGCCGCCAGTGGAGGTCGCAGCAGCGAGATTCCCGTGCCGGTCGCGAGCCACTGCCCCGACGGTGCCATGCTTGCGCGACTCGTCCTGATCGTCCGCGCCGCTCTGGCGCATGGCAAGCGTCTCCTGCAGGGCCTGCCAGCGTTGTTCGGTGAAGAAGTAGGATGCCTCCTCGAAAGCAAGACCCTGACGGCGACAGAACTCCATGGCGCTTTCGCCGATGAGCAGCACGTGGCCGGAATGCTCCATCACGGCGCGGGCGGCAAGAATGGGATTGCGCGGGCCGCAGATCCCGGCAACAGCTCCAGCGGAGCGGTCACGCCCGTCCATAACGGCAGCATCCATCTCCTGCTTGCCAGCCGATGTGTAAACCGCGCCACGTCCGGCATTGAAAAGCGGCTCGTCTTCGAGCGCCATTACGGCGGCGGTGACCGCATTTAGCGCGCTTCCACCGTCGGCGAGAACGATGCGTCCCGCGTCGAGGGCACGGCGCAGGCCCGCATGATAGGCAGCTTCCCGCTCGGGCGTCATCTTGCTGCGCAAAATCGTTCCTGCGCCGCCATGGATTGCAAGGGCGAAGTCGTTACCGGATGCGCTGCTGGTCATAAGGGCAGGTGTCCTTTGAAAAGGGTTACAAAGCGTCGGTCAGGGCTGGACGGTGATGTCCTGCGCGGCCGGTCATGGAACCGGCGGCGACGAGGGCGTCGATAACGGCTTCCTGCGTAGCATCGGCTACCGCCTCGAAGAGCAGATCGATACGATTCTCGTTCAGGATGCAGATATTCACCAGGGCTGCCTTCTCGTCGTGGGAGAGGACATTGGCCGTCGTAAAGCCGAGTGCAATGTCGCCGCTGCCGTGGCCCCAGAACGATCCGAGGCGCGCGAGTCCGACACCAGAGCGGCGGATGACGCGCTTGAGTTGCCGGTCGTTCAATGGGATGTCCGTAGCCGCAATGATGATGATCGACCCTTTCTCAGTGGCATATCTCTCCATCTGAGTCTCAGGCTGAACGACAACCCTGCCATCGGGAAGACGCAAGTCGCCAGCCCGTCCAAAATTGGAAAGGACGAGTACGCCTAGGTGATAGCTCCGATCATCTAGGTCCAGACGCCGGGATGATGTGCCGATGCCACCTTTGAAGCCGAAGGTACTCATGCCGCAGCCGGCGCCCACTGAGCCGACATCGAAACGAGAGGAGGCGTTTGCCAAAGCGGTGCGTGCGTCCTCTTCGGTGACGGCAAGTGCCTGGATGTCGTTCAGATAGCCATCGTTGCACTCGAACACGACAGGATTAACCGTGGCAGTTTCTCGGCCGATATCCGGGTTATGCTCAATCGCGTGTCTCACCAGCGCAGTGCAGCATGTGCCAACCGCGAGGGTGTTGGTCAGAAGAATAGGGGTCTCGATCGTGCCCAGTTCTTCTACCTGTATCAGACCCGCGCTTTTTCCGAACCCATTCA
This sequence comes from Microvirga terrestris, assembly GCF_015694425.1. Taxonomy (GTDB): domain Bacteria; phylum Pseudomonadota; class Alphaproteobacteria; order Rhizobiales; family Beijerinckiaceae; genus Microvirga; species Microvirga terrestris. Next base: position 621,694 of record NZ_JADQDN010000001.1, read on the forward strand.
GGACATGTACGGCCGCTACCGGCTTCTCGCGATATAAATTGCCGCCATAGGGAACAATAGCCGTTACCCCGGTGCGGATATCTCCATCCACCAGCGTATGGTGGCCGACTCGAACACCCTGCACGTCCGTGATGCTGTTCAACTCACCTGTCGGCAGATTGCCGCAGGCGAGGCCGACGTCCCGAGCGCGGGCAGTGCGTTGCATCAGAGACCTTGCTCCTTCACGAAATCTGCGATTTCCGCGTGGGTCGCTACCCAAACGTCCGATCGTTGTGCGATTTCCTCGAGAAGCTTTTCCAGAATCCAGATGCGTGATCGATAGCCCGTCACATGAGGGTGCATGGTGAGGAGGAACAAGCCGCCTTCTTCGTAGGCTCGCTCGAATTCTCGAAAGAAGATATCGTAGACGGCGGTCGGCGGTGTGTGCGGGCGCAGGCCGTTGAATCGGTGCATGTTGAAATAGACCGCGTCATCCCTGATCCATTCAACGGGAAGCTCTACGATTCCGGTTGGCTCACCCTGTTCGAGCAGTTCATAAGGATCGTCGTCCGCCATTAGAGATGAATCATACAGCAATCCGAGTTCGCGCTCGATCCGCAACGTGCTGGGGCTGAAATCCCAGGAAGGCGTGCGCATGCCGACCGGACGCACCCCGGTGATCTTTTCTAGGGTATCGGATGCTCGGAACATCAAGTCGCGTTCGATGTTGTACGGCAGTTGGCTGTTGAGCTCGTGAATCCAGCCGTGAATGCCGATCTCATGGCCTTCTGCTATCACCCGACGTTGCTCGTCTTCATAGAGGAGGGCAGCGACGGCCGGGACGAAGAAGGTTGCCTTGGCATCATACTTGGCGAGAGCACTCAGGATACGCGGCACGCCCTGGCGGTTGCCATACTGGCCCTGAGACATGCGGCCGATTGATTGTCCCCCATCGCGCAACTCGTTCGTCTCGTGGTCGGAATCGAACGACAGCGCGACGGCGCAGCGAGCACCATTTTTCCATTTGGCGGGCTTCAGAGAGGGACCAGCGCGCACATGCTCCACCTTGCTGCGCCAGGTTTGCTCATCCCATCCCCAGGGCGGGCTGCTCATCTCGTCCATAGTGCTCTCAATTCCTTGTCTGCGTAATCTAAGGGGCGGCAATGAAGTCAGGAGCGGCCACCGTCAACTGAGATAATCTGGCCTGATACCCAAGCTGCCGCGTCCGATGCCAGAAACATCACAGCGTTGGCAATATCCTGGGGATAGCCAAGGCGACGAGTATGGATGCTCTCCACAAGTCGCGCCTGGCCCTCCGGCCCGTAACTCTCCCATTGGCGCTGCGTGGCAGGGTTCGAGAGCACGAACCCGGGTGCCACACTGTTCACCGTTATGCAGAAGGGGCCGAGCTCGAAGCTGAGCTGCTTCGTCAGACCGACCAACGCATGCTTGGAAGCTGTATAAGCTTGAATGCCCGTGAGGCTCGGTCGCAATCCCGCTCCGGACGAAATGTTGATGATGCGTCCGAACTTGCCCTGCTTCATATGCGGAGCCGCTGCCTGCGAACACCAGAAGGCGCCATGCACATTGGCCTCGAACAAAACAAGCCAATCCTGCTCGCTCACTTCCTCGACGGGCCTCGCCACTTGGCCGCGAACGCCCCCTGCACAGTTCACGAGGATGTCGATCCCACCAAGTGTCTCGGCCATGTCGGCGAAAACGTCAGCTACAGCGGCACGATCTGCAAGATCGAGGGTGCGGGTTGCCTTGGCGCCGGCTTCGGCAGCAACCCGGAGGCCAGCTTCATCCAAGTCAAGGGCCCACACATGGGCACCCTCGGCTGCAAGACATTGGACGATACTTCGTCCGATGCCCTGTGCAGCGCCGGTGACGGCAACACGACGGCTGGTGAAGTCAAGTTTCATAGGTTGAGCATCTCGTCGAGCGTAGACCAGGATTGTTCGCGGCGGCCATCCTCGATGTCATGGATCAGGGCGACCAGCTTATTGATGGCAGGCGTGGGTATGCCGGCCTCTTGGCCCACAGCACCAATGATGGCGATCTGCGCATCGACCTCGGTCTTGCGCTTGCGCACAGCGAGATCGCGCCAGATGCCGGAATGAGTCTTGGCCGTATGCCGGTTGAACTCGGCCATGTTGGCAACAGAACGCCTTGCTGCAGCTTCATCCGCTCCCGGCATGAAGGCGTCGGGATCAAAGCCGTTGAAGCCCAATAGCTTCACGTTGCGAGTCTTCGCGACGGCCATGACTTCCCGGCCTAAACGCTGGTAAACTGGGAAGTGCCGCTCCGACGCCAGGTTCTCGGACATGGAGGCGTTCGTCAGTGCCGTCGCGAAGAGCAGGGAGCCGTAGCCGAGCTTGCCCCAGAGATAGCCCCAGATGTTGTCAGTGAGCACGGCCTTCGGCTCGAAGATCGAGAGCAGGCGGTGATAGTCGCGCACCGAATCCGACGCCTGACCATCGAGTCCGCCGACTGCGACGGCGGCGCGGTTGCCAAAAAGAACGCGTCCGGGTTCGAGCCAGTCTGCGCCGAAGTTGACGAAGCATCCAATCGTGCGCTCGGCACCGATTTCTTCGGCTATGATGATCTCGTTCAACCCGTTCTGCGCGGAGAGGACGGTGCCGTCCTCAGCTAAATGGGGCTTGAGAGCCCGAACGGCATCGCGGGTATGGTGAGCCTTGACCGCGAGGATGATGCGCTTGAACTGCCCGGTCACCTCACTAGGCAACACGGCCTTCACCGGTTGGCGGAAGGTTTCCACAGGGCCTTCGATGAAAAGACCTTCGCGCTTCATCGCTTCCACATGCGGCTCGACGATGTCGACGAGCAGCACATCCTCGCCAGCACGGGCGAAATAGGCGCCGAGGGTACCGCCGATGGCACCGGCGCCCCAGATCAGGATCGTGTTCTCGTTCATTACCAATTCTCGATCAGGGTGCGGGTCTCGTCGATGGCCACTGACCAGATGACGTTCATGTCCTCGTCGGACCGCTGGAAGTATCCACCGAAATTGCCGTCCTGCAGGATCTCACGGACACCCTCCGGACCGAAGGTCCGCATACGCTCCAGATCGACCATGGGTTTCTGATGTGATGGCTGCTCGATGTCGGGCAGACGCGTCCAGGGGAAGTTCTCCATCCAGGAGGCATGCGAGGCAACCGGATCGATCTCCTTCACCTTCTCGAAGGTGCGCGGAGCGTTCCACCAATTGTGGAATTTCACACGGCATTCCTGATTGGCTCCCATCCATTCGATGGCTGCTGTATGGCCCGGTGTATTCCCACCGTGCCCGTTTACGAACAGAATGCGGCGGAAGCCCGTGCGCTTTAGGGAATCGAGAATGTCCGTGATGATCCGCAGGTAGGTGTCGGCCTTCAGCGAGACCGTGCCGGGATAGGCCATGAAATAGGGTGTGATGCCGTAGGCCTGAACCGGGAAGACCGGAACCCCGGTCGGTGCGGCTGCTTCAGTGGCCACACGTTCCGCCAGGATGCTGTCGACGGAGAGACTCAGGTAGGCGTGCTGCTCCGTGCAGCCCAATGGGACAACGGCGCGATCATCTGTCTTCAGGTATTCTTCCACCTGAAGCCAGTTCATCTCACTGATTTTCATGAAGGCTCTTCCTCTTGAGAAACGTTTGCCGAGCGCAGGCGCTCGAGGACGGGCAGCAGCGTAGCGCGGATCGCATGCGGGTCCGGCACATAGCGGAATTCCAAAGCCTGTCGGCCTGCCGGCAGAAGCCTCTTCACAGTCGCCTCGGCACCGCTGGCATAGATTGCCACATCAATTTGGGTCAGAAAGGCTGCGAGGTCAGGGGCCGTGATCAACCGAACATCGACCGTCGACACGTGAGGTGCAAATCGCAGGACGCCGGGCTTCATCAAAGCGGCGAATTCGGGAAAGATCGACACGAGCCCAACCTGTGCCATAGGATCAAGCAGCGCGAGCTGAGCCCGCGTCTCCTCAGCGGGAATGAAGCTCAAGCCGACGACCGGGATACCGCTTGGCACGAGATGCTCGACTTCGCCGCGGCGATGCGCCAGCGTCACGCAGATGTCGCAGGGCAGGGGAAAGGCCTCCCCTGCATGCAGGGAATCTACTGTCGTGACGGCGATGGTATCGTCGGAGCCAAGATGGTCCTGAATTCGATTGGCATATTGCTGGGTCGTTTCAATGAAGTTGCCCACCATGACCAGCCGCAGCGGGCGCGTGGGCGTTGGACCACGTGCGGCGCGGGCATTCACGAGCGACGATACGACGGATGGGGCGAGACCCAGCTGCTCGGCCTCGTTGAAGAGCACCTCGACCCGGCGTTGGATCTTGCGAATCGCATGGGAGCGCAGGCCGTCGCTGTTGTGCCCGTCTCCCACATAGGTGCCGGCCCCCGGCTTTGCCTCGATAAGTCCTGACTCGCGCAGTTCTCGATAGACTGTGGCCACAGTCATGTGCGCGATCCCAGCCCGCTCTGCCAACTCACGAACGGAGGGCAGACGTTGGCCGGTGGGTAACTCGCCCAACGCAATTCCGAACTCGATCAACCCACGCAATTGCGTGCCAAGCGAAACAGGGAGCGTGCGGTCGAGTGCCCCTGCGAGGTTGGCAAGAATGCGCTCGTCGGGGCTCTGTTCCGTGTCACTATAACGGCTGCCCTCATAAGGGTCAGATGCTGGTTGGAGTTTAGGCAAGGTGCTGTTGACTTTTCGTGTTCAGAGGGCCTACCGTTCTAATCGATAAGAACACCTTGGACGAAAAGCCAGGGTCTTAGCAAGAGGGGAAGTGAATTGAAACAAAACTTCAAGCTGGGTGGATCACTCGTCGCAGCTCTCGTTCTTGGCACCGTCCTTAGCGGTGGCGTATCAGCCCAAACTCTGACCATGGGTCTGCGGGCTGGCCCCGACTCCATCGACCCGCACTGGTCAACCCTGGGCAGCCAAGCAGAGGCTCTGCGTCATATCTTCGATACGGTTGTCATGTCGGACGAGAACCTGGGTCTGAAGCCCGGTCTTGCGACCTCGTGGAAGCCGATCGATGAAACGACCTGGGAGTTCAAGATTCGTGAAGGCGTGAAATTTCACGACGGGTCGGAACTCACTGCTGAGGACGTGAAGTTCTCGATCGACCGCATCCCGGTCGTCACCGGTCCAATGAGCATGACGATCTACACGAAGCAGGTTGCGGAGACGAAGGTCGCCGACAAATACACCCTGCACGTTAAGACCAAGGCTCCTGCGCCGACCCTGCCGAACGACTTCATCCGCCTCTTCGTCGTGTCGAAGAACGTCGGCATGGAAGCCCGCAACGAGCAGTTCAATTCGGGCAAGGCTGCCATCGGGACTGGTCCTTACAAATTTGTATCTTGGGAACCTAAGGGCGACCTCGTCCTGGAGCGCAACGACAACTACTGGGGTGGCAAGCAGCCCTGGCAGAAGGTGGTTCGTAAGGAAATCCCGAGCGATCCGGCCCGCATGGCGGCGATGAAGTCCGGTCAGGTGGATCTCGTCAATTATGTGCCGGCCACCGACTATGCTGCGATGCAGAAGGACAAGTCGGTCGACACTTTCGTGGCCGACTCGGTCTACTTCCTCAACCTTACGCCCAACGTGAAGGAGACCCTGCCGAAGAAGGTCAAGGTCGACGGCAAGGAGATTGACGCCAACCCGCTGCGAGACCCCAAGGTTCGTGAGGCCATGGATCTCGCAATCGATCGCAAGACGCTCGTGCGCGTTGTGCTTGAGGGCCTCGGTCGCCCGGCTAACCAGCTGATGCCCGCCAGCTTCTTCGGCGGCAACAAGAACCTGCCCGAACGCCCGTATGATCTGGCGAAGGCAAAGCAGCTTCTTGCCGATGCGGGCTACCCGAAGGGCTTCGAAATCGACTTCCACTGCACCAACAACCGCCTCCCGGGCGATGCGGCGGTGTGCGAGGCTCTCTCGCAGATGTGGGCTCGAGCTGGATTGAAGGTGAACGCTAACGCCCTCAATGGAACCGTGTTCTTCCCGGCGCAGCAGAAGGGTGAATTCTCCCTCTGGATGAGCGGCTGGGGCACGCTGACGGGTGAGGCGAGCTATACATACGGCTCGCTCGTTCACACGGCAGACCCGCAGGTTGGTCTCGGCGCATTCAACAAGCAGGGTTATTCCAACCCGGAGGTGGACAAGCTGCTTCAGGAAGGCGCCCGCACCATGGACGACACGAAGCGTCGCGCTCTCTTCGAGAAGGTGACGGAAATCTCTATGAACGACCGTGCCCTGATCCCGACCGTGCAGATCCAGACGGTTTGGGCCGCCAAGAAGGGCATGCTGACCATCCCGGCTCGCGTCGATCAAGAGACCCTAGCCTACGAGATCAAGCCGAAGAGCTGATCCTGACAAAGTCAGCCGGATTTCTCCGGCTGATCTCTTCCGGAGGGAAAGCTATTTTCCTCCGGCTTTTTCATTGGTGATATTCGTGGAATGCCGGACGGCAATCGTCGGGCTCCCCGGATTGATGTCCATTCACGAGACAGCATGATCGGTTTTCTCATCCAACGCGTCCTGCAGGCTCTCATGGTCGTGATCGCCATGTCGATCATCGTGTTCCTGGGCGTTTATGCCATCGGCAACCCCATCGACGTCATGATCGATCCGGCCTCCGACCAAGCGCTTCGCGCAGCGCTGATTCAGCGCTACGGCTTCGATCGTCCTCTGATTGAGCAGTATTTCATCTTCATGAACAACATGCTCCACGGAGATCTTGGAGAGTCTTTCATCTATCGGCTGCCGGTGTTGAACCTGATCCTATCGCGCCTGCCGGCAACGCTGGAACTCGCGCTGACAGCGATGATGATTGCCACATGTCTTGGAATTCCGCTTGGCCTGTGGGCCGGCTACAAGCCTGAATCATTATCCGCGAAGGCCATCATGGGCTTCTCAGTGCTCGGCTTCAGCGTGCCAAGTTTCTGGGTTGGGCTGCTGCTCATCATGGTATTCGCCGTCGAGCTCGGCTGGTTGCCCTCCGGTGGGCGGGGGCCAACGACCGAAGTTCTCGGCATGAACCTGTCGATTACCTCGCTGGAAGGCTGGAGCCACATCCTCCTGCCAGCGCTAAATCTCGCATTGTTCAAGCTCGGCCTTCTCATTCGTCTGACGCGTGCGGGCACCGTTGAGGTGATGAGCTCAGACTATGTGCGCTTTGCCCGCGCCCAGGGCCTATCTGAGGGCAAGGTCGTGGGCCTCCACGTGTTGAAGAACATCTCGATTCCCATCGTAACGGTATTCGGCCTTGAACTCGGCTCGACGCTGGCCTTCGCTGTGGTCACTGAGACTGTCTTCAACTGGCCCGGGATGGGTAAGCTGATTATCGACTCCATTACCGTGCTCGACCGCCCCGTGATGGTCGCCTATCTTATCCTCGTGGTGTTCCTCTTCGTCATGATCAATCTCGTGGTCGATCTCATCTACGGCCAGCTCGATCCGCGTATTCGCGTAAAGGCCGCTTCATGAGCAGTTCTCCCGCACTCACTCTACCGGCCGAGACAACCTGGAGCCGATTCGCGAACTTCTGGTCCGACTTTCGGCAGAGCCCTGTGGCCATTGCCGCTCTGATCGTGGTGGTCGTTGTGGTTCTCATGGCCATCCTCGCGCCTTTCGTGGCACCGCAGGACCCATACAACCAGGAGGCTCTCGACCTGTTCGATGCGCGGCTCGAGCCTGGCGAGACCGGTTCTGGCGGCTATGTCCATTGGCTCGGGACCGATGCAGCCGGTCGCGACATCTTTTCCGCCATCCTCTACGGTCTGCGGACCAGCCTGATCGTCGGCGTCATGGCGGGCACTCTCGCACTGGTCCTTGGCACTACGGTGGGGCTCATCGCGGCTTATTATGGCGGCCGAGTCGAAGCTCTCATCATGCGCGTCATCGACCTTCAGCTGTCTCTTCCCGCAATTCTTCTGGCACTGGTTCTGGTCGCGTTGCTGGGGCAGGGGCTGATGCAGCTCGTTGCCGCTCTAGTCGCCGCGCAGTACGCCTACTTTGCGCGCACGACCCACGGGGCAGCGAGTGCGGAGCGACGCAAGGACTATATCGAGGCTGCTCTCTCCACCCCGCTCCCGGCGCGTCATGTTCTGTTCCGCCACCTCCTTCCTAACGCATTGCCACCCCTGATCGTCGTGGCGACGGTGCAGGTGGCAAATTCCATTGCGCTCGAAGCGACACTGTCCTTCCTAGGACTCGGTTTGCCGATTACCCAGCCTTCGCTTGGCTCACTGATCTCCAATGGCTTCCAGTTCCTGCTATCTGGCCGCTACTGGATCTCGATCTATCCGGGCATTGCCCTCATGCTGACGGTCGTTGCCATCAATCTGGTAGGTGACCAAGTTCGCAGCGTTCTGAATCCGAGGAACAGCCGATGAGCGATGCGGTTCTTCGCGTCAACAATCTCCAGACGCAGTTCCAGACGCGGGGCGGCGTTCTGAAAGCGGTCGATGGCGTCAGCTTCGAGGTTGCCTGTGGACGCATACTCGGCCTTGTCGGCGAGTCCGGTTCAGGTAAGAGCGTGACCGGCTACTCGATTCTGGGACTAATCGAAGCCCCCGGCAAAGTCGCAGGTGGCGAAATCATTCTCAATGGTAAGGATATCACTCGCCTCAAGGGCGATGCCATGCGTCAGGTCCGTGGTGCTCAGATCGCCATGGTCTTCCAAGACCCGATGATGACTCTGAATCCGGTTCTCAAGATCGGAACGCAGATGATCGCGGCCGTGCGGGCGCACGCGAAGGTCTCTCGCAAGGCAGCTCGTGTTAAGGCACGCGATGCCCTGGCCAAGGTCGGAATTCCGAGCCCGGATGAGCGTCTCGAGGCCTATCCGCATCAGCTCTCAGGAGGGATGCGTCAGCGCGTAGCCATTGCGATTGCGCTTTTGCACAGCCCTGCGGTCATCATTGCCGATGAGCCGACCACAGCGCTCGACGTCTCCATTCAGGGGCAGATTCTTGCCGAAGTGCGACGCCTCGCGGATGAGACCGGTACCGCCTTCGTCTGGGTCACCCACGACCTCGCCGTGGTGTCGAGCCTCGCCGATGACATCTGCGTTATGTATGCGGGACGTGTGGTCGAAAGCGGCCCCGCCGCGGACGTCATAGCGTCGCCGCGTCATCCCTACACGGCAGGGCTTCTCGCATCAGTTCCGGCCGAGCATGAGCCCGGCACGAAACTCCCACAAGTTCCCGGGTCCACGCCATCCCTGGCGAATCTGCCTCAGGGTTGTGCCTTTGCGCCTCGTTGCGCCAAGGCGGGACCTGCCTGCACCACCACACCGCCTGTCCAGCATTTCGAGGGCGGGCGTACCGCCCTCTGCCATTATCCAATCGAGCCCGTTTCATGCCAGCCGCTCTCCTTGACATCGACCACGTATCGAAGCGCTTCGTAAAGCGCCCTAATATTGGGGAGCGGATCGCGGGACTTCTCGGTGCGGGCCGGTCGACCGAGATCGTGCGCGCGGTGACGGATGTCAGCCTCAGTGTCGGCAAAGGCGAGGTCGTTGGCCTCGTCGGCGAGTCCGGCTGCGGAAAGTCGACGCTCGGGCGTATGATCGCCGGTATCTACACCCCGAGCGACGGCAAGATCCTCTTCGGTAATGCACCCGTGGCCAAGGAGCAGGGGCGGCGCACGCAGAAGCTGACCACCCGTGTCCAGATGATCCACCAGGATCCCTTTGCCAGCCTTAACCCGCGCATCCGGATCGGTGACACGGTGGCCGAGGGACCGGTAGCCCACAGCATCGTCAAAGGACGCGAAGCGGATTCTTATGTAGCTGACATGCTGGGTCGCGTAGGTCTCGATCCGAGCTACCGCAGGCGCTTTCCACACCAATTCTCAGGCGGGCAGCGGCAGCGCATCGCCATCGCCCGCGCGCTGGCCATGAAACCGGACCTCCTCGTACTCGACGAGCCAGTGGCCTCCCTCGATGTGTCCATCCAGGCGCAGGTGCTGAACCTATTCATGGACCTGCGCCGCGATCTCGATCTGACAGGGATCTTCATCAGCCACGATCTCGGTGTGGTGCGGCACGTCTCCGACCGAGTGGCAATTATGTATCTCGGGCGCATCGTCGAACTCGCGCCGACGGCAGAGCTCTATGCTCATCCGAACCATCCGTACACCCGAGCGCTCTTCGAAAGTGTTCCTCGTGTAGGCGTTGGCCGAAAGAACTTTCGGCCCATTGCCGGTGAAATCCCATCTCCGCTCAATCCTCCGAGCGGATGCCATTTCCACCCGCGTTGCCCCTTTGCCGGTCCGCGCTGCAAGCGGGAAGCTCCGCCGCTGGCTGCCATAGGGCCCGGCCGCTTCTCCGCCTGTCATCTCAACACCGGCGGTACGGACTAACATCAGAGAACGAAATGACCCAACAATCTTCCCTCGCGGCGCTCCAGGAGCGCATTGCCGCCGTCAATGATGTCCTGAACGCAACCTCCCTGCTCACCTGGGACTCCCGTACGATGATGCCCACGGGTGGTGCGGAAACCCGCGGCCATCAGATTGCGACCCTGACCCGCATTGCACGCGACCTTCTTCTCGCATCCGAGACCGAAAGGGCGCTTGAGGAGGCCGAGCGGTCTCTTGAAGGAATGCCGGCGGACGCGGCCGGGCGGCGTATGGTCGAGCAGACGCGCCACGCGGTCGAACATCATCGCAGGGTTCCGGCATCCTTGATCCAGGAACGGGCGGCTCTTCGCACCGTCGCGCAATCTGCCTGGATTGAGGCGCGGTCGAAGAGCGAGTTCTCGATCTACGAGCCTCATCTCGCTAAGACCGTCGAGATGTCGCGTGCCTATGCCGATTGCATCGGCTGGGGGGCACACCCTTACGATGCCATGGTGTCGATCTATGAACCGGGGGAGACCGCTGCGAGCCTCAAGTCTCTGTTCTCGACGCTTCGGGACGGATTGCTGCCGATCTTGGAAACCGCCCGATCGCGACCCCAGCCTCGTTCAGATTTCTTGTTCCGTGACTTTCCCGAAGCGGGGCAGCGGGCCTTCGGCCTGAGTCTTGCCAAGAAGCTTGGTTATGATCTCCAGCGCGGACGTCTCGACACCACCGTGCATCCGTTCGAGGTGTCATTCACCCGCAACGACGTGCGGATCACCACACGCTATAACCAAAATTATCTTCCGGCCTCCATCTTCGGCACCGCCCACGAAACCGGGCACGGCCTCTACGAGCAGGGCGTCGACCCGGCCTATACCCGCACGAGCTTGGCAACAGACCTTGTGGGGCTTTATGCGGTCGGCGGCACCAGCTTCGGGGCGCATGAGTCCCAGTCTCGCCTCTGGGAGAACCATATCGTTCGCAGCCGCAGCTTCTGGGAAAGGCATTTCCCGGATCTGCAGCAGCATTTTCCAGGACAGCTTGGCGATGTGAGCGCAGAGGAATTTTATCGCGCCGTCACCCGAGTCGAGCCCGGCTTCATTCGGGTCGAGGCGGATGAACTCACCTACGATCTTCACATCATGCTCCGCGTCGATCTCGAATGCGCGCTCATGGACGGCTCGCTCCCTGTCTCGGAATTACCCGGCGCGTGGAATGCGTCCATCAAGCGCGATCTAGGTCTGACTGTCCCGAATGACGCTAAGGGCGTTCTGCAGGACGTACACTGGTCGACCGGCTATATCGGCTCATTCCCGACCTACACTATTGGCAACGTCATGGGTGCTCAGGTGATGGAGACTCTGCGCCAGCAAAACGGGTCCCTCGACGCCTCCATTGCAGCAGGTGACTACGGTATTCTTGCTGAGGAACTCCGTACTAGGATTTGGCAGCATGGCCGCCGCTTCATGCGCGACGAACTGCTGGAGCGCGAGACAGGCCGACGTCTCCATCCGGCACCCTATCTTACCTATCTGCGGAACAAATATGCTGCCTAAGCAGCTTGGCCGCTCAGGGACCGACATCGCCCGCAGCTTTTGCCCAGAAATGCAGGCTGCGGGTGTTGACGGGGGCTCCTGCTGCCTCATGCAGTGCGAGGATCGCCTTGTGAAAAGCTATGGCCTCATCAGGTCCGACGAGAAGCCTTAGGCTATGGAGGATCCGCGTAATCCGCAGATGATTGTGATCGTGCGAGATTAACCACCATTGCGTGTCTCGGTAAAAGCGTAACAATCGTTCAGTTGCCGCCTTGAGGGTAGCGACAGCACGTGGATCAGCTCTGATCGCCGCGATCTCATCCAGCGTCAGAATGGGGGAGTGCGGCTGTGCCGCGCTGCGGCTTTGGAGCGGGAATAGCCACTGAATGTAATCGTGAACTGCCTCGAGGTCGCAGTCAGAGAAGTTGAGTACATCGACAGCCAGACGCCCGCGCCCGTCCTGCCCCACACCCGCAAGAAAAGCATGAAGGGGCCCTGCCGTTGACTCTGCCATGGAGCGGCCTCCTCTTCGGCTTCGCAGATTGGAGCTGCCAATAGCTCAGGTGACAAGGCTGGCGGCGAAGCGGGCGCAGACGAGCAGCAGGAAGATGCCGAAAGCCACCTCGAGCCGACGCTTGGAGAGGCGGTGCGCGAGGCGGGCACCCACAGGCGCCATCCAAGTGCTAGTGGGGATGAATAGCACGAAACCGAGAAGCGATACATAACCAAGCGCCAGCGGCAGCTGGAAGGCGACTACGTTAGGGTAGTCGGCCATGTGCGGCCATCCGGCATAAATGTACCCGATGGCGCCCGGGATCGAGATGAGAAGCCCAAGACCCGACGAGGTTGCCACCGCCTGATGGATCGGGCGGTTGTAGAAGGTCATGAACAGATTGGAGAGCTGGCCTCCGCCAATGCCCATCAGGGCCGAGAGAATACCGATGAGCCAGCCATAAGCGATCATGATGGGCTTTGCCGGCATGTCGAGACCGAAGCGCCAAGTATCTTTGCCGAAGAGCAAGCGAATGGCCGAGATGCCGGCTACCACGACGAAGACAGTTTTGAACAGGTCGGCGGGGGCGTAGCGGGCAATGACGCTGCCAACGACGACGCCAAGCACCACCGGGACGGCCCAGACGCGCAGGATCGTCATGTCGACCGCACCTTTAGCCTTATGTGCAGAGAAGGAACGCAAGGACGTAGGGATGATGATAGCCAGGGACGTGCCGACGCAGAGCGGCATGCGGACTTCCTCCGGCACCTCCAGGATGCGGAACAACTCATAGAGGATTGGCACGGCCACGGCGCCTCCGCCGACGCCGAACACCCCTGCCAGCAGGCCAGTAATGGCTCCAGCCGCCAGCAGTGCCACCATGAGCCAAGCCAGATCGAAAAGGGGTATGCCGAGCATCGGAAGATCCACCGTATAAAAGTAGAAGGACCGTAGAGGCTTTCGACGCTACGGTAAGTTAAGCTGATGCAAAAGCGCGTTACGTGCGGCTAGCCAGACGGGCCTGATACTCGCTCGCCCTCTGGTCGATCCAGGAACGGTCTGTGACTCCGCCAGGGTTGGAGCGGGTCGCCATGGCGTCCATGAAGGCGAGGAAGCGCTCGTGAGCAACGCCATGGAGTCGGCGCAACTCCTGTAGCGGCTCAGGGTGATCGTCAACACGTAAGTCGAGCATGGGATAGGGCTCGTCGCGCCAGACTTTGAGTGCAGCCGATTGCTTGCCGCGTTTGTCACCGCCCTCGCTCTGTCCGGCATCGAGGGCTGCGAGGAGACGGTCGGCGAAAGGCAGGTCGATACGTCGCTTGTAGGTCTCGAGGGTGGCTTCGATCACATTAGGACCCGCCAGCATATTGCCGGCAACCGACACACCCTTATCCGTCAGGTGTCCGCACCAGTCGATGCAGTCCCGGCCCGTGTGGGCCGCGGTTCTGCCATCCCGGTCGATGACGTGAAGCTGGCGGGATTCGCGCCCAGGATCCTGGGCGATGAGCACCGCTACGATTTCCTCGGCGCTTCGCCCTTCCGCCAAAAATCGCATCCCGTCTATTCCATAAAGCGGATTGACCAGTGCCTGTGTGGCAAGCGCGCCGATCTTGGCCGTGCCATGGGGGCAGAGTGCTCCCACGGCGAAGAATTTAGTGGTGACGGCAACTCCGAACGAGCCGGTCTCGGAATCCTTCGCGATGATCGACCAAGTCATGATCCGGGCTCCTCAGCGGCCGACCGCATAGGCCTGCATGAGGCGCGGCGTAGCGGCCCCGTGCAGCAGGCCGTCCTTGTCACGGCTCGCTGCCACGAGACGACCAACTGTCCAGGCCGGCGCGACCTCAACCTCGTGACCACGGGCGCGCAAGTCGTCGAGAACCTCAGCACCGTAGGTTTCCTCCGCCATGAGGTGGCCGGGTTTCTGCTCGCGCGGATAGAAGGAAGAGGGGAAATGCGCCGTGTGCGACATTGGCAGGTCGATGGCTTCCTGCAGGTTCAGCCCATGATGAGCGTGGCGCAGGAAAAGGAGCATCTGCCATTGCTCCTGTTGGTCGCCGCCGGGAGAGCCGAACACCATGTAAGGCTCTCCATCCTTTTCCGCGAGAGTTGGTGTGAGCGTCGTGCGCGGACGCTTGCCCGGTTCGAGGCTCGCCGGCAGGTTCTCCTCGAGCCAGAACATCTGAGCCCGGGAATTGAGCATGAAGCCGAGCTGCGGAATAACCGGCGAGGATTGGAGCCAGCCGCCAGACGGCATAGCGGCGATCATGTTGCCGAAACGGTCAACCACATCGATATGCACGGTATCCCCACGCCGCGCCGAGCGCATGGAAGCCAGGGTCGGCTCGCCGCCGGAAACTTTCTTGTCCGTGGTGGAGAGCTCACGCAGCGCTTTCAAGGTACGCTCGACCTGGGCTTCATAGCCTTCGACGCGGCCAGGGCGGAGTTCAAAGGATGCCTTGTCGGTGATCAGCTTGCGGCGCTCATCGTTATAGGCGTCCGACAGCAGCGTTTGGATCGGCACGTCGACGAAATCCGGATCTCCGTAATAGGCCTCGCGGTCGGCGAATGCGAGCTTCATGGATTCGACAACGGTATGGATGAATTCGCCGCTGGTCGGGCCCATGGCAGCAAGATCGAACTCCTTCAGGAGCGCCAGCGTCTGCAGGAAGACGGGTCCCTGGCCCCAGGGTCTGATCTTATTGACCCGGAAGTTGTGGTACTCGTAGGTCTGCGGCGCGTCGTAGGACGCCTGCCAGTTTGCCATGTCGTCGGCGGTGAGCACGCCGCGATGGCGGGACCCACTCTGATCCATCACTTCCGTGTTGCGAACGAATGCATCAATGGCCTCGGCCACGAAGCCCTTGTAGAAGGCATTGCGAGCACCTTCGATCTGCGCCTCGCGGTCGGTTCCCCTGGCTTCCCCTTCGCGGATGATGCGCTTCCAGGTATCGGCGAGTTGCGGGTTGCGGAACAACTGGCGGGGTTTCGGAACCCCACCACCCGGCAGGAACACGGCAGCCGAGGTCGGCCACTCGGTCTCGAAAAACTCCTTTAGGCCCTTGATGGTATCGGCAACGCGCGGCAGGAGCGGATGTCCCTGCTCGGCATAGTAAATGGCGGGCTCGAGGACCTCCCTCAAGGACAGAAGTCCGTGGTCGCGCAGCAGCAGCATCCAGGCATCGAACGCACCAGGGACCACAGTCGCCAGCAAGCCATTGCCGGGAATGAGCTTGAGGCTTTCGCGCTTGTAATGCTCGATGGTGGCACCACCCGGTGCCGTTCCTTGGCCGCAGAGCACTTCGACCTTCTTGGTCTTGGCGGAGTAGAACACGGCCGGGGCCTCGCCTGACGGACCAACGAGGTGCGGCTCGACCACTTGGAGCACGAAAGCGGAGGCAACGCAGGCGTCGAAGGCGTTGCCTCCCTTTTCCAGCATCGCCATGCCAGCAGCAGAGGCCAGCCAGTGGGTTGAGGTGACGATGCCGAAGGTGCCGAGGATCTCGGGCCGAGTCGTAAACATGTCTCTTATCCAATGTTTCGAGTTTATTGTTCGCGGGGATCGAGGGCGTCGCGCAGGCCGTCGCCGAGAAGGTTGAAGCCGAGCACGATCAGGAAGATGGCCGAGCCTGGAAAGATCGACATCCAGGGTGCCTGATCCATGAAGTTCTTGGCCGTGTTGAGCATGGAGCCCCAGGAAGGGTTCGGTGGCTGCTGGCCTAGTCCAAGGAAGGACAGGCTCGCCTCTGCAATGATGGCCGTAGCGATGGTCAGCGTGCCCTGGACCAGAATCGGCGGCAGCACATTCGGGAGAATGTACCGAGCCATTATCCAAAAGTCCGGGAGACCGATGGCCCGCGCGCCTTCCACGAAATCCTCCGCCTTGACGGTCAGCACTTGTCCGCGGGTCAGGCGGATGAAGATGGGCATTGCTGAGAGACCAATAGCGATCATCGCGTTGGTGAGGCTCGGACCAAGGAAGGCGGCGAGCGCGATGGCGAAGATCAGGAAGGGAATCGCCAGCATGGCGTCAGTGGCCCGTGAGATCGTGGCATCGATCCAGCCGCCGAAATAACCGGCGAGGAGCCCGAACGGCACGCCGAGCACAATGGCGATGAAGACCGAGACCACGCCGGCCATGATGGAGGCGCGAGCACCCCAGAGCATACGGGAGAGCATGTCGCGCCCCAATTCGTCGGTGCCAAACCAGAACAGCACCGATGGTGCCTTGCGGATGCTCGTAAAGCTCGGCTTGATAGGATCGTAGGGCGCAAAATAGGGCCCGACGATGGCAGCCAGAATGAAGAACAAGACAATGGCTCCGCCCACGACGGCGCTCTTGTTCTTCAGGAATTTCGAGAGCACCCGGCTGCGCTTCTTCGGCAGGGCGACCTCATCGGCAACTACGGCTGTAGCGGTCATGCTGAATGCCTCAGGCGGGGGTTGACGAGAACATAGAGGACGTCGGCCAAGAGGTTCATGAAGATGAAGCCGACAGCTGTGCAGAGAACTACGCCCTGCACCACGGCATAGTCGCGGTTGAAAACCGCATCCACGATGAGCTTGCCGAAGCCCGGGATCGTGAAGATCTGCTCGGTCAGAACGGCACCGGCAAGGAGTTCGCCGAACAGCAGGGTTGACAGCGTTACGATGGGGATCAGCGCGTTACGCAGGGCATGCTTCAGGATGACCTTCCGCGACAGGAGGCCTTTGGCGCGGGCCGTGCGGATATAATCGGACCGCATGACACCGAGCATGGCGCTTCGGGTATGCCGCATGAGGCTCGCGGCAAGGCCCGTGCCGAGTACGAAGGCCGGCATGATCATGGTCTTGATGTTGAGCCACAAATCCTCGGTCGGAGGCACATATCCGGAAGCCGGCAGGAGTTGCCAGCGCACCGAGATCAGCATGATGAGCATGATGCCGAGCCAGAAGTTCGGGATCGACAGGCCCGATAGCGCGATCACGTTGGCGGCGTAGTCGACGGTCGTTCCCTTCCTGACGGCCGAAATGATCCCGGCTGGGATACCGATGGCCAGCGCCACGATCATAGCCATGATGGCGAGTTCGAGGGTGACCGGGAGCTTGCTCATGATGAGATCGAGGACTGGAATGTCGGTGCGCAGCGAGATTCCGAGATTGCCCGTCAGGGCCGAGCCGATCCAGGCGAAGTATTGAACCGGAATCGGGTCATCCAAGCGGTACTTCTGGCGCAGGTATTCCAGCACCTGCGGGTCGCGCTCCTCGCCTGCCATGGTGAGGACCGGATCGCCCGGCAGGAGCTTCTGCAAGGCGAAGACCAACAGCGACACGATGATTAATGTCGGGATGGCTATCAGTATTCGTCGTCCGATGTAGCGCAGCATCAGCCTAAGCAACCCGCATCAGAAAAGGGAAAGGACGTGCCCGATCGAGAAGACCGGGCACGCAGTTTTTTTTTGATCGATCAGGAAGCGAACTTGACGCCCTTCAGACGGATCATGCCGTCCGGATAGGGCTTGAAGTTCTGAACCTTCTTCGAATGAACGAAGGGCCACGGCTGATAATAGGTGTAGATGATCGGCAGATCCTGCTTCAGGATTTCCTGAGCCTGATCGTAAAGCTGCTTGCGCTTGGCCTCGTCGTTGATAACGCGGGCATCATTCAAGAGCTTGTCGACCTGCTCATTGCAGTACTTGCCATCATTCAGGGCGCCTTTGCAGGTCACGAAAGGATGGATATTCCCATCGGGATCGACGCGCCCGGACCAGCCGATCACGTTCACGTCGAAGTTGCCAGCCTGGGCCTCCTTCTGCATCGCCGCGAACTCGGTCGGGCGCAACGTGATGTCGAAGCCGGTCTCGGCCGCCATCGCCTGGATGATCTCGGCGATCTGCTGAGCCGTCGTCCCGGTGCCGAAAGTCAGTTCAAACTTCACCCGATCGACGCCAGCCTCCTTAAGAAGCTGCTTCGCCTTAACAACATCGCGCTGGTTGGCCTTGAACTTCGGATTGTTGTACGGGCTCGCCTCTGGGAAGGGCTGTCCCGCCGGCGGATAAATGCCTGCGCCGACCACTTCGTTGATCACGTTGCGGTCAATGGAGAGCTCAAGCGCTTGCCGGACGCGCTTATCCTGGCCGAGCTTGGACTTGGCGCGTTCACCGTTGTTGGTGTTGATGGTCAGGCCCTGGTAGCCGATCCCGGAGACAGGAGCGAAGACCAAATTGGAATCGCCCTTGGCAGCCGGAACGTCGCTGGGAGCAAGGCGCTCGATAAGATCGAGGTTGCCGGAGCGCAGGTTGGCGAGGCGAACGGTCGTGTCCGGAATAGGCTGGAACACAATACGCTCGAAGTTGAAGTTCTTCGCGTCCCAGTGATCGGCGAACTTCTCAAGCACGATTCGATCGTTCTGCACGCGCTCGACGAACTTGTATGGACCCGAGCAGACAGGCTTCTGGCCGAAATCGGCGGAAGCCAATGCTTTCGGCGACATCATCATGCCGGCACGGTCGGAGAGCTGCGACAGCAGGGTTGCGTCGGCGCGGGAGAGATTGACCTTCACGGTCAGGTCGTCAACGGCTTCGACGTTGTCGACAGAGGTGAGCTCGCTCTTGCGCAGCGAGTCCGGCAGAGTGCGGGCGCGCTCGATGTTGGCTTTCACGGCAGCCGCATTCATAGGCTCGCCATCATGGAACTTGACGCCGGGGCGCAGCTTGAAGGTCAACGACTTGCCGTCATCGCCCCATTGCCACTCGGTGGCGAGCTCCGGGGTGAATTTCAGGTCCGGGGTGATGTCGACCAGCTTGTTGCACAGTGACGTGAACACGATGCGGCCGACGAAGGTGCGGGCGCGATGGGGATCGAGCACGTCCGGATCTTCGTTCAGGCCGATGCGCAGCGTTTGCGCGGAGGCGGCGGTACTCACCAGGAGCCCGGCAGCCATGGCTAGGAGCAGTCTTTTCTTCATTGTGTCGTCCTCCGATAGTCCTCTGGATTAGTCTTCTTTCAGGGGCTCGTCGCGACGGGCTTATCCTGCCGTTCACGCCAAGTTTGGTAGAGCGCCAGCCGCTTGGCGAGCGCTGGGCTCGGGGGCGGTGCGCTGATGGATCCCGCGCCCGCTCCCTGGATCTCGCGCCAGAAATGGCAGGCAACCCGGCGGCCGTCGGGTGCAGCTTCAAGAGCCGGGTGCTGTTCCTTGCAGATCGCCTGCGCATGAGGGCAGCGGGTATGGAAGCGGCAGCCGGATGGTGGAGCCGCGGGGCTCGGAACATCGCCTTGGAGCAGGACCTTAGGCTGCCTGTTCGCAGGGCTCGGAATTGGGATCGCCGCGAGGAGCGCCTGGGTATAGGGATGTAGCGGGTTGTCGAAGAGCGCATCTGTCTCCGACAGTTCCATGATCTCCCCAAGATACATGACCGCTACCCGGTCGCTCATGTGCCGGATCACAGCAAGATCATGCGCCACAATGACGAGGGTGAGGCCGAAGCGATCCTTTAAATCCTCCAGCAGGTTGATGATCTGCGCCTGAATCGACACGTCGAGGGCCGAAACCGGCTCATCGCCAACGATCAGCTTCGGATCTCCCGCCAATGCCCGAGCGATGCCGATGCGCTGGCGTTGGCCGCCGGAGAACTCGTGCGGGTAGCGATCCGAGTGGGTCGGAAGGAGGCCCACAGTGCGCATCAGATCCGCAACACGCTCGCGCTTCTCGGAGCCGCTCGCCAGGTTATGCAACCAGATCGGCTCCGCAATGATGTCACCAACATTCATGCGTGGGTTGAGCGAAGCATAGGGGTCCTGGAAGATGATCTGGAGTTCGCGACGTAACCCGCGCAACTCGCTCTTGCTGAGCTTCAGGATCGAGCGGCCTTCATAGCGCACGTCCCCGGCAGTCGGCTCGATCAGCCGGAGGAGGAGGCGCCCGAGGGTAGACTTGCCGCAGCCGGATTCGCCGACGATCGCGAAGGTCTCACCACGCCGAACATCGAGGGACACGCCATCCACCGCCCTGACGACAGTCGGGGACGACAGCAAGCCTCCGCCGCCGAAATGCTTTTTGAGGTCAACGCCTTCAAGGATGACGTCGCTCGTGGGTGCCATCACGCTCATGCGGCTGCTCCCCGCTTTTGTTCGAGAGGTGCGTACCAGCACCGGGCCAAGTGGCCTGGTCGGATCTCCCCGAGGGGCGGAAGTTCATTGCCGCAACGGGCGTCCGAGAACGGGCAGCGCGGCGTGAAGCGGCAGCCTTTTGGCATCAGCTCCGCCGGGGGCACGGTGCCGCGGATCGTCGCGAGCCGCCCCTGGCGGCGACCAAGAGACGGAACGGAGCCCATGAGGCCAATGGTGTAGGGGTGTTGCGGATCCTCGAAAATGGACTGAACCGGTCCGCTTTCGACGACATGCCCGGCGTACATCACGGCCACCTCATCGGCGACTTCGGCCACGACACCAAGATCGTGCGTGATAAGGATCATCGCCGTGCCGGTCTCCTCCTGCAGGCGCTGGATGAGGGCGAGGATCTGCGCCTGAATGGTCACGTCGAGCGCCGTGGTCGGCTCGTCTGCAATCAAAAGCTCCGGATCGTTGGAAAGTGCCATCGCGATCATCACGCGCTGGCGCATGCCGCCTGACATCTCGTGCGGATAGGCGCGCAAACGCTTTTCCGGTGCGGGAATGCGCACCTTCTTGAGCATGTCGAGCGCCCGCTCCATAGCCTCGGCCTTGGAGACCTTGCGGTGCCGGACGATACCTTCGGCAATCTGGTCACCAATGGTGAAAGCAGGATTCAGTGAGGTCATCGGCTCCTGGAAGATCATGGCCATCCGGTCGCCGCGCAGATCCGCCCGCTCACGCTCGGTGAGCGTCAGCAGATCTCGTCCGTCAAAGGTGGCAGAGCCTGCGACGATCCTCGCCGGAGGGGTCGGCAGAAGGCCCATGAGGGCCAGCGAAGTCACGCTCTTGCCGCAGCCGGATTCGCCGACAATGCAGAGAGTCTTGCCCTTGCGGACGGAGAAACTGACGTCATCGACGACGTTCACGCCCTTCGGGGCTCCATCGAACCGGACGGACAATCCTTGAACGCTAAGGAGCGGCGGCTCAGAGGTCACAGCGGCATTACCGATCTCATGAACGTCTGCACTTGGTTGTCGGAGGGCCTCACGTCCCATGGCGTATCTCTTTTTTGGTGTTTGCTGTGACGGGTTGTTCCGCAGTCTGTCTGTCCACCTGGTCGGGCATAGGGCTGGTCATGACCTTCAGGAGGCCTTCGCGCACGAGTTCGAGATGCTCGCGCATGGCGTGCTCGGCTGCATGGGCCTCACGCTGGGCAATGGCGGCGATCACACGACGGTGCTGTTCGATATAGATCTGCTGACGCTCACCGGAGCGTGCCCGCTCCCGCAAGAGACGCCACGCGGTGTCCTGGCGAATGCGATCGACCATGTCGAAAATCGCAAGGAGCAGGGAGTTGCCCGCCGCCTCTGCAATGGTTCGGTGCAAGGCGCTGTCCCAGAGTTCGCGGCCATCCGCATCTGAGGATAGGGCCGTTTTCTCGGCCAAGCGCAGAAGTCGCTCAATGTCGCCGTTCGTAGCCCGCATGGCAGCCAGCCGGGCCAGAGCCGGCTCGATCTCCAAGCGCACGTCCATGACCTCGAGCGGATGCGTACGCTTCGACAGTTCCTCAAGGCTGGTTGGCGTATGGACCGGTCGCGGACCCACGAAAGTTCCCTTGCCTTGGTGCCGCCAGATCCGGCCTTCGGCCTCTAGCACCTCGAGCGCCCGTCGCACGGCGCGGCGTCCTATCCCAATCTGAGCGGCGAGCACCCGTTCAGACGGGAGGCGCTGTTCCCCCTCAGGAGAACTCTCGTCCAGGAGAGCTCGCAACCGCCCGAGAGCAAAGTTGGAGCTATCTGCCGAAGAATCCGGGTTGGACACCGAAAAGCCAGCTCCCTGTAAACCAATCTTGCTGCCGGGCGAGCAGCAACGACGTCTTGTTGCGCCTCAAGGGGCTTCAACGAAACAAGGCTAGCCCGATACCGAACCAATTTGCAAGTGGTTCGATGATGGTTCGATAGTCGATAGTGCTGCTTTAATGATCAGTGGGTCGTTTTGGGCCTGAGCAATACTCCGACAGAAGCTTCACCTTGTGCCTAATGCTTGCGCGCTGAAGGAGCTTCACCTGCCTGGAATAGCCTCTGGAGCCCGTCCCGAAACGTCGGGTACCGGAGCCTCACGCCAAGTTCCGACTTGATCCGCGTGTTGCGAATGCGTTTGTTATCTTCGTAGAAAGCACGTGCCATAGGCGTCTGATCGGCTTCTTCGAAAGGGATTTCGGGCGGGGGTTCCTGGCCAAGAAGCTCTGCGGCATAGGCAATAACATCCTGAGGAGGCCCGGGCTCGTCATCCGTCACATTGTAGATGGCATTCCGGCTCGGCTTGTCCATGGAAGCCATCAGGACCTGCGCGATATCCTCGGTGTGAATCCGGTTGAAGACCTGTCCAGGCTTGACGATACGTTTGGCAGTGCCGTCTGCGATTTTTACAAGGGCGTTTCGACCGGGCCCATAGATGCCTGCGAGCCGGAAGATCTGCACCGCAAAAGAAGCGCTCGCACCGAGTTCGAGCCATTTCCGTTCGGCCTCAATCCGCCGGCGTGCGCGGGCTGTCGCCGGATTGGGTGGGGTGCTCTCATCCACCCATGCGCCGCCCGCGTCGCCATAGACACCGACTGTCGACAGATAGCCGACCCAGCGTAGGCGAGGGGCGTGAGCAAGCGCTTCGGAAAATTGTTCCAGGACCGGATCTTGCCCTTCTGCCGGCGGTGCCGAGATCAGGAGAGCCTCCGTGTGCTCAAGATGCTGGAGAATGGCGTGATCGAAGTCCTTTCCGTCGAAGCGGCAGGTCTGAATTCCCGCTGCCCCAAGCGCCTTCGCTTTCTCTATAGACCGGACTGTTCCGCAAATACTTGTGAATCGATGACCCTGAAGGTGAATGAACTGGAGGGCGGTGTAGCCCAGGCCGAAGACGAACAGGTTCATGATATCGTGGAGCCTTGAAGTACCTATGAGCAACTTAGCGACATAGAAGCGGCGCAGCAATGAACGATGAGGTGCGCTCCCATCCCTCGAAGGCGCTGTCGTCTGGGTTGATCATACTCTGGACTCACGCCATAAATCTGTGCCGAAACATGCTTGGTGCCGTGACGCCTGCAGCTTGGCTCTCATATTGTCGCCCTCGGAGGTGATGCATGGTCCTGACCAATCAAGACATGGTCGAGCTGGTGGCCTTCCGGCGCAAGCTCCACAGCATGCCGGAACTGTCCAGACAGGAGGAGCAGACGGCCCGTGAGGTTCAGGCTTTTCTCAAGGCGACACATCCCGACTGGACCCTCGCTGACCTTGGCGGCCATGGCGTTGCTGCCGTCTACGAGGGGCGGGAACAAGGGCCGACCGTGATGGTGCGTGCCGAACTCGATGGTCTGCCGATCCAGGAAATTTCCGATGCGCCTCATCGCTCGGCTACGCCGGGCAAAGGTCATCTGTGCGGGCATGACGGCCACATGGCGATTCTTGCGGCATTGGCGCGGGAGCTCGGCCGGCAGCGACCGCAACGGGGTCGTGTCATCCTGATGTTCCAGCCGGCGGAGGAGGATGGTTCTGGTGCGGCAGCCGTCGTGGCCGATCCGCGCTTCCGCCACATCGCGCCGGACTTTGCCTTCGCTCTGCACAATGTGCCGGGCCTACCCTTCGGCCAAGTGGCGCTCACGGAGGGGCCGGTCAACTGCGCCTCGCGGGGCATGCGAATCGTGCTCACGGGAAAGACTGCCCATGCCTCCATGCCTGAGACCGGCCTCTCGCCCGTGAAAGTTGTTGCGCAGCTGATGCCGCAGCTTACGGCCCTCGGCAGGGGAGGGCCAATGGAGGAAGGCTTCTCAATGGTTACGGTGACACATGCTAGGATCGGCGAGCCGGCCTTCGGCGTTGCCCCATCTCATGGGGAGATCTGGGCCACTTTGCGAACGCTTACCGATTTAGGAATGGAGGAACTCTGCGCAAGCGCCGAGCAATTGGTGTTGACCGCCGCCCGTGAACAGGGGCTGAGTGTGGAGATTTGCTATGACGACATCTTCCACCATTGCGAGAATGCCCCGGAAGCAGTCGCGCATCTGCGCACTGCACTGGAAGCCGAGGGCGTGCCTTATGACCGGGGCGATCTGCCGATCCGGGCCTCTGAAGATTTCGGCCGTTTCGGCCAGAAGGCGCCTGCGGCCATGTTCTTCCTTGGTGCCGGCGAGAAGCATCCCAGCTTGCACAATCCGGATTACGATTTTCCTGATGACCTGATCCCTATTGGGGGGCGCGTGTTCATGCGGACGATACGCAATCTGCTCGGATAAGGCTTCCCTCAATCCTCAAAGCGGCAAGTTGCGCAGGGCTGAGACGGCTGTCATCACGCCGCGAAGTTCGGCAAGGCCGCGCAAGCGGCCAATGGCGGGATAGCCCGGGTGGGTCGGCTTGCCCACATCGTCCAGAAGCTCGTGGCCATGGTCGGGGCGCATGGGTATGCGCCAGTGCGCGTCTCCGGCATCCTTGCGGCGCTTCTGCTCTTCCAGCAGAATCGTGACCAGAGCCACCATGTCGGTATCGCCGCCGAGGTGATCCGCCTCCATGAAGGAGCCATCCGGCTCCTTGGCCACATTGCGCAGGTGGGCGAACCAGATGCGGTTCGCGAACCGCTTGGCGATCGCCGGAATATCGTTGACAGGATTAGCCCCGAGGGAGCCGCTGCAGAGGGTAAGGCCATTTGCAGGCGAGTCGACTGCCCCAAGGATGAACGCGATGTCATCCGCATTGGACACGATGCGGGGGAGGCCCATGAGCGGGCGCGGCGGATCATCGGGATGGATGCACATGCGGATGCCGACTTCCTCCGCCGTCGGGATCACCTCACGCAGGAAGCGGGCGAGGTTCTCGCGCAACGCCGTGGCATTGATGTCTCGATAGCGGTCGAGCATGACGCGGAGACCCGGAATATCGTAGCGATCGTAGGCGCCTGGCAGTCCAGCCATGATGTTCGACAGAAGTTGGCGCCGGTCCGCTTCCGACGAACGATCGTACCACTCCCGTGCCCTTTTCAGCACTTCAGGCAAATGGTCCGCCTCTGCACCCGGTCGCTGCAGCATGAGGCAGTCGAAGGCGGCGAATTCATGCGCGTTGAAGCGCAGAGCCGTGCCGCCGCCGGGAAGAGGGTAGGCGAGTTCGGTACGGGTCCAGTCCACGACCGGCATGAAGTTGTAGCAGATCGTGGTGATGCCGCACTGGGCCAGATTGCGCAGCGACTGCCTGTAGTTGTCGAATAAAGGTATCAGGTCGCCTTCGCCGATTTTGATGCTCTCATGGATCGGCAGGCTCTCAACCACGCTCCAGCGCAGGCCGAGTGAGGGATCGGCGGCGATGAGCGCCTTGCGCTTTTCGATTTCCTCGATGCTCCAGACGACTCCGTATGGAATGTGGTGCAATGCCGTCACGATCCCCATCGCGCCGGTCTGGCAGACATGGGACAGCTTGATGACGTCTTCAGGGCCGAACCAGCGCCAAGCTTGTTCCATGGGTTTGCCTCTTCAGATTTGAGCCAATTGTAAATTCGTGGGTCTCACGCGCTGAGCGCCTCTGCGACAGCATCGTGTTCCGGTTCGAATAGGTCAGGATATTGTGCAGCCAGTTCCGGCAGCGAGCGTAGAATTTCGCTCAAATGCTGATGCATAGCCTTTTCCGCCGCGACAGGATCGGAAGCCTTTATGGCGTCGACGATCAACGCGTGCTGCGCCACGATGGTATGGCGCGGCGTGGCTTGCTTCACGTCCAGGTATCTCACCCTGTCCATCTGAGGCTTCACATCCTCGATCATGCGCCAAGCTGCCGGCCGGCCGGCAGCTTCTGCCAGGAGGCGATGAAACTCCTCATCGAGGGCCATGAAGTCCTCCGACGAGGTGGCGCGCTGGGCCCGGCGCTGTCGCGCCAGGCTGGCATTCAATTCGGCGAGGAGTATCGGCGTAGACCTGAGAGCGGCTTCGCGTACGACTGCACATTCGACAGCCAGGCGGATGAAACGGGCATCCTCAACCGCAGCCCGTGAGATTTTGACCACCTGGGTGCCGCGCTGGGGCAGAACCCGCACAAGCCCTGCTTCGCTCAGCTTGATCAGGGCCTCGCGCACGGGTGAGCGACTGACACCGAATCGCTGCGCAAGATCTTGCTCTGACAGCATTTCGCCAGGCGAAATCTGCATGCTGACAATGGCTTGGCGCAAGGCGCGCGTGACCTGCCGAGCCATGGGCTCGCGGCTGAGATCGAGCTTTGCAAGAGGGCTTCTCTCATTCATAAGTGACACACTACCATACTAGTAGACCATTGCAAACGGTTCTGGATCGTCTTATGGTCTCCCGCAATGAGGCGCTCGGAAGTCGTCGCAAACGGCTTGCCTGACGCGCCAAGGGAGAACGCTATGCTGATCCATTCGGACCGGCTTTTTCCGGTAGAGCCCGCTGCACGAGAGGTGGCGCGCAGGCTCTATGCGGAGATCAAGGACCTGCCTATCATCTCCCCGCATGGGCATACGGATCCGCGCTGGTACGCGGAGAATGAGCCTTTCCCCGATCCTGCGACGTTGTTCGTTGTCCCGGACCATTACATCTTCCGCATGCTCTATAGCCAAGGCGTGCGTCTTGAAGATCTTGGAATTCCGGTGAAGGATGGAGGTGCTGTCGAGCGCGATCCACGTGCGATCTGGCGCCGCTTCGCTGCTCACTACCATCTCTTTCGCGGCACGCCGACGCGCGCCTGGCTCAATCATACTTTCTCGACGCTCTTCGGCTTCACGGAGCGCCTCTCGTCTGCGAACGCAGATGCTTACTATGACCGGATCAATGAGGCCCTGCGCACGCCGGAGTTTCTGCCGCGCGCGCTCTTCGAGCGGTTCAGGATCGAGGCAATAGCCACGACGGAGAGCCCTCTCGATCCCTTGAAGCATCACGAGACCATCCGGCAGTCCGGTTGGAAGGGCAGGGTGGTCACGGCCTATCGGCCCGATCCGGTCGTTGACCCCGAGTTCGAGGGTTTCCGGCAGAACCTTGCCCGCTTCGGTGAGATCACGGGGAGCGACACCTTCTCTTGGAACGGGTACCTTGAGGCACATCGCAGACGGCGGGCGTTCTTCCGGGAATATGGTGCGACCTCCACCGACCACGGCCACCCTACGGCTCGGACGGCTAATCTCTCCCAAGGGGATGCGGAGGCCTTGTTCCGACGCGTTTCAACCGAGAGCGTGAGTCCTGAGGATGCGGAGCTGTTCCGCGCCCACATGCTCACCGAGATGGCGGCCATGAGCGTGGAAGACGGCATGGTCCTGCAGATCCATCCCGGTTCCTTCCGTAATCACAATGAGTTGCTGTTCCGTCGCTTCGGCCGCGACATGGGCGCCGATATTCCTTCGCAGACGGATTACGTGCACGCTCTCAAACCGCTTCTCGACCGTTTCGGCAACGAGCCGAACCTGACAATCATTGTCTTCACGCTCGATGAGACGAGCTATTCCCGCGAATTGGCCCCCCTCGCCGGGCATTATCCGGCCCTGAAGCTCGGCCCAGCTTGGTGGTTCTTCGATGCTCCTGAGGGGATGCGCCGCTTCCGTGAGCTTACGACGGAAACGGCAGGCTTCTACAACACGGTCGGCTTCAACGACGACACGCGGGCCTATCTCTCCATTCCGGCCCGGCACGATGTCGCCCGCCGGGTCGACTGCGCCTATCTCGCCAATCTCGTGTTGACGCACCGCCTCGAAGAGGATGAGGCGCATGAGATGGCCTACGATCTCGCCTATCGCCTCGCCAAAGAGGCCTACAAGCTGTGATACGGGACATGGCGAAAAGAGCCATGTCGCACAGAACGGGAGGAAGAACATGACGAACCTGATTACCAGGCGGACTTTCGTCGGCAGTGTCGCCGGCGCCGCGGGCGTTGCTGCTCTCGGTGGCACGAGCTTTGCTCAGGCCAATCTGCCGACGAGCCCTGTGACTCTCAACATCATCGATGTCGCCGGCAATCTCGCGCTGACGCAGAAAGCCATCGAGAACTACCGCAAGGCAAAGCCGAATCTCGTCTCGCGCATCAGCTTCACCAAGGCCACTGCGCCGGAACTCGCAGGCAAGATCAAGGCGCAGCAGGATGCAGGCCGCGTCGATATCGACCTCGTGCTCACAGGCACCGATGCGCTCTCCGCCGGTATCGAGCAGAAGCTCTGGGTGGATCTGATCCCGGGCCATGCCAACGCTCTGCCCACGCTCGATGACATCTATCTGCCGGCTGCCGCGAAGATGCAGGGGCTGGCCAAGGGGCAGGGCGTTGTCGTAACCTATTATCCCTCCGGTCCGCTGCTCGAGTACATGCCGGACAAGGTCAAGACCGTGCCAACCACGGCCGAGGAACTGCTGGCCTATACCAAGGCCAATCCGGGGCGCTTCATCTATGCGCGCCCTGCAAATTCCGGCCCGGGCCGCACCTTCATCATGGGCCTTCCTTATATCCTGGGCGACAGCAACCCGCAGGATCCCGCCAAGGGCTGGGACAAGACCTGGGCCTATCTGAAGGAACTGGGGCAGAACATCGAGTACTACCCATCCGGCACCGGTGCGGTGATGAAGGAACTGGGCGAAGGCTCCCGCGACATGACCGTGTCGACCACCGGCTGGGACATCAATCCGCGCGTCCTCGGCGTCGTGCCGAAGGAGGCCAAGGTGGCGGCGCTCAAGGGCTTCCACTGGGTGGCGGACGCACACTACATGTGCGTGCCCAAGGGGCTGTCGAACGAGAAGGTCGCAGTGCTACTCGATCTCATGAACTTCCTGCTCACCAAGGAGCAGCAGGCCTATACCTACGATGAGGGCTACTTCTATCCGGGCCCAGCCGTGAAGGGCGTGACTCTCGACATGGCGCCGCCTGAGAGCCAGGCCGCCATAAAGGAATTCGGCCGTCCCGAATACGAGAAGTGGATCGCCGAGAACCCGATCGAACTGCCGCTTCAGCCCGAGCAGATGGTCGTCGCCTTCCGCATGTGGGACGAGCAGGTCGCCGGCGGCAAGCGCAAGTAAATCGAAAGCAAGGACCCGCGATGACCATAGCCCTTTCACAATTCGACGAAGTCCGGCTCGATCGTGTGAGCCGCGATTTCGGGGCACTCAATGCCTTGCGCGACGTCTCCCTCACCATCCGTCGTGGCGAGTTCATCGCCCTGCTCGGCCCTTCGGGCTGCGGGAAGTCGACGACATTGAACTGCATCGCGGGTCTTCTTCCTGTAACCGGTGGAGCGATCTGGCTCGACAAGAACCGGGTCGACACCCTGCGCCCCGAGGAGCGCGGGTTCGGCATGGTGTTCCAGAACTATGCGCTCTTTCCCCACCTCAACGTGCGTCAGAACATCGGCTTCGGCCTGAAGATGCGCGGCCGGCCGAAGGCTGAGATCGACCGCAAGGTCGACGAGGCCTTGAACCTCGTCCGCCTTCAGGGGCAGGAGAACAAGCTGCCTGGCCAGCTCTCGGGTGGCCAGCAGCAGCGCGTGGCGATTGCTCGCGCCATCGTCATCGAGCCGCCCCTGGTGCTGATGGACGAGCCGCTGTCCAACCTCGATGCCAAGCTGCGTATCGAAATGCGGGCAGAGATCCGGCGCATTCACAACGAGCTTGGGGCCACCACCATTTACGTGACCCACGATCAGGACGAAGCCCTGTCCCTCGCCGACAGGATCGTCGTGCTGCGTGACGGCGTGGTGCGCCAGGTCGGGGCACCGAAGGAGCTCTATGAGACACCGGCCCACTTTGACGTGGCCGACTTCATGGGCTTTCGCAACAAGCTGAAAGGCAAGGTTGTCGCCATTGAAGGCGACCGTACCATCCTCGATGTTGAGGGTGCCCGGATCAGCGGCGTCGCCCGTGAACGGGTTTCCGTTGGTTCGACAGGCTATGCCGCCATCCGGTCTGACGATCTTGAGGTCGGCGAGGCCGGGCCGAACGCCATCGCCGCTACCGTCGACACCATCGAGTACCGTGGCCGCGAGTTCGTCGGGACCGCCCATTCCGCTGGCGGGCTTGATTTTGTGTTCCGTTCTCATGTGTCGGTGGAGCCGGGGTCCCGGATTCATCTTCGGACAGAGGACAAACGCATTCTCGTCTTCGCCGAGCCGGTTCAAGGGAGACAGTGATGGACGCCGTTGCTCACGCATCTGCCGTCGAACAAGGGCCGAACTTGCGCCAGCGCCTGGCGGCTCGCGGTTTCGACGCGGTGACCCTCCTGGTCGTTCCTGCCGCCATCTTCAGCCTGCTGCTGTTCGTCTATCCCTTTGCCTTTGGTTTCGTCCTTTCCTTTGAGCCGAAAGCGGGAGGCGACTGGCTCGCCAATTACCGGCGCTTCTTTTCGGATCCGTTTCTCTATGAGACAATTGCCAATACCCTCTGGCTTGCGATCCCCGTCACGCTCGTCAACCTGCTCCTGGCCGTCCCGATTGCCTTCCGGGTCCGTCTCATGCGCAATCAGCGCCTGCTGACGACGATCCTCGTTCTGCCGATCACCCTCGGCACGGTGCTCGTAGCCGAAGGTCTGCTGAACTATCTTGGCCCTCAGGGTTGGTTCAATCGCACCCTGATGACATTTGGTCTGATCTCACAGCCGCTGAAGCTGGTTCACAATTACTGGGGTGTCTTCGCATCACTTGTGATCACGGGCTTCCCATTCACCTTCCTCCTCACCCTGTCCTATGTGACCGGTATCGATCCCGCACTGGAGCAAGCGGCTGCAACTCTTGGGGCCAGCGCGTGGCAACGGTTCCGCCATGTCTACCTGCCGCTGCTGATGCCCGGCCTTGCCATCACCTTCTGTCTTTCCTTCGTGCAGGCGTTCTCGGTCTTTCCCTCGGCGGTGCTGCTCGGTGAACCGGCGGGCTCGACCCGCGTCATCTCCATCGCGGCCGCACAGGCGGCTTTCGAGGAATATGATTATTCCATGGGCTCTGCGATTGCGATGATCATGGGCTTAGTCCAGCTCGGCATCGTCGTTGCGGTGCTCGCCTCGCGCGGGCTGTTCTACCGCGGTCCTGCCTCCGGCGCGAAAGGGTAAGCCGATGATCCGCGACACCACCCTTGGAGCCAGGCTCTGGGCCGCAGCCGTCTGGACTACGGTCGGATTCTTCGTCATCAACCTCATCGCCATGATCGCCACCGTGGTGACGAGCTCTTTTGCCACCCGCTGGCTCGGTACGTGGCTGCCGGCCGGCTGGACCACCCGCTGGTACACCTCCGCCTGGAGTGAGTTTCAGCTCTGGGATGTCCTGATCGTCACCTTCCAGGTGATCGGCGCGGTGGTGGTCATTTCGGGGGTGTTGGGCGTCACCGCCGCCTACGCGCTTGCCCGACGCGAATTTCGGGGCAAGCGGCTTCTCGTGCTGCTATTCCTGCTGCCGCTGATGATTCCGTCGATGACGTTCGGCATCCCGCTCGCAACGGTGCTCTATCGGACCGGTCTTGCGGGCACCTTCTGGGGCGTTGTGGCGGCAAACCTCGTGCCGACCGTGCCTTTCGTCATCCTCGTCATGATCCCGTTCATCGAGCAGATCGACCCAAAGGTCGAAGCGGCCGCTCGTGTATTTGGGGCCAACACCTTCAAGCTCTTCCTCTATGTGCTCCTGCCGCTGCTCCTGCCGGGCATCCTGGCGGCGCTGCTGCTGGTTCTGGTGCGCACCATTGCCATGTTCGAGCTGACCTTCCTCGTGGCAGGCCCGACTAGCCAGACTCTCGTGGTAGCACTCTACTATGCTGTCTTTGCAGCCGGCGTGCGCGCTGTGCAGTCCATCGATGCCATGGCGGTGATCTACATGGTCACGACCCTGATCTGGCTCATCATAGCCCTGCGCTTCGTGAATCCGACGCAGATCGTCACCCGTGCAAAGCAGCCGGCGCATTGAGGATCCGATGTCAGATCGCCTGAACGACGATACGCTCTTGGAACTGGCCCGGGACGTTCGACGCCCTGCCTATGACCGAAGAACTTTGAAGACAGGCATCGTTCATCTCGGTGTGGGCGCATTCCACCGTGCGCATCAGGCCGTCTACACGGACGATGTTCTGGCACAGGATCCGCGTTGGGGCATCGTCGCCGCGAGCCTGCGGAGTCCTGATACTTACGACGCGCTGCAGCCGCAGGACGGGCTCTACACCCTGTCGGTGCGCTCGCGGGAAGGCGAAGCGCTGCGGGTCGTCGGCTCGATCCGACGCGTCATCGTGGCGCCTAGTGAGATCGAGGACCTTCTCAATGTGATGGCGGCTCCTCAGACACGGATCGTGACCTTGACCGTTACTGAGAAGGGCTATTGCCACGATCCAGCGACGGGCGCCTTGAACGAGGCCCACCCGGACATCGTGCATGATCTCGCTTATTCGATGAACCCGAAATCGGCCCCGGGCTTCATCGTCGAGGCCCTGCGGCGGCGGCGCATGAACGGCGTGCCGCCCTTCACCGTTTTGACGTGCGACAACCTTCCCTCAAACGGCCGCACGGTAAAGCGCGTTCTCACCCGCTTTGCTGAATTGGTCGATCCGGAACTCGGCCGGTTCGTTGCGGACGAGGTCTCCTGCCCCTCGACCATGGTCGACAGGATCGTGCCGGCCACGAGCGATCAGGACCGAGAGCGGATCGGTGAGGCGCTCGGCCTGACGGATGCATGGCCCGTCGTTACCGAGCCCTTCACACAATGGGTGATCGAGGACAGCTTCCCGCATGGACGTCCGGCTTGGGAGAAAGCCGGCGCAGAGTTCGTGAGCGATGTGGAGCCTTACGAGCACATGAAGCTCAGGCTGCTCAACGGGAGCCACTCGACGCTCGCCTATCTCGGCTATCTCGCTGGCTATGAGACCGTTGCCGATACCATGTCCGACGAGGCCTTCGTCCGACTGATCCGCGGCCTCATGGACGAGGAGGTCACGCCGACGCTGCACATGCCGCAGGGTGCCGATCTAGAATCCTACAAGGGTGCTTTGATCGAGCGGTTCAAGAACCCCGCTCTGAAGCATCGCACCTGGCAGATCGCCATGGATGGATCGCAGAAGCTTCCTCAGCGCCTTCTCGGCACGATCCGCGACCGTCTGAGTAGCCATGCGCCGATCGGGCGGCTGTCGCTCGGGGTCGCGGCCTGGATGCGGTATGTGGCCGGCACCGATGAGAAGGGTACGCCAATCGACATCCGTGATCCGATGGCGGCGCGATTGAGGGAGGTGGCGAACGGGGCAGGGCGATCAGGCGAGAACCTGGCTCACGGCCTGTTCGCCATCCGTGAGATCTTCGGAGATGATCTTCCGGCTGACCCCCGCTTTACAGGTGTGGTCGTATCACACCTGATGCGGCTTTATGAGATCGGAGCGAAGCGCACGGTCTCCGAATTCAAGGTGGGCTGAACCTCGCACGAGCTAAGGTCAGGGCGCATTTTCCGTGCCAGATGATAACTGTCGTGCCTGATCCGTCGCCACCATTATTCCAGCATGACAACGGCTTCGACCTCGAAGAGCATGGGGTCGATGGCAAGCTTGGGGACGGGAACCAGGGTCTGTGCCGGCAGCGCTTTGCCGAACATCGCCTTGACGTTCTTCGTCAGCACCTCAAGCTTGGACATGTCATGGTCAACCACGTAAATCGTAAGCTTGGCGACCTGATCCAGCCTTGCCCCGATTCCCTCGATGGCATTGCGCAAGTTTGCGTAGGCCTGCTCAACTTGGACAGTGAAGTCGGGCGACAGGCCTCCCGTGCGGTCCTGGCCGCCCTGGCCTGAAATATAGGCTACCCTGGCTCGACTGGGCACGATCACCGCAGTGCTGTAGCCATTCGGTGTCGGATCGTAGAGGTTCTGTGGATTGACGATGGTCAGCTTGAGATCATCTTCATTCGCTGTCGTTGCAGTGGGAATTCCCATGGTCATAATGATTAGCCCTCCAAACAGCAGATGCTTGCACGTGACACGATATTCTCGACCCCGAGGAGCGCGAGCGACGGACCCTCAAGGCCTTTTGGATTGACCTTCAGCTCATCGCTCATATGATCGAATCGTACGCTGTACGAGTAGTCACATCGTACGGCGTACGAGTCAAGCATCCCATCAGCGGGAAAAAATAATGACAGCCAAACCAAAGGGCGCTCGGAACAAGCGGTCTCAGGGGACCGATGTGTCACCAGCGTCCGAGAAGGGCCCGAACAGCGAACCGCCTCTCTCTCTGGAGCGGATCGTTACGACCGCAGTAGAATTGCTGGACGCTCATGGGGTCGATGGACTGAAGATGCGTCAGTTGGCCGATCGCCTCGGGTCGGGCGCGATGAGTTTATATTGGCACGTCGACAATAAGGAGCAGGTCTTTGATCTGGCGCTCGACTCGGTGCTCAAGTACTGCGGGCCACCGCAATCGGTACAGTCTCAAGACTGGCGCGGGGATGTGATTCACATGCTTGAAGACTGGCGCGCCAGCATGCTGCGCCATCCTTGGTCTGCATCTCTGTTGCCGCGCCGGGCTCTTGGTCCGAACATCCTCGGTCGTCTGGAACTGCTGAGCAAGACCTTGTCCAGAGCCGGTGTCACGGATGCGGATCTGAACGTCGCCATTTGGTCGCTCTGGAACTATGTGATAGGCGCTACCATCACCCGGGCGAGCTTCGATCTTTCGGACGACGACAGGGCTGCCGCGCAGCAACGCCTTACAGGTCTCAGTGAGCAGTACCCGACAATCGAGCGCTCTCGTCTACTGATGGACAATGATTGGGACGGCGCTTTCAGAAAAGGTCTCGACTTCCTGCTCGATGGCCTTGCTCCGAAACAATGAATATTCTTTGTTTTCTTATTATTCATGGAGCCTGATCCTAACCGGCAGCTTCCCTTTCACGCCTCTTCTGGCATGAGCGGCACCGACAGCCATGCGGCTTGATGAAGGTCTCGAAATAATTCTTCCCATAGTTGTAAGTGATTTCTTCGCCGGGCTTGATGCGCTTAATCGCCTTGATGCGGATCTTGCCCCGCGCGATCGTCGCCTGGGCGTTCGGGCGGCACGCATGGTTGATATAGCGCGCGGTGTTCCAGCGCGGCGCGCCGTCGATGGTCCAGCGGCTGTTGATCTCGAACAGGTAGCGGGTGTTCCGGCGCCTTTCGACCTCTTCGCTCGTAATCCGCGGCCCTACATATTCGACGATGAAGCTTCCCTTCTCGATGAGATCCGTCGCGAAGAGCCCAAGGCCGGTTTCCGAACGCCCGATGCGAAAAGGACCTTCCGGCCGCTTGCTACTCATATTCACCAAGAACTCCGCGATATCCAAGAAACGTTGTGGGTTCCATGACTGGAAATCACCGGTTGATCAAATGGGTCATCAGGCGATGTCCGCCAGATCCAAAATCCCGTTTCTGCGTTCTGTCTCTAGATGCTTCGCCAGCCCCGGACAATCAACGTTCTGCCCGGCACATCAATGTGTGCCTGATTTGTCTTGAAAAGGAACTGCATGAGCCTCGATGCCCTTCTCGTGCTGTCGGAGCAGAGCCCAGGCATCACGGTCAGCCGCCGCTCTCCGCTCTCCGTCCTGCCCGCGCTGGTTCGGGATCCGCTTCAGGCGCTGCCGCCGGAGGTCTATTGGGAACCGCTCGTCTATTCACGGGTCGCCAACCGGGAGAGGGTCTTCCTGCTGGACCCTTTACTCATTCAGGAGGCCTTGGTTCGGAACGCCGATGCCTTGTCGAAGGGAGAGGATGTGCGGCGGGCGCTCGGCCCGGCTCTGGGCCAAGGCCTGTTGACGGCAGACGGTGCCCATTGGCGCTGGCAGCGCCAGTCAGTAGCGCCGGCGTTCCGGCACGAGAAGCTCGTCGGGTTGCTTCCCGCGATGATCTCAGCGGCGGAACGAACCCGCGACCGGTAGCTTACCGCCGGCTCCGGCGCGAAGGTCAGGATCGGCCATGAGATGATGCGAACGACCTTCGACATCATCGTGAAGACCATGATGTCGGGGCCCGGCGGGATCGACGTGGTTCGGGTTGAGCGGGGTATCACGGACTATCTGAAGCCGACCGGCTGGATTTTCGCGCTGAGCATTCTCAACGCGCCCGACTGGGTTCCGTACCCGGGACGCAGTCGGGCGAGGGCTGCGACAGGTTACCTTCGCTCCGCCATCACCGGTATGATCGCCCAACGCCGACGCGGCGGGGAGGCGCGTGAGGACCTGGTTGCGTTGCTCCTCGCGGCAGCCGACCCCGTGACCGGTCGGGTGATGACGGATGAGGAAATCGCCGACAATCTCCTGACCTTCATCACGGCCGGGCATGAGACCACGGCCCTTGGCCTTGCCTGGACCTTTCTCCTTCTGGCGCACCATCCCGAGCATGAGGTGAAGGTGCTCTCGGAAATTGACGCGGTTACGGCCGATGGTCCCGTTCGCCCGGAGCATATTTCCGAGCTGACCTATACACGGCAGGTCTTCTCGGAGGCCATGACGCTCTACCCGCCGGCTCCCATCATTACCAGAACGGCAACAAGTGCCTTTCCGCTCAGTGGGTTCATGGTTCCGAAAGGGGCTGTTATCGTTGTTCCCATTCATGCCGTGCACCACCATGCAGCAATTTGGGAGCAGCCTGAGCGGTTCAATCCCGGACGCTTCGCGCCGGAGCAGGCGAAGGGGCGGCATCGTTACGCCTATATGCCTTTCGGCGCAGGCCCGCGGATCTGCATCGGTAGCGCGTTCGCTCAGATGGAGGCGCTCGCCATTCTGGCTGTCATGCTGAAGGCCGCTCGTCTGCGGACAAAAGCAGGCTCCATGCCGGCACCCATCATGAAGGTGACGTTGAGGCCGAGAGCGGATGCCGAGATGCTGGTTGAACCACGTTCCTGAATGAACGGCCGTTCAGGATTGCGCGCCTGAATGGCGTTGGCCTTTTTTTGACCGTCGAATGTCTGAAGCATCGTGCCTACTTGCACCATTCCAATCAGACGGCTGCTCTAATCTCCGGAACTGCGAGAGCAGTTTGCAGCGTATCGGCGAAGTTCTGGTAGGAGAAAGGCTTCGACAAGCTTGGGCAATCGCGGAAACGCTCCGGGAGAGAACGGAAGTCGTAGCCTGTCGAGAAAATGAAAGGAATTTTGCGGAAGCGCAGAACGTCCGCGACCGGAAAAACGACCGATCCATCCACATTGATGTCGAGAAGGCCGATGTCAATTTCAGCCTGGAGGGCAAGGGTAAGAGCGTGATCCAGACGCGCCGCAGGTCCTACGACTTGGCAACCGAAATCCAGAACCATATCCTCGATGAGCATCGAGATCATGGCCTCGTCTTCAACGATCAGGACCCGCTTTCTGCGATCTTCAAGCATAGCCCCTCCTGGCCAGATTCCACCTGATGCAGCACCTTTTGGCGTCATTATACGAATCAGTTGCAATCACTCTAATCTTTACGTCGGTTCCGTTCTCTATCTTATGTTATTAAGACTTCTGAAAGGTATCGTAACCCTGCTGACAAGCTAAAGTAAATACCTGGTTCCATGCTTCTTTTGCGGCCTTTCTAGAGGCGATTTCTGCGCGAGTGACTGACGCAACCTTGGTCCTTTCGAGGTCTGGAGAGCATAATCTGTATCGACGGCTAGAACCCGTGGAAATCGCAAAGTCTTGCATTGTATAGGTGGGAGGCCATCGAAGCGCCCAGCGAACCAACGGCTGCCCAGAAACGCGACGCAAGCAGGGAAAAGCCCGGCATCCAGGTCATCTCGGCCGCGTCCTAGTGGTCAAGCTGAGCCGGCGGACGGCCACTTTGCCAATGCTCGGTCTCCAACAGGTATTAGAAAGTGCGGTTTCCGCCACTTTGCAGGCTCGGGTGGAGATTCATCCTAAAAGCTTGAAGAAGGGCCGGAATTCCCGCCGCGAACCCCGAGAATCCGCCCAGATCACCTTTTTGGGACCTTGCGTGAAACGTTTAGGTATGAGTAGTTATCTCCTTGCCCTCAATGGTTGGGGGCTGTACGCCTATGGGCGTTTAGGAAACATGAGACTTTAGAAGGCAGTCCTGATGGGCCGGGGAAATGATCACCGTGATCGCCGACGTCAATTTGGCGGTCAACCCGAAGATCACTGGGGCGAATTCGCTCCGCCAACATCTTTTGAACGGCCCATGCGGCAACAGACATCCTACGGCTCTTCAGCCGCAGGACCCGAGACTGAAGCACGGGTGAAATGGTTCAATCCCGACAAGGGCTTCGGCTTTGTCGAGATGACCGATGGATCGGGCGAGGCCTTCCTGCACGTCCGGCAGGTCGAGGCTGCGGGACACTCCGCTCTTGAATCCGGCACGACCCTGGTTATCAAGGTCGGCACGGGTCAGAAGGGACCGCAGGTCCAGGAAATCGTCAGCGTGGACACCAGCACGGCCGAGCCGGAGCCGCCGCGCGGTGCCCGTCCGGCGCGTCCGGCGCGTGCGGGTGGGCCAGGCGGCCAATCCGGCGGGTTCTCCCGTCCGAGCGGCGGCCCCAGCGCACGTCCCGTGAGCGGTCCGCCGGAGGTGCCGGCCACCGTGAAGTGGTTCGACTCCGTAAAGGGCTACGGCTTCGTGTCCGTCGAGGGAGAGAGCAAGGACTTGTTCCTTCACATCTCCGTCGTGGAGCGGGCCGGTCTCGGCCAGCTCGACCAGGGTCAGGCGGTTCGCGTCGCGATCGTCGAGGGCCGCAAGGGCCCCGAAGTCGGCGCCATCGAACTCGCCTAAGAGGCTCTGCCTCCTTCGCGCTGAGTGAAAAGATTTGGGTCCACTGCGTCAGCAGTGGACCTCTTCAAATGCGCGTACCCACATCTCGCAGACACCGGACCGCACGATGTCGTTGAGGGTGAACTCAACGATGGGCACCGGCAGCATCTGCGATTTGATCAGGTGAAGGACCGTGCGGAGACCCGATGTCTCGCGCAGGTCGCACTGGCTCACATCCCCGTTGATCACTACTTTGCATTCCTCTCCGATGCGGGTGAGGAATGTCTTCATCTCGGCCGGCGTCGCATTCTGCGCCTCATCGAGAAGGATGAAGGCGTCACGCCATGAGCGTCCTCGCATCACCTCGAACGGCACCATCTCGATGTCGCCGTTCTTGATCGCGATGTCGAAAGCCGCTGTGCCGATGCGTTCCTTGATCGCCTCGATGACGGGTGCAGCCCAGGGGCCGAATTTCTCTTCAAGGGTGCCGGGAAAGAAGCCGAGGGATCGGCCGCTCGGCACGTTGGGGCGGGTCAGAATGATCTTGCGGATGCGCCGTTGACGAAACAAATCCGCCGCGTATGTCGCTGCGATCCAGGTCTTGCCGGTGCCTGCCGGCCCGAGGACCACAACCTGAGAGCTGTTCTTCAAAGCGTCGAGATAGTCATCCTGTGTGGCATTGAGCGGTTTGATCGGCGGAAGGCTGCGCTCTCCCTGAAATTTGGATCCCGTGAGGTCGAAAACCTGCGCTGTTTCAAGGGAGCGGCGGGTCTTGCGTCTCTGCTTTTCATGATGCTTGCTCAATGACC
Source organism: Microvirga terrestris (assembly GCF_015694425.1). Lineage (GTDB taxonomy): Bacteria > Pseudomonadota > Alphaproteobacteria > Rhizobiales > Beijerinckiaceae > Microvirga > Microvirga terrestris. The sequence goes on from NZ_JADQDN010000001.1 coordinate 661,633, forward strand.
AACTCCGGGGTTGAACTGCGCACACCAATCATCCAGGCACCGCGCAGAGGCGTCTGGAGAAAAACTTGCGAGCGAAGTGGGAATACGAGAGCGCGTCGTTGCGGGCGGTGAATGTCCGCGATCCAGAGTGAGAGGATCAGCCTGCCTGCCCATCAAAGCCTATCTTTATCTGCCAGTGGCAAACTATCTTTGATTCTGATGACAGTTTACCGCTGCTACGCCTACCTGCGAGTCAAATGTTGAGTCAGGCTGCTTGGTTCCAAGGCATAATTCCTCTGCGATACGGAGAGGGGAAATAAGCTGTGGATGGCTCCCAAGACGTCCCAGAGCCCTAGCGATCTCTTGCATTCCTGTTCCAGCCGGGTGACGGACAGTCAGGAACAGGCATCCAAAAAGGTACAGGCGCATGATCGTGATCTTCGGTTCCATCAACATGGATCTCGTCGCGCGGGTGCCGCGCATCGCCAGGCCCGGCGAAACCGTTCTTTCTCGCCGGGCCGATAGCTTTTTCGGCGGCAAGGGGGCCAATCAGGCCGTTGCGGCTGCGCGGATTGGGCATGGCGAACCCGGCAGGGTCGCCATGGTGGGGGCCGTCGGAAATGATCCCTTCGGAGCGACTTGCCTGAAGAACCTTGAAGACAACGGCATCGATGTCCAGGCCGTTCGGGTGGCGGACGATCCGACAGGCTGTGCCTTCATCACGGTCGACGAGACCGGCGAGAACGCCATCACGGTGGCGAGCGGCGCCAACATGGCCCTGCGTTCCATCGATCTCCCGGATAATCTCCTCACGAAGGCCTCCGTGCTGGTACTCCAGATGGAGGTGGACTTGGCCGCCAGTCTCGATGCTGCTGCCTGTGCCCGTCGTGCTGGGGCAAAGGTGATCTGGAATTTCGCCCCCGTGCCACCCTCAAAAGAGCGCTCAGCCATGGCCGAACTGTTGCAGGCAACGGATGTGCTGGTCGTCAATGAGCACGAGGCGCTCGCCATCGCCGAGATCGTGGGCGTGCCGGCAGGCGACGATTATCTTCGGGCCGCCACTGCCGTAGCCAAGGATTTTGGCCCAACCTGCATCGTAACGGCGGGTGCTCGCGGAGCTTATGCCATTTCACGCGATGGCACCCAGATCCATGCCACGGCCCGGCCGATCACCCCGGTCGACACCACAGGGGCGGGTGACACCTTTGTTGGCGTGCTGGCTAACGGCTTCGCAGAGGGCCTGAAAATCGGCCCAGCCATGGAACGGGCCTGTGCCGCGGCATCCCTGTCGTGCCTGACGCCGGGAGCGCAGGCCGGAATGCCCCAGCGGGAAGCCTTAGAGCATTACCTCGCTCAGGCCTAAGCGCTGGCCTCCGGGATTACCTTGGTCAGGCTGCCGGTGGCGGGGAACAGCGGGATCAGGCAGGCTTGGAGCGCGTGGTAGAGATCCGGCTTGCCGGTGAACACGGTCGCGCTCGGCGCCAGTTCTTCATTCAGTTCAGGGCGCCAGCCGCCGTGGCGATGGTCGATCAGGTAGCTGTCTGTGAAGCCCCAGAGGGTGCGGTACCATTGCTCGTGGAAGTCGCTTGGGCTGTGCTCAGCGAGAAAAGCCGCCGCGCCGATGGCTTCCGCGCAGGGCCACCAGAGCTTCAGCGGCAGCCTCGGTCTGTCGTCCCAGTCAAGGGCATAGAAGAAACCGCCCCTGTGCTTGTCCCATCCCAACTCGATGGATTGCCGGAACAGTTCACGGGCCGCCTCCGGCATCCAGGCATGACGCTGCCCGCCAAGGGACCAGAGCTGGAGGAGGAGCCTTGCCCATTCCAGCCAGTGGCCGGGTGTCGTGCCGTAGGGGCGGAACATGTCGTCGCCACGATATTCTCGGTCGAGGCTCCAATCCGCATGGAAATGCTCGGCCACCCGGTAGCCGTGGGAGGCGGCATGCCGGCCGATGATGAGGCTCGCGATCCGCTCCGCCCGGGCGAGATGGGTACGGTCGCCCGTAGCCTCGAAGGCAGCCATCAGGGCTTCGGTCAGATGCATGTTGGAATTCTGGCCGCGATACTGGCTCAGAGGGTGCCACTCGCGCGTGAATTCCTCGGCGACGGCTCCGTGCTGCTCCTCCCAGAAACGCTCCTCGAGGATCTGTGTGATGTCTTCCAGCAATCGATCCGCAAGCGGATGTCCCACCACCTTCGCGCTGGAGGCCGCCAGCAGCACGAAGGCATGGCCATAGGCCTGCTTGCTGTCGTCCCTCGGGCCATCGTTATCCAGCGACCAGACATAGCCGCCGTTCTGCGCGTCCCGATGGGTATTCCAGAGGTAGCTCATGCCATGATCGATGATAGCGCCGCTGCCGGGGCGGCCGAGCAAGGTGCCAATGGCAAAGCAATGCACCATGCGGGTCGTGTTGTGGATCTGCCGGACCGGATTAGTGGCCTCGATAGGCTGGCCCGTATCGTCAAGATCGAAGAAGCCGCCAGACGGATTGATGAGATTGGGCTGAAAGAAATCGAGCAGGCTGCTGGCCTGCTTGAACAGCCATTCACGGTGAAACCGGTTGGAGCGCCAGTTCGGGCCGAGGGGAGGTAAGACGGGCTGGGAGTTCGTCATGATCTGTTCCGTTGCGCTCAGGTTCGGGTGGCCATGAAGTGTTCGACTTCGCTCCAGGAGGGTGGATTGGCGCCGCGCCGGGTGCACACGATGGCGGCTGCCGCAGCGGCGAAATCAAGGGCCGCCGTGACCTGGGTTTCGCTCAGGCCGGCAACTTTTTCAGGAATGAGGAGAGTGTTGGCATCGAGCCAAGCCAGCAGACCGGCGTGGAACGTATCGCCCGCACCGACGGTATCGATTACGTCTATCTTGGGAGCAGGGCGCTCCAGGACCTTATCACCGAAAGCCGCGAGGAGGCCCTTTTCGCCACGTGTGATGATGACGAGCTTTGGTCCGCGCCGAAGCCAGGGTCGTGCGGCGGATGCGAGGTCGTGCGTCCGATAGAGCAGTTCGATATCCTCGTCGCTTGCCTTCACGATGTCGGCATAGGCGAGCAGACGCTCGAAGCGCTCCCGATAGGCGTTGAGGTCGCCCACGACGCGCGGCCTGACATTCGGGTCGAGCGAGATCACGCGCGCTCCAGCCTCCCGACGCAGCAGGGTCTCGATGGCGCTGGCGATGGGTTCGACGCCGAGCGCATAGGATCCTGCCGCGATGGCGTTTACGTCTGCGGGCAGTTCGGCGGGCAGCGCCTCCGGCGTGAGGGCGCGGTCGGCGCTGTCGGGTGCATAGAAGGAATATTGCGGCTGCCCCGATGGGCTGGTGGCTACGACGCTCAGCGTCGTGACGTTCGGCAAGCGCTGAATGTAGGCTGAGCTCACGCCGGATTCGGCAAGCTTTTCGGCCAGGAACGAGCCGAAAACGTCATCCGACAGGGTGGACAGGAAGGCGGCAGGCCGGCCAAGGCGCCCGATTCCGATCGCGACATTGAAGGGCGAGCCGCCAGCAATGGCTTCGGCGGGAAAGCTAGCGGCCCCCGGGGCACCGATGAACAGATCGATCAGGGCTTCGCCGGAAACCAGAATCATATGAAGGCTCCTGACAGGATCATGACCGCATCCAAAGGGTTCAGACCGGCACGCGTTCGGCAATGTCCGACGGAGCGGGCTCCGAGGATAGAGCCGCGATCCGCTTGAGGTCGCGCAATACATGGTCGAGTGACACCGGTCCAGAGATGCCGCCGAAGCCGAAGTAAAGGGTTCTGAAGTGCTGGAAGAGCTGTTCATAGACCGCATGCGCAGCAGGATCCGGCTCGAAGGTGCGGAACGGCAGGCAAATCGCCCTCTGAGCACTGTCGAGATCCGGGTGCGACCCGGCCGCAAGGCTCGCGAAGATGCTGGAGCCGAGACCGGTCGGTACACCGTTCGGCACCAGCACAGGGCGGCCGAGCACATTGGCATAAACCTGGTTCAGCACGGCATTGTGCTGCGGGATGCCGCCGGCATTGATCACCCGCTTCACCGGCACCCCGCCCTCGGCCATGCGCTCGAGAATGATGCGGGTGTGGAAGGCGGTGCCTTCGATGGCGGCAAACAGCTCGTCCTGCGCCGTGTGCAGCAGATTCCAGCCCAGGGTGATGCCGCCGAGGTCCGCTTTGACGAGAACCGTCCGGTCGCCGTTGTCCCAGGTGAGCCGCAGGAGCCCCGTCTGGCCGGGACGATACTGCTCCAGACCCTTTGATAGCTCCTTCACATTGGTATTGGCCCGGCGCGCAATCGCCTCGAAGATGTCGCCGGTTGCCGAGAGCCCGGCTTCGATGCCGACGAGACCCGGGTCGACGCTGCCCGGCACGACGCCGCAGACGCCCTGGATCAGGCTGGTGTCCTGTGCCATGGCAATGATGCAGGTGGAGGTGCCGACCACATTCACTACGTCCCCGACCCGGCAACCCGCCCCGATGGCATCCCAATGAGCATCGAAGGCGCCGACCGGGATCGGAATGCCTGCTTTGAGGCCGAGACGCTCCGCCCAGTAAGAGGTGAGACGGCCTGCAATCACATCGGAGGTGGCATACTCGCCAGCGAGCTTGTCGCGGATCCCATCGAAGAGCGGATCGACCTTGGACAGGAACTCCTGCGGGGGCAGGCCTCCCCAGCGCGGATTCCACATCCATTTGTGGCCCATGGCGCAGATGCTGCGCTTCAGCCGGCGCGGATCGGTGACGCCGATGAGGGTTGCCGCCACCATATCGCAATGCTCGAGCGCCGTGACCAGCCGGTCGCGCTTCTCCGGATTGTGGCGCAGCCAGTGCAGGAGCTTCGAGAAGCCCCATTCGTGCGAGTAGACGCCGCCGCACCATTGGATGGCCTCAAGGCCTTCCTGATGGGCAAGGTTGGTGATCTCCTCGGCTTCGGATTTGGCCCGGTGGTCGCACCAGAGGTAATATTCGCCGAGCGGCTCAAGGCCTTCGCCGACCATCACCACGCTGGAGCCGGTGGTGTCGATGGCCAGCGCCGCCACGTCCTCACCCTTCACACCGGCCGATTCCAAAGCGCCGCGCATGGCGCGCGCCAGGGCATTCATGTGATCGGCGTGGGCCTGGGTCGCGTAGTCCGGGTTCTCACGCGTGCGGTGAAGCGGATATTCCGCCGTAGCAAGCCCGAGGGGTCCCTTGCGGTCATCGACGAGGGTGACCCTTACGCTCAGAGTGCCGAAGTCGACACCTGCTACAACGGCCATGGATCTCTCCCGAATGAGGGTATCGACTGAGGGTATCGACGACTGAACAGATGGCGCGTTACTTGTCTGTCTGGCCATAGGTCGCGCCTGCGCCGTGCTTGCGGAAATAGTGCCGGTCCAGAAGGGCCTGCGACACACCTTGCGCATCAGGCCGCAGCGAGAACGTATACATGGCCATGCGGGCCACGGCCTCAAGCACGACGGCATTGTGCACGGCATCGTCCGGTGTCCTGCCCCAGGCGAACGGACCATGTCCGGCGACCAGGGCGGCAGGAGCCTCCATGGGATCACGATTGCCGAAAGCTTCCGTGATGGCGACGCCGGTGGCGCGAACATAGTCGTTCTTGATCTCGTCCGGCGTCAGCTCCCGGGTGATCGGAACCGGGCCGTAGAAATAATCCGCGTGGGTGGTGCCGAGGGGCGGGATCGGACGACAGGCCTGCGCCCAGGCGGTGGCGTGCTCGGAATGCGTGTGCACGATGCCGCCGATCTCGGGAAACGACTTGTAGAGGTGAAGATGCGTGTCGAGATCGGAGGAGGGCCGCAGCTCGCCCCAAACGATCTTGCCAGCAAGATCCGTAATCACGATGTCGTCCGCCTTCATGCGCTCATAAGGAACGCCGCTCGGCTTGATGGCGACGAGGTTGTCCGCCCGGCTGATGCCGCTCACGTTGCCGAAGGTGTAAAGCACGAGGCCGCGGCGCACCACTTCCAGATTGGCCTCCAGAACCTGTTCGCGCAGCTGCTTCAACATCGGGGCGCCTCCTGATGGCCCATGAATGGAAAACAGCGGCCACGGCTCGCGCCATGGCCGCCGCAGGTCAAGCTAAGGATCAGCGGACCGCCTGCCAGCCCTTGTAGTCCTTGATGTTGTCGGCTGTGATCAGCTTCGGCTCGAGAAGGATCACGTTCTTCTCGGGCTTCTTGCCGTTCACGATGCCGACGGCGAGCTCATAGGACTGAGCCGCCATGATGTAGGGATCCTGCGAGGCCGAGGCCTTGATCAGGGAGGTGCCCGACTTCAGCTCGGTCTCGATGTCCGGAGCACCGTCGACGCCAGTGATGATGAACTCGTTGCGGTTGAGCTGCTTGGCGGCCAGGCTGATGCCGATGGCGGTCGGATCGTTGATTGCGAAGACCGCATCGATCTTCGGGAAGCGGGTCAGCAGGCTCTGGCCGACGGCGAACCCGCCCTCGCGGGAGCCCTTGGCATCCTGGTTGTCCGAGAGGACCTTGATGTCCGGATACTTGGAGAACACCTTCTTGCAGCCCGTGACACGGTCCACGATGGAAGAGACCTGAGGGCCGTTGATGATAAGCACGTCGCCTTTACCCTTGAGATGATCGGCGATGTATTGGCAGGAGAGCTCGCCGGCCTTCACGTTGTCGGTCATCACCGTCACGTCGGCACCGGCCGCTGCCACGTCGAAGGCGGCAACCACCATGCCGGCGGCCTGAGCGCGCTTCACGGAAGGCTCGATGGCCTTCGGATCGACGGCATTGATCATGACGATGTCGGTGCCGGCCGCCGAAAAATTGTCCATCTGGGTGAACTGCTTGTTCAGATCGTAATCCGCTGACACGGAGGTGATCTTCGCAGCCGGCGTGATCTCCTTCGCCTTGGCCTCGATGCCCTTGATGGTTGCGACGAAGAACGGGTTGCCGAGCAGGCCGACCGAGATGCCGACGTTCTTCACGTCCTTGGCATAAGCCGGGGCTGCCAGAAGGGCGGCGACGGCAACGCTGAGTGTGAGACGGGAAAGTGCCATAGGATCCTCCAAAGTCTTGATTGCAGCTATCTGATTTAGCCCCGCGATCCCCGGAGACTGTTCTGCTTCCGGGATCTCGCATATACAAGCGCCCGAACCGGACGCAGGTATCTTGCGTCAGGTGCGCGCCGATCCCTTGAGGCGGTAGCGGTCGAGCGCCACGGCCCCGATGATCACGAGCCCCTTGATGATGAACTGCCAGATGTCGGACACGCCCACGAGAATGAGCCCGTTCGTCAGGATGGCAATGATGAGTGCGCCGATCAGCGTGCCCCAGATCGACCCGATGCCGCCGACGAAGCTGGTGCCGCCGAGAATGACGGCCGCGATGGCATCGAGTTCGTAGGACTGACCGAGCTGCAAGCCGTTTGCTGCGAACAGGCGAGCCGCCGACATGACGCCGCCGAGGCCCGCTGCGAGGCCGGAGAAGGCATAGACGAAGAGCAGCACCGCCCACACCTTGATGCCTGTGAGCCGCGCCGCATCGGGATTGCCGCCGACCGCATAGATGTGAACGCCCAGGACGGTTCGCCTGAGGATGAACCAAGAAATGATCACCACCGCGAAGGCGATCCACACCAGCCACGGCAGGCCGAACAGGGTGCCGTTGCCGATGAAGGCGAAGGGGAGCTGCGGGTTGAATTGGGTCGTATCGCCGCCGAGCAGGCGCGCAACGCCGCGCACGGCGGTGAGCGATCCGAGTGTGACGATGAAGGGCGGCAGCTTCGCGAAGGCGATCAGCGCGCCGTTCAAGAGTCCGAATCCGAGGCCAGCCAGCAGAGCTGCCGGAATGCCGAGCATGCCCCAGTCGGGAATGAGCGACCCCAGGATCGCCACCATGGCGGCCGCTGCCAGGATCGAGCCGACCGAAAGATCGATGCCACCCGTGAGGATGACGAAGGTCATGCCTGCGGCGAGCACCGTGTTGATCGAGGCCTGCTGCATCACGATCGACAGATTCTGGAAGCTCATGAACCGGCCGGACATCAGCTCGAACACGACACCGAGGATGATGAGCACCGGCAGCATGCCGATGGCCTGCAGGGTTGAGCGCCAGGCGAGGCGGCGCTGCTTGCTTTGAGATGCCGCATCGACGCCTGCGGCTCCGGTCGCTTGGATAGATGCGCTGGTGTCATTCGGGGATGTCATTCGGCCGCTTCCCTTACGCCTGTCGCAATGCTGATGATGTTTTCCTGAGTCACCGGTGGGTGACCTGTGCCGCCGACCTCGCCCTCGATCCGGCCCTCGCGCATCACCAGCACGCGATCACAGATGCCGACGATTTCCGGCAGCTCGCTGGAGATCACGATGACGCCCACGCCGTTTCGGGCAAGGTTGTCGATGAGGCGATAGATCTCGGATTTGGCTCCGATATCGACGCCGCGGGTCGGCTCGTCGAGAATGAGCACCTTCGGCTTCGTCTCCAGCAGGCGCGAAAGAAGAACCTTCTGCTGGTTGCCGCCCGAGAGACTGCCCACAAGCACGCCGTCTCCAGCCACCCGGATGGCGAGTGCCTTGATGGCGGCGGCAGCCCGTTCCTTGGCAGACTTCAGGTTGAGCACGCCGCCCATGCGGGCATCCCGCCCGAGCACGTTGACGTTCACGTTCTCGCGCACCGTGAGGTCCAAGAATAGACCGAGATGCTTGCGGTCTTCTGTCAGATAGACGACGCCGGAAGCGATGGCATCTTCAGGAGCATTGATCGAGAGCCGCTTGCCCTGCAGCAGGATTTCACCGCTGGCTCGCGGGTCAGCCCCATAGATGAGGCGCGCCAGTTCCGTGCGTCCTGCGCCGACGAGACCGGCAATGCCCAGGACCTCACCCTCGTGCAGCTGGAGCGAGCAGTCGCGCACCCGCAGGCCATCGCCCATATTTCGCACCTCGAACAGGACCGGACCGCGGCTCTGATGAGCATCGTGTTCCTTTTTGTAGAAGGAGGACAGATCGCGGCCGACCATCATCTGAACGAGCCGCTCGGCGGAAATCTCGTCGGCCACGAGCGTGCCGACATAGGACCCATCCCGAAGCACCGACACACGGTCGGCGAGCTCATAGATCTCCGCCATCCGGTGGCTGATGTAGATGATGGCAAGGCCCTCCGCGCGCAGCTGGCGCACGAGAGTGAACAGCACTTCCGTCTCACGGGAGGAGAGGGAGGTCGTGGGCTCGTCCATGACCAGGATGCGCGAATTCGCAATCAGGGCACGGGCGATCTCCACGAGTTGCCGCTCGGCCATCGATAGTTCGCTGACCTTCGTCGTGGCTCTGAAGTGTACGCCGAGCCGTCCGAGAACGTCCTGGCACGCCTTTTCCATAGAGCGGCGGTCGACCATCGGGCCGGATGTGTGCTCGCGCCCGAGCAGCATGTTCTCTGCCACCGTCAGGTTGGGGGCGAGGGAAAGCTCCTGATAGATGATGGAGATGCCGTGTTGCCGCGCCGCGAGAGGCCCATCGATGGTGACGTGCTGGCCGTTGATGCGGATCTCTCCGCCGGGATCCGCTTGATAGGCGCCGGACAGGATCTTCATCAGCGTGGACTTGCCGGCGCCGTTCTCCCCCATCAGGGCATGAATTTCGCCGGGATAGATGGTGAGAGAGACGTTCGTGAGCGCTTTGACCCCAGGAAAGGTCTTGGAGATGTCCTTCATCTCAAGGATCGGGGTGGATCCTGTCATAGGCGCTCCCCTAAAGGTGCTTCATCGAAGCGGCACTGATCTGTTCGAATCCAGCCAAGTGGTCGGGTCGATCAAGCGGCTGGATGAGCAGGTGTTATGACTGCCGTAAATGCTTCATGCCAATCGGTTTTCAATCCCTCGTTTTCTCCCTCTGACGGGAGTCCACAACTTTTCCCGAGCGGTTCTTTCTGAATGCGCATTTGCTCTCATCAATCGTGTAACACTCTTGCCGAATTCGTTTCAGGAACGTGTGAATTCGGGTTTCAGCGCACGGTAGAGGCTGCGGAACGATTCGATGCGCGGACGGTAGAGTTCGGACAGCTGTGGGTCCGGCTCGACAGTCTCAAGAACGCTCGGGGCTATGCAGACGTCTTCCGGGGCCTCTCCGGTGACAGCTAGGCGTGCCAGACGCGCTGCGCCAAAGGCCGGTCCCTTGTCGCTGCCTTGGTAACGGATGATTGGAATGTTCAGCACGCTGGCGAAGATCTTCGTCCAGAACTGGCTTTTCGAACCTCCCCCGATGATACCGGCCTGCGTCAGAGGCGTGCCGGCCTGCTCCAGTGCCCGCTTCGCATCCGCAAAACTGTAAGCCACACCTTCGAGAACCGATTGTGCCATGTCCGTCTGCTGCGTGTCGGGCGAAAGTCCGAAGAACACGCCACGCGCATGAGGGTCGTTGTGCGGCGTCCGCTCGCCGGCGAGATATGGCAGGAAGAGAATGTCGGACGGCTTGCGATAGGCGGCTTCCGTCTCCCTCAAGAGCTCGCCAATATCCCGCTTCAGAAGATTGGCCGCCCAGGCAAGGCAGCTTGCGCCGTTCAGCATGGCGGCCATCTGAAACCAACGGCCGGGCACCGCATGGCAGAAGGAATGCACCAGGGCCTCGGGAGCCGGGCTGAAGTTCTCAGTCGTCACAAGAAGCTGGCCGGAGGTTCCTAAGGAGATGAAGGCCGATCCATCCCGGATCGCACCCATGCCGACGGCTCCGGCCGCCGCATCGCCTGCACCACCGGCGACAACGACATCGCTCCGTATGCCCCATCGCCGAGCGATCTCTGGTTTGACCGTGCCGGAGGCCTGCGAGCCCTCCACGAGAATTGCCATGTGATCGCGGGTCAGGCCCGTCGCCGCAAGCGCCTCGTCCGACCAATCCCGCTCGGCCTCATCCAGCCACCAGGTGCCTGCCGCGTCGGACATGTCCGTGACAATGGCGCCGGTGAGCTGGAGGCGGATGTAGTCCTTCGGCAGAAGCACCTTGCGGACAGCGCGGAATGTCTCGGGCTCGTGCCGTGCAAGCCAGACGAGTTTCGGTGCCGTGAAGCCGGGCATCGGGATGACGCCCATGGCGCGCGCGAGTGCCGGATGCTGTGTACCAAGCTCCTGTGCCTCCCGGTACGAACGCCCATCGTTCCAGAGAATGGCCGGGCGCAGAGGCCGGTTGGCCGCATCGAGCAGCACCGCCCCATGCATCTGCCCCGACAGGCCGATGGCGCGCACATCCGCGAGGGCCGCTGCATCCTTGGCATCAAGGTGATCGAGGCCCGTCTGCACGGCCTGCCACCAGGATTCGGGATCCTGCTCCGACCAGAGGTCCTGCGGACGGGAGATCGGCAGGGAAACATCCGCCTCTGCGATCGTCGTCTGCCGCTCATCGACGAGAATCGCCTTTACCGCCGATGTGCCGACGTCGATGCCGAGATAATGAGGCATGCTGCGTTCTCCTTAATGGCTGCCGGCTCATGGCTTGGCCGACGTGACCAGCCTATAGCTCAGTCGCGTCCATTGGGCACGGGGACGACAAAATCCAGAGGCCGGGGCATGAAAAAATCTCATGGTCGAATTGTCGCCAGGATATTTAAATGCCGTGGGCATGCCCCAAATAATGCTGCATGCCCGAGAAATCGAAAAATCAGTCTCAGTCGACCCATTCTGATGCGCCTTCCCCGGCGGCCGCGCTGAGCGGCGCCGTCCGGCTGCATCTCGGAAAGCAGCTGCGTGCCCTCTACGGCGATCCCGCAGAGGACAAGCTACCGCGCGATCTGGCGCGGCTGGCCGATCGCGTCGCCCAGGTCATCCGGGCGCATACGGAGCCTGTGGATCAGGACTTCGTGAATGGCGTGATGGATGCGCTGCCGAATCTGCGTGCCTTTGCGCTGTCATTGACCGGAAAGGTCGATCAGGCCGAGGATCTGGTGCAGGACACGGTGCTCAAGGCCCTGACCAAGCAGGATACCTTCGAGACCGGCACCAACCTCCAGGCCTGGCTCTTCACGATCCTGCGCAACGGCTTCTACTCGACCCACCGCAAGACCAGTCGCGAGGTTGAGGACGGGGACGGGACGCATGCTGCGAGCATGATCGCGATCCCCGACCAGGAGGACAAGCTCGCGCTCCAGGACCTCTCCTCCGCGCTCGACAAGCTGCCCCAGGAGCAGCGCGAAGCCATCATCCTCATCGGCGCCGAAGGCATGTCCTACGAGGACGCCGCCGAGGCGCTTGGCGTGAAGGTCGGGACGATCAAGAGCCGCGTGAACCGCGCCCGCAACCGCTTGGCGGAGCTCATGGGCACGCCCAGGACGGCCGATCACGATCACTCGGCGACCGCCTGACGAACATTATGGATTATATGCCCGATGCCTCTCCGGCGTCGGGCCTTTCTCTATATTTCCCGTATTATCACGCTTGCTTCGCATGCGGCCTCAGACAGTCTGCAGAGACCGGACCTGCCCAAAATATCAGCGGCGTTGCACCGCCTGTTCCTCGAACTTTCCCAGGGCTCCAAGGTTGAGCTTGTAGCTGGGTGGCTCGAAACCGCTCTTCCGCCAAGGAGGGGAGCATGGAACACAGGCCTCTGTCCGAACTCAGTAGCGTCGCCGACCTGAAGATCCCTGAAGACGTACAAATTCCGGTTCTGTCGAAACGGGAGCGCCTGGATCGCTGGATCGATCTCCTGGAGCAGGAGCCCGACCGGGAACTCAAGACCCTCGACGAGATCGAATGGAAGCCCAAAGCCCAGCGCGTTGCCATGCGGGCCGACGGATCCGCCCTTACGGTGGCCTATTCCGATCCCATGCTCCGGCAAGCTGGGCTGCGCAGCGACACATTCGGGGATGCGGTCGATTTCTTCCAGATCTCCGAGCACGATGCCCATATCGTCCTGTGCTCATGTCACGGCGGCGAGCTCATGCGGGCTGATGAGACAGCCCGCCGGGTACGCGGGATCCGGTCGCCGAGCCTCTGGGGGCTTTATTTCGGCTGGTTCCGATAAGGCTGCGGCCCTGGCCGAGGACAATCCTTGTAGGGATCGAACTCGCCGGGGCCTGCCACAGTGACGGCGAAAGGCTGGAGAGTATGCTCGCCATAAATGCGGGTATTCGCCGGCGCTTCTGTCTCCTCAAGCTCAAGGGCGATTGTTGTAGCGCTCGCGCAGGCGCTCGACCTCGCGTTGCAGGGCGTCCAAGCCGCGCGCGATGTCCCGCCCCATGTTCTCAACGACACCTGTGCTGGCGGCCACGTCTGGACAGTCGAGGGTCCCGTCCCGGCGGTGCCGGGGCGTGATGCCACCCTGAGGGGTGAGCAGATAGGCGCAGCCGGTATCCTCGTCGCGCCAGACGACGGGCCGGTCGAGGGCCATGACCGGATTCGCCAACAGCACAAGAAGGGCAGCGGCGTACCGGTGGACGGACCTGTTCATGGCGTCACCTCCAGGGTTGAACCTGCTCTTTCAGGCAATGCCGGCTCGAGCGCGCGTGTTCCTTGAAGGGCATGCCGCTACCTTCCGTCGATTTGACTTCCCGCCGGGTTTGGAGGACATCACGCGGTTTGACGGCCCTGTGCCTACGGGAGATCCTCCCGGCACGACGGCTTTCCCGCCTCCGGAGTGATTGATGGACGGTTCTGTCCCCCAGCAGCGGATGTCCCTGCGCCACCTCTCCGTGGCCCAGCTCACGAGTGTCGTCGAGCGGAGCCATGCGCGGCTCTGCGCCGTGCTCGTGCTGCTTTCACTCGTCTGCTTCCTACCGGGCTTCACCACGCTCCAGCCCATGGACCGAGACGAGCCGCGCTACGCGCAGGCCTCCAAGCAGATGCTGGAGACCCGGGATTTCGTCGATATCCGGTTCCAGGATGAGGCTCGCCACAAGAAGCCTGTCGGTATTTACTGGTTGCAGAGCGCCAGCGTCGCTCTCGGCGAGGCTCTGGGAGTGCCGGAGGCGCACACCAACATTGCGCTTTACCGGATTCCGTCCTTGTTCGGGGCCATCGCCACGGTCCTGTTGACCTATTGGGCAGCCCTGGCGTTCTTTGGCAGGCGAGGGGCCTTCCTGACCGCGGCCCTCATGGCAACCTGCGTTATCCTCATGGTCGAGGCGCGCCTCGCCAAGACGGATGCGATGCTCACCGCCTGCTCGGTGGCCGTTATGGGAGGACTTGCCCGGGCTTACCTGAGCCGGGGCGCCGGCGTCCTGCCGCGGCGGGCGCTGCTGATTTTCTGGACCGGCTTTGCCCTGGGGATCCTGATCAAGGGGCCTCTGGTCATCATGTTCGCCGTCCTCGCGGCCGCGGTTCTCTCCTATAAGGAGCGCTCCGCCCGCTGGCTGCTGACGCTGAGGCCCTGGCTCGGCCTTCTCTTCACCTTGGCGGTCGTCCTGCCGTGGTTCGTCGCCATCGCTATCAAGAGTGGCGGCGAGTTCTTTGCGGCCTCGGTCGGGAAGGACATGCTGGGCAAGGTCGGCACAGCACAGAAGTACCACTGGGCACCGCCGGGCTTCTATTTGCTATCCTTCTTCGCGACCTTCTGGCCCGGCGCCATCCTGGCCGCCATCGCGGTGCCCTTTGCCTGGATTCACCGACGGGAGGAGCCCGTCGCCTTCGCGCTTGCCTGGATCGTCCCGTCCTGGATCGTCTTCGAGGCCGTCCCGACGAAGCTGCCGCATTACACGATGCCGCTGCTTCCGGCGGTGGCGATCATTACGGTGATGGCGATCGCCCGGCACTTCGTGGGGCCGCATCGGCCAGCCGCAAAACTTGCGACGGTGCTGATCCCGTTCATCCCAGTGGGCCTCACCGTTGGCCTGTCCGCTGTCGGCTGGTCTTTCGATGGCTTCCTGCCTTTCAGGGCGCTGCCGGCGCTTGTCGTATCTTCGGGCCTTGCCCTTCTGGCCTGGTGGCTGTTCGTCAAGAACCGGATGGTGCCGACCCTCTGGGCCGGGTTTCTGTCCTCGGCCTTCCTCGCCATCGGCGTGTTCGGCTTCGCGCAACTCGATCTGCGGTCGCTCAAGGTTTCGGATCGCCTTGCAGAAGTGGCCCGCAACGTGCCCTGCAGCGATCCGCAGGTTGGGACCCTCGGCTATCGGGAGCCAAGCCTTGTCTTCCTGACGGGCACGAACCTCGACATGCTCGACAGCGGGGCCGACGCCTCCCGGTTCCTGCGCCAGGGCGGCTGCCGCGTCGTCTTCGTGGATAAGCGTTTCGAGAGCGACTTCCAGGCCGAAAACGAGCGCCTTCAGCAGAAGCCCGTGCTCTCGACCAGGGTTCAGGGATTCAATATCAACAGCGGCAAGCGTGTGGACATAGCAGCCTACGCGACCGGATTCTAGAGTACGGATGACCGACCTTTCCACAAGCCCGCGCATCAGCGTCGTGGTGCCCGTCAAGAACGAGGCGCTCAACATTCTTCCCCTGGTGGAGGAGATCGAACGGGCCTGCGCCGCTCTTGCGCCGTTCGAAGTGGTCTATGTGGACGACGGCTCGACCGACGAGACGGGTCAGCAGGTTCTAAATGCCCGCACGACGCGGCCGTGGCTGCGTCTCATGCGCCACGAGGCGAGCTGCGGCCAGAGCGCTGCCGTCCGGACCGGGGTTCACGCGGCCCGCGCGCCTGTGGTGATCACCCTGGACGGAGATGGGCAGAACGACCCAGCCTTCATCCCCCAGCTTGTCGCTGCCATCGACGATCCGGCCGTTGCCCTTGCGGCCGGCCAGAGGGTCGGCCGCAAGGACGGCGCTTACAAGAAGTGGCAGTCCCGCATCGCCAACGGCGTTCGGGGACGCATTCTGAAGGATGGCACGCGGGATACGGGCTGCGGGCTCAAGGCCTTCCGGCGCGACGTCTATCTGCGCCTGCCGTATTTCGATGCCCTGCACCGCTTCATGCCGGCCCTCGTCAAGCGCGAGGGTTACCGGATCGCCCATGTGGATGTGGTCGATCGGCCCCGCCATGCGGGACGATCGAATTATGGTATGTTCGACCGGCTGTGGGTCGGCATCCTTGATTTAGCCGGAGTCTGGTGGTTGATCCGCCGCCGGCGCCGTGTTCCCGCCGCTCAGGAAATTGTCTGATGTTGATGCGTCTTTCCCACGATTTGGGACTTTATTTCTACGATTTGGTCGTTGCCCGATTTGATCTGTGGGCCGCTTTCGGCGTGCTGGCCCAGTTCGTCTTCGGAGCCCGCTTCATCGTGCAGTGGATTGCCAGTGAAAAGGCTGAGAAGAGCGTCATTCCGGTCGGGTTCTGGATCCTGTCGATCTCGGGCGGTCTGATGACCCTTGTCTATGGATTTGCCCGCAGCGATATTGTCATCATTCTCGGCCAAGCTTTCTCGATCTTCATCTATATCCGCAACCTGATGCTGATCGCGAAGGAAAAGAAGAAGGCAGACGGCTCGGTTATGTCCGGTTCAGAGGTTGAGGCTTCGGCAGGATAGCTGCCGAAGCCTGGTTCGTCAGGCGGCTCGAGCCTCTGTCTCCAAAAGCCTGCCGAAGCCCGCGTCGAGATCTCGCTTCAGATCTTCAAGATCTTCCAGCCCGATATGGAAGCGTAATGCGTGTCCTCCCGGCTCCCAGCGGGTCGCGGTGCGGTAGCTGGCGCAGTTGAACGGGATCACGAGGCTCTCGAATCCGCCCCAGGAATAGCCCATGCCGAAGAGGGCAAGACCGTCGAGCATGGCGGCGAGCGCCCGGTCCGAGCAGGGTTTGAGGATGATTGAGAACAGACCTGACGAACCCTTGAAGTCCCGCTTCCAAATCTCGTGGCCGGGATAGCTCTCGAGCGCCGGGTGGAGTACCCGTGCCACCTCGGGGCGGGCCTCGAGCCAGCGGGCCATGTCAAGGGCCTGCTTCTCATGCTCGCGCAGGCGCAGCGCCATGGTGCGCAGGCCTCTCAGGCCCAGAAACACGTCCTCGGGTCCCGGACACATGGCGAATGAATCATAGGTGTCGCGCAGAGCCTTGAAGCAGCGCTCATTGGCCGAAACCAGGCCGAGTAGCAGGTCCGATCCGCCGCTGAGATACTTGGTGCCGGCTTCGATGGCGATATCCACACCGCGCTCGTGCGGCGGAAAGAGCAGGGGAGTCGCCCAGGTGTTGTCCATAAGGACCACAGCCCCATGACGTTGCGTCACCTCGGCGATCGCCGGGATGTCCTGCATCTCGAACGACTGCGATCCCGGTGCCTCCGTGAACACGGCCGTCGTGTTCGGACGGAGCAGGGCCTCGATCCCAGGGCCGATCTGCGGGTCGTAGTAGGTGGTTTCCACACCAAATTTCTTGAGCATTCCGTTACAGAAATGCCGTGTCGGCAGATAGACCGAATCCGTCATCAAAAGGTGGTCGCCGGCCTTGAGGCAGGACAGGAGGGCCACGGTGACAGCGGCAAGACCTGAGGGTGCCAGGACCGTGCCCGCGGCACCGGCCAGCTCAGTCCAGGCCGTTTCGAGGGAATTGGTGGTCGGAGTCCCTTTCGTTCCATAGGAATAGCGCCCGCGCCTGTGTAGCAGGTCATCGGTCGTGGGGTACAGGACCGTGGAGCCGCGATAGATCGGCGTATTCACAAATCCGTGCTGCTCGAAGGGCTCCCGTCCGGCATGGACGAGGCGGGTGCGTTCCGAGAGGTTCTTGGGCTTTGGTGGGAGTTTTGACATCGCTTCAAGGGCTTGCTGAGGGGGGCTGATCTGAAACTGCGCAGCCCCTGCCGTCAAGTCAGCCACGAATTGCCTCCTATCAAGACTTGACCCGTGATCAATCATTGAATTTGATGGATTTCGATGCCGTCTCGATCGAGGCGGCGTGGAACGGTCTAACCGGGGCTCGGCTGGGGGTACAACCAGGTCCGTCGAGTCATGCGGAACTATTGGGAGAACATACAAATATGAAAAAGGCTCTCGTATCGATTGCCTTCGGTCTGACGGCCAGCCTGCTTGCCACGGGCGCCTCGGCCCAGGCGACGCTCAACAGCGTCAAGCAGAAGGGCTTCCTGACCTGCGGCTCGAACACGGGTCTCGCCGGCTTCGGCCAGCCTGACGCCCAGGGCAACTGGACCGGCCTCGACGTCGATCTCTGCCGCGCCATCGCGGCCGCGATCTTCGACGACCCGACCAAGGTCCGCTACATCCCGCTCGCCGCCAAGGACCGCTTCACGGCGCTCCAGTCGGGCGAGGTGGACGTGCTGTCCCGCAACTCGACCGCGACCATGTCACGCGACACGCAGCTCGGCCTCGACTTCCCGGCGATCAACTACTTCGATGGCCAGGGCTTCATGGTCCGCAAGAAGCTCGGCGTCTCCTCTGCCAAGGAGATGAACGGCGCCTCGATCTGCACCCAGCAGGGCACCACGACCGAGCTGAATCTCGCCGACTACTTCCGTGCCAACAACATGAAGTACGAAGTGGTGGCCTTCGCGACCTCGGACGAGACCTTCAAGGCCTATGACGCCGGCCGCTGCGACGCCTTCACCACCGACGCCTCGGGCCTCTACGCCGAGCGTCTGCGCGCGTCGGCTCCGGACGATCATATCGTTCTGCCCGAGATCATCTCGAAGGAGCCGCTTGGCCCGGCAGTCCGCCACGGCGACAACAACTGGGGCGATATCGTCCGCTGGACCCACATGGCCATGCTGAACGCCGAAGAGCTCGGCGTCACCAAGGCCAATGTCGACCAGATGAAGACCTCCGACAACCCGGAGATCAAGCGCCTGCTCGGCACCGAGGGCAAGTTCGGTGAGGCCGTCGGCCTGACCAACGATTGGGCCGTCCGCATCATCAAGCACGTGGGCAACTACGGAGAGTCGTTCGAGAAGAACGTTGGCGAAGGCTCGCGCCTGAAGATCAAGCGCGGCCAGAATGCGCTCTGGACCAAGGGCGGCCTGCAATACGGCATCCCGGTTCGCTAAGCGATCCAAGACCAGGGCGTCCGGATTGTCCGGGCGCCCTTTAAGAATACGCCTCAACAATAAAAAAAGCCGCTTGCCCCGGGCACGAACAGGGGAGGACGGCCGGGTATCGAGAGCCGTCAGAGGATAAACTCAGTGCAGACCGCTGTCAGTCAGACATCGCCCCCCAAGAAATCCTTTCTCTACGATCCCAAGGTTCGTGGAGCGTTTTATCAGGTCGTTCTCGTCGCCGCGATCATCTTCCTTTTCTATATCGCTGCGACGAACGCCATCGACAACCTGCAGCGCGCTAAGATCGCCTCAGGCTTCGGCTTCCTCAACAACACGGCCGGCTTCGACATCAGCCAGACCCTGATTCGGTTCAGCGCGGCCGGCGGCACCTATGGTGACGCCTTCATCGTCGGTCTTCTGAACACCCTGGTGGTCTCGGCGATCGGCATTTTCTTCACAACGTTCCTTGGCTTCCTCATCGGCATCGCTCGCCTGTCCAAGAACTGGATGGTGGCGAAGGTCGCCATGGTTTATGTGGAGACGCTGCGCAACATCCCCCTGCTGGTCCAATTGCTGTTCTGGTACATCGCGGTTCTGGGAGCCCTGCCGCAGCCGCGTAATTCCCTCGAGATGGGCGCAGGGTTCTATCTGAATGCCCGCGGCCTGTTCATGGCCAGGCCCCTTTGGGGAACGAATATCGGGTTGCTGGTCGCAGCGCTCGTGATTGGACTCGTCGGCACGTTCATCTATCGCCGCTGGGCCAAGCAGCAGCAGGAACAGACCGGCAGGCAATATCCCGTCGGCAAAGTGACGTTGGCTCTTGTCCTTGGACTGCCGATCTTGACCTGGATCATTCTCGCATTGATCGGCGCCAATCCCATAACCTTCGAACTGCCGCGCAAGGGCACTTTCAACCTGACAGGCGGTATGCAGGTCCTGCCGGAGTTTGTGGCGCTGCTCCTCGGCCTCGTTACCTATACGGCAGCCTTCATTGCCGAAGTGGTGCGCGCCGGCATTCTTGCGGTGTCGAAGGGGCAGACGGAAGCAGCTGGCTCGCTCGGCCTCACGCCAGGCCAGACCCTGCGTCTCGTGGTGATCCCGCAGGCCATGCGAGTGATCATTCCTCCGCTGACAAGCCAATATCTCAACCTGACGAAGAACTCGTCGCTTGCCGTCGCCATCGGCTATCCCGATCTGGTTCAGGTCTTCATGGGAACCGTTCTCAACCAGACAGGTCAGGCCATCGAGGTCGTCGTCATCACCATGGGCGTGTATCTTACGATCAGCCTGCTGACCTCGTTCATTATGAACGTCTACAACCGCCGTGTGGCGATCGTCGAACGGTAGGAGATCCTGTGAGCACCGCCGTCGACTTTCCTCATTTCGTTCGCGCCAATCAGGTGGAGGCTCTGCCGCCACCCAATTTGGCCCGCGGTCCCATTGCCTGGATCCGGGAGAATCTCTTTTCCGGTGTCTGGAATACTCTGCTGACCCTGGTGGTCTTCTACCTCCTGTATATCAGTGTCCCACCCCTGCTGAAATTCTTGGTGATCGATGCGGTCTGGACCGGCACCGACCGGGCTGCCTGCCGCGCCGACACGGGCGGCAGTGAGGCCGGCGCCTGCTGGGCCTTCATCTGGGACAAGCTCAATTACTTCATCTACGGCTCCTACACGATTTCGGAGCGCTGGCGGGTCAACATCTTCTTCGCCCTCCTGGCCATCGGCGTCGTGTGGCTCTTGTGGCTGAAGGCGCCACGCCGGGATCTGGGAGCAGTTTACTTCTTCTGGGTATTCCCGGTCGTTTCCTATATCCTGCTGACGGGTGGCAATGAGAGCTTCAGCGGCCGCTTCTGGATCGGCTTCCTCATCTTCGGCGCGCTGGTCATATCGCTCTTCGCCTTCTTGGCGGCGCTGCTGAAGACCTCGATCCGCCCGGCGCTCATCCTGGGTGGCGGTATCGTGGCGGTGATCGGCATTACGCTGGCCTTGGTCGACCTCGATTTCGGTCTCGCGCATGTGCCCACATCCTTGTGGGGCGGCGTCCTCGTGACCCTGCTGGTGGCAACAGTGGGCATCGTGGTCTCGCTGCCGTTCGGCATCGTGCTGGCCCTCGGGCGACGCTCGAAGCTGCCGATCGTCAGGATGGCCTCGGTGATCTTCATCGAGTTCGTGCGTGGCGTACCGCTGATCACGGTTCTGATCATGGCCAACACCATGCTGCCGCTCTTCCTGCCGGGTGACATGACGGTGGATCGCCTGCTGCGGCCGCTAATCGGCACTGCGCTCTTTGCCTCCGCCTACATGGCCGAAGTGGTGCGCGGCGGTCTCCAGGCCATGCCGAAGGGGCAATATGAAGGTGCCATGTCGCTGGGCCTCAACTACCCGCAGATGATGTCCCTCATTATCCTGCCGCAGGCCCTGCGCATCGTGATCCCCGGCATCGTGAACACCTTCATCGGCCTGTTCAAGGACACCTCCCTGGTGGCCATCGTGGGCATCTTCGATCTGGTCAAGACCATCGAGGCGTCCCGCATCGATCCGGCTTGGGCGGCGCCTACCATCGGCATCACCGGGTATGCTTTTGCGGCCCTGTTCTACTTTGTCTTCTGCTTTAGCATGTCGCGATATTCTCTTGGGGTCGAGCGCCGCCTTGCGGCTGGTCAGAAACGGTAAACATTCATGGCAACGACAATGTCTGCTCAGCATATCCCTTCCGCCGCGATCGACCCGAAGGCTCAGCCGGCCATCGAGATGATCGACGTTCACAAGTGGTTCGGCGAGTTCCACGTCCTGCGGGACATCAACCTGAACGTGAAGCGCGGCGAGCGCATCGTGATCTGCGGCCCGTCAGGCTCCGGCAAGTCCACGATGATCCGCTGCATCAACCGCCTCGAGGAGCATCAGAAGGGCCGCATCATCGTCGACGGTGTCGAACTGCTGGACGACCTCAAGCGCATCGACGAGGTGCGCCGGGACGTCGGCATGGTGTTCCAGCACTTCAATCTCTTCCCGCACCTGACCATCCTGGAGAACTGCACCCTCGCGCCGATCTGGGTGAAGAAGATGCCCCGCAAGGAGGCCGAAGAGGTCGCCATGCATTACCTGACCCGGGTCAAGATCCCGGAGCAGGCCAACAAGTATCCGGGTCAGCTTTCGGGCGGCCAGCAGCAGCGCGTGGCCATCGCCCGTTCGCTCTGCATGAGCCCGAAAATCATGCTGTTCGATGAGCCGACCTCGGCGCTGGACCCCGAGATGGTTAAAGAGGTGCTCGATACCATGGTGGGCCTTGCCGACGAGGGCATGACGATGCTTTGCGTCACCCACGAAATGGGCTTTGCCCGCCAGGTGGCGGATCGGGTGATCTTCATGGATTACGGGCAGATCGTGGAGATGAACACGCCGGAAGAGTTCTTCAAGAATCCGCAGCACGAGCGCACCCGCCTCTTCCTGTCCCAGATCCTGCACTGATACACACTCTCGCAACAAAAAGGCCCCGAGTCTCCTAGGAGCCTTTTTGTTTGGCTTGATTGACCTCTCCGTCATGGCCGGGCCTGTCCCGGCCATCCCGATCTTGAAATGCGCCGTGCTTGCCGGTCGAGATCACGGGCGCGAGGCCGGTGATGACGAGGGGCACTTAGGGCACGATGACCTGAACTAATCTCTCTTCGCCGGCCCTGTCGCGACCGGCAAATCCTCCCGGGCGCCCCATTCGGCCCATGAGCCGTCATAGATCGCCTTAATCGGGCGGCCTGCGGCCTCGAAGGCGACCCCGAGAATGGCAGCCGAAACGCCGGAGCCGCAGCTTGTGATCACGGGCTGGCTAGGATCGATGCCTGCCTCGGCGATGGCCTTCTCAAGTCCCTCCCTGTCCTTCAAGCGGCCATTCTCGACGATCCGGTCAAAAGGCAGGTTGAGGCTGCCCGGGATGTGTCCCATGCGAAGGCCGGGTCGCGGTTCGGGAGCCTCGCCGTTGAAGCGGTTGGCCGGCCGGGCATCCACCACCTGAGCCGCCTTCGATTGCAGAAATTCCTGCACGGTTGAAGCATCCGCAACAACGGAAGCATCGAAAGTCGGCGTGAAGGTCCGGGGAACGCGGGTCTTCTCCGGTCCTGTCTCTACCGGTCGTCCTTCCGCCTTCCAGGCAGGAAAGCCGCCGTCGAGAATCGAGACCTTGCGCGCGCCGAAGGCCTGGAAGGTCCAGCGGACACGCGGGGCCGAGAAGAGGCCGGCGCCATCATAAACCACGATAGTCATGTCTTCGCTGATCCCCATCGCACCAACGGCCTTCGCGAAATCGTCGGGCAAGGGCAGCATGTGGGGGAGGGACGACGAGGTGTCCTTCACGGTGTCGATGTCGAAGCGGACCGCGCCTGGAATGTGACCCGCGATGTAGTCGGCCTGCGGATCCCGATTCTGGGTCGGGAGATACCAGGAGCCGTCCACGACCACGAGGTTCGGATCATCGAGGTGCTCCTGCAGCCAGGCGGTCGACACGAAGGGCTGGGACATGACCATTCCTTTCGAATGGAGAACAGGGTTCAGTCGGTAAGGGACAGGCGAACACGGCGGTTCTGCTTGCCCTTCTTTTCGATGTCGGTGATGACGACCGTGCCGATCTCAGACGTCCGCCGTACATGGGTGCCGCCGCAGGGCTGAAGATCGATCCCTTCGATCTCCACCAGACGCACCCGTCCGGATCCACGCGGAGGCTTCACCGACATGGTCTTCACAAGACCGGGATTGGCATCGAGCTCCTCGTCCGTGATCCACCGCTCCGTGATGGGGGCGTCGCGTGCAATTAGGGCGTTCAGCTTGTCCGTGATTTCAGCTTTGTCGAGGCCTGCATCCGGAATGTCGAAATCAAGGCGCCCGTCGCCATCGCCAATGGCGCCGCCGGTGACCGGGTAGGGCAGCACGACGCTGAGAAGATGAAGCGCCGTGTGAACGCGCATGCGCTTGAGGCGCCGCGGCCAATCGAGCTGCAGGGTGACGGTCTCGTCCTCCGTCAGCCGGGATGCTGCCTCCGTTCCGACCAGATGCGCCACCTGCGAGCGATCAGCGCCGTAGACGGTGTTGGTGATCTCGATCCTGTCGCCATTGGCTATCACGAGTGCACCCACATCTCCCGGCTGCCCGCCGCCCTGGGCGTAGAACACCGTGCGATCGAGAATGACGCCGCCCTCCGGCGTGGTTCCGAGAACCCGGGCTTCGCAGGAGGTGGCATAGGCGTCGTCGCGGAAAAGCAGTGTCGTGGCGGTCATGTGCGTCTCAATAGATGGGGGCGGAGGACCCTTGTCGGAAAGGCGAGGGGCGATGCTGACTGCAATGGGCGCGACGGGTCAAGCCATTCTCTTCGTCGGATGTCAGGCAGTTGGTTCGGATGCCAAGCCCCGCAGACTGCGAAAGGCCTCAAGGGCACGCTCCCGCGCCGGGCCATGTGGAACGATGGGTTTCGGATAGGTTTCGCCCAGAACAACGCCCGCTTCACGAAGCACTGCGGGCGGAGCCTCCCAGGGCTTATGGACGAAGCCTGGAGGAAGTTGCGAGAGTTCGGGCATAAAGGTTCGAATGTAATCTCCCTCGGGATCGAACTTCTCGCCCTGCGTCACCGGGTTGAAGATCCGATGGAAGGGAGCCGAGTCCGGGCCGGAGCCTGCAATCCACTGCCAGCTGAAGGCATTGTTGGCGGGATCCGCATCAACGAGCGTGTCCCAGAACCACGCCTCGCCCTGTCGCCAGTCGGTCAGCAGGTGCTTCACCAGGAAGGATGCGGTTATCATGCGCACCCGGTTGTGCATCCAGCCGGTCTGCCAGAGCTGGCGCATGCCGGCATCGACGATCGGATAGCCGGTGAGACCTTTCTGCCAGGCCTTGAGGGATGGGCGATCCTGAATCCAGGGAAAGTTATCGAACCGGCTGCTATGCGGTTTGTCCGGCAGATGCGGGTGGAAATGAAGCAATTGGTAGGTGAAGTCGCGCCAGGCGATCTCGCTGAGGAACTTCTCTGCATCCGGCCCGAGGCCGGGCTCAGCGGCAACCGCATTCATGACCGCGTGCCAAACCTGCCGCGGGCTGATTTCCCCGAAGCGCAGATGCGGTGACAGACGCGAACTTCCTTCCTGCGAAGGCAGATCCCGCCGCTCGGCATAGCCTTTCAGGCCTGTCTCGATGAACCGGGAGAACCGAGCCTGAGCTGCGTGCTCACCCCGTTCCCACACCTGCCTCATACCGCCGGCCCAGTCGGGGAATGAGGGTTCAAGGCCAAGCTCCGTCAGCGGAATGGCCCGATCAAGGATCGATCGCGGCCAGACGCCACCCTTCAGCCGTCGCGGTGCCGGAAGCGGAGGCTTGATGGACCGGGCGTTTACGGCCCGAAGATATGGGGTAAAGACCTGGAATGGCTTGCCGGCCTGGTTCGTGATCTCCCAGGGCTCGTGCAGCAGGCGGCCGCTGCAGCTGTGAACCTTGATACCTGCATCCGACAGGCGTTTCTTAATGGCGCTATCCACGGCGATCTCGGCCGCGCCATAGCGGCGGTTCCAGTAGACCGCCGAGGCACCAGTTTCCCGCACCACGCTCTCAACTAGGTCGAGAGCCGAGCCTTTCAGGATAAGAAGGCTGGAGCCGGCGCGCTCCAAAGTCTCACTGAGCGCCTTGAGCGATCCATGGAGCCACCAGCAGGCGGCGGCTCCAAGCGGGCGGATCCCTTCCGATTCATCATCGAGCACATAGAAGCATAGAACCTGCGATCCGGTTGCCGCCGCCGCAGACAGGGCAGGGTTGTCGCTCAGGCGATGATCGTCACGGAACCAGACGAGGACGGGCTTTTGTGAATCGCTGCTCATGGCGGCACAATACAGCCGCGCTTCGAACGCGCGACAACTGAGTGCACAGATCGACAAGTTTTGATGGGGGAGGAGAGGTAAGGTTGGCTCCGGCGGTAGGATTCGAACCTACGACCAACGGATTAACAGTCCGCTGCGCTACCGCTGCGCCACGCCGGAATAAGCCTAACCTCCAAAGAAGCTGAAACAGGAGCTTCTCGAGCGCCGGGGTGTCTTCGAAGACCGTTCCCGGCGAGGTGGGAGGCATATAGCATGGGTTTCGAGTGTTGCAACCCCCTTGTTGGCGCACCCGAGTTTAAAAGGGGCTGTTGCTCTTTGGGGGGACGCTTGCTATGGAGCAGCCGTCGCGTTCGCGGCACGCCCCGGATGGCCTCGTGGCGGAGTGGTTACGCAGAGGACTGCAAATCCTTGCACCCCGGTTCGATTCCGGGCGAGGCCTCCAACAATTTCTAAAGGCACTGTCGATGGTCGATTTCGCTCAAGCGCGCCGTATCATGGTTGATGGCCAGCTGCGCACTTTCGATGTGAACGACATCCCTCTTCTGGACGCCATGGATGCTGTGCCGCGCGAGCTTTTCGTGCTTCCGGGTCGGGAAGAGCTTGCCTATATCGACCAGGACGTTCTCGTCAGCGACGGGGCCGAACGGCGCTACATGCTCTCCCCGATGATCCTCGGGCGCCTGGTCCAGGCTCTCGGGATCGAGAAAGGCGACCGGGTTCTCGACGTGGCCTGCGGCCGCGGTTACGCCTCGGCGGTGTTCAGCGAGCTTGGCGCTCAGGTCACGGGGCTTGAGGCCGACGATGCGCTTGCCGGTGCGGCGCGACAGAGCCTGAGCTCGGCTGGTGCAGGAAATGTTACTGTCGTGACAGGACCCCTGGAGCAGGGCCATGCCGGCAATGCGCCTTACGATGCCATTCTGATCAACGGCGCTGTCGAGGTTCGCCCCGAGGTGCTGCTTCATCAGCTGGCGGAAGGCGGGCGTCTTGCCTGCGTGAAGGGCCGCGGGCGCGCAGCCCGGGCAACCCTCTATGTCCGCACGGGTGATGCCATTGGCGAGCGTGCCCTGTTCGAGGCGGCCGCACCCCTGCTGGCTCCTTTCGTTCAAGTCCCCGGCTTCACGTTCTGATCCTTTCCAGATCCTTAATTTCTATGGTTCGCGGTGTCGCTTTTTTGCGCCACCCCAGCGCAAAAATGGAATTGAGCGCAGCGCGTTGTTGCCGACTCGGTTCCCATGGTTATTGTTGCGCTTTGAGTCGGAACGATTTCTAAAATGGCCTCGATGGCGGTCGACGGCTTTGAATCGGTGGGCAGGTGCGCGTGAACGAAAAGAATTCCAAGAAAACGTATCGCTTGCTCTTTGGGGCGATGACCTCGGTGTTTGTGCTGATGGGGGCTAGCGGCGCGTCGGCAGAAACCTTGGAGAGCGCCTTGGCGCGCGCCTATGGCAACAATCCCGAGTTGAACGCCCAGCGGGCCAGTGTCCGGGTCCGGGACGAGGACGTCGCACAGGCGAAATCGGGCTATCGCCCCAGGATCAATGCAACGGCGGATTACGGCCAGACCTATTCAGACGCCAGTCGACAGGGCGTGTTTGGGGGAGCTACTCGAAGCAATAATATTATTACCCCTCGAGGCTTTGGAGTTGAGATCAATCAGTCGATCTTCGACGGGTTTCAGACCAGCAACCGCGTTCGAGCAGCAGAGTCCGGTGTGCTCGGCTCGAGAGAACAGCTCAACACGAGCGAGCAGAGCGTGCTGCTCGATGCCGCGACCGCCTATATGGATGTCCTGCGAGATACGGCCATCCTCGACCTGCAGCGCAACAACGTCGAGGTCATCGACGAGCAACTGCGGCAGACGCGAGACCGCTTCAATGTCGGCGAAGTGACCCGGACAGATGTCGCCCAGGCGGAAGCGCGCCTTGCGGCGTCACGGTCCGAAGCGAGCTTGGCCGAGGCCAACCTGCGCAACAGCATCGCCGTCTATCGCCAGGTCGTCGGGGTCGAACCTCAGCAGCTGGCGCCTGGACGCCCCTTGGACACCCTGACGCCGCGGTCGGTCGATGCAGCCGTGAGGGTCGCCCTGAACGAGCATCCTGCGATCAAGGCGCGTCAGCATGCGGTGGATGTGGCCGAGCTGCAGGTGAAGGTGGCCCAGGGCGCACTTGCACCGCAACTGGGCGTGGCTGGTTCCGTGGACCAGCGCTATTCCAGCCAGTCGGCTGGAGATCAAACGTTTTCCGCCTCCGTAGTCGCGCGACTGACGGTGCCGATCTACGAGGGCGGTCAGGTTTACGCTGCTACCCGGCAGGCCAAGGAAGAAGCCGGACAACGTCGTCTTGAGGCCGATTCAGTCCGTGACCAGGTTCGCGCTGCCGTGCAGTCGTCCTGGGGTCGTCTGGAAGCGGCCCGCGCTCAGATCCAGGCCGCCCAGGCTCAGATCGACGCCGCCGAAACGGCGCTCAGCGGCGTGCGCGAGGAGGCCCGTGTGGGTCAGCGCACGACCCTTGACGTCCTGAACGCCCAGCAGGAACTTCTCACCGCCCGTGTGAACCTCATCCAGGCTCAGCGCGACCGGGTGGTTGCCTCGTACAGCCTCGTCAATGCCATGGGGCGGCTCAACTCCCGCGCGTTGGCTCTGAAGGTGAATCACTACAGCCCGAAGATTCACTACGATCAGGTCAAGGATCTTTGGATCGGTACATCGACGCCTGACGGTCGTTGATAAGTTTCGGGGCCAGGGCTTTTTAGTTCTGGCCCCGCTTGTTTTCTTAATACTTCAGTAAAATACTGAACGAACATTCTTGAGAATGTGATTCTTGAAGTTTTTGATTTGGATGCGGCTATGGGTTCATCGAGCCTGAAAGTTAACGAGCCATCGATGGAAGATATTTTGGCTTCCATCAGGCGGATCATCTCCGACGACCAGGAGGTTTCGCCATCCTCCGACCCCCAGGAGCCGAGTTCCTCACCCCTGAAGAATGTGCTGGACATTGCGGAACTGCATGTGTCGCCGCTCATCGGCACGAGTCCCAATGAGCCTCTTCTGGGGCCCTGGAG
Source organism: Microvirga terrestris (assembly GCF_015694425.1). Classification (GTDB taxonomy): domain Bacteria; phylum Pseudomonadota; class Alphaproteobacteria; order Rhizobiales; family Beijerinckiaceae; genus Microvirga; species Microvirga terrestris. The sequence continues at coordinate 690,349 of NZ_JADQDN010000001.1, forward strand.
CCGAGGGGATGCTGCCTTCGTCGATCCTCGGTCCGACGCGGAGTCCAGTTTGGACTGGAGGGCCTTCGATGCACCGGATGAGCCTGGGCTCGAGCCCATCATAGTGCCTAAGCCCGTTCTGAAGGCTGCGGCCAGACCCGCCCCGCCCGCTGCCGATAGTCTCCTCTCCAGCGAGACCAGCGCCTCGGTGTCCGGTGCCTTCAGCCGCCTGAATGAGACGGTCAAGCCCGCTCAGCCGCAGACGGTCGAGGACCTGATGAAGGAGATGCTGAGGCCCATGCTGAAGACATGGCTCGACGACAATCTTCCTTCCCTAGTCGAGCGCTTGGTCCGAACCGAAATCGAGCGGGTAACCCGCGGCCGGGGCTGAGATTGTCCCGCGTCTGTTGACTTCGGCCGGTCGGTCCGGTTTGTAGCCGTCTTGCTTGCGCGTTGTTCGCGCCAACAGGCCGGTAACTATCATGATGGACAAGACGTTCGATCCCTCCGCTGTCGAAGCACGCATTTCCACCCGCTGGGAGGAGGCCGAGGCCTTCAAGGCCGGCCGTGAGGATCGCAAGGACGCCGTACCCTACACCATCGTCATACCGCCGCCGAACGTGACCGGCTCGCTCCACATGGGGCATGCCCTCAACAACACGATCCAGGACATTCTCTGCCGCTTCGAGCGGATGCGGGGCAAGGACGTGCTCTGGCAGCCGGGCATGGACCATGCCGGCATCGCCACCCAGATGGTCGTGGAGCGCAAGCTCGCCGAGCGCCAGATCCAGCGCCGCGACCTCGGCCGCGAGGAATTCATCAATCGCGTCTGGGAGTGGAAGGACGAATCCGGCGGCAAGATCAAAAGCCAGCTCCAGCGCCTCGGCGCCTCCTGCGACTGGTCGCGCGAGCGCTTCACCATGGATGAGGGCCTGTCCCAGGCCGTGCTCAAGGTCTTCGTGGACCTCTACAAGCAGGGCCTGATCTACAAGGACAAGCGCCTCGTGAACTGGGACCCCAAGTTCCAGACGGCGATCTCCGATCTGGAGGTCATGCAGGTCGAGGTGAAGGGCAATCTCTGGCACATCCGCTATGCCATCGACGGCCAGCCCGACCGCTCCATTACGGTCGCCACTACGCGCCCCGAGACCATGCTCGGCGATGTCGCCGTGGCCGTGCATCCGGAGGACGAGCGCTACAAGGACCTGATCGGACAATTCGCGATCCTGCCGCTCGTCGGACGCCGCATTCCCATCGTGGCGGACGAGTATTCCGACCCTGAGAAGGGCACCGGTGCGGTGAAGATCACGCCGGCGCACGACTTCAACGATTTCGAAGTCGGCAAGCGTCACAAGCTGCCGCTCATCAACATCTTTGGAACGGAGGCGCAGCTTGCGCTCAGCGGCAACGAAGACTTCCTCGATGGGCTCACGCAGACGGATGATCTCAAGGCCGTTCTAGCCCTCGATGGACTTGATCGCTTCGAGGCACGCAAGCGCATCGTCGCGATGCTGGAAGAGCGCGAGGTCCTCGTCGAGATCGAGCCGCACGCCCACACGGTTCCGCACGGCGACCGCTCGAACGTGGTGATCGAGCCCTACCTCACGGACCAGTGGTACGTGAACGTGAAGCCGCTGGCCGACCGCGCGCTCGACGTGGTGCGCAAGGGCCAGACCAAGTTCGTGCCTGAGAATTGGGAGAAGACTTACTTCCAGTGGCTCGAGAACATCGAGCCCTGGTGCGTTTCGCGCCAGCTATGGTGGGGTCACCAAATCCCGGCCTGGTACGACGACCAGGGCAATGTCTATGTCGCCATGAGCGAGGAAGAGGCCAAGGCCGAGGCGCGCACCAGGCACGGCAAGGACGTTCCGCTCAAGCGTGACGAGGACGTGCTCGACACGTGGTTCTCGTCGGCACTGTGGCCGTTCTCGACCCTCGGCTGGCCGGACGACGCGCCGGAGCTGAAGCGCTACTACCCGACCAACACGCTGGTCACGGGTTTCGACATCATCTTCTTCTGGGTCGCCCGCATGATGATGATGGGCCTGCACTTCATGGACGAAGTGCCCTTCGACACGGTCTACATCCACGCTCTCGTCCGCGACGAGAAGGGCGCCAAGATGTCGAAGTCCAAGGGCAACGTCATCGATCCCATCGAGGTGGTCGATCAATACGGCGCCGATGCCCTGCGCATGACTCTTGCGTCGATGGCCGCGCAGGGACGCGATATCAAGCTCTCTGTCCAGCGCGTGGAGAACTACCGCAATTTTGCGACCAAGATCTGGAACGCCGCGCGCTTCGCCGAGATGAACGAGTGCAAGCGCGTTGCCGGCTTCTATCCGAAGGCCGTGCAGGAGACGCTCAACAAGTGGGCGCTCAGCGAATGCGCAAAGGCGATCAACGAGGTGTCGGCAGGCATCCAGGCCTACAAGTTCAACGAGGCGGCGCTCTCGGCCTATCGCTTCGTCTGGAACGTGTTCTGCGACTGGACGCTCGAACTCGCCAAGCCGGTGCTGCAGGGCGCCGATTCTGCGGCGAAGACCGAGACCCGCGCAACGATCGCGTTCATCTTCGACGAGATCTGCAAGCTCCTGCACCCATTCATGCCCTTCCTGACGGAAGAGCTGTGGGCGATCAAAGGCGAGGACGGCCCGCGGCGCGAGACGATCCTGGCGCTTGCGCCCTGGTCCAACCTCGAACACCTCGTCGACGGGAAGGCCGAGGCCGAGATTGGCTGGGTGGTGGACCTCGTCAACGAGATCCGCTCCGCCCGCTCGGAGACGAACGTGCCGGCAGGGGCGCAGATCCCGCTGGTGCTCGTGGCATCCTCTGCCGACGTGCAGACTCGCGCCGGTCGCTGGGGCGATATCGTAAAGCGCTTGGCGCGTATCTCGGACATTTCCTTCGCGGATGCCGCTCCGAAGAGCTCGATCCAGCTCCTCATCCGCGGTGAGACGGCGGCGCTTCCGCTGGAGGGCGTGATCGACCTCGATGCGGAGCGCGCCCGCCTCGCCAAGGAAATCCAGAAGCTCGATGTGGAGGTCGGCAAGATCGACGCGAAGCTCGGGAACGCGGATTTCCTCAAACGTGCGCCGGAAGAAGTGGTCGATGAGCAGCGCGAGCGCCGTGAAGAGGCCCTGACCCGCAAAGCGAAAATGGAAGAGGCCCTTGGGCGCTTGAAGGACGCTTGAGACGGTCTTTCATCCGCTCGTCATCACCGGCCTTGTGCCGGTGATCCCGATTGCATGGAGCGCGATGCTTTCCTTATCGAGATGGCCGGGACAAGCCCGGCCATGACGTGGATGAGAGGTTGAGACCTCTCACCCCAGCACGAAATCCACAAGCAGCTTCACGTTCAGCACCACGATCACCACTGCGATGAGGCTGGCGACTGCCGTGAGCCAGCGCGGGGTGACGAGGGCTCCCATCTTGGCTTTCGAGGCGGTCATCGTCACCAGCGGGATGATCGCGAAGGGGAGTTGGAGGCTCAGGATCACCTGACTCAGGATGAGCAGTTTCGCCGTGCCGCTTTCGCCGTAGGCGATGGTGACGGCGGCTGCCGGGATGATCGCTATACCGCGGGTGATGAGGCGGCGCATCCAGGGTTCCATCTTGAAGTTGATGAAGCCTTCCATAACAATTTGGCCTGCCATTGTGGCCGTCACGGTAGAGTTCAGCCCGCAGCACAGGAGCGACAGGCCGAAGAGCATCGGTGCGACGGCGCTGCCGAGCAGGGGCTGCAGCAGTGTATGAGCCTCGCCGATCTCGGCGATCTCCGTGCGGCCGGTCCCATGAAAGGCCGCAGCAGCCAGAATGAGCAGGGAAGCGTTGATGGTGAGCGCGAACATGAGCGCGATGGTCGAGTCCATCGTGGCAAAGCGCAGGGCCTCGCGTCGCTCCTTCAATGTATCGCCGTAAGCGCGCGTCTGCACGATGCCGGAGTGCAAATACAGGTTATGCGGCATCACCGTCGCGCCGAGGATACCGAGCGCCAGGTAGAGCATGTCCGGATTTGTGACGATCTCCGTCGTCGGCGCAAAACCGGTGATGACGCCGGACCAATCCGGATCGGCCATGGCGATCTGAATGCCGAAGCAGATTGCGATCACGCCAAGCAGCGTGATGATGAAGGCCTCTACCCAGCGGAAGCCGAGATTCTGGAGGTAGAGGATCAGGAATACGTCCAGCGCCGTGATGATGACGCCGATCTCGAGCGGAATGCCGAAGAGCAGGTTGAGGCCAATGGCAGTGCCGATGACCTCGGCGAGGTCAGTGGCGCAGATTGCAAGCTCCGCCAACAGCCACAGCCCCCAGGCGACGGGTCGGGGATAAGCGTCGCGACAGGCCTGGGCGAGATCGCGGCCGGTGGCTACCGCCAAGCGGGCACAGAGCGACTGCAGGATGATCGCCATGATGTTGGAGATCAGCGCGACGGAGAGCAGGGCATAGCCGTATTTCGAGCCGCCGGCGAGGGAGGTCGCCCAGTTGCCCGGGTCCATGTAGCCCACGGCCACCAGATAGCCCGGCCCGAGGAAGGCTGCTGCCCGTCGCCACGTCGACCCCGGCCGCACGGCAATCGAGCGGTTGACCTCCGGCAGGGAGGGCAGGTCCGAGGGGCGCCGCCATGCGGCCTTCTGCACGAGGGAGACGGGAGCCGGTTGATCCATGGTCACTTTCTGCAGTTGCAAATTATTTGCAAGAGAAGGCTAGCGTGGAACAAACGTCCCGGCAAGGGGAGAGTTGCATAAGGTTGCATTGGGAGTTCCGCTTTAGCCCCAATGGATCACCAGCCTGTTGGAGGTGGAAGCCTCTAGACGGTTCCTGCGTGACAAGTCCCTTGAGGTTTGCTCTAGCTTTCCCAAAACCTGAACGGACACAAGATAAGGGATGGACATGCTCGAGAGCGTCCTGATTGCCAATCGCGGCGAGATCGCGTGCCGCATCATCCGTACCGCCCAGAGGCTGGGGATGCGCACCATCGCGGTTTATTCGGAAGCCGATGCGGATGCGCTTTTCGTGCAGATGGCGGACGAGGCGCATCCCATCGGCCCGCCGCCCGCCCGCGAGAGCTATCTCCAGATAGACCGGATCATCGAGGTCGCCCGGCGTACGAAAGCCGCCTCCATTCATCCCGGCTATGGCTTCCTGTCCGAGCGGGCGGAGTTTGCCGAGGCTTGTGCTGCGAACGGCATCGTGTTCGTCGGACCGCCTGCCTCCGCCATCAAGGCCATGGGCCTGAAGGATGCCGCCAAGGCCCTCGTGCAGCAGGCCGGCGTGCCGGTAGTGCCCGGCTACCACGGCGCCAAGCAGGACCCGGATTTCCTGCGCCAGAAAGCCTATGAGATCGGCTACCCGGTTCTCATCAAGGCGGTCGCGGGCGGCGGCGGTAAAGGCATGCGGCGGGTCGAGAAGGCGGCCGATTTCGATGCGGCCCTGGAGAGCGCCCAGCGCGAGGCCTCGAGCGCCTTCGGCGATCCGCGCGTGCTGGTGGAGAAGTACATCCTCTCGCCGCGCCACATCGAGATTCAGGTCTTCGCCGACAGCCATGGCAACGTGGTGCATCTCTTCGAGCGTGACTGCTCGCTCCAGCGCCGCCACCAGAAGGTGATCGAGGAAGCGCCGGCTCCGGGCATGCCGCCCGAGATGCGCGACGTGATGGGCCGAGCTGCTGTTGAAGCCGCCCGGGCGGTCGGCTATGTGGGCGCCGGCACTGTCGAGTTCATCGCCGACGGGCGCGAGGGCCTGCGGCCCGACCGTTTCTACTTCATGGAGATGAACACCCGCCTTCAGGTGGAGCATCCGGTGACAGAGGCGATCACGGGGCTTGACCTGGTGGAATTGCAGTTTCGCGCGGCGTCCGGCGAGACCCTGCCGTTCGCCCAGGAAGATCTTATCATCGACGGCCATGCCGTCGAGGCGCGGCTCTATGCGGAGGATCCGGAGAAGGAATTCCTGCCTTCGACCGGAAAGCTCTGGGCCCTGGAATTCCCGAAAGGCGAGGGCATCCGCATCGATACCGGCGTCGAGGCCGGATCGGAGGTCACGCCTTATTACGATCCGATGATCGCCAAGGTCATTGCGTATGGTGCAACCCGTGAGGAAGCGCTGGACAGGCTAGCTGAGGCGCTCGGGCAAACCATTGTCGCCGGCCCGAAGACCAATGCGGCTTTTCTCAAGAGGCTCTGCGAGGCGGAGGGTTTCAGGGCAGGGCAGTTCGACACCGGCTTCATCGACCGCAATCTTGATGCACTCGGCGTGGGACCTCAGCCGCGCGACGATGTCGCAGTCTCGTTCGGCGCGGCAGCGCTGATCTCGCGGGAGATCGAGCGGTTGCGCATGGCCGAACTGCAGAAGAGCGACGAGCCATCCTCGCCCTGGTCCAACCCGGATGGCTTCCAGCTGCTCGGAGCGCGCAGCGTCGGCGTGCCGCTTCTTGTGGATGGCGAGCGGGTCGATGCCCGCGAGGTGTTCAGCGCGGTGCATCACGGCGCGAGCACGGTGGCATTCGGCGAGAGCGACCCCTGGGCCGATGAGGAGATCGACCAGGAGGTCGAGGCGCCGCATGGCGTCTACATCCTGCGCAATGGACGCCAGACGCTGGTGCAGCCTTACGATCCCTTTGATGTGGATCTCGAACACATGGACGAGGGCGGCTCCATCAAAGCTCCCATGCATGGCAAACTGATTGCGATTTTCGTGCAGCCGGGGGACCGGGTCGAGAAGGGGCAGCGGCTTGCCATCGTCGAAGCGATGAAGATGGAGCACGTGCTTGTGGCTCCCACCGATGCGAAGGTGGCGGAGATCGCTGCTGAGCCTGGCGCCCAGGTGGCCGAAGGGGCGCGCCTGATCGTGCTCAAGATGGAGGAATAGCCTGCGGCGCATCGCCGGATGTCTGATCCGCGATGCTCATGGTTGAAAGCAACATGGCCCTTCACTTGATCAAACTCTGCGTCGGCTGCGACTCGATTACAGATCTCGAAGAATGGATCGAGGAGAATCGTGCGGTTCATCGCCGGCTCGGGCGCGACTATGAGCAGACGCATACGACCCGCATGGTGCCCAAGCGCGTGGAAGAGCTTTTGGGCGGCGGTTCGCTGTACTGGGTCATCAAAGGCCAGGTCGCGGCACGGCAAACTCTTCTCGATGTCCGCCCCTTCACCGATAGTGATGGCATCGGACGCTGCCGGCTGGTGCTGGACCCGAAGGTGATCGCCGTGGAGCCAAGGCCCTACAGGCCCTTCCAGGGCTGGCGCTATCTCGTTGCCAAGGACGCTCCGCGTGATATCGATGGTCGGGAAGGCGATCTCGCCAAGATGCCCGAGGACATGCGCCGGGAACTGGCTGAACTCGGTCTTCTGTAACTTATGTGAATCCGAGGAGGCGTTGCGATGAAGCTCCCTGTCATCTTCTCCCTGCTTCTGATTGCCTCAGCTGGATCAGCGCTTGCGAAGGATTGCCGCACGCCTCACTTGCCGCCCGGCATGGAGGTGAGACTGCCGCCCGGCTGCGAGGAGCCCCTCCCGGCGAGTGGTTTAAAGGCGGAAAGGCGTGACGGCCTTAGGGCAGAGCAGGGCTTCATCGATCTCGGGAACGGCACACAGGTGCGGATCAGCGGCAGCGTCCGGACTGAATTCGGGATCTCTCGTTAGACTTTTTTGCTGGGGCTCGTCCTGGAACCTCGCTGCCTCGATCCGCATTGGCTCAGCAGTTCAGTTGAGTGGAGGTTCCGATGCTGATGTGTGCATCCGAAGGCCGGCACTGGCGTTATGAGGTCTGTGAGCATGATGACGGGTATCTCGTCCAAATGCGCGACCTGACGACCGGGGAGCTGGATGAAGAATTCTCCACCATCTTCCGCACCCTGCCGGTCGCATTCGCCTATGCCGAAATGTCAGCCGCCTACGAGCGCTTCGCGGCCTGTGAGCTGGAGCAGTCGGAAGACGAGCAGATCGAGTTCGATGTGGAAGCCACCGAGCGTCACTTCATCGATCTGAGCGACAGACTGCACGATTCCGGCATCAATGGCGTCGTCGTCCAGGCTTGGGAGCGCGAAAGCCAGCGCGGCGCGGTCCGGCTTCTGCACTGAAACTTGATCGAAGGGCAGCGGCTTCGCGTTTGCAAGCCGCTGTCACCTCTCTAGCATCGCTCCACCACGACTCACGTCGATGATGGAGTTCTCATGGCCGATCTGTCCGCTTTCCCGATCACCAGCCGCTGGGCGGCTCAACACCCTGACCGCATCCAGCTCTATTCCACCCCCACACCCAACGGCGTGAAGGTCTCCATCATGCTGGAGGAGACCGGGCTGCCTTACGAGCCGCATTTCATCAACATCGGTGAAAACGAGACCTGGGGTCCGGAATTCCTGTCCCTGAATCCGAACGGCAAGATCCCGGCGATCATCGATCCCAATGGGCCGGAGGGCAAACCATTCGGCCTGTTCGAGTCGGGGGCCATCCTCCTGTATCTGGCTGAGAAGACCGGCCAGCTTCTGCCCTCTGACCCGGTTCGTCGCTACGAGACCATCCAGTGGGTGTTCTTCCAGATGGCCGCTGTCGGCCCGATGTTCGGCCAGCTCGGATTCTTCCATAAGTTCGCCGGCCGCGAGATCGAGGACAAGCGTCCGCTGGAGCGATATCGCAACGAATCCAAGCGCCTGCTGGGTGTGCTCGAGACCCGGCTCGAAGGCCGCGACTGGATCATGGGCGAGGAGTACACCATCGCCGACATCTCCCTGCTGGGCTGGGTGCGCAACCTGATCGGCTTCTACGGCGCGGGCGAACTGGTCGAGTTCGACAGCCTCAAGCGGGTGCCTGCATGGCTGGAGCGGGGCTTGGCCCGTCCGGCTGTTGAGCGCGGCCTCGCCATTCCGGCGCGCCCGGCCTGAAGTCGGGGACTCCCGCGTTCTTCCCAGCGGCGATTTACATCTGCCCCATCCCGGCCCACATGTTGGGGTGGGGACGTAAAACAATGATGCTTCTTTTCGGAATCGCCGCAGTCGCCTTTCTGTGGTGGCTGGGCAAGACATACACGCGCACCGACCCGAAGGCTTTGGCGAAGGCCGTTAGAACCATCGGTGGCGTTGCCGCCCTCGGCGCGGCCGTGTGGGTGGGGGCCAAAGGCCAACCCGGCGTTGCGCTTCTCATCGGCGGGCTCGGTGCCTGGGCGCTGGGATGGAACGTTCTCAACCTCACCGGGCCCTGGAACCGATCTCAGCCCCAGCCGGGCCGCTTTTCCCGCATCCGCTCGGCCATGATCGAAATGGAGATCGACCACGCGACGGGCGCCGTGGAAGGCAGCGTTCTAGTCGGGGCCTTCGCCGGAAGGCGCCTTTCGAGCCTCGACCCGGCGAGTCTGCGCCGCCTCTTTGATGAATGCAGCGCCCACGACCCGCAGGGTGTCCCTCTGCTAGAAGCGTATCTTGATCGCCGGTTTGCCGGCTGGCGTGAAAACGCTCAGGGAGATCGTGACACGCGGACGCGCACTCATGCGCAGTCGGGCGTAATGACGAAAGAGGAAGCCTATCAGATCCTGGGGCTTCAGCCGGGTGCGAGTCTGGACGAGGTCCGAAAAGCGCATCGAACCCTGATGAAGAGGCTCCATCCCGACCATGGGGGCACGGCGTATCTTGCGGCTCGTGTGAACGAGGCGCGAGAAGTCCTGCTGGGCCGACATCGCTGATACTCCACGCGCGATCCGGTTGTTGTCAGACCGAGACGGTGCAAGCACACGCACCGTCTCAGGGTTCTTCAATCCTGCTTCAGGCGCGGGAGGCGAAGCAGTTCACGCCGCTCTTCTTGAGCTGCTTGCAGGCTTTGGAGGCATCGTCCGATTCCGAGAAGCCGGAGAAGCGGGCGCGATAGAGGGTGCTGCCGTCGACGGTCACCTTCTCCGTGAACGGCGCGGCTTTGCCGAGCACCTTGCCGAAGCGGCTGCGGGCCGAGTCGAGCATCTCTTTGGCCTTGGACTCGTCATCCGTGGCGCCGAGCTGGATCACCCATCCGGACACGGCCGGACGCTCGACCTTCTTCGGCTCGGGAACATCGACCTTCAGCGAAGCGGTCTTGATCGGAGCCGAGGCTGCAGGAGCTGCCTCGACGGGCTTCGCTTCGATCTTGGCCACCAAGGCAGCTTTCTGTGACGCCGGGATCTGGGCCGGGGCCGCCTGCGGGGGCAGGGCGGCATAGGCCTGAGCATTCAGCGGCAGAGGCTCCTGGCCCTTCTGCCAGCGCACCGAGGAGGTGGAGGAGGGCGTCGTGGTGGAGCTTGCGCCGGTTGCTGATGCCACGACCGGGCGAAGCGTGTTCAGATCGAGAGGCTTGCGCTCGGGGGCAGGTTGCGGCGTCGTCGCCTGGGCCATCGGAGCCTCCGGGGTGGCGGAGGCAACCCTGATCGGGGCCTGCACGGGAGCCGGCTCGACAGGACGCGGAGCGGGGGCCTCGGCCACCATAGTGGGCTGGGCGGCACCTTCGACCACCGGCGGCGCGATGCGGGCGCCGGCATAGGCGCGGGGCAGTTGATCGTCGATCAGGCTGGCCATCTTCTGGTCGCGGGAGGCGCCGGAACGGCCGCCGAGCACCACGGCGACGATGCTGCGGTTGGCGGTGTTGACCGAGGTCAGCAGGTTGAAGCCGGACAGGCGTGTATAGCCGGTCTTGATCCCATCCACCCCCTCAACCTTGCCCAGGAGCCGGTTGTGGCCGCGGATCGTGCGCTTGCCATACTGGAAGGAGCTGGTCTGGAAATAGGCGAAATATTTCGGGAAGCGGTCCTGAATCGCCCGGCCAAGCACCGACAGGTCGCGCGCGGTGGTGATGTTCGGCGGATCGTTCGGCAGGCCATGCGGGTTGTAGAAGGCGGTGGAACTCATGCCGAGCTCCCTCGCCTTGCGGGTCATCATCCGAGCGAAGTCTTCTTCCGAACCGGCAACGTTCTCGGCAACCACGACGGACACGTCGTTAGCCGAGAGAGTGACCATCGCCTTGATGGCGTCGTCGACCGCGATGGTCGAGCCCGGACGCAGGCCAAGCTTGGTCGGCGGCTGGCTGGACGCATAAGACGAAACTGTAAGGGGGGTATCGAGGGTCATCCGGCCCCGCTCAAGCTGCTCGAAGAGCAGGTAGAGGCTCATGACCTTCGTGATGGAGGCGGGAATGCGGGGCGCATCGATATTCTCGCCCTGCAGAATCTTCCCTGTCTTGGCATCGACGACGATGGAGGCACTGGGAGGGCCATAGCCGCCGCCAGCCGGAGCCTTGCGACGCGCTGCCTCAGCGGGAGAGGTGATCGTAATGGCAAATGACGCGACGATACCAACGAGAGCCCATGCCTTTCGGTGTCCTGTCCAAACCGAATTCATGCTGAAAAATCCCTGTTTCGTTTGGTTCTTAGGCCCTTGCGCCCGGCTCTCTAAAAGGAACCGTTGCCGGCGCAACACATGGTCTGACGGTAAGGGGTTGCGGTTACGGGGGGGTTAACAGGGAGGATTCTCTCGGATGGGTTATTGTGCAATGCACAATAAAACTTGACAACTTTTTGTGCATTGCACATAAAGGACTCCGTCAGCTGCTTAGCAGCGCTGACCATCATTAAACGCGTTATTGTCGAGGTTCACAATGCTTCAGCCGTTCACCCAGATTCAGAAGCTCGGCCAGGACAACCTGGATGCCACCATGAAGGCGCTCGGCGCTTTCTCCAGCACCTCCCAGGCGATCGCCACTGAGGCGGCCGAGTTCGCACGCAAGTCGTTCGAGCATACCTCCTCCACGGTTGAGAAGCTGCTCGGCGTGCAGACCCTGGACAAGGCGGTCGAGATCCAGACGGCTTACGTGAAGGGCGCCTATGAGAACCTGGTCAGCCAATCGACCAAGTTGGGCTCGCTCTACTCGAGCCTCGCCACCGAGACGCTGAAGCCCTACGAAGGCCTCCTGTCCAAGACAGCTGCCTGAAGCAGCCAAGTCTCTATCCGTTCGGATGAAGCGCCCGGCCTCGTGCCGGGCGCTTTGCGTTGAAGGGCAGAGCGCCCGGGCGCGCGACCCGGTCGACCGGGTCGCGAAGGCGTGACCAAGATGTCGCTCTTTTCATCCATCCTGCGACCACCCATCTGGTTGATCTGGCGAACCGAATGGAGCGACTATAGATTTGGCTGTGTGCTTTGGTCCAAACCGAGATGTGGCCTATGGCCGGGGCCAAGACGAGAAGAAGGGGCGGACGTCCGACGATGCTGCGGTTAGCTTACGGTACTTTGACTCTGTCGGGGCAGTCTCCGATTTCGGCTGCCGGCGGGTCTCAGCCTCCTGGGGGAGATCCTGGAGGCGAGGATGGTGGTCGCTCGAACACGGCCATCATTACGAAAACCAAGCCGCGCACGAAACGGCCGAACCTTTACCGCGTTCTCCTCTTGAACGATGATTACACCCCGATGGAGTTCGTGGTGCATGTGCTGGAGCGTTTCTTCAACAAAAACCGGGAGGATGCGACCCGGATCATGCTGCACGTACACCAGAACGGCGTCGGGGAATGTGGAGTTTTTACCTACGAAATTGCCGAGACCAAGGTGACCCAGGTGATGGATTTCGCCCGCAAGCACCAACACCCTCTGCAATGTGTAATGGAAAAGAATTAGCCGAGCCCTGCTCATAAAGGACAAGCCGTTGCCGAGCTTTTCTCGCAGTCTTGAACAAGCCCTTCACCGAGCCCTCGCTCTTGCCGGCGAGCGCCGTCACGAATACGCAACCCTCGAACACCTTCTCCTGGCCCTGATCGACGACCAGGATGCGGCTGCCGTCATGCGGGCCTGCAATGTCGATCTCGATGTTCTCCGCCGCAACCTCGTGGACTATGTCGACAGCGAACTTGCCAACCTTGTCGCGGACGGACGCCAGGATTCCAAGCCGACGGCCGGTTTCCAGCGCGTGATCCAGCGGGCCGTGATCCATGTGCAGTCCTCTGGTCGGGATGAAGTGACAGGCGCCAACGTGCTCGTCGCCATCTTCGCCGAGCGGGAGAGCCATGCGGCCTACTTCCTGCAGGAGCAGGATATGACCCGCTACGACGCGGTCAACTACATCAGCCATGGCATCGCCAAGCGTCCGGGCCTCACCGAGAGCCGCTCCCCGCGCGGTTCCGAGGAGGAAGCGCCGAACGAGCGTCCGACCCAGGACGAGAGTGATGCGCGCACCAAGAAAAAGGGCGATGCCCTCGAGGCTTACTGCGTCAATCTCAACAAGAAGGCGAAGGAAGGCCGGATCGACCCGCTTATCGGCCGTGAGTCCGAAGTCCAGCGCACCATCCAGGTCCTGTGCCGCCGCCAGAAGAACAACCCGCTCCTCGTCGGCGATCCCGGCGTCGGCAAGACCGCCATCGCGGAAGGCCTTGCCCGCAAGATCGTCCAGGGTCAGGTGCCTGAGGTTCTGAAGGGCGCAACCGTCTTCTCCCTCGACATGGGCACGCTGCTCGCCGGCACTCGCTATCGCGGCGACTTCGAAGAGCGCCTGAAGCAGGTGATGAAGGAGATCGAGGCCCATCCGAACGCCATCATGTTCATCGATGAGATCCACACGGTGATCGGTGCCGGCGCCACCTCGGGCGGCGCCATGGATGCCTCCAACCTGCTGAAGCCCGCCTTGGCCCAGGGCAGTCTCCGCTGCATCGGCTCGACGACCTACAAGGAATATCGCCAATATTTCGAGAAGGACCGGGCCCTTGTGCGCCGCTTCCAGAAAATTGACGTGAACGAGCCGTCGGTGCCGGATGCCATCGAGATCGTGAAGGGCCTGAAGCCCTATTTCGAGGACTTCCACAAGCTCAAGTACACCAACGACGCCGTGAAGGCGGCGGTGGAGCTGTCCGCCCGCTACATCAACGACCGCAAGCTGCCGGACAAGGCGATCGACGTGATCGACGAGACCGGCGCGTCGCAGATGCTTCTCCCTGAGGGCCGTCGCAAGAAGACCATCGGCATCAAGGAGATCGAGGCGACCATCGCCACCATGGCCCGGATTCCGCCTAAGACCGTGTCGAAGGACGACGCGGAGGTGCTCGCGCACCTGCAGGACACCCTCAAGCGGGTCGTTTACGGGCAGGATAAGGCCATCGAGGCGCTGTCCTCGGCGATCAAGCTGGCCCGCGCCGGCCTGCGCGACGCGGAGAAGCCCATTGGCTCCTATCTCTTCGCCGGTCCCACGGGCGTCGGCAAGACCGAGGTTGCCAAGCAGCTTGCCACATCGCTGGGCGTTGAGCTCCTGCGCTTCGACATGTCAGAGTACATGGAGCGGCATACAGTCAGCCGCCTGATCGGCGCACCTCCCGGGTATGTGGGCTTCGACCAGGGCGGTCTCCTGACCGACGGCATCGACCAGCATCCGCACTGCGTGCTCCTGCTCGACGAGATAGAGAAGGCGCACCCGGATCTGTTCAACATCCTGCTCCAGGTCATGGATCACGGGAAGCTGACGGACCATAACGGCAAGCAGGTCGATTTCCGCAACGTGATCATCATCATGACCACGAATGCGGGCGCCGCCGACATGGCTCGCCCGGCCTATGGCTTCACCCGCACCAAGCGGGAGGGCGACGACACCGAGGCCGTGAACAAGCTGTTCACGCCGGAGTTCCGCAACCGTCTCGATGCCATCATCTCCTTCGGTCACCTGCCCAAGGAAGTGGTTCAGAAGGTCGTCGACAAGTTCGTTATGCAGCTGGATGCCCAGCTCGCCGACCGCAACGTGTCGATCGAGCTTACGGACGAGGCCCGCGACTGGCTGGTCGAGCACGGCTATGACGAGGCCATGGGCGCCCGCCCGATGGGCCGTTTGATCCAGACCACCATCAAGACGCCCTTGGCGGACGAGGTTCTCTTCGGACGCCTCAAGGACGGCGGGGCGGTCAAGGTCGTAGTCAAGACCGACGAGATCGGCCTTCAGAGCCTGGGCTTCGAATACGTGGAAGGCCCGGTGAAACCAAAGCCCGAGAAGGTTGTGACCAACGCGAAGAAGAAGCCGAAGGCGAAGCCCGCATCCACGAAGGCGAAAAAGTCGGTGAAGCCGAAAGGATCAGATGGTAATGGAGGCGGAGGTGTCCGCACCGTTCCGAAGGTTCCATTGGTTAGAGCATGACGAGCGAAATTCACGAGGGGCCGCTGCAGGCCTCCCACACCCTGGACGCTCCGGCGAAGGTCTCGTGGCGCGAGAAGCGGTACCAGCGCCGTCGCCGGCGCGTCTGGCTTGAGGAAATCCTCGGCTGGATCCTCGTGCCGGTGATCATTCTTGGCTGTTATTGGTTCCTGGAAGTGGGCCTGGGAGCTCTTGGCACGTCGCCGGCAGCGATCATGGAAGGCATCGAGGCTATCCTGGCCACACTCTGAGGTCGGCTCTTCAGCCGAGCTTATTCAGAGCCGTACCGGATTACCGTCCGGTACGGCTTTTCGTTATTCGCTCGGGCAATAGGTGCATCGACAGTGCAGACGATGCCAGTGGGGGCAAAGTCGATTGTCGCTTTCCCGTGGAGATCGTGAGCAAGGCTGCGCTCGATCAGCCGGGTGCCGAAGCCCCGGCGTTTTGGAACCTCGACTGGCGGGCCGTTCATCTCGGACCAAGTCAGCTGCAAGCGCTTTTCCGAGGCGCCGCTCACAGACCAGGCAATCCGCACATCGCCGCCCTCGTTCGACAAGGCACCATATTTCACCGCGTTCGTGGCGAGTTCCTGGAAGGCCATGGCGATGGCCAGCGCCATCCGTGGCGACAGGCGGATATCCGGTCCTTCCATTTGGATGCGCCTCTCCCTCTCGTGCCGATAAGGAGCCATGGCTTCCCTAACGATCTCGAGGAGGCCTGCGCCTTCCCAATTCTCCCGCGTCAGCACGTCGTGAGCACGGGAGAGGGCGAGCAGGCGCGCCTCCATGGCGGAGCGAGCCTCCTCCATGGCGTCGGCATTGCGAAGACTCTGGGACGCGATGGACTGGACGGTAGCGAGGGTGTTCTTCACCCGATGATTCAGCTCGTGGATGAGAAGCTCGCGGTGCTCCTCCGCCCGCTTCCTCTCCGTGATATCCACCACGATGCCGGGAAACCGAACCGGCTTCCCTGCCACGAAATAGCAGCGGCCTTGCACGTAGACCCAACGGACCTGTGCGTCTCGGCCAATGGCGCGGTATTCGGTAGCAAAGGGATCGCCGGTTCGTACCGCCCGCTGGATCTGGGCCTCGATCCGGCGCCGGTCGTCCACGTGGATGCCGCTGATGAAGCTGGCGAGCGGTGCTCCCGCCTTGGCTATCGCAGGATCGACGCCAAAGATCTCGGCGAAGCGCGCATCGGCGTAGACAAGATCAGACTGGATGTCCCAGTCCCAGGTGCCGACGACGCCAGAGGCTTCAATGGCGAGTTGGAGACGCTCCTCGCTCTTGCGTAAGGCCGCCTCCGTGCGCACCCGTTCGACGGCATCCCATGTCCGCTCCGCTACGTCCTCGATCAACTTGACGTCGCTATCACTCCAGAGGCGCGGCGTTCGATTGTGGACGTAGAGGGCTGCCACCATGCGCCCGCGTTTGATCAGGCTGCAGGTGACGACTGCACAAAATTCCAAGGCGGCAAAGGCAGCAAGATGGTCCGGAGAATTGGTACGGGGGTCCTGCGCAGCATCATGGACCACCAGAGTGTCACCGCGGATCAGAGCACCGTGGATCTCCGGTCCAAAGGCGGCCAAATCATGAGTGCCGGTCTGGTGCGCGACGGTACCGTCGGTCCAATTGCTTTCCGTAGTGAAATAACGCTCAGTCTCCTCGACCTCGCCATAACCGACCCGGCTCGTCCTCAGATGTTCGCCGAGCATCTCCTGAGCGGCGGAGATCACCTGAGTCGGCTCATGAAGCCCGCGCAGACGGTCGCTCAAGCGAACGAGGAAATCGAGGCGTTGCTCGCCCTGCACCTTTCCCGTCGTTTCGTGAACGATGCAGACGATCCCCCCAACGTCGCCAGCCTCTTCGTGAATTGGGCTGTATGAAAAAGTCCACCAGGTTTGTTCAGGATAGCCGTTGCGCTCCAGAATGATTGGCAGATCCTCGAAGTAGCTGGCCTGCCCCAGAAGAGCTTTCTCGGCGATTGGGCCGACCGTTCCCCAGGCCTCTGCCCACACATCGCGAAAGGACTGACCCAGCGCTTCCGGCTTCGAACCGAGCATCGGTGCATACGCATCATTGTAGAAGCTCGTCAGCTCCTGTCCCCACAGCATGTAGATGGGGAATTTCGAGTGGAGCATCATGCTCACAGCTGTGCGCAGGGAGGCCGGCCAGGTCTCGATGGGGCCGATCGGAGTTGCCGACCAGTCGTAATCGCGGATTCTCTCACCCATGCGTCCGCCGTTGGCGAGAAAATCAGGTTGTGGCTTGAAACGTTGATGCATCAAGCGTTCTCGCACGAGGGCATAATCAAGGGTGGCATGGGTGTGGGAAAATCCCGCGGAAGGGCTGGAGGTCCATAGTCCACATATGAACCGATGTCGTGCATTTTCTAGAGCACGACTTGAGGCTCGCTGACGCGGTCCGTCCGTTGCTCAACACTTTTCCACCACATGATTTGACTTGTCTCTCCCGAAGCCTAGGCTCTCACGAGCAATCCAGGCAGGAAACGAGGTCCCCATGACGAAACTGATCGGTCTGTCGGGCAGCCTGCGGCAGGGCTCGTACAACACCGCGCTGCTTCGCAGCGCGGCCGGCATGATGCCGGCTGGTTCGGAACTCATCGTCGAGACTATCCGGGGCATTCCGCTTTACGATGCGGATCTGGAGGCCGAAGGAATCCCAGAGAAAGTGACCGCCCTGAAAGATGCCATTGCCGCTGCCGACGGCCTGCTTCTGGTCACCCCCGAATACAACAACTCGATTCCGGGCGTGTTCAAGAACGCCATCGACTGGCTTTCCCGCCCGGATGCGGACATCAAGCGCGTTTTTGGAAACAGACCTGTGGCCGTGATCGGCGCATCTCCCGGCGGTTTCGGCACCATTCTGTCCCAGAATGCATGGCTCCCGGTGCTGCGCACCCTGAAAGCCGACTTCTGGGCTGATGGCCGCCTGATGGTGTCGCGGGCCGGAGCGGTCTTCAATCAGGATGGCAGCCTGACGGATCAGAAGATCGAGGACCAGCTTCGGAAGTTCCTTGGAGGCTTCGTCGTCTTCGCGCGTGCTGCGCGGCAAGGTGCACCTGCTGACAGCGCCTAGTCCTCTTCCCGATGCTTGAACGGGGTCGCCTCTTCCAGTTCCTCGGCCGCCTCAGACACGTAGAGGCGCTCCTGCTCGAGATAGGCCTGCACTGCGTGGCGAAGCCCAGGATCGGCGATGTCGTGTGCCGATGAGGTGAGCACAGGCCTGTAGCCCCGCGCCAGCTTGTGCTCGCCCTGTGCGCCCGCCTCCACCCGGTCGAGGCCGCGGGTGATGGCGAACGCGATAGCCTGATAGTAGCAGACCTCGAAATGCAGGAACGGATGATCCTCGATGCAGCCCCAGTTGCGTCCATAGAGGCGCTTGTCCCCGATGAAGTTGATGGCGCCTGCGATGTAGCGGCCGTTCCGCTTGGCCATGACGAGCAGCACCCGGTCAGCCATGCGCTCGCCGATGAGCGAGAAGAAGAGGCGGTTGAGATAGGGACGGCCCCATTTGCGGGAGCCGGTATCCATGTAGAAGGCAAAGAAGGCGTCCCAATGCGCCTCGGTGATATCCTTGCCCGTCACCCACTCGATGGTGATGCCGTTGGTAAGAGCATCGCGCCGCTCGCGCCGCATCGCCTTGCGCTTGCGCGAGGCAAGCGCCGCCAGGAAGTCATCGAAGCTGCCATAGCCTTCGTTGAACCAATGGAATTGCTGGTCATTCCTGACCAAAAACTCTTCAGTCGTGAAGGCTTCGAGATCGTCCTGCTGCAGGAAGGTCGCGTGGATGGAGGAGGCGCCGGTCTGATCCCGCAGCGCCCGCAGGCCGGCGATGAGGTATGAGCGGGTCTCTGCCGCCTTGGGGCCGTTCGGCACGAGAAGACGAGGGCCGGTGGCAGGTGTGAACGGTACCGCCACCTGGAGCTTAGGATAATATCGCCCACCGGCGCGCGTATAGGCATCCGCCCATGAATGGTCGAACACGTACTCGCCCATGGAATGGGACTTGAGGTAGCAGGGCGCGGCGGCGAGCAATTTCTCGGTCTCGTCCTGGACGAGAACATGCAGGGGCGCCCAACCGGTTTTCGCGCCGACGCAGCCGGAATCCTCAATAGCCGAGAGGAAGGCGTGGGTGACGAAGGGATTGACCGGATCGTCATCGCCGGATCCCACCCTTAAGGCACAGGCATCCCAGTCGGCGGCAGGAACCGCCTTCAGGTCCTGGGCGATTTTGACTTGGAAGCTCACTGGGTGGAAGGACCCCGCCGTTAGGGATTAAGAGCTAATCACTCGACGGGATCCTTGCAACTATCAGGGCAGAAACCCTTCGAACACCATCTGGTCCGCATGTTTCTCGGCGCGGGCGCGATCCTCGGGATTGCGCACGGTCCAGGTCATGACGGGCAGGTTGCCCAAGAGCCTGCTCAGATGGGTCGAAGCGCAGGGAATGTCCTTCACGCGCCAAGAGAGGAAGTGCGGCTGCGTCTCCCCGAAATGGAGCAGGTTGGCCATCCGGTGCTTCTGCTCCTGCGTCAGGAAGCTGTCGGCCTTGGATGCATATTCCAGCTCACCGATGAACCCGCGCGTGATGGTGGGAGCATGTTCGCGCAGATGGGCCACGATGTCCGGATCGAAGGACTTCACCACGAAGGGACCGGTGTAATCCTTGAGAATCTCGATGACCCGCTTCGTCAGCCGCATGTCGCCATTGAACTTGCTCTTGATCTCGACGACCAGCGGCGTGCGCCCGGCGATGGTGCCGAGATAATCCTTGAACGAGGGAATCTTGTCTCCGCCGATCGTACCGGAGATGTCGATCCGGGTCAGCTCGGAGAGCTTGCGATCCGCTACCGTGCCCGTCTCGCCGGTGAGGCGGTCGAGCTCGAAGTCGTGAAACACGATGGCTTCGTTATCGGCGGTCAGCTGAACGTCGAGCTCGATGGGAAAACCGCGCGCGATGGCGGCTTCCGCGGCCGAGATCGTGTTCTCGATAACACCCCCGGATTTGTTGTGAAGGCCGCGATGGGCGATGGGCTTTGCGACGAGCCAGGCAGGAATGCTCATTGGACTTCGAACATCCCTTCGACTTCGACGCAGGCATCGAGCGGCAGTTCCGCCACGCCGACGGTGGAGCGGGCATGCCGGCCGGCGTCGCCCAGCACTTCGACCATCAGGTCGGAGGCGCCGTTCATGACGGGAGCAAGCGCCGCAAAGGTCGGCACGGCGTTGATGAACCCGCCGAGGCGCACACAGCGCGTAACCTTGTCGAGATCGCCGACAGCAGCCTTGAGCTGGGCGAGAAGATTGATGGCGCAGAGCCGTGCCGCCGCCTGGGCGACCTCAGCCGAAACCTCTGCGCCGACCTTGCCCTTGTGGGCGTCGGCCATCTTGCCGTCGAGCCCGAGGCAGAGCTGCCCGGAGATAATGACCAGATTGCCGGTTCGCACGAACGGCACATAATTCGCAACCGGCGCCGCCGGGGTCGGCAGGGTGATCCCCAGATCCTGAAGTTTCTTGTCGACTTTGCTCATGGAGGCCTCGATGTGTCACATCATCCGGACGGAGTAGTGGCGGATGAGCCGGAAGGACGCAAGCGGGAACATTGCCCTGTGGGCAGGAGCGGCCTATCTTGGCTGCCGTTGCGTCGGGAGAAGATATGCGTTTGTTCGTTGCGGCCTTCGGTCTGTCCATCGCCTCGCTGACGCCCGCCGTCGCGGAAACAGCCAAGGCCCCGGTTCAACTCGCGCCCCATCGGGCCGTCTACGATCTGTCGCTCCTGCGGGCCGGTGGCTCCAACGGGGTCGAGAATGCGAAGGGGCGCATCGCCATGGAATTCGGCGGCGATGCCTGCGACGGCTACACTCTGAAATACCGACAGGTGACGATCCTTACTGGCAGCGAGTCCGGTGCCAACACCATGGACGTCCAGACCGCCACCTATGAGACCGGCGACGGTCGCACCATGCATTTCAAGTCCACGTCGGTCCGGCAGGGCATGATCAAGGACAGCGAGGTCGACGGCGACGCCAAGATCGGCCCGGACGGCATGCTCAATGTCGACCTCAAGCAGCCGAGGAAGACCGCGTTCGGCGCTACCGGCGAGACGGTGTTTCCGACCGAGCATCTCAAGCGCCTCATCGAGGCCGGACGCCGGGGCGATACGACGCTGTCGGTCAGGGTCTATGATGGCTCCAACAAGGGCGACAAGGTTTACGACACCCTCGGGCTGATCGGCCGCAAGATCGAGCCCGGAACGGCCCTAACCTCACTGGAGGAGGCCGTCCGGAAGGGAGATCTCGCCTCCTTGGCGCGCTGGCCGATCACCATCAGCTATTTCGAGGACGGCAAAGGGGACCGGACGCCCGTTTATCGGATCTCCTTCGAACTCTTCGAGAACGGCATCAGCCGGGACCTCAGGCTCGATTACGGCGACTTCTCCCTCAAGGGCGAGCTGAAGAGCCTCGATGTCCAGAAGACGAGCGGCTGCGCACGATAGAGTGTGGTCTCTCCCCCCTAAGGCTTGCGCAGCACGATTCCCTTCTGCAGGGCACCTGCGCCGAACTTGTCGCGGATCTTGTCGATGGCGGCCTCCATATGGGCCTGCCGCACAACGGACTGGTCCGCCAGGTCGCCCTTGTCCGCGTCCGCCGCATCGCACAGATCGGCGGCGCCGATTCCGATAAGGCGGAAGGCGGTACCGTCACAGGAGGCTTTGAGGAGCTGCCGGGCCGGGTCGAACAGCCGGGCGGCGAGCTGCGTCGGGGCGAAGCCGGAGCGGGTCCGGGTGAGCAGCCGGAAGTCCTTGTCCTTCAGTTTCAGGGTCACGCTACGCCCGGCGAGGCCCGCCTTCTTGAGCCGGCGCGAGACTTTCTCGGAAAGCCGCCAGAGGATCGGTTCGAGTTCCTCAAACGAGCGCAGGTCCGTCTCGAAGGTGGTTTCCGCCGAAATGCTCTTGGTTTCCCGCTCCGGCGTCACCTTCCTATGGTCCTCGCCCCAGGCCAACCGTGACAGGCGCTGCGAGTCGCGGCCCAGAGCCTCGAACAGGGTTCTCAACTCTACGTCCCGCAGGTGCACGATTTTAGTCACGCCCACCTTGGAGAGACGGGCTTGAGCTGAGCCCCCGATGCCGGGAATGATGCCGACCGGCTTGTCGGCAAGGAAGTCGGCGGCTTCCTCCCGGCCGATAATCGAGAAGCCGCGCGGCTTTTGGAGATCGGACGCGATCTTGGCCAGGAACTTGTTGTAGGACAGCCCGACTGAGATCGAGATCCCGATCTCGTTCTCCACCTTGCGGGCAAAGCGCGCCAGCGTCAGGGCCGGGCTCCCGTGGTGCAGCCGTTCTGTGCCGGTAAGGTCCAGGAATGCCTCGTCGATGGAGACCGGCTCCACCAGCGGCGTCAGCTCCAGCATCAGCTGGCGCACCTCGCGACCCGCCTTGCTGTACTTCTCCCCATTGGGCTTGATCACCGTCGCGTGCGGGCAGAGCTTCAGCGCCTGGAACATGGGCATGGCGGAGCGTACCCCGTAGATTCGCGCCAAGTAGCAGGCGGTCGACACGACGCCGCGCTTGCCGCCGCCGATGATCACAGGCTTATCAGCAAGGCTCGGATCGTCCCGTTTTTCCACGGCGGCGAAGAAGGCATCGCAATCCACATGCGCGATGGAGAGGCTGTCGCGCTCCTTGTGCCGCAGCAGGCGAGGGGACCCGCAGGCCGAGCACCGTGCCGCCAGGGGGCTGGCGGACAGCGTCAGGCAGTCACGGCAGAAGGGCGCGTCGCTCATGGGGGTGAGGCTATTCGAACTCGGAGGGCGAGAGGGTCCAGCGGGCGCTCATGATGTGCTCAGGCTTGGTGTTCAGCTCCTTGGCCAGTGCGATCAGCAGCGGCTCGTCGGAAACCACATAGTCGAGAATGCCAGCAAAGAAGCCGGGCGACGACGCGGCCGAGCGGATGGTGTCCGGCCCCAGCCCTGAGACGGCTAGGAACCGACCGAGGCGCTCCTCGTCGCTCGTGATGAAGCCAAAGGCCCCCACTGCGACATTTTCGGCCTCCTCGCGGGTAACTCTTTTTAAGGGTGTGTTCATGCTGTCAGTTTGCATTTCATCAATAGGTTTGGACCTAACTATACCATCAGACGAAAATTCGGGCCGGTGAAGTGCGTTTTGGGCCCCGGGATAGCGCCAATGAAGAAGACCGTGCTCATTGTTGAGGATAACGAACTCAACATGAAGCTCTTCAACGATCTCCTTGAGGCGCATGGCTATGCGACTCTCAAGACCAGCCATGGCATCGAGGCCATGGAACTGGCCCGAGCCCACAAGCCGGATCTGATCCTCATGGATATCCAGCTGCCCGAGGTCTCCGGTCTCGAGGTGACCCGCTGGCTCAAGGCCGACGAAGAGCTCAAGTCGATTCCCGTCATCGCCATCACGGCTTTTGCCATGAAAGGCGATGAGGAGAGGATTCGGGAAGGCGGCTGCGAAGCCTATATGTCCAAGCCGATCTCGGTGGCCAAGTTTATCGCGACCGTGAAAACCTACCTTGAGGCCGACAGCAAGCCGGCATGACTTAGGGAAATCCTTAGCCGGCGTGAATCCGACACCTGAGCAAGCGGATTCATCTCCTTGAGATACATTGGCTTTAAATTTTCTGGGAAAATGCCGCTTTTTGGCCACATGGGCGCTTGCAACGCCCTGTGTTTCCTATACGTTCGACCATAGTTTCCGCTCGACGCGGAAGAAATGCCCTACGGATGCTCAGGTCCGCCGCATCTCCTGGGACTTCGTGGGCTCGGCCAGCCTGGGAGCAGATCGTTGCCTCCTCAACGCTGCTCCCGGCTGGCCACCAACTTTTTCCAATAAGGCGCCGCAAGGCGCCTTTTGTTTTGGCCAGATGGTCTCTCAGGCGGGTTCGGGTCGAACCTCCTGTTTCTCCAAGCGAATCAGCTACATATCTGTTTAAGCCAAGCTTGGCCTTTAGGGAATATGCCCTTAGGTGAGCCTTCCTCCCATGCGATGCGGGATGCGGTTCCGATCTCGCCCTGCTAGCTTGAGCCGACGCTTTCCAACGGGATGAGGGATCATGGACCACCGCACACCTTCCTTGCCGCCAAAATCGGCGCTGACCCGCTTTTCGCTCTCCCCTCTGTCCACCATGACCCGGCGTCTCGCCGATGTCGCGTCCGGCCGCGCAGCCGCCGATCTCGTGATCAGCGGCGCCCGGGTGTTGTCCACCTACAGCGAGCGCATCACGCCAGAGCGCGAGGTCTGGATTGCTGGCGGGCGGATCGCCGCCGTGAAGCCGGCGGGTTCCTATAAGCAGGTCGCGGGTGCGCCGGGGCGGGTCTACGACGCCAAGGGCGGTATCATCGCGCCGGGACTGATCGATCCGCATATCCATATCGAGAGCAGCATGATCACCGCCTGCGCCTATGCGGAGGCGGCTTTGCTCAACGGCACCACGACAATCTTCTGCGACAGCCACGAGATCGGCAACGTCATGGATGCCGCCGGCATCGAGATGATGCTTGAAGATGCGCGCCATGCTCCCCTGTCTATCTTCCTCACGGTTCCCAGTACGGTCCCAGCCACCACGCCAGATCTTGAGACGGCAGGTGGCGACCTGACGCCCGAGAAGATCGCAGCCTTGTTCGATCGCTGGCCTGAAGCGGCAGCGCTCGGCGAGAAGATGGATTTCGTGCCCGTCACCATGGGCGACGAACGCAGCCACGCGATCCTCGCGGCGGCGCTGGAACGCGGCAAGCCGGTGTCGGGCCATATCTACGGGCGTGAGTTCGTGGCGGCCTATGCGGCCAGCGGCGTCACCGACACGCATGAGGCCATCGACCGGGACATCGCCGACGATCTCCTCGATGCCGGCGTGTGGATCTTCCTGCGCGGCGGACCGCCCACGACGCCTTGGCATTCGCTGCCCGAAGCGATCAAGACCATCACGGAACTCGGCTCCTCGCACAAGCGCATCTGCGTCTGCACGGACGACCGCGATGCGGACGATCTCATGATGTTCGGCATGGATTGGGTCACGCGTGAAGCGCGTCGCGCCGGCATGAGCCGCGAGCAGGCTTGGAGCATGGGCTCGCTACATCCCGCTACGCGCTTCGGCATGGATGGCGACATCGGCGGCCTCGGAGGCGGACGCCGTGCCGATCTCGTGCTGCTCAACGACGACCTCGACGTGCATAACACTTGGTACGGCGGCGAACTCGTGGTCGAGGGCAAGAGGATCACACCCGTGCTCGATCAGGCGCTCTCCAACCGCTACCGCTATCCGGACGAGGCCTATCACACTGTTCACATTCCGAGCGTCCCGAAACTGATCCCCGACCTGCCGATCGAGGCTTGCACAGCCAACGTGATCCGCGTGGCGCTGCCGGGCATCGTACTCTTCCACGATAAGGTGCAGTTGCAGAAAGAAGAGAGCTGGGATGCTCTGCTGGCGAGAAACGACCTCACCTTCGTGACGGTGATCGAGCGCCACGGCCACACGGGCGGCAAGGGCGTGGCGCATGGGTTTCTCAAGGATTTCGGCCTGAAGAGCGGCGCGGTTGCGAGCAGCGTCGGGCACGACTCGCACAACGTGATCGTGGCTGGCACCAACGAGGCCGACATGCGGCTGGCGCTTGAAACGCTCATCGAGAGTCAGGGTGGTGTCTGCGTGGTCGATCAGGGTCAGATCGTTGCCATGGTGGCGCTGCCCATCGCGGGGCTTCTCTCCGACAAGCGCGTGACGGAAGTGGCCGAGGAGACGCGTGTACTCAAAGCCGCATGGGAGAAAGCCGGCTGCAAGATCCCCTACATGGGTTTCAACCTCATCCCGCTCTCGGTAATCCCGGAAATCCGCATCACCGACAAGGGGCTGGTGTTAGTGCCGGAAATGGAGTTGGTGCCGCTCTACGAGGGATAAGACTGTCCCTCAGTCATTATCCTGAGGACGACAGGTCACTGACCGTCTCAAAGGAGGGTCCAGCGCTCTCTGGATTCTCCTTCGAACTACAGGCAGATCAACTCCCCAGCGACGTTTTGGTGCGCCCGGAAGCCAGCTCGTCGGTGCGGGCTAGAAGGTCGATCAAGTTCTTCTGGAACTGCTCGAAAGCAAATCCCAGGGCGAAGACCTGTCCGAACGCCTGTGCGGGCAGTTCGTGGACAAGCACATCAGCCCGCAGCGCGTCCGCCTCGCCGGTGAATGCCTCCAGGGCCGCACGGAAGGCTTCGGCGTCCGGCGGCTTCCTGCGCTGCCGGAGAGAATCGGACAGTTTCAGGAGCAGCGCACGCGTGGCCTGATGCAGCGCCGTGAGCGAAGGCTTGAGCCGGTCGAGGACCGGATCGGGCAGGGGGCTGGACGCCGCGCGGCCGATCATCACGAGATCATGGCGCACCCGGTAGAGGGTGCGAATGAGCGGCTCTGGATCGGGAGCCTCGGTGAGGTGGGTCCGGCGCTCCCGCGCGGCTTCATCGGCGGCCGCTTCCGCCTTCTTGAGAGCGGAGCGAATTTGGGGATGGATCTTCTGCAGCGCTGGGCGATCCGTTGGCCCGGCGGTCAGCTCGTCGATGAAAACAGTCACGAGGTCCGCGTTGAGCGACACGACCTTGGCGGCGGCCTCCGTCATCAGGGTGTGGGCCCGGGCTGGTAGCACGAACAGGGAGACGAGCACGCCCACGACGTTGCCAAGCGTGATCTCCAGTACCCGGTCAATGGCGGAGGCGAGGGGGCCGATGGCCTGTCCTGTCGGTGGCAGGAGCATGATGAGCGAGGTGATCGGAGCCACACGGAAGGCCGGTTTGACGGCCGCAAGCAGCGCCAGCGGGAACAAGGCCACGATGATGCAGATCCCGAGGGTCAGAGCCGAACCGTGCGGGATGAGGGCGGCGATGACGCCGCCGTAAATGGCTCCGGCGAGGGTGCCGCTGAACCGCTCGATCGCGGCCTTGAGGGAGCCGCCGACGCTCGCCTGCATAACGACGACGGCGGTGATGACCGCCCAATAGCCCTGCGGCATGTCGAAGAAACGGGTGACCGCATAGGCAAGGACGCCCGCGATGGTGACCCGAAATGCCAGTTTGAGTTCCGCACCCCGCGCGCCGATGCGTTCGCCTGCCCGTTCGATCCACCCAGACAATGCCATGCGATTCTCCTAGCGCATCGTGCGGAAAAGTGGTCCCGGTTTTCCGCACCGAACGATGCGCAAGTCAAAGAGTGGAGCATCGGATTAATCCCAGAAGTGGAAGCCACTTTTGGGTCCGATGCTCTAGCGCCGAGCATAGAGGGTGCTTCGAGGAGTTTGCTACGGGGATGGCGTTTGGCCGAGCGGGCCTATCAGCGGGGCAGGACCACCAGATCCGCCCCGCAATCGTCGCAGATGCCGAGGCTGGGCGAAGCGATCATCTCGGCCGTGCCGCATTCCGGGCAGCCTTTCATCGCCATCCTGAGGGAACCCACCATGTGATGGGCGTTTTCGCGATGGGCTTCACTTGCCTGGACGATGCTCTCGAACATGGCTGCCTCCCTTGCGGCTCCATGATGCTGCGCCTCACGGGGAGTCCCGTCAACAAGGCTTTCTGAGTATTTAGGCCGGCTCCCGGTAGCCCGTCGTCAGCATCGGTTCGAGATGTGTGACAAGGCACGCGACCATGGAGAAAAGGCCAAAGAGCATGTGCGGCCAGAGCACCTGGTCGGCAAATCCGAACAGGAACGGAGAGGCTGCCAGCACGATTCCGCCAAGCCCGTCGAGGATCAGATGCATGGGCATCGGGAGGATTTTCACAAGTCCGAGCTCGTAGGCTGTGAAGGCGGAATACAAGATCGCTCCTGCGCCGAACACAATGGCCACCCAAGTGGCGGCCGGCACATCGGCAAAGCCGAAGAACCATGGGCTTGCCATGAGAGCAATGCCCCAGAGGTAGTCGATCGCGCCATGCGCACGGGTGGGAAGGAAGCGCATGAGACCAATCTCACATCCGGGCAGCGCCTTTCGCATCACCAAGATTCTGGTCGAGCCATTTGATGATGTCCCGGCTCTCCAGGATCGGCTCTCCGTCGGCGACGAGGCAGGGTACCTGGGTCTTTCCGGTCAGCTGAGCGAGCCGATCTTTCGCATCGTCCGTCTCAGTGACTTCCGTGAACGCGATCCGGTCCTTCAATCCGCGCTCTTCGATGTAATCGCGCACGCGGGCTGAATAGGGGCAGGCCCATTTGTGGATGAGTTCGAGCTTCAAGATCGCGTCCTTTCTAGTCTATCGCTTGAGAAAACGGCGCCGCCTACCACCGATCTCTCCCTCAGGGTCTGTTCGCCAACGTGGAGCGAGCGCCCCTGTTCCGCGAGGGCTTGGCCTTGTGCGGGCATTCATCCGCTCTAGTTCGCCGGTCATCACCGAGAGGACGCGGCAGCGCATGAGCAGGATCGAATGGCGGCAGGATCAGGTGGCCGGCGTGCCGCTCAACCGCCATGTCGGCTTTGTCGGTTCTGTCGAGGTGGGCAGCGTAGACTATGACGGCAGCAACCGGTTCTGGATCTGGTCAACGCCCTTGCAGGAGGACGTCTGGGGTTATGGCCCCACGGAGCAGGCCGCCAGGACAGCCCTCGAGTTGTGGCTTGCATCCTGGCTGGAGAATTTCCGGCCGTTCCTTCAGGCCGGCGGCGAGCCGCCAGCCTGACCCATCGAATGCGTGCTCCACTAAACTCGCGTGCTGCGACCGCGGCCGAGGAAGTAGTAGAGCAGGGCCGCGATGACGACCACCGCGACGATGATCCAGATCCAGTCCATGCCTTCCCCAGCAGCAGCGCCCGGAGTGGCGCCAGTTGTTCCAGGAGAGGTCGTTCCACCGCCCGGTGTACCAGGCGTACCACCCGGCGATGTCTGGGCCATGGCGATGGCGCTCCAGACGGACAGCATCATAGTCAGCAGGGATACCTTGAGCGTTTCGATCATTTGATCTCTCCTCGGCCCGAGATCGAACCGAGGATCAACGTCCGCCTGTGATAGCCCGTTCCGGGATGGCGGCAGAGAGACTGCACCGGAACAAGGGAAGCTCGCCCTCGGTTATCGCGGCACCCTTTTGCTCATGAAACGGGAAGTAAGCTGGTGCCTTCGCAAGACCAACATTCGGTGATCGTTCTGGTGGATGAGGAGCGGACCATCCGGCAGGCCACCGCCCGCCATCTGCGCGAGGCAGCCTTTAAGGTCGTGGAGGCAGCGGCTTCGGACGAGGCCCTGAAGCACCTCGAGAGTTCGTCCACGGTTCATGGCCTAGTGACCGATGCGCACCTTCCCGGCAGGATCAACGGCCACGAACTGGCAAGCTTGGCGCGCAAGCGCTGGCCGGACCTCGCCGTAGTAATGATGTCCGGGCATTCCGATGCCACTTCGGGGCCCGTGCCGCCGGGCGGCGAGTTCGTCGCCAAGCCCTATGTGACGACCCACCTCGTCCCAGTCCTGAACAGGCTGCTCGGGAGAGGCTCATGACCCACGTGGTCCTGCTCGGCGACAGCATCTTCGACAATGGCGCCTATGTGAGGCGTGGCGAGCCGGACGTGATCAAGCAGGTCCAGGCGAAGCTTCCGGGCGGCTGGAACGCCACTCTCTGCGCGGTCGACGGCGCCGTCACGACCGGGGTTCTGAGCCAGCTGTCCCGGCTGCCCTCCGACGCGAGCCATCTTGTGGTGAGCGTCGGCGGCAACGATGCCCTGCGTCACAGCGGAATCCTGCGCGAGGGGGCACGCTCCGTTGCCGAGGTGATCGAAAGATTCGCGGCCGTGCAGGACGACTTTGCTCGCAACTACCGCGCCATGCTGGACCACGTTCTCGATCAGCGACTGCCGACCGCTGTCTGCACGATCTACGATGCCCGCTTCGCGGATCCCCAGGAGCAGCGCCTCGTCGTGACGGCTTTGTCCATCTTCAACGACGTTATCACCCGCGAGGCCTTCGTCCGCAGGCTCCCCCTGATCGACCTACGCCTCATCTGCGACGAGTTGGACGACTACGCCAATCCCATCGAGCCCTCCGCGAAGGGTGGCGACAAGATTGCTGCAGTCATCGCCTAGGCGATGGCCGGGAACACCATTTTTCCTCGCTCGCAGGTCTACGCGCAGTGAGCTTTCAGGCCTCGCGAGGGGCTGAAAGTTTATGGTCTCATGACTTCCGTTGCTTCAGAGGTCGGGCAAATCTGAACAAATTTTCAGAAAACCGTGATTTTACCAAGAAAGATAAGGGTTTGGCAGCCAAGCTGTGAACCAAAACTCAAGTTCTGAATTGATTTTGCATTGAAGGGTATTTGCTACTTCTCACGAGGTTGATCATGAAGAAGTTCGCGTTACTGGCAAGTGTCGCCGTCATGACTGTCGGAAGCGTGGGGACGGCTGACGCTCAACACCGCTACTATCACCGGCATGGTGGGTGGAACAACGGTGGAGCCGTTGCGGCCGGGCTGATTGGCGGCGCCGTTCTCGGTGGCCTGCTGACCGCGGCGGCCACTCCGTCCTACGCGTATCCTGGCTATGGCTATGGATATCCGGCGTCTTATCCGGCCTACGGTTATCGCCCCACCTACAGCTATGGCTACGGTTACCCGGCAGCCTATCCGGCCTACAACTACCCGGCTTATGGCTATTACTCGGCGCCGGCGACCCGCGTCGTTTACCGGCCTGCTCCCGTCTATCAGACCCGAGTGGTCTACCGGGAGCCGCGGGTCGTGAACCGTGTGGTCTATCGCGAACCACGCTACCGCACCCGAGTCGTCTATCGTGATCGTGATCGTCCGCGGGTCGTCCGTGCCTATCGCCGGGATGTGTCGAACACCGGCTCCATCTGGCGCGAGCGCCAAGGGGATCGTGTCCGCCGCATGGAAGACATGCGCTCGAGTCGCTAAGGGGAGGACAGCCCATTAAGCCGTCCTTCCTTCGCAGAGAAACGAAAAAACCGCCCTTTCGGGGCGGTTTTTGATGAAGTTGCTCGTGCAGAAGCCGATTACTTGATCTTGGCTTCCTTGAACTCGACGTGCTTCTTCGCGACCGGATCGTACTTCTTGAAGTTCATCTTCTCGGTCATGGTGCGCGAGTTCTTCTTCGTCACGTAGAAATAGCCCGTGTCGGCGGTGGAAACGAGCTTCACTTTGATCGTTGCGGCTTTGGCCATGGTCGGACCTCTTGTTCGGTTCGGGCGCTCGGTTGGCCTTGAGGCATCGCCGAAACGCAAAGGCCGGGCGAACCCGGCCGGAAAATCGTGCGGTTCCCATGCCTGATTATCGGGAGCCCGTCAAGGGTGAAGGGGATGGGGGAGGTGCAATTCCTGCCTTGGAAAGCCCTACAGCAACTCCCGCACGAAACGGCCACGCTGCTGATGGAAGAAGGGGACCGGGAGCCTGTGGGCGAAACCAGCCGCGATGCGGGCCTCCAGCTCGCCGAGGATCACCGTGGTGATGGGTGGCAGGTCCAGGGCCTTGGCCTGATCGATGGTGACCCAGGCCAGTTCCACAAGCTCGGCTTCCGGCCCGATGACGCCCCCGACCTCGTGCGCAATGCCGGTGCGGTCGACTGCAAAGAAGCGGGTGTCGAAGCGCCTCACGCGCTTGGGTGGCGTGATGGCCCTTCCGATGAAATGAAGTTCCTCCAGATCCGGATGGACGCCCCGCTCCTGAAACGCCGTCCATGCGGTGCCGGCCGGGGCGCGCTCCGGGCTGCCGTAATCCTTGGTGCCGAGCATCAGCCCGGTCTCCTCGAAGGTCTCCCGGATGGCGGCGAGCGCCAAAGCCCGGCAGCGTTGAGACGAGGGACGCGTCACCCGGGCCATGAGGGCCTGCTCAGCGCGGGGGTGGAGGGCGCCGGTGACCGTCATGGAGCGGTCGCCGGCCTCAATGCGCCCGCCGGGAAATACAAACTTCCCCGGCATGAACTTGAGTCCCGCATGGCGCTTGCCCATGAGCACCTTCGGGGTCTTCGACTTGCGGTCGATAATGATGAGGGTTGCTGCGTCGACGGGTCGGAGAACGGGAGCCTTGGGATTGATCTCAGCGGAAACGAGGCGATCCATCTTCGCCAGGGTTTCGATATCCGTCACGTTCAGTTGTCCTCGTCGTTCTTCTTGACCCGGGCCGCCCCGAAGCCATGCATACCTAGCGCGTATTGCAGCCCCACGACAGCGCCTTTCATGGGCTGAAGCAGCGCGAGGCAGAGGATCAGGGTCAGCGCCGGCCAAGTCGCCAGATGCACCCACATCGGCACCTCGAGCTTAGTCTCTGACATCAGGATGCCGTAGCCGACGATATGGCCGACAACGAACATCACCAGATAGGGCGGCAGGTCGTCGGCCCGGTGATGGTGAAACTCCGTCCCGCAGGATTCGCAATGATCCACGACCTTGAGGAAGCGCCCGAAGAGGCGCCCGCGGTTGCAGGCCGGGCAACGGCCCAGGAAGCCGCGTCCCATGGCGGGAACGACCTTCACCTCATCCGCATCGGCGGCACTCTTGATCGTCAAAGACATATCTCGTCCTTACCTCAGGCGCGCCCGCGCCGCTTGACCTTCACCCGGGTCGGGGAGCGGGCGGAGGCCTCAGTCGCCTTGGCCCGGCGGGCCGGCCGCTTGCCGCCCTTCCGCCCGCCACCACCGGTCTTGCCGGTGAACCGGCCCTTGGTGAGGAGCTCGAACCGAAGTGCCCCGGCCACAGGCGCCGCTTCCACCAGCTTCACCTCCACCTTGTCGCCGAGGCGGTAGGTCTCGCCGGTATCCTCCCCGCGCATCGAGTGGGTCACCTCGTCGTAGCGGTAGTAATCGTCGCCGATGGTGGCCGCCGGGACGAAGCCGTCCGCGCCGGTCTCATTCAGCTTGATGAAGAGCCCGGCCTTCGACACGCCCGAAATCTGCCCCTGGAATGTGGCCCCGATCCGGTCGGCGAGGAAGTGTGCGATCAGGCGGTCGATTGTCTCACGCTCCGCCGCCATGGCCCGCCGTTCGGCGGCCGAGATCTTGGCGCTGATCTCGATCAGCTCCGCCCGGGTGGTGCTCGCGGGCAGGCCGTCCTTGCCGAATTTCAAGGCAGAGACGAGAGCCCGGTGGACGATGAGGTCCGCATAGCGCCGGATGGGCGAGGTGAAGTGGGCGTAGCGCTTCAAGTTCAGGCCGAAATGGCCGTAATTCTCCGCCGCATACTCGGCCTGGGATTGGGAAC
Organism: Microvirga terrestris; assembly: GCF_015694425.1. Classification (GTDB taxonomy): domain Bacteria; phylum Pseudomonadota; class Alphaproteobacteria; order Rhizobiales; family Beijerinckiaceae; genus Microvirga; species Microvirga terrestris. Next base: position 723,644 of record NZ_JADQDN010000001.1, read on the forward strand.
GCAGCACCACCTCGTTGATGAAGAGCTGGTGCTCGGAGCCGTCGACGCTGCGCAGGATCCGGTTGAACAGCTCCGGCCTGATCGGCCCCTGTCCAGGGATCTTGAGGCCGATGGAGGCGAGCACTTCGCTCAAAGACCGCATCTTCTCCAAGGAAGGCTCATCGTGAACCCGGTAGATCAGGTCGGACTGCGCCTGCTCCAGGGCTTCCGCCGCCGCCACGTTGGCGAGGATCATGAACTCCTCGATGAGCTTGTGCGCCTCCAGCCGCTGGGGCACGAAGACCCGGTCCACGGTACCGTCGGCTTTCAGCACGATCTTCCGTTCGGGCAGGTCGAGAAAGAGCGGCTCGCGGATGTCGCGCGCCTTCTTCACAAGCTCGTAGGCGGCCCAGAGGGGCTTGAGGATCGTATCGAGGATCGGCGCCGTAACCTCGTCGGGCCTGCCGTCGATGGCTTCTTGAGCCTGCTGGTAGGAGAGCTTCTCGGCCGAGCGCATCATCACCCGGTGGAAGCTGTGGCGGATCTTCCGCCCGTCGGGGCCAATCACCATGCGGACCGCAAGGGCAGGGCGATCCTCCCGCGGCCGCAAGGAGCAGAGATCGTTGGAGATCCGCTCCGGCAGCATGGGCACGACCCGGTCGGGGAAATAGACCGAGTTGCCGCGCTCCTGCGCCTCGCGGTCCATAGCGGAGCCGGGATGGACGTAGGCCGACACATCGGCAATCGCCACGGTGACGATGAAGCCGCCGGCGTTGTTCGGGTCGTCATCCGGCACTGCATGTACGGCGTCGTCGTGGTCCTTGGCGTCCGGCGGGTCGATGGTCACGAGGGGCAGGGTGCGCCAATCCTCGCGGCCGTCCAGGGTGGCGGGTTTCGCAGCCGCCGCCTCGTCGAGCACCGCCTTCGGGAATTCGTTGGGAATGTTGTGGGCGAAGATTGCGATGAGGCTGATAGCCTTCTCGGACTTCACCGAGCCGAGGCGCTCCTTCACCTTCGCGGTCGGCAGGCCGAAGCGGCCGTGCTTGACGATGGAAACGGCAATCAGATCGCCGTCCTGCGCCTCGCCTTCGTCGCCGGGTCTGATCTGCAGTTCCTGATCGCGCGCCTTCTTGTCGACGGGGATGAGGCGGCCGCCGCCTTCCGGCAGGCTGCGGAAGATGCCCAGCACCTGGGCCTGCTTCTTGGCGATGATCTTGGTCACACGGCCGGAATAGTGGTGAATGTCGCCGGGCTTCAGCGGCTCGACCCGCAGCAGCGCCCGGTCACCCACGCCGGCAACCGGCATCCCCGGCCGCGGCTTGCGCGGCGATACGATGATGATCGTCGGAACCGAGCCGTGCTCCTCGTCCCATTCCGTCGGCACCGCAATCAGTTCGCCGTCCCGGTCCCGCTTGGTGATGTCTGCGAGCACCATTGGAGGCAATTGGCCGGCCTTGTGAACCGTCTTGCCCCGGCGGTCAACAACACCCTCGATCTCCAGATCCTTGAGGATCTGCTTCAGCCAGATGCGATCGTTGCCCTTGATGTTGAAGTGATGCGCAATCTCCCGCTTGCCCACCTTGCCCTGGGCCTGGGTGATGAAGGAGACGACCTCCTCGCGGGAGGGCAGGCTGGTCTGAGAGCTGGGACGTTTGGCCAAGGGAGAAACTCGTTTGGTTGACCAGGCCTTGTCGCATGCAAGCTTGGCCGCGACCAGCCCGGCAGCTGTCATTGTCATGACGCATGGAAACGCCAAGAGATCCATGCCGCAGCAAAGAGCCGTTCAGGCAAAAAATAAGGCTCCCGATGGGGAGCCTTGAGGGACCGGCCCGTGGGGGCAGATTGAGCCGGTGAACTTGTACAACGAGTTTGTCGGAGGATGGTTCCAAAGTTTTTCGAAAAATTCTCTACATTTGAAATCCTGAATATTGTTTCATAGTGATCTTCGTGCCAAGCAGTTTTCGCTAAATGTCACTCATTCACAATGTTTGGCGATCTCTTTTTTCCTTGGTTCAGTTCTGATCAGCGATGTGCGCCAAAGCACATGATCAGAGGGTGATGATCAGTGCTAAGCCATTGTCGCAACGGCATTCTCTCCATTCATGGAGTAGGCGCATAATCCTCAGATCACTACTGAATCGTCCCTGTTGAAAATCCATAGCCCAGGGGCACTGAGATGTACGCTAGTAATATCTTGCAAACCGAACTCGAAAGAATCATGGGAGGCGCGCTGCCCGGAGGGGCATATGGCGGCACCCAAGTGGTTGTTACTCCAGTGACAGGCGGCACAGGTTCAGAGGGGAGTAGTGGAAGTAGTTCGAGTTCTTCATCCGGAAGCGGGTCGATTGAAATCAGCGATATCGGATTGGGGACATTCATTGCGGGGATTAATTATATGCCTTGGCAGGACATGGGTGGTGATAACAGCATTTTTTTAGGTTTTGGAAATGGAGACCTAAGTCTCACGATGTGGGAAGTAGACAATAACTTTATGATTGCAGGATATGAGAACCCTGAATTGGAAATGTGGATTGAAGAGACTATAGAATCACTGACGGATGGCCTTAAATTAACAGTCGAATTCGCGGGATTTCACTATACTCTTATCTTTGATGCAACAAATGGAAAGTATATTCAGTTCATAGAAGGTATGAATGAGAACGACTCCATCAAAGCTGCAGGTGTTCTCAGTGGAAAAGGCGGGAATGACCATCTCATAGGCCTTTCGACAAACGATACTCTCCTTGGCGGCGAGGGTGACGATGTGCTGGTAGGCGGAGCTGGGGCGGACCAGCTTGTAGGTGGGGCCGGCGAGGATTGGGTATCCTATGCTGACGCAGCGCAGGGCGTAAGCCTCAGTCTGGCTGATGGGCGCGGCTATGTCGGCAGCCTTAATGGCGGGGCCGAGGCCAATGGTGATACTTACCACAGCATCGAGAACGTCGAGGGCAGCAATGGCGGTGATGTGCTCACCGGGAATGCTGGAAATAACCTGCTACGCGGCCTGGGATCCGACGATATCTTGAATGGCGGTGAGGGAGCCGACGGCCTAAATGGTGGTGCCGGCTTCGATTGGGCCTCGTACATCAATTCAAAAACCGGTGTCGTAGCGGACTTGGCAAATCGGTCCGCAAACACGGGTGAGGCTGCAGGCGACTACTACAACTGGATCGAGGGCCTGCAGGGCTCAAACCACGGTGACACCTTGGCCGGTGATAGCATCGGGAATGCCTTATCGGGCCTGAACGGCAACGACGTACTCGCTGGCCGGGGCGGCAACGATCACCTCAATGGCGGGGCCGGCGACGACATTCTGCAGGGCGGGGCCGGGGCCGACATGCTGATCGGAGGCGGTGACTTCGACTGGGCCTCGTATGCCGATGCGACGGCAGGCGTGACGGCCGATCTGTCGAATAGCTCTCTCAACATCGGTGACGCGGCAGGCGACACCTATGTGGATATTCGTGGTCTGCAAGGCTCGAACCACAACGATGTGCTCACCGGCGACACCACGACTCTCGGCAATGCTCTGTCGGGACTGGATGGAGATGACGCTCTGATAGGCCAAGCTGGAAATGACCATCTCCATGGCGGGGCAGGGAGCGATGTTCTCTACGGTAATGGTGCCAATGACATCTTGATTGGCGACCTCGGCAACGATCAACTCATCGGCGGAGCCGGTGCGGACTATCTTACAGGAGGTGCGGGCCGAGACGTGTTCCGGTTCGACTGTACGCTGGGCTCAGGAAATGTCGACACTATTGCCGACTTCAGCACGGCGGAAGGCGACCGGATCGAACTGGAAACGCATGTCTTTCGTGCATTCCCAGATGTGGTCTATGAAGTTGACGACGGCTATGTGCTCAACGCCAATTTGAAGAGCGCAGCCTTCAGCATCGGCGCTGCAGCTACGTCGTCCTCACATCGGATTATCTACAACAGCAGCACCGGTGCACTCTTCTACGATGCAGACGGTACAGGGGCGTCAGCCCAAGTGCAGTTCGCACAGTTGAAAGCAGGGTTGGCGCTGAGCGCTGCCAATTTCGGTCTCTACACGCTTTAAAGGGAAGCTTGCTAGGCTCTCAAACAGAGAAGGGCCGGCGATTTTTCGCCGGCCCTTCGTTAATATGAAAGAGATGGCTTTAAGTCGCGAATAAACGCTCCCTCTCAAGCCTATATGCTTGCTCTAGATATCCAAATCCGCTTCATCCGCAAACGCCGCGCGTTCCTGGATGAATGCGAAGCGGGCTTCGGGCTTGTTGCCCATCAGGCGCTCCACGACATCGCTGGCGTCCAGCCTCTCCTCGTCGGCCACGATCACCTTCAGAAGCAGGCGCTTCTTCGGGTCCATGGTGGTTTCCTTCAGCTGTCCCGGCAGCATCTCGCCCAGGCCCTTGAAGCGGCTGACCTCGACCTTGCCGCTGCCCTTGAACACCGTCTTCATCAGGCGCTCCCGGTCGGCCTCATCCCGGGCGTAGGCCGATTTCGCACCCTGCGTCAGCCGGTAGAGCGGCGGGACGGCCAGGTAAAGGTGGCCATTATCGATCAGCTTCGGCATCTGACGGTAGAAGAACGTGATCAGCAGGGTGGCGATGTGGGCGCCGTCCACGTCCGCGTCCGTCATGATGACGACCTTCTCGTAACGAAGATCGGCTTCTCGGAACTGGGAGCCCTGGCCGCAGCCGAGCGCCTGGACGAGGTCCGAGATCTGCTGGTTCTGGTGCAGCTTGTCCTTTCCGGCCGAGGCCACGTTCAGGATTTTTCCACGCAACGGCAGCACGGCTTGCGTGGCGCGGTCGCGGGCCTGCTTGGCGGATCCGCCGGCCGAGTCGCCCTCGACCAGGAAGAGCTCGGAGCCCTTGGCACCGGCGTTGGAGCAATCCGCCAGCTTGCCGGGCAGGCGCAGCTTGCGGGTCGCGGTCTTGCGGGCAACCTCCTTCTCCTGGCGCCGGCGCAGGCGCTCCTCGGCCCGGTCGATCACCCAATCGAGCAGCTTGTTGGCCTGCTGCGGCGAGGCGGCGAGCCAGTGATCGAAGGTGTCGCGGATCGAATTCTCGACGATGCGACCGGCCTCGACCGTCGCCAGCTTGTCCTTCGTCTGGCCCTGGAACTCCGGCTCGCGGATGAAGACCGACAGCATGGACGCGCAGGTGGCCATCACGTCGTCGGTGGTCACCTGCGCCATGCGCTTGGCCTGGTTCACGCGCTCGGCATGCTCGCGCAGTCCGCGGAGCAGGGCGATGCGCAGGCCGTTCTCATGCGTGCCGCCTTCAGGGGTGGGCACCGTGTTGCAGTACGAGGTGGAGAACCCGTCCTCGTTCGTCATCCAGGCGACCGCCCATTCCAGCGAGCCGTGGCTTCCGGGCTTGGTGATCTTGCCGGAGAAGAGCTGGTCCGTGACCAGCTCCTTGCCCTCGATGTCGTGAAGCAGGTAGTCCTTCAGGCCGTTCGGGAACTTGAAGGTCGCTTCAGCCGGAACGTTGGCGACACCCTCGACCAGCGACGGGGCGCATTTCCAGCGGATCTCGACGCCGCCGAACAGATAGGCCTTGGAGCGGGCCATCTTGAACAGGCGGCGGGGCTGGAAAAGAGCTTCCTTGCCGAAGATCTGCCAGTCGGGCTTGAAGCGCACCTTGGTGCCGCGCCGGTTGAGCACGCGGCCCACGGTCTCGATCTTACCCTGGGGAATGCCGCGGGAGAAGATCTGCCGGTACAGGGTCTGGCCACGGGCGACCTCGACCTCGAGAATCTCCGACAGGGCGTTCACCACCGAGACGCCAACGCCATGGAGGCCGCCGGAGGTCTCGTAGACCTTCGAGTCGAACTTGCCGCCCGCGTGCAGGGTGGTCATGATGACTTCGAGCGCCGACTTCTTCGGGAATTTGGGATGCGGATCGACCGGGATGCCGCGCCCGTTGTCGGTCACAGACAGCCAGCCGCCTTCCTCCAACTCCACCTCGATGAAGGTCGCGTGGCCCGCGACGGCCTCGTCCATGGAGTTGTCGATCACCTCGGCGAAGAGGTGGTGCAGGGCCTTCTCGTCCGTGCCGCCGATATACATGCCCGGCCGGCGGCGGACGGGCTCCAGCCCCTCCAGCACCTCGATGGCCGACGCGTCATAGCCGGCCTCGTCCGGCGTGCCTTGCTGAGGCGGCGCCTGGCGGGAAACCTTGACGGCGGCATTGCGGGCCGTGGCAGGCGCGGCACGCTTGGCAGCGCTGCCCCCGAAGAGATCGTCGTTGTCTGTCATTGGGACCTTGGTCCGGGATGATGATTCGCGCTTCTTTACACTATTTCTCATCCCGTTTTTATACGAGAACAAAACGGAAACGTGAAGGCAGATTTTTCAGTCGCAAGCCACAAATGTGAGGAGGAACTTAGTCCATAAAGGTTACCGGCGAATTCCCCTAAAGGCTGTCTTACGGATGTCATCCGGAACTGTTTAAATTGTATTCACGTTGAATGGTTAAGCATGAGCTTAACGGGAGATTTGAGCGTGACCACGCGGACGACTTTGGCGCCAGCCCAGAAGCTTCACCTTGACCGCGCGGCACGCAATGCAGGCGAGGCCTTCGCCTTCGACGAGCCCGACGCCACGCCGGCCGCCTCGCGCTCCTATGGCTCGAGCCTCATCTGGCTCGGCATGGCGGTTGTGGCCTTGGCAGGGCTCAGCTTAGTCCTGTAACTTATCGTTAGCATCCGGATTCCCTCCGAAGAGGCGAACCAGCCGATCCTCGAGCCGCTTGCCATAGGTCAGCAGGAACAGCGTGGCCAACGTGCCGCTCAAGGTGATGAACCAGGCGCCCAGTCCCGCCGTGACACCGAGGCTGGCGGCGATCCAGACGGTAGCAGCCGTTGTCAAGCCATGGACCTGCATCCGATCGCGATCCCGCAGGATCACACCGGCTCCGAGAAAGCCTAAGCCCGTCAGGATACCCTGCACGACGCGGCTGACGGCGTCCTGCCCGAAATGTAAGCCCTCATAGACGGAGCCCGACAGGATCACGATGGCCGAACCGAGGGAGACGAGAGCCAGGGTCCGCATCCCGATGGGCTTGTTGTGAATGTCCCGGTTGAGGCCGACAACCATGCCGGCAATCGTCGCCATGAGCAGCCTCAGCGAGATCTCAACCTGGTCGCCGTATTCCTCCTTTAGCCAGAACACCCACTCGTCCATCGCGGTCAGCCTGCCTTGGCCGTCTTCTTCGCGGCAGCGGTCTTGGTGGCCGCTTTCTTCGGAGCCGCCTTCTTGGCAGTGCTCTTCTTGGCTGCGGTCTTGGACGCGGTCTTCTTCGAGGCAGGCGCCTTAGCGGCTGCCTTCTTGGCCGGAGCCTTGCGGCCGCGGGCGGGCTTCTTCGACGGGCCGGCCGCTCGGCGCGCCTTCAGGAGCTCGACCGCATCGGCCAGGGTCACCGCCTCCGCGGCCATGGCGCGCGGCAGGGTCGCGTTGGTTTCGCCGTCGGTCACGTAAGGTCCGAAGCGCCCGGCCTTCACCACGATGGGCTTGCCCGATTCCGGATCCTCGCCCAGGGGGCGGCCCGGATCGGCCGCGCCACGACGGGCGCCGCCTCCGCCGCTCTCCTTGGTGACGATCAGGTCGATGGCCCGGTTCGCGCCGATCTCCAGCACGTCGTCGCCCGCGCCCAGATTGGCGTAGGTCTTGCCATGCTGAACATAAGGCCCGTAGCGGCCGATGCTCGCCAGGATCGGCTCGCCCGATTCAGGGTGGACAGCCACCTGACGCGGCAGCGCCAAGAGCTTCAGGGCCTTCTCCAGGTCGACCTGCGCTGGCGTCGTGCCTTTGGGCAGGGAGGAGCGCTTGGGCTTCTCGCCTTCGCCGAGCTGCACGAAGAAGCCGAAGCGACCGTCGCGCAGGGTCACTTCCAGGCCCGTCTCCGGATCCTGGCCCAGCACCTTCACACCCGGCTGGCCGCCGTTCTCTGACAAGCCCTCACCGTCGGCCGCGACGCCGGTGGCCGCGAGCTGGCGGGTGAACTTGCACTCGGGATAGTTCGAGCAGCCGATGAAGGAGCCGAACTTGCCGAGCTTGAGCGACAGCTGGCCTGTGCCGCAGGTCGGGCAGGTGCGCGGGTTGGAGCCGTCGCCCTTGTCCGGGAAGATGTGCGGGCCGAGCAACTCGTTGAGGGCATCGAGCACCTCGGTGGTGCGAAGCTCCTTGGTCTCGCCGATGGCGGCCGAGAAGTGTTGCCAGAACTCGCGCATCACCTGCTTCCAGTCGATCTCGTTGTTCGAGACCCGGTCGAGCTGCTCCTCGAGGTCGGCCGTGAAATCGTATTCCACATAGCGGCGGAAGAAGCTTTCCAGGAAGGCCGTGACGATGCGGCCCTTGTCCTCGGGGACAAGGCGCTTCTTCTCGATCTTGACGTATTCACGATCGCGCAGGGTCTGGAGCACGGCGGCATAGGTCGAGGGACGGCCGATGCCGAGCTCTTCCATGCGCTTGACCAGCGAGGCTTCCGAGTAGCGCGGCGGCGGCTCGGTGAAGTGCTGGGTGGCGGCGATGCGGCGACGCTCCAGGGGATCGCCCGCCTTCATCGGCGGCAGACGGCCCTCGTCCTCGTCCGCCTCGTCGTCCTTGCTCTCGTTGTAAAGCGTGAGGAAGCCGTCGAACTTGATCACCTGGCCGGTGGCGCGCATGTCGAGCTTGCGCGGGCCCACCTGGGCCGTGATGTCGGCCGTGGTGCGCTCCAGCTCGGCCGATTCCATCTGGCTCGCGATGGTGCGGGTCCAGATCAGGTCGTAGAGGCGGGCCTGCTCGGGCTCCAGGTACTTCGCTATGGATTTCGGCAGGCGGCCCATATCCGTCGGACGGACGGCCTCGTGCGCCTCCTGGGCGTTCTTGGCCTTGGTGGTGTATTTGCGCGGGGCGCCGGGCACGTAGCGGTCGCCGTATTCCTTGCCGATCACCCGGCGGGCCGCTTGCACGGCCTCCGGCGCCATGTCGACGCCGTCGGTGCGCATATAGGTGATAATGCCAACCGTCTCGCCGCCGATGTCCACACCTTCATACAGACGCTGCGCAATGCGCATGGTCTGGGCCGGCGCCAGACCGAGCTTGCGGGAGGCCTCCTGCTGCAGGGTCGAGGTGGTGAAAGGCGGGTAGGGGTGTCGCTTGGCCGGCTTGGCCTCGATGGTCGCCACCGAGAAGGTGGCGAGCTCCAGGTCCTTCTTGAAGGCTTCCGCGTCCTTGCCGTTGCCGATGTCGAGACGTGTGATCTTCTTGCCGTCGGCACCCACGAGACGTGCGTCGAACACGCCGCCGTCCTTGGTAGCAAGCGTGGCGATCAGCGACCAGTATTCCCTGGGCTTGAAGGTCTCGATCTCAAGCTCGCGGTCGCAGACGAGGCGAAGCGCCACCGACTGGACACGGCCGGCCGAGCGGGCGCCGGGGAGCTTGCGCCAAAGGACCGGAGAGAGGGTGAAGCCCACGAGGTAATCGAGGGCACGGCGGGCGAGATAGGCGTCGACCAAGGCCTGATCGATCTGGCGCGGATTACGCAGTGCCGTCTGGACCGCGTCCTTAGTGATGGCGTTGAAGGTCACACGCTCGACTGGCAGGTCCTTCAGCACGCGCTTCTCGCGCAGAGCCTCCAGAACGTGCCAGGAAATTGCTTCGCCCTCGCGGTCCGGGTCGGTGGCCAGGATGAGCTTCTCGGCTCCCTTGATCGCCTTGGCGATGTCGGACACCCGCTTCGAGCCCCTGTCCTCGAGCGTCCAGATCATGCGGAAATCGGCATCCGGGTCGACCGAACCGTCCTTGGCGGGCAGATCGCGGATATGCCCAAAGGAGGCCAGGACCTCGTAATCCTTGCCGAGATACTTGTTGATCGTCTTGGCCTTGGCAGGCGACTCGACGACGAGGACTTTCATGAACGATTTCCTAAGCGCGGGAGCAGACAAACGCCCTGCTGCCAGGGCGTGACCGGCGGTCAGCCCATGACCGCCGCGGGGCGGGAATAAGTGGTTGATGATCGCAGACAAGTCAAATCGGACCCATCCGCACCTTTGTCATATGGCCATGAAGGCCCGCTCCAGCAAGGGATTCACGGCAGGCCCGAGATCGTTGGCGCCGATCATCCGGGCTGGTGATGCGAGGCGGGTGAGGGCATAAGCCTGGGTGATTTCAGGAGGCGCGAAGCGGGCAAGCGCCGCCGTCGCGGCCAGGAGGAACAGTCGCTCGGCGATGGACCGGGCCCGTGCTTCGGCCTCGGGCGAGTGGAGCGCCATGACCATGTCCCTGGCCGCGTCCGATGCGCCCGGAAGGTCCCGGATATCGGCCATGAGGCGCTCCAGCACGGCGGTGGCGACCTCAGGCTCACGGGTCTCGGCGCGCAGGATGTCGAGGGCGATCACGTTGCCCGAACCCTCCCAGATCGCGTTGACCGGCGCTTCCCGGTAAAGCCGGGGCAGGGCGCTCTCCTCCACATAGCCGTTGCCGCCGAGGCACTCCATGGCCTCGTAGAGCAGGCGCGGGGCCGACTTGCAGATGCCGAACTTGGCCGCTGGCGTGACGAGGCGCGCGTAAGCGGCCTCGTGGTCGTCCGCTTGCTGGAGGTCGAAGCTGTGGGCCACGCGCAGGCCCAAGGCCGTCATGGCCTCGCTCTCCAGGGCGAGGTCCGCCAGCACCATCCTCATAGCCGGCTGGTCGATGAGCTTCTTCTGGAAAACGCCGCGATGCCGGGCGTGGTGCATGGCCAGCGCCAGCCCCATCCGAACGAGGCCCGCCGAGGCCACGGCGCAGTCGAGGCGGGTGAGTTGCACCATCTCGATGATGGTGCGGACCCCGTGCCCCGCCTCGCCGATCCTCCAGGCGAAGGCGTCGTGGAGCTCGACCTCGGAGGAGGCATTCGAGCGGTTGCCGAGCTTGTCCTTCAGGCGCTGCAGGCGAAGGGTATTGAGGGAACCGTCGGGCCGGAACCGTGGGACGAGGAAGCAGGTGAGCCCGCCGGGCGCCTGGGCCAGCACCAGGAAGGCGTCGCACATGGGCGCCGACATAAACCATTTGTGGCCGGTGAGCGCATATTCGTCTCCCGTCTTGGGAACGGCCTGGGTCGTGTTCGCCCGAACATCCGTCCCGCCCTGCTTCTCCGTCATGCCCATGCCGAGGGTGACCGCACTCTTCTCCCAGAACGGGATGACGCGGGAATCGTAAGCCCGCGAGCGGATCTTTGGCAGCCAGTCGGCAAGCCGGTTCGGAGAGGCGGCGAGCGCCGCTGCGGCGGCATGGGTCATGGTGATCGGGCAGATATGGCCGCTCTCGACGCCCGCCGCCGTGTAGATGCGCGCGGCGCGTGTCACATGGGCGTGACCTGACCGGGGCTCGTCCCAGGTCGAGGCGTGGAGCCCGTCCTCCATGCTGGCGCGCATGAGCACGTGGTAGGCCGGGTGGAACTCGACCGCGTCGATCCGGTAGCCTCGCGCATCATGGGTGCGAAGTTTCGGCGTGTTCTCATTGGCGAGACGCCCGAGGTCGAGCCGCTCCGCCGAGCCCCAGGCGGCCCCGAAGGGAATGAGTTCCTCCGCCTCCGGGTCGACGCCATTGGCCTTCAGCGCGTCGAGCAGGGGTTGATTGATTGCAATGAGGTTCACATCCCCGAAGGGTGGCGTCTGATTGAGAACGTCATGGGTTTCGAACGGGAGCATGGCCGCCGGCCCTCGCGCTGTGTTCCTTGTATATTCTAGCGCGGAATGACCTTAGGCGAAGAGAGCCTGCTTGCCGCCGTTTCCCGGAGCGCCTATAGCCATCGCTTTAAGATGACAGACGCCCCCCGATCCGTTTTTCCCCACCGGCATCTCCTCGGCATCGAGGGGCTGTCTCCCTTGGACATTCAGGCGCTGCTCGACCTGGCCGACGAACAGGTCGAGGTGAGCCGGCAGATCGAGAAGCGGAAGACGACCCTCCGGGGCCGGACGCAGATCAACCTCTTCTTCGAGGCCTCCACCCGCACGCAGTCCTCCTTCGAGATCGCCGGCAAGCGGCTCGGCGCCGACGTGATGAACATGCAGGTCGGGTCGTCCTCGGTGAAGAAGGGCGAGACCCTGGTCGACACGGCCGTGACGTTGAACGCCATGCGGCCCGACATCATCGTGGTGCGCCATCATTCGGCGGGCGCCGTGCATCTCCTGGCCCAGAAGGTGGACTGCTCGGTGGTGAATGCCGGCGACGGCGCCCACGAGCACCCGACCCAGGCGCTCCTCGACGCGCTCACCATCCGGCGCAACAAGGGCCGCATCGAAGGCCTCACGGTCGCGATCTGCGGCGACATCCTGCATTCGCGGGTGGCGCGCTCCAACATGATCCTGCTCGCCGCCATGGGCGCGCGGGTGCGTCTCGTCGCGCCGTCGACCCTGATCCCGCCCGGGATTGCACGGCTCGGCTTCGAAACCTTCACCAGCATGGAGAAGGGATTGAGGGACGCCGATATCGTCATGATGCTGCGCCTGCAGCGCGAGCGCATGAACGGCTCCTTTGTGCCCTCCGTGAAGGAGTATTTCCGCTTCTATGGGCTCGACCAGGAAAAGCTCAGCTTTGCCAAGCCTGACGCGCTCGTGATGCATCCTGGTCCCATGAACCGGGGCGTCGAGATTTCCTCTGATGTAGCCGACGGCGCGCAGTCGCTCATCCGCGAACAGGTCGAGATGGGCGTCGCCGTGCGCATGGCGGTGCTGGAGGCTCTGGCGAGCCATCTGCCGAATCGGTGAGGAGAAAAGAACCCTCTCCCCTCTGCGGGAGAGGGTGGCCCGAAGGGCCGGGAGAGGGGCCGTGGACACAACGCGCAAGAACCAAGTCGCTCCAAAACTCCGCTCCTTTGCCAAGGAGCAGCGATCGATCCCGACCCGTGCGGAGGATCTGTTCTGGCAACAGGTACGCGCCGGCCGCTTTCACGGCTACAAGTTCAAGCGCCAGGTGCCGATTGCACCATACATTGTCGATTTCCTCTGCGCTGAGGCCAGGGTAATCGTGGAACTGGATGGGGCTCCTCATGAACGGCCGGAGCAGCGGGCGCACGACGAACGACGCGACGCCTTCCTACGAGGCCAAGGCTTTCGCGTCCTTCGCTTTTCCAACGACCTGATTCTAGGCAACGGCAATCTGGTTCTTGACTCTGTGCGCCAAGCGATTGAAGCCGAACTCCGCCCCTCTCCCGACCTGCTTCGCAGGCCACCCTCTCCCGCAGAGGGGAGAGGGCAAGAAGGTGCATCATGACCGCTGAACGTCCCCTGCTGCTGAAAAACGCCCGCCTCATCGACCCCGCCAGCGAGCGCGAGGAGCGTGGCAGCGTGCTGGTGCGCGATGGCGTGATCGAGGCTCTTGGCCCGCAGGTCGCCGTTTCCGACGACGTCCAGGTGATCGATTGCGGAGGCCAGGTGCTGGCCCCCGGCCTCATCGATATGCGCGCCTTCATAGGCGAGCCGGGCGGACCCTATCGCGAGACCCTGAAGAGCGCTGGCGAGGCGGCGGCGGCGGGCGGCGTCACCACCGTGGTGTCGATGCCGGACACGAGCCCGGCCCTCGACGATCCGGCTGTGATCGACTTCATCGTGCGCCGAGCCCGTGACACCTCCATGGTCAATATCCTCCCGGCTGCGGCCCTCACGAAGGGGTTGCAAGGTGCCGAGATGGCGGAAATCGGTCGTCTGAAGGAGGCCGGCGCCATCGCGTTCACGGACGGGGGGCGCTCCGTCACCAACGCCCAGGTGATGCGCCGCGCGCTCACCTATGCCCGCGACTTCGACGCGCTGATCATCCACCATGTTGAGGATCCGGATCTCGTCGGTCAGGGCGTGATGAACGAGGGTGAGTTCGCCTCGCGGCTCGGGCTGCCGGGCATCCCGCGCGAGGCCGAGACGGTGATGCTGGAGCGCGACATCCGTCTCGTGCGCCTCACGGGCGGACGCTACCACGCGGCCATGATCTCCTGCGCCGACTCGGCCGAGATCGTGCGCACTGCCAAGGCGAAGGGGCTGCCCGTCACCTGCGGCGTGTCCATCAATCATCTGGCGCTGAACGAGAACGACATCGGCGATTACCGCACCTTCCTGAAGCTCTCGCCGCCGCTGCGCCACGAGGATGACCGGCAGGCGATGATCGAGGCGCTGGCGGACGGCACCATCGACGTGATCGTCTCGGATCACAATCCACAGGATGTTGAGAACAAGCGCCTGCCCTTCGCCGAGGCGGCTGATGGCGCCGTGGGGCTTGAGACCCTGCTCTCGGCGGCCCTGCGCCTCGTCCATGCGGATCGCATCTCCCTGCCGCGACTGCTGCGGGCTTTGTCCACCAAACCTGCGGAAATCCTAGGATTGCCCGGCGGGCGGCTCGCGGTCGGTGCGCCGGCCGACCTGATCGTGTTCGACCCGGACGCGCCGTATGTACTCGACAAGCGCCAGCTCAAGTCCCTGTCCAAGAACACGCCCTTCGACGAAGCGCGCCTTGAAGGCCAAGTGAGCATCACGATGGTGGCGGGCCGGGTGGTTTTTCAGCGCGAAACGATGTAACGAGAAATGAATGTCTGACGAGGCCAATCTCCTGTACCTGCTGGCGGCTCTGTTTTTCGGCTATCTCCTGGGCTCGATTCCGTTCGGCCTGATCCTTACCCGCATGGCCGGCTTGGGCGATGTGCGGAAGATCGGGTCGGGCAATATCGGCGCCACCAATGTGCTGCGCACGGGCCGCAAGGGTTTGGCGGCCGCAACGCTCATTTCCGATGCCCTGAAGGGCACAGCCGCCGTGCTCATCGCCGCGCAGTGGGGTCCGCAATTCGCCATCATGGCTGCCCTCGGGGCCTTCCTGGGCCACCTCTTTCCCGTTTGGCTCGGGTTCAAGGGCGGCAAGGGCGTTGCCACCTTCATCGGGGTCCTGATCGGCCTCAAGCCACTGGCGGCGCTTATCTTCTGCCTGATCTGGCTCGGGGTCGCGTTCGCATCCAAGTATTCCTCGCTCTCGGCCTTGGTCGCCAGCGCAGCGTCACCGATCGTCCTTTGGCTGCTGGGTGAGCCTGGCATGGCCGGGATCGCCGTGGTGCTGGTGGCGCTCCTGTGGTGGAAGCACGGGCAGAACATCAGCCGCCTCCTTGCCGGAACAGAAGGCAAGATCGGCCAGAAGGGATGATCTCATGATCCTGACGGATGAGCAGCGTCTCGACTGGCTTCGCCTCATCCGCTCGGAAAACGTGGGCCCGCGCACCTTCCGCGCCCTGATCAACCAATATGGCGGGGCCGGGGCCGCACTGGACGCCCTACCGGACCTTGCTCGTCGTGGCGGGCGCCTGCTGCTTAAAGTTTACAGCCGAGCCGAGGCCGAAAAGGAGATGGCCGCCGCCGCGCGCCTCGGCGTGCGCTTCATCGCCATGGGCGAACCGGATTACCCGAAGACCCTCCAGGCCATCGACACCGCCCCACCCCTGATCGGGCTGCGAGGCAGCGCAGCGGCGCTGGCCAAGCCCTCCGTCGCCATCGTCGGCTCGCGCAACGCTTCCGCGTCCGGCCTGACTTTCGCCGAGCGCCTCGCGCGCCAGCTGGGCGATGCGGGTTATGTGGTGGTCTCTGGTTTGGCGCGGGGCATCGACACGAAGGCGCACAAAGCGACCCTTGAGACCGGCACGGTGGCGGTTCTAGCAGGCGGGCATGACCGGATCTACCCGTCCCAGAACGAGCCGCTGCTGCAGGCGATCCTCGATCAGGGCGGTGCGGTGATCTCCGAAATGCCCATGGGCTGGGAGCCGCGCGGCCGCGATTTCCCGCGCCGCAACCGCATCGTCTCCGGCCTGTCCTACGGGGTTGTCGTAGTGGAGGCGGCGCGACGCTCCGGATCGCTGATCACCGCGCGCTTTGCTCTGGAGCAGGGCCGCGAGGTCTTTGCCGTGCCGGGCTCACCCCTCGATCCTCGCGCCGAGGGCACCAACGATCTCATCCGTGACGGCGCTACCCTCTGCGCCGGAATCGAGCATGTGACGAGCGTGCTGGAGCCGCTAATTGCCTCAGGCCCTCGCCTCGACCGAAGCGCCGAGGAGCCACACTACAGTCTTGGGTCGGAAGAGCTTTGGGACGAGCTCGATCTGCCCGACATCGCCCGTGCACCAGTACGGCCCGTCATGCCGGATGCCGGGATCGAGGACGAGGCGGAGGAGAGCCCGGCCGATCTGATCACGTTCCTCGGACCGTCGCCGGTGGCCATTGATGATCTCGTCCGGCAAACCGGCCTGTCGATCCGGTCGGTCCAGACGGCTCTGCTGGAACTTGAGATCGCCGGGCGGCTTGAGCGGCACGGCGGTAACGCGGTGTCGCTGCTCGGGTCCTAATCGCTCTTATCGCCTGACTGCACCGCCCGAATGGCTTCCAGCCGTGCCATGTCGAGAAGATAAGCCAGAAGATCGAGATTGGCCTCACGGGCGAGGTAGGACAGCTCCGCCGAGAACTCGGCCACGTACTGGGCCGTTTCCGCGGGGCTCATCTTGCGACCGGGGCGGTCGCTATCCTCAGCGCCCGAAACGTCATTCGCCGACGGGTCTTTTCCGGAAGGGCGCAGGGCTTTGGTCATGAGGAATGACGCTGTCTCACTGTTGCAATTCGCCTAGTTAGCAGCACAACCGGTAATAAGACAAGCCGTCATATTATACCTTGAATTGCAAGTCGGCGGTTCGCGATCAACCCAGGAGGGAGATCAGCACCGGCATGGACAGCAGGGCGAGCAGGGTCTGCAGTGTCAGGATTTCCGCCATGAGCCCGGCATTGCCTCCCATCTGGCGCGCGAGCACGTAGGCTGCGCTGGCCGAAGGCACCGAGGCGGCGACGATGGTCACCGTCATGTCGTCTCCGGTCACACCCGCGAAGCGAGCCAGGGTTCCGGCCATGACCGGCAGGAGGACGAGCTTAAGGCCAGTCGACAGGGCGTGGGGCAGGCCGGGACGGGCGAGGCGACGGATGTCGAGCCCCGCTCCGACGATCAGGAGGCCCGCGGCGAGCGCCGCCCGGCCGATGATGTCGATATAGATCGCGACCGGCTTCGGCAGCGGCGGCGCCAGAAGGTTGAGGGCAAGCCCCACGGCGCAGGACCAGATGAACGGGTTGGTAACGAAGGAGCGCAGGATGTCGAAAGGACTGCGCCGGGGCTGGCCGGCAAAGCGGATGAAAACGTAGAAGGCGAGCAGGTTGAGGAGCGGCACCATGGCGGCGATGGCGACCGCGATCAGCGCGATGCCGCGCTGGCCGAACAGGCTGCCGGCGACGGCGAGGCCCACGAAGGTGTTCCAGCGCGTCGCCCCCTGAAATATCGACGTGAAGCTTGGGCCGTCGATGCCGAAATGGCGCTCCAGCACGGGGCGCAGCGCCAGCACGATTACCGCCATGATGAGGATCGCGCCGACCAGCGCGCCGCCGACGCCGAGAACCGGCACGGAGGAGAGGTCTGCCCTCGACAGGGTGTCGATAATGAGCGCCGGGAAGAAGATCACATAGGTGACGCGCTCGAGCCCGGACCATTGCTGCTCGCCCACGAAACCCGTGGTGCGGCATAGCCAGCCGGTGGCGATGATCAAGAAGGTCGGGATCAGGCTGGCGAAGACGGCCGACATGGGGATCCGGAGCGGGAGAGAGCAGGCAACCTGGCAAAAGCAGGGTGCATGAGCGGCTTAAGGCTTGCGGGTACGCTCGACAAGCGCCGGATAAGCTTGCATTGGATTTCGCTCCCGGTACTCCACTTGTCTTTGTCTGCGTCCCGCCAGAGGCCCCATGATCCAGGTGACGAATTCCATCGCGCTCGATGAAGCAGAACTCCAGGAAAGCTTCATCCGCGCCTCCGGGCCGGGCGGGCAGAACGTCAACAAGGTGGAAACCGCCGTCCAGTTGCGCTTCGACGTCCGCAACTCGCCCTCGCTGCCGGATTACGTGAAGGAGAAGCTGGAACGGCTCGCCGGCAGCCGCCTGACCAATGACGGCGTGCTGATCATCACGGCGCAGCGCTTCCGCTCGCAGGAGCGCAACCGGGAGGATGCGGTGGAGCGCCTCGTCGAGTTGGTCCGTCAGGCGACCGAGCGGCCCAAACCGCGCCGGCCCACGCGGCCGACACTGGCTTCCAAGAAGCGCAGGCTTGAGTCGAAGGGCCGGCGCGCCGAGATCAAGAAGGGCCGCAGCGGCAAGCCAACCTTCGACTAGCCCATCGTGCGAAAAAATGGATCCGGTTTTTCGCGAAAGCGATACGCTCATCAAAGAATGAGCCTTACCCTTGAAGAACGATGCCGCCGAAGCCGAGAAGATCTGCAAAGACGGCAAACACAACCCCAAGACCGACGAAGATGAGCCCGGTCAGGAAAAACCGGACTGAGCGGTTGTACCGCTTGAGTTGGAGCGAGGACACCATAAGCAGATCGGCCAGCGCCTTGACCTGCAGGGCCAGCCCCAGAGTGATCAAGACGACTGAGACGAGATCCGAACGGGTCCATTCGCCGGGCAGCGCCGCCCAGCGGCTCAGGAATCCCAGAGAGAAGCCGACAACGACGCCGATCGCCGTAATGGAACCGCTGCGGAAGATCGAGTCGATGCGCTGCTGCTCGTCGCGCTGGGCAGGTTCAACCGCATCATTCGCCATAGCCGGCTCCAATCCAGAGCTTTCGTGGGCGATCTTACATCAGGCTATGGTTGGTGCCGATACCGCTTTCGTTACTCTGACGGGGGATAGACGTGCTCGCCACCTCTGAAGTCCATGACCGTGTGGCAGCCTCCGTTTTCCCGGATGGCGTCCGGGCCGATCACGGCCTTTCCGTGCCCGCCGGGGATGTCGAGGATGTAGGTCGGCTGGCACAGGCCCGAAATCCGACCGCGTAAGGTCGCCACGAGAGCGCGGCCTTCCTCGATGGAGAGGCGGAAATGGCTCGTGCCCGGTGCGAGATCGGGGTGGTGAAGGTAGTAGGGCTTCACCCTCGTCTCGACGAAGGCCCGCATCAGGTCGGCGAGCGTATCGGGATCGTCGTTGACGCCCTTGAGCAGCACCGACTGGCTGATCATCACGATGCCTGAATCCACCAGCCGGGCGCAGGCCGCGCGTGCCTCAAGGGTCAGCTCGCGCGGGTGGTTGGCGTGAAGCGCCACATAGGCGGTCTTGCCGCTGCACTTAAGGGCCGCGATCAGTGCCTCGTCGATCCGCTCCGGCTCCACCACGGGCACGCGGGTGTGGAAGCGGACGATCTTCACGTGACCGATGGCGGAGAGCCGCTGCATGATCTCGGTCAGCCGACGCGGCGAGAGAACCAGCGGGTCGCCTCCGGTGAGGATCACCTCCCAGATCTCCGGATGATCCGCAATATAAGCGAAAGCCTTGTCCATAGCCTCGGGCGAGAGGGTGCCGAGCCCCTGCGGCCCCACCATCTCGCGGCGAAAGCAGAAACGGCAATAGACCGGGCACACATGCACGGCCTTGAGCAGCACCCGGTCGGGATAGCGATGGACGATGCCCTCGACGGGTGAATGCGCCAGATCGCCGATAGGATCTTCCCGTTCCTCGGGCGTGGTGGTCAGTTCTGCCGCGTCGGGCACGAACTGGCGGGCGATGGGATCGCTTGGATCGTTGGGATCGATGAGAGCAGCCATGGCGGGGCTGATGGCGACGGCATAACGCTCAGCGACTGCCTCGATACTGGCGATTTGTTCGGGCGCAACGAGACCGGCTTCGACCAGTTCGGCCGGATTGCGTAAGGGGCGGATCGCATTCACCGGCCCGTCTCCGGCACAGGAGCCCAGAGCACCTGATCGATGCGCGACGCCCCGGTGACGAGCATCACCAGCCGGTCGAAGCCGAGCGCGATGCCGCTGGCTTCCGGCATCTGGGCGAGCGCCGCCAGGAAATCCTCGTCCACCGGGTAGCTTTCTCCATAGACCCGCATCTTCTCACGCATCTCGGCCTCGAAGCGGCGGCGCTGCTCGGCAGCGTCCGTCAGCTCCCCAAAAGCATTGGCAAGCTCGACGCCGCAGGCATAGAGCTCGAACCGCTCCGCCACCCGCGCGTCGCGGGCGGTCGGGCGGGCGAGGGCTGCTTCGGCAACCGGGTATTCGTCCAAGATCGTGGCGCGGCCGAGGCCGAGATTCGGTTCGATCCGCTCCACGATGACGCGGCTGAACAGGTCCGCCCAGGTGTCGTCCTCCGCCACTCGCAGACCCGCCGTTTTGAGGCTGGCAGCCAGGTGCGCCTTATCGGTTTCGCCGTCCTCGTCGATGGAGGCGAGGAGATCGATGCCGGCGAAGCGCTGGAAGGCCTCGGCGACGCTCAGGCGCTCAGGCTCCCGGAACGGATCGCTTTCGCGGCCGCGAAAGGTGAGGGTGCGGGTGCCGGCGGTCTCGGCGGCCAAACCCAGGATCTCGCCGCAATCCTTCATCAGCGTCTCGTAGCTTTCGCCGGTCCTATACCACTCAAGCATGGTGAATTCCGGGTGGTGCAGGGGGCCGCGCTCCCGGTTGCGGTAGACGTGGGCGAAGCACGCGATCCGGGGCTCGCCCGCCGCCAGCAGCTTCTTGCAGGCGAATTCCGGCGAAGTGTGGAGGTAGAGGGGGGTGCGAGAGCCGTCGAGGCCGATGGCCTCGGTCGCGAAGGCATGGAGATGCGCCTCGTTGCCGGGCGAGATCTGGAGCGTGGCGGTGTCGACCTCTACGAAGTCCCGTTCCGCGAAGAACCCGCGCAGGGCGGCCTGAATCCGGTTCCGCGCCATCAGGAAAGGGCGGCGGTCGGCGTGGACATGGGGTATCCACCAGGGGGAGGGAGCGGTGAGAGGCTTATCCATTCCAAAGGGTTCCGTGAGGTCGGACTGGCGAATTGCGCCAAGATAGGCTACTTGCGGCACCGAAAGCGTTTTCGGTGCCACTGGGGCTCGGGCGACCCGACCCTCACGACGCGCCTCTATCTGTCACAAGGAAAGCCTCACGTGAAGGTCATCGCCTCTACGCTCCGCAAAGGCAACGTCGTCGATATGGACGGCAGGCTCTATGTGGTTCTCACCGCCCAGAACATCCACCCTGGCAAGGGCACGCCGGTCACCCAGCTCGACATGCGCCGGATCTCCGACGGCGTGAAGGTCTCCGAGCGCTACCGCACCACCGAGCAGGTCGAGCGCGCTTTCGTGGAAGACCGTGAGCACACCTTCCTCTACCAGGACGGCGAGGGCTTCCACTTCATGAACCCCGAGACCTACGATCAGGTCGTGGTGCCGGAAGACATCATCGGCGACCAGAAGGCCTACCTCCAGGAAGGCATGGCCGTGATGCTCTCGATCCATAACGGCATCGCCATCGCCATCGAGCTGCCGGCGCGCATCACCCTCGAGATCGTTGACACCGAGCCGGTGGTGAAGGGCCAGACGGCCTCCTCGTCCTACAAGCCCGCCATGCTGTCGAACGGCGTGCGCACCCTGGTGCCTCCCCACATCCAGGCCGGCACCCGCGTGGTCATCATGACGGAAGACGGCTCCTACGTGGAGCGCGCGAAGGACTAAGGGCTCTCTTCTCGCCCGTCATCACCGGCCTTGTGCCGGTGATCTCGATTGGAAGAGCGTTGAGCTTCACAGGATCGGGATGGCCGGGACAAGCCCGGCCATGACGACAGTGAGATCAATCATACCTTGCAGGGCAGGCGATTCCGGTGAAGGCTCACCGGGCGTCCTGCCCTTTCTCATTTTGCGGAGTCGAACGGTTTCATGACGAGCGGTCCTGCCCATTCCATCAATCCTCTCGTGGCCGATGTCGGCAGCCCTCCGATCCCGGAGGCGCAGGCGTGGACCAGGCGCTATGACGGGTCATACGGGCCGCTGATCAACCTCTCCCAGGCCGTGCCGGGCAATGCGCCCCATCCGGAGCTGCTGGAGCGGATGGCCGCCATCGCCGGCTCACCCACCGGCTCGCAATACGGCCCGATCAACGGCGATGCGCCGCTTAAGGAAGCCTATGCGGCCGAGCTGTCCCGCATCTACGAAGGCCGTATTGAGCCAGACGACACGGCGGTGACGGCCGGCTGCAACATGGCCTTCTTTGCCGCCATGATGCTGCTCGCCCATCGCGGCGAGGCGGTGTTGCTGCCGACCCCCTGGTACTTCAATCACCAGATGAGCCTGGACATGCTCGGCATCGAGCCGCGCCCGCTGCCGTGCCGGGCGGAGAACGGATTCGTGCCGCGCATCGAGGACGCCGAGGCGCTGATCGACGACAAAGTCAGGGCCATCGTGCTGGTGACGCCCAACAACCCGACCGGTGCCGTCTACCCGGCGCATATGATCGAGAGCTTCGCCCAGCTCTGCAGACGGCGCGGCATTTACCTTGTGATCGACGAGACTTACCGGGACTTCCTGCCGCAAGGCATGAACCGCCCCCATGGGCTCTTCACCGGTGATAACTGGCGCGACACCATCATCCAGCTCTATTCCTTCTCGAAATCCTACGCGATCCCAGGTCACCGGACCGGGGCGATCACGGCGGATGCGCAACTCATTGAGCAGATCGCCAAGATTCTCGACTGCATCCAGATCTGCCCCCCGCGTACCGCTCAAGGCGCGCTGCCCTGGGCCATCGACGGATTGCGCGACTGGCGCGAGGACAACCGGGCCGAGATCAACCGCCGTGCACAGGTATTTCAGGATGCGCTCGCGCCGCTGCCGGAATGGACGATCGAGTCGGTCGGTGCTTACTTCGCCTATCTGCGCCACCCATTTCCGGAGCGACAAGCACAGCGGGTCGCCGAGAAGCTCGCCACGGAAAGGGGCGTCCTGTGCCTGCCCGGAAGCTATTTCGGGCCCGGCCAGGAAAGGCATCTGCGGGTCGCCATCGCGAATGTCGGCGCGGACGTTTTGAACGGCCTGACAGAGCGCTTTCGCAACCTTTCTCTGTGATACCTCCTCGGAGGCAAAACCATAAACTCCAGGGGGCACCCTTGGCAGGAGGGTGGAGCGATGGTTACTCTCTTGGTCAAACAGGCAACCGAACCGGGTGCCGCGGGGACTTGAGTTTTGACCGTCAAAGCGGACGTGACAACAGAAGGTGACCGGCTTGCCGAACCGCTCAGCGGCTCGGCACATGGCGCCGCCTGGGTGGCTGACCGTTCTGCGGACGCGGTCAGAATGGAGACGCGGCGACGCTCGTCGAGAAGCTATGCCGCGCTCGATCTCGGCACGAACAATTGCCGTCTTCTCATTGCGGAACCTGCGCATTTCGGCTTCCGGGTCGTGGATGCCTTCTCGCGAATCGTGCGGCTCGGCGAAGGCCTTGGCCTCGGCAACCGGCTGAGCGACGGCGCCATCGTTCGCACCCTCGATGCCCTTCGGGTGTGTCGCGAAAAGATGGCCGCTAAGGACGTGAGGCGCGCGCGCCTCGTGGCAACGGAGGCGTGCCGACTCGCCGAGAACGGCCCGGCCTTTATCGAGCGCGTTCGCGACGAGCTCGACCTCGATCTCGAGATCGTCGACCGCAAGACGGAAGCGTATCTCGCCGTCACCGGCTGCGCGTCACTGGTCGATCCCAAAGCGCAGTCCGTCATCGTGTTCGACATCGGCGGCGGCTCCACGGAGATCGCCTGGCTCGACGGCCGGGCGCCGCACGCCTTCGCCGATCCGTGCAAGCGCATCCGGGCATGGGACTCGCTGCCCGTCGGCGTGGTAACGCTGGCCGAGCGCCACGGCGGCATCGACGTCACACCCAAGATCTTCGAGGGCATGGTCGAGGAGGTGTCAGAGCTTCTGATGGATTTCGCCCTCGTGGCGGCTCCGGCGGGACGCGCTCATAACTTCCATCTTCTCGGGACCTCAGGAACCGTTACCACGGTCGGGGGCATTCACTTAGGGTTGGCGCGCTACGACCGGCGTCGGGTCGACGGGATGTGGATGCGCAACGGAGAGATCTCGGCGGTGATGGATCGGTTGTTGCATTCCGATTTCAGTCAGCGGGCCGAGAACCCCTGCATCGGCAAGGAGCGGGCCGATCTGGTTCTGGCGGGCTGCGCCATTTTGGAAGCGATCCGGCGGGCCTTCCCGTCGGAGCGCCTGCGCATCGCGGATCGCGGTCTGCGCGAAGGAATTTTGATGAACATGATGCGAGAGGACTCCGTGTGGCGAGGGGGCAGCCCGAGGTGAGTGCTAAGTCCAGTTCGGGGTCCGGTTCGGGTGTCCGCAATCTCAAGCAGCGCGTGAAAACCGCCAACAAGCGGTCCCTCTCTTCCCAGAAATGGCTGGAGCGCCAGCTCAACGATCCTTACGTCGCCCGCGCCAAGCGCGAGGGCTATCGGTCGCGCGCGGCCTTCAAGCTGCTGGAGATCGACGAGAAGTACCGCATTCTCAAGCCCGGTCAGAGAATTGTCGATCTCGGTGCCGCCCCCGGCGGCTGGTCCCAGATCGCCGCCAAGGTAGTGGGCCCTAAGGGCAAGGTGGTGGGCATCGATCTTCTGCCCATCGATCCGATGCCAGGCGTCGAGTTCATCGAGCTCGACTTCCTGGACGAGAGCGCTCCGGGCCGGCTGATCGAGATGCTGGGCGGGCCTGCCGACGTGGTCATGTCCGACATGGCGGCCAACACCACCGGCCACAAGAAGACCGACCACCTGCGCATCATCGGCCTCGCCGAGGCGGCGATCTACTTCGCCCGCGAGATCCTGGCCCCCGGCGGCGCCTTCATCGCCAAGGTGTTCCAGGGCGGCACCGAGAACCAGCTACTGGCCGATCTCAAGCGCGACTTCGCCGTAGTTCGCCACGTGAAGCCTGCCGCCAGCCGCACCGACTCGGCGGAACTCTATGTGATGGCGACCGGTTTTCGGGGACGGGCGGACGAAACGCCTGAAGCCTGACAGACTCTAGAATAGGATCATCGGATCAGTCCCGAAAGTGCCCTCCACTTTTGGGTCCGGTGCTCTAGCCTCAAGCCTCGGATACCAGGGAGCCACGACCATGGCAGTGCACCGCATCGGGATCATCGGTCTCGGCAAGATCGCGCAGGATCAGCATCTCCCGGTGATCAAGGCCAACCCGGATTTCGAGCTTCTTGCCGTGTCGAGCACCCGCGGGCTCTCGCATGAGGATGCGAAATACACCTTCCAGGATTACCGCGAGCTCCTGAAGCTCCCGGACCTGGACGCGGTCTCGATCTGCACGCCGCCGCAGGTCCGGCATCAGATCGCCCGCGAGGCGCTGCTCGCCGGCAAGAGCGTGCTGCTGGAAAAGCCCCCAGCCGCCACTTTGAGCGAGCTCGAGGATCTGAAGGCGCTGGCCGCCAAGATGGGCAAGGTGGTCTTCACCACCTGGCACGCCCAGTACAACAAGGCGGTCGAGGAGGCGAAGAAGGCGCTCGCAGGCTGGTCGATCAAGCGTCTTCTGGTGACCTGGAAGGAGGATGTGCGGCATTGGCATCCGGGCCAGCAATGGATCTGGGAAGCGGGCGGCTTCGGCGTGTTCGATCCCGGCATCAATGCGCTCTCCATCGTGACCCGCATCATGCCAGAACCGGTTTTCATCAAGTCATCCAGCCTGGAATTCCCGGCCAACCGCGACGCTCCGATCGCCGCGAACCTGACGTTCTCTATGAGCCACGGCCAGGGTGATCTCCAGGCGGTGTTCGACTGGCGCCAGACCGGCCCGCAGACCTGGGACATCGAGGTGGAGACTGAAGCCGGCTTGAGCCTGAAGCTCACCCATGGCGGCAGCTGCCTGGAAATCGGTGGAAAGCTCATGGTTCAGGAGGAGCCCGCCGAATACCAGGGCATCTACCGGTGCTTTGACGCATTGCTGACCATCGGCCATTCCGAGGTCGACGACGCCCCGTTCCGCCTCGTGGCCGATGCCTTCATGGTCGGCAAGCGGGTTCAGGTGGATGCGTTCGAGGATTAGCCTCAACTCTAAACGTCACCCCCAATAAAGAAGGTCAAACCTCTCCCGTCATGGCCGGGCCTGTCCCGGCCATCCCGGTTCCAAGAGTGCCGCGCCTCACTGGTTGGGATTACCGGCTCAAGGCCGGTAATGACTTAAGAGTTAGGCATTCAACTCTTCATAGAGATCGCGCCATGTCGGGTTCATCTCAAGGATCAGCTTTGTCTTCCAAGCACGGGGCCAGCGTTTAATCGATGTCTCGCGCTGGATAGCATCCGCAATGCTTGGATAGCTCTCGGAATAGACGAGCCGGTCAATCTTATAGCGCCGTGTATGATCGCTACCGCGTCCGGTCTTATGCTCCCATATTCGTCGTGCCAGCGCGTTGGTGACGCCTACATAGAGAGCACCGCCAGGTCGACTCGCGAGCACATAGACGTAATACAGTCTCATGAGTGGAGACTGATCCAATCCTCTTATGAGAGCAAGCCGTTACCGCTCCTCCACGTCATGGCCGGGCTTGTCCCCGCCATCTCGACATGGAAAGGTGAGACGCTTCAGTGATCGGGATCACCGGCACAAGGCCGGTGATGACGAAGCGGGCGATACATGGCGCTTTGGATGAATGTGACGTAAACATTCAACCTAAATTCTTCTTCAAAAACGCCACCGTCCGCTTCCACGCCGTATCCGCCGCATCCTTGTCGTAGCGTGCAGCGTTGGTGTCATTATTGAAGGCGTGGTTGGCGCCTTCGTAGACGTGGATCTCGTAGGTCTTACCGGCTTGCTTCAACGCCGCCTCGTAGGCCGGGATGCCGGCATTGATGCGCTCGTCGAGGCCGCCGTAATGCATCATCATAGCGGCGTTGATCTTCGGCACGTCCTCCGCCTTCGGCTGGCCGCCGTAATAGGCCACGCCGGCATTCAGGTTCGGCTCGTTGACCGCGAGGGTGTTCACTGCGCCGCCGCCCCAGCAGAAGCCGGTGGCCCCGACCTTGCCGTTGCTGTCCGGGCGGCCTTTCAGATAGGCCACGGCCGCTTTGCCGCCGGCGATCACGTCGGGCTGCTTCAGCTGACCGATCATCTCGCGGCCTTTGTCCTCGTCGGCGGGCGTGCCGCCCATGGGCGATAAATAGTCGACGCCCAAAGCGATGAAGCCTTCCGCCGCCATGCGGCGGGTCACGTCCTTGATATGCGGGTTCAAGCCCCGGTTCTCGTGGATGACGATCACGGTCGGCAGCTTTCCGGCAGCATCCTTCGGCTTCACCAGATAGCCCTTGAGGCCCTGCGCGCCGGGGATGTCCACGGTTTCCGCCGTGATGCGTGGGTCGGTCTCCGGCACGGTCTGGGCGTGGGCGTAGTTGTTCTGCAGGATCGGCAGGATGGCCGCTGCACCGGCCGCGCTGCCGGCGAGAGCCGCCAGCTTGTCGAGGAAGGAGCGGCGGCTCATGCCGCCATGGGTGAAGTCGTCGTAGAGATCGATGATGCGCTGGTCCATATGTCCTCCCGGTCTTTACAGGGATGCTAGCGCAGCTTAGCGGCCGGACATACCGTCCCCGAGGCCCGTGGAGGGTGGCCTGTCCTTCACAATCTTGTGTCCAGACATCTCGGCACCGGCATTAGGGGACAGGCGTGTGAAGACAAAGCCGGACAGGGCCGAGATGGTGGCGACCGCCCAGAAGGCAGGACCGAAATCGGCCGCCGTGATCCCGGGCGTGCCGTCGTAAGTGGAGGCCATTTCCAGCACGAAGGCACCGAAGGCCACGCCGATGCTGAGGGAGACCTGCTGCAGGGCGCTCGACAGGCTCGTGGCGTAGCTCATCTCCCGGTTGGAGATTTCCGCGTAGCCGATGGCGTTGAGGCTGGTGAACTGCAGCGAGCGGAAGCAGCCGCCGACCAGCAGGATCACCATGATGAGCCAGTGCGGCGTTTCCGGCGTGAAGAAGCCGTTGGCCGCGACGAAAGCGGCCCCGATGAAGGCGTTGATCGTCAAGAGCCTGCGGAAGCCTGTGCGCTCGAGGATGCGCTTGGCCATGGTCTTCATGAACAGCGCGCCCACGGCCGCGATGAAGGTGAGCGAGCCTGACGCCAGCGGCCCCAGGCCGAAACCCACCTGCAGCATGAGCGGCAGCAGGAACGGGATCGCCCCGATGCCGATACGGAAGAGGGAACCGCCCAGGACGCTGGCGCGAAAGGTCGGTACTTTCAGAAGTCTCAGTTGCAGCACCGGATAGGGCGTGCGCCTGGCGTGGAAGATGTAGAGAGCCAGGCTGATGGCGCCGATCACCGTGCATCCGAGCGAGATCTCGGTCGGGATGAGATGCTGGCCGCTGGTGGAAAAACCCAGCATCAGCAGAGAGAAGCCCAAACCGGTCAGAAGGAAGCCGATGAAGTCGAGGGGCGGGGTGTCGTCTTCCCTGATATTGGGAACGAAGATCGTGGCGAGCACGATGCCGAGAATCCCGATGGGGATGTTGATGAAGAAGATCCAGCGCCAGTGGAAATATTCGGTGATGAAGCCTCCGAGCGGCGGTCCGATGATGGGGCCGATGAGCGCCGGGATCGTCAGGGTCGCCATCGCCTGAACGACCTCGCTGCGGGCGACGCTGCGCAGCAGCACGAGGCGGCCCACCGGCACCATCATGGCCCCGCCCGCGCCTTGAACGAAGCGGGAGAACACGAAGCCTTCGAGGGAATTGGCGCCGGCGCAGGCCAGCGAGCCCGCCATGAACACGCCGATCGCCACCGTGAAGATGGTCCGGGCCCCGTACTTGTCGGCCATCCAGCCCGAGATCGGAATGAAGATGGCAAGGCTCACCAGATAGGAGGTCAGGGCCAGCTTGAGGGCGATGGGCTGCGTTCCCAGGTCTTGCGCGATCATCGGCAGGGACGTGGAGATCACGGTCGAATCCATGTTCTCCATGAACAGGGCCGTCGCGATGATCAGCGGGAGAAGGCGGGATTGACGCATGACCGCCGGACTTAGCGCTCCACAGTGTCATTGCAAAGGGCAAACTGGCGCAATGCAGATCTTCTGGGGATGCGTCTCTCAACCCTTTGCGAAAACGAAACGCCGTGCTACGGACCCGTGCCAACTCGCCAAAGCGTTATTTTCTCATCCGCGCAGCTGTCTAAGGAGTTGGCCATGGCCTCTGTATTCGCCGATAAGATCATCGAGGGACTTACCTTCGATGACGTGCTGCTCCGACCCGGCCGCTCCGAAGTTCTGCCGAGCGACGTGGACGTTGCCACCAAGCTGACCAAGACCATTCGCCTCAACATGCCGATCATTGCCTCCGCCATGGACACGGTGACGGAAGCCCGCATGGCCATTGCCATGGCCCAGAACGGGGGCTTGGGCGTGATCCACCGCAACCTTGAGCCCGAGGTTCAGGCCGAGCAGGTGCGTCTCGTGAAGCGCTACGAGTCCGGCATGGTGATGAACCCGATCACCATCCATCCCGACGAGACGCTCGCCGACGCGCTGTCGATGATGAAGCACCACGGCATCTCGGGCATCCCGGTAGTCGAGCGCGGCCCCGGCGGCGCCAAGGGCAAGCTCGTCGGCATCCTGACCAACCGCGACGTGCGCTTTGCCAGCAATCCGGGCCAGAAGGTCTCGGAACTGATGACCAAGGACCGCCTGATCACGGTCCGCGAGGGCGTGAGCCAGGATGAGGCCCGCCACCTCCTGCACCAGTTCCGGATCGAGAAGCTTCTGGTCGTCGACGATCATTTCCGCTGCATCGGCCTGATCACCGTGAAGGACATCGAGAAGCAGGTGGCCTACCCGAATGCCGCCAAGGATTCGCAAGGGCGCCTTCTGGTGGCTGCCGCCACCACCACGGGCGAGCAGGGCTTCGAGCGCGCCGAGCGGCTCATCGATGCGGGCTGTGACGTGGTTGTGGTCGACACCGCCCACGGCCATTCCGTAAAGGTGCTGGAGAGCGTCACCCGGGTGAAGAAGCTCTCCAACGCGGTTCAGGTCATTGCCGGCAACGTGGCGACCCGGGAAGGCGCCCAGGCGCTCATCGATGCCGGCGCGGACGCGATCAAGGTGGGCATCGGGCCGGGCTCCATCTGCACCACCCGCATCGTGGCGGGCGTGGGCGTGCCCCAGCTCACGGCTATCATGGAGGCAGTCGAGTCGGCGGCACAGGCCGACATTCCGGTGATCGCCGACGGCGGCATCAAGTTCTCGGGCGATCTCGCCAAGGCACTCGCCGCCGGGGCCTCCTGTGCCATGGTGGGATCGCTACTTGCTGGCACGGACGAGACCCCGGGCGAGGTGTTCCTGTACCAGGGCCGCTCCTACAAGTCCTATCGCGGCATGGGCTCGGTGGGCGCCATGGCCCGCGGCTCGGCCGACCGCTACTTCCAAGCGGAGGTTCGCGACACCCTCAAGCTCGTGCCGGAGGGCATCGAGGGCCAAGTGGCCTACAAGGGGCCGGTGGCGGGCGTGCTGCACCAGCTCACTGGGGGACTACGCGCCTCCATGGGCTATGTGGGTGCCGCGACCCTGCTGGAATTCCGCGACAAGGCCCAGTTCATCCGCATTACCAGCGCGGGTTTGCGCGAGAGCCACGTTCATGACGTGACGATCACGCGCGAAAGTCCTAACTATCCGACTCGCAGCTAAGCTTTAAGCGAGTCAGAGTCCATGAGCATCTCCGCCATCATCCTGCCCGTCCTCGTCCTGGTCGGGCTCACCCTCATCCTGCTTTTCGCCCTCGGCAGGTCCCGCCTGGGCGTCCTTCGGGCCGGCGAGGTGAAGGTCGGGGACATCGCCCTCGGCGAGCGCAACTGGCCCAAGCGTATTCTGCAGCTCCAGAACGCGTATCATAACCAGTTCGAGCTTCCGGTGCTGTTCTATGTCTTGGTGGTTCTGGCGCTGATCACCCGCAAGGCGGACATGCTCTTCGTGGTGATGTCCTGGATGTTCGTGGTGAGCCGCCTGGTTCATGCGGGTATCCACGTCACCTCAAACAAGCTCTCAAGGCGCTTCATGGCCTTCGTGGTCGGTGTGCTTATCCTGGCGGCGATGTGGATCATCTTCGCCGTCCGCATCTTTGCCGCGGAGACCGGCGTTTAAGCAAGGACGGGATGGGCGCAGCGTCCATCCCGCTCAAGTTTTTTAGTAACGGCGGCCGCTCTCGAGCTGCGTCTTGGCGTCGAGCTGCTTCATCGGAGGCGGCTGGATATCGGCGGCCGGGGCCGTGGCGCAGGCGGCGATCGCGAGGGTCAGGCCGAGGGCGACAAGGCCGCGGGTCAGGCGGGTCAACATTAGGTTGGTCTCCAGAACAGGAATCGTGCGGAATGCACGTACTCTCTCAAGTCACGTCCGAACGCGACGGAAAATAGGAAACTTTGTGTCGTATCTACGGCCAAGCTCGAGTGTGCTTTTCTCATGACACCTGCTGCCCGCATCTCCGCCGCCATCGAGGTTATGGCCGATATCGACGCCCGGCGCCGTCCGGCCACCGACGCCCTCAAGGATTGGGGTCTGTCGCACCGCTTCGCCGGGTCCAAGGACCGGGCCGCGATTGCGAGCCTCGTCTACGACGCCCTGCGCCGGAAGGCTTCCGCCGCCTGGGTCATGGGTGAGAATACCCCCCGGGCCGTGGTGCTCGGCATGCTGCGCCTGCAGCGCGGTCTTGATGTGGGTGCCATCGCGGCCCTCTGCTCCGGTGATCGCTTTGCGCCGGAGCCGCTCTCAGGGCTTGAGCGAGAGCGGCTGGACAAGGCCGATCTCTCCGGCGCTCCCCCTCATGTGGCAGGTGATTTTCCGGACTGGATCGAGCCGTCGCTCCAGAGGCTCCTCGGCGATGAACTCGTGCCTGAGATGCAGGCGCTTGCCACCCGTGCGCCGCTGGACCTGCGGGTGAACACACTTAAGGTCTCCTCCCGCGAGGAGGCGCACGATGCCCTGCCGCATCTGAACGCCGTCGAGACGCCGCTCTCGCCGCTGGGTTTGCGGATCATGCCGGGCGAGGACGGGCGCGGACCCGCCGTGCAGTCCGAGCCGGAATTCCTGAAGGGTTGGATCGAGATCCAGGACGAGGGTTCGCAGCTCGTAGCGCTGCTCTCCGGTGCCAAGCCCGGCGAGCAGGTGGTGGATCTCTGCGCGGGCGGCGGCGGAAAGACCCTCGCGCTCGCAGCCCTGATGGAAAACCACGGCCAGATCTACGCCACCGACAACGACGCCCGCCGTCTTGCGCCGATCCACGACCGGCTGACGCGGGCGGGTGTGCGCAACGTCCAGGTTCGCACGCCGAGGGCCAAGGCCGATGCGGTGACCGATCTCGATGGGCGGATGGACTGCGTTCTCGTGGACGCGCCCTGCACGGGCGTGGGCACCTGGCGGCGCAACCCCGATGCGAAATGGCGCCTGCGGCCCGGCAGCCTGGAGGTTCGGCGCAACGAGCAGGCGACGGTGCTCGACCGGGCGGCAGGCCTTGTGAAGGCGGGCGGCCGCATCGTCTACATCACCTGCTCGATTCTTCCCGAGGAGAACGATGACGCGCTCTCAGCCTTCCTGGAGCGCCACAAGGGCTTCAGTCCAGTCTCCCATGACGACCTGGTCGGGACATCAGGGCTCGGCTTCCTCAAGAACGCCACTCGTCGGACGGCCTATGGACTTCAGCTGACGCCGCTGCAGACCGGCACCGACGGGTTCTTCATCGCGGTTCTTCGGCGAGACTCCTAGCCCAGAGCTAGCTCTCTTGAATTAATCCCGAAGGAGTGATGCAGCTAGATAACGACAGTATTCATGTCAATCATGCTGTCCTATGAGAAGCAAATCTGCTGCACGAGCGTATTTACCTAAGAGTATTTCATGCTTTCGCCTATAATAAACATTAATAGATATTGATGCGCTTCCAGATGCATCTAAGCTTCCTGCGATAGAACACTTGAAAGCGGGGGCGACTGCCAGGGAGGACAGCAATGGCGGTACGCATAGGCACAAATCGCGGCGATGCACTGCGCGGGACGAGGGCGAGCGACACACTCACGGGTCTCGGAGGGGACGACACCATCGTCGGCGGACGGGGGCACGATATTCTCAACGGTGGGCTGGGCGACGACCTTCTTCGTGGTGGACCCGGGCGTGACCGTCTCATCGGCGGGCTTGGTGAGGACTGGGCCGACTATCGGGATGCGGCGACTGCCGTGACCGTGAGCCTCAGCAGCCCAGCTCGGAATACGGGCGAGGCCGCTGGAGACCGATACTCCTCCATCGAGCGTTTGCGAGGCGGCCGTTTCGACGACAATCTCACCGGCAACTCCCGGGACAACGTTCTTGAGGGCGTAGCCGGTGCGGACATTCTCAACGGAGGTCGCGGCTTCGACTTCGCCCGCTACAAGGGAGCTCCCGTGGGTGTGACGGCCAGCCTTGCAGACCCGTCGGTGAACACGGGCCATGCGGCCGGAGATACCTATGTTGCGATCGAAGGGCTCCAGGGCAGCGACTTCGCCGACACATTGATCGGTGATGCCAACAGAAACGTCCTTGTCGGCGGGCGAGGAGCAGATGTTCTTAACGGCGGCGACGGGTTCGATTTCGCCCGGTACGACGTGTATCACAATGGCCGCCTCGGCGTGACAGCGAACCTGGCGGATTCCACACTGAACCAGGGCCGCAATGCCGCCGGCGATAGCTATGTCTCCATTGAAGGGCTTGTCGGCACCCGCTTCGCGGACCGCCTCACAGGCGACGACGCAGCGAACAACCTGCAGGGGCAGGCCGGAAACGACAGGCTCAGCGGTGGATCCGGCAACGACACGATCATCGGGGGCTCCGGGAACGACCGCCTGAATGGCGGCGAGGGCAACGATCGGCTCAACGGAGAGGCGGGGCGGGACATTTTCATCTTCGATACTGCCCTGAATGCGGCGGAGAACGTCGACACCATCCGCAAATTTTCGATCAAGAACGACACCATCCGCCTCGATGACGCGATCTTCACCGGTCTGACGGCAGGGACGCTCGCCGCTTCCGCTTTCTACAGAGGGGCGGCGGCTCACGACACCAGTGACAGGATCATCCACAACCGGTCGACGGGAGCCGTGTATTTCGATCCTGACGGAACGGGAGACCAGGCGCAGATTCAGTTTGCACAGGTCGATCCCCGGCTGAACCTGAAGAACCTGGATTTCTTCGTGTTCTAGAACTTAGGCCCGCCCCAAATGTGATCCAAACCCCTCGACCGGATTGTCCGGTTGAGGGGTTTGTGCATTCTGAATCGGTCGGGCCGTTGGAAGGGACTCAAAAGGCATGACATCCGGGGCGATATGGGGGTAAAGCACGGGGGCTTTCCGCTCCTTCCCTCCGGGCCTACGCGAGAGACCATGACCCAGAACCACGACAAGATCCTCATCATCGATTTCGGCTCCCAGGTGACGCAGCTCATCGCCCGGCGCGTGCGCGAGGATGGGGTCTATTCGGAAGTGGTGCCGTTCCAGAAGGCCGCGGAAGCGATCCGGACCATGAAGCCCAAGGGCGTGATCCTGTCGGGCGGGCCGGAATCGGTGACGACGGATGCATCCCCGCGGGCTCCCAAGGAGGTCTTCGAGGCCGGCCTTCCGGTCTTCGGCATCTGCTACGGCCAGCAAACCATGGCGGCGCAGCTCGGCGGCGAGGTCGAGGGCGGTCACCATTCCGAGTTCGGCCGGGCCGAGATCGAGATCCTCACCGAGAGCCCGATCTTCCAGGGCGTCTGGAAGGTGGGCCAGAAATATCCCGTCTGGATGAGCCACGGCGACCGGGTCACCAAGCTGCCCGAGGGTTTCGAGGTCCTGGCGGCGTCCGAGAACGCTCCCTTCGCGGTGGTGGCCGACGAGGAGCACAAGTTCTACGGCGTGCAGTTCCACCCGGAGGTGGTGCACACTCCCCAGGGCGCGCAGCTCATCCGCAACTTCGTGCGCGACATCGCTGGCTGCCGGGGCGACTGGACCATGAAGGCCTTCCGCGAGGAGGCCATCGAGCGCATCCGCGCTCAGGTCGGCACGGGCCGGGTGATCTGCGGTCTCTCCGGCGGCGTCGATTCTGCCGTGGCAGCCGTGCTGATCCACGAGGCCATCGGCGACCAGCTCACCTGCGTGTTCGTCGACCACGGCCTGCTACGCGCAGCGGAAGCCGAGCAGGTGGTGACGCTGTTCCGCGACCACTACAACATCCCGCTCGTCCACGTGCAGGCGCAGGACCTGTTCATCGGGGCGCTCGAGGGCGTGTCCGATCCGGAGGTCAAGCGCAAGACCATCGGCCGGCTCTTCATCGACGTGTTCGACGAGGAGGCCAAGAAGATCGGCGGCGCCGACTTCCTGGCGCAGGGCACGCTTTACCCGGACGTGATCGAGAGCGTCTCCTTCACGGGCGGGCCTTCCGTCACCATCAAGAGCCACCACAATGTGGGCGGTCTCCCTGAGCGCATGAAGATGAAGCTCGTGGAGCCCCTGCGCGAGCTGTTCAAGGATGAGGTGAGGGTGCTCGGCCGCGAGCTCGGCCTGCCCGACGCCTTCGTGGGCCGCCACCCGTTCCCAGGTCCGGGCCTCGCCATCCGCGTGCCCGGCGAGATCACGCGCGAAAAACTCGACATCCTGCGCAAGGCCGATGCGATCTATCTCGAGGAGATCCGCAATGCCGGCCTCTACGATGTGATCTGGCAGGCCTTCGCCGTGCTCCTGCCCGTGAAGACCGTGGGCGTCATGGGCGATGCGCGCACCTACGACCACGTCTGCGCGCTGCGCGCCGTAACATCCATCGACGGCATGACGGCGGATTTCTATCCCTTCGACATGGCCTTCCTCGGCCGCGTCGCCACCCGCATCATCAACGAGGTCAAGGGCATCAACCGCGTGACCTACGACATCACGTCGAAGCCGCCTGGGACGATTGAGTGGGAGTGAAGGGAAATATTCCTATTAAGTCAGGAATACCTCATAGAAAAGCACAGTATTGAAGTCAAGCCCGCAGAATCGCGGGCTTTTTTCATGTCTAGCAGTCACTGATCTGAAAGTGCCGGCAGCGAGTAAAACCAGGTAAAACGCGAAGGAGGCCGAGTTTTTCTTGGCAGTATTGATGGTACGGGATTCTACGCCCCCGCCAAATGTGCTTGATACCATAACGCCTAAAGTACAGCGATCATGGTATCGGAAACGCGCAAAGCCTTGCCGAGTAACGGAATCACACTCGTTTTCGCGCGTTTTCAAATCATGGTATCGCGGGTCGATCGGATTCCCCGAAAAATCAGGAATAGCGAAGCGTCTACAGATACTTGGGGCGGTTTCCGGGTTCTGACGCCGTTGACGATGTGGCCGCATCATCAATGAGCCTGTGGTTTCAAAATTGAACCGAACTTTCCGATAGGGAAAATCAATCACACGTTCGTAGTTGCCTTGATATAATATTCTGGCTCGCGCGTGCTCAGGCTTCCGCGCGAATAAGTCTGTGAATAATTCGCCTGTCATTTGATGCCAGCGCAGGTCGGCGGCACGCTAAAACTAATTTCAATTCAAAAATATGAGCCAAACGAACATGTCGGGCGATCTGAAGAAGGTCACGATTGGAGCTGCAACGCTGTATCTTGGGGACTGCCTGGATGCGCTAACCTTGCTTGATAATGGCGTCGCCGACGCTTTCGTGACTGACCCGCCTTACTGCTCTGGAGGCGTAAGCGAGGCATCAAGATCGGCAGCGAAAGGCCAAGGGCTGCGATCCGAGAACATTTCAAGGTTCGGCTGGTTTGTTGGCGACAACATGGGAACCGCCGGCTTGGTCTTCCTGCTTCGCTCCATCGGATTTGCTGCGACCAAGATCATGAAGCCTACTGGCTCCATGTTGATGTTTTGCGACTGGAGAATGCTTCCGAACTTGGCGCCGGCGGTGGAGTCGAGTGGCCTCCGCTACCAGAACATGGTCGTGTGGGATAAGCAGATGATGGGCCTTGGCACCGGCTTTCGGGCGCAGCACGAGGTCGTGATGCACTTCACAAACGGCTCGCCAGAGTACCACGACAAGGGGACATCTAACGTCATCAGGTCGAAACGTGTTTCGCATACTGACCGCGAGCACCAGACCCAGAAGCCAGGGGATCTTATGAGCGATCTCATCAAGGTAGTGGCTCCGAAGGGCGGGGTGGTTGTCGACCCATTCATGGGCTCGGGCAGCACCGGCGTGGCTGCGGTGCGACTCGGTCGTAAGTTCATCGGCATCGAACGAGACCCAGCGTACTTCGAGATTGCCTGTCGTCGGATGGAGGAGGCGCAAAGCCAACTCGACATGTTCGGCGCTGTAGCCACAGACGCTGGAACGACCGAAGCGGCTGCCGGTCTTTTTGAGGCGGCCGCATGAGCCACCTCGACGAGATCCTGCGCGTCAGTTCCGACGACATCCTCTACCGCTTGCGCCAGGAGGTGGCTAAATCACCTCGGAATCGCGTTTTCCAGGCATGGCACTTTTCATGGTAGCTTGTCCACAGCATCCCTATAAGGCACTGAGAAATATGAGTATTTTCTGGCCGGAAACAATGGAGTGGGAGTAATACTCAATAATATGACAGGCCCAGCAATGAATGCCGGGCCTGCTACTACTGCTTTCTATGCGGCGTTGAGAAGTTCTGCAGGCATCCAAACGGGGCTGTTAGTAGATGCCTTCATGATCTCAATACTACGCTCACAGTCCCTGCGACTCTTGTAGCCTTCACTGCTTACCGCAATGGGTTCGCCATTTCGGGCTTCATATGTCCAGCGCCATTCATTGCGGGTATCTTTGTACATCCAATAGGATGGGTACACACGATTTGCCATTAAGGTTCTCCAAGGTCCTGAGTTGACCGGAGTGCAGCATCGCAATAAATACATGCTGTCCAAGCGAAGTATCCTTCGGATGCTGAGCCCCGACTACGACGGAGGACCATTTCCGTCGAAGTTCGGAACTAACGCCCCGCTCTCCAGCGGGGCGTTAGTTTAGAATGGTATGTCCTCGTCAAGATCATCGAATCCAGAACTCACCTGATCGGATTGAGGGTTGCTTGATAGAGAAGGTGCGCTTCGGCTAGCGTGTTCTGCTCCCATTGAGCGGATGCCAGTAATAGTTAGCTGCCAACCTGCACCGCGCACAAATTCCACACGGTCGTCTCGGGATAAGTAGCCCGCTAAGGTGGCATTTCGATTTTGGCCTGCAATGGAAAGGCCATCTATCTCGATCAAATCCGCTAGTGCGGCGATCTCAAGAGGGCGCTTCTTAAGAAACAGAAGCTCTACAGCTTTATCCACAATGTCTCGGGAGCGGCTGCCTCTTGCTTGTGACTTAGCAAACGGGATGCTTGCTGAGTTAATGCCAAGGTACCTCTCTAGAGTTTCGATGAAGCCGCGGAGTTTGATCTGCTCTTCCCGTGCCTTTTCGAGAGCTTCAAGAGCACGAACCTCGGCCATCTCTTGCTTAGCAAGATCGGCTCGCGCTCGCGCTATTAGCTCTTCAGGGTTATCGACCATTTGGCACCAGATAGCTGCTCCATAGTTACTAAGAATCCATACAATTCACTTCACGTCAATAGTGCTGTGATGAAAAGTTATAATTTGAAGTGAATAAAACCTTTGGGTGTAAAAATTAACGAAACACGCCCTGATTGGTGGGATGAGAAGCTATGGAATCTAAGTCAGAAGTCACCCTCTACGGCATCAAGAACTGCGACACGATGAAGAAGGCGCGTGCCTGGCTCGATGCCAAGGGTGTGCCTTATGCTTTTCACGACTACAAGGCCGCAGGCATCGACCGCGCACGGCTTGAAGGCTGGGCGCGCAGCGTCGGCTGGGAGGCGCTGCTCAACCGCTCTGGCACGACCTTTCGCAAGCTTCCCGATGCCGACAAAACAAGCCTCAACGAGGGCAGGGCGCTCGCGCTCATGCTCGATCAGCCCTCCATGATCAAGCGCCCCGTGATGGAACTCGGCGGCAAGCTGCTCGTCGGCTTCAAGCCAGAGCTTTACGAGGAGGCGGTCGGATAATCGCCTGAAACCGGAAGCCCAATCTGACCTACCGCCGAACGGATCCGGTGATAGAGTGAGATCGAGGAAAAGGATCCCGCTTCTTGTCGCGCGCCGCACGCCTTCTCGATCTCATTCAGATTCTCCGCCGGCACCGCCAGCCGGTGAGCGGGCGTGCGCTCGCCGATGAGCTTGGGATCAGCATCCGCACGCTTTACAGGGACATCGGCACGCTACAGTCGCAAGGGGCGCCCATCGACGGAGAGCCAGGGTTGGGCTACATCCTGCGCCCCGGTTTCACATTGCCGCCCCTGATGTTCTCGGAGGAGGAGATCGAAGCCCTCGTCCTCGGTTCCCGATGGGTCGCCCAGCGGGGCGACGAGCGGCTTGGAGCCGCGGCCCGCAACGCGCTTGCCCGCATTGCCGCGGTGCTTCCGGATGCTTTGCGTCGTGAGGCTGAGGCGTCCTCCCTCCTGGTCGGGCCTGGGGAGGCGATTCCCGCCGGCGATGTCGAGCTTCCTGCCATTCGACAGGCCATCCGGTTCGAGCGGAAGCTCGAAGTCGCATACCGGGACGGTCATGCCGCCGAGACCCGGCGCATCATCTGGCCTTTCGCCATCGGGTTCTTCGATCGCGCCCGTGTGGTCGTGGCGTGGTGCGAATTGCGCCAGTCGTTCAGGGCCTTTCGCACAGACCGGATCGTGG
The DNA here is from genome assembly GCF_015694425.1 of Microvirga terrestris. GTDB lineage: Bacteria > Pseudomonadota > Alphaproteobacteria > Rhizobiales > Beijerinckiaceae > Microvirga > Microvirga terrestris. Next base: position 763,152 of record NZ_JADQDN010000001.1, read on the forward strand.
CTCTCACCCCGACGGACATCCGCTATCCGCGCCGGCGCCAGGTGCTCATCAAGGAATGGCGCGAGCTTGAGGCTATTGCGCCCCAATAGGTTCACTGCTGCCACAAACTGACAGCAGTCTGGTCGATAAGGGCTCGCACCCATAAGGAGTGAGCACCCCATGAACCCTTCGAACCTTTTCATTCTCTTCGTCGATAACCCCGTCGCCAGTGCGGCCTTCTATGCCGATCTGCTCAAGCGGCCGGCGCTGGAAGCTTCGCCCACCTTTGCCTTGTTTGCTTTGGAGTCGGGGGCCATGCTTGGGCTCTGGTCCCGGCACACGGTGGAGCCCGCAGCGACGAACTGGGGGATCGGCAGCGAACTTGCCTTCATGGTTGCCGATGCGGCCGCTGTTAAGACCCTCCATGAGGATTGGCGCGCACGCGGCCTGCGCATCGCCCAGGAGCCGACGGAGATGGATTTCGGCCATACCTTCGTGGCCCTCGATCCGGATGGCCATCGCCTGCGGGTATTCTCGGGAGCGGCATCATGACCGGGAGCTGGATTGCCGTTGCCTCGGCGGAGCATGTCCGGCGGGGACGCGCGGGCGGCTTCATGCAGGTCTGTCACGGCAAGGCGGCGCCCCTGCGGCGAATCCGGCCCGGTGATCGGGTCATCTATTACTCACCGACGATCACGTTCGGTGGCAAGGACAAGTGCCAGTCTTTCACGGCCTTTGGCTTCGTGAAGCCCGAAGGTCCTTACCAGTTCGACATGGGCGGAGGCTTCGTGCCGTTTCGGCGGGACGTGACATGGCTGGAGAGCACGGAGACGCCCATCCGGGCACTCCTCGACAGGCTCGACTTCACGGCCGGTCAACGGAATTGGGGCTATCAGTTTCGCTACGGCCTGTTCCCGATCAGCGATCATGACGGCGATCTTATCGCTGGCGCCATGGGAGCCCGGGTTTCGGCAATCTGAAAGCCTTTCAAAGACAAAGGCGGGCTCTAAAGCCCGCCTTTGTCTTGTCTCGCGTGAACCGCCTTACTGGATCTTCGGCGGCGCGTCGAAGTTCAGGCCGGGGAGGCCGCCCGGATCGCCCGGGGCGCCGAGGCCGGGGACCAGCAGCTCGTCGAGCTTCTTCTGCACGGCGGCCGGATCGACGGCCGGACCTGCCGCCTTGTAATGCATCACGATGTTCGGGAAGAGCACGACGATCGCCACCATGATGAGCTGGATGATCACGAAGGGAATGGCGCCCCAGTAGATCTGGCCCGTGGTCACCGGCTCCATGCGCTTGCCCGTGAGGCGGTCGGTATACGGCACCTTGGGAGCCACCGAGCGCAGGAAGAACAAGGCGAAGCCGAAAGGCGGGTGCATGAACGAGGTCTGCATGTTCACGCCCAGCATCACGCCGAACCAGATCAGGTCGATGCCCAGCTTCTCGGCCGCCGGGCCGAGCAGCGGCACCACGATGAAGGCCAGCTCGAAGAAGTCGAGGAAGAAGGCCAACAGGAACACCAGGATGTTGACCACGATCAGGAAGCCCACCTGACCGCCCGGGAGCGAGGTCAGCAGATGCTCGACCCAGACGTGCCCGTTCACCCCGTAGAAGGTGAGCGAGAACACGCGGGCGCCGATCAGGATGAAGAGCACGAAAGCGGAGAGCTTCGCGGTCGCTTCGGTCGCCTGACGCACAATGGTGAAGTTGAAGCGGTTCGGGTTGTTGTCGAGCTTGCGCTTGATCGCCGCCAGGATGACGGAGCCCAGCGCGCCCATGGCGCCGCCCTCGGTCGGGGTGGCCAGACCGATGAAGATGGTGCCGAGCACGAGGAAAATCAGCAGCAGCGGGGGCACCATGACGAAGGTGGTCTGCTGCGCCATGTTCGACATGAGGCGGAGCCCGGTGAACCGTTCGACGATGCCGACGATGAGCGCATAGACCGCGCCGGCAATCACCATCTCCAGCGTGAGCGCCAGATTTTCATGACCCTGCTGGTTCAGGACCACATAGGCGACCACGAGGAGGACGGTCAACACGGCGGAGATCACGATGCGCTTGGCGCCGAGCATCTTGTTCATGAGGGCGCAGATGAGCGCCACGACGGTCGCGACGCAGATCGTCAGGATCACGAAATCCGCACCGGCCTTGGTGTTCGTCTGCGACAGCACGTAATAGCCGACAAGGCCCGAGAACACGACCAGGATGCCGAGCTGCCACACGCCGCGGGAGCCGTTGGGCTCCCTGAAGCCCACGGCTTCCAGCGGCAGGCCGGGAGCGGCCTTCGGGTCGATGAGCGAGGCGATCAGCACCCAGCCGGCATAGAGGCCTGCGAGGATGAGGCCAGGCAGGAACGCACCCTCGTACATGTCGCCCACCGAGCGGCCGAGCTGGTCGGCCATGACGATGAGAACCAGCGAGGGCGGGATGATCTGAGCGAGCGTGCCGGACGCCGCGATCACGCCCGAGGCGAGACGCCGGTCATAGCCGTAGCGCAGCATGATCGGCAGGGAGATGAGGCCCATGGAGATCACGGAAGCGGCCACGACGCCCGTGGTGGCGGCAAGCAGCGCGCCCACGAAGATCACCGCATAGGCGAGACCGCCGCGCAGCGGCCCGAAGAGCTGGCCGATGGTGTCGAGCAGGTCTTCCGCCATGCCCGAGCGTTCGAGGATGTAGCCCATGAAGGTAAAGAACGGGATCGCGAGCAGCACCTCGTTCGACATGGTGCCGTAGATGCGGTCCGGCAGGGCCTGCAGGAGCGGCCATGACAGGTTGATGTTGTCCGACGCATAGGGAGCAAGCTCCACCGCGATAAAGAAGAACAGGAGGCCGTTGGCCGCCAGCGAAAAGGCGACCGGGTAGCCGAGGAGAAGGAAGATCACCAGCGCGCCGAACATGATCGGTGCGAGGTTCTGGGCAATGAATGCAGCCATGGGCGAGACTCCGGAATTCAGATCGGGCGAGGGGCGTCAGCGCAGGACGTCGCCCGGAGGCTCGCCGCCTTTGGTGGTGCTGGTATCGGCCAGCTCCGCGATCAGCCGCTCGGCCTCGGCCTCGACGGCGTTGTGGCCGGCGGTGTCGTGCTCGTCCACCAGCTGACCGTTCATGATCGCCACTCGCTTGATGAGCTCGCTCAGCCACTGGAAGGCAAGGGAGATGAAGCCCAGCAGGATGAGGCCCTTGGCCGGCCAGATCAGCAGGCCGCCTGCATTGGAGGAGACCTCGCCGGAACGGTAGGAATTGAAGAAGTAGGGGAAGGCCAAGTAAAGCATCAGGGCCACGAAGGGGAACAGGAAGAACAGGTGTCCGATCAGGTCAATCGTGTCGCGCCCCCGCTTCGTGAGCCTGCTGGAGATGATGTCGATGCGGATGTGCTCGTTGGCCTTCAGGGTCCATGCGGCGCAGAGCATGAACACGGCACCGAACAGGTACCATTGCAGCTCGAGCCAGGCATTGGACGAGACGCCGAAGATGCGCCGGATGATGGCATTGATGGCCGAGACCAGAACGGCGACCACAATGGCCCAGGCGGCCACCTTGCCGATGCGTTCGTTGATCGAGTCGATGACACGGGATAGCCCAAGAAGTGCCGTCACCTGTCTCCCCCTTAGAACCTGTTGGTTGAAGTCTTGCGGCCTAGCTAACGGACTTGAAGCGGCCGTGCTAGAGCCGCTTTAGTCCAACGCAAGGTTTTGACGGGTCCTAGCGGGGAAATTTTCGTGCCGCAAGAGGTGCCAATGTTAAAAGTTTAGGCAGGGCAACACTTTATGATGAGTTGGAAACTTGCGGGATAAGGTTCTTGGGCTTTTTGTCTCTCCCCTCCATTCACGCAGCTTGGCTTTTCCACCCTGGAACGACTATAAGGTTCTAACTTCTGGGGGTGAACGTGACGCTGCTCGTTCTTGGCCTTGTGATCTTTCTAGGCACTCATTCCTTCAGCATGGCGCGGGAACGCCGCGCTGCACTCATCGGCAGGATCGGGGAGGGGCCATACAAAGGGCTTTATTCCCTCCTGTCGCTCGCCGGCATCATCCTGATCGCCATCGGATACGGGCAGTACCGAGCCAACGGCTATATCCCAGTATGGGACCCACCGGTCTGGACGCGGCACCTCGCGCTCCTCCTAGTCTGGATTGCCTTCATCCTGTTCTACGCCGCTTATGCCCCCGGCCACATCAAGGCCCGGCTCAAGCATCCCATGCTGGCGGGCGTAAAGATCTGGGCCTTCGCCCATCTTCTCGCCAACGGCGATCTCGGGTCGATCCTCCTCTTCGGCTCCTTCCTCGTCTGGGCAGTGCTGGCCCGCATCAGCGTCAAGCGCCGGGACGTGGCGGTCCAGCATGGCGGCACGGCGGCGCCCGCCGGCTGGCGCAACGATATCCTGGCCGTCACCATCGGCACCGTGGTCTACCTGGCCTTCGTGTTCTGGCTGCATCCCTGGCTGATCGGCGTGCCGGTTCTCCCCATGCGGGCATGAAGCCTCTCGCCATGTGCGGTTGTCTATGTTAGGCGACCCGCTTGGATTGCAGGAGGCGGCCGCTTGAGGCCGCGTGAGAGACACGATGGCTCAGAACGACGAGTTCATTCGCGAAGTCGATGAGGAATACCGCCGCGACCAGCTCGCCAAGGTCTGGGAGCGCTACAACGGGATCATCATTGCAGTGGTCGTTCTGGTGGTGGCCGGCGTCGGCGGCTGGCGCTTCTGGCAGCACAGGCAGCAGAGCCTCGCCCAGGAAGCGGCCGTCCGCTACGAGGAGGCGCTGCGCCTGTCCTCCGAGGACAAGGGCCAGGAAGCTCAAGGCGCTCTTGAGACCGTCGTGAAGGAAGATGCCGGCACGGGCTATGCCATGCTGGCCCGCTTCCGGCTTGCCGCCGAACTCGGCAAGCAGAACGCGGAGAACGGCGCCTCGGCCTATGATGCGCTCGCGAACGATTCCGCCATGCCTGCGCTCTGGAAGGATCTGGCCCGCCTGCGCGCCGCCTGGCTGCGCCTCGACACCGCCGAACCCGCCGACCTGCGCAAGTCCATCGAGCCGCTCGCGGCTCCCGCCAATGCGTGGCGCCATTCCGCCCGGGAACTCTTGGGGCTATCCGGTCTTAAGGCCGGTGACATGGATTATGCCGGCCGCTGGTTCGACCAGATCGCCGCCGACCGCGAGACGCCTTCTGCTCTGAGGCAGCGCCTTGCCGTCTATACGGCTCTCGTGGCGGGCGGTCCGGTTCAGGTGACGCAGTAAGAAGTAGATAGGACAAGACATGACGCCCACCGTCGCCATTGTCGGGCGGCCGAATGTCGGCAAATCGACTCTGTTCAACCGTCTCGTCGGCAAGAAGCTGGCGCTCGTGGACGACCGCCCGGGCGTGACCCGCGACCGCCGCGAGGGCGAGGCGCGCCTCGGCGATCTCGAATTCCGCATCATCGACACGGCGGGCCTGGAGGAGGCGACGGAAGAGTCGCTTCTCGGCCGCATGCGCGCCCAGACCGAGGCCGCCATCGTTGATGCCGACGTGATCCTCTTCGTGATCGATGCCCGCGTGGGCATTCTCCCCGCCGACCGGCCCTTCGCCGAGATGGTGCGCCGCTCCGGCAAGCCCGTGATCCTCATCGCCAACAAGGCGGAAGGCGCGGGCGGCCTGGCGGGCGCCTACGATGCGTTCTCGCTGGGGCTTGGCGATCCCGTTCCGCTCTCCGCCGAGCACGGCGAGGGCATGGCCGATCTCTTCGAGGCCCTGATGCCTCACTTCCCCCATCCGGACGAGATGGAGGACGAGGACGATCCGAACAAGCCCCTGCAGGTGGCCATCGTCGGGCGCCCCAATGCGGGCAAGTCCACCCTCATCAATCGGATGGTGGGCGAGGACCGTATGCTCACCGGCCCCGAGGCCGGCATCACCCGCGATTCCATTTCGCTCGATTGGGAATGGCGTGGGAAATCAATCAAGCTGTTCGACACGGCGGGCATCCGAAAGCGCGCCCGGGTCGAGGACAAGCTCGAAAAGCTCTCCGTGGCCGATGCCCTGCGCGCCGTGCGCTTCGCCGAGGTGGTGGTCATCCTCCTCGACGCCACGATCCCGTTCGAGAAGCAGGATCTCACCATCGTCGACTTGGTGGAGCAGGAGGGCCGGGCTCTCGTGATCGGACTGAACAAGTGGGATCTGGTCGCCGACCAGAAGGGTCTGCTCGCCGACCTGAAGGAGAAGGCCACCCGCCTGCTGCCGCAGGTGCGCGGTGCGCCTGTCGTTCCCCTGTCGGGCCTTGCTGGCAGCGGCATCGATCCGCTCATGAAGGCGGTTCTGCACGTCTACGAGAAGTGGAACACCCGCATCTCGACCGCGCGGCTCAACCAATGGCTTTCCGAAGCCATCGACGCCAATCCGCCGCCCGCCGTGTCCGGCCGCCGGATCAAGATCCGCTACATGACGCAGATCAAGGCGCGCCCGCCGCATTTCGCCGTCTTCGGCAACCAGCTCGATGCCCTGCCGAAGAGCTACACCCGCTACCTCGTCAACGGCATCCGCGAAGCCTTCGACCTGCCAGGCACGCCAATCCGCATATCCCTGCGCATGGGGTCGAACCCGTTCGACAAGGAGCGGAAGTAGCGGCGGCGCTTCCCTGTCTCGTCCTGCTTAATCACCGACTGCTCGCAAGAGCGGTTTCGGAAGCGCCACGACATTGTTCGAGAGCAGCGGCACGAATTCCCCAATCGGAGCAGGACGGCCGAAGAGATAGCCCTGAGCCTCGGTGCATCCCTCCGAGCCCAGGAAGCTGAGTTCCTCGGATGTCTCGACACCTTCGGCAATGACGGGCAGCCCAAGGCCGCGTCCGAGCCCGAGCACCGCCCTGACGATCGCGGCAGCCTGCGGATTGTCGTGGACCTCATGGATGAAGGAGCGGTCGATCTTGATCTTGTCGAAGGGGAAGGCCCGCAGATTCGACAGCGACGAGTAGCCGGTCCCGAAATCGTCCATGGCAAGGTTGACGCCGATGGCCTTCAATTTCTGCAGGGTCAGAAGTGCACGGTTCGGATCGCGGATCAGTGCTGTCTCAGTGATCTCGATCTCCAGCCGTTCGGGGGGAAGCCCGGTATCCTCCAGGGTCCTTCGGACGAACTCTACGAAGCCGTCGCTGGTCAGTTGAAGGGCCGAAACATTGACCGCGATCGCGAGCGGCCGCATCCAGTTCGCGGCCTCACGGCAGGCCTCATGCATCACCCACTCGCCGATCTTCAGGATCGACCCGCTTTCCTCCGCGATGGGAATGAAGGTCGACGGCGAAACTGGACCTCTGGTCGGGTGGTTCCAGCGCAGCAGAACCTCGAACCCGTTCACCTCGCCGGTGTCGACCTGCGCCTGGGGCTGATAGGCGAGGCTCAGCTCCCCGTTCGCGATGGCGCTGCGCAGATCATGCTCCAAGCTGCGGCGCTCCCGGATCTGCGCTCCCATGGCGGCCTCGAAGAAGCGATAGGTTCCCTTGCCTTCGGTCTTGGCGCGGTAGAGAGCCGTATCGGCGCTGGACAGAAGTTCCGTGCGATCCTTGGCGTCGGAGGGATACAGGGCGATACCGATGCTGACCGACACGAGATTGGTCGGTATGCCCGTCTCATCGGCACTTTTCAGGCTTTTCAGCAGGGTTTCGGCAAGCTGGCCCACATGGGCAGGATCGGTGATCGAGGGCACGATGACGGCGAATTCATCTCCGCCCAGGCGCGCGATCATCTGATCCTCGGCAAGAGCCGTGGACAGGTTCTTGGAGATGTCCTTGAGCAGCTGATCGCCTGCCGCGTGGCCATGGAGATCGTTGACGTCCTTGAAGCCGTCGAGATCGAGGCACAACAGCGCCAGCTGCCGGCCGCTTCTCCCGTGCAGGCTGATTTCGCGGTCGAGCCGCTGATCGAAACTCGCGCGATTGCCGAGGCCGGTCAGTGGGTCATGATGCGCCAGGAACCGGATCTGCGCCTCCGCATTGCGGCGGTCCCGCAGATCGCGGACGGCGATCACGGTGTGCGGCTCATCCTTGTAGTTGATCGGCCGAGCGATCAGCTCGACGGGAAGCAGTGTGCCGTCGCCATGCCGCAGCTCGGTTTCAACGGCCTGTCCCGGAACGGCGAACAGCATCTCCCGCTTCTGGGTATCCTGAAGCCAGGCGGCTAGGTCCTGGCCGCCGATCTGCTCCACCTTCAGGCCGGTCAGTCGCGCGAAGCTCTGGTTCACGGTCACGATGGTCGCGCCCGCGCAGAGGACGAGGCCTTCGAGCGCCGCATCGGTGAGATCCCGCATGCGCTGGATTTCGAGCCCGATGCGCCGGCGTTCCCTGACATCGAGGATCAGGGCCATGAAGGCCAGCAGCAGGATGGCGAGGGAGACGACAGCCACGCCGAGCGCCAGCCACTCGGCGGGAATGGCCGAGGACGAGAGGGCGATGGAGGGATCGGGCGTGACGCTGACCGCACCCATCGCGGTGAAGTGGTGGCTGCAGATCGCAAGCGTCAGCAGCAGCGCGCCGGCGATCTTGCTGGCCAGCGTGGCTCTGTGCAACGCCACCGCGACCGCCGCAGCACCGAGCAGGCCCCCGAGCAGGATCGATGCCGCCACCATGGTCGGATCCCAGGCGAGGGTGCCGGCCACTTCGAAGGCGGCCATGCCGGTATAGTGCATGACGGCGATGCCGCCGCCGACGGCTGCTCCTCCGATCCATCGCGATGCTATGAGCCCCGGGAGGAGAGCAATCCCGAAGCCCAAGCCGGTCAGCACCACGGCGGCGATCAGGGAGATGGCCGTGAGGGCGATATTGTAGGCGGTGGGCAGGGCAGGCGAATAGGCCAACATCGCGATGAAATGGGTCGACCAAATTCCGAAGCCCGTCGCGGCCGCGGCAACCGTCAGCCAGATGCCCCGGCTCATGCTCTCGAGGCGCAAAACGTGATGGAGCAGGTTGACCGCCGTCAGGGATGCCAGAGCGCAGACCAGGGCCGCGAGGGCGACGAGCCGGAGGTCGTGCTCGGTCACAATGCAATCATAGACGGTCAGCATAGGGAGCCTTTGCAGCATCCCCGTCGCATGGTGCGGCGCTGCTTGCGACGACGGACGGGGCGGTGCGGAATCGGATGTTCGGGAGACGGAATCCGGCCTTGCACCGGTATGGCGGGGCGGCATCATGCCTTTGGATCTGCATCACCTCGGTGACTGGTCCAATCCGCCATCAATTATGGGAGAACAACCCAAGCAGGAATTTGACCCATCGGCCTCGCAAGTCAACGAATGGCGCCCGGCTTGCGGCGTCTTATCCCGTCACAGGGTTAACGGAATGCGGGGCGAGGGCGTTAGGCATCAGCGCATGACGGTTCCGAGCGACGTCCTGCTGCCCCAGGCGTTGCGAAACGCTTCGCCCCCGCCACGCAGGCGATCACCGCGACGTTGACCGCGACCATCCCCCAGCCTACGGCCTCATTGAGAAGCAGTGCTGCCAGCATGAGCCCGAAGAAGGGCTGGAGCAGCTGGAGCTGCGACACGCCCGCGATGCCGCCGAGCGCCAGGCCGCGATACCAGAACACGAAGCCGATGAGCATCGAGAACAGCGACACATAGGCAAGCGATAGCCACGCGGGCAGGCCGATCCCGCTCCATGAGGCGGGCAGGTTGAGCAGCATCAGGCCGGCCGTCAGCGGCAGGGAGAGAACGAGCGCCCAGGAGATCACCTGCCAGCCGCCAAGTTTGCGCGACAGCCTCGCGCCCTCCGCATAGCCAAGTCCGCAGGCCAGGATGGCGCCGATCATGAGAAGGCTGCCGATCGGGGAGGCGGAGCCTCCCTGGAGCAGGGCGAAGCCCGCGACAAGGGCGCCGCCGAGTCCGGAGAAGATCCAGAAGGCGGGCCTCGGCCACTCGCCGCAGCGCAGGATGCCGAAGATGGCCGTCGCCAGCGGCAGCAGGCCGACGAAGCAGATGGACTGGGCCGAAGTGATGTGCTGCAGGGCCAGCGCCGTCAGCAGCGGAAAGCCCACCACCACCCCGAGCGACACGATGGCGAGCGGCAGGAGATCGGCTCTCGCAGGCCGCTTCTGGCGCAGGAGCATGAGCAGGGCCGCGCCCAGAAGCCCGGCGATCGTCGCCCGCGCCACGGTCAGGAACAGCGGGTCGATGTCGAGCACGGCGATGCGGGTCGCCGGCAGCGAGCCGCTGAAGATCAGCACCCCGAGAAAACCGTTGATCCATCCCTCAGTCGTCCTGTCCATGCGCAAACCTCCGCCGCGCCGCAATCTCACCGGGAACGGCATGGCCTTTCCAGAGACGGTGCAGTACGGTTAAGCCGAACTGTCATGGAACGGCGGGCGGTACAGTGGACGATCTCACCTTCACCCATCGCGACGGAACGCTCGTGGAGCACGTCATGGCGGCGATCCGCCACCGGATCGCCAGCCGCGCCCTGCCGCCGGGCGGCAAGCTCCCATCCATCCGGGCGCTCGCCCAGACCATGCAGGTGTCGAAATCCACCGTGGTGGAGGCCTATGACCGGCTCGCGGCCGAAGGCGTCATTCGCTCCCGGCCGGGCTCCGGCTTTTTCAGCGCGGCCAGTCTCGCGCCCCTGTCCTTGGCGGAGCTCGCCCCGCGCCTCGACCGGGCGGTCGATCCGTTCTGGGTCTCGCGGCAATCCCTGGAGGCGCGGGGGGGAGTGCTGAAACCCGGCTGCGGCTGGCTGCCGGATTCCTGGATGCCCGAGGACGAGATCCGCCGGGCCCTGCGTGGCCTGGCGCGCACGAAGGACGCAACGGGCCTCACCGATTACGGCACGCCGCTTGGCCTGGCCGCCTTGCGCGGCTTCCTCTCGCGTCGCCTCGCGGAGCAGGGTGTCGAGGCCGCACCCGACCGGATCCTGCTCACGGATTCCGGCACGCAGGCCATCGATCTCGTGTGCCGAATGCTGCTCCAGCCCGGCGACACGGTGCTGGTGGACGACCCCTGCTATTTCAACTTCCTGGCGCTGCTGCGCGCCCATCAGGTGAACGTGGTGGGCGTGCCGATGACCCCGACCGGCCTCGATCTCGGCGCCTTCGCGCAGGCGCTCGCCGAGCACGAGCCGCGCCTCTACATCACCAATTCCGGCCTGCACAACCCGACCGGCGCCACCCTCTCCGGCGTGACAGTGCACCGCCTCCTGAAGCTCGCCGAGCAGCACGGCCTCACGGTCGTCGAGGACGACATCTTCGCCGATTTCGAGCACGAGCCCGCGCCTCGCCTCGCGGCCCTCGATGGCCTTGAGCGTGTGGTGCGCATCGGCAGCTTCTCGAAAACCCTCTCGGCCTCGTTCCGCTGCGGCTACATCGCCGCGAGACCCGACTGGATCGATAAGCTCACGGATTTGAGGATCGCCACGGGCTTCTCCAGCAACCGCCTCGCGGAAGAGTTGGTGCTCGGCGTTCTCGGCTCAAGCGGCTATCGCAAGCACCTGGAGTCCTTACGCACGCGGCTTGCAAAGACCATGGCCTCCGTCATCCCGCGCCTGGAGCGGCTCGGCATCACGCCCTGGATCGTGCCGAAAGCCGGCATGCTCCTCTGGTGTCACCTTCCGCAGGATCTCGACGCCGCCGTTGTCGCGCGTCACGCGCTGAACGACGACGTGGTGCTCGCGCCCGGCAACGTGTTCAGTCCCGCGCAGACGGCCAGGAGCTCCATGCGCTTCAACGTGGCGCAATGCGCGGACGAGGGCGTGTTCGCGGTGCTGGAAAAGGCGATGAAGCTGGCGCAGTCATGAAACCCTCGTCGTCATGGCCGGGCTTGTCCCGGCCATCCCGATGCTGTCGATCTCAGCGCTTCAAGTCATCGAGATCACCGGCACAAGGCCGGTGATGACGTGCGGATGTCGGTTAGTCCTTTATAGGCCAGCCTCTCAGGATGAGGACGGATCGATGAACCAACGTGGAGACCCGGGGCAAGAGCTGCGGTCCATGATCAATCCCAGACCCGGCGCGTGCGCTAATGGCAGCGACGCGGCCTTTCGTGCACCCGTCTCATTGCCCTACATTGAAGCATGACCGAGACAAAGCGAATCCCGATATCCTTTCAAGACGCGACGGCCCTTGGCGATTGGCTGTCAAAGCATCATGACAGCGCCACTGAGCTTTGGGTCAGGATCTTCAAGGCCGGCTCCGGCAAGCCATCCGTGACGTGGACCGACTGTGTTGTCGAGGCGATCCGGTTCGGCTGGATCGATGGCCAGAAGCAGCCGCTCGACGCCGAGTCTTATCTCCAGCGCCTCACGCCTAGGAAGCCGAAGTCCAACTGGTCGAGCAAGAACCGCGAGCACGCGATGCGCCTGATCGCCGAAGGGCGGATGATGCCGGCCGGCTTAAGACATGTGGAGGCGGCAAAGGCGGATGGCCGGTGGGAGAGCGCCTATGCGGGCTCAGCCGGGATGACCATTCCCCAGGACTTTCTCGACGCGCTCGCATTGATGCCCGCCGCCAAGGCGTTCTTCGACACCCTCGACCGCAAGAACCTCTATCCGATCTACTATCGACTTCACACGGCAAAGCGACCTGAGACGCGAGCGAAGCGAATGGCCCAGATCCTCGCCCAACTCGATCGCGGCGAGCGGTTTCACTGAGCGCTCAGATCCTAAAGGCGGCGACGGCAAGGGCCGCAGCGCTTCAAAGACGTGTGTCCCCGGAACAAGTTCGGAGATGACGGGCAGGGCTGTTCGATCCGCTGCGGTTACTATCCGCCAAGAAGTGTGCGAAGCGAAATGCCGGAAAGTTCGAGGCTCAACTCGCAGCGGATCCCGTCGTTGGCCACATCGAGATGCGGTCAGTAATCCGGATAGCCCCCTGTAGCTCGGACGAGACCCGCCATGAACTCACGCAAAAGTTGAGTATAAATTCCGTTTTAGTTCTACTAACTTGGTCGTAACACGGGGTAGGCAAAATGCTTAAAACGAACTTACGGGGCCAAGTACGTCAAACAGTGTTGCCGAAATGGAGGCCGTTGCTTCCGCTTTTTGAGGCTGTGATGAACGCCCTTCAAGCGGTTCAAGACGCCCCAAAGCGTTTTCATAAGGTGGTCATCGATATCCATCGCGATCCGGAGATTCTGAGTGATGAACTCGCACCTATCAATGGATTTACAGTTTCTGACACAGGAATTGGCTTCGATGACGATAACTTTGACTCCTTCAACACTGCCTTCTCGGAATATAAATCTTCGCGTGGTGGCAAAGGGCTTGGAAGATTCATTTGGTTGAAGGCGTTCGATCGTGTTGAGGTTGATAGTATCTTCGAGGACTCAAACATCTTAGTTCAGCGGAAGTTTGTATTTGACGGGGACTACGATCCTGAAAAGGCACCTTGCCAAGAGATTAGTTCGGGTCGCGTAGGGACTGTGGTCCGCCTCATTAACTTCAAAGAGCCGTATAAGTCAGAGTGCCCGCGAAATTCGGAGCAAATTGCTCAAAGGCTCATAGAACATTTTCTGTTGGTATTCCTTCAAGATGAGTGTCCAGAAGTAGAAATACATGATCTGGGTAAGCGGATAATTCTCAATGACATATTTATAAGAGAATTCAAATCCACGGCGACATCATTTAAATTCAAAATCAAAGGGACAGAGTTTAGCTTACACGGTTTTAAGTTAACCACCCCGCGTGTATCAAAGCACCGGTTGATATATGCTGCGAACCATCGTGGAGTAGTAAGTGAAAAGCTCGAGGATTATATACCGAATCTTACTGGGCGGCTGCCCTTGGAGGATGGAAGCTCTTTTGTTTACCTAGCTGTCGTTCAGAGCGACTATCTCAATCAGCGAGTGAACCATGTCCGAACTGACTTCGAGATGGCGTCTGCAGATGATTCCGAATCCGAGCAGGCCACATTCTTTGACGATGAGATTAATCGCTCCGACATTCGAGAAGAGTGTATTTCGAATATATCGAATGATTTGAGAGATATAATATCAAGCATAAACGATTTGAAAGAAGAAAAGATTTTTAGGTACGTTCAGGAGGATGCTCCACAATACAAAGTTTTGCTGAAGTATCGAAGCGAATTTATAGATAAAATCTCTCCAACGGCTTCAAAGTCAGAACTTGAGGCAGCTCTTCATCGCGAACTCTATCAGCGTGAGGTCAAGCTTAAGCAAGAGGGTTCTCGTATCATCAAAGAAGCAGAGAAAATCGATGATTACGAAGGCTATCAAGAACGTTTGTCTGACTTCATGACTAGATATAACGAGCTTGGCGTTTCAGCCTTGGCGCAACATGTGGCGCATCGAAAGATCATCCTAGAGTTTCTAGATCGAGCCATATCGCGTATGCCGGATAAAGAGCAATATCCACTTGAGAGGGCGGTTCACAACATAATATTCCCAATGCGTACAACATCTGATGACGTGCCGTACGACCGACATAATCTATGGATTATAGATGAGAAGCTTACCTATCATTCGTTCATCTCGTCCGATAAGCCATTAAGTAGCATTGAGCATATAGAAAATGCCTCTTCTAAGAGGCCTGATCTGTTCATATTTGACAGGCGGGTCCTCTTTTCTGAGGGAGGTCAGCCGATAAACTCTATTATCGTTGTGGAGTTTAAGCGTCCAATGCGTGATGACTACAAGAGTGATGATAATCCGCTAACGCAGTCATTTGAAGCGATTGAAGATATTCGTGCAGGAAAATTTAAGAATGAGAAAGGAAGACCGATTTCTGTCGCGACCAGGGAGATTCCAGCTTTCTGCTACGTCATTTGTGACATCACGGATAGCTTGAGGAATGTGATGATGGATATGGAAGGGGCTCAACTTATGCCTGATAATCAAGGCTACTATGGCTACCACTCCCGTCGCCGTATCTACTATGAGATTATGGACTACAATAAGCTGCTCCGAGACGCAGAGAGGCGAAATCGCATCTTCTTCGACAAATTGAATATCCTCGGCGAGCACCGTTAGAAGGTGGTTGTTCATCTTTTGTTCTTGACATTTATCCTAACCTCGGCTATATCATTGCCCTAGATCTGCTCCTATCGAGGGGCGCGCTCGCGAGGCGTCGCAGTGTGGGGGCAGACACGGTCCTGTGGTGCAGCCTCGCAAGCAGCACCGACAGGAGGCCCAGGCTGTGGGCCGGTGGTCGGAATCGGTTCAAGGCCCCCGTCGAGCAGACGGGTAACGCCTGGAACGGTCACCGGGCTGGTCTCGCCTGTCCGCCTAAAGAAGCCGTGCGCGAAGAGGCACTCCGGCTCTTCCATTCACCTTCCATCATCGAGCCGGGCTGCCATTCGCGCCACCCTCGATTGCCTCAAAAGGCTCGGAGCCGAAACGGCTCCTGGGCCCGCAGGGTCATGCCTATGTTCCCGATCTTTTCATTCAGCTCTTTCATGCACGAGGTTTCAGCATGAGCCGTGTTCGCACCATCCTGTCCCAAATGCCCGATGCCGACGATGCCTTAAGGCGCCTTGCCGACGTGATCCGGGTGCCGTCCACCTGCCGCCGGCGCCGGTGCCGCGAGCAGGCCTGCTGCCAGGGCGGCTACGGTCCGCCGTGCTATTTCGAGGATCGCAAGCGCTTCGCCGATGCGGTGCTGGAGGACATGCACCAGCACCGGGAGTTCTGGATCGCCCAGCGCGCCAGCTTCGAGGCCATGCTGCGGCGGCACTAGCAGCGGCTACAACAAAAAAGCCCCTCCGTCGCCGGAGGGGCTTGGTCTGCACAGGCAAAGACGGGCTCAGAAGGCGATCACGAAGTCATCATAAGCGAGAGTGACCTTGTTTGCGATGGTCGCGAACTTGATCTGCGCCGTGCCACCCTTGCCGTCCGCATCGTAATAGAGCGAGCCGGTCTTCTTGTCGTAGATGATGCGGTCGTCCTTATCGTGGGCCTTCGTGCCCGCATAGAAAGCTGCTTCCTTCAGCACAGCCCCGGCCTTGCCGACCTTGCTGAAGGGCGAGCGGGCCAGCTCGATGATGTCTTCGTTCGGCTTGAAGTCCATGATCTTGTCGACATTGGTCTTCGCATTCAGCCTGGTGTCGAAGCGGAAGTGGTCGGAGCCGGAGCCGCCATAGAGCTTGTCGTTGCCTGCGCCGCCCATGATGGCGTCATTGCTGCCATAGCCGTAGATGGTGTCGTTCCCGCCGAAGCCAGGGATACCGTTGACGCCGTTATCGCCCTTCAGCACGTCGTTGCCGGGTGTGCCGAACGGGGGAGGCTTGAGGGCAGCCGCGCCCCACAGGGCATCCTGCTTCTCGCCGACGCCCGGCATGCTCCAACTGCCCTTCGACGTGTTCCTCGTGCTCATGTCATCGCCCTCCAGTTTGGTCTGCCCCGATCTCGAATCGGGTTGAATGAAAACAGACACGGATTAACACAATGCTATTACCTAACGATAGGTATGTGTTCCGGCGCACAGAGCGGGCCATTGACAGACAGGGCCCCAGCTTCGAGCCTCGGGGTTGAGGAAACCCGAGACCGAGAGCCCAAGGCCCATGAACCTGCACCCATTGCTCCGCCGCCGCGTCGAATCCGGCCATCCCGTCCGCGTGGCGCTGATCGGGGCGGGAAAATTCGGCTCCATGTTCCTCGCCCAGGTGCCGACCATTGTCGGGCTGGACGTTGCGGTGATCGCCGATCTCGACCCGGATCGGGCCCGGGAGGCGTGCCGCACTGTCGGCTGGGACGACGTGCGGATCGGCGCAACCCGCTTCGTGGCCGATGGGATTGAGGCCTGCCGGGCGGATGACGTTGAGGTGGTGATCGAGGCGACCGGGCATCCTGAGGCGGGCATCCGCCATGCGCTCACCGCCATCGAGGCGGGCCGGCACATCCTCATGGTCAACGTGGAGGCGGATGTGCTGGCGGGGCCGCTGCTCGCCGACAAGGCGCGGGAGCGCGGCGTGGTTTATTCCATGGCCTACGGCGACCAGCCGGCGCTCGTGTCCGAGATGGTCGACTGGGCCAGGGCTGCGGGCTTCACGGTCGCGGCCGCCGGCAAGGGCACCAAATATCTGCCGCACTTCCATCAGGTCACGCCCGACGACGTCTGGACCCATTACGGCCTCACGCCCGAGCAGGCGAAGGCCGGGGGCATGAACCCGCAGATGTTCAACTCGTTTCTCGACGGCACCAAATCGGCCATCGAGATGGCGGCCATCGCCAATGCGTGCGATCTCGATGTGCCGGAGGAGGGCTTGCGCTTCCCGCCCTGCGGGGTCGATGACCTCGCCCAGGTGCTGCGGCCGAGAAACGTCGGCGGGCAATTGGATCACGACGGCATGGTCGAGGTGGTGTCGTCCCTGGAGCGGGACGGGCGGCCTGTGTTCCGCGACCTGCGCTGGGGCGTCTATGTGGTGCTGAAAGCCCCCAACGATTATGCCGCCGCCTGCTTCAGGCAATACGGTCTGCCGACCGACTCAACGGGCCGCTATGCCGCCATGTACAAGCCCTTCCACCTGATCGGCCTGGAGCTGTCGATCTCCGTGCTGAGTGCGGCCCTGCGCGGCGAGCCGACAGGCTCGACCCGCGGTTGGCGCGGCGACGCGGTGGCGGTCGCCAAGCGGGATCTTAAAGCCGGCGAGATGCTGGACGGAGAGGGCGGCTACACAGTCTACGGCCGCTTGGCGCCGGCCTCCCGCAGCAAGGCCGGGCGCATGCTGCCCATCGGTCTTGCCCACGGCGTACGCCTCACCCGGGATGTCGCCGCGGGGTCGGCCGTGACGGAGGATGACGTGGCGCTCGATGGAGAACGGCTCGCCGTCCGGGTGCGCCGGGAGATGGTTGATCGGTTCGGAGAGGGCTGATCAGAGGACGGCCAGCATACCGCCGTCGACGTAGATGATCTGGCCGTTCACATAGGCCGAGGCGGGCGACGCCAGGAACACGGCAACCCCGATCAGATCATCCGGCATGCCCCAGCGGCCGGACGGCGTGCGGCCCCGCACCCAGGCGTCGAACTTGGCGTCCTCCACGAGGGCCTTGTTCATGTCGGTAACGATGTAGCCGGGGCCGATGGCATTCGCCTGAATGCCGTGCACGGCCCATTCGGCCGCCATGGAGCGGGTCAGCTGCTTGATCCCGCCTTTCGCCGCCGTGTAGGGCGCAACGGTTGCGCGGGCGACCTCGCTCGTCAGCGAGCCGATATTGATGATCTTGCCGCCCTGGCCCCGGGCGATCATGCGTCGGGCGGCCTCCCGGCCGACCATGAAGGCGCTGGTGAGGTTGGTCTCGATCACCCGCCGCCATTCGTCGGCGGCCAGATCCACCATCGGCTTGCGCAGCTGGATGCCGGCATTGTTGACGAGAATGTCGATGTTCGTGCCGGCGCGGTCGAACCCGTCGAACGCAGCCATGATGGCCGCTTCATCGGACACGTCGAAGCTGCTGGTCGTGACTTGGTGACCGGCTGCCGCCAGAGCTTGCGCGGCAGCGGCAAGCTTGGCCTCGTCGCGCCCGTTGAGGATGACGGCCGTGCCCGCCTCGGCGAGGCCGCGCGCCATCGCCAGACCCAGGCCTCCGGAGGAGCCGGTCACAAGCGCCGTCTTCCCGGTCAGATCGAACAAGTCGCGTGCAGACATGCTTCACCTGATGATGAGGCCGGAAGGCGCAAGAGCGCCTCAGGCCGGCGGCTGCGGCTCGATGACTTTGCCGTCCTGCGTGAAGTCGTAGATCTTGCCGGTCTGGCCCCAGGCGGGCAGGGCGAGCTTCACGATGTGAGGCGCGAGGTCTTCCGGCGTCTTGAGGGTCAGCGGATCCTCGCCAGGCATGGCGGCGCGTCGCATGCTTGTGCGCAGCGGACCGGGGTTGAGCAGCATGACCTTCACGGGCGTCGTCACCGTCTCGGCCGCATAGGTGCGCACCAGGGCCTCCAAAGCGGCCTTCGAGACCGCATAGACGCCCCAATAGGCCTTGTGCTTGTGGGCGGCGCCCGACGTGATGAAGATCGCGCGGCCGGCGTCGGAGGCGCGCAGCAGCGGGTCGAGGGAGCGGATCAGGCGGTAATTGGCCGTGACGTTCACCGCCATCACCTCGTCCCAGACTGGCTGGTCGATATGGGCAAGCGGCGCCAATTCGCCGAGCTGGCCGGCATTGCCGAGGAGGATGTCGAGCTTGCCCCAGCGCTGATGGATCGCGGCGCCCAGGCGGTCGAGGGCCTCGAGGTCCTTCAGGTTGACCGGCACCAGGGTGGCGGAGCCGCCCTTGGCGCGGATCTCGTCATCGAGGGATTCGAGCGCGCCCTGGGTGCGGGCCAGCGCGATCACATGCGCGCCGGCTTCGGCCAGAGCAAGGGCGGCGGCGCGTCCGATGCCGCGCGAAGCGCCGGTGACGACCGCGACGCGGTTCTGAAGAGGCTTGTCCATGGTTCCTCAGTCGGCTTCGGCGAGAACCGCGAGACGGCGCGGGGTGGCGACGGTGAGGTCGGTCAGCGGCGTCGGGTAGTCGCCCGTAAAGCAATGGTCGGTGAATTGCGGCTGGGCCGGGTTGCGGCCCGTCTCGCCCATGGCGCGGTAGACGCCCTCGATGGACAGGAAGGCCAGCGAATCCGCCCCGATATACTGGCGCATCTGCTCCAGGTCATGGGTGGCCGCGAGCAGCTTCTCCTTCTCCGGTGTGTCGATGCCGTAGAAGTCCGGGTGCGTGATCGGCGGGCTGGAGATGCGGAAGTGAACCTCCTTGGCGCCGGCCTCGCGCATCATGCGGACGATCTTCACCGAGGTGGTTCCGCGCACGAGGCTGTCGTCCACGAGGACGATGCTCTTGCCGGCGATGGCCGCCCGGTTGGCCGAGTGCTTCATGCGCACCCCGAGCTCACGCACCGACTGGGTCGGCTGGATGAAGGTGCGGCCGACGTAATGGTTGCGGATGATGCCGAGCTCGTAAGGCAGCCCGCAGGTCTGGGCATAGCCGAGCGCCGCCGGCACGCCGGAATCCGGCACCGGGATCACCACGTCCGCATTGGCCGGGGATTCGAGGGCCAATTCACGGCCCATCTTCTTGCGGATCTCATAGACGCTGCGACCGTTCACGACGGAATCCGGTCGGGCGAAGTAGATGTATTCGAAGATGTCCGGGCGGGGCGCCACTGCCGGCGCGTAGCGGAAGGACTCGATGCCCTCATCCGAGATCACCACGCATTCGCCATTCTCGATGTCGCGGACGAAGCGGGCGCCGATGATGTCGAGCGCGCAGGTCTCGGAAGCGAGGATGTAGCGGCCGTCGAGCTCGCCCAGCACCAGCGGGCGAATGCCCAGAGGATCGCGGGCGCCGATCAGCTTCTTGTTCGTGAGCGCCACCAGGGCGAAGGCGCCCTCGATCTTCTGGATCGCCTCGACGAAACGGTCGATGACCCGGTCCTTGCGGCTGCGGGCGACCAGGTGGACGATCACCTCCGTGTCCGTGGTGGACTGGCAGATGGCGCCGTCACGGATCAGGTTCCGGCGAAGGGTCAGGCCGTTGGTCAGGTTGCCGTTATGGGCCACCGCGAAGCCGCCGCCGTCAAGCTCGGCAAAGAGCGGCTGGACGTTGCGCAGCACCGTCTCGCCGGTGGTCGAGTAGCGGGTATGGCCGATGGCCGAGAGGCCCTCCAGGCGCTCGATGGTGGCCCGGTCGGAGAAGTTGTCGCCCACGAGGCCGAGCCTGCGCTCGGAATTGAAGACCGAGCCGTTGAAGGTGACGATGCCGGCCGCCTCCTGGCCCCGGTGCTGCAGGGCGTGGAGGCCAAGCGCCGTGATGGCCGCCGCGTCCGGGTGCCCGTAGATGCCGAAGACGCCGCATTCTTCGCGCAGGGTATCGCCGTCGAGGTCGAGGTTCACCTGTTTCGGGGTGACCTGCCACGTCTCAGACAAAGCAGCCATCGATCATACCTTTGGGATTCGCGCCCGCACCGGCGCCGCCCCTATGTAGTCATCCTCGAGCCAAACGCCAACGTCTATTCTGAGGCTGCCAGACGCTTGGCGCATCGGCTTGGCCCCAAAAGTGCATTCCACTTTTTGGGCCGATGCTTAGCTGCGCCGCTGGGGCGGCTGCGGTGCTGCGGGCGCGGCAGGGGCTGTCGGGCGCTGCGGATCGGGCTCGGCCGGCTCGGCTTCCGGCGCGGCGTCCTTGTTGCGCAGGCGCTGGATCAGGGCCTCGGCATTCTCCGGCAGCATGGCGATGATGTTGTCGCGGGTGTTCTCCATGGCCGGGCGGGTTTTGGAGGCGGTCGCCCATTCGGGCTCCTTGCCCTGCAGCAGCCAGCCCAGGAAGGCCCAGCCGATCACGCAGATCAGGAAGCCGCGGGCCGCGCCGAAGAACAGGCCGAGCGTCCGGTCGAGAGCGCCGATCCGGGAATCGAGGATGAGGTCCGAGATCTGCACTGTGATGATCGACACGATGATCAGGGTGATGACGAAGATCGCCCCGATGGAGGCCACGAGCGCCACCGTGCCGCTGTTGATGTATTGCTGGGCGATCGGCAGGGCGGTCGGGTGTAGGTACCAGGCGGCCGCGGCCGCCACCACCCACGCCACGATGGCGAGCACCTCGCGGGTGAAGCCGCGCACGGCAGCAAGAAGAGCCGAGATCAGGACGATACCGATAACGACGAGGTCCAGAACGGAAAAGGGCATGGGCCGGGCCTACGCAGATGAACAGGAATGGAGCCGCCTTTGCGGGTTCGAAGCCTGGCTCTATAGCGTTAAGAAAGGCTTTCGTCACCCCGGGGAAGTTGAGCCAGCCCGGGAAAGGCGGCGGCTGCCGCCTCCCGCAGGATGTGGGCTCAGGCGACCTCGACGATCAGCTTGCCGAAATTCCGGCCCTCCAGAAGCCCGATGAAGGCTTCCGGCGCGCTCTCAAGGCCCTGGACGATGTCCTCCTTGTGTTTTACGCGGCCATCGGCGATCCACCCGGCCATGTCCTGGTAGAAGGCGGGACGCTGGTCGCTGAACTCGCGCTGGATGAAACCGCGGATCGTCAGGCTCTTGGTGAGAACGTCGCGCATGAGGACCGGCAGGCGGTCCGGCCCTTCGAATGCTCCCGTGGCGTTGTATTGCGCGATGAGGCCGCAGACCGGAATGCGGGCGAAGGTGTTGAGCAGGGGGAAGACCGCGTCCCAGACCTTGCCGCCGACGTTCTCGAAGTAGACGTCGATCCCGTCCGGACAGGCCGCCCGTAGATCCTCCGCGAAAGTGGGCGAGTGGTGGTCCACTGCCGCATCGAAGCCGAACTCATCCCGCACCAGAGCGCATTTTTTAGCACCGCCGGCAATGCCGATGGCCCGGGCGCCCCTGATCTTCGCGATCTGCCCGACGGCCGAGCCGACAGGTCCGCTCGCTGCGGCCACGACCACGGTCTCGCCGGGCTTTGGCTGGCCGAGGGTCAACAGGCCCGCATAGGCGGTGAAGCCCGGCATGCCGAGAACGCCGAGCGCGGTCGTGAGGGGCGCCTGGTCCGGATCGAGCTTGCGCAGGGCGTTGGCATCTGCAACCGCATAGGACTGCCAGCCGGAATAGGACAGGACCATGTCGCCGGGCTCATAATCGGGATGCCGGCTCTCCAGGACCTCACCGACCGTGCCGGCCTCCATCACTTCGCCGATCTCGACCGCAGCCGCATAGGATTTCGCGGCGCTCATCCGACCGCGCATGTAGGGATCGAGCGAGAGATAGCGGATTTTCAGCAGCACCTGGCCTTCGCCGGGAACAGGAATGGGCGTCCGCACAAGTTTGAAATTATCGGGGGTCGGGCGGCCGGTTGGACGCGAGGCGAGGAGGATCTGCAGGTTCTGTTCTGTCACCGATGAGACTCCTAAGGTGGCGCTCGCACGCCACTCTGCCTTGGGCGTGCTCCTATCGTCCCATTAGGTCGATGCGCCATCCTGCTCCGTCAAGTCTCAGCTGTTGTCTTCAATGGGTCGTAAAGAAAAAGAAGGGCTCCGGCGTTGCCGCCGGAGCCTCTCGGGCTTTGCAGTTAGACGAGCTTAGATGAACAGGAAGTCGTCGGCGGTGAGCATGATGCCGGGCTTCACCTTGAGGATCTCGATGCCCTTACCTTTGCCCGACCCGTCTACATCCAGGTAAACGAAACCGTTCTTCTTGTTGTAGAAGATGTAGTCGTTCGATCCGTCCGGAGTGTCGTCGAGCTTGGTGCCGACGTTGAAGAACTTCTTCTGGAGCTTCTGCCCCTTCACGAAGAGCTTGTCGAAGCCGACCGTTTTATTGCTGCCGCCCTTGTCGTCGGGCTTGCCGCCCTTGTCGTCGTCCGCGCTCTTCTTGGACAGCACGTCGCCCTTCTTAGGGCCCTTGACCTTGAACGCCTTCAGGGCTGCCAGGCTGATCTGGATCGTGTCGTCGGACGGCTTGAAGTCCATGATCTGGTCGAAATGGCCCTTCTTTACGGGCGTGTCGAACACGAAGGTGTCCTGGCCGTCGCCGCCGTAGAGCTTATCCTTGCCCGCGCCGCCGTTGATCGTGTCGTTGCCGGCCAGACCAAAGAGCGTGTCGTTACCGCCGAGGCCGCTGAGGATGTCAATGTCGGTGGTGCCGGTGAGACGGTCGTTCTTGCCCGTGCCGATAGCTGTTTCGGCGGAGTTCGTGACGGTGATCGTCACCTCTTCCGTATAGGAGAGGCCGTTGGAATCCGTCACTTTGACGCGCAGCTTGTGCGTGCCGACCTGGTCGTTATCGACACCAGCTTTCAGCTTGATGCTGCTGCCGTCGATCGTGAAGTAGTCGTTGTAAATGTTTGTACCGTTGCCATCGACCAGATTGTAGGTGAATGTCTCGCCAAGATCTTGATCGACCGCTGCCAAGGTCGCAACCGTCGTATTAACCGGCGCGTCTTCAGCGATTGTGCCGCCCGTGACGAGGATGTCCGTGGGGGCCTCGTCGACGTCCGTTATGTTAATTGTAATCTGCGCAGGAGTGATTCCGGTTGCAGTGATCGTCAGATTCAGCGACGAGGCCTGCTCGAAATTCAACAGATTGTCCCCTACCAGGAGAAGCTCCCAATACTCGTACACGTCGTTGTATGCGATTTTAAAGCGCTTATCAGAGACTTCGAACTCGAATTCTTCGCCAACTACGCCACCAGTGACCTCGAAAGCCACGACAGCATCTGCGTCGGCGCCGGCGTCTTCTGAGAGACTGCGAGGTGAGGGTAAGAACTCGATTGTAGCTGGCATTGCTGTCCCCTGGAGACTTATCCGACCTTATATCTCGGTCGAGGTAAATCGATGGTATAACCAAAACTTGCTAGAGCGTTATAGAATTGCATTGACCTGTCAAGTTGAGCTTAAGGCATAGGCAGTTTGGCTGATGGACTGGGTTAAGAGGCCTTCCGCCGGCGGGCTGCGATATTAGCAACCAGGTCGGTGATATGGCCGATGGACGATGTGGCGAGGGGCAGACGCTCACTCTTGCCTTTGGACTTGTCCAGCCTCGGCTGAGGCGAGACAGCACTCGAGAATCCGAGTTTCGCCGCTTCCTTCAGCCGCGCCTGCTCCTGAGCCACCGGCCGAATGGCGCCGGAGAGGCCCATCTCGCCGAAATAGACTGTATCGGGCGGCAGGGGATTGCCTGAGAGGGAAGAGACCAGGGCTGCGGCTGCCGCAAGATCCGCTGCAGGCTCCGTGATGCGCAGGCCGCCGGCGACGTTGAGATAGACATCGTGCATGCCGAGCTTCAGGCCGCCATGGGCCTCCAGCACGGCCAGCACCATGGACAGACGGCTCTGATCCCAGCCGACCACGGCGCGGCGCGGCGTGCCGAGGGACGATGGGGCAACGAGAGCCTGAATCTCGACGAGAAGCGGGCGCGTGCCTTCCATGCCGGCGAACACCGCCGTTCCCGCCGTCGCCATGTCCCGGCCGGCGAGAAACAGCTCGGAGGGATTGGGGACCTCGCGCAGGCCTTGATCGGACATCTCGAAGACGCCGATTTCGTCGGTGGGGCCGAAGCGGTTTTTCACCGCGCGCATAATGCGGAAATGATGGCCGGTATCGCCTTCGAAGGAGACCACGGCATCGACCATGTGCTCGACGACGCGGGGGCCGGCGATCTGGCCATCCTTGGTCACGTGTCCCACGAGGATGACGGCCGTGCCGGTGGTTTTGGCGAAGCGGATGAGCGCCTGGGCCGAGCCGCGCACCTGGGTGACGGTGCCGGGGGCGGATTCCACCGTCTCGGTCCACATGGTCTGAATCGAGTCGATGATCGCGAGTGCCGGGGGACGGCCCTGGCTCAAGGTCGCGATGATATCCTCGACATTGGTTTCGGAGGCGAGCTCGACGGGCGCTTGGCCGAGGCCGAGCCGCTCGGCGCGTAGGCGCACCTGGGCCACCGCCTCCTCGCCCGAGATATAGGCGACGCGTTCACCGCGCATGGCCAGCGCAGCGGAGGCCTGCATCAGGAGGGTGGATTTGCCGATGCCGGGATCGCCGCCGAGCAGGATGATCGAGCCATGCACAAAGCCGCCGCCGGTGACCCGGTCGAGTTCGGCGATGCCGGAGGGCGTGCGCGGGGCTTCCTTGGTCTCGCCCTGAAGGCCCTCAAGCGGAAAGATGCGGCCTTTGGCCCGAGAGGGGCGGGTGGCCACGGGGCCGGCCATGGGGCTTGCGGAGCCTGCTTCCTCGACGATGGTGTTCCAGCCGCCGCAGGCCTCGCACTTGCCTTTCCAGCGGTTATAGACCGCGCCGCATTCCTGGCACACGAAGGCGGGGTGACGCTGCTTGGCCATCAGCCTTCTCCTCCGCGATAGATACGAGCGTAGCGCGCGCCGAGATTGGTCAAGATCTCGTAGCCGATGGTGCCGGCGCGGTGGCCGACCTCGTCGATGGTGAGTTGGCCGCCGATCAGCGTGACCGTGTCGCTGCGCTTCACTTGCGTCTCCGGCACATCCGTCACGTCGATGGTGATCAGGTCCATGGAGACGTTGCCGGCGAAGGGGCAGGATTGGCCGGCGACGATTGCCATGCCGGCCAGCAATTCTTCGCCGCTCTTGCCTCGTGCGCTTGATGAGCGCGGATAACCGTCCGCATAGCCCACGGAGAGCGTCGCGATGCGGCGCTTGTCGAGCGCGAGCCAGCGGCCGTTATAGCCCACGGTGTGCTCCGCCTCGATCCAGCGCAGCTGCACGATGCGGGCCTCTAAGCCGACGACTGGACGCATCGGGTTGTCGGTACTCGGCGTCGGGTTGCCGCCGTAGAGGGCATAGCCGGGTCGCACTAGATCGTAGCCAGGCTTGTCGCGCAGGAAAATGCCCGAGGAGTTGGGCAGCGAAGCCGGAATGCCAGGCAGCGACGCACGGATGGCCTCGAAGGCCTCGATCTGCTGAGCGTTCAGCGGGTTGTCGCTCTCCTCGGCACTCACGAAATGGCTCATGAGAAGGGCCGTCTCGAAGTCCTTCAGCTCCGCGCGATCCTTGAGCGTCAGTCCCTGCGGCACCGTGAGCCCGAGGCGGTTCATGCCGGTATCGACATGGATCGCGGCCTTGAGCTTCTCCGATTGCGCTCGGCAGAAGCCGGCCCACTCCTCGATCTCCTCGGAGGAGCCGAGAACCGGGCGCAAGTCGAATTCCGCATAGGTCGGGCAGGTGCCGGAGAAGAGTCCGTTCAGCACATAGATCGTTGCATCAGGAGCTACAACGCGGGCACGGATCGCCTCACTCAGATGCGCCACGAAAAAGGTGCGGCAGCCGGCTGCGCTGAGAGCGGGGACGGCCTTTTCGATGCCGATGCCATAGGCATTCGCTTTGACGACAGACGCCGTCTCCGCGCCGCCCGCATGATCGCGCAGGCTGCGCCAGTTGGAAGCAAGAGCGTCGAGGTCGATATGGAGGATGCCGCCGGCGGCGTTTTCAGGAATGCTGCCGTTGTTGCTGGTCTGAGAGGTATGCTTGGTCAATCGCCAATCCGTTCGGGAAGTTTGTCTTCATCCGCAAGGTCGGTGAAGCGGGTGATGTCGGCCTGGAAGGCCAGCTGCACGGTGCCGGTCGGTCCGTGACGCTGCTTGCCGATGATGACCTCGGCCTTGCCGTGGACCTGATCCATTTCCGACTGCCACTTGAAGTATTCTTCGGTGCCGGGTTTCGGCTCCTTGTTCTTCAGATAGTACTCGTCGCGATAAACGAACATGACCACGTCGGCGTCCTGCTCGATCGAGCCCGATTCACGAAGATCGGAGAGCTGCGGCCGCTTATCGTCGCGGGATTCCACCTGGCGGGAGAGCTGGGACAGGGCGACCAGTGGTACCGACAATTCCTTGGCCAGCGCCTTGAGGCCGGTGGTGATCTCGGTCAGTTCCTGCACCCGGTTCTCGCCCTTCTTGGACGAGCCGGAGAGGAGCTGCAGGTAGTCGACGATGAGGATATCGAGGCCGCGTTGGCGCTTGAGACGGCGCGCGCGAGCCGCGAGCTGGGCGATGGAGATGCCGCCGGTCTGGTCGATGTAGAACGGGATCGACTGCATCTCGCGGGCGGCTTCGGTGATCTTGTAGAAATCGTCTTCGCGCATGTCGCCGCGGCGGATCTTATAGGAGGGCACGCCCGACTGTTCGGCGATGATACGGGTAGCGAGCTGCTCGGCCGACATTTCAAGCGAGAAAAAGCCCACGATGCCGCCATTGACCGTTTTCAGGTTGCCGTCTTGCTGCTTCTCGGCCCGGTAGGCCTTGGCGATGTTGAACGCGATATTCGTCACCAGCGAGGTCTTACCCATCGCAGGACGTCCGGCGAGAATAACAAGGTCGGAGGGCTGCAGGCCGCCGAGGGCCTTATCGAGGTCCTTCAGGCCCGTGGAGATGCCCGACAGGGCTCCCTCGCGCTTATAGGCCGCCGCCGCCATGTCGATGGCAGCCGTGAGCGCATCGGAGAAGCGTTGAAAGCCACCGTCGTAACGGCCGGTTTCGGCAATCGCGTAGAGGCGTCGCTCCGCCTCCTCGATCTGTTCGCGAGGCGAGGAATCCACAGGCGCGTCAAACGCGACGTTCACCATGTCCTCGCCGATATTGATCAGGTTCCGGCGGATCGCGAGGTCGTAGATGGCGCGACCGTAATCCTCCGCGTTGATGACGGTGGTCGCCTCGGCGGCCAGACGCGCGAGATATTGCGAGACCGTGATGCCACCGAGATCCTGGTCCCCTAAGAAGGTCTTCATGGTGATCGGGGTCGCGACTTTGCCGGCCTTAATCAGGCTCGTAGCCACCTCGTAGATGCGCCGGTGCAGGTCCTCGATGAAATGAACGGCTTCGAGGAAGTCGGAGACGCGGTAGTAGGCGTCGTTGTTGACCAAGATCGCGCCCAGCAGGGCCTGTTCGGCCTCGATGTTGCTGGGGGGCGTCCGAAACTGCGGCTCGGCAGTCTCGAGACGGGCGATTAGGGCATTGGCGGTGGCCATCCGGCGCTCCGGGAAACAGGAGAAGGGTTAGAGTCTCTTAGACCGCAATTGGTGTCCTAAAGGTTGCCGTTCGGACACGAAGTCCGACTCCGTTCGAACTGTCCTCGCTGTCCTCGATTCTCACACCGTCCATCTTTTCGCATGCGTCTTGGCTTGACTCTCCCACAAGCCCGAAACCCAAAGAAAAAACGCTCTCCATCGAATCGACAGAGAGCGTCATTTTAGAACAAAGCAAGAACTAGGGCAACCGCTCCAGCTTAGAGCTCATCGTCGCCGCCAGCTTCGGCGAGGGCCGCGCCGACCTCGAGGCCGAGGTCGTCGAGGTTGGTCTCCTCGCGGGTCGTGACAGCCTCGCCGCGCGCCTGACGCTCGGCTTCCTCGGGGCTGCGGGCGACGTTGATGGTCACTTTGACCTCGACCTCTGGGTGGAGGGCGACCGGCACGCTGTGCAAGCCGATGTTCTTGATCGGCTGGTTGATGGCAATCTGGTTACGGTCAACCGTGAAGCCGTTCTGGGTCATGATCTCGGCGAGGTCGCGGGTGGAAACCGAACCGTAGAGCACGCCGGTCTCGCCAGACTGGCGCAGGATGATGAAGCTCTGGCCATTCAGCTTCTCGCCGACGGTCTCTGCTTCCTTGCGGCGCTCAAGGTTGCGGGCCTCGAGCTGGGCGCGCTGGGCGTCGAAGTGCTTCTTGTTGGCCTCGGTGGCGCGCAGAGCCTTGCCGCGCGGCAGGAGGAAGTTTCGGGCATAGCCGGAACGGACCTTCACGGTCTCGCCCATCTGGCCGAGCTTTGCGACGCGCTCGAGAAGAATAACGTCCATGGTTGTCTCCTTTAGGTTCGTGATCAGGTTGAAAGGGTAGGCGGTGGGGTCGGTCGCGTGCCGAAGCGGCGGCGCAGGCCGAAGGTGGAATCGGCAATGCCGAAGAGAGCCAGGGCAACCATCAGGATACCCTGGGTGACGAAGATCAGGACATAGAGGGCGCTCAGGAGGAACGAGCGGCCCGAACGACCTCGTGTGCGGTCGTGGATGGCAGCCAGGCCCTGCAGGGCAAAGGCCATCAGGAAGGCGCCCGACAGAGCCATGCCCAGCGCGCCGGCGAAGCCGCCGAAATTCGCCAGGATGAGTCCTCCGATCAGGATCAGCCCGGCGGAGCGCGGCATCATCAGTTCCGGCACCGATGGCCAGGGCCGCGGCAGGCGCTTAGACGCCAGGACAATCCGGGCGGCGGCCCAGAGATAAAGGGCCAGCACGGTGACGAAGCCTTGGGCCGAGAGGAACGACGTCAGACGCGTGAAAATGGCGATCAGCTGCTCGCGGGTGTCGGCATCGAGCCCCTCGGGTCCGGTTGCGAACTGGGCGTTGACGAAGGCTTCGGCCACCTCGCGGGTGTTCTGCTCGAAGGCGCCGTAATCGCCGCCTGTCGAAATCACGCCGGCGGCGATGATGGTCAGCGCAGCCGTCGCTGCGGCCCAGGCCAGAAGCCGTCCGACCGGATACCACTCCATGGTGCCGTCAGGTCCGGGGCGGCCGAGCAGGGACAGATAGGCCAGCCACCACGCGGGCAGGGCGGTGATGAGTGCAAAGCCGAGGCCGCTCAGCGGCGACAGGATCAGCCCGATGGCCAGGCCGCCGACGAGGGCGGCCACGAGGCCGGAGCGGTGGTCCCAGCCGAGGGACACGATCAGGACGGGAATGGGGGCAAGCAGATACAGCATGGCCGCCAGCGGGGTCGCCTTGACGATCACCGCGGTCAGGAGGGCCGATACGAGCCCAGCGCCTATGCCTGTTGCTACAAAATTCATCGTCTCGCTGTCCCGCTGCTCATTGGCAGGGTTAGAGGCATCCGCCTCAACTGACCCGGCGGGATTTCACCGCTGGGCGATTATCGTCAGGATGCGGGCCGCGCGTGGCGGCCCGCAAGGTCTTGCTTAGCGGATCACGTAGGGCAGCAGGCCCAGGAAGCGGGCGCGCTTGATCGCCTGGGCGAGCTCGCGCTGCTTCTTAGCCGACACGGCCGTGATGCGGGACGGAACGATCTTGCCGCGCTCGGAGATGTAGCGGGACAGGAGCTTCGTGTCCTTGTAGTCGATCTTCGGAGCGTTCGGTCCCGAGAACGGGCAGGTCTTGCGACGACGGAAGAAGGGGCGACGACCACCGCCAGCGGCCCCACCAGTAGCACCAAATGCCATGATTAAGCCTCCTCGCCTTCGTTGCCAGCGAACCCGACACCGTCGGTGTCGCGCTCACGGCGCTCGCGGTCCTTGCGCTCGTCGCGGTCACGCTTCTGCATCATCACGGACGGCTCGGTCTCGAGCTCTTCGACCTTGATGGTCATGAAGCGAAGGATGTCTTCGTTGATGCGCATCTGACGCTCCATCTCGGCCACGGCCGGAGCCGGAGCGTTGAGGTTGAACATCGTGAAATGCGCCTTGCGGTTCTTCTTGATGCGGTAGGCGAGGGACTTCACGCCCCACATTTCGGTCTTGTCGACGCTGCCGCCGTTCTGCTCGATGACGCCCTTGTACTGGTCGACCATAGCCTCGACCTGCTGCGGGGTGACATCCTGGCGAGCCATGAAGATATGCTCATAGAGAGGCATAATGGGCCTTTCTCAGGGTTTGAGGACAAGCCTTGCACTGTTTTGACGAGTGTCTCGGCCGTTTCGCGCATCCGATCGGCGCCAAGCCCTTCGAGCCTGCAAGGCCCGAGCGATTGTCGAAGGCGGAGACACGGGACGACGGGTTCGTTAAAACCCTGCATGGCCAAGCCATACCGTCCGTTCAGCCCCCGGCCGGAGCGAACGCGAAGCGGGGGCTATAGGCGATTTGGGCTGGGAAGGCAAGCGCGCAGGAGTCTGCAATTTCCCACGTCATCACCGGCCTTGTGCCGGTGATCCCGGTCCAAGAAGCGCTGAGCCTCACATCATCGGGATGGCCAGGATGAGCCCGGCCATGACGTGGCGGGTGCCTTCTCCGGCGGTCGCTGGTTGGGAGGGGGACCCATGGCGCTGAGCGTGTGAGTGGATTCCTTCCCCCTCCGCTGACGCTTCGACCGGGAATGACGGTGCGCGACGATTTGCCGTTGATAGGGCTCTTCGGCCGCAACACAACTCTGGTCAGCGGCTTACACTAGGCTAAAACACCCTTATGAACGCTCCTCCTTTGCGCCTCGGCGTCAACATCGACCACGTCGCCACCGTGCGGAACGCCCGCGGCGGTACCCATCCGGATCCGATCCGGGCTGCCCATCTGGCGGTTCTGGCGGGGGCCGATGGGATCACAGCCCATCTGCGCGAGGACCGGCGGCATATCCGGGATCAGGACATGGAGCGGCTCAAGCGCCAGCTCTTCGTGCCGCTCAACTTCGAGATGGCGGCGACCTCGGAGATGGTGGGCCTCGCCACCAGGCTTCATCCCCACGCGGCCTGCCTCGTGCCCGAGAAGCGCGAGGAACGCACCACCGAAGGGGGGCTCGACATCATCGGCGCCCATGCCCATCTGCGTCCGGCGATCAAGGAACTGAAAGGCGAGGGTATCCGCGTGTCCCTCTTTGTCGAACCGGAGATTGAGGTCATGGACGCCGCCTGCGACCTGCAGGCGCCTGTGGTTGAACTCCATACCGGCACCTATTGCGAAGCCGTTGTCGAAGGTGACGAGGCGAGGGTTGCCCATGAGTTGGAGCGCCTGCGCCGGGCGGCCGTGCACGGGGCGAAGATCGGCCTCGAGATTCATGCAGGCCACGGGCTCGATCTCAGCTCGGTCCGGTCTGTCGCGGCTATCCCGCAGATCGTGGAGCTCAATATCGGCCATTCCCTCATCGGCGAGGCCATCTTCGTGGGTCTTGAAGAGGCCGTGCGGGCCATGCGCGCTGCCATGGACATGGGCCGGGCGCAGGTGCGGGCATGATTCTCGGCATCGGATCCGACCTCTGCGACATTCGCCGTATCGAGAAGTCCATCGAGCGCTTTGGTGACCGCTTCACCCACCGCATCTACACGGAGGGTGAGCGGGCCAGGAGCGACCGGCGTGCCGCCCGAGCTCCCTCCTACGCCCGCCGCTTCGCGGCCAAGGAGGCCTGCGCCAAGGCCTTGGGGACGGGCCTCAGTCATGGCGTTTTCTGGCGCGACATGGAGGTGGTCAACCTTCCCGGTGGACGCCCGACCATGCGCCTCACGGGAGGTGCCCAGGAGCGCCTGCAGGCCATGACGCCTGCAGGGCATAAGGCCGTCGTCCATGTGTCCCTGACGGACGATCCGCCCATGGCACAGGCCTTCGTGATCATCGAGGCGCTGCCGGCGTGAGGCGGGGCTGCGTTGCGGCAGGGCGCGGCTTAGGCTAGAGCATGGCGCGGCAAAGCGGCCTTCCCGGTCGCAATCCGATGCCGAAACGACGATATCGAGAGAGGCTTGCACCCGGGGCTGAGTGCAAACCCCTCTCGACTGTCACAGCAGAGGCAGGCGGCAGAAGCTGCCCTGTCCAAAGAGCATAGGTCGAGTGACGTGAGCGAAAAAACCGGCAAATACGTAGGTAGCACCGTGAAGAACGAAGAAGGCGGCCTCTGGGAAACGATCAAGGTCATCATCCAGGCCCTTCTGATCGCCGTGGTCGTGCGCACCGTGCTGTTCCAGCCTTTCAACATCCCGTCGGGCTCTCTTATCCCGACCCTGCTGATCGGCGACTACCTGTTCGTCTCGAAATATTCCTACGGCTATTCCAAGCACTCGATTCCGTTCAGCCCGGGCCTCTTCTCCGGACGCATCTTCGGCTCAGAGCCGAAGCGCGGTGAGATCGCGGTGTTCAAGCTGCCGAAGGACAATTCGACGGATTACATCAAGCGCGTGATCGGGCTTCCCGGCGACAAGATCCAGGTGATCAGCGGCGTGCTGCACATCAACGGCCAGCCGGTCCAGCGCGAGCGTGTCGAGGATTACAAGACCACCGACCTCTATGGTCGCACCGTCAGCGTTCCCCAGTTCCGGGAGACCCTGCCCGGCGGCGTGTCCCACTTCGTGATCGAGCGCGACAACGATCGCGGCTACTGGGACAACACCAACGTCTACACGGTGCAGCCCGGCCACTTCTTCATGATGGGCGACAACCGGGACAACTCCACCGATTCCCGCGACGAGGCGAGCGTCGGCCAGGTGCCGTTCGAGAATCTCGTGGGCCGCGCCGAGATCATCTTCTTCTCGATTGACGAGAGCGCGTCTCTCTGGCGGCCCTGGGAATGGCCGCAGAAGATCCGCTGGAACCGTCTCTTCGAGGGGATCCGCTGACCCGTGGCACGCCGCAAGCCGAACCTCGATGAGCTTCTGAACAAGCTCGGCTACCGCTTTGAGATACCTCAGCTCCTGGATGAAGCGCTGACCCATGTCAGTGCCCCCAAGGCGGACGGACAAAGCTATCAGAGACTGGAATTCCTTGGGGATCGGGTGCTCGGTCTCGCCATCGCAGACCTGCTCTTCCGCACATTTCCGGGTGCGCCCGAGGGCGAATTGTCCCGGCGTCTGGCGGAACTGGTGCGGCGCGAGAGCTGCGCCGAGATCGCGATCTCGTGGGACGTCGGGCCTTATCTCAAGCTCGGCGCCGGCGAGGCCCATGCGGGCGAGCGCCGCAACCAGACGATCCTGGCGGATGTGTGCGAGGCGATCATCGGAGCCGTGTTCATGGATGGCGGCTACGAGGCCGCCAGCAGCGTGGTCGAGCGCGCGTTCCAGCCGCTCCTCGAGGCGCCCCGCCGTCCGTTGCGCGATCCCAAGAGCGCCCTGCAGGAATGGGCGCAAGGGAGAGGCTTGCCGCCGCCGACCTACTCGATCGTGGAGCAGACCGGGCCGGACCATGCACCTAGGTTCCGGGTGGTGGTGAAGGTCAAGGGCGCCGAGAATGAGTTCGGTCAGGGAACATCGAAGCGGATCGCGGAACAGGCGGCGGCGCGGAGCCTTCTCTTGAGAGAGGGCGTCTGGACGGAGGAAGAGCATGGAACAGCCTGAGCAAACCACCACAAAGGCCGGTTTCGTTGCTCTCATCGGGGCCCCGAATGCCGGCAAGTCGACGCTGCTGAACTCGCTCGTCGGCTCCAAGGTGTCCATCGTATCGCGCAAGGTGCAGACCACAAGGGCGCTGGTGCGCGGCATCGCCATCGAGGGCGAGGCGCAGATCGTGTTCGTCGACACACCCGGCATCTTCAAGCCGAAGCGCCGTCTCGACCGAGCCATGGTCACCTCGGCCTGGGGCGGAGCAGGAGACGCGGACGTGATCGCCCTCCTGCTCGACGTGCGCAAGGGCATCGACGAAGAGGCCGAGGCGATCCTCGCCAAGCTGTCCGAACTGAAACGTCAAAAGGTCCTGATCCTCAACAAGATCGATCTGATCGAGCGTTCGAGACTTCTTGAGATGGCCGCCAAGCTCAACGAGCAGGTGCCGTTCGCCCACACCTTCATGATCTCGGCCCTCAAGGGCGACGGCATCGAGACCATGAAGCGCCAGCTCGCGCAGATGATGCCGGAAGGGCCATGGCTCTATCCGGAAGACCAGATTTCAGACGCGCCCCTGCGCATGCTGGCAGCCGAGATCACCCGCGAGAAGATCTACGAGCGCCTGCACGAGGAACTGCCCTACGAGTCGACCGTCGAGACCGATCAGTGGCAGGTGCGCCCCGACGGGTCGGTGCGTATCGAGCAGACCGTGTTCGTGGAGCGCGACAGTCAGCGCAAGATCGTGCTCGGCAAGGGCGGCCAGACCATCAAGGCCATCGGCCAGGCAGCCCGCCGGGAGATTGCCGAGATCGCCGAGACGCCCGTGCACCTGTTCCTCTTCGTGAAGGTGCGCGAGAACTGGAGCGACGATCCCGAGCGCTACCGCGAGATGGGCCTGGAGTTCCCGCGGGGAGGCTAGGCGCGGTACGCCGTCCGCAAGCCGCCCCAGTGGCGGCCGAGCACGCGGATCGGCGCGTCCACCTCCTGCATCATCACGATCTTCCCGCCGCCCATGTCGCGGGCATAGGCCTGCACGATGAAGGGCCGCGTGGACCGTGCCGCCGTAATGCCGGCACGGTCGTCGAAGATCCTCTTGTTGCGGGCATTTCCGGCGTTCCACACCGGATCGCCAGCCCGCTGGGCTTGAGAGTAGATCCGGTTGTGAACCGGGATATAGCCATTGCGGTCGATGGCGAGGCAGAAGGCCATCGTCGAGTCCGTGGCCAGCACTGTCTCAATGACGGTGGGCAAGAGCTTCTCGAAGACAGGTAGATAGGCCGTGCCGTACTGAACCGGGTCAGTGCCTGAGATGGGCCGATAATCGGTGTCGAAGACATCGTCCCGCGAGACCCGGCCGTCCGCAACGGCCTGCTCGATCAATGTCTCCACCTGACGGGCGGTTTCCTGCGCCAGCAGGATGCGCGGCCGGTAGCTTGCCTCCACCTGCGCCACGAAGCTGTCGATGCGGATGCGGGCTTCATCGTTGAGCCTGTCGAAGCAGCAATGGATGCCCATAGGGCTGAGCGCGACGATCGTGGCGGTGACACGGCCGAGGTGCTGGACGTCGATCTCCACCGGCAGGCCGGGTCTTGCATCAAGGCTCGCAACCACGGCCATGAGAAGCCCACCGGCGCTGACGTCGATCAGCCGCGAGGAGGCGCTCCGCTGAGAGATCCACAAAGTCGCCGCGCGTTCGACCGGAAACCGGTCCGCCCGGCGCCTGTCGCCGATCTCGCTTTGGCGGATGACGGTGACGAAACGCTGTCCGAGGGCCTTTGCCAGCCCGTCCGCCTTCCGGGTGGCCTGATCGGCCTCATGGGCCCTGGCGCTCGCGCTGAGGGAGATGGAGTCCACGTCACCCGCACGCTCGCTCACCTTAGCGACGCTGGCGGAGGTCACGCCGGCAAGGCGTGACGCCTCGCTGATGGCGGAATTCTGCTCCCCGACGGCCCCGCGCACCGTGTCGAAGACGGGGCGGACGCCCTGGACCGCCTCCACTACTTCCGTCACGGCGCCGGTCGAGGCCTGGGCCGTCTCGCGCAGGCGGTCGATCCGAAGGCGGATGTCGTCGGCGGCTTTGCCGGTCTGGGTGGACAGCACCTTCACCTCGCTCGCCACCACGGCGAAGCCCTTCCCGGCCTCGCCGGCGCGCGCCGCCTCGATGGTGGCGTTCAGCGCCAGCAGGTTCGTCTGGCGCGCCACTGCCGAGATCGTATCCACGATGCCGACGATTTCCGCCGTAGCAGTGGACAATTGGATGATCAGGTCGCTGGCCTTCTGGGCGGCCTGGATCGCACTGTCGATCCGTGCGCTCGCATGCTCCATCGAGCGGCCGATCTCAGCCGATGTAACGGCGAGCTCCTCGGTCGACGATGCCAGCGCAAGGCTCTCGGCCGATGCGGCTTTGCCCGATGAGGCCAGCTCGCCGGCATGGCTACGGATCTCGGCCAGATCCTTCTCCACGGCGGCCACGTCGGATGCCGCGACAGCGATGGCCCGTGTGACGCCCTCGATGGCTTTCAGAACATCCGCCTCAAGCGAGTCCACCACCTCGGTGTCGAGGCGGCTTTCGCGGGAGGCCGGGGGCGTTTCCTCCGATGGGACCTGAACCGCCTCGTTCAGGGCATCTGCTTCCGGAGAGCGCCGCAGAATACCAAACATTGCCGGGCTTCCATTCTCTTCGTGCTTAACCAAGCGTCACCCGGAAACCTTAACGAAGCGACAACGATCATAAAAACCTTTGATTTACATGGATTCATGCACGTTCAGGACGCAACCAGATGACCCTCAGGGCTTTATCCTGGGAGGTGAGGGAAAGCCGGTTCGACCCCGGACTCAGCCTTCCTGACGTTGCGTTCCAGCGGTATCAGCGTCGACGTCCTGGAGAGGCCATGAACAGCCCTTCTGATCACACGGCGCAAAGACGTCTTGCAGCCGTGCTTGCCGCGGACGTGGTAGGCTATTCCGATCTCATGTTCAGGGACGAGGAAGGGACGCTCAGCCGCCTCAGAGACCTTCGGCGCCAGGTCATCGAACCTCGGATTAAGTCCCATCATGGGCGGCTGGTGAAGACGATCGGGGATGGATTCCTGATCGAGTTTGCAAGCCCTGTGGATGCGGTGCGCTGTGCTGTCGAACTTCAAGAAGCGGTTGCCAGTCCTCAAGGCAAGGCTGATGCCAAGCCCCTTCAACTCCGCGTCGGCATCAATCTCGGCGACATCATGGTCGAGGACGATGGCGACATTTTTGGCGATGGCGTGAACGTTGCCGCCAGATTGCAGAAGATGGCGCTGCCGGGCGGCATCTGCCTTTCGGGAAAAGTCTACGAGGAGGTGAAGGGCAAGCTTTCCTATGCGTTCGAGGATCGCGGAGAGCAGCGTTTCAAGAACATCGGGCAGCCGATCAGGGTCTTCTGCCTCTTGGAAGGAATGGACACGATGCAACGCTCGCCAGAGCGCCGGCCCTCCGGTTCTCATCCGGAAGGACCCTCCATCGCCGTTCTGCCTTTCGTCAATATCAGTAAGGAACCAGAGCAAGAATATTTCGCCGACGGCATCGTCGAAGACATCATCGCAGCCCTGTCGCGCTTCAAGTCGTTCTTCGTCATCGCGCGGAACTCGACCTTTGCGTATAAGGGCCGCTCCATCAGCGTCGAGCAGATCGGCCGGGAACTCGGCGTCCGCTATGTGCTGGAGGGCAGCGTCAGGCGCTCGGGTCCGAGGATTCGGATCACGGCGCAGCTGGTCGATGCGAGCACCGGAATGCATCTCTGGGCCGAGCATTACGACGGCGTCGTCGAGGATGTATTCGACCTTCAGGATCAGATCACGGCCAGTGTCGTGGGGTCGATCCAGCCATCGATCCGAACGGCCGAGATCGAGCGGGCCAGGCGCAAGCGACCTGAAAATCTCGATGCCTACGACCTCGTGATGCGTGCGCTCCCCTATGTCTGGGCCCTGGAATACGAGGCAAACAAGGAGGCGGCCCGGCTCCTGGACAAGGCGCTTCTCCTAGACCCGGGTTATACGCTCGCCATGGCCCTGGCCGCTTGGTGCCGGGGTCAGCGGGTCGTCTACAACTGGTCGAAGAACCTTCAGGAGGACAAGCGCGAGACCCTCCGCCAGGCGCAAGCCGCAGCGGCCTTGGCCTACGAAGATCCCTTCATCCTCACGGTGCTCGGTGCCGCCCTGACGATCACGCGGGAATTCCAGCGCGCCACATCGATGCTTGAGCGTGCGCTGTCGCTGGATCCGAACTCGGCCTGGGCCTGGAACCGCAGCGGGTGGCTGCACAACTATCAGGACGACCCGGAGGTCGCGATCGAGCATTTCGAACGGTCCCTCCGCCTGAGCCCGTTCGATCCGATGGCGTTCAATTGCGAGATTGGCATCGGCTGCGCCCACTTCATCGCGCGGCGCTACGATCTTGCTGCGCAATGGCAGGAAAAGGCGCTTACGAGCAAGCCCAGGACCGCCTGGATCCATCGCACCCTCGCGCCCGCCTATGCCCTCGCGGGAGACTTAGATAAGGCTCGGGAAAGCGTCGACGAGTTGGTGAAAAGCTATCCCGGAATCCGGCTCGCTGACATTGTCCAGGCGTTGGCCTTCAGCATGGAGGCAATGAGCCGGTTTGCGGAGGGGCTGCGGCAGGCAGGCCTGCCCGAGTGAGAATGTTGAAACGAAAACCGGGAGAGTGGGGACCCTCCCGGTATTTCGGTGTTATTGCTGCTGGTTCTGGCCCTGCAGCAGCGGGGTGATCCGGCGCAGGGTCACGCGACGGTTCTGCTGCTCGGGGGCCTCTGTCGTCACCTTCAGATACTGCTCGCCGTAGCCCTGGGTGGTCAGGTTCTCGGCCGGGATCTGGAAGCGCTGCGTGAGGATCGTGGCGATGGTTTCCGCACGCCGATCGGAGAGAGTTAGGTTGTCCTCATCCGCCCCGACCGCATCGGTGTGGCCCTCGACGAGGAAGATCTCGTTCGGGTTGCGGGAGATCGCCTCACGCAGGCCCTCGGCAATCACTCGCAACTGGTCGATCTGATCCGGGGGCAACTCCCAGGATCCGAACTCGAAGGTGATCGTGTCGAGGTCGACCCGTGGCATGCGCTGGCGCAGCGGCTGGCTGCGGCGGATCTCGTCGAGGGTATAAGCCCGCTCGACCCTCTCCACCGGCGGTGCCGTAAAGGCCTCGACGATGTCGGCCCGCGAGGCGCGCTCCGTCTCGACGATGTAGCGCTCGCGCGGGATACGCACGTTCGGGGGCGGCAGGCGGACGACCTCCTCCTCCATATAGCCGTAGCCGGGGCGGCGCTCGATACCGCTGCGGCGATTCTCGATTAGCACGACCTCACGTCCTGCGGGCTCGCGCCGCACGCGGCGGATCAGGTTTCCGTCCTCATCGCGCACGGTCAGGATCTCGGAGCCGTCAGGGCGGCGCACGATCGTGACCTCCTCGTTGCCGCCGCGCCGCTCCACGCGGATATCGGCGTCTCGATAGGTCCGGCGGAAGCGTTCGGTCTCATCGCTGCGGATGATCACCTCATTGCCTTGGCGAACGATCGTGCGGTTGCCCGGCTCCTCGATGATCACCCGGCCGCCCTCACGACGTTCCCGCCGCTCGCGGCGCAGATCCTCGATGCGGACGCGGGACGCATCGAGCGGCTGGGTCGTGGCGGGAGCCGCCTGCTGAGGTGCCGTTTGGGCCGGTGCCGTGGGCTGGGCTCGCGTTTCGGGAGCAGGAGCCGCGGGAGCTGTCGGAGCGGGCTGGGTCCGCGTTGCCGGAGCCGTTGGCGCGGACGCCGGAGCAGGTGTCGGAACAGCGGGTGCCGCAGGGGCGGCCGTTGGTGCCGAAGGTGCGGGAGCCGTCGGGGCTGTGGTCGTAGTGGGTGCGTCCTGGCTAGGACGCTGGTCACGGGCGCGCTGGCGGTCCGGTCGCTCCGTATCACCTGGCCGGGCCGGTCGCTCCGCATCGGTTGGTCGGGGCGCACCTGCGGCAGGCCGCTGTTGGGCTGGAGCCGGAGGTGTGGCGGGCTGAGCCGCCGGAGCGGGCGTGCTCGGCGGTGTTCCGGCGGCAGGTGCCGGCGGTCGCGGACGCTCACGCTCCTGGGCAGCCGGGCGAGCTGGTCGTTCGGGTGTCTCGGCGGAAGGCCGGGGGCGTTCTGACGGCGTCTGCTCTGCAGGGCGCGCAGGGGTAGCCGGTACTGTGCCAGAGGGCGGCGTCGGCCGCTCGGCGGGTTGTGCCGCGCCGCGGCGCGGGGGCGGGGAATCCTCGGAATCGGTTGCGCGAGAGCCGCGCGGCCCATCGGGCCCACCACGTTCCGCCGGGCCTGCGCCTCGCGGCCCTCGCGGGCCTGCATCTTCGGAGGCGCCGGGGCCGCCGGCATCCTGGCCGCCCTGCCTGCGCTCCTGGCCTTGGCCGCCACGACGGGGTCCGTCGCCGTCCTGCTGGCCCTGCCGCCTCGGGCGTGCGCCGGGTGGGAGTTCTTCCTGGGCGCTCGGTCCGGCCTGAGCGACGACAATGGGTGCTGTGGCTTCCGGCTGGAGCGCCGACACGTTCGCCGGCAGCAGCATCAGGGGAAGGGCGGTGCTCGCAAGAAACAGATTGGAGAGTTTCATGATCCTCAATTCATCACTAGACACACTAGGGTGTTCGACAATGTGAAGGGGGAGGTTTGGTTCCCCTCCGGGCGAATTCCGCTTCTGCAACAGAATATTAGAAGTTGCCGGATATGGTTGAAGACCATGGCTGAATGCCCCCTGAATGCTTACATAAGAGATCCGGCAGATATCTTTTCGAGGGCCACCGCGTCCGATGCATTGGACTGACGAAGGCGTCGTTCTCGGCGCCCGCAAGCACGGCGAGTCGAGCATCATTCTCGAGCTGATGACGCGCGAGCACGGCCGGCACATGGGACTGGTTCATGGTGGGCGCTCCAAGACCCTTCAGGCGGTTCTCCAACCCGGAAACACCGTGCAGGCGACTTGGCGTGCTCGGCTCGATGAGCATCTGGGCACCTATCAGGTGGAAGGACTGAACCTGCGCGCCGCACGGCTGATGGGGTCGTCGATGGCGCTCTACGGGCTGTCGACGCTCGCCCATCTTCTGCGCTACTTCCCGGAGCGCGACCCGCATTTCGCCCTCTTCGAGACGCTCACTGTTCTGGTCGATCACCTGGACGACCCCGATCTCGCTCCGGCTTTGTTCGTGCGCTTCGAGCTCGCCATGCTGACCGAGCTCGGTTTCGGCCTCGATCTCACCAGCTGCGCCGCTACCGGGACGGAGCGCGACCTGACCTACGTGTCGCCCCGGAGCGGGCGGGCCGTGTCGGCCGAGGCCGGTGAGCCTTACAAGGACCGGCTGCTTAAGCTGCCGGGCTTCCTGATCGGCCAGACCCGAGAGAATCGGCCCAGGGAAGAGGACATCCGGGCCGGATTTGCGCTCACCGACTTCTTCCTGCATCAGAACGTCTTCGGCCCTCAGGGGCAGCGGGCCCCGGACGAGCGGGCGCGTTTCGTCGCACTGGTCACGGCTGAGGACGAATGAGGTTTGTTTCTGTTATGTTCTCTTTTCAAATGGTAAGAAGCGATTCGCAGTTAAGGATTTCGAGTTATGGGTAAGCCGGTCAATCCGCCGTCAGGGGGCGAGATCGAGAACATCAATCTCAAGGACGCCCTGGAAGAGCGCTATCTCGCCTATGCGCTCTCGACCATCATGCACCGGGCGTTGCCGGATGCACGCGATGGGTTGAAGCCGGTCCACCGGCGCATACTGCACGCCATGCGGCTCCTGAGGCTCGATCCGAAGTCGGCGCCGAAGAAATGCGCCCGCATCGTCGGCGACGTGATGGGTCAGTTCCACCCGCACGGCGACCAGTCGATCTACGAGGCCCTGGTGCGCATGGCGCAGGACTTCGCCCAGCGCTATCCGCTGGCGGACGGGCAGGGCAATTTCGGCAACATCGACGGCGATGGCGCCGCCGCCATGCGCTACACCGAAGCGCGCATGACGGAAGTGGCGCGCCTGCTGCTCG
Organism: Microvirga terrestris; assembly: GCF_015694425.1. Lineage (GTDB taxonomy): Bacteria > Pseudomonadota > Alphaproteobacteria > Rhizobiales > Beijerinckiaceae > Microvirga > Microvirga terrestris. The sequence continues at coordinate 805,478 of NZ_JADQDN010000001.1, forward strand.
AGGGTATCGACGAGGATTCAGTCGATTTCCGCGAGACCTACGATCAGGCCAACGAGGAGCCGGTGGTGCTGCCGGCTGCCTTCCCGAACCTGCTGGCCAACGGCTCGCAGGGCATCGCGGTCGGCATGGCGACCTCGATCCCGCCGCACAACGCCGCCGAACTCTGCGACGCGGCCCTGCACCTGATCGCGAAGCCGACCGCCACGTCCGAACAGCTGATGCAGTACGTGCCGGGACCGGACCTGCCCACCGGCGGCATCATCGTCGACACGCCGGCCGCCATGGCCGAGACCTACCGCACGGGCCGCGGCTCGTTCCGCGTGCGCGCCCGCTGGGCCAAGGAGGATCTCGGCCGCGGCAACTGGCAGATCGTCGTCACCGAAATCCCTTACTCCGTGCCGAAGTCGCGCCTGATCGAGAAGATCGCCGAGCTGCTGCAGGAAAAGAAGCTGCCGCTTCTGGCCGACGTGCGCGATGAATCGGCGGAAGACATCCGCGTCGTTCTCGAGCCCCGCGCCAAGACGGTCGATCCGATCATCCTGATGGAATCGCTGTTCAAGCTTACCGAGCTCGAGAGCCGGGTTCCGATGAACGTGAACGTGCTCGCCGGCGGCAAGGTGCCGAAGGTCCTGAGCCTCGCCGAATGCCTGCGCGAATGGCTCGACCATCGTCGCGAGGTGCTGATCCGCCGTTCGGGCTTCCGCTTGGCCGCCATCGACAGGCGTTTGGAAATCCTGGGCGGCCTCCTCATCGTATATCTAGACCTCGACCGGGTGATTAAAATCATCCGCGAGGAGGACGAGCCGAAGCAGGAGCTGATGCGCGTCTTCAAGCTCACTGAGGTGCAGGCCAACGCCATCCTCGATACGCGCCTGCGCTCCTTGCGCAAGCTCGAGGAGATGGAGCTCAAGCGCGAGCAGAAGAACCTGCAGGACGAGAAGGCCAAGATCGAGGAGCTGCTCGGCTCCGAGAAGGTGCAGTGGAAGACGATCTCGGCCGAGATCAAGGAGGTGCGCAAGACCTTTGGTCCCGATACCGCCCTGGGCAAGCGCCGCACCACCTTCGCCGAGGCGCCGGACACCTCCGACATCGACTTCGCGGAGGCCATGATCGAGCGCGAGCCGATCACGGTCATCGTGTCCGAGAAGGGCTGGATCCGCGCCATGAAGGGCCATCAGGCCGATCTCTCCGCCGTGCAGTTCAAGGGCGACGATGCCCTGAAGACGGCCTTCTTCGCCGAGACAACGTCCAAGATCGTGGTGGCGGCGGACAATGGCCGCTTCTTCACGCTGGAAGCCTCCAAGCTCCCCGGCGGCCGCGGCTTCGGCGATCCGATCCGTCTCATGGTCGATCTGGAGGAGGGCGCCGACTTCATTGCGGCCTTCCCATACCGTGCCGGCTCGAAACTGCTCGTCGCGGGCACCGACGGCCGCGGCTTCATCGTGCCGACGGACGAGATCACGGCGAACACCCGCAAGGGCAAGCAGATCCTCAACCTCGATGTGCCCGCCAAGATGGTGGTCTGCACCGAGGCTGAGGGCGACCACGTCGCGATCATCGGCGAGAACCGCAAGCTTCTGATCTTCCCGTCGAAGCAGGTGCCGGAGATGACCCGCGGCAAGGGCGTGCGCCTCCAGCGTTACAAGGACGGCGGCGTCTCCGACGCCAAGGTCTTCAAGCTGAAGGAAGGCCTGACCTGGAAGGACACCTCCGGCCGCACCTGGACGGTGGCCAAGGAGGACCTGCGCGACTGGATGGGCGACCGGACGGAAGCCGGCAGGTTGCCTCCGAAGGGCTTCCCGAAGTCGAACAAGTTCGGGGAGTGACGCGCTTCCCGCTTCCTGTCGAAACCCTCCCCATCAGCGGGAGGGTTTCTTTTTATCTGAATGAGGAATCAGCATGCGGGCCATCGCAGCAGGGGCTCTCTACTTTGCCGTCATCTTCGCACTCGGTTTCATCCTTGGCGCCGCCCGCGTCCTGATGATCGCTCCGCGCCTGGGAGAGACAGAGGCGGTGCTGGTTGAGCTGCCGATCATGTTGACGGCGTCGTGGATCGCATGCGGCTGGGTTCTGCGGCGGCTTCGCGTCGGGCTTAGCTTGGAAACGCGTCTCGCCATCGGCGGGGTCGCCTTTAGTCTTCTGATGCTCGCGGAACTCGGCGTCTCGGTGCTCGCCTTCGGCCGCACGCCGGCTGAGCATCTCGCCACCTACGGATCGGCCAGCGCGCTCGTTGGACTTGGCGCTCAGCTTATCTTCGCGGCCATGCCCCTCCTGCGGCGAACGAGATCCCAAGTCTGATGACCTCGCGCCTCAGCTCGAGTCACTCCACCCGCGCCCAACCGTTCGCCAGCAGCCGCTCCTGAGGCTTGAATCGGGCCTTGTAGCCCATCTTCTTCGAGCCCTCGACCCAGTAGCCGAGATAGAGATACGGCAGGCCCATCGCCCTGGCGCGGCGGATGTGGTCGAGGATCATGAAGGTGCCGAGGCTGCGGTGCTGCATCTCCGGAGCGTAGAACGAATAGACCATGGAGAGGCCGTCGCTCATCTCGTCGGTTAGGCAGACGGCGATCAGATCGCCCGAGCCCTTGCCGGTGATGCCGCTGTCGATGCCGCGCCGGCGATACTCGATGAGCTTGGTGTCCACATGGCTGTCCTCGATCATCATGGAATAATCGAGCACCGTCATGTCGGCCATGCCGCCATCCGCGTGGCGGTTGTCGACGTAGTGGCGGAACAGGGAATACTGCTCTGAGGTGGGACGGTTGGGCAGGGCGTTGCCGATGAGGTCGGCGTTGTCCTTCAGCACGCGCTTGAGATTGCCCGAGGGCTCGAACTCTTCCACGAGAACCCGCACCGACACGCAGGCCCGGCAGGTGTCGCAAGCGGGCCGGTAGGCGATGGTCTGCGACCGGCGGAAACCCCCTTGCGTGAGGATTTCATTCAGCTCCCGCCCGCGCCGTCCCACGATATGCGTGAAGACCTTCCGCTCCTCCTTGCCCGGCAGGTAAGGACATGCGGACGGGGAGGTGAGGTAGAACTGCGGGGCGTCGCGGGGTTGGCTCGTCAATCGGGAAAGCCTTGTGGAGAAACCTTGAGCGCTTCATCAACGCTTGAAGGATAACATTGGTGTCCCGTACGTCCAGGAAAAGAGATCGGTTGTCACAGGGGTGTGTTTTCGAAACCCGCTCCTCGATGTCATCCCCGGCGTACGAAGTGCGGGAAGGGGATCCATAGCGTCGAGCATATGGGTGAATTCCCGTCCCCTCCGCTTCGCTGCAGCCGGGAATGACAACCGCAATACCTTACGCCCTGACCACCATCATGCCCGTGAGCAGGTCGCGGATGAAGCGCCGGTCGTCGCGGACGAAGCCGACGAACACGTCGCAGGCCCAGAGCAGGAAGGTTGAGATCGCCACGTAGAAGAACAGCGCGTGCACGGCGGCCGACAGCGGGGACGGGCCCCGGCCGGTGCGCGGGTCGATCACGCGCAGGCCCATGTAGCGCATGCCCACCGTCGCCTGGGCGGCACCGCCGATGGTCACCGCGTTGTAGACGATGAAGATCAGCGCCGTGAGCGGCAGTGCGAAGAACAGCCCCCAGCCGAGGCCGAGCGTGATGATGCCGAGGAAGAAAATGCCGATGGAGATCAGCACGACCCAGAGGGCGATCACGACGAGGTCGATCAAATAGGCCCAGAAGCGTCGGCTGATGACGCCCTCCGTCACCCGGTCGACCTCGTAGGACGGGTAGTTCAGGGTCGGCGGGTAGGGGCGGTTGACCATGGGTTTCTCCTCAGAAGGCGGTCGCGGGCAGGCTTCGGGAGACGATCCGTTGCGGAGCGAGTCCCTCGGCCGCCAGAGCCTCGAACACCTCCAATGTATGTTGTCTGTCGCGCGTTTCGATAGTGATGTCGATGGAAACGCCCTTCGCCGGCACGTCCAGGAACAGGCGGCCGTGCGACACCTCCAGGATATTGGCCCCGAGCTGGCCAAGCAGGCTCGCCACGCGCCCCAGCAGGCCCGGCCTGTCATTGGAGGTGATGCGGAACGAGGTGATGCGGTCGTCCCGTTCCAGCTCGCGCACCATGACGGATGCGAGGATCCGGGCGTCGATGTTGCCGCCGCAGAGCACGAGGCCGACCCGCTTGCCCTCGAAGCGTTCCGGCTGCGCCATCATCGCGGCGAGCCCGGCCGCGCCCGCGCCTTCCGCCATGGTCCGCTGCAGGGTGGCGTAGGCGTTGACGGCGCGTTCGATCAGGGGTTCCTCGACGGCGATGATGTCGGACACGAGATCGCGCACAACGGGCAGGGGCAGCTGCCCGACGGTCTTCACCGCAATGCCTTCAGCCAGCGTCGCGCCGCCGATGGGCTGGTTCTGGCCCAGGATGGCATTGCGGAAGGAGGGGTAGAGGGCAGCCTCCACGCCGATGATTTCGATGCTGGGCTTGAGCGCCTTCACGGCCACCGTGATGCCCGAGATGAGCCCGCCGCCGCCGATGGGCACGATGATCTGGTCGAGATCGGGTGCATCCTCCAGCATTTCCAGGCCGATGGTGCCCTGGCCGGCCATCACTTTCGGGTCGTCATAGGGATGCACGAAGACGAGGCTCTCGGCCTCGGCGATCTCGCGGGCGCGGGCGGCGGCCTCATAGAGCGTTTCGCCGAAGAGGATAACCTTGGCCCCGTAGGAGCGGGTGTTCTCCGCCTTCACCAGGGGCGTACCCTCCGGCATGACGATGGTGGCCGGGATGCCGAGGCGCCGGGCGTGATAAGCCACGGCCTGGGCGTGGTTGCCGGCCGACATGGCGATGACCCCGCGGGTGCGCTCGTAGGGTTTGAGACTTTCCAGCTTCGTCACCGCGCCGCGCTCCTTGAAGGAGCCGGTCGGCTGCATGTTCTCGTGCTTGACGCAGACCGTGGCGCCGGTGAGCTGCGACAGGCGAGGGGCGGGAACGAGCGGCGTGCGCAGCACCTGGCCCCGGATCGTCTCCGCAGCACGGGTCACATCGTCGATGGTGATGGCGTAGTTGGCCACAAACTCCTCCGGAGAGTTATTATACGCTTTTATACAGGCCTTGGCGTCGGATCCTTGAAACCCAGCATGCCGCCGGGCCGGAAGATCAGGAACACGACGAGCGCCGCGTAAAGCGCCATGTCGCGCACCTCGATGGGCAGATACGCCGACCACAGGGTCTCGAACAAGCCCACGGCGAAACCTCCTAACATCGCGCCCGGGATGGAGCCAATCCCTCCGATGATGGCGGCGATCAGCGCCTTGAGGCCGTACTGGAAGCCTCCCGCGAAGCCGAGGCCGCCATATTGCGCCACGATCAGCATACCCGAGAGCCCCGCCATAGCGCCAGCCAGCGCCAGAGTCTGGATGAGCAGGCGGGGTCCGTTCACGCCCATGAGGGCTGCCGCTTTCGCATCATCCGCATAGGCCCGCCAAGCCCGTCCAAAGCTCGTTGCCTGGACAAGCCAGAGGAGGCCAAGTGCCGCGATCAGGCCGATGCCGGCCGTGATGGCCGTGATCGGCGTGAGGCTGACAAGAAATTCCTGTGTACGGGCAAGCGGCCAAGCCTCGGACCAGATCGGCGGCAGCCACACGGTCACGGGGCTCTGCACGATCCGCAGGTACTCCATGAGGAACAGCGACAGGCCGACTGTCGCGATGAGGCTCGGCTGGGTGCTCTCGGCGGTGATGCGGCCGATGGTGAAATATCCGCCGACCGCGCTGTGGATTGCACCGGCGAAGAGCGCGGCGACAAGGCCTGCCGCCAGCCCGAGCACGGGCGCGCTGGCGCCCGAGGCCAGAACGACGGAAGCCCCGGCGATGGTGGCCGCCGACCCGATGGCGGCAAGCTCCCCGAAGGCAAGATTGATCCGTCCGCTCAAGCCGAACACCAGAGCGAACGCGGTCGATAGCAGGGCATAGATGGCGGTTCGCGGCAGGCTCACGAGGATCTGCTGCAGCCAATAGGCGGCCGCCATCGGGACCTCAATCACATCCGCATCGACGCGACTGCCGGGATCGCCCGCTGCGCCTTCCGGCGTGTCGAGGTAGTAGCGCTTGAGCATGTAGAGACTGGCGCCGGAGAGCGGGCCTTCTTCGGTGCCCAAGCCCGTCAGCTCCGCCTTGTTGGGTGAAAGCCCCTCGGCGGCGAACTGGCAGATGGCGAAGCGCTCCAGCATCGGTCGGTCGGGATACTGGGCGATGTAGTCGATCCGCAGGCTTCGCGCGACCGGCCCCGCGCGCACCCGCTCTACGGCGATGACCGCGCCGGGATTGAGCGCCGGCAAGGTCAAGCGGCAGACCCGCGCCTGCTCCGCATCGATGGTGATGCCGCAGGCGGATAAGAGGCTCAGACTCCACAAGAGGACGGCGAGCCGCCGCACCTTGACGAGTCCTGAGCCTGACATGTGGGAGCCTGAATTGTCGGTGCCGCTCAGCCCTGGCTCTTCAGCTTCTCGGCGACCTGCGGGGCGAAGTAGGTGAGAATGCCGTCTGCGCCTGCACGCTTGAAGGCCAGAAGGCTCTCCATCATCGCCCGCTCCCCGTCGATCCAGCCATTCGCGGCCGCGGCCTGGATCATGGCATACTCGCCGGAGACTTGGTAGGCGAAGGTCGGGACCGCGAAGGTGTCCTTGGCCCGGCGCACAATGTCGAGATAGGGCATGCCGGGCTTGACCATGATCATGTCGGCGCCTTCCTCGAGGTCGAGGGCGACCTCGCGCATGGCCTCGTCGGAATTGGCCGGATCCATCTGGTACGTGCGCTTGTCGCCCACGAGGCAAGCGCTGGTGCCGATGGCATCGCGGAACGGGCCGTAGAAGGCCGAGGCGTATTTGGCCGCATAGGCCATGATCTGCACGTCTTGGAACCCAGCCCCGTCGAGGCCTTCGCGGATCGACGCGACGCGGCCGTCCATCATGTCGGAGGGCGCGATGATGTCGGCTCCGGCCTCGGCCTGGAGCAGGGCCTGCCGCACCAGCAGGGCCACCGTCTCGTCGTTGAGGATCCGCTCGCCCTCCAGCACGCCGTCATGGCCGTGGCTGGTATAGGGATCGAGGGCCACGTCGCAGATGATGCCGATGTTTGGCACCGCCTTCTTGATCTCGCGCACAGCCCGGCAGACGAGGTTGCGGCTGTTGAGCGACTCAGATCCGGTCGGATCGCGTAAGGACGGGTCTGTATACGGAAACAGCGCGATCGCCGGGATGTCGAGCGATGCCGCCCGCTCGGCTTCCCGCACGGCCTCTCCGATGGTGAGGCGCTCTACGCCTGGCATGGAGGCGACCGGTGTGCGGCCGCTTGCGCCCTCGACAATGAAGATCGGCCAGATCAGGTCGTTTGCCGTGAGCACGTTCTCGCGCACCAGCCTCCGCGCCCACTCGGCCTTGCGGTTGCGCCGGAGGCGATGGGACAGGCTTAAGGAAGACGATTGGGCTTCCTCCGGGGAGGGGCGGCGGAACGGCGACAGCTTCGACATGGATCCTCATCCGACCCCGGCTTCGCTGCGCCGGCGGCTTTCGAGAGGGTTAGCACATTTAAATCGCTCTAAAAAAGGGTTCGAGGTCGCAGTTCCGCAGGATCCATGGAAGATTGGCCTCAACCCAGCCATGCATTGACGGCCGGCCCCGGCCTTGTTTTAAGCCGCACGAGATGAAGGAGTGGTCCATGGACGAGAGCGTCGAAGTCGTCTGCGAGAAGCAGGGGGAGGCCGGGCTCATCACGCTCAACCGTCCCAAGGCGCTCAATGCCCTCAACCTCGCCATGGTCCGCGAGATGCGCCGGGCGCTCGATGCGTGGGAGAAAGATCCCGCCGTCACGCGGGTCGTGGTTCAGGCCGCCGGCGAGAAGGCCTTCTGCGCCGGCGGCGACATCCGGCAGCTCACCGAAGATCTGAGGGCCGGAAAACGTGAGGAGGCGCTCGCTTTCTGGCGCGAGGAATACCAGCTCAACATCCGCATCAAGCGCTACCCGAAGCCCTACATCGCCCTCATCGACGGCATCGTCATGGGCGGGGGCGTCGGCGTTTCCCTGCACGGCTCGCACCGGGTAGCAGGCGAGCGCTACCTCTTCGCCATGCCTGAGGTGGGCATCGGCTTCTTCCCGGATGTGGGCGCCACCTACGCCCTGCCGCGCCTGCCCGGAGAGACGGGCATGTATCTTGCCCTTACCGGGGAGCGGGTGAAGCGGGCCGATGCGGTCATGCTGGAGCTTGCGACGCACTCGGTCGCAAGCGCGGGTATTCCGGCATTGCGCCAGGCGCTCATCGCCGGCGAGCCGGCGGACGAAGCGGTGGCCCGAGCCGCCGTCGATCCCGGCCCGGCGCCGCTGGAAGCTCACAGGGCCGAGATCGATTCCTGTTTCTCGGCCGGCAGTGTCGCCGCCATCCTGCAGCGCCTCGACGAGGCTGCCGCAAGAGGTTCGGACTTCGCCGCCAGGACGGCCGCCGGCATGCGCACCAAGTCGCCGACGAGCATGAACCTCGCCTTCGAGCAGGTGCGCCGGGGCGCCTCCCTCGATTTCGAGGAGGCCATGAAGGTCGAGTTCCGCATCGTGTCCCGCATCGGCGACGGCCATGACTTCCGCGAGGGCGTCCGGGCGGTCATCATCGACAAGGACAACCAGCCACGCTGGCAGCCTGCCTCCCTTGAGCAGGTGGACAGGGCCGCGATCGAGCATCATTTCGCAGACCTCGGGTCGCACGAGTTGGAGACCGCCTGATGCCCCACAGAGGCAGCCAGCCGTCCAGCCACGCGGCACGGGAGTACCTTTCGGACCGGATCGAGGAGCGGCCCGCACCCCAGGGCTTCATGCGCTGGAGCTTCGTGCTCACCTGCTTCATGCGCATCCTGGCCATTCTCTGGATCATGAAGGGCCTGAGCGCCTGGGCGGTGATCCTCGGGATCTGGACCCCGGTCGGCCAGTTCGAGGCACGCTCCATGGGCTACCAGGCCACCACCATCTACTTCGCCCTAATTGACCTGATCGCCGCCGTGGGCCTCTGGATGGCGAGCACCTGGGGTGGAATCATGTGGCTTCTCGCCCTCATGAGCCACCTGATCCTGGCGGCCTTTTTCCCCGGGATCCTCGCCAGCGGCGTGATGACCGTGACGTTCTTCCTCACGCTCATGGCTGTCTACCTGGGCATTTCCTGGCTGGCGGCCCGGGAAGGGCACTGACCCGTCGCCAAAGGCGAAGCCCGCAGCCAAGCTCCTCACGTAGAAGTGTATCCTCAAGACAACAGTTCAAGGTTACATCGCCCTGAAGAGAGGTTCCGAAGCGCGAGGAGCGGCCCATCAGCCGGATTGCCATAAAACGGCCCCGATGTTCCTCGTTTTCGATACCGTTCTTTAATCCTATCCCGGCACTTATCGCCAGGAGAGGGGGAGCCGGCGTCTGTCCGTCACTCCCGCCATGACCACACCTAACCGGGAAGAGCCTGCGCTCATGTTGTCTCGCCGTACCCTTCTGACTGGATCGCTCGCCCTGATCTTCACGCCGGCCACCGGAGCCCTGGCGCAGCAATTTGCCCAGAACCAGGCCGAGTGGTCGCAGAATTACGAGGCGGTCTCCCGCACCCGCGTCCAGCGGACGTCGACCCCCATGCTCTCGGCCGAGTCGCTCGCCGCCACCGAGCAGATGATCGAGTATTACCGCAACATCGCCGCCCGCGGCGGCTGGCAGCCCGTGCAGGGCGCCCAGGGCCTGCGCGTCGGCTCCAAGAGCCCGGCTGTCGTGGCCCTGCGCCAGCGTCTCATCGTCACGGGCGACCTCGATCAGGCCGCCGGCGAATCGCCCATCTACGATTCCTACGTCGAGTCGGCCGTCCGCCGCTTCCAGGCCCGCCACGGCATCAGTTCCACGGGCACCATGACGGGCCCGACCGTGGTCGCCATGAACGTGCCGGTCGACCTGCGCATCCGTCAGCTCGAGATCAACGTCGCCCGCCTGCGCAGCCTCGTCGGCACCGGGCTCACCAACCGCTATGCGGTCGCGAACATTCCCGCGGCTCTCGTGGAGACGGTGGAGGGTGGCGTCGTTCACACCCGCCACGCGGCCGGCGTCGGCAAGATCGACCGCCAGTCGCCTCTGCTGAACTCGAAGGTGGTCGAGGTCAACTTCAACCCGTTCTGGACGGCTCCTGCCTCGGTGGTCAAAAAGGACCTCATCCCGAAGATGCAGAAGGAGCCGAACTACCTGAGCGAGAACAAGATCCGCATCTTCAATGCGGCCGGCCAGGAGGTTCCCTCCAGCCAGATCAACTGGTTCTCCGACGAGGCGACCCGCTACCGCTTCCGCCAGGATCCGGGCGGCGACCTGAACTCCATGGGGTTCGTGCGCATCAACATCCCGAACCCGCACGGCGTCTACATGCACGACACGCCCTCCAAGGGCATCTTCGGCGACGACTTCCGCTTCGTCTCCTCCGGCTGCATCCGTATCCAGAACGTGCGCGACTATATCGAGTGGCTGTTGAAGGACACCCCCGGCTGGAGCCGTGAGCAGATCGACGCGACCTTCCGGTCCGGCGAGCGCATCGACGCCCGCCTGGCCCAGGCCGTTCCGATCCACTGGATCTACGTCACCGCCTGGGCGACCCCGGACGGCCTCGTGCAGTTCCGCGACGACATCTACAACAAGGACGGTCTCGGCAACGCGATCCCGGTCGCGAGCCGGGTGCCGACTGAGCCGGACCAGGAAATGTTCCTGCAGAACTGATCTTGCAGAGCCAGCTTCAAACTTTACGTCATCACCGGCCTCGTGCCGGTGATCTCGTTTCTGAGAGGCGCGGTGCATTTCTGATCGGGATGGCCGGGACAGGCCCGGCCATGACGTGGCGGGTGTCATCCCCGGCGGCCGCAGGCCGGGAAGGGGATTCACTCGCACGCTCAGCGCCATGGATTCCCTTGCTCCGGCCGGGAATGACACTGGAATCGGCCTCTGCCTTCTATCCGGGCCTGCCGTTGCATTCCTAGAGCCTAGTGGGCATGTCTCCGGAGCAGTTGGCGTGGTGAAGCCCGCCATGATAAAGGCCAGTACAATCAGGATTCAGCGGCCCGTGTCGGCGGGCTCACAGGAAGGCGAGGGTACCCATGAGCGCCAGTGAAGCGGCACACAGCCATCTTTCCAACAGCTTCTTTTCGGCAAGCCTCGTCGACAGCGATCCCGAGATCGCCCGCGCCATCGGGCTGGAGCTCGGCCGCCAGCGCGACGAGATCGAGCTGATCGCCTCCGAGAACATCGTGTCCCGCGCCGTCCTTGAGGCGCAAGGGTCGGTGATGACCAACAAATACGCGGAAGGCTATCCGGGCCGCCGATATTACGGCGGCTGCCAGTTCGTCGACATGGCCGAGGAGCTCGCCATCGAGCGCGCCAAGCGCCTGTTCGACTGCAAGTTCGCCAACGTGCAGCCCAATTCCGGCTCCCAGGCCAACCAGGCCGTGTTCATGGCGCTCATGAAGCCCGGCGATACCTTCATGGGTCTCGACCTCGCCTGCGGCGGCCACCTGACTCACGGCTCTCCGGTCAACATGTCCGGCAAGTGGTTCAACGTGGTGAGCTACAAGGTGCGCGAAAGCGACCAGATCATCGACATGGACGAGGTCGCCCAGCTGGCCCGCGAGCACAAGCCGAAGGTGATCGTCGCCGGCGGCTCGGCCTATTCCCGGTTCTGGGATTTCGCCCGCTTCCGCGAGATCGCCGACGAGGTCGGTGCCTTCTTCATGGTCGACATCGCCCACTTCGCCGGACTCGTGGCGGGCGGCGCCCATCCGTCGCCGTTCCCGCATGCGCATGTGGTCACCACGACCACCCACAAGACCCTGCGCGGCCCGCGCGGCGGCATGATCCTCACCAATGAGGAAGATCTCGCCAAGAAGTTCAACTCGGCCATCTTCCCCGGCCTCCAGGGCGGCCCGCTCATGCACGTGATCGCGGCGAAAGCCGTCGCGTTCGGCGAGGCGCTGCGCCCCGAGTTTAAGCTCTATGCCCGTTCTGTGGTCGAGAACGCCAAGGTGCTGGCCGACACCATGCTCGCCAACGGCTATGCCATCGTGGCCGGCGGCACGGACAACCATCTGATGCTGGTGGATCTCCGCCCGAAGAAGCTCACTGGCAAGGCCGCGGAAGCAGCTTTGGGCCGCGCCCACATCACCTGCAACAAGAACGGCGTTCCGTTCGATCCCGAGAAGCCGATGGTGACCTCGGGCGTGCGCCTCGGCACCCCCGCCGCCACCTCACGCGGCTTCGGCGTGGCCGAGTTCAAGAAGGTCGGCGAGCTGATCGTCGAGACCTTGGATGGCTTGGCGAAGAACGGCGACGAGGCCAATGCTTCGGTCGAGGAATCGGTCAAGAACCGGGTTCACGAGCTGACCCGCCGCTTCCCGATCTACGGTTGAGATTCGGCTGATCCATGCGTTGCCCTTATTGCGGGAGCCTGGACACCCAGGTGAAGGATTCCCGCCCCACGGACGATTCCTCGTCCATCCGCCGCCGCCGCATCTGCCCGGATTGCGGCGGTCGCTTCACGACCTTCGAGCGCGTGCAGCTGCGCGAGCTCACGGTGTTGAAGCGCTCCGGCCGGCGCGTTCCCTTCGACCGGGACAAGCTCCAGCAATCGGTGGACGTGGCCCTGCGCAAGCGGTCGGTCGATCCCGAGCGCGTCGAGCGTATGATCAACGGCATCGTGCGCCAGCTCGAGAGCATGAGCGATGGCGAGGTGCCGAGCGAAACCGTGGGCGAACTCGTCATGGAGGGGCTGAAAGGCCTCGACGACGTGGCCTATGTGCGCTTCGCCTCCGTCTACAAGAACTTCCGCGAGGCCAGGGACTTCGAGGAGATTCTTGGCAAGCTGGCCGAGGGAGAGACCGAGGACGAACTGCCGCCGCCGCCGAAGAAAAAGCGCGCTCCGAGCGAGTCATGAACGGGCCCAGCGCCAGCGGGCTGCCGCCTGACCATATCTCTCCGGGGCTGGCCGATAAAGAACATAGCGCGAGTGTCCCTCCCCCTTGTGGGGAGGGTCAGGGTGGGGGTGTGAGCACCATTCCGTCAGAAGGTGGCGCCAGCACCCCCACCTCCAACTCCTCCCCACAAGGGGGAGGAGGGCTGCCGGAGCGTCATACACCAAACCATCAGGACGAGCGCTTCATGCGCCTCGCGATTGCGCTCGCGTCGCGCCATCTCGGGTTGACCTGGCCCAACCCGTCGGTGGGAGCCGTGCTGGTCGATGAGAGCGGTGACGTGCCTGTCATCCTCGCACAAGGCATCACCCAGGCGGGTGGCAGGCCACATGCGGAGCGCATGGCGCTGGAGGCCGCCGGAGAGCGCGCCCGTGGAGCAACGCTCTACGTCACCCTCGAGCCCTGCGCCACCCGCAGCAGCCGGGCTCACGGCCCATCCTGCACCGACCTCATCGTCGCCGCTGGTATCGGCCGGCTGGTGGTCAGCGTGGCCGATCCGAGCCCGCACGCCGCCGGCCAGGGACCGGAGCGCTTCGGCCGTGCAGGAATTCCGATGAATGTCGGCTGCCTGGCCGAGGACGGCGCGAGGCTTCATCGGGGGCACATCACCCGCGTCACGAAGGGACGGCCCGCCGTGACCGTGAAGCTCGCCCGGAGCACGGAAGGCTTTGCCGGATCGCGCCACGGCCCGCGCCTGATGCTCACGGGCGAGATCGCCAACGGCAGGGTCCACCTGATGCGCGCCCATGCGGACGCGATCATGGTCGGTGTCGGGACGGTGCTGGCGGACGATCCGCTGCTGAATGTGCGCCTTCCCGGACTGGAGAGCCGCTCGCCTGTTCGCATCGTCGTCGATTCTCAGCTCAGGACGCCGGTGACATCGCGAGTTGCAGCCGGTGCGCGGGAGATCCCGACCTGGATCGCAACGACAGTGAATGCCCCGGTGGATGCCGAAAGAGCACTGACAGCGCTGGGTGTCGAAGTCCTGCGGGTATCGAGTGATGTATCCGGCCGCGTCTCGCTGTCCGAGGCTTTGCAGCTTCTCGGTACACGCGGCATCACGCAGGTGTTTTGCGAAGGCGGACCGGATCTGGCGGACGCGCTGGCGACAGCCGATCTCATCGACGATCTGGTCCTGATCACCGGCCGCTCCGCGCGGGGCCAGGGCGACGTTCCGGCGCTCGGCGCATCGCTGCAGGACCGCATGGACCATCTCGAGTTATGGGCCGAGCAGCAGATCGGCCCCGATCTTTCCATGCTCTGGGAGAGACCCTGATGTTTACGGGTATCGTCACCGATGTCGGTGAAGTGGCGGTGGTGGAGGGGTCCCAAGGCACCCTCAAGCGCCTACGCATCCATTCATCCTATGATCCTGCCACCATCGTGCTCGGCGCCTCCATCGCCTGCGGGGGGCCGTGCCTCACGGTCGTTGCCTTTGGCGAACGCGATGGTGGGTGCTGGTTCGACGTGGATGCCGCGGCCGAGACGCTGGAGCGCACGACGGTGGGTGAGTGGCAGGCGGGCACGCGGGTGAACCTGGAGCGATCCCTGAAGATCGGCGACGAGCTCGGCGGTCATATCGTGACCGGGCACGTGGACGGTCTGGCCACCATCGTGGCCAAGGAGGCGATCACCGCCGGTGACGATCCCTGGGGGCCGACGGCCCGCTTCACCCTCAAGGTGCCGCCGGCGCTTGCCCCGTTCATTGCCGAGAAGGGCTCGGTCTGCCTCGATGGCACGTCGCTTACCGTGAATGCGGTCAACGACGACATGTTCTCCGTGCTCATCATTCCGCATACGCTCAGTGTGACCACCTGGGGCGACCGGCAGGTGGGCGACAAGCTCAACCTGGAGGTCGACCTCATGGCCCGCTACGCGGCGCGGCTTGCGGATGCGCGCCGGGCGGGGTAGGGGAACGCCCAACGTTTCCCGTATTCCATACGCAGTCCTCATCTTTGAGCCTAGCCGAAAAGGTCTAGCGCGGGGTTTCCCTCCCCCTTGTGGGGAGGGATTAAGGGTGGGGGTGTTGGCGTCAGACCTGCATAGGCTATCGCTCACACCCCCACCTCTAACTCCTCCCCACAAGGGGGAGGAGAACTGCCGTCGCCTCTAGTCCTGGCACTCAGAATGAAGGCTGACACTAAAGGTGTTCGAGACCTATGGTCGCCCATTCCGACAAGCCGAAAAGCCCCCGCCCGCCGGTTCCCGGTGCCCGCATCCTCGTCGTCGAAGCCCGCTTCTACGACGACATCGCCGATGAGCTTCTGCGCGGGGCGCAGGGAGCCGTCGAGGCGGCGCAGGCCAGCATGGATGTGCTGACCCTGGACGGTGCCCTCGAGATCCCGGCCACCATCGCCATCGCGCTCGATGCGGCCGAGAGGGCCGGCAAGCCCTACGACGCCGTTGTGGCCCTGGGCTGCGTGATCCGCGGCGAGACCGGCCATTATGATATCGTTGCCGGCGAGAGCGCCCACGCCCTCATGGACCTGTCGGTCGAGCGGCGCATTCCGCTCGCCAACGGCATCCTGACCGTCGAGAATGATCAGCAGGCCTGGACCCGCGCGAGCGTGAATGAATTGAATAAGGGCGGGGGCGCGGTCGAGGCGGCGCTCGCCGTCCTGCGCATCAAACAGAAACTGGAGGCCTGATCATGACGAAGCCAGCAGAGCGCTCGGCCGCTCGCCTCGCTGCTGTCCAGGCCCTCTACCAGATGGACATCTCCGGCAAGACCGTTGTCGACGCGCTCGCCGAGTTCGAGACGTTCTGGATCGGTCGCGAGGTCGAAGGCATCGCGTTCCAGCCGTCGGACAACACCTTCTTTCGCGATATCCTGTCGGGCGTGGTCAAGAACCAGCGCGACATCGACGTCAGGATCGACAACGCGCTCGCCACCGACTGGCCCCTCAAGCGCATCGAGGCCGTGCTGCGCGCCATCCTGCGCGGCGGCGGCTATGAGTTGATGTTCCGCAAGGACGTGCCGGCCCGTGTCGTCATCACCGAGTACGTGGATGTGACCCACGGCTTCTACGGCGACGACGAGCCGGGCCTCGTCAATGCGGTGCTCGACAAGGTGGCCCGCGAAGTGCGCCCCGGCGAGCTCGAGAAGAAGGCCGCCGGCCAGGGCGGGCGCTAACGCGAGCGGGCAAGGTGATCGGCCGATGAGTGCGAGCGAACGCCCGAGCGAGGACAGCCTCATCGCGCGATTCTTCGCTCCCATTGCCGGAGAGGGCGCCTTAGGCCTCAAGGACGATGCAGCCCGGCTGACGCCGAAACCCGGCCACGACCTGATCCTCACCACGGACGCCCTCGTCGCGCGCGTCCATTTCCTGCCCGAGGATTCTCCCGGCTCCATCGCCCGCAAGGCGCTCGGCGTGAACGTTTCTGATCTCGCTGCGAAAGGCGCCGATCCGGCCGGCTTCCTCCTGAGCCTCGCCCTGCCTGACGACTGGACCGAAGATTGGCTCGCCGATTTCGCCGACGGTCTCGGTCAGGCGTCGCATGATTTCTCCTGCCCGCTTCTCGGTGGCGATACGGTGAAGGCGAGGGGACCGCTGACCCTGTCGGTCACAGCTGTGGGCCAGGTGCCGACCGGCCGGATGGTCCAGCGCACCACGGCGCAGGTTGGCGATCTCATCTGCGTCACCGGCACCATCGGCGATGCAGCCCTGGGGCTCAAGCTCCGCTCGGCCCCCGCCTGGAGCGAGAGCCTGTCGCCGGACGAGAAGGCGCATCTTGCCGACCGCTATCTCCACCCCCGGCCCCGCCACCAGCTTGCCGCCACCCTGCGCGACCACGCCAGCGCCGCCATGGACGTCTCGGACGGGCTTGCGGGCGATCTCGCCAAGATGATGATGGCCAGCGGCGTATCGGCCCTGGTAGAGGCGGATCAGGTTCCGCTGTCGGCTGCGGCCGCCGAGGCGGTCCAGGCGTCGTCGGAGCTGTTCGACCTGGCGCTCACCGGCGGCGACGATTACGAGATTCTCTGCACTGTCCCGCAAAAGTCCCTCGACAGTTTTCGCCAGGAAGCCGATAGGATCGGGATCTCTCTGTCCGTCATCGGCCGAGTCGTCGCAGGACACGACCGGCCGGTCTTTCGGATGAACGGTCTCGAAAGACGTTACGATGTCGGCTCCTACCAGCATTTCTGATACCTCCTTCCAGGCACCTTCCAGCGACAGCGTCGCCAAGCACAATGCCATCGTGCTGGCCGTCGCCATGGCGCTCGGTGGGTCGAGCCCCGCCATCGTTGTGTCGCTCGGCGGCCTCGTGGGTCAGGCGCTCGCCTCGAACAAGGAGCTGGCGACCCTTCCCGTGAGCCTGCTCAATCTTGGGCTGGCCCTCGGCACGATCCCGGCCGCCATGCTGATGCGCAAGGCGGGGCGCCGCATCGGTTATATGGTCGGCGCGGGCATCGGCCTCGCCGGCGGCTGCATGGCAGCTTTCGGCATCGCCTCCTACAGCTTCGTGCTCTTCTGCCTCGGTACTCTCATCATCGGCAGCTACGGCTCCTTCAACCAGAGCTACCGCTTCGCCGCCACCGATGCGGCCTCCGAGGCGTTCAAGCCAAGGGCGATCTCCTGGGTTATGACTGGTGGGCTGATCGCCGGAGTCGTCGGACCCCAGACCGTCATCTGGACCCGGGATGTCGTTGAGGCCGCTCCCTTCGCCGGAGCCTTCCTGGGGCAGGCGACACTCGCATTCCTGTCGATGATCGTCGTGTGGTTCCTGCGGCCTGCACCGGTAAGCATTGCCTCCACCAAGATGGGAGGCGGCAGGCCTTTGCTCGAGATCGTGCGGCAACTGCGCTTCATCGTAGCGGCGGTCACAGGCCTGGTGTCGTACAGCCTCATGACCTTCATGATGACGGCTGCTCCCTTGGCGATGATCGATTGCGGTCATTCGGTCGGCGTCGCCGCTCTCGGTATCCAATGGCATATCCTGGCCATGTTCGGCCCGAGCTTTTTCACCGGCCGCCTGATCTCACGTTACGGCAAAGGGGCGGTGACAGCCGCAGGGCTCGTGCTGATCGCCCTCTCCGCCGTGATCGGATTGTCGGGCATCACCGTCGCCCATTTCTGGATCACGCTGATCCTGCTCGGCCTCGGCTGGAACTTCGGCTTCATCGGGGCTACGGCTCTCGTGACCGACTGCTATCGTCCGGAAGAGCGGGCTAAGGTCCAAGCGGCCAACGACTTTCTGATTTTCGGTTCAGTCGCGGTTGCTTCGTTCTCGTCAGGGAAGCTCCTAAGCGCCAGCGGGTGGGAGAGCGTGAACTGGCTGGTCTTCCCGCCGGTCGTGATTGCCCTAGCTCTTCTGGCTTGGCAGCAGAGAACAAAGGTGAGCGCACCCGCTAAAGTATAAAGGGCTTCCTGTGGGTTCTTACTGCAGGATTGTTGCGAACTGCCTAGTTTTTTGCCACCAAATATGAAGTTCGCTGGGGGTAGGGGCCACTCAAGGCCAGAAAATGAGCCTTGAGGAGCGGTTTTCTGCTTTCCCATAACAAGGATGGCATAATGGCACTCACCCTAATTGTCTTGGGCGGGCTTCTTTCGATCGCGTATGGCTTCTGGGCCATCAGCGACGTGATGAAGCGGGACGCCGGTTCTCAGCGCATGCAGGAAATCGCCGGGGCGATTGCCGAAGGCGCAAAGGCTTACCTCCGCCGGCAATACCTCACCATCGCCATCGTCGGCGTCGTCCTGTTTGCCGTGATTGCCTATTTCCTGGGTGTCCGGGTTTCCATTGGCTTTGCTATCGGCGCCATCCTCTCGGGCATGGCCGGCTTCATCGGCATGAACGTGTCCGTCCGTGCCAACGTCCGCACGGCCCAGGCCGCAACCCAGTCGTTGGGTGGAGGCCTCGACGTGGCCTTCAAGGCAGGCGCCGTGACGGGAATGCTCGTTGCAGGTCTCGCTCTTCTCGGTGTGGCTCTCTACTACGGCTATCTCACCCGGATCGACGGGTTGGCTCCTTCTGACCGTGTGGTTATCGACAGCCTCGTGGCATTGGGCTTCGGCGCCTCGCTGATCTCCATCTTCGCCCGTCTCGGTGGCGGCATCTTTACCAAGGGCGCCGACGTGGGCGGCGATCTCGTGGGCAAGGTCGAAGCCGGTATTCCGGAGGACGATCCGCGCAATCCCGCCACCATCGCCGACAACGTGGGTGATAACGTCGGAGACTGCGCCGGCATGGCGGCCGACCTGTTCGAGACCTATGCAGTGACTGTCGTCGCGACCATGGTTCTGGCAGCGATCTTCTTTGCCGGACAGGCAAATCTCGACACCATGCTGATGTACCCGCTTGGCATCGGCGCGGCCTGCATCGTCACCTCGATTATCGGTACTTTCTTCGTCAAGCTCGGTCAGAACGAGTCCATCATGGGCGCGCTCTACAAGGGGCTCATCGTGACCGGCGTTCTGTCCGCCCTCGCCATCGGTCTTGTGACCTGGCAGATGATCGGCTTCGGCGCTATCGCGGGAGCGAAGTTCACGGGCCAGGACCTGTTCTGGTGCGCCGTCATCGGCCTTGCCGTGACGGCTCTCATCGTGGTCATCACCGAGTACTACACTGGCGTCGGCTTCCGCCCCGTGCGCTCCATCGCCCAGTCGTCGGTGACTGGCCACGGCACGAACGTGATCCAAGGCCTCGCGGTCTCGCTGGAATCCACCGCGCTGCCGACCGTCGTGATCATTGCGGGCATCATCGTTGCCTTCAAGCTGGCGGGCCTGTTCGGCATCGCCATCGCGGTGACAGCCATGTTGGGTGTTGCGGGTATGATCGTGGCTCTCGACGCCTTCGGTCCGGTCACTGACAACGCGGGCGGCATCGCCGAAATGGCCGGCCTGCCGAAGGAGGTCCGCAAGTCCACGGACGCCCTCGACGCGGTCGGCAACACCACCAAGGCGGTCACGAAGGGATATGCCATCGGCTCCGCGGGTCTTGGTGCCCTGGTGCTCTTTGCCGCCTACACCTCGGACTTGAACTACTTCACCCAGAACGCAGCCCAGTACCCGTACTTCCAGGGCGTGGCCCCGAACTTCTCGCTGACCAACCCCTATGTGGTGGTCGGTCTCCTGTTCGGCGGCCTTATCCCGTTCCTCTTCGGCGGCATCGCCATGACGGCGGTGGGTCGGGCAGCCGGTGCGGTCGTCGAGGAGGTGCGCCGTCAGTTCCGCGAGAAGCCGGGCATCATGGCCGGAACGGATCGTCCCGATTACGGACGCGCCGTCGACATGCTGACCCGGGCGGCGATCAAGGAAATGATCGTGCCGTCGCTCCTGCCCGTGCTGGCGCCCATCGTGACCTACTTCGTGGTCTACTGGGTGGCAGGCAAATCCGAGGCCTTCTCGGCTGTCGGTGCCATGCTGCTGGGTGTGATCGTCACGGGTCTCTTCGTCGCCATCTCGATGACCTCGGGCGGCGGCGCGTGGGACAACGCCAAAAAGTCCTTCGAGGATGGGTTCACGGATGCCTCCGGCACCACCCACCACAAGGGCTCGGAGGCTCACAAGGCTTCCGTGACGGGCGATACCGTCGGCGACCCCTATAAAGACACGGCAGGCCCTGCCGTGAACCCGGCGATCAAGATCACCAACATCATCGCCCTGCTTCTCCTGGCTATCCTAGCTCATTCTTAGCAGTAGCGATCCTGAATGCACAAAACCCGCGGTGAGAGCCGCGGGTTTTTCATGAGCCGTTTGATATGAAAATGGCCGGGACAGGCCCGGCCATCGAGGTTTCCAGAAGTTTTGGATCAAGTCCCGAACGGGTTGAAGCTGCTTGCGCCGCGGAAGATCTGTCCGATGAAGCTTGCTTCCTCGCCGCCGGCAGGGGTGGTGCGGCTGATGAAGTCGAATACACGGCCATCCTGAAGACCATATAGGGCAACACGCTCGACCCGGAGACCCTTGTCGAAATAGACCGCCGTCACCCGTTGGTCCACGACCTGCTCACCCATGAACTGAAGGGAGCGGCGGGATTTCTGGCTGATATAGTACCAGTTCCGGTTGCCGACGGTGGACACGGTTGAGGGGGTTCCGAGGGTCTGCAGAACCTGCTCGGCACTCATGCCCTTCTTCACCTGAGAGATGGCTTGCTCATCCACCACGTAGCCACGCTGAAATTCCTCGCCTACGCCGTTGCAGGCGGCGACGGACGAAGCGAGAACGGTTGCTGTAGCCAGGCGCACCAAAAGAGGATGATATCGACGCATCATACGGTTCTTCCAGAAAATGCGGCGCGGATAAGCTTGCGCCTATGGACCGTGATGGCGTAACCCGAGGCTACGATTTTGACAAGCTTTGGAAGGGCAGGGCTGTGATCTTCAGTCTCTTCCGCAAGGATCCCCGGCGCACGATCATCGCAACTCTCTACAAGAAGGTTGCGACGGCATCCCGTGAGCCAGGCCTCTATGCGTCACTCGGCATCCCGGACACCCTTGAGGGACGGTTCGAGGCTCTGTCGCTCCACATGATCCTGGTGCTCCGGGCCCTGCGCGGAATGGCGTCGCCGGCCGATGAGGTCGCCAAGGACCTCACCGATGCTTTCTTCAGGGACATGGATGCTTCCCTGAGAGAGATGGGGGTGGGCGATACGGTCGTCCCCAAGCGTATGAAGAAGGTTGCGGAATCCTTCTATGGAAGAGCTCAGGCCTATGATGGGCCGCTCAACGCCTCGGACGATGTGGGCCTTGCATCGGCTCTTGGCCGGAACGCCTATGGCGCCGAGGCACCCGCCACTGCCCTTGCGCGTTATGCCCTCGCGGCCGATCGCGAGTTCAAGACGGTCAGCCTCGACGTGTTTCTGGAAACAGGGCCCGTCTTCCCCATGCCCGAAGCTTTCGCATAAGGAGGGAACCCCATGACACCTGAAACCGTGGGTCCATTGTCGCGGCTCGTCGACGTCATGAGAATCCCGCCTCGCGGGCAGGACGTGCATGTGGAAGCGACGGCCGAAGAATGCGCAGCGCTTGCCCGGGACTTCGGGCTTCCAGGGATCCAGTCGCTCAGTGGCGACTATCACCTGAAAACCTCGGCCAAGGGGATCAATGTGACAGGGGTCGTCAAGGCCTCGATCACCCAGATCTGCGTCACAACCCTTGAGCCCTTCGACTCCGCCGTCGAGGAAGAGGTTGAGGTGGATTTCGCCGAGTCTTCGGGCATGCCGGCCGAGCCGCCGACCGACATCAATGAATATGAGCCTCCGGATGAGATCGTGAACGGTCAGATCGACCTGGGCGCCCTCACGTCCGAGTTCCTGGCGCTCGGGCTTGATCCTTACCCGCGGAAACCCGGTGTCGACTTCGACTATCGGGATCCCTCGGATGAAAAGGATTCGCCCTTTGCGGCCCTGAACAAGCTCCGGGAAGGCAAATAGAGGACGGTTTGGACGTCCTTGCGTCACCCTTTTCGTCCCTGTCAACGGCTTCCCGGCAGTTCAGAATTCAGTTGCGGAGCCCCCGCAAACCGCTATTTTCCGCCCCCTGTTGAATGACTTAAAAGAAAGAACAACCGTTCATGCCGAAGCCGGTGCGAATTTCGCTTGATGCGATGGGGGGTGATCACGGTCCGTCCGTTGTAATCCCGGGCGCTGCCTTGGCCCTGGAGCGCCACCCCGACCTGCGCTTCCTGATGTTCGGCAACGAAACTGTGATCGCGCCTCTGTTGAATGCACATCCCCGGCTGAAGGCCGCCACGGAACTGCGTCATACAGAGATGGCGATTTCTATGGACGAGAAGCCCAGCCAGGCCATCCGGATGGGACGGGGAAAGTCCTCCATGTGGCGCGCCGTGCAGGCAGTTCGCGACGGGGAGGCTGATGCCGCGGTGTCGGCCGGCAATACCGGTGCCCTTATGGCGACCGCCAAGGTCTGTCTCAAGACCATGGCACATATCGAGCGTCCGGCGATCGCCGCCATGTGGCCGACCATGCGGGGCGAGAGCATCGTGCTCGATGTCGGCGCAACCATCGGCGCCGATGCGGGGCATCTGGTCGATATGGCCATCATGGGCGCAGCCATGGCCCGGATCGTCTTCGATCTTGAGCGCCCGAGTGTCGGGCTCCTCAACGTGGGCACCGAGGAGATCAAGGGGATCGAGGCAGTCAAGGAGGCCGGCCGGATCCTCAAGGAGACGAGCCTCCCGAACCTCGAGTATCGCGGCTTCGTCGAAGGCGACGACATCGGCAAGGGCACCGTCGACGTGGTGGTGACAGAAGGTTTTACGGGTAACATCGCCCTGAAGACCGCGGAGGGCACGGCCAAGCAAATCGGCCAATATCTCCGCTCGGCCATGAGCCGGACCCTGATGGCCAAGATCGGCTATCTCTTCGCGAAACAAGCTTTTAACGCTCTCCGGGACAAGATGGACCCCCGCAAGGTCAATGGCGGCGTGTTCCTGGGCCTTGAGGGTGTTGTGGTGAAAAGCCACGGCGGTACCGACGATCTCGGCTTCGCCAGCGCCATCGACGTCGCCTATGACATGGCGCACTTTGAATTGATGAACACAATCCGGAGCATGCTCGATCATGATCCGGTCGGGCAGACTGCTTAGAGCATGACATGCTCTTAACTTTTTGGAATAGCACGATCTTTTCGGGCAAGTGGGAACCGCTTGCCTGGGGCATGCTGTAGGAAGGCGCATCTTGAAACGCACCCGTTCCATCGTACGCGGCATCGGCTCCTATCTGCCGAGGCGCAAGCTGACGAACCAGGATCTCGAGAAGCTGGTGGATACCTCGCACGACTGGATCGTGCAGCGGACCGGCATCGAAGCGCGGCACATCGCCGAGGACGACGAGACCACGTCGGTTCTCGGCATCAAGGCGGCTGAGGCGGCCTTGGCCGATGCCGGGCTGACCGCCAATGACATCGATCTGGTGATATGTGCCACCTCGACGCCAGATTACACTTTTCCGTCGACAGCGACCATGATTCAGACCGGCATCGGCATGACGCATGGTGCCGCGTTCGACCTGCAGGCGGTCTGCACGGGCTTCGTCTATGCCGTGGCTACCGCGGACAAGTTCCTGCAGTCCGGATCGCACAAGCGCGCTCTCGTGGTAGGGGCCGAGACTTTCTCGCGGATCCTCGACTGGAATGACCGCACCACCTGCGTGCTCTTCGGCGATGGCGCGGGTGCCCTCGTACTCGAAGCCCAAGAGGGAGAGGGGACCTCCGCCGACCGGGGGGTCCTCACGTCCCATCTTCGTTCCGACGGGCGTTACCGCGACAAGCTCTATGTGGATGGCGGTCCAGGGTCCACGAAGACCACCGGTGTCCTGAAAATGGAGGGCCGCGAGGTCTTCAAGTTTGCCGTCGGCATGGTGGCGGACGTGGTGCAGGACGCCTTCAAGGCGACCGGCACGAGCGCCGAGGAATTGGATTGGTTCGTGCCCCATCAGGCCAACCGGCGGATCATCACGGCAAGCGCCGACAAGCTTGGTATTGCCCAGGAGAAAGTGGTCATTACCGTGAACAAGCACGGTAACACCTCGGCGGCCTCGATCCCGCTGGCTCTGGACGCGGCCCGAAAGGATGGTCGTATCAAGGACGGGGACCTCGTGATGATCGAGGCGATCGGGGGAGGCTTCACCTGGGGAAGCGCCTTGATCCGCTGGTAGGATCAAGGCAATTCAACTCTGGTGGTATCGACGGATCACACCTTGGCGGTTGACCGTAGGGAGCCATCTGCATAGCGTCGTCAAACGATAACAGGACCAACGAACTCAAGTGCGCTGGGGAGCTCAATGGCTGGCAAAACGATAACGAGAGCGGATCTGAGCGAGGCGGTCTACCAGAAGGTGGGCCTGTCGCGGACGGAATCAGCGGAGCTGGTGGAGCGGGTTCTGGCCGAGATCTGCGACTCTCTGGCTGCTGGCGAGACGGTGAAGCTCTCCTCCTTCGGCTCGTTCATCGTGCGCAGCAAGGGCGAGCGCGTCGGACGCAATCCCAAGACCGGTGTCGAGGTTCCGATCGATCCACGCCGGGTCATGGTTTTCAAGCCTTCGAATGTCTTGAAGGCGCATATCAACGGTGAGACCTTCGAAGGCGAGGATTGATCCGGATGGCGAGCGGCGTCATGGACAAGAGCCCCGACGCGTTCCGCACGATCAGCGAGGTCGCCGACGATCTCGACGTGCCGCAGCATGTGCTGCGCTTCTGGGAGACCCGGTTCAACCACATCAAGCCTCTCAAGCGCGGTGGCGGGCGCCGCTACTACCGTCCGGATGATGTCGACCTGCTCAAAGGCATCCGCCACCTCCTTTATGGCGAAGGCTATACGATCAAGGGGGTCCAGCGGATCCTGAAGGAGGAGGGCGTTCGCTTCGTCCAGGGGATAGGCCGGGGAGAGCAAACGCTTGCCGAGCTTGGTCCCGAGCGCGACGTTGCTCATCCCGATGAGGACGGTTCGGTCTCCGAGAGCTTACTGCCTGAAGAAGATGATGTCCCTCTGCAGCCGCAGCACGAACTGTCGCCAGAAGCACTTCGCAGGCTTCAGGGAGCCCTGGATGAACTGTATGAATGCGACCGGGTGCTGACGTCCTTGCGAAGCCCCGGAGACGCTGCGGCCGTGGAGTAGTGGCCGTTAGAATCCGCAATCCGGCTATGGGCTGCGATGAGGCCTGCGTTGGGCCCGTTTTGGCAAAGCCCTCGAGAATGAGCGCGCTGCACCCTTGACAGGGGGATGGGCGGCTCTTAAACCGCATCCACACCGCTTCGGCGGTCCGATGCGCGGGCGTAGCTCAGTCGGTTAGAGTGCCGGCCTGTCACGCCGGAGGTCGCGGGTTCGAGCCCCGTCGCCCGCGCCACTTCTCCCAAATGAAAATCGCAAGACATGATAACCCCACTGGGGTTCATATGCTCGGCCGCGCGTCAGTTCGATGGGTTGCTCCCATTCTGCACTTTCGGCTTGGCAGTGTATTCTCCTTCCAGCTTGGAATTGTTTGCGAAAGCTGGACGTTATCAAGGGGAAAATGCGAGGCCTTATTCTATGTCGACGTCCAGATGGTTCACCAGTTTCTCCAATTGGGTCGCCCAGGTCACTGGCCGGCCGATCACCTTCGGGTTCTGCCTCCTGGTGATCCTGGTTTGGGCATTCTCGGGCCCATTCTTCGGGTTTTCCGACACTTGGCAGCTCATCGTGAACACAGGAACGACCATCATTACCTTCCTGATGGTGTTCCTAATCCAGAACACTCAGAACCGGGATGGGGCTGCGATCCAAGCCAAGCTTGACGAGCTGATCCGGGCCAGTGCCGCCCAGAACGTGTTTATCGGTATCGAACACCTGACCCAGGAAGAGTTGGACGAGATTCGGGCTAAGTGCGAAGCCAAGGCCAAGGCAGAGACGGCCGCCAGCCGCGCAGAGGCCGCAGCCAACCGAAAGGCAGAAAAGGCCGCTGAAAGAGCGACCTCTTGATGGAGATGGATCCGGACAGCGAACTTTGTCGCGAGCCTAGCTTAATCCAGGATTCAGTCGCAGCGATCCTTAATCTCGCACAAACCGCCAGGTAAGAGTGCCAGTCATGGGGGCAACGGTCTGGCCTGAGTTGTGGGACACGATGCCTGCCTTCTCAAACCTGCTCTGGCCCGTCCACGACGGTGAGCTGATATCGATATTCTGGTCAAGAACCTCGAATTCGCTCTGCCCTTCCAGGAACAACACCGATTTCTCGGATGTATAGGCTTGGCCCGACATTTGAACCGGAACGGGAATGTTAAGCCCTTTCAGGCGGAGGCTCAGGAGGCCGGCCTGACGATCAACCGAGATTTCTACTTGGCATACTTTGTCCATAAACTCCCTATCTTGGTTCGAAAGCTCTAGCCTGCCGGTTCTTTTGAATCTGTAAGGTTTGACGGGATCGGGCGGGGAGATATTCATGCCGTCGCCTTCGTCCTGCACGACCAGGGTGCCTGTTGCACAAGGGCCGCGATGGTCAGCCATCCAGTTTTCAAAGCGGGTATCGTCCTGCTTCATGGAGCCCATGGCTTGAGGATTCGCCATCATCTGCTGGCCGAAGCTCATCATGGCTTTTCTCTGGCACTCTTGGTCACCCTTGCAGGGCTCAAGCACCTTCGCCATGGCGGCCATGCCCGGAGCCATCGGGGCATTATTCTTGTCGATCCCGCCTACTTTGACGATCGGGGTAGGGCTTTTCACCGGCACCAGCATGGCGAGTTCAAGCTCAAGCTTTCGGCTGGACGTCAGGCGGTACCACTCGACCTTGTTAGGAAGATCCTTACGCCCTGAGCCCTTCAAATCGATCGTCAGGAAGAGACGGCCTTTTGGCGCTCCGGCAAAGTGATCACGCTTCATCTCCTGGGCGCCCGCGGTCCAGAGTGAAAGGCACACAAACGCTAAAGTCGTTATGGGATAAGAGATTTTACGCATGTTTCTTCTGCACGGTAATGATAAGTCGTTACTTTACCCTGACTCGCTCTGATGAGCTAGGCTTTGGTCCTCAGACGGCTTTGCTCCTGCACTGGAAACATGGCCTGCCTGCCTTGAGAGCGGGCATCGCCGAAAAATCCCGTAAAATAGATGGTCCCGCAGGCCAAAGTCACTTTGGAATGATTCTTTTTGCGGCAGTGCAAACACTTGTCACGGAAGGGGATCTCCGGTAAGCCTCCCGCGCAATCAGCGTGATGTCGCAGGGGACTGTTTTAGACCTTTCTGAGGCTTAAATGCGTTGCAGATTGCCGGCCCTGGGCCGGATTCCTGTCCTTCTAGGTGTCGTATGACGAATCTCCTCGCCGACTACCTGCCTCTTGTCATCTTTATCGGCGTATCGCTCCTGATCGGAGTGGCGCTGCTCGTGGCGCCGTTCATCGTCGCCTACAGCCGTCCGGACCAGGAGAAGCTGTCCGCCTATGAGTGTGGGTTCAATGCGTTCGACGACGCCCGCATGAAGTTCGACGTGCGGTTCTATCTCGTGGCCATTCTTTTCATCATCTTCGACCTCGAAGTGGCGTTCCTGTTCCCCTGGGCGATTACGTTCGGGAATCTCGGCTGGTTCGGCTTCACCTCCATGATGATCTTCCTTGGAGTCCTGACGGTCGGATTCATTTACGAGTGGAAGAAGGGAGCCCTCGAATGGGATTGATCTCCGACAACCAGTCGACCCTGGTCGCTCCCGCTCCGCGCGGCGTCATTGACCCGAATACCGGCAAGCCGGTCGGCTCGACGGATCCTTACTTCGTCTCCATTAACGAGGAATTGTCCGACAAGGGCTTTCTCGTCACCTCGACCGAGGATCTCATCACCTGGGCGCGCACCGGCTCGCTCATGTGGATGACCTTCGGTCTGGCCTGCTGCGCCGTCGAGATGATGCAGATGTCCATGCCGCGGTATGACGTCGAGCGCTTCGGTTTTGCGCCGCGCGCTTCGCCGCGCCAGTCCGACGTGATGATCGTGGCCGGTACGCTCACCAACAAGATGGCCCCCGCGCTCCGCAAGGTCTATGACCAGATGCCGGAGCCGCGCTACGTCATCTCCATGGGGTCCTGCGCCAATGGCGGCGGCTATTACCATTATTCCTATTCCGTGGTCCGTGGCTGCGACCGCATCGTGCCGGTCGACATCTACGTGCCGGGCTGCCCGCCCACGGCCGAGGCACTCCTCTATGGTGTGCTGCTTCTGCAGAAGAAGATCCGCCGCACCGGCACCATTGAGCGCTGAGCAAAGGTCATTGTATGAGTGCTGAGCTCCAAGCCCTGAGCGACCATATCGCCTCGTCCCTCGGCGAGGCGATCGAGGATCGGGCCATCGCGTTCGGCGAGCTGACGATCGTCTCGCGCCGCGAGGATATCATTCGGGTTGCGTCTTTCCTTCGCGACGACCCGCAGTGCCGCTTCGTCTGCTTCATCGACATTTGCGGCGCCGACTATCCGGCCCGTGAGAACCGCTTCGATGTGGTCTACCATTTCCTGACTCCTCACCATAACCGCCGCATCCGCGTGAAGGTGATGACGGACGAGGTGACCCCGGTCCCTTCGCTTGTCAGCCTCTGGCCGGCGGCGAACTGGTTCGAGCGTGAGGCATATGACCTCTACGGCATCCTGTTCTCGGGCCATCCGGACCTGCGCCGGATCCTCACCGATTACGGCTTCGAGGGGCATCCGCTCCGCAAGGACTTCCCGATGACGGGCTACGTCGAGGTTCGCTATGACGACGGGCAGGGCCGTGTGGTCTATGAGCCTGTAAAGCTCAACCAGGAGTTCCGGAACTTCGACTTTCTCTCGCCCTGGGAAGGCACGGATTACGTGCTGCCTGGCGACGAGAAGGCCAAGGCTTAGAGGAGCGGAAAGGGCGACCCATGGGCGAGCATAACATCCGCAACTTCACCATCAATTTCGGCCCCCAGCATCCGGCGGCGCACGGCGTTTTGCGCCTCGTCCTGGAGCTTGATGGCGAGGTGGTCGAGCGCGTCGATCCGCATATCGGGCTGCTCCATCGCGGCACCGAGAAGCTGATCGAGTACAAGACCTACGTTCAGGCCAACCCCTATTTCGACCGGCTCGACTACGTAGCGCCGATGAACCAGGAGCACGCCTATTGCCTGGCGATCGAGAAGCTCCTCGGCATCCAGGTTCCCCGGCGCGCCCAGCTGATCCGTGTTCTGTTCTCCGAGATCGGGCGCCTTCTCTCGCATCTCCTCAACGTGACCACGCAGGCCATGGACGTCGGCGCGCTCACACCCCCTCTCTGGGGCTTCGAAGAGCGCGAGAAGCTTATGATCTTCTATGAGCGCGTCTCCGGCTCGCGGATGCACGCCAACTACTTCCGGCCCGGCGGCGTCAGCATGGACATCCAGCCGGAGCTGATCGACGACATCGAGGCCTTCTGCGACCCGTTCCTGCAGGTGCTGGACGATCTCGACACCCTCGTAATCGGCAACCGCATCTTCAAGCAGCGCAATGTCGATATCGGCGTTCTCACGCTGGACGACTGCTGGAAATGGGGCTTCTCGGGCCCGATCGTCCGCAGTTGCGGCGTGGCCTGGGACCTGCGCAAGTCGCAGCCCTACGAGTGCTACGAGGAGATGGACTTCGACATCCCCGTGGGCAAGAACGGCGACAACTACGACCGTCAGGTCATCCGCATGGAAGAAATGCGCCAGAGCGTGCGGATCATGCGCCAGTGTCTCGACAAGCTGCGGGCGCCGGATGGGCATGGACCCGTAGCCACGCTCGACGGCAAGGTCGCTCCGCCCTCGCGCAAAGACATGAAGCGCTCCATGGAAGCGCTGATTCACCACTTCAAGCTCTACACGGAAGGCTTCCACGTGCCGGCGGGCGAGGTCTACACAGCCGTCGAGGCTCCGAAGGGCGAGTTTGGCGTCTACCTTGTGTCAGACGGCACCAACAAGCCCTACCGCTGCAAGATTCGTGCCCCGGGCTTCGCCCATCTGCAGGGCATGGATTTCATGTGCCGGGGCCACATGCTGGCCGACGTCGCAGGCGTCCTGGGCTCCATCGACATCGTGTTCGGCGAGGTCGACCGGTGAAATCTATAGCCACAATCGCTAAGATCGGCGGCGTGGCAGTCACAGTGGTAATGTCCCTTTTCATGAGTGGCGCTATCGCTTGGGCAATCACCTACTTTCAGATCGATGGTTCTGAGCCAGAAAATCCCGGAACTGATCTGGGGGCAGGTATGGCCTTTCTAGGGCTGAGCCTCTTGTTAGCTCCGATTGGAGCGATTGGGGGTGGAGCATTAGGTATAAGGCTCTTGTTTAAGAGCAAGGAGAAGGGCGGGCAGGATACAATGCACGCCAACCTTGCTAGCACGAGGTAGAAATGGCCGTTCGCAAGCTCGCGCCTGAAGACATGCAGCCCGAGATCTTCGTTCTCTCCCCGGAGACCGAGGCTTTCGCTGACAAGGAAGTCGCCAAGTATCCGCCAGGCCGGCAGGCTTCGGCCGTGATCGCTCTCCTGGGCAAGGCTCAGGAGCAGGCGGGCGGCTGGCTGCCGCGCAAGGCCATCGAGGCGGTGGCCGCGAAGCTCGACATGCCGGTGATCCGCGTGATGGAGGTGGCGACCTTCTACACGATGTTCAATCTCGAGCCGGTCGGAAAGTACTTCATCCAGTTCTGCGGCACGACGCCGTGCATGCTCCGCGGTGCCGGGGACATCAGGAAAGTGCTGGAAAGCCGCGTCGGCGAGCAGAACCATGTCAGCCCCGATGGCACGTTCTCCTGGCTCGAAGTCGAATGCCTTGGAGCCTGCTCCAACGCCCCGATGGTTCAGATCAACGATGACTATTACGAGGATCTGACGACCGAGAACTTCGAGAAGCTCCTCGACGACCTCGCCGCAGGCCGCCCTGTGAAGAAGGGTTCGCAGATCGGCCGCAACCGCTCCGAGCCCCATCAGGCCGTGAATACCCTGCAGGATCCTGCGCTCTATGACGGCTCGCTCGTCGGCGCCTGGCGCAACCGATTCGAGGAGCAGGCGAAGGCTGCCGAAACCGGTGAAGCCGCGGCCGCTGTCGCGAGCGTCCCTGAGCAGGCCAAGGCGGCCAAGCCCACGGCAGGACGCCCGATTGAGAGCGACGCCGCCGATACGCCGGCCAAGCGCGCGAAGGAGGGTGAGACGCCGATCAATCCGGTGGATCGCAAGGAAGCCGCCGACCCGTCGACGGCCACCAAGGGCAAGTCGCATACGGAAGAGGGCGCAAGGCCTGCACCGCAGAGCAGCAAGTCCTACGTGGCATCGCCAACGAAGGACGGCGAGGCTGTGCCCAACAGCCCGACGACTCCGGAGGCCGGTACGCCTCCTGCCCAAGCCGAAACACGCCGCGACGGGAGCGAGAGCAAGCCGGACGTGGTCGTGACCGAAGACAACAAGACGTCCTGATGGAGTGATCGGGAATGCTTCAGGACAAAGATCGTATCTTCACCAATCTCTACGGCTTCCACTCGCCGGATCTTCAGGCCGCGAAGATGCGCGGCGCCTGGGACGGAACCAAGTTCCTCCTGGAGCAGGGCCGCGACTGGATCGTCAACGAGATGAAGGCGTCCGGCCTGCGCGGCCGTGGCGGCGCGGGCTTCCCCACGGGCCTGAAATGGTCCTTCATGCCCAAGCAGTCGGACGGCCGTCCGCACTATCTGGTTGTGAACGCCGACGAGTCGGAGCCGGGCACCTGTAAGGATCGCGAGATCATGCGGAATGATCCGCATCTTCTCGTCGAGGGCTGTCTCATCGCCTCCTTCGCCATGGGGGCGCATGCGGCCTACATCTATATTCGTGGTGAGTACGTGGCCGAGCGCCATGCGCTTCAGCGGGCGGTGGACGAGGCCTACGAGGCCAAGCTCATCGGCAAGGACAACATCTACGGCTACCCCTTCGACCTCTATGTCCACCACGGCGCAGGCGCTTACATCTGCGGAGAGGAGACGGCTCTCATCGAGAGCATGGAGGGCAAGAAGGGCATGCCGCGCCTGAAGCCGCCGTTCCCGGCTAATATGGGCCTCTACGGTTGCCCGACCACGGTCAACAACGTCGAGTCCATTGCGGTCGCCGGCACGATTCTGCGCCGCGGCGCCTCCTGGTTCTCGGGCATCGGCAGGCCGAACAATGTGGGCACGAAACTCTTCTGCGTTTCGGGTCACGTCAACAAGCCCTGCAACGTGGAGGAGGCCATGGGCCTCACCTTCCGCGAGCTGATCGACCGTCATTGCGGCGGCATTCGCGGCGGCTGGGACAACCTGCTCGGCGTCATCCCCGGCGGCTCGTCGGTTCCGATTGTTCCGGCCGATCAGATCGCCGATGCCTACATGGATTTCGACACGCTGCGGAACCTGAAGTCCGGCCTCGGCACCGCTGCCGTGATCGTGATGGACAAGTCCACCGACATCGTCCGCGCCATCGCCCGCCTCGCTTATTTCTACAAGCACGAGAGCTGCGGCCAGTGCACTCCGTGCCGCGAGGGCACGGGCTGGATGTGGCGCGTGCTCACCCGCATGGCCGAGGGCCGCGCCCAGAAGCGCGAGATCGACATGCTCCTCGAAGTCTCGACCCAGATCGAAGGCCACACCATCTGCGCGCTCGGCGACGCGGCGGCTTGGCCGGTCCAGGGTCTGATCCGCCACTTCCGTCACGAGATCGAGAAGCGGATCGACGATTACGCGGCGAACCCGCATTCCGAATCCGTCATGATCGCGGCGGAGTGAGATTGAAGATGGCGAAAATCATCGTTGACGGCGTCGAGGTCGACGTTCCTGCGGAATACACCCTGCTCCAGGCCGCCGAAGCAGCCGGGGCGGAGATTCCGCGCTTCTGCTACCACGAGCGGCTCTCGATTGCCGGCAACTGCCGCATGTGCCTCGTCGAGGTGAAGGGCGCGCCGAAACCGGTTGCCTCCTGCGCCTGGGGCGTGCGCGACTGCCGCCCGGGCCCGAATGGCGAGCCGCCGGAGATCTCCACCAAATCACCGACGGTCAAGAAGGCGCGCGAAGGGGTGATGGAGTTCCTCCTCATTAACCATCCGCTCGATTGTCCGATCTGCGACCAGGGCGGTCAGTGCGACCTGCAGGACCAGGCCATGGCCTACGGCGTCGACACCAGCCGCTTCCACGAGAACAAGCGCGCGGTGACCGACAAGTACCTCGGCCCGCTGGTGCGCACCTCCATGAACCGGTGCATCCACTGCACCCGCTGCGTGCGCTTTTCGGCCGAAGTGGCCGGTGTGCCTGATCTCGGCGCCCTGTGGCGCGGCGAGGACATGGAGATCACGAGCTATCTCGAGAAGGCCCTCGGCTCCGAGCTGCAGGCCAACGTGGCGGATCTCTGTCCGGTCGGCGCCCTGACCCACAAGCCAGAGGCCTACCATTACCGTCCCTGGGAGCTCACCAAGACCGATTCCGTTGACGTGATGGATGCGGTCGGCTCCTCGATCCGCGTCGATTCCCGCGGCCGCGAGGTCATGCGCATCCTGCCACGCGTGAACGAGGCAGTGAACGAGGAGTGGATCACCGACAAGACTCGCCAGATCGTGGATGGCCTGCGCCTCCAGCGCCTCGACCGCCCCTTCGTGCGGGAGAACGGCCGCCTGCGTCCTGCATCCTGGCAGGAAGCCTTCGCCACCATTGCCAACCGCGTGAAGGGTACGGACCCGAAGCGCATCGGCGCCATCGTGGGTGATCTCGCTGCTGTCGAAGAGATGTACGCCCTGAAGCTCCTCATGGAGAGCCTTGGCGTCACCAACATCGATGCCCGCCAGGACGGCAGCGTGCTGACGCCGGTTTATGGCCGTGGCTCCTACCTGTTCAACACTACCATCTCCGGTATTGAGGATGCGGATGCGATCCTGATCGTGGGCTCGAACCCGCGCATCGAAGCCTCGCTCGTCAACGTTCGCATCCGCAAGCGCTGGCGCGCGGCTCCGCCGCCGATCGCCATGATCGGCGAGCATGCTGACCTGACCTATCCTTACGAGTATCTCGGCGCCGGTCCCGAGACGCTGTCCGAGTTGGCCTCCGGCCGCCTCAGCTTCATCGAGAAGCTCCGCGGTGCCGAGCGTCCGCTGATCATCGTGGGGCAGGGCGCTCTCTCCCGGCCGGACGGTCTGGCGGTGCTCTCCACCGTGGCTCAACTCGCCCGCGATGTCGGTGCGGTGAAGGACGGCTGGAACGGTTTCTCGGTTCTGCATACCGCCGCCTCCCGCGTCGGCGCCCTCGATCTGGGCCTCGTGCCGGGCGAGTGGGGCCTGAACGCCCAGACCATGGCGCAGGGCGAAGTGGACGTGCTGTTCAATCTCGGCGCTGACGAGATCGACATCGCTCCCGGAACCTTCGTCATCTACCAGGGCACCCATGGCGACCGTGGTGCGCACCGTGCCGACGTAATCCTGCCGGCCGCAACCTATACGGAGAAGTCCGGCACCTACGTGAACACGGAAGGCCGGGTGCAGCTCGCCAACCGCGCTGCGTTCGCCCCAGGCGAGGCTCGTGAGGACTGGGCGATCCTGCGCGCGCTCTCCGACGTGCTGGGCCATCGCCTGCCGTTTGACTCGCTCAATGCCCTGCGGGTGAAGCTCTATGCAGCCTATCCGCATTTCGCTGCGGTGGAGACGGTTCAGCCGGCTGACAGCTTCGCGGCCATCCAGGCGCTCGCCAATGTCGGCGGCACCCTAGGACGCGAGCCTTTCGTGAGCCCGGTGAAGGACTTCTACCTGACGAACCCCATTGCCCGCGCCTCCGGCGTCATGGCCGAGTGCTCTGCGCTCGCCCGTGAGCTGAAGCTCGAGGCGGCTGAGTAAGAGGAACGGATCATGGAATTTGGGGACATCCTCCTCGCCGTCGCGATCATGCTGGGCAAGAGCTTGCTCATGCTGGTCGCGCTTCTCATCTTCATCGCCTACGCACTCTATGCCGACCGTAAGGTCTGGGCAGCCGTTCAGCTCCGCCGCGGCCCGAACGTGGTCGGGCCCTGGGGCTTGCTCCAGTCCTTCGCCGATCTGCTGAAGTTCGTGCTGAAGGAGCCGATCATTCCGGCACCGGCCAACAAGGGCATGTTCCTGCTGGCGCCGCTGTTGATGTGCACCCTGTCGCTCGCGGCCTGGGCGGTGATACCGCTTAATGCCGGGTGGGCCATCGCCGACATCAATGTGGGCATTCTCTATATCTTCGCGATCTCGTCGCTCGGCGTCTACGGCGTCATCATGGGCGGCTGGGCCTCGAACTCGAAATATCCGTTCCTCGGCGCGCTCCGCTCGGCGGCGCAGATGGTCTCCTACGAGGTCTCCATCGGCTTCGTGATCGTAACCGTGCTCATGTGCGCCGGAACCTTGAACCTGTCGGCCATCGTGGAATCGCAGAACACCCGCCTGGGCATCCTGGGCTGGTACTGGCTGCCGCTCTTCCCGATGTTCGTGGTATTCTTCATCTCGGCCATGGCCGAGACGAACCGCCCGCCCTTCGACCTGCCGGAGGCCGAATCCGAGCTCGTGGCCGGATACATGGTGGAATACTCCTCCACGCCGTACCTGCTCTTCATGCTCGGTGAGTACGTGGCCATCATGACCATGTGCGCGCTCGGCACGATCCTGTTCCTCGGCGGCTGGCTCTCGCCGATCCCGTTCGCGCCCTTCACCTGGGTGCCTGGCGTGATCTGGTTCGTGCTGAAGGCGAGCTTCCTCTTCATCCTCATCGCCATGGTGAAAGCCCTGGTTCCCCGCTACCGCTACGATCAGCTCATGCGTCTCGGCTGGAAGGTCTTCCTGCCCCTGTCGCTCGCCATGGTCGTCATCGTGGCGGCTATCCTGATGGCGACCGGCAATGCGCCGGGCGTCCGCTAAAGGAGACTGGCCATGCAGCTGGACCGCATTGCCCAATCCCTCCTGCTGAAGGAGTTCATCTCAGGCTTCATCCTGACGGTGAAATACTTCTTCAAGCCGAAGGCGACCCTCAATTATCCGTTCGAGATGGGCCATCGCGGGCCTCGCTTCCGCGGTGAGCACGCCCTGCGGCGCTATCCCAACGGAGAAGAGCGCTGCATTGCCTGCAAGCTCTGCGAGGCGATCTGCCCGGCCCAGGCCATCACCATTGAGGCCGGTCCGCGCCGGAACGACGGCACCCGCCGCACCACCCGCTATGACATCGACATGGTGAAGTGCATCTATTGCGGCATGTGCCAGGAGGCCTGCCCGGTGGACGCCATCGTTGAGGGGCCGAACTTCGAGTTCTCCGTAGAGACCCGCGAAGAGCTCTACTACGACAAGGCCAAGCTTCTCGAAAACGGGGAGCGCTGGGAGCGCGAGATCGCGAGAAACCTCGCGAAGACAGCCCCCTATCGGTAGAACGCCTCTGGCCCGGCGAAGGCAGGGGCAAGCAGCTCCGGCGGGTTGTCCCCGCTGGATTCGGAATTTATAGACAGGCCGCCGGGTTGTCCGGGGCCACGTCGGAAGGGGCCGCTTTTCAGCGGCTTGAACTGAGCATGACGGTAACCGCCGCCTTCTTCTACCTGTTCGCGACGATCACGATCGCCTCCGGTTTCATGGTGATTGCCTCCCGCAATCCCGTGCAGTCGGTGCTGTTCCTCATCCTGGCCTTCGTGAATGCCGCGGGGCTGTTCCTGCTGATGGGAGCCGAGTTCCTGGCGATGATCCTGGTCATCGTCTATGTGGGCGCGGTCGCGGTGCTCTTCCTCTTCGTCGTCATGATGCTCGACGTGGATTTCGCGGCGCTCCGCCAGGGCTTCCTGCAGTACCTGCCCATCGGTGGGTTGATCGGGTTGATCCTGCTGCTGGAACTTGTCCTGGTGGTCGGCACCTACACCATCGACCCGGGTCTCGTCCGGTCTCCGCAGGTTCCGATCCCGTCGGCGGACGTCATGACCAACACCGAGGCCATCGGCCAGGTGCTCTACACCCGCTACTTCTACTTCTTCCAGGCCGCCGGCCTGATCCTGCTGGTCGCCATGATCGGCGCCATCGTCCTGACCCTGCGCGAGCGGGTCGGCGTTCGGCGCCAGGATATTTCCAGGCAGAACGCCCGGACGCAGGAAACCGCCGTCGAGGTGCGGAAGGTTCCCTTCCGCCAGGGCATCTAAGGAGGCACGCCATGGTTATCGGACTGGGTCATTACCTCACCGTCGCCGCCGTGCTCTTCACGCTCGGCGTGTTCGGCATCTTCATCAACCGGAAGAACGTGATCGTCATACTGATGTCCATCGAGCTGATCCTGCTCGCCGTGAACATCAACATGGTCGCTTTCTCGACCCACCTGAACGACATCGTCGGCCAGATCTTCGCCATGCTGATCCTCACGGTTGCGGCGGCGGAAGCAGCCATCGGGCTGGCCATTCTGGTGGTCTTCTTCCGCAACCGCGGCTCCATCGCGGTTGAAGACGTCAACATGATGAGGGGCTAACGCCCGAACGGCGAAGTAAAAGACCATGTATCACGCAATCGTCTTCCTGCCGCTCGTCGGCTTCCTCATCGCCGGCATCTTCGGTCGTGTGCTCGGCCCGCGGCCGAGCGAGATCATCACGACCGCGCTGCTCTTCGTGGCGGCCGTCCTGTCCTGGGTGTCCTTCATCCAGGTTGGCTTCGGCGACGGCGCCACCCGGGTCCAGGTGGCCCATTGGATGTCGGTCGGCGACCTCCAGGTCGATTGGGCGTTCCGGATCGACACGCTGACCGCCATGATGCTGGTGGTCGTCAACACCGTCTCGGCTCTCGTACATCTCTACTCCATCGGCTACATGCACGAGGATCCGCACCGTCCGCGCTTCTTCGCCTACCTGTCGCTCTTCACCTTCACCATGCTCATGCTGGTGACCGCCGACAACCTGGTCCAGATGTTCTTCGGCTGGGAAGGCGTAGGCCTCGCGAGCTACCTGCTCATCGGCTTCTGGTACCAGAAGGATTCGGCCAATGCGGCGGCCATGAAGGCCTTCATTGTCAACCGCGTCGGCGATTTCGGCTTCCTGCTCGGCATCTTCACCGTCTTCGTCCTGTTCAACGGTGTGACCTTCGACGCGATCTTCCCGCGTGTGGCTGAGTTGGCGAACGCGAACTTCACCTTCCTGGGCATCGAGTGGCATGCCCTGACCATCGCCTGCCTGCTGCTCTTCATGGGCGCCATGGGCAAGTCGGCGCAGTTCCTGCTCCACACCTGGCTGCCGGACGCGATGGAAGGCCCGACCCCGGTCTCCGCCCTCATCCACGCGGCCACCATGGTGACCGCGGGCGTGTTCATGGTCGCGCGCCTGTCGCCGATCTTCGAATACGCACCGGCTGCGCTCACCGTCGTCACCGTCATTGGCGGCATCACGGCCTTCTTCGCAGCGACCGTGGGTCTGGTCCAGAACGACATCAAGCGCGTCATCGCCTATTCGACCTGCTCGCAGCTCGGCTACATGTTCGTGGCGCTCGGCGTCGGGGCCTACAGCGCGGGCGTGTTCCACCTCTTCACGCACGCCTTCTTCAAGGCCCTGCTGTTCCTAGGCGCCGGCTCGGTGATCCACGCCATGCACCATGAGCAGGACATGCGCCACATGGGCGCCCTGCGCCGCTATATTCCCCTCACCACGGCCATGATGCTCATCGGCAACCTGGCTCTGACCGGTTTCCCGTTCACGGCGGGCTACTACTCGAAGGATGCGATCATCGAAGCAGCCTATGCGGCCCACTCGACCGCAGGCTCCTTCGCCTTCCTGGCGACGGTCGTGGCTGCATTCATGACGTCGTTCTACTCCTGGCGTCTGTTCTTCCTCACCTTCGAAGGTTCTGCCCGCTGGGGACACGGCCATCATGGACATGCTGCGCATTCTCATGAGGGCGTAGAGCATGACGATCACAACCGGGATGTGGAGCCTGCACATCATGCGCAGCATGAGCATGGCCATCACGGGGACCACACGCCCCATGAGAGCCCGCTGGTGATGCTGCTGCCGCTCATTGTGCTCGCCATCGGCGCTGTCATTGCTGGCTACGTGTTCCACGAGGCATTCCTCGGCCATGGCTACGAGGAATTCTGGAAGGGTGCCCTGTTCACCCGGCCTGAGAACCACATCCTGGAGGAGATGCACCATCTCCCCGGCTGGGTGCCTCTGCTTCCCACGGTCATGATGGCTCTGGGCTTCGTGCTGGCTTATTACATGTACATCGTCGACGCCAAGCAGCCGGCGAAGCTCGCGGCCGATCATCCGATCCTGTATCGCTTCCTGCTCAACAAGTGGTACTTCGACGAGCTCTATGACGCGATCTTCGTGCGCCCCGCCATGGCTATCGGCCGGTTCTTCTGGCGCACGGGCGACCAGCGCATCATCGACGGGCTCGGTCCCGACGGAATTTCCGCCCGCGTCCTCGACGTGACGCGCGGGGTTGTGCGGGTCCAGACGGGCTATGTCTATCATTACGCCTTCGCGATGCTGATCGGCGTTGCGGCTCTCGTGACCTTCTATCTCTTCAGGGGAGCCCACTAATGCTCGGCTTCGGCATCCTCTCCGGCCTTCTGGTCCTGCCGCTCGTTGGAGCGGCCTTCATCCTGACCCTGCGCGGCGACAGCGAGGCTGCTCGCTCTAACGCACGCTGGGCGGCGCTTGCCACGACGATCGCGACCTTCCTCCTGTCGCTCGTCGCCTGGGCACGGTTCGACACGGCCACGGCTTCGTTCCAGCTCGTGGAAAGCCATGTCTGGCTGACCGACACCATCCGGTTCAAGCTCGGCGTCGACGGCTTCTCCATGCCGCTGATCCTGCTCACCACATTCCTGATGCCGTTCTGCATCCTGGCCTCGTGGGAATCGATCGGGCATCGGGTGAAGGAATATTTCGTCGCCTTTCTGGTCCTCGAGACCACGATGATCGGTGTATTCTGCGCCCTCGACCTCGTGCTGTTCTACCTGTTCTTCGAAGCGGGCCTGATCCCGATGTTCCTCATCATCGGCATCTGGGGCGGCAAGCGGCGCATCTATGCCAGCTTCAAGTTCTTCCTTTACACGCTGCTCGGCTCCGTGCTGATGCTGCTCGCCATCATGGCCATGTACTGGCAGGCAGGCACGACGGACATCCCGACGCTTCTGGCGTTCAACTTCCCGTCGAACCTGCAGACATGGCTTTGGCTTGCTTTCTTCGCTTCCTTCGCGGTGAAGATGCCCATGTGGCCGGTCCACACCTGGTTGCCGGACGCCCACGTGGAAGCGCCGACGGCAGGCTCGGTGATCCTGGCCGGCGTCCTGCTGAAGATGGGCGGCTACGGCTTCATCCGTGTGTCGCTGCCAATGTTCCCGGAGGCGTCTGAGTATTTCGCTCCCCTGGTGTTCGCTCTGTCGGTCATCGCAATCGTCTATACCTCGCTGGTTGCCCTGATGCAGGAGGACATCAAGAAGCTCATAGCCTATTCCTCGGTGGCGCATATGGGCTTCGTGACCATGGGCCTGTTCAGCATGAACGAGCAGGGCATCCAGGGCGCCATGTTCACCATGATCTCGCACGGCCTCATCTCCGGCGCGCTCTTCCTGAGCGTCGGCGTGATCTACGACCGGATGCATACCCGCGAGATCAAGGCTTATGGCGGCCTCGTGAACCGGATGCCCATGTATGCGGTGGTGTTCCTGATCCTGACCATGGCCAATGTGGCCCTGCCGGGTACCTCGGGCTTCATCGGCGAGTTTCTGACCCTCATGGGTGCTTTCCGGTCCAACACCTGGGTGGCCTTCTTCGCCACCACGGGCGTGATCCTCTCGGCCGCCTACGCGCTTTGGCTCTATCGTCGCGTGGTGTACGGAGAACTCGATAAGCCGGCGCTCCAGACCATCACCGACCTGAACCGCCGCGAAATCATCACCTTCGCGCCGCTCATTCTGCTCATCATCTATTACGGCGTGCAGCCAGGTCCGATCCTCGACGCCTTCGCGGTGCCGACGGAATCGCTTCTCAACAACGTTCAGGCCGCGCTTGCCACCGTGAAAACGGCCGCTGTCGTCGCACACTGAGGTCACGATGAACCCCGCCCTCACCATTCCCGCTTTCGGCCCCCTGCTGCCAGAGATCCTCATGGCGGCCGGAGCCCTCGTCATGGTCCTGTTCGGCGCCATCCGCGGCGAGCGGCCGGGCTACGGCATGAACATCATCGCCTTGGCGCTTCTGGCCGTCACCTTCGTGGCGGTGCTGATGCTGCCGAGCGAGCGTGTCGAGACC
This sequence comes from Microvirga terrestris, assembly GCF_015694425.1. Taxonomy (GTDB): domain Bacteria; phylum Pseudomonadota; class Alphaproteobacteria; order Rhizobiales; family Beijerinckiaceae; genus Microvirga; species Microvirga terrestris. The sequence continues at coordinate 847,091 of NZ_JADQDN010000001.1, forward strand.
ATGGGTGGCTCCTTCGTGATCGACGGCTTCGCCAAGTTCATGAAGGCCCTGACGCTTATCGCATCCGCCGGCGGCGTGATCCTATCGTTGGACTACATGCGCCGGGAGGGTATCAGCCGCTTCGAGTATCCGATCCTGATCGTCCTCTCGACCATCGGCATGATGATGGTGATCTCGGCCAATGACCTGATTGCCCTTTATATCGGCCTTGAGTTGCTGAGCCTGTCGTCCTACGTGATTGCCGCCTTCGACCGTGACAACGTGCGCTCGACCGAGGCCGGCCTGAAGTACTTCGTGCTCGGCTCGCTCTCGTCCGGCATGCTGCTTTACGGTGCGTCCCTCGTCTATGGCTTTTCCGGCAGCATTTCCTTCCCGGTGATCGCCACGGCCCTGCAGGGCAATGTCGGCATTGGTGCCATTGTCGGTCTCGTTTTCGTGGCCGCCGGCATTGCCTTCAAGATCTCCGCTGTGCCGTTCCATATGTGGACGCCGGACGTTTACGAGGGCTCGCCCACGCCGGTTACCGCCTTCTTCGCCGCTGCTCCCAAGATGGCCGGCATGGCCATGGCCACCCGCGTGTTCATCGATGCCTTCCCGGGCATCCTGGTGCAATGGCAGCAGATCATCGTCTTCATCTCGATCGCCTCCATGGCGCTCGGCTCTTTCGCGGCCATTGGCCAGCGCAACATCAAGCGCCTGATGGCCTATTCCTCCATCGGCAACGTGGGCTATGCGTTGATCGGGCTCGCAGCCGGCACGGCTGAGGGCATTCAGGGCGTCATCGTCTATATGGCGATCTACCTTGCCATGACGCTTGGCACCTTCGCGGTCATTCTCGGCATGCGCCGCGGCAACGTGATGTACGAGACTGTGGACGATCTCTCCGGAATGGCGCGTACGCATCCGGTGCTCGCCTTCTGCCTCGGCATGATGATGTTCTCGCTCGCGGGCATTCCGCCGCTCGCCGGCTTCTTCGCCAAGTTCGCCGTGTTTAACGCGGCCATCGAGGCCGACCTGGTGGCTCTCGCCATCATCGGCGTCGTCACCAGCGTCATCGGCGCTTACTACTACCTGCGCATCGTGAAGGTGATGTATTTCGATGAGCCGGTCGAGCGCTACGAGACCATGCCGGCAGGCGTGAAGCTGGTGCTTGCCCTTTGCAGCGTTTTCGTCGTCCTCTTCGGCATCGTTCCTTCGCCGCTCGTGGCGGCTGCGCGGGCTGCCGCGAGCTCCCTGTTCTGATCGTGCACCTGTCGCCCGAGACCGAGTCCGCCGGATACAGGCTGGTTTCCCTCGAGGCGACAGGCTCGACGAACGATGATGCGCTCCAAGCCGCTCGGTCAGGCGATCCAGGACAGCTCTGGATCACCGCCGCCGAACAGCTGGCGGGCAGGGGGCGGCACGGCCGGCAATGGTCGTCGCCTCGAGGCAACCTCTATGCCAGCCTTCTGCTCATCGATCCCTGTGACGTGGCTTGCGCACCGCAGCTCGGCTTCGTGGCGGGTCTCGCCCTTCACGAAGCCGTAGAGGCGGTCACCGGCCTTGGCGCTCCGCGCCTCGCCCTCAAATGGCCGAACGACCTCCTGCTCGACGGGGCCAAGGTCTCGGGGCTTCTCCTCGAAGGGCACGGGCTTCAGCCGGGGGGACAGCTCGCCATTGTGATCGGCTTCGGGGTAAACGTATCGTTCGCTCCCTCCGGTACGCCGTATCCGGCAGCAAGCCTGCAGCAGGTGAAGGCGAGCCTGACCCGGAATGAGGTTTTTCTCTCACTCTCTTCCGCCTTTGCCGCAACTTTCGCGGCGTGGCGGACATCCTCCCGCATGAACACGTCCGATCCATTTGGCGCCATTCGCAGGCTCTGGCTTGAGCGCGCCGCTGGGATAGGGCAGGAGGTCACCCTCCGGCTACCCTCAGGTGAGCGGCGGGGTGTCTTCGAAGGGCTCGACCGGTTTGGACGCCTGCAACTCAAGGGCAGTGCCGGCGTGGAACTCATCGACGCGGGCGACCTTTATTTTCCCAATTTGCTGCACGATATAGCCAAGCCGAGCGCTGGCGCGAAAAGGTCTCAATATTAATGGCTTCCCACCAGGACGAATTGGTTTTTCTCCCCCTCGGCGGTCTCGGCGAGATCGGCATGAACGCGGCCTTGTACGGCTTTGGGCCCGAGAACGACCGACAGTGGATCCTTGTCGATTGCGGCATGGGCTTTGGCGGTGAAGAGAACCTGCCTGGCATCGACGTCGTCTATCCGGACCTGCGCTTCATCGAGGAGGAGCGCCATAACCTTCTCGGCATCTTCATCACCCACGCCCACGAGGATCACATCGGCGCCCTCGTCGAGATGTGGCCTCGTCTGAACGCACCGGTTTATGCGACGAAGTTCGCCATCGGTCTGCTGGAAACACGCCGCCTGTCGGAGGCTAACGCGCCGAAAGTCGCCCTCAATGAAATCGCGCCGGGTCAGCGCCTGAAACTTGGCCCCTTCGATATCGAGTATGTGCCTGTCGCCCACTCGATTCCGGAATCGAATGCCCTGGCCATTCGGACGCCGCACGGTCTCGTGGTCCATACCGGCGACTGGAAGCTCGACAGCACTCCTTATCTCGGCAGCCTGACGTCGGAGGAGACCTTCCGGGGGCTTGGTGACGAAGGTGTTCTCGCCCTTGTGTGTGACTCGACGAACGTGGTGCGCGAGGGCACGAGCCCCAGCGAGGCCGACGTCTCGCGGAACCTTGCCGCACTGATCAAGGATGCTCCGCACCGGGTGGCGGTGACCACCTTTGCTTCCAATGTCGCCCGCATCCGCTCCGTAGCCGAAGCAGCCCGTGAATGCGGACGCGAAGTGATCGTCGTCGGACGCGCCATGGACCGGGTCGTCGAGGTGGCGAAGGAATGCGGATACCTCGATGATCTGCCCGAGTTCCGCGCGGCGGATAGTTTCGGCTACATGCCGCGCGACAAGGTTGTGGCCATCCTGACGGGCTCTCAAGGGGAGCCTCGTGCCGCTCTGGCCCGCATCGCTCAGGACGAGCATCCGGACATCGCGCTTTCAGCCGGTGATCGGGTGATTTTCTCCTCCCGGGCCATTCCCGGGAATGAGAAGGCAGTCGGCTCCATCATCAACAGCCTCATCGACCAGGGAATCGAGATCATCACGGATCGCACGGAACTGGTTCACGTCTCGGGCCATCCGCGCCGGGGCGAACTCGCCCAGATGTATCAGTGGACGAAGCCCCGCATCGCAATTCCGGCTCACGGCGAGCCCTTGCACCTGAGCGAGCACGCCAAGTTCGCCCGCCAGCAGGGCGTGCAGGAAGTGGTTCGTGCGAAGAACGGCAGCTTGGTGCGCCTCGCTCCTGGCCCGGCCGAGATTGTCGATACCATTCCGGCAGGACGTCTCTACCGCGATGGGAACATCGTGATCGGGGCAGGAGATCGGGCGCTCCCGGAGCGCCGCAAGCTTGCCTTCGCCGGCATCGTGACGGTCGCGATCGCCATCGACGACCGGGGCGAACTCGTGGGCGATCCAGTGATCGACGCCATGGGCCTCCCAGACAAGAACCGGCAGGGGCGGGACTTGACCGACATTATTGCCGATACTGTTGCGGACCTGCTCGATGGGCTGCCAAAAGCCAAACGACGGGATCCTGAAGCTGTCGAGAACGCCGTTCACCGGGCCGTCCGCGCCTCTGTGAACCAGGAATGGGGTAAGAAGCCTGCCTGCCACGTTCTCGTGATCGAGGCATAAGGCGCCATAGGCCGAAGGAAACCGTAATGATCGGACGTCTCAATCATGTCGCCATTGCCGTGCGCGATATCGCGGCGGCTTCCGAGCTCTATCGCAGCACCCTTGGTGCCCAGGTCTCCGCGCCTGAGGCGCTCGAGGAGCATGGCGTGACAGTGGTTTTCATTACCCTTCCTAACACCAAGATCGAGCTGCTGGAGCCTCTAGGCTCAGAGTCACCCATTGCCCGATTTCTGGAGAAGAACCCGGACGGCGGCATCCACCATATCTGCTATGAAGTGGATGACATCAACGCTGCACGGGACCAGCTTGTGAATTCCGGGGCTAGGGTGCTCGGCTCAGGCGAGCCGAAGATCGGAGCTCATGGAAAACCCGTGCTTTTCCTGCACCCCAAGGACTTCAACGGCACCCTTGTCGAACTTGAACAAGCCTGAGGACAAGCTGTTGATAAGCCTCGTCAAAACTCTTGCTGGCTCGTTCTGGTCCACGCTGGCCGTAGTGATAGTCGTCTCCGCGATTGCCGTTGCCGTCGCGGTCAACGGCTTCGACTTGCGGGTGAGCGGCGGCTTGGCCCTCTACTTCGTGATCTGGTGGGTTCTGCTTTTTGCCGTTCTGCCCTTCGACGTCCGCAGTCAGAGGGAGACCGGTGAAGTGGTCCGAGGCAGCGAGCCGGGAGCGCCGGCGCTTCCCGCCCTGCGCGAAAAGGCGATCTGGACGACACTTGTTGCTTCAGTGGTGTTGGTGATCGTCGCGGCAGTCTTCCCTTTGGCGGGACTTTAGAGAACTCCGACAAGGAGCCAAAAAAGAAAAGCAAGGCTTTCGCCTTGCCTGAACTGCCTTTTGGCAATTTTTGATCCCTGGCTTTCTTAGGCCAGCGCCTGTTTGGCGCTTAGGGGTCTTGTTCCTCCCGAAACTCGGACCGCAGCCTCTGACCCCTTAAGGTCTAAAGACGTTAGGATTTTGTTTATAGTCACCTTCCGTTGGGGTGTCACCTTTCCCAAGCCACCGATGGTGCAAATTTCGGCATTTTCGGTATTCATCTTTGGTCTAATTTATATCACCGCAGGCCCTGCGAACTGATGACAGCTTGTCTTTTGCCCGGGGCCTGTGTTGTGTGCTGGAAACGAGTCGTTACTCAGCTTTTGTTCAGATCGAGACCTTAAAAGGCGTCCCATGCGTTTGAGCCGCTACTTTCTCCCCATTCTCCGCGAGACGCCCAAAGAAGCGGAGATCGTCTCCCACCGCCTGATGCTGCGCGCGGGCATGATCCGCCAGGAATCGGCAGGCATCTACGCTTGGCTGCCCCTGGGGCTAAGGGTGCTGAACAAAGTGAACGCCATCGTCCGAGAGGAGCAGAACCGCTCCGGCGCCGTCGAGCTTCTTATGCCGACGATTCAGTCGGCGGATCTGTGGCGCGAGTCGGGCCGCTATGACGCCTATGGCAAGGAGATGCTGCGCATCCAGGACCGGCACGAGCGCGAGATGCTGTTCGGCCCCACCAATGAGGAGATGGTCACGGAGATCTTCAGGGGCTATGTGCGTTCCTACAAAGACCTGCCCCTGAATCTTTATCACATCCAGTGGAAGTTCCGCGACGAGGTGCGTCCGCGCTTCGGCGTCATGCGCTCGCGCGAGTTCCTGATGAAGGACGCCTATTCCTTCGATCTGGACCAGGCTGGGGCCGTCCATTCCTACAACAAGATGTTCGTGGCGTACCTGCGCACCTTCGCCCGGATGGGCCTAAAGGCCATTCCTATGCGGGCGGACACGGGACCCATCGGCGGAAACTTAAGCCACGAGTTCATCATCTTGGCCTCGACGGGTGAGAGCGAGGTGTTCTGCCACGCCGATTACCTGAACTTCGACATCCCGGCGGTGGATACCAATTTCGATGATATCCCCGGCCTGCAGAGCACCGTCGACAAGTGGACGTCGCTCTATGCCGCCACCTCCGAGATGCATGATGCCGCCGCCTTCGATGCCGTTCCGGACGAGAAGAAGATGTCCGCGCGCGGTATCGAGGTCGGTCATATCTTCTATTTCGGCACCAAGTATTCCGAGCCCATGGGCGCGCGAGTCATGGGGCCGGACGGGCAAGAGCGGGACGTCCATATGGGCTCCTACGGCATTGGCCCCAGCCGCCTGATCGCCGCCATCATTGAGGCGAGCCACGACGAGAACGGAATCATCTGGCCTGAGGCCGTGGCGCCCTTCGATGTGGCGATCCTCAACCTTAAGGCAGGCGACGCCGGTACGGACGCTGCCTGCGAGCGGCTCTATCGCGAGCTCTCCGCCGCTGGACGCGACGTGCTCTACGATGATCGCGACGAGCGCCCCGGTGGAAAGTTCGCCACCGCCGACCTCATCGGCGTGCCGTGGCAGGTGGTGATCGGACCGAAGGGGCTTGCGGAAGGCAAGGTGGAGTTGAAGCGCCGTGCCACCGGCGAGCGCGAGACACTGTCCCTCGAGGATGTGTCCGCCCGCCTGAGCGGCCATCAATAATCTCCATGGCCAAGGCACCGGAAACCAAAACGGCACCTACAGGGACTAAGCCCTTCTCTCTGTTCGAGTGGATGCTGGCCGGGCGCTACCTGCGCACGCGGCGGCGGGAAGGCTTCGTTTCGGTCATCGCCGGTTTCTCGTTCCTTGGGATCATGCTCGGCGTTGCCACTCTGATCGTGGTGCTCTCGGTCATGAACGGCTTTCGCAAGGAGCTGCTCGACAAGATCGTCGGCATCAACGGCCATATCTTCGTGGCGCCTATAGAAAGCCCTCTGACCGACTACCCGGAGGTGGCCGCGCGCATCGCCGCCGTGCCAGGTGTTAGGCGCGCCATTCCGCTGGTGGAGGGGCAGGCCTTCGGCTCCTCGCAATACAACGGCAGCGGTGTTCTTGTGCGCGGCATTCGCCCCGAGGATCTGCAGAAGATCGAGCACATCTCCGGCAATATCCGTCAGGGCACGCTCGATGATTTCGATGAAGGCGAGGGGGTGGCGATCGGCCGGCGTCTCGCCGATGCCCTCTCGCTTCAGGCCGGCGATACCTTCACGCTGATTACCCCGCGCGGGGCCTCCACGCCCTTCGGCACGGCGCCGCGGGTGAAGGGCTATCCGGTGAAGGCGATCTTCGAGATCGGCATGTCGGAGTTCGACTCCACCTTCGTGTTCATGCCGCTGACGGAGGCGCAGAATTATTTCAACCGCCAGGGCGACGTGCAACTGATCGAGGTCTATCTCGACAATGCAGATCGGGTGGACGAGGCCCGGGTGGCCATCGACGAGGCGGCAGGACGTCCGATCCTGATGACCGACTGGCGCCAGCGCAACCGCACCTTCTTCGGCGCCCTCGAGGTCGAGCGCAACGTGATGTTCCTCATCCTCACGCTGATCGTGCTGGTGGCGGCGCTCAATATCATCTCGGGCCTCATCATGCTCGTGAAGGACAAGTCGGAGGATATCGCGATTCTGCGGACCATGGGGGCGACACGTGGCGCCATCATGCGCGTGTTCCTGATCACCGGAGCCTCCATCGGCATTGTGGGAACAATCGCAGGCTTCGGCCTCGGTCTCCTGCTCGCGCTCAATGTCGAAACCATTCGCGATGTCATCTCGCGGCTTACGAGCACAAACCTCTTTCCGGCCGAACTCTACTTCCTGAGTCGCCTGCCGGCCGATGTGAATCCCACCGAGGTGGCGACCATCCTCGTCATGGCGATGGTGCTGTCGTTGCTCGCGACCCTCTATCCCTCTTGGCGGGCCGCGAAACTCGATCCCGTCGAGGCGTTGCGTTACGGATAAATATGTCGCCAGCCCAGTCCCAGCCCGCCCTGTACCTGTCGAAAGTCGAGCGCCGCTATCCCCAGGGGGAAAGCTTCCTCGAAGTGCTGCGTGGGGCAGACCTCGCGATTTGGCCGGGCGAGATCGTGGCGCTCGTGGCGCCTTCAGGCACCGGCAAGTCGACATTGCTCCACGTGGCAGGCCTGCTCGAAAAGCCGGACAGCGGCGAGGTCTTTGTCGGGTCGAAACAGACGGCTGCAATGAACGACCAGGACCGCACCCGGGTCAGGCGTGAAGAACTCGGATTCGTCTATCAGTTTCACCATCTCCTGCCGGAGTTCTCCGCCCTGGAGAACGTGGTGATCCCGCAGCTCATCCGCGGCCTGGCGAAGCCTGAAGCACAGAATCGGGCGAAGCAGCTTCTGACCTTCCTGGGGTTGGGCAAGCGCCTCGATCACCGCCCCGGCGAGCTCTCGGGCGGCGAGCAGCAGCGTGTTGCCATTGCCCGCGCGGTTGCCAACGCGCCCCGCCTGCTGCTGGCGGATGAACCCACTGGCAACCTTGACCCGCACACGGCCGACCGAGTTTTCCAGACTCTCGTGGCCATCGTCCGCGCCTCAAAGCTCGCGGCCCTCATCGCCACCCATAACATGGATCTCGCGGCACGCATGGACCGGCGCGTGACCATCCGCGATGGGCTGATCGTTCAACTGCCCTGAGGTTTAAAGCTCTTATTGAAGACTTCGACTGTCGCCCTCTATGGGCCCCGGTCCGCGCGTTTTTGCGCCTTTACGCTTTGTTGACTCCGTCTCGAAGCCGAACCCTGCACAGGTTTTACACAGAACATCCAATGAACAAATATGAACATATTGGGAACACGGAGATCAAACCATGCTTCGCTTCATCATCGAGACCACCGCCGAAATCGCTTCGCTCGCCATGTTCGGCTCGGCCGTGGCAATCTGGGCTCTGGTCCTTTCTCCCATCGCTTGATACCGGGAATCCACAACAACCCACCGCGATTCACAGGAACATAGTCCTCTACATCCTGGGTTAGGATTTCTGAGGAAAGAATCGTGTCACTATGCGTGTCATTGAGTGAGTAGAGTTTCATGGCGCGCATTCTTCACGACATCGGCTTCGTTCATCTTCACGTGCATTCCTCGTATTCGTTGCTCGAGGGTGCCCTGAAGATCGCGCAACTGACGAAACTCGCCGCCGCCGACAAGCAGCCGGCGCTGGCGCTCACCGACACCAACAATCTCTTCGGCGGTCTCGAATTTTCCGAGAAAATGGCGGGTTCCGGCATCCAGCCCATCGCCGGCGTCCAGCTCTCGGTCTGCTTCGAGGAGGCGGACCCAGTGGCCCGCGTGGTGCCAAAACCCGCCAACATCGTGCTGCTCGCGCAGAACGAAGAAGGCTATCGCAACCTCATGCGCCTTGTGAGCCACGCCTATTTCGGCGTGCCGCTGGGCGAAAACCCGCGCGTTGCCGCTCCCGTCCTGTCCACCCATAGTCAGGGGATCATCGCGCTTACAGGCGGCTTTACGGGGCCGCTCGACAGCGCCTTGCGCAATGGTGGGCGTCAGGATTTGGCCCAGACTCGCCTCGATATCCTGAAGGAAGCCTTCGGCCATCAGCTCTATATCGAGATCCAGCGCCACGGGCTGGAGGACGAGCGCCTGATCGAGGGCGAGTTGCTGACGCTCGCCGACCGCAACGGCCTGCCGATCGTTGCCGCCAACGAACCCTTCTTCTCGTCAGTGAAAGACTACGAAGCGCACGATGCGCTGCTCGCCATTGCGGAAGGACAGATCGTCTCAAACCCGGATCGCCGCCGCCTCTCGCCGGAGCACCATTTCAAGACGCGCCAGCAGATGGTGGAGCTGTTTGCGGATCTGCCGGATGCTCTGCAGGCGAGCGTCGAGATCGCCATGCGATGCGCGACGCGCGTGAAGACCCGCAAGCCAATCCTGCCGAGTTTCGGCACCGGCCCCGACGCAGCCACTCTCGACGAAGGCGAGGAGCTTCAGCGTCAGGCGGAAGAAGGCCTTGCCAAGCGTCTTGCCGCCCATGGCCCGGCGCCGGGGCTGACGGAGCAGATCTATCGCGACCGCCTGGCCTTCGAGGTTGGCATCATCCGCAGGATGCAGTTCCCGGGTTACTTTCTCATCGTGGCGGACTTCATCAAATGGGCGAAGGACCATGATATTCCGGTCGGTCCGGGCCGTGGTTCCGGCGCGGGCTCGCTCGTGGCCTATGCGCTCACCATCACCGATCTCGATCCCTTGCGTTTCAGTTTGCTCTTCGAGCGCTTCCTGAATCCGGAGCGCGTGTCGATGCCCGACTTCGACATCGACTTCTGCGTCGATGGCCGCGAGCGCGTGATCCAATACGTGCAGCAGCGCTACGGCGAAGAGCAGGTCGCCCAGATCATCACCTTCGGTACGCTGCTTGCCCGCGGCGTGCTGCGCGACGTTGGCCGCGTTCTGGAAATGCCCTACGGCCAGGTGGATAAACTCACCAAGCTCGTGCCGCAGAACCCAGCCAATCCGGTGACGCTCGCACAGGCAATCGAAGGCGAGCCGAAGCTGCAGACGGCGATCGACGAAGAGCCTGTGGTCAAGCGCATGCTCGACATCGCGCAGAAGCTCGAGGGCCTGCACCGGCATGCCTCGACGCACGCGGCTGGCGTGGTGATCGGCGATCGTCCGTTGCAGGAACTGGTGCCGCTCTACCGAGACCCGAAGACCGGCATGCGGGTGACCCAGTTCAACATGAAATGGGTCGAGCAGGCCGGCCTCGTGAAGTTCGACTTCCTCGGCCTCAAGACGCTCACTGTTCTGCGCACAGCCGTTGACCTCATCCGGCGCAAGGGGATCGAGATCGACCTCTCGGCACTGCCTCTCGATGACCGCAAGACCTACGAGATGCTCCAGCGCGGCGAGACGGTCGGCGTGTTCCAGGTTGAATCGGCGGGCATGCGCAAGGCCCTTGTCGAAATGGAGACCGACCGCTTCGAGGACATCATCGCTCTCGTGGCGCTCTATCGTCCGGGTCCGATGGCGAATATCCCGGTCTACTGCGCCCGCAAGCTCGGCAAGGACGAACGCAACAAGAAGGACTGGTACCCGCACGACAAGCTCGAGCCGATCCTGCGTGAGACCTTCGGCATCATCGTCTACCAGGAGCAGGTGATGGAGGTGGCCAAGGTCCTCTCCGGATACTCGCTCGGCGACGCGGACCTTCTGCGCCGCGCCATGGGTAAGAAGATCAAGGCCGAGATGGATGCGCAGCGCGAGCGTTTCGTCTCCGGTGCGAAGGAGGGCGGCCTCGACAAGGCGAAGGCCAACGAGATCTTCGACCTGCTCGCGAAATTCGCCGATTACGGCTTCAACAAGAGCCACGCGGCGGCCTACGCGCTCGTCGCGTTCCAGACCGCCTATCTGAAGGCCAATCACCCGGTCGAGTTCCTGGCCGCGTCCATGACGCTCGATCTCGACAACACCGACAAGCTGTCGGAATTCCGCCGCGAGACACAGCGCCTCGGCTTCAAGGTCATCCCGCCGTCCATCAACCGGTCGGGCGTGGTGTTCGATGTGCAGTATGACGATGAAGGCCAGGGACAGATTCTCTATGCATTGGCTGCCGTCAAAGGTGTGGGCCGGCAGGCCATCGAGAGCGTGATCGAGGCCCGTGGAGACAAGCCCTTCAAGGATCTCGCCGACTTTGCCCGGCGCATCAATCCGCGCATGATCAACAAGCGCACCCTGGAAAACCTGATCGCTGCCGGCGCCATGGACGAGCTGGAGCCGGACCGGGCGAAGGCCTGTGCCTCCGTGGAATCCATGATGAGTCTGGCCCAGCAATCCCACGAAGCAGCCAATGGCGGCATGGCCGATATGTTTGGGGGCGTCGCTTCGGCGGATGTTCAGCTGCGGATCGGATCTTACGACCCCTGGCCGGCGGCCGAGAGGCTCCAGCGGGAGTTTGATGCAGTCGGCTTCTTCCTCTCGGGGCATCCGCTCGACGAGTACGGCGACCTCCTCAAGAAGCTCCGGGTTCAGACTTGGTCTGAGTTCTGCCGTTCCGTGAAGGCAGGCAATTCTGTCGGGCGGGTGGCCGCGACCGTGCTCGATCGCCAGGAGCGGCGCACCAAGACCGGCAATAAGATGGGCATTCTCATGCTCTCCGATCAGACCGGGCAGTATGAAGCCATAATCTTCTCTGAGGGCCTCATGCGCTTTCGTGATGTGCTTGAGCCGGGCGCCGCCGTCGTCCTCATGCTGCAGGCGGGACTCGAGGGCGAGGAGGTGAGGGCGCGAATCGGCATTGCTGAGCCTCTCGAAGAAGCTCTCGCCAAGCACCAGAAGGGTATGCGGATCTTCCTCCGGGATGAACGTCCGATCTCCAGCGTCTGTGAACGGCTGAAGACCCGGGGCGAAGGGGAGGTGTCCTTGGTTCTGATTCTCGACGACGGGGATCGGGAGGTTGAGGTCAAGCTTCCCGGTAAATACATGGCCTCGCCTCAGATTGCCGGTGCCCTCCGGGCCGTGCCTGGAGTGGTAGACGTTCATATGAATTGAGGCAGTGCAGCACTTCTCCCTCGCAGAGAGAGGGTCCGGCCGAGCCAATGTTCCCATTTTGTTCTTGACTTTGGTCCTAAGCTGGGCTATATCATTGGGTAGACCTGCTTCTCTGAGGGGCGCGCTCGCGAGGCGTCGCAGTGTGGGAGCAGGCACGGTCTCGTGCAGAGGTTTCGCAAACCCCTGTGACGGGAGGCCCAGGCTGTGGGCCGGTGGTCGGAATCGGTTCAAGGCCCCCGTCGAGCAGACGGGCCACGCCTTGAGCGGTCACCGGGCTGGTCCCGCCTGTCCGCCTAAAGAAGCCGTGCGCGAAGAGGCACTCCGGCTCTTCCTTCTCACCACCCATCATCGAGCCGAGCTGCCAGTCGCGCCACCCTCGATCACCGCACAGGCTCGCAGCTCACGCTGCGGGCCCCAAGGTGCTGGCTCAATCAGCGTCATCCCGGACGAAGGGCAGGGCAGCGTATATTCCTGTGCCATGGGCCTCAGGCCTGCCCGAGATCTGTCCTGCGATGAAGGGGTCTAAGGCGGGATGGCGCCATGCTCCGGCAGGAGAACGTCCTGCTTGCGTTTCGAGCCGTTTACCCCTATATGCGCCCGCATCCCACACGCGGAATCCCCTCATGAGTCCATGAGGAACCCCCGGTGGCCGGAAGGGTCCGGTCCACTGTTCCGCGGAGGCTTAACCGGAGAATAGACTATGGCGCTTCCTGATTTCTCGATGCGCAGCCTGCTTGAGGCTGGCGCGCACTTTGGACACCAGTCCCACCGTTGGAACCCGAAGATGGGTCAGTTCATCTTCGGTACCCGCAACAACATCCACATCATCGACCTTGCCCAGACGGTTCCGATGCTGCACCGCGCCCTCCAGGCCGTCAGCGACACGGTGGCTAAGGGCGGGCGTGTGCTCTTCGTCGGTACGAAGCGTCAGGCTTCCGATGCAGTCGCCGATGCGGCCAAGCGTTCGGCCCAGTACTACGTGAACTCCCGTTGGCTCGGCGGCATGCTGACCAACTGGAAGACCATCTCCGGCTCGATCTCCCGCCTGCGCAAGGTGGACGAAATCCTTGCCGGCGGCGGCCAGGGCCTCACGAAGAAAGAGCGCCTCATGCTCGCCCGCGAGAAGGAAAAGCTCGAGCGCGCTCTTGGCGGCATCAAGGACATGGGCGGCACGCCCGACCTGATCTTCGTCATCGACACCAACAAGGAGCAGCTGGCGATCCAGGAGGCCAAGCGCCTCGGCATCCCGGTGGCAGCCATCGTCGACACGAACTGCGATCCGGACGGCATCACCTTCCCGGTTCCGGCCAACGACGACGCCGGTCGTGCGATCTCGCTCTATTGCGATCTAGTTGCTCGCGCTGCCCTCGACGGCATCTCCCGCGGTGCCGGTGACATGGGCATCGACATCGGTGCTTCCGAGAACCCGATGGCTGAAGAGCTTCCGGCCAACGACACGGTTGCTGTCCCCGCTTATGAGGGCGAGCAGTTCGAGCGTCTGGCGGCTCCCCGCGGCGCTCCGGATGATCTGACCAAGCTCAACGGTGTTGGCCCGCAGCTCGAGAAGAAGCTCAATGAAGCCGGCATCTTCCACTACTGGCAGCTCGCTGCCATGCAGCCGGCCGATTCCGCTCAGCTCGACAAGGACTTGAAGCTGAATGGCCGTCTCGAGCGCGATGGCTGGATCAACCAGGCCCGCTCGATGATCGAAGCCGCTGCTGCGTAAGCCTCACGGCGCCGCATCGTGCAGCGCCGCTTGAACGAATGATCGAGCCCGGCGTTCCACGAGCGCCGGGCTCCCTCTATGCATAAACCTTTGAAAGGAACAGCCATGGCGAACATTACCGCTGCGATGGTGAAAGAGCTGCGCGAGACGACCAGCGCCGGCATGATGGACTGCAAGGCCGCCCTCGCCGAGACCAACGGTGACATGGAGGCAGCGATCGACTGGCTCCGCAAGAAGGGCCTCTCGAAGGCTGCTAAGAAGGCTGGCCGCGTGGCCGCCGAGGGCCTCGTGGCCGTCGAGTCGTCAGGCCACACCGCGACGATCCTGGAAGTGAACTCCGAGACCGACTTCGTCGCCCGCAACGACGGGTTCCAGGCTTTCGTTCGCGAAGCCGCCAAGATCGGCCTCATGGGCAACGGCACCATCGAGTCGCTTGAGGCTGCCCACTTCCCGGGTTCGCAGACCACCGTGAAGGACCGCCTGCAGGAGCTCATCGCCACCATCGGCGAGAACATGACCCTGCGCCGCATCGCAAAGCTCGAAGTGTCGAAGGGCGTCATTGCGTCCTACGTCCACAATGCCGTCACCGAAGGCCTCGGCAAGATCGGTGTTCTCGTAGCCCTGGAATCCGAAGGTGATGTGACCGTTCTCGGCACGCTCGGCCGCCAGATCGCCATGCACGTGGCCGCCACCAGCCCGGTAGCTCTCGACGCCTCCGGCGTCGATCAGGCGACCATCGACCGCGAGACCGCGATCCTGCGCGACAAGAACGCCGGCAAGCCCGACAACGTCATGCAGAAGATCGTCGAGAGCGGCCTGAAGAGCTACTTCAAGGAAGTCACCCTCCTGGAGCAGCCCTTCGTGCACGACTCGTCGAAGACCGTGTCCCAGGTGCTCAAGGAAGCCGAGTCCAAGGCCGGCAAACCGGTCGCTCTGAAGGCCTTCGTCCGCTATGCCCTCGGCGAGGGCATCGAGAAGGAGGAGGCTCCGGACTTCGCGGCGGAAGTTGCCGCTCAGGCCGGTCTCAAGGCCTAAATCGAGCCCAACTAAAAACGGCGGCTTTCGGGCCGCCGTTTTCATGAGAGGCTTCGAAAAGAAAGGTCTGACGATGGCGACGTTCCGGCGCATCCTGGTAAAACTCTCGGGCGAGGCCCTCATGGCCCCCGACGGGTATTGGCTCGATCCTCAGATCCTGTCCTCCCTGGCAGAAGATCTCGCCCAGGCCACCCGTGCCGGGTTCGAGATCGCGGTTGTCATCGGCGGCGGCAATATCATCCGCGGTGCCCGTATGAGCGCCGCCGGCTGGATCGACCGGCCCACCGCCGATTCTATGGGCATGCTCGGCACGGTCATGAACTCTCTCGCCATCGAGACGGCCCTGAACGCCGCCGGCGTTCCGGCCCGCACCATGTCGGCGGTATCCATGCCGACGATCTGCGAAACCTATGCCCGCCAGCCCGCCCTGCATCACCTGGACAAGGGTCAGGTCGTGGTTCTGGCCGGCGGTACCGGCAACCCGTTCTTCACCACCGATACCGCCGCAGTCCTGCGCGCCGCCGAGCTGCGCTGCGATGCGGTGCTCAAGGCGACCCAGGTGGACGGCGTCTATTCGGCCGATCCCAAGAAAGACCCGAACGCGGTCCGATTCGACCGTCTGACCCATGACGAGGCCATCGCAAGGGACTTGAAGGTCATGGATACGGCGGCCTTTGCCCTGGCTCGCGAGAGCAGGCTGTCGATCATCGTGGGTTCGGTTCATGCTCCCAGCTCCATCACGGCGCTTCTCCAGGGGAAAGTGCCTTCTACGGTCGTCGCCCCTTGATCCAGGGGTCTTGATGCTGGACCCTGGGGGGCGTAAGCCCGTTTAGACAGTTCGCGTAAGGACAAAACCGATGGCTACGACCTTTGATATCGCCGATGTGAAGCGCCGCATGCAGGGCGCGATCAACGCATTCAAGAACGACTTGGCCAGTCTCAGGACGGGGCGCGCCTCCCCGAATCTGCTCGATCCGATCCAGATCGATGCCTATGGCGCATCGATGCCGATTTCGCAGGTGGCTACCGTGAACGTGCCGGAGCCGCGCCTGCTCAGCGTCCAGGTCTGGGATCGGGGCATGGTCGCTGCCGTGGAGAAGGCGATCCGCGAGTCGGATCTCGGCCTCAATCCCCAGACGGAAGGCCAGGTGATCCGCCTGCGCATCCCGGAGATGAACGAGCAGCGCCGCAAGGAGATGGTGAAGGTCGCGCACAAATATGCCGAAGAGGCGAAGGTTGCCGTTCGTCACGTGCGCCGCGACGGCCTCGACCTCCTCAAGAAGCTTGAGAAGGACAGCGCGATCAGCGAGGATGACGGCAAGCGCCATGCGGACCAGGTGCAGAAGGCGACTGATCAGTTCGTAACCGAGATCGACGGCATTCTGGTCGCCAAGGAAAAGGAAATCATGCACGTCTGATCCTTAAAGGCGTGCATTGGAACAGGACATCATGAGCGGCGAAGCCAAACGGATGGATCCAGGCTTTGCCTGCAGGGAAGCAGGCGAGGGGATGCCGGCCCATGTTGCCATCATCATGGATGGCAATGGCCGCTGGGCTGCTCAACGGGGCCTTCCCCGCTTCGAGGGGCACCGGCGCGGCGTCGAGGCAATCCGCCAGGCCGTGCGCACGGCGGGAGCCCTGGGGATCCGCTACCTGACGGTTTACAGCTTCTCCGCTGAAAACTGGCGGCGCCCGGCTGAAGAGGTCTCGGACCTCATGGGCCTGCTCAAGCGCTTCGTCAGGCATGACCTGGCGGAGCTTCACGCCAACAACATCCGGGTCAGGATTATCGGAGAGCGGGAGGGGTTGGCCTCCGACATCCGCCTTCTCCTGGATGAGGCCGAGCAGCTTACCCGTTCCAATACCGGTCTGACTCTGGTGATCGCCTTCAATTATGGGGGGCGTCAGGAGATCGTGAGCGCCGTGCGGGCGCTGGCCCTGCGAGTGAAGGAAGGCGGTCTCGATCCAGCCGAGATCGACATGGACAAAATCGAGGCGGCACTCGATACCCACGGCATACCGGATCCGGACCTGGTCATCCGGACGTCCGGCGAGCAGCGGGTTTCGAACTTTTTGACCTGGCAGACCGCCTATTCGGAGTTCATCTTCCTGCCATGCTACTGGCCTGATTTCGACGAGGCCGCATTCCGGTCCGCCGTCGACGAGTATTGCAGACGCGACCGCCGGTTCGGTGGATTGAGCGTCCGGGCTGGCTGATAATGGTTGCGGACGAAGGCTCCTCGCCACCTCATCCCAAGCCGGTCCCATCCAAGGAACTGTCGACCAGGGTTCTATCCGCCCTGGTCATGGTGGCCGCCGCGCTTCTCACGGCCTACCTGGGCGGCTGGGCCTTTTCCCTGTTCTGGCTGGCTGCCGGAATCGCGATTGTGGTGGAATGGACCGACATGACGGCGATCCAGCCCCGTCGTCTTGTCCAAGTCATTCTCGGTGTCGGCTTAGCAGCCTTGACGCTCCTCGTTCTGCTCGGTGCTGAGGTTTGGTTTTATCTGGCCGTAAGTGTTGCCTTTCTGGCAGTCGGGACCTTTGCCGTGTCCGATGCTCGGAAACGTATTTGGGCCATTTCCAGCTTTCTCTACGCGGCTCCGATCATCCTCGTCCCGCCGATCGTGCGAGCTCACCCGGATCTTGGCATCCTTGGCCTGCTCTGGATGTTTGCCGTGGTTTGGGCGACCGATATTGCGGCCTATTTCACGGGTCGGACTCTTGGAGGCCCAAAGCTCTGCCCTCCGATCAGCCCTAAGAAAACTTGGTCGGGCTTCATCGGCGGTGTCGTTGCCGCAACCGCATGCGGGCTGCTAGTAGCCTGGATCGGCCGGCGCTATGACGCTGCCCTTCCTCTGACTTTCACTGGCATCGCAGCTCTTTCCATTGTGGCATCTGTTGCCAGTCAGATTGGCGATCTGGGCGAGTCGGCTCTTAAGCGCCATTGTCAGGTCAAGGATTCGAGCCACCTCATTCCGGGACATGGCGGAGTCATGGATCGGCTCGACGGCTTCTGGGCTGTCTGTGTCATCGTCGCCCTTGTTCTTCTGACCCTTGTTGGTCCCACCGTATAGGCCTTGATGACCCGTTTTCTTACGATCCTTGGAGCAACCGGCTCGATCGGCCGTTCGACGGCGGACGTCGTGCTGGCCCACCGTGATGAGCTCAGGGTCGAGGCTGTCGTGGGCGGCCGCGATGCCCTGGCTCTGGCGGACGTCGCCCGCCGTCTTGGGGCAAAATTCGCAGCCCTTGCCGACGAGCGCGGGGGCGAAGCCTTGCGGCAGGCGCTCTCCGGCACCGGGATCGAGAGCGGAGCGGGGCAGACCGCCGTCTTGGAGGCCGCCGAGCGCGAGGCCGACATCGTCCTTGCAGCGATCAGCGGAACCGCAGGCCTCGCACCGACCCATGCCGCTCTGAAGGCGGGAAGACGGATTGCCCTGGCCAACAAGGAAAGCCTTGTCTGCGCTGGCGATGCCTTCATGGCCGATGCCCGCCGTGTCGGCGCCGAAATCATGCCGGTCGATTCCGAGCATAATGCCCTTGATCAAGCCCTCGCCGCCGGCCTCAACCGGGATGTTGAGAAGGCGATCATCACTGCGACCGGTGGGCCGTTCCGCAATGCGCCGAGGGAGCAGATCGCACGGGCTGATGCCAAGGAGGCCTCGGCCCATCCGGTCTGGTCCATGGGGTCGAAGATCAACATCGACTCCGCCACCTTGATGAACAAGGGCCTTGAACTGATCGAGGCTCACCATCTGTTCGGACTTGAGCCTGAGCGTCTCGATGTGCTGGTGCATCCGGAGGCTATCGTCCACGGCCTCGTCCAATGGAGTGATGGCGCCATCACGGCTGGCCTTGCCTTGCCTGACATGAAGGTCCCTATTGCCAACGCTCTCCGAGAGAACAGGCGCCTGAGGATGGAACTGCCTCGTCTCGATCTTGCCGCGATTGGCCGTTTAAGCTTCGAGCGGCCCGATGAGGGTCGTTTCCCGTGTCTGTCATTGGCCAAGGCGGCTCTCAGGGCCGGAGGCGCAATGCCCACGATCTTGAACGCAGCCAACGAGATCGCCGTCGAGGCCTATTTGGCAGGCGCAATCGGATTCTATGATATATCTGAGATTGTTGAGAAGGTTTGCTCAACGCTCTCTGGAAGACAGATTTTGATGCCGTCGACCGTTGCCGAGGCCTTGGCCATCGACCAGGAAGCCCGGGCAACGGCGCGCAGGCTCATTCCAGCCCCTGTCGAAGCCTCGAAGCTTCGGTAAGGCGCGAAAGGGAAACAGATGGACTTTCTTTCGACGATCAGCGGTGCAACAGGTTCCCTGTTCCTAACCCTGATCTCTTTCCTCGTCGTGCTCACGGTTGTCGTGTTCATCCACGAGTTCGGCCATTTCTGGGTGGGCCGGCTGTGCGGGGTCGGTGTCACCGCCTTCTCCATCGGATTCGGGCGCGAGCTGATCGGCTGGACGGACAAGAAGGGGACGCGGTGGAAGATTTCAGCCATCCCGCTCGGAGGGTACGTTAAGTTCGTCGGCGATCTCAACGCCGCCAGTGTCCCGGACCAGGACCAGCTCGATCAGATGCCTGTCGAGCAGCGTGCCATCAGCTTCCCTCATCAGAACGTCGCCAAGCGGGCTGCCATCGTGGCGGCGGGGCCGATCGCCAATTTCATCCTGGCCATCGCGATCTTCGCGGGCTTCAACTACTTCAATGGACGGGCGGTTCTTGAGCCGCGGATTGAGGCGGTTCAGCCGGGCAGCGCGGCCGAGAAGGCGGGTTTCCAGCCCAAGGATCTGATTCTGACCGTCGATGGCAGGAGCATACAGACCTTTGCCGACATGCAGCTGATTGTCAGCTCCAGCGCGGGCGAGCCTCTCGCGTTCACGGTGGATCGCAATGGCGAAAAGGTTAACCTAACGGCAACGCCGAATTTCGTTGAACGGACCAGCCCGTTCGGCAAGCAGCGGATTGGCCTGCTGGGCGTTGAGGCGTCCCGTGATCCCTCGGCGATCAAGCGCCTGACCTATTCTCCCTGGGGGGCCGTAAAGGCCGCCGTGGTCGAGACCTGGAACCTGGTTGAGCGAACGATTAATTTCATCCGCCGTCTGGTGGTGGGGGTGGAATCGGCCGATCAGCTCTCCGGGCCTATTGGAATCGCCCGGGCTTCCGGGACCGCCTTCGATATCGGCGGGGTCTACAGCCTTGTCAGCCTGATCGGCTTCATGTCGGTCTCCATCGGCCTTATTAACCTTTTTCCCATTCCCCTGCTGGATGGCGGGCATCTCCTGTTCTATGCCATTGAGGCCGTGCGCGGCCGTCCCTTAAGCGAAAAAGCCCAGGAAATCGGCTTCAGGATCGGGTTTGCCCTTGTGGGGATGCTCATGTTGTTCGCCACTTGGAATGATCTTGTTCACCTTGGCACCAGTTTTATGAGCCCGGGATCGTGACAAGGACGCCACGCAGGATAAAAATCGCTACTCTGTTGTGGACGCGCCGTTTGCAATAGCGGCGAAAGTTTGTACAAGCGCTTCACATGGATAAGGTTGGGGGCACTCGTCTCCAGCCTGCGGGGACACCCTCGCTAGGGATAAAGACAAAGAACGGGCCAGTTGATGATGTCGACGACCACGCCTCGCCGGAAGAAGCCGGCCACCACCGCCGTTATTGCCATCAGCGCGCTGATGGCTGGCATTACTGCCGCGGAGAGCGCCTTCGCGCAGCAGGTGGCTCCAAGGAATCGCCGTGCTTCGGCCGCACAGGGACCTATCGTCAACCGCGTGGTGGTCGAAGGAAACAAGAAGATCGAGAGCGCGGCCTTCCAGGATCAACTCCAGGCCCGCGCCCGCGCTCCCTACAACCAAGCCGCCGTGGATGCCGACGTTGCGCGCATCCTTGCGGTTTACCAGCAGTCTGGCCGAGGCCTTGCCCAGGTCACGCCGCGTGTGGTCGATCTCCCCAACGGCACGGTGGACGTGGTCTACACGGTCGTCGAGGGTGACAAGACGGGCGTGAAGGAAATCCGGTTCGTCGGCAACAATCAGGTCTCGTCGAGCCGCCTTCGCGGCGTCATGCTGACGACCGAGACGAACCTCCTGAGCTTCCTCAAGACCACCGACGTCTATGATCCGGCGCGCATCGCCAACGATCTGGAGCTGATCCGTCGCTACTACCTGAAGAACGGCTATGCGGACTTCCGCATCGTCTCCAGTGACGTGTCGTTCGACGCCAATGGCGGCGGCTACATCGTCACGATCGCCGTGGAAGAGGGTGAGCAGTATCGGGTTGGCAGCGTGAGCGTCGACCCTCGTCTGCCTGGGGTCGATCCCGAGGCTCTGCGCAGGGGAATTTCGACCTCGGAGGGTTCCGTCTACAACGCGGAAGCCGTCGAAAAGTCGGTTCAGAACCTCACCTCCAATGTCGCTCGCCAGGGCAATCCCTTTGCCCTTGCGCGCCCCGTGGGTGCCCGCGATGCTTCGACCCGCACGATCAATCTGACCTATGTGGTCGAGGAAGCGCCGCGGATCTACATCGAGCGCATCAATGTGCGCGGCAACAGCCGTACCCGCGACTACGTGATCCGTCGCGAATTCGAACTCGGCGAGGGCGATGCCTATAACCAAGTGCTGATCGACCGTGCCGAGCGCCGCCTGAACAATCTCGGCTACTTCAAGCAGGTTCGCATCTCCAACGAGCCAGGCTCTTCGGCTGACCGTGTGGTCGTGAACGTGGATGTGGAAGATCAGTCCACCGGCGCCTTCTCGATCTCGGGCGGCTATTCGACGGCCGACGGCTTCATCGGTGAAGTCTCCGTGACCGAAACCAACTTCCTGGGTCGCGGCCAGTTCGTGCGCCTTGCAGGCCAGCTCGGCCAACGCGCCCACGGCATCGATTTCTCCTTCACCGAGCCGTATTTCCTGGGCTACCGGATGTCGGCGGGTATCGATCTGTACTCGAAGTTCAGCGACCAGACCCGGTACTCCCGCTACGAAAACCGCATGACCGGCGGTACGTTGCGCCTGGGCCTTCCGTTCACGGAAGAGTTTACGATAACAGCCCGGTACTCGCTCTATCAGCAGGAAGTAACGATCCCGAATGATGCGGATCAGCCTTACAACGACTGCTCCGTGCCGATCCCGGGCGTCACAACACCTTTCAACTGTGAAACGAACGGCGAAGCGTCACTCGCGATCAAGGATGCACAGGGTGAAACGATCACTTCCCTGGCAGGCCTGACCTTCAACTACAATACACTCGACAGCACCCGGAATCCTCGCAACGGCTTCTATGGCGAGGTCAAGACGGACTTTGCCGGACTTGGCGGTGATTCCCACTATTTCCGCGTGACTGGCGACGCGCGATACTACCGCGAGTTCTTCGAGGACGTGGTCGGTATCGCCCGTGTTCAGGGCGGCCACATCATGGGCTTCGGCGACAATGGTGGGGATGGTGGTGATCTGCGCATCATCGATCAGTTCTTCATGGGCCCCTCCCTGGTGCGCGGCTTCGCGCCTAACGGCATCGGTCCACGCGACATCTCGACCGCTGACAGCAAGGCGAATGCACTCGGCGGCACCACCTATTTCGGTGGTTCGCTAGAAGTGCAGTTCCCAATTCCCGCTTTGCCGCGTGAGTTGGGCTTGAGAGGTGCTGTCTTCGCCGATGCGGGCACGCTTTTCGGTTATGATGGCCCAACCACCTTCGACGATGATACCATTGACGTGTTCGACAGCAGCAAGCTGCGCTCGTCGGTCGGCGCTTCGATCCTGTGGACTTCCCCACTTGGCCCGATCCGCTTCGACTATGCGTTCGCTCTCACCAAGGAAGAGGGGCAGCTTCTTGAGGATGGTACCAGGGTCGGCGGCGACCGCACCCAGGCCTTCCGGTTCACGGGCGGCACGCGCTTCTAATCGGGGAGGGCGCCGGAAGGCGCCCTCACTTATTCTTCATGGCTGAGTCAGATTTTTTCCCGCAAGGCCGGACGCTGAACCTGCGTCAGGTGGCGGAGATGGCAAATGTAGCGCTCCCCGACGGAACCGACGGGGAGTTTTTGCTTCGTGGAGTCGCTCCCCTTGAAAGCGCGGGCCACGGCGATCTCGCCTACATGGACAACCCTGCTTATGTCGGGGCACTGGCGGCGACCAAAGCGGCGGTCTGCCTGGTGACGCCACGTTATGCCTCCAAGGTGCCGGACGGCACGGTCGCTCTGGTCACGCCACAAGCCTATCGGATCTTCGCGCAGGTTTTGGCAATCCTATTCCCGTCCGCCATGCGGCCGGAATCCTCCTTTGCCGCGACCGGAATCTCCCCTGGCTCCTTCGTCCATCCGTCTGCGAGGCTGGAGCACGGGGTTCGCGTCGATCCGGGTGCCGTCATTGGCCCGCACGCTGAGATCGGATCGGGTACCCTGATCGGCGCCCACTCGGTCATCGGACCTAACGTCAAGATCGGGCGGGACTGTGCTGTTTCGGCCAACGTGACGGTTACCCATGCCTATCTCGGCAACCGGGTCATCCTCCACCCGGGCGTCAGAATCGGCCAGGACGGCTTCGGCTTCGCCATGGGGCCCCAGGGACATCTGAAGGTGCCGCAGATCGGGCGCGTCATCATCCAGGATGACGTGGAGATCGGGGCCAATACGACGGTCGACCGGGGTGCCAGCCGCGATACGGTGATCGGTGAGGGCACCAAGATCGATAACCTCGTCCAGATCGCCCATAACGTGGTCATCGGGCGCCACTGTGTGATCGTCGCTCAGGTCGGCATCGCCGGCTCGACCACCATCGAGGATTACGTAGCCATCGGTGGCCAGGTGGCCGTAAAAGGGCACGTCCGGATCGGCATGGGTGCCCAGATTGCGGCCACCAGCGGCGTCAACGGTGATGTTCCAGCAGGAGCCCGCTGGGGCGGCATTCCGGCCCGGCCTATGCGCGAGTGGTTCCGCGAGATCACGGCGCTGAAAAAGCTTGCATCCGGAGGCGATTCCGCCAAAGACGACGACGCGTCTTCATAACGTTTGTTGAAGGCACCCCCTACCGTTCGGAGTTCCCGTCATGTCCGAAGCGCCCACCACGCTTCAAACCGCCGATATCATGGAGATCCTGGAGCTTCTGCCGCACCGGTATCCCTTTCTCCTGGTCGACAAGATTATCGAGATCGACGGCGACAATTCGTGCATCGGCATCAAGAACGTTACCTTCAATGAGCCACAATTCACGGGCCATTTCCCCTCGCGTCCGATCTTTCCGGGCGTGTTTCTGATTGAGGCGATGGCTCAGACGGCGGGTGCTATCTGCGTGAAGGCCAAGATGGCCCAGATGGCCAAGCCGAAGCAGGTGTTTTTCATGACGATCGACAAGGTGAAGTTCCGCAAGCCGGTGGAGCCGGGGGACCGGGTCGAGTTCCACATGCGCAAGCTGAACAACCGCCGCAACATGTGGTGGTACAAGGGCGAGGCGAAGGTCGATGGTGTCCTCGTCTGCGAGGCCGAAGTCAGCGCCATGCTGGTGAACGACTGATGGAAACAGTGATTCATCCCACCGCCGTCATCGAGGACGGCGCCAAGATCGGTCCGGGGGTGAAGGTCGGACCCTTCTGCACCGTGGGGCCTGAGGTGGAACTGGGTGAAGGCTGCCAGCTTCTGAGCCATGTGGCTCTGGACGGGCGCACCACTATCGGTCCACGCACCCGGATCTTTCCGTTTGCCTCCATCGGTCATATTCCGCAGGATCTGAAATACAAGGGCGAGTCCTCGACGCTCGAGATTGGCGCCGATTGCATGATCCGCGAAGGCGTGACCATGAATCCCGGCACCGAGGGCGGTGGCCTTCGCACGGTGATCGGAGATCGCTGCGCCTTCCTGGCTAATTCCCATGTGGGCCACGACA
This sequence comes from Microvirga terrestris, assembly GCF_015694425.1. GTDB lineage: Bacteria > Pseudomonadota > Alphaproteobacteria > Rhizobiales > Beijerinckiaceae > Microvirga > Microvirga terrestris. Next base: position 871,846 of record NZ_JADQDN010000001.1, read on the forward strand.
CGAAGGTCGGAAACGACTGCATCCTGTCCAACAACGTCATGCTGGCCGGCCATGTCACGGTAGGCGATTTCGTGATCTTCGGTGGAGGATCCGCGGTGATCCAATTCACCAGGGTTGGCTCTCACGCCTTCGTTGGCGGTATGTCGGGCCTGGAGAACGATCTCATTCCCTATGGCATGGCCATGGGCAACCGGGCGCATCTGGCTGGTCTCAACATCATCGGCCTGCGTCGCCGCAACTTTACACGCGAGCAGATTCACGACATCCGCCGTGCGTATCGGCTGCTATTCGCCGACGAGGGCACTTTGGCCGAGCGGGTCGAGGATGTAGCCGGCGAGTTCGATGATCATCCCTTCGTGCACGAGATTCTCGACTTCATCCGCGACCGCGGGGATCGCGCAATCTGCACGCCGCGGGATCCCGTCAGCTCATCCGGATGATGTCCCAAGGCCCCATCGCAATCCTCGCCGGGGCCGGGCAGCTTCCCATCCAGCTCTTGAGCCATCTGGAGCGGACGGGTCAGGACGTCCGTGTCTTGGCTTTTCGCGGCTTTGCTGAGGCCGAACTGCAGCGCCGCGCCCACGCCACTGTCGATCTTCTCGACCTCAAGACCATCATGAGCACCCTCGAGGGTTGGCGGCCACAGGCTGTCTCCCTCGTCGGGGCCGTGCGCCGTCCTGGATTCTCAGCGCTGCTGAGTGCCTACTCCCTTCTGCGCAACATGCATGAGGTGAAGGAGGTGATTGCGCGAGGCGACGATCAGGTGCTGCGTGGTGCCGTGATGCTCCTGGAGGAGCGAGGGCATCGGGTCGTCGGCGCCCATGAGCTTGCCCCTGACCTCGTGGCCTCCCGCATGCTCACCGGTGCGCGGCAGCCGGGAGCCGATGATCATGAGGCCACAGCCTTCGGGCTGGAGCTTCTCGCCTCTCTGTCGGACTTCGACATCGGGCAGGGTGCCGTGGTTGACCGCAGGCATGTTCTGGCCATTGAGGGGCCGGAAGGCACCGACCGCATGATCCGACGGGTGAGACACCTGCGCCAAGCCTGGTTTGGCTTTCGCCGTCGTGAGGAGGGCGGGGTGCTGATCAAGGCAGCCAAGCGGGGTCAGGACCTGCGGGTTGATATGCCAACCATTGGCCCTCGTACGGTGAGGGAAGCGGCCAAGGCGGGACTTGCCGGCATCGCTGTCGGTGCGGGATCCACCTTCGTGCTTGAGCAGGAGGAAACGCTGCGGGCGGCTGATCGCCTCGGCCTCTTCCTCATCGCCGTCGATCTGCCCTGGATGGAGAAGTCTCTTGGCTGAGAACAAGCCGCTGACGATCTGGATCGTGTCGGGCGAGGAGTCGGGCGATCAGCTTGGGGCCAAGCTGATGCGCTCCTTGAAAGTGCGGCTGGGAGCCGAGCGCCTGCGCTTCGGTGGTGTCGGCGGGCACGCCATGGCGAACGAGGGTCTGAAGTCTCTCTTCCCTCTGGAGGAGATCGCCGTCATGGGCATTTCCGCCGTGATCGCGAGGCTTCCCGCCATCCTGAAGCGCATCCGGATGACAGCAGACGCGGTGGTCGCGGCAAAGCCCGACATGCTGGTCATCATTGATAGCCCGGATTTCACGCACCGGGTCGCGAAGGCGGTGCGCCAGCGTGCCCCGGGCACTCCCATTATCGATTACGTCAGCCCATCCGTCTGGGCCTGGCGCCCAGGACGCGCTCCGAAGATGCGGGCCTATGTCGATCACCTCCTAGCGCTCTTGCCGTTCGAGCCAGAGGCGCATCAACGCCTGGGCGGCCCACCGACCACTTATGTCGGGCACCCGCTCATCGAGCGTCTCGACGAGATCAGACCGGCATCTGGAGAGCGGCAGCGCGACGAGGGGCAACCCTTCAAGCTTCTCGTCCTGCCCGGCAGTCGTCGCTCGGAAGTGAGCCGTTTAATGGAGCCGTTCGGGGCTGCCTTGGCACTTCTGAAGGAGCGCTCCCCGCATCCTTTCGAGGTGACGATCCCGGCGGTTTCGCATGTTGCGAATGAGATTCGAGCCCGGGCAGAGAGCTGGAGCTTGAAGCCGCGGATTGTCGAGGGAGAAGCGGCCAAATGGGCTGCTTTCCGGCAGGCCGATGCGGCGCTTGCCGCGTCCGGCACAGTCACTCTGGAGCTCGGGCTCTCCGGTGTGCCGATGGTGGTGGCCTACCGGGTCTCGAAGATCGAGGAAGTGCTGAAGTACCTGATCAAGGCGCCTTCCATCGTGCTCACGAACCTGGTGCTCGGTGAGAACGTCATCCCCGAACTCATCCAGTGGGACTGCACACCGGAGAAGCTGACCGAGGCGCTCCTACCCCTGCTCAGCGACACGCCGGAACGTCAGCAGCAGATTGAAGCCTTCCGCAAGCTCGATACCGTGATGAAGATCGGCGACGAGGCTCCGAGCGAACGGGCTGCCCGGATTGTGGAAGAAGTGCTTTCAGCGCGAACGTGAGCCAGTTGCCGAGGTGCAAGTGCAACGGCGCGGTGCAACCAGCACGCATGAAAAAGGGGCCTTTCGGCCCCTTTTCCTTTGATGTTATCCGATGTCTTCAGCCGCGCTGTGCGACCGTCACGTAGTCGCGCTCCGGTGAGCCCGTGTAGAGCTGGCGCGGACGGCCGATGCGCTGGGACGGGTCCTCGATCATCTCGCTCCACTGGGCGATCCAGCCGACCGTACGGGCGAGCGCGAATAGCACCGTGAACATGGAGGTCGGGAAGCCCATCGCTTTGAGGGTGATGCCCGAGTAGAAGTCGATGTTCGGGTAGAGCTTCTTCTCGACGAAGTACTCGTCCTTGAGCGCGATCTGCTCGAGTTCCACGGCCACGTCGAGGAGCGGATCGTCCTTGATGCCGAGCTCGTTGAGCACCTCGTGGGTGGTTTTCTGCATGATGCGGGCGCGCGGGTCGTAGTTCTTGTAGACCCGGTGGCCGAAGCCCATGAGGCGGAACGGATCGTTCTTGTCTTTGGCCTTGGCGATGTATTCCGGAATGCGATCGGGCGTGCCGATCTCCTCAAGCATCTTGAGGGCCGCCTCATTGGCGCCGCCGTGGGCAGGCCCCCATAGGCAGGCGATGCCGGCCGCGATGCAGGCAAAGGGATTGGCGCCCGACGAGCCGGCGAGACGCACGGTCGAAGTCGAGGCGTTCTGCTCGTGATCCGCGTGCAGGATGAAGATCCGGTCGAGCGCGCGGGAAAGCACCGGGTTGACCTTGTACTCCTCGGCCGGAACCGCAAAGCACATGCGCAGGAAGTTGGATGTGTAGTCCAGACCGTTCTGCGGATACACGAAGGGCTGGCCGATGGAATACTTGTACGCCATCGCGGCAAGCGTCGGCATCTTGGCGATCATGCGCATGGACGCGATCATGCGCTGATGCGGATCGGAGATGTCCGTAGAGTCGTGGTAGAAGGCCGAGAGAGCGCCGACGCAGGCGACCATGATCGCCATCGGGTGCGCATCGCGGCGGAAGCCCGTGAAGAACCGGTTCATCTGGTCGTGCACCATGGTGTGGCGCGTGACGCGATAGTCGAAATCGGCCTTCTGGGCGGCGGTCGGCAGCTCTCCGTAGAGGAGCAGGTAGCACGTCTCGAGGAAGTCGCCGTGCTCGGCGAGCTGGTCGATCGGATAGCCGCGGTAAAGCAGGATGCCCTTGTCGCCGTCGATATAGGTGATCTTCGACTCGGTGGCCGCCGTGGAGGTGAAACCGGGGTCGTAGGTGAACATCCCGGTCTGGCCATAAAGCTTGGAGATGTCGACGACGCTCGGGCCGATGGTGCCTTCTTTTACCGGCAGCTCCACGGACTTTCCGTCGACTGAAATGGTGCTGGAACTCATGCGTCATGGCCCTTTCAAAAGGAGGCCGGGCATAACCTAGAGCAACCGGGGGAGGAGAGTAGGCCCTCAGGGCTGCGGAACCAGGGTTTGCCGGTCGGTTTATGGCGCCTTCGGTAGCTTATCCGTAGGGAGGGAGCAAGCACGTCTAAAGGCGAGATTTACCCGCTATGCAACGGGCGCATCCTTGGTCTGGTCCCGCAGCCGCAACAGGGTTTCGTCCTTGCCGAGAACCGCCATTACGTCGAAGAGTCCGGGCGATGTAGCTCGGCCCGTGAGGGCCGCCCGAAGAGGTTGCGCAACTTGACCGAGCTTGGCTCCGAGAGCGTCCGCATGCTCGCGCACAACGGCTTCTACGCTCTGGGCCGACCAGTCGGAAACCGCCTCAAGTTTCTCGGCAATGCCAACAAGGCGAGTACGGCCGTCAGCGAGCAGGCCAGCGGCTTTTTCATCCAGTTGAAGCGGCCGTCGGGCATAGAGGTAGTAGGCGCTATCGAGCAGTTCGACGAGGTTCTTGGCGCGCTCCTTCAGGCCCGGCATGGCGGCGATCATCTTGTCGCGCAAACCAGGGGGGAAGGTCGAGCCGATGCCACGTGCAGCCCCAAGCTCCGGCAGGATTTCCTCGATGGCCTTCACCAGGCTCTCGTCCTCCGTCTGGCGCATATAGTGCCCGTTGAGATTCTCCAGCTTAGCGAAATCGAAGCGGGACGGAGAGCGCCCGATGTTCTTGAGATCGAAGGCGTCGACCATCTCCTGGGTGGAGAAAATCTCCTGGTCGCCATGGCTCCAGCCGAGACGCACGAGGTAGTTGCGCATAGCATCAGGCAGGTAGCCCATGCTGCGATAGGCCTCGACGCCGAGGGCCCCGTGGCGCTTGGACAGCTTGGCGCCGTCCGGGCCGAGGATCATCGGAACGTGGGCCATTTTGGGCACATCCCAGCCCAGGGCCTGATAGATCTGCGTCTGACGGGCCGCATTGGTAAGGTGGTCGTCGCCGCGGATAACGTGCGTTATGTTCATATCGTGATCGTCTACCACAACGGCGAGCATATAGGTGGGTGTACCGTCCGAGCGCAGGAGCACGAGGTCGTCGAGGTCTTTGTTCTGCCACACCACGCGACCCTGGACCTCGTCCTCGACGACGGTCTCGCCCTCGGTGGGCGCCTTGAGACGGATTACCGGCTTCACGCCGACCGGCGCCTCGGACGGGTCGCGATCGCGCCAGCGGCCGTCATAGCGCAGGGGACGGCCATCCTTGCGGGCGGACTCGCGCATCTCTTCCAGCTCCTGCTGGGAGGCATAGCAGTAATAGGCGCGGCCCTGGGCCAGCAGGCTCTCGGCCACCTCTTTGTGGCGGGCCGCGCGGGAGAATTGATAGACCACGTCCCCGTCCCAATCGAGGCCGAGCCATTGCAGCCCATCGAGAATGGCCGCGATGGCGGCCTCCGTTGAACGCTCCCGATCCGTGTCCTCGATGCGCAGCAGCATCTTGCCCCCATGCCGCTTGGCATAAAGCCAGTTGAACAGGGCCGTGCGTCCCCCTCCGATATGGAGAAAGCCGGTGGGAGACGGGGCGAAGCGGGTGACGACGGTCATCGCAGGGGAACCTTGACTAAAGAAACTTGAGGTAGCGCGGCCGTGCTGCCGCAGCCTTCCGACTCAATCCACAGGGTGGCTTGGGGCAGAGCGTGCGGTCGTCTAGCATGCAACGGAACCCGCGTTAAGCCGAAGCCACAATGGAAGACAATCGAGGAAGGACTTGGCCGATCCCGCGCAGTGCGACGCGGGTCGTGGCTTTGCCCCGGTCCTGGGGTACAAGCATCGAGTGGAGGCTCCTCGATGGCCGCGGCTGGCTGTCGAACGCCATCACGCAGGAGATCGAACAGCGCCGGCTCTTCCCCTGGATCCCCGTCTGTTTCGGCATCGGCATCCTCCTGTTCTTCCGGGCCGATGGCGCTCCGGCGCTCTGGGCGCCAATGGGGGCATTTGCCGTTAGCGGTGCAGCCGGCATTGCCTTGCGCCGGAACATGACGGCGCTGATCGCCATGATTGCACTGTCGGCGATCTTCGCAGGTTTTGCGGCTGGCGTGATCCGCACACGGAGCGTTGCGGCTCCAGCGCTTATGCGCATCACCATCACGACCATTGCTGGTTTTATCGAGGCGGTCGAAGACAGGGAGGAGGGGCAGAGGCTCCTCATCCGCGTCTTGGAGATGAAGGATGTTGCGGAGGCTGAGCGTCCCCGTCTTGTACGCGTATCCGTACGCGCCGGGGCAGGGCTGATGGCCGGGCAGTTCGTCACCGGCACCGCCCGCTTGCTGCCGCCGCCGGAAGCGGCGTGGCCCGGCGGCTACGACTTCGCCCGCGATGCCTACTACAAGGGCATCGGCGCCGTCGGCTCCATGGTGGGGCAAGTGCGACGTGTTAATCCATCCAAGCCACCGGATTGGTCATTGCAACTGGCAGCCCAAGTGGACGAAGCCCGCAATACGCTGACCCAACGCATCGCCACGTCCATTGGCGGCGCGGCCGGCGGTGTCGGGGCAGCCCTGGTGACCGGCAAGCGTGGGCTCATCCCGGAGCCCACGAACGATATTCTGCGCGGGGCCGGGATCTATCACATCGTGTCGATCTCCGGCCTCCACATGGTGCTGGCCGCCGGCACGTTTTCCTGGCTTGTGCGTGCGCTTTTAGCTCTGACCCCTGCGGTCGCGCTTCTCTGGACGGTGAAGAAGATCGCCGCCTTGGCGGCGATGATCGGAGCGACGATCTACTGTATCTTCTCGGGTTCCGATGTCGCGACCGAGCGCTCGCTCATCATGACGCTCGTGATGTTCGGCGCAGTACTGGTGGATCGTCCTGCGCTGAGCATCCGCAATCTTTCGATTGCCGCTCTGATCGTTCTCGCCCGTGAGCCAGAGGCGTTGCTGGGTCCAAGCTTTCAGATGTCATTCGGGGCCGTGGCCGCCATGATGGCCTTAGTGCCGCTGATGCATCGCAAACCCGTGGAACGGACACCTGCAACCACTATCGAGCTAGGCCTCCGCTGGTTAGGCCGGGCGATGCTCGGGCTCGTGACCACGACCCTGGTTGCCAGCATCGCCACGACCCCCTTCGCCGCCTATCACTTCCAATCGCTCAATCCATACGGCCTCATCGGCAATGCGCTCGCCCTGCCGCTCGTCTCAGCCGTTGTCATGCCTTCAGCCGTCCTCGGTGTTCTGGCTTATCCCTTCAGTCTGGATCGGCCTGTCTGGCAAGTGATGGGAGGGGCTGTCGAGCAGGTGCTTGCAGTATCAGCATGGGTTGGATCTTTCAGCGGCTCGACCGTGGTGGTGCCGGCGCTGAGCATCGGTGCTCTGGCGTTACTGAGCCTGGGCCTGCTTATCCTCACAATTCCGGCCTCGTCCCTGCGATGGATGGCTCTTGTTCCGGCAGGAATAGGGCTTGCACTCACGATGGTCCCGGATCGCTACGACATCTTCATAGATCGTGAAGGAGCAGGGGCGGCCATTCGCGGCAGCCAAGGCCAGCTTGCTCTTGTCGGGCGGCCATCGAACTTCGTGACCGAGCAGTGGCTGCGCGCCGATGGCGATGCCAGGAATGCGGATGATATCAGCCTCAGGCGTGAGGCACTCTGCGACAGTACTGGTTGCGTCGTGGTCGCTGGGGACGGTCGGCGAATTGCATTCGTCTTGGACTACGCAGCCTTCGAGGAGGATTGCCGCCGGGCGAACGTCATCGTCACACGGCTACAAGCCCCACTGACATGCCACGGGACTTTCGTTGTCGACGGTGAGGCGCTGAAGGAGCGCGGAGCCACGACATTGCGTCTCAGTCGGGATGCAATAGAGGTCACATCCGTCAGGAAAGGCCGCGAGGTGGTAACTTGGCCTGGTGACCGATCATTCCAAGCCGAAAGAACGCCTGCTCAGGGGAGGCCTAGACCTGCAAGGCCCGTCCCTGAGCAGGATCTTCCCGAAGACGAGATCAGTAGCGGCGAACCAGACTGACGAGCTTGCCCTGGATCTTGACCCGGTCGGGGCCGAGCACGCGGGTCTCGTAGGCTTGGTTGGCGGCCTCCAGGGCAATGGAAGAGCCTCGGCGGCGGAAGCGCTTCAGGGTCGCCTCCTCCTCGTCAATCAACGCCACGATGATGTCGCCCGTATTGGCGTTGTCCTGGCGGCGGATCACTACGAGGTCGCCGTCGAGGATACCGGCTTCCACCATGGAGTCCCCGCGCACCTCAAGAGCGAAGTGATCGCCCTGGGCCAGGAAGTCGCCTGAGAGGGTGATGGAGTGGCTGCGGGTCTGGATGGCGGAGATCGGGGTACCGGCGGCAATCCGACCCATGACCGGGATTGACATCTCGCGGTCCCGCGGATCGGAGGCTGGCTGGGGCGCAGCCTTGGCCTTGCCGGCGAGCCCGCCCTCGACCACGCTCGGCGTGAAGCGTCGCTGGCTGCCCGCACCGCTGGTGCTCTCCGGCAACCGGATCACCTCCAACGCCCGGGCCCGGTTCGGCAGGCGGCGGATGAAGCCGCGCTCCTCGAGCGCCGTGATCAGGCGGTGGATGCCGGACTTAGACTTGAGGTCGAGCGCATCCTTCATCTCGTCGAAGGACGGTGGAACCCCGGTTTCCCGCAGCCGCTCATGAATGAAGCGGAGCAATTCGTGCTGTTTGCGCGTCAGCATGGCTGGCCCTTACTGCCCACAAGTGGGCGATTCTGAAACAAATCGGGAACAAGGTAGCCGTTCTCGCTGTGTTCCGCAAGCCTCCTGCTCAGGTTAACCACCTCATCTCAATTTCGGCACCTATCACAGCCCCCGGTGTTTGGAGAGTTTACTTACCATATGGAAGGTTGTAGTGTTACTAAAGCTATAACGTTTCATTTATGCACGGTAGGCGCCCCATGACTGCATATCTCGACCAATTTTCGTCCTCTCAGGCCGATGAGATCCAGGCTCAGAGCGACCCGGCCGGCGCTACCTCATCCTTGGCGGGTATCGCTCCGACACCATGGAGCGGTGTCATACGGTACAATAATCTGAACGTTTCCACGACAACGACCGAGTTGCTGGACGGCGGGTTTCTTGTCGTTTTTTCGAAGGAAGATTATTCCACAGGGTCGGTCCGCTTCCTCTTAAGGGCGCAGATTTTCAATGCGGATGGGACGCAGCGGGGGAGTGAGATCGACCTCGGTGTGGGTCTAGGGACGCAATTTTCGGCGATAAGCGTCAAAGCCGTTACGCTTAGCGACGGGAAAGTCGCATTCGCTTGGAAAGACTTTGACGGAGCATATGTCAGGGTTTTCGATCCGCATGGCACTTATATGAGTGCAAGCAGGCAAATTGGTGGTGTAGTACCGACGAACAATGAAATTCCGTACCAGATGTTTTCAACCGGTACGGAATTTACAGTCACGTACAAGGATCCTGACGACGGCAGGCACTATTTCGCGACGTTTGGAGACAATCCGGCGGCGGGGCCAAAGGCTTCAGGCTGGACTACTGATGCCACTAACGACTTCGCATGGACGACGGTCAGTGATGGTCCGAACTCGCAGGCGAAACTGTCCGCCGCTTATCGACCAGGATCATCAGGGTTACCTGTCAGATTCCCTACCATCCAAATAGAATTGGAAGATCACCCGGGTAAGTCTACTAATCATATTCTGACCGACAACACTGTTACCGAAATCGAAATGGTGCGTAATCGCGACGGTGCTTTCCTCGTTTGGGTGAATGCAGCGGGGAAGATTTCAGCGCAACATTATGTGGTCGATTACATCCCGCCGTCAGGCGGCTTTCCCGCCGATTACCAGATCGTCAAGAATGGATCGGAGCTGACGCTCGGAACCGCAAAAGGGTCGAACTACGTCATGAAGACACTTCATGACGGACGCATGGTTCTCACCTGGGTTGGGGAAGATCAGCTTGTCCACGCGATGGTGCTGAACCAGAACGGATCCGTCTTCTGGGAAGATTTCATCGTCAACCCGAATGGAAGGCAAGGCAATCCCAGCATCAGCGTCTTGCAGGACGGTCGCTTTGTCATCAGTTGGGACGAAAACGCTGCTTCTCCAGGGCAAACGAATTCGGTCCGTGATACCAAAATCTTCGATGCCAGAACTGTCGGTGTGAACGTCACCGGTCATCAGACGAGTGACACATGGCTTTATGGCACCGGATTGAGCGATACAATTACGGGTGGGGCGAAACACGACCGACTCTATGGCGAGGCTGGCGCGGATGCGCTTAGGGGTAATTCTGGAGATGACGTTCTGTTCGGCGGCGCAGGAAATGACTCTCTCGAAGGAGGGTTCGGTAACGATGCATTGGTCGGAGGAGAAGGTAACGACACACTAAACGGCGGAGCCGACATCGACACCGTCAACTATTTCGACGCGGACGGGTTTGTGGTTGCGAGCCTTGACCCAACAGTGGCGAATGGTGGGAAGGCTGCCGGCGATGTTTTTATCGGCATTGAGAACTTGGTTGGAAGCGGGCAAGGCGATGGGCTTCGTGGCAACGAAGTCGCCAACAGGCTCGATGGGCAGGGAGGCAATGATAGAATCTACGGCGGTGGAGGCAACGACGAGCTTCTCGGAGGCATCGCGGACGATACCCTTCACGGCGGCTCTGGAAGAGATCAGCTGAAAGGTGAGGGTGGAAACGATTTCGCGTCTTATGAAGGCGGAGGGCGTGTCGAGGTAAATCTCGCAACCGGGGGCACCTTCGGCGATGCCGATGGCGACACCTATACCGAGATCGAGGGGGTGATCGGTTCCTCGTTCGACGATAAGATCGTCGGTAATAGCGGACATAACACCCTTCTAGGTGGGATTGGCAGTGATACCCTGGAGGGCGGAACGGGTAACGATAAATTCTATGGTAACGATACTGCCAATGGTGCCGACGCTGGAATCGACTTTGTCAGTTATGAAAATGCGGGTGGTCCAGTCCGGGTTACCTTAAGCATCGACACGCCAACTGGTGAGGCAGCTGGCGACACGCTGGTCGGCATCGAAGGCCTCATCGGCAGTTCGCACGCGGATACTCTCATCGGCAGCAACGACGCCAACACGCTTCGGGGCGGCAATGGAGACGATCAACTCGCCGGCTTGTATGGAGCGGACAAGCTCGAAGGAGGCGCGGGCAACGACTTTGCCGATTATCAAGTGCCGGATGTGGATCTTGTCGCAAGCCTCCTTCAGACGGAGTGGCATCTGAACACAGACGTTGCAAAGGATGATACCTACGACTCGATCGAAGGCATCATATCCGGCGATGGCAATGACATGCTGTCCGGCAACCACAATGATAATACGATCATCGGAGCAGGCGGCAACGACACACTCCAAGGCCATGACGGTGCCGACTCTCTAGATGGTGGAATCGGCAACGATTTTGCCAGTTATGCAAGCACAACGACCGGTGTCATTGCAAGCTTGGCAGGTGGAATTACGCAGACGGGTCATGCCGCAGGGGACAAATACAACAGCATCGAGGGTTTAATTGGCGGCAGTGGCAGCGACCGACTTATTGGCAACGGTTCTGCGAATACGCTACGCGGTGGCCAAGGCGACGACTCGCTAGAAGGCGGTGCTGGAATTGATCTACTTCAGGGTGGGCACGGGAGTGACACCCTTGAAGGTGGCGCTGGAGCCGATATTCTCCAGGGCGGCCAAGTGGAAATCCTCAAGGATGGTACGACACAGGACATTGTCGATACCGGAATTGACTTCGCCGACTATCGAAATTCCTCCGCTGGCGTGAACGTAAATCTCGGAGCCGGAACCGGATCGAACGGCGACGCGACAGGCGACCAGTATATCTCTATCGAAGGTGTGATCGGCTCCTCATCCAGCGATACTCTCACCGGGAGCAATGGCGCCAATACGCTGATTGGCGGTGGCGGCAACGACATCCTGAATGGTGGAGGTGGTGTGGACAGCCTTCGTGGCGGTTCCGGTGACGACACCTACATTCTCGATGACGATAACAATTCAGACCTCATCGATGAGAGCACCACGAATGGCGGCAGCGGTGAGGATACGATCAAGGTCAAGTTCTCCTATTCCATTGAGAGCAATGGTGAAATCGAGAATCTGGATGCGTCCACGGCCGCAACAACAACCAACGTTACTCTCACTGGCAACAGCTTGCGAAACCGACTGACTGGCCATGGCGGAGCCGACACACTTGATGGTGGCACTGGCAACGACATCATGGCCGGCGGTGCCGGAAGCGATACCTACTATGTCGACGAACTCAATGAGACCGTCACGGAAGCCATTGGAGGCGGGTATGACATCGTTATCGCTCGAAAACATCACCAGCTGACGGAAGGGTCCGAAATTGAGGAACTCCGTGCTGATAGCGCGGCCGGCGACATCAGTCTCAATGGCAATAGTGGAGCCAATACCATCGTTGGAAGCGATGGTAACAACACCCTTGATGGGAGAGCAGGCCTCGACTCCCTCGAAGGTGGAAAAGGCGCAGATCACCTCTATGATGTCTATACGGACGGTGGTCTCGATACGCTGAATGGAGGTGAAGGAAACGACACCTACTATATCGCCGGCGATGGTTCGAGCGTCATCATTGAGGCCAATGATGCGGCAGGCGGCATCGATACGGTCCAAGCGGACGTATCCTTTACCTTGAATGGCGGCGCCAAGGTCGAGACCCTGAAGGTCGGAGATTCCGACGATCCGGACGCTCATATCAATCTCACCGGCAATGAATTCGCCAATACACTGGTCGGTGGCGCCGGAGAGAATGTTCTCGACGGCGGCGGCGGCGCAGACTCGATGGCAGGTGGCCTCGGAGATGATACCTATCACGTCAATGATGACGGTGATCGCATTACAGAGAACGAGGATCAGGGGGCCGATACCGTCTACGCCTCAATTAACTACGCGCTGAGGAGCGGTGTGCATGTTGAAGAACTCCGAGCTGTCGCCGGTAATCAGGATATCAACCTGACTGGCAATGGGCTCTCCCAATCTATCTACGGAAACAACGGCAATAACGAGCTGAACGGCCTTTCCGGCGGAGATACTCTTGTCGGAGGCAATGGCGATGACACCTACATCATCAACGATGAAAATGATGTCGTAGACGAGAGAAATTCGACCGGCAACGATACGGTCCGCACGAAGTTCAGTTACTCACTCAACAACGCTAAGGCAGCAGATATTGAGAACCTTGAAGCTTATCAGGTTACTAACACTACAACTCTGTCATTGACCGGAAATTCTCTGGCTAACGAGATTACCGGCAATAATGGCGTCAATACTCTCGATGGCGGTGATGGCAATGACACGCTCACCGGTAACTTCGGTAACGATACGCTGCTGGGTGGCGCCGGAAGAGATAGGCTCGTCGGCGGCGGTGATGACGACTCGCTCGTTGGCGGCGCTGGACAAGACACGTTGTTGGGCGGCGCCGGAAACGATACGCTCGATGGCGGGAATGGGGACAGCCCGGACGAGCTCATCGGCGGTTCCGGCGACGACGTCTATTACATTCGCCATGCAGGGGACACGATAGACGAAGAGATCGGTGGCGGAGACAACGACACCGCGTATCTGCAGACCTCCGTTTATGGCAATGACAGAAGCCTCGCTAACCAGGCAGCCAAGGACCTTCTCGCCAACAACATCGAGAAAGTCTATATCAACGGCAAGCTGTTCAAAGCGCCTACAAACCTCACTGTCGTCGGAACGTCGGTTGATGAGAAGTCATTTCCTGGTACTCCTGTCAGCACGCTCAGTGTAGACGATGTTCCCGGTGAGAGTTTCACTTACAGTTTTCGCGATGGCCAGGGCGAAGGCGGCATAGTCGACCCGAGCGGTCAGTTCCGGATCATCAACAACAATGGCGTCTGGGAAATACGCGTAAACGATGGAGCGAACCTCGATCGCGAGGCGAGAGGTTCCTACACGTTTGTCGTGGTGGTTACCGACAGTGATGGCTTCTCGCTGGAAAAAACAGTGACCATCACGATCAACGACGTCAACGAGGCGCCGGACAACATCCGTTTCCAGAGCAGCAACGAAGACCAGATTACGATTGAGGAGAACACGACACACGTTGGCAGGTTGATCGCCGATGATCCGGAGGGCAATCCGCTTAGGTATGAACTCGCAACCACGGACAATCCAAACGGCGGCTTGTTCAACCTCAATTCAGACGGAACTCTAACTCTCAAGGCCGGCGTCGACTGGGAGACGATGGGCTCAAACAAATACTATGACGTCGCGATTATGGTGTCGGATAACATTAACCCGGCTGTGCGGAAAGTTGTACGCGTCCACATCGATAACGCAGAAGAAAATGGCACTCCTACGAATATTCGTTTCGCAAGTACAAATAATCGCGAGATTACAATCAAGGAGAACACGACAGCTATCGATTCGGTGACTGCGACAGACACCGAACTGTTGACCTACTCCTTCGCACCCAATGGAAACCCGGGCGATTTGTTCAGGATCACCTCAAACGGTGTGCTCTCGCTCAATGCTGGCGTCGACTACGAGGCGCTGAAAGTCAACAAGTACTATGAGGTTACGGTTCTCGTATCGGACAACATCAATACGCCCGTGCCGCAGGTTCTGCGCATCAATATCGAAGATGTTAATGAGGCGCCAGACCATGTCGTCTTCGAGGAAACAGGCGAAGCGTCAATCACGATTTACGAGAACACGACGGACGTTGGTCAGCTGATTGCTGAAGATCAAGAGAACAACACACTTACCTATTCGTTCGCGCAAGGTGGGAATCCGGGCAACCTGTTCGCGATTAGCCCAAATGGCGTGATCACGCTCGTGAATGGCGTCAACTACGAGACGATGGGTAACAATAAGTTTTATGAACTCGTCGTCGAAGTCTTTGACGGATCAAACACGATCAGGCGAACTGTTAGGGTCAACATTGAGAATGCCAATGATGCCCCGACTACCGTTCGTCTCAATGGCGCTGAAGCTGTAACCGTGGATGAGAACTCCATTCTTATTGGCATCCTGAGCGCATCCGACGAAGATGGGCATCAGATAAGCGGCTATACGCTTTCAGGAGTACATGCGCACCTGTTCACTGTCGTACGGAACGGTAACGCTTATGAGCTAAGAGCGATCAACGATGATGTCCTCGACTACGAAACCCTTGGTGCCTTCATCGAGCTTCATATCACCGCAACGGATAGCGAGGGGGAGGACAGCGAACCTCAGACCATTCGCATAAACATCGATCCCGTAGATCCGGTCGAGATCAATAACGTCTATCACATCGAAACTGGCAATGAAGTGATCGTGGAGGATCTGAATCCGGCAGTCGGCGGTATCGACATTGCCTGGATTCACACCTCCAGTTACACACTGAATGAAACGATTGGAATTGAAACCCTCGCAGTTCACGAGAGTGTAACTGACGGTGTTTCGATTACAGGAAACGGTCAAGCCAATACGATTATAGGCGGTATTGGTAATGACGTTCTGGATGGCGGAGGCGGTGTCGACAGTATCGTTGGGGCCGACGGAGACGACACGCTACGTGGTGGCACCGGGGACGATCGCATTGAGGATGAGAGCGGTCATAACTCGCTCGAAGGCGGTTCCGGTAATGATGTGCTCGTCGGCGGCGCCGACGACGACTATCTCGATGGTGGCGCTGACAACGACCAACTCGCCGGCAGTGCCGGCAATGACACGCTCGACGGTGGCACAGGCAATGACGTTCTAACCGGAGGTTTGGGTAACGACACCTATTACATCGACTCTGAGGATGACGTCATCGAGGAGGCAGAGGGTGAAGGTCGCGATAAAGCCTATGTCACGTTCAACTACTCTCTTGAGGGCACTCACCTGGAGGATCTGGCAGTCCAGGAAACACTATCAGAAGGCGTGCAAGTCGACCTGACCGGCAATGACCGGGACAACGAGCTCACCGGTCACGATGGCGAGAACTCGCTCGATGGGGGTAAAGGTAATGACACACTGAACGGTCATGCTGGGAATGACACGCTGAAGGGCGGCGAAGGCAACGACTACTTGGATGGTGGACGCGATTTCGATTATCTCGAAGGTGGCGATGGCAACGATCTCCTCAATGGTGGCACCGGCGTCGACACGCTGGATGGAGGCATCGGTAACGACATCTATTTCGTAGATAATCTTGAGGACGTCGTCATCGAGCTGGATCCGGATGGTGGAAAGGATACTGTCTATGCAACCAGGAACTATACGCTAGGTGCTGGAGTCCATGTGGAAACTCTCCGGTCGCCCGGCGGTAACAACCCAATCGATCTCATGGGCAATGAGTTCGCCAATACAGTCGTCGGTGCTTTTGGAAATGATACCTTAAGCGGTGACGGCGGTGACGATGCGCTGAGAGGATTGCGCGGAAACGATACGCTCAAGGGTGGCCAAGGAAATGATACCCTTGAGGGTTGGGAAGATAACGATCTGCTCGAGGGTGGATCGGGCAACGACATCCTACTGGGCGGTGCAGGAAACGACACGCTCAAGGGTGGCGAAGGCGACGATAAGCTCAAGGGTGGCGAAGGCGACGACGTTTACTTCCTCGAAGATTTCAATGACGAGATCGAGGTCGACAACGGAGACGATCAAGGCCAGGACTCGGCCTATGTTACCGCCAGCGTGATTGGGGATCGTGATGGCGATCAGGATCACGACGAAGACGACGTGAAGGTTTATGCCGAGACCCTTTGGGCAAAAGGCGTCGAAGATGTCTTCGTCGATGGGAAGTACGTCAATCCCGAAGGCGGCCTCGACGATCTCTACCACGTCTATTCCAAGGACATGGTGATCACAGAGGATCCCGATCCAACGGTTGGTGGCAACGACAAGGCGATCATCTTCGTCAATTACGAGCTCGGGCACGACGTCGGCGTAGAGACCCTGGAAGCTGGTGTCGACACCGGCGTGTCGATTACCGGCAATAATCTCGCCAACACGATCATTGGTGGTGCCGGCAACGACTGGCTGACCGGCGGCGGCGGCAAAGACAGCATTGCAGGCGGTTTCGGTGATGACGTCCTGACCGGTGGTGATACCGACGACACGATCGAAGGCGGCGATGGAAACGACATCCTGTATGGTGGCCTCGGTCAGAATAAGCTCGTAGGCGGCGCCGGAGACGACAGCTACTACATCCGTGGTGGGCTCGACGTCGCCCTCCTTGATATCGTCGAGGAAGATCTGAACCGTGATGCGGGAGGCTATGATAAGGTTTATCTCTTCACGGAAGATTTCCTCGGACAGACTGGGGAGCCTGATTGGGATACCATTCAAGCTTATGCTGAGTATCTGTGGAGCCACGGAATCGAAGAGGTCTACGTCGATGGCGAGCTGCAGGAAGAGATCGGCAGCGCCAACAACATCTATCATGTCCATGACAAGGACATGGAATTTGACGAACCTCTCGATCAAGAGTCGGGCGGCATCGACATAGCTTATATCCATCGCGAGGTCTCCGAATTCGTATTGAAGGACGAGGACGGCATCGAGACGCTGCAGGTCCACGCTGACAACACGAACAACGTGTCGCTCACTGGCAATTCTCAGGACAACACGGTCGTCGGCGGCGTCGGTAACGACACACTGAACGGTGAGGAGGGTGACGACAGCATCGTTGGTGGTAGCGGCAACGACAGCATCGTCGGCGGTGACAACGATGACTGGCTTGAAGGCGGGGCCAATGATGACACCCTGCTGGGAGGAGAAGGGGTCGATACTCTCGTTGGCGGTCATGGCAATGATCGCCTCGACGGTGGGGCTGGAAACAACACCCTGGATGGCGGAGCTGGCGCGGATACCCTGATCGGATCTGCTCCCGAGGGGATCCTAGGAGTAAACGAGCTTTACGGTGGGGAGGGTAATGACGTTTACTATCTCTACGGAGCTAATGACGTCGTGCTGGATACCGGCGACGCTGGCGATCTCGATATCGCTCATCTGAGGCTGGAGGATTTCGGCAACAATTGGGATGCGATCGATGACTATGCTCAGATCCTCCTTTGGGATAGCGGCATCGAGCAGATCTGGGTAGACGGAGTCCTCTATGGCGGTGTCGGCGGCGGCGGCAACAGTCCTGCCACGGAGATCACGCTGACCGGTGGCCCGAACGGCAACGGCTCGGTCAACGAGAATTCAGATCCCGAAACGATTGTCGGCGTTCTCGGCAACAACGACCCGGACGAAATTGATCGCCACGCCTATGGCTTCATCCTTGCGAACGGCGCATTGGCTGAAGTCGATCCATCTGGCCGGTTCCGGATTGTTCAGGAGGGCAACACCTGGCGGGTTATCGTCGAGGATCCGAGCCTGCTGGATCACGAACAAGGCGATGGCACCTATAAGGTCATGATCCGGGTGACGGACGACGGCGATCCGCCAATGTCGTATGATCATGAGGTCACGATCGTCATCAACGACGTCAACGAGACTGGCACGATCGTCACGCTGACGGGCGGCGATAAGGAAGATGGCACAGTCGATGAGAATTCGGGTCAAGGTGCTGTGGTCGGCGATCTCGGCAACAACGATCCGGATCAAGGCGACACCTTCACCTACACCTTCGAGAACGGCTCGGATGTCGATGCGGACGGCCGGTTCCGGATCGTGCAGGATGGAGACACTTGGCGTATCGTAGTCCAGGATCCGTCAAAGCTTGATCAGAGCGGCGGTTCTCACACCGTGAGGGTGGTCGTCACGGATGGTGCGACGTTCT
Organism: Microvirga terrestris; assembly: GCF_015694425.1. Taxonomy (GTDB): domain Bacteria; phylum Pseudomonadota; class Alphaproteobacteria; order Rhizobiales; family Beijerinckiaceae; genus Microvirga; species Microvirga terrestris. Next base: position 890,452 of record NZ_JADQDN010000001.1, read on the forward strand.
ACACGGCTGAAGTCACAATCCAGGTCAATGATGTCGACAGCAGCAATAGACTTGCTCTTGCTCAAGACATTATCGATGAAAACTCGTCGCCTGGTGCATTCATCGGTGATTTGACTTGGGGAGGTGCAGATCCCGATCCGTCCTTCACGTTCGAACTCGCCGAGAATGGAGATGCTGGTGGGCGGTTTGCTCTCAGCGGACGCACATTGATCGTGAACAATGGAGTTCTTCTCGACTTTGAGCAGAACGAGTTCCACGAGGTTTCAATCATCGTAAAGCAAAACGGGGTGATCGTCGGAACCTATGATTTGCCCGTCTATGTCGGCAATCTGGTTACTGAAGCCGCAAATGGATCCGACGGAGCTGATCGAATTGTTGCCGGTAGCGGTGACGATCAACTGAATGGTGGAGGCGGTAATGATACACTTTATGGATCGGAAGGCACCGATGTGCTTTCCGGCGGAGAAGGTGAAGACGTCTTTGTCTTCGATACTCAGCCATCAGAAGTGAACACAGACAGCATTGTCGACTTCAACGCGGGTGAGGACAAGATTCATCTTAGCATAACAGTGTTCGATGCTTTAATGTCGACTGGTACTCTTTCCGAGAACGAATTCCACATCGGTGTGAGAGCTCAAACTTGGGAGCACCGGATCATATACGATGATTGGTTGGGTGAACTCTATTACGATATCGACGGTATCGGGGATGAACAGGCCATTCTGATAGCTACTCTTCCTGGAGAACTTAGCCTAACCCGCGATAACTTCATCGTTATCTAGGAAACACGTTGGCTGAGAAGGGATCGCTCTTGCGAGCGGTGCCTCTCTCGTATATCTTTACGTTATATCATTAGGATAAAATCAAATGCCCGCTCTAAACATCGTTGTCGCTTCAGGTGGAGTGAAGCTCTCTGATACGAATGTTGGATTTAACGAGAACATCGCATCCGATGGTCAGCTGTTCCTAATTGGAACGGTTCAAAATGTGAATACCAACTTGACTTATGATTGGGCTGATCAGGGTGGTGTCGCGCAGAATGCGGGTGGGCGATATACATTCGTCCCGAGAACTGTTGGCGGACAGACGCATATAGAGATCTACGTCGCGGCAGGTATGGGTGGTGCAACCAACTTCAACTTCGAGGCCGGGTCTTTCCATGAGGTTGTACTTCAAGGAAAGAACTCACTCGGTAACGTGATAGATCAAGGGAATTTCAGGGTTACACTTACTAACGTTAACGAAGCCCCCTTGACCTTGACGCTGACGAATACAGCAAATCCGAGCTTCACCTGGATGGAGAACAGACCTGCCGGCACCTTGATTGGGGAGTTGGGGTCAACTGATCCTGATACCACTGCCGCATTCGGTCGTACCAGCCATCGCTATTCGATTGCGGACACCAATCCTGAGAACATCCGCAACGCATACGAGATTATCCAGAATCCGACGACGCGCCGGTATGAGCTTGTGGTCAAGCAAAATGCTGTTATCGATTGGGATAGCCTGCCGGCTGGCGCTAAGTATCATGACGTTGCCATTATAGTAACTGATATGAATGGTAGTGGACTGTCTCGTACGGAGACTTTCCGCATCAATCTAACGAATGATCCCTCCGACGATCCGCAGACGACCAACGATCCTCCGACGACGCCGACGATCGTGAACGGCACGGTGCTGTCGCTGACGGAGAACGCGGCTGGGACTG
>NZ_JADQDN010000020.1 GCF_015694425.1 Microvirga terrestris
GAGCGGACCTTGTTGTGGTCGCGCTAAATGACTCAGTTTGACCCGAAGCTGACGTCAGCCGGTTCGGGACCATACGCCTTGTGCGCAACATGGTCTCATGACAGCCCTGGCGCTGAACAACAGGGCCTGTTTCCGGCGAGCAAGATCTTAACGATCCCGCCACGCGGGGTTGGAAGCCATTCCTCTGGCGGGAGCGTCGGATTGCCCTAGATCTTTGCGGATCCGATATATCAGCGGGTCACGCAATGCCACAGAACAGCAAGTCCCGTTCTCCGATGGCCGTGCGGGAAGGGATTGGGTTTGTCCGCGTTCACGGGGCCCGCGAGCACAATCTCAAGAATATCGATCTCGAAATTCCTCGCGATGCTCTTGTGGTTTTCACAGGTGTCTCTGGCTCAGGAAAGTCTTCGCTGGCCTTCGGAACCCTTTATGCCGAGGCGCAACGGCGATATCTCGAGTCGGTGTCGCCCTATGCCAGACGACTGTTCCATCAGATGCCCGTCCCCGATGTGGACGACATTGACGGGTTGCCCCCCGCCGTCGCGCTTCAGCAGCAGCGCGGTTCACCGACCACGCGCTCCTCTGTGGGTAGCGTCACGACCTTATCCAACCTCTTGCGCATGCTTTATTCCCGCGCCGGAGACTATCCGCGCGGCCAGACGATCCTCTACGCCGAGTCGTTCTCGCCCAATACCCCGGAGGGGGCCTGTCCCCGGTGCCATGGCCTCGGACGGGTCTATGAGGTCACCGAGCGATCGATGGTGCCTGACGACACGCTGACCATTCGCGAGCGTGCCATCGCCGCCTGGCCAACCGCCTGGCATGGGCAGAACCTTCGCGACATCGCGACGACGCTCGGCTTCGACGTGGATCGGCCCTGGAAGGATCTGCTCAAGAAGGACCGCAACTGGCTGCTCTTCACGGATGAGCAGCCGACCGTTCCGGTCTATCCGGGATATACGCAGCAGGAGGTTCAGCGCGCGCTCAAACGTAAGGAAGAGCCCGCCTATCAGGGAACGTTCACGAGCGCCAAGCGCCACGTGCTGCACACCTTCGCGAACACGCAGAGCCCGCTGATGAAGCGGCGCGTGGCGCAATATATGGTGAGCGCCGAATGCCCGCTCTGCCATGGCAAGCGCCTGCGCCCCGAATCTCTCTCCGTCAAGTTCGCGGGGCTGGACATCGCCGACATCTCCAGTCTGCCGCTCGCCCGCCTCTCCGAAATCTTTCGCCCCTATGCGGACGGGACCGCCTCACGAAGGGCGAAGATCGAGACGGAGCATCCGGAAAAGACGGTGGTCGTACAGCGCATCGCACAGGATCTCGTCGCCCGGCTCAACGTCATGCTCGATCTCGGGCTCGGCTATCTCGCCATCGATCGCAGCACCCCGACGCTATCGCCCGGCGAGCTCCAGCGGCTGCGGCTCGCCACCCAGGTGCGCTCGAACCTGTTCGGTGTGGTCTATGTGCTCGACGAGCCGTCGGCCGGCCTTCACCCCGCCGATACCGAGGCCCTGCTGAATGCGCTTGGGCAGCTGAAGGCATCCGGGAATTCGCAGTTCGTGGTCGAGCACAATCTCGACGTGATCCGTCAGGCCGACTGGATCGTCGATGTGGGTCCCGGCGCCGGCGAGCAGGGCGGCTTCGTGCTCTATAGCGGTCCACCGGAAGGGCTCGGACAGGTTGAGGCCTCGCAAACACGGCGCTTCCTGTTCGGCGAAAGCCCTCTCCCGCCTCGGGAGCCGCGCGCGCCGAAAGACTGGCTGCGCCTCGCCGAAGTCACGCGCAACAATTTGGATGGGCTCGACGTCGCGTTTCCCTTAGGTGTGCTCACGAGTGTCACGGGAGTATCCGGCTCCGGCAAGTCGAGCTTGGTCAGCCAAGCCCTGGTCGAATTGGTCGCAGAGCATCTCGGCCATGACATCCCTGCACATGAGGAAGAGGGAGAGGAGCTCGAGCGGGCAGCGGTCATTCCCGCCAGTGGCCGGATCGTCGGCGGCATGAAAGGGATCAAGCGCCTGGTGCGGGTCGACCAGAAGCCGATCGGGCGCACGCCGCGCTCGAACCTCGCCACTTATACGGGCCTTTTCGATCATGTCCGCAAGCTGTTTGCCGCGACCAAGCAGGCCCGCGCCCGTCACTACGATGCGGGACGCTTTTCCTTCAACGTCGCCAAGGGACGCTGTCCCCATTGCGAGGGTGAAGGCTTCGTGATGGTGGAGCTGCTGTTCCTGCCGAGCGTCTATGCACCCTGCCCAACCTGTCATGGAGCGCGGTACAACGCCGAGACGCTCAAGATCAAATACCGCGATAAGTCCATCGCCGACGTGCTCGGAATGACCGTCGATGCGGCCTGGGAGTTCTTCGCCGACGAGCCGCACCTGCATCGCTCCCTCACGATCGTCCGCGAGGTGGGTCTGGGCTATCTGCGACTCGGCCAACCCGCGACAGAATTGTCCGGAGGGGAGGCGCAGCGGATCAAGCTTGCGACGGAGCTGCAGCGGATCCAGCGCGGCGATACACTCTACGTCCTCGACGAGCCGACCACCGGCTTGCACCCGGCCGATGTGGAAAGGCTCATCTCCCAGCTCGATGGGCTCGTCGAAGCCGGCAACTCCGTTATCGTGGTCGAGCACGACATGCGTGTCGCGGCGAGAAGCGACTGGGTCATGGATCTCGGTCCGGGAGCCGGTGACGAGGGCGGACGAATGGTTGCATCGGGGCCGCCCGTCGAAGTGGCAAAAGCATCAGGCAGCCGGACGGCGCCCTATTTGGCGTATGCCCTCGCTTGATGATGGTTGCCGCTGCGGCCGGCGAGAGCGTGCAGTACGCGAACGCGCTGCTTGCCCAACAGGGAACATTGATAACCCATCTTGTCCAATCACGACGGCTGGACCGCTGCCACAGGGCCCTGAAGGACCCGCTTCAGGCTCATCGAACTGTGACTGAGATCGCATCGAGCTGGGCTTCTCGGACATGACTCATTTCGGCCGCCGCTTCAAAGCGGCTTACGGCCTTCTTCCAAGTGAACTCCGCAGGCTCTCGAAGCAAATTTGATGTGTTTACGAGCTGGTGATCCGCCACCGAAGAGGCCGGTAGATCATCCGGGGATGGTATTGCTTTCGCGGTTTCCGGCAGTCTGGCGTCTTGCCCGGCTTCCGTCCTACGCCACTTAGTTCGGGGAGAAACTGAGGTGTCGCTCCGAAGCGGCTCCGGAGCCACCTCCTCCTAGTTCCTGACGGAGGCGATCTTGTCGCCTGAATGGATCTCGGCGCTGGCCAATCTCATGACAGGCCTAGCGGCCGTCGTCGCCGGCTGGGCCGGGGTCCGCGGCCTCAATGCCTGGCGGACCGAGATGGTCGGCCGGCGCAAGACTGAGCTCGCCGAGGAGGTGCTAGCGGGGTTCTACCGGGCCAGGGACATCCTAACATGGGCGCGCTTTCCCGCCTCAGATGACAACGACGGTGGGGAGGATGATCGCCCTGGAGCGAGACCGGAGGATGAGGAGCTTGAACGGGGCGAGATCTTCGCGCCCGTCGACCGCCTGACCAAGGAGAGCCAAGTGTTTTCCGAGCTCCAAGCGAGTCGGTACCGCTTCATGGCCTATTTCGGGGAGGAGGCCGCCCGGCCCTTCGAGGAGATCCGGGCCATTCACAGCGAGGTCATCGACTCGGCCCACAACCTGATCCGCACCTACGGCCAGGAGCCGACGGGCTCGGAGGAAGCGAGGCGCAACCAATGGGAAGCGGCCATTGGCTGGGGCGAAGGGAACGGTGACGTTTTCAGGAGGCGGCTCGACTTGGCGGTGAAGGCCATCGAGCAGACTTGCCGTCCCCTGATCGAGGAGCGCCATAAAACGCGCCGGAATGGTCTCGTTTGAGGCCTTTGGACATGTTCGCACCAGCCCGGCAATTGTGCCTGGCTGATTGACTGGGGCAAGCTGGCATTCATCAGCCTCGCGCGCTTCGCTCCCTTGCCGCAGGCGGCGGCCCAGACGCATTCGACAGAACGGTGTGGATCTGAGCTACCGCAGCCGCGCCCTCACCAATTGCGGCGCCGACGCGCTTGACGGATCCTGCCCGAACATCGCCTACCGCGAACACATGGGCGACGTCCGCTTCCAGCGGAGAGGGGCGTCCTGGACCGCTTTGTTCCGTCATGCCGGTGGCCGGGAGAGCCGCGCCGGTGCAAACGAAGCCCTTGGCGTCCAAGCTCACCCCACAACCCTCGAGCCAACCCGTTGCCGGGTCTGCGCCGATAAAGATGAAGACGTTGCGGATCGACTTCCCCGTCTCATCGCCTGCGACGCGGTTGCGCCACCGGACACGCTCGAGTTGCCCTTCGGGGGAACCCGACAGGTCAGTGATCTCTGTCTCGGTCAGCACTTCGATATTCTCGGCGGCCTCAATCCTGTCGATCAGGTATTGCGACATGCTCTCGGCGAGACTGGGACCACGGACGAGCATCCATACCTTCGCGGCGACGTCCGCCAGAAAGACGGCTGCCTGCCCGGCGGAGTTGCCGCCGCCCACAAGGGCGACCTCCTCGTTCCGGCACAGGCGCGCTTCGATGGGCGAGGCCCAGTACCACACGCCGCGCCCCTCGAACTCCCGCAGGCGAGGAATCTCCGGCCGCCGGTAGCGGGCGCCCGAGGCCACAACCACCGTGGAGCCTTTGACCCGCCGGCCGTCAGCGAGTTGAATCCCATACGGCGTTTGCGAGCAATCGAGGCCGACGGCTTCGGCCGGAATCACCATCTCGGCGCCAAATTTCTGCGCTTGGACGAAAGCGCGCGCCGTAAGCTCCCGGCCAGGGATGCCGGTGGGAAACCCCAGATAGTTCTCGATCCGGGCGCTCTCGCCCGCTTGGCCGCCAAAGGCCACCGCATCCAGGACAACGACGGACAATCCCTCCGACGCGGCGTAAACTGCCGTCGCGAGACCAGCGGGCCCCGCTCCGACGATCACGACGTCATAGGTTCGATCCGGAGCATCGATGGGCACCATTCCGAGTGCCTGCGCCAGCTCGCGCTCGGACGGATTCTTGAGAATTGTCCCCTTGGGACAGACGGCGAGGGGGAGATCCTTCGGATCCGGCGCATAGCGCTCGACCAGAGACGCCGCGTCGCGATCCCGAACAGGATCGAGTACCTGGCATGGATAGCCATTGCGGGCCAGGAAACCTTGCAGGCGAACCACGTCAGGATGAGTTTCGGGACCAATCAGGACCGGACCGCCTGCGCCGGTTTCGATCAGCACGACGCGTCTAAGAATGAGCGCCCGCATGATCCTGTCCCCCAGCTTGGCCTCGGCGATCAGAAGACTCCGCAGGTTATCGTGCGGAATGAGCAGCGCCTCTACATCGCCGGTGGCGTGCACATCCACGAGCGACGGGCGGCCGGATAATTGCCCCACCTCTGCGACGAAATCGCCGGGTCCCAGTTCGACAATGGGGGCGAGACGTCCCAGAGGATCGCGCCGGGTGACCCTGACCGAACCGGAAATGAGAACGAACATGCCCGGAGCATTGTCGCCCGTGACGAAAAGCGGCTCGCCTGCAGCGTAGTGCCTGGTCTCGCCGAAGCGGCGCAGGCGGTCGATGTCCGCGGTCCCAAATTTCGGAAACATCTGCTCGTCGCGCGGATCAATGGATGACATGGGACACCTTGCTTTTCACAGTATGAGATGATCGGGCTGGGTGGCGGCACTGAAATTTAGGAGCTGCTCCGGCCTAGTCGGCCGTCCCATGGGTCTGATCCTGCCCGGCGGCATCCTTCCTGTCCTGGTCGCGCACGAGCCAATGGACCGAGCCGAGTGCCAGGATAGCCGCGGCCAGACCGAGGATGGTGAGCGGGTCGGTCTTGCTCGCATCCAGGATGATGAATTTGCGCACCAGCGCCAGCAGGGCGATCAGCACCACTGTGCGCACCTGCACGACGCTTTCCTTACGGTGAAGGACGCTTATGATCGAATGGTTGAACTCAAGGGCGATCAGCACCGTGAAGATCATGCCGAAGACTGCCTGGAACACGCCCGTCTCCGCCGGGTCGAGCAGTCCAGACAGCACCAGCATGAGGATGCGGAAGCTCAGATGGATCAATGCGGCCGCGATCACCAGCCCGATCAGGCCAGTCAGCACCAGCGAGACGACCTGCTCGAAACGCTCGTAGGTGCTCAGGGCGGGCCAGGCCTCGCGGGTCTCGCGCAGGGCAGACGAGGTCCTCACTCGGCGGCCGGCCTGCTGCCGCCGTCCCTGCGCTGGGCCTTCCGGTCTAGCTCGACCGCATTGTGGTGGTCGTCCGTCGCGCCCGTGGCCTTTGTCGCACCCTCTGCCTTGGGCTGCGGCTCCAGCACCACTCTCTGCTGATCGCCGTCCCAGCGCGCGAGCACCCGGTCACCTTCCCGAACCTCGTTTGCCAGCATCGCTCGCGCAAGCTGGGTCTCAAGCTCAGAGCGGATGAGACGGCGCAGCTCGCGGGCTCCGAACTCCGGCCGGAAGCCGGCGGCCGCTAGGTGGTCGACAAGGCTGCCGTCGATGTCAAGCTCGATGCCTTGGCCATGGGCGGTGCGTTTCACCCGCTCCAGCTGGAGCTCGACGATGGAGCGGATCTCGCTGCGGGCAAGGGCGTGGAAGACGATGATCTCATCGATGCGGTTGATGAATTCCGGCCTGAAATGGCCGCGCAGCACGTCCATTAGCTCGCGCTTGAGACGGGCTTGGTCATCTTCGGCCGTGCCGCGCAGGTTGAGGTGGCGCTGGATGATGTCTGAGCCCAGGTTCGACGTGGCGATCAGGATCGTGTTGGTGAAGTCGACCACGCGACCCTTGCCGTCGGTGAGCCGCCCGTCGTCGAACACCTGAAGCAGCACGTTGTAGACATCCGGGTGGGCCTTTTCGATCTCATCCAGCAGTACGACGGAGTAGGGGCGCCGGCGCACGCGCTCGGTTAGCTGCCCGCCTTCCTCGTAGCCGACATAGCCGGGAGGCGCACCGATGAGACGAGCGACCGCGTGGCGCTCCATGTACTCCGACATGTCGAGGCGGATCATCGCGTCCTCCTCGCCGAAGACCGTTTCCGCGAGAGCCTTGGCCAGCTCTGTCTTGCCGACGCCGGTGGGGCCGAGGAACAGGAAGGTCGCGATGGGGCTGCGCCCCTCCCGCAGGCCAGCGCGCGCCAGACGGACGGCGTCACTCACGGCCTTCACCGCCTCCTCCTGACCGATCACGCGTTGGTGCAGGCGCTCTTCCATCTTCACAAGACGCTGACGCTCCTCGGTCGTGAGTTCGTTGACCGGAACGCCGGTGAGCTTGGACACCACCTGTGCGATATGCTCCGTACGCACCTCGGTCGAGGCCGAGCCGCGTTCCCGCCGCCAGCGTTCGGTGGCGTCCTGCAGATCCTTGTTGCGGGCATCGTGCCGGGCCTGGATTTCCGAGGCGCGGTCGAAGTGCTTGCGGGAGGAGGCGTAGTCCTGCTCGCGCTTGAGCTGGCGCACCTCGGCCTCCATGTCCTGCACGTCCACTGGCCGGGCGGTGGCAGAGATCTTTACCCGGGCGGCGGCTTGGTCGATCAGATCAATGGCCTTGTCGGGCAGGAAGCGTCCGGTGATGTAGCGGTCGGACAGCTCCGCCGCTGCAATGATGGCCTCGTCCGTGATCGTGACCTTGTGGTGCGCCTCCAGGGTATCGCGCAGGCCGCGCAGGATCATGATGGTCTGGGCAACCGTCGGCTCGGGCACGAAGACCGGCTGGAAGCGGCGCTCCAGGGCCGCGTCCTTCTCGATGTATTTCTGGTACTCGTTGAGCGTCGTCGCGCCGATCAGGTTGAGCTCGCCGCGGGCGAGTGCCGGCTTGAACACGTTGGCGATGTCGAGCCCGCCTTCGCCGCCGCCCTGGCCCGCGCCGACGATGGTGTGGATCTCGTCGATGAAGAGGACGAGCTCGTCCTTGCGCTCGGTGACCTCCTTGAGGATCTGCTGAACGCGCTCCTCGAACTCGCCCCGATACTTGGAGCCGGCCACCATGGAGTTGATAGAGAGTTCAACGAGGCGCTTGTCCCGCAGGCTCTCAGGCACTTCGGCGCCAACGATGCGCTGAGCAAGCCCTTCGACGATGGCGGTTTTGCCGACACCCGGCTCGCCGATGAGGACCGGGTTGTTCTTCTTGCGCCGTGCGAGGACTTCGATGGTGGTTTCGATCTCCTGCGCCCGTCCGATCACTGGATCGAGCTTGCCTTCACGGGCGAGCTTGGTGAGATCGCGTGAGTATTTGTCTAGATTGGGCGTGTTGGTGGGCGTGTCGACCCGCCCTTCCTCGGCACCGCGGCCGACCACCTTGGTGACCTGCTGGCGGATGGCCTGCGGCGTGAGGCCATAGCGGTTCAGGACATCGGGTCCGATGCCTTCCCCCTCCTCAGCCAGTCCGATGAGCAGGTGCTCGGGGCCGACATAGGAGTGGCCGAACTCGCCGGAGACCGAGAAGGCGCGCGAGAGGGCGCTCTTCACCCGGGGCGAGACGCCGATCTCGCCGCCTTCCTCCGGATTGAAATCGCCCCGGGGGCTTTCCTGGACGATCTGGTTGCGCAGGTCATCGAGCGAGACCTTGAACTGGTCGAGTATGGTGCGGACGACGTCACTTTCGGTCAGAGCGAGCAGGAGATGTTCGGTGTCGACCTCGCGGCGGCCGAAGTCGCCAGCCCGCTGAGCAGCCGATTGGAGGATCTCCTCAGCATGCTCGCTCAGACGGTCCGCCACGCCTGCTGCCGCGCCGCGGCCGCGGGTGCGTCCACGCCCGGACCGGACCGGAATGGGCGTGCCGCCATCCCCGGTGTCGGAAGGCTCATCGGCAAGTCTCCCTGCGCTGCTGCGCGGGCTCTCGCCGAAGAAATCGTCGCCGAAGAAGTCGTCGAACAGGCTGCCGCGCTCGCCGAAGAGTGACTCCAGCGGCGAACTCGGCCGCTGCTGCCGCGCCAAACGCCGGTAATCGACGTCACAGAGCTCCATGGTCTGGCGTTGGCCGTGGCTGACCACCTGCGCTCGAACGGTCGCAGGTCGAACACCACAGATGTCACACAATCCGTCTGCCATGACATGCCTCCATGCTGGCTATCCCGCACTCTGGACGGGCGTTCTGTCATTTCAGCAGACGCTCGCCGCAGCACACTGCTTCGGCGTGATTCATGAAGGGTACCAGTCGCGGGAGCTATAATCATACCGGTCAATTACTGAGGGAGGGTACGTGGCTGCGAACCAATCAGCGTAGGCGTGCCTCCATCAGCCCACCTTACATGACAGAGCAGCCAATGCCGGCGGTTCAGGTGTGGCAGGATCGACCAGGAAAGACGCCTAGCCGCAATCCCCTTTGGCAAGCCGCCCTCACACACGTAAAGATCTATCGGAAGGCCGCTCATGATGTGTTTCCAGGGAGAATGGAATGAGCACGGCGGAAGGCTTTCCCAACGGCGGCATCATGGGTGAACGCGTGCGAACCTACGACTGGACTGCCACGCCCCTCGGGCCAGCAGAGACTTGGCCGCAGTCGCTCCGCACCGCCTTAAGCATCATGCTGCACTCCGCCTTCCCTACCTACCTGGCCTGGGGGCAGCAACTGACAAGCTTCTACAACGACGCTTACATTCCTATGCTAGGCGAAAAACCGGAAGCGCTCGGACGGTCGTTCCCGGAGGTCTGGCCCGAGACTTGGGACATCGTCGGCCCCATCGCCGCGCGGGCCATGCGAGGGGAGGCCAGCTACTTCGAGGACATGCCGCTAACGGTCATGCGCAGAGGCTACCCCGAACTAACCTGGTTCTCCTTCTCTTACAGTCCCGTCTGTGACGAAACCGGGGGAGTCGGCGGGGTGCTGTGCACGGTTCACGAGACCACCGAGCGCGTCCAGGCTGAGGCAGCCCTGCGCGAAAGCGAGAACAAGCTTGCAGCCATTCTGGAGCAACTGCCGGTTGGTGTAGGCCTCGTCGACCCGGAAGGTAACATCGTCCTGAGCAACCAGATCCTCCAGCAGTACGCCCTAGAAAAAGTCCCCTCCAGAGATCCCATTCAAGGCGAGCGCTGGCGGGGCTACACCCCTGAGGGCCAGCGTCTCAGCCCCTCCGACTATCCGAGTGCGCGAGCGCTGCGGGGTGAAACGGTTATTCCAGGTGTCGACTTCCTCGTCACACTCCCCAATGGCCAGGATGTCTGGACGCGCGTGAGCGCTGCGCCCTTCCGCACGACCGCTCAGGAGGGTCTGGGCGCCGTCTTCGTAGTGCAGGTCGTCGAGCGGGAGAAGCGGACGGAGCAGGCGTTGCGCGAAAGCCAGACCCGGCTCCAGGCTGCCATCGACCTCGTCGGTCTGTCGCCCTACACCTGGAATCCGGTCACGGGAGGACTGGACTGGGATGCCCGGCTCAAGGCGATGTGGGGCCTGCCGCCTGATGCTCATGTCGACGAGGAGGTGTTTCTGTCCGGCATGCATCCCGAGGATCGCCCGCGCGTCGAGGCCGCTATCGCCCAGTGCAGCGATCCTGCCGGTCCTGGTATCTACGCCATTGAATACCGCGTGATCGGGATCGAGGATGGGGTCGAGCGTTGGGTCTCCACGCAGGGCCGGACCAGTTTCGAGCATGGCCGTCCCGTTGCGTTCATTGGAGCCGCCTTGGACATCACGGAGCGCAAGCGGGCTGAAGCAGCCCTGCGTGAGAGCGAAGAGCGCTTCCGGCAGTTCGCTGAGAACTCGAGCAACACTCTTTGGATCCTGAACTTCGAGACGATGAACCTCGAATACCTGAGCCCCGCTTTCGAACCTGTTTGGGGCGAGCCGCGGGAGGGAGTGCTCGGCAATCCCACCCGTTGGAGCCGCTTCGTCCATCCGGAAGATCGACAACGCGCTCGAGGCGCGCTTGAACGCGTCAAACTGGGCGACATCTGCACTGAGGAGTTTCGCATCATCCGGCAGGATGGGGGCGTGCGTTGGATCCGGAACACCTTCTTCCCCATTCGCGACGCACAGGGCCAGATCCGACGAGCCGGCGGAATTGCCCAGGACATCACCCGACATAACGGGCGTTTCGTGTATGTTGTCGATGGCAATGAGACCACCCGCCAAGGTCTATCCCGTTTACTTCGCGACGCCGGCTACAAGGCCAGAGTCTTTTCGTCTGGTAAATCCTTCCTGGAGGCGGCCCCGGCTCTCGCGGCCGGGTGCGTCGTTCTCGACATCGGCCGGTCTGGCGCTGGTGGTCTGGTCATTCCGAGGGAGCTCAAGGCCCGTCGCATCGGTCTGCCGGTCATTGTTCTGGGGGACGCTAAAGGCGACGTGACCTTTGGGGTGCAGGTGATGAAAGCTGGAGCTGTGGACTTCCTGCCGATCCCGTATGGTTCGGACCAGCTTCTGGCCGCAGTGGCGTCGGCCGCAGCCAGTACCCATGAGGAAAATGAGCAAGACCAGGAGGCAGGCCGGGCGCGGCTTCGGCTTGCCGAGATGTCGGAACGGGAGCGCGAAGTCCTGGCAGGCTTGTTGGCCGGCAAGACCAACAAGGAAATTGGACGGGACATCGGCCTCAGCCCTCGGACGGTAGAGACCCATCGGGCCCACGTCATGCAGCGGCTCGGCGTACAGACCTTGTCACAAGCTGTGCTGGTTGCAACCTCCGCAGGGTTCCAGTCGCCCAACCCAGGGCCGAACGTGCCGCAGGGATCAGACACGCCCGAAACCTGATCGCCCAGCAGGAATGTTCCTCAGGGATCATCCGCAGCACTTCCCCTCAGCGCAGACGTTCAAAGGCTACGAACCCTGACGACCTCTCCGCGACGCCATCGTCAAGGTGACGAGTTGCGCCTATCGAGCATGCGGCTACAGGTTGGGAGAACACGATGAGAGCAGTTGTCTATAACGGGCCGCGCGATGTTGCGGTACAGGACGTGCCCGACGCGCGCATCGAGAGGCCGACCGACGTTCTGGTACGGATCACGAGCACCAACATCTGCGGCTCCGATCTGCACATGTATGAGGGCCGGACCGACTTCCCGCGCGGCGGCGTGTTCGGGCACGAGAACCTCGGTCAGGTGGCCGAAGTAGGGAACGCGGTCGATCGGGTGAAGGTTGGGGACTGGGTCGCCATACCCTTCAACATCGGCTGCGGGTTCTGCAAGAACTGTGAACGCGGCTTGAGCGCGTTCTGCCTGACCACGGCGGATCGAAGCGTCGTGCCGAACATGGCAGGCGCCGCCTACGGCTTCGCCGATATGGGACCGTATCGGGGCGGCCAGGCCGACCTACTTCGCGTCCCTTATGGCGATTATAATTGCCTGAAGCTGCCACCGGACGCGGAGGAGCGCCAGAACGACTATGTGATGCTGGCCGACATCTTCCCAACCGGCTGGCACGTCACCGAACTTGCAGGGTTGCGTCCCGGCGAGTCGGTTGTCATCTACGGGGCCGGGCCGGTCGGCCTCATGGCTGCTCACTCCGCGATGATCAAGGGCGCCTGCATGGTCATGGTCGTCGACCGCCATCCCGACCGTCTGCGCCTCGCAGAGTCGATTGGGGCCTTGCCCATTGACGATTCCAAGGGCTCCCCGGCGGACCAAGTCCTTGCTTTGACGAACGGCATCGGTGCCGACCGCGGCTGCGAATGCGTCGGCTACCAGGCCCACGACCCGGAGGGCCACGAGCACCCCAACATGATCATGAACGACTTGGTAAGGTCAGTGAAATTCACCGGCGGCATCGGCGTGGTCGGCGTCTATGTGCCCCAGGATCCGGCTCCGCAGGACCCGCTCTACAAGCAGGGCGAGATCGTTTTCGATTACGGTCTCTTCTGGTTCAAGGGTCAGACGATCGGCACCGGCCAGTGCAACGTGAAGGCGTATAACCGGCAGCTGCGAGACCTGATCTCGACTGGCCGCGCGAAGCCGTCCTTCATCATCTCGCACGAGCTGCCGCTGGGCGAGGCATCAGATGCCTACCAGCACTTCGACGCGCGCGACGATGGCTGGACCAAGGTGGTTCTCAAGCCAGCCGCGTGACTGGCCGGGCCGGGCGCGAATCGCGCTCTCGGCCTGCATGCCATCTCGCCGAACGAGCTCGAACGTGAGGACGCCATGCCGATCTACGACTACGAGTGCCAAGGGTGCGGGCCATTCACAGCGATGCAGCCCATGGCGCGGTTCCAGGACCCATGCGCATGCCCGAAATGCGGGGCTGAAACGTCACGGGCATTTCTCAGCGCACCAGCCATCGCCAGCATCAGCCCGAGCGGCCGCACCGCCTACGAAGCAACCCAGCCGAGCGCAACTTACCCGCGGCCCTCTTCGGCGGCGCATCCAGCCGGCTGTGGCTGTTGCGTTCGCCGAATGCCGCTGCCGGGCGCCCTGTCCGCGGTCGGACGGGTCTTCACGTCGCACGGGCCAATACGGTGTAGCGGGCAGTGATGGCTGCAGCGTAAGCAGGCTTGTCGACCGGCAAGACCAAAAAGGCGATCGGACAGGATATCGGCCTCAGTCCTCGGACGGAAGAGACACATTGGGCCCACTTCATGCAGACCCTGTCACAAGCCGTGCTGATCGCAACCTCCGTGGGATTCCAGGCGCCCAACCCAGGGCCGAACGTGCCGCAGGGGGCAGACACGCCCGAAACCTGACCGCCTAGCCGGAATGTCCCGCTCATGTTGCTGTCCTCGCCGTCGGTCGGCAGAGCGGGAGAACCGCGCTGCATCGTAACGGAGCGGGATGTCCCTCAGGGATCATCCGCAGCACTTCCCCTCAGCGCGGACGTTCATGAGCCACGACCCCTGACGACCACCCCCGCAGAGATCTGCCCCGTGCCGCACTGGTTTCCGGACGCAGGAGCCTCTGCATCTTCGTTGGACAAGAGGAGGAGGAAAGCATGCGAGCCCTCGTTTGGCACGGCAAGGAAGACATCCGCTGCGACACCGTCACTGACCCTGAGATCGAGCAGCCGCGCGATGCCATCGTCAAGGTGACCAGTTGCGCCATCTGCGGCTCGGACCTGCACCTGTTCCACAACTTCATCCCGGCGATGCTGCCCGGCGACGTCATGGGGCACGAGATGATGGGGGAGGTCGTCGAGGTGGGGTCCGAGGCGAGGGGCAAGCTCAAGAAGGGAGACCGCGTCGTTGTCCCCTTCACGATCATCTGTGGCGAGTGCGATCAGTGCAAGCGCGGCAATTTCTCGGTGTGCCAGACCACCAACCGCAAGAAGGATCTCGCCGACAAGGTCTTCGGCCACGCGACCGCAGGCCTGTTCGGCTACACGCATCTGACCGGCGGCTATCCTGGCGGGCAGGCCGAGTATCTCCGCGTCCCCTTTGCCGATGCGACGCATATCAAGGTGCCGGATGGGATCCCGGACGAGAAGGTTCTCTTCCTCGGTGACATCTTCCCGACCGGATGGCAGGCCGCTGTCCAGTGTGACATCCAGCCGACGGACACGGTAGCGATCTGGGGCTGCGGTCCTGTCGGTCAGATGGCGATC
Organism: Microvirga terrestris; assembly: GCF_015694425.1. Classification (GTDB taxonomy): domain Bacteria; phylum Pseudomonadota; class Alphaproteobacteria; order Rhizobiales; family Beijerinckiaceae; genus Microvirga; species Microvirga terrestris. Next base: position 14,494 of record NZ_JADQDN010000020.1, read on the forward strand.
CGCAGCGCCGTCCTCCTCAGCGCCAAGCAGGTGATCGCCATCGATCATCTGCCGGAGCGCCTGGAAATGGCAGAAGCTGGTGGTGCCATCACGATCAACTTCGACGAGGAGAGCGTGGTTGAGCGTCTGAACGAACTGACTGGTGGCGAGGGCCCGGAGAAGTGCATTGATGCCGTCGGAATGGAAGCCCATGTGTCGCCCTCCATGCCGGATACTGTCTACGACCGCGCCAAGCAGATGCTGGGAGCCGAAAGCGATCGGCCGCACATCCTTCGCGAGATGATCTACGTCTGCCGCCCGGCCGGGGTGATTTCGATCCCCGGTGTCTATGGTGGGTTGGTCGACAAGATCCCGATGGGCCAGCTGATGAACAAGGGGCTGACCATCCGGACGGGCCAGACGCACGTCAACCGCTGGACCGATGACCTTCTGCGCCGCATCGAGGAGGGGCAGATCGACCCATCGTTTGTCATCACCCACACCGTGAGCCTCGAGGACGGGCCCGAGATGTACAAGGTGTTCCGGGACAAGCAGGACAGCTGCATCAAGGTGGTTTTGAAGCCCTAAAATACTGGGAGAGAAAACATGGCTTATTACATCTCGAACATTGCCCGGTCCAAGGGCGACCCGAAAGTCCTCCATTCCGGCCCCAGCTCGCTGGGGGCCGCTGACCGCCTGGCTAAAGCGTTGGGTTGGTACAGCATCGGTCTGGGTATAGCGGAGCTAGTCGCGCCGGAGCGCTTCACCCGGGCGCTTGGCATGGAGGGCAAGGAAGGCCTCGTGCGGGCCTATGGCGTCCGCGAACTCGGGCACGGCATCGTCTCGCTCTCGCCCGACAAGCACCTCGGCCTGTGGAGCCGCGTCGCGGGAGACGGGCTCGACATCGCCACCCTGATGACGGCCATGCGGCATGACAATCCGAAGCGCAACAATGTCGGGATTGCTCTTGCGGCGGTGCTGGGGGTGACGTTGCTCGACATCATTGGCGCGCAGGGGGTCACGGCCCGCCACAGCCGCCCCCGGGGCCGGCCACGCTCCTACCGAAATCGGACGGGCTTCCCGCAGGGTGTCCAGGCGTCGCGAGGCGCAGCCAAGGACTTCCAGGTGCCTCCGGACATGCGGGCCGCACCAACCCTCGCAGCGGTGTCGGATCGTGCCCCGCAAGAGAGGGCACGCTCTCACTGAGCTTTCGACGATACGGCTGCGCTCGAGCGGCGCTCACGCTGTGAGGGGGCAGCCGTATCCTACACGATCATTGCCACGCGATGGAGGTGACCATGCTCAGGCTCACACCAACGACCCTGCTTTTCGGAACGCTCCTGGCCACCACATCCATGGCCCAGCAGAGTGCGGCACCCTCTCAGAGTACGGCGCAGCTACAGCAGGTTGCCAGCTTTGAACACCAGGTGACCGGAGTGACCGTTTCGAAGGATGGACGCATCTTCGTCAACTTCCCGCGTTGGACGGAGGATTCACCGATCTCGGTGGCCGAGGTGACGCGCGACGGCCAGATCAAACCTTACCCGGATGACGAGTGGAATTCCTGGCGCAATGCCAAGAAGAACCAGATGTCAGCCGGGGATCACTTCGTGTGCGTCCAGAGTGTCGTGGCCGATGCACACGGCAATCTCTGGGTCGTCGATCCGGCCGCACCAGCCACAGCACCCGTTGTGCAGGGTGGGCCCAAGCTCGTCAGGATCGATCTGAAGACAAACAAGGTTGCGCAGGTGATCCGCTTCGACGAGACGGTCGCGCCTCAGGGCAGCTACCTGAACGACGTGCGGTTTTCGCCGGATGGGCGGCATGCCTACCTGACCGATGCCGGGGCCAAAGGTGCACTCGTTGTTGTGGATCTCCAGAACGGCAAGGCTCGACGCGTCCTTCACGGCCACCCGAGCACCCAGCCGGAAAAGGATGTGGTGGTGAAGACTGATGGGCAGGAGTTGCGCCGGCCCGACGGGCGTGGGGTCGAATTTGCCGCTGACAGCATCGCACTCTCTCCCGATGGGCGCACGCTCTATTGGAAAGCCCTGACCGGCCGGACCCTCTATCGCATCACGACGGATGCCTTGGAGAACTCACGTCTGTCCGAGAAGGACCTCGAAGCTCGTGTGGAGCGTGCCGCCGAAACCGAGCCGACGGACGGCCTTTGGATCGACGGGCGCGGGCGGCTTTATTTGAGCGCCATTGAGCAGGATGCCGTGAAGGTCCGCGATGGAGATCGCATCACCACTCTTGTCCAGGACAAGCGGTTGCGCTGGCCCGATACATTCTCGGAGGGACCCGACGGGACCATCTACGTCACCAGCTCCCGCATTCAGGACATGAGCTGGTTCAAGCCTGAGACCGGCCCGCGCCTTGAGACGCAACTGTGGCGCATCGAGCCCGGACAGAACGGGGAGGCGACCGGCTCGGCCGGGCAGCCCCAACGACCCTGACGGAACAGTTGGCATGACAGGAGGCCTTCCATGATGGGGCGACTGGAGCAGGGCCTTGGAATACTCCTGATCCTGATCATTTTGCTCGATATCTTTCTGACCGTGCTCTACGCCAGGATCGGCACCAGCATCATCGGATCCAGGGTCGCGCAGCTGGTCTGGGCCTCCTTCGTCAAAGCCTCAAAGGTTTTTGGCTCTAGACAAGGAGCCGTTCTGTCCTTCTGCGGTCCGATCATCCTCGTATTGTTGGTTGGGGTCTGGGGTCTCGGCCTGACACTTGGGGCGGCGTTGATCATGCACCCGGAACTCGGCACCTCCATCCGGGCCAGCAATGGCGAGACGCCCACCGACTTCGTCACCGCGATGTATGCCGGGGGCACCAGCATGGCGATTGTCGGTGCGAGCGACTTCACCCCCCACACAAGCCCGACACGGTTGCTCTTCCTGTTCAACTCGCTGATCGGCATGTCGGTGATGTCGCTGACGCTGACCTACCTGATGCAGGTCTACACAGCGCTCCAGCGCCGCAACGTGCTGGCCATGAACATTCATTTCCTCTCAGGGTGCACAGGCGATGCGGCCGAATTGCTGGCCCGTCTCGGACCTCAGGGGCAGTTCAGTGGCGGTTACACGAACCTGTCGGAACTCGGTGTCGAGATGACCATGGCCAAGGAGGCACACCACTTCTACCCGGTGCTGTTCTATTTCCGCTTCAGTGACCCATACCACTCGGTGTCCCGTTCCACGCTGGTTGCGTTGGACACGGTGAGCCTGATCAAGAGCGCTCTGGATGATCAGAAGTACGGCTGGCTGAAGGAGGCAGGAGCCGTCGTGCAACTCTGGGAAGCGTCAATGATGCTGGTCACCACCTTGGAGAACACCTTCCTCCCCCATGGGGCACCGGACCGGGAGGCTCAACCGGACCAGCAGACCCGCGATCGCTGGCGAGCACGCTACCACGCTGCCCTGCTTCGGCTTCGGCAGGCGGGGATCGAGATCACGGCTGACGGGCAGGCTGGTGCCGAGGCCTACATCTCCTGCCGAATGCAATGGGACCATCACATCACGAACCTAGCACCCTCGATGGCGTACGGCATGGAGGAGATCGACGCGGCAATGAGCCGTTTAGGATCGAAGGGCGGCCCGAACGAGCCCCGGTCCCGCCTATACGTGGCCGAATGATCCGATAAAGGCTAGAATGCCGCTCAGCGAGACGGCTTGCGGGATTCTCAAGTTTCTTTCGTGAGACCCACCGAAAATCCGGCGCCCGTATGACAATGGCAACGCTGAGTGCGCACTTCGGCACGGATCCCGCTGTTGCAGTGGCCATTTCCGAGTAGAAGCAGCTTGGATACGTGACAGTGCCGGACGCCGGAACTGTCTAACTGACGGACCTTGGCTTCGACGCAATCCATCGTGGCGTTGCATGAACGTCTTCT
>NZ_JADQDN010000021.1 GCF_015694425.1 Microvirga terrestris
CTTGGCGGCATCCTCTACCGCTGGCTCAGCGAGGAGCCCTCGGCCCAGGTCACCGGCGTCACACCAGCCCCGGCCGAATAAGGAAGATGGCGATGACACTCCTCAACACCAGACCGGAATCGAAACTGGCCGAACAGCCGCGTACCGGCATGGTGTGGATCCAGGGCGGCACGTTCCGCATGGGATCGGACAAGCACTACCCCGAGGAGATTCCCGTCCACCGCGTCACCGTCGACGGTTTCTGGATTGACCGGACCCCGGTCACCAACCGGGACTTCCGACGTTTCGTCGAATCAACCGGGCACGTCACCATCGCGGAGCGCAAGCCCGACCCGAAGGACTACCCCGGCGCCTTGCCGGAAATGCTCAAGGCGGGATCCCTCGTCTTCAGCCCGCCGGATTATCCGGTCTCTCTAAGCGACTGGAGCCAGTGGTGGGCCTTCACTTTCGGAGCGACTTGGCGCAGACCGTGCGGTCCCAAGTCTTCGGTCAAAGGCTTGGATGACCACCCGGTGGTGCATGTCGCGTACGAGGACGCTAGGGCCTATGCCGATTGGTCAGGTAGGGACCTGCCCACGGAGGCGGAGTGGGAGTTCGCCGCGCGCGGCGGCCTTGATGGCGCCGAGTATGCCTGGGGCGACGAGTTCACGCCGGGCGGACGGCACATGGCCAACACCTGGCAGGGCGCGTTCCCGTTCCAGAACAAGCGCGAGGACGGCTACGACCGCACATCGCCGGTCACTGCTTTCCCGCCGAACGGGTATGGCCTGCATGACATGATCGGCAACGTCTGGGAGTGGACCTCGGACTGGTACAGGTCCCGGCACCCGGCTGATGCGCCCAAGGCCTGCTGCATTCCCGGGAACCCGCGGGGTGGGCGCGAGGCCGACAGCTACGATCCGCGCCAGCCGCAGATCCGGATACCCCGCAAGGTGCTCAAGGGCGGCTCGCATCTCTGCGCGCCGAACTACTGCCGCCGCTACCGGCCCGCTGCCCGGCACGCGCAGCCCATCGACACATCGTCGAGCCACATCGGCTTCCGGTGCGTGTCGCGACGAGGGCCGAACACATGAGCACCCAGGCTGCACCCCGAGGTGCCCGCATCATGGCTTGGCTCGTGGTCGCCATTACAGCTGCCTTGGTCGTGCTGGGCCTCGCCTGGTACGGCTTCTCAACCGAGGTGCACCAGCGCATCTGGCGCGACATCGCCGAGCGTCCCGGAGGTCCCATGTCGTTCCGCTTCCTGCTCCAGCCGACGATGGCCTTCATCGCGGCCCTCCATGACGGCATCCGGGACGCCAGGGTCCACCGCATGTCGTATCTGCGGGCCATCCTTCGCGACCCCATCGAGCGTGGCGACCGCCTTCGCGAGGGTCTCTTCGCGACGGCCCGCCTCATCCTTCTCGGGATCGGCATGGACGCGATCTACCAGTGGCGGGAGATCGGAGGCTTCTATCCCGGGGAAGCCCTTCTCATCACTTTCCTGCTCGCCGTCCTGCCGTACCTCCTGCTCCGCGGACCGATCAGCCTGATCGCCCGCCGCTTTGTCCACTCGTCTAATGGCGCGAGGTAAGGCGCCATGGCTCCCACGGCAGGAAAGCCGCCCGTCACTGCGCAGTCGGACTCGGATCTGACCTCGGTCGAGCTGTCGTCCCGGCGCACGGGCATGTCGTTTCAGCGAACGCGGATGAGCTCCGACCGCACCCTGATGTCGGTGGTTCGCACGTCGTTGTCCCTGATCAGCTTCGGCTTCACGATCTACCAGGTGTTCGACAAGCTGCGGGAAGCGGGCACCATCACCCATTCGTCAGCGCCCCGCAATTTCGGCGTGGCATTGGTGCTGCTCGGTATCGCGATGCTCGTCATCGGCATCGTCTACCACGTGCAGTTCATGGTCGGCCTGCGCCATGAGCGCGAAGCGATGAAGGCTGCCGGCCTCGTCCATGGCGAAAGCCATTTTCCCGTCTCGCTCACGCTGATCGTCGCCGTCGTCCTGCTTATCATCGGCGTTGCGGCGGTCGTGAGCATGATCTTCCAAGTCGGGCCATTCGGTTGAGGAGGCGCCGGCCCGTCCACTTGATCCGCCTTCACGTTCAGGGAGCCATCGATGGCACAGCAGCCTAGGAAGCATACCGGCAAGCCCAACATCCTCGTCATCTGGGGTGACGACATCGGTATCTCGAACCTCAGTTGCTACTCGCACGGCCTCATGGGCTACCGCACGCCCAATATCGACCGGATTGCCAGGGAAGGCATGATGTTCACCGACTCGTACGGGGAGCAGTCCTGCACCGCCGGGCGCTCGTCCTTCATCACCGGTCAGAGCGTCTACCGCACCGGGCTGTCCAAGGTCGGCATGCCCGGCGCGCCGCAGGGGATGATGGACACGATTGTCACCATCCCAGCCCTCCTCAAGAACCAGGGCTATGCGACCGGCCAGTTCGGCAAGAACCACCTCGGCGACCTGAACCGACACCTCCCGACGATGCACGGCTTTGATGAGTTCTTCGGCAACCTCTATCACTTGAACGCCGAAGAAGACCCGGAGATGGAGAGCTACCCGACCGAAGAAGACATTCCCGGCTTCAGGGCAAAATTCGGACCGCGTGGCGTCATTCATTCATGGGCAACCGAGGAGGACGATCCGACCGAGGAACCGCGGTGGGGGCGTGTCGGCAAGCAGAGGATCGAGGACACGGGCCCTCTCACCAGAAAGCGCATGGAAACCTGCGACGAGGAGTTCATCGAGGCAGCGGTGGACTTCATGAAGCGTGCCAACGCCGGCGGCAATCCGTTCTTCGTGTGGCTCAACACGACACACATGCACTTCATCACGCACCCCAAACCGGAGAGCAAAGGCAAGGCCGGCCGCTGGCAGTCGGACTATCACGACACCATGGTCGACCACGACGAGCTCGTGGGCCGGGTGCTCGACTTCCTCGACGAGCTCGGCATCGCCGACGACACGTTCGTGATGTACTCGACGGACAACGGACCGCATCGCAATTCGTGGCCGGACGCCGGCACGACACCCTTCCGTTCCGAGAAGAACACCAATTGGGAAGGCGCCTTCCGTGTCCCGATGGTGGTGCGCTGGCCCGGGCACATCGAGGCAGGCTCGATCTCCAACGGCATCGTGCAGCATCACGACTGGTTGCCGACCTTCCTCGCCATGGCGGGCGAGGAGGATGTGGTCGACAAGCTCAAGAAGGGCCATCAGGCCATCGGCAGAACCTACAAGAACCACATCGACGGCTACAACCTCCTGCCGTATCTGACAGGCGAGCAGAAGAAGAGCCCGCGCCAGATTTACTTCTACTTCAGCGACGACGGCGACGTGCTCGCCATCCGCTACGACAATTGGAAGGTGGTGTTCATGGAGCAGCGGCTCCAGGGCACGCTGGGACTCTGGGCCGAGCCTTTCGTGCGGCTCCGGTTTCCCAAGATCTTCAACCTCAGGACCGATCCCTATGAGTTCGCCGACGTCACCTCAAATGCCTACTGGGACTGGGTCATGCACAACGGCTTCCTGATGTTCGCCGCGCAGGCGGCTGCGGGCAAGTTTCTGGGGACCTTCAAGGAGTTTCCGTCCGCTCAGCATGCCGGCAGCTTCAACCTCGACGACGCGATGGCAAAGATGAGCGAAGCTGCGAGTGGCGCGCACCACTGAGACGGTCCAGGCGACGGGCGATGGCTCGCCGCCCGATTGAAACCCGCAGGCGACCGGAGGATTGCGGTATGGACCAAGATTTTCTTCCATCCTGGAACGAGGGACCGGCCAGACGGGCGATCCTCGACCTCGCGTCGCAACGGTCTGGGTCATGAGAGCCGTCGGAGGTGTCGATGAAGGAATGGCTCGTCATCGTCACGGAACACGCCGTTCTCCTCGTCGACACACTGGCGCTCGTCATCGTCCTGTTCGGCACCCTGGAGGCATTCATTGCTGGCCTTCGCCTCATGTTGGCGGGAACGGAGAACAGTATCGAGCGGCGCGAGGTCTGGCTGCGCTATGCCCGGGTGCTGATCGCTGGCCTGACCTTCCAGCTTGCGGCCGACATCATCGAGACCTCGATCACCACAGGCTGGGAATCGGTTGTACGGCTCGGCGCCATCGCGGTGATCCGCACCTTCCTCAACTTCTTCCTGGAACGGGATCTGACGGAGATCCGCGAGCGTCAGCACGAACGCAACAGGGAGCGGGTGCAGGAAACGAAAGGAGCCTAGAATGAACCGCCGCCACCTGCTCTCCCTTCTCGGAGCTGGACTGCTGGCCCTCTGGCTGCCTCTCGCGTCCGTTCAGGCGCAAGCCCCGACGTCCGACCCGCTGCCGTCCTGGAACGACACGGCTCCCAAGCAGGCGATCATCGATTTCGTGACGCGTGTGACCCGTGAGGGCGGGCGCGACTTCGTGCCCGTCGAGGAGCGTATCGCCACCTTCGACAACGACGGCACCCTTTGGGCCGAGCAGCCGATCTACTTCCAGTTCGCCTTTGCGTTGGACGAGGTTCGGCGGCTCGGGCCGCAGCGCCCAGAATGGAGGGGCAAGGAGCCATTTCGTTCCGTCATCATAGGAGACCTGAGAGCCCTCCTGACGGCCGGCGAGAAAGATCTGCAAGAGATCGTGACCATCACGCACACAGGCATGACGACGGCCGAATTCACGAAGGCTGTGAAGGACTGGCTCGCGACGGCGCGCCATCCCACGAAGAAACGGCCTTACACCGATCTCGTCTACCAACCGCAGATCGAGCTACTCAGGTACCTGCGCTCAAACGGATTCAAGACATTCATCGTCTCGGGCGGCGGCGTCGAGTTCATGCGCGCCTTCGCCGAGCGGGCCTACGGCATCCCGCCCGAGCAGGTGGTGGGCTCGTCCGCCATGACGAAGTTCGAGATCGGCGCCGATGGCAAGCCGGTGCTCCTGAAGGAGCCGGAGGTCGAGTTCGTCGACGACGGCCCCGGCAAGCCGGTCGGCATCAACCGCTTCATCGGTCGCCGTCCGATCCTCGCCTTCGGCAACTCGGACGGCGACCTTCAGATGCTGCAATGGACGGCGGCAGGAGATGGTGCGCGCTTCATGGGCATCGTCCATCACACGGATGCAGAACGCGAGTGGGCCTATGACCGCCAGTCCCATATCGGCCGGCTCGACATGGCATGGGACGAGGCGCAGGCCAAAGGCTGGACCGTGGTCGACATGAAGCGGGATTGGCGCATCATTTTCCCTGAACCACGCGAAAAACCGGGAGACCTGCCATGAAGAGAGCAGTCGTTACAGCATTGACGTCCCTGGCGCTGGCGGCACCCGCATCTGCCCAGGGCTTCTCTCCGCAGGAGCTGGAGCAGCGCGCCATTCATCGCCGCGCGATCGAGGCGGTGATCTGGGGCATGCCGGCGGTCAACTACGATCTGATGTTCCAGGCTGCCCTCAAAGCGGGCGCGAAGGAGAACCAGGTTGTCTACTGGTCGAACTTCCTGGATTGGAAAAACCAGACGCTCACGCCTAATCCCAGCACGATCTACCTCATGCCCTTCCTCAACATGAAGGACACCGGCCCGATGGTGGTGGAAATCCCGCCTGCCCAGGGAGGGTCGATCACCGGCACGATTTTCGATGCTTGGCAGGTCGCGCTGGAGGATGCCGGTCCGGCGGGCGCGGATAAGGGCAAGGGCGGCAAGTACCTGATCCTTCCTCCGGGCTACGGCGGAACTGTGCCCGATGGCTACATCGTGCTCCGGTCAGGAACCAATATGGCAGGGGCGTTGCTGCGGTCCAATGTCGGCGGCAGCTCCGCCGCCGACGTCGCTAAGGCTGTTGCCTACGGCAAACAGATCAAGCTCTACCCTCTGTCCAGCGCAGCCAATCCACCTCAGACAGCTTTCGTCGATGTCATTAGCGTCGAGTTCGACAGCACGATCCCCTACGACACCCGCTTCTTCGAATCTCTTGACCGCTTCGTGCAAAGGGAGCCGTGGCTGGAGCGGGACAAGGCCATGATCGACCAGCTCAGGTCGGTCGGGATCGAGCAGGGCAAGCCTTTCAGTCCCAGTGCCGATACGCGAAAGTTACTGGATCAAGCTGCCGTTGAAGCCCACGCCTTGCTCGATCAGGGATACGAGGATCTGTTTTCGCCCTACTACCCGGGCGGACAGTGGGCACTGCCCCTCGCCCACGAGCTGACAGAAGGTCTGTCGGACAATTTCTCCAAAACTGGCGTGTATCCCACCGACACCCGCGGCGTCTTCTTCTCGATGGCGTTCTCCAGCGTGAAGCATCTGGGAACGGGCCAGTTCTATCTGGTGTCACTCCGCGACAGGACCGGCCAGCCGTTCGATGGAGGGAGCTCCTACCGGCTCACGGTACCTCCGAATGTGCCGGCCGAACTCTACTGGTCGGCCACTGTCTACGATCGTGCGACGCACGCTCTGATCCGCGACCAGAAGTGGCCCTCCCGTGGCTCCACGACACCCGGCCTGCAAGTGAATGCGGACGGATCGGTCGATCTCTTCTTCGGGCCGAAGCCGCCCGCCGGCAAGGAGGCGAACTGGGTCCCAACCCAAGCCGGCCGCGGCTGGGAGGTCATGATGCGCTTCTACGGGCCGCAGAAACCGCTCTTCGACAAGACCTGGCGCCTGCCGGATGTCGAACAAACCGCGGCCGAGTGATCGAGGAGAACCCAACCATGGGCTTCCAGATGCAGGGCAGCGGAGACTGGCTTTACTGGCTGTGCTTCGTCATCGTTATCGCGCTGGTGATCGCCGGGATCTGGGCGGTCTACTCGTTGGGCGGACTGCCGGGCCGGATCGCCCGCTCCCGGGGCCATCCGCAGGCCGCTGCGATCAGTGTCTGCGGCTGGCTCGGCCTGATTACCTTCGTGCTGTGGCCCGTCGCGCTGGTGTGGGCCTATAGCTCGCCCCGGGGTGGCCAAGCCGCCGCGACGAGCGAGGATCTCGATGCATTGCTGGCCGACCTGCGCCGGACGTCGGAACGGGTCGCCACCATCGAAGCCGGGCTCGGCTCCACCTCCCCGAGAAGGATCGCCTGACATGGTCCCCGCCATCATCAGCTCCGTGGTCATCCTCTACCTCTACTGGCGGCACAAGAACGAGACGAAGCCGCGCAGCGAAGAGCACGCGACCGTCTCGGCGGTCCGCAGCGAGCTCGCCAACCTGAACGCCCGACTCGACACGCTCCAGAAGCGCGTCTCTGCCCGTTAGCCAACGAGGCCCACCATGCAATGGCCGATCTTCATCATCTACACCGCCTTGGTCTGGCTTGTGTTCGCGAAGCTGCGCCTGCTGCCGTTCACGCTGCCGGTGGCGCTGTTCTTTGCCTCGGCCGGGCCGATCATCATCTTCCTCGCTCTCGTGGCGATGAACTTCTATCACCCCGGCACCTCGGATGTGCGCATCTTCCAGCGGGTGGTCCAGATCGCACCACGGACGTCGGCTCCGGGTCGGGTGGCGGAGATCGCGGTCAAGCCGGACGTACGGTTGATCAAAGGCGAGACCCTGTTCCGGATCGACTCGACGCCGTTCGAGTACGACGTCCGACGGCTGGAGGCAGCATTGGCCGCGGCCGAGCAGAACGTGGGCCAGCTCAAGGCCTCGCTTGACCAGGCCAGTGCGGCCCGCGCCCGGGCCGAGGCGCAGGTCGCGCTGGCGCAGCAGACATTCGACCGGCAGACCGAGCTTCTCCAAAGCCGGACCGTGGCGCAGGCCGCCGTTGACACCGCCACCCGCAACCTCGAAGCCGCCCGCCAGGGAGAGGCAGAGGCCAAGGCTGCGGAGGAACGGGCCCGGCTCGCCTATGAGTCGAACATCGGCAACGTGAACACCTCGGTGGCACAGGCGCAGCAGCAGCTCGCCGCCGCCCGGACCAACCTTGCGGAGACCAACGTCACCGCGCCGTGCGACGGCTACGTGACCAACGTGAACATCCTGCCGGGCTCCATCGTCAGCCCATCGGCATCGGTGATGCCCTTCGTCTGCGACCAGGACGCCGACATGAAGGGCAAGGTGGTCGCCACCTTCGACCAAGCGTCGTTTCTCGCGGTGCAGCCGGGCGAGTACGCCGAAGTCATCTTCTCGATGTACCCGGGCCAGATCTTCACCGGCAAGGTCGAGAGCATCGCCGACATCACGACTGGCGGCACGCTCACGCCGTCGGGAGCGCTGCCCGACGTGACGGCAAGGGCCGCTCCACGCTTCGGTGCGATCATCAAGCTCGACGACCCGGATCTTCGCCTGCCGGCGGGCGCGCAGGGCACGGGCGCTGTCTATACAGGCAAGGTTCAGTTCGCCGGCATGCTTCGGATGGGTGTCGTACGCACGAACACGATCCTCAACTACGTGGCGTGGGGGACCTGAGCGCGAGGTGTCAGCCTAGTGCCAGCTCCGGCTCGAACCGCCGTCCCGCCAAAACGGAGCCGGAGCGACCAGCATCAGACATGGCTGCAACGCTGATGGTCTCACTGTCCGAGCCCGACCGGGTTCAACGGCGCCACGGTGTCGGACAGGGAGCGGCCCAGCTGATCCACATGGCCTCCGATGGATCGGCGGGTCTGGGGGTCGACAACCGCGACGGGCGCCGAGACGGCGAGCCCGGCCGCCGTCCCGACGGCAGTTGCCGCACCGGCGGTCACCTGAATGATGCGGTCGCCCAGTCCGACGCGGGAGTCCGTCACCGTCTGCCCTGCGGCAAGCCGGGCCCCGATCAGCTGAACCACCTCGGGGCTCTCCGCGAACTTGCCATGGTTGAGGGCGTCGCCGGCCTTGAGCTTGGTGAGATCGAGGACCGTGATGCCGGATTGTTCGAGCTGGGTGCGGTATGGCTCCTGGTCGGGATTGATGGCACCGAGCCTGACCTCGCTGCCCCAGACCCGTCGTGAAAGCGCCAGAGCACGGTCGTCCTGGGATACGAACAGGGTGATCGAGGGCCGCCTTGTCGCAGGTCCCATGTCCATGATGGCTTCGCGGGCAAGATCGACATCCACGTCGGGCGCGGCGAGCAGGACGTTGCGGATCTTCGGCGTGACCCGGCCGTCGCGGATGGCCATCTGGCGCAAGGTCTCCAGAGCCAGCGACGTGCCCATCGAGTGGGCCAGGATCGAGACCTCGCCGACCCCGGGATCCTGCGAGATCGCCTTCAGAAGGGACTCCAGGGCGTTGCGCGAGTAGGCCGTGCTCTCCCGGTCGTAGCCATAGGCCCAGACGCTGCCGCGGGATGGCCAGGTGAACAGGATCGGCACAACAGGCGCATGGGAATCGTGCACGATCTGCGCGAAGCGGAAGACCGCGTCGTCGAAGCGGTTGTTGAAGCCGTGGATGAACACCAGCACCTGCCGCTTCGGAACCGTGCGCAGGCTCCGCCGGAACCAGGCCAGCGCCTGCGGGCGGTCGATCACGTCGGCCTTGAGCGTCACGAAATCAGTGGCCGGATTGCCGGGCACCTGCCGGGGCCACTGCACCTCACCGATCTGTCGTGCCTCGGGTGGCGGGATCGAGACAGTGATGTTGGCGAACGACGCGGGTGCCCCGCGATCACCCGAGAACAGTTCCGCAGGATCCGACCGCTGGCGCGTCGTAGCCACCAGCATGTTGACCTGGCTTGCTCCAGGAGCCGTCCCGCCCACGGGAAGCATGACGCCGCGGACGCTGGCGCAGCCAGCAAGCATGGGAAGGAGGACAAGGACCGCAGGCAGCCGCGCGGCATACCGTTTGAACATTCGCCCCATCTCTGGCGGTGTCATTTTTTGCCCCCTGGTCCAATGTGGCACGGACCATACCAGATTTCTATCATCGCGACCGGATTCAGACGAACCTGCGGGTTACACCCTTTCCCCGCTAGTATCGGACACGGATCGGCTGGGGCTGGGCAGGGGCAACGTGTCCGCCCAAGGGGAAGCCGACAGTGAACAGGCCGATGGTGCCCTGGGCGCGGTTCTCGACGTCGACCTCGCGCAGCACCTTGATGCGGGCGGAGACCGGTGTGCCCGCGACGGTAAAGTCATAGCCGGCCGTGGCGCCGACTGCCGTCACCCGTCCCTTGAACGGCCCGATCCGATTGCCTGCGCCGCCGTCGTCGGACACTTGATCGTAGTAGCCCCCGAGCAGCCCGACAGAGAACTCCTTGGTCAGGTTCTTGCTGATCGAGACATCGACGTGGAAGGCATTGCCGCTTCGGTAGTCGGTGTCCGGGTTCTCGCCGTTGAACTCAAAGCCGACGGCACCCGACAGATCGAGGCCGAGTTCGGGATCGAGCCACGTCACCGCTGCGTAGACATCTCCGATCCAACGGTTGAAGGCGAGGTTGGAGAGCTTGCCCTCCTCGTACCCGCCGGCAGGGATGTTGACAGTGGCACCCACCGACCAATGGAACTTGCCCGCACCCCAGCCGATGAGGCCGGCCACCAGCGGATCCCCGAGGACAAACGAGTCATCGCGCTGGCTGAAAGCAAAGGTGCGACCCAGGCGCGGCGCCTCGATGAGAACGCCTGCACCGACCCGGGGAACGCCGAACGGCAGGCTGAGGCCTACGCCCACTCGCCCGCCAAGGAACTCCAGGGGCGTGATCCAGGTCGCAGTCACGAAGTCAGCCCGCACCTCCGTCTTGACGTCAGCCAGCACTGCGCCGCCAATCTGGATCGGGCGGCCGCCGGTGATCTCGCCGGAATAGGCAAAGAAGTCGTTGGCGAAATAGAAACCGGGCGGGGGGACGATACCGGCCCCGGGACCATGGCCCCCCGGGATGAAAAGGCTGGCGCCACCCTCGGTGGCGAGGGCCGGCAGGCTGCCGGGGCCACACAGCAGGCCGATGATCCCGAGACTAGCGCAGCGGCGTTGCCATATCACGTTTACCAGGTTCCCTTCCCTTGTTCTTAGTCCCATCATCGCCTGAGCCGCCCGTTCCGCCCATCGGGGAAACCCTGAGATTTTGCCGATCTTCCTCGTTAGACCTCGATCATGCGGTTTTTCACGGCATAGAGAACGATGTCGGCGGTGGTGTGCAGCCCAAGCTTGCGCATCGCAGCGGCGCGGTGCGTCTCGATGGTCTTGAGGCTGACGCCGAGCATGGCACCGATGGACTTGTTGGTATTGCCCTCAGCGATCAGCTGCACCACCGACCGCTCCCGCGGCGTCAGGATCTGGCGCCTGCCGCGCTTGCGCCGGTCGAGCAGTGTGTCGAGGAGATTGGCCGAGAGCTTGCCGGAGATGTAAGCCTCGTGCCGCCCGAGCGCCTGAACCGCGGTGATCAGATGGTCATTGGCGTCAGCCTTGAGCAGGTAACCGCGCGCGCCTGCTGCCAGGATATCCTCGATCACGTCCTGGCTGTCGTGCATGGTGAAGATCAGCACCTCGGTTCGCGGCAGCCGGGACCGGATCTCGCGGGTGGCCTCAACACCGTTACGCACGGGCATTGCATAGTCGAGCACGATCACGTCCGGCTTGACCTTCAGTGCGGCCTCAACTGCCTCCTGGCCGTTGGCGGCTTCGCCGACCACCTCGAATCCGGGCTGGGCTTCCAGCACGCTTCGCAGGCCGGAGCGGACCACGTGGTGATCGTCGGCAATGAGGATGCGGGTCACCTGTTCCCCCACTTGTCCGCGATGGGCATCTCGCCAGCTTAGCTACTCTTTTCGTCGCGGGTATCGGGTGAACCCCTGAGATTTGCGCCGGAAAGATCCCCAAGCTCGCTGCGATCATGTCCAAACCCTAGCGGTAGATGCTCGACTGCTGGATTGGAGGCTGGGATCCAAGCGCGGATGGATGTCCCCCCGGCACTGCTCTCGATGGTCATGGTGCCGTCGAACTGTCGGATGCGAGCCTCCATGCCGGGGATGCCGACCCCTAGCGACGGAGGAAGCACCTCACCGTTCGACGCCCGCGCCGGCATGCCCTTACCATTGTCGGTTATCTTGAGGCTCAACCCGTTCGGATCACGCCTGAGGTTGACGGAAACCTTGGTTGCCTCAGCATGTCGGTAGGCGTTCACCAATGTTTCCTGAACAACACGAAGAACAGCCCGCTGCTGATCAAGGGGGATGCCGTCAACGTCCCCTGTCACCCTAGCCTTCGCCGTCAGGCCCGTGCGCTGGAAAAATCCCTCCACGAAGCGACGCAGCGACGCGGCCAAACCGTTCGCGCGCAGGCTGGGCGGGTACAGCAGGTAGGACAGGGTTCTGATCTCCTTCTGGGCCTCGTTGAGTGACAGACGCATGGCATCGATCGCATCCTTGACGCCAAGCAGGTCGCTCGCGGCACGCTCGACATGCATCAGTCCGAGGCTGGCGGCGACGATGTGCTGGGCGGTGGAGTCGTGCAGGTCTGCCGCGATGCGCTGGCGCTCGTCCTCCTGCAGGGACAGCAACCGGCCGGCGATGTCACGGACGTCCCGGCGCGCCGCCACAAGTTCCGTGACGTCCTCGTGCGCCACGACGGCATGGGCGGTTCCCTCATTGCAGAACCGCGCCGCCGTCATCTGGAAGAACCGGTCGCCGCAGCCATAGGTCAGGCGGAAATCCTCCCGCTGCCCTGCCAGCACAGCCTCAAGACCACCAGCAACCAGGGCCGCCTGGGGATCATCCAACGAGGCTGCGCGGCAGACGGCGACGTAGTCGGCCCCGATGCCGTGATCCGGCGTGGCGTAGCCGCCAGTCTCAGCGAACCGATGCCAAGCCTTGTTGACAGCGACGATCCGGCCAGAACCATCGAGGATGGCGACATGGGCCGAGAGCGCGTCGAGGGTGGCCTGGAGGAGACGCCGGCTGCTTTCGATCCGCTCGGTCGCTTCCCTGTCGATAGTCACATCCCGTGCCGTGCCGACCAAGGCGACAATGGTTCCAGTTTCCGGGTCCCGTACGGGTGCCAGACTCGTCTGCCAGTGCCGTCGCCCTCCTGGAAAGTCGAGCACCTCATCGTAAACCATGGGAGCACCGCTCTGCAGGCAGTCGCGGTAGCGTGCCTTCACGGCTGCGGCAGTATCAGGCGGCAGGCATTGGTCAGGTTCCTTGCCGGCGATGGCCTCAAAGCTGAGCCCGGTGGCCCTCTCATGCGCAGGGTTTAGGCCCTCGAAGACGAAGTGTCCGTCAGGTGTCACGGTAACGACGAAGAGGCTCTCTGACGTATCGTTCCAAAGGCTCGCGTAGCGCGCCTCCGCTAGCCGCAGGCGGCGGGCCGTCTGAATGGTCTGGGCGGCCGTTGCCTCCACTGGGCCGACTTGGCGGACAAGGACGAGCCCGGCCAAGCCACCGGCCGTCAGCAGCAGAAGGCCGATGCGGGTGATCGTTTGGATGGCGGTGTCGACGGGAGCGTTCGCGACGGCGAACGGAACGGTGGTGATAGTCGTGAACCCGGTTGTTTCGGAGCGTTGGGCGCCGACGAGAAGGTCATCCACCCCGTCATGAACGACGAAATGCCCTCCGTAGGCATGCTCGCTCAGAGCTGCCTTGAGGGTGGGCGAAAGTTCCTGCGGCAGCGCTCCCGGTGCTGAGTCGCTGATCGCGAGTGGCACGAAATTCCGGTCGAGCACGATCGTGGTCCAGCCAGAAGGCAGTGGGTGCTCGCGCACCACAGCGTTCAGCCGAGCCTCCGGAAGAACCGTTGTCAGAAGGCCCGCCATGTCACCCAGGACATCGTCGAGGCGCAGATGCACGGCAACCGTCGGCACCTTCGCCACCGGCCCCATCACCCTGTTGGAGATGCTCAGGCCACGGGTGCGGATCCGCTCGTATCCTTCGTCTGTGGGTTCCATCTCGGCGCGCGTAGGCAGGCGTGTGCCGAAAGGACGGATGGTGTTGAGGATCTGACCGTTCATGTCCCACAGGACAAACCAGGATCCTTCGGGATGCGGTGTTTCTACGAGCTGGTCGTAGAATGCTCGCAGGTCACCTGATTTCAAGACGGGAGATCGCGACAGCCCCTGCAACAGGAACCCGGCTGCGTCGACCTCTCGGTCGAAGGCGGCAGAGCCTGCCACAGCTTCCGCCTGGGCGCGATGGGCGATGGCATGCCGATCTTCGGTGGCCTCTTGGTAGAGTAAGGCCGCACCTGCCAGGAAGGCGAAGATAGTGAGGAAGGCGAGAGGCACGACCACACGCCAGCGCAGGCTCATCCCCGCCCATCGGGGTCTCACGCGACTGGGCTGCTGCACTCCGACGGCTGTCATGGCGCACCTCCTGGCGGAGACGGGTGAGCCATGACCGAGCCGATGGGCAAATGTCAGGAACTCCTCCCGGGTGCCGTAAAGTCGGACTACCCACGAGGAATTAAACCAGAGATTAGGATCAGGTGAAACCCAGAGTTAACCTATATCAATGGAGCCTGGCATCATCGCGTCCCTGGAGGCGGGTCAACGCGGTGGTCCAGCGGACTGGCCGGAAGGCGGTGACGACGCCGACGGATCCTTTGATCCGACCACCGGAGACCCTGCAGGAGCAGCTGCTGTCGATTGGAACCACGTGGCGAGCGCAGGCATGAGCTATCGGAGCGTTAACAAAGTAACTACCGATGGGATGAGAGCAAAGGTCAAATCCTCAGCAGAGAGGTAATGGTCCGGTTTGGGTCACGAACTGCCTTTAAGCGTGGCCGCACGAAGGTCTGCTCGTCGCGAGATAGTGTTGATTTAGTCGGGCATTGATTGGGCTGGGTTGGCGTGATTCCATTCTCCTG
>NZ_JADQDN010000002.1 GCF_015694425.1 Microvirga terrestris
ACGTTCTCGATGCCGTCATAGGTGTCGCCGGCGGCCTCGCCGGTGTTCAGGTGCGGCTGGGCCAGATGCACCGTCACACCCACACCGTCCACGGTGTAGGCCACCGTGTCGAGACCGGCGCCACCGATGAGGTGATCCGCCCCGATGCCGCCATAGAGGGTGTCGTCGCCGGCGCCGCCCTCAAGACGATCATTGCCGCCCAGGCCGATCAGCCTGTCGTTGCCGTCGCGACCCTGCAGGTCGTTGGTGCCGTTGTCGCCAGCGAGTTCGTCGCCGAAGCGCGAGCCGATGATGCCCTCGATCGAGGCATAGACATCGCCCGCTGCCTCGCCTGCATTGTACTGCGCCATAAGCAGCTTCGCCGTCACGCCGGAGGTGGCGTTCTCGTAATCGGCAAAGTCGATGCCGTCGCCGCCGACAAGCCGGTCGCCGCCCTCGCCACCCTCCAGGAGGTCGTGACCGGCTCCGCCCTGCAAGACATTGTGCAAGGCATCGCCGACGAGACGGTCGTTGTAGGCTGAGCCGGTCAAGCCTTCGATGCTGCTGTAGACGTCGCCCGCAGCCTCACCCGTGTTGCGCGCGGGATCCGCAAGGCTCACCGTGATGGATCCGCCTGCCTGCTCATAGCTCGCAACGTCTATCCCTAAATCGCCATAGAGCAGATCGCCCGCAAGGCCGCCAACGAGAATGTCGGAACCGGATCCGCCATGCAGAAAGTCGATCTGGCTCCCTCCAGTCAGCACGTCGTTGTCGCCGCCGCCCGCCAACACGCCGTTACCCTGGATGAAATCCGCGCCGGCAGCACCAATATGAGCTTCAACGAAATACTCCTGCGATCCCGATTGCACTTCCATGACGCCATGTTTTTGAGTAGTCTGGCTGCCAGCGTCCGGGCCTGTCAGAGAGTCGACCATATCCCGGAGCAACTGTATCCCCTGAAGCATGAGATCATACTGTGTTGGGAACGGGTCCGTTGTCTCATTCTCCTCATTTTCATGGAAGAGGATCGTGTCACTCCTTGTTTCCGTAGTTTCATTCCCAAGAGGATCGGTTGTTTTTATTGTTTGAACTGTCTCCAAGGCAGGGATCGACCCGACCTGACGGAGATAAGTCGTCGTTTCAGTCTCGATGATCGAACCATACTGTTCAGGGTTATCAGGGTTATATGACGGAACGACTCGCTCCCAGCGATAACTCGAGAATTCATCAGTTCTAGCATCCGAATTGTGGAGGACATAGGAATGCGCAAAGTCTCCGTTTGGACGAAACTCTTCCGTCTCAACGGCTCCGTTCTCCAGAACATGACTTTCGAAAAGAACTCTTCCCGTGTCCATGTCTCGCTTCACAACGTTAATAAGAGATCCATCCGATGCATAATCTTCTTTAAGCTCCGTACCGGCAATAAAATCGTAAAATATCTTTTCCGCTGTCCCATCAGGCTCTCTACTGAACTGAACCTGCCAGTATACTGATGTATCTTCAGATCGATGCAATGTTGAAAAATAACGTCCGCCGCTGGCAAACTCAATAATAATAGTATACCCTGTTTTCTCCTGGATTGAGAGTTCTCTGGTTCCGTCAGTGTGCTCTCTTAGATAGTAAGTTTTTCCCTCCTGGACCCTCGTCGTGACTCTGGTTCCATCAGGCTGCACGACTGTCGTTGGAAGATTACCCGTCTGTACGGCACCTGTCCTTGAATCAATCGAAATCGTCCCAGCTCCACCGACACCACCAATCCCGGTCCCAGCTTGGGCGCCGCCATAGCCGACAGATCCCGTCATCAAACGCGCAAGCTCTTCTTCCAGTGTATACGGTCTGAACATCCTCAATCCCCTTTGAGTATTTCTCAGCACATTCTGCGCATCAAGGCTTATTGGGGTGAAGATTGCCGCGATACTCTTCGAATGGAGAGTGACGACGCGTCAGCACAGGATCTTTGTCCGATGGTGTGATCAACATGTGCGACTTCACACATAATCCGAATATCACTTCAGTCGATATGCCTTGCGTCAACAAATATCCTGCGTTGAAAGCCTCTAACGCCGCTCATGACACAGCAGAAGAGTCGCTTAAGTTGACAAGGCTGAAACGGTCTGCGTCACCTCTCCTCGCATGCTAGCCATGTGCTCCAGCAACACCTTCGCGCTCGGCAAACCGGCGACCGTTGCGAGACGCTTGAGGATGACGGATGGCACCGTCTCGACGTCGAACTTGCCTTCTATGGTGAGGCGCTGCCATTGGAAGATGTCGTTGAAGAGCTTGTGCGCTTCGATCAATGCCCGTGCGTCATTGTCATCCAGCAAACCTTCGGCTTGCGCCTTTGCGAATACGCCCTCGACTGAGAGTTCGAAGAGCGCTGGATGCGCATTTGCATAAGCGAGTACCAGCCCTTGTGCGATGAAATCGAGATCCGTGAGGCCGCCACGGGCGAGCTTCAGGTCCCAAGGGTCGCTGTCGCCCTTCTCCTGCGCGATCAGCTCGCGCATGGCGCGGACTTCCTTGAACACCTTTTTCGGATTGCGCTTTGTGGTGAGAATATCCTTTACGGCTTCCGACACTTGCGTACCGAAATTCTCATCGCCCGCCATCACACGGGCGCGGGTGAGGGCCATGTGCTCCCAGAGATCGGCCTCCGACTTCTGGTAATTCACGAAGCCCTTGAACTGCGATGCGACAGGCCCCTTGCC
Organism: Microvirga terrestris; assembly: GCF_015694425.1. GTDB lineage: Bacteria > Pseudomonadota > Alphaproteobacteria > Rhizobiales > Beijerinckiaceae > Microvirga > Microvirga terrestris. The sequence continues at coordinate 2,688 of NZ_JADQDN010000002.1, forward strand.
GCCCTGCGGGCGCAGGCGCAGATCGACTTCGTAGAGCAGGCCGCGCCGGGTCGGCACGGTGAGCGCGGAGACGAGGCGCTGCGTGAGGCGGGTGTAATAGACCACCACATCGAGCTTCTTCGATCCCGTGCTCTCGCGCGCGTTCTCGTCGAAATCGTAGACTACCACGAGATCGAGATCAGAGCCTGCGGTGAGTTCGCGGCTACCCAAGCGGCCGAGGCCGAGAATGGCGATGCGTGAACCCGGCACGGTGCCGTGCTCGGCTTCAAAGGCGCGACGCACTTCGTCGAAGGATGCGCGGATGACGGCTCGGGCGATGGCGGCATAGGCTTCGCCGGCCTGTGCAGGTGAAAGCACATCGGAGAGAAGCCGGGCGCCGGTCACGAAGCGCATCTGGCGCGTGGCATCGCGAATGCGGTCGAGAAAATCCTCGAAATCGCGTGGCGGCCCGATGAGCTGGCGCACCTGTTCTTCAATCGTCTCGTAATCGGTGGTGGGCGTGCCGAAGGCGGGATCGATCAGCGCGTCAAGCACGTGGGGCGATTGCGCCACCGTATCGGCGAGGCGTGGCGCGGTGCCGAGAAGGTCGGCAAAGAGAAGCCGCAGGCGGTCGTGCGATTGCAGGATGGTGAGAAGTTCGACGGCCGCCGGCATGCGGCCGAATGCGCGGTCGAGTGCCGCCAATGCTCCATCGGGATCGGCGGTGCCGCCGAGCGCCGCCAGCAGCGCCGGCGTGAGTTCGGTCAAGACTTCGCGGGCGCGAGCGCTCTGGATCGCGGGACGACGGCCGAAATGCCAGCCGCGCACGGTCTCGGCTACGCGCTCCGGCTCATGGAAGCCAAGACGCTGGAGGGTCGCGAGGGTATCGGGATCGTTGTCCGAGCCGGTGAAGACGAGGCTGCCCACATCGGAGGCAAGCTCCGGCCCCTCCTCGAACAGAAGCGCATAATGCCCCTGCACGATCTTCGCCTGATCCGTGAGGGCTTTGGAGAAGGCTTTTAGGTTGGCGAAGCCGCAGAATCTGGCGAAGCGCTTGAGCTGCTCCTCGTCTGAGGGCAGGCGCTGCGTCTGCTCGTCGGCCACCATCTGCAGCCGGTGCTCGATGGTGCGCAGAAAACGGTAGGCGTCCGAGAGTTCGTCGCGTGCCTTCGCCGTGATCCAGCCTTCATCGTGAAGGGCTCCCAGCATGTCAAGGGTGCGGCGTCCGCGCAACCCGGGACGGCGCCCGCCGAAGACGAGCTGTTGCGTCTGCACGAAGAACTCGATCTCGCGGATGCCACCGCGTCCGAGCTTGATGTCGTGGCCCGCGACCGCAATCTGATCGTGCCCGCGCACCGCATGGATCTGCCGCTTCATGGCATGAACGTCGGCGATGGACGCGAAGTCGAAATACTTGCGCCAGATGAAGGGGCGCAGTTCCTTCAGGAAATTCTCGCCCAGCGTCAGGTCACCGGCGATGGGCCTTGCCTTGATGAAGGCCGCGCGTTCCCAGTTCTGCCCCACCGTCTCGTAATAAACATATGCCGAGGACAGCGACACGGCGGTGGGCGTCGAGCCCGGATCGGGGCGAAGGCGGTAATCGACACGATGCACATAGCCGTCAGCCGTGCGCTCCTGCAGGAGCTTGGCGAGTTGCTGAGCGACGCGGGTGTAGATCGTCGCCGCCTCCGAGGGATCGCGCAACACCTTGGTTTCCGGATCGAAGAAGATCACGAGATCGATGTCGCTGGAGTAGTTGAGCTCCCCTGCCCCGTGCTTGCCAAGGGCCAGCACGGTGAAACCGGAGCCCTCCCCCGGATTGTCCGGATCCGCGAGATTGACGCGGCCCAGATCAGCCATCTCGGTGAGAACGAAATTCACGCCACCGGCAACAGAGGCATCGGCGAAGTCGGAGAGCGCCTGCGTCACCTGCTCCGTGCCCCAGAGGCCGCCGATATCGGCTATTGCGACGAGAAGCGCATGGGCATTGCGGTTCTGCCGGAAGGCTCGCACGGCATCGTCGCGGGTGATCACACCGTTGCGCTGCTCACGGAACAGGTTGGTCTGGCTCTCGATGATCGCGCGATGCGCTTCCTCCGGCGGGGAGAATGCGAGCCTCGCCATGCCCGCAGGATCGTTGACGGTCAGCTGCCACAGAAAGGGGGAATGATCGGCGAGGCCAAGGAGAAGATCGCGAAAAAGGCCCTCATCGAGATGAGGCAACAGGACAGCCGCCTCGGGCTCGTAGCGGATCCGATCGATGAAATCCTTCATTTGCGCCTTGGCCCGCTTCGGGTCGGCCACGTGCGGCGCCCGGGTCAAGCGGCTGAGGAGGGAGGCTTTCGTATCCGGCACGGCGGGTCTCTCGGGCTTTCTGCGACGGCCCGAGTGTTCACGCCAGGCATCCGGAGGCAACCGAAAACTGCCCTGGGGCTCTCATCCTTCAGGCTTAAGCGGCGGTCTGAAGGGCTGGCTGCGGAAGCTCCACGGCCTTGAGCGGAAGGGCCAGCACGACCCTCAGGCCCGGCTCGTTGTCCTCCAACCGCAGCACCCCGCCATGGAGCCGCGCCACGGCGGCGGCGAGACTCAAGCCGAGGCCGAAGCCAGGACGCGAGCGGGCTGTTTCCAGGCGAACGAAGCGCTCCAGCACCCTGCCCCGCTCCACTTCCGGAATGCCGGGGCCCCGGTCCGCCACAGCGATACACACCTCGCCCTCGCGGCGATGGGCCGAAACGCTGATCGTCTTGTTGCGGGAGTCGGACGACGCACCGTATTTGAGGGCATTGTCGAGGAGGTTGGACATGGCCTGCCCAAGGAGTTCGCGGCTGCCGTGAACGGGCAGATCGTCCTCGACCGAGACCTCAAGATCCACGCCGGCCTCCTCAGCCAAGGCGTCGTAGAGTTCGGCCACGCCGCGCACCGCTTCGGCGGCATCGAAATCCGCGAGACCTTCGCGGGCACTGCCGGCCTCGAGCCGCGCGATCATGAGGAGCGCGTTGAAGATGCGGATGAGGTTGTCGCTCTCGTCGATGGTGGCGTCCAGCGCCGTCCTCAACTCGTCCGGCGACTTGGCCGTGCGCAGGGCCTCGTCGGCCTTGTTGCGCAGGCGCGTCAGCGGCGTCTTGAGGTCGTGCGCGATGTTGTCCGAGACCTCCTGCATGCCGCGCATCAGCTCGCCGATCCGGTCGAGCATGGCGTTGAGGTTCTCCGCGAGGCGATCAAGTTCGTCGCCGGTTCCCGCCACCTTCAGCCGCCCGCCGAGATCGCCCGCCATGATGTGGCGCGTGATGTCTGTCATGTCGTCGACGCGCTTGAGCACTCGCCTGGTGATGAACCACCCGCCGAGACAGCCAAGTACGCCGATGAAAAGCAGGGAATAGCCGAACGCGCGATGGATGATTTCCTGCAGGCGCCGCCGCTCCTCAATGTCGCGTCCGACCAGGAGCCTGAATCCGCCGGGCAGAAGATAGACACGCACTATGGCCACATCGGGCCGCGTCTCGGTCTCGTCAGTGCGGTTGTAGAGCGTCTCGAACTGGCCCGTCCGGCCGAGCACCTCCGGTGGCAGCGCGCCCACATTGCCGGCGACGCGCTCACCCGCTTCCGTCGTGACGAGATAGATCAGCGCGCCGGGCGCCCGGGATCTCCGCTCGACGCTGGTCACGAGACGCCGCAGCCCGCCGAACCTATAGAGATTGGACAGGCTGTCGATCTCGCTCTCGATGGTGGAAATGAACTGTTGGGTGAGAAGCCTCTGGGCGTTCCAGGCCACGTAGCCGAGCCCGACAAAAGCAAAGATGGTGAAGATGAGCAGATAAGCGAAGGACAGCTTGAAGGCGGTCGTGCGGAAGAGCTTGCCCAGGGCAGACATGAAGGCGCTCATGACCGCACGCTCATTCCTCGTCCCCCTCGGAACCGACGCGCACCATGTAGCCCGCGCCACGGATGGTGTGGATCAGCGGATTGTCGAAACTTTTGTCGATCTTGGCGCGCAGGCGCGAGACGTGAACGTCGATCACGTTGGTTTGGGGATCGAAGTGATAATCCCACACATGCTCCAGCAGCATGGTGCGGGTGACCACCTGATTGGCGTTCTTCATCAGGTATTCGAGCAGCCGGAACTCGCGCGGCTGCAGCATGATCTCCTGCCCCGAGCGCGTGACGCGATGGGACAGGCGGTCGAGCTCGAGATCGGCGATGCGGTAGACGGTCGGCTCCGCATGAGGTGCCGATGCGCGGCGGCGCGAGAGGACCTCGACGCGGGCGAGAAGCTCGGAGAAGGCATAGGGCTTGGGGAGATAATCGTCGCCGCCGGCCCGCAGCCCCTTCACCCGGTCGTCCACCTGGCCCAGCGCCGAGAGAATGAGAACCGGCGTCTCGACCTTCTGCTCGCGCAGGGACCGGATCAGGGAGAGGCCGTCGAGCTTGGGCAGCATGCGGTCGACCACGAGCACGTCGTAGTCGCCTGCTTCCGCCATGGCGTAGCCGTCGAGGCCGTCGGCGGCATGGTCCGCCACGTGGCCCGCTTCGCGAAAAGCCTTGACGAGGTAGGAGGCTGCCTCCCGGTCGTCCTCGATGATCAGAATCCGCATCGGCCTACACGCTACACAAGAAAATGCCCGTCGGCGGACCGGTCCTGGAGGGGGAAAGACCGATCCGCCGCGGGCAGAAGACACCAGGTGTCGGGGGCAATCAACTAGAAAGCCTGGTGCCTGTGCCGTTATCGAGGGCAAAGCATTTCCCGGCGAAGTGGAAACCGGTTCGCCTTAAGGAAATGCGGCAACACTAACGCATCGGATGGATCCCAAAAGTGATGTCCACTTTTGGGTCCGATGCTTTAGACACCCTTCGGCTGACTCGCGACCTCGAGGGTCACGGTCCGCTCCTTGCCCTCACGCCAGAGGGTGAGCGACAGGGTCTTGCCCGGGGCCACATTGGCCACCTTGCGGGACAGGTCCTTGGCTTCCTTGATCGGCTGTCCGTCGACGGCGATGATCGTGTCGCCCGTTTTGACACCGGCCTTGGCCGCAGGACCATCCTTCACGGCGTCGGCCACAAGGGCGCCCTTGGGCTCCTTCAGGCCAATGGCCTCGGCGATCTCCTTGGTCACCGGCTGCATCTGCACGCCGATGAAGCCGCGGGTCACGGAGCCCTTGTCCTTCAGGGAGGCCACGACGCTCTCGACGGTGCTCGCGGGAATCGCAAACGCAATACCCACATTGCCGCCGGACGGCGAGAAGATCGCCGTGTTCACGCCCACGACCTCACCGGACAGGTTGAAGGTCGGGCCACCGGAATTGCCCTTGTTCACCGAAGCGTCGATCTGGATGTAGTCGTCGTAAGGACCGCTACCGATATCGCGGTGCTGGGCTGACACGATGCCGGCCGTGACCGTGCCGCCAAGGCCGAACGGGTTGCCGATGGCCATCACCCAGTCGCCGATGCGGGCCTTCTGGCCGGCCAGGCGAACATAGGGGAAGTCGTTGCCGCCATCGACCTTGAGCAGGGCGAGATCGGTCTTCGGATCGGTGCCGATCACCTTGGCGCTCAGCTCCTTGCCGTTGTCCATGGTCACCGTGACTTCGGAGCCTTTGTCGACCACATGGTTGTTGGTCACGACATAGCCGTCAGCCGAGATGAAGAAGCCGGAACCCAGGGACTGGCCAAACTGACGGGGGCGCTCCTGGCGGGGACCACGCTCGCCACGGCCGGGCATCTGGTCCCGGAACTGGCGGAAGAAACGCTCCATCGGGTGGCCCGGGGGCAGATCGGGCATGGAGAATTGCTGGCCGTCGTCATCGTCGTCGTTGCGGTCGGCGACGTTCTGCACCTTGACCTTGACGGCGACGACTGCGGGCTTGACCTGATCGATCACGTCGGCAAAGGACGGAACGTTCTGGATCGGCTGCGCCATGGAGCGCAGCTCGGCATGAGCCGGATTGGGAGCGACCAGACCGCTCTCGACGGCGCCACCCGCGATCAACGCGGCGACGGCCGCCGCGCCGAGCCATTTCATGGTGCGCTTGCGGGGGGAGGTGGAAACCTTGTCCAACATCTCTTGTCTCTCCTGGATGAACCCTTGTCGGTTCGTCATGGGAGCAAGATGGGGGTTGGCGCCTTACGGTACCCTCACCTCAAGATGAAATGTTGGTAAGGTTTCGCGACAGGCGGACAGCGCCGTCGCTCACTTGCTTCTGCGGGACAAGCGCCTGAATTGCTTGCGAGCGGGTTTCTTCATCTTGAGGGTTCTGGTCGAGACTGTTTTCAGCTTTCGCCGGCCACCACTGCCGAAAGTGCCGGCAGCTTCGCTTCGGACCGAGCTGGTGGTGGACGCCCTTCTTGGCGGAAGCGGCGTATCCTTGCGAGCGACAAAGGCACGGTTCATGCATTGGCTCACATGAGCAACACGCCGCTCCACAATCCATCGGAAGCCATCGACTCCGATCTTTCCTTTCGGTGCAATCGCGAGCCTTGCCTCCTGACGGCAGGCCTCGCGCTTGGCGACGAGATTATCGTCGGATCGTGCAGCGAAAGGCAGAACGAAAAGGACAAAACCCAATCCAAAGGCCGCTGCTTTCACGACCGTCCCTTTCGCAGGAAATATCAGGAGATTGATGGCCCGATATCATCAGCTTGGCGGCTTGGCACAGCGACAAATTGGCATGTTCACCGAAAAAAACGATACTGTTTCCAATTGAGGAATACGGACCTAGTGCGAGCGGACTAAGCTCTCATAAATGAGCAAAGTTTCATGCATCGATATGGTGTGAATGATGTCAGGCGGACTTGATGGATCAAGCGCTCTGATCACGCTTGAGCAGAGTCTCCAGCGCTTCACGCTCCTTCTCATCGAGAGCGGACGCTATGGGCTGTGGGCGGCGCCTCATGGCGGCATAGGCACCGATGCCGCTGAGGATCAGCACCAGGGCCGGCGTCAGCCACAGCAGCAAGGTGTGAGCGCCGAAGGCGGGTTTCAGGAGGACGAACTCGCCGTAGCGCTGGACAAGGAAATTCTCCACCTCGTCGTTACTGTCGCCGGCCATGAGGCGTTCGCGCACCAGAAGGCGCAGGTCCTTGGCGAGTTGGGCGTCGGAATCGTCGATGGACTGGTTCTGGCAGACGAGGCAGCGCAGGCCTGACGAGATCTCGCGGGCGCGCTTTTCGAGGGCTGGATCCTTCAGCACCTCGCCCGGCTGCACGGCAATGGCTGAACTGCTGAAGATAAGGGCCGCGATGAGGGCGAGAACGAAGCGCATGGCCTACTCCGCAGGAATCGCAGCCGGTGGCATCGCCTTGGCTGGAACCGGGGCGCCGATGCGCAAGCGCCGGTCGGTCAATGACAGAGCACCACCCGCCGCCATCACGAGAGAGCCGATCCAGATCAGAAGCACCAGGGGCTTGTGATAGAGCCTGACGCCGATGGACCCATCGGGCTGCGCGTCGCCGATGCTGGCATAGACTTGGCCGAGTCCGACCGTCAGGATCCCCGCCTCCGTGGTCGGCATGCCGCGGGTCACGTAGAGCCGCTTCGTGGTCTCCAGCGTTCCAAGTTCGCGACCTGAACCGAACACGGTCAGGACAGCCGCTTCCTCTCGGTAGTTGGCCTCGACGCGGGGGATGACCCGTTCGAGCCGCACCTCGTAGTCGCCGCCCTTCAGGCGCTCACCGATCTTCAGGCTGCCGATTGCCTCGACGCCCCAGGCGGTGGCCGCGATACCGATCACGGTAAGGCCAACGCCCGCATGAGCAATGGCCGTGCCCCAGGCCGAGCGTGGCAGGCCTCGCGCCTTGCGCCAGGCAACCGCCAGAGGCGTGCCCTTCGACCAGGAGCGGGTGACGATCTCGTTGATCGAGCCGAGCACCAGATAGAGCCCAAGCCCGACGCCGAGAGGGGCCGCCACCGGACCGCCATAGGTCGCGGCGAACATCACGATGGTGGCGAGGAGCGAGAGGCCGAATACGGTGTAGAGGCGCTGGGCGGTGCCGAGGAAGTTGCCGCGTTTCCAGGCGAGCGTCTGCCCCAGCGGCAGAAGCAGCAGAAGCGGCACGATCAGCGGCAGGAATGTGAAATTGAAGAACGGCGCGCCGACGGAGATCTTTTCACCCGTCAGCACCTCCAACGCCAGCGGATAGAGGGTGCCGATGAACACGGTGGCACAAGCCGTGGCGAGAAAAAGATTGTTGACCACGAGCGCGCCCTCGCGGGAGACCGGCGCGAACAGGCCGCCCTGCTTGAGCATCGGCGCGCGCCAGGCGAAGAGCGCGAGCGAGCCGCCGATGAACAGGATCAGGATGCCGAGGATGAAGGTGCCGCGTTCCGGATCGACCGCGAAGGAATGCACGGAGGTGAGCACGCCGGAGCGCACCAGGAAGGTGCCTAGCAGCGACAGCGAGAAGGTCAGGATCGCAAGCAGGATCGTCCACACTTTGAGCGCATCGCGCTTTTCCATCACCACCGTGGAATGCACGAGCGCCGTGCCGGCAAGCCACGGCATGAGCGAGGCGTTCTCCACCGGGTCCCAGAACCACCAGCCGCCCCAGCCGAGCTCGTAATAGGCCCAGTAGGACCCCATGGCGATGCCGAGCGTCAGGAAGGCCCAGGCGCCGAGCGTCCAGGGGCGCACGATCCTGGCCCAGACCGCATCGATGCGCCCATCGATGAGCGCCGCGCATGCGAAGGCGAACGAGATCGAGAAGCCCACATAGCCGATGTAGAGAAGCGGCGGATGGATCGCGAGTCCGGGGTCCTGCAGCAGCGGGTTGAGATCCTGCCCCTCCAGCGCCGCCGGAACGACGCGCGTGAACGGATTGGATGTCGTGAGGATGAAGAGCAGGAATGCGATGGTGACGGCGGCCTGCACGGCCAGCGTGTTCGCCTGCAGCCGCATGGGGATGCTGTTGCGGGAGATCGCCACGATCGCGCCGAACAGGGCAAGGATCAGCACCCAGAGCAGCATGGAGCCTTCATGGTTCCCCCACACTCCGGAGATCTTGTAGATCAGCGGTTTCGCCGAATGCGAGTTCTGAACGACGTTCAACACCGAGAAGTCGGAGCTGAGATACGCGAAGGTCAGGGCGAGGAACGCGAAGGCGATGCAGGCAAAGACCGCCAGCGCACTTGCGGGCGCCACGGCCATCAGCACGGGATCATTGGCCCGCGCGCCCCAGAGCGGCACGAGGAACTGGATCAGCGACAGGCCCAGGGCGAGCGCGAGTGCGAAATGTCCGGCCTCGACCAACACGAAGGCTCTCCCTTGCTACTGCGTTTTGGGCGTGGCATTGGCCTCGCCCTGCCAGTGACCCTGCTTCTTCAGCGTATCGGCCACCTCGCGCGGCATGTAGTTCTCGTCGTGCTTGGCGAGAACCGAGTCGGCGCGAAAAGCGCTTGGGCTCTCCAGAATGCCCTCGGCCACGACTCCCTGCCCTTCACGGAACAGGTCGGGCAGCAGGCCCTTGTAGTTCACCTTGATCACCGCCTCGGCGTCCATGACCTCGAAGGTGATCTGCTGATCGGCGCCGCGCTGCACGGAGCCCTCCTTCACGAGGCCGCCGAGGCGGATGCGCGTGCCGGGCTGAACGCTCTTGGACTGGATATCCGCCGGCGAATTGAAGAACACGATCGTGTCGTTCATGGCATAGAGCACGAGCCCCAGTGCCACCGCGAGGACGCATCCGGCAACTCCGATGAGGGTCAGGCGGCGTTGTTTTCTCGTCATGGCTGGACGTCGGTCAGTTTCAGTTCCTGGGCCATCGTGTCGATGGTCCTCAAGGCCTCGGTATCCTGCGCCAGAGCCTCGCGGGCGCGCTTGGCCGCATCAGTAGCCTTGTCGCGCTGCCCCAGCACGGCATAGGAGCGCATCAGCCGGGTCCATTCCTCGGCCGTGCCGCCTTGGGCTTCGAGGCGGCTCGCAAGCCCCGCCACCATGCCGGCGATGGCCTCCGGGCCAACCTGCGGCGCTGAAGTCGAAGCGGCCTCGGGCGCGCCGAGCGCCGCCATTTCCTGCCGCACCCCATCCGTCCAGGGCGCATCGGCCGGCGCGGAGGCGAGCAGGTTCTGCAGGATGGTCTTGGCCTTGTCGGTCTGCCCGTCCTGCACGGCCGCGCGGGCGAGATAGAACTGGGCCTTGGGCGCACTCGGGTCGAGCTTGACCGCCTGCTCGAAGGCAGCCTGCGCTTCCGCCGAGATCAATCCGTCCTTGGCAAGCACCAGGGCCTCGCCGTAATTGGCGAAGCGGACGGCATCGGGCGCTTGGTAGCGAATGGCCGATTCATAGGCTTTCACCGCATCCTCGATGCGGCCCATGCGCAGATAGACCGGAGCGATCACCTCCCAGCCGCGCCCGTCCTGCGGGTTCTTGGCGAGATGTGCCTCAATATCTGCCACGGCGCCGAGCAGGTTCATGTTGCCCGCCTGCTGCGGCTGCATCCGCGCGCCAGGCGGTTCGCTCAGCAGCTGGGGCGAGCCGTAGATTTCGTAGGTCGCGAGCGCCAGGAGCGGAATGATCGACAGGGCCAGCGTCGATGCGGCGCGGCGGCGGCGCAGGGCCGGCTCGCCAACAGCAGCAAAAGCATCTTCTGCCTGCATGCCGGTGGCCCGCAGCAGCCGGCGCCCAGCCTCGGCCCTGGCGGCGTCCGCCTCGCTCGGGAGGAGCACCCCGCGGCCCAGATCCCGCTCGATCTCGGCAATCTGCTCGCGGTAGAACTGCGTGTCCGGATTGGCCTGACGCCCGACGGCATAATGGCGCGACAACGGCCACAACACCGCCATCACGGCTGCCGCCGTCATTGCCAGGAGAATGATCCAGATCACCATAAAGTCCTATTTACTCCGTGTCCTCCTCAAGCACGACGGTGGCACGGTGTCACGCGTAAATGTCCTTAATCGGAGCTCCTGTCCCCCGGGAGTTCCAGGATCGCGCGCAGGCCTCCCATGGGGGAGGCATCGAGCTTGAGCGAGCCCCGGTAGAGGGCCGCCAGGTCGGTGACGATGGAGAGGCCGAGGCCAGAGCCGGGCTTGGTCTCGTCGAGCCGTCGGCCCCGCTTGAGCATCTCGGCTCGTGCCGCTTCAGGCAGTCCCGGCCCGTCGTCATCGATGAGCAGACGGAAACGCGGCCGGTCATCGTCACGGGCGATCTCGGTGGCCACCACCACCTTGTGCACGGCCCATTTGGACGCGTTGTCGATGAGGTTGCCGGCCATCTCTTCAAGATCCTGCTTCTCGCCCCGGAAGCGCAGATCTGGCGGGATCGCGAGTTCCACCTCCAGGTCCTTGTCGCGGTAGATCTTCGCGAAGGTGCGCGCCAAGCCCGCGATCACCGGCTCGGCTTCGGTCAGCGTACCGAGTGTTCCGGCGAGCGCCGCCGCGCGGGCCCGGTCGAGATAATAATTGACCTGATCGCGCATGAGGGCCGCCTGCTCGCGAATCCTTGCGGCCACGTCCTCGGGCGCGTTCTCGGCCTCGTTCATGATGACGCTGAGCGGCGTCTTGAGCGCATGGGCGAGGTTGCCAACCTGCGTGCGGGCGCGCTCCAGGATCTCGCGGTTGGTGTCGAGGAGCAGGTTCAGTTCACTGGCGAGCGGAGAGATGTCGCGCGGATACTCACCTGCGATGCGCTCCGCCTCCCCCTGCCGGATCGCGCCGAGCGCGCTGCGGAGATTGGACAAGGGCCGCAGTCCGAAGCGGATCTGCAGCAGCGTGGTGAACCCGAGCGCCAGCCCAAGAAGCGCGAAGGTGACGGTGAGCGCGAAGATGAAGTCTCGCGCCGCAGCCTCTATCTCGTCGGCAGGCCCGGCCACGCGGATGATGTAACGTCCGTCCTCGCCCAGATCGATGTCGCGTTCGATGACCCGAAGGTTGCGATCGTCCGGCGCCCGTCCGTAGCCGCGGCGGATCTGCCCGAACCGGTCGTCGCCTGCAGCGAGACTCGGCAATTGCCCGCCGAAAAGAGACTTCGAAGAGCGGATCTCGGCCGGTGCTGCGTTGGGGCGCGCCACCTGCCAATACCAGCCCGACAAGGGCAGCTCGAACCGGGGATCGCCGATGGGCCCGAGATCCCGGTCCGGGTCGCCCGCACCGACGAGGTTGGAAGCCAGCGTGTTGGCATAGACGAGGAGCCGCTGATCGAAAGCCCGCTCAGTGTTGTCCCGGTAGAGTGTCGACAGGATCAGCCCCGCGATCAGCAGGATCACGAAGCTCCAGAAGACGGAGGAGACCGCCAGACGAACCGCGATGGGCCGGCTGGCGAACCGTTTCACGAGCGGTGACAGGCCGGTCACGTCTTGGTCTGGGCTTGGGTCGTCTGGGCCTGGGTGGCGTCGAGGAGATAGCCCAGTCCGCGGACGGTCTGGATGATATCGACGCCGAGCTTCTTGCGAAGCCTGCCGATGAAGACCTCGATGGTGTTGGAATCCCGGTCGAAGTCCTGGTCGTAGAGGTGCTCGGTCAGCTCACCCCGGGAGACGATGCGTCCCATGTGGTGCATGAGGTAGGACAAGAGCCGGTACTCATGCGAGGTCAGCTTCACCGGGTTGCCATCGACAGTCACGCGGCCGGAGCGGGTGTCGAGCTTCACGGGACCGCAGGAGATCTCGCTCGTGGCGTGTCCCGCCGAGCGGCGCAGCAGGGCGCGCACGCGGGCGAGAAGCTCTTCCATGTGGAAGGGTTTCGTTACGTAATCATCGGCGCCCGCATCGAAGCCCTGCACCTTGTCGCTCCAGCGGTCGCGAGCGGTCAGGATGATGACCGGGGTCTTGCGCCCTTCACGGCGCCAGGCGGTCAGCACGGATACGCCGTCCACCTTCGGCAGGCCGAGATCGAGAATGATGGCGTCGTAGGGCTCGGTGTCCCCAAGGAACTGCCCCTCCTCGCCGTCCATGGCGGTGTCCACCGCGTAGCCTGCCTGTTCAAGGGCGGTCACGATCTGCTTATTGAGGGCTCTGTCGTCCTCGACAACGAGTAGGCGCACGGTTCTGGCTTCCCTATTTCACCGATCTCACGCGCCCGGAGGAGCCGTCGATCATCACTTGCACGATGCGACCGTCCTTTTGCAAGGCCATGATCACATAGACAAGGGCATCGCTGTTGCGGCAGAGGCTCGCCCGGACCACGTCGGCGCCTGGCACCTGGCGGCGCGCGGTCATCACGGCCGAGGCCGGCGTGACGACGCCCTTCGAGGCTACGGCTTCCTGCATCTCGCGAGGCGGAAGGCAGTTTCCGAGCGCCGCCGAGGCGCTTTGCGCATAGGCCGCCCCCATTGCCCCCCACAAAGCTATGATCAGACAAACCAGACGCATGAGGTGACCATGCCTTTGCCGCACTGAACGAATTCTGAATGTAACTAGGGCCGGGTTGGGAAGGATAAAATGGCCTGATGGCCTTAAAATCCTTTAGTTCAGGATCTGCTTCGTGGCGACGATCCGGAACAGGGTCGAGGCAATGAAGCTGCCGGCGGCGATGATCTGGAGCAGCGCCTCCTCGACGGCGCCGGTGGCGAGCGCCGAGCTGTCGAAGCCGAATAGCCCGAGGACGAGGGCCGCAAGCCCGATCAGGTTGGACCAGACGGTACGGCTGGCCAGAATGGTCTTGGTATCGAACATGTCAAACACTCCTGGGGTGAGGGGGTGGAGAAGAAGCGAGCCGCAGAGCCCCCTGCTCGACGGCAAGGACCCGCCGGCGCCAGCCGCGGCCGAAAACCGGCCAAGCGGCGAGGCGGCCGAGAAAATCGAGACGGGCGCGGGTGAGACGGCGGATCGTTTCCACAGGATCGGCCTGCCAGGCGACTCTCAGAGTGACCGGCCCGATGATCCCGTCCGCGGTGACCCCGAGGACGCTCTGCAGCATGCGGGCAGCCCGCACAGGACCTGAATTCACGGCAAGATCGAAGGCGGCGAGATCGACACCGGGCGGCAGTTCATCCGCGCGAAGCTCATCCCAGTAGAGCCTCCGATAGATCACCACGGCCTCCGGCCGGGTCAGCTTCTGAACGTCATCGAGGGAAGCGGGGCGTTCCCGTGCCCGGGAGAGGGTTTCGCGGGCAATGCCGAACTTGGTCGCCCCGCCGGGATCCCTGGGGTGATCCACGAAGCCGCCCTCGTGCCGCAGCACCAGTTCGACCGCCTGCTGAAAGCGCGATGCGCTCATGGGCGATCTCACAGTTCCGCCTCGAGCGCGATGAACGCGTCGGGACCGAGGTGGAGATTGCCGACTCCGCCGGCCGCCGCGCTGAACGATGTGCCGGCCCGGAAGCGCAGGACGACGCACGAGGCGCTCGCGAGCGTTGCTGTCGTCACCGTCAAGGCGCCTGAAAGAGCGGCCCAGACCGCGCTGCTGTTGCTGTAGAAGCCCGCCTGATTGCCCACGGGCGATGCATTCACCCAGGCAAACCCGCTGGTGAGGAGCATGGGATCGGCCCGCATGGGCACCGGCAGGGTGCACACTGCATCGATGATGTTCACGCCGACGCGCTGCGCCACATAACCGAGAATGCCGGGCGCTCCGCCGGTGGTGGCGAGGCGCTGATAAGTGCGTCGGCAGCGATACTCCTCGATGTCAAGGGGCGGTGCGCGCCAGGGCGTTGCCTGAGCACCGACTTCCAGCTTCACATGCTTGAAGGAGCAGGCCGCACCCGGTTGCAGGCGCAGCGTGAGGTTGCCGGTGTCTCCGCCTTCGAGGGTCACGCTCGCCCCTTGGCGGCCGGAGCCGGCCGCGATCGTGGCGGTCTTCGAGCCGATGACGAAAGGCAGCGGCGCGGACGGGTTCTCCACCGAGAGGGTCAGCGTTGCGCCCGCAAGATTGATTGCGCCGTACTCGGCCGCCGCCTGCGAGGCATCGATCACCTGCTCGATGGCACCCGAAAGCGTGATGGTGCCGCCAGGGGTGCGCGCGATTGTGCAGCCGCCCGGCCCGCCCTTCCAGCGGTCGAAGCCGAAGGCGCCCTCCCCCTGGGCTCCGCCGGCAAACCGGCGCTGGTTCACCAGGAAGGCGGCATTGATCAGCAGGTTGGTGCGCGGCGCATTGGTGAGCCCCGAGGGAAACGACACGATGCCGGTCCGGCGGTCGATCACGAGCGCATCGCGCCACAGGTTTCCATCGGCGGAGACACGGATTGAAAAGTCATCGCCTCCGATCAGGCCCGTTTCCGCGCGCCCGCTGAAGCCGCGTTGGTAGAGCTGCGAGAGAACGTTGGCTTCCGCACCCTTGTTGAGCACGAAGCGCAGGTCGCCGCTACCACCCTCCTCGGCTGTCAGGGCCGCAAACAGCGCCGCGTTGAGTCTGGCCGAGAGCCGGTTCAACCCATCGGCAGCGGTGCCGATGCCGAGCCTGTCGAGATTTTGGATCTCGTCGGGTACGGCCCCGAAGGTCTTCCATTGATCTCCGTCGAAGACGACGATCAGATCCTCGTTCTCCACGTAAGCGCGCCATCCGGGTTGCGGCGCGAAGAAGCGCCAGATGCCGAGGTCGAACAGCGCGACGTGGCCTTCATGACCGTCGAAGGCGCCCGCGGCATTTGCTCCGACAAGGTAACGGTCCCCATCCTCAGGCGAAGCCGGTGGCGCGGTGCGGTGGCGCTCCTTCACAGACAGCTGCACGAGCGCATCGAGGGCGGCGAGCGCCTCGTTATGGGTGACATGCTTTTGCGCCTGCGCGGCAGCGATGAGCGGCAGGGCGAGATGAGGAGTCGATGACATGGAATGATTGGCTCTAAAAAAGAAACGAAAAAAGGGTCACGACTTACGGGCGATGGCAGCACCCCTCTCACGTCGTTACCGGCCTTTGTCGGATCGGACTTCGATCACAGCAAAAAACCGTTCAGTGCACGGAAACAGTGACACGCCGCTCGAAGCCGCGCCCGGCCGCAGCGCTCACCTGTGCGACGCGAAGGGACAGCGTGGATTGGAAGCTGCCGAAATCCGTAAGCTCCTGGGCATTCGCATAGAGGATGGAAGGCTCCGGACTTGAAAGCGTCCGGACGACCGTACCATCCCTGACAACATCGATCTCGTAACGCTCAGCATCCTCGGAGAGCGGCACGTCCACGGCCTCCCAGCCGTCGCCGTTGCGGCGGGTGCGACGGATCCAGCTGAGGCGGATGCCACCCTGCTCTCGCCGCGCCGTCACATGCACGGGGCTCAGTGGTTTCAGCGACTCGCGCCCCACGGTCGCGGCGATCTCCGCAACGGACGCATCCGCATGGTCGCGACCTGACGGACCGATCCTGTAGCGCCAGCTCTGGCCGAGATCCTGCAGGCTCGTGGTGAGCGGAACCACCGCCTCGTCGAGCTTCACGATCAGGGCCCCCGCCGGCACGGGCCGGCTGGCTTCGGGCTCGCTGCCCGCAAGGCCGCGCAGGAAGCGCGACAGGCGGTAGGTCCGCTCCCCGATCAGCTCTGCGCGTGCGGCGGACACGATTTCCCAGCTCCCGTCCGCACCGCGCAGGGCGAACAGATTGCGCCCCGCCAATGCCGCCTCGTCGTCGATGGCGCTCAACGCGCCGGTGGAGATGTCCACGTCGAGCGTTGCACCTATATCCCAGCGCCAGAGCGGCCCTGGGGCGAACGCGGTCTTCGTACGACCGATCAAGGCGGGCAGATCGAGAATGCGATGCGGCGTGAAGCTTGCGCCGTTCCCGGAGCGCCACACCGTCATGGCGCCGGGCCAGGGATCCGCCGCTACCGCGATGACTTGCAGCGGTGTCGGATCGCCGATCGCCGCCGGCAGGTCGAGCACGATTGCTGTTGGCTTGCCCGGCACGGGCGGCGGGCGCTTCACCGGTCGTGGGATCGCGGAGCCAGGCCGCTCGAACACGGCCGGCTCCACCGCGCGCGTCGAGACCTTGCGCGTCGGGCCGTCGGCGATCCGCGTGATGCGATGGAGCTTCTCTCCCGCATCAGTGGGCAAAGCAATCACATCGCCGGGCTCCAGCTCGATGCGGCGCGGCGACAGCTCGAACTCGGCGCCTTCGCGCCCCGCCCACAGATCCTGCAGCCACGTATCGGCGAGACGCTGCGCCTCGGCGCGGCGGGTGACCACGGCGCTGTCCGCCCTCGCCTCCCGGCGGCTCGAACCGGACAGGCGCCGCGAGGCCACGGCCGCGCGGCGGTAATCCGTGTCGCTCTCAGTAAATCCCACCTCCACCTGATGTGGCAGCTCGGTCTCCTGGGCGCGGGAAAGTTTCAGCGCAGGCTCATTCTCGTTCAGCACGAGATCGTCCTTCGTCAGCTGCAGAACGGCGCGGCCGCCGCGCCCCTGCCATGCAATCGCGCCGCCCCGCGCCACCGCATCGACGCCGAAGAGCCGCAGCAGCGGCTCGAGCGCGCCCCGCAGGGACATCGGCTTGTCGATCACGTAGCCGTCCACGAAACCGTCGACGGGAATGGTACCAGGATCGGCGAGGCCGAAATCGCGCAGGATGCGTGCGATCAAACGGTCGAGCGTCGCGCCCTCGATGCGTCCGGTGATCCAGTGACCTGTGTCCCAGTTGGCACCATCCGACCACACGAGGTCGAAATCGGGAAAGGCCGGATAGGGCCTTGCATCCCAGGCCCAGACGAACACGTTGTCCGGATCGACCATGTGCCCATTGTAGGATGCTGAGACAGGGTTGTACTCAGGCGCGAAGCCCCTCTGGGCCGGATCGAAACGCGAGAGAATGGCCTCCAGCGTGCGCGCCTGCACGAGATCGTCACGCACGCCGCGGGAGAACGGCGGATAGGCCGATTCCGACGATTTCGGATCGGGAAAGACGTTCGGCCCGTTCGGCCCCTTGTCCACGGCCGGCACGCCGATCTCGGTGAGCCAGATCGGCTTCGATTGCGGTTGCCAAGCCGTCGCTCCGACCTCGACGCCGCCGACGCGCTCCACATGCCGGTTCGACCACCAGGACACAAGGTCCTTCTGGCGGAAGGTCCAAGGCTTGTTGGTGGCGCCATCGGTGATGGGGCGGCGTGTCTGGGCCGCACGCTCGGAGGCATTGGCATAGTACCAGTCGAAGGCTTCGCCGCTGCCGAGCCGGGCGCGCAGGTAGTCCACATTGTAGATGCTGCGTGCGCTCGCCAGATCGGCATGAGCCGGGCCGTCGCGCCAGTCGGAGATCGGCGGATAATAATCGATCCCGACCGCGTCGATGGCGCTGCTCGCGAACAACGGATCGAGGGGAAAGCGCACCTCGCTCCCATTGTTCAGCACATGGGCCCCGTATTCCGTCCAGTCGGCCGCATAGACGATCTTGGTCGCGGCGCTCAGGATCGCACGAACCTGCTGCGCGAGATCCCGCAGCCGCGCGACCGCCGGATAGACGCCTGATGCGGAGCGCACGCGGGTGAGGCCGACGAGTTCGCTGCCGAGGATGAAGCCGTCGACGCCGCCCGCCTGCTCCGCGAGCGCTGCATAATGCAGGACCATGCGGTTGAAGCCGGCAGTCCGCGTGAACCAGAGGTTCACCTGGGCGGCGGCGGCACCCGCGCCGTCTGGGGAGCCGCTTTCGCCTGGCGCGGGATGGCAGGTGATGCGCCCGCGCCAGGGATAGGCGGGCTGCCCGGTGCCACCATAGGGGTCGGGCAGATCGTTGTCGGCCGGCACGTCCATCATCACGAAGGGATAGAGCACCACCTGAAGTCCACGATCCTTCAGGTTGCGAATGAGCCGGATCACGGATTCATCGGAAGGCGTGCCGCCATAGGCGGGCGCGCCTTTGACAAGCGACACCGCCTTCGCGTCCTCGCGCGTCAGCCCGGCCACGGACCATGTGGCGCCGTCCGTGGTCTTAATCTTCACGTCCACGCGCGGCTCGATGAGGCAGGAGCCGGCGCGCAGGTCGTCGCCGAACCAGCTCACCACGAGAGAGACCCGCTTGAGGTTCGGGCACAGGGCTTCAAGGGCATCCAGCGATGCCGCAGCATCGCTTGAACGCTGCAGCTGATGGCGGTTCTCCGGCCGCGTCTTGCCGAGATCGAGCACCTGCATCACAGGCTCGGTGTCGTAACCGAACTCGCTTGCTCCGGGGATGAGGCAGACTGCACGGACCATGCGGTTGAGCCCATCGACGGGGCGAACGACCTCGAAGGAGAATTGCGGCACGCGGTTGCCGAAATCGGCAAGCGGCAGGCGCTCGAACACCACATAGGCCAAGCCGCGATAGGCGGGCGCATAATCCGCCCCTTCCTTGGCAACGATGAGCGGATCGGCGCTTTGCGTATCGCTGCCCTTATGCACCCGCATGGTGAGCGTACTGAGATCGAGCTCGCGCCCATCGGCCCAGACCCGGCGGATGAACGCGATGCGGCCTTCGCACAGGCCCACCGCCAGATTGGCGAAATAGGAATAGGCCGTGGTGACGGTCTTCGGCCCACTCATGCCCTTGCCGCCTTGGGCACCCCGGTCGGTGCTGGTGTTCACCACCTCCTCCAGGCGCGTCGCCCAGATGAGCTGGCCGCCGATGCGCGCGCGGCCATAGACCCGCGGGATCGGCGCGCCTTCCGTGGAGGTGAGCCCATCGATATCCTTGAGGCGCGGGCCCTCCACATATTTCGTGTCGCTACCGGAGAAGAGCGCATTGTCGATCGCTGCACCCGCGAGCGCGCCGAGGGCACGGCCCGCCATGGCGCCGATGGGTCCGCCGACCATGCCGCCTACGACGGAGCCGACGGTTTGCAGAACGATGGTGGCCATCAGGGTGCATCCGGAAAACGAAAGGCATGGGACAGGTGACGCCGCCACCAGGGGCGGAATGCGACTTCCGCGACAGCCGCACCGTCATGGGCGTGGATCATGGTGTCGGGCGAGGTCGCGATGGCGCAGTGCTTGGCCGGCATCGTCTCGCGCCAACGAAAGAGCAGCACTTCGCCAGCCACGAATTGCGTGTGCTCGATCTCGACGAGATGCTTTCGCGCAGCCGCCACCAGCGTATCCGCCCCGGCCTCTGCCCAATCCGGCGAGTACGGCGGCGGCAGCTCGGGCTCCGCCCCCATGACCTCGCGCCACACGCCGCGCAGCAGCCCGAGGCAGTCGCAGCCGATGCCTTTCAGCGAGGCCTGGTGGCGGTAAGGCGTGCCGATCCAGGCGCGGGCCTCGGCGATGATGAGGTTTGATGAGGGCATGATCACAAAACGTGCGGCAGCACCCTCCCCTTGAGGGGGAGGGTCGGCTCGAAGAGCCGGGGTGGGGTGAACGGCGCTGTTAGTTTGATTGTCTATGCGTTTTGTCCGAGGGCGACGAAGACAGGCAGTGCTGCCACCCCACCCCGCTCGCGATGCTCGCGACCCTCCCCCTCAAGGGGAGGGTAAAAAGGCCTCATCTAAAAAAACTCCCGCCATCCAACCCCGGCTCGCCCTGCTGCGGCATGCGGATAATGAAGTCGTTGCCGGGCATGTGCGGGAAGCCGCGGAAGTTTGCGACATTGTCGAACTTTCGCCTGCACGTCGCATGTGTCTTTTCGCAGCCGGCCGTCACGCGGAACGTGTCGCCGACCTTGATCCCTTGAGGGGCACGCTGCCAGAGATCGAACTCGTCCGCGCCGCTGATCGCGCGGTGCACCTTGATCTCGACGGACACACCTGCATTGTCGCCGCTGATCCAGGTGAGCTTGCCGGCATTGCACCATCCGTCCGAGAAACCTATGCCGGAAGCCGCGATGCTCAACGCGCCGTCGGTGCGGGTGACAGTGCCGGTGTCGGCATAGGCCGATGCGGAGAGGTTGACGCCGCATTGCTCATCACCCAGATCGGCCGAGCAGGTGGCGCGGAAGAGCCGCCCGCGCTCCTCGTCGAAGCGGTGCATGAGCCCCCTTACCTCCGCAACGAAACCACCGTCGGCGCGGCGGATCTCGCCGATGGAGCCGATGTCGAGCAGCACGCGCTCGTCCACGTTGCTCCAGTTCACGAGCCAGGTTTCCACGCTCGCATCGTCGTAGAGGCCGGAGGAGATGTCGTCCTCCGTCAACCCTGCGGAGACGAGCGCGCCGGCCACCTCGCCGCCCCCGACCGCGAAGCCGAGTTCGGCGGTCGCCTCCGCGGCTTCAAGCCCCGAGCGGGCCGCATAGGTGGCGCCGTTGAAGCTGATGTCGCGATCATGATCGGTGAAGCCGAAGGCGGTGCCGTCGCGCCGGATGAGCCGCCAGCAATGGCACAGCGTCGTTGCTCCCTCCGTGAGGTGGGTCGCGAGGTTTTCAGGGATGGTGCGCATAGTGGCCTCGAATGGTGTGAGACGACGCCTCGCGCTCTTCGTCATGGCTGGGCTTGTCCCGGCAATCCATGTCTATGGGCGGCTTTGAGGCGCGGGTCCCGGAACGAGTCCGGAGATGACATAGGAGAGTGTGAAGAGATGCCATTCCCAGCCGGAGCGGAGGGGAATCCACCCTTTCACTCGGCGCTATGGATCCCCTTCCCTCGCTTCGCTCGCCGGGGATGACACTGGCGCGCCTGCACCTAAGGAACGATCTCGATCAGCGGGATCTGAGGGATGCCGCCGGCGTCGAAGGTGGAGAGGTCGATGTCGAGTTCGTCCGTGTCGAAGCGCACCGGCACGTCGAAGGCGAAGCCTGCCGTGATGACGGCACTGGCCGGCGGCGCGGCAGCGAAGGTCACGATCCCTGTGGCCGGATCGCAGTTGAAGCCTGAGCCCACCGCCTGCTCGACCCCGTTCAGCGCCACCCGCACCGTGCCGCCGACCGGCTTGGCGATGCTCCGGCTGTAGGGCGCGAAGGCGGAGCCGTAGGCTTTCACGAGCTGAAAATCCCGCTCGGCGCCGGTGCCGGTGCCGATGCGCTGGTCCAGCGGCGTCGGCTCGCGGGAGGGCGGCCCTGAGCGCCAGTCGGTGCGGTCGCGGAAGCGGAAGCCGAAGAGCCTTCCGCGCCGCTCCTCGAAGAAGGCGATCACCGTGTGCAGCGCATCGACGGTCCTGACGCCTAAGCCCGCATCGTAGCGGCGGCGCGAGCCGGCCCAGCGGCTGTTGCGGTGCTCGCGGCCGGAGGCGAGCGTGACGATATCGGTCCGCCGCACGGGCCCGCCCCGGCTGCCGAGGCTGACGTCGAGCGGAAAGCGGACCTCGTGGAAGTCTGAGGCCATGGGCACATCCTGAAGGTTGAAACGAAAGAACCGGGGTGGCGTTGACGAGGCGCAAGCCATTCAACACGGAGGCGGCCCGCGATGAGCAATGCTCCCAACGACCTCGCGCAGGATTTCCCGGACAAGGTCGACCGGATCCACCAGCTGAAAACGAGCAACGGGCGCTTCGCGCGGCTCTATGACGAATACGACGAGCTGAACCGCACCATCCACCGGATCGAAACCCGGGTTGAGCCCACATCCGAGGAGGCCGAGGAGGAGCTGAAGCGCCGCCGCCTGCGGATCAAGGACAAGATCATGGCCATGCTGGACGGCACGGACGCCTGATCGCCCTCACATCCCGCGCTGACCCCGCGCGACGGCGCGGGCGAGTGCGGCGGAGACCTGCGCCTCGGAGCGGCGGAAGCTGTCAGCATCCGGGGTTGTGACGTTCACGGTCACCGACACCGGCCGCCCTCCGCCGCCGCGCACGCCGAGCCGCCCGTCGGGCCCGCGAGCCAGCGGCATCACGGCCTCCGCCCCCTGCTCACCCATCAGGCCGAGCCCGCGTCCGAGCGGAAAGTAGGTCGGCGCGCCGATAACACCGCCCTTCGCGAAGGGCATCAGCATGCCACGGGAGAGCACGCCACCCTTGGCGAGGGCCGGACCGCCAGCGCCGAACAGTGAGCCAAGGATCGAGCCCAAACCCTTGGTCAACCCGCCGAGAAACCCGTCCCCATTGAGCGGCAGCGAGCCCTGAAGAGCGCCCGTCATCATGCCCTTCACGCTCTGGCTTAAGGCGAGCTGCAGCGGCGCCAAAGCCAGGCGCAACCCCGTTTCCACAAGGGATTGGCGCACGGACTTTAGAACGTTATCAAATTTCTTGCCTTCCGAGACATTCTTGGCGAAAGCGTTAGACAGGGAGTCGCCGAACTTTTCGGAGAGGCCAATGAGAGTGTTGAGCTGGCGTTTGCGGTCGTCGTCAATGGGATCGGTCAGTGAAATGGGGCTTTTGGGGCGGTTATCGCTCAAGCAAGTCTCCTAGTCATTGTCCCGTTCTTGAGGTCAAAGCAATGAATTCTATTTCTTGGCGCTGCTTGACGTGCAGCATCCTGTTGCTGATGCTCGGCGGCTGTTTTCAAAGATATGAAACTCGGCTGCAGTTCGACACAGGCGATATGCCCCCGGAGCGCTGGGAGCGCGTTCGAAAAGAATGCCGCTATGAAGCCGCCAAAGCGTCAGCATCTGCGCATGTCAACATCGCCGGCTATATAGAAGAAGAACTCTACATTCAGTGCCTGGATCTGAAGGGGGTTAAATACAAAGGCAAGATTCAGGTAGCTGTCGAGTAAGAGATCTCTCACCGATCCGGAAACGCCTCCATCAACCGCCTGAGATCCCCGCTCAGCGCCGGCTCCATTTTTCGCCCGCCATGCATTCCCTCCCAGGCCGCGAGCAGCTCGCGCGGAGTTGCACGCCAGAAGTCCTCCGGCCTCCACCGCAAGATGCCTAAGCCCAGCGTCAGCGCGTCGTCCCAGGGGAAGGCGTATGGCTCGTGCTCGCCTCCTGGGATGACGGAGGGTTTGGCGAGGCATCGCCTCCGCCGAAGGTCATGACAAGAAGATCGGCCAGCGCCGCCGCCACGGGCTCGATGCCGTCGTGCAGCGGCAGGCTCGCCACCTCCGCGTCGCTCAACGTTTGACCGCCGCCGCGCAAGGCAACAGCGAGCAGCGTGAGGAGGTCGCGGCTCGACAGGCGCCCGGTGCCGAAGCGCTCGGTGAGCGCCATGAGATCCTGCGCCCCGAAGGCATCCTCCAGCTCCGCGAGCGCGCCGAGCGTTAGGCATAGGGTGTAGCGCGTGTCGCCGAGCTGCAGCGCCACCTCGCCCCGTCGTCTGTTGGGCATGATGTCTCCTATATCGCCACAAAAGCGAGCGCGCCGGCGGATTCGAACGCCATCTCGAACGTTACCTCGCCCGCATGGTCGCCGCGATATTCCAGGCTCGTGATCTGGAACTGACCTTCGATGCGGCCGAAATCCGGAATGACGATCTGATAAGTGAGGATGTCGCCATCGAAAAAGACCTGGCGCATGCGCGCGTCGGACGCTTCGTCCTTGAACACGCCGGAACCGGAGATGCTCGCGCGCCGCACGCCGACGCCGGCCAGGAGCTCGCGCCAGCGTCCGGCGGATTCCGCATGCGTCACGTCGACGGTCTCGGCATTGAAGGCGATCTGGCGCGTGCGCAGACCCGCCACGGTCACGAAGGCGCTGCCGCCGTCGCCGATCTTGATGAGCAGATCCTTGCCCTTCTGAGCAGGCATGGGATGTCCTTTGTTGAGGTTCGAATGTTGATTGTTGCTTCCCTCCCCCTTGCGGGGAGGGATTAAAGGGTGGGGGTCGCAAAGTCAGAGCGTTGTGCCTGATGAGTCCCGGCAATGCTTCCTACCCCGTCATCACCGGCCCCGTGCCGGTGATCCCGATTGATTAAAGCGCTGAGCCTCACAGCATCGGGATGGCCGGGACAAGCCCGGCCATGACGGAAGGTCTCACCCGGTCGAACCACCCCCACCCCTGCCCCTCCCCGCAAGGAGGAGGGAAATTCTCACCCCACCTCCGTCACCGCGCGCAGGCGCAGCGTCACGCGGGCGAGGCCGGAATCCTTGTCGCGGATGGACACGAGTTCGGTGACGCGCAGGTTGACGAGGCGGTGGCCCTCAACGGTGAGCGGCGCATCGTCGAGGATCGCGAAGAAACGGTCGGCGACCATCAGCGCCGTACGCGCGCCACCCTTCTCCGACCAGATCACGAGATCCACGCTCTGCGCGTGGCCGCGGTCGAGATCGGTGGACCAATCCTCGGCCTTCACGTCGCCGAAGAGCGCATAGACCGGCTCGGCCCCGCGCGGTGGCTCGTCGTAGAGGCGTAAAGCGCCGCCCATGAGAGTGCGCAGCTGCGCGTCGCCTGAGGCCGCGTCGATGATGGCGCGGCGTAAGGAAAGCACCGGGCTCGTCATGCCCTCACCTCCTCGACGAGGCAGACGAGGTCGCGCTTTGACCCGTCCGGATCGGAGGCTGCGCGAATGGCGAAACGGCGCAGGCCGGCGGTGAGCCGCATGGCGCCCGTCACGCCCTCGCGGTAGCGCAGGGTGATGCGGTGCGTCAGGCTCTGCTCCGGCCGGTCGGCGCGCACGCGCTCGGTGCCGGAGAGCATCTCTATGGCGCCCCAGATTTGAGGCCCCGGCGCATAGGAGCGGATGACGCCGCCGAAGCCGTCGGGCCGCTCCAGGGGCAGTTCGAGCACGAACCGGCGCGAGCGTGCGCCGATGGGAATGGATTTGGTTTTCATGGGAATGTCTCGGTGATTAAAGCCGCGCCCTCTGAAACGGCGCTACGAGAGCCAGGGCCTCCGGAGGCAGGATCTGCTCGCCCACCACGTCGCCCCGGTTCTCGAACCAGTGCGCCACGAGGATGCGGACGGCGAGCTTCAGGGTTGCGGGCACCGTCTCGGGCGTCGTGCCGAAGCCGGCCCGCAGTTCGACAGAGATGCCGTTGCGGGACTTGCCAGGCTCCGGCGCATCCCTGACGATGATGCGAGGCGGATCGCTCAGGGCATCAGCCTCGAAGGCATCGTCAGGGAGCGCGTTCACGCCGCCCGAAGCGTCCGTGATCCTGATCGCATCGACAGCAATCAACGGGGCGAGCGGAAGCAGGACCACGCCGTCGCGGGGCCAGCGGTCGAGCACCACGCGCCAGTGCTGCTCGATGAGGATCCGCCGGGAGGCCGCCTCGATCATGAGCCTGGCCGCCTTGATGAGGCCTGAAGTCAGGTCATCCTGCTCAGGCTGGTCCTCGTCGACGCGCAGGTAGGCCTTCATCTCGGCGAGCGTGATGGGCTCGACGGCGGGGCCGCTGACGAATATGGGAATCATCGGAAACAAGGATCCTTGTGCTGTCATGAAACGTCTGATCACGCTCTGTCTTGCGCTGGCGCTGCCTGCTGCAGGCGCCCATGCCATCGTCGGCGGCCAGCCCGATGAGGGACCGCTGTCGCGCCAGAGCGTGATGGTGCTGAGCTCGAACGGGGGCGTGTGCAGCGCCGTGGTGCTGGCCCCCGACGTGGTGCTCACCGCCGCCCATTGTGTCACCGGGGCGGCCGAGCACCGGGTGCATTTCCGCGACGAGGCCGGCGAGCCCGTGCTGATCGTGCCTGCCGCGAAGACGGTGCATCCCGGCTACAATGCGAAGGCCATCGAGAACCGACAGCGCTCCATTGACCTTGCGCTCGTGCGAGTCCCAGAGGCCCTGCCCGGGCGCTTCGAGCGGGCGACGCTCAGCGCCGCAAAGGTGCCCGAGAACACATTCGTCACCGTTGGCGGCTATGGCCTTGCCCGCGAGGGCGATGCCAAGAGCACCGGCACCTTCCGCACCGCGTCGCTGACCGCTGTCGAACCCTATGGACCGAGTCGGATTCTGCTCTGGGCCGAGGGGTCAGGATCTGCCAGCGCCTGCCAGGGCGATTCCGGCGGTCCGATGGGGTCTGGCGCAACAGTCGCTGCCATCACGAGTTGGGCGGCGCCGGCCAAGGGCCGAAGCTGCGGAGGCATGACTCAGGGCATCCTCGTTGGCCCGCAACGCGAATGGATAGACAGGACTCTTAAAGGCTGGAACCGTGCGGCGTTGTGGAGTGGCAACGGGTTTTAGAAATTCATAATGTAACGGAACTATCCTCCTGGCCGAGATCTTGCCTTACAAAATCCCTCCTTCACGGCATCATCATTCCATGCGCGCATTGCCGATTCTCGCCCTTGCTGCTTTCACCCTCATCGCGAGCCCGGCCTGGGCCATCCTGCAGGGTGCGGCCTCGCGCGATCCGAACGGCCTAAGGCGCTCGGTGGTATCCATCGAAAACTCCCTCGGCGAGCTCTGCTCGGGCGTGATCGTCGGGCCCGATCTCGTGCTGACGGCGGCCCATTGCGTGATCGACCGCGCCGCCTACCGCGTCACCGCTCTGAACCGTACATTCAAGTCACTGCGCTTCAACGTCGCCGCGCTCGCGATCCACCCGACCTTCGTGCGCGGCACCACGCCGCGCACGCAGCCCGGCATCGATCTCGCGGTCGTCAAGCTCGACCGCCCCCTCGGCCCCGACTTCCTGGCCCTCGACCCAACCCAGGCAAGCCGCATCGCTGTGGGCGACGGCGTGACCATCGCAGGCTACGGCGTGCTGGCGGAGCGTGCCCGCGGCACCGCCCGGACGCTGCGCCAGACCAATCTGGTCTCGCTCGGCCCCATCGAGGTCGCAAACCGAGTTCTCATCGTCGCCGACCGCAATCGCCTCGCCGAAACCACGGGTGCAGGCGCCTGCCGCGGCGATTCCGGAGGCCCGATCCTCGCTGCCACCCAGAGCGGCTACCAGCTCCACGGCATCACAAGCTGGTCGAGCGGCGCCATGCGCTCGCCCAAGCCCACCGCCTGCGGCGGCCTCACGGCGGTGACGCCGGTGGCGGAGCACCTGCGCTGGATCGTGGGCAGCATGCAGAGCCTCAATGCCGCATGGGCCGGGAATTGATGCCACGGGTGTTTCCCTCCCCGCAAAGGGGAGGGAATGGCGCGTTTAAGCCGCAAACTTCAACAGCTTGATCGCCGCATAATCCTGCACGCCGCCGCCGACACGCTTGGTGGTGTAGAACAGCACGTAAGGCTTGGCGGAATACGGGTCGCGCAGCACGCGCATGCCGGCGCGGTCGACGATGAGGTAACCGCGCTTAAAGTCGCCGAACGCGATGGCGCATTTGTTCAGCCCAATGTCCGGCATGTCCTCCGCCTCGACCACGGGGAAGCCCATGAGTTTTGCGGCCTGGCCGATGCTCGCGGGCGGCGCCCAGAGATACTGGCCGCTATCGTCCTTGAAGCGGCGGATCGCGCTCTGCGTCTTGCGGTTCATCACGAAAGAGGCGTTCTGGCGGTAGCCTGATTTCAGCGTGTAGATCAGGTCCACCAGCACGTCGGACGGGCTCGAAGCCGGGAAGCTCGCGCCGCCTGTGTTCACCGTACCGAGACGGCCCCATTCCCAGATCTCCTCCTCGACATTGTCGGTGGCGAGAAAGCCCTTCGGCTTGTTCAACCCGTCACCGTTGACGAAGGCAGCGCTCTCCTGTTCGGCGAACGCAGACTCGACCTCTTCGGCGATCCAGCTTTCGATATCGACCACTGCGTCGTCGAGGAGGGTCTGGGTCGCGGCCGGCATGGCATAGAGCTCCATGGCTGGAAAGCTCATCTCCGAGAGCGTAGGGCTTGCGGTCTGAGGCCGCGCTGCCGTCTCGCCCACCCAGCCGGTGGCCGGACCCGTGGTCGAGAAGGCGCGCTTGTAGTGCCCGCCGGAGATCACACGCACCGACGCGATGGCGCGGATCGGCGACACATTGGCAAGACGGCGCAGCACCTCGCGCTCGACGTTGTCGGGCACGAGATAGCCGCCATCGGGGCCGGAGCCTGCGGAGAGCGCCTTCTCTTCCAGCCGCTTGAGCCCTGCGGCCTCGCCGGTACGGACATAGCCATGAAACGCCGCCTTGTGCTCGGCTTGAGCCGGATCGCGCGGGGTGTCCGTGCCGCCTCCAAGAGGCGGGCGGGAACGGTCAAGGGCGAGGCGGTCGAGGCGGCGCTTGGCGTCGTCGAGGGCGGTATCGATGCGGGCAAGCTTCTCGTCCGTCACCACGTCGCTCCCGAGCCTGGTCTCGATCTCGGACAGGCGCGTGTCGTTGGCGTCCTTGAACGCCTCGAAGGCGCGAGCGAAATCATCGAAGGCCGAAGCGACATCGCCGGACACGGCTTTGGTGTCTACAACTGGGTTCATATCAATCCATCAATTTGAAAAGAAAAAGGCCCGCCGAGAGGCGGGCCCGTTATTTCCCTGTGAGGGAAATGCTTACATACGGCGAGCTGCGCGCCGGGTTGTTCTTGCGACGGTCGGTCCGGTCACAGCACCAACGGCGCCGCCGACGATCGCACCGGGCGGTCCCGCCACCGCACCGACGCCGGCGCCGACGGCCGCGCCGCCGACCCGCTCCTCCGTGGTCGTGCAGGCAGCCGCCGCAAGGCCGAGGAGCGCAACGAAAGCAAGCTTCTTCATAAGAACCTCCCGAGACAAGCGAAGAACAGACACCTCTCACGTGAGGAAAGGGCCCGCAGCCTCCGCGCTCGTGCGGGCTCTCAGGTAACGCGCTCCCATGGACAAGGTTCAGGAAAACAGTCTGACGGAGGTGCTGCGAATATGGGTAGCGAGCCTATATGCCCCGTGCTTCACGGTCTCGACCCGAGCGCCGGGCAGCATCGGAAAGGTCACCACCGAGATCTCCCACAGGTCGAGCCGCTCCAGGCGCCGCAGCCCGGTGGGCCTCTCAGCCCTGGCCCGCTCGACGCGAAAGCCGATGGAGAGCCCGTCTACGGCCCCGTCGCGCATGAGCGCATGAATGTCGCGCGCCCGTTCGACCGCAAGGTTGAGCCTGCCGAGCACGCGCAATCCGCGCAGGTCCTCCGCGATGGAGAGCCAGCGCCCGATGGGCTGCGCCGGATCGTGCTGCCACAGCAGGCGCACCTGAGCGGCGCCGCGTTTTTTCAGGCTGTCGCGGAAGGCGCCAGGCATGACCACGTCCTTGCCGAGATCGGCCTCGCCGAACAGGCTGGCATAGCCTTCGAACACGCCATCCGTATCGACGCCGCTCACGGGCTCGGGCAGGAATTTGCGCTCCCGGACGGTGGGTGCGGCAACCATCATCGCGCCGCCCCGCGTGCCGATTGAGGTGGTTTCGCATCGAGCTTTTCGAGCTGACGCACGAAGTCGCGGAACACGAGCGTGGCGCGGGTGTGGCTCTCCCGTGCGGCCTTCGGCTTGCGCGGCGCGCGGGATGAGAGGCGGGTCATGTGGGATCTCCCGAATGACGGCGGTTGAACAGGGACAGCTCGCGCACGAACGCATCGAACCGGCGGTTGGCCGCGAACAGGTCGCGCAGGGTCATGGCAAGCAAAGCGGATGCCCCGCTGGCCCAGACGAACAGGGCCAGATGGGCAAGATCCCCGCGCCGGATGACGGCCTCGGTGATCTGATCAAATGAGTTCATGATTTGTTCTCGTGAAAAAACTCCGTTGAACGATGAGTGCGAAGGCGAAAAAGTGTGGGCCGTCGTGAAGTCTTCTGTGAGCGCTATGAATGAGCCTGTGGAATTCGTCATCCCGGACGGCGCAAGCCGATCCGGGATCGTATGCGGGACTTGGCGCGGGTCTCCCTCTCCCGGATCTCGGGTGTTCCCGAGATCCGTTGCTATTGGCCTAAGTCGGGACACCCGACTTGGGTCGGGAGAGAGTTGGAGCGATGGGTTACAGGCTTCTCCGGAGAGGACGTCAACCCTTCATCCTGACCTCTCACACCGGGAGAGGTGAAGGGGAGCCACACTCGTCATGCGATCCCGGATCTCCGCTGCGCTACGTCCGGGATGACACCCACTACGTCATGGCCGGGCTTGTCCCGGCCATCCCGCTTAGGAAGAGCGCCGCGCCTCATCGAGGCGAGATCACCGGCACAGGGCCGGTGATGACATCTTGAGAAGCTCATTACTGCGCACTCATCCCTACCTCCCCTTCCCCTTCTCCTCCACACGCCCATACCCCACCGCCTCGCGCTTCTCGTCATCGCTCAGAAACGCTGCCGCCGACACGCGCCGCCAGAGGCTTTCGCGCTCGTCGGCCAATGCCTCGATGGCATCGAGGTCGGGCTCCAGCACAAGCGTCTCGCGATAGGCCGGCGCGAGCCAGTGGGCGAGCGCCTCGGCCGTGCGCTTCACCAGCGGGATTACGGTCTGGCGATAGAAGGCGCGGTTGGCCTCGGCGTAGTTGGCGTGTGTGCTGTCACCGGGCAGGCCCAGCAGCAGCGGCGGCACGCCGAAGGCAAGCGCGATCTCCCGCGCGGCGGCGGCTTTCGCTTCCACGAAGTCCATGTCCTTGGGCGACAACGAGAGCGGCTTCCAGTCGAGGCCGCCCTCCAAAAGCAGCGGACGGCCCGCATTGCCGGCGCCCTGGTAATTGGTTTCCAGTTCATCCTTCAGCCGGTCGAACTGCGCATCGGTCAGCGTCGCGCCACCGACCACGAGCGCGCCGGAGGGACGCGCCGCGTTGTCGAGAAGCGCCTTGTTCCAGGCGCCCGCTGCGTTGTGGATGTCGAGCGCGGTGGCGGCCGCCTCCATCGGTGACAATCCGTAATGATCGTCCGCCGGATGGAACAGCGTCAGATGCAGGATCGGCGCCAAGACTTCATCCCGGATCGGGAAGCGCACGGCCTGCGTGCCGACCGCATATTCGTAAGCCGCCGGCCAGCCATCGGCATCGGGCACCACACGCATGCGGTCGGGACGCAGCGCGTGCAGTTCGTGCGGCGCGCCGTCGAGGCTCACTGCCTCCACATAGGCGTTGCCGGACACCATCAGGTGCCCGTAGAGGCTCTCGAGAAAGCGCTGGCCACCATCCCGCGCATTGGGCCGCGACAGCAGCGACAGCAGTGGATGCGACGGAAGCTCCCTGCCCTCGCTCATGAGCACCAGCGGCAGCGACGCCGCCGCCTCGCTCACCAGCCGCACGGCGCGATGCACGATGGCGTTCTTCTGGAATCCCTCGCGGGCGAGCGCCCCATAATCGCGCGGCGTCCACACGGGACGCCCGGCGACATAGAGCGCAATGGCGCCCTGCGCCCGCGAGGCCTTAGCCTCCGGCGATCCTTGCAGCCAGCGGGTCAATCGGTTCAGCATGTAGAGGTCCTGCCTTGATGAGGCGTGAAAAGTGAGGCGCCCAGCATTCCTCCCCGTCATGGCCGTCCCCGGATTTGATCAGGAGATCAGTCCCGGCCATCCCGACGCAAAGAGACGCGGCGCTCCATACGATCGAGATCACCGGCACAAGGCCGGTGATGACGCGAGAGGGTGTCATTCCCGGCCGGAGATGGCGCAGCCATCGCAGGGGAAGGGAATCCACAGGGCCGAGCGCATGAATGAATCCCCTTCCCGGCCTTACGGCCGCCGGGGATGACAGCGGTGCTTCACGTCGATCCAGACTGCCGCAAACTTCCGCAGCCGGTGACCGCAAAGGATGCAGGTTCGCTGCGTTCGTCATTGGCGCGTCACATACCCCAAGGTAATCTCAAGATGTTGCGGGGCATCCGGCGACATTCACGCGCCAGCCGGGCCGTTTCCCTCGGATCGGCTGGCGCGACCATGATTTTCTTGAGCTCTGCCGCCTTTAAAAGGGCGGTACGAGGCAGATGGCGGGGCGGATCGGCACGGACGGACTGCCGTCCGCCCCGGCCCTGCAGCCCGAATATCTCTTCCGAGCCAGGCCGGCGCAAAAGACTCACCCCGTCAGGAGCCTTGAGGATTTTTTTCAACGGCTTAGCTTATGCCGAGTGGCTTTACTTGTTGCCCCTACGGTAGCCACGGCGCCCCGGCTGGAGATGTGCGTGAACACCACCCTTCGGCTGGGGCGTTCTTTTTCACAACACCCTCACCCGCGGCGCGCGGCGTTCGCGCAGCATCAGCTCGGTGAGCGCCCAGACGAGCGCGTCCATGCGGTCGGGCGAGCGGCCCGAGGTGAGGCCGCCGGGGCCGAAATCGCAGAGTTCGTCCTCCAGCTCCGGCAGCGCGCCCACATGGCGCACGCGGTTCTGGGCATAGAGCACGGAGACCGGCTCGGCGCGAAGATACTTGCCCCGCGTCGCATGCACGCTCACCACCGGCACGGACGGGTCGACCTCGCGGATCACATTGCCCACCATCTCGCCGCCCTGGTTCGTTTCGACCACGAGCGCGTCGGCCTGCAATCGTCGGTACAACGCCACCGCCTTTGCGGCCCATTCGGGCGGCTTCAATCCTGAGGCGCTCGCATCCTCCAGCACATAGGCCGTGCCGCCCTCGTCCACGCCGGCCGCGACGATCCCGCAGGCATCGGCGCGTTTCGACGACGAGGCCGGCGGATCGACCGCCACGACGATGCGCCTGAGGGATGGCGCCGCGTCGATGCGATTGCTCTCGATCACGTCGCGGGTCCAGAGCGCATCGGGACGATCCTCGATGATGTCGCCATCCAATTCCTGCCGCCCGAGCCGCGTGCCCGCATAGCGGCGCACCACCGTGTCGAGAAAGGCTGGCGCCAGGTTCTCCGCATTCTCGGCGGTCCGCACCCGCGACACCGCCACGTGCGGATCGCCGAGCAGGCGTTTCAGGATCGGAATCGGCCGCGGCGTGGTCGTCACCATCTGGCGCGGATGGGCGCCGAGACGCAGGCCGAACTGCAGCATGTCCCAGGTCTCTTCCACGTGCCGCCACTTGGCGAGTTCGTCCGCCCAGGCGGCCTCGAATTGCGGGCCGCGCAAGCTGTCCGGATCCTCCGCCGAGAACACCTGCGCCACCGCGCCGTTCGGCCATTCGAGCTTGCGCAGCGAGGGCGACCAGGTGGGCCGCTCATGGCGCGCATGAGCAGCGAGGATGCCGGCCGGCCCCTCCACCATCACGTTGCGCGCATCCGCAAAGGTCTCGCCTACGAGCGCGATGCGCCGCGAGGCGCTTGTCCCGAAATCGGGATCGCCCAGCGCGATGCCGCGCACCCATTCGGCACCGGTGCGGGTCTTGCCCGCGCCGCGTCCGCCGAGGATGAGCCAGATCGTCCAGGGGCCGTGGTGCCGGGCCAGGCCCGGCAGGCGCTGCTCGGGCCGGCAGCGGATCGGCCAGAAGCGGAGAATGCTGCTGAGTTCGGCCTCAGATAAGGAGGCCGTCGCGTCCGCGAGACTCTTCCTCCGCGATAACCCGGTCAAGGTGGCGAGCAAGCTCCTCGCGGAGTTCGTGCAGGCTGCGCCGGGGTTTGTTGTCATGGGGCTCGGTATCATCGAGCGATGAACTTTCCTGTTCCAGAAGCGCCCGCGCGGCTGCCAGCGTCTTGGCGTAAGACGCGAGCCTGCGGGCGGTCTTGTCGTGATCCTTGGCCTGGCCCCTGCGCTGCTCGTCCATGAGCGCATCGATCTGCACCCGCGTCGCCTGCGCCAAGGCGCGGGCGGCGTCGTTCACCGAAGCGGCCGCGATCGTGGCGATGTGAGCGGGAGCACCGTCATCTTTCACGGCCGTGCCTGAGGCTTTCTCTATGCTGGCGCCCTGACGCGACGGCCAGCCCCAGCGTCTGCGCATCCGCAGGAAGGTATTGCTGCCGACACCGAGGTAGCGCTCGATCTCGGGCAAGCTCATCTTCGGCTCGCGGGTATAGAACTCCCAGGCTTGCTGCCTCTGCTCGTCGGTGATCTCAATTCTCTGGACCATGAAGAAGCCAACAAAAAACCGCCCGAGCGGGGTCGCTGGGCGGTGGAGGTTTGCTGACGCAGCGGATGCGGGCGGGGGCTCTTCATTCACACTTCGTCAGTGTTCACGTTTTGTACTCTAAGAGCGTCACGCTGTCAAGATGAATTCTGCGACGGCTGATGGTTCGCTCCGGTGGGGGGATCGCGCAAGCTCGTCCACAGATGTTCCGGAAAGCCCAGGAAAGAATGGACAATGTCTCACTTTCAGGGGCCAGACATAGAACAAGAGGGCGATAAACAGGAAACTTTTCTTCGGTTCCATACTTCTCACCGGACGTCGGCATCCCGCCGGAGCATGTCGGTGCAGCATGCAAAATCGTCGAAATGCTCTCTACCGCTTCCGCCTCCTGCACTCGCCGACGAACGCTTTTGGGGACCGGAAGGCTTCCGGTCAGGACTTGAGCGGAGAGGCTAGGCTCATGATCCGGGAGACCAGCTCGGCCTGCCGGTTGGTCTGGGTCTTGCGGTAGATCGCGTCGAGATGCGTCTTTACCGTCGAGCGGGCGAGGCCGAGGAGGTCCGCAACATCCGCAAGGGCGTGCCCTTGCAGAACCTGCCCGAGCACCTGGATCTCGGCCGTCGTGAGGTGATATAGGGAGGCGGCGCTCGCCAAGGGCGTCATGAGCGCGGTTTCAGGCTCGCGCAGCAGCAGCATGATGGGGCTGCCGATCTCCTCTCCTGCCTGTTCCAACCGAGCCCAGGTGGCGTGCAGGGTTCGCCCTGCCGTGTCGGTCAGGAAGGCATCGAATCCTCTCCGCATCCGGTGATCGCTTGAGAGCGACAGTCCGGCCAGCAGCTTCGCCGCATCGGGCGTCATTGCCCTGAGAGCGCCATTGTGCTCGCGCAGCGCCCGCTGGGAGGCGAGTTCCTCGTCGGCGGCCCGGTTGCGGAACCGGATGGTGCCGTCGGGTTCGATGATCATGGCGGGCGTTGCCAGGGCTTCGAGAGCGGCGCGCAGGGTGCCGGCCTCCACCCTCTGATGCCCGATGACACCGGAGATCGCGACCGCACGCTTGATGTGCGGCGAGAGCAGTCGAGCGAGTTCAAGGTCCTGATCCGTGAAGGGCCCCTTGGCCTCGCTGCCCACGACTCCCCAGGAGGAGAAGCTGGTGACGGTTCGCGTCAACGGTGCGAGGACATAGTCGTACAGCCCGCGCTCGGCAAAGCAGTTTCGCCAGTAGCGGCTCTGGTGGAGTTCGGGATAATCCCGGGTGGTGCAGAGCGGCTCACACAGAGGAGACGTCAATCCGATGGAAAGGGTCGGGTTGATCGGGGCGCTGGCTGCAACACGTTCAACAAGGTCGTCCGGCCAGTTGTATATGGCCGCCACGATCAATCTCGGCTCGAGCGGATGGACCACCGACAGGTCCCCCATGATGCCGCCGAGAGCGTCCGCGATTTCCCCCAGGACTGTTGGCCACAAACGCGTATCGAGCGCGCAGTCGTAGATGCGGCCGATTAGATCGGAGAAGGCTTCGTACGGCTTCATGGATTCCCCCGAAGCAGGCCACGCCGACAGGGGCGCAAGCACCTGGCTTGAAGCCTACTCCGAGACCGAATCCACGTCCCTCCCCCAAATGGAGGAGGACGTGCAGAGCCGCGCGCAGCATCATGATCGACGAGCGCTCACCGATTGATTCGAAACTCGGCCCACGATGGGAGCAGCCTTACGGCGTCCCTTCGATCCAACGATGCGGGCTGCCAAGGAGCAAGCTAATGAACCGTGCGCTCATCATCATGTTCGGCATTGCCATGACGGCAACGACGGCGAACGCCGCCGAGACCACGCTCGACGTCGAGGGCGAATGCAGGTCCATCGCCGATTCCGACCTGTCCGGCTGTCGGTGCCAGGGCTTGTACTACACGAGCAAGTTCGGCTCCGAAGAAGGCGCCGCCGCCCTGCATCTCGTGGGCCGCAGCTACGTGAACGAGCCTCGCATAGCCGCAGCCTCCCTGTATGATCGCTTCGGGGCCGATACGCTCAACAGGGTTGCACAGAGAATCATGACGACCCAGGACGAGGTCATGTCCTACTGCCCCTTCAGCGCGCATGCCGCAGATTGACCATGCCGGTCACACCCGCCGAGGCGGCCCTGGTCGTGTTCACCGTTTGCAACACGGCCCGGGTCTTCGCCTATCTGCCGCAGATCGTGAAGATCAGCCGGGATACGCAGGGCGCCGTGGCCATCTCCTACGCGACCTGGACTCTGTTCGGCGTATCCCATCTGTCCACGGTCGCCTATGCGGTCCTGGTGGTGGATGACTGGCGCATGGCGGCGGTCTTTGTCGCGAACACGTTGTGCTGTGTCGCCATCGTGAGCCTGACGGCCTGGAAGCGCGCGATGTTCGGACGGCACCGACACAACCCGACAACGGCCGGCGCGAGCGCGGGGATCGGCGCGCAGCCGGATCAACGTTGAGACCGGTCGACCAAGTTGTAGTTGGTCCAAATCGCTTCTGATCCCTACCGCGCCCGTGTTCAAGCGATCCTCAGATCCACCGCGATCATCTCGTGGTCCGACACCGCCCTGCCCAGCTCGTCGACCGCTGAGATGACCTGAGGGTTTGACGCCTCACACCCGCGCACCACGAACCAGTCGAGCTTGCCGAAGGGCGGCGCGGGCTTGTTCGTCGGGCCGGGCGTCTGTGTTGGCAGCGGGAGGTTCGCGTGCTGCCATTCGAAACCGGCCTTGCGCAGGCTGGCGAAGAGCGGCTCGAAGCGCTCGGGCGCCTCCAGCAGGAGAGGCCGCTCGCCCTCGCCGCGCGGCAGGGCCTTGGTGTTGAAGTCGCCGCCGATCACGCAGGCCTCATCAGGAGCGATGACGTCGAGCGCGCGCAGCAGGGCCTCGATCTGCATCAGGCGGTCGGCCGGATCGGACTTGCTCTCGAGATGCGTGCTCACGATCCATAGCGGCCGGGGCGCCTCGGCCACGCGGGCGGCCAGTGCCATGCGCCCGCCGACGCGCCTCTGGAGGCCGT
Organism: Microvirga terrestris; assembly: GCF_015694425.1. Taxonomy (GTDB): domain Bacteria; phylum Pseudomonadota; class Alphaproteobacteria; order Rhizobiales; family Beijerinckiaceae; genus Microvirga; species Microvirga terrestris. Next base: position 40,068 of record NZ_JADQDN010000002.1, read on the forward strand.
CGATGCCGGGAAACCACAGGCCGTTCTCCTCGAGCGGGATCAGCCAGGGGTGCTCCAGGGCAAGGCCCGTCACGATGGCATTGCCGTGCAGGCCGCTTGCATTGCGTTGACCGGCGCATTGCGCGACCTCGTCCGCGCTGCCGAGGTCGAGTTCGGCGAACTCAGCCCCGTAGAGATAGCCGTCCCCAGTTCCGGCGGTCAGGTCCCGAATGGTGTGGGCGTTGCCGGATCGCGCCATGCCGAGATCGACCTCGCTCAGCAGCGTCACCTGCGCACCGGCCTGCCGCATGAGATGCCGGGTCGCCCGCCTGTCCTTGAGGCGCTGCGCGTTGAACGCTGCGATCCTGATGGAGCCGGGCCACGGCCGCGGGTTAGCGGGCGGAGAATGCTCGACGGCGTGCAGGGCGGGGATGCGCTCGAGCAGGCTCCCGTGGACGGCCTTTTGCCCTAGCGTGGATGCCTGCCGGGCGTCCTCCAGCACAATGCTGTCCGGGGGCTCGAGGTCAGACACGAACCGGGCGATCAGGGCGCGCATGGACAGGCCTTCAAAAAACCGTCATGGATCTTCCTCATGGTGGAATAACGCCGCATGCCGAAAGACCGACATCCAAGAAATTTTTTAGCTTGGCTTTAGGAACTTTTCGTCTAGGTGGGCGTTGTGTAGCCGCAATAAGCTTAGCCGGGGAGAAGGCCCATGATGTTTTGGGCTGTCGTTGTCGCGCTCGTTTCGGGCGCGTTCGCCTACGTGGGCGATCAGTCTTCCACGCTTGTCAGCTTCGCCGAGATCGTCGGCGTCATCGCCCTGTTCACCCTGATCTGCGCCGCCGAAGCCTTCAGCATTCCAAAGAATCCTTCGTTCGAAAAGACCTCCGTTCAGACCGAATCCTGACCGACCTGAACGGTAGCGGTGTGCGGATTCGCACCGTGAGCTCCAAAACCTGCCCGAACGGCATGGAGGCACATTGCCCATGATGTGAAACCGTGATTATGTTTCATATCATGAACATGCCCAACCCGGCCCTGACTGCATCCATCGATCTGGAGAAGCTCACAAACGATCTCGTGGCTTCCATCTCCGCCAGCCCGCGCGGAGCATTGAACGATGCTCTGCAGCAGGCTCTCGCCCGCACGGTCGAAGCCAAGGTCAATGCCCAGCTTGCCGTGGTTCTGGAGGGCATCGGCGATGCCTTCTACTCCCTCGACGCGCATTGGCGTTTCAGCTACATCAACCGGGCGGCGGAAACCTATTTCGGCCTTCCCCGACAGGCGATGCTCCACAAGGTGATCTGGGATGTGTTTCCCGAATCCGAGGGTACCGACCTGCGTGGCCGCTACGAGGGGGTCTTCCTCTCAGGCCACCCTCTGTCCTTCGAAGGCGAGGCCGTCGGGCGACCCGGGCGCCACCTGGAATTCCATGTCTTCCCCTATAACGGCGGCATCGGCGTCAGCTTTCGCGACTGGACGGAGCGGCGCAGAGCCGAGGAGGAGCTGCGCGCCAGCGAGGCGCGCCTGAGCGCCTTGGCCAACAATGCGCCCGCCTGCATGTTCTATCAGACCAGCCATTCTGCGGACTATCACGAGCGCAAGGTGCTCTATGTCTCGAAGACCTGCGAGATCCTCACGGGTGTCCCTGTGGAGAAAGCGCAGTCCAATCCGGATCTGCTCTACAGCCTCGTGCTGCCGCATCACCGCGAGCGCATGCTCGCGCGGCGGCTGGAGAGCCTTCGCACCCTCACCGAATGCCAGGAGGAGGTTGAGATGCAGCATGCCAGGACCGGCGAGACGCGCTGGCACCGCATCATCACGACGCCGCGGCGGCTGGAGAATGGCGGTATCGTCTGGGACGGCATCCAGATCGACATCACCGACCACAAGCGGTCGGAGGAGCACCTGCGACTTCTGCTCAACGAGCTGAACCACCGGGTGAAGAACACCCTGGCTACCGTACAGTCCCTGGCGTCCCAGAGTTTCCGGGTGCGAGGGGCCAGCGAGGCGCGGGACCTGCCCGCCCTCTACGCCGCTTTCGAGGCCCGACTCTTCGCGCTGGCCCGGGGCCACGACATACTCACCCGGGAAAACTGGGAAGGCGCAGGCTTGGTCGAACTCGTCGCCCAGGCCTTCGATCCCTACCGGGACCCCTCGGACGATGGCAGCCGGATCCGGCTCGAAGGGCAGGACCTTCGCGTGACGCCCTCCATGGCACTGAGCCTTTCCATGGCCATGCACGAACTGTGCACGAATGCGGCCAAGTACGGCGCCCTTGGCGCTGCCGAAGGCCAGGTCCTGGTGTCCTGGTCAACGGTTGAGGCCGCACCCGGCCCGCGGCTCGTCATGAACTGGGAGGAGTATGGCGGGCCGCCCGTTTCCCCGCCATCGCGCAAGGGCTTCGGCTCGCGCCTGATCCAAGACGGTCTCGCCCGCGAGCTCAACGGCGAGGTTCGCCTGATCTACCGGCCTGAAGGGGTGGTCTGCACGATCGACGTGCCTCTTTCGTGAGCAGACCGAACCGGTTTTCAAGAGGCGCATAGATCATTAGTCGATAGCGGCCCGAGGGTTCTTGCGGAGGGAACCCGATTTGGTGTCAATAGGGCGCAAGTGACGAAGTCACGACCCCAGAGGGAGGAGTTAGTATATGAAACGTCGTCAGTTTTTGCAGGCAACGGCGGTCGGCGCCGCCTCGACCGCGGTGGCCGCTCCGGCGATCGCCCAGTCGGCTCCCGAGGTAAAGTGGCGCCTGCAGTCCGGCTTCCCGAAGTCCCTCGATACCATCTACGGCGCGGCTGAAACCATCGCCAAGTACGTGTCGGAAGCCACCGACGGCAAGTTCCAGATCCAGCCCTTCGCGGCGGGTGAAATCGTCGGTACCCCGCAGATCGCCGACGCTGTCGGCGGCGGCACCGTCGAGCTGGGCCACACCTGCTCCTACTACTACTTCGGCAAGGACCCGACCTTCGCCATCGGCACCGCCCTGCCCTTCGGCCTCAACGCCCGCCAGCAGAACGCCTGGCTCTATCATGGCGGCGGCAACGACCTGCTGAACGAGTTCTACGCCAAGCACAACCTGTACGGCATGCCGGCCGGCAACACCGGCGTGCAGATGGGCGGCTGGTTCCGCAAGGAAATCAAGACCGTTCAGGACCTGCAGGGCCTCAAGATGCGCATCGCCGGCCTCGCCGGTCAGGTGATGGCGAAGCTCGGCGTCGTGCCGCAGCAGATCCCGGGCGGCGACATCTATCCGTCGCTCGAGCGCGGCACCATCGACGCCGCCGAGTGGGTCGGCCCCTACGACGACGAGAAGCTCGGCTTCTCGAAAGTGGCGCCGTACTACTACTATCCCGGCTTCTGGGAAGGCGGCCCGTCGATCCACTTGTTCGTGAACCAGGCAAAATGGAAAGAATTGCCCAAGGCGTATCAGGCCATCCTGACCACGGCTTCGAGCTACGCCAACAACGACATGCTGGCCAAGTACGATGCCCGCAACCCGGCCGCCCTGCGCCGTCTGCTCGGTGCCGGCACGCAGCTGCGTCCGTTCTCGCAGGAGATCCTCGAGGCCGCCTACAAGGCCGCCAACGAGGTCTATGACGAGGTCTCGGGCAAGAATGCCGACTTCAAGAAGATCTACGAGAGCGTCCGCGGCTTCCGCAACGAGGAATACCTCTGGTTCCAAGTGGCCGAATACGCCTTCGACACCTTCATGATCCGGGCCCGCGCCCGCGGCTGATCTTCAGTTCAGCGACTATGAAGAAAGGGCGGTCGCAGGATCGCCCTTTTTTATTGCGGAAAACATGCTTACCTGAGTCGGCTCACCGGTTGCCCTGTCCGATGGGGGCGGCTCCTGACCCTCTGACCATAGAGAGACGATGCGCTGGACCTTCCGCATCAGCTTCCTGCTTCTCCTAGGCTGGGCCATCTTCATGGTCTCGCCTTTCGTTGCGCTCTACGATCTCTCCAAGGCCGTCCAAGCCAAGGATGTGGCGCGCATCACCGAGCGCGTCAATTTCAACGCCCTGCGCGCCTCCCTCGCCCGCCAGATCTTTGGAGAGTATCTGAAGACCCAGGACATCAGCGAACGTGACCGGCAGCTCGCCGCCCAGGCTGGAGCCGCCGCCCTCAATCCGGTTCTGGAGGAACTCCTCACCCCCCAGGCTTTGATCGATCTTCTTGAAGACGGGCAGTTGCAGCAGATTCAGCGGGAGGGGGCGGCCGGGCCAGCGATCCGCTTCGATCCCGGCTCCCTCCAGCAGGCCTTGCGGATCTTCGTCCTGTCTGAATCACAGGGTTTCAGGGCCATCACGATCCCGCTGAACCCGGACGAGCCCCGAGACCGGCAATTCAGGCTCACCCTACGCCTGAGCGGCACCACCTGGCGCCTAACAGGAATCGACCTCCCCACCTCACTCCAGGAAGAGTTACGCAAGCGTGCTACGGTCGCGTCAAAGTAGACGTGCCAGACCAACTTGGCCAGAGAAGGAACATTGAGGCCAAGCTCAGCGTTCTTTTTCGGAAGTATTCTGATGTAGGGTTAAGTTATGCGTAAACTTGCTATCGGACTGTCTGCATCCGCTCTCTTAATCATGCCTCATCTTGCCCTCGCCCAAGATGGAACGGCAGCAGGCGTTGCGACCGGCGCCGTCACCGGTGCGATCGTAGGTGGCCCTGTGGGCGCGGTGATCGGTGCAGGCGTAGGCGGCATTGCAGGCGGCGTTGCCGAGCAGAATGCGAAGGCCCAATCAGCGCCGAACGTGCTGGTCGTTTCGGATCCTACCACCACCGGTTCCATCCGCCAGCGGACCTGTAGCGTGGATATTCAGGGCAATCAGTCCTGTATGGACGTTATTCGCTAGGCAGACTTAGACGTCTAAGCATGCAAAACCCACCTGAACTCATCAGGCGGGTTTTGCATAGGCATCGATCGGAATTGGGAAACAGAATACTTCATACGAAAGTAATGTGCTGCATTCCATTCAGTGTGCGAACAGCCAACCTACCGTAGCAAGCGGGAATACCGTACCGAGAACAAAACAGATGACATGCGATGTCATTTGACTTCCCTCCATGCCAGAACAACCATGAATTTTTGATAACGTTCCAAAATTTTGGGAAGGTATTTTACGCTATACCATCGAGCTGAGGCGGAACAGCCCGTAATTGCTTTGTGAATACACTCAGTGCACACGTCGGAACCGAGCTTCGCTGTTTCCATTATCAATGCGCAAGTGGAGAGGGCGTAAACGATGGATGACCGGGACCGTTCCCGACGTGGGGTCATGAGAGACGCGGAATTCATCCGCAAGTTCCTCATCGCCCTCGGCCTGCTGGTGCTCGCCCTTCTGCTCTGGAAGCTCTCGGACGTGCTTCTGCTGGCCTTCGGCGCAGTTCTCGTGGCCATCATCCTGCATGCCGCCGCCGACGGTCTGGTTCGCTATCTGAGGGTTCCGGACCGGTGGGGGCTGATGGTGGCCGGTCTGCTCATCCTGGTGGCCTTCATTGGCCTCGGGGCGCTTTTTGGAACGCAGGTCCGGGCGCAGTTCTCGAATGTCGTCGAGCGCCTGCCGTCCGCTGTCGACAACTTCTCCAAGAATCTCGGCATTGGACCCGTCAGCGACGACATCTCGGAGATGATATCCAATGGTCCCAATGGTGGACTGGCTGCACGCCTCGCCGGGATCGGCGGCGCCATTCTCGACGGGCTCGCTAATTTCCTCCTGGTGGTGATCGCGGGCGTCTATGTCGCGGCGGATCCGCGGCTCTACACCCGCGGCCTCGTCAAGCTTTTCCCGAAGAACCAGCATGAGCGGGTCGAATCCTCGCTCGATGCATCAGGTCAGGTCCTGAGGCTCTGGCTGATCTCGCAGTTGATCGCGATGTCTTGTGTCGCCGTTCTCTCGACGTCGGCCTATTGGCTGATCGGACTGCCCTCACCCATCGGCCTCGGCCTCATCGCCGGCATCATGGATTTCATCCCCTTCCTCGGTCCGATCCTGGGAGCCCTGCCGGCGGTTCTGATCGCCTTCACCGTGAGCGGGGAAGCCGCGCTCTGGACGATGGGGGCCGTCCTGGTGATTCAGCAGATCGAGGGCAACGTCATCCAGCCTCTCGTGGCGCGAAGCATGATCAGCGTTCCGCCCGCCATGGCGCTGTTCGCCATCCTGGTCGGCAGCATCCTGTTCGGCACGCTCGGCCTGATCTTCGGCTTCCCCCTCGCGATCGTCACCTATGTGCTGGTGAAGAAGCTTTACGTGCGGGAGACCCTCGGCGAGCAAACGGAGGTTCCTGGCGAAGATAACGGCGACGGGCGCAAGGAAGCCCAATCCTGAGCCCACATGGACGCTCTGTGCCAGCGAGCCCATTGCAGATACCCGGAGAGGGTCTCCTGGAACCCTCGATCCGATTGCACATTAGACCGCTGTGCTTTCATGGCCGTCCGATCATGCGCTGTGCTGATAATTTACAGAGCGGCTGAGAGGCCGCGCTTTGGTTCGGAGGAGACCTCATGTCCGATATCGTCGTCAAAACGCCCCTGCAATATCTCGACAAGGCGACATCCGCCCTGCGGGAGCTCGGGATCATTCCGCCTCAGGCCATGGACGCGCCGATCAACGGACTTCTGGAAAAGATTTCGGATCTGGATCAGGACAGGATTGTGATCATCGCACGCACCCTGGGCCAGACTAGCGTGTTCAACGAGGTGGTGCGCGAGCAGACACAAGCCATGGAAATCGGCGAGCGCTACCGCGAGATCACGGAATCCTTCAACTCGATCCGCGACGACACGAAGAAGATGGTCGACCAGTTGGATGACCAGAAGATCGATCTCTTCGAGCGCATCAACAATGTCTGGATGAAGGTTTCGCGCGGCGATGTTGCGGACCGCTTCGACAGGATCAAGGAAGTCTATCTCGACGTGACCCGCTCGACCAAGGATCAGATCGAGCGCGAGCAGATCATCCTCGATGCCTACCGCGATTTCCGCGGCGCCCTCAAACATGCGGAGGTGATGGCCCTTGAGGTCCTGCGAACCGCTGAGCAGAAGCTCGAAGCCGCCAAGGCGGATCTGCAGAAGGCGTCCGATACGGTCGTCAACTTCAAGGGCACGGAAGTGGCAGATCGCGCTCGCCTCGAGCTCACGCGCGACGAACAGCTCCGGCGCACCCAGGACGAGGAAAAGCGCTATCAGATCGCCAAGGATCTCTCCGACAACCTGACGGTGAGCTACAACACCTCCGAAGTGATCATGGCGCGCCTGATGCAGATGACGAACGCCAAGGAACGCGTCTATGCCCAGGCGGTCTCTTTCTTCTCCACCAACGACTCGGTGTTCACGGCGCTGAAAGCGTCGTTCACCGGCATGTTCGGCCTGAACGAGTCGACCCAGACCCTGAACGAGATGAAGGAGGGCGTTTCCCGCAGCCTTGAGGTTCTGGCCGAGATCGGCGATCAGGTCGGCGAGGCCGCCGTGAAGGCAGGTTACGGCCCGACCATCCGGGCCGACGCGGTGAAGAAGCTCGTGGACTCCGTGATCACATTCCAGGAGCGTTCCCAGGAGATCATCGGGGAGATGCGCCGCCTCGCGACGCAGAACTCCGCCGAGATCCGCGAGGCGGTCGAGGACGGCAAGCGGCGTATCGCACGCCTCGTTGCGGAAGGACAGGCGCTGCCGGCCAATGGCTGAGATGGTTGCCACTGCGCCCGCGAGCCCTCCCGACCAGCCGCCCCGGGACCTCGACGAGGTTATGCTCGCGATGGACGTGGTGGACACGCTCCGCCACCAGGAAAACCTCGTCAGCCGTGAGTTGAGCGAGCATGACCGCGACGCCCAGCTGCTGCAGCGCCTGCGCGAGATCTACCACGGACAGGGAATCGAGGTCCCGGACCGCATCCTGCAGGAAGGCGTGCAGGCCCTGAAGGAGCAGCGCTTCGTCTATACGCCGCCTGGTCCAAGCTTCTCCCACACGGTGGCGCGGGCCTGGGTCAACCGGGGGCGGATCGGACGGCTCCTCGTCACCCTGCTGGCGCTGTTGGCCTTCGGTTGGGGCGCCTATCACTTCGGCGTCGTCGAGCCTGCTCGCCAGCGGGCTGCCGAGGTGCAGGCCCAGGCCGAGCGCAACCGGATCGAGCTGGCCACGCGACTGCCGACGGCCCTGGAGCAGGGGCACGAGGATGTGCTGCGGGAGGCGCAGGTGCCGGCGGCGCGGGAAAGGGCCGATCGGCTCCTCGCCGAAGGCAAGACCGCTATTGCCCGCGGTGACGCCGACCGAGCCCGGCAGGCCCTCAATGACTTGGAGGTCCTGCGCGCGGAGCTGCGGCGCGAATATGTACTGCGCATCGTCTCCCGCCCCGGAGAGCCAAGCGGCGTCTGGCGGGTGCCGGAGCGTAATCCGGCCGGACGAAACTACTACCTGATCGTGGAGCCGGTCGCCCCGGACGGGCGGATCCTCAGCCTGCCGGTCACGAGCGAGGAGGATGGGCGCACCGTCACCGCGTCGAAATGGGGCGTGCGCGTGAGCGAGACCACGGCCATGCAGGTGCAGCGGGACAAGAGCGATGACGGCATCGTGCAGCGCAACCGCTTGGGCGAGAAGCGCCGGGGCCAGCTCGACGTCGAGTACCAGATGCCGGTCCTCAATGGTGCGATCACACAATGGTAGGACGATGATTTCGGGACGTCAGGCGCTCGCACAGATCGAGCACATCATCGAGAAAGCCCGTCAGCAGGAGGCGGCGTGCGAGCTTGTCTATTCGCGCGCCACTGAGGAGGTCGGCCGCCTTCGGATCCAGCGCACGGAGGCGTTCCGCGAGCTGGCGCGGCTGAAGCTCGACGCGATCCGCCAGGACCAGGTCGTGGGCCAGCTGGATGCCGCCGAACGGCAGGCGCTGAGCGTGCTCAACAGCCGCCAGGAGGCCTTGCGCCAGCTCACCGAGCGGCGGCGTCAGGCCGAAGAGCGGGTAAGGCAGGCCGAGGCCCATCGGCAGGCCGCCGTGGATGCCCTGGAGCAGGCCTTGGCCCAGGTCGAAGCCCTGCGCCGGGACGTGGAGGCTAAAATCAGCGCCGACCCAGAATGGATCGCGTCCCGCGCCCGGGTGGCCGAAATCACCGGACAGGCCCAGCAGGCTGAAAAGAAGGCCGTGCAGGCGGAAACCGACCGGGACGAGAAGCGCCGACCTTACGAAGCCGACCCGCTCTTCATGTATCTATGGACGCGAAAGTTCGGCACGGCGGCCTACCGGGTCGGTCACTTCACCCGCGCCATGGACCGCGTCGTGGCGCGCGTCGTCGGCTACGACAAGGCGCGGGCCAACTACGCCCTCCTCAACGAGATCCCGGAGAGGCTGCGCGAGCACGCCCGCCGCATCATCGATGATCTGAAGGCTGTCCGGAGCCGGCTGACCGCGCTAGAGCGCCAAGCGCTTGTAGTTGCCGGAACCCCGCCGCTGGAGGAAAAGGCCGCGCAGAACAAAGAGGCCGTGGATGACGCCGAGCGGAGTCTTGCCGAGGCCCGGTCAGCGCTCGCCGATCTGGACCGCACCCACGATGCCTCGGTGCTGGAAGGAGATGCACCCTACCGGGAGGCCGTGGCACTTCTGGCGGCCGCGGACGAGCGCGAGGATCTCAACCAGCTCTACGAGGAAGCCTTGCGCACCCCCACGCCCCAGGACGAGGCGCTCGTGCGCCGCATCCAGGCGACCGATGTTATGATCAACCGAGCGCTGCGCCAGGCAGTGGACGCTCACCGCCAGCTCAAGGAGACGGCCAAGCGGCGGGCCATGATCGAGCAGGAATGGGAGGAGCTGCGCAGCCAGGGCTACGATACCCCCTATGGCACCTTCGGCAATGAGGCCGCCCTCGGCAACGTGCTCGGCGGCGTTCTCACCGGGGCGATCGGCGGAGCCATTCTCGGGCAGGTGCTGCGCGGCGGCTTCCACCATGGCCCCAGCCCTTGGGATTCCGGCTTCGGCGGTGGAATTCCTTTCCCACAGCCGGGTGGTTTCGGAACGGGCGGATCCTTCGGCGGAGGCGGCTTCAGAACCGGTGGGTCCTTCTAACAGGAGCGGCTGAATGATCCCGGACAGCTAGGACTGTCATCTCATGACACCAAGCTGCGATGAGGCCAGACTTCTTACCCCTATAAAAAGCAGCGCTGGCGCGGATTGCTGAGGGTTTTTCCGGAACCCGCCGAGCACTGGCAGGTTTCCCGATCTTACCCAAAGGGAGGATCTGCCATGTTCCTACGCGTCGATAAACTCCAAATCGATCTCCCGGCGCCGAAGCGTCAGGACCCGAATGCGGCTGCAGCCCTCCAGGAGCTTCTCGGCGGCAAGTATGGGGAAATGTCGACTCTTGGGAACTACATGTTCCAGAGCTTCAACTTTCGCAGCAAGAGCAAGCTTCGCCCCTTCTACAGCTTGGTCGCAGCCATTACGGCGGAGGAACTCGGCCATGTGGAACTGGTCAGCAATGGTGTCGCCATGCTGAACAACGGCCCGGATGACGCCAATGACGATGAAGACGGCGGTGCCGACATTTCCGATGCGCCGTTCGAAGACATGAAGGACATTCGTCTCGCCGCAGCGTTCCTTTCCGGCGGCGGCGGCGCCATGCCGGTAAACAGCAACGGACAGTCGTGGAACAATGACTTCATCACCACGACCGGCAACGTGGTGCTCGATCTCCTGCACAACTTCCATCTCGAATGCGGCGCCAGACTGCATAAGCTGCGTGTTTACGAGACGCTGACGGACCCGACCGGGCGCGAAGTCTGCGGCTACCTCTTGGTCCGGGGCTCCGTTCACGCCCATGCCTACGCGTTGGCGCTGAAGAAGATCACGGGCGTCGAAATCGAGAAGATGCTCCCCACTCCCAACATCCCTCTCGGCAACATTCCGGAATGCCAGAAATATCTCGATGAGGGCTCCCACCGGCGCCTCTATACGTTCAGCCCGGACGACTACAAGGAAATGGCCGGGATCTGGGGCAACGGCGAGGTGGCGCTGCCTGACGATCCTCCAGGCGAATTGACCGTGGTGGAGGGCATGCCCGAAGGCGGCAAGATCCAGCAACTCACAGGCGTCCCCTCGGCCTTCACGCCCGATTATGCACCGGAAGAAATGTTCGAGATCGCTACCAAGCTCTACAAGGCATCACGCTGATACGAAGCGGGAAAGGGCAGCACCCTTTCCCGCCCTATTTCAGTCTTCAGGATGCTCCATCGGCCAGTCGGTGATGCGCTCCAGCAGTTCGGCGATGCTGAAATTCTCCTCTGGTCCGGCCACCCGGTCGCGTACGGAGATGCCGGCCGCATGCACCGTCTCCGGGTCGCCGGAGACGAGCGGGTGCCACCAATAGAGATCCCGGCCTTCTGCCAGCAAACGGTAGGCGCAGGTCTGGGGCAGCCAGGAGAGGCTCCGGACTGCCTGTGGCGTCAGGCGCACGCAATCGGCCACCTTGGCCTGACGGTTCGGGTAGTCGCGGCAGCGGCAGGTCTGATCGTCCAGAAGAGTGCAGCCCACATTGGTGTACATCACCTCGGCCGAGTCCTCGTCCTCTAGCTTGACGAGGCAGCAACGGCCGCAGCCGTCGCACAGGCTCTCCCATTCCTCGAGGCTCATGGCCTCCAGAGACTTCGTGCGCCAGAAGGGATGCTCCTCCGGCTGGGAGCGGATCATGGGTGCGGCATTTGGCATGTGGGCGCTTTGACGTCTCTTTGAGGCGGTTTGAAGGAAGGTGCTAAACCGCACGTGTCGCAGCCTTTTAGCCCTTAAGAGGTAAATCTCCGTGAACCTACAAACAAGGTACGGAGTTATATACATCAGCCTCGCCGCGCTTCAGCGTTGCCGCTAGGATACCAAACGACCATAATATAAGCGCGGTCAGCCCGCCTGACCCGCCCCGAAGGACCACCGTGAGCCAGCAGCCTCCCCTCCCTTTCACGACACGGATCAAGCGTGCCGCGCTCGCATTCGATGCTTGGCTCAATTCGGCTCTGTTCCAGGGCCGAAGCGGCCTCGGCGGCGCGTGGGAATGGTATTCGGAAAAGATGAAGTGCCTGCGGTTTCGCGGTGCTCCCCGTGTTCTCCTCGACCTGACGAGCGAAGCGACCACCCTCGGCGCGGCCGGCGCTGTGGTCATGCTGGCGCTCGCTCTTCCGGCCTTCCAGGAGACCGAGGACGACTGGCTCAAGACCCAGGACCTCGCCGTCACCTTCCTCGACCGCTACGGCCAGGAGGTCGGGCGGCGCGGGCTCCACCTTGACGATTCCTACAAGCTTGAGGATTTCCCGGATCACCTGATCAAGGCGGCACTGGCGACCGAAGACCGGCGCTTCTACGATCACTGGGGCATCGACCCCTTCGGCACCCTGCGCGCCCTCATGGTCAATGCGCAGGGCGGCGGCGTGGTGCAGGGCGGCTCCTCCATCACCCAGCAGTTGGCCAAGAACCTCTTCCTGACGAACGAGCGCTCGCTGGAGCGCAAGATCAAGGAAGCCTTCCTGGCGATCTGGCTCGAATTCCACCTCACCAAGGACGAGATCCTCAAACTCTATCTCGACCGCGCCTATATGGGCGGTGGCGCTCATGGCGCCGTGGCGGCGGCCGATTATTACTTTGGCAAGCCGGCGAAAGACCTGACGCTGGCGGAATCGGCCATGCTGGCCGGCCTGTTCAAGGCACCGACCAAGTACGCTCCGCATGTCAACCTGCCTGCCGCTCGCGCCCGGGCAAACGAAGTGCTGCGCAACATGGTCGAAGCCGGCTTCCTCACTGAGGGCCAGATCCAGATCGCCCGGCGCAATCCGGCCATCCCGGTGAGCCGAGAACGCGAGACGACACCCGACTTCTACCTCGACTGGGCTTTCGAGCAGGTGAAGTTCCAGGCCTCGCAGAAGAAGTTCGGCAACGAGCGCGTGCTGATCGTGAAGACACCCCTCGACACAGCCCTACAGCGCCATGCGGAGCAGACTCTCGAGAACATGCTTCGTCAGCACGGCCGCCAGTACAAGGTGGGCCAGGGCGCCCTGGTGGTCATGGATGTCGACGGTGCCGTGCGCGCCATCGTGGGTGGGCGCGATTACGGGCAGAGCCAGTTCAACCGCGCCACCGGAGGCCTGCGCCAGCCGGGCTCCTCCTTCAAACCCTTCGTGTATGCGGCGGCTCTCACCACCAATCCGAAGCTGCGGCCGAATTCCATCGTGACCGACCGGCCCGTTTGTCTGGGCAACTGGTGCCCTCAGAACTATGGCCGCTCCTTCTCGGGCTCGATGCCGCTCGTCTCTGCCTTGGCGCGCTCCATCAATTCCATTCCTGTGATCATGTCGGTCGAGATCGGCAAGGGCAACGCCAAGGCAGGCCGCGCCGTGATCGTCGATACGGCCAAGCGCATGGGGCTGACTCACCCGCTCACGGACTCGAGCTCGCTGCCCATCGGCGCCGCCGAGGTTACCGCCATCGACATGGCAGCGTCCTATGCGGTCTTCGCCAATGGCGGAAAGCGCGCCGACCCTTATGCGGCCTGGGAGGTGCGCAACTCCTCCGGTGAGATCATCTACCGCCATGACCGTGATACCCCGCCCAAGCAGGTGCTCGACACCCGCGTGGTGCAGGACATGAACTTCATGCTGAACAAGGTCGTGGAGGAAGGCACCGGCAAGCGCGCCATCCTTGAAGGAATCCCGGTGGCCGGCAAGACCGGCACCACGAACGGCTACAAGGACGCGTGGTTCGTGGGCTTCACGGGCAATCTGGTGGCCAGCGTCTGGTACGGCAACGACGATTCCACCCCCATGAACGAGATGACCGGCGGTACGCTCCCGGCCATGACCTGGCACGACGTGATGAATGTGGCCCACCAGAACCTGGAGATCCGCCCGATCCCTGGTGCAAGCCCGGCCAATGCCACCCGCGTCGCCTCCTCGAGCCGTCCGGCAGCCGATCCGTCCCAGTCCTCGTCACAGGCTTTCCTAGCCGGCACCCTGTCGCGCAAGTCCTATGAAGTCCTCGGCGGGATCGGCACCCTGTTCCAGTCTGTCGACCGCTCCGTCACCACAGGCAGGGCTCCGGAAGCGCCGCGCAGTTCTGCGGCTGTGGATGCCCCCCGCCAAGTCGCCATGCCCTGACCATGCAGAGTGAAGCTCTCTTGACGAACGCCCCTGCGGCCGCTTCGATGCGCGCGCCATCGAGGCCATCCCTGTCCGTGTCCATCCGCCGAGTTCCCACAGCCATCCTGGTCGTCTACTCGCTTCTTCTGGCGCTGGGAGTCGGCCTGGGCTCGGCCTATTGGGCCATCAATGGCAAACCGCCCTTCGGCAGCCTCCGGCTGGGTCCGTGGCAGTCCTGGCCCAAGCTCGGCGCCCCTGAGGCCGATCCGTACATGCGCGCCATCATCGCCCGCAGGAGCGACGTGCCCCTCGCCACGGGCGAAGGGATGGGGTTCACGGCCAGCGTGGACAATGACGGCAGGCCTCTCGATTCGGCCTGCTCCTACAGCATCGGCCCGGTCGCGCCCATTGCCCGTGTCTGGACCGTCACCCTGTATGATCAGGCCGGTCGCCTGCCGAGCACCGAACTTAAGCGTAGAAGCTTCACTTCGGCGGAAGTGCTGCGCGATGCACAGGACCATTTCTCCATTGCCCTGTCCCGGAATGTGCAACCGGGCAACTGGCTCCAGCTTCCCGCGGGAGGCCCCTTCACGGTCGCGCTACGCCTCTATGATCCTCCAGGCGCCGCGGGGGCCAATCTCGAGGAGAGCGAAATGCCCGTCATCCAGCGGCTGGAGTGCGGAGCATGAGAGGGTTCGGGCGTTTCGTCATCGCTACCCTGTGCGGCCTCGTGATTGCCGCTGGGGTCCATATCGTGGCGATCCTCGGCAGCCCCTATCTGGCCGACCAGGATGCCTTCTCCAAGGTGCAGGCGACCCTGACCGCAGACAAGGCTCAGATCATCAGCGCGCCCGGCGGCGAGAACACTTGGCTGCCCAATCCCGATCCTGCAGTGGCGGTCGCCACCTGCGCGTTCGACCTGCGCAATGGGCCGATGCGTGTCGCCACCCGCACAGGCTCGCTTCCCCTCTCCTTCTCGTTCCACAAGGAGACAGGCGGAGTGTTCTTTGCGGTAACGGATCGTGCCGCCGTGCGGGGTGAACTCGAGATCGTCGCTATGACCGGGCGTCAACTCGATGAGGCAAGGGCTGCCGAGGACGAGAACGCCCCCTCCCGCGACGTGCGGATCGTTGCACCCGAAGTGCAGGGCTTCGTGATCGTTCGCGTTGTCGCGCCCAGTCCCAGCCTGCGGCCGCAGGCGGAGGAGATGGCGAAGGCGGTTGCCTGCACGGCCGAGCCGGACGCCTGAGACCCATGCCCTGGCGACCGATGACCGCGCTGGACTTGAACCAGGTTCAGTCTCTGGCGGATGCGATCCATGTCAGCCACCCGGAAGATCCTGAGGTTCTGGCGGAGCGGCAGCACCTTTACCCGGAGGGTTGCTTCATGCTGGTCGAGGATGAACGCGCCATCGGCTATGCGCTCACTCATCCCTGGCGCTTCGCGGAGCCGCCGCCGTTGAACCGGCTTCTCGGGGCAGTCCCGTCGCCTGCTACAACCTATTACATTCACGATGTCGCCCTGCTGCCCATCGCTCGAGGCAAGGGCTACGCGGCGCAGCTCACCGATCGTTTGGTGGCTCATTCGCGCGAAGCAGGCTTCGACAACCTGTCGCTGGTCGCCGTCAACAAGTCTCAAGTCTTCTGGGAGAAGGCAGGCTTTCGCGTGGTAGCGGTTCCGGACTTAGGCCCAAAGCTCGCGAGCTATGGACCGGATGCAGCGCTGATGGTGCGCGACGCCGCCAGCCTTTGAACGACGCCTAACGGCGTCTTATCGGCAACAAAAAATTCGAACAATCAGGAGCGGCGACGGCCGCGGCCGTTGGAGACCAATGGGCGGGAAGGACCCGGATTGGGAGCGGGTCTCTCGTAGCGGACACCCGTGAAGAGAAGGATTTCGCCCCTGGGTTCGTCATCTGACAGATGCGGACGCGGCGGGCGCTCCGAAATATCCGGGAATGCGATCACCACTCCTGGCGACCTCGTCCAGACGTCTTGCATCTTGCCCTCCTGTTCTATGGTGCCACTAGCTGCCTCGATGACTGACTCTCACAAAAAGAGACCTATGGTTAACAGATGGTTTCCGTCGGGCTCTGCCATGTCGAAAAAGGCCGAGCCTGACATGAAAACAACATCTACGGCCGCGCTTATGTTCCGCTTATGATCGCCTATATTCCGTGCAGCGGATGCCCGTTAAAGATGCGCTAAGATGCACCCCCTAGCCTCCGCGCAGTTGCGTTGAAGCGAGTTGTATATGGCGTCCTCTTCGAACCCGGATCTCTGGTCGGGCCTTTCGGGTTTCGGATCCTCCGAGAGCGCAACGCCGGACATGCGCGCTGCTCTCCTCAAAGTGAACGCGGAGATGTTTGTCGCTGCACCCGCCCGCGACCGGGAAAGTATCGAAACGTTTGAGGCGCTCATGCTCGGCTCCCTGCCGCGCGCGGATTCAGCCTCTCTCCTGGCGCTCGCACGCATCCTCGCACCTTGTGCCGACGCGCCAGCATCCGTTCTCGATTATCTCGTTCAGCATTCGCCCGAGGCACGAACCATCGTGCTCCAGCACGCCACGCATCTGCCTGAGACGGTAAACCGCCGCCAGCTCGCAACGCCTGCAGGGCGCCTACGGCTCGCAGTCCGCCCTGATCTCGATCCCGCAACCGTCAGAAGGATGCTGCTTCTCGGCGAGGAGGCTGTTGCCGATGCCCTCGCGGCCAGTCCCGCCGTAATACCCGACACGGGCCCGTTCAAGCTCCTTATGCAGCGCGCTCGCTGGCGGCCTGCTCTGGCCCGCGTCCTGCTCGAGCGTGGCGATCTTCCGCCGAACGACGCAGCAGCTCTTTATCTTGCGGCTGATGCCCCGCAACGCGTGGCAATTCGTGAGCACGTCATAGCCACCCTGGCGCGACGTCGCGTGACGCTGTCCTGCGCTCTCACCGAAGAGGATGTCGCAGAACTCCTGGCCGTCAGCCGCAGGGGCGATGTGGAGCGGCTGGAAGCCCTTCTCTCCACTTTCCTCGAACTTTCCTCGTCGGCGGAGTGGCGGGTGCTCGAACTCGGTCGCCATCGTCTTCTTGCGCTTGCATTGAAAGTGCTCGGCATGAGCAGCAGGGATGCGATTCGGATCTTCCTCTGTCTCCACCCTGCCCTGTCCTATCCGCTCTCGGCGATCAGGGAGCTGGTGCGTGAAGTGCGGGACGTTCCCGGGCCGGTTGCCCTCGCCCTCGTCGAGGCGATCCTGGGCGTGAGAGTCCTGTCGCGGGAGCATCAGGCATAAACCGCCGCGGCCATGCCTGCGGATGCGCTGCTCCGCGCAGAGGAGGATGCCTGCCTGTCCGTTTTTCTGTTAGGATCCTCCCATTCCGTCGGATGCACCGGAGGGGCGCATGTTCCTGGAAACGATCGGCGATGAGCGCGCAACCGGCAGAGTGGCGGAGATTTACGAACGGCAGCGGGAGCAGCTCGGGTTCGTCATGGAAGCGACGAAATGCTTCACCGCCCGTCCCGACCTGCTGCCGATCTACACGGACTTCTCGGACAGGATCAGGGCCGGGTTTTCGCTTGGCTTGCGAGAATGGCGACTGATTACGCTCATTGCCGCAAAGCACATCCCGTCGACCTATTGCTCCCAGGTCTATAGCAAGCAGCTCATCGCGGATCTTGGATCCAAGGACGCCGTCCTTGCGGTCCAAGAAGACTTTCGCACGGCAGGCTTATCTGCGAAGGACGTCGAGATGCTGTCCTATGCGGAGAAAGTCACAAGGGATGCATCGCACATCGCGGAATCTGACATAGAGCGGCTGCGGTCAGTCGGGTTCTCGGACCGACAGATTTGCGACATCGCACTCTGCGCGGCCTTTCGATGCTTCGTCAGCCGATTCTTCGACGCGGTCGGCGCGGGCACGGAAGCGGCATTCATCGACAGCGATGAAGAGTTTCGGTCGAAGATGACCGTCGGCAGGGCTCTCTGAAGGATTGCTTTCCGAAACTAGTCGCCCGGCGCCAGGTCGAGGAAGTGCCTGCCCTGCCGGTCGTCGACCTCGACAAGCCAGAGGTCGGGATCGAAGCGCAATTCGCGGGCCATGCGCTCCTCCACGTCCAGAGGTGTTGAACCCTGCAGGACGGGAGCGAACAGGCGCTCGCCGCTGTCGTCGAGGAAGAGTTGCGGCGCTGGGCCATACAGGCTTGCGGTGCCGTCGAGATGATCGACCTTCACGTAGATCGCCCCGGCCTCGGCAGACCCGCGCTTACGCAGGGCCGCGTCGAGGCCCTCCAGCGAGCAGCGGCGGAGATAGGCGGACACCCAGAAGTCGGAACGGAGGCGCACCACTATTGAACCGCGATACCGGATGCGCTGGACAGTTCACGCAGGGTGCGCGCATTGAACTCGCCCGTTACCGGCAGGCGCCGTTCCTGCTCGAAGCGCTCAAGGGCCTGTCGCGTTCCGGCGCCCATCACGCCATCCACCTTCACGCTGTAGCCGAGCCGCGCAAGGGCGCGCTGGCCCGCAAGAACCGTGTCGCCGGGATCGGGCCGACCCACATTACCGGGCGGCACCGGCACAGGCCCGCCCATGCGGATCATATCCGCAATCGGATCGCGCGCGGCGGTTCGCGGGGTCGGCGATGCCGCCGCAGGTGTAGGCTGCTGGGCGCGCGCAGGAGGTGTGGCGACCGGTGCAGGCTGGCCGCCATTGCGGATCATGTCCGTGATCGGGCTGCGCGCCACGGGCTTTGTCGTCGCGCCGACAGCACTGGCATCAGGGGCTGCACTCTGTGGAACGAAAGCATGGGGATTCGGCCCCGCTGGCGATGGCTCGGCAAGTTCAGCCCCAGGACGCACGGGGGGCAAGAACCGATCTGTCGCTGTCTCGGGCGGGGGCTCCGGGGTAAAGGCGATTTCCCGCGTGGTGAAGAGAGGCGCCGGATGGCGGCTGCTCTGCAGCGCCAGCGCATTCCAGGCGATCGCTCCTCCGCAACCGGTCAGGAACAGGGCGGCGAGGATCTGCCGCGGGTGACCGAACACGAAAGCGGTGGCTTGCTCGGCCATGCCCGGCCTGCGCTGAGGCTTCACAGTGCGGCGCTGCGGCGGGCGTGCCGGCGCCTTGCGCCGCACCACGGCGGGAAGGTCCAGATCGTCATCGGGCTGATCGACAAAAGCTTCACGCAAAGGATCGTTCCGTTCTCAGGAGATGAGGTCGTTTTGGATCGCGTCAACCAAAGGACAAGCCTGCGGCGGGAGCCACCTGCTGTCATTCTAGCGACGGAGCCTGACAGAGGGCGCTTAAACGAAACCTAATTGCCGTATCCGATTGACCGAGCGGGATCTCGGGCAGCGCCGATTCCGGTGTCCGCAGGCCGCGGGGCAGCGAAGAGCACTCCAGTTTTCCATTGCCACACAAAGACTTGGCGCTGAGGAAGAGCAGCAAGGTTTCGTTCATCCTGTTTGCAGGTTTCCCATGACACGCCTACGCGGATGCCACCGAGTTCGGTATGGTGCTGCATCATTGTTCGCTTCAGGCCATCCAGTCGCCCCATGTTGTCCATTCTCCGTTTCATCCTGATCGTCGGCATCATTTTCTACTATTCGCCGGTCCGCCAGAAAGGCGAAGGCACCACTGCCCTCGAGGCCCTGTTCACGCCAAAAGCCAGCGAGCCGCTCGCTCCTACTCCGCCCGCAGCAACGGGCGGCCCAGGCCATCTGGAGACTGTCTGGAAGGCCCTGCCCGACAGCGCCAAGCAGGCCGTCGTCGACAAGATCCTGACGTCGTCCGGCTTGCCCATCGCGGACGCCTCGAGGCCAGCCGATACACTGAAGCCGGAGGACCGTGCGCTCGCCTCAGCGAAGCCGCGCACGTAAAATCACCGCACCCGTCGCCAAAAGGCAGCCCGATGGCTATATGAGCGGCAGACATCACAGGTTTTCCATGCTGCCGACCATTGACGAAATCGTTTCCAACTTCGAGCTGCTCGACGACTGGGAAGAGCGCTATCGCTACCTCATCGAGCTCGGCCGGATGATGGACCCGTTACCGGACAAGGCCCATAGCGACGTCAACAAGGTGCAGGGCTGCGCCAGCCAAGTCTGGCTCCAGATGGACGTGAAATCCTCTGGCGGCCAGCCGGTTCTGCACCTGCTCGGCGACAGCGATGCCCACATCGTGCGCGGACTCGTGGCGCTCCTGATCTCCCTCTACAGCGGCAAGACTGCATCCGAGGCGCTCTCCACGGATGCACTCGGCCTGTTCAAGGAACTCGGCCTGTCCGAACATCTGACGCCGCAACGGTCGAACGGCGTCAGATCCATGGTCGAGCGCATCCGCCGCGACGCTCAGATGGCGCTGGCTGCTTCCTAGATCCGCCCGCCCTCGATCACCACCGCCTGCCAAGCCCGGATGCCGCGCGAAGCGGCCGGTCCGCGTGCCGTCGACTCGATGCCGTAATGCTCCGCAAGGCGCCCCAGTGCGAGGCGGATCACCACCTTGGCGGACCGTGCAGGCCATTGCCGCTCCCGCTCGATCTGCTCCAGCCCTTTGAGGAAGCCGCACAGATCGAGGAGCAGATCGCTGAAATCGCTACCGATCGCATCGAACGCATGGCGGAGCCTCTGGCGCGCTGCGACCATGCGATCCGTGGCCTCGCCCGGAGAGGCAGGGCCGCCGGTCTTCGGCATCGCGTCCCAGCGCGCCGTTACCCCCGGCAGGAGACCAGCGAGCATGATATCGGTCCGAAGCCGCTCTCCCGCCTGGAAGGCTGTCTCGTCGATCATCGGTTCGCCATTGCGGTCCCGGCGCCGGCGCAGCCAACCGAGAGGGCTCTCCTCCGTGTCGATCCGCACGCGCGTTGGACCCGTGGCGGTCTCGACGGTCGCGGTTTCCGTCTCGCGGTGCTGATGCAGGAAGGCGAGATCCGCATCGGGTGAAGCGATGCGCCTCCGATGGGCTTCGCCCGCTGAGGTCAGTTGAAGGGTGCGCCGCCCCGAGGCTGCCTGCTGCCAGCTGGCGAGATCCTCACGCACGAGAGCGTCCGCCGTCGCCGCTGCAAAGCGCCCTGCCCCAACCGAGACGCCACTGCGGCGCCTGTGGATAAGCACGCTCGACGGGTCCGTCGGATCAATCAACGCCCAAGTCTCCGGCTGGCCCAGCGCCGCGAGCAGTCGCCTCGCTTCCCGGGTCAGGGAATCGCTTGAAGGTTGTCCAGTGACCGGCGCTGCCTTGCTCTTCGCACGTCCTTTACGCTTCTTCGAACCGGCCTTCTCAGATGCTGAAATCTCTGTCGCGGCAATACTTTGATGAACCGCATCGCCGTCTTCAATGTTCATGTTTTGTTCCCATAAATAAAGTAAGGAAGGGGTACCCCTTCCTCCTTCGATAGTGGGGGCATATTCCTAGTTGTCAACGCGATTCAAAACTGTTGATAAGATTGAGGATAACTCGGACAGCGCGGGGTCCGCCCGCATAAAGGCCGCAATGACCCCTCGCATTTTCCGGCGAGGGATCACGCCGGTTTAGGCTGCGGACAAGATTTCAAGCGACCCGGGCTCGGTCCCTTCAGCAAAGGGAAACCCCTCGTCGGCCCAGCCCGTCATGCCACCGAGCATCAGCTTTACCGAACGTCCGAGTTGCGCCAGCCGCAGCGCGCCTCTGTCGGCGCCGTTGCAGTGCGGCCCAGCGCAATAGACCACGAACAGCGTCGAGTCGGGCCAGACCGACATCCGCTCCGGCGTGATCTCCCGGTGCGGAAGGTTGAGAGCGCCCGGCACATGGCTGCGGGCATAGGCCTTCGGCCCGCGCACGTCGAAGAGCACGAAGTCGGGTTGTCCGCTCACGAAGGCCTCATGCACATCGGTGCAGTCGGTCTCCAGGGAAAGGCGGGCGGCGAAATGCGCCTGTGCGACCGCGGGTGCGGCAACCGGAATGGCCGCGACGGAACTGGCTGGCATGAGATCCTCCTTGTGGAAAAGCCATGGCCAGAGTTCCGCACTGGCGTCATGGTGGAAAGTGGCGCTCCTGCCAACAGACGTAAACATCATGCCAAACCGCCTCGTCGTCGCCCTCGCCTACGATCGCCTGAGTACCTTCGAATTCGGCATTGCCGTGGAAATCTTCGGATTGCCTCGTCCAGAGATGGGGCCGGACTGGTACCGCTTCGCCGTCTGCGCCATCGAGCCCGGCCCCCTGCGCGCCATCGGTGGCTTCCAGATCATGGCCGATGGCGATCTCGAGCTTCTGGAGCAGGCCGATACCATCGTGATTCCCGGCTGGCGCGGAGCCTCCGCCGAGCCGGTCCCGACAGCACTCGTCGACGCCCTGAGACGCGCACATGAACGCGGCGCGCGGCTGATGTCGATCTGCTCCGGCGTCTTCGCGCTCGCCGCCACCGGCCTGCTGTCGGGCCGCCGCGCGACGACCCACTGGCATTACGTGGAGCAACTCTCGGCAGCCTATCCCGATATCGAGATCGAGCCGGACGTTCTGTACGTGGATGAGGGTCTGCTGCTGACATCGGCCGGCAGCGCCGCGGGAATCGATCTCTGCCTGCATGTGGTGCGCCATGATTTCGGCCCCGAGATCGCCAACCGGCTGGCCCGCCGCCTCGTCGTGCCGCCGCATCGCGAGGGCGGCCAGGCGCAGTTCATCGAACGCCCCGTTCCACCGGCCCGGGAGGGAACGAGATTCGCTCCCCTGTTCGACCGGATGCGGCAACGGCTCAGCGAAGAGCAGCCCATCGACATGCTGGCCACGGAGGTCGGCATGAGCACCCGCACATTCCTGCGCCGTTTCAAGGCCGCAACCGGCATGCCGCCCGGCGAGTGGCTGCTCGGAGAGCGCCTGATCCGCGCCCGTGAACTGCTGGAGACGACCCGGAATTCGATCGAGGATATTGCCAGCGTAACCGGCTTCGGCTCAGCGGCGACGCTGCGCCATCACTTCCGGTCGCGGCTCGGCACAAGTCCGGCGGCCTATCGAAGCCGCTTTGCTCAAGAGGCTAAGAACAGCTTTTCCCTCAGCACAGCTCCACAATGAAAAAAGCCGCCCCTAGGGCGGCTGATTTCAACGTATGAAAGTCGTTTAGCTGGCGCTGCGCGAGGAACGGCGCTTCCGGCGCTGCTGGCCGAGGCCCATTTCCTTGGCAAGCTCGGAGCGGGCCTTCGCGTAGTTGGGAGCCACCATCGGGTAATCGACGGGCAAGGCCCACTTCTCGCGGTACTGCTCGGGCGTCATGTTGTACTGAGTGCGCAGATGGCGCTTCAGCGACTTGAACTTCTTTCCGTCCTCAAGGCAGACGATGTAATCCGGGGTCACGGACTTCTTCACCGGGATCGCCGGCTTGGGCGCCTCGACCGGAACTTCTACGGTGCCGCCTCCGACACGAAGAAGAGCCGTATGGACCTCGTTGATCAGAGTCGGAAGGTCGGATGTAGGAACAGAATTATTGCTGACATAGGCAGAAACGATGTCGGCAGCCAGCTCAATGTAGTTCGAAGCAGCGATATTGTCGCTCATTTTGATTTTCTTCCTTTCCGGCTCTTTAGAACAGCTCAAAAAAGCTTTTCAACCTATCTTTGAGCATTCTCGTCTGAAGCAATGCTTGCTTCTTCCTAGAACCGCACCGTACTTGCACAGAAATCGTGCTTGTTCGTCCAAGTATGGCAAATTCAGCCTCAATGCAAGATGTTCAAAAGGAAAACTTTGGAAAACTTCGTATCATCTTGCACTGTGCAATAAACCCTGGAGCAAAAGTTAATGCCTGTGTCCATAGGTTAGGCACTTGATCACATAATTTTCATGCTTTGGAGCCGAAGAAGTAACTAGAAAGGCACTTCGATAGAACATTCGAGCCTCTCTTGCGTCCCATGCGGACCCGGCGTGGGAAATCAGAGTTATCTGTGCATAATCCCTGCCCGATATACTCACCGGAAGATTTCATGAAACCCGAGCGCCTCCCCTTCGATCCCTTGCCTGCTGCACCGTCGATTTCCGCAAGACCGCATGTCTTCGAGATGCATGGGGCTGAGGTCCGAGACGACTACGCTTGGCTGAAGGCGGAGAACTGGAAGGAAGTCCTCAAGGATCCGTCCGTCCTCGATTCGGAGATCCGGGTCGGCCTGGAACAGGAGAACGCCTACGCGGCCGCAGCCTTCGCCGACACGGAGGAGTTCCAGACCCGACTCGTGGCCGAGATGCGTGGACGCATCAAGGAAGACGATTCTTCGGTTCCGGAGCCTGACGGTCCGTACGCCTATTTCACCCGCTACCGGGAGGGAGGGCAGCACCCTCTCGTCTGCCGCCAGCCGCGCGACGGCGGGTCTGAGACGATCATGCTTGATGGAGACAGGGAGGCCGAGGGCCATCCCTTCTTCGATCTCGGCGGAGCGGACCACTCGCCCGATCACCGGCTCCTCGCATGGGGGGCTGACATTAAGGGCTCGGAATACTTCACGATTCGCGTCCGTGACGTTGAGAGCGGCGGAGATTTGCCTGACGCCGTGTCCCAGACTTCCGGCGGGGCCGTGTGGCTCAACGACTCGTCAGGCTTCTATTACATTGAACTCGACGAAAACCACCGCCCGGTCCGGGCCAAGCTTCACCGCCTCGGCACGAGCCCCGATCAGGATCAGGTCGTCTACGAGGAGGAGGATCCCGGCTTCTTCGTGAAGCTCGGCACCACCCAGTCGGACGCCTTCGTGCTCATCGAGGCAAGCGACCACGAAACCTCGGAAATCTGGCTTCTCGACCGGGCCGATCCATCGGCCGCGCCCCGGGTGGTCGAGCCGCGCACGCCGCAGCTCAAATACGATGTGGAGCATCACGGCGATGATCTCATCATCCTGACCAATGCGGATGGGTCGGAAGACTTCAAGATCGTCACGGCTCCCGTCGCAACACCGGGACGAGCCCATTGGCGCGATCTCGTGCCCTATCGCCCGGGCACGATGATCCTCTCCCACGTGGCGCTTGCCCGATATCTCGTGCGCCTTGAGCGCGAGAACGCAAATCCGCGCATCATTCTGCGGGAGTTCGCAACAGGACGCGAAGAGAGCGTCGCCTTCGACGAGGAAGCCTACTCGCTAGGATTCTCGGCGGGCTACGAGTTCGACACGGATGCGATCCGCTATCACTACTCGTCGATGACAACCCCGAGCGAAGTGATCGACTACAACCTGCGCACCGGGGAACGAAATTTACGCAAGCGCCAGGAGGTGCCGAGCGGCCATGATCCGGCCGACTACGTGACCCGCCGCCTTTTCGCCACCGCCCCTGATGGAGAGCAGGTGCCGATCTCCCTCGTTCATCGGCGAGAGGTTGCCCTCGACGGATCGGCGCCCTGCCTGCTCTACGGCTATGGCTCCTACGGCATGTCAATGCCGGCGGGCTTTCGTACCGGGATCCTGTCCCTTGTCGACCGGGGCTTCGTCTATGCCATCGCTCATATCCGCGGCGGAACGGAGAAAGGCTGGCGCTGGTACATGGACGGCAAGCGCGAGAAGAAGCCCAACAGCTTCACGGATTTCATCGCGTGCGGCGAAGCTCTGATCCAAGCCCGATATACTTCGCGCGGCCGCATCGTCGCGCTTGGCGGCAGCGCCGGCGGCATGCTCATGGGTGCGGTGGCGAATCTGGCGCCGGATCTCTTCGCCGGAATCATCGCCGAGGTGCCTTTCGTCGACGTGCTCAACACCATGCTCGACAGCGAGCTCCCCCTCACCCCGCCCGAATGGCCGGAATGGGGCAACCCGGCTGCGGATGAGTCGGCTTTTCGCAACATTCTATCCTACTCGCCGTATGACAACGTGAAGCCTCAGACCTATCCGGCGATCCTGGCGCTTGCAGGGCTGACGGACCCACGCGTCACCTATTGGGAACCGGCGAAGTGGGTGGCGCGGTTGCGGGCCACCATGACGGGCGGCGGTCCCATCCTGTTCAAGCTCAACATGGAGGCCGGGCACGCAGGGGCTGCCGGTCGCTTCGACCGTCTGGAGGAAGTCGCCCTCGCCTATACCTTCGCTCTTAAATGCATCGGGGGGTTTCAGACTTGACGTACGGCCCTATGTCTCGTTGTACCGTATCTAACCGCATAGGTTGAGATAGCTGCGGGATACCAGGGATTTCCGAAAGTACGCGTCAATGTCTGAAAGGGGCCACTCCGAGACGGTCGTTCGCGCCTCTTCCCGCAAGGAAAGCGACAAGCAACGTCTTGCCGAACTGGAGAAGCGTGTTCGCGAGTTGGAGACCACGCTCCATGTGGCTAACGCCAAGTTGGATATTGCACTCGAAATGGGCAAGCTGAGTGCTTGGGAGCGTGATCTCGAAACTGACAAGATGACTGGCACGGCCACCTTTATGACGACCCTTGGTCTGCCGTCCGGGGCTGAGCCCACATTCGAAGAATTGGAGAGGATCTTCCATCCTGCTGACATGGAGCGGGTCAGGCAGGCCATCGCATACGCCGAGCGGACAAATACCCGGATCAACATCGAGCACCGGATCATCAAACCTGACGGGCGTATCACGCGGATCCTGGTGCAAGGCGGCCATGTCTACGAGGATGGAAAGCCTGTTCGCCATTTTGGGATCGTGCAGGACATCACGGAGCGGGAAAAGATCAAGGAGGACATCCAGCACGCCCAGCGCCGCCAGGAATTCCTCTTGGAGCTCAACGATCAACTGCGCAGCCTTGATGATCCGGATGCGATCATGGAAACCACGGCTCAAAGCCTGGGATGGCTTCTGAAAGTCGATTGTGCCGGTTACGGGGAGGTCGACGAAAGCCGCGGAGTTATCCTGGTCGAGCGGGAATGGTCGAAAGGCGTGATCAGCAACGAAGGCCGGGCCTACCGCCTTTATGACTTCCTTCCCACCATGATGGCCGAACTCAAGCAAGGTCGGCCCATCTTTGTCGAGGACATCAGGAACGACCCTCGCGCGAGCAACCCGGCCGTTCAGACCGCCTACAGCACCATCAACGCCCGATCGGCACTGGCTGTACCCCTGCTCAAGGACCAGAAGCTCACTGCCATTCTCTACATGCATTCAGCCGAGCCGCGGGCTTGGACTGCGGATGATCTCACGCTGGCGGAGGATGTGGCTGAACGCACCTGGACGGCTGTCGAGAAGGCGCGTGCAGAAATGGATCTCAGGGAAACGGACGCCAAGCTCCGTCTGATCGCCGAGTCCCTTCCAGCCCTGGTCTGGATCCTCAATCCGCAGACGGAGCTTCTCTACACCAACCAGAGGTGGGTGACCTATTCCGGTCTCTCCTCTGAAGAAGCGCTCGGTCACAGCTGGATGCGGGCAATCCATCCGGACGATATGGCTCGCATGCAGGAAGAGCTGGTGCCGGTGGTGACTCTGCATACCGCCTATACGACAGAGGCAAGGTATCGATCTCACGAAGGCCATTATCGCTGGCACCTGATCCAAGGCGCTCCGATCCATTCCTCTACCGGAGAGTTCAAGGGCTGGGTTGGAACCAGCGTCGACATCCACGATCTCAAGCAGACCGAAAAAGCTCTGAGAAAGAGCGAAGAACGGCTGCGCCTCGCACTGCAGGCTGCGAAGATGGGCGATTGGAGCTGGGATTCAGTCACGAATCTGGTCAGCCATTCCGATCATGCCGCTGAGATCGTCGGCGTTGCTCCCGGAACACGCATCACGCCGGAACAGATCCGCGATAGGATTCACCCCGCGGATCTGCCCCGCATGAGGGAGGCTAAAGAAAAGGCCAGGGAGACAGGTCAACCCTACAGCGTGCAGTACCGCATGAGGCGCTTCAATGACGGCGCCGAGATCTGGATCGCGACCCAGGCACAGACAACCCTGAATGAGGATGGCACCCTTGTGACCAGTGGCATTATCCAGGATATCACTGACCGCAGGCACTCAGAGGAACGCCAGCAGTTGCTGATCCGTGAGCTGCACCACCGGGTCAAGAACACCCTCGCCACCGTCCAGGCCATCGTCGGATCCACCGCCCGCACCGCCTCGAGCATCGACGAGTTCTACCAGGGCTTCGTCGGCCGCATCGTGTCGCTCGCCCGCACCCACAACCTGCTCACCGAGGACCTGTGGCAGAAGGCAGCGCTCGAAGACCTGATCCAGACCGAACTCGGCCCCTACGAGGACGGCGCACGCAACCGCATCCTGGTTGAAGGCCCCCACGTGGAGCTGCCCTCGGAGGCAGCCGTGCCCATCGGCATGGCCATCCATGAGCTCACCACCAACGCAGCCAAGCATGGGGCCTTGTCGACCTTCGGCGGCCAGGTGGAGGTGCGCTGGCACGTGGAGCCGGGCGCGGAGCGGCCGATCCTGCACTTTGCCTGGACCGAGCATGGCGGTCCGAAGGTGAGCACGCCCACCCGGCAGGGCTTCGGCTCGCGCCTGCTGCAGCGGGTGCTGGCCACGCAGCTTCAGGCGGAGGTGTCCATGAACTTCCCCGAAGAAGGGCTGCGCTTCACCATGACCATGCCAATCCCTGGCACCCCGCCGATCTTCAACCCGGATCGTTCAGAGAATTGACCTTCTGGTTAATAGTTCTACCCGCTCCTCCTCTATTGCCGCCCTCTCAGCATGACTTTACGGCATGAGGTGACGTAGCCTCCGGAAATGCTTAGAAAGCAGCAGACGCAGCTCAAGAGCATTGTTCATGATCAACAGGGTCGACGTTCCGCCGTTTCCAAGAGCCGTTACGCCGCAAGGCGAGCGGCACTCGAACTCACAGGAAAAGAGCCGCGACATCAGCGAGACGGAGTCAAGTGGGAACAGCGCCATGCTGCGTCTGGCGCTCGAAATCGCACGCATGGGATCATGGGAGCGGAATCTCGCCACGAACGAGATGACAGCCAATCCGATCTGCAAGGCACATCTCGGACTGCCTGCCGATGAGCCTTTGACCTTCGAGAGGCTGAAGAAGCTGCAGCATCCGGGCGATGTCGAGCGCATCAACCAGGCGGTCACCTATGCGCTGGCGACTCGATCCGACTTCAATGTGGAGCATAGGATCGTCCGTCCCGACGGTTATATCGGTCGCGTCCTCGTCAGGGGCACGCCGATCTTCGAGGATGGCAAGCCGGTCCGCCTGGTCGGCGTGACGCAGGATGTCACGGAGCGTGAGCGCGCCAAGGAAGAGCTCAAGGATGCCAGGCGCCGCCAGGATTATCTGCTGAAGCTGAACGAGCAGCTTCGGAGCTTCAAGGACCCTTTCGCCGCCATGGAAGCGACTGCTCAGAGCATCGGCCAGCTCCTGAGAGTGGATTGCGTCGGCTATGGTGAGGTGGACAATGGCCGCAGTGTGGTGCTCGTCGAGCGGGAATGGTCAAGAGGTGCTATCAGCAACGAAGGCCGAGCTTACCGCCTGCAGGAATTCCTGCACGGCATGATCGACGACTCGAAGGTGGGGCAGATCCTGACCATCGAGGACGTTGCCACCGACCCGCGAACGAAAAACCCCGCTCTCCAAAGCTTTTACAGCACAATCAATGCCCGGGCGGTTCTCACCGTCCCGCTGCTCAAGGAAGGCCACATCACGGCCATCCTTTATGTCATCTCGTCCACACCGCGCTCCTGGGCGGAGGATGACGTGGCCTTGGTCGAGGATGTGGCTGAGCGCACCTGGACGGCCGTGGAGAAGCTGCGTGCCGAACGCAGCCTGCATGATACCGAGTTTCGGTTCCGAACCTTTACCGAGGCGCTGCCTGGATTTGCCTGGATCGCCACTCCGGAACTCGAACTGGTCTACTACGTGAATGAGCAAAGCTGGTTCGAATTCTCAGGGCTCTCGCGCGAACAGACCCTGGGCCATGGCTGGCTGTCGATCATCCACCCCGAGGATCTCGCCGGAGTCATGGAGGACTCCAAGAATGCGACCGACGATGTGATGGAAGCCGAGATGCGCTATCGGGCGGTCGACGGCACCTATCACTGGCACATCGTACGGGTCGGCTCGCTTTACGATGCTGATGGCGAGTTCAAGGGCAAGATCGGAACGAGCATCAACATTCACAACCTGAAGGAAACGGAAGCGGCCCTGCGCAAGAGCGAGGAGCGGCTCGCACTGGCTCAACGCGCCGCCCGGATCGGTGTCTTCGATTGGGATGTGGGCAGCGGCGCAATTACCTGGATGTCGGAGCAAGAAGAGCTGTTCGGGATTGAACCCGGCAGTTTCGAGGGAACTTACGAAGGCTGGACCTCCCGCATTCACCCGGCCGACTTGAATGCGTTCGAGAAGAGCTTTCGGGACACGATTGCACGAGGCGATCGGGAGATGGCTTTCACATATCGTATCCCCCTTCCGGATGGCTCCTTCCGCCACATCGAAGGAAGCCTGATGATCTTTTATGGGCAGGACAACAGCCCGGCCCGGATCATCGGCGTCAATATCGACGTCACCAAGCACAAGCAGGCTGAGCATCGCCAGCAGTTGCTGATCCGTGAGCTGCACCACCGGGTCAAGAACACCCTCGCCACCGTCCAGGCCATCGTCGGATCCACCGCCCGCACCGCCTCGAGCATCGACGAGTTCTACCAGGGCTTCGTCGGCCGCATCGTGTCGCTCGCCCGCACCCACAACCTGCTCACCGAGGACCTGTGGCAGAAGGCAGCGCTCGAAGACCTGATCCAGACCGAACTCGGCCCCTACGAGGACGGCGCACGCAACCGCATCCTGGTTGAGGGCCCCCACGTGGAGTTGCCCTCGGAGGCAGCCGTGCCCATCGGCATGGCCATCCATGAGCTCACCACCAACGCAGCCAAGCATGGGGCCTTGTCGACCTTCGGCGGCCAGGTGGAGGTGCGCTGGCACGTGGAGCCGGGCGCGGAGCGGCCGATCCTGCACTTTGCCTGGACCGAGCATGGCGGTCCGAAGGTGAGCACGCCCACCCGGCAGGGCTTCGGCTCGCGCCTGCTGCAGCGGGTGCTGGCCACGCAGCTTCAGGCGGAGGTGTCCATGAACTTCCCCGAAGAAGGGCTGCGCTTCACCATGACCATGCCGATCCCTGGCACCCCGCCGATCTTCAACCCGGATCAATAGCCATGCTGATGAACGCAACCCGCTCGCACCTTGTCGTCGTCGATGTTCAGGCCCGTCTGATGCCGGCAATCTATGAAGGCGGGGTTCTTGTCCGTAATTTGGCGACCCTGCTGGAAGCAGCGAGGCGGCTTAAGGTTCCTGTCACGGTCACGGAGCAGTACCCTAAAGGACTGGGAGCGACCCTTCCATCCGTTGCGGAGGCACTCCCTGCTGGTGCCGTCACCCTGTCGAAGACCACCTTCTCGGCTGCCCGTGAACCTTCGATTGCGGAGCGGATCGCAACCCTGCGAGGCAGCGGCCGCGATCACCTCATGATCTGCGGGGCCGAGGCGCATATCTGCGTTCTGCAGACCGCCCTGGAGTTCAAGACGTCAGGCTTTGAGGTTTTCGTGGTGGCCGACGCGGTGTCGAGCCGCTCACCTCACAGCGTCAGTGCTGCCTGCGCACGTCTGCTGCACGCGGGATGCCATTGGGTAACGACGGAGATGGTGACCTTCGAATGGATGGAGCAGGCCGGAACGGACGATTTCCGCGCTCTGGCTCCACTCTTCAAATAGATGCCGAGGAACTGCCTTCGCCGCCTGCCGCGATGAACTCCTTCAGTTCGTCGAGAGACTGGAAGCGATAGGTGCCACTCGGTGTCTGAGCCTCGATCGAGCCATTCGAGAACATGACATACTTGTTGTCACCGGAATTATAAGTGCCGATGATTGTGGCCGGGCTGTCCTCGTCGGACGTCGGCTCATCCTCTGAAGGCATCTCTTGATCGGCCTCTGCGACGGAACGCTCACCGTCGTCTTGCGTCTCTGCGTGTATCTCTTTGTCCGAAACGGGCTCCGAAAGCTCATCGCTCCGGTCGCGATCCTCGACCTCAGGCTCGCGGTCGCCTCGCTCGAGCGCATCGAGGTCGAGACCCGGCTCGGCAACGAGGTGGTCCTGCTCGTCATTGCGCTGCCGGTCGGCCAGGAGGAAATCAGGCACCTTAAGGTCCTGCTCGTGCTCGTCATCGGCAGGCAGGGTAACCGGGGTGGTTCTCGGCGGGAACGGAATGACAGGGGCTACATCCCTCTCGTCAGGCCACTCGGCGACCGCCACCACCGGCTTATCTTCTGCCTGGTCCTGCTCGCGTCGCACCTGTTCCTCGAACAGCGGGAGGGTGGGCTGGTTCTCCTCCACGCGGTTTTCGTCGGTGCTCTCCTCGAAGGCACCGGCCGCCTCTGCGGCCGCAAGACCACCGCCAAGCCCTGCACCGGCAAGCGTTCCAGGCGAGCGATGGCCCATACCGAACTCATCGAGCCCGGATCCGGCCTGGAGCCCAGAGAGCCGTTTCTCGATCTTAGCCAGTTTGGAAACCGCCGCCGCGATGCCGAGGAGCAGCGCGCCGCTTGCGGCCGTAACGCTACCTGCAATCACCATCGTCCAGCCGCGCTCGACCAGAACGATATCCCATCCAAAGAAGGCAGCCAGCAATCCACCGAGGATCATCGCAAGAGCGAGGGCCAGAAGAGCGATGATCATGCTGTCTCCATCATACGCAAAACAAATATTACCGCGGAAAAGCTATGCTTCTATAGGCAAAAGACAACGGGCTGTGAAGCTTGAGCAGAAAAAAGTCCAGAGCTTGGCCGTTGCTCTTGGGCCATCCGCGCTTTAACTAACGCTCAAGCGCATCCGGCGATGCGCGGTCGCAAGTGACCGGCATCGGATCGACCCCAAAGTCGCCACTACTTTCGGGTCCGATGCTCCGGGTCGCTCAATCCAAAGGAGACGCCGATGTCGTTCACCCTGCCCGAACTGCCTTATGCCTATGATGCCCTGCAGCCCTACATGTCGAAGGAAACCCTGGAGTTTCACCACGACAAGCACCATGCGGCTTACGTCAACACCGGCAACAACCTGCTGAAAGGCACGGAATTCGAGGGCAAGAGCGTCGAGGAGGTCGTGAAGGGCTCCTACGGCAAGAACCAAGCCCTCTTCAACAACGCCGGACAGCATTACAACCACATCCACTTCTGGATGTGGATGAAGCCCAATGGCGGCGGTGCCCTGCCGGGCAAGCTCGAGAAGAAGATCGTCGAGGATCTCGGCTCCGTCGACAAGATGAAGGAAGACTTCATCCAGGCCGGCGTCAGCCAGTTCGGCTCAGGCTGGGCCTGGCTCGCGCTCAAGGACGGCAAGATCACCGTCATGAAGACCCCGAACGGCGAGAATCCGCTGGTGCACGGCGCCCAGCCGATCCTCGGCTGCGACGTTTGGGAGCACTCCTACTACATCGACTACCGCAACCGCCGTCCCGACTATGTCAAGGCCTTCCTCGACAATCTCGTGAACTGGGAGCATGTCGAGGAGATGTTCGAACAGGCGTCGAAGTAAGCGATATACCGCAACGTCAAACGGGCCTCTTCGGAGGCCCGTTTGTTTTGGAAACTGGATCAGCAGGGGTCTAATGGACCTTTTTAGGCGGAACTTAGAAAGAAATGTAAATTTGTATCGATCAAGGCCATTTTGCCTCTAGCTGATCGAGGAACCAATACGATGCGCCCCCTATCGATTGTTCTTCTTGCGATGCTTTTCTTATCCCCTGCCGCCAGGGCCGGGGACGACTGCAAAGGCGAGACCCAATCCGAAATGAATATGTGCGCAGAACACAAGTTTGAGAAGGCGGACAAAGCGATGAATGAGCGCTACACGAAGCTCATGAAACGCCTTGATCGTGACGATCAAGGGAAACTTCGCGACGCGCAAAGAGCTTGGATTTCCTACAGGGACAAGGTGTGTGATTTCGAGACGAGTGGTCTTGGATCCGTTCGCCCAATGATCTTTGCTGGATGTATGACCATGCTGACCGAGCTTCATATCAGGTATCTGGATTCTCAGTTGACATGCGAAGAAGGTGATCTTTCGTGCAGAGGCTGGGTTGGTAACAAGAACTAGCGATCCAGATTGGGACCGAGCCTGATCCCTCGTTCTTCCAGCATTGCATCAAATGCATCGGACTTCAGATATTCCAGTTCCGCAGCACGGCTCTCCACCGCAGGATCGAGCGCCCGCAATTCGTCGTCCACATGGCCAGGATGACACATGACGACCGGATGAGGCCCGAGCTCCGAAAACGCCTCCTTGAAGACGCGTTCAGCTGTCACCGAGAGGTCGAGCGGAGCGAAGCCTGAGAATCCCTCATTGGTTTCAAAGCCCGCCGCATGGGCAGCTCTGGCGAAGCCTCGCGCCAGAGATTTCACGACCAGCGCCTTGCTGCGCCCAACGGAACGCTGCAGGATCGCGGCCATCCGGTCCGACGGGTCGCGCAGCCAGACACGCCCGGCATAGCCCCTATCCTTCAGAACCCTGATCAGAGCCGGCCTGATCACCGGCAGAACATGCACATGTTGGTGGCCATCCACGAAGGCTGGCGGGTCGCGATGAACCTCCAAGAAGGCGTCCAGTTGGCAGCTGATTTCCCGAGCGACTTCCTCGACAGGCAGTTGGCGCCTCAGGGCTTTCGGCAGGAGCGCCCCCAGGTTCGGAAAGGTGCCCGACGGCGCGAGCTGCGGAATCGACCCCAGGGGCGCTCCCGTCGTGAAGTTGAGATGAAGGCCTACGGCAATCCGACGTTGAAGGGGCCTCAGATCGCCTGCAGCCCGCGGCCAGCTGGGCATGCTGGTCATGGCGCCTGTGGCCGAAATACGGCCCATCTCAGCCAGTTCGACGATGCCGCGGCTTACGCCATCGGAGAGGCCGAAATCATCGGCGCAGAGAATGACGTTACGAAAGGAGCCCATATATGCCCTAAAAATTCAGCTTTGCCGCACCCTAATCCCCTTGAGCAAAGCTGCAAACTCGGCTCTTGATGCGGCCCGATAATCAAGGGTTCTTCCAGTGGCGTCGCCCAAGCTCAGCGTCATCATCCCGGTCCACAACGAGAGCGCCAATATCGCGCCTCTCTGCGAGCGCCTGCTACCGGTCCTCAACCGGATCACCCCTGATTGGGAGGTGATCTTCGTGGATGACGGCAGCCGGGACGATACTCTGGACCTCATCAGAGGCGTCAGTCGCGCCGAGCCCCGGATCGGGGCCGTCTCCTTCAGCCGCAACTTCGGCAAGGAGATCGCCATCGCGGCGGGGCTCGATCATGCCAGGGGCGACGCGGTGGTGATCATGGATGCCGACCTCCAGCATCCGCCGGAGATGATCGAGGCCTTCGTGGAGCGCTGGCAGCAGGGCTTCCTCATGGTCTACGGCCAGCGCACGGACCGCTCGGACGAGACCCGGACCAAGCGCGGCTTCGCCCAAGTCTTCTACAAGCTCTTCGCCCGCTTCGGCGAGATCCCCCTGCCCGAGGGGGCAGGCGACTTCCGGCTCATCGACCGGAAGGGGGTCGACGCCCTCAGGACCCTTGGCGAGAAGGCACGCTTCTCGAAGGGCCTCTATGCCTGGATCGGCTTCAAGGCCACGGGCGTCCCCTTCGTGGTGGAGGAGCGTCGCTTCGGCACCACCAAATGGAGCTTCAGGAAGCTCTTCCGCTTCGCCTTCGACGGCATTGCAGCCTTCTCCACGGTGCCGCTGCGGATCTGGACCTATATCGGCTTCCTGATCTCGTTCCTGGCGATCGCCACAGCCATCTTCTTCACCGTCCGAACGCTCCTCTTCGGCACTGACCTTCCGGGTTTTCCGAGCCTGATCGTCTCCGTCATGTTCTTCTCCGGCATCCAGCTCATGTCGCTCGGGATCGTCGGCGAATATGTCGGCCGCATCTTCGCCGAAGTGAAGCGTCGGCCGCTTTACGTGGTGGCCGAGCGGGTCGGCGGCGCAGCGGAGGTGTCGAGCGACATCGTTCCCGACAATTATCGCATGCGCCGGGTCTGATCGATGTTCAGAAAGATCCTCTCCGTCGGCGGCTGGACACTCGTCTCCCGTCTCACAGGCTTCATCCGCGACGTAGTGCTGGCGGCCGTCATGGGCGTTGGGCCTATCGCCGACGCCTTCGTGGTCGCCTCCCGCATCCCGAACCATTTCCGTGCCATCTTCAGCGAAGGCGCTTTCAACAGCGCCTTCCTGCCCACCTATGCGGGCGTGCTGGAGCGGGAAGGCGCCGCCCCTGCCCGCTCATTCGCGAGCCGCATCAGCACCCTGATGCTGATCGTCCAGATCGTGCTGCTGGCGGCAGCCCTGATCGGCATGCCGGTGGTGGTGACCCTGCTGGCCCCTGGCTTCTCAGACGAGCCGCAGAAATTCGACCTGGCGGTGACGCTCACCCGCATCACTTTCCCGTATCTCCTCTTCGTCACCCTGGTGACGATCCTGTCGGGCATCCTCAACGCCCATGAGCGCTTCGCGGCCGCAGCCGCCGCGCCCGTGCTGCTCAACGTCTCCATCGTGGCGGCTTTGGCTGTCGCGTTCCTGTTCCCGAATGCCGGCTACGCGGCCGCCTGGGGGGTCACGGTGGCGGGCGTGCTCGAACTGCTGCTGGTGTGGGTTTCGGCTCGGCGCCTAGGCGTCGCACCGAGGCTTGAGGCACCGCGCTTCGATCCGGCCCTGAAGCACTTCTTCAAGGTGCTAGGGCCCGCTGTCGTCGGCTCGGCCGGCGTGCAGCTCGCCATGTTCGCCGACACGATCATCGCCTCTTTCCTGCCCACCGGCGCCGTGGCCTCACTCTATTATGCCGACCGCATCTACCAGTTGCCGCTCGGCGTGATCGGGATTGCGGCCGGCACCGTCCTGCTGCCGGAAATGAGCCGCCGCATCGCCGCAGGCGACGTCACCGGGGCTCATGGAGCCCAGAACCGGGCCGTGGGGCTGACCCTGGCGCTTGCCGCCCCTTTCGTGGTGGCCTTCATCACCCTGCCCGACCTCATCATGTCGGCCCTGTTCCAGCGCGGCGCCTTCGATGCCGCCGCCGCCGAGCGCTCCGGGGCGGTGCTCGCGGCATATGCCCTCGGCCTGCCCCCGGCCGTGCTCATCCGCTCGGCGGTGGCGAGCTTCTATGCCCGCTCCGACACGGTCACGCCGCTCATTGCTTCGCTCACGGCGGTGGCGGTCAATGTGGCCTTGAAGATCGTGCTGACGGGACCTTACGGCGTGGTGGGCTTGGCACTCGCCACCGCGATTGGCATCTGGGTCAATCTCGGGCTCCTCGTGCTGCTCGCCCTGCGGAGGGACTGGATGGCTCCGGGCGGCGCCCTGGGCCGTACAGCGGCCGCCGTCGCTGTCGCGAGCCTGCTGCTGGGAGCCTTTGCCTGGTTTGCACCGATTCCCGTGTCGGAATGGACCATTCGGCTCCCCGCCTGGAACAGCGAGATCCTGCTCGGGCTTCTTGGGATGGCCGGCGCCTTCATCTATGGCGGCACACTGCTGGCAGGCCTGAAGGTGCTTGGGGTCAGGCTGTCGCGCCGCTGATTTGCAGACTGTAGGTTTTCGGGAACCTTTCTGTCAGGGCTCCATCCAATCACATGTGCCGGGCATCGCCTGGCCTAGCGAGAGGATGATACCATGAGCTTCCGCATTGCAGCCGCCATCGCGCTTGCCGCCATCGCCCTCCCGGCCATGGCTGCCGATCAGGTCGAGAAGGCTCCGCCATCGGGCGCCTACAAGAAGGTCAGCGAACTCGTAAAGCTGCCCGACTTCCTGCCGGGCCTCGGCCAGCTCTTTGTGGATCCGAAGACCCTGCCGGCCGGCCCATTCCTCGCCTACGATCGCGATGGCCGGCTCGTCAGCACGGTCTACATGCTGCCCGTCGAGGACCTCTCCAACAAAGACAAGCGCTTCGACGACCTCGCGGCTCCCGGCGGCAAGGTCGATCATGTGGATGTCTACTTCAACGCCGGCCATCCGGGTGTCGAGAAGCCTCATGCCCATGTCGTGCTGTGGCACGTTCCCAAGGCCGACGAGTCGCGGGTGGCCGCGAAGTGACGGTCTCGCGCAGACATATCCTGCAGATCGGCGGGGGCCTTGCCCTCGCCGGTCTGGCCCAACCGCTTCGTCCGCTGGCCGATGAACCGATAGAGATCTGGATGCAGGGGAACGCGGATGGCTCGCATGTCTGGTTCGACCCGGTCGGCTTGCGCATCAAATCTGGTCAGACCATCCGCTGGATCAATCTGGACCCTGGAAACTCCCACACAGCAACAGCCTACCATCCGCAAAACTTCGAGCACGCGCTGCGTATTCCCAAGAATGCCACCCCGTGGAATTCGGATTACCTGCTGCCGAACGAGAGCTTTTCGGTTACGCTCGATGCGGAAGGCATCTACGATTTCTTCTGCGTGCCGCACGAGCATGCCGGGATGGTGGGACGGATCATTGTGGGGCGTCCGGTGAATTCGCCGGCTGACGAGGCCAGCTCATTGGACATTTCGGAGGCAGCAAGGTTTGCGTTTCCCTCAGTCGAGGAGATCATGAACCGGGGCATCGTTCGCCGGATCTGAACGACCCGAAGAAAATCTGGGAACCTTTGCGCAATCGCTCCATCTAATGGCCATATGCGGGAGGGACGCCATGCAACCGAAGACTGCCGCAACGCCGCTCCTGAACAGCCTGGACGACATGGCTCTGGTCGAGAGGGCACAGCACCGCGACCCCGCCGCGCTTCGCCAAATCATGGAGCAGAACAACCGTCGGCTTTATCGCATCGCCCGCAGCGTTCTCGGCGACGATACCGAGGCCGAGGATGTGGTTCAGGACACCTATATGCGCGCCTTCACTCACCTTGAAGGCTTTCGCGGCGAGGCACGTCTTGGAACATGGCTCACACGGATTGCCCTCAATGAGGCTCTTGGACGGCTTCGCACCCGGCGCGCCTCCGTGGATCTGAATCAGCTCGATATGATCAACGAACAAGGTGCGTCTCGCGTGATCTATCTGCCCTTGACTCGGCAGGAGGTTGATCCTGAAGCGGCCGCCGCGCGCGTAGAGATCCGTCGTCTCATTGAGCGAGCCGTGGACCAGCTGCCGGATCCGTTCCGCATCGTCTTCGTCCTGCGCGATATTGAGGAGATGAGCATCGAGGCGACCGCAGGTCAGCTCGGCCTACGTCCTGAAACCGTGAAGACAAGGCTTCACCGGGCCCGACGCCTCCTGCGGCAGAACCTCGACAAGACCCTCTCAAGTGCGCTGGCCGATACGTTCCCCTTTGCCGGGGCACGCTGCGCCCGGATTACGCAGGCCGTTCTGGCGCGCCTTTGTCCCTCGAAGGACTGAAAAGGGACTGGCCCTGAAACACACCTCTAACCAGCCGCGAACGTGAACAGCTCCCGCTCCATGGCGACACCCCGCAGGCGGTGGGTCCCTAGGGAGCGAACCGGCACAGGGCTGACCGAGGCGACACGGTCGGACAGGATGATCGAACAATCGAGGGCGCCGCACAGGGCCTCCATCCGGCTTGCCTCGTTCACGGCAGGCCCGATCACCGTGAAGTCGAGGCGCCCGGCGGCCCCGATATTGCCGTAGAACACGTCTCCGCAATGGAGCGCGATGTCGAGGCTAAGCGGCGTCTCGTGCTCGCGGTTGACTGCTTCGTTGCGTTCGAACGCTATTTGCGCGGCCCGGATCGCCGCCGCGCAGGCACTCTCGTGCGATCGCTCCTCAGTGATCGGAAAAGCGGCCAGCAGGCCGTCCCCTAAGAACTTGAGCACCTCGCCGCCCTGCTCCGCCACCGGGTCCGCCATGGCTTCCAGATGTCGGTCGAGCCGGGCGATCAGGTCGAGACCCGCCGTGTCCGCAAGCGTCGTGAAGCCCCTCAGATCGGCAAAGAGCAAAGCCGCCTCGATGGTCGTGCCGGAGCCGCGCCGGATCGCCCCACTCAGCACGCGCCGGCCGGCCGAGAAACCCACATAGGTGTCGAGCATGGCGACCGTGAGGTCGAACAGGGTCATGCGGTAGGCCGCAAGGCCTAAGAGCGGCAGAAGGGCATCGATCCGCGCGACCTCTTCCGGACGCAGGCCCTCGGGGCGGCTGGTGGAGAAGGAGGCGCCAAACCCCCGCAGATCCGGAGCACTGGCGTTGCCGAAGCTGAAGAGGCGCGCCAGGTAATCGGTCCCTCCAAGCCCCCTGATGTCCTCGAACACGCTGAACCTGTCCGCATCAGGTCCATGTACATGCCAGTGGCAGCTCTCCTGCTCGGTGCGCATCATGTAGGCGAAGGGGCTGATCTCAAAGGCATTGTCGTTGCGCTCGTGGGAGACCCCTTCCACGATGGTACCGGCGGAGCGGGTCCACACATGGGTATAGACGCGAATCGTCGGGTTGACGGTCGGCAGGGCGATGTACGCCCGGACCAGGGGGATGCCTTCTCCGACGAGCCGCTCGGCAACCCCTGAGAGCAGCGAAGCCACATCGGACCCGTGCAAGCCCTGGCCAATGATCCAGCTCTCAAGATTCGTCATGGCCGGCAGTCTAGCATTCCGACGGGAAATGTCTTGCTGCTGTCGACGTCAGATCAGCGGCTCGCGTGCCGGGTGGCTCCACCCGTTCCGGCGATCTCCGTCAGGAGCTTGCGGCGTGCGGCCAGAGCGAAAGGCTGCGTCTCGTCGGCAATCTCGACGAAGGAGCCAGGACCTCCGATGACATTCTGCGCGTAGTAATCCTCCAGCGTCACGCCGCCGGGCCCGCCCGGACGGCCGCTGCCGGGGCGCCGGATGGCGAGCGCGTTGATAGTGAAATCCTTGGCCAGCGCCTCCGCCCTCACCTGCTCCAGGGACCGGCCATTCATGTTCGGACCGTCGCCCGAGACATCAATCACCCTGCGCGTGCCCTCATGGGCGTTGCCCTCCACGAGGCGCATGGAGAAGTCGATGGCGTTGGAGATGGAATTGTAGCCCGTCGCGCCCCGTGGAGCGCTCAGGAGCTTTTCGGCGAACACCCTCGCGCTCGCCTCATCGCGGATCACATGCCAGTCGACGATGACCACCTGCGAGCCCGGCCCGCCCCATTCCATGAAGGCGACCGCAATGGCCCCGACAGGTCCGTCCTTGATGCCGGTGAGCACATCGGGGCTAGTCAGCGCATCCGCCCAGCCCTGCCGCTGGAGGCGCAGCTCGTCATTGTCGATGGACCCCGAGCCGTCGGCGGCGAAGACCAGCTCCAGATCGACGGGCTCGGCTTGGGCCTCTGCCGTCAGGAGGCTCAAGGCGACCAAGCTTTTCAGGATCAACCGCATCGAGGGCTCCAGCATTGGGCACGATGCTGGAGCCATGTAGGGCACGAGGCGATCATCGCCGCCTCGTGCATCGTTCACAACTTCGTTGAAGCCGCTCAAGCCGCCTTGAGGATACCCTTGTCGTGCGCGAAGGCCCAGTAGAGCTCGCGGGCGCGTCGGTAGAACGGGCCGGGCTGGAGGTCGCGGGAATCGATGCGCAGCACCGGCATCACCTTGGAATAATTGCCCGAGATGAAGATCTCGTCGGCGCTGGCAAAGTCCTCGTAGCGCAGGGTGCTCTCGACCACCTGGACGCCGTCGTCGCGCAGGAGCTGGATCACGCGCTGGCGGGTGATGCCATTGAGGAAGGTTCCATTCGGATACGGCGTATGGACCACGCCGTCCTTGGCCATGAACACGTTGGACGTGCCGGTTTCGGCAATGTTTCCGAGGGCATCGCAGACCAGCGCGTTGTCGAAGCCCTTCTCCTTCGCCTCGCGGAGCACGCGGGCATTGTTGGGGTAGAGGGCGCCGGCCTTCGCATCGGTAG
Organism: Microvirga terrestris; assembly: GCF_015694425.1. Classification (GTDB taxonomy): domain Bacteria; phylum Pseudomonadota; class Alphaproteobacteria; order Rhizobiales; family Beijerinckiaceae; genus Microvirga; species Microvirga terrestris. The sequence goes on from NZ_JADQDN010000002.1 coordinate 81,863, forward strand.
GCATGGATTCGAGCGTCGGGCGGCGGAAGCTCGACTTCATGACGGACAGGCCGCCCGGCACCGGCATCGGGGCTTCGAAGAGAGACAGGCAGAACTGCGTCGATTCCGGATCCGGCGCGATGGTGGCCAGGCCCTCGGCCTCGCCCCAGTACATGGGCTTCACGTAGAGCGCCGTGCCGGGCGCGAACTTTTTCACGCCCTCGCGGACGAGATCCATGATGACGCGAGGATCCATGGTCGGCTTGAGACCGATGGTGAGGGCCGAACGGTTCACGCGCTCGCAGTGCCGGTCGAGATCGGGTGCTACGCCCTCGAACACGCGGGCCCCGTCGAAGACGGAGGAGCCGAGCCAGGACACGTGAGAGCGCGGCCCGATCAAGGGCGGATTGCCCTCATGCCAAGTGCCGTTGAACCAGTTCCAAGTTTGCGAATACCAAGCCACGTGTACCATCCTTAATCGGTCAGAAGTTCTGCCCTATCGAACCCCCTGCGTCGGCAACCGTCAATCGCTTCATCCGGAGCAGCGCATAAAGTCTTGTGATGGTTTCCATGAGAAGGGCTGATCATTGGCCGGCTTGCCATCACAGGCAGCCAGTGAAACTCTGGCCCTCATGACCAGCCCCAGCCTCATCCCCGCTCTCACGAAGGCCGTGATCTTCGACGCCTATGGAACATTGTTCGACGTGCATTCCGCCGTCGGGCGCCACATGGCGCAGATTGGGCCCGACGCAGCACGCTTCTCGGAAGTGTGGCGCACGAAGCAGCTCGAATATTCCTGGGTGCTGTCGCTGGCCGGCCGCTACGCACCGTTCTGGACTTTGACCGAACAGGCACTGGACCATGCTTTTGCGCGGTTTCCGGAGGTCGACGGCTCCCTGAGGCCGCTTCTGCTCGAGGCCTACCGCACGCTTGACGCCTACCCGGATGTCCGGCCGACGCTGCATGCCCTCAGGGAGCGAGGCATGCTCACCGGCATCCTGTCGAACGGCGATCCCGGCATGCTCAACGCAGCCGTGAAGTCAGCGAACCTTGCCGACGGCCTAGACGCGGTCTTGTCCGTCGATGCTGCGGGTATCTTCAAGACGAGCCCGCAAACCTACGAACTCGTGCTGCGGGCACTGTCCCTCACCGCAGCCGAAGTGGTGTTCGTGTCGTCCAACCGCTGGGACATAGCAGGCGCGGCAGCCTTCGGGTTCACACCGATGTGGGTGAACCGGCTCGGTCTGCCGGACGAGTACGCAGAACTCGCGCCAAGCGCAGTCATCGCATCGCTCGATAGGTTGCTTTAGTGCTTCTTCATGGCCGGGCTTGTCCCGGCCATCCATGTCTTTGACTAAAACGTGGATGCCCGCAAGAAGTGCGGGCACGACGTCGAGAGGAGGACGCGTCTTTACTTCGCCAACGCCGCCAGAATGCGCGCCCATGACCGGGTGCCCTTGTGGAAGCTCTTGAGATCGTACTTCTCGTTCGGCGAATGGATGCGATCGTCGTCGAGACCGAAGCCAACGAAGAGGGTGTCGAGGCCCAGCGTGCGCTTGAAGTCGCCGCCGACCGGGATCGAGCCGCCCATGCCGATGACGATCGGATCCCTCTTCCACTCATCGTGCAGGGCGGATTTCGCCGCCGTGATGGCCGGGAAATCATGCGGCAGGGCAAGCGCCCGCGAACCCTTGTGATGGATGAACTCCACCGAGCAATCGGCAGGAATGCGCTCGCGCACGAAAGCCTCGAAGTTCTTCGAGATCGCAACCGGATCCTGATCGCCCACGAGGCGGAACGAGACCTTGCAGCGGGCCTCCGCGGCGATCACCGTCTTGGTGCCCTCGCCCGTGTAGCCGCCGATGATACCGTTCACGTCGCAGGTGGGGCGCGACTGGATCTGCTCGATCAGCATGCGTCCCTTCTCGCCGGCGGAATGCTTGAGGCCGACCTGACCGAGGAACTCTTCCTCCGTGAGGTTCAGGCCCTTCCATTGCTCAAGAACCTGGGTCGGAGTCTCGGGCACACCCTCGTAGAAACCTGGAATCGTGATGCGGCCATTGTCGTCGTGAAAGGCAGCGATGATCTTCGAGAGCACATGGATGGGGTTGCGCGCAGCACCGCCGAAGGAGCCAGAATGCAGATCGCGGTCGGCACAGCGGACGATGATCTCCTCATAGACCATTCCGCGGAGAGAGGACGTGATGCCTGGCGTATCCTGGTCCCACATGCCCGTGTCGCAGACGAGTGCGACATCGGCCTTCAGCTCATTCTTGTTGGCTTCGATGAACTCAGGGAGAAACTTGGAGCCGTCCTCCTCGGCGCCCTCGACCAGGAATGTGATGTTGATCGGCAGCGAACCCGTCTCGGCCTTCCAAGCGCGGCAGGCTTCGACAAACGTCATCACCTGACCCTTGTCGTCGGCGGAGCCGCGGGCGCTGATGGCCTTGCGGCCGTCAGGCAGCGTGATCATGCGCGGTTCGAAGGGCGGCGTCTCCCACAGCTCCAGCGGGTCGACGGGCTGCACGTCGTAATGCCCGTAGAAGAGCACGTGCAGCTTCGCATCGCCCTTGGCATGACCGACCACGGCCGGGTGCCCGCCCGTTTCGCGCAAAGAAGCTTCGACCCCGATATTCTTCAGCTCGTCAACGAGCCACTGGCCGGCTTTGCGGCAATGGTCCTTGTAAGCGGGATCCGTGGAGATGGACGGAACCTTGAGCCACTGGAACAGGCGCTCCAGGGAGGAATCGAGATCGGAATCGATACGCTGCAGAACTTGGTCGAGCTTTGACATGATGGCCCTGAGTTGGAATTTTTCGCGGCCGACAAGGTGCATCCAACAGGAGGATGTCGCAAGGGGCATTCCCCAAAACCGTCATCCCGAACGGCGCAGCCGATCCGGGATGACCCATGTTTCTACCGCCGCAACAGCCCACCCAAGGTCCCGCGTACGATGGCGCGGCCGATGGAGCTGCCCTGGCGGCCGCCGATGGACTTGCCGATCTCGGCCGCGAGGTTGCCGACCGTCTGGTTGACGATGGTGCGCGTCACCTCGCGGGTGACGCGCTGGCCGACCGTCATGGAGCCTTTGCGCTGCGGACCGGAGCCGAAGAGGCCGCCGAGCATGTCGAGGAGGCCGCCGCCCCCTTCCGCGGCCTTCGCCTCGGCGGCAGCCTGCTCGGCCCGTTTGGCCAGCATCTCGTAGGCAGATTCCACATCGACCGGCTGATCGTATTTCCCCTTCATGGGGCTTGCCGCGATGATCTGCTGGCGCTCGCTGAGCTCGATCGGCCCCACCTGCGCCATGGGTGGGGCGATCAGCGTGCGTTCCACCATGGAAGGGGCGCCCTTGCCCTCGAGGGTCGAGACCAGGGCCTCGCCGACACCGAGCTGGGTGATCGCCTTCTCCGTGTCGAAGGCCGGATTTTCTCTGAAGGACTGTGCAGCCGCCCGCACCGACTTCTGCTCGCGCGGGGTATAGGCGCGCAAAGCATGCTGCACGCGATTGCCGAGCTGCGCCAGCACGCTTTCGGGAACGTCGATCGGGTTCTGGGTGATGAAATAGACGCCGACACCTTTGGACCGGATGAGGCGCACCACGCGCTCCACGGTCTCGACGAGAGCCTTCGGGGCATCGTTGAAGAGCAAATGAGCCTCGTCGAAGAAGAACACCATCTTGGGCTGGTCGAGGTCGCCCACCTCCGGAAGCTCCTCGAACAGCTCCGACATAAGCCAGAGCAGGAAGGTGGCGTAGAGGCGCGGATTGCTCATGAGCTTGTCGGCCGCCAGGATGTTGACGACGCCGCGACCGTCACGATCCATGCGCATCAGGTCCTTGATGTCGAGCGCCGGCTCACCGAGGAACTCGTCACCCTGCTGGTTCTCCAGCACAAGGAGCTGACGCTGAATGGTGCCGATGGTGGCCTTCGACACATTGCCGTAGGTGGTGGTGAGCTGGCTGGCATTGTCGGAGATGAGCTGCAGCAGCGCGCGCAGATCCTTCAGGTCGAGGAGCAGCAATCCCTGCTCGTCGGCGATGCGGAAGGCGATATTGAGAACGCCCTCCTGCGTATCGTTGAGATCGAGCAGGCGCGAGAGCAGCAGCGGACCCATCTCGGAGATCGTCGCCCGCACCCGGTGCCCCTGCTCGCCGAACAGGTCCCAGAACACGACCGGGAACTTGTCCGGCACATACTCGACGCCAATCTCCTTGGCGCGCTTGACCAGAGGCTCCTTGCCGTTGCCGGGGGCCGCCATGCCGGAGAGATCGCCCTTGATGTCGGCGGCGAAGACCGGAACGCCCGCCTTGGAGAAGCCTTCCGCCATCACCTGAAGGGAGACGGTCTTGCCCGTGCCCGTTGCTCCGGTCACGAGGCCGTGCCGGTTGGCGAGCTTCAGATCGAGATATTCGGGCTTGGTGCTCTTCCCGATGAAGATCTTCCCGTCCTGCAGCATCGAATCCCTCCAGCGTCTCTAATGGATCTTAGAAGCCCTGCCGCGAGTTTCCACTCTCGGATTTCTTGATTAAACAGTTCAGATATGAACTATCTGCCCCCGTTACAAATTTAGGAGAATCAAATGGATGAGCTCATCGCCCGCGTGACGCAGAAGACGGGACTCGACGCGGCGACCGCCCGCAAGGCGATCGGCATCATTCTCGGCTACCTCCAGAAGGAAGGCCCCTCGAGCGAGGTCAACCAGCTGATTGCGGCCCTGCCCGGTGCTCAGGACGCCATCGAAGAGGGCAAGACCGGCGGCAGCGGCGGCCTCATGGGCATGATGGGCTCCATGGGCGGCGGCGTGATGGCGCTCGGTGGCCAGCTCATGGGTATCGGCGTGTCCATGGGCCAGATGCAGCCGCTCGGCAAGGAGCTCTTCACCTACGGCCGCGAGAAGGCCGGCGAGGACGTGATGGGGCCGATTGTCGGTTCGATCCCGGGGCTCTCGCAGTTCGTTTGATCGCCAAAGCTGTCATCCCGGTGCTGTCCAGCAGAACCCGGGACCGGCGGCCGGATATGGCACCGTAAGCTCGACACTGTCATCCCCGCGCAAGCGGCAATGACAGTGCTGGACTGGTCTTGCGATCTCGGATCGGCTCTGCTGTCCGGGATGATGCGGGTGGTTGGGATGTCAAACAGCCAGCACCTTCGGGCCTGAGGCCGGTGGGCCTCAAGCCGTCAGGTCAAATCGAGGGAGGCGTGTCGTGCAGCCCGGCTCGATGGGTGTGGGGAAAGTGAGAGCCAGACTGCTCGCACGCGCGGTTTGTTTCAGCGGACCTGGATCAAGCCAGGATCGGCCACCCGCGATCACAGGTGTGCGAGACCTGCGGCGGGACCGCTCCTTGCCCCACTCTTGCGACGCCTCGCGAGCGCGCCCCTCGTCGGGCGAGGATGTCCTCAGCTATAGCCCAGCTTAGGACGATTGTCAAGAACAAAATGAGAACATAGCTTCACCGCATTATGACCGGGCTCGTCCCGGCCATCCACATCTTGGGAACCGCAACAGCGCAAAGACGTGGATCTCCGGACCAAGTCCGGAGATGACGACGAGCGTGTTGGAATCCGAGGCGCGTCAGCCTGGAACGGGTTGCGATCACGTCTGTCCTGGGCCCATCCTTTGGGGCATTCCCACATTCCCCTCCGCCCGGTATTGTCCGCGCCATTCGCGCAGCCTTCCTCCGGACGAGGCCCTCATGGACGATCTCTCTCTCGCCGCCGATTTTCCGCAAGCGACCCGCGAGCAATGGCTCAAGCTGGTCGAGGGGGTGCTGAAGGGCGCGGACTTCCAGAAGAAGCTCGTCTCCCGCAGCCATGACGGCATCGCCATCCAGCCACTTTATCCGAAGGCAAAAGGAGCGGCGCCGATTGCGCGCGAGCAAGCCGGTCGCTGGCGGGTCTCGCAGCGCGTCGACCATCCCGATCCGGCCAAGGCCAACGAGCTCGTCCTCATCGATCTCGAAGGCGGCGCCGATGCGCTGACCCTCGTCACCCGCAAGGCTCCCGCCGCGCGGGGTTTTGGCGTGCAGATCGACTCCGTCGAGGATCTCGACAGGACGCTGAATGGCGTGATGCTCGACCTCATCCACCTGCGCGTCGATGCCGGCGGACATGGCCGCCAGATGGCCGCGCTCACGTTGGCCCTGGCCGAGCGCCGCGGCCACAAGCTCTCCGACCTATCCCTCGACCTCGGCCTCGATCCAGTGGGCGCGATGGCGGCCATGGGACGTATGTCAGCGTCCTGGGACGCGATGGCGCAACGCATGGGCGACACGCTCGCGCACCTCACATCAAAGAGCTTCACCGGTCGCGCCTTCCTGGCCGACGGCCGCGTCTATCACGAGGCCGGCGCCAGCGAAGCGCAGGAACTCGCGGCCGTGCTCGCAACGGGCTTGAGCTATCTGCGCGGTCTCGAAACGGCAGGCCATTCCCTCGATGCGGCGAGGCGGGCGCTGTCATTCCTGCTCGTAGCTGATGCGGACGAGTTCCTCACGGTGGCGAAGTTCAGAGCCCTGCGCCGGCTCTGGGCGCGGGTCGAGCAGGCCTGCGGCCTGAGGCCGAGGCCGATCCGCCTGCATGCGGAGACGGCCTGGCGCATGACCACACGGCGCGATCCGTGGGTGAACATGCTGCGCACCACCATCGCGGCCTTCTCGGCCGGCATCGGCGGGGCGGATGCGATCACGGTGCTGCCCTTCACGGCAGCACTCGGCCTGCCCGACGCCTTCGCCCGCCGTGTTGCGCGCAACACTCAAGCCATCCTGCTCGATGAATCCAACCTCGCCCGCGTCGCCGACCCGGCGGCAGGCGCCGGCGGGTTCGAGGCCCTCACCGACGCTCTCTGCGAAAAAGCCTGGGGCCTGTTCCAGGAGATCGAACGCGAGGGCGGCATTCTGGCAAGCCTGCAAGGTGAAACGCTCCAAGGTCGGATCGCAGCGGTACGCGCCCAGCGGGAGAAAGCCGTCGCCACCCGTAAGGAGCCGATCACCGGCACGAGCGAGTTCCCAAACATCAACGAAGCGGACGTGACGGTTCTGGTGCCAATGCCGACCGCGAAAGAGGGTGATGGACCAGCACCCCAAGCCGCTGCGGGCTCGGGGGAAACATCGTTCGCCTCTCTTGTGCAGATGGCTGCGGATGGAGCAACGCTGCCGCGGCTTGCCATGACGGCGGCAAGCTCGTCCGCCGTGGCGGTTGCTCCTCTGCCCTCGACCCGCATCGCCGAGCCCTTCGAACGCCTGCGCGACATCTCCGACGCTTACCGGGCCAGGACCGGTTCAAGACCAAAGGTCTTCCTCGCCAATCTCGGATCCGTGGCCGATTTCACGGCTCGCGCAACCTTCGCCAAGAACTTCTTCGAGGCCGGCGGCATCGAAGCCATCATGAGCGAGGGTCTAACGGATCTGGACAGCATGCAGAAAGCCTTCATCGGCAGCAAAGCCAAGATCAGCTGCATCTGCTCGACTGACGATATTTACAAACTGCATGCTCCCGCGGCCGCAAGAACCCTGCATCAGGCAGGGTCAAAACTTATGTTCCTGGCGGGCCGCCCCGGGGAAGATCAACAAGAGCTGACGGAGGCCGGCATCACAACCTTCATTTTTTCCGGGTGCGACACCCTTAAGGTTATCGGCGAGGCCCTCGATATGGCTTGCGCTGAGGCTTGAGATTCCCGTTCCTGGCATCTGGAAGGCCGACTCTTACGCCGGCTGCAGCGGAACTCCACAGGAACCCTGCCCGAAACACCCACGTTGGTTCAGCAAATTCATCGTGTTCGGGAGTGTTCGATGCGCGTCCTTTCCTGGCTTGGTGGAGCCGCAATCGCAGCCCTCTTGATGGCACCACAAGCCCAAGCCCAGACGAAGCAGTTCGATGGCAATTGGAGCGTGGAGGTCGTGACCGAGCAGGGTGCCTGCGACCGGGCTTATCGCTATGCGGTCGTCGTCCAGAACGGCCAGGCCCGTTATGGCGGCCCGGAGAACTTCAACGTGAACGGTCGCGTGCAGCAGAATGGCTCCGTTTCCGCCAGCATCTCGCGCGGTCAGGACCGGGCGAACGTTTCAGGCCGCCTTTCCGGCAACGCAGGCCGGGGCACCTGGAAGACCTCGGGTGGGCGGGTTTGCTCAGGCTATTGGAATGCCGAGAAGCGGGGGTGACACCCGTGTCATTCCTGGCCGGAGCACAGCGGAGGGGAAGGGAATCCATCAGCCGCAGCGCATGTGAGTAGATCCCGTTCCCGGTCCTTCGGGCCGCCGGGGATGACACTGAGCCCCTCCAACCATGCGCCGATAGCATCACACAGGCGGATGCCCTAGAATACACCCCATTCGATCCGTTTCCACCGGCAAGGGCATCCGCTTCATCCCATGACCAGCATCCCGGATTTCGCGAGTGTCGCTTTCACGGACGCTCCCCTGGCATCCTCCTCGACATCCCCGGCCGAGCCGTGGCTGACGCCGGAGGGGATTGCGGTGAAGGGATCCTACGACCTTAAGGACCGCGCTGGGCTCGACTTCCTCGATACCTATCCGGGCATCGCGCCGTTCCTGCGCGGCCCCTACCCCACGATGTACGTCAACCAGCCCTGGACCGTGCGCCAGTATGCCGGCTTCTCCACGGCGGAAGACTCCAACGCCTTCTACCGCCGCAACCTCGCGGCCGGCCAGAAGGGTCTCTCGGTGGCCTTCGATCTTGCCACCCATCGCGGCTACGATTCCGATCATCCGCGCGTGTCGGGCGATGTGGGCATGGCGGGTGTGGCCATCGATTCCATCTACGACATGCGCACGCTGTTTGCCGGCATTCCGCTCGACCAGATGAGCGTGTCGATGACCATGAACGGCGCCGTGCTGCCGATCCTGGCACTCTACATCGTAGCGGCCGAGGAACAGGGCGTGCCTGCCTCCAAGCTGTCGGGCACGATCCAGAACGACATCCTCAAGGAATTCATGGTGCGCAACACCTACATCTACCCGCCGAAAGGGTCGATGCGCATCATCTCAGACATCTTCGCGTATACCTCCGCGAACATGCCGAAGTTCAACTCGATCTCGATCTCCGGCTACCACATGCAGGAAGCCGGCGCGACGCAGGACCTGGAGCTCGCCTACACGCTCGCCGACGGCGTCGAATACATCCGTGCCGGCATTGCGGCCGGGCTCACCATCGACCAGTTCGCGCCGCGCCTGTCGTTCTTCTGGGCGGTGGGCATGAACTTCTTCATGGAAGTGGCCAAGATGCGCGCCGCGCGCCTGCTCTGGGCGAAGCTCGTGAAGGGCTTCAACCCGCAGAGCGAGAAGTCGCTGCCCCTGCGCACGCACTCGCAGACGTCCGGCTGGTCACTCACCGCGCAGGACGTGTTCAACAACGTCACGCGCACCTGCATCGAGGCCATGGCGGCCACCCAAGGCCACACGCAGTCGCTGCACACCAATGCGCTCGACGAAGCGCTGGCGCTGCCCACGGACTTCTCCGCCCGCATCGCGCGCAACACGCAGCTGTTCCTGCAGCAGGAGAGCGGCACCACGCGCATCATCGATCCGTGGGGCGGCTCATATTACGTCGAGCGCCTTACCTATGAGCTCGCGCAGAAGGCCTGGGCGCATATCCAGGAGGTGGAGAGCTTAGGCGGCATGGCGAAGGCTATTGAGGCCGGCATTCCCAAGCTGAAGATCGAGGAGGCGGCGGCCCGCACGCAGGCGCGCATCGATTCCGGGCACCAGAAGATCATCGGCGTGAACAGCTTCAAGTCGACGGACGAGGCGTCCATCGACATCCTGAAGGTCGACAACGCCGCCGTGCGCGCGAGCCAGATCGAGAAGCTCAGGCGCCTCAAAGCCGACCGCAACCAAGCCGATGTGGATGCGGCACTTGCCGCTCTGTCGCAAGGTGCGGCAGGCAACGGCAACCTGCTCGACCTAGCCGTGAAGGCCGCCCGCGCCAAGGCGACGGTGGGCGAGATTTCGGACGCCCTGGAAAAGATCTGGGGCCGGCATCGGGCCGAGATCAAGGCGATCTCGGGCGTCTACAAACGGGAGGTCGGCATGGCGTCGCCAGCGGTCGAGAAAGTCCGCACTCTGGTAGAGCAGTTCGAGCACGACGACGGACGCCGTCCGCGTATTCTCGTCGCCAAGATGGGCCAGGACGGGCACGACCGCGGCCAGAAGGTCATCGCCTCGGCCTTCGCCGATCTCGGCTTCGACGTGGATATCGGCCCGCTCTTCGCAACACCGGCGGAAGCGGCGCGCCAAGCCATCGAGAACGACGTGCACATCATCGGCGTCTCGTCACTGGCGGCGGGCCATCTGACGCTCGTTCCTGAGCTCAGGTCCGAACTCGCCAAGTTCGGCCGCGACGACATCATGATCGTGGTCGGCGGCGTGATCCCGCCGCAGGATTTCGACGCGCTGTATCGGGCCGGCGCCTCGGCGATCTTCCCGCCCGGCACGGTGATCGCGGATGCCGCCGTGAACCTGATCGATGATCTCAATCGCAGGCTCGGCTACGGCCCGAAACAGGCGGCGGAATAATCCGCTGCCTTAACCGTGCATTCAGCATCCGCACAACCCGAGCATTCTGGTCGATTGATGATCACCCTTCCCCATGGGAAGTTCTCTCAATGATGTTTTTACCAAAGCGTTTGCGGGGCACCCATGGCACTTAATCTGGAAGATTATTCACTCACTTTTTCTGACGAGTTCACCGGCAGCTACCTCAATACATCGATATGGGGCACGAAATACTGGTGGGGCGGGCGCAATCTCGCGAGCAATGGCGAGATGCAATACTTCGCCGACCGTTCGACGGCCGTTATCCAGCGCAACCCGCATCTCGACCCGTTCAGCATCGAGGCCGATCCTCGTGAGGCCGGCGATGGCATTCTGACGATCACCGCCCGGCCCTCCCCTGACACGAGCCAGACGGACGGCCTCCCTTACGTATCGGGGCTCATCAACACCCACGGCACCTTCTCGCAGACCTACGGCTATTTCGAGATCTCGGCTCAGGTGCCCTCCGGCCAGGGGCTGTGGCCGGCCTTCTGGCTGCTGCCGCAGAGCGGCAACTGGCCGCCGGAGATAGACGTGCTGGAGCTGCTCGGCCACGATCCTTCGACCTATCATGTCGGGTCGCATTGGACCGATGCGGCCGGCAGTCATGCCTTCGACACGCAGGGCATTTCGACAGGTGTCGATCTTTCCCTCGGCTTCCACAGCTACGGCACTCTGTGGACGGCAGACTCGATTACCTATTACCTCGATGGCATGGAGGTTTATTCCATGGCAACGCCGGCCGGCATGGACGAGCCGATGTATCTGCTCGCAGGCCTCACGGTTGGCGGCAACTGGCCGGGTGCGCCGGATGAAACAACTCAGTTTCCGGCCGAATTCCAGATCGACTACATCCGTGCCTGGGCGCTCGATGAAACACCCGAGGTGGTTGTCACGCCGACGATATCAGGCGGATCGAGGGCCGACACCCTCGTGGGCGATATCCATGCCGGCATCGTCCACGATACGATCTATGCCTATGACGGCGCCGACACTCTCGAAGGACTGAAAGGGAACGATACCCTGGTCGGTGGTAGCGGCGCGGATACCTTCATCTACCGGACCGGGCCGAGCGGCCACGACGTGATCCTCGACTTCGATCTCCTCGGCGGAGACGTGGTGCGCATCACGAAAGCGATTGCCGGCCAGAAGAACTTCGCCGGTCTCTACAAGCAGATCAAAGACAATGCCGCCGGAGATGCTGTTCTGAAGCTTGCTGACAGCGGCTCCATCACCTTCGACGGCATCAGCAAGGCGCAGCTCAAATACGACGACTTCGTCATCATCTGAAAACGCTTGATTTAAGACCGCTCGATCGCCCGCTTCACCACCTGCTGCACTTCCTTGTTCGACAGGAACAGGTCGTGGTTGATGATGCCGCCGCCGAATTCCGAGGCGTCGGCCACGCGCACGCCCAGAGCCTCCAGCCGCTCGCGGTCCGCCGCCCCTGCCCGCACAATGCCGCCGGCGAGGCGGCTCGAGACGGCGAGCGCCCGGTCGTTGGTGGAGCTGATCACCGTGATCTTCTTCGCATCCGACCCGAGCTTCTCCAGGCCACGGGCGAACAGGTCGATGTCAATGTCGGGCGCCGCCATCACCACGGCGCCAATACGTTCCATGGCGCTCTCGCCGCCGGAGGCGCGCAGCATGCGCAGGGTCTCCAGCGTCAGCAGCGTGCCCATGCTGTGCGCCACGATGTGGATGCGCCCGCCGCTCGGGGTCTTGGCGATGGCGGCCAGCAGATCTTCCAGCGAGTCGCGCGACCACATGGCGCTCTCGCGGTCGGCCACGTAGCTGAAGGTCGAGGCGGCGGACGGCCAAGTGAAGAGACCGGTCACGCCCGCGAACTTGATGCCCTCGGAGAGATCGACCGTCGAGGTCGCGGCCGTCTCGAAGCTTTCCTTGTAGCCGTGAATGTAGAGCAGCAAGTCGCGGCCGAAGGCAGCCTGCGCGAAGGCCTGCGCGGCATTGCTGTGGTCGACGTTTTCCACTTTGGCGATGTTCCAGCTGCCGCTGCTGAGGAGAGAGCCCGACGGCGGTGTCAGGCGCGCCTCCGCGAAGATCATGTCGGCCGAGCGTTCGCTGCTGAACCAGGGCTTCTTGGGCGGATCGCCCACCGGGAGCCGCGTAGTCGCGACGAGGAGCTTCGGGTCCTTTTCGAGGCCGATCTTGAAGGACGCGGGACTGATGAGCGCCGAATCCTCGCCGACGCAGCCGGACAGGGCAAAACCGGCAAGGCAGGCGATGGCAAGGCGGGACAAGGGGAAGCGCATGGGCCTTGGGATTCGAGAGGAGACAAGGAAGGTCATGCTGTTTTGCCCTCGATCATGGCATGCGCAAGGCGAAAAACGCTGCCGCAGCCTCCACTCGTGCCGCATTGCGGTAAAGCATTGGTGAACAAAGCCGCAGGACCGGTGCCTTGATGCAGGCAGGCTCCGACCGTACCTTCACCCCATGCTCGCCACTCTCGCCCGTATCTTCCTTGTCATCGTTGCCCTTTTTCTCATTCCCCTGGGGGCTCACGCCCTCTGGTGGGCCATGCGCGACGATATTGCGCCAAACTGGGGAGCGGCCGACTGGTCGAGCGCGAAGCTCCTGCCGCCGGCGTCCGAGGCTCCTCAGGCCATCGTGGCAGTCTATGCCGCGCGGGTCGGGCGTTGGCGCGGCATCTTCGCACACCATACCTGGGTGGTGGTGAAGGAGGCCGGCGCCCGCACCTATACCCGCTACGACAAGGTCGGCTGGGGCAGCCCGGTGCGCACCAACGGCTGGGCGCCGGACGGGCGCTGGTTCGGCAACGCGCCCCATCCGGTGGTGGTGATAGAAGGCCCCGAGGCCGAGCGCGTGATTCCAGAGGTGCGCCAAGCCGTGGCGAGCTATCCCTACCAGACCTTCGGCGCCTACAACGCTTGGCCCGGGCCGAACTCCAACACCTTCGTGGCGCATGTGATGCGCTCCGTCCCCGAACTCGCCGCCGCCCTGCCGCCTACGGCTCTTGGGAAGGACTGGCAGCCCTGGCGGGACATCGTCGGCCTCACCCCGAGCCGCACCGGCATCCAGATCTCGCTCGGCGGCTACGCGGGCATCGCGGTCGGCTGGATCGAAGGTGTCGAGATCGACTTCATGGGCCTCGTAGCAGGCCTCGACCTGCGCCGACCGGCCATCAAGGTTCCCGCCTGGGGACGGTTCGGCATGGACCCGATCACGTGGTGAAAGCCTTCGCATAATGCGCTAAAGCTCCGTTATGACTGGGGGCTCACAGAAGAAGACAGTGACGGCGGAGATGGTTGCCAGCGGCGACAGGGCCGCTTTGGCGCGCGCCATCACGCTCATGGAGTCGCGCCGTCCCGATCATCGGGAGGCGGCGCGCGCGCTTCTTCAGGAACTGATGCCCCGCACCGGCAAGGCCGTGCGCATCGGCATCACCGGCGTTCCCGGCGTGGGCAAGTCCACCACCATCGATACGCTCGGCTCCATGCTCACCGAGAAGGGTCATAAGGTGGCGGTGCTCGCCGTCGACCCCTCCTCCACCCGCACCGGCGGGGCGATCCTCGGCGACAAGACCCGGATGGCGCAGCTCGCGGCCGATCCCAACGCCTTCATCCGCCCCTCACCCTCCTCCGGGACGCTCGGCGGCGTCGCGGCCAAGACCCGCGAGACGATGCTTCTCTGCGAGGCCGCCGGGTTCGACGTGATCCTGGTGGAGACCGTGGGCGTCGGGCAGTCGGAGACGGCGGTGGCGGACCTGACCGACTTCTTCCTCGTCCTCATGCTGCCTGGTGCCGGCGACGAGTTGCAGGGCATCAAGAAGGGCATCCTGGAGTTGGCCGACCTGATCGCCGTCAACAAGGCGGACGATGCGGGTGCAAAGGCGAAGAAAGCCGCCGCCGAGTACACGGCCGCCCTGCACATCCTGGCCCCGGCCTCGCCTACCTGGACGCCGCCTGTGCTGACGGTCTCGGGGCTGACCGGCCAGGGGCTCGACGAGCTCTGGGCCAAGGTGCTCGACCACCGCAAGCGCCTGGAGGCCACCGGGGAGCTCGCCGCCAAGCGGCGGGCACAGGACACGAAATGGATGTGGGCCCTCGTCCACGAGCGCCTGCACGAGCGCCTCACCCACGATTCTGCCCTGCGCCAGCGCGTGCCGGAGATCGAGCGCGCTATTGCAGGCGGCACCCTGTCGCCCAATGCGGCGGCGAGCGAGATCGTCAAGCTCTTGGGAATTTAGCAGCCCATCCATCCCCCTATCCGGAATTGCACCTGATCCAGGCTCAAAAACCCGGTTCAATTCTGGGCGGATTCTTTGGCTCGTCAGGACAGGAGCGGATTGCATCGTGATCGACCGGCTGCATCAACTGCCTCTCCTGCTCGGCGCCATCATCGTCTGCCTGGTCTTCGTGGTGCCAACCCTGATCGGATCGGCGCTCCTGCAGCCTGTTCTCAGCCGCCTGCTGCGCGGTGAAAAGGACGCGAACACGGTTGTCGGACTGCTCCTGAACGCCTTCTCGCTCTACTACGGGGTTCTTCTGGCCCTGCTCTCGATTGCGGTGTTCGAGAACTACAACAAGGCCCAGGACGCTGTCGGACGGGAGGCCTCGAGCGCAGTTGCCCTCCATCGGGTCTTCAGCGGCTATCCGGAGCCTGCCCGCTCATCTCTTTCCGAGGCCTTGCTGCGCTATGTCGAGGAGGAGACGGGCCCGGGCTGGGCCTTCCAGCAGGGCAATCAGGTCTCCACGCCGGGCACGCTGCTGGTCGATCGCTTGAGCCGGGACCTTCTTAGCTTCAGGCCCAACCGCGCCACCGGTGAGGACCTGCTCCATGAGGAGGCCTTGAGGACCTTCGCCGAGTTCATCGAGCAGCGCCGCCTCCGGGTGCAGGCGGCGGGAACCAGCGTCCCGCGAGTGATCTGGGCCGTCGTCATGGTCGGCGCGGCCCTCAACGTCTTCACTCTCTGGCTGTTCGATCTGAAGCGTACAACCCACTTCATCCTCGGCGGCGTGCTGATGGCCTTCATCGGCCTCGTCGTCTACATGGTCGCCGTGCTCGACCGGCCGTTCCACGGCGCGCATGGCCTTCGGCCCGACGATCTGATTCAGGCCCGCCAGCAGATGCAGCCACGGGCCTGATGCCGGTTTACGCCGTCCCCAGGATTTCCGCGGTCGGCCGGATCTGCCCGAGCTCGATCCCGTTCCAGTTCTTGAGCACGGGCTGCGCCAGCGCTTCAACCACCTTGCGCTCGTTGTCGCTCAAGGAGAGGAAGCGGAGAACGAGGCCGGCCATCATGGCTTCGGCCGCCCGGGCATTGCCGTCGTCGGCCTTGAGGGCGATCCCGTAGCCGAGTTCCGGGAACGAAGCGCAATAGACGCCCTCGGCACCCACCTTGGCGAAGACGCGCTCGCCGAGACACTCCATCAGCTTCGTGTCGAAGCGGCCGGTGCCGGCCACCATGAAAGGATGGCGGGCCACGGCTTTGCGGATCCGGGCAGCGGCCGCCTTGCCTTCGCCGGGCAGGCCGAGGCCGGTGCCGAAACGGGCAAACCCGAAGGCGAGCGACGGGAGCCGGATCGCATAGGTGGGAATCGAGCAGCCGTCGATGCCGCTCTTCTCGACCGAGTGGCAGGCGCCGGTGATATCTTCCAGGGCTTCACGGACTTTGCGCTGAACCGGATGGTCCGCCAGCACGTAGCCCTTCGGGTTCTCCCCCTGGCCGCAGGCGAGGCAGATGAAGCCGGCATGCTTGCCCGAGCAATTGTTGTGCAGGGCGCTGGGGCTGCCTCCCGACGCCGCCAGGGCACGGTTCGCAGCCTCGCCCATGGGCCAATGGATGCCGCATTCTAGGCAGCCTACATCCTGCCCCGCCTTGGACAGCATGGATTGGGCCGCCGCCGCATGTGCCGGCTCGCCGGAATGCGAGGCGCAGGCCAGCGCGATCTCGTCGTCGGTCAGGCCGTATTTGTCCGCAATCCCGCTCTCGACCAGCGGGATGGCCTGAAGCGCCTTGACGGCGGAGCGCGGAAAAACGCGCCGGTCCACATCGCCGATCGACAGAACCGTGGCGCCTTCGGCGTCCACCACCGAGACGCTGCCCCTGTGGCGCGACTCGACCAGATGGCCGCGAGTGACCTCGACAAGAAATGGGTTGTCCATCAATGCCCCGTTTGAAAAGCGGCGGTGTTGTGGAGGCACTGGGGCCAGAAGTCAAAGGGGACGTTGTTGCAAAAGAGCAGAAAACCACCACGGAATCGCCGCAGGCAACAGCTTGCGGCAGAGCCAGGGTCACCTTAAACCGAAAGCTTGAACAAACGGGGAGCCCCTAATGCATGTCGCGATGATCGGAGCAGGCTATGTGGGCCTAGTGTCCGGCGCCTGCTTTGCGGATTTCGGCCACGAGGTCTGCTGCGTCGACAAGGACCCGGCTAAGATCGATGCCCTCAACCGGGGCGAGATCCCGATCTTCGAACCGGGGCTGGCCGAGCTCGTCGCCAAGAACGTGCGCGAGGGACGCCTCACCTTCACCACCGACCTGACCCAGGCGGTCAGGAGCGCTGAGTCCGTTTTCATCGCGGTGGGCACCCCCTCCCGGCGCGGCGACGGCCATGCGGACCTCTCTTACGTCTATCAGGCCGCCCGCGACATCGCCGCGGCCATCGACGGCTATACGGTGATCGTGACCAAATCCACCGTGCCGGTGGGCACCGGCGACGAGGTGGAGCGCATCATTCGCGAGGCCCGGCCCGATGCGGACTTCGCCGTGGTGTCCAACCCGGAATTCCTCCGCGAAGGTGCGGCGATTGCCGACTTCAAGCGCCCGGACCGCATCGTCATCGGCACCGACGACGAGCGCGCCCTGAGCGTGATGAACGATATCTACCGCCCGCTCTATCTCAACCAGTCGCCGGTGCTCGCCATGACCCGGCGCACGGCGGAACTGACGAAGTATGCTGCGAACGCGTTCCTTGCCACCAAGATCACCTTCATAAACGAGATCGCGGATCTGTGCGAGCATGTGGGCGCCAACGTGCAGGACGTGGCCCGCGGCATCGGGCTGGACAACCGCATCGGCTCCAAGTTCCTCCACGCCGGCCCGGGCTATGGCGGCTCTTGCTTCCCGAAGGATACGCTCGCCCTGATCAAGACCGCGCAGGATCACGAGGCGCCGATCCGCCTCGTGGAGACGGTGGCGGCGGTCAACAGCCAGCGCAAGCGCGCCATGGGCCGCAAGGTGATCGCGGCCTGCGGCGGTTCCGTGCGCGGCAAGACCATTGCGGTACTTGGGCTGACCTTCAAGCCCAACACCGACGACATGCGCGATGCGCCCTCCATCGACGTGATCACGGCGCTCCAGGATGCCGGTGCTCGGGTGAAGGCCTATGATCCGGAAGGCATGGAAGCCGCCCGGTCCATGCTGACGGACGTGCACTACACGAAGGACGCCTACGACTGCGCAAACGATGCGGATGCCTTGGTGCTCGTGACCGAGTGGGACACGTTCCGCGCCCTGGACCTTCGCCGCCTGAAGGCAGCCCTTGCCGAGCCGGTGGTGGTCGACCTGCGCAACGTCTACCGCCCCGACGAGATGCGCCGCCACGGCTTCACCTATGTGAGCATCGGGCGTCCCTGATGTTGGCCTGGGGTTCGGCTTGCGCGCCGGTCCCGCCGATGCCATGAGAGAGGCATCTCAAAGATTGCGCCACCGGGAGCGGCTCATGCAGACCTTCTTCGTCGAGATCAAGTGCAAGCTCGGCAAGACCTACGCCGTCGCGAATGCCCTCGCGGACCGGGAGATCGCGTCCGAGATCTACTCGACCGCCGGCAACTACGACATCCTCGCCAAGTTCCACGTGGACGACGGCGTCGATATCGGCCACTTCATCGCCGAGAACGTGCAGATCATCCCGGAGATCGCCGACACGCACACGATCATCACCTTCAAGGCGTTCTGAAGCCTGCCCAACGGTCTGTGATCCAGGTCACATCGGGAACGGCCGGCATGGCCTAACATCGGGTTTCCTTCAGGGAGGAGCCGATGTCACCTCGTACGGACTGGCAACAGGTCTACCGGTTCTGGTTCCCGGTCGATCTCTCGAACGCCGACATCGCCACCCACTGGCAAATGCTGGTTTGGTGGATGCGTGGAGGCGCCAATGCGGAGATGGCGCATTTCGCGCCTGTGGTGCAGGACGCCAGGAACGGCCGGCTGGATCACTGGCTGGAAACCCCGCACGGGCGCCTGTCCCTCATCATCGTTCTGGATCAGTTTCCGCGAGGCCTGTTTGCCGGAGCGGCCGAAGCCTATTCGTCGGATCAGGAGGCATTGAGCATCGCGGAGGATGGCCTCCGGAACGGCCATTACGATGCCCTGCAGAATCCCTTTGAAAGGTTTTTCCATCTGCTCCCGCTGGCCCATGCGGAGGGTCCGGACCATCTGGAACGGATGAGGCGCATCGTTGCCCTGTCGGAGCAGGCCGTGGAGGAGGCCCCAGAGCACCTTAAGCCCGTCTGGCAGTTCTCGCTCAGTCAAGCCCAGGCCAATCTCGAAGTGATCACCCGCTTCGGTCGGTTCCCACATCGCAATCCGGTTCTGGGCCGGGCCTCAACGCAGGAAGAACTGGCCTATATGGCGAAGGGTGACTTCGTGCATACGAGGACGCTGCCAGCTTCGGCCCAATCGGCGATCAGCGCCGTCGGGTAAGAGGTCCCATGGTTGGGACCGATCCTTTACTGGACGACGGCAGTCGCTTCGGCCGTGCGATCGGCCTGACGGCTGATCTCAGCAAGATATGGGCCGATACCCTCATAGCGATCGAGGCGCCGGACGATCTTCGTGTCGATCTTGTTGTAGAGCTCGGCGACGCTCACGGGACGGCGCTTGCGGCCCTTGCCGTCCATGAAGAGACCGGCATTGGCGCGTGCCGCCTTCGGGAAGAGCTTGGAGGCCTTCATGTTGGGGTCCTGATCCAGCACCTCGAGGAACCGGACCGCACTGGAAGCGCCAAGGAAGTGAGCAAGATATAGCTCGGCCTCGGCCAGCTCCCGCTCTCCTTGAGCCTGCAGAGCCCGCTCCACGTCCTTGATCAGCTCGCCGGCCATGAGCGCGGAGAAATAGGGATCCGTGCGCAGGCTCATGACCCAGTCGCGGTCCTTAGGCTCGACGGCGAGCTCGCCGTTCACATACCGGATCGCCTCGGCGGCTGCCTTGAAGCCGTAATCGGCGGCATGCTCGTAGACGGTCTCGATCCAGGTGCTGTCGATGAACTGGAACAGACCCTGGGCCGAGGAGGTGCGTGCCTTGGCCTCCGGCGAGAGGCTCGATTCCACATCCGCCAGGGTCATCATGTAGACCGGATCGGCACCGGTCGCATGGGCGGCCTTGAGGATTGAATGCACCAGCCAGCGCGGCACGGTCCGGCCGTTGAAGGGGATCAGCTCGTCAGGATCCCCCGCTTCCGTCTCCGAGATGGTCGGTGACGCCGGCTTTTCGCCGCGCGGCTTCACGACGGAGAAGGCCCCATCGAGGATGGCCTTGAAGAGGCCCGGATCCTTGGCAAGCTTCGGGGTGAAGGCCACGGACGCCGTCACCACCGAACCGGTGACGTCCTCCGGCACGGACGGGACGGCAGCAGGCCGCGCCATCAGGCCGGTGGGGATGGTGGCCACGGCGGCCGGTCCGGCCGTAAGGCCCTGGAAGCCCATGATCAGGCCTGCGGCCAGGGCGAGGTGGAGTGAGCGGCGACTTCCAGTCTTACGCACATCCGCAACAGGCTGCGGTACTGCGCATAGCAGCGTTCTCGCGTTACTCATCATCACTTATCCCGCATAGCCCGACCGGACGATCAGGCCTTCCCTTGTGTTATTCTGGGGACAGGGTTGACGGGTAGATGTGTCGAGAATCGGTCAGCTTGGCCATAAAAGTAAGATTTTGCTAACCTTGTCCGGTTTTTCCCCGGGATATTTTCAGGTTTTTTCCGAAAAATTCAGGACGAGGCTTGGGCGACAAGCTGTGCATTAGTCCTTTCGAGGCGCTTCGCCAGCTCCCGCATGATGGCCAGGGACATCTGGGGAAACTGGGCCAGGAGCTCCAGGAAGACCCGCTTGTCGATTCGAAGCGCCGTGGTCGGTTCGGCCGCCATGATCGTCGCCGAGCGCGGGGTGTCGGACAGAATTCCCATCTCGCCCACCAGGGCGTTGCTCCCCAGTTCCGCCACCTGAATTTCCCCACCAGGGGTGTTAAGCAGCACGTTGGCCCGGCCTTCGAGGATGACATAGGCGGTATCGGATGGGTCTCCCTGGGAGAAGAACCGCTGCCCCCCGGCGAATTGCACCCGCTCGCTGGTGAAGGCGAGAAGCTTCAGACGAGCGGGGTCCACATCCCGGAACATCGGGACCTGCCGCAAGGACTGAACTTCCGTCTCAAGGGTCATGCCACCTCTCCTGCTATCCTCTGGGGGGCGTCCGGCTCAGGGCTGGAGGCCCTCGGAGCCGGAGCGGCCGTCTTATCAGTTATGATCTGTCCATCGCGGAAACGCATCTGAACATCGAAGGCGCCGGCCTGTCGATCATTCGGAAGTACCATGAACAGGCTTTGTTGGTCGAAAAGCTCGAGAAGCAGTTGAATCAGCTGCTGGCTGCTCGCCTCGTCGAAGGGAGCGAGCGCTCCGTCGATCACCAGGATGTCCGGGCGCTTCACCAGACACCGGACCAGGTTGATGCTCGCCCGCTCCTGCGGCGACAGGAGCCTGCCGGCTGTGCCGACCTGATATTCCAGGCCGACCCTCTCGACCTCCTCCTGGAGGTCGAGTTCGCGGACGACGGCGGCAACCGCTTCCGCAACCCGCGCGCGGGCATTGGCCACCTGATAGCTGACACGCCCGAACAGCAGGTTGTCTCTCAAGGGAGCGGCTGCGCAGATCCCTTCCGGATCATAGAATTCGACGCCACCCGACCCTGCCTTCTCGAGAACCTCATGGACGATCCCGCGTGCCTCGACGATCCGGCCGGTCATGGCATCATCGAGAAGACCCAGGCGATGCCGGGATTCAATATAGGCCAGAGGCAGGGACAGCAGGCGTGTGCGGTCCTCGCGTCTCAAACTGCCCTCGCCGCGGCCGCGGCGGCGCAGAATGGCCTCGAACTCGGTCAGTTCATCGGCGCCGATGAAGGAGAACTGCTCGAACAGGGAATGTCCGGGCGGCAGCCCCTCGAAGATCTCGGTCATGGTTTCGGCGATCTGCAGGCCCATCTGGACGAAGTCGTCCGTCATCTCCGCCCTGTCGATGGCGCTGCGGAATTGGGCATTGTCAGCGAGGTTGCGCCCCCTGAACTCGTCAGAGATCGGCACGCCGAAGAGGAGGTTTTCCGCAATCGTCGCCTGGCTGTTGTAGCGCGCCGGATCGAAGGGCTCGACCAGATCGGCCATGCCATTCGACTGGAAGGTCTTGCGAAGGCGGTGTCGGGCCTCGACAAGGCGTTCGGCAAGGCTCGTATGGCGCTCCGGATCGATCCTGCCGGCAAGGCCGAACAGGTAGATCGTGTCGCCCATGCCGACCCTGTCGAGGAGATCGAGGAGGATGCGATCCAGGTCGTTTTCATCCTTTGCGCCGATGCGCTCGTAATCCACCCACTGATCAGAGATGCTCTCAACCGGGTTGCCGGTTCTGAGCGCCTCTGCGATCCGGCGGTCCATCTCCTGTCTGTCCTCCTTCAGCCGGCCCAAAGGCTTGGAGCGGAGGCCGTAGACGAGATTGTCGCGAATGCTGCCGGGAAAGAGAATCGGGTCGACGCCCGCATAGGCAATCCTGCGCCCAGTCACCGAGGCGGGAAGCTGGGTCAGGTCGCGCTCGCCGATGCGGATCCGGCCGCTGAACTCCAGGCTTCGACGGGCCAGGATGCGCGCCAGCATGCTGGCGGCCGCACCGCCATTCGAAATCAGCGCGACACTCGAGGGCAGCTCGACCGTGAAGGCGCCTCCTTCGATGATCAGGTCGCCATGCGGTCCGGCGACCCGGATGTCCTCTCCCACGAAGGAACCGACCAGAGGCTGATCCGCCTCCTCCGCTTCGCGGGCCTCCAGCATCGGGCCGAGCCTCTCCTCGGCGAAGTGCTGGGTGACCTGATCGTATTTCACCTGAACGTCGAGACGCTGCTGGTCCCAGTCGATCAGCTCCTTCAGAGGCGGCGGCAATTCCCGGTAAGCCGCGATAACCGCGACGAGCTGGCCGATGTCGAGGGTGCCGCGCAGGGCGAAATAGCCGCCGATGGCATAGAAGAAGAACGGCGTCAGCTGGGCCAGGAAGTTGTTGAGGGTTTTGACGAAGAATTTCCGGTTGTAGATCTGCAAGCGGATGGTGAAGAGACTGAAGAGGCGGTGCCCGATCTCAGCTCTTTCCCAGCCATAGGCATTGTGAACATGCACGACCTCGATGCCGTCGAGGACTTCCGCGATGCGACCCGCCAGCTGGCGGGAGGCCAGCTGGCGCTGCTTGCCGAGCCGCAGCAACTCGCGTCGCAGTCGCGGAATGATCGTGAACTGCACGGCGATTACCGCCAGGGCGATCAGGCCGAGCCAGGCGTTCTGCACCATGATGAACACGAGCGCGGTGATGGCCTGCGTACCCAGGAACACGGGGGTGATGAAGGCATCGCCGATGAAACCGCCGATCGGTTCGACCTCATCCTTGATGATTGTCGCGGTCTCCGATGACTTGACGGTCCGCAGGGCATTCGGGGTAAAGCGCAGCACCATGGCAAACAGGTCGAAGCGCATGCGCCTGAGCATGCGCTCGCCCAGCACACCTTTGGAGACGTTGATCCAGTACTTGAAGGCCCCGTTCACGATGACGAAGAAAAGGAAGACGAAGGACAGGCCCATGAGCAGGCCGACCCGGCCAACCTGGAAGCCCTCGAAGATCTCCCACTTGCCGCCTCCGAGCCATTCCGGCCAGTCGAATGCCAGTTTGAGGAGAGGAGCCGTCGCATTGCCGTCCCTAAACGCCTCGCCCTGGATCGCCTGGTTCACGATCTGGCGAGGCAGATCGAGCGACATGAAGTAAAATGGCAGGGACGCCAGCACGACGGCGCAGATGATCATCTGGTCGCGCTTGGAATGTGTCCAGATATAGCGGAATAGGCTCTTTTCCATCAGCGCCGTGATGCCATCTTCATGTGCCTGTGATCCCTCTTTCCGTTCCGGGGCATCGCCATAGTTTGACGAGGGGGGCTATTGTAAGGTTAGAGGTAGCTGGCCTACCGTCAATAAACGATACGCTAATTTCCTATTCTTGCCCACCAAGGGAAGCCTGCATGGCAAACGCGGTCATGGAGCCGGGAACAGAGACAGGCCTGCCCTTAGTCAAGTCCCATCCGGGCGCAAGGGTCCTCATCTACAGCCACGACACGTTCGGGCTCGGCCATCTGCGCCGGTCGCGGGCGCTGGCCAATGCCATCGTGGAGGCCCAGCCGGACACCTCGGTGATCATCATTTCGGGATCACCCGTGATCGGTAATTTCGAGTTCGAGAGCGGGGTCGACTACATCCGCATCCCCGGCGTTACAAAGCTTCCCGATGGGGATTACCGCAGCCTCAACCTCAATGTGAGCCTGGACGAGGCGGTGGGCCTGCGCCAAGCCCTCATTCTCCAGACGGCGAAGGCCTTCAAGCCGGATGTGTTCATCGTCGACAAGGAGCCGACGGGCTTCCGCGGCGAGATCGTGCCGGCCCTCGACTTTCTCCAGGCGGCCGGCTGCAAGCTCGTGCTCGGCATCCGCGACGTTATGGACGAGCCTGCCCTCCTGGTTCCGGAATGGGAGCGCAAGGGCGCCAAGACAGCCCTGATCCGCTATTATGACGAGATCTGGGTCTACGGCTTGAGGGATGTCTACCAGCCCCTCAAGGCACTGGACCTCCCCTCGGCTGTGGAAAACCGGATCGCCTATACCGGCTATCTGCGCCGAGACGTGCCGCCGACCCCATCCCTGACCAAATACCCCAAGATCACCAAGCAGCCCTTCATCCTGGTGACCACCGGCGGCGGCGGTGACGGGGACGACCTGATCGACTGGGTAATATCGGCCTATGAGGCCGATGCGGAGCTCGACCAGCCGGCCCTGATCCTCTTCGGCCCGTTCATCGACAGGGACAAGCGCCGCTCCTTCGTGGAGCGCATCGCCCGGCAGCCGAAGCTCGACGTGATGTCCTTCGACAACAAGATCGAATGGCTGATGAAGAAGGCCGACGCAGTGGTGGCCATGGGCGGCTACAACACCTTCTGCGAGGCTTTGTCCTTCGACAAGCGCACCCTCATCGTCCCGCGCACGCGGCCGCGGTTGGAGCAGTATATCCGAGCGGTGGAGGCTGAGCGCCTCCGTCTCGTGTGCATGCTGAGCGACTACAAGGAGCCCCGTACGCCGGAGCGCATGGCTGCTGCCCTGCGCGCGCTCTCGTCCCAGCCTCGCCCGTCGGAAGTGACGATTCCTGGCCTTCTCGATGGGCTTGACCGGGAGTGCGAACGCCTCAAAGTGCTGATCCAATCCCGATCACGGTTTGCCCCTGCCTATCACCAGGCGGCCGAGTAGAGTGAAGAATGCTTCCCTCAATCACCGCCCGACGCATCGCCATCGTGGTGAAAGGTTATCCACGCCTTTCTGAGACCTTCATCGCCCAGGAGATCCTGGCCATCGAGCAGCGCGGGCTGGACCTCGAAATCTGGTCTCTCCGCCATCCGACGGAGCGGGCCGTGCATCCGATGCACAAGGCGATCAAGGCGAAGGTCACCTACCTGCCGGAATATCTCTACGAAGAGCCCTCGCGCGTGCTGCGCGGGGCCATCTGGAGCATGAGCCAGAAAGGCTTCAGGCGCACGATCAAGGCTTTCTGGCGCGATCTCAAGCGCGATCTCACGGCCAACCGGGTGCGCCGTCTCGGCCAGGCCTTCGCGATGGCCCGGGAACTCCCGGCGGACGTGCGGCACCTGCATGTGCATTACCTGCACACGCCGGCTTCCGTGGTCCGCTATGCGGCGCTCCTGACCGGCCGGACCTGGACCTTCTCGGCTCATGCCAAGGACATCTGGACGACGCCGGGCTGGGAGAAGCGCGAGAAGATGGCCGAGGCGCGCTGGGGCGTAACCTGCACGGCCGAAGGAGCCGAACACCTTCAGTCGCTGTCGCGGCCTGACCAGGTCTCGCTCGTCTATCACGGGCTCGATCTCTCACGCTTTCCGCCGCCGCCCGAGAGCCGCCCTGCCCGTGATGGCTCGGATCCGCTCGATCCGGTGCGTATCGTCTCCGTCGGGCGGGCCGTGGCCAAGAAGGGCTATGGCGACCTGATCCAGGCGCTTGCGGCCCTGCCGCCCGATCTGCACTGGCGCTTCGCCCATGTGGGCGGCGGCGAACTTCTCAACACCCTTAAAAAGCAGGCCGAGCAGGCCGGAATCGGGAGCAAGGTGGCGTTTCTCGGCTCCAAGGCGCAGCCGGACATCATCGCTCTTCTCCAGGAGGCCGATCTCTTCGTTCTGCCATCCAAGGAGGCGAAGTCGGGCGACCGGGACGGCTTGCCGAACGTGATCATGGAAGCCGCGAGCCAGGGTCTTGCCATCGTAGCGACGGATTTTGCCGGGATCCCGGAATTCATCCGCAACGGCAACGAGGGCGAGTTGGTTGCACCGGGCGATTGGGAGGCCCTGTCCAACGCCCTCAACCTGCTCGCCCGCGACCCTGAACGGCGGAAGGCCCTCGGCTCCGCAGCCTTCACACGCCTGCGGCGGGACTTCTCCATGGAGGGCGGAATCGACGTGCTGGAAGCGCGCCTGCGTGCCGTTACCGACAACCCGCACAGAGAACCGGAGCGGGTGTGATCCACGGCCGGCCAGTGGCGTTCTACGCTCCCTTGAAGAGCCCGAACCATCCTCTTCCGTCGGGTGATCGCACTATGGCGCGCCTGCTGATGAAGGCTCTCGACCAGGCAGGCTACGTGCCACAACTCGCGAGCGAGATGCGCACCTTCGACAAGACAGGCGATCCGCAGAACCAGGATCTCATCAGGCAGCAATCGCTGGACGAGGCTGCACGCCTCATCGAGCACTACAAGGCTCTGCCGGAGCAAAGCCGTCCGTGCCTTTGGTTCACCTACCATGTCTATTACAAGGCGCCGGACTGGATCGGTCCTCGCGTGGCACAGGCGCTGAACGTTCCTTATGCCGTAGCGGAAGGATCGCGGGCTGCAAAGCGTGCGCAAGGATCCTGGGCTCTGGGGCATGAAGGAGCGGAGGCTGCTCTCGACCGCGCCGATGCGCTCTTCGTCATGACGGCGCACGACCGGGAGGCTTTGGAAAGAGCACGGCCAATGGATCAGGTTCTAGTCGATCTTCCGCCGTTTCTCGACATGCAGGACTGGCCTCAATCGACCGCTCTCTCCTCGCCTGAAAGCGAACTGCGCCTGCTCACCGTCGCCATGATGCGAAAGGGCGACAAGCTTGCTTCGTACAGCATCCTTGCCGCTGCCCTCGAACGGATTCAGCATCTGCCCTGGTCGCTCGACATCGTGGGGGATGGCGAAGCGCGCGAGGAGATCGTGCAGCGCTTTTCGTCCCTCGCTGGCCGGGTTCGCTTCCAGGGGCGGATCGAAAACCAGACCGAGTTGAAAACCCTTTATGAAAGCGCCGACCTCTTCGTCTGGCCAGCGGTCAACGAGGCTTACGGAATGGTGCTGTTGGAGGCGCAGGCCATGGGCTGTCCGGTGCTCGCCGGCGCCTATGGCGGTGTCGCCAGTGTGGTGCAGCATGGCGAGACGGGCATCCTGCCACAGTCCGGCGACATTGGGGCCTTTGCCGATGCCCTGAGCGCGCTCCTGCAGGATCGTGGTCAGCTCCGGATTTTAGGCGCCAATGCCTTGACCTTCGTGCGGCAGGAGCGCGGTCTCGATCATGCGGCCTTGCGCTTGCGCAAAGCGCTCGAACCGCTCACGGCTAGAGTGGGAGCATGACGACATTGCGCGTTCTCATCGCCGTGACGCATCTGCTTGGCGCCGGCCACCTGACACGGGCCGCAGCCCTGGCGCGTGCCTTTGCCCGCAAGGGGCATGAGACGATTCTCGTATCGGGCGGAACCCCTGCCCCCTTAGCCGATCTCGGCGGAGCGGAGTTGGTTCAGCTGCCGCCCGTGCGCACGCTCGGAACCGATTTCAAGACGCTTCTCGACGAGAACCTCCAGCCGGTCGACGAGGCTTATCTCGACAGGCGCCGGAGCATCCTGCTCGACACGCTCCGCAGCACCCGGCCCGACATTCTCATCACCGAACTCTTCCCCTTCGGGCGTCGGGTGCTGGCAGGCGAGTTCATGGCGTTGATCGAAGCCGCCCATGCCCTGAATCCGCGCCCGCTCGTCCTGTGCTCCATCCGCGATATTCTTGTGGCACCAACGAAGCCGGAACGCATCGCACAGGCCCATGAGCACATCCTTCACGACTACGATGGCATTCTCGTTCATGGTGATCCCAACCTCGTTTCCCTGGAGG
The DNA here is from genome assembly GCF_015694425.1 of Microvirga terrestris. Taxonomy (GTDB): domain Bacteria; phylum Pseudomonadota; class Alphaproteobacteria; order Rhizobiales; family Beijerinckiaceae; genus Microvirga; species Microvirga terrestris. Next base: position 109,894 of record NZ_JADQDN010000002.1, read on the forward strand.
CCTCATGGCCGGTGAATGAAAAGATCAGGCCGCTTATCCGCTACACCGGCTATGTGGACGAGAACGAGAATGACATTTCCCAAGGTCACCGGCATGGCATCGTGGTCTCGGGCGGGTCGAGCGCAGCGAGCCTGCCGCTCTACCTTGCCGCTCTCGAAGCCGCGCACCTCATCACCGACCGCCCCTGGCGCATCCTCATCGGACGAGGCGTCTCGGAAGAGGATTTTCAGGCGTTGCGGCACAATGCTCCGGCCCATGCCATCGTCGAGCGGGCGAGAACCGATTTCCGCACGATGCTCGCCGGCGCCGAAGTCTCCGTCAGCCAAGCAGGCTACAACACGGTGGTGGACCTCCTGCGCTGCGGCGTGCGGTCGGTCCTCATCCCCTTCGAGGCCGGTCACGAGACGGAGCAGCGCCTGCGGGCCGAGCGTCTGAAGAGCCTGGGACTCGCTGACATCGTCTCGGAGGACGAGGCGTCCGGGACACGCTTGGCGGAGGCGATCCGCCACGGGCTGTCGCAGCCTGCGTCGTCTCCACCGGCCATCGCCCTCGATGGGGCAAGGCAAAGCGTCGCCATCGCGGAAAGCATGATCCTGTCCAGGCCCGCCCTGCACCCAGGCATCGACTGGTCGCCTCTGGACGACGCGCTGGAGCGGGCCAAGGATCAGGGTTGCCCGATCCGCTTTTGGTGGCGGGATGACGATGCAGTCGCTGCGACCCCTGCCCTCGACCGCCTCCTCACACTGTCGAAACGCTATGGCGCCGGAATCGGCCTGGCTGTTATTCCAGACAGCCTTCAAGCCTCCCTCGCCTCCCGCTTGGCGGATGAAAGCGCGGCTATTGCCCTCGTGCATGGCTGGAGCCATGCCAACCATGCTCCTCTGGAAGCAAAGAAGGCGGAGTTTGGTGCGCATCGTCCCGTGGAGACCATGGCGGATGAAGCGCGGCGCGGTTTGCAGGTCGCCCGCGGCCATCTCGGAGCGAAGCTGCTCTCGGTCTTCGTGCCACCCTGGAACCGAATCTCCAACGAGTTTATCCTGCACCTGCCGCGTCTGGGCTTTGCCGGGTTGTCCACCTTCACGGATCGGAAGGCAGCCTCCCCTGCATCAGGCCTTCTCCAGATCAACACCCATCTGGATCCCATCGACTGGCACGGCAAACGCAGTGCAGTTGAGCCCCAGCAGTTCATCGCCGGTGTGACAGCGGCCATCATGCGGCGCATGGCCAGCAAGGCCGACCGGAACGAACCCATCGGGCTCCTCACCCATCACCTTGCTCATGACGAAGTCATCTGGACGTTATCCGAAAGGCTTATCGCGCACCTTGCAGAACGAAACATCACTTTCCTTCGCCCTGATGTATGTTTCGGAATGGAAACAGGGTCACATTTGCGATCTAATGCGGTTTGAAGCGTTATGCTCGTAGGCCTGGAGGAGCATATGGAAGCGCCAATCCTGTCGGTTCGCCAACTGACAGTCGATTTCAGCACCGACGCCGGAAACTTCCGGGCGGTCGATGGACTGACCTTCGACATTCCGAAGGGCAAGACGGTGGCACTTGTCGGCGAGTCCGGGTCCGGCAAGTCGGTGACGGCGCAGGCCATCCTCCAGATCCTGTCTAAAAAGGCCAGAATCGCGAACGGCTCCCTTCTTTTCAACGATCCTGCGAATGGCGGAAGCATCGATATTGCGGCGCTGCCGGCCGAGAGCGACGCCATGCATGGCCTGCGTGGCGGACGCATCGCCATGATCTTCCAGGAGCCGATGACCTCCCTGTCGCCGCTCCACACCATCGGAGACCAGATCTCCGAGGCGCTGATGATCCACGCCGATGTGGACCAGGCGGCGGCGAACCAGCGGACCATGGAGGTGCTGGGCAGGGTCGGCTTCCCCGATCCGAAGCGCGCGCTCAGGACATACCCGTTCGAACTCTCCGGCGGCCTTCGCCAGCGCGCCATGATCGCCATGGCGCTCATCACGCGCCCGGCTCTTCTGATCGCCGACGAGCCGACGACGGCGCTCGACGTGACAACGCAGGCGCAGATCCTCGACCTCATCAAGGAGTTGCAGGTCGAGACGGGCATGTCGGTTCTCCTCATCACCCACGATCTCGGCGTGGTGGCCAACGTGGCCGACGAAGTGGTGGTGATGTATCGTGGGCGGATCATGGAAGCCGGCTCGCGGGACGACATCTTCCGCAATGCCCAGCACCCCTATCTCCAGGCGCTCATGCGGGCGGTGCCGCGCTTTGCCATGGCGGAGAACGAGCGCCTTACGCCGATACGCGAGGTGAAAAGCGCAAGCCTCGCAAGCATCGATGCACCGCAGCGTGTTCAGCCGGCAGGCCCGATCCTGAAGGTGGAGCATCTTACGAAATCGTTCACGCTCCGGTCCGGATGGTTCTCCGGCAAGGCGCGGGAGATCCGCGCCGTCAGCGAGGTGGACCTCTCGCTTCCGGCAGGCAAGACCCTGGGGCTCGTCGGCGAATCCGGCTGCGGCAAGACCACCGTGTCCAAGATGATCATGCGGGCGATCCCGCCCAATTCCGGACGGGTGCTGTTCGACGACGGCACCGGCCTCAAGGACGTGCACAAGCTCGAAGGCGAAGCGCTCACCACCTACCGGCGTTCGGTGCAGTTCATCTTCCAGGATCCGTTCTCGTCCCTCAACCCACGCATGACGGTCTATGAGCTTCTGACCGAGCCCTTGCGCATCCATGACATCGGCACTTCGGACGAGCGCTACGAGCGCGTGAAGCATCTCCTCGAGATGGTAGGGCTCGATCAGCGGGCGCTCCGGCGCTACCCGCATTCGTTCTCCGGCGGCCAGCGCCAGCGCCTCGGGATCGCTCGGGCGCTTGCCCTCGAACCGCGCGTGCTGCTCTGCGACGAGCCGGTCTCGGCCCTCGATGTCTCGGTCCAGGCGCAGGTGCTGAACCTGCTCAAGGACCTGCAATCGGCGCTCGGCCTCTCCTACCTGTTCGTTTCGCATAACCTCGCCGTCGTGGATTATATCGCCGACACCATCGCGGTCATGTGCCGGGGTTACATCGTCGAGGAGGCCCCGAAATCCTCGCTGTTCCGGAACCCGGTTCACCCCTATACTCAGGCGCTGCTAGCGGCGGTGCCTGACCCGGATCTCGACCGGCCCCTCGATTTCACCAAGCTGCGCACAGGCGGCTTTTCGCAGCCCTCCGCATGGCCCGAGCCCTTCCGCATCGAGCCGGGCGAGTTCGGGGTGATGAAGGAGATCGAACCCGGCCATAAGGTTCGTTTGGGGCGCCTGTCAGCCCAGGAGGCTGCATGATGCTCGACTTCTGCAAGACCACGCTTGCCCTCGCGCTGGCGCTCGGATGGCTGGCACCGCCGGCCTTAGGCCAGGATTACAAGGAGCCACCCCTCTTTGCTGGCCTGCCGCAGAACAAGAAGCTCCCGCCGATAGCCGAGCGGCTTCCGAAAACACCCATCGTGGTGGGCTCGTCCGGCCAGTACGGTGGCGACATCATCACCCTCGTGCCCCGCCCACGCGACATCCGCTACATCTCGACCTTCACCTATACGCGCCTCGTCGGCTATGACCGGAACCTGGATCTCCAGCCCGACCTCCTGGAAAAGCTCGAGAACGAGGACGACCGGGTCTTCACCTTCACCCTGCGCGCCGGCCATCGCTGGTCGAACGGTTCGCCCTTTACGGCGGAGGACTTCCGTTATTACTGGGAGGACGTCGCGCACAACCTGGAACTTTCGCCCGCCGGCCCGCCCGAGTTCATGCTGGTGGATGGCAAGCCGCCGCGCTTCGAAGTGATCGACGAGCGCACAATTCGCTACACCTGGGAGAAGCCCAACCCTCGCTTCCTGCCGCAGCTCGCGGGTCCGCTCGATCCGGGCATCTACAGGGCGTCGGCCTATCTCAAGCAGTTCCATGCCAAGTACGCCGACAAGGCCGCCCTTGAGGAGAAGGCCAAGCAGCAGAAGCTGAAATCCTGGGCCGCGCTCCACAACCGCATGGACGACATGAAGGAGCAGACCAATCCGGAGCTGCCGACCCTCATGCCCTGGCGTGTGATGAATGCGGCGCCGGCAAACCGCTTCATCTTCGAACGCAACCCCTATTATCACCGCGTCGATGCTCAGGGGCAGCAATTGCCGTATGTCGACCGGATCATCATGGACGTGTCGGCCAGCGGCCTCTTTGCCGCGAAGGCCAATGCGGGCGAGGAGGATCTGCTGTTCCGCGGCCTGTCCATGGGCGATATTCCCGTGCTGAAGCAGGGTGAGAAGGCGAAGGGCTACACGACCCTCCTCTGGCCCTATGCCCGTGGCACGGAGCTCGCGCTCTACCCGAATCTCAACACGGTGGATCCGGTGTGGCGCCAGCTCAACCGGGACGTTCGCTTCCGCCGCGCCTTGTCCCTCGGGATCGACCGCAAGACGCTGAACAACGCGCTGCTCTTCGGGCTCGGCGTCGAAGGCAACAACACCATCGTGGCGGAAAGCCCGCTCTTCATGCCGGAGCTGCGCACGCAGCACGCGGCCTACGATCCCGGCCAGGCTTCTCGACTGCTCGACGAGATCGGTCTGACGAAGCGCAATGGCGCCGGCATCCGCCTGCTGCCCGATGGGCGCGAACTTGAGATCATCGTCGAGACAGACGGCGAGAGCAGCCTCGTAGTGGATGGGCTCACCCTCATCGGCGAGTTCTGGCGCGAGATCGGCGTACGGCTTTTCGTGAAGCCGCAGGACAGGACCGTGTTGCGCAACCGCTCTTATGCGGGTCTCACCGTGATGGTGGCAGCCCCCGGCCTCGACAACGCAATCCCCACGGCCCTCATGCCTCCGACCGAACTCGCTCCCATGCGCCAGGACAACTATGCCTGGCCGAAATGGGGGCAGTACATCGAGACCAAGGGCAAGAACGGCGAAGCGGTCGACGTTCCGGAGGCGGAACAACTTCTCAAGTCCTATGAGACCTGGATGAACACCGGAAACCGGGAAGTCCAGAGAGCGGCCTGGCACGAGATGCTGAGGAATCACGTAGAGAACCAGTGGGTCATCGGCACCATTGCCGGCGCCCTGCAGCCCATCGTCGTGCGGAACGGCCTCCAGGGTCTTCCCGCCAAAGCCCTCTATAGCTGGGAGCCGACCGCGATGCTCGGCATCTACCGGATGGACGAGATCTACTGGAACAAAGCTGTCGGCAAAGAGGTCCGTCGATGATCCGCTTCCTGTTGCGCCGCATCGTCACCATGGCGGTGACCATGCTGATCATCTCGGCCCTGGTGTTCTTCATCATCAAGCTGCCGCCAGGCGACTTCCTGACCAACCAGATCGCTGAGCTGCGGGCTCAGGGCGAATCGGCCTCCATCGCCAAGGCCGAGTTCCTGATCCGGCAATACGGCCTCGACAAGCCGGCCTGGCAGCAATACCTGGTCTGGCTCGGCGTCATGCCGGGCCCGAACGGCTTTTCCGGCCTGTTGCAGGGCGACTGGGGCTGGTCCTTTGAATACGACAAGCCCGTCGTGGATGTGGTGGGCGATGCCCTCTGGCTCACGCTCCTCGTCAACTTCGCGGTGGTGATCTTCATCCACCTGATCGCGATCCCGATCGCGATCTATTCGGCCACGCGGCAATATTCCGTCGGCGACTACATTGCCACCTTCATCGGCTACATCGGCCTTGCGACTCCGAGCTTCCTGCTCGCGCTGATCCTGCTCTATTATATGAACCGCTGGTTCGGCATCTCCATCGGCGGGCTTTATGACTCGCAATATGCGGGCGAGCCCTGGAGCTGGCCCAAGATCCAATCCCTCCTCTCGCATCTGGTGGTGCCCACGGTGGTGATCGGGCTCGGCGGAACGGCTGCCATGATCCGGCGCATGCGCGCGAACCTTCTCGATGAGCTGGGTAAGCAGTATTACGTGACCGCGAAGGCGAAGGGTCTCGGCCCGACCAAGGCCCTGCTGAAATATCCGTTCCGCATGTCGCTCAACCCCTTCATCGCCGATATCGGCAATCTCCTGCCACAGCTCGTCTCGGGCTCGGTGCTGGTTTCGCTGGTGCTGAGCCTGCCGACCGTCGGCCCGATCCTGCTCAGTGCCCTCAAGAGCCAGGATCAGTTCCTGGCCGGGTTCATCCTCATGTTCGTCGCTTTGTTGACCGTCGTGGGCATGCTGGTCTCCGATCTCCTGCTGGCATGGCTTGACCCGCGTATCCGCATGGGAGGCGCACGATGAACAATGTCGTGACCGCCAAGCGGCACTATGTCGATCCTGCCCCCTTCGATCCAGGCGCCACGGAGCCCGGCAGCACGCAGAGCGAAAGCTTCTACCGTGCATCCTCCTGGCAGCTGATGTGGTGGAAGTTCCGGCGGCATAAGGTGGCGCTCGCCGCCGCTTTCGTGCTGCTCGCCTTCTATGCCCTCGTGCCCTTCGTCGAGGTCATCGCGCCCTACAACCAGACCAAGCGGCACGGCGACTTCCTCTATGCGCCGCCTCAAGGAATCCACCTGATGCACGAGGGGCGGCTCATGGCCCCCTTCGTCTATCCCTACACCTACAGCTTCGACCTGGAGAACTTCCGGCGCGTCTACACACTCGACACCTCGAAGCCGCAGCCGATCCGTTATTTCTGCCGTGGCGACGATTACGAATTCTGGGGGATGTGGCAGGCGAACCTGCATCTGGTCTGCCCGCCGGAAAACGGAACGATGTTCCTGCTGGGTACCGACCGCCTCGGCCGCGATCTGCTTTCACGAATCATCTATGGCGCGCGGATTTCCCTCACCATCGGCATCGTGGGCATCGCGGTCTCGTTCACGCTCGGACTCTTCTTCGGCGGCCTTGCGGGCTATCTCGGGGGCTGGGTCGATCACGTGATCCAACGCATGATCGAGATCCTGCGCTCCCTGCCGGAGCTGCCCCTGTGGCTCGCGCTGTCAGCTGCCCTGCCGCCGAACTGGAGCCCGATTCTCGTGTTCTTCGGCATCACGATCATCCTTGGCCTCCTCGACTGGCCGGGCCTCGCGCGCGCCGTGCGCTCCAAGCTGCTCTCCCTGCGCGAAGAGGATTTCGTCAAGGCTGCGGAGCTGATGGGCGCGTCCAAGCAGCGGGTGATCGCACGCCACCTCATCCCCAACTTCATGAGCCACCTCATCGCCTCGGCGACGCTCTCGATACCGTCCATGATCCTGGGTGAGACCGCGCTGTCCTTCCTAGGATTGGGGCTGCGGCCACCGGTGACGAGCTGGGGCGTGCTGCTCAATGAGGCGCAGAATCTCGCGGCCGTGCAGCTGCACCCTTGGCTTCTGTTCCCCATGGCCCCGGTGGTGATCGTGGTGCTCGCCTTCAACTTCATGGGCGATGGCCTCAGAGATGCGGCGGATCCGTATCATTAGCTGGATGGCCTGTTGTCCTAAGGTCAAGGGAATGCGAGACATCCTGCATCGATGAAGAGAGCAGAGGTGTTTCGTGGCCGAGTACCGGATTGATGCGTCCCCTGAGAGCGTTCACTGGGGCTATTTCGATGCGGGCCTTCCCCCGCTTCTCACGGTGGAATCAGGCGACACGGTCACGATCTCGACCGTCTCCGGCGGCCCAGAGGCGATGCCGAAAGCGCCCTTCGTGATCCCGCAGGCCCTGTCAGACATTCATGCAGCCCAGAAGCCGAAGCTGCCCGGCCACATCTGCACAGGCCCTGTTGCCGTGCGCGGCGCCAAAACCGGTCAGGTTCTCGAAGTCCGCATCAAGGACATCCAGCTGCACTACGATTGGGGCTTCACCTATTCCGCGCCGCAGAAAGGCGCCCTGCCCGACGATTTCGACGAGATCCACTTCATGACGATCCCGCTCGATCGGGAGCAGATGACAGGCAAGCTGCCCTGGGGATTGGAACTGCCCTTAAAACCGTTCTTCGGCGTGATGGCGGTGGCGCCACCGGCCTCCTGGGGTGCACTCAGCACCCTGCCCCCGCGCCGCAACGGCGGCAATCTCGACAACAAGGAACTGGTGGCGGGCACCACCCTCTATCTGCCGATCCATGTGGACGGCGCTCTGTTCTCCGTCGGCGACGGACACGGCGTGCAGGGCGACGGCGAGGTCTGCGTCACGGCCATCGAGACCGGCCTCATCGGCACCTTCGAACTGCATCTGCGCGCGGACATGAGCCTCACCTGGCCCATGGCCGAGACGCCGACCCATGTCATGACCATGGCCTTTGATCCGGACCTCGACGACTGCGTAGTCATCGCGTTGCGCTCCATGATCGAGCTGATCGTCGCCCGCACCGGCATCACCAAGGCTGAGGCCTATGCCCTGTGCAGCCTCGCGGCGGACTTGCGCATCACGCAGGTGGTCAACGGCAACAAGGGTGTCCACGTGATGCTCGACAAGGGCCTGCTGCAGAAGGCACACCGCTAAACATTCTCAGGTGGCGGCTCGTCGCCGAAGATCGAGCGGCCGCCATAGGCATGCGACTTTGCCCGCTCCTGCCTGATGTGGTCTTCAACGTTAGGCCCTGTGGCATGGCGCTCGAGCTGACGCGCTTGGTCGTCCAGCCGCTTGAGGGCGAAAAGCTCCTCCTGCTGCCCGAGCTTCGCCTTCTGCACGGCGGATTTCAGCACGCGGATCGTTTCGTCATAGACCCGCACCGGCACCGGATAAGGGTGCCTGTCCTTGCCGCCATGTGCGAAGGAAAAGCGGGCCGGATCGCTGAAGCGGCAGGGCGTGCCGTGCACGACCTCCGCCACCATGGCGAGCGCCTGCACGGTGCGCGGCCCGACGCCGGGCGTCATCAAGAGGTCGGAGAAGTCTTCAGGTCCCCGATCCGCCGCTGCCGCAAGGGTTCCGTGGAGCCGCCGCAGCACCACGTCCTTTGCCCGGACATCGTGATGCTCGGGCATGATCAGATGCGGCAGCAGGGGCTGCGGGCTCACGGCCGGGGCCGCTTCCGTTTCGCGCTCTTCCAACGCGAGGAATTTGCGGGCGATGTTGTCAGGTCCCAGTGTACCCAGAATATTGATCTGCGCCTTGCGAGAGGCCTCCGCACGCCGGTCGGTGAGATTGACGATGGTGCCCTGCCCTTTGCCGTCGATGGCCGTATGCGGTTCGTCGACGAAGCTTTCGAGATCCTCCGACAGCCAATGATAGCGGCGCGCCTGCCGGCTCTCGTCGTTCATTCCCTGCTGGACCACGGCCCATTTTCCGTCATCGGTGACGATGAAGCCGTGAAGATAGAGATCGAACCCGTCCTGGATCGCCGCGCTGTCGACCTTCGCGACGAGGCGGCTGGCATTCGCGAGAGCGGCCCCATCGAAGCCGACGCGCTCACCGATCGCGACGAGTTCATGTGGCGTCCGCCGCGAGTGCTTTCCGCGTCCGCCGCAGACATGGATGCCAAGCTCCTTCGAGAGCGGCGTGAGCCCGCGCTTCAACGCTCCGATCACGCTGGTGGTGATGCCGGAGGAATGCCAGTCCATCCCCATCACGGCGCCGAAGGATTGAAACCAGAACGGATGCGCCAGCCGGCGAAGCAGCTCGTCGCGTCCGTAATGGTGCACGATGGCCTCAGACACCACGCCGCCGAGGCGCGTCATGCGATCGGCCAGCCATTTCGGCACATGGCCTGAATGTAGCGGCAGATCGGCACTTCCGGCGCGCTTCGCCATCGAGCGGTGTCTCCTTGGGATGTTGCGTCAGGCCTTATGCCAAGCAAACTTTAAGAGCTATATTTGGGGAGCTGCAATCGATGTTCGTCGCTGCATCAATTTTGCATGAAACTTCTGACTGGCTGCCTTTCTTCCACATGCCCAGGAGAGAGGCCCGTGATGCGCACTATGTGGTCTGATTGCTCAAGCCACTCAGCCGGCTTTGTCCAGTCGAGAGTTGAGGAAACACCAGGGCAAGCATTCAGTCTCTCTGCAATGACGAGACAATCTGTCCATATGCCGCCACGCCTTACAAGAAGGTGCTTCCCATCAGGCGTAGCAACCAGGGCAGGATCTTTGGTCCACGATCCGTCCTCCGAGTAGGATAGTGAGACGTCAGACAAATTCTGCCAAACCAATCCACGAGCATCTTTGGCCTGCCAGAGGTCATAGACTTCGTCAGTGGGAACTGGTTGGATTCCCAACATCACCAATCTGCCGTCAGCGAGTTGCACCCTGTTGATTTCCACCGGGGTTCCGGCGCTAATCATCAGGAAAACAAAAGTGAGAAATAGAATCAACAGGCTTGGAACAGCCCCCAACAGCCAGAGGAGACGTCGCTTCCAACCAGATGCTACTACGGCACCGAGAACCAGGCCGATAAGAACGGCTAGGAAGCCATAAACGCGAAGTTCGCTCATCAAAGCTGGCGCTATGGCTTCTTGATAAGCTTTACCTGAAACTATGAACCAGAGATTGATTGCAAAATCCGCCCCTAAGAACAGGGCACCTATTGTGAGACTGGTGTTACGGACAGCAAGAGAAATTTGCCTCAGCAATCTTCTACACCCCGCGCATTCGAATAACGTTTCTCTATAACTTCTTGGTCTACAGTTGTCGAACCTCCTGCAGCTATGAAAGAAAAAGGCGCCCGAAGGCGCCTTAAACTGTCTTAGCGGCGGCGGGGGCTCTTTTCGAGCCAGGCCACCTGGGCGCCATCACCACGGCGGCCTTCCGACCGCTGCGCGGCGGGCTTTCCTTGAGCAGACCGTTGTGCCTGAGCCGGACGCTGACCTTGCGCAGGACGCTGGCCTTGTGCGGGGCGCTGCTGGTTGCCGTTGGGCTGGCCGCCCTGAGGCTGACCGTTGCCCGCAGGCTTGCCACCGTGACCGCGACGGCGCTTCGGCCCGCGATCAGCATTCGGATCGGCGCTGCGCGGCTGGCCGTGGCCCTGATGCCCGCGGGCATGGGGCGCTGCGCGACCCCGTGGCTGACCGTTGCGCCCGGACTGCTCGCGGCGCGGCTCAGAAGCCTCGGACACGGCAGAACCGGCAGGCAAGCCCTCAGGAAGCGGCATGACCGGCACCTTGAGGCGGGTCAGCTTCTCGATGTCCTTCAGGTAGGCCTTTTCCTCGTCGTTGCAAAACGAGATAGCGGAGCCCGTGGCGCCCGCACGGGCCGTGCGGCCGATGCGGTGAACGTAGGATTCCGGCACGTTCGGCAGGTCGTAGTTGATGACGTGAGACACGCCATCGACGTCGATGCCGCGAGCCGCGATGTCGGTGGCCACCAGAACACGGCACGAGCCGTCGCGGAAGCCTGCCAGCGCACGCTCGCGCTGCGGCTGTGACTTGTTGCCGTGGATGGCGGCGCCCGCGATGCCGGCCTTGTCGAGGCCGCGCACCACCTTGTCCGCGCCGTGCTTGGTGCGGGTGAAGACGAGCACGCGGTCGATGGCCGGATCGCGCAGGAGCGTCTCGAGCAGAACCTGCTTGCGGCCGGTCTGCACGAAGATCACGCTCTGCTCCACGCGCTCGGCGGTCGTCGCCACAGGGGTGACGGCCACATGGGCCGGATTGCGCAGGAAGGACTCGGCCAGGGTCGAGATCGTCTTCGGCATGGTGGCCGAGAAGAACAGGCTCTGGCGCTCCTTCGGCAGCAGGGTCACGATGCGCTTCAACGCATGAATGAAGCCGAGGTCGAGCATCTGATCGGCCTCGTCGAGAACGAGGATCTCGATCTCACGCAAGGACAGGGCCCTGCGGTCGATGAGATCGATCAGGCGGCCGGGCGTGGCGACGAGCACGTCGACGCCGTTCAACAGCGCCTTCTCCTGACGGGAGATGGTGACGCCGCCGAACACCACTTCGGTGGTGAGCCGGAGATTGCGGCCATAGGTCTTGAAGCTGTCGGCGATCTGGCTGGCGAGCTCACGGGTCGGGCTGAGCACGAGCACGCGGGGGCTCTTCGGCTTACGCGGCTTCGGGCTCTCGGACAGGCGGTGCAGGATCGGCAGCGCGAAGGCAGCCGTCTTGCCGGTGCCGGTCTGTGCGATGCCACAGACGTCGCGGCCTTCCATGGCGTACGGAATGGTCTGGGCCTGGATCGGGGTGGGCTTCTCGTAGCCCTCGGTCGCAAGCGCCTTCAGGATCGGCTGGGCCAATCCGAAATCGGTGAAGAGTGTCAAAGGAGGTGTGTCTTTCGAACGAATGCGGTGAGCCGGAAAGCAGGTTCGGCTTCATAAAGCAAAGGCGCTTCAGGGCTCTTTGGGAAACAGCCCGCGTGATGGGGCCGTCTTATGATGGAGCGATTGAAGAAGGGAACCGGGGTCTTCGCTCATGCGAATATCCGTCACGCAGTCCCGCTCAAGCTGCTTGGATGCCAAGCGCCGTCGCCTGCTGTGCATATGGGCGCTAAAAACCTATCCGTCAACCGCATGGCCTGACATAAAGCAAGAATGTCACCATCCGGCTCCATGCCCTGGCGCATCGTCTCGGCCCTCTCGATCACCCATCTGATCTCCTACGGGACGCTGTTCTATGCCTTCGCCCTCCTCATCGAGCCTATGGAGCGCGACCTCGGATGGTCGAAGACGGCCCTGACTGCCGCCTTCTCGCTCGCGCTCATTTCCTCGGCGTTCTTCGCCGTACCGGTCGGGCGACTGATCGACCAGGGCTACGGGCGGGCCGTGATGACCGGGGGGTCGGTGCTGGCTGCCCTCCTCCTCGCCTTGTGGGCCTATACTGACAGCTACCCGGTTTTCCTGCTGATCTGGCTCGGCCTGGGTGCTGCCACGAGCGCTCTCTTCTATGAGGCGGGCTTCGCAGTCCTGGCACTGAACCTCGGCCTTCTGGCCCGCCGGGGGATCACAATCATCACTCTCGTGGCCGGATTCGCCAGCACGGTGTTCATCCCTCTCCTCCATGTGCTCATCGACCGCTATGGCTGGCGCGACACGATCCTCGTGATGGCGGCCCTGAATGTCGGGATCTGCGCCGTGCTGCACGCTTTCTGCATCCCGGCCGCCCCTGAAAGACCAAAGCATACCGGTGAGCCCCGAGTAGTCTCTCCATCAGCCTCGAACCCTCGCCGCGTTCTCGCCAAGCCCGCCTTCTGGTTTTTCGTGATCACCAGCGTCCTTCAGGGCATGATCTCGACCGGGATTCCCGTGCACCTGATCCCGATCTTTCTTGAGCGCGGGTTTTCCATCGACGCGGCCGTGGCCGCCTATACGATGATCGGGCCGGCCCAGGTTGCGGCGAGGTTCCTCACCGGGTTCGGCGAGCGGGCCATGAGCCTCAAGGGGATCGGGGTCGCCACCATGGCGCTCAGCGCCCTCGGGTTCCTCCTCCTGCCCTTCATTCCGGCAGGTTCCTGGCTGATCCTGGCTTTCGCGTCCCTCTATGGTGCCTCCAACGGGATGTTGACCATCGTGCGCGCCCTGCTCCCGCCGGAGCTGTTCGGGCGTGAGAATTATGGCGCGATCCAGGGCATGATCGCCATGCCGGTCCGGATCACGATGGCCATCGCGCCCTTTGCCTTCGGGGCCCTCTGGGCATGGTGGGGTAGCTACGACGCCGTGATTGTTCTCTGCCTCGGCATGGCCGTGTGCTCCCTCGTGGCCTTCATGCTAAATCTGGCCCTGGCGAACGAGCCCTGAATAACATACAGAATTGGCTTGCCTTAGGCGGCTAAAGAAACCATGTGCAGGGCGCCGGGACAGCCCCGGCTGCAAGGAAAGACGCATTCCGTGACGACAGTGACCGATCTTCTGATTGTAGGCGGCGGCATCAACGGCGCCGGCATCGCGCGCGATGCCGTGGGCCGGGGCCTCTCGGTGGTGCTCTGCGAGCAGGGCGACCTTGCCGGCTACACCTCCTCCGCCTCGACCAAGCTGATCCACGGCGGCCTGCGCTACCTCGAATATTACGAGTTCCGGCTGGTGCGCGAGGCCCTGTTCGAACGGGAGCGCCTGCTCGAATCCGCCCCTCACATCATCTGGCCCCTGCGTTTCATCCTGCCGCATGAGAAGGGCATCCGCCCGGCCTGGTTCGTGCGCCTGGGCCTGTTCATGTACGACCACCTCGCCCCGCGCAAGAAGCTCCCGGGCACGGAAGGCATCAAGCTCACCCGGCATCCCGCAGGCCAGGCCCTGAAGCCCGGCTTCGACACCGCCTTCGTCTATTCCGACTGTTGGGTCGAGGACAGCCGCATGGTGGCCCTCAATGCGCTGGATGCCTTCGAGAAGGGCGCCGACATCCGGGTGCGCACCAAGCTCACCTCCGCCCGCCGCGAGGGCCAGACCTGGGTCGCCACCCTCCAGAACGTGGAGACGGGCGAGACGGAAGAAGTACGCGCCAAAGTGATCGTCAATGCGGGCGGCCCCTTCGTGGCCGACGTGCTCAACGCCAAGCTCGGGCTGAACACCACCAAGAACGTGCGCCTCGTGAAGGGCAGCCACATCGTGGTGCCGAAGCTCTTCGACACCAAGGAAGCGTTCATTCTCCAGAACACGGACAAGCGGATCGTCTTCGCCATCCCCTACCAGGAGAGGTTCACCCTCATCGGCACCACCGATATCCCGGTTGAGTCCGTGCCGGACAAGAAGGTGGAGATCACCCCCGACGAGGTCCAATACCTCTGCAACGTGGTGAACCACTTCTTCAAGCGCGAGGTGACCCCGGCCGAAGTGGTGTGGACCTATTCCGGCGTGCGCCCGCTCTTCGACGACGGCTCGACCAACGCCTCGGCGGTCACCCGCGACTACGTGTTCGACATGGACGCCCCGCAGGGCCAGGCGCCGGTGTTGTCGATCTTCGGTGGCAAGATAACCACCTTCCGCAGGCTCTCCGAACACGCCCTCGATGAGTTGAAGGCCTATTTCCCGAACATGAAGCCGTCCTGGACGGAAAAGGCCAAGATGCCGGGCGGGGACATGCCGGACGCCGATTTCGACCGCTTCTTCGCCACCGTGCGTCAGCGCTGGCCCTTCCTGCCCGAGCAGATCGCGCACCGCCTCGCCCGCGCCTACGGCACGCGGATCGAGGAGCTTCTGGGCTCCGCCAAGTCTATGGCCGATCTCGGCGAGGATTTCGGCGCTGGGCTGACGGCGTCCGAGGTAGACTATCTTGTGCGCCGCGAATGGGCACGCTCCGCCGAGGACATCCTCTGGCGCCGTTCCAAGCTCGGGCTGCATGTGCCGGTTGACGCTCCGACCAAGATCGATGCCTATTTGGCCAGGACAAAAGCAACCGCCGTCGCGGCTCAATAAGTTTCGGGGAAGGAAATGGCTCACTACGTCGGTGCTATCGATCAGGGCACGACCAGCTCGCGCTTCATCGTGTTCGACAAGGCCGGGAGCATCGTCTCGGTCGGGCAGAAGGAGCACGAGCAGATCTACCCCAGGCCCGGCTATGTGGAGCACGATCCGCTCGAGATCTGGCGCAACACGCAGGCCGTGATCGGTGAGGCATTGGCGAAGAAGGGCCTCAAACCTCAGGATCTTGCTGCCATCGGCATCACCAACCAGCGCGAGACGACGCTGATATGGGACAAGCGCACGGGCCAGCCCCTTCATAACGCCCTCGTCTGGCAGGACACCCGCGTCGACGCGATCGTCGAGGACTTCGCGAGAGACGGTGGCTACGACCGCCTGCGCGACAAGACCGGCCTGCCGCTGGCGAGCTATTTCTCCGGTCTGAAACTGCGCTGGCTCCTCGACAACGTGCCCGGTGCCCGTGAGAAGGCTCAGTCCGGCGACGTGCTGTTCGGCAATATCGACACTTGGCTGGTCTGGAACCTGACCGGCGGCGTCAATGGCGGCTGTCACATCACCGATGTGACCAATGCCAGCCGCACCCAGCTCATGAATCTGCGAACTCTGGACTGGGATCCGGAGATCCTGAACCTCTTCAACATCCCGCGCGCCTGCCTGCCGCAGATCCGCTCGTCGAGCGAGGTCTATGGCGAGGCGACCGACAATCTGGCCGGCTTGCCCATTGCCGGCATTCTCGGCGACCAGCAGGCGGCACTCGTGGGGCAGGCCTGCTTCCGGCAGGGGGAGGCCAAGAACACCTACGGCACCGGCTGCTTCATGCTGATGAACACCGGCGAGACCCCCTACCCGTCGAAATGCGGTCTCCTCACAACAGTGGGCTACCGCTTCGGCCAGGGGAAGGCTGTCTATGCCCTGGAGGGCTCCATCGCAATTGCCGGCGCCCTGGTGCAGTGGCTTCGTGACAATCTCGGCATGATCGAGAAGAGCCCCGACATCGAGACCCTCGCCCGCAGCGTCGAGGACAATGGCGGCGTGACCATCGTGCCGGCATTTTCCGGTCTCTATGCCCCGCACTGGAACTCCCATGCCCGCGGCCTCATCGGCGGCCTGACGCGCTACGCCACCAAGGCGCATATCGCCCGCGCGGCTCTGGAGGCCACTGCTTTCCAGACCCGTGAGGTTCTGGACGCCATGACCAAGGACACAGGCATCACCGCAAGGGAACTGCGCACGGATGGGGGCATGGTGGTCAACGAATTGCTGATGCAATTCCAGGCGGACATCCTGGACGTGCCGGTGGTGCGCCCGAAGGTGATCGAGACCACGGCTCTCGGGGCCGCCTATGCGGCGGGACTGGCCACGGGCTTCTGGAGCGGGACGGACGAGCTGGTGCGCAACTGGGCGATCGACAAGCGCTGGACGCCGGCCATGGAGGCCTCCCGCCGGACGCAACTGAATACCCTCTGGGACAAGGCCGTTTCGCGCTCCCTCGATTGGGCAGATTGAACTCGCGAAAGAAGGCGGCAGATCCTCCTGCCACTCATAACCTCAGGCTCAGGCCAGAGCTGCGCGGATCTTGTCGGCCATTGCTGCGAGCACGTCCGGCCTCTCCATCTGGCCCGTATGGGGCTTCAGCGCTACGCCCTCGAAGCGGGGGATGACGTGGAAGTGGATATGGAAGACTACCTGTCCGCCAGCGCTCTCATTAAATTGCTGGACCGTCAGGCCGTCGGCTGAAAGCGCTGTCTTCACCGCGTTTCCGACGATCTGCACGGCCTTCGCGAGCTCCGCAAGATCGTCAGGCTCAACGTCGAGGAGGTTGCGTGCCTTCGCCTTGGGAATGACCAGAACGTGTCCGTCACCCCGGGGCATGACATCCATGAAGGCCAGGACCCGGTCCGTCTCGTAGACCTTGTGGCAAGGCAGCTCGCCGCGAAGGATCTTCGCGAACACGTTGTTGTCGTCGTAGGTCATCGTATCCCTTCTCCTCCACGGTTTCTGCAGGAGCGCCGCAGCCCTGCGCGTTCCTTATACTGGTGCCCCCCCGAGCGCTACTACGCGGCTCTCTTCCTCATACGAACTTACAATCTCGGCCGAATTGAATTCAGCTTCGAGATTTTAGTCCTCCCACTCGTTCTTCTATGACTTAACTTCAATAGGACTGGCCGTCGGCAAATATAGATGCCATCCAGCATCTGTATCGGGGCAAGTACCTGCTAGGTGCTTGTTCCCATGAACAAGATGTTGCCTTGTTTCCTCCAGCCAAACATTTGCCTCAAACGCGCCAAATCGTGAGGTCTGAATAATTTCGTAAAATTTTTTGCAAAGGTTGACCCTTCCTAACCGGAACCATCGATTCCGCGAGCGGTTGATGAAGCACGAACACCACTCGATTAGGAGGCATAAATGGCAGGTGGTTCGACCTCGAAGCGTGGCTTCGCGTCGATGGATTCCGACCGGCAGCGTGAAATCGCCAGCAAGGGCGGCAAGAGCGTTCCCGCCGAGAAGCGTTCCTTCTCACAGGACCGTGAACTCGCCTCGGAAGCTGGCCGCAAAGGCGGTCAGGCCTCGGGCAATACCCGCGGCAACCAGGAATAAGCATTCATCTATTCCAATAATCAAAGGGGCCGCTCAGCGGCCCCTTTTACTTGGCTCAAGCCCCCTATTAGACCGAATACCTATTGATGCCTGAAATTGAGTTCAGCGCGCCTCAAAGCCGTCTCGACGAGAACCTCCTCAGCTGTCCCCACACCCAGCATGGCGCGCAGTTCAGGAAGGCTCGGAACTTCGAATGCCACAGCGCCAAGCTCGATCTGCCGCACGAGATCTCCTGCCAAGGCCGACATGAAATCGAGCGACACGATGTCGAGATAGCGAGCGGCCTCAAGAGCCACCTCCGGGGAGGCGTCGCGTGAGGCACCGATCAGCGTCAGAAGGGAATATTCATCCAAGCTTCCGTGCCGGGACCCGACCGGCCTATGGATGAACGGTCGTCCGCGCTGCCGGGTCAGGGCAAAAGCTAGCAGAAGCGCATCCGACACAATCCCCTTCGCCGTGTCGGGTTGCGTATAGGTTGCGAGCGCCTGTTCAGGTCCGTCGAGCAGAGCTAGATCGTAATGGTCCTCAAGACGGTTGAGGGAACGGAACACGTCAACGACCGCGACGGTGCTCGGATGGAGCAGGACCGCCACGGGGTTAGGGCCAGACGGAAGTGACAATGCTTCTACCATAAAGAAAAACCTTGAACTGCTGGCCGCCTAGACTCCGGGTCCGGCGGGGATCACATGCGGCCATGCCGGAACAACAAGATGGCGCCTCAACATCAGAGGACAGGTCACATCATCTTGGTGACAGACGGAAATCATGCCGCTCAGCATGGAGGCCACCGATGGCTTGTCCCGGGCGGGAGAACTTGAGGTCAGCCTGGAGAACTCATCGGGCAGTTCTTCCTGGCATAAGACGGCATCCAGCTCGTTCGTCGCAGTCATGGCTCCCTCCGCATCTTGCTTAACGGCAACGTATGCCTTGGACCCCGGTTCCTTATTCCTCAGGAAGTCCAGGTCGCACAGCAGAGGATGGTGGGAGACGGCCAGAAAATCAGAAGCCAGGAAAGTTTCGAAAATTCTTTGGAACTGGACGGCGACAAGGCAGTTAAGTTGATAACCGGTCCGAATGCCCCCTTGGACTGGCACCTTTAAGGCGCAGCTTTATGGCTGCGCCTTTTATTTTGTGTGGTAGGCCAGCTTGACACAGACAATAGGCACGAAAGCGGCGCCTGGGTTTCCCCAAGCGCCGAACAATCTTCCCGCTAGGACAGCAGGTTACGGCTTCGGAGCCGTCGAAGTGCCCGACTGGCCGGCAGAGCCGGTGGTCGAGTTTCTGTTGTTGTCGCCATCCTCGTCGAACGCAGGAGCAGCCTGGAGCTGATCCTTGGTCATACGCAGAACCACGCGCTCAGGCTGGTTCTGGTTGCTCGAGGTGTTGCTGGCCGTCATGTTGGACGATCCGGCCGTGGTGCCCGATCCAGTCGCAGTGGTGTTGCCCGTCGTGGTCGAACCCGTCGTAGCGACATTGCTGTTGCCACTGTTGCTGCTGTTCATGGCCTGAGCCTGCTGGGCGTTCATGAACTCAAGGGCTTTGAACGGAACAGCCACGTCCTTCTCACCGATTCCGAGAAAGCCACCGACGCCGACCACCGCCGCCATGATCTGACCGTTGCGGTCCATGATGACGTCATTGATGTCGCCGATCGATTCGTTGTTCGAGCCAATCACACGGGTTCCGATCAGATCGGAGGCCATCATCTGGTTGGTTTCCATTTTGGTCATGAACTGACCCTGCATGCCGCCGCTCTGGCTCATGGTCGACGAGGACTGGCTCATTGTCGACGAAGAACCCGATGCGCCGGGCTGCATGGCCGGCGAACCGGTCGAGGTGGTGCCGGTGCCGGACGCGGCCGGACGGTCAGTCGGAGCCGAGGGAGTGGTAGAGGTCTGTGCAAAGGCGGGCGCAGCCGCGAAAGCCGTCACTACAAGGCAAGCTGCCATATGCTTCTTCAGCATTGCTTATTTCTCCTGAGGGTACATTAAATCGCGTTAAGCGCCAAAGTGCGCGAGGACTAAACGCCCAGCATGCGCAACCGTTCCGAATATCAACTTCTTCAAGACAATGTGAATGGTTCGTCTAACCTGATAGGCCAATCTGAATACTAATTAATATTTTAAGAGCAGGGAATTAGTTCTGCTGCTTCTTGTGAGAAAGCAGGAGTAAGACTTACATTAGCAGGAACCTGCGCCAAGAGAATTGGTTCCCGCGCCGTCTCGGAGACAATACCGCATCGGGATTCACTCTGGCTCATGGGGTGACCGACCCCTCGCTCCAGAGAGCCACATCCATCAGGAGAGCGACTGCTCAAGGAGCGCCAGGCAAAGGCTTGGCATCCTGTCGGCGCTCGCCTTGGCCAGAGGGCTGACATCGCCGAGGCAACCGACTGGTTTGCGCATTTTAGGTTTTGGCCCGCTGGGAGCCTCGTTCCCTTCCCGCTGGCTGACGGGATGCTGGGTGGCGGGAGCCTGCATCTCCTCCTTGAGAGTGACAACAGGCAGATCCGTGTCGCGGGCGTAGATGGTGGTTCCCGTGAGAGGGTCGGACTTGTAGAGCACCGTCCCATCACGATCGCGTAGGATCACCGCCGCCTGGGCGACACCCACAAGCTCAACAATGGACACGGTGGCTGGGTTTGTACTCGGAACGGGGGCAAGCATGCGATCTCCCTTTGTGGGAGCGTTCATGCGCTGGGGCAGTCCGGCGTCGGCAAGGACCTCGGATTGCGCCTGATCAGACATGTTGAATGAGGCAGGAACGAAGCTTCCTGCAACGAAGAAGATTCCAGCCAGTCCCACCAGTGCCATAGGGATACGGAACATCCCTCTCTCCTGCTCTTCAACCTCGACGTTTCGAAAATTCAACGCGACCGTATCTTTGATGTTCCTGCACCCTTACGCAGGAGAGAAGAATAAAAAGGGCGATAAAAAACCTGGAACCTTTATTTTCGATAGGACGTTCTTAAGGTACCGGCCTCCTGGTCCTCCCCGCATTCCCCTTGTGCATTGGCCGGCACCTTAGACGGGCTTCAGAGCCCGTCTTTTTTTGCGCCCAATACATGCACACAAAAGAATAGCCCGGCGTTTAAGCCGGGCTATTACTATTCAGGCTGGTATCCGTCTGGACTTAGGCAGTCGCAGCGCGCGCCTCGCGCCGGCGAGCGCTCTGCTGGAAGAACAGCGCCTGACTGATGACGGCGGACACATTGGCCGGCTGGAAGGGCTTGGCGATCAGGAAGGCCGGCTCCGGGCGCTCACCTGTGAGGAACCGCTCGGGATAGGCCGTGATGAAGATGACCGGAACCTCGAAGGACTTGAGGAGGTCGTTGACCGCATCGAGGCCGGAGCTTCCGTCCGCCAGCTGGATATCCGCAAGGATCAGTCCCGGCTGCTTTGCAGCAGCCAGCTTAACGGCTTCGGTGCGCGTGCGGGCGACGCCGGTGACGTTATGACCCAAGCCTTCGACAAGGGCCTCGAGATCCATGGCGATCAGGGGCTCATCCTCAATGATGAGGATGTCCGTAGCCATATCGGCCGCAAGCTCGCGGCCCGCTTCGTCGACGAGGTCGCGCACGGTCCGTGTGTCGACATCGAGGATCTGGCCGACTTCCTCTTCTCCAAAGCCTTCGAGGCAGGAGAGAAGGAAGGCCTGACGGGGAAGCGGCGTGATCTGACCGAGCCGAACCTCGGCTGGCAGGTCGCGCTGGATCTGCTCGCTCCGGCCGTTCACCGACAGGGAATTCCAGATCCGGGTGAACACCTGAAAGAGTTCAACCTTCACGTTTCCGGAAGGGCCGATCGTCTCAGGTTCGCTTACAAGCGTTTCGAGAGTTGCGGCGACATAGGCGTCCCCAGCCATCTGGCTGCCTGTGAGAGCGCGCGCGTAGCGGCGAAGGTATGGTAAGTGCTGGACGACAAGCTGGGCTGTCGACATTCGCTTCCCCTTAATTGTGCTTTTGACTCGTTGTACCGATGGTTCCTTTAACGCGGCAAAGCTGCAAAAGTTCCGTCGAGTGGAACCGGGTGCAGCAATGAGCGTTATTGCTCGAAAACGAATATATGGATACTGCCAAGGTTGGCTACCCCGGATAAACGACGGGTGGCAAGGGGAAGAATATGACGGTTGATAAGGGGAACAAGCTCGCTCGGGTCAGTCTCGACAACGGCTCCGGCGAAAAGCTTGCAACCGATCCTAAACTCGACAGCGGCAGCCAGAAACGTATCGGCGACCAACTCCGCGCCATGTACGACGAGCTCATGCAGCAGCCCGTCCCGGACCGTTTCCGGGATCTGCTCGACCAATTGGACAAGAACGGCCGAAAGGGCGGGTCTCAATGACCCTAGAGCCGGAGCCCGAGTTACGGGAGGCTCTTCTGGCGGCGGTTCCCAGCCTCCGCGCCTTTGCCATCTCGCTCTCAGGCCAGGTCGACAGGGCCGATGATCTTGTTCAGGACACTCTGCTGCGGGCCCTTTCCAATCTGCATCGGTTCGAACCCGGCACGAATCTGAATGCATGGCTCTTCACCATCCTGCGCAATCTCTTCCATTCCGAATACAGAAAGCGGCGCCGGGAGGTGGAAGACCCTGATGGCTCCTATGCCGGACGGCTGAAGGTGCAGCCCGAGCAAGGTGCCCACCTGGATTTCGAGGATTTTCGCAGCGCCCTCTCCCAGCTTCCCTCCGACCAGCGGGAGGCCCTTCTGCTGGTCGGGGCCTCAGGCTTCTCCTACGAGGAAGCTGCGAACATCTGCGGCTGTGCCGTGGGCACCATCAAGAGCCGCGTGAACCGGGCGCGATTGCGCCTCGCGTCGCTACTGAATGTTAACGACATCGAGGATCTCGGCCCCGACAGCATGACCCGGGCGGCCCTGCAGGGCTGACGCCATAGAATTCGACACTCCCAAATGCCGAACGCCGCCCGATGAAGGCGGCGTTCGACGTCAAATATGCCGTAGTGGCATCACATAGGGCTGCGTCCGCGTAGCAGGCCGATGACGGCCGAGATCGCGAACAGCACGATTGCGACGAAGAAAATCAGCTTCGCGATTTCAACCGCGGTGCCGGCGATGCCCCCGAAGCCGAACAGAGCTGCAACGAGAGCGATGATGAGAAAAGTGACTGCCCAACCCAGCATGGTGTTACCTCATTAACATGACAATCGACTGTAAGCCGATGATGTTCAAACAACGCCAAGCGCGACTGTAAGGTTCCGCGTTTCGTCATTCATTGTGGCTGTTCATCAGTCGTTCAACAGTAATCTTTCAGGCTTTTGTTCACATGGAACTCGACTTCCCCCTGCACGTTTTCAAGAACACTTTGGGAGAGATGGCCAATGAATCGTTCGGTTGCCCTTCGTGCACTTCTCATCTTTGCTGTTGTTGCTGTCTTTTCAGCGATCACCGGCGTGGCTTCTCAAGTTGAAATCGCGGAAGTTCTTTTTCTGATCGGCGGCTCTCTCTCGGCGGTCATGCTGTTCTTCGCACGGATGACGCCTTCGCAAAGTCCAGTTCCGGTGCGCGTGCGCCACAGACGCTGATTACTCCGGCAGCGCCACGAATATTGGGCGGCTCGAAAGAGCCGCCCTTCTTGTTTCACGCCTCCGTAGGATCGCCTCCATTCGGGTGCAGGACCGATCCGGTGATGTAGGAAGAATCTTCGGATGCCAGGAACAGGTAGGACGGCGCCACCTCGTTCGGCTGGCCTGGGCGCTTCATGGGCGTGTTCGCGCCGAACTGCTTCACCTTCTCGGCCGGGAAGGTCGAGGGGATCAGCGGCGTCCAAATTGGGCCGGGCGCCACGCCGTTCACGCGAATGCCCTCAGCCGCAAGCTTCTGCGCCAATGACCGGGTGAAGGCCACGATCGCGCCCTTGGTGGCGCTGTAATCGAGCAGATCACCGCTGCCGCGATAGGCCGTGACCGAAGTGGTGTTGATGATGGCAGCGCCCTTCTTGAGATGGGGCATCGCCGCCTGCACCATGTAGAAATAGCCGAAGATGTTGGTGCGGAAGGTGCGGTCGATCTGATCCGGCGTGATCTCGTCGATTTCCTTTTTCGGGTGCTGTTCCGCAGCATTGTTGACGAGCACGTCGAGCTTGCCGAATTTTTGAATCACCTGATCCACCGCCGAGCGGCAGAAGCCGGGATCGCCCACATCGCCTGCGATGGTCAGGCACGAGCGCCCTTCCCTCTCCACGAGACGCTTCGTCTCCTGTGCGTCCTCGTTCTCGTTCAGATACATGATCGCGAGATCGGCGCCCTCGCGGGCAAACAGAACGGCCGTTGCGCGCCCGATGCCACTGTCTCCACCGGTGATGAGGGCAACCTTGCCTTGCAGCCGGTTGCTGCCCGGATAGCGTGGCTCGTAATCGGGGCGCGGATTCATCTCGGTCTCGTGGCCGGGCTGCTGGTCCTGGACCTGAGGCGGCAGGGTTTGGTTCTGGTCGGAGCTCATAGGGTCATCCCTTGTGCGGAAAGGATGCGGGCCTCCTGCCGACCGTAGCGAAAGGCCGATACAAACGACGAAGCCCGCGTTGAAGCTCAACGCGGGCTCGAAAAGCGTGTTCCTGGAAAGGCTGGTTAGTGCACGGTCTCAGTGCGGTCCGCCGTGCTCGGTGCCATGCTCAGGAGGTGGTAGAGGATGATGGCCCCGAAGGTCGCCGTCCCGATACCATCCAGGGTGAAGCCAGCCACATTCAGCTTGAAGTTGCCGGCGCCCAGAATCAGGGCCACAGCCACCGTGATGAGATTGCGCGGGTTCGAGAAATCGACCCGGTTCTCCACCCAGATCCGACCTGCGGTCGCAGCGATGAGGCCGAAGACCACAATGGAGAGGCCGCCGAGCACGGGCCCGGGGATCGTGCCGATGAAGGCGCCGAACTTAGGGGAAAGGCCGAGCAGCAGCGCGAAAGCCGCGGCGATGAGGAAGACCAGCGTGGAATAAATCCGGGTCACGGCCATCACGCCCATGTTCTCGGCATAGGTGGTCATGCCCGTTCCGCCGGAAGCCCCCGACAACATGGTGGCAATGCCGTCGCCCATGAAGGCACGGCCCAGATAGGGATCGAGGTTGCGGCCCGTCATGGCACCGATGGCCTTGATGTGCCCGAGATTCTCGGCCACCAGGATCACGGCCACCGGAGCGATCAGGCTCATGGCGCGCATGTCGAAGACAGGGCTCTGGAAGGACGGCAGGCCGAACCAGGCCGCCGCGCTGATCTTGGCGAAATCGATGGGCTGGCCGAGGCCCAGCACGTTCGCGCAGATGAAGTAGACCAGGTAGCCCAGCACACCGCCGACCAGCACCGGCAGGCGACGCCACATGCCGGGCGCATAGACCGCCACCAGGCCGACGGCCACGACGGTGGTAAGCGCGATCCAGCGGGCGAAATCGCTGCCGTTCTGGTTATCGGGCGTGACCCCGGAGGCGCTGTTGATCGCAATCGGCGCGAGCACGAGACCGATGGCAGCCACGATGGCACCCGTGACCACCGGCGGCATCAGCCGCTCGATCCAGCGATGGCCCGCCAGCTGCACAACAAGTCCGACGAGGAAATAGAGCGCACCGGCCGCGATGATGCCGCCGAGCGCCAAGGGGATGTTCGGATTGGGGCTGCCCACGCTCGCGCCGGTGGCGACGAGGACGGGACCGATGAAGGCGAAGCTGGAGCCCAGATAGCTCGGCACCCGGCCGCCGACCACGACGAAGAAGATCAGGGTCGCGATGCCGGAGAACAGGATCGAGACGTTCGGATCGAAGCCCATTAGGATCGGAGCTAGCACGGTTGCGCCGAACATGGCGACCACATGCTGCAGGCCGACAACCACCATCTGGCCGGTCGGCAGCCGCTCGTCGGGCATGATGACGCCTTCCGTCTTCAAGCTCCATCGCGGCAGGAAACCATCCCTCATGACTACACCCCCAAGTATGACATCAAATGTCTGACACCTGGGGCTGCACCGTAGCCTCGCGGCCTGTGGAATGGCTAGGTGCGATAAGGACTTATTAACCGGCACGACAACCCAAATTCTGGACAAGTGCCGTTTTGACCGTCACATCTCGAACGATAGGCCTCAAGAGGGATCGCGATGCGCAAGAACCATGACGTGCCGGCGGGCACCGTGCACAGCCTCTGGATCGAGAGCGATTGTCTGAAAAACAACCTGCTCGGCGATCCTTCCCGACGCCGGGTCGACGTCTATGTGCCGGCCGGACATGACGGCCACAGCCTGCCCCTCCTGGTCGATCTCGTCGGCTACACGGCCGGCGGCCCGGCCCACACCAACTGGAAGAACTACGGCGAGAACGTGCCCGAGCGCCTCGACAGGCTAATCGGCACCGGCGCCATGCCGCCCGTTGCAGTGGCCTTCCCCGACTGCTTCACGCGTCTTGGCGGCAACCAATATGTCGACAGCGCTGCCATGGGCCTCTGGGAGACCTTCCTGATCCGCGAGATGCTGCCCTTCGTCGAGGAGCGCCTCGGTTGCGGCGGCGACGGACGCCGGGGCGTGTTCGGCAAAAGTTCGGGCGGCTACGGCAGCATGGTGCATGCGCTGCGCCACGGTGGTTCCGTTTGGTCAGCCGCCGCCTCGCATTCGGGTGATGTGGGCTTCGAATACCTCTACCATTTGGGTGAGTTCGCCGGAGCGCTCCGCCATCTGGTGGATTACGGCATGTCCATCGAAGCCTTCCTCCGCAAGTTAGAGGCAGGGCCTAAGGCGAAGGACAAGGACTGGCACATTCTGATGCTTCTCGCCCAGGCGGCGAGCTTCGATCCCGACCCGAGCCAGTTCTACGGTGTCCGCCTGCCGGTGGATCTCGAGACCTGCGAGATCATCGAGGAGCGCTGGGCCAACTGGCTGCGCTGGGACCCGCTGCGCCTAGTGGACGACGCGAAGCATCTGCAGAACCTGCGCCAGCTCAAGGCCTTCTACATCGATTGCGGAGATATCGACCAGTACAACATGGTCTATGGCTCACGGATCATGCGCCGGAAGCTCGAGGCCGCAGGTATTTCCCACGTTTACGAGGAATTCCACGACGACCACTCCTCCGTGGACTACCGGATGGACATCAGCCTGCCGCTCCTGGCGAAAGCGCTCGCTTAAGCCCCGCCTGGTTCATCCTCGGTGGGTAGTTCGCAATGATTGTGGATGTGGGTTGCCGCAACGGCTGCGTGGCCCATGCCCACGACGATCTGGTCGAGACCCCGGACGATGTCGCCGGCCGCGTAGAGGCCCTTGACGGTGGTCTGGCAGTGGCTGTCGACGATCAGGCTGCCCGAGGGGTCGTGCTCTGCGCCTAAGGCGATCGCGAGGTCCGAGCGGTACTTGAGGCCAAGCGCCGAATAAAGCACGTCGAAGCGATATTCCTTGCCGGCCAAGTTCACGGCAGAGATCCGGTCGTTCTCCATGGCGAGAGACTCGACCGGGGCCTCGACGACCTTGATCCCGTGCTCGTCGAGCCTCCCTTGCTGCTCCGGGTTGAGTTCCAGATGCTGCCCCAAGGTGAGGAGGGTCACATCCCGGGAATAGGTGCGGGCGATGAAGACCGCCTCCCCT
This sequence comes from Microvirga terrestris, assembly GCF_015694425.1. GTDB lineage: Bacteria > Pseudomonadota > Alphaproteobacteria > Rhizobiales > Beijerinckiaceae > Microvirga > Microvirga terrestris. The sequence goes on from NZ_JADQDN010000002.1 coordinate 137,251, forward strand.
ATGCCGTGGGCACCATAACCAATGACGGCGATCTTCCGGTCACGGGATTCGTAGCCGTCGCAGATCGGGCAGTAGCGGACGAGGCCGCGCTGGACGGCATTGGGTACATTGGGCAAATCAGGCTCGACATCGACCGCTCCCGTGGCGAGCACCACCCGGCGGGCGGCGATCTGCCTCGTGGAGCTACTATTGTCCTCCAGCAAGGCAATGAAACGGTCGGGCTGCTTGCGCAGACCCGTGACCATGCCGGGCAGAATACAGTCCCCATATTGGTCAAGATTCGTCCGAGCCCGGGCCAGGATATCCTTGCCGGAGATGCCCTCGGCGAAAACCGGGATGTTGTGGCTGGTCGGGATCCAGGACGCCCGTGGGGACCCGCTATCGACCACGGCAAAACGGCGCTTGAACCGGGCCAGATACAAAGCCGTCGTAAGCCCCGCCGGCCCGCCACCGACGATCAGGCAGTCCAAGATATCCCCATTGGCCGCCATCCCACTTCCTTCCTTATATGGACGCAGGAGTCACAACACCTGGGGAGGGAAAAAGATCAGAAACGCGACATATGCGCTCAAAGCGGCCAGAGGCTTGTCCCGCCTTCAGAGCATCATACTGCCAAACACATGAAATGGCTGCCAAAATTTATTGGGTGAAACCGCCAAGCCGACGCCAAAATTAGACAAACCGCTGCAGCGCAAGTGCTCTCGCCCAGGCTTCCCTTGTAAAGCATGGAACTGTATGACCTCCCTCAAATGAGGCTAGACATAGAAGCTTGGGCGAATGGCTAACACGAGTGCCAAACGACAAAATTATCGCCCCGAGATTCAGGGCATCCGGACGATCGGTGCGCTGCTGGTCGCTTGTTTTCATATCTGGGGCGGGCGGGTCTCGGGCGGCGTAGACGTGTTCTTCGTCATCTCCGGCTTTCTGATCACGGGTTCGCTCTACAAGGAAGTTCAGCACAGCCAGACGATTGACGTGATCGCGTTCTGGGGGCGGATCGCCAAGCGCGTCGCCCCCATGGCCTATCTGGTGCTCACCCTCACCCTCGCCGCCGCCGTGCTGTGGATGCCCCAGTCTCGGCAAGCCGGCTTCTTGTCCGAGGTTCTCTACAGCGCCGTTCATCTTGAGAACATCAAGCTCATGATGAATTCGGTTGACTACCTAGCCCGTGAGGAGGCTCCCAGTCCGGTTCAGCAGTTCTGGGCTTTGTCGGTCCAGGTGCAATTCTACGCCTTGTGGCCCTTCCTGTTGCTGGGCGTGGCCCTCGCAGCCCGGAAGCTTCGCGCCGGAGCCTCCGCCTACCTTGCCGCCCTGACAGCGATATTTCTAGGCTCTCTGGCCTATTCCGTCCTGCAGACGCGGCTTGATCCCTCCCCCACCTACTTCAACACCTTGGCCCGAATGTGGGAGTTTACCCTGGGGGGAATCCTGGCGGTCTCTCTTCCTTATGTGCGGTTGCCGGAGCGTTTGCGCGAGATCGCCGGATGGGCTGGGCTGCTGCTGGTGGTAAGCTGCGGCTTCTTGGTTCCCGCCTCCGCCCATTATCCTGGCTATATCGCGCTGTGGCCGACCCTCGGAGCAGGACTGGTCCTCATGTCGGGTGGCGATAGGACGCGGTTCGGCGCTGACCGGATCCTGGCTTGGAGGCCACTTGTTGCCATCGGGGAGATCTCGTTCTCGTTCTATCTCTGGCACTGGCCGGTTCTGATCTTTGCCCTTCTCATCAGCGGTAAGACCCAGCTTGGCCTCCAGGCTGGACTGGCGGTGATCGCGATTGCGCTGGGCGGCGCCTACGTGACCGCCCGCTGTCTGGAGCAGCCAATCCACCGCTCATCGATCGGACAGAGCAAGGCTTGGCACATCCACTTTATGGGCGTCGCTTTGGCTCTGCCGGTGATTGTTACGGCCAGCGTATGGCTCAATGCAAACGAGAGAGAAGAAGCCCGCCAGAGAGAAGCCATTGAGCGCAGAAACAAGGACTATCCGGGTGGCTCCCTACCGATATCACGTGCGAACCTGTTGCAGCCGGGGGTTCCGATTTACCCCAAGACAAAATGGGTCAAGCACAAGCACCCAAATCGCTGTCAGCAGAATGAGAGAGATCCTGAGGTCACTATGTGCAATTATGGTGTTCAGATAGGAGCACGCAAGACGATTGCCCTTGTTGGCGGGTCGCACTCGGAACACTGGCTGCCCGCTCTTGAAGGGATCGCTCACGAAAACAATTGGAACATCGTCGCGATTACAAAGAGCGCATGCGCGTTCATGGATGGTGCAGGGGGACGAGCTCCCCACTGTGTCAAATGGAACGAAAGTGTTCATGATGAACTGAGCAAGCTGAAGCCTGATGCTGTAGTCATGACGTCGACGCGTCAGTCGGGCAATTCAAAGAATTGGAAAGAGGCGGTCCCTCACGGTTACCTGAAGAGCTGGGAGAGGTTGGCCAAGCATGGCATCACCGTGATCGCCATTCGGGATAATTCACGGTTTGGAAAGAACAATCTCGAGTGCGTGGATGCGAACCCAACCGATATCATGAAGTGCGCCCGGCCTCGGGCTGAAATTTTCGATGAGGTGGATCCTACAACCAGGCTTGAGAATAAGCCGGAGAATGTCAGCTTTATTGATCTTACAGATAGGTTCTGTGACGATACACATTGCTTCCCAGTGATCGGCAACGTTCTGGTTCTAAGAGACTCCCATCATATTTCGATCGAATACGCCCGCACACTCGCTACTCCTCTCGGAGAGCGAATGAGGCAGGTGCGACCGGACTTATTTCAGACTCCTTCCGACACGCGAGAGAGCTCAGTCCTGGAGACAAGGTAGACACTTGGCGCTGCAGCAGTGTACCTCTGCAGCGCGCTGAAGACTGAGGAAGCCAGTCATGTGAGAGTTAGTGCTCTAGACCGGATGCAGCAAGTATGTCCCAAATACTTTGAATTCCGCATTAGGCTGCAATTCGTCCTTCCTCCAAACGACAAACTAATAATACCCTAAAGTGGTCAAGCCTTGCTCGAATGAAATCTGAGCCTGCACACCCAGAATCTTCGCGGCCAATTCTGGGGCGCCCAGCGAACGGCGTATATCTCCGGGACGTCCAAGATCATGCACGATCCTGCCCTTGTAACGCTTAATGAGCGTGTTCCCCAGTTCAAAGACTGACGTTCCCCTCCCAATGCAGCCGTTCGTCACGGGAGTTGAAGCATCGGACTCCTCCATGGCTGCTGCGAGGAAACGTGTCACATCGGAGACACGGACGAAGTCCCGGCTCTGGCTTTCATCTCCATAGATGACCAAATCCTGGCCATCCATTGCTCGTTGCAGGAAGCTCGGACAGGAGGTTTGCTCGTTTAACTTCAAGCCTGACCACTACTCGGGCTACGAGGCCCCCGCACATTAAGTAACATAGTTGCACTTCTCAAAAAGGACCCGGCACGATAAAAGGATCGTTTGATCGTCAAGGCTGCAGACTCGAGAGAATGACTAATCCGATTAAATCTTCAGAACCGGCCGATGTGCCTCCCCCCCTGAGCATCGTTATCGGTATTCGGAACTGGGGCTTGGATCGCCTTCAAATTGCCCTAAGGTCACATCGAGCATCCGACATTCATGACCTGGAAATCGTCATTTCAGATTACGGATCAGCCAATTGCGACGATGTTTTCAGGATTGCCGAGACTTACGACTGCAAGTACATCTATAGCAAAGCTGAGGTTTGGAGCAGATCGGCCGCCCTGAATGCAGGAATTGCGAAGGCCAGCAGCGACAATATCCTCACAACGGACGCAGACATTATCTTTGCGCCTAAATCTCACGGCATCCTGCTTGAGAACCTTCGGCAGATGCCCGATTCCGTTCAGATTATCCAATGCCGTGATCTGCCCGAAGGCTTTGGATCGGACAACCTGTCGCAATTCGACTGGCATCAGCTCTTCCAGGTTTCGTCCATCCGCCCGCGGTGGGGCATGGGCGGATCGGCGACGTTCAAAAGGGATATCTTCGCGCGGATCCATGGCTTCGATGAGCGCATGACCGTCTGGGGCGGAGAAGACAATGATTTTGTCCAGCGTGCCCGCAGGTCAGGAGCGATCCTAAACTGGATCGGGGACCCGGAAGCCCTGATCTATCACATTTGGCATGCGCCGGATTCGAGAGGTACGTCTTCTGCGGGTGTGAAAGTCGTCGAGAGCAATAAGAAGATCCTTCAGGAAGACCGCACGATGGTCAGAAACCTGTCACGGTCCTATCGCAGCGCTACAAGTTCAGTTCCAACGGTATCTATTGTCATTGCGACGAAGAACCAACCGGATCTGTTGCGGGAATCGGTATCGAGTTGTCTCCGACAAACATTCGAGGATTTCGAGATTATCGTCGTTGATGATGGATCGACCCCGGAACTGCGACCGTCACTGGACGACCTTGATGATCCGCGGCTGAAGGTGCTGCTCCTAAAGGACAGCCGAGGCCTTGCGTTTGCTAGGAATTATGCCAATGCCATGGCGCGAGGAGAGTTCATCGCCATTCACGATGACGACAACCTGATGCTGCCTCAGAGGCTCGACCGCCAGCTTAGTGCAATCGTCGACGACTGCGCGGGGTCGTACGGTGGCTACATCGATTTCGATGAAACGGGTGCGCTGACATCGAATCCAGGGCGCACGACATTCGACTTCGCATCTATGATGTTCCGAAGCCCTCTCGCCCATGGCACTGTTCTCATCAGACGACGGGTGCTTGAGTTTTATAGGTACAACGACAATTTTGGCGCGAATTCAAGCCACGATCTGCTGACCAGGATTGCGCGAGGAGGTGTCAGCTTGGCCCATTGCGGCCGCCATGTCGTTCTTCGTCGCCGACACACACACAAGTCGGCTGAGGCGCATAGCTCCCTTCAGAAATCAGTTTCTGGAATAAGCAAAACTATGGCTCGAAGCGCCTTATCCGCAAATCTCGATCAGCAGTATCTAAAAGCGTCGAGAGCGAACCCCGAGGCTGACATTCCCCTCTGCGATTTTATCGAAGCGGCCGGTCACCTACCATCGCGTCTAATGTCAAAGAGAATGAAGATTGAGTTTGGGGAGAACTTACCAGTTAGCCGCAATATCTCTGCGATGCTGGCGTCGATCCTCAGTGATTACCGTGAGATCAACATCGCGTTTGGCACGACCGCGCACAAAGGCATCAAAGCCGTTACGATCACGGCTCCTGATGAAGCAAGCCGAGGAAAAATCATGTCTGCACTCTCGGGAGCAGGTCCGGTTAAGGGGGTGAACGAAATCATGCTCCCGACCGTGTATCCGAATCTTACCATGCTTGAAGCCGCATTCAAAGCCAAAACCCACGCGGAGAGAGCTGACATTGATGTCGGCACCGATATCGAGGGGGTCCTGCACGTCTTGGAAAAACACAGCAGTTGCTGCTTCCTGTCTGTAAATGAAGAATCCGGATATCGGCTAGGCCTGCCGCCGCTCGACGGACCCGTGAAGGCCCTTCTATGTGCAAAGCTCAGGCGCTTTGGCCCTAACGAGTGTCTCGACGCAGGGGAATGATTTGCAGACTGAAACCGTACTCAATCCCACAGAGCGGGTTACAATCATCAAGTTCACGCCCGAACAATACGATGCATTTCCGCTGTCATCCACCGCTTGGCTGGATTGGCGCCTCATTGAGCGCAATCGGGACCGTGAAGCCGTTGCTCACGCCATCTTACTTTTTCCGTTCATATCCGGCCGACTTAGTCCGAGCCGCGGCTGTGGAATCGACGTTTCCCAACCCTTGCGGGGCTTCTTCTCGCCGCGGCATGTACTGGTTGAAGGGGTCGAGATGGCGCCGGCTCGCATACCCTCCGGCACGCGGACGGCGATCCTTTGCGACGGATCCTATCGTTCGGCAGCGGCGCTTGGCGCCTTCGAGCATGACCTAGCCATCAGGTTGAGCGAGAGTACCTATACGACGTCGATTGGACCGCGCAATGCAATTGTGTCATCCAATTTCGGCTTGTTCGCGCGTCGCGACGGTCAGTTGAACGCCATCCTCCCGACCATTGCCGCCGCGGTCTTATTTGCGGAAGACTTGGGACTTGCCCGGCTTGTCCTACCGATCCTAGAGTTGACTGCTGTCGAAATCGATCTTTTCGCTCGCCTCACGATGTTGCTGGCTGCCGTCAACATCGCTGTTGAAGCGCCGCTGCTTGGGGTCGGTTTCGAGGCGCTTCAGGAGTTTTTGGCGTCGCCCATCGGATTGGCGACCTTTCTCTCTGAGCGACATCAGGATCGCATGCATCCAGAGGATCTGACCGACTTCTGGATTGCCAAGCTCCTGTCGGCACGCTCTGGCGGCGAAATTGCCGGAGAGAAGGAGGCCGCGAGGCGGCTTCGGGAGCTTCACGAGGCCGGAGCGGTTCTCTCTGATCGAGAGCGGGGCTTGATTATGCCCGACGGTAGCGAGCAGGAGCCGAGCATCGATGGCCCCACCAGTCAGCCGAAGACCGTGTCGTGACCTTGCTCAGAACGCTCAAACATCTCACACCTCTATCCGTTCGCCGATTTCTGAAGCACCGGCTGCCACCAACATTCGTGGCAACCGTCGCCACTTGGGCTCAATCTGGCAAAGCAGGAACCGGCGGACCGAAACTGGCCAACCGATCGTCGAGCCCTCGCCGCTTCGAATGCCCCATCTGCGGCACAGGGCTTCAGCCGCAGGAAGCCCAGCAACAGATCGAATGCGCGGGATGCGGATCCCGTCCACACCATCGCCGTTTGGCGCTGGCCATTTATGCGTCAATGAACGGGCCCGGCCCGGAAATTCTGGTGCTCGGGTCCGATAGTGTCACGAAGGCGATCTTCGACGGAATAAGTAATATCGCCTTCGCGGAGGACCTCGATGCCGTGCGCTGGGAGGTGCCCTCGGGAGTTGATCTTTGCGTTCATTCATATCGGCTTGCCGGGAATTCTTTCCGCATGGGGAAAGTCTTGAAAGCCGCGGACGCCTTGCTGTCGCCGAAAGGCAGGCAGATCTTCGCGGTCGATGCATACTCGGGAGCGTGGGGGCCAATGAGGTGGCGGCAGCAGGACCGAGCCGTAATCCAATGGCTGCAGAAGAAAGGCTGGCCGCATTGCTCCGCATTCGAGCCGGACGCATTCTATGGGACAGGGGCGGCTCAGGCTTTCGGCTGCGCCGCTCCGGAGGATGCCGATGAACTGGTGGTCGTGCTCCCGAAAGCACGAGAGTAGAAGGTCCGTAAAGTGTAGCTTAGGCATCCTGAGAACACAGCAATAGCTTTCCTGCTTCATCAGGGTTCAAGCTGATATCTGCTTGGCCGATCAATCGTTGGGCGCACCCATTTCCATGACTGTCGCAAAAAATATCAAGTACATTGTCCCATCAGCGGCTCGAGCCCTGATCAAGAAGAATTCTCCCGAGCTTGTCGAGAGGCTAGCGATCAGCTTGGACAGCATTCCCCTCTTCCTCAATGTGCGTGCCTGGCAGAGGCTATTACAGCCCAACCCTAATCAACGGCTGCACCCGCTTGCTCCCAAGATGTGGTCCGGCTTTGGCGAGAGGGCTGCAGGCGAGCTCGAGCGCTCAAAGCTGTCGGCGCAACGTGACCGCAAGGTTTTGGCCGCAACGGCTTGGGCTCTTGCGAAGTGGTATGCCTATAATGGCGACATCGGGAAGGCTCTCGAAAATCTCGTTCTCATGACCACTGCGGTTCCTCGAATCCGCCGGAACGTCTACGCCCAGCTTATGATCGTGGAGTGCCTTCTCAAGCTCGGCCGGCCGGACGAGGCTCATGAATGGCTGCAATGGGCGTCGCGGAAAACGATTCCCAGAGCTGAACTTTACTTCTCGGCCGCCAACATCTGTCATGCACTTGCAGTCCGAAGCGGCTCTCTTTCGTCTGCCGATGCCGAGCGCCTTGCCCGGCTGAACCGGCCGTATGAGGAAGCGGGCTTCTCGAAAGTCGAAAAGCGCGATCCTAGCGCTCCGCTTACCCTCGGTAATCTGACAGTCCCTCACCCACGCGCTGTTGACGCATCAGTGAAGCTCAGCGTGCTGATGCCGGCCTATGATTGCGCCGCCACCCTGCCGATCGCCGTCGAGAGCATTCTGAACCAGACGTGGAATAATCTTGAGCTGGTGATCGTGGATGATCGAAGTCAGGACGATACATGGAATGTGATCGAGCGCCTTGCCCAAGGCGATAGCCGTATCGTTCCACTCCGGCACGAGCGGAATGGCGGCGCCTATGCAGCCCGAAACACAGCACTCGCACACGCCACTGGAGAGTATGTGACAGTTCACGACGCGGATGACTGGTCGCACCCGGAGAAGTTCGCCGCGCAGATGCACTATGCCCTCTTGAATCCAGACGGCATCAGTACGACGATCGGCGTGCGGGTTTCTGAGGACCTTCGTTTCGACGTTAAAACCAACATGGCTGGCATGCTCATGGAGAACACATCCTCACTGCTCCTGCGGACGCAAATCCTCGCTGATCTCGGCGGATGGGACAGGACCAGAGTCGGCGCGGACTCCGAACTCTATGAGCGTGTCAAGACCAAGCATCGGCTGACCACGAACAAGCTCTTTCCAGCTACACCTCTGACTCTCATCCTCTTCAGCGGGTCGTCGCTGACTCAGACGAAGGCCGCAGGTATCGCAACCGTCAACTACGGTGCACGCCGGCAGTACAAGGAAGCCTACCGCTTCTGGCATGCGAGCGAGTTGGCCAAACCCGAACCGGACCTCCGCATGACGGAGACCCGTCGGTTTCCAGCCCCGCGAATTCTGCTGGGGCAGAAGGGTGAAATTACGGACATAGACCTCGTGATCGTCGGTAACTTCGCCGAAGCTGAGCACTCGACCGAACGCCAAACCGCCCAGTGGAACGCTTTGGCCCGAGCCGGCCTCAAACTGGGGCTGGTTCATTGGCCATCCTACCGGCGGGCGGAAGCCAACATCGCCTCGCCCGTTCGCACGGCCCTTGCCATCGGGCTCGCACAGAACATCGTTCCGGGTGAGGCCGTGTCATGCACGACTGTTATCGTACTCGGCTCCGATCTGCTCAACGACGCTCCTCATCCTTTGCCGAGCATTCGAACCGAGCGCCTGTATGTGGTGACTGAGCTTGGCCTCTCTGACGAGCAGCATGAAGCCTTCAGGCAACGCTTCGGCTGTGCTCCAGTCGTGAGCGGTGCAGATTACGCCGAGCCTGTACTGGCCGAGTTGACATCTAAGGGGTTGAGTTCGGCCCCGGCGTGAGTCCCCGCGGATCTCAGCAGTCGATTGAAATCACCCGCACAGAAGTCGGCCCTGCCTCGTCGCTGATCGCTCAGCCAACGCCCGTGTGGAAGCGGCGTTGTTGGCGGGACCGGTCATTCATGAGCCGGGCCCGGCACTCAGGAGCAATGGTCGGGCGACGGGGCGAGACTGTCCGGTATCGGAAACGGCCGCTTCTCAAGAGGAAAAGGCACGTTGAGCAAGTTCGTGGTCTCATGCCAGAGGCCGAAAGCTCTGCGATATGCGCTTCGTGCAGGACTGAAGAGGCCCAAATCGCTGTCGATCTGGAATGCCCCTCCCCCCGAGAGACTTGCGTCCGACCAGCTCACGAAGGAAAGCAGCTTGTCGATCTTCCGTATAGACCGCGAACCGAACGCCCGACTCATCCTGAGATGAAACTCCCCATCGCCTGCCGCGCGCACAGAGTCATAGTATCCTATCGTTTCTAGGACCGGCTTTCGTCGGAACATCAGCGACGAAGCATCTGGCCTGAAGTACCCGTTCAGAGCCCTGAAGCCGCGCTGTTTGGAGCAGCGAACATGATCCACCCAAGTCGCAATGATCGACTGATCGCGCCGGAGCTCGGCAACCGCGGTAGCGATCTTCTGCGGGTGAGCCCAATCGTCGGCGTCCTGATTGGTCACGAACTCACCCGTGGCGGATACAAGCGCCATGTTCCTGGCAACAAATACGCCCGAGTTGCGCTCTATGGACAACAGGCGAAAGCGTGGGTCGGCATCACGGAACTGCGCCACGATGCTGGCAGTGTCATCGGTGCTCGCGTCGTCCACGACGATCACCTCGAAGTCGCGGTAGGTCTGGTTGCGCAAGGATTCCAGGACATACGGAATGGTTCCTGCGCTGTTGTAGGCCGGCACCAGGACCGAGACGAATGGTCCCTGCATAGGAGGAGTGGCCGGCGCACCTTTTAGATTCTCGCAGGCGAACGGTGCACTCTCATCCTTCAACTGGATCGGTGTTAGGTCCTGTTTCGAGAGGACCGAGTTGATTGAGGCAAGCTGAAGGTCATATCGTCCGCTCCAGAAGTGGAGCTGAGCATCAAAAATGTCTAGTTTCATTCTCGCCCTGGCGCTGCCCGCTGCGTCTCGTAGCGCCTTCTCCAAAGCGATCGCGTCTTGCTCCCAGCCTTTCTCGCGAAGATCGTGGGCGCATTTGAGGATCGTGTCGAACTGCTCCGCCGCCAGCCAAGTCCGTTGAGAGACAATCCGTTCCACCACAAACCTATGCGCATTCGATCCCATTCTTTCGGCGAAAGGGCGGACCTTGTTCAGGAACTCGGACGTGGCCATCGAATTCGGTTCGTTCAAGGCACCCTGGATGATCCCAGCAACCGCATCGAATTGCTTCAGATTGGCAGCCGCTAGAAGATAGATGTGCCGGTAGGCAAAGTCCTTCCTGTGCTCTTCCGGCATCGCTTCATATGCCTGGATGACATCATTGAATCGGTGTGCCGAGAGATAGCAATCGAGCAGTATGCGCCAGGCCCGAGCATTCTTCGTCTCCAGGTTCTCGATCTGCGCGGCCGCGGCATTGAAGTTGCCTGCGTCCATGTTCCTCCTAGCATGCTCGAGCGCAACGGTCTGGCGGCTGAAGCCGATCGTCCTAGCCCGCGACACTGTCCTTCGAAGGAGATCGATCTTTTTGAGCCGTGAGACTGTGCTTCGGAGGAAACGTTGCATATGGAATGGACAGCCTTCTGGTGCTGGTGTCGGAGGGTTCCGCTACCCGAGCAATTTGCGAGGCAAACGCTCTGCATCTTCTGCAATTCGGAGCAGATACTGACCATAAGTGCTTTTCGAAAGCGTCGATCCGAGAGACACGAGTTGAGCGCGGTCGATCCAGCCGCTCGTGAAGGCGATTTCCTCCGGACATGCGATGCGGAATCCCTGACGCTTCTCGAGCGCGCGCACGAACTCGGAGGCCTCGACCAAGCTGTCCGGCGTACCGGTGTCTAGCCAGGCATAACCCCGGCCCATTAGCTCGACTTGGAGCTCACCCATCTCAAGATAGGCGCGGTTCACTTCCGTGATTTCGATTTCGCCGCGAGGGGAGGGCTTCAGGCGTGCGGCAATGTCGACCACCTGATGATCATAGAAATACAGCCCCGTAACGGCCCAGTTCGAGCGGGGAACCCTAGGCTTCTCTTCGATCGAAACTGCTTTGCCGTTGCTGTCGAACTCAACAACACCATACCGCTCCGGATCCGTAACATGGTATGCGAAGACGGACGCGCCGGAGGTTCGGCGTGCCGCGGAACGCAGAAGATCAGTCAATCCGTGGCCGTAATAAACGTTGTCTCCGAGAATCAGCACGGACGGCCCACCTGCTACGAAGTCAGCACCGATAACATAGGCTTGAGCAAGCCCTTCGGGTTTTGGTTGCTCCGCATAGGACAAGCGAATACCCCACTGCTCGCCGGTACCCAAAAGCTGCTTAAACCGCGGCAGGTCATCCGGCGTGGAGATGATGAGAATATCGCGTACTCCCGCCAGCATTAAGGTTGTCAGCGGATAGTAGATCATTGGTTTGTCGTAGATCGGCAGCAACTGCTTTGACGTAACATACGTCATAGGATGCAGGCGGGTTCCGCTGCCACCGGCCAAGATGATGCCCTTCATCGCTATGCTCCTTGATATCCCTAACGTCACCGGGGCGAGCCTGATCTACGGGAAGTAGACCGGAAGTTCGGCAAGCGTTGGCTGGCGGCGGTCTTTATCGGAAAGAACGGCTCGGGATGGATCGATTGGCCACTCAATCTCGAGAGAAGGATCATCCCAGAGCAATCCATGATCATGAGCAGCAGAGTAATATGACGAAACTTTATAATGGATTTCTGTATCAGGCTCGAGTGTACAGAAGCCGTGAGCGAAGCCTATCGGCACAAACATCTGGCGGCCATTTTCCGCTGAAAGCTCAACGGCAACGTGTTTTCCATAGGTCGGAGAGGACCGCCGAATATCAACGACAACATCAAGAATAGAGCCCCGCATGACACGGATCAGCTTGGCCTGAGCAAACGGATCGGCTTGGAAGTGCAGGCCTCGCACAGTGCCTGCTGACGCGGAACGAGAACAATTGTCCTGAACGAAATCGACCGTGATGCCCGCCTCGGCAAAACGTTGCTTGTGAAAAACTTCCGAAAAATATCCACGGCTATCGCTCAGGCGCCTTGGCGTAATCACCTTTGCATCAGGGATTTTCGTTGGCTCCACGCTCAGCACGGTTCATCCTCATTCTGTTTTGACTGCTTCAACATGCTTGAACGGTGTCACTCGCAGTAGCCGAGTCAGCCCACATCTGCGAGTCAAACCGCCACTCCGAGCCGCTCACCCTGATAGACGCCGGAGCGAACGCGCTCCCACCAGGCTTGATTGTCGAGATACCAGGAGACGGTCTTCCGGAGCCCGGTCTCAAAGGTTTCGACCGGACGCCATCCCAACTCGCGCTCGATCTTGCTGGCGTCGATGGCATAGCGCAAATCGTGGCCCGGCCGATCGGTCACGTACGAAATCAGCTTTTCTCGGGGCCCGATCGCGTTGCTCGGCGCCATCTCATCGACGAGCTGACAGATAGAGCGCACGACGTCGATATTCGTGCGCTCGTTCCATCCGCCGATGTTGTAGTTCTCGCCCACCCTGCCCTTTTCAGCCACGAGGGTTAGCGCGTCAGCGTGGTCCTCCACGTAGAGCCAGTCGCGCACATTCTCGCCCAGTCCGTAAACGGGCAGAGGCTTTCCCTCGAGCGCATTCAGGATCATGAGAGGGATGAGCTTCTCAGGGAAATGGTAAGGTCCGTAATTGTTAGAGCAGTTGGTGATCAGCGTCGGCAGGCCGTAGGTGTGGTGCCAAGCGCGCACGAAATGGTCCGACGCAGCCTTCGACGCTGAGTAAGGCGAATTGGGATGATACGGGTAATCCTCATGGAAGAATCCTTCCTGGTTAAGGGATCCGAAAACTTCGTCAGTCGAGATGTGATGGAAGCGGAATGTATCGCGACGCGCGGCATCAAGACTATTCCAGTAAGCCAGGGCTGCTTGGAGCAGTGTGAAGGTGCCGACGACGTTCGTCTGCACGAACTCTCCAGGACCGTCGATCGAGCGGTCAACATGGCTTTCGGCGGCGAGATGCATGATCACGTCCGGCTGATACTCATCGATCACGGTCTTTATCCGCTGGGCGTCGACGATATCAGCGCGCATGAAGCGATATCGTTCGCTGCCTGCGACAGATCTGAGGGAGTCGAGATTTCCCGCGTAGGTGAGTTTATCGACGACGAGAACCTCATGCGGCGTACTGGCAATAAGCTTGCGCACGACGGCTGACCCAATAAACCCGGCGCCTCCGGTGACCAAATATCGCTTTGCCATGACTCGTGCTCTCTCCATCAACAGTTAGCATCGGCACTGCTGTGCAAGTCCCGCTCTTTGATGCGAGCAGCCCGCTTTTCGCTTTCCGGCGAGGGTTCTAGCCTATCAAAGTAATATCGTCCACGGCTTCCGACGTCACGTCTGCCTGCGGGGCAAAAAGCCACAATTGAGCCCTTTCTCAACTCCAGGTAGAAAAACTTGTCTCTAATTCATCCGTTGCATTGACCGGAAATAGCCCACCGCTTCCTTGCGGATCCGCTCCAACAGCGGGTGCTCCTCCACCTGACGGTAGGCGGCGAGGATCTTGTCGGCTCCGTAGAGATCCCGCAGCCGCCTCCAGGCTTCCGCCATGTGAACGACCCGCTTTTCCTCATCGATGCTCCTCGACTTGCGGTGAAAGACGAAGGTATTGGTTGCCACGGCGAGTTCGAAGCCCGCGGCGCGAGCCCGGAAGCAGTAGTCGTTCTCCTCGCCGTAAAACAGCTTGAAGTTCACTTCATCGAACAACCCGATGCTTTCAATGACGTCCTTCTTGATGCCAAAGCAAAAGCCGTGAACCAGCGGAATTCGAGGCACGAGATCCGCCTTGCTCCAGGTCTCACAGGCTAGGTCGAGATCGGAGTGTTCCAGGCCACACGGTAGCGGATTAATGGTTGTGTTGTTGCCTTTGTCCTTGATCCGAGGAATGGACTGCGCTCCCGCCGCGTTCGAGAGCGGGCCGACAATGCCGATCCTGTCGCTCTGGTTGGCTGCATCGAGCAATTTTAAGGCCCAGTTGGGACTCACGATCGTGTCGCTGTTGAGAAGGATGCGAAACCCGGCTCCCGCGGCGGCAAGGCCACGATTTGCGGAACGCGTGTACCCCAAATTGTGTTCGTTTTCGAGCAGGACAACCCGGTCCCGGGCCGCTGAAAATTCTCGCAGATAGGAGGTTGTCGCCTCGTCGGAACGATCATTGACGACAATAATCCTGTGACTTGGCAACAGGCTCGCCCAAGCCGCCTCTAGGCAAAGCCGAACGTCGTCGACAGCGTTGTGAACGCAGACGATTATATCGATGGGAATGTCGCATAAAGGCTTCAGCCGCTCCCTCTTGACGTCGGCGAAGCTCAACCCAGCTGAAGGGTCGGCGACATTGCCGAGCTTTACCAGGATATCCGGAACCTTCAAAGCCCGCGCGACGCTGTGGCGAAAATAGGAGAAGTCCTCGTGGTCTCTGACGGACGCACCCTGCGGCAGAAGCGGAACGAGTTGGAGAGCTGGATGGCTGTAGTTGACCCATGCCAAGGCGAGTTGATCTCTACGGCTGAAGCTTTCGATCTGCTGCCACCAAGCGTGAAGGGCGTCGGCAGTCTCCTGATTTTTGAGGAGAACGATCATGAAGCCAGTCTCGAATAGCGGCTGGTTCAAGGGTAGACCAGCGCTCCTATAGTGCTCGACCTGTACATTGATGAGCTTTGCAGCATCCTTCTTAAGCCGCTTGCAAGCTTCGGCCTCCTCATAGAAGCATGTGCGATGTGGGTGAGATACCAGACCAAGCTGGGCGCCCTGCTGCCTGACCATCTCGATATAGCGATGTACATCGCCTCTGAAGATGATGTTGGCATCCAGCCATACGGCAGCCTCGTGGGTCGGGAACAGCTCGTGCGGATGCGTCTTGACCCAGCGGGCAATCCTTGTTGGATCAGGGTGATAGTATGGCGAGGACCGCATCTGCCATACACCGTAATCGTTCCGCGGGCGATCGGTGAAACACACGTACTCGACATCGGGATCAATGCGATCTGGGAGAAGCAGATTATCGTATTCGCCAAAGATAGCCGTGTAAAAGACGATTCTCCGGCCTTCCGGTGCAGCGGAACGATAGACAGAAATCTGCCGCCCGATATCGTCTTCCACATCCCATCGATTGTCGAAGAATGCCTGCGCGACCCGCCTCGGAAGTCTTGTCGCGAGAAGGTCCTTCGTTCGATCAAGACCGCGATGCACCACAGCGGCAAAGCCGGGAAGACGCCTGGCCAGCAGGCGCAAAGGGCGTGTCACTGTCCAGGATAGGGACCCCCTTAGCCCGTTGATTTCCGATCGCAGTTCCCGGATCGTGGCATTAAGTTCCGCGATCTCGTCCCTTTGTTGCTGGACCTGCTCCTGCAGCGAGGCGCCATTCTTTGAAACGCTAGGATCATCAGTTTGGGACGTGTAACGGGGAAAATCCTGGGTCATATGCCCGAGACCTTGCTGCTCAGAACCCGCGAGCCCGGCCAAGAGCGGCTTGAGCTTGCTGAACCCGAGACGAGCATGCTGTTTTTAGCGTCAGTTTCATGCCCATCACCCTTGAGCCTTTTCGACAGCACGACAGGATCACTTGTCCTTAGCCTCTACACCCATAGAGACAGCATATGCATCGATGATCTCATCGATGGGCCCGAATGCTTTGATTCGACCGTGCTCCAAGATGACCGCCTTGTTGCAGAGGTCTCGCAACACCTTGTTGGAATGGGAAGCAAGGACCAGAAGCTTGGAGTCACGAGCGAAATTCTCCAGTTGCTCATTGGCTTTCTTCAAGAATCGTGCATCACCGGTTGCAACCACCTCATCCAATAATAGAATGTCGGTTTGCACATGTGTGGAAATCGCAAAGGCCAAACGCGCCCGCATGCCAGAGGAATAGGTGCGCATCGGAAGATCGAGAAAGTCTCCGAGTTCGCTGAATTCTGCAATGGCATCAGCCTTCTTCTTCAGATCAGCTTTGCTCATCCCCAGATAGAGACCACGAATGAATATGTTGTCGTAGCCGGTGGAATCCATGTCGAGACCAAAGCCGAGATTCAGCAGTGGTGCCACACGTCCTTGAACGGTGACCCGCCCGTGGGTCGGCGGATAGAGCTTCGCCATCACGCGCAGGAGCGTTGTCTTGCCTGCACCATTGTGTCCCAACAGAGCCAAACGATCCCCCGGTCCCAGCGTGAGCGACAGTTGATCCAGGGCGCGAACCACCATTTGGCCCGACGGCCCCAGCGACAACTGCCCACCGATGTGGCTCTCCTTCGACGACGACTGCCGCCTGTCAGACTTCGACGCCTGGACTGGAAATTCGAGCGTTATGTTTTCAAGCTTTATCAGCGCCATCGCTTCACCTCAAACCCAGAACGCAATGCGCCGACGCCAATGGGCATAGATCGGCACGGTGATACCCCAACCAACCGCTGTGATCCCGATGGCCACCGCCCAGACTAAGGTCGTCGGGGCCTGCCCGAGCAGTGGTGCGCGTAGGAGCTCGATAAAATAATAGAACGGATTGAAATCCACGAAGATCGTGCGAATTCCGGTGACACTATCCGGATACCAGAGGATCGGCGTCACGAAAAAGGCGAGACGCATGGCGTTTGGGATCATCTGCCCCACGTCCCTGTAACGCACGTTGATGAGACCAAGCAGCAGCGCAACCCAAATCCCGTTGAGAAACACAAGCATCAAGGCGGGCAGGATCAGGATGACATTAGGAAATGGCGACACACCGTAGAGAACAACAACCGCAATATACACAAGGGAGTTGAAGCTGAGGATGATCAAATTCTTCCAGAGAAGCTTATAGATATAGACGGTCCTCGGAACGGGGATCTCCCGGATCGCAGTGGCATTTCCGACAAAGGCGTCTTTCCCTTCGAGCACGAGAGCATTGAGAAAAACCCATACCATATAGCCAGTGACGAGATGGGGGATATAGTCGGACATCGGATGGCTCATGATCCCGCCATACAGGCTGCCGATGCAGATCACGAACAAAGACAGGCTCAGCGTATTCCAGAACGGACCGATACGCGAGCGACGGTGACGTGTCTGCACATCCCGCCACCCCAGCGTCATCCACAACTCACGCCAGCGCCAGCCGTCGCGAACCTCTTGCAGGACATCCAACATATTCGAACCGTTGGTTCTCAACTTCGCTTCCTTGATTCCATTCCTGACGTTCGAGGGCTGAACCCGAGAAGCCAAACATATCTAAACTTGGTCCTACACCCAATAATGAGGCAGTAGCTCTCTTCTCTCGGATGTCCTCACATCTGCGCGTTCACGCCTTCACTACATTGTTGCGGACACCCAGATATCGCCCACGCGTATCCACGATAAGCTTCGCGTGCTTTTCAATGATGTCATAGTCGAACTTGTCGTGGTCCGTTGCGAGAAGCACCAGATCATAATCGGCAAGCGTCTCGGGAGTCAGCTCGACGCTCCTGAGATCGAAGGAATAGCGCCGCATCTTCGGGAAGCTCGGGACATGCGGATCGCTGTAGGCGATCTGCGCGCCCTTGTCCTGGAGCAACGTCATCAGCTCGACTGAGGGCGATTCCCGCATGTCGTCGACGTTCTTTTTGTAGGCGATGCCAAGAACAAGGATCTTGCTGCCGCGGATCGGCTTCTCGCGCTCGTTGAGGGCATCGGCGATCTTGTCGACGACCCATTCCGGCATCGTGCTGTTGATCTCGCCGGCAAGCTCAATGAAGCGCGTATGGAGGCCATACTCGCGCGCCTTCCAGGTCAGGTAGAACGGATCGATCGGGATGCAGTGCCCGCCCAGGCCCGGGCCGGGATAATAGGGAACGAAGCCGAACGGTTTGGTCGCGGCGGCCCGAATGACCTCGTGGATATCGATTCCCATCCGGTCGGCGATGATCTTCATCTCGTTGACGAGGCCGATATTGACGGCGCGGTGGATGTTCTCGAGCAGTTTTGTTAACTCTGCCGCCTGGGTAGAACTCACCGGAACAACCGTGTTGATCACCTGGCCATACAGAGCAAGGCCCACCTCGAGGCAGGACGGCGTGCTGCCGCCGCAGACCTTGGGAATATTGTGCGTGCTGAACTTGGCATTGCCCGGATCCTCGCGCTCGGGCGAGAACACGAGAAACGCATCCTCACCGACCGTAAATCCGGCCTTCTCAAGCCGCGGGCGCAACTCTTCCTCGGTCGTACCGGGATAGGTCGTGCTCTCCAACGACATGACCTGGCCGGCTCTCAGATGCGGCAGAAGAGCATCGACGGTGTTCAGCACGAAGCTGAGATCCGGCTCGCGGTATTTGTTGAGAGGGGTAGGGACGCACAGGATCAGGGCATCCACATCGCCAGCCTGCGACAGATCGGCGGTCGGCTCGAACCCACTCTCGATGGCCTTGGTGATTCCCTCGGAGCCGATATGTTCGATATAGGTCTGCCCCTGCTTTAGGATATCGACCTTGCTTTGGTCGATATCGAAACCGACGACCTTGTAGCCAACTTCGCAGTACCGGAGCGAAAGGGGCAGACCGACATAGCCTAAGCCAACGACCCCGATGACAGCAGTTTTGTCGTTCAATTTCTTGAGCAGGCCATCTTTATGCATCGGAAATCTCGAATTCTACCTCGTTGGACAGTGCTCCCCTTCTTTAGAGATTTCGGATGGGGTCGCACGGCTCCGGAAAGCGCAATGATACCGCGCCTACCGGAATGGGGAGGCAGTTACCCGACCTCGGAAGTAGGCTGGAACTGCTCGAAGCTCGCTATACCTCCTCGCAGTTCCATCAGCAACCCTCACCCTGACTCTCCCATCAGACGCCCTGGCGTCACGAGTTTTTTCCGCACCGACCACTAGCTGTTGCTCGACCGAACCTCCTCTCGAACCTATTAAGTGCCTAGCTGTACCGAGCCTAACGAGCGGAGTACTTGCCCTGAACCTGGGACGCTCGTCCAATGGCAATAGTCACTAATAAATCTCAACGATGCCACCAGGGCAGTGCATATCTCTGGCGCTGCGGTGCTCTTTCGCCCGAATATGGCAGAGCTTTCGGAGCACTTTGGCCAGTAATTCCGCAGGTTAAAGGATATCCTAAAGCATAGGGATGGTCAGAAGATGCCTCAGAGCTCGCCGGATATAGCCATTTTGTATGGCTAAGCTAAGAAGTAGGTTGGCAAGGGGACCTATTTCCATAGCCCTGGCGGGAGCCTCCCGAAATAAAACTGTAATTTTTTGCGTAAAACAATCAATCTTGAGGTAAAGCGCTATTTACGCAGGGCGCCTGAGGGCTACATCACAGTACAACAGAGGATTAAATGCTAAGTGCGTCATGGGCCATCTATGCTCAATCATAAGTTCATGGACGGCGTGGGGCACTCCGTATGGAATGAGTTCAATGGGGCTCCAAATAGTGAAATCGTTGAAGACAATATGACCGCCCGGCTTTACCTTAGTGCGGGCTACTTCGGTATCTTTCTTTACGGCGGAATAGGAGTGGTCAGCATCCAGGTAGATCCAATCGAAGTAGTCATCCGGCATCTCAGCAAGGCGAGTTGAGGAATCGCCTTCATGCAAGATGGCTGTGGAGATGAGATTAGTATCTGTACGAGCTTTCAGCGGGTTCAGGTCGATGTCAAACAAGTGCAGCTCTGATGGTTGGCAGATGGCCAAAATCTTATCGGCATAGAGACCTTGCTGCGTCCCGACTTCCGCAATGCGCCCGCGCTTCGGCATATCTGGCAAAATATCGTCTCGACGGGGGACAACTTTGCACTCGGCTAGAAGATCTGCGGGAAGAACAGGTAAGCGCTGAAGGAGTCCTCCAGGTTGGAACCCATCATACGGGCGCATTACCTCGTGCCACTTCGCGAACGTACGATGATACCAGTCCCGCTGTTCTGCTGTCAGGTTCATGATGTCATCAAGCGCCATCTTGGCTCTCCTAGTGGTAGTGTAGCCATGACTAAGGTGTCTGGTCTCAGCCAGTCAACTCAAGACATTATTACATGAATCCTCCTATCGCGAAGACGCATGCATGCGGACAAGCCAAGGCCAAGAGTCTGTTTGAATACTTTCAGCGCCCGTTATGTCGCATTAGCAGCCCTCCCATATCAACATAGACTTGGCCTCTGAGACATCCACCCAGGTCTAGTTATCACACATTAGCCGGCGCCAGTGGGACATTCAGCCGGAGGTACGTTCCACGAACTGGCACCTCGGCAAGAGCTTGCCCCTGGCTCCTGACAAATGTACCGGATAATCTCGGACACGCGATCCAACAGTATACTGCCTGCCGGGCCGGAAAGTTCTTCAGCATCAAGCACAAGCCTCACCAGAGTCGCCTATATTTGATTGCGTTTGGTATCTCCCACAGATCGACGCTGCGTTCGCGTCCAGCGGGGACGGCAGTCGGCGACAGCGGCTCGATCCGCTCCTAATCCTCCGTCGGAATAGTTAGGGTTGCTCGGTCTTCCGCTAAATATGGGCCATCCGGTCACAGCTCTCTTGGGTCCACATCCCGAGCTTGAATATCACACCAACGCCTGTCTCAACCATTCTCAAAAGGGTCCCTAGCATATACCTTTGATATCTTTCTCGCGTTGCCTTTGAGTGCCGTCAATCTCTTCTGCAACTCGCTTAACCGAGGAGAGCTAAGGAAAGCCATCCCCTAGGCCATCAGACAATACCGAATGATCCGCAACATTGGCCTCCCATCGTAGATAGCAGGGACCATTTGCTTGCTCACGCTGAAGGACTGGTTTAGTCGACCAGAATCGGTCCTGGAGAACAGAAATGCGTATCTTCGCTGTCGCGATCACATATCATCCGGATGCGAGCATGCTAACTAAAGTCCTGCATGCGATAGCCTCGCAAGTGCAGGGTATCGTGGTTATTGATAACGGCTCTAGAAATGCTGAGGAAGTCTGCAGCATAGCCTCGGCGCTCGGAGTTCAGGTCGTAGCAAACAAACAAAATCTTGGGATAGCCAAGGCCCAGAACCAGGGAATCAAGCTAGCTCAGGCAGAGGACTTTTCGCACATATTACTACTTGACCAAGATACAGTCTTGGCACCGGGGGTTGTAGCTGATCTGGCGAGGAATCTGGCAAACCTTGAGAAGGAGCATGGCGCAGTGGCTGCCATAGGGCCAGCATATTACGAGGTGAACAGTAGGCAACGTACGAGAGCCTACCGAGGCAGCGGCCCCCTTCTTTCGCGGATCTCAGTCGATAAAAAGATGGACCCGCTCGCCAGTGACTTTATTATTGCCTCAGGGTCGCTTATCCCACTCTCGGTACTGGAGAAGGTTGGGGAGTTTAAGGAGGAGCTCTTCATCGACCTCGTCGACGTGGAGTGGTGTTTTCGAGCGCGGGCGGCCGGATACAGGACCTTTTTATGTCCCACTGCTAACGTAGATCACCATCTCGGGAGCGGAACTGTTTATGTAGGGCGCCGCCAAATTGCGGTCCATGCGCCTGTCCGGAACTATTATTGGGTCAGGAATGCTTTGTGGCTGGCACGACAATACTACACCCCTCTGGCATGGCGAATTTATTTGTTCAGCCGATGTCTAGCTTTTCTGGCTGTATATACAACCATGGTTGACAACAGAACTTTTAGATTCAAACTGATTGTGCGCGGCGCTCGGGACGGCCTAGCTGGCCACTTGGGTCAACTTGAATTATGAAAAATTAATTCTGACTCTCCCAAAGCCCTGTTCCGTGACTGAAGCCTGCTCACCTAGGATCCAGACTCAATTCATCGCGCGTCTCATTCGATTATCTCATCAGCGGCGGCGAGAAGTTAGGAAGGAACATCAAGCCCAAGCGCCTTCGTCTGTAGATTTATTACGAGCTGATACCTTGTCGGCTGCTCAATCGGAAGCTCCACTGGATTCGCTCCCCGCAGAATTCGGTCGACGTAATGAGCACCCCGCCTCTCGATGGCCTCAAAGTCAGGGCGGTAAGACATGAGCCCTACCGCCTCAACAAACGCACGCGGCAAGTAGAGCTCGGGTAGCTTCACCTCAGCGGCAAGATTCGGAAGGCGGTTAGGCGGGCTGTGAAACATCGCCTCGCCAGGGACCAAGAGGGCGTCCGCCCCTTGCTTTTTAGCCCTCGCTACGGCGGCAGCAAGCTCCTCAATCTCGTGCACCTCGATCATGTCAAGCGGGAAGCCGAGCTGGGCGGCTGCCGGCGGTGCTTCGATTGGGAGGAGGAGCCTGTTCACAACCTAATTCGGTGGGTTGATGAGCACCGCGATCCGCCGCGCGCCCGACCGGCGATCCCGCCTCAGCGCCATGAGGCATCGGTCGCCTGCCCTGAGTGGATCGACAACAACCGCAATGTCATCGAGCGCCTCTGGGCCGCCTCAAAGAGTGGCGGGCTGTTGCAACTCGCTACGAGAAGACCGCATAGTCTTACATCGGCATCCTCTGTCTTGCCGCGGTCCTCGATTGGAGCAAGTCCTAGAGCACCGGACCGGAAACCAGACTCTTGGGCTTCTGTGCGAGAGCAAGCTGTGATCCACTTGCTGGACCGGGAGGTGGATCATGGGTCATTGCTATTCTCTCGATCTTCGGGTGCGGGTGGTCGACTTTGTCGAGGCGGGCCATTCCTGTCGGGCCGCCGCGCACGCGGGACACCGGCTCACCGGCGCCGGACCGCCAGCGCCGTCCACCGGGACGCGGTAAGCTGGTGCCCTATGAGCGCTTCCTGATCCAGACGGTCGAGGCGAGGCCCGCTATTACCATGCCTGAGCTCGCCGCAAGGCTGCTGGAGCAGCATGAGGTGGTGGCAGCCCCTGCCATGCTCTCGCGCTTCCTGTGCCGGCGCGGCTTCTCCTATAAAAAAGCCCTGATGGCGGCGGAGTGCGCGCGCGCCAACATTCGGGATGAGCGTCGGGCTTGGCGAGACCACCGTCAGGTCCGCATGCGCCAAGAGCCGCACCGCCTGGTGTCCCTGGACGAGACCTACGTCAACACCAAGATGACGCGCCTGCGCGGGCGGGCGCGCAGAGGCCAGCGGCTGCGCATGAGCGCTCCCTTGGACACCGGAAGACCCACACCTTCATCGCAGGGCTTCGCTGTCACGAGCTGAGCGCCCCATGGGTGATCGATGGTCCGATCACCCGCTTGGCGTTTGAGGCTTACATCGAGACGCAGCTCGCGCCGACCCTCAGAACAGGGGATGTGGTGATCCTCGACAACCTCGCGTTCCACAAGAGCGAGAAGGCCGCGCAGTGTCTGAGGCAACGCGGCGCCTAGTTCCTGTTCCTGCTGGCTTGTTCGCCCGATCTCAACCCGATGGAGCAGGCCTTTGCCAAGATCAAGGCACACCTGCGCACGGCCGAGACGAGAACATTCGACGCGCTCTGGCGCGCCCTCGGCGACATCTGTGATTTGTTTGAGCCGCACGAGTGTTGGAACTTCCTCAGGGCCGCCGGCTATGCGTCCGTTTAACCGTCCGATGCTCTAACAGGCTCTAAGTGATCTCCACCGAAACCATGAATCACAAGAGCTCGTCCCGCTTAAACCTCTTTATGAGTCAGGGTCCTAGCAAGCGCAATTAAGTACAGATAAAACCGCGTTTCACAAGACAAACAAGTATCTAGCCCCTTAAGTATTGGGGCACGATTATTACATAATACATTGGCGGAGATTATACGACTCAGTGGAATCGCAAGCAGATGGAATACGTTAAGAATGTCGATCCGAGGGATCCTTTATGATGAACGAGACTTACGCGACTCCAAGGCCTCAAACTTAGATTTCCAATTTTCCGATTGTCCCCTGTAGTATTCGTATTCTATTTTCCAGTTTTCAGCCTGCCCCTTATACCATATAGCACTTTCTTCTAATGATCTCAAGCTTTCATTCACAGCGTTAAACCTTTGGATATCTATTTGTAAGTCTTGCAAAGCAAGCATGCGCTTTCCAAAAGTGATGAAGTCCTCCTCAAGTCCAAGACCTGAATTCACTAACTGAAGAAAACTACTGTAGCTTTTCAACGGGCAAGCTCGCAGCATTAGGCCGATTAACCGTTGCTGTTGCTCTCTTTCAAGCACCGAGAATTGCTCGTCGTGTATCAACCAATCAACCGCCTTCGCAAGCGACACATAGTCTTCGCGTTCATCTATTAGCGGAACAAGATGCCGAATAAGAGAATAACTCAACTCCAGAAAGGTTGCGTACGGATCTCCGTATGTAAGGCCACCCGAATGCTGCCGATAATATGTCAGCCGATCTGGTATCACATGAAACCGGCAGCCACTTCGTAACCCACGTGTCCACAGATCATAATCAGGAGCACGTAACATTCCGAGTTCATTTGGCCCAACTCGCTTATGAAGACTTCGTCTCATCATCGTTGATGAGCGAACAATCATGTTTTGCCCGATCCACGCACCGACTGAATTCAAGTCGTACTGTTGGTTGATCATGCCCTCTATCAACTCAGCTCTGGGATGCGCTTGACCGTTTTCATCTATAAGATTGATGTAGGTTCCTACAACTTCTAAGCTAGGGTCTTGCATGAAGACTGCAAGTTGCCTCTCAGTCTTCATTGGGTCGATCGCGTCATCAGAATCCAAATTAACAATGAAGTTCCCGCTGGCCAACTGCACTGCTTCATTGTAACTTGGCGTAAGCCCCCGATTTTCGTTATGGATGACGAGCTTTATTCGACTATCTGCGTAAGAGTTAACTATTTGCACAGAAGCGTCGCTAGATGCGTCGTCCACCACAATAGCTTCCCAATTCGAATATGTTTGTTCCAATATGCTATCAATTGCCTGACGTATAAATCTAGCGTTGTTATATGAAAGAACTACGAATGATACTTTAGGACTCAAGAACATTTACAACTCCTTCCAAGCAATAAAGAGAGACAACCGGTCGTCCAGCGTCTTGTAGTTCAAACACAGCCAGAGTTTTTGAGGTTCGCTGAGCACCTTGATAATCCTTTACTGTTAACATCTGCAATCTGCAACTGGGCTAGAGTGATCTGAGCTGATGAATTGGATAGCTTTTGCTAGGCTGTGCTCTCATAACTGCGCAGTCAGATGTGGGCTGAGACGAACTTGATGGCAGCTGGAAGTTTTCTGGGCTATTATCGTATCGCAGGGCGATGCAGCGGAACTGCTTGAGCTTACTGAAGAAGCGCTCGACGAGGTTTCCATATTCATACAGCAAAGCGCTAATAATAAACGAGCCCGTGTGGTTGCTCTTCGGCAGCATCTTAGCCTCCACATTAATCTTGAGCCTGCTTGCGAATGGCGCTGCTGTCAAAACCCTATGCGCTACCAGGGTCGCGTCGGGCTAAAGCCCGCTCAGAAGCCCGTCAGCCGCAATGCGCCTGCCCCGACGTCAACATGCTGCGGATTGGGCGGCCTTCGCCGTCCGCCAGCGCATGGATCTTGGTCATCAGGCAGCTGCGGGAACGCCCCATGCCACCATCCTGATCCCCTTTTTACCCGACGCCCCATGCTGATGGATGCGAACACAGGAGTTTTCGACCGTGACCAGGTCGCCATCGTAAGCGGCCGAGACCACTTCCAGTGGGCCGGTTCCATATGCCTGCTTCGCACACCGCCCGAAGCGATTGTAACAGGTCGTGGAGGGGCCATACAGCTTGAGGATGTCCCGCCAACGTGACACGGTTCGAAAGCGCCAGAGAATACCGTTGAACAGGCGACCGTCATCCACTCGCGGCACGTCGCGGAGCTTGTTGGGCAAGAGCGGTTCGATAATCTTCCTTTCGAAATCAGTAAGTTCATCTCGGCGCATCAGGCCCCCTCATCCGGGGGGGGTGAATCATCAACTCACTGCAAATGAAAGACCTTTTATGCGTTCACGACTTAGTGTGATGCCATGCCTTCGGCCGACATCCTTGCCTGCTTCGAAACTTGTGGCTAGATACCCTACTTCCCGTTCACAGGTTCAAAAGCAAAGCTCTTATGGATCGCGCAATCCCATTGTCCAGTGCCAGGAACAACGCTATCGATATTCTCAAGGGGATTGGAATAATTTTCGTAGTTATGGGCCATATGGACCCAGCGCCCATTGGATACTCCATTGTCGCATATATATATTCGTTTCACATGCCCTTGTTCTTTTGGGCAACAGGGTATTTGTCTTACGGCAGGGATGACAGAAGTTTTGTTTCTTACTTCTCCCGGAAATTCAAAAGTATTTATGTTCCTTACATAGTGTTCTTTATTATATCGACTGCCTTTGGACATCTCTTCGTACGACATGTGATTGGGCAGTACGTAATTCCATTTGAAGCAATAGCAACTGCTAAAGCACTTTTGTACTCCAGTGACTGGTTGAATCAAGTCCCGACTTTCAATTTCGCACTGTGGTTTTTGCCGCTGATGTTCGTCAGCATCTTGATGTATTTCTTCATTCCTAAAGCAAATATTTATCTTTTCTCTGCAATCATCTTAGCTATGTCGCTAGCTGTAATACCATTCCAGTCGAAGTTACCAGTGCGTCCGGTTCTGCATATCAATGTTCTTCCTATGGCGCTCGTATTCATGGGCCTCGGCCATATCTACAGACACCTAGAGACCCGGGTACGGATACCGAACCCATTCTATACAACACTCGTAGTCGGATCTCTGTGTGTAGGGATTTGGTACTCATATAGCTACGGTGGCCATATTGCTGGCATAGGAAGCTATCTGTACATTCCGGCAGCCCTTGTGAGCATAATTTTCTACTATCGTCTGGCAATTGATCTTGTAAGTAGCAAGGCATTATCGTTCCTAGGAAAGAATAGTCTCATCATATTTGGTATCCATGGTCTTGTAGCTTATACCTACCAATTCTCTCCTGTGCCAAAGTACTTTTCGGCCGCTCAAGGCCTGTTCGCATTCAACTTAAACCTACTGTACAACCTTCTAGTTTCGGTTGCGCTCTGCATTGTCCTAGTCTGGCTAAAGCGCAGGCTAACAGATGTGAGGCGGACGCTCGCGAATGGCTTCGGGAATGCATTTAGGCTTAGGGAGCCAGTGGTTCATCCGAGTGCAGTACCGACTGATGAGAGGCGCAGCCAGCTGTCGTGATGCCAATTGTCCTATTTGGGGAGGGCAACAACATGGCAGCTGTTTTGCTGCGAGTGTCTTGTTCTCACACCAAGAGAACAGGTGGGCTCCTGTCCCGACTGACTTAACGAACAGGCTTCCGGAACCCTCAAATTCTATTCCACGACGCAAGCTCGGTAATTATTCTTGGGAAACCCGGACAATGCCTTGATGCCTAGAAAATAATGCCCAGCCGGTCCTTGTCTGTATTATCGATCACGGCGCTGGCTGTCTGCGCCTTAGCGTCTTCAATTTGTTCATTGTCCGATTACCTGGGCCTGGCCTATACTAGCGTGCAAACTAGAGGGCTCTTGGAAATTAAGCTGTTGCACGGGCTAATCTTTTTGTCATCAGGCCGCACATCGCGAGATAGAACCACGTCTCGGTGATAATCGAAAGGCGCTCCCAATCCTTGGCCAGGCGACGGTTGCAGATGAGCCACGCGAAGGTCCGCTCTACAATCCAGCGCTGGGGCAGAACACCAAACCCAGCTGGCATTTCTGGCCCGGGCTGATCAGCCGGTACCCGCACCCAGCGCCGGGGGGGCGCTTCACGATCAGCAGCGTCCATTCAAATTCGGCCGAGAGTCAGGGAGGCTAGCCCATATCAGCAAACAGACCGCAGGATGTACAGGACCGCATTCAGCACCCGCCGCAGCTCATGTTCGCGAGCGCCCGCGAGGGCCGCGGGGGCAAGGAGAGGCGCGCCAACACCGCCCGCTCCGCATCGCTCAGGTCGCGGTGCCGTAGCGAAGCTTTGTCATACTCTCTTCAAATGGGCACAACCTGAATTCTCAGACACCCTCTAGCACTACTTTGGCAGGTATGGGGAACCTGGCGAGTACGGTCGACGTCTCCTTCTGAAGGAGGGTCTGCAGGAGGCTGTCATGAGCACCTCAGTTGCGAGGGAGCACGAACTTCAGTCTTGGCTCGAACCCTTCCTCAAACCCCTTCGTCATCCGGCCCGCCGGCGCATGTGCCCGCTCTATGTCGCCGGGCTGATCGGCCCCGGCGCACGCAAGAGCCTACAGCCCATCGCGGCTCGGGTAGCGCCTGCCGACTATGACCAGCTGCATCACTTCGTGGCCGTGGGGCCCTGGGATGAGGCGCCGCTGGAAGCCAAACTCCTGGCCCATGCCAACCGGCTTGTTGGCGGGCCTGACGCCAACCTGGTGATCGACGACACGGCCCTGCCCAAGAAGGGCACCCATTCCGTCGGTGTTGGTCCGCAGTATGTCGGAGCGTTGGGCAAGAAGGCGAACTGCCAGAGCCTGGTCTCACTGACGCTTGCTAAGGGCGAGGTGCCGATCCCGATTGTCTTGCGGCTGTTCCTGCCGGAGACCTGGATCAGAGATCTTGGGCGCCTGCAGCGCGCGGGTGTGCCCGAGGCGTTCTGGATGGAGCGCTCCAAGCCGGAGATCGCGTTGACTGAGCTCCAGCAGATCATGCAAGCGGGCGTGAGCTTCGGGGCGGTGGTGGCCGATGCCGGCTACGGCATCAGCGCGCCTTTCCGCCAGGCGCTCACGGCTCTTAGGTTGCGCTGGGCCGTGAGCACAGTGCGCATTCAGAAGGTCTACCCGGCCGATGTGCGGGTGGTGGCCTCCACCACCACCCGTGGACGGCCCCGCAAGACGCTAGTTCCGGATGCGGAAGCGATCTCGGCCGAGGTCATGCTGGCCAAGGCGTCATGGCGCCGGGTCACGTGGCGGCGCGGCACCAAGAAGGGGCCGTTGCGGGCGAAGTTCGCCGCCGTGCGTGGCGGGTGAACGACGGACCAGCGGTTCAGTTGCGCGGGCATGCCGCCCAGCATCTGCCCGGCGCTGAGGTATGGTTGGTGGGCGAGCACCGCTCGTCGGGGGAGCGCAAGTACTACCTGTCCAACTTGCCGCCTGACACGACGCTGAAGCATTTGGCGTCTCTCATCAAGGCTCGATGGGTGTGCGAGCGGGCGCACCAGCAGCTCAAGGAAGAGCTTGGGCTCGATCACTTTGAGGGGCGCTCGTGGCGCGGACTGCACCGGCATGCATTGCTGACGCTGATTGCCTATCTGTTACTGCAGCATCTGCGTTTGCGGGCCGCCAAAGGGGGAAAAAGAAAAGCCAGCGGACCGCCACCACAACCCAGCTTGCCGGCAATCCGGTGCATGCTGCTCGATCGTCTGGCGCACTCCATGCACGTGCGATGTCCGATGTGTCGGGCTCGCTTCACTCTTGGTTCAATGATGAGAGTGCCAAAGTAGTGCTAGCACTACAATTGCACCTTGCGTTTGCGATGGGAGACTTGCGCCATCGCTTGATGCGCGCGCCGCCACGCAGACCAGGCGATTACGAAGGCAGGCTCGATCCGACGTTGCTGGAGGCGCGTGGCCACGCCACGGATTTCCTGGACAGACCATCGTACCAGCGCTGAAGCCTGGCTTCGTCGGTTCTTTTTTGGGGTGAGCTCAGGCTGTTGGCGCGCTCGCGCACCACTGTCATCATGGCAAAGGCCAGCGTCACCACCGAGACATGCCGATGCCAGCCATGCCACGAGCGCGTCTCGTTGTGCGTCAGCCCCGACTCCGTCTTGGCGGTCTCGAACGCGTCCTCGATCGCCCAGCGCTGGCCCTCCACCCGCACCAGGATCTCGATCGGCGTGCCAGCCGGACACCAAGTCGAGAAGAACGCCAGATCCCCTTCAACGATGGTGCGTCGGATCAGCAGACCGCGCGTCCACCAGCCGGTGAGGTCCTCGTTGTATTCCTCCGTCTCGAGATCCGCCAACGCGACATAGGCCCATTCATACAGGCGCGCCCTTGGTGCCGTCGCCCGCCGACAGGCGCTGCCAGACCTCAGACGGAAGAACCTGCGCGATCGGCTCGGCCGTACCGGCCACTTCAGGTTTGTCGATCCAGGACGAGAACTGATCAGTTGCATGCGCGCCCAACACATAGCCCTTGCCGGCCCGGCGCAGCTGCATCTCGATTCGGCCCACGCCATAGATGGTGTCGGTGGCCACCCAGGCGAATGGCGCACCGGCTGCAAGAGCGCGCTCGATCATCTGCGCGGCGATCTCGGGTTTGGTGACGAAGCCGATTCTGTCGGGAACCTGAGCGGCGGTCCGACGCTCGGGCGTGTTGATCCAGTCCTTGGGCAGATACAGCTGGCGATCGATGAAGGCGCAGCCCTTGTTTGAGACGTACCCCGCAAACACACCAATCTGGCAGCTGGTGATCTTACCCGACGATCCGGTGTACTGGCGCCCCATCCCCCACGAGCCCACACCGTGCTTGAGAAAGCCAGTTTCATCAATGACGAGTACGGCCTCGGGCGTGGCGAGCGTCTCGAGCGCGTACTCGCGCACCATGTCCCGCAAGGCGTCCGCCTCCCAGTGGCTGCGGCCGAGCACCGCCTGCTTGCGCCAGGGCCCTCGATCGCCAGCGGCTTCGGCGCGCATCCAGCCGGTCTTGCGCCGCTCGGGGCCGAGCAGTCCGTCAAGAAAGGCAGCGGCCGAATTCGCGACACTCGGATGAGCAAACAGGGATTTGAGGTGAGCTTTCACCTGACGCAACTCCACACACCAGAGTTCGAGCATTTGCTCGACGGCTACACCCGTCATGGCAGCCTCCCGGGTCAGATCAGGAGATTATGAGCCCATGAGCAGCGGGTGCAACTGTAGTGCTAGCGCGTCCGCAACGTTCTTTCTCCACTTGACGCGATAACAAGCGTTTACCTCAGACGCTCGTTGGCTTGCATGTCATTGCTCTGGTCTGTCCTATGCTGCTACAGGCCGCAAGCTATGTCGCAGTCCCCAGCACCTTTTAAAAATTTCCACATAAGCAGAATGTTAAATGAGCATACTAAGTGGAAGCTATGGCGAATCCGTCCAGAGAGTTTAAAACGTACTTCTCACTTGTTAAAGCTTGGCTCCGTGCTGCTATACGGCTGAAGATCGCTTCACATACAAGGTTTTGTAAATGAAAGTCCCGTTCAATCGTCCCAGTCTTGCAGGCAAGGAACTTGACTATATCCAAGAGGCGGTTTCCCTTGGGCAACTTGCTGGCGATGGGAATTTTACAATAAGGTGTCAAAATAAACTAAGCGCATACATTGGGGCAAATGCAGTTCTTCTTACCCACTCCTGCACGGCAGCGCTCGAAATGGCCGCAATACTAATAGGAGTTGAACCTGGGGACGAGGTCATCATGCCTTCATACACCTTTGTCTCAACAGCCAACGCCGTGGCGCTCCGCAGGGGAATCCCAGTCTTCGTCGACATTCGTCCGGATACACTCAACATTGACGAGGATCTTATCGAGTCCGCAATAACCTCACGCACAAAAGCAATTTTTCCAGTACATTATGCAGGCGTGCCTGCTGAAATGGACCGCATCGTCCAAATCGCGAATAGACACAGCCTGTATGTAGTGGAGGACGCAGCTCAGGCCTTGGGCTCGACTTACAATGGCCGCAAAGCTGGCTCACTTGGGCATCTCGCCGCGTTCAGCTTCCATGAGACAAAAAATATTATTTCCGGAGAAGGAGGTGCGCTCGCGATCAATGACGGATCTCTTCTTGAGCGAGCCGAAATCATCAGAGAGAAAGGTACTAACCGCAAACGCTTTTTTCGCGGCCAAGTCGACAAATACACGTGGGTTGATGTTGGATCTTCTTTCTTGCCGGGAGAGTTGATAGCTGCGTTCCTATGCGCCCAACTGGACGAACTAGATACCATAGGTTCCAACAGAATGGCATCGTGGACAAAATATGACGATGCTTTGCAGGGATTTGCAAGCAGAGGAGTTAGAACTCCTATTGTGCCTCCGGGACGCACACATAACGCTCACCTTTATTATATTATTCTGCCTACCCCCGAAATGAGACAGAAACTCATTGCCTTATTAAGACAGGATGGAATCAATGCACCATTCCATTATGTTCCGCTACACAACTCACCGGCAGGAACTAAACTCGCAAGAACGAGTGGCGACCTTTTTCACACGCAAGACTTGAGTGAGAGGTTAGTTCGATTGCCACTTTACCCTCACATCGATTCGCAGCTGGACTATGTGATAGAACGCGTCATAAGGCATCTGGACGCTCTTCTTTAGTGTGTGCTGATCATGGGGAGTGCAATCATCAATGATAACTGCAGATCGAAAGGTCATTGTTTGTGCGGCTGGACTCAAAGGCGCCAATTTCGTTCGCGGTCTTGTGAACCATGAGATCCGATTAGATAGGATTTATGCTTATAAGCAACCGGATGATCATTCTGATAGCTTTTTCTCAATCAAGCAACTCGCCGAGACGATGCAAATTGAATTTCGGGAAAGTAGGAAGCCTGAGTTTTCTTCAAGTGATCTGATATTCATTATTGGCTGGCAGTATATGTTTGCTACGATCACTCCTTTCTCCGTAGTATTTCACGATTCATTGCTGCCAAAATATAGAGGATTTGCACCAACCGTTACTGCTCTCCTTAAAGGGGATACTCAAATAGGCGTAACGGCGCTCACGCCAACACCGGGTGTTGATGAAGGACCTATTATTGGTCAATTGGCAGTTCAGATAGCGTACCCTATCAAAATCAAAACCGCCCTTGATCTGCAATCAGATCTCATGATTAGCTTGGCAACCCAGATCCACAGACAATGGTCGGAGGGATTTTTCACGACCTGTGAACAAGAACACGCGCGGGCCACGTATAGTCTATGGCGAAACGATGCAGATTACTTAATCGACTGGTCAAAGACGGCAAGTGAGATTGTACGGGCAATTGATGCGCTTGGATATCCGTACTCTGGTGCACGAACTACAGCTAATGGGGAAACCCTTATTATTGAAAGTGCATCTGAGGTTGATGATTTGAACTTTGAGATCAGACAGCCAGGTAAGATATGGACCCTCGATGGGGGACGGCCGCTTGTTGTCTGCGGATCGGGCCTTTTAAGGCTTGAAGATTGTCGTACACTAAATGGAGCTCGTTACGATTTCCGTCGCACGCGTATCAAGCTAGGCGAGTCCCAACTCAAGTAAGAAGTAGCGCCCACCCTTTGAGAAGCCTACGCACTCGACGGATTGTCGCATTTGATCTGCCGCTTTCTCAATGATCAACCTAACTTAGATATGTTCTTCTACAAGGATTTTGGGGATCAGCGTATCGAAGTCTGGTGGGATCGGCGCTAGATTGAGTGCGGTGAGACGCTCTATGCTCCCGACAAGCAGCGGCATATCGCCAGGTCGAAGCAGATCGGCATCGATCTTCACCTGTACTGCGCGACCACTCGCTGCAATTAACGCGTTGAGAAGCGTTCCAATTCGATAGGCGCGCCCGCTGCAAATATTGACAATAGGCCACGACCATTGCGGCATATGTGCCAATGCTAGAAGGATGCGCGCGGCCTCAGACACATCAATAAAGTCGCGGCGCGCTTCAAGATCCCCGACGTTGATGATGCCACCGCTCGATGCTGCGTTGGCAATCTGTCTTACAAAGGATGGCAAGGCGAGTTTGGACGGCATACCCAATCCAACCGGATTGAACAGGCGTGCACTCATGATAGGAAGTCCGCGTTCCGCTGCAGCAACCCCTAAAAGCGTTTGAGTGTATTTGGATATGCCGTAGTCGCTGCGAGGGTGGCAGGGATGGTCCTCCCGAACTGGCATGGCGTCAGGGCCGACATATCCATACTCCGCGGCCGACCCAATAAGGATAGCCCGGGGCGGCCGTGCCATTCCTGCCATTGCGGCAATCAGGCCCGCTGCCGGAAGAGTGTTGGCCTCCAAAAACTGTCCGGGATTGTTTGCATGGGTTGCGCCGGCACAGTGAATCACCGCATCGGCCTGACTCCTATCCAAGGCCTGCTCGAACTCAGCCCTGCCCCAGGGACCTTTCCCCAAAGGGATCTTGGCGCCTGAAGCCTCTCCCTGGTCGCGGGTCGCACAGATAATCTGCACGCCAGCTACTGCGGGTGAGGCCAAGATATGCCGTCCCAGGAAACCGCCTGAGCCTGTGAGCAGGATACGCATCAGACAGTTTTGCGAGGCGAGAAGGCTTCGGGGTCGCGCTCAACAATCTGCTGAGCTAGCGCGAAATCTTCGGGCCGGCCGATATCGAGCCAGGTGCAGTCCTGCTGGTGGCAGCGGACCAGCATGTCGGCCTGCGTCATCGACTGCATCAGGACGGGCATGTCGAGGTATTCGCCCGGCACCAGCCAACGCTGCACAGCCTGACGGTTCAGCACGTAGAGACCCATACTGACAAGATGCTGGTAAGTAGGCTTCTCGCGATACCCCACCATGCGCATACTATCGTCGACCTCAAGCAAACCGAACTCGGATCGGAGCTCCCGGCGATAAGTACCAATGGTCGCCGCAGCGCCGCTCTCTAGATGGTCTGAAACCATCCGACCGATATCCAAGCTCGTGAGAAGATCCCCGTTCGTGAGGATGAAGTTGTCTTCAAGTTTGTCTAAGACTAGGCCCATAGGACCTGCTGTACCTAAGGGCTTATCTTCAACACTATAGGTAATCGAAAGGCCAAAGCGCGACCCGTCCCCGAAGAAAGCTTCAATGAGATGTCGCAAATGGTTGACCGCGATAATGATGTTGGTCACGTTCGCGGCTCGGAGTTGACGGAGCAGGATTTCAAGTATGGGCTTATCGCCCAAAGGCATAAGGGGTTTGGGAAACAAGGCAGAATATGGGTGCAGGCGTGACCCCTTGCCCCCGGCCATGATGATTGCCTGCATGATCGCCTCTTTGACTCAAACCGTATAGGTTGTTGCGTTGTAAAGCCCGCGGTTGCTTGAAATAAAATCGATTCCCTGACGAAGCCCCTGGTCAAGGGAGGTCGTTGGGCGCCATCCCAGTAACTCGGCGGCCTTGCGGTTGTTGGATACCAGCTTCATGACCTCGCTCTTGCTAGGGCGCTCTCGCGACGAGTCATGAACGATGGGCTTGTCCATTCCCATGAGGCGCAAAATGTGATGCGCGAAGTCCCCGATGCTGTATGTCTCGCCCGTTCCGAGATTAATGGTCTCCCCTTCAATTCCCGGTGTTGTAGCGGCAAGAATGAACCCCTCAACCGTGTCGGTTACAAAAGTCATATCGCGCTGCGGCGTAAGAGCCCCGAGATGAATCTCGTCCCGCACCAGAGCTTGGGAGATGATAGTTGGGATGAAGGCACGTGCAGACTGGCGTGGTCCGTACGTATTGAAGGGGCGCAGCACCACAACCGGTGTATCGAATGACAAATAGTAGGAGTCTGCAATTTTGTCCGCACCAATCTTGCTGGCTGAGTATGGAGATTGTCCCTGGAGAGGATGATCCTCATCGATCGGCGTGCGAATGGCTGTCCCATAAACCTCGGACGTGCTGGTATGAACGACGCGGCCTGTCCCTAGCCGACGGGCGGCCTCCAATACGTTGAGCGTACCCTCAACATTGGTTCGCACATAAGATCTTGGCGCGACATAGGAGTAAGGAATAGCGATGAGAGCAGCCAAATGAAGGACGATATCCTGCCCGTCGACTGCCCTGAAAACGAAGTCGCTATCCTCAATATTGCCGAAGACGACCTTGAGCTTAGTCCGGAGATCCTCTGGTATGAACTTCAGATTTCCGATCGACGATGCCGAATTGTAATGAACCATGGCGGTCACATTCGCGCCACGCTGCAGCAGCGTCTCCACGAGATGGCTACCAATGAAGCCTGCCGCACCTGTTACCAGAATGTTTTTGCCCTTAATCACTGGGGCCTCCGTTGTCATTTTGCGGGCAGCAATATATCGTCAAAGGTCTGATGTCGAGGACAGAAGCTTGGCTTGCACGGGCCTCGCGGGAGTCTGCCGATCTACTCCCCTGCGGAATTCTCCGGAAAATACTCTCCCGAGCCAGCCTTGGACGCTCCGTCGCCGTCCTCAAACGACTTTCCTGCGGCGTCACCGACCAAAACACCTCGAAGGGCTTCGTCATATGCAGTAAGCATATTGCGAGCATCAAATTTCTGCTCGGCCGCAAGCCGTGCCTGCTGCTTCATCTTTTGAAGCTGGCTGGGGTTGCGGACCAACGCCGCGATCTGCGCCGCGAAAGCAGGATAATCACCAGGGGCGCAGAGACGACCGCTCACCGCGTCCTGAACGAGGTCAGGAAGCGCGCCGACCCGCGATGCAAGTACTGGAATCCCAAGAGCTAACGCCTCGAGCACTACCACAGGGCGCCCGTCCAAAAGCGACGGCAAACATAGCAAATCGTAGGAAGCAATATAGGGCGTGACATCCGGAACGGCTCCCATGAGATGGAATCGCTTGGGCGCAAAATTCGCCTCCGTGACAGCCGCCTCGACCTTTTTCGTCAGGGGCCCGGCTCCTGTCATGACGAAAGCGACCGGCACATCCTCAGGCACAAGCTTGGCGATTTCAATAAAGCCGAGAGGATCCTTCTCCTCGGACCACCGACCAGAGAACCCGATGAGGACGGTATCTTCAGAGATGCCCAATTCGTTGAGAATCTCCTGACTTTTCGGTCTCGGCGAGTAGCGCTCCAGGTCAAGACCACTTTCGATCTTGCGGATCCGGTCCTGCGCCTCCCCCTGCTCGACAAGCCAACCGTAAACCTCCTGGTTCTCGACGAGGTTGAGATCTATGAGATTCGCATGCTTCCTATTGTTGGCTGTATGACCGACCGTGTTGAAGAGTAGATCGACTACTTTCAACTTGGGATATAGCTCTTTCAGCCACTGGAGCCTGTCATAGAACGCAGCGCTTCCGACGATCCAGAGGAGGTCGATGCGCTTCGTTTGTATAAGAAAGTTGATGAAGTCGTTCCAGCGCTCCTGACCTAGGAAACGAGGGAGATGGTAGATCTCGCTCGTCGCGCCGCGAAACCAATCCGTAGTGTCACCATGCTCTGGCCCAACCTGCACTGTCGTGACAATGATGACCCGCCATCCGACGGAACTTAAGTGCCCTGTGATCGCACTCAAGAGGCGCTCAGCACCTCCGATGATGAGGAAAGGTAAGGCCAGAAGCATCGTTGGCCGGTCGTCTGCGATATCTCGCCCAAATCGGGTTAGGTTGCGCAGCGGCTCTGGGTGGCGCCAATTTTGCACTGCAAGTTCATATGAATGCCCAATAACTTCCGGCCCCAAGACGTCTGCATTAAGCTCGCGAACGATCGTACGCTGATGCTCGATGGGTAGAACATCCTGCCCATTGCTCAGACTATTGCCGTGGATACGGTACTTAAAGAGACGTTCGCCAACAATATTCCAGAACCGTGCCCCCAAGGCGGCCGCACGCACCCAGAATAACCAATCCTCATGCACATGCCCAGTGTTCAGGTCGGAATCCCTAAATCCTCCTACCCGATCCCAGAGATCACGTTTGAAGACGGCGCATGTAGGAATGTAGTTGGCTTGAAGCATGTCTTTGAGAACCGGACGCTCAAGGCTGCCATAGCCGCCTGTTCGGTTACCAAAGAACTCAACCGCGGTCGAGACCACATCGTAGCCGAAGTGCTCTATGAGAAACACGGCTTTTTCAATGTAGGTCGGATCGATGCGATCGTCGGCGTCTAGGCAACATATATATTTGCCGCGAGCTTGACTAATGCCGAAGTTACGGTTCGCGCCTGCTCGATGCGCCTCCGACTGCAGCAGGATGCGGGTTCTTGGGAAGACCATCTCAGCCAGTTGCTGCCGCGACTCAAGCGAACTCGACCCACCCTCGACAACGATAATCTCGAGATCTTGAAATGTCTGGGCGAGCACCGACTCCACCGACTCGGCAACGAAATGACCATAGTTGAAGCAAGGGATGACGACGCTGACCAAGGGTCGATCTGCTGGCCAAGGGTCCATGGAAGCGGTGCTGATGCTGTTCTGAATGCCAGTTCGGCTAAGCAACTCAATCGGTAAGGCAAATGGATCGCTCATCGCCGCAATTGCCCGCTTCGATTTTGCAGCGTTAGGCTTCTGCGAACCATTTTCCAAATGCTTCGAGCCCGAAGGCTTCAGAGGTTCCTCTCGTCGACGCTCAATTTTTGACAATCGATATATCGAACGTAGCTTTAAGGTATGCCACGCGAACCAAAGCGCCCGAAGGCTTATCTGAACTGCTCGCGGGTTGTCACGTACAAGATGACGAAGTGGAGCCGTCACCTTCCAACTGATGCTGTTAGTCACCGCTTTTAGCTTTTTCTGAACCTTTTCGAGTCTCTGCTGAAATGCATCTCGCTGTTTAGCAACGTCTTCAGCATGCCTTTGCAGATGTTGGTGAACGACCTTAACCCGTTCAAGATAATTGAGGATATTCTGATAGCGCTCCTCAAGGTCAGTAGGAACAGCGCCTGTCCCGCGAACGCGATGCTCGGCAGCGACCATCGCGTTCACCATCTGAGTGACATTTAGTCGTCTGTCATGTTCTGCTATCGCTAACTCGGCCTTCAGCTTAACAATTTCGTTCCTATATCTGGTAATCTCGGCGTTGAGATTCATGTGCAAGTCGGTCGAATGCAATTGGACGTGCGAAAGCTTCTCGCGCAACGACAAGTTTTCGCCATGAGCACGCTGAAGCTCTACGGAGATTGCCTCCAAGCTAGCTGTATACTGGGAGGCGTGCCTGAGAGATTTCTTTTCAGCAACGTCGAAGGACTCAGCCTGTGAAATCTCAGGCACAGCTCCGTCTTGCCGAGATGGATTACAACTGTGGTTCAAGTCCTATCGCTCCCAAGCCAATCCGGCCAATTCTTTACGTCTAGCAATCCGACCGACCTAATGGCAATCCTACGGATAGTATCAATTGCTCGCAACCTATCCAGAGAAATATGGGTTTTTAATCTTACAAACAGCAGATATGTGAGGCCGACGCGATATTATCTTAGAGATTTTGCTAGTTTAGAACACACAACTCACTCACCAAGACTCGACCGTTAGCCGCATGTCATTCGCCATTACCAAAGCCGTTCCATCTATATTGCGCCCTCATTCGTATAATAATATTGATTTTGTTTCAGGTTTATCAACAAAATAAACAGTATATTTTAGTTTAGACTCAATATGACTATACAGCCGAGAGCATTCTCGGAACCTGCTGTTTGTTTATACTGCAACGCTCCTTGGCGCAAACGGAGAATGGAACTACACCTATAACGATTAGCTGTTAGGGAGCATGGCAAGTGAATGCCTGATACGAGCATTGGCACCTGACTCAAACACGGATGGGAACGCGAGAAAGGCGTGGCCGATTGGCTGTCAGGCGCTGTTCGCAAGGAGGGTCGCCCGCCGTAGGGGCGCCCGATCAATCCGATCCACTCTGCCACTACTGAGATGCGCGCTCCGTGTCAGAGATATCTCGCGACAGCCTTTTGGCTGATGAGTTCTGAAGCAATACAGCATACTTGCTTGTCCCACTAGTTGTATAACCGAACGGCGCCACATCACGGACAACCCGCCCCATAAAATTTCCGTCGGCCTCTTGCCATGTCATAACCGCAATCGCCGTGAAACTCTCCCCGGATTTAAGGCGATCGATCAAGTCCGGTAGTCGTCCAGAAATGACTGTGTTACGGAAAGACGGGCCAACGGCCGGATACTTGGCTGGCGCGAGATTTTGCTCCTCACCAATCCCTGCATATATAGGCATTAGCTTGTCGCTTGCTGATACCAAGAAAATCCGCTCTCCGGACCTTAACTTAGATACATAAGCTACAATAGGCTTCCAAGATGGAATCCAGTAACGGTCCCGGTTGATTTCAGTAAATTGGTTTCCAGCCAGAATTATTATCGGAACCAATGCCAATAAGGTCGCTGGCCGGAACCGTGGTTGCATATTCGCTATTACGAAAGCGATACCAGCAACCACTACTGCATATACACT
This sequence comes from Microvirga terrestris, assembly GCF_015694425.1. GTDB lineage: Bacteria > Pseudomonadota > Alphaproteobacteria > Rhizobiales > Beijerinckiaceae > Microvirga > Microvirga terrestris. The sequence goes on from NZ_JADQDN010000002.1 coordinate 177,632, forward strand.
ATATTTAAGGACAGTTTCGCTGGGAGTATATCGAAATGAGATCTGAATTGACGACTGGACGAAGACGACGGCACACCACGCGAGCATGGAAACTGCCAAAAGAGTGGTAATCCTGCCAATAGACCGCGCAGTAATGACAATGGCAATCAGCGATAGAATGAAGGCCCCTGTGGCATATCGAACGCTCACAAGGCTTGGCCCTAGCCAATCACTGAAAGTCGATGCGGCATATATCAGCACTGAGAGAACACATGAGGCGCCTATCAGCGCGTCATTGAAGATCTCCTTACGCTTTACGCCCAGCATGACAAGGTAGAGCGAACATCCTATCCCGAGCAGGAAGGATGCTGGCAACGCCAATCCATAAATTGGACTCTTAAAGAACTCGGTCCAGAGCGCCAAATCGTTGGCTCGCGACAGGAGTGAGGTTTTAGGCAGAGCTTCCACACCCGGCAACTGAAAGGCACCGATGTGAAGTGGATACGGATAAAGAGGATTACCGTAGAACATGATGTTCTTGATATAATAGTGCCCCGCGACTAACAGCGCAGTCCCGCCGGTGAGTATTGCAAATCGAGTACGATTCGCCGCCTCAGGCACCCCGGCGGAGAGGAACCCAAGACTGATCCAAGCAGTCATTATTCCGAATCCCAAGACTGGACCTGAGTACTTTACAGCCAAGAAGGATAAGCCGCCGATTGCAAGTACGGCGGACCAAAGTCGATGCTCGGGAAGCCGGAACGATATTAAACTGACAACGAGCAGAATAAGGCCCGCGTTATAGATCATATCGTTCTTTAGAGTTCCGATCCCACTGACACCGAACCAGAACGCTGGCAACGTAATGCTGGCAGCTAAGACACCCCAAGATAGCCAGCGGCTATTGGTCAAATACAGGGCTAGTACGTAAACCGATGCCGCCAGTAATGCCATGGCTTGAGCCGCAGGCCACCAAAGAAGCGCGTCAGTACCGCCTAAAGCGATGATCGGGATATAGGCCACCTCCCAAAATGAACTATAGTGATATGCCATGAAATACGGAGATGAGCTATTCTTTGCCCATTCCAATACATAGGAGAAATTGACCAGCGAGTCCGTTTCGGAAAATGGGCCGACGCGAGATAGCCCGACTCCTACAGCAAACGCCACGAAGGCCAACAGAACTACCGACGAAGTAAGGTGGCCTGACGTCCACGTGAATTGCGCATTTAGGTGACTGCAGCCCAGTTTCGCATAGAGAAAGACGCCAAGCATAAGGGCTATGGCCGCTATGATTATGTAACCGATGAAGCTATTCAGCCCCAAGAATGTCATAATCATAGGAATGGCCGAGGAAGCGAGCAGCTTCAATGTGAGCCAAGTACAAAGCAGAAGTGCAGTTGAGATCGCCGGCGCCGGAAGCACCCGCAGCCCAATCGGAAGTACGGCTACGAAAATCGAAATCTCGTAGAGGATATACCAGAGCGAAGTAGAAGTCATGGGCAATAAACCACGAAGAAGGTCAACTTACAGGATACTGGCCCCGGCAGTCAGCACAATCAGAACCATAACACCAATGATGTGACTCGTGCGATCCTTCAACGCGAACACGACCGGGTCATCATTCATCTGCTCCCGCATCGTCAGGAGGAGAATGCGAGTGTTCCAGAATAGGAGGAGCGGACATAAGACCCATAAGGCAGCAGGCGTTCTGTATAGGCTAAGAACCGCATCGCTGGTGATGTACAATGCGAGGACGATGGTTGCGCTGAAACCACTTGCTGCCGCGATGCCTATCAGAGCTTGGATATCACTGGTTTCATAGGCTCGACCATGAGATCCGGTTCCACGTTTCCCCTGGATTTTCACCAACTCAGTCAGTCGCTTTATCACCGCCAGTGCAAGGAAGAGGAACATGCAAAAAGCAACCAGCCATGGTGAAATGACGATTGAAGTTGCGACGGCCCCGCCGAAGACGCGAATGCAGTAGAGGAACGCAAGCACGAAGACATCAACAAGCAGCAACCGCTTGAGGTAAAGTGAGTAACTGATCGTTGCTGTATAGTAGATTGCTATCACGCTGAGGAACTGAGGCGAGAGAGCGAGCGCAATCCCGGCAGAAGCAAGCGCTAAAAGCGGTGTCAGTAGTGCCGCATGCGTGAGTGACACTCTGCCGCTTGCAATTGGACGGTGGCGTTTCGAATGATGCTTTCGATCATGCTGCAGGTCAACCAGGTCATTGAGCAGATAAGCACTTGAAGCTGCCAACGAGAACGCGACGAAGCCCATGCAGGCCGCAACTAGCGCACCAAAATCAAACCGATGAGCGGTCAGTAGCGGAAGAAAAACGAGTACATTCTTAAACCATTGATGCGGCCGGTGAGCCCTGATCAAGCTGGCACGGCGATCACGGGGACATATTTCGCTAAGGATTACGGCGTCCGGAGCAAACTTCCGCAAAGATTTGACGACTGAAGGCGGCGCATCAACGACGATTTTGTGTCGTGCGTGCTGCCAAACGGGAATGTCACTTGCGGAATTCCCTATGTAGTCGAACTGCTGCGACCCGAAAGTTTCGCATACAAACCGCGCCTTCTCGGTACCAGCAAGATTGGTATCCCCGCTCGATCCTTGGGAATCGACGAAAAGCCCAACCTCCTGAGCAACAGCTTTGGCTAGGCGCTCGTCCGCAGCCGTCACTAGGTGGATTTCCCGTCCCTTCTCGTGCTCCTGTCGTATAAAGGTGAGAACCTCATCATTGAAAGGAAGAGCCCCAAAATCAATGAGATCATACAGGGCAAGACTTGCCTTGAAGGCAGCCCGACCATTTCTCAAGGCTCGCAGGCTCGCTAGAGCATCAGCGGGGCGTACCGCGAGTAGTGCTAAGAATGTCTCAATCAGGAGATCGGATCGTATGAGAGTCCCATCAAGATCAACGACAAGAGGGACTTCGCGATTGGCAGCGGGCGCTCGCCTCCCGTCAGTAGCATCCGGCACTTCTACATGGCTATTCAAGTTCATGATCGGTCTTTGCTAATTGCATTGGGCCCACACCGCCGAAGATCACCGAGATGCAAGCGATGGACTGGCTACGATCAAATACAACCCACTTATCGAGAGCGCAAAACCAAGAATCTGCATCCAGATGAGGCGTTCATTCAAAATCAGAAATGATATAAGTGCTATGACGAGCGAGGCTCCAGCCGTAATCAGGATGTACGCAATTCCCAACGGCATATATCGAAGTGTCATGAAGTATGCGACGAATGCACATCCATAGGATGTAATTGCGCCAACAAGCAGGAGAAGCGTTCGTGGACTATCGAGTGCGAGTAGTGATGCGAGCGAACTGCCTGATGCGAACTTGAGCAAGGTACTTGCAAGTGCATTCAAAACTATCGCCAAAAGTGCCCACAAACAACCGAAATAGGCTCCAGTATTCATCGATCAAAGCTCATCAGTTCGTGTGCGTACCATAAAGCGTCATATGTCTGATGAAGGCTAAGCTTTAGCCCCGCCTCGCCCGCCCACTCACGAACAGTCTCAGATGGGCAATAGGTGATCCACTGGCGCGCCATGACCAAGTCATGGAGGCGATTCATACTAGCCCTCCAAACCGGTTGGCTGCGCATGTCCTTGTAGATCAAACGCCCGCCCCGTTTGACACGCTGCGCAGCTTCCAAAAATAGAGTCCTGCGGATTGAGACTGGAACATGATGCATCATATCGATCATCATAACGGCATCAAATTGACTGTCGGGCCAATCATCCGTTCCGTTGACAACCTCGAACTGAGTCCGCCCACGCAGTTGATCCGAAAGATTTGCCGCAGCGCGACGAGCAGATTCGATAGCGTCGCTTGACGTATCCACACCCATGGATCCTCGGATGTGATTGGTCCTGACAAGATGCAGGCTAAGGAGACCGCTCCCGCATCCAATGTCAAATATCTGAGCGCCTGCAGGCACTTGCCGAACCAGAAGGTCCATCGGGCATATATAAGGGCGACCTCTTTGCATGAAGCGGACGAGCGGTGACGCTTCCGCATAAAGGAGGCGAGCCGTTTCCTGAAATGAGGCCAGTGCGGATGACATGTCAGAGATCTTTTCGTTTGCTACTTAGTTTCTATCATCGAGCAACAGGCGCATGACGATATATCGTATATCAAAATATTATTGACACTACGACTCCAAAATTGCTCGAGTTAAAGCTTATTGTCTGAGTGTAAACATACAGGCTATTCTTCCACATTAGGGCGCAGCCGACGCCCTCTTCGAAATCCCCATAAGGCTGCTGAACCTAATCGACAACAACAGTTTGCGACACGGCAACTCTATACCGTGATGAGCTGCAGCTGACAGTAAGATAAGAAGAGGAAAGAAGACCCACTCGTAATGCCAATCCAGGAGACTTGTGACGAAAATCTTCTGCAAAATCTGGTGCAACATATAAATTGCAAAGCTTATTTCCCCCAACCACACAAACGGTCGCAAGCTAAGGAGAAAACCAATCCAACCACGACCAGTAGCCAAGACGATAATCACGACTGCGAAGACCCATGAGGAACCTGCAACAGAAAACCACTGACCAACAATGGTTGTTGGAGGCAAAGTAGCCATTCCATACGTAGAGAAGCCCGTCTTAAGCCAAAAGACTGCAAGCACGATCGCAGCCACTTCAATTATCGTAGCTATTGCTCGGCTTACACTTATGACCGACAGACGCTTCCAACAAACCCAACTTGCAAGTCCAAGGCAGAACTCAAAGCCTCGGAAGAGGGGATTTGTGTAGATGAGCATGTATGTAGATGGAGTTTCAACAGTAGCACTACCCAATGGCAGTTCCACGACATTAGCTAGTAAAGCAAGAGAAGCCAGTGGCAACAAAGATACAACTAGCTTCCAGTGCCAAGACGACACTATGTTCTTTAACAGAAATGGAAAGCATAAGTAGAAAAACAACTCCGTCGAAATCGACCAAGAAACAGCGTTCCATGAAAAGCTATATGCAGGAAATGGAAACAATGAATGAGTCAATAATAGATTGAAGCCTAGAACAATCCATTTATCAAACATACCCGGACCGTCGAAGGTTACAGACCCTGGCGGCACTGTCAGCACAAGAAATATTATTGCTGCAACATGTATTGGCCAAAGACGAGCAAATCGTGTCCATATAAAGCGACCGTATGAAATATCAGGTCGAGAACTATAGACGTGAGAGAGAATAAACCCGCTAAGCACAAAGAAAAAACTAACCCCATGCACAGCCGTACCCGGGACGTATACTAACCAGCCCCATTTGAAATAGTTAAGGCAATGCAGAAGTACTATCATGATAGCCGCAACGAATCTTAAGCTTGTAAGCGGCTTAAGATCCTCTACTTGAACAGCTTTACCCGGCATGATGCCCCCTTCCGCCTCTTGCTGGACGCTCGCTACCATGGAACGAGCAGTCAAGCCAAGGGATAGCTAATGCCACTCTGTATCGCGATGCCGTTTCTCTCTGCAATACCTGAGCAGTAATCAGGTTGAGGCTATTAGCGTCTGATTCAGACCAACCGCAATGAGGAGACCTATTATTGTCATTAAGGCCAAGGATTCGACCTACTCCAGCGTCACTGGCTTCTGGGAGAAACTCTTACACAGACGATGCTGTACATTGGTCAAGGACGTTGAGATCACTACCGCAAGCGCGGCAAATTAGATCTTCATCGCTCAAGCAAGATCAGACGCCCATGGTTGGAATGTTGGCAGAACGTTTCTACAACCCCAGCTAGAGAAAGACCCGAAGATTTAGCTTGTGTGCATTTCAGCCCTCTCCAGCCCCCATACGAGCAAGCTATCTGCCCGCTCTTGGGTTCCTGCCTCAACGTACACGCGCAGTTCCGGCGCGTTGCCCGAGGGGCGGAAGTGCACGACCTCGCCGTTCTTCGCGGTGATCCGCAAGCCATCCCGGGAACTGAATCCGGCCACGCCCCCCAGGGGCGTCATCAATTCAAACAGGAAGGCCTCATCCTGCTCCAATCGGGAGACGAAGGCTGCGCTCTTCTCTGTTGCGACGTTCTGCCGCCGGTTACTGGCGGCAGCCTTGAAGGCGAAGGCGGCTCCGATCTCAGCGAGGGACTTGTCCTGGATGACAATCTCGCGGAGAGCGCAGAGGATGGGCAGCATGGCGTCCCGGGTCGGCAGGGCTGCGAGTTGGCGGCCGTCTTGCACGATATGGGAACCGAGCAGGACACCGCCATTGGCCTCGAATCCCACAACGGCTCGGGCGCCGGACTGAGAAGCCTCGCCCATGCCCTCGATGACGTAAGGTGAGCCAACCCGGGTGCGAAGCACCATCCCGAAGGCGCCGGACGCCTCCAGAGCCGAATTGGAGGTCACAGGCGTGACGATCGTGTCCGCGCCTAGAGACTTGGCCGTGATCGCCCCAACAAGGTCACCGCGCAGAAAGGCGCCGTCTGCATCGGAAATGAGGGGGCGGTCGGCATCACCATCGGTCGAGACGATGGCATCAAGCGTGTGCTCGCCGGCCCATTGCCGCGCCAGAATCTCATCCTCCTGACGCAAAGCCTCCGTGTCGACGGGGATGAAACTCGCGGCCCGCCCTAATGGCACCGCCCGAGCGCCCAGGGTTTCGAGCATTTCGACGATGACGTCCCGCGCCACTGAGGAATGCTGGTAGACGCCGACAGTAAGTCCTTTTAGCGCCCCTGCCCCAAAGAAATCTCGATAGCGCGTCTTGTAGGCGCCGATCAGATCGGTATCGGGCGTCTGGTCCCGAAACGCGCGGGCGCTCGCTGGCACATAGGCGATACCAAGCTTGGCATGCCAAGCGAGAATGCTCGCCTCATCATTCTTATCGATCTCGCCCTGAGCCCTGTAGAATTTCAGCCCGTTGCGGTCTTCCGGGATGTGACTTCCGGTGACCATGATCGCGGGAATGCCGAACCTCATGCCGTGATAGGCGAGTGCCGGTGTGGGAAGAGCGCCGCAATCGAGCGGGATCAGACCGGATTCCCGCAGAGCCGCGCAGCAGAGCTGGGCGATGTTCGGGCTGCTCTCGCGCAGATCCCGACCGACCAGCACGATGTTGTTGGACGCCGCCGCCGACCCGTCTTCCTTGAGCATTTCAGCAAAAGCCCGGGTGTAGGCAAACGCTGGGACGCCGTTCAGCTCGACGACAGGCCCCCGCAGCCCGCTTGTGCCGAATTTCAGGGACGACGGAACGAATGCTGGATTCATGTCCATGAGGGCTTGCCTGTCTGCAATCTGGCTGCTCGAAACCGCTCGATCAAAGTGCGGTATTTTCCGATGTTCGATCAGGTGATTAATTTCGATCGCAGCCGCGCAAGTCAACGCACCCACATGGCTCGGACGGGTCACTCGGACGGGGGAGACGATTATCCGAACTACCGCAAAGGCATTGCAGCCTTAAGCCTTCCGGCTAGCCACAGAGCCCGATCCTAAACCCTCTCCCATGCGGAAGAGGTTTCGGATCGCCGCAAGGCATCGAGGATGCGCATGTTCAGGATGGCATCCTCCAGGCCATAGGCCAGGGGTTCAGCGCCTCGAATCGCCCGACTGAACGCCTCTCCCTGAAGCCCATACTGATCCACCTCCGGGAACTCAATGGCCCGCGCCGAGCGATTGCCATGCGCGCTGCCGTCGTCCCCGAGGATGCGGGTCGGCCTGTCAGGAGGAGCATTGAAGGGGATCTCGATCTCGACTCGTCCCCTCGTCCCAAGCAGCTGAACCCGCTGGAACGGCACGGACTGAGTCGAGATGGTGAACGTCAGCTGCCGGCCCGTGCCGAAGTCCAGAAGAGCACTCGTGGTGCGATCAACGCCGTAGGTCGGATCACGGTCGACCAGAGCAATTGCGCGAACAGGCTCAGCCTCAAAGAAATACCGTCCAGCCACCACCGCATAGCAGCCGATGTCCAGGAGCCCTCCCCCGCCGATGTCGGGTCGGTTGCGGATGTTGTCTGGTTCGACGTTGAAATAGGAGAAGATGACTTGGATGGAGCGTAGTTCTCCAATGTCACCGGCTCGAATGATCTCGCGGGCGCGCTGCCATTGCGGGTGGTGGCGAACCATGAAGGCTTCAGCGATCAGCACCCGTGATGAAGCTTGCTTCAATGCCTCAGCCTCGTTGGCCGTGATGGCGATCGGCTTCTCGCAGAGCACATGCTTGCCGGCGGCAGCGGCGGCCAGCGTCATCGGGACGTGCAGATGATTGGGCAACGGATTGTAGATTGCCTCGATGTCGGAATCCGTAAGCAGCGCCTCGTAGGAACCATAGGCTCTTTCAATCCCGAGCTCCGCAGCCATCGCACTGGCGGCTTCCTCGTTTCTTGAGGCGACGGCGACCACCTGACAGAGCGGGCTCTTCATCATGCCGGGGACAACCTTCGTCCAGCCGATCTTGGCCGTGCTCAAAATACCCCAACGAACCGGCTGCATGGCTTTCTCCTCAGGCTCTCTGGTTGTGAAATGAGATCCGTATTTCAGACCGTGGAGCGGCGTAAGGACTTGTAGTCCTTGTGCAGAACCGGCCCTGTCGTTTCGCGTTCCAGAAGCGTCACAGGTAAGCGGATGCTCCAGTCCTCCGGCTTCATCTGGTTGTGAATCAGCTTTAGGAGAACATCGGCCCCGACACGTCCCAGTTCATGCAGCGGCTGCCGAAACGTGGTGAGGGTGGGCTCCGTGTAATCCGCATATTCGATCCCGTCGAAGCCGATGACGGAAACATCCTGCGGGACGCGGATGCGCTCGGCGCGAACATGCTTGATGAATCCGATCGCACTTTCATCGCAGGCTGCAAAAATGCCGGTGGGGCGATCCCTCATCTGCAGAAAGGCTTCAGCCGCCGCAACGCCGGTGGAAAACACGAAGGGTCCCTCCCAGCGCACGAAATCATCCCAGCTGAAACCGGCTGCGGCAATCCCCTCGCAAAATCCTGCGAACCGCTCGGCCTCGATGATGGAGCCGAGCGTGCCAGAGATGTAGCCGAACCTGCGATGCCCGAGGCGCGCCAAATATTCCACAGCCTTCCGGGTGGCCTCCCGGTCCTGAACAACGACATTGGGGATGCCGTCCTCATGAATGGCAGCACACATGGCTACGATGGGAAGACCTGAATCCCGCATGCTACGTGCGCCGTTCTCCGGAATGTACCCGGTCAGCAGGAGGACACCGTCCACCTGGCGAGACAGGGCCAAGTCGACATAGCGGGCCTCCCGCTCCCTTCGGTTGTCCAGATTGCCGATGATGATGCCATATCCTGACTGGGTCAGTTCATCGTCGACCCCACGGAGAATCTCGGCGAAGACGGGATTGGTAAGCCTCGGGGCGATCACCAGCACGTTCATGGTACGGCGCGTCCGGAGCTTCTGTGCGGTGCTGTTGGGGATATAACCGCTGCGCTGCACGGCTTCCATCACGAGATCGTGAGTTTTCTGCCGCACCTTGTCCGGATCGGACAGGACGCGGCTGACGGTTGCCGTAGATACCCCAGCAAGTCGAGCAACGTCGGCGATGCGTATCTCCTTCACGGCTCGCCACCTTTTCCGACTCATGCAGGTTACCTCCGGGCGCCACGCAAGACATGTTACCCTCTTTCACAGGTCGATAACTTGCCTTAACTTATGTCTTGACTAATAATGAAACCGCCTACAACCTATAACACAAGATGTAATCGATTACAAAAATCGATAAGACGCTTCTGGGAGGAAGCCATGCGCATGAAGACACGCGTTTCCGCGTATACCCTTTCTGTTGCCCTGATCTGGAGTTCCGCAGCGTTCGCTCAGCAGAAGGCAGAGGTCCTCCATTGGTGGACATCCGCCGGTGAGTCCGCATCCGTGAAGGTATTCGCAGAGCAGTTCACCAAAGCCGGCGGCACCTGGGTCGACAACGCCATCGCCGGCGGCGCCAATGCCCGCACGGCCGGCATCAACCGCATGGTCGGCGGCAATCCCCCGACCATGATGCAGTTCAACACCGGCAAGCAGTTCGACGAACTGGTCAGCAACGCTCTGGTGCGCGATGTCGACGCACAGGCGAAGGCGGGCAAGTGGCGGGAGATCATGCCAAAGCCGATCGTCGATGCAACGGTCCGCGAAGGCAAGTTCTTTGCAGTACCGGTCAATATTCACGGCCAGAACTGGATGTTCTACAACACGAAGGTCTTTGCCGATGCTGGCCTTGAGCCTCCAAAGACCTTCCCTGAACTGGTCGCCAGCGGCGAAAAACTGAAGGCTAAGGGCATCATTCCCATTGCTCTTGGAGGACAGCCGACCTGGGAGCACAATCTCTTCCGGGCCGTGGTCGTCGGCCATGGCGGAGCCGACATGTTCCGCCAGCTTTACGGCACCCGCAAGCCGGACATTCTGAAGAACCCCAAGTTCAAGGAAACCGTGGAGCTCTTCGGCAAGATGCGCAGCCTCGTCGACCCGGGCAGCCCGGGTCGGAACTGGAATGACGCTACGGCTCTTGTCATCACCAACAAGGCCGCCATGCACTTCAATGGCGATTGGGCCAAGGGCGAGTTCATTGCCGCGGGTCAGACCGCCGGTAAGGAATACGGCTGCACGGTCGTTGGCCAGGAGCCCAAGCTCGTGATCGGCGGCGACGTGTTCGTCTTCCCTGCGACGAAGGACAAGGCGGCGCTTGCCACCCAGGACAAGCTCGTCGAGGTTCTCCTCGACCCGACCAGCCAGCTCGAATTCAACAAGAAAAAGGGCTCGATCCCGGTCCGCATGGATGTCGACGTATCCTCCATGGACGTGTGCGCCCAGAAGTCCCACGCCATCCTGAAGGATCCGGCAAACCAAGTGGAGAGCATGGAGATCCTGAGCCCGCCGAATTTCTCGGGCGCCATGCAGGACGCCGTCACCCAGTACTGGAACAACCCGAGCATGTCGGCGGACGCCTTCATCGAGAAGATCGTCAGCGCCATGCGAGACGCAGGCTAAAACTTAACGGCTCGCCCCTCGGGGCTGGGGCGAGCCGTTCTCTATTGAAGCTTGAGTTCTCTCGACGGGATCTTCTCGATGGATACCATTTCGATCCGCGCCCCCAGCATGCCTTCAGGCGGCACCAAGACCCGGCGTCGCATGAAGACGCGCCTGCCTGCGGCCCTGGCCCTCCTGCCGACCGCTCTCATCGTCCTCGTCGTCTATATCGGCTGCATGCTCTGGACCGTGCGGCTCTCATTCACGAGCTCGACCCTCCTGCCCAAGCTCGATTGGGTCGGCTTCGCGCAATACAGCCGCCTCTTCGCCAATGACCGCTTTCTGACCTCGGCCTCCAATATCGTCATCTTCGGCGCCTTGTTCATCTCGGGCTGCCTCATCATCGGCTTTCTGCTTGCAGTCTTCATCGACCAGAACGTGCGCGGCGAAGGCCTTTTCCGCACCATCTTCCTTTATCCCTATGCCATGTCGTTCGTCGTCACCGGGGTTGCCTGGCAGTGGTTCCTGAACCCGGCACTGGGCCTGCAGAAACTCGTCCGGGATATGGGATTCGAGAGCTTTACCTTCGATTGGCTCGTGAACCAGAGGATGGCGATTTATACCATCGTCATCGCAGGACTCTGGCATGGCTCGGGCCTGACGATGGCGATTCTGCTCGCGGGTCTGCGCGGGATCGACAAAGATCTCTGGAAGGCCGCCAAGATCGACGGGATCCCGACCTGGCGCGTCTACACGTCCGTGGTTCTGCCCCTCCTCCGACCCATGGTCGTCACGGCCGTCGTGCTTCTCACGACCGGCGTCGTGAAGCTCTACGATCTCGTGGTCGCGATGACTCTCGGCGGTCCCGGCATCGCCACCGAAGTGCCTGCCAAGTTCGTCATGGATCACCTGTTCGAGCGCAACAACATCGCCCTCGGCACGGCTGCCGCGACGATCATGCTGACTACCGTCATCGCTGTTCTGGCGCCCTGGGTTTACGTCCGCTACGTCCGTCCGCAAGGGAGGCATGCATGAGCACCGCCGTGCCGCAAGGCCGCCGCCCCCACCGCCTCACCGCCGGTCGCATCGGTGTCTATGCCTTTCTGGTGACCGCCGCGCTGTTCTTCATGCTGCCGCTCTGGATCATGGTCGTGACGTCGCTCAAGCCCATGGAAGAGATCCGGCTCGGCAACATTCTCGCCCTGCCCGCCGCCATGACCTTCGAGGCTTGGATCAAGGCGTGGTCCTCCGCCTGCACGGGGCTGGAATGCAACGGCATCAGTGTCGGGTTTTGGAACTCGGTGCGTATCCTGATCCCGTCCGTGATCCTCTCGATCATCGCCGGTGCCATCAACGGCTACGCGCTGTCGTTCTGGCGGGTCAAAGGTGCCAACGTCATGTTCGGCGTTCTGCTGCTCGGCGCCTTCATCCCCTACCAGGTCTTTCTCTATCCTCTGGTCCGCATCTTCTCGCTGACCGGCATCTATAACTCGCTCACCTGCATCGTTCTGGTGCATGTGATCTTCGGCCTGCCGACTATGACGCTCCTGTTCCGCAACTACTATGCAGGGTTGCCCATCGAGCTGTTCAAAGCGGCACGCATCGACGGCGGCGGGTTCTGGTCGATCTTCTTCCGGGTCATCCTTCCCATGTCGACGCCGATTTTGGTGGTAGCCACCATCCTGCAGGTCACGGGTATCTGGAACGACTTCATCTTCGGTCTGACCTTCGCGGGCCGGGAGAACCTGCCCATGACCGTGCAGCTCAACAACATCGTTAACTCAACGCAGGGCGAGCGCGCCTACAACGTCGACATGGCAGCCACCATGTTGGCGGCGCTCGTTCCGCTTGTCGTCTACTTCGTGTCCGGCCGCTGGTTCGTCCGCGGCATCGCCGCCGGCGCAGTGAAGGGATAAGCTATGTCGACCGTTTCCGTTCGTGATGTGACCGTCGCTTTTGAGGCCGTGCAGGTCTTCGACGGCTTGTCCCTCGACATCGAGGAAGGCGAGTTCATCGTGCTGCTCGGCCCCTCGGGCTGCGGCAAGTCCACCCTGCTCAATGCCATCGCGGGTCTGCTCGATGTGGCGGAGGGGCAGATCTGGATCAACGGGAAAAACGTCACCTGGGAGGAGCCGAAAGACCGTGGCATCGCCATGGTGTTCCAGTCCTATGCGCTCTATCCGCGCATGAACGTGCGTGAGAACATGTCCTTCGGCCTGAAGATGGCCAAGACGCCGAAACCCGAGATCGAGAAGCGCGTCGCCAAGGCCGCCGAGCTGCTGCAGATCACGCCCCTCCTTGACCGGCGCCCCGACCAGCTCTCCGGCGGCCAGCGCCAGCGCGTGGCCATCGGCCGGGCCCTGGTGCGCGATGCCGCCGTGTTCCTGTTCGATGAGCCTCTCTCCAATCTCGATGCGAAGCTGCGCAACGAGTTGCGGGTCGAGATCAAGCGGCTGCACGCGCGGCTTGGCAAGACCACGATGGTTTACGTCACGCATGACCAGATCGAGGCCATGACGCTGGCCGACCGCATCGTGGTGATGAAGGAGCAGAAGATCCAGCAGATCGGCACTCCGGACGAGATCTATCACCGCCCGGCCAATCTGTTCGTGGCAGGTTTCGTCGGCTCTCCGCAGATGAATTTCATCAAGGGCCGCCTGGAGAACACCGGCGAGGGCCTGAGCTTCCTGGCTGGCGATCGCCGCCTGTCACTCTCCGGCTACCCATTCATCACGGCCCCATCGTCAGGTCAGGACGTGGTGCTCGGCGTGCGTCCGGAACACCTTGAAATATCGAGCACCGGCATTTGGCCAGGATTTACGGTCGACATCGTCGAACCCATGGGCGCCGATACGGTGATCTGGTGCAGCGACGGCGTAGGCTCCGTTCAGGTCCGCACCGCCGGCTCTCGCCGCGCCACGCCGGGCGAAAGTGTGACGCTTCACATCGATCCCGCCCAAGTCTCGTTGTTCGCCGCGGAATCCGGCGAGCGTCTTTAGCAACACTGCCATCATGGCAGGTCTCGCGTACGACCTGTCGCGCCCGCTTTTTCTGAACCCTGAGGACCCCATGAGCGTCACGGACAGACTATCCATTCAACTCTACACCCTGCGAACCCTGGAAGACCTGGACCTGATCCTGGATACGGTCGCGGATGCCGGCTATCGCTACGTGGAGACCGTCGGATCACACCTCGACAAGGCTGCCGAGGTTCGGGCGAAGCTCGATGCCCGTGGACTGAAAACGTCCTCCAGCCATGTCAGCATGGCGGCCCTGCGTGAGAAGCCCGACGCCATCGTTGAGGCCTGCCGTACTCTCGGACTCACACACCTCTACATGCCGGCCGTTCCTCCGGAGGAACGGGATATGGCCGCCGATGGATGGCGTGATCTCGGCAAGGAGCTTGGGCAAATGGCGGAGCGCTTTCAGGCTCAAGGCATCCGCCTCGGCTATCACAACCACCATTGGGAGCTGAAGCCGAAGGACGGCGCGAAGACGGCGCTAGAACTGATCTTTGAGGCTGCCGGTTCGAGCCCCCTCGCCTGGCAGGTCGACGTGGCCTGGCTCGTGCGCGGTGATGCCGATCCCAAGGAATGGATCAACCGATACCGCAGCAAGGTCACCGCCGCCCATGTGAAGGACATCGCGCCCGCGGGCCAGAACGAGGACCAGGACGGCTGGGCCGATGTGGGCTCCGGCGTGCTGAACTGGCGCGATCTCTGGCGTGTGTGCCGCGAGGCTGGAGCCGAGTGGATGGTGGTCGAGCACGACAAGCCCTCCGACCCGGCCCGGACGGCCCGCGCCAGCTTCGATTTTCTGCGTTCCATTGAGGATTAACGATCATGAATTCGCTGAACGTCGGCATCATCGGATGCGGCAACATCTCGGGCATCTATCTCCAGAACATCCCTGCCTATCGCGGCCTTACCCTACGCGCTTGCGCGGATATGCGACCGGAGGTCGCTCAGGCCCAGGCGAGCCGCCACAACATTGAAGCCATGACGGTCGATCAGCTCCTGGCTCGCGATGATATCGATCTCGTGGTCAACCTCACGGTACCGGCAGCCCATTTCGGCGTTTCGCTCGCGGCTCTCAGCGCGGGCAAGCACGTGTTCTCGGAAAAGCCGCTGGCGGTCGATTTCGAGCAGGGCCGCAGGCTTGTGGACGAGGCGGAAGCCCGCGGGCTTCATCTCGGTTGCGCCCCCGACACCTTCCTCGGTGCTGGCGGGCGGCTTGCCCGCAAGCTCGTCGACGATGGCGCCGTCGGCCGCATTCTGTCGGGAACAGCCTTCCTGATGTCCCATGGCATGGAGCACTGGCACCCTGATCCGGAATTTTTCTTCAAACCCGGCGGCGGTCCGATCCTCGACATGGCGCCGTATTATCTCAGCACCCTCGTCAACCTGATCGGCCCGGTGCAGCGCGTCTTCGCCATGTCGAGCATCGGATACCCTGAACGCATCGTGACGGCGGAATCGCCCCGCAAGGGCGATCGCATCACGGTCGAGACTCCCACTCACGTGACGGCGCTGCTCGAATTCGCCTCGGGCGCGCAGGTCACCTTGTGCATGAGCTGGGACGTGTGGAAGCACAGCCATCCGGCCATCGAGATCTATGGTTCGGAAGGATCGTTGCGCGTGCCGGATCCGAATTTCTTCGGCGGCCATGTGGAGGTTACCGAGCGCGGCGGGGACTGGCGCGCGGTCGATTCGAGCGAGATGCCGCTCGGCGTTCCCAACTGGCGCTCCCCGAACTGGGCTCCCGAGATGCCCAACAAGGCCAATTACCGGGCGCTCGGCCTCGCCGACCTGGCGAGTGCAGTTCTGAACGGCACGCCACACCGCTCCAGCGGGCGCCTTGGCTTGCACGTTCTTGAGGTCATGCACAGCATTCTCGAGGGCGCCGCGACCGGCCAGCCCAGGGCGATCACCACCGCGCTCGAACGCCCGGCCATTCTGGAGGAGGCGGACGCCTCCATTCTCTGGAAAGGCCCTCCTCAAACGGCATCCGCCGCCTAAGGTTTCTAAATCTTTGACAGAAAGAATGGAGCGATGCGCGAAGCACTCATCGTGTGGGGCGGCTGGCATGGCCACGAGCCTGAACAATGCGCCGGGATCGTCGCCGGGATGCTGCAGGACGAAGGCTTTAGGGTGCATCTGGAGAACTCGACCCGCGCCTTCGCCAGCCCTCAACTCCACACGATGAATCTCATCGTGCCGATCTTCACCATGTCGAAAATCGAGAAGGACGAAGTCGCCAATCTCTCGCTCGCCGTTCGTGAGGGCACCGGCCTCGCTGGTTTCCACGGCGGCATGGGCGATGCCTTCCGTGAGGCTGTCGAGTACCAGTTCATGTGCGGCGGCCAGTGGGTGGCCCATCCGGGCAACATCATCGACTATAGGGTGAACATCGCCCGGCCCGACGACCCGGTGATGGAGGGAATCCGCGACTTCGACTACCGGTCCGAGCATTATTACATGCATGTGGATCCCTCGAACGAGGTTCTCGCGACCACCACCTTCTCAGGCGAGCACGCGTCCTGGATCGAAGGCGTGGTGATGCCCGTCGTCTGGAAGCGCCGGCACGGCCAGGGGCACGTTTTCTACAGCTCCCTCGGCCACGCGGCGAAGGAGTTTGATGTTCCCGAAATGCGCACGATCCTGCGCCGCGGGATGGTATGGGCAGCCCGCAGCTGAATGCGCTGCATGCTGCAGGCCTTCAGACCTGCCGTGGCCGCAATGACAGCACGATTGATCCGCTACCAGCCTGCGAGAGTAACCGGCGCAGCTCTCGCTCCAATTCTGCAGGATGATAGGGCTTGCTCAGACTCGGGAAGCCCTCCCTGGCCGCACGCTCGACGGAACCGCTGTAACCTGTTGCCAGCAGGATCGGAATGTCGGGCCAGCGCTCTCGGGCGATCCGAGCCAGATCCAAGCCGTCCATGCCTCGGGGCATGACGAGATCGGAGAAAATGACATCGAACCGCGCGTCCCGCTCCAGAAACTTGAGCGCATCGGGAGCGGACGCACAATGCTCTACCTGATATCCCTGCTCGCGCAGCAAGGCCATGGCGGATTCAGCGACCTGTGAATTGTCTTCGACCACTAGGATCCGTGATGTTGGAAGAGAGGTGAAAGGAGCGATCTCCTTTTCGGGGGCTTCTTCGTCTCGCTCCTTGTACTTTCGCGTGAGAAGCAGCGTCACAGTCGTTTCGCGGCCCACTTCGCTCTTGATGTCGATCAAGCCTTCCGACTGCTGGACTAAACCATAAACCTGGGCCAGGCCCAGCACTGTCCCACACCGACAGGCTTCGTTGTAAAGAACGGCTCAAAGACCTTTTGCAGGGCTTCGGGCGGAATCCCTATTCCCGTGTCGCCCACCTCGATGGAGACGAACTCGGCCGGTCCGTCATTATAGGACATGGTATTCCGGATGCCGATTGTGAACTTGCCGCCTTTCGGCATCGCGTCACGGGCGTTGGCCGCAAGGTTAATGAGAACGGCCTGCAACTGTGCCGGATCGACCTCGACGGGCCACAAGTCCTCGGAGAAATCGATCTCAAGCGTAATATCCCCGCGCAGGGATTGCGCCAGCATGTCCCCCATTCCACCAACGAAGTCCTTCAGGTCGACGACTCCAGGTTTCAGGGGCTGCCGTCGCGAGAAAGCGAGAAGCTGCGAGGTCAATTTACGCCAGTGTTCGACGGCATTGATGGCGTTGTCGATCAGGCGCGGAGCATGATCGGGCTTTGCGCGCCTCAACATGTCGAGGTTGCCCATCACGACCGTCAGCAGGTTGTGGAAGTCGTGCGCAATGCCTCCTGTGAGCTGCCCCGCCGCCTCAAGGCGCTGTGCCTGGCGCAACTGCTCTTCCATGCGGCGCTGTTCCGTGAGATCGATGGACGTCACGAAGATCTCCGTCACCTGACCCTGCCCATCAAGCAGGGGAACGAGAACGGTCCGTCGGGTAACCTCGCAGATCGGCACCTTTCATGTCACTTCGAAATCCATGATCGACTTCGTCATCACGCAAGTCCGATAGTGTTTGGAAACGTGCTTTGCGGTCTCGGGGGCAAATATCTCCTGGGGCATCCGGCCGACGAATCCGTCGCGGGCAAAGCCTAAGGATTTCAACAGCGCCGTGTTGGCATCCTCATAGACGAAGCAATCATTCGGGCAGACGCCGATGACGGCGAGATTGAACGGGGAATGTTCGAAAAGTGTGCTGTATCTGTCTCGGCTCTGCCGAAGCTCGATCTCGGTTTCCTTCTCGTGCGTAATGTCACGTAGAGATGCGCCACTCGCACAACAGGCTCATCCCCTTCGCGAATGGGAGCGAGGGTCGTCATCAACATCCCTTTGCGTTAAGGGAAGGCGTAACTCTGCTCGTAGGCCATCCCATGGCCGGATGTCAGGCATTCAAGCGCTCGCGCCTTGAGGATCGGCCGTTGATCCGGAGGCAGAAGATCGCTTAGGGGCCGTCCGACCATGGCGACGGTAGACTTGCCAGTAAGATGTTGCACCGCAGGATTGCAGGCCTCGACCACGACACTCCCCTGAGGTGAGAGCGTGAAGACGAGGATGCCATCCGCGCTGAATTTGAAGACACCCGCATAGAGCGCTTCACGCTCGGCAAGTGCCGCCTGGCTCTCGCGAAGGCTCGCGTTGGCCCTTTCGAGCTCTTGCGTGCGCTCTTCGATTCTTAATGCAAGACTTTCCTTCACCTCACGGAGGCGCTCATACGCCTCGTCGCGTTCGACCTTCTGCCGGCTCAAGACCTCGCGCGTATTTTCAAGTGCATGGCGCAACACCGTGGTTTCCCTGAATTCCACTCCGGGCGAAGGGAGAGGCGTCTCAAAGCCGCCATCCTGAAGAGCCAACGCATCCCTTGCCAGAGCCTCGACCGGACGGGTGATGCGGCGGGTCACATGGAATGCCAGGACGGCCCCATGGCAAGCAGCACGCTCCCTGCAACGCCAAGGGCAAGAGCAAGATCCCGTTCGCCGGCATCGAATTCCGAGTTCGGAAGCGCCACGATCGTCGACCAACCTGACGATGGGGATCGGGCGAGAGCAAGCATCATAGCCTCTCCATCGAGGGATGTGCCTTCGAAGACCCCCTGCTCTACACCCGACTGCACCCGCAGCACATTGTCCTCGGTTGCAGGCTAACCGACGAACGGATCAGGATTGCGGGATTGCGCCACCATCGTCCCGTTCCGATCCACGATCGCACCGATCCAGGTCAGCGGGAGGCGCTGATCGGAGAGAATGCGCCCGACGGCGGCCGCAGGCATGATGACGGAAACGTACCGTGGCGAGCCGTCGTTGAGTATGACGAGCGTATCGATACCGACCGTCGGCTACTTCGCAAGCAATCCGGTGAAAAGATTGCTCACCCGCACCTGTCCAGGAGCGATACCCTTCCAGTGATTCTGCACCGGCAATTCAGGCAGAGCTGCGCCGGGCGGCAGGCGGGTGTTGACCACCTGTCGCCCAAGCTCCTCGACCACGATCCAGGCGTCCGGCAGGCGGGTCGCCCGACGGGCGAGGGCGTCAAAAGCGGCATGATCGTTGGTCTGAAGAACGGGCGAAGCGGCTAAAGCCCACAAAAGTGCCTCCGCCTGCCCGAACTGGCGATCCAGGACCAGTGACAGGGCACGCCCCGTCTCCAACAGATGCTTCTGGATTTCCTGTCTGTCCCGGTAATAGCCGGTATAAAGGGCCAAGGTGGCAGCGGCGAAAGAGGGTATCAGCAGGGCAAAGACAATGAAAAGTAGGCGCATCCTCAAGGACGGTAGGCGATGCTTGATGCCGGGAGGTTGGAAATCTGGTGTCGAGTCCTGCCTGCTAACCACATTCGCCCCAACAACACTATTTCAATTTGTCGTAATCTTTAGGGCAATATGCCTTATCGGTCGAACATGTTTGCTTGACGACCAGCAAATATAGCCGCTCAACCTCATTCTAAGAATGAGGAGATCTCAGAGGCTGGGAAAAAATGAGGATGGCTGGGGCGCCAGGATTCGAACCTGGGAATGGCGGTACCAAAAACCGCTGCCTTACCGCTTGGCGACGCCCCAATAGGTGTGGCGTGTACATAATCGGCCCAAACGCGGCTGGCAACACCGTTTTGCGGATGGTTCGATCCCATGGGAAACGTTCAAATCTCCCCTTGCGGTGCTTCCCCCTCACCGCTATAAGACCGGCCTTCCCGAGAATTTCTCGGTGTCGGAGTGTAGCGCAGTCTGGTAGCGCACCACGTTCGGGACGTGGGGGTCGCAGGTTCAAATCCTGCCACTCCGACCATTTTCCACACGACACCCAGTATAATTTGAATACTCAAGTTTGGACCGATTGGCCCGAATCATATGCTGGAGCGCTTGAGTTCTTTCGTTATCCATCCTGATCGAGAACGTGTTAATGATAGTTATTGAGCACCGATAATCCGCTTTTCTCAATCAAGCGAAGCACAAATCTTATCGTATTTATTTAGAGAAATTTGCATTTATTCGCAAAAGCTAGACTGCTAGTTTTCTTTTAGCTATAAGCCTGCAGTCAAAACCAATCCGGCAGGCAGTTCATAAGTTGCTGGACAATTTAATGCGGACTCATGTCGCTGCGTCCTTATCCGCGGGGGTTTGTTCTCTCGCATCGAGCCATTCATCCACCGGAACAATTTGTTTCCGGTCCCCTCCTCGACAACTTCTTCATCGATCCGGCGTGCAGCGTTGACGCTGCCTCAGAAGGGGATCACGCCGTCATTGTTTTAGGCACCTGTGTCGATACTGGCCCTGAAACAGCAAACGCGACGTGGCTGGATCGCCTGCTCAGGAGGAACAGGCCCAACCATGAGTCTAAAACAGAACAGACGCCTGCCCGACACCTGTTGAGCGCCCTTTGCCAGGGAGAGGAGACGTTCTTTGTTGCGCTGGACGGGTACTGCGGTCGGCATGCCATACTTTTCCGCACCAAAACAGGCATACGCATCCTCACTGACGCCACGGGCATGCGCACGGTCTTCTATGCCGCAGACGGCGGAGTCGTGGCATCTCACGCAAGGCTCGTGGAAGAGATGCTGGGCGGCAAACCTGAGAAAGAACGGCTCCCCTTCGGCTATGGTTTTCCAGGCAATCGCACCCCGTATTCGAGGACTCGCCTTCTAACGCCGAACACACTTTATGATTTTGCCGCCTGCAAGGTCGAACGCTTCTGGCCGCGTGGCCCTGTCAAGACCCGGACGGCCTCTGAAGCGGCTCACGCTGTCACTGTTTATGGCGCAACCGCACTCAAGAACATTGCGCTGAGCCATCGTATTGCCTTGAGCATCACAGCCGGATTGGACTCCCGCACGACGTTGGCTCTCACAGTTCATACGGGCATTCCGTTCGAGGGATACACGTATGACAGAGGCCCCAAGACTGGTATCGATTGTGCCGTAGCTCGCGAGCTTAGCAAGATTGCCGGATTCCAGCATCATGTCGTGAAAGCTGATAAGTCGTCGATACCCGATTCTCAGGCTTTGAGCACCACGACATATTACAATCACCATTTTGAAGTGATTGCTCCAATGCGAGAGCACTTCGCTGGGACTGATACCCTTACTGTGACAGCCAATCTGCTCGAGATCGGTCGCTTCTTCTATAAGGGGGGAAAGTACGATCTGATCGGATCGGTCGAAACTATGGACTCGATGTATGAGCTCTATCTGAGTGCACTTTCGCCACTAGCTCGTGAGCGTGTCGAAGAATACGGAGTGGAGCGATACAAAACCGTGGCGACGGAATACTTTGCCGATTTTCTGGAAACTTCGCGCTTCAATCAGGCACGCGGCATTCTCAACCCTAAAGATCAGTTCTACTGGGAGCACCGCATGAGCGCTTGGCATGCCATGATCCTACTTGAACGTGATTTCTATGCCGACTGCTTCATCCCCTTCAACAGTCGACGTGTATTCGAAACGCTGCTTGGCGTTCCAGAGCGAGAACGGAAGAGTGCGAAGGCATTCAAGCTGCTCATCAAAGCATGTGCCCCGCAACTTCTCGAGATTCCTATCAACCCGAAGGAATGGCCCCTCGCGAAGTCCGCTTCATAATCGCGCGGAGGTCTGCCTGACTGACAGCCAGCATTGCAACAGCACTCCGCCTCCAGGGCAGAAAACAGGGCTTCAATGCGTCGAGAAGCGGCCGTCTTCCTGATAGGTCTCGTAGTGGAGAGTCTGGGCCGGGATGGCCTCAAGCTGGCGCGGCGCCGTCGGCCAATCCTGCGGCACCTCGTTCGTCTGGGGCATGTAGCGGGGGCGGAAGCGCAGGTCGACGAGGCTTCTCAGCTCGGGAGCTGCGAGATCCAGCACGTTGGCATCCCGCCAGCGGCGATTCAGCTTGGCCTTGCCCGTCATACGGCCCCAGAAACCCGCGACCTCTTCCTCGACTTGCAATACAATGCGCCCGGACCAAGTCTTGCGCAGATTAAAACGCCCTGTCAGAGCCATTTTCCGCTCCTCAACTCTTTCGATCACTTCAAAATTAGAACGCCAAAGCTGCGGCTGCTTAAGCTTGCAAGCCTGACAATCCGCGGCTCCGGCGCTCGGTTGAATCCATTCCTTTAGCCAATGCCTTTGCGAACCAAGGGTTCCGGCCGAGACACCCATCTGCCATACGTGTCGCATCTACGATGTGCGTCGGGGCACGATCCGCAACCTGTCAAAGTAATTAGGTGAGCCGCGCAAGAATTCAGGAGACGTAAAGATCAAATTTTTTGGAAAATGAGTAGCGGTTGGCTCTATGAAACGATCCTGCGAAATCGGAATATGTTCCGAAAGATCTCAGCCGCGGCGCGGCTTGGACTTGAGATTGATCGTGACGAGCTGCCCGGTCTTCGGATCGAGGATGGTCATGAAAGCCCCCTGTTCTGTTGGCGTAGGAGAAACGCCGCAAAACCCGAACGGATCAAACGCTCTTCGGAACGTGGTAAGCAATTTGTTACTGCAAGCTGTGCCTTAAAGGCTGGGAACGGTTTGCCTGACCTAGTATCGGGGTGCTCCCTCCCTGGCTGATCGGCTGTGCTGATCGCCTTATCACCAATTCAGAGACTGACCGATGAACACAACTCATCTCGAAACCGTTTGGGCACCGCGCCTTCTCAGCATCCTGCGCATCGTCGCAGCGCTCATCTTCATGGCGCATGGCACGCAGAAGCTCCTCGGCTTTCCTGCCTCCCCGGGTCCCGGCCCAGAGGCCTTCAGCCTGCCCTGGATTGCCGGCGTGCTCGAGATTGGCGGCGGCGCGCTGCTGATCCCCGGACTGTTCGTGCGGCCTACCGCGTTCGTCCTCTCCGGCCTAATGGCTTTCGCCTATTGGCTCGCCCACGCACCGCGCAGCCCCTACCCTGTCCTGAACGGCGGCGATGCTGCGATCCTCTACTGCTTCGTGTTCCTGTTCCTGGCTGCCGCCGGCGGCGGCGCGTGGAGCCTGGATCGCACTCTGCGCAAGGCTTGATGCCGCCGAGATCAGGTGGGAGGCGTCGCAGCCTCTCACCTACTCAGACTTCGTGCCTGTGGGTCGACGCAGGCGCTCGTCCTCCACGTCGACATGAAGCGTGTGGTCGTCCCCATCCTCGCTGTCCTCGTCGAACGGAATCGGCATGAGATCCGTCATGAGACCGGTCGTCGTCGAAGCTGCGGCGCCAATGGGTGGCGCAGGCGCCTCGTCCCGGCGCCCCGCCTCTTCACCTGCCTCGACCTCGCCTTCGTCATCGAGAATGTTCACCACCCTGTCCATCTGAGCTTCGTCGACCTTCACCGTCACGAGCGCCCCACCGCGGCGTACGCCGTCCGCATAGGCATGCGCCTCCTCATCGCTGAGCCCAGCATCGGCCAACACGCCGGCAAGACCACCCACTGCCGCGCCAGCACCGGCGCCCACTAGGGTCGAGACGATCCAGCCGGCTGCGATCACCGGTCCAAAGCCCGGAATGGCCACCGTGCCGAGCCCCGCCAGAAGGCCCGCGCCGGCTCCAGCGACCGTTCCGGCCGCCGCCGTGGCGCCCGCGAAAGGATGCGCGGACCCATCCGGCTCGAATGACTGCGACGCATGATGCGTGTAGGCATCGTTGAAGTTGTTGGACACGAGGCTGATCTCGAAATCCGGCATCCGGGCTGCCTCGAGCCGCTGCACCGCCCGTGCGGCCTCCTCATAGGTGTCGAAGAAGGCGGTTATCCTGCGCTCGGCCATGGGAGCCCTCCGGGTGTTTTGCCTGTGCGAGGCTAATGAGCGGCCAGGTAAGCGGTTCCCTGCGCGGCCATGACACCTTTCGGCGCGCTCAACTCCCTGATAAGTTCAAACAAAAGGTGCCCGAAAAGGGTGATTTGGGGGCTTCCCGTCATGAGACATATCCACCTCGACGATGGCTTGCGGCTGCGGTTTCCCGGTCGCAGCGAAGAGTTCGACCAGGGCGTCGAGATCGGCATGATTGCCGTTCTGATGGACCAGGCTTCTCCCGAGTTTTCACGCTGGATCGCCCGGTCCAACCTCAGCCAGGTTCAGGCCATCGCCAAGCAGATGGGCTACCGCGTCGAGGAAGGCAGTGGCGACGAGGAATGGGTGGACGTCACCTTCCTCCATGGCAGCGTCAAGGCTCGCCCCAAGCTCAAGCTGGTGCACTCCGTCGGCTGACCACCGCCGGCGATTTCTCATTCTGTATCCACAAAAGCAGAAGCCGCCCGAAGGCGGCTTCTGAACGCTGACGTTCGAAGGCTGATCAGGCCTTGGTACCGCGACGGGTCACGGACCAGGCTGCCTGCATGAGGGCAACGGCCAGGGCCGTCTTGACCAATGTGGCGGCCACGAACGGCGCGGCGCCAACCGTCCAGGCCTTCGCGAACGGCATCACCAGGGACAGCTGGGACAGGCCGAAGGCGAAGATCACCGCATGGCCGATGCTCATCATCACGATGACGCGCAGGAGCGAACGGTCCCAGCCGCGCTCCGCCATGAAGCCCATCACGAGAGCAGCGGCCACGAAGCCGAACAGGAAGCCGCCCGTAGGGCCCATCAGGTAGCCGAGGCCGGCCGTCGGGCCGGCAAAGACCGGCATACCCATGGCACCCTCGGCGAGATAGAGAGCAACAGTCGCGCCGCCGAGGCGCCAGCCATAGGACGCGCCGATCATCAGAACGACCAGGGTCTGCAGCGTCATCGGGACGAAAGGCAGCGGCACCTGGACCTTCGCGGAGACAGTGAGAAGCGCTGTACCGACAACCATCAGCACGATGGCACGAAGCGCAGCGAAGCGGGCATCATCCCGCGACGGCCAGAGGAGGCCGACGAGGGTCGAGGGAGAAGACAGCGAAGGGGCGCTGGTCGTCATAAGGGCAATCTCCAGATCATTCCGCCATGCGCGCGGCGGCTCATGGAGCCTTATAGGTGGGTCCGCCTCGTGCCTCAAGCCGCACTCTTGAGCATTCGCCACGGCTGTGGACACGCTTTAGTTCAAGACAGGGTTCAGGAAACAGGGTCCCCTTTTCAATCCGATGCGTTAGGAAACGAGCGATGTCCTGACGGCAGTTGCAAGGATCTTCCATGGCAGACGACCCCACCTTCGACACCCGCCCTCCGGCTCTGGCCGAGGAATGCGTGTGCGTGAGCCCGCTCGTCCGCCGGGTCGTCGCCGGCAATCCCGGCCCCATCACGTTCACGGGCACCTGCAGTTACATCGTCGGCACCGGGAATGTCGCCATCATCGATCCGGGACCCGACATGCCGGATCATGTGGAGGCGATTCTCAACGCCGTGCGGGGCGAGACGGTCACGCACATTCTCGTCACCCATACGCATAAAGACCACTCGCCGGCAGCAGCCGCCATCAAAGCCGCCACCGGGGCCGTCATCGTCGGTTGCGCCCCTCATCACAGCGCCCGCCCCCTGTTCTCTGGCGAGGTCAACACGCTGGAGGCAAGTTCCGACAAGGGTTATGCGCCCGATCAGGAGCTGAATGAGGGCGATGCCATCGAGGGCGCCGGCTGGACCCTGGAGGCTCTCGCCACCCCGGGCCACATGGCCAATCACCTCGCCTTCGTGTTGCCTGAGGAGAAGGCCTTGTTCTCCGGCGATCATGTAATGGCTTGGTCGACCACCGTGGTTGCCCCACCCGACGGGTCCATGAGCGCGTTCATGGCCTCCCTCGACAAGCTCAGAGGGCGGGAGGAAACCCTCTACTGGCCCGGCCATGGCGGCCCGGTGCAGGAGCCACAGCGCTTCGTGCGTGCGCTCATCCACCATCGCCACCAGCGCGAGGCTTCGATCCTCAACCGGCTGAGGGCCGGCGACAGGACGATCCCCGAGATCGTGGCCGCCATCTATCAGGGCCTGAACCCGGCCTTGGTCGGTGCCGCCGGCCTGTCGGTCTTTGCCCATCTGGAGGATCTGGTCGCGAAGGGGCAGGCTGCGGTCGATGGTCTTCCTGCCCTCGACAGCGAGTATCATGCCGTTTGACTAGCGCACGGCTATTGCCAGATTCGAGGCTTCCTCGAGGAAGTCGCGGATGTGGTCCGCGTTGGCGCCCAGATCATGATTGCCGAACCGGGAGACTGAGCGGATATCGATACGCGCGCCATCGACACGCGGCCGCACCCGGATCGTGATGTCGTAGGGCACCCTGAGAATCCTCGACCGATCGACGGCCTCCAAGCGTCCGAGACCGGCACGTCCACCCGGCGGAACGGCTTCGATCACGCGCCATCCGAGATTCTCGGCCGCCTTGCGCACGAGGGCAAAAGCCTCCTCGGGACCTATGTCGAGGGTGAGCGGCGCGATCTGAACATAGGAGGCCCGCTGCATCTCCCTCACGTCCGGGGGCACGTCCGGAGGAACGCGTCCATCACGCGCCTCGAGCGCAGCCCGGGAGCGGGAGAACCCCGGCGGGTCGTCCGTATCGGTGGTCACATCGGCAATCGCCGGCAGGGTGACGGCTTTGAACGCCATAAAGCCCGGATAGGCGAGAACCAGCATCGCGACGACCAATCCCTTAATCGCGCTTCCTAAGCCCTGCCGTCCTTCCTGCCAGATGCGAACGAACCCGGCCAGGGCACACAGAACCGCCACGAGCGCAATCGCGATTCCTGCTCCAAGGGCGATGAAGCCGGATTGGTAATCGATCCGGCCGAAGCGGATCAGCAGCACCGCCAGGATGGTCACGGCGAGCGCGAACAAGGCCAGCGTGGGCGACCACTTGGCCGGCCGCGAGTAAGGTTCTTCGATGATGAGGCGACGCATCAGGTGGTCTTACAAATCTCTTTGAGCGCGCGCCACTGCTCTTGACCGAGAAGCGGCTCGCCTTGCCGGGGCGGCACCTGTTTTTCCAAAGCTTTCAGCCGTTGATCGGTAACCGGGTGGGTGGAGAGAAAAGCGAAGCTTGGCTTCAGGTTCCAAAGATTGTTTAGAAAGCTGCACATTCAGCCCCGCTTATCCCAAAGAGGATGACGGAAGGAATGGTTTCAATGTAAACTATCCGCTTTGCACCAGGAGCTCCGATCCCTTGACGTCACTCCCCTCCGCCCCTGCCGAGATCGAAGCTGCCGATCCTCTGCGGATCTGGTTCCGGATCATCCGCCTGAACCGGCGGGCAACGAATGCCGTGGCGGCGGAGTTGAAGGCGCTCGGACTGTCGATTCCTCAGTTCGACCTGTTGTCCACCCTCACCGAGCGCGAGGGCTTGAGCCAGCAGGAGCTGGCGGAGCGGCTCTATGTGACCAAGGGCAATGTCTCGGGCCTGCTCGACCGCATGGTCGAAGCCGGCCTCGTGGAGCGGCGTGCGATCCCGGGCGACCGGCGCTCCAATGCGCTCTATCTCACGGCCAAAGGGCGCGACCTTGCCAACCAGGGGATGGCGGCTCAGCGCGCCTATGTGATGCGGACCCTCGGGACGCTTCCGCCGCAGGATCTCGTCGAGATGGAGCGGATCGTTCTGGCATGGCGCGACAGGGCACGGGCCGACGAGGATGCTCCGCCCGCCAAACAGCGGTAGTAGCATCAATGTTCGACGCGGTGGCATTCGCAGGCGGCGGCAACCGCTGCTACTGGCAGGGAGGCTTCTGGGAGGCCGCGGCGCCGCTGCTCGGATTGAAGCCGGAGATGGTGGTCGGCGTGAGCGCAGGCGCCTGGTCCGCCTGCTACAGCCTTCTGGGCTTTGGCCGAAAGGTCAACGAGATGGCGGCCGAGGGCTGCAGCCTCGGGCGCCGCAATTTCGAATGGCGCGCTTGGCGCAGCGAGGGCTCCCCTTGGCCGGTTTCGCTCATGTATCGCACCCTGATCGAGAGCATCATCGACGAAACCGCGCTGGAGCGCCTGAAGCAGGGCCCCAGCGTCCTTATCGGTCTGGCCCGCAAGCCGCGCCGCCTGCCCCTGTCGCTCGCCGTTCCGTTGGGCATCGCCACGTACCAGATCGAGAAGACATGGCGCGCACCGGTCCACCCGAGAGGCGGCCGCGCCTTGGGCTTTCGCCCGGAATTCATACGCGTGCAGGATCTTGCGTCTCCCGCGGAACTCTCGGCGGCGCTGATGGCCAGCGCGAGCGTGCCGCCCTTCATGCCGGTCGGCCGCATCGGCGGCATGACGGCTCTCGATGGCGGCCTCGTCGACAACGTGCCGACGGAGCCCCTGCTCCCGGTCGAGGAGCGGGGCGGCAGGACCCTGGTGATCCTCTCCCGACTCTACCGGGCTCATCCCACGGTCCAGGGCCGTACCTACATCCAGCCCTCCCAGCCAGTCCCGATCGGACAGTTCGACATCACCAACCCGGCCGGGATCCGCAAGGCCTACGAGATGGGGTTGAGGGACGGCGAGCGCTTTGCAAAGGGTGTGGGGGCGCACAGCCTCTGAAGAAGCGAATCCTTAGAACATGCTCAGTTGCCGCAACGACAAGACGGGAGGTATTCACGCCTCGGATTGCGAGAATACGGCACCGTTAAGTGTTGATTCACCTTGAGGCCTGCATCTGCAGCCAAGCCAACACATGATCACGGGACTGCCCCAAAGCGGTCACAGCCCTGGAGATCATGAAGGCAGGTTGTCGAAACAGCCTGCATCTTTCAGAGAGGATCCATGACCCAGCACGTTTCAGGCCGTGAAAGCCGTTCAGACCAACCGAATGCCGCCCAGTCAATTCCGGCCTTCAAGGACGTCGCCCTTCCGGCTCTCGCCGCTGCCGTCCAGGCCGCCAAGCTGCAGCAGAAGCGCCCGAAGGTCTCAGAGCTTCCCGCCTTCCTGCGCAAGGAAGCCATGCTGGGCCAGTGATCCCAAACAAGCGATCAATCCAAAACAAAAGAGTGCCCTCAGGCGCTCTTTTCATATCCGAATTCCGTGTGACCTGCGGCCTTAGCGGACGATGACCTTCGTGTTCACCGGCACGCGGTTGTAGAGGTCGATCACGTCGATATTGCGCATCCGGATGCAGCCCGACGAGACGGCAAAGCCGATCTTCTCCGGCTCGTTGGTGCCGTGAATGCGGTAGAGGGTGTCCTTGTTGCCCTCATAGAGGTAGAGCGCCCGCGCTCCGAGCGGGTTGGCCGGTCCGCCCTTGGTATATTGGACATGCGGCCAACGCGCCTTCATCTCGGCCGGCGGATTCCAATCCGGCCACTCGGCCTTGCGGGCGATGGTGGAGGTGCCGGTCCAGCCATAGGCCTCGTCACCGACCGCCACGCCGTAGCGGATCGCCTTTCTGTTCGCCTGAACGAGATAGAGCTGGCGCTCCTTGGTATCGACCACGATGGTCCCCGGTGTTTCGCCCGTGGGATCGTCGATGATGTAGCGGCCGAAGCGCGGGTCTTCCTCCGCTTTCGGGATCTGCGCGATCCATTCGGCATCTCGCGCCGAGACCTGCGGATCCGGAACGCCTTTGAAGTTGCAGCCGGCCAGGGCCGTCATCATTGCCAAAAGAAGGGGCAGACTAAAAAGACGCATCGTGCAAAGCTCTGAAGACTCAGCGGAACTGAGGTGAGGGATGGTTTCGGACGGGTTTATAGACCGGAAGGTCCCCAACGCGAATCGAAACACACCATGGCACGGCTCCGCTCCGAAAGGTGTTGCATCGCAACAACATAAACCGGCCCATGTGACGCTGCGAAATTCGGCAGCCTTCCTTATCTAAGAAAATCCATGTCCACGCTTTACATCACTCATCCGGCCTGCCTCGACCATCAGACGCCCTTCGGCCATCCGGAGCGGCCCGATCGCATCCGCGCCATCGAGCGCGCCCTGGAGAAGGAGCGTTTCACATCGCTCATCCGCGAGCAGGCGCCGATGGCCGAGATGGAGAGCCTCGCCCTCGCCCACCCAGAAGATTACATCCTCCGCCTTCGCGACATCAGCCCTCGGGAAGGGCTAGTCCGGATTGATGAGGACACCGTGATGTCGCCGGGCACCTACGAGGCCGCCCTGCGGGGCGCCGGTGGTGCGGTGCTCGCCGTCGACGAGGTGATGACCGGCAAGGTGAAGAATGCTTTTGTCGCCATGCGTCCACCGGGGCATCATGCAGAGCGCATCAGAGCCATGGGCTTCTGCTTCTTCAACAACGCGGCCATCGCGGCTCGCCATGCTCAGAAGAAGCATGGCGCCGAGCGCGTGGCGATCTTCGACTGGGACGTGCATCACGGCAACGGCACCCAGGACATCTTCTGGTCGGACGGGACCGTGCTCTATTGCTCGACCCATGAGGCGCCGCTCTATCCTGGCACCGGCGCACTCTCAGAGACGGGCGATCACGGCACCATCGTCAATGCGCCCTTGAACGCGGGCGACGGGAGCGAGGCCTTCCGCGAGGCGGTGGAGACCGTCATCGCGCCGCGCATCGACAGCTTCGCGCCCGATCTCATCATCATCTCGGCGGGCTTCGACGCCCATTGGCGCGATCCCCTTGCCAGCCTCAATCTGACCGAGTCGGATTTCGCATGGGCGACGCAGAAGCTGATGGATCTCGCCGACCGCCATTGCGGTCAACGCATCGTGTCGGTTCTCGAAGGCGGCTATGATCTCGAAGGCTTGGCGAAATCGACAGCCTTCCACCTCGATGCTTTGATGGGGCGTGAGACGGGGGCTTAAGCCAGAGTTGTCATTCCCGGCCGGAGCGTCAGCAGACGGGGATGACACTGCAAGTGTGCCCTTCACCCCTCAATCGGCTCCTGACCCAGCAACTCGATGCCGAAGCCGGAGAGGCCGACATAGGAGCGGCTCGAGGTGGCGAGGTTGCGGATGGACGCGACGCCGAGATCCTTCAGGATCTGTGCACCGAGGCCGATCTCGCGCCACTGGCTCGAGCGCATGGCCTCCGATTCCGTCTCTTCGGTTTCGGCGAAGGACGTGGTCGGCACGCCCGCCGTGCCGTCGCGCAGGTAGACGAGAACGCCCCTGCCCTCCTTGACGAAACGCTGCAGGGAGGCATTCACCGCCTTGCCGCCCTCGAACACGTCGGTGAGCGCGTTGGCCCGGTGCAGGCGCACGGGGATGTTGGTGCCGTCGCCGATGCGGCCATGCACGAGGGCGATGTGCTGCACGCTGTCGAAGGGCGTCGAATAGGCATAGCCGGTGAACGAGCCCCACTGGGTCTCCACTGGGAAGGTGGCGATGCGCTCGACGAGCTTTTCCCGCGCCTGGCGATAGGCGATAAGATCGGCGACCGAAATGCGCTTCAGGTTGTGCGTCTCGGCAAAGACGTCGATCTGCCGGCCCTTCATCACTGTGCCGTCGTCGTTAGCCAGTTCGCAGATCACGCCCACCGGCGGCAGGTCCGCGAGCTTGCAGAGGTCGACGGCGGCTTCCGTATGGCCCGAGCGCATGAGCACGCCGCCGTCCTTGGCGATCAGTGGAAAGACGTGCCCGGGACGCACGAAATCCGCCGCGCCCATGTTGTTGTTGGCGAGCGCCCGCACCGTGTTCGAGCGCTGCTCGGCGGAGATGCCGGTGGTGAGCCCATGCTTCACGTCGACGGTGACGGTAAAGGCGGTGCCGAGCGGGGCATCGTTAGAGGCGACCATCGGGTCGAGGCGCAGGCGGCGGGCTTCTGCTGCGGTGAGCGGCGCGCAGACGATGCCGCAGGTGTTGCGGATGATGAAAGCCATCTTCTCCGGCGTGCAAAGGGAGGCGGCGACGATAAGGTCGCCCTCGTTCTCACGGTCGTCGTCGTCCGTGACGATGACGATCTCGCCGCGGGCGAAAGCCTCGATGGCATCGGTGACGGAATTGGGCATCAGGGCCTCCTTGGCGGCCGGGGGCAGGAAATCGTTGGGCGTGACGGCGCCACGGGTTTCACGGGCGATCAAATCCGCCGTGTCCCGCGAGAGCCAAGCCTGTTCGGAGTTGCACATCTGGGTGATGGCGCCAGGGGTAACGCCGATCCGCCGCGCGAATTCCACACGCGAGACGCCATTGCGGGTGAGCCACTCAGCCAGTTTCATGGCGATGGCTTAGCCGATGGCAGGATTTTAGTAAAACTAAAATCCGCATGGCTGCCCTTGCAAAACTGCAGATCAGGATGAGCTAGCGCGAAGGGTCAGCCCTGGAACGGCCAAGACGCGCTCTGCCCCACCTGCCCCCGGTGACGGAGGACGTGGTCGGCGAGCACACAGGCGACCATGGCCTCGCCCACCGGCACGGCTCGGATGCCCACGCAGGGGTCGTGCCGTCCCTTGGTCATCACCTCGGCCTCGGCGCCGGAGCGGGTGACGCTGGCGCGGGGCGTGAGGATCGACGAGGTGGGCTTTACGGCGAAGCGGCAGACTACCGGCTGGCCCGTGGAAATGCCACCGAGGACGCCGCCGGCATGGTTCGACAGGAACGTCGGCACGCCGCCGTTGCCCGGACGCATCTCGTCGGCATTCTCTTCGCCGCGCAGGGCGGCGGCAGCAAAGCCGTCGCCGATCTCAACGCCCTTGACCGCATTGATCGACATGAGCGCGGAGGCGAGGTCGGAATCGAGCTTGCCGTAGATCGGCGCGCCGAGGCCGGGCGGCACGCCCTCGGCCACGATCTCAAGCACGGCCCCGATGGAGGAGCCGGCCTTGCGCAGGCCGTCGAGATATTCCTCGTAGAAGGCGGCCGCCTTCGCGTCGGGGCAGAAGAACGGGTTGCGGGACACCTCGTCCCAATCCCAGTTGCCACGGTCGATGGCATGCGGCCCCATCTGCACGAGGGCACCCCGGATGGTGATGCCGGCGAGCATCTTACGGGCCACGGCCCCGGCAGCCACACGCGCCGCCGTCTCGCGGGCCGAGGAGCGGCCGCCGCCGCGATAGTCGCGGATGCCGTATTTCACGTCATAGGTGAAATCGGCGTGGCCCGGACGGTAAGAGTTCTTGATCTCGGAGTAGTCCTTCGAACGCTGATCCACGTTCTCGATCAGCAAGGCAATCGGCGTGCCGGTGGTCACTTGCCGGCCGGTCCGCTCGTCGGTGAAAACGCCCGAGAGGATTTTGACCTGGTCCGGCTCCTGGCGCTGCGTGGTGAAGCGCGACTGGCCCGGCCGGCGCCGGTCGAGCTCCGCCTGGATCTCGGCCGCCTCCAGCGGGATCATGGGCGGGCAGCCATCGATCACGCAGCCGAGGGCCGGCCCGTGGCTTTCGCCGAAAGTGGTGACGCGGAACAGGTGACCGAAGGTGTTGTGGGACATGGCACTTCTTCAGGGTTTAGGGCCTCTTAGAACCAAAGCGCCCCGGTGTCACGCTGGCTAAAGGCGGATCGATGTCAAACAGCCAGCACCTTCAGGCCTGCAGCCGTTGGGCTGCGGGCCTGAAGGTGGATCGAGGGAGGCGTGGCGGGCAGCCCGGCTCGATGGGTGTGGGGAAAGTGAGAGCCAGACTGCCCGTCACGCGCGGTTTGTTTCAGCGGACCTGGATCAAGCCAGGATCGGCCACCCGCGATCACAGGCGTGCGAGACCTGCGGCGGGACCGCTCCTCGCCCCACTCTTGCGACGCCTCGCGAGCGCGCCCCTCGTCGGGCGAGGATGTCCCCAGCTATAGCCCAGCTTAGGAGAATTGTCAAGAACAAAATGTGAACATTGATGCTGCCGAACCACTGTCATTCCCGGCCGGAGATTGCGCAAGCCATCGCAGGGGAAGGGAATCCACTGGCACACTCAGCGCCAAGGAACCCCTTCCCGGCCTGCGGCCGCCGGGGATGCCCCCCGCATCATGCAACATTTGTCCGGAGGCTGATGGCGCAGGGTGATCATGGACGGCCATCCGTGAATTGAACGAGGTCCCAGAGATTGCCGTAAAGATCCTTGAATACGGCGACGATGCCATAATCCGCTTGCTTGGGCTCCCGGACGAATATGATGCCTGCCTCGACCATGGCGGCATGGTCGCGCCGGAAATCGTCGGTCCGCAGGAACAGGAAGACACGGCCGCCGGCCTGGTTGCCGATGAAGCTCTCCTGATGAGCATTCGACGCACGTGCCAGCAGCAGCGAAGCGCTCCCCTGGCCCTGCGGCCTGACGATAACCCAGCGCTTGTCCTGCTCCGGCTGGTATGTGTCCTCGACCAGTTCGAACCGGAGCTTGTTCACATAGAAGTCGATGGCCTCATCATAGTCACGGACCACAAGGGCGATATGCGCAATCCCTTGATTCACCGCGGTCTCCTGTGTGGTCTGAGGAAGCAGTCATCCTCGCGTCCGGTGCAGTTCCATTGGCGCTGACTGCTCGACCTTATTCCACGCGGATCCGGTACGTATAGGTCATGAGCGTCTGGGGCGCGGCCTCATTCCAGCTCCAGGGAATATCGAGAACAACCTCGTCGGTCCCTTTGAAGCCCTTCTTCGGCGTGTAGACATACGCGAGACCGCGAACCTTCGTGCCGGGGCAGCGGGTCTCCTTCCCGAGCGCCTGCTCGTATGGGCGGATCTGGATGGTGCCGTTCGCCGGTTGCTGGCGTACCTTCACATCGGGGATGTTCGACGGGTAGCAGGTATCCACCTCATAGCCGAGAAAGCCACCGATGGCCGAAATCGTGTTGGCCTTGACGGTCCGCTCGACGGTTTCCGCCGATGCGGAGCCCGCGAGCATGATCAGGCTGGCCGCGAAGGCCGTGAGGCGAGACATGAAAACCCCTTATTTCGTTACTGAGTAACGCATAAGAGCATATTCTTAGGGAAGGCTCAACAATGGGGGGCGGCCCTGAACTTGCCCGCCGCGTCATGGCCCGGCTCGTGCAGGCCATCCCGTCTCAATAGACATCGTCCTCATCCTGAAGGGCGCGCAGCTGGAAACGACAACAGGATCCCCGGAACAAGTCGGGGGATGACACCCCACTGGCCATGACCGGCGCAGAACAAGAGGTGATGTCCGGGAGCGTGGGCGCACTCACCGGTAGGGATAGCAATCGGCGCGGTCGAGCGAGAGGCCGAAGCGCTCGCCCAAGGTCTCGATGGCCTCCCCGTGCTCAAGATAGGGGTCGCTGTTCCCCGGACCGACGATGATGGTCCGAAAGGCCGGATTGTGCTGACCGCCCGGCGGCAGCATGGCCGTGACGAGCGCCTGCCCCTCCGCATCGCGCAGGGTCAGGAACAGCGGCATGACACGCTGCACATGGGCCTTGAGGCCGATATTCGTCTCGACGAAGGAACTCGACGTCGGCCGGTAGCTCCGTTCGGCGGTCTCCCAGGCCTGACGGAAGTGCTTCTCGACCGCATGGTGCATAGCGTCGGATTCGAGCGCGGCCTCCCCTTCCGTTTCAATGAGAAACCACGTCGTCGATCCCGGAGCGTCGCAGATGAATTGCATATCCTTCAACGCAGGAGGGCGGCTGAAGGTTGTCGACTACTCGGCGGTGACGCTAGGACTCAAGCGAAGCGATCCGTCGCGGCCACGATGCTCTCCGTCATGCCCGGATCACGCGCATCGTGCCCAGCCTCGCTGACGACCACGAGTTCGCTGTCCGGCCAATGCCGATGAAGCGTCCACGGCGTGACGAGCGGCCCGCCGATATCCAGTCGGCCGTGGATAAGAACGCTGGGGATTCCGGACAGGCGGGCTGCATTGCGCACAAGAGCGCCATCCTCGAGCCAAGCTGCATGGCGCCAGTAATGGGTCACCAGACGGGCGAAGCCGAGACGGAAGGTGGGGTCTTCATAGCGAGGATGTGGCTTGTGACCGGGATGAACTGCGACGATGGCCATCTCCCAGTCGCACCAGTCCCGCGCTGCCTTCTCGTGAACGGAGGGATCCGGATTCATGAGCAGGCGATGATAGGCCTCGACCAGACTGCCGTCCCGCTCCTCCTCAGGAGCGCCATCGCGAAAGCGGCTCCAGGCTTCAGGAAAGAACGCCCCGACGCCGTGCGTGATCCACTCGATCTCCCGAGACGTGGTGGTGGCAATGCTGAACAGGACCATCTCTGTCACGCGTTCCGGATGCTGCTCGGCATAGGCGAGCGCCAAGGTCGAACCCCAGGAGCCGCCGAGGATCAGCCAACGCTCGATTCCGAGATGCTTACGCAGCCGCTCGATATCGGCGAGCAGGTGAGAGGTCGTGTTCGTGGAGAGATCGGCTCGCGGCTCGCTCGTATGAGGTTGGCTCCGACCGCTCCCGCGCTGGTCGAACAGAACGATGCAATACTTTCCCGGATCGAAGTATCGGCGCGCATTCACCGTGCAGCCGGAGCCAGGACCACCATGAAGAACGAGAGCCGGCTTGCCGAGAGGATTGCCGCAGGCTTCCCAATAGATGCGGTGCCCGTCACCCACATCGAGCATGTCGGTCTCGTAGGGGTCGAGCGGTGGGTATAGATCGGCCATCGCATGCTCCATCACGTTGGCCACTTTTGGAAGCCAGCTACACCCAGCGGTGGTTGCGCCCCTCGATCACGAGCACCCGCCCCTGCCAGATGTCCAGGCTGGCGGCCTGACGGGCGTTGACGCCGCAGGCAAGTGACAGGAACGCCCGGGCGACGCCGCCATGGGCCACCACCACCGTGTCGCGGGTGATGTCGTCGAGGAACGGGCGGATGCGGTCGACCAGCATGGCGTAGCTCTCGCCGCCGCCGGGCGGGGCGTAGTGCCACTTGTCCTGCTCGCGCAGGGCCGCGAGGGACGGCTCGGCCTTGCGCACTTCCTTCCAGGTCATGCCCTCCCAAGAGCCGAAGGTCAGCTCCACGAGGCGGTCGTCCAGCTTGTAGGATTCCGGGTGCAGGCCCAGGGTCTGGCGCAGGATCTCCATGGTCTCGCGGGTGCGCGTCATGGGGCTCGCGATATAGGCGAGGTCCTCGATATGGGGGGCGAGCGTCCGGAGCTTGCGGCCAGCCTCCTCGGCCTGGACGCGCCCGACATCATTGAGCGGAATGTCCTTCTGCCCCTGAAGGCGCCCTTCGAGGTTCCAGTCCGTCTCGCCATGGCGAATGAAGTAGATCGTGGGGCGGGACGGGGTCACGGGAAAATCCGGTTACGCGTTACTGAAGGTCAGTCTTTGTCGAGGGAGAGATCCGGCGCCTCCGGGTTCTTCATGCCGACCACGTGGTAGCCGGCATCCACGTGCAGGATCTCGCCGGTCATGCCGCGGGACATATCGGACACGAGATAGGCGGCCGTCTCGCCGACCTCCTCGATGGTGACCGTGCGGCGCAGCGGCGAGTTGTACTCGTTCCACTTCAGAATATAGCGGAAATCGCCGATGCCCGACGCCGCCAGGGTCTTGATCGGGCCCGCCGAGATGGCATTGACGCGGATGTTTTTGGGGCCGAGATCGGCCGCGAGATAGCGCACCGAGGCCTCAAGGGCTGCCTTGGCCACGCCCATGACGTTGTAGTGCGGCATCCATTTCTCGGCGCCGTAATAGGTGAGTGTGAGGAGCGAACCGCCCTCGTTCATCAGCTTCTCGGCCCGCTGGGCGATGGCCGTGAAGGAATAGCAGGAGATCAGCAGCGACTTGGTGAAGTTGCCCTCGGAGGTCTCAACGTACCGGCCGGTCAGCTCATCCTTGTCCGAGAAGGCGATGCAGTGGATGACGAAGTCGATGGAGCCCCAGAGGCGCTTCACCTCGTCGAACACCGCATCGATGGTGGCGCCGTCCGTCACGTCGCAATGGCCGACCACATGGGCATCCAACTCCTTGGCCAGGGGCTCGACGCGCTTCTTCAAGGCATCGCCCTGATAGGTGAAGGCGAGTTCCGCCCCGTGCTGGCGGGCCGCCTGCGCAATGCCCCAGGCGATGGAACGGTTGTTCGCCACACCCATCACCAAGCCGCGCTTGCCGGCCAGAATGCCGGTGGCCTTTGTCTCCGCCATGATTCACCTAGATCGTCGCTGGATCGTTCAAATAAGAACGGCCTCTTTAGCCGACCCGTCGTCCACGGGGAAGCCCTCTTGGCACGGCTTGCGACGATCCCGGCAAATGAGGACTAATTTCCGCTGAAACGCCTTACTTGGCTTTGGCCGAGAGGCGCCTGCGGGCGTAGTCCATCAGGTCCTCGTCCACGATCTCCGGCAGCCTGATCTCCGTGGTCACGAGAAGGTCGCCATGGCCGGTCTTGGCCGGAAGGCCCTTTCCGCGCAGGCGGAAGGTGCGGCCGGAATTGGTGAGAGGCGGAATCTTCATCTCCACCGAGCCGGTGAGCGTCGGCACGCGCACCGAGCCGCCCAGGACGGCCTCCTCGATCTCGACGGGCAGGCGCAGTCGCAGATTGGAGCCTTCCGGCGTGAAGCGCTCATGGGGCGCGAACGTGATGGTCAGCAGCGCATCGCCCGGATCGATTCCGGGGGCGCCCTGCCCTAGGCCGCGCAGGCGGATCACCTGGCCGTCGGCAACGCCCTTGGGGATGACCACGTCCACGTCCCGCCCGGTGGGGAGCCGGACCCGCTTCTTCGCCTCGGCGGCGGCCTCTTCAAGCGTAACCGTGAGGGTGGCCTCGACGTCCTCGCCCTTCGGCTGCCGGGTGCGGCCGCGCGCCTGGCGCGGACTCTCGCCCCCGGCCCGGAAGGCGTTCTCGAAGATCTGGGAGAAGAAGTCCTCACCCGGATCGGACCCGAAGCCGCTCCGGCTGCGCCGCCCGCCGAAAGGATTGCCGCCGCCAAAGCTGGAGAATCCCTCCGCCCCGGTCCCGCCCCGGCCACCGCCGAAGCCCTCGAAGCCCTGAAAACGTGGCTTGCCCTCGGCGTCGATCTCGCCCCGGTCGAACTGGGCGCGCTTGGTCGCGTCGCCGAGGATCTCGTAGGCCGAGTTGGCCTCCGCGAATTTGTCCTTGGCCTTGGGGTCGTCCGTGTTGCTGTCGGGATGGTAGGTCTTGGCGAGCTTGCGGAACGCCTTCTTGATGTCCGCTTCGCTCGCAGAGCGGGACACGCCGAGAACGTCATAGGGGTTGCGCATGGTGGAATCCTGAACCGTCGGGACAAGAGCTTGGAGGCTCCACGGGTTTGACGGTCATATGGGCAAAGTGTTGCCCCTTCGCAACGCCCGAACCGATAACAGCTAGACTTTGGCCGTGCCCTTCAATGGCTTGACCTCCTTGAGGACCCATTCCCCGCCGGAAGGCCGGCAGGCCATGCCCTGCAGGACTGATGTGGACGGGCCGCTCAGATGAGCCGAGAAGCTGCGGCAGATCTCGTCGTTCTTCACGAAGGGCGCCCCGACAGGGGTGAAGGTGCCCTTGCGGGTGGTCGCCGGGTTGTCCCAGGAGACCTGGGTGCCGGGTCCCTGCGGGTCGAGGGCGACGGCCAGCGCCGCCTTGGCGCGGCGCCAATCCTCATCGTCCAGATCGGACGAGAGGGAGATGTCGGTCTTGGACGCGATCGCGCCCGTCGCCATAGGTCCGTCCTCGTCGAGGGCCGACAGGCCAAGGGACAGGCCGCAGGCGCTCGTCGACAGGGCGAGCAGGCCGACGACCAGGATTTTCATGGCTTCGCTGGCGAAGCCATCTGATCTATAACGGCGCGGATTGATCCACGTCACGCGTTGGGTCCCCCAGAACCAAAAGTCACAGAACGAGATAAGACAGTGAGCGGGTTAATAACTGGTGACTTCACGGAATCGGATGAGCCCTTCGCCCTCTTCGAGGCCTGGATGAAGGAAGCGGAAGCCTCGGAGCCGAACGATCCCAACGCCATGGCGCTCGCCACCGTGGACGAGACCGGGCTGCCGAACGTGCGCATGGTGCTGCTCAAAGGCTTCGACGAGAACGGCTTCGTGTTCTACACCAACACGGAATCCAACAAGGGCCGCGAGCTTCTCGGCCAGGGCAAGGCCGCCCTTGTGCTGCACTGGAAGAGCCTGCGCCGGCAGGTGCGCGCCCGTGGCCCCGTGACGCTGGTGAGCGACCAGGAGGCCGACGCCTATTTCCAGAGCCGCCCCCGCGACAGCCGCATCGGCGCCTGGGCGAGCCAGCAGTCGCGCCCGCTCGAGAGCCGCTTCGCCCTGGAGAAGGCCGTGGCCCTGAACACCGCCAAGTTCGCCGTGGGCGAAATCCCGCGCCCGCCGCACTGGACGGGCTTCCGCATCGCGCCGGTTTCCATCGAGTTCTGGCAGGACAAGCCGTTCCGGCTGCATGATCGCGTGGTGTTCAGCCGCGACGGCGACGGCTGGCGGAAGGTGCGGCTTTATCCGTGACGCCGAGCCATCCCATGGACCCTACCTCCGAACCGGGCTAAAGGTCTGCCCCCTCTCACGAGAGAACCCCATGTCCTCTTCATCCAACACCTCTCGCCGCATCATGCTGCTCACCGGTGCGAGCCGCGGCATCGGGCATGCCACGGTCAAGCGTTTCTCCGCGGCCGGGTGGCGGGTGATCACCTGCTCGCGGCACGGATTCCCTGAGAACTGCCCGTGGGAGATGGGGCCTGAGGACCACCTGCAGGTCGATCTGGCCGATGCGCAGGACACCCGCCGCGCCATCGCGGAGGTGAAGGAGCGCTTGGCCGTCGAGGGCGGCTGCCTGCATGCGCTCGTGAACAACGCGGGCATTTCGCCCAAGGGCGAAGGCGGCGCGCGGATGGGCACCCTCGACACCCGCTACGAGGATTGGCTGCGGGTGTTCCAGGTGAACTTCTTCGCCTCGATCATGCTGGCCCGCGGCCTTCAGGACGAACTCACCAAGGCCAAGGGCTCGGTGGTGAACGTGACCTCCATCGCGGGCTCGCGCGTCCATCCGTTCGCGGGCGCGGCCTATGCCACCTCCAAGGCGGCGCTCGCCTCGCTCACCCGCGAGATGGCATCCGATTTCGGGCCGCTGGGCGTGCGCGTGAACGCGATCTCGCCGGGCGAGATCGACACCGCGATCCTGTCGCCCGGCACGGAGAAGATCGTCGAACAGCTGCCGATGCGCCGCCTCGGCACCCCGGACGAGGTGGCGAAAGCCATCTACTTCCTCTGCACCGATGCAAGTTCCTATGTGACCGGCGCGGAGCTTCACATCAACGGCGGCCAGCACGTCTGAGGTGGTCCATGCCCCGACGCCAGATGCAGAGCCTTTTCATCGCGTTGCTGATGTTCGGTTCGGCAGCGGCCTCAGGCC
Source organism: Microvirga terrestris (assembly GCF_015694425.1). Taxonomy (GTDB): domain Bacteria; phylum Pseudomonadota; class Alphaproteobacteria; order Rhizobiales; family Beijerinckiaceae; genus Microvirga; species Microvirga terrestris. The sequence continues at coordinate 219,056 of NZ_JADQDN010000002.1, forward strand.
AGGAGAGCGATGAGAAAAGCCCCTTCGCCGATCCGGACATGCAACCCTCCTATCGGGCTCTGTGCCATGAGGTGCGGGAGCTGACCAAGGATCGCGAGACCGGCGCAACGCGTGTGGATTTCAGCGTCACGGGTCCCCTCGCCCTCGTGCATTTCGACGGGACGCTGGCCTATCTCGGCCTGTGCGGCACAGCGCCCGACCCGAAGGTGCTCTGCGTCACCTACCAGACCAACGACATGAAGGTCGGCGAGGTGGTGACGGCGGCGGGCGGCTACAGCCGGCCGAACCCGGACTTCATCGTCCTTGACCCCTGCCTCGCGCAGCGGCCGGAGGAGCCGGCGCGATAGGAAGCATCACGCCGCCCGCGCGGGCCAAGCGATGACCCATCACGACGGCAGGCTACGCCTCCCTCTGCTCACCTAGACAGGAGGGGGATGGCTGCCCTCCTTCAGCCTGCAAAGCTGTCAGGTCGCATCAAGCACGGTCCACCCGCAGCTGGGCATGTCATCGCCTTTGGCACATGTTAGCGCCCCGGAGCGGCTCTCCACCCACACGTTCGTGGCTGATGGCAGGATCGTGCAGCGCTTCTGGGCTGTTTCCGATTTGACCTGTTCTATCCAAGCGCTGTTGTTGCCGCGCAGCTCGTGCAGGCGGTTTGCCGTGTCAGCTGTCGAGCAAAGGACGTGAAGGCTACGCAGCGTGACGCGCTCTGCTTGTGCAGCTGCGGGAGTGGCTGCAAGCGCCAAGAGGATAACAAGACTTTTCATACGCGGTACCTTTCGTGTGACCGACCCAGGGGCTTGGGGCGTCAAGCCCTCCCCAGCTGTCCCAGGCTGCCTAGATCAGGAAACGCATATGACGAGTTTCCCGATGCATAAGCCAAAAGAGGGATGGTACCGGTACCTCATGATGAACGGCGTGATTGGAGCAGGTTCAGGGCTGACGCCCTTCATCGGGAAAGGCTGTTTTCGAGCTCAGCAAGCGACTATGCTGTGACGGTGGGATGAGGGGCAGGCATGAAGCGCGACATGGACTTGGTGCGTAACCTTCTGCTTGAAATCGAGGCATCGGAAAAGCCTGCCCTCTATATTAGCGACCTTATTTCAGCCGACCGTCTTAATGGGATTGATCAACCGACAATCGAGCTCCATCTGAAGCTTCTGATAGAGGCCGGCCTGATCGACGCCAATCAGAAGCAGGGAAGCAGTACTGTCGGAGGATGGTATGTCCGACGCCTCACATGGGACGGGCACGAGTTTTTGGACACCATGCGCGACCCTGAGATTTGGCGAAAAACCAAGGAAGGCGCCTCAGCTGCTGGGAGCTGGTCCATTGCCGCACTTAAAGAAATCGGGACGGCCCTGCTGAAAGCCAAAGTTCAAAGTGTGCTCGGGATTGAGCCAAGCTGACCAACCCTCTCTTCACCCCTTTCCGCTATACCCTCCCCATGACGACTCCCGCGGATCTATTGCTCCCGACTGAGCGCACCGCTATGACGAGCCCCAATGTCTGAGCACCGGCTTGAAACCCATAAAACCCAAGACACCGAGGTGCGCGGCTCGACCACTCGCATTCCTCAGCAGACCCACGTCGGCCACCCCCTCCTGGGAATGACCTTGGTTTGTAAGGCGGTGACTGTATCGCTCCTCGCCGACCTGTTCCTCGGCTGAGACACCGGGCCACTGGTTATGGTTCTCTCCTGCGACCCTACCCCTCTATGGGCGGGAGCCTCAGTAGCATTGTTAACATAAGCTATTATTTGTGATGGTGAGACGGGAACGGTCGCTCTCCTGCATAGTTTTCCAGCCATGATCGCCAGAGCGTAGGCTGGGGGAAGCCCATGGTGGATGCAGGTTGCGACGACTGGGAATGCGGTGAGCTTGTCGTAGTCCCTCTCGCATGGAGAGATGACCGGCTCTGGTCACAAATAAAGACAGCCACTCACGATCACATCGGTGTCAATCTGCGGGCAATGTACGGCGAGTTGCTCCAACAGCCCCTATCGCCTCCCCTCCGGGACGTCGCCCGTGAAATCGAGCGGCGACTGGACGCTTCCTGAGCACCATAGGATAATCGCCCGCGAGGGGCGCTCCGAAGTGCCTGGCTCATTGGGGCAATAAAGGGCCAGAAGGCTTTCGACGGCCGTTCTGCTCTCAGGTTCCCACAGAATGGTCGCACAAATTCCGAAGCGTGGCCGCATTCCAGCCAAGGTTAACCTTACGTTGACGCTCACCCGTAGGGGCAACTGCGGGCCGGGGGCCGCGCCTTGCATTCATAAGGATCGGGCGCGGCCTTTTACTTCACTCATCCATGCCATGGCGATGGCATGGCCTAATCCCGCGACACCGCCGTTTCCGATCTCAGCAGCCTGTATCGCCCGGAATTCCCTTCTCAAATCACTAAGCTCGCATGTTAGCTTCGCCTGGTCGGCTTCGGATGCCATGTCAACCAAAGGCGAGATGATGGATCAGGATTCGGGAAGCAGAGCACTCGTCCGGCGGGCTGGCGAAGGCACAAACAATCACGCCTTCGATCTGCCCCGCACCTTCCTGGTTCGCTCCGATGAGGTTAAAGGGGCCTTTTCCCATTGGATTGAAAAGGTCCCGGCCGGGGCCGGTCCGCCGATGCATGTGCATCACAGGGAGCAGGAGCTGTTCCGCGTCCTCGCCGGAAAATTCCGCTTCTGGTGCATGGGCGAGGCTCAGGACCTGACGGACGGGGACACCATTCTGATTCCGAAGGGTGCTCCGCACAGTTTCAAGAATATAGGCTCCAGCGAGGGGCAGCTGCTGATTACCCTGACCCCTGGAGAAGGGGACGGCTTCTTCATCGAGGTCGAGAGTCTCGGTCTCCACCCGTCGCGGGATATGCCTCAGATCGTGGAAATCGCAGGCCGCTACGGTCTTGAGTTCGTTGGACCGCCTCCCGCGTGAGGCAGGGACAGAACGAGTACAGTCCACACTCCTCGGGAAGGTGCGTTCACCCTTGCATGCCGTAAGCCCCGGCATGCAAGGGCTGAGCGGAACAGAGAAAAGGGCCGCGCCCGGTCTTTTGACCGTGTTCGCGACCCTCTGATCCGTATTTGCCCCTACGGAGACGCCTGCATACCTACCTCGCCGGAGGTATGCAATAAGTAGAAAGCCTTATCGTTCTCAATGACTACCAAAATGCCGCACCCTCCAAACGACTAAGAAAAAAGACATTCCGGTTTTTTTGTGAGCAGGTGCTCTTCATCGGATTTGTTTTATTTGCCCCTACGGATCCGTAAACTTAAAGCGCCGTCTTCGGACTGGCGCTTTTTCTTTTTCAGCCCTGTTTTTCGCCCGCCTGTCCACAAGAAGCTAGGGAGGTGCGTAAGGCTAGGGAGGTGCGTAAGGATAGAGACAGTCAGGAGCCAGCGAGCCTCCGTGAGCAGTGCTTTGCAGGATTACTTCAGGGCTTGCTGTTGGCCCGCGCTCCATTGGAGCTGCGGATATCGTCCACCGGCAAAGCCACTGGCGAAGATGCCGATTGCAGCAAAGCTCACGGCACAGAACAGCGTGAAAGCCAACACGAAGGCCGCCCCTTGTCTCTGCATCCGCCATAAGGACGGGACAAACGGCGCCAAAAGCAGCGATCCAAATATTAAGAGCACCAGGAAGAAGGCTTGGAGATCCGGGTCGCTGTAGATGAGATCCACCTGCACGCCTTTTTCGCGTGGCGGCTCACCAAGGAAGAATCGAGCGAGCACCTCGAACATCGCATTGCCCCGAGCGGGGTTATTTGGGTTTGCTGTCAAAAACGACAGATGTGCGCCAGGACCACCCCCGTTGGTCCTAACGCTACCCTTCACCATGCAGGAAGGTTGTGACGCATCTAGCACGGCCACTTAAATCTTGGCCATATGCTCGTTAGTTGAACGCAAGCAGCCGCTGCTGGAGAGCCAGTGTAGCTGACGACCTTCCTGAAAATGGGTTTTCTGATGCCGAGGCCTATCAGACCCAGTTCGTCAGCACTCGGCCTCGGAATGGCGGATCGAGACTGAAGCCCGGACCCTCCTCAAGACTGTACCTCCGCCCGCCGCCTTGGGGCTACAACCCTGCGAGACATCGCGGACGTGTCCGGCGGCTCGCAGAGCATCGATGTGGCGCTGGTCATGATGGAACGGGCCCCCATGGACTGCCGGTGGGGGCTGCCTTTACGCTCTTCGCCACCCTGCGCATTGCCCGGAGGAGCCGCCGCAATAGAGCCGATCAGGCGGCCTGCGCAGGCCAGGCGCCCACATAACGCGATTGCGGCCGGATGATCCGACGCAGGCGGCTCTGCTCGATGGCATGGGCCACCCAGCCCGCTGTGCGACCGGCTGCGAAGAGCGGCGTGAAACCCTCACGCGGGACACCCAGGGCATCGAGCAGGATGGCGGTGTAGAACTCCACATTGGTGTCGAGGCGGCGTCCGGGCTTGCGGCGCTCCAGCACCTTGAGGGCCGTCGCCTCAACGGCCTCCGCGAAGGCTATCCGATTGCCTCTGCCCTTCAGTCGCCCGACGGCCGCCTTCAGCACATCCGCCCGCGGATCGCGCACCCGGTAGATGCGGTGGCCAAAGCCCATAAGGCGTTCGCCCCGAACGATCGCGTCGTCGAGCCAGGCCGCCGCGTTGTCGATCGACCCGATGGCATCCAGCATGTCGAGCACCGGGCCTGGCGCGCCGCCATGCAGCGGACCTTTGAGGGCGCAGAGCCCCGCCACCACGGACGACAGGATGCCGGCCTGCGTCGAGGCCACCACCCGGGCGGTGAATGTGGAGGCATTGAGCCCATGGTCGATCACCGTCACGAGATAGGTGTCGAGGCCCTGCGCCTCGTCATCCGACACGGGCGCATCGCGCATCATGCGCAGGATATCGGCCGCGTGACTTGAGCGTGCATCGGGCGCGACCGGCGCGAGGCCCTGGGTGCCCCGCACGGCCATGGCGGCCGCAACGCCGGCGGCCCCGACGGCCAATGTGGGATGGTCCACTTCCGCATCGGGCAGGCCCGCCAGCAGCATCCGCATGCCTTCGACCGGCGTGAGGCCGGCAAGCTGCGGGCCGAGAGGTTCAAGGTAGCCGTAAGCCCTCTCGCGGGCTTGGCCCAGAACTGCGCGCGGGTGCACTAGGTCGGGAACGAGACCTTCCCAGAGCAGCGCCACCGCGTCCTCAAAAGCCACGCGACCCGCCAATGCCTCAAGGTCATGCCCGGCAATGATCAGGCGGCCCGCCTCACCATCCACATGGCTGAGCGCCGTTTCGGCCGCGATCACATCGTCCAATCCGATGGTCATGAATGCTCTCCTTTGTTGTGGGGAGGATCGCGCCGGACTTGCTGAGGCGTCAATCTTGAATCAACATATCAACATATGGACCAAGCATCCCTCGACCTCACATCGGCCGAAGTGGCTTCCTCCCGCCTCGGGATCAGCCGGGCGAGCCTCTATGCCTATGTGAGCCGCGGCCTGATCCGCTCCTACGCCTCGCCGCACGACCCGCGCCAGCGCCTCTATGCGCTGGACGATGTGGAAGCCCTGATGGAGCGCAAGGCACGGTTCCGGCGCCCGACTGTGGCGGCTGCGACCGCCCTCGACTGGGGCCTGCCGGTGCTGGAGACCAGCATCACCCAGATCAGGGATGGACGGCTGTTCTACCGCGGGCAGGACGCCATCGCGATCACCCGCACGGCGACCCTCGAGGATGTGGCACGCCTCCTCATCGGAGCCCTGGACGGGAACGCTTTTCACCACCCTTCCCCGATCCCTGGTGCCCTGACGGAGCCGGCCTTCGGACCGCACGATTTCGTCGCGCAGGCCATCCGCCTCCTGTCCGCGCCTTCCGTGCGCGAGACCCGTGGAGCCGAGGTGGCGGCGATCCTGCGCATGACAGCCGCCGCGGCGACCGGTGCGGATCCCGGAATCCAACCGATCCACCGGCACCTGGCTTCGGCCTGGAAAGCCCCACCGCAGGCTGCGGACGCGATCCGGCGTGCGCTCGTTCTGTGCGCCGATCACGAACTCAGTTCCTCGGCCTTCGCAGTGCGGGTCACGGCTTCGACCGGCGCATCCCTGCGCAATGCGGTGATCGCGGGACTGGCAGCCCTGAGCGGCCCCTATCACGGCGGCATGACCGAGCGGGTCAGGGCCTTTCTGAATTCCCCCGGAACAGCGCCCCATCCGGCCTTCCGCCATCGCCTCTATCCGGAAGGCGATCCACGGGCGCGTGCGCTCCTGGAGAACGTACCCCTGCTCGCCTCCGATGCCACGACCCTGCGGGTTCTGGCAGGTGTCTCGGGCGGTTCGCCCAGCATCGACGTGGCACTTGTCGTGACGGAGCGGGCCTATGGACTGCCCACCGGCGCCGCCTTTACGCTCTTCGCTATCGGACGCACGGCCGGCTGGCTCGCCCATGCCATCGAGCAGCGCAGCCAGGCTACCCTCATCCGCCCACGGGCGCGCTATGTCGCGGCGGAAAACAAGCCTTCTTCATGACCAGCGAGTGTTCCCCTTTTTGGCTAGTTGGCTCGCGTATCGATTGATAACTCTTTCCTGAAGGCGTGGCTTAGGGTCTTGGCGAATGTGGCCGTGAGATGATGCCGATCCCTATACACCAGAATGCCGCCGATCACCGTTGGACACCTTTCGGCATCGCACAGGTAATTAGACAGATCCAACACACGCAGTTCCATCTTGTCAGCGGTTGCCGATACAAGATCCTGTCTGAAGACATCCTTACGCATGGGAGCGCAATCAACACTCCAATTTTTGCTGGCGCTCAGGCACTTGTCTGCATCGAACCGTAGCCAAGGAGTCGAGCGGATAACACGCACATCCAGTCCCATCTCGATCAGTCGTAGCCAAGCCTCAGTCATCCCCTTTCCGGTCGACTCGGGATAGGCCGGCGATTGCGAGATCAGGACGAGATCTGGCCGCTCCCGCTCCAGCCAGGCAATCACGTTTTTCGACCATTCAAGGCACTCAGTATAATCGCGCTTGAAGGGCTGATGATAGAATGCCTCCAGCGAGAACAGGCATGCCGACTTAGACAGACCGCGGAAGTAGATCGCACCTTCGCGCCCTAACTCCTCGAATGCAGGATACAAATGTCCCGCATGAGAATCGCCGATCATGACGATCTTTGTCTTGGCCGTCGGGTCGCCGTACATGCATGTCAGAACCTCGCTTCTGCGCTGCTCCTGATGGCACTTGGTCGCGTAGACGGACGGAACATCCGCCTTCACGTTCTCCGGCCTTGGGATGAACTTGCTCGGATCCTCATCACGCCAATTGTACTGGGGATCGAGCATCGCCATGGCGCCAAGCCGCCCGTTCAAAGCCACAGGACCCCGCGCCTGATCGCTCCAGGAAAGGTAGCCAATCCCTAGGAGAAATGTCGCTGCAATGCATCCGGCACCGACGGCAATCGTCTTTCCGACGGCAAACGAGGAGGTACGGAACCGATCCTCGACATAGACTTTGCTCACATGCGCAAGTCCGCCTGAAGCGAGGAGGATCAGGACGCCATCGGCTAGTCCTGGGGCACGATCAGTGATCTCCCTGTAGATAACGATGATCGGCCAATGCCAAAGGTACAGTGAATATGATGTATCGCCGAGATACTGAAACAGCCTCGAGTTCAGGATGGTCTGAACAGACCAAGGTGACTGTGAGCCGCTCGAGGCAATGATTGCGGCCGCTCCTAAAGTTGGAACCAGCGCTGCATAACCCGGGAACTGAGTGCTATCGTTGTAGGCTAGGCTCGCGAAGGCGATGCCGACGATGCCAGCAAATCCCAGGATTTCACGGAGGGCGGGAGATAAGGCATTCCTTGCTAGGTAAACGGCCAAGCCGCCGCCAAGGGCCAGTTCCCATGCGCGAGTTGTGGTTGCGAAGTAGGCTGTTCCAGGATCGAGAGGCGTAAGGAACACGGAATAAGCGAGAGATCCGGCTCCGATGAAAGCAGTAACCCATCCGAACGCCACGCGGGAGGTCAAGCCCGCCTTGCGCGCAGTCGCAAGCACGGGGACGAGGATCAATGGCCAGAAAATATAATACTGCTCTTCGACCGATAGGGACCAGAAATGATTCATGGGCCCATTTGTGTTCCCTGCGAGATAATCAACCGCTTGAGCAGCCAAGTACCAATTCTGAACATAGGTCGCACTGGCAGCAATCCCGTTGACGATGTCAGGCCACTGACCTTTCGGAAAAACCGGAATGCTCAGCGCGACGGCGCCGGACACAAGCGCGGCGGCAGGGAGCAAGCGCCTGATGCGTCGGGCATAAAACCGCAGGATGTTGATGCGTCCTTCAACCTCGGCTTCTTTAAGCAACGACCCGGTGATGAGGAAGCCCGAGATCACGAAGAAAACATCGACGCCCACATACCCGCCCGGCAAGATTTCGGGCCAGACATGATAGATCAGCACAGATAAGACCGCGATCGCCCGAAGTCCCTGCACCTCTTTGATAATGTGGTGATGTGGGTGATGCATGACGCCTGACATTCCGGCAAAGCTTCTGCTTCTGCCCAGTATGGGCGGCTGATACTTAGGATTGCTCTCACTTGCAAGAAGCGTCTCTGCAGATGGAATGAGGTATGCCTTTTAACCGATCCAAGTCATTGAATTTGTTCGAAAAAACTTGTTATTGTGACATAATGTCTGGTAAGAGCTTGCCCACGCGAATTGGCACTTGATCTGTTAAATGATGGCTGGCCACGCATAACTCCCTATGACCGGCGACCGCTTTTACCCCACCCGCCCCGTTCTCACCGCCTCCGTGGCCGTGATCCGCGAGGGGCTGTTTTCGCTGCCCGGCGGCATGGTGGAGGTGGGCGAGACGCTTGCCGAGGCGGCCTTGCGGGAACTTCGTGAGGAGGTCGGGGTTGAGGCCAAGCTTATCCGCCTGATCGCCCCGGTCGAATTCATTGAAAGGGACGAGAAAGGCCATATAAGGCATCATGTCGTCATCGCCGCCCATGCGGCCCGCTGGGCTTCGGGCGAACCCCAGACAGGTCCGGAAGCAAAGGAAATCCGTTGGATCACGGAACGGGACATCGCCGGTTTGCCGCTGACGGCAGGACTAACTGGGATTCTGGAGCAGGCCTTCAGGATCGCGCGGGAGGACTCCGCTTCGTGAAACGCTTGGGGCTGACCCTCGTCGTTCCCGCGATGCTGCTGGCTCTACCCGCCCCAGCTTCGGCTCAAGGCTTCTTCGAACGGCTGTTCGGCCCTCCGCCGGGCCAGCAGCCGGGTGGTCCGCCGCTATCCCGGCCGCAGCCGGGGGTCCCTCCACAATACCGTCCCCTGCCACAGCCGCTCCCGCAGCAGCAGTATCGGCCGCAGCCTGCCCCTCAGCAGCCGCGGCGGCCGCAAACACAGCGTCCGGCCACCCAGCCACAACAGCAGCCACCGCAGCAGCAGGCGGAACCCGCGCCCGCGGTCGAGCCGCCGCCCGCGCCCTATGAGAAGGAGCTGCTGCGGCTTGCCGAGATCATGGGGTCGCTCGCCATGCTGCGCCCCCTCTGCAGCGCCCCCGACGCGTCCGAGTGGAGCCGGCGCATGCAGGTTCTGCTCGAGGCCGAAGGCTCGACGCCGGGACGCAAGGAGCGGCTCGCCGGCGCCTACAACAAGGGCTATCAGGCCTATGCCCTCACCTATCGGGTCTGCACGCCGTCGGCCCAGGAGGCCTCGGTCCGCTTCCTGGCCGAGGGAGAACAGCTCGCGCGCAACATCACCGGGCGATACGGCGGCTGATCGGGCGGGATGCCCCTCCGTCCGGAGGTGTTGCAGCCATGCCTCTTATCCACATTTTTCAGCCGATCCCCTCTCGCGTTAACCTCCTTGCAAGGTGATGCTGGCGGCGGGTCGGCGCGATGTCTAAGACTAATTCAACCGAACTCGCGCCGCCCCTCAAAGGGGCCTGGATCATGAACGACAACGACGTCCTTCTCGACGAATCGCCCAACCTCAGCGCCCTCAAACAGGCGGCCCTGAGCTATGTGACCGAGGCCTTCGCCGAAGCCGAGCTCGACGGGCTCGACGGCGACTGCATGGCCCAGGCCGCCCTCTTCGCGGCCTTCACCGAGCTCGTCGCCACCTATGGCGAGGATGCCGTTGCGGAATACGCCGCCACCCTGCCGGACAAGATCCGCACGGGGGCGTTTTCGATGGCGATATCTCTGAAGCATTGAGGCGGGAAGTCGGCGCATGACAGATGTCAAGCTCCGCGTGGTCAGGCCCACGAACCGGCTTGAAGAAGTCATACGCTTCTACCGCGATGGCTTGGGCTTCGAGCTCATCGCCGCTTTCGACAATCAGAATGTGTTCTCCGGTAGAATCCTGGGCCATCCGCAAGCACCGTGGCATCTCGCATTCACGTATTATCGCGATCTTCAAGCGGGACGAGCGCCCACGCAGGATAACTTGCTGGTCTTCTACCTGCCCGATCGTGCCGAATGGGAGTCCGCCGTCGAACGGATGCGAACCAACGGGTATTCATCCGTCACCTCGTTCAATCCCTACTGGGATCGGGACGGCGCGACCTTCGAGGATCCTGACGGCTACCGCATCGTGCTGCAGAATACAGCATGGGTGAAGTAGAGTTCGCATGCTGAAGCATCAAAGCTGGATGTGCTGATGAAAAATCTCAAGCTCCGCGTGGCGCGGCCGACAGATGACCTTGAGGCGGTTGTGCGCTTCTACCGCGATGGCCTTGGCTTCCAGGTGATTGCCTCGTTCGACGAAACGGATGGCTTCGAGGGCAGAATGCTGGGGCATCCCCAGGCCATGTGGCACCTGGAGTTCACATCCCTGCGCGGTCATCAAGCCGGCCGTGCCCCGACCGAAGACAACCTGCTCGTCTTCTACCTGCCGGATCGCAGCGAATGGGAGGCTGCGGTGCAGAGAATGCGCGACAACGGACATTCTCCAGTGCCATCCTTCAATCCATATTGGGATGAACTGGGCGTGACGTTCGAGGACCCTGATGGCTACCGTGTCGTGCTGCAGAACATGGCCTGGGTGAAGTAAATCCACTACCTTATACGAGAACGGACTCAGACGACCTCAATCATTTGTCGTTGCTCTAGGAATGAGCCTTTCTCGAGCTTGTTGAATCAGCCACTCAATAAGTTCTAGCGGTATGTTCTCGCGATAGGCGCTGAGAGCCATGTCATGAGTTTGATCTGAGTAGAAGATGTCGGCTACGGCAGGCTGCCCTTCATCAGTGATCTCCCTGAGTTCAAGATACATTCCATCGGCATCGACGTCACTGCAAAGCAGTGTGGTATAGCGCCGTCCACCAACCACGATGTCCATCTTCACTCCCGCAGATTAACCGCCCAGCGTCTCCTCGAACCGCACCACCTCACCCTGCGACGGCGCCTCCAGCGATCCATCCCACATCACCACGTTGCCGCGCACGACCGTACCGATGGGCCAGCCGGTGACTTTCTTGCCGTCGTAGGGTGTCCACTGCGATTTGGATGCAATCCAGTCGTTGGTGATGGTCTCGGCGCGCTTCAGATCGACCACGGTGAAATCCGCGTCATAGCCAACCGCAATGCGGCCCTTGCCGGCGATGCCGAACAGGCGCTTGGGGCCGGCACTCGTCATGTCTACGAAGCGCTCGAGCGTGAGGCGGCTGGCATTCACGTGGTCGAGCATGATCGGCACGAGGGTCTGCACGCCAGTCATGCCGGACGGCGTGTTGGGATAGGTCTTGTCCTTCTCCGCGCGGGTGTGCGGCGCGTGGTCGGAGCCCAGGATATCGGCAATGCCTTCATCGAGCCCCTGCCAGAGTGCGGCGCGGTGGAGTTCGTCGCGGACGGGTGGGTTCATCTGGATGTAGGTGCCGAGGCGCTCGTAATCTTCCGGTCCCACCAGCGTCAGGTGATGCGGCGTCACCTCCACCGACACGAGATCCTTGTGCTCTCTCAAAAGCGCCATTTCCTCGGCGGTGGTGATGTGGAGCACGTGGATGCGCGCGCCGGTATCCCGGGCGATGCGCACGAGGCGGTGCGTGCAGGCGAGCGCCACTTCGGCCGAGCGCCACACGGGATGCGAGCGCGGATCGCCCTCGACGCGCAGGTTCTTGCGCTCGCGCAGCATTGCCTCGTCTTCGGAGTGGAAAGCGGCGCGACGGCGGGTGCGGCGAAGAATATTGGCGATGCCTTCGTCATCCTCGACGAGCAGTGAGCCGGTGGACGAGCCCATGAACACCTTGATGCCGGCAGCGCCCGGCAGGCGCTCCAGTTCGGGCAGATCGTTCACGTTCTCATGGGTGCCGCCGACCCAGAAGGCGAAGTCGCAATGCATGCGATGGTGGCCGCGCCGCACCTTGTCGGCGAGCGCCTCGGGCGTCGTAGTCTGCGGGTCAGTGTTGGGCATCTCGAACACCGTCGTGACCCCGCCCATGACGGCGGCGCGGGAGCCCGATTCGAGATCTTCCTTGTGGTCGAGGCCGGGCTCGCGGAAGTGCACCTGGGTGTCGATGACGCCCGGCAGGATGTGCAGCCCCCGGCAGTCGACCTCCCGCGCGGCGGAGGCTTGCGACAGGTCGCCGATGGCGGCGATCTTTCCGCCGCGCACACCGATGTCGCGCTCCACGCGCCCGTCGTGGTTCACCACGATGCCGCCTTTAAGGATCAGGTCGAAGGTTTGGGGCATGGCAATCTCATCCCTTGAGGCCGCTGCGGAAGGGGCATATGTCAGGCATCGAGCTTAAAGCAATCGGAGCGGGGCACATGCCGTCAGTCCATCTGGCCGACCGGGGCGTGGTAAGGGTTTCGGGCGAGGACGCCAAGACTTTTCTCGACAACCTCATCACCTGCGACCTGGACCGTGTGTCACCGCACACGGCGCGCTTCGGCGCCCTGCTGACGCCGCAGGGCAAGATCCTGTTCGACTTCCTGGTTTTCCAGGCCCCGGAGGAGATCGGCGGCGCCTATTATCTCGATGTCCTGAGGGTCTACGGACCCGACCTCGCCAAACGCCTCGGCTTTTACAAGCTCAGGGCGAAGGTCGTGGTCGAGGACCTGTCCGATTCGCTCGACCTTGTGGCCGGCTGGGATGCGCCGCAGCCGGATGACGAGGCCGGTCTCGTCGTGGCGGATCCCCGGCTGCCGGCGCTGGGCTGGCGCGCCATCGTGGCGACCGAGGACTCGGGCGAATTCGCCAAGGATCCGGCGGAAGCCTATCACGCCCACCGCATCGCTCTCGGCGTGCCCGAGGGCGGGCGCGACTTCCTGTTCGGAGACGCTTTCCCGCACGAGGCCCTCATGGACCAGCTCCAAGGAGTTGATTTTGACAAGGGCTGCTATGTGGGCCAGGAGGTGGTCTCCCGCATGCAGCATCGCGGCACGGCCCGCACCCGGATCGTCCCGGCCGTCTACGAGGGCGGCTTCGCGGCGGATCTCGGCGTTGAGGTGATGGCTGGCGAGAAGCTTCTGGGCAAGACAGGCACCGGCGCTGAAGGGCGCGGGCTCGTGATGATCCGCCTCGACCGGGCGGAGGATGCCCTCAAAGCCGGCGAGACGATCCGGGCCGGCGGCATCCCGGTGCTGCTGGAAAAGCCCTCCTGGGTGAGGTTTGCCTTCCCGGGCGAGCAGCACGCCGCGTCCTGAGCCGGTAAAAAGCCAAGCTTGAAGCGGAACGAAATCCTCACGAAATCGTTACAGCCAATCGACCCGAGATCGGACTGAAGCAAGAGCTGGCCTGGGTCCGCTGGGGGATTCTGATGAACGCAGTGCAAGGGACCGGCTCGACGCCCCAAGAGGGACGCTTCCAGCTTCTGGTCGATGCCGTCACTGACTATGCAATCTACATGCTCGATCCGAAGGGCATCGTGTCCAGCTGGAATGCCGGCGCGCAGCGCTTCAAGGGCTATACGCAGGACGAGATTCTCGGCGAGCACTTCTCCCGATTCTATACAGATGAGGACAAGGCCACCGAATTGCCGCGGCGCGCCCTGGAGACCGCGGCCCGCGAGGGCAAGTTCGAGGCCGAGGGCTGGCGCCTGCGCAAGGATGGCACCCGGTTCTGGGCCCATGTGGTCATCGACCCGATCCGCGACACCCGTGGGAACCTGATCGGCTTCGCCAAGATCACCCGCGACTTGACCGAACGGAAGAGAGCGCAGGAAGCCCTGAAGGAAAGCGAGGAGCGCTTCCGCCTTCTGGTCCAGGGCGTCACCGATTACGCCATCTACATGCTCGATCCGCAGGGCCGCGTTACCAATTGGAATGCGGGCGCGCAACGGATCAAGGGTTATTCTCACGACGAGATTCTCGGCGCGCATTTCTCACAGTTCTACACCGACGAGGACAAGGCGACCGAGTTGCCCAAGCGGGCCCTGGAGACGGCAGCCCGCGAGGGCCGGTTCGAGGCGGAAGGTTGGCGCCTGCGCAAGGACGGGACACGCTTCTGGGCCCATGTGGTCATCGACCGGATCCGGAACGACATGGGCGAGATCATCGGCTTTGCCAAGATCACCCGCGACATCACCGAGCGCCGGCAGGCGCAGGAGGCCCTGGCCCAGGCTCAGGCGGCCCTGTTCCAGTCGCAGAAGATGGAGGCCGTCGGGCAGCTCACGGGCGGCGTCGCCCACGACTTCAACAATTTGCTGACCGTCATCGTCAACAGCCTGGATCTTCTCACCCGCAACACCCGCGATGCGCGCGACATGCGGCTGATCGAGAGCGCCCAGCGCGCGGCCGAACGCGGCTCGAAGCTGACGCAGCAGCTGCTGGCTTTTTCCCGCCGTCAGCCCCTCCAGCCTGCCCTGCACAATCCGAACACCCTGATCGGAGGCTTCGAGGCGATCCTGCGCCGAGCCTGCGGTGAACGGGTCAAGTTGAAGCTTGCGCTTGCACCACGCGTTCGGTCGATCTCGGTCGATGCGCCGCAATTCGAGGCGGCCCTCCTCAATCTCATCGTCAACGCGCGGGACGCGATGCCGGATGGCGGGATGCTGACGATCACGACTGGCAACGCGACCATAGGCGAGAACGAAGGGGTTTCGGCGGAATTGAGCCCGGGTCCCTATGTCTCGATCGCCGTAGAGGATACCGGCTCGGGCATGGCGCCCGAGGTTGTCGAGCGCGTCTTCGAGCCCTTCTTCACCACCAAGGAGGTCGGCAAGGGCACGGGCTTAGGCTTAAGCCAGGTCTATGGTTTCGTCACGCAGTCGGGCGGGCACGTGAAGGTGGACAGCACCCCGGACCGCGGAACGACGATCACGATGCTGCTGCCCGCTCAAGATAACGGGGAAGAGCCCGTGCAGGACGAAGACAGGACCGAGCATCCGGGACGTGATAGCGCGGGCACCGTGCTGATCGTCGAGGACGAGCCTGCCGTGCTGGAAGTGGCAAGCGACATCTTCGACAGCCTCGGCTACGACGTGCTGACCGCGACCGATGCGCAAAAGGCCATTGCGGTTCTGGAAGGCGATGCTGCGATCGACGTGATGTTCAGCGACGTGATCATGCCCAATGGCATGAACGGCGTCGAACTCTCCCGCAAGGCGCGCGAGTTGCGCCCCCACCTCAAGATCCTGCTGGCCTCGGGCTATCCCATGTCGGCCCTGCCCTCCGAGGGCCTGGGTGCGGGGGTCTCCTTCATCAGCAAGCCCTACCGCTGGACGGAGCTTGCCGACAAGCTGCGGATGCTCCGTTCTTAAGCATACAGGTCATCGCCTTCAGTGATGGACGGCATCGGCAATTTTGATTGGTGCCGGCAAAAGCTTCCCGCTAGCATCCCGACAGAATCGAGCCGGGAATGCCATGTATCAGCCGCCCCACTTTCGTGAGGACAATCGTGAGGTTCAGCACGCCCTCATCAGAGCCCATCCGCTTGGGCTTCTCGTGACGCTGGGCAGCGCGGGGCTCGTGGCCAATCCCGTTCCCTTCGTGCTCGACGCCTCCGCCTCGCCCCAGGGAACCCTCAAGGCCCATCTGTCTCGGGCGAACGGCCAGTGGCAGGATTTCGACGCGTCGCAGGAAGCTCTCGTCGTGTTCCAGGGGCCCGAGACCTACATCACCCCGTCCTGGTATGCAGCCAAGCGCGAGCACGGCAAGGTGGTGCCGACCTGGAACTACGCCGTCGTGCAGGCCTATGGCCGCATGCGCGTCATTGACGATACGGATTGGCTCCTCCGGCAGATTACCGCCATGACGGACGTGCAGGAAGTCGCCCGGCCGGAGCCCTGGAATGTGACTGACGCACCGGCTCCCTTCGTGGCGGCGCAGCTCAAGGGGATCATCGGCATCGAGATCGAGATCACCCGGATCGAGGGCAAGTGGAAGGTGAGCCAGAATCGGTCGGAGGCCGACCGTCAGGGTGTCGCGGAGGGCCTGCGCCTTGCCGAGGACGATGCCTCGCGGCACATGGCGGATCTGGTCGATGCGCGAGGAGCCTTGCCCGGTGGCCGACAATCTTGAACCGCGCGTTGAGCCCTGCGTCCTGCAGACCCTTGAGGAATGGGTTGCCATGAGGCATGCCCTGTGGCCGGAGGGGCCGAAGGACGATCACCGCTCCGAAGCTCAGGCCATGCTTTGGGACCAGAAGGAAGCCATCGCGCTTCTCGTGCGCCTGCCCGATGGAACGCCGGCGGGCTTTGCCGAAGCGGCGTTGCGCCACGACTACGTGAACGGCTGCGCCACCTCACCGGTGGCCTTTCTCGAAGGGATTTACGTGCAGCCGGAGCACCGCGGGAGGGGCCTTGCCCGGCTGCTGTGCAGGGCGGTGGAGCGCTGGGCGCGGAGCCTCGGCTGCAGCGAATTCGCCTCCGACGTTCTCCTCGACAACACCGCGTCCCAGGGCATGCACAAGGCGCTCGGCTTCGAGGAGACGGAGCGGGTCGTGTATTATCGGAAGCGGCTGTCGCGCTCCTGACGTATTTCGTCAGGAGCGATCTTCCCGTTTTTCGGCACTCCCGCTACACAGGTCGCATGAGCGACGGACTGATCCTGCATCCCGACAACAAATCCCGCTGCTGGTGGCCCGGCACGGATCCCTTCTATGTGGAATACCACGACACGGAATGGGGCGTGCCCGAGTACGACGACCGAGCGCTGTTCGAGAAGCTTATTCTCGACGGTTTCCAGGCGGGCCTGTCCTGGATCACCATCCTGCGCAAACGCGAAAACTTCCGCAGCGCTTTTGCTCGCTTCGACCCGGCCGTGATCGCCCGGTTCGATCAGGCGCAGGTGGAGGCACTGATGCTCGATCCTGGCATCGTGCGCAACCGCGCCAAGATCGAGGCGACGATTGCGGGCGCCCGCGCCTGGCTCGTGATTCAGGAGCGCGGCGGCTTTTCAAACTTTCTCTGGGATTTCGTCGATGGCCGGCCGATCCAGACAAATGCGAAAACCCGCAAGGACGTGCCAACCGAGACCGAGGTCTCGCGCAGGATCTCGAAGGCGCTGAAGACAGAAGGCTTCAACTTCGTCGGGCCCACCATCGTCTATGCCTTCATGCAGGCGGTGGGCATGACGAACGATCACCTGACCGGCTGCTATCGCCACGCGGAATGTGCGGCATTGGCTGAGATGCGCTGATGGCCAAGGAACCGCGCGTCTGGCAGCGGATGCTCTCCGGCCGCCGTCTCAACCTGCTCGATCCCTCGCCCCTCGATGTGGAACTCGACGACATCGCCCATGGGCTTGCCCGCGTGGCCCGCTGGAACGGGCAGACGGTGGGCGGACACATCTTCTCCGTCGCGCAGCACTCGCTTCTCGTCGAGGCGATTGCCAGTCACCTCGATCCGGACATGTCCCGCGAGTGGCGCTTGGCAGTGCTCCTGCACGATGCGCCCGAATACGTGATCGGCGACATCATCTCGCCCTTCAAGGCGGTGATCGGCGATGCCTACAAGGCCATCGAAGCGGGCCTGCTCGCGGCCATTCACCTGCATTTCGGCCTGCCTGCCCAACCCGCTGCGGCCCTCAAGCGATTCATCAAGCAAGCGGACCGGCAGGCAGCCTTCCTCGAAGCGACCCATCTCGCAGGCTTCGGACGCGAAGAGGCGATCAAGGTCTTCGGACGGCCCGATCCCCTGCCCCGCACGGTGCTGACCCTTCTGGAGCCCTGGCCTGTCGCGCAAGCCGAGGAGCACTATCACCAGAAGGTGACGGCGGCGCTGGCGAAGTGATGCACAGTCTCATCTGATCTAAAGCCTGCCATGACGGCCAGGGTGTCATCCCCGGCGAGCGTCAGCGAGGGAAGGGGATCCAGTCACACCCTCATTGCTATGGATCCCCTTCCCCTCCGCTGCGCTCCGGCCGGGAATGACATCTCACTTCAATTCATGCTGCCAACCCGAATCCTGTAAGCCTCTTCACCACCTCCGAGACCGAGCCCATGCCGACCCTTCACGTCTGCCCCCTGTCCCGCCTGCACGCCACCGTGGCCGAAACCCGAGCCAGCCATGTGGTGAGCCTCATGGGGGTCGGGGCCGAGGTGCCTCGCCTTACCGGCATCGCAGCGGAGCGTCATCTCTTCATCGGCGTCAGCGACATCGTGGAGCCGCTCGACGGCCATGTGCTGGCGGGTGCGGAGCACATGGAGCAGTTGCTCTCGTTCGTTCGCGCATGGGGCCGGGAAAGCCCACTCGTCCTGCATTGCTGGGCCGGGATCAGCCGCTCAACGGCTGCCGCTTATATCGCGGCCTGCGCCCTGGCGCCGGAGCGGGACGAAACCTCCATTGCCCTCGCCTTGCGTGCAGCCGCCCCCAGCGCCACCCCGAACGCCCGGTTCGTTGCGCTCGCCGACGATCTTCTCGGCCGCCAAGGCCGGATGGTCGACGCGATCCGCTCCATCGGTCGTGGGGCCGAGGCTATGGAGGGGACACCCTTCATGCTACAGCTTAACGGTAGCTAGCCGATTCCGTTTCGGACAATCAGCCTGTCACGAACACTGAGGCCATCCCTTGGAGATCCCCTTCCTCGTCCTGCTGGCCCTCGGCATTCCGGTCTGCGCCATCGCGGGCCTTGTTCTTGGCCTCTCGGCCCGCAGCAAGCTGATGCTCCTGCAGGGACGCGTCGCGGCTCTGGAGAGCGAATTGCGGCTCGCCAGGGCGCAGGCAGGACCGGCAGCCTCCACGACGGAGCAGCAAGCTCCTGAAGCTCCTCCAGAAGAGGTTCCCGCACCGGATTTGCTCCCGGAGCCGCAAGCCGAAGCTCCCCGACCGGCGGGATCGGTTCCAGCCATGCAACCGCCGGCCCCACAGCCAGCTTCTCCCGACCGGGACTTCGAGGCGACGCTCGGCTCCCGCTGGGCCGTCTGGGTCGGAGGCGTTGCGCTGGCCCTCGGCGGCATCTTCCTCGTCCGCTACTCCATCGAACAGAACCTGCTGAGCCCCGCCACCCGCATCATGCTCGGCGGGATGTTCGCCCTTATGCTGATCGGGGCCGGTGAATGGCTGCGACGCCGGGAGAGCAGCATCGCCCTGCCGGTCGTTCCCAGCGCGAATGTACCCAGCATCCTCACGGCGGCAGGAACCTGCGGGGCTTTTGCGGCGGCCTATGCGGCCTACGCGCTCTATGGCCTCATCGGCCCAGCAGCTGCCTTCGTGGTCCTGGGCGTGATCGCGGTCCTGACCATGGCCGCGTCCACTCTGCACGGCCCCATCCTGGCCGCGCTCGGCCTGCTCGGCGCTATGGGGAGCCCGCTCCTCGTCTCATCCGACGAGCCCCAGCCCTGGGCCCTCGTGATCTATCTCGCCTTCGTGGTGCTGCCCGCCTACGGCGTCGCGCGCCTGCGCCTGTGGCGCTGGCTTGCCTTGGCGGCCGCGACCGGCGTGCTGATCTGGACGTTCCTGATCTTTGTCCTCGACGCGCAGGACGCCCTGCCGGCCATGGTACATCTGGTGATCCAGACCGCATTGGCTGCGTTCTTCCTGGCGGCCCTGCCTTACCGCCATGTCCCCGATACCGAGAGCATGATCGACCGGGCGGCCAGCGTAGTTCTCTTGGCCTTCGCGGTGGCCGCTGTCGCAGTGTCGAGCACGGTTGCGGCGGGCGACGGGCGCGCGCTCTTCGTTGCCGCGATGGTGCTCGTCCTCCTGGCGACAGGCATCCGCTTCGCCCCGGCGGCCCCAGTTGCTGCTTGGGCAGCCCTGACCAGTGTCGGCGCCCTCTTGGTCTGGCCCATTCGGGCCGATCTCGGCGGCACGCCGGAAAACCTCTTCTACCAGAGCGGTGATGTCTTCGCGGTGCGGCCGCATGCGCTCGAAGTCTATCTCGCCCTCGCGCTCCTTGCCCCTGCAGCCATCGCCGGCACCGCCCTCCTCCGGTTGGTGCGCTCGCCAGACCTGCGCCTCTCCGCGACTGCGTGGTACGTGGGAGCCGCCACCATCGGCCCGCTTTTCGCCCTCGTGGCAGCCTATTGGCGGGTGGCGCACCTGGAGCGGAGCCTGTCCTTTGCCCTGATCGCCGGCGGACTGGCTCTGGCCTTCATCGCCGCTACCCGCTGGCTCAGCCGCCAGGACGGTGCGGAGGGCGCTCCGATCCGGCTGGCCCTCGGGGCCACCGCCTCGGCTGCTTTGGCGGCACTTGCCCTCGGCCTGACCTTCGCCCTCGACAAGGGGATGCTGACGGTCGCCTTCGCCCTGACGGCTCTGGGAACGGCCTGGGTTGCAGATCGAGCAGCTCTGCCCGCCCTGCGCTACGCAGTCGGCGCCATCGGGCTGATCGTTCTGGGGCGGCTGATCGCCAACCCGACCATCGTGAATGGCGATCCCGGCCCGGTCCTGATCAACTGGCTCCTCTGGGGCTACGGCGTCCCGGCCCTGGCCTTTCTCGCCGCAAGCCGGCTGCTAGAGCGATCCGGTCGTGGCAGAATCGTCCAGCTGACCGAGAGCCTGGGGCTCGTCTTCGCGACCTTCCTGGTCTTCTTCGAGATCCGCCACGCTCTCCGGGCGGGAGATCCACTGGCACTCACGACCGATCTCCTCGAGGTCGGACTGGTTGCAACCGAGAGCCTCGTCTTCGCGATCCTCCTGACGCGCCTGGACCTCAGGCGTGGAGACCCGGTTTACCGCTGGGGCTCCCTGATCTTCAAAATTGCCTCGCTGGCGCTCTGCGCCGGAGGGCTCCTCCTCATCGAGAACCCGCTGCTGACGGATGATACCATCCTCGGCGGGCCAGTGTTCAATGCCTTGATCCCAGCCTATCTGCTGCCATCCCTGCTGGCTGCCGGCTTGGCCCTGGTCGAGCGGCGCTCCCGCCCCCGCTTCTACAGCCTGTCCTCGGCAATTTTGAGCCTGCTGCTCTTCTCTGCCTATGTCGGGTTGGAGATCCGGCGGCTATTTGCCGGACCTGACATCGCTATATGGCGCGACTTCACCCAGGGCGAGCAATGGGCCTACTCGTTGGCCCTGCTGGTCACCGGCATCCTGCTGCTCGGTTCGGGGCTCGCCCGCGACAACCGCTTTGCCCGCCTGGCTTCTGCGGCCTATCTCGTGCTGGCGGTGCTGAAGGTGTTCATCGTCGACCTGGCCAATCTGGAGGGCGTCATGCGCGCCCTGTCATTTATTGGCCTCGGCCTTGTTCTCATCGGCATCGGTCTCGTCTATCAAAGACTCCTCGCCCATCGACCCAGCAACGCCGCAATCCCATCGTGACATTGTCCTAGCCTCGAGATTTGACGGATAGCCGCATGACCGATACCGCCTCCATCAAGACCCTCCCCTTCGAGAAGGCTCTGGCCGAACTCGAGGAGATCGTGCGGCGCCTCGAGCGCGGCGACGTGCCCCTTGAGGACTCGATTGCGATCTACGAGCGCGGCGAGGCCCTGAAGAAGCATTGCGAGCAATTGCTGAAGAAGGCCGAGGCCCGGATCGAGAGGATCACCATCGGCCCGGACGGCGTTGCCTCAGGCACGGCTCCGCTGGACGTCGATAACTAAGTCACTGAAAGATCAGGCGGCGCCGCTCCGCTCGATGGCCGCGTCGACATCCTGGAGCACGGCATCGGGATCAATGGCGAAGGCCTGCTTCTGTCCCTCGGGCCCGCCGATCACCGGCTCATAGCTGGCGCCGACTTCGGCGGCCCAATGCAGACCCGTGCTCTTGCGCCCGTTCTGCGCCATCAGCTCGATGAGCAGAGGCTGGCGCTTAGCCCAGAGGATGTTGGCAAGGCCCGCGCCATGGACCCCCATGACGATCCGGGCTTCGCCGAACCACTGCATTTGCTCGTGGTGGTTCGACCAGGATGCCTGGACGATCTGGAAACCGCGCTTGCGCAGCCCCTCCATCAGGGCGGCTTCTCCGTCCACCCGGCGCAGGCGCGTGTCACCCCGGGTCAGATAAATGCGTGGCGCAGGCTCGGGGAGCTGTCGATCCTTGTACGCGGCCTCGAACACTGAGCGGGCGAAGCCGATTGCCTCGGGTGTCGCGAAAAGCCTCTCGACATTGCAGCAATGGGTGCGCGCGTAGAGGTAGGAATCCGCTTGGATCCGTTCCCAGGGCGCAAGCTTCACATGATCGATGGCAAGGCCTTTGCGGTGCAGGCCCTCGATGAAACTCATGACCAGCGGATTGACCGAGCGCGCCGTGGCGATGGTGAGGGTTTCCCCTTGAGGCACCGCACCACGGTCGAGCGCATGGCACAGGGGCATCAGAACATCGGTGAGCAGATGGCCGTAATGGGAGTAAGGGGGAATTGCCGCAACGACCCCGCTCACGCGGCGCGTGTGGAAAGCTGTCGGTGCCGGAAACGCGAAGTTCCAGTTGCTGTCCGCATTCGTGTCGAAGGACAACTGCCGGCCCGTGGCCGCATCGACAGGGGTCAGGGTATGACCGGGAACCAGGATGCCTGACAGCAAGGCCGCCACCCGACGGGCGGAATTCTGATCCGTGAACCGGCAGGACGGTTTCATCACATCGACATTGTGCTGACTGACGAAGGCGCGCTGCCGATCGTACCGGCCCTGCATCAGCCGGAAAGGATGAATGCTGTCCTCGACGAGCCTCACCTTCCCGTCATCGGGCCAACCAAAATCGGGAAAGAACGAAACGGCCTTCCGCAACGTCGCACTGGAGCCCGTGAGCCCCTTCATCACGCGGAACGCGATGGGCTTGAGATCAAAGGTCCGGTGAAGGGCGGAATGATGTCGGGCCATCGCGATCCGTTAAATGCGTTGGGCGAAGCTTGGCACCGGAGCCGCAGACGTCGCCTTGACGTTGATTGAGGACCTATCACGCGCCAGGACGAGCAGGATAGGGAACCACATAAACAAATAATGCGTGTTGAAGAACGCGAAGGGATTCGGCAGGTCGGCTCCCATATAGCCGAACGAGAAGATGAGCGACGCAAGACCGAAGAAGCGCAGGGTCTCGTCCATCCCTCGGGTCAGGCACCGGGCATAGCCTGCAGCCATGAAGGCGGATGCCACGAGGCCGCCGAGACCGAAATACAAGGCGATGCCGAAAAGACCGTTATGGGCATGGCTCAACCACTCAAACGGAAATCGAAACTCAGGTCCGCTGCCCAGAATCGGATGAAGCGCGATCTGATCGCGAACCCGCTCCCATACTTCGTTGCGGTTTGAGGGCCGGCACCAGTCGCTGTTGCTGCCGCAAATGATGGCTTTGATGTTCGGCTCGAAGATGACGAGGCCTGTTACGATGAGCCAGCTTGCCAGGCAGGCCATAAGCACGACAAGCATGCCGCGCCGTTCAAGCATGAAAGCAAGTGGCAGTGCCAGGCAGAGAGCGACGAGTGGCCCCCGGCTCTGGGTCAGGACGAGACCGGCAGCCAACGGCACCGCCAGCATAAGCAGGATACCAAAGGTCTTCCGGTTCCTGCCCATTTCATCCCTCCACAGAGCAACTGTGGCGATCAGGGCACTGGCGAGCGCACCAGCACCGGGAATGGGATTGCCGCCCCGCCCGAAGGGGATCATGCGGTCCATGAAATGCGGGGCTTTCAGAACATGAATGATGATCGACAGGAAGGCGCTTGCTGCCCCGATGCCGGCGATAATCCAGAGGATCTGTCGGGTACTTAAGACCCGAGACGTCTGCGCGGCGAAAAGGAAGAACGCGGCCAGCAATCCGATTTTGGAATAGTCGGAGACCGGCCGAGGCATGTCGCCGAACAGGGCGCCTGCTGCCTGCCAGGCTAACAGGAAACCGAGTGAGAGCCAAAGCCACAGATTTCTCCGAAGCGTCTCCGCGACTATCCCGCTGGCGAAGGCCAGGAGCGCACCGGCAAATATAGGCGAGACAGATAGACCCGGGGCCTTTCCGCCTCTGGCGAAGAAGATGGCAATAACGAAGAGAACGAATGCCACAACGCTCAGCGCATGAACCCGCCCATGATCGGCAAGGTGCTTACGGGCCAGGGCAGTGGGTAGGCTGAGTCGGGAGGCGCCTAAAGTCATCAGAACCGGCAGACTTTGATATCCATGAGGGCGTGGAACAATATTTCGGGAATGATCGCCGTCTAGCACTTCGATTCCGTGTTTTCAACCAACTGTGAACTCGCTGTGACCTTCAGGCATGACGAGCAAAGGCCTATGACCTCGCCCGGCTTACAGATCCGTAGGCATCCTCAGGGTTATATCTGAAGCTTAACCTATGAAACGGCTTCGAGAACAGTGACTCCAAGCCATCTTTGGCTCCGCCGGTGTTCAGTGCGACAGGTTGCCACCACCTTGGCAGTTGTTAAGTTGCCATGACTAGGCAGATGGAACGAGGTTTCCGATTTGACCCTCCCCAGTTAAGCCCCTATCTCCTTTGTCTGGCCTTCGGTCGAAGCTTGGCGAGTAAAACGTTGTCCACACCCCTTCTCGACACCCTCAAGACCCCAGACGATCTGCGTCATCTGCCCGAGAGCCAGCTCCGCCAAGTGGCCGATGAGCTGCGGACCGAGACGATCAGTGCGGTCTCCGTCACGGGCGGACACCTCGGGGCAGGCTTAGGCGTGGTCGAGCTCACGGTGGCGCTACACTACGTGTTCGATACTCCCCGCGACCGGCTGATCTGGGACGTGGGCCACCAAGCCTATCCCCACAAGATCCTCACGGGTCGCCGTGATCGAATTCGCACCCTGCGCCAGGCCGATGGCCTTTCGGGCTTCACTAAGCGCCAGGAGAGCGAATACGACCCCTTCGGAGCCGCCCATTCCTCCACGTCGATCTCAGCCGGCCTTGGCATGGCCGTCGCGCGGGACTTGGAGGGCAAGCACAACAATGTGATCGCCGTCATCGGGGATGGCGCCATGTCGGCCGGCATGGCCTATGAGGCGATGAACAATGCCGGCGCCATGCATTCGCGCCTCATCGTCATCCTCAACGACAACGATATGTCGATCGCGCCGCCCACCGGTGCCATGTCGTCCTATCTCGCCCGTCTCGTGTCCGGCGGGGCCTACCGGGGCCTGCGCGAGACCGCCAAGCAATTGGCCAAGAAGCTGCCGAAGTTCTTCTACGACAAGGCTGCCAAGGCAGAGGAATTCGCCCGCGGGTTCTGGACCGGCGGCACCATGTTCGAGGAGTTGGGCTTCTACTATGTGGGGCCTATCGACGGTCACAACCTCGACCACCTGCTGCCGATCCTGAAGAATGTCCGCGATTCCGAGACCGGTCCGATCCTCGTCCATGTGGTGACGAAGAAGGGCAAGGGCTACGCGCCGGCGGAGGAAGCGGCCGACAAGTATCACGGCGTCGTCACCTTCGATGTGGTCACAGGCGCCCAGACCAAGGCGAAGGCCAATGCCCCTGCCTACACCAAGGTCTTTGGCGAAAGCCTGATCAAGGAAGCGAGGCGAGATGACAAGATCGTCGCCGTCACGGCTGCCATGCCGACCGGCACGGGTATCGATCTCTTCGGTAAGGAATTCTCCACCCGTACCTTCGATGTAGGCATTGCCGAGCAGCATGCGGTGACCTTTGCCGCCGGCATGGCCACAGAAGGCTACAAGCCATTCTGCGCTATCTATTCCACCTTCCTGCAGCGGGCCTACGACCAGGTGGTTCACGACGTGGCGATCCAGAACCTGCCCGTGCGCTTCGCCCTCGACCGGGCAGGCCTCGTGGGTGCGGACGGCCCCACCCATGCGGGCTCCTTCGACGTCGCCTATCTCGGCTGCCTGCCGAACATGGTGGTGATGGCAGCAGCCGACGAGGCCGAACTCGTTCACATGGTGGCTACCGCCGCGGCGTATGATTCCGGCCCCATCGCGTTCCGCTACCCGCGTGGCGAAGGCGTTGGTGTCGACATGCCTGAGCAGGGCGTGCCGCTCGTCATCGGCAAAGGCCGTGTGATGAAGGAAGGTAGTCGCATCGCCATTCTGTCGCTCGGCACCCGGCTTGGCGAGGCCTTGAAGGCGGCCGAGGAACTGGAAGCGCGAGGCCTCTCAACCACCGTGGCCGATGCCCGCTTCGCCAAGCCCCTCGACGAGGAGCTGATCCTGCGGCTGGCCCGCGACCACGAGGTGCTGATCACCGTCGAGGAAGGCTCCGTGGGCGGCTTCGGCTCCTATGTGCTACAGCTTCTTGCTGACAAAGGCGCCCTGGATCGCGGCACCCTGAAGGTGCGCTCCATGGTCCTTCCTGATGTCTATCTCGACCATGACAAGCCGGAGCGCATGTATGCCAAGGCCGGCCTCGATGCCGCCGGCATCGTGACCAAGGTGTTCGAGGCGCTTGGACAAGAAGAGACGCGGAAGGTCAGGGCTTAACAGCACCTCCGCTGTCATTCCGGAACGGCCACAGGCCGAGCCCGGAACCCATAACCGCTAACGCTACAAAAAGAAGCAGAACGCCGATTGCAGATTTCTGCAACCTCGTGATTATGGATTCCGGGCTCCGCTATCCGGCCCCGGAATGACAGTCTTGGTTAAATCGCCAGCGTCCCGGCCTTCGCGGCGGCGTAGCGCTCACCGATCCGGTTCCAGTCGAGCACGTTCCACCACGCTTTCAGGTAATCCGGCCGGCGGTTTTGGTATTTGAGGTAATAGGCGTGCTCCCACACGTCGTTACCCATGAGGACGCGCTGCCCGTCCATGAGCGGCGTATCCTGATTGGGCCTGGTGACCAGGCCGAGCTTGCCATCGCGGGCAACGGTCATGAAGACCCAGCCCGACCCGAATTGCCGGGTGCCGGCCGCATTGAAGTCCTCCTGGAACTTCGCAAGGCCGCCGAGATCCCGATCGATTGCGCTCTTGAGCTCGCCTGCAGGTTCGCCACCCTGGCCGCCCATGATCTGCCAGAACATGGTGTGGTTGGCATGGCCACCACCGTTGTTGCGCACGGCCATGCGGATCGATTCCGGCAGCTCGCCGATTTTCGCCAGCATCTCGTGCAGCGGCAGCTTGGCCGCCTCGGCATTCTGGGAAAGCGCCGCATTGAGGTTGGTCACATAGGCCGCATGGTGCTTGCCATGGTGAAGCTCCATGGTCTGCGCGTCGATATGAGGCTCGTTCTTGGCGGGCGCATAGGGCAAGGGATCGAGCTTGAAAGGACCCGACGGGGCTTGCGCCCAGGCGCGGGGAATGGCAGCGCTGGCAGCAAGCAGGGTAGCGCCTGTCAGAAGATGGCGACGGCTGATCATGGGATCTCCATTGGCTATGAGAGACTTGTGAACGAAAGATGATCTAGGGCCGGGCCTGGTTCCTGCCCATGAAAGGATCGTGAACGCACATGGATGTGAGACCTTGATGACCCGCAAGCGCGCCGACGTGGCTCTGGTCGAGCGCGGCTTCTTCGCAAGCCGCGCCCGGGCCCAGGAGGCGATTGCCGCCGGCCTCGTGACCGTGAATGGCACTGTGGTCCGCAAGGCGTCCGACACGGTGTCGGAGGGGGCTGTGATCACGGCCGAGCAGCCGCACCCTTACGTCTCCCGCGGCGGCGTGAAGCTGGCAGCGGCGCTCGACGTGTTTCAAATCGATCCGAAGGACAAGGTCTGCCTCGATATTGGGGCGTCCACGGGCGGCTTCACCGAGGTGCTGCTCAACCGGGGCGCAGCGCATGTGTACGCGGTGGATGTCGGTCATGGCCAGCTGCATCCCACCATCGCCGGCCATGCGCGTGTGAGTAATCTGGAGGGAACAGATGCCCGCGCGCTGAATGCGGACCTCCTTCCGCAGCCGGCGGATCTTCTCGTCTCGGATGTGAGCTTCATTTCGCTCAAGCTCGTGCTGCCGGCCGCCGTCGCCCTACTGAAACCCCGCGCGGACCTTGCCGTTCTCGTGAAGCCGCAATTCGAAGCCGGGCGCGATCACGTGAAAAAGGGCATCGTGCGCGATGAAGCTGTGCATCGTGCCGTGTGCGAGGATATGAGAGCCTTCGTGGCTTCGCTCGGCTTCGAGGTCATGGGGCTCATCCCCTCGCCCATCGAGGGCGGTGATGGTAACCGCGAATTTTTGTTGGGAGCCCGCATTGGCTGAACAGGTCACCATCAGGCGCCTCGGCGCGAAAGCCGACGGCATCGCCGAGAGCGCTGGCGAGCACGTTTTCGTGCCGAAGGTGCTGCCGGGCGAGATCGTGACGATCGAGCGCGACGGATCGCATGCGCGGCTTCTGAGCGTCGATGCCCCCTCGCCCGAGCGCGAGACGCCGTTCTGCCCCTATTTCGACGCCTGCGGCGGCTGCGCCACGCAGCACATGAAGCACGGCTTCTATCAGTCCTGGAAGCAGGAGATCCTTGCTCACACCCTGCGTCAGGCACGGATCGAGGCGCCCATCGAACCGCTCATCGACGCCCATGGCGAGGGAAGGCGGCGCGTGACGCTGCATGTGCGCTTTCCCGATCGCGCCATGCATGTGGGCTACATGGCTCCGCGTAGCCACCAGATCGTCGAGATCGCGTTCTGCCCCATCGCGGAGCCCGGCCTGAAGGATCAGGCGCCCGGCATCGCCCGCGCCATCGGCGAGCACCTGAAGGGACCGCGAAAGCCGCTCGACATCCAGATCACGCAGACGCAGACCGGCTTCGACGTGGACGTGCGCGGACATGGCCCCACGAAGGATGCGGAGCGCCTGAGCCTCATCGACCTTGCAGGCCGGCTCGATCTCTCACGTCTGTCGATCCATGGCGACGTGGTCGTGGAGCGCCGCCCGCCCGCGATCCTCATGGGCCGCGCCTCCGTGATTCCGCCCGCAGGCTCGTTCCTGCAGGCGACGCAGCGCGGCGAGGAGGTGCTCGCTGGACTCGTGATGGAGGCCTGCGCGAAGGCCAAGCGCGTGGGCGATCTCTTTGCCGGTTCGGGGCCTTTCTCGCTGCGGCTTGCCGAGAAGGCTGAGGTGCATGCGGTGGAGTTCGACAAGGGCTCGATGGCGGCATTGGACAAGGCGTTTCGCGCTACGCCGGGTCTTCGCCGGATCTCGACGGAGGCCCGCGATCTTTTCCGCCGCCCGCTGCTGACACCGGAGTTGAATGCCTTCGACGCAGTGGTCCTTGATCCGCCCCGCGCCGGAGCGGAGGCGCAGGTGAAGCAGATTGCCGTGTCGAAAGTGCCACTTGTGGTGAGCGTCTCCTGCGATCCCGCCACCTTCGCCCGCGACGCGGCCATCCTGATGGACAGCGGCTATCGGCTCGAGCGCGTGACCCCTGTCGATCAGTTCAAGCACTCGCCGCACCTGGAAGTCGTCGGCATCCTGCGCCGCGATGTGGTGAAGAAGCGGCGGTGAGCCTCATAAGCGTCATCCCGGACGAAGCGCAGCGAAGATCAGGGACCGCTGGATCAGTGTGGCGCGGGAACCCTCCTCCCCCTAGTGGGGAGGAGTTGGGGGTGGGGGTGAGCGCTACCCTGGTCCAGTCCAGCGCCGGCACCCCCACCCCAGCTGCTTCGCAGCGCCCCCTCCCCGCAAGGGGGAGGGAAACCCGCGTTCTATTCTGCACCCGATCCCGGATCGGCTGCGCCGTCCGGGATGAATGTGCTGAAAAGCTAAAACAAGCTCCCCTGATCATCCTCATCACTGGAGAGCGGCTTCTTGGCCTTAGGCTTTCTCTCGGCCACAGGCGCAGGCTCCGGCTGCGTAAGAGGCTCCAGCAAGCCCGAGTCGTCGTTCTCGACCTTGTTCACCCGGCTTGAGACCGGCACCATGTCGAGCCACTCGTCAGGACACGGCCGTACCAAGCGCATCACGTCGGCGCGCTCATCCCGCACATCGAGCCAGGCTCCGATGTCGTCCGGCGAGAGGATCACCGGCATGCGGTCGTGAACGGCAGACAGCGTGCCGTTGGCGTCTGTGGTGACGATGGCCGCCGTATCGATCTCACCGCCGTCAGGGCTGCTGTAGGTTTCCCACAGGCCTGCAAGCGGCATCGGCCTGCGGTCGCGCGGGCGGATCAGGAACGGCGTTTTCTCTTTCCCGTCCCGGCGCCATTCATAGAAGCCGTCGGCGAGGAAGATGCAGCGTCGGCGCTTCAATGCATTCCTGAAGGTCGGCTTGGTTTGCAGGGTCTCGCCGCGGGCGTTGATGACCAGTGGAAAATCCTTCGGATCCTTGACCCATGAGGGCAGGAAGCCCCAACGCACCAGCATGAAATGCCGCTCGCCCCGATCCTCCAGCACGACGGGCACCGGCTGGGTGGGAGCCACGTTGTAGCGCGGGGGAAAGTTCGGCTGTTCCGAATAGCCGTAGAACTCCCGGTAGGTTTCGGGTGGGAGGCTAATGGCATAGCGTCCGCACATGAGATCCTCCTAAAGCCACCGTTTCCAGCGGAAGTAGAGATAGGGCAGCGCTGCGGCGAGGATCATGAGGGTAATCGCCCAGGGATAGCCGAAGTCCCATTCGAGCTCGGGCATGAACTTGAAGTTCATGCCATAAAGCGAGGAGACAAGCGTCGGCGGCAGGAAGATCACCGACATGACCGAGAAGATCTTGATGATGTCATTCTGCTCGATGGTGACGAGGCCGAGCGTCGCATCGAGCAGGAACTGGATCTTGTTGGACAGGAACGTCGCGTGCTCTTCGATGGATTGCACGTCGCGCAGGGCCGTGCGCCATTCGGCCTGATAGCCCGCCGTCTTCTGCGGTCGCGGCATGCTGGCCGACAAGAACAGCAGCATGCGCTCCACCGACACCATGCTCTCGCGCACGTTCGAGATGACGTCGCCCTTGCGGCCAATAGATTTCAGGGCAGCGCGGTAGGATGCGGCACGTTTAGCTCCCTGCCGCTCGTTCTCGAAGATCGCCTGCGACAGGCGGTCGATGCGCGAGCCCACGGTTCCGAGAATTTCGGCCGCGCGGTCGATGATGGTCTCGATCAGCCCGTCGAGCACGGCCTCCGGCTGATGCCGGCATCCGCCTGGTTTGCCCGCGCGGGCCATGAACATGCTGAAGGAGCGCGGCTCGCCATAGCGCACGGTCACGAGGGCCCGCTCGGTGAGGATGAAGGACACGTCAAGGAGCTTCGGCGTGTCCGTCTCGGAACTGCACAGGACACGCGCCGTCATGTAGCGCGCATTGTTCTCGTGATAAAGGATCTCGGACGGCTCGATATCGGCCATCTCCTCCCGGGTCGGGATTTCGATGCTGAGATGAGCCTCGACGAGCTTGTCCTCCTCGCGGGTCGGCTCGATCAGGTCGATCCAAAGGGCATCGCCGGGAATCGGGGTTCCCGGCGGCAGGACGTAACGGTCGAGGGACTGACCAGCCGGTCCCGTCGCCTGCGCTGCTGGCCTGTGGATCAGAATCATGCGCGTTCTTGCCCCTTCACGACCAATTCTTCCCCCTCCCCACAAGAGAGAGGAGAGTCTGTTAGCGCCAGAATAACTATGGATTGTGGGCTTAACGCAAGGATGACAGAGGCGGTGTGCTGTCAGGCACGAAGAAATCCGGCGCGAGGGGTTGTGTCGGGTCGACCCGGTACTTCTCGAAGTCCTTCACACCCTCCCCATGCAGGAAAACGTCGTCGATGAGGAAATGACCCGAGAAGCTTTTCGAGGGCTTCTGGAAGATTGCGTAGGCTGCATCGGCCAGAATCTCCGGCGTGCGGCTGGCCTGAACGAGGGCATCTCCGCCGAGCAGATTTTTGACCGCAGCGGTCGCGATGGTGGTGCGCGGCCACAAGGCGTTGACGGCAATGCCCCTGCCCCGCAACTCGCCCGCAAGCCCCAGCACGCAGAGGCTCATGCCGTATTTCGCCATGCTGTAGGCGAGATGCGGGGCGAACCACTTCTCGCTCATGTCCAGCGGCGGCGAGAGCATGAGGATGTGCGGGTTCTCGGCCTTCTCCAGATGCGGAATGGCGTATTTCGACACCATATAGGTGCCGCGTGTGTTGATCTGGTGCATCAGATCGAAGCGCTTCATGTCGGTCTGTGGCGTCGGCGTGAGGCTGATGGCGCTGGCATTGTTGACCACGATGTCGAGGCCGCCGAAGGTCTCGACCGTCTTTGCGATCGCGCCCTTCACCGCCTCCTCGTCGCGCACGTCGACCACCAGCGGCAGCGCCTTGCCGCCAGCCTTCTCGATCTCCTGCGCGGCCGTATAGATCGTGCCGGGCAACTTGGGATGGGGTTCGGCGGTCTTGGCCGCGATGACCACGTTCGCGCCGTCCTTCGCCGCACGCAACCCGATGGCAAGGCCGATGCCGCGCGAGGCGCCGGTGATGAAGAGGGTTTTTCCGTTGAGGCTCATGGGATCAACTCGCGAGTGCCAGGGTTGCGTCGTGCAGGAAGCCTGCACCGCTCATCACCGTTTCCTCAAGCCCCTTTGCTCCGACAGCGATGTTCTCGGCGAAGAAACGGCAGAGCGCGATGCGCCCGGCATGGGCGGGGTCCGTGTCGCCGCCGGCCACTTGAGCATTCGCCGCCAGCGCCATCTCGGCAAGAGCCGCACCGCCCTGTGCGAGGGCGAAGAGCCGCAGATATGGCGTGGCGCCGGCAAGCGCTTCGCCCTGCGCGTTGGAGGACAGGGACTGCAGCAGATGGCTCGTCGCCCGGTCAAGGCTCTCGATGGCATCGCGCAAGCGCGGCGCGGTCGCGCCGAAAGCGGGCGTGCTCTCCTTGAGAAGGCGCGCGGCCGTAGCGCGCATGGAGGCGATCTGCGCCCGCACCGTTTCGCCGCCGGCGAGCGGCAGCTTACGGGTGACGAGGTCGATGGCCTGGATGCCGTTGGTGCCCTCGTAGATCGGTGCAATGCGCGCATCGCGGAAATGCTGCGCGGCGCCCGTCTCCTCGATAAAGCCCATGCCGCCATGGACCTGCACGCCGATGGAGGCCACCTCCACGCCGATATCGGTCGAGAAGGCCTTGGCCACCGGCGTCAGCAGCGAGGCGCGCTCATGCGCTTTCTTCCTGCGCCCCGGATCTTCTTCAAGATGCGCCCGGTCGATGGCTTCCGCGGTCATGTAGCAGATGGCCCGAGCCGCAGCGGTGAGCGCCTTCATGGTGAGCAGGTTGCGCTGCACGTCCGGATGCACGGCAATCGGACTCATGCCTTCCACCGCTCCGATGGCGCGGCCCTGCCTGCGCTCGTTGGCATAGCCGAGCGCCTGCTGATAGGCGCGCTCGGCAACCGCCACACCCTGCAGGCCTACGGCGAGGCGGGCGTTGTTCATCATCGTGAACATACAATTGAGGCCGCGATTCTCCTCGCCGACAAGCCAGCCGATGGCGCCGCCATTGTCGCCGAAGATCATGGTGCAGGTGGGCGAGGCGTGGATGCCGAGCTTGTGCTCGATGGAGTGGCAGCGCACGTCGTTGCGGGTGCCGTCGGGCAGGAACTTCGGCACGAGGAACAGCGAGATGCCGCGGGTGCCGGCGGGCGCATCCGGCAGGCGCGCGAGCACGAGATGGATGATATTGTCGGTGAGATCGTGCTCGCCATAGGTGATGAAGATCTTCTGGCCTGTGACCCTGTAGGTGCCGTCACCTGCCGGCTCGGCGCGCGAGCGCAGGGCCGCGAGATCGGAGCCCGCGTGAGGCTCCGTGAGGTTCATGGTGGCGGTCCATTCGCCGGAGACGAGCTTTTCAAGATACCGGCTCTTGAGATCCTCCGTACCATGTTGAACCAGCGCCTCGATGGCCCCCATGGTGAGCACGGGGCCGATGCCGAAGGCCATGGAGGCGGCGTTCCACATCTCGACGCAGGCGGAATTCAGCAGCGTTGGCAGGCCCTGGCCGCCGTATTCCACCGGGCCGGGAAGCGCATTCCAGCCCGCTTCGGTCCAGCCCTTATAGGCTTCCTTCCAGCCTGGAGCGGTGGTCACTGTTCCGTCCTTGAGGGTCACGCCATGCTTGTCGCCCTCGCGGTTGAGGGGCGCGATGACGTCGTTGGCGAAGCGGCCCGCCTCTTCCAGGATGGTCTCGGCCAACTCCACGGAGAGATCGCCATAGACGCCGTCCGCCACGGCACGATCCAGGCCTGCCACATGCCGCATGGTAAAGACGATGTCGGGGACGGGCGCGCGGTAGGTCATGGGCTCTTCCTCTCACAGGGATAGGCTTTTCATATTGACGCGTGTTCTCGCGCCGTTAAACCCGCCCGGCAAGGGGATTTTCCCCGCGGGCAAGGGATAGTTTAGACGTGAACGATCTTGGGTCAATGCGCCAAACGGAGCGTCTGACATCCGACGAGGCCGGCCTTGCGCGCGCGGCGGAGATTCTGCGCCGGGGTGGCCTCGTGGCTTTCCCGACCGAGACCGTCTACGGCCTCGGGGCCGATGCCACGGATTCGCAAGCTGTGGCCGGCATTTATGCCGCCAAAGATCGCCCGAGCTTCAACCCGCTGATCTCCCACCTGGACAGCTTTGAAGCCGCCCGAACCCAAGGCGTGTTCGACGAGATGGCCCGGCGCCTGGCAGAAGCCTTCTGGCCTGGCCCGCTGACCCTTGTGGTGCCGGTGGCCCCCACCTGCACCATCTCCGACCTCGCCCGCGCCGGTCTCGACAGCGTGGGCCTGCGCGTGCCGGCCCATCCCCTCGCCCATGCGCTTCTGCAGAAGACGGGCCGCCCGGTCGCCGCGCCCTCCGCCAACCGCTCGGGGCGCGTAAGTCCCACCGATGCCGATCACGTGCTGGGCGATCTCGACGGGCGCATCGACGCGGTGCTCGACGGCGGATCGTCCCAGGTTGGCCTGGAATCGACCATTGTGGCCTGCCTCGGCGGCGCGCCACGCCTGCTGCGCCCCGGCGGCGTGCCGCGCGAGGCCATCGAGGCGTTGATCGGGATGAGGCTTGAGGTGGGATCGGAAGGAGGCGGAGCTCCGTTGGCGCCCGGCATGCTCGCCTCCCATTACGCACCTCGGGCGCGGGTGCGCCTGAATGCGGCGAGCGTCGAGGCTGGTGAAGCGGTCCTGCTGTTCGGCCCCAAGGCTCCGGAGGGGGCGGATGCCGCGCGCATCACCCTGAACCTCAGCAAAAACGGCGACCTCGTGGAGGCCGCCGCTCATCTGTTTTCCTATCTGAGGCAGCTCGACGCTTCGGGAGCGGCCACCATTGCGGTGAGCCCGATTCCTGAGACGGGCCTAGGCGAAGCCATCAACGACCGCCTGAGGCGGGCTGCGGCGGAGCGGTAAGTCCGCTCCGCTCTTCTGTCGTTTCTTACTTCGCCGCCAACTTCGCGGCGATCTGAGCCACGTGTCGGCCCTGGAAACGGGCGCCGTCGAGATCGATCTCGGTCGGCTGGCGCGAGCCGTCGCCGCCAGCGGTCGTGGAAGCGCCGTAAGGCGAGCCGCCGCGGATCTGGTCGACGCCCATCTGACCTTGGAAGGAATAGGGCAGGCCCACAACCACCATGCCGTGGTGCAGGAGCACCGGCAGCGTGGTGAGGATGGTGGCTTCCTGACCGCCGTGCTGGGTAGCCGTGGAGGTGAAGACCGAGCCGACCTTGCCGATGAGCTTGCCCTGCGCCCAGAGGCCGCCGGTCTGGTCGAGGAAGTTTTTCATCTGCGCCGTCATGGTGCCGTAGCGGGTCGGCGTGCCGAAGATGATGGCGTCGTATTCCGGCAATTCCTCGACCGTGGCGATGGGGGCCTTCTGGTCGGTTTTGTAGTGAGCGGC
Organism: Microvirga terrestris; assembly: GCF_015694425.1. GTDB lineage: Bacteria > Pseudomonadota > Alphaproteobacteria > Rhizobiales > Beijerinckiaceae > Microvirga > Microvirga terrestris. The sequence continues at coordinate 255,019 of NZ_JADQDN010000002.1, forward strand.
CTGCGCGACTTCAGCCGGCACGAGCTCCGGCACGCGCTTGACCACAACCTCGGCGCCAGCCTCGCGGGCACCCTCGGCCGCGGCATAGGCCATCTGCTCGATGTGACCCCAGGACGAATAATACAGAACCAGAACCTTGGTCATGTGAACTCCAATTGGTTGGATTGAGACGCAGGCCAGTCATTGCCCAGCCAGTCTTCACGAGAGGCCAGGATGTGCACTGCCCTGCGGGTGTTGGACATCCAAGAGGATAAGCTTTCTCCCCTGCAAAACCAGTGTTAGATATGCAGGGCCTCTCTTGCGTGAATGCAAACCCATGTCCAAGCAGCAGCATCTCGAATGGGACGACTTCCGACTCGTCAAAATCATCGCCGAAGCCAATGGACTGGCCGGCGCGGCCGAGAAATTAGGTGTCAACCATTCCACGGTCTTCCGCCGGCTCGGCCAGATGGAGGAGAACCTCGGGGTCAAGCTCTTCGAGCGGCACCGGACCGGCTACGTGCTCACTACCGCCGGCGAGGAGATGACGGCGCTCGCCGAGCAGATGGAGGAGAACGTCACGGCGTTCACCCGCAAGCTCGCCGGCCAGGCCGTCGCGCCGGCCGGAGAGCTGCGCGTCACCACCAACGACACGCTGCTCGTCCATCTGCTGACGCCGATCTTCGCCCGCTTCATCATGGCCTGCCCGGAAATGCGGCTTGACGTGGTCCTCGCCAACCAGGCGCTCAACCTCTCGAAGCGCGATGCCGACGTGGCGATCCGCGCTACGGACGACCCGCCCGAGACGCTGGTGGGTCGGCGCGTGGCCACCATTGCCTGGGCGATCTATGGTAGGAGGGCGGACTTTCCCGATGTCAGGGGCCCCGAAGACGTCACCCTGGCCGATCTCTTCGACCGGCACTGGGTCGCGCTTGGGGACAACCTGGCGACCCTGAAGGTCGCCCGCTTCGTGCGCGAACACGTGTCGCCGGACAATATCGTCTACAAGGTCAACACGGTGCTCGGTCTTTCCGAAGCGGTGGAGGCCGGGACCGGCATCGGCCCCCTGCCCTGCTTCATCGCCGATGCGAGCCCCAATCTCGTGCGCCTGTCGGACATCAACGCCGATTTCGCCGCAGGCCTGTGGCTCCTCACCCATCCGGACCTGCGCCAATCCGCCCGGGTGCGGGCCTTCATGGACTTCATGGCCGCCGAGATCGCCAAGCAGAAGAAGCGGATTGAGGGCGGCGGGGCAAAAAGCCTCATGAATCCAGCTCCAGGTATTCCAGCTTGACGGAGGTATGTCGGCCAGCTGTAGAATAGTGTTGCATCCCCCGGTCCTTGGTGGGACGGACAGACGGGCGAATGGCTAATCATTCAAAGAATGACGTTATCGATCTCTCGAAAGTGGAGATTCCGGCAGATCAAACTGCAAAATCCGAAGAAATTCTGCGCTCACTTCGGGTGTTCGGTTGGTTTATGTTTCTTCCTTATCTTTTGATGGCCATCGTATGGCTACAAGCCTATTTCGCACCAGGAAGCTTGCCCTCCCATGAGGCGTTATCATGGGCTGCAAAGCCTGCAGGCCTCATCGCCCCGTCAGTTGCCAACTATGTGCTTGGCCTTTCAGCGAACGGCAAACTCAATCTCTCGACTGCCGCGTTGGCATCCTTTTACGGATCGATTCTTTGTTCGATCCTCTCCGCACGGTTCCTCTATCGAGGATTCTCGATGATGGACATCAATCACCTTATTTTTATGAGGAGAAAGAGAGGGAAGAAGGTCTTTGATGTTTATGCATTCGGACTGATACGCGCTGTAGCCACAGTGCTAACGATGGTTATGTTCATCATCGTTATGTTTAAAGTCGATTTATCTAGTGAGCGTGGACTTAGGCAAGGAAGAAGCCTTGCAGCAATACCGCTAATGATACCTGTTTTCTCAGTTATGGTCTTTCAATTCCTGTTCTCGATAAAGATTCTAGCGGGTAAGCCTCGTATCCAGACCTCGCCATGAGCAACACTCATGGCGAAAACACATTGAGCCGTGCTGTCGGCTCTCACCTATTCAACTATGCAGCCGAGGTCATTTGACCTCCACCACCACCCGGCCCTTGATCCGCCCGGCCACGATTTCCCGGCCTGCCTCCAGCACCCCATCGAGCGGGATGGTTGAGGTCATGGCGGCGAGTTTGTTGTGGTCGAGTTCGCGGGCGATCTGGTTCCAGGCTTCGAGCCGCAGCGCCTTGGGCGCCATCACCGAATCGACGCCGAGCAGTGCTACGTTGCGCAGAATAAACGGCGCGACCGTGGTGGGCAGGTCCATTCCGCCTGCAAGACCACAAGCTGCGATGGCGCCACCATACTTCGTCATGGACAGGACATTGGCCAGGGTCGTGGAGCCGACCGTGTCGACACCAGCCGCCCATCGCTCCTTGCCAAGCGGCCGCCCAGGACTCGCGAGTTCGGCGCGGTCGAGGATTTCCGCCGCTCCCAAGCCCTTGAGATAATCCGCCTCTTCGGGCCTTCCGGTCGAGGCGATCACGTGCCAACCGGCCTTGGCGAGCAGCGCCACGGCCACCGAGCCCACGCCGCCGACCGCCCCCGTGACGATGGCGGGGCCGCGATCCGGGCGCAAGCCGTGCCGCTCCAGCGCCATCAGGCAGAGCATCGCCGTATAGCCGGCCGTGCCAACGGCCATCGCTTGCTGCGCGGTCAAACCCTTGGGGAGCGGGATGAGCCATTCACCCTTAACGCGCACCTTCTCCGCATAGGCGCCGAGATGCGTCTCACCCAGCCCCCAGCCATTGAGCACGACCGCGTCGCCGGGCTTGAACTCGGGATTCGAGGAAGCTTCCACAATGCCCGCGAGATCGACGCCGGGGATCATCGGAAACCGCCGCACCACCGGAGCCTTGCCGGTGAGCGCCAAGCCATCCTTGTAGTTCAGCGTCGAATGCGACACGCGGACGGTCACGTCGCCATCCATGAGATCCGTGTCGTCGAACGCACGGATCCCGACGCTCTGCCCAGCGTCGGTCTTGTCGATGACCATAGCCTTGAATGCGCTAATGCCGATTCCTCCCCGCACCATTTGTGGCGCGGCGGAGGATGAGGACAAGCGCGAAAGCTTCATCCCTTAGCAGGGAGGCTGTCTTACTCCGCCGGCTGCAGCGCCGGGGCGCGATGGACCGGCTGCTCCTTGATCGGCAGATTGATCAGGGCGGAGACGAGGCCAAGAACGACCGAGAGCCACCAGACCATGCTGTAATTGCCGTTGATCTCGTAGAGCAGCCCGCCGAGCCACACGCCGAGGAAGCCGCCGACCTGATGCGAGAAGAACGCGAAGCCGTAGAGCATGGCCATATAGCGGGTGCCGAACATCAGCATCACGAGGGACGACGTGGGCGGCACGGTGGAGAGCCAGAGCAGACCGATGGAAATGCCGAACAGGATGGACGTGACGGGGGACGCCGGCACCAGGATGAAGGCGGCAATCGCCACCGAGCGTCCGAGATAGATCCAGGCCAGCAGCCAGCGCTTCGACATGCGGGTGGAGAGCCAGCCCGAGCCGAGGGAGCCGACCGCGTTGGCGAGGCCGATGACGGCAAGCGTCCAGCCCCCAACGGCCGCCGAGAGGCCCGCATCCTTCAGGTAGGCCGGCAGGTGCACGGTGATGAAGGCGAGCTGGAAGCCGCAGGTGAAGAAGCCGAGCACAAGCAGAACATAGGAGCGATGTTTGAACGCCTCTGCCAGGGCTTGAGCAATCGACTGATTCGGCACCGCTGCCGCTCCGGCCTGCGCGGAATCGGCAGTAGGGCGGGTGGCCAGCGCCAGCGCCAGGGGCATCACGAGCAGGACACTGGCGGCAAAGACCAGAAGGGCCTGCTGCCAGCCGAACGACTCGATGAGCACGTTGCCGATGGGCGGGAAAAGAAACTGGCCGAAGGAACCCGCGGCTGTGCCGGCACCGAAGGCCATAGGGCGCCACTTCTCCGGCAGAATCTTGCCGAAAGCGCCAAGCACCAGGTTGAATGAGCAGCCGGAGAGGCCGAAGCCGATGAGCACGCCGGCGCCGATATGCAGGACGCCCGGTGTGGTCGCATAGGCCATGACGACGAGCCCGAGCGCATAGAGAAGTGCGCCGACGCAGAGCACACGGAAGGCCCCGAACCGGTCTGCCACCGCGCCGGCAAAGGGCTGTCCGACGCCCCAGAGGAGGTTCTGGATCGCGATGGCAAAGCCGAAGGTGTCTCGGCCCCAACCGTATTCCGTAATCATCGGAAGCTGGAACAGCCCCGAGGAAGCCCGAGGCCCGAACGTGATCAGGGCGATGAGGCAGCCGCAGACGACGATGATTTCCGGGGAGACGCGGGAGCGGGCTGGCGATGCGGGCATGGTCACGGCCTCAAGGGGCAAAACTGGAAGGGCACCCTAGCCCAAGTCGTGCATCAGCAGAATTGAAAGTTTGTCGCCTTTGGTATGATGAATCGTGATGAATATACAGGCTCGTCGCTGACAGCTTCAGATCACGATGATGTCGGCCACCGTCATCTTGGCCTTGTTCGACAGAATGGCAATCTCGACTGCGCGGCCCTGCCCTGACCCGTCGGCATCGTAATAGAGGATGCCCTTCGACTTGTTGTAGACGATGTAGTCATCCCCATCGCCGGCTTTGGTGCCGACCTCGAAGTGCTTGCTGCTCAGGGTCCCGGTTTTCCCGATCTTCTTAAAAATGGAGTTTTCCAGACGAATGACGTCGTATCGGACATTGAAGTCGGTGATGCGATCCAGATTGGTGGTCTTGTTGGGCTTGGTGTTGAAGACGAACGCGTCGCTGCCGGAGCCCCCGCTCAGGGTATCGGCTCCCAATCCGCCCATGAGAATGTCGTTTCCGGACTGCCCCAGCAGACTGTCCTTGCCGCCATTGCCCTTCAGCGTGTTGGCTGCGGCATTTCCGTAGAGCTTGTCGTTGGAGCGGCCGCCCGTGGCGTTCTCGATCACCACGCCGTTCGCGATCGTGTAGCCGCCGGCGACCCCCGCTTCACGCGAGATGAACCCTCCGGCGTTGCGATCCCCGGCCCTCAAGGTGGCAGCCCGCAGGTCGATCTGCACGCCGGCCAATGCATTCGCGGCCGTGATCGTGTCCGTTCCGCCCGCATCCCATATGCAGAACCACCCCTGCTCCTCCGTGAGCAGGTTCCATGTCGGCAGGGTATAGACATCCTTGCCGGCGCCCGTCGCCATGTTCTTTCCATAGAGGGCTTGCAGGGCCGCAATGTCGAAGGCTCCGAGCCCTCCCTGGTTACCATAGCTCACATCATAGCCGGCCCGATCCCAGCCGGTGTTGTACGACATGATTGTCCAAATTCCCTGGTTCAGGCCGTAGGTTCCTGTCGAGGAAGAGTCAGTCACACCGGGAAAACTCGTGCCTCCCTCGTCTCCGCCATCGTGAGGATGCGCCAAACCTAAGCCATGCCCAAGCTCATGCAGCACCGTGTTGAGGCCATCACCCCCGAAATGCATGTTGCTCCAGGAGGGAGTGGAAGGATCGAAATATCCCCAGACCTGACCGTTGGCGGGCAATTCATGGAGGCCGAGTGTGCTGCCGTCGAGCGCTGTCTTCCACCAGACGATGTCGGCCGCGCTTACCGTATCGACGAGCTGAAACCTGAGACCACAGACACTCCCATAGACAGCGGCCGCGTAGTCGAAGATATCTATTTCCGTCGTTATCCAGTCATCCGCCTGAGCCGCGCTGGTCAAGACCTCGCTTTCGCCATGGCGAGCACGGGCTGCTGCGAAGTCGCCGCTCTGGCCGAAATAGACCTTGATCGGCTCGACACTCGAGTTCCACGCCGTGCCGCCCCAGATCAGGGAATCCACATAGACATTCCCGTATCCGGCGCCCGGCACAGAGTTTCGGATCGTCGCCATTATTCCCTCGTCCCAAGGCCACGAGCGCATCGTGCGGAAAAGTGGATCCGGCTTTCCGCCCAGACGATGCGCAGCTTAAAGAAAAGCATCAGATGGGACCCAAAAGTGCAAGTCCACTTTTGGGTCCGATGCTTGAGCTTCAAGCTTCTACTACGCTATTACAGTTCTGTGAGTGCCGTAACGCACAGGTGAGGGGCATTCTTAAGTCTGCCCTGGTTTGAGCTTGTAGAAGATGTGCCGGCCGATCACGTCCATCTTTTTCAGGCGGCGGGACCACGAAGGGCGAACGTAGTCTGCGTGGTAGTGGGTGGCACCACCGACATCGGCCAGATAGGTCCGGCCCTCGAGCACCGCGCTCGCCACCCGCGTGGCCCGCTCCCAGGATTCGGTGTCGCGGATGCGCAGGGATTTGCCCTCGCAGGCAAAGGTGAACTGGCAGGCGAGATGGCGATGGCGGTTCTGGTAGACCACGCCGCAGATGGACGAGGGGTAAAGCCCGCTCTTCACGCGGTTCAGGATCACCTGGGCAACCGCCGCCTGCCCTTCCACAGGCTCGCTGCGCGCTTCGAAATAAACAGCCTCAGCCAGGCAGCGCTGCTCCTTGTTCAGGTTGTCCGGGTCGATCAGATCGGCATAGCGCGGACGGTCGGGATCGTCGCTCTTCGGCAGGATCGTGATCTCGCCCCGGTCGAGGCGCGGCGACTGCAGCGACACGGGGGCGGCGGCGATCTCCATCGGCGTGGCATCCATGGGCGCCGGCGTTGCCGAGGACAGGGCGACCGCCCGCTTCACCATCGGGGTGGTCGGGCTTGCCGAGGCTCCGGTCGAACCTGCCGCTGCGGCAGCGGGAGACTGCACCGAGGTCGCCTGCTGGGTCGTGGTGTATTCCGGCGCCTGCCACGGCTCGAAGGTCTGCTCCATGTCGAATTCTTCGAGCTGCCCCTCCATGAGAACGGTAGGCGGCAGAAGATTCTCGTCGCGGCTGTAAAGCAGGCGGGCGCCACCAGCCTGGTTGAGGGCCGGGCGCAGCTGCTTGGCCCGCCGGGAAAGGGTCGCATGCGGGGCAACCAGCGGGTTGCTCTTCAGGGAGCGGTCGATGACCGCGTCAGCCCCCGCATCGGCCTTCCGGTCGGCCTTGAGGGGCTCGGAATCGGCCATGTCATCCGGCAGGTCGTAGCGCGGCAGGGTGCGAAGGATGTCCCGCTCGACCCCGAGCCTGCCACCGGCCATGGAGGCGCCGGTCGGCGGCACGAGGGCGGTATCGATCAGGCGGGCGGTCGTGCTGCGCGGAGCAAAGCTCACGCCGGAATGGAGGTCGTTGCTGGCGGACGCCGTGAACGAGATCAGCAAGCCCGTGGCCAGCGCCCAGGGAGCCGTGGTGGCGCAGATCCATTTCACCCGAGACCGACGATACGGAAGACGCACGCGCAACACCCTGCAAAAAACTCGTGAACATCCGAAGCATCCAGCAGGAGGGCTCCGATGGCTTAAAGTTATCGCGGGTTAAGGTTGATGGGTGGTTAAGGCGGCTTTGCTCTATTGGGCAGGGGCTGCGGCAGCCTGACGCTTGTCGGACAGACGCCGTAACGCATTCGCAGTGTCCGCATCGGCCGGGAAGAAGGCCTCGATGGCGAGTTCCGACAGGGTCACGTCCACCGGCGTGCCGAAGATCGTCGTGGTGCTGAAGAGAGTCAGCAGGCCCTCTTCCGTGGTGATCTGCAGGGGAACGACAATGCCCGCATAATCATGCCCAGGCTTGGGAGCGCGCGCCGCGGCATCGGGCGTCGGGTAAGAGCGCAGCTCCGCGATCAGGGCAGCGAGCGTTGCATCTCCGGTCGCATCTACTTGGCCATGCAGGCGGTGGATGAGATGGTTTCGCCACTCGGTGAAGTTCACGATGCGCCGCGCAAGACCCGCCGGATGGACACTCAGGCGCAGGACGTTCACCGGGGGCTTCATCAAGGCAGGATCCACATCCCCGATAAGCAACACGAGCGCATCGTTGGCCGAGACCAGCGACCAATGCCGATCGACGGCGAGCGCCGGATAGGGATCGTGCCCCTTCAACACGAGATCGACTGCTTGGCGCATGCTCGCCAGCGCCGGATCATCGAGGGAGCGCTCCGAATAGACCGGCGCGTAGCCCGCCGAGACCAGCATGATGTTGCGCTCCCGCAGGGGCATGTCGAGCTTTTCGGCAAGCAGCAGCACCATCTCGCGACTCGGTTGCGAGCGGCCCGTCTCGAGGAAGCTCAGGTGCCGCGTGGAGATCTCGGCCTCGAGGGCCAGGTCCATCTGGCTCATGCGCCGGCGCTGGCGCCATTCACGCAGATAATCGCCCAAATGCGGAGTGCTGTTCACAGGTATGCTCGCGGTTCTCATGAGCGGGACCATAGCGCGAGGCAGGTCACTGTTCCATGACCTCAGAGGTAATCGACGAGCCTCCCTCACGGCGCAATCCTGATTTCACGGTTGAGGCTCTCAATCGACGAACCACAGGAGACAGCCATGATGAACATCCACTCCTCCCCACTTCTTCGCCAGGCCCTCGTGGCCGATGCCGCCACCAGCGCCGCCTGCGGCCTCCTGATGCTGATCGGCGCTGGACCCTTAAGTGGTGTGCTCGGACTGCCGGAGATGCTCCTGCGCATCGCGGGCCTCGTCCTCCTGCCCTACGCGGGCTTCATCGGCTGGCTTGGCGTGCGCGAGACCATTCAGAAGCCAATCGCCTGGGCGGTGGTGCTAGGCAATGCGCTCTGGGTGGCCGACAGCGTCCTGCTCCTCGTGAGCGGCTGGGTCGCGCCGACGAGCGCGGGCTACGCCTTCGTGATCGCCCAGGCCCTGGTGGTGCTGATGTATGCGGAGTTCCAGTATGTCGGCCTGCGGCGTTCGCAGGAAGCCGTGGCGTGAAATGCCGATCAGCACCTCGTCATCCCGGACGGCGAAGCCGATCCGGGATTGGGTGCAGGATGAAGTGCTTACTCCCTCTCCCTCAGGGAGAGGTGAAGGGGAGCTACACTTGTCCCGCGATCCCGGATTCTGCTGCGCAGCCCCGGGATAACTGCGTGACTAACCCCTCGCATCCCGCCCGTTGAACGGGACCAGCGTGATCTCCGACAGTTCCACCGTCTCCAGGCAGCGCACATTGATCGCGGCCATAGCCTCGCCGGTCGGCTGCTTGCCTTCGCCGAAGGTGGCTGCGCCGCAGGTGGAGCAGAAGCGGTGCTGGATCGTGTGCGTGTTAAAGGTGTAGGTGGCGAGATCCTCCTCACCACGGATTACGTTCAAGGCGCTGCGCGGCACGAAGGTCAGAAGATAGCCCTTGCGCTGGCAGATCGAGCAGTTGCACTCGATCACCTGCGCAAGATCCGTTTCGACTTCGTAGGCGACCTTGCCGCAATGGCACGAACCCTTATGAAGCGTCATTCCAACCCCCGTCTGTTGTCAGGCCGAGTATGCCACCATCGCCGTGACGATGAGTCCAGCACCGAGTACGGCAATGAAGCGGTCGCTCATGGTGAGCGGCGCCGCCCTGCCCTGAGCGGCCATCTGGCCGCTGATCAGATCGAGCACCAGCGACACGGCGAAAGGCCATGCCGCGGGCGGCACGACCAGCTCCTGAAGATGCGGCCGTGGCGCCACGATGAGGCCGATCACGATGCCGGAGACCAGCACCGCGGCGATGTAGAGCAGCCGTCCGCGCGATAATGCCATCGGCATCACGCCTGGCTCGCGGCTTTCGCCCCAAGCGCTGCCTGCGCGGCCGCAAGACGCGCGATCGGCACGCGGTAGGGCGAGCAGGACACGTAGTCGAGCCCCGTCGATTCACAGAAGTGGATCGACGCCGGATCGCCGCCATGCTCGCCGCAGATCCCGAGCTTGATGTTGGGCCGCGTCTTCTTACCCCGCTCCACCGCGATCTTCACCAGTTCGCCGACGCCTTCCTGGTCAATGGTGACGAACGGATCGGCCGGCAGCAGGCCCTTCTGCGTATAGGGACCGAGGAACGAGGCCGCATCGTCGCGCGAGATGCCGAGCGTGGTCTGCGTCAGGTCGTTGGTGCCGAAGGAGAAGAACTCCGCCGATTCCGCGATCTCGCCGGCCAGCAGGGCCGCGCGGGGCAGTTCGATCATGGTGCCGACCTGATATTCAATAGTGACTCCGCTTTCCGCCTTCACAGCTTCCGCCATGGCGACGATGCGCTCCTTTACCAGATCGAGCTCCGGCTTCGTCATCACGAGCGGCACCATGATCTCGGGAACGACAGGCTGGCCGGTCGTTTTGCCGGCCTCGACCGCCGCCTCGAAGATGGCGCGCGCCTGCATCTCGGCGATTTCCGGATAGGCTACCGCTAGGCGGCAGCCGCGGAAGCCGAGCATCGGGTTGAACTCGTGCAGCTCGCGGGCGCGGTGCCTGAGCTTGTCGATGGGCGCGTTCATGGACTTCGCCACTTCCTGCATCTCCTCTTCGGAGTGCGGCAGGAACTCGTGCAGCGGCGGGTCGAGCAGGCGGATCGTGACCGGCAATCCGCTCATGATCGAGAACAGCTCGGCAAAGTCCTTGCGCTGCATCGGCAGCAGCTTGGAGAGCGCCGCGCGGCGACCCGCCTCGTCGTCGGAGAGGATCATCTCGCGCACGGCAACGATGCGGTCGCCCTCGAAGAACATGTGCTCGGTGCGGCAGAGGCCTATGCCTTCCGCACCGAAGGAGCGCGCCGTCTTGGCGTCGAGCGGCGTCTCGGCATTGGCGCGCACCTTCATGCGGCGCACCTTGTCGGCCCAGCCCATGAGGGTGGCGAACTCGCCCGACAGCTCCGGCTCGAGCATCTTTACCTGGCCCAGCAGCACCTGGCCGTTGGAGCCGTCGATGGTGATGATCTCGCCCTTCTTCAGGGTTTGCCCTGCCACCGTGAGCGACTGGGTTGCGTAGTCCACGCGGATCTGGCCCGCACCCGACACACAGGGCTTGCCCATGCCGCGGGCGACCACCGCCGCGTGCGAGGTCATGCCGCCGCGGGTGGTGAGAATGCCCTCGGCCGCGTGCATGCCATGGATGTCCTCAGGGCTCGTCTCGACGCGCACGAGGATGACCTTGTGGCCCGCCTTCTTGGCCGCCTCCGCATCGTCCGAGTTGAACACGATCGCGCCCGAAGCTGCACCCGGCGAGGCCGGCAGGCCGGTGGCGATAATCTTGCGCTCGGCCTTGGGGTCGATGGTGGGATGCAGCAGCTGGTCGAGGGCCGCCGGCTCGACGCGGGTGACGGCCTCTTCCTGGGTGATCAGGCCCTCGGACGCCAGCTCCACGGCGATGCGCAAAGCGGCTTTCGCCGTGCGCTTCCCGTTGCGGGTCTGGAGCATCCAGAGCTTGCCCGTCTCCACCGTGAATTCCATGTCCTGCATGTCACGGTAGTGCTTCTCCAGGATGCCGTAGATGCGCACCAGTTCGTTGTAGGCATCGGGCATCGCCCGCTCCATGGAGGGCTTGTCGGAGCCCGATGCGATGCGCGCCTTCTCGGTGATGTCCTGCGGGGTGCGGATGCCCGCCACCACGTCCTCGCCCTGGGCGTTGATGAGGAACTCGCCGTAGAGCTCGCTCTCGCCGGTGGAGGGATTGCGGGTGAAGGCCACGCCGGTGGCGGAGGTCTCGCCCATGTTGCCAAAGACCATGGCCTGCACGTTCACCGCCGTGCCCCAGCTCGCCGGGATGGCGTGCAGCTCGCGGTACTTGATGGCGCGGTTGTTCATCCAGGAGCCGAACACGGCCCCGATGGCGCCCCAGAGCTGCTCCTGCGGCTCCTGCGGGAAAGGCTTGCCCAGCTCCTTCTCGACCAGCGCCTTGTAGCGCGGGAGAATGGCCTTCCAGTCCTGGGCGGTCATGTCCGTGTCGAGCGTGTAGCCCTTGCGATCCTTGAACTCGTCGAGGATCTCCTCGAAATGGTGGTGCTCGATGTCCAGCACCACGTTGGAATACATAGTGATGAAGCGGCGATACGAATCGTAGGCGAAGCGCTCGTCGCCGGCGCCTTTGGCCAGCGCCTCGACGGTGACGTCATTGAGGCCAAGATTGAGCACCGTGTCCATCATGCCGGGCATGGAGGCCCGGGCACCGGAGCGGACGGAGACCAGGAGCGGGTTCGCGGCGTCGCCGAAGGTGCGGCCCGTGAGCTGCCCGACATAATCCAGGGCCTTCTCGACTTGGGATTTCAGCTCGCCCGGATAAGCACGGTCGTGATCGTAGTAGTAGGTGCAGACCTCGGTGGTGATGGTGAAGCCCGGAGGTACAGGAAGTCCCAGATTGGACATTTCTGCCAGATTCGCCCCCTTGCCGCCCAGCAGGTTCTTCATCCCCGCTTGGCCCTCGGCCTTGCCGTCCCCGAAGGTATAGACCCACTGCGTCATCACTCGATCCCTTGGCTTAAGAAACGCCCTGCTGCCGCGCAGGTGTTGGCTTGAAACATGTGGAGCCCAAACGCAAGCTGAACAGCCAAGGTTCCTTCGTCAAGCAAGGGCGGACGAAATGCCGCCTTTGTCCTTACCAGCGTTGCGGCTGTTCGACCTTATCATAAGATGAGAGCCGACCGACTTCCCGGCACCGCTGCGGGATCGGCTCTGAATACCCGGTCGCCCGCATGTAACCACAAATATCCGGATGAGGATTTCCAAATAGCCCGCGGCATACCTCGTGAACTCCGCAAGCTTGGAGCACACTCGAACCTACCCAAGTATCGAAGTTCTGTCGCTATGGGAGGCCGCCGTGGCCGTATTCACCCTGACCGTGACCAATCCTGCAGGCGTTGATCTCTCGCTGTTCTTTCCCGGCTTGCTCGGGACGCGATGGAGTTCAGCCGGATACAGCCCAACCAGCGGCAATACCAATTACCGCATCATCAGCAATGGCGTTGTCGACGAGACGAAATACTACAGCATAGAAACGACCGGAAAAGATTATGCCTTTTCCCATGGCGAGGGAGCCGTGGCTGGAACGATCGCATCGGCAACCCTTTCCGTGACGCCGATGGGAGGAACCAAAGCCCCGCTGGCCACCCTTTCTATCGATCTTGGCTCGTATACGACCACTTACGGTGGGGTGCCGATTTCCTCCATCTTAGACATGACCCCCGCTTCCCTGATGCGCGTTGCCGACCGGCTCGATTCCGACAGAGCAACGCTGGTCCTCAAGGGAGCCGACGGCAACGACAAGCTGCCGGGCAGTCAATGGAGCGACGTTCTCGATGGCGGGCGGGGCATCGACTGGCTCGAAGGCCTGGGGGGAGATGACGTCTACTACGTAGACAACCAAGGCGATGCGGTCAGAGAAGACAGTGGAGAGGGTCTCGACACCGTCATTTCGACGGCGACCTACCGGCTTGCGGAGGGAATATCGGTCGAAATCCTGCAGGCCTTTCCCAATTCCGGCCGCATCGGCCTGACCGGCAATTCATTCTCCAACCAGATCTTCGGGAACGAGAGCGCGAACCGGCTGGACGGTGGGGCGGGAAACGACGCCCTCAACGGCGGCCTGGGCAAGGACGTCTTTCTCTTCACGACCAAGCTCAGCAAAACGGGTAATGTCGATCACATCCTGGATTTCAGGGTCGTCGACGACAGCATCTGGCTCGAGAACAGCATCTTCAAAGGCCTCGGCAAGGCCGGCTCCCTGACCAAGCCCGCCAAGCTCGACTCGGATGACTTCATCGTAGGCAACCGCGCGCACGACAGGGAGGATCGCATCATCTACAGCAAGACGACCGGCTCGCTCTATTACGATGCGGACGGTACCGGCAAAGCGGCTCAGATCAAGTTCGCTCAGCTCGAGAAGGGCCTGAATATCAAAGCATCCGATTTCTTCGCTGTCTGACGGTCTCACAAATGGAAAAAGGCCGGGACATGCCCGGCCTTTCGAAATCTCTCATGAACTCGGGTTCAGACCCGATACCGCCCGTTGCGCTTCACGTAGACCGTGGTGCCGACGGGGACGCGCTCGTAGAGGTCGGCCACGTCCTCGTTGAGCATGCGCACGCATCCCGATGAGACCTGCTCGCCGATGCTCCAAGGCTCGTTGGTGCCGTGGATGCGGAAGAGCGTGTCGGCACCGTTCTGGTGCAGGTAGAGGGCCCGGGCGCCGAGCGGGTTGTCGAGGCCGGCCTCCAGGTAGCGCGGCAAGTCCGGCCTGATGCCGACCATGGTCTTGGTGGGCGACCAGTTGGGCCACACGCCCTTGCGGCCGACGCTGGCGATGCCGCGCCAGGAGAAGCCCTGCTTGCCGACGCCGACGCCGTAGCGGATCGCCTTGCCCTCGGGCTGAACGAGATAGAGCATGCGCTCGTCGATATCGACCACGATGGAGCCCGGCTTCTCCGGACCCTTGTACTCCACCGTCTGGCGGGCGTATTTCGCGTCCATCTTGCGGCGGTCGACCAGCGGGATGTTATGGGGCTGATCCGGGATCGAGCCCACATACCAGTTGTCATCGTCCATCGTGGCAACAGGCTGTTGGGCGGTCTGGCAGGCAGCCAGGGGCACGCTCAGGAGAGCGGCAATCAGGAGGCGTCGAATCATGATCGGTCTTCTGAATGGAATCGGTTGCCGCCTACCTAGGGCCTGGAGGATTGAATGGCTGTGCCCCCCGGGCAACACCTTAACCTGAATTAACCTGTGAGGGCCGCCCCATGCGCATGGCGCAACCCTCGCTGTTGGCCGGGTTCTTGCTCACCCTTCGATCCGGGAGAAATCCGCCACCGTGCGGGTCGCCTCGCGGATGCTGTTGAGGAGCCGCAGGCGGTTCGCCCGGAGCGCCGAATCCTCCGCATTGACCGTCACCTTGTCGAAGAAGGCGTCCACCGGCTGGCGCAGGCGGGACAGGGCACGCATGGCACCCTCGAAATCCTCCGCCTCGACGGCAGCGGCCGCCTCGCGCTTGGCACCGTCGAGAACCACGGCCAGCGCCTTCTCCTCGATCTGCCCCTGATCGTTGACGATCTGGAGATCGGGCGCCTCGTCGTAGGCCCGCCCGTCCTTCTTCTCCTCGATGCGCAGGATGTTGGCCGCGCGGCGATAGCCGGCGAGCAGGTTCCGACCATCCTCCGTGTCGAGGAAGCGGCCGAGCGCCTCCACGCGGCGGACGATCATGAGCAGGTCGTCCTGGCCTTCGAGCGCGAACACCGCATCAATGAGATCATGACGGGCGCCTTGATCGCGAAGGTAGACTTTTAGGCGGTCGGCGAAGAAGGAGAGGAGGTCTGTTGCGATCTCGCTTCCATGCTCAACGATTAGAGCCCTTCCCTTCTCAGCAGTTGCCAATAGCTCTTGCTGTATACTGTCGTCACCTTCATATCCTCGTTTATGAAACTCCGGGTCAGCAACGAGCTTAAAATAGAAATTAATGTCATCTAAGCTGTTTAGAAGCCTAGTCTGCACATCAGAGCTCAAGTCACTTAGTTGGTCGTTATCATTTATAATACGGCCAGCTGATTTGAAAATTAGCTGACGAGTGAAGCCTGAAATTACGGCGTTGACTGGCTCAAACGAAGTCTTCGACTCCCTGAAGAGAATAAAAGCGTCTTCGAATTTCTTTTGCCTTTTTGCATCAGCGCCAACTGCCCTTAGCAAATGACTCACGATAGCCTGATGAAGGCTCAGCCGTATATTCTTTTCAAGAAGCAGCCTGATAATACCGAGGGCTGACCTACGAAGCGCAAAAGGATCTTTCGATCCAGTCGGGGTCTCCCCAATCCACCAGAAGCCGACAAGGGTATCAATTTTATCAGCGAGAGCTACAGCAACCGATACAGGATCAGTTGGCACACGATCAGAGGGTCCAAGCGGCTTGTAGTGCTCCTCGATGGCGGCTGCGACGGACGCGTGCTCTCCTTGCATCGTCGCGTAATAGCGGCCCATGAGGCCCTGCAGCTCGGGGAACTCGCCCACCATCTCGGTCACGAGATCGGCCTTCGCGAGACGCGCGGCGCGCTCCGCGAGTTCAGGATCGGCGCCGACGATGGGCGCCAGTTCTTTGCTGAGTGCCGCGATGCGCTCCACGCGCTCATATTGCGTGCCGAGCTTCTCGTGGAACACGATGGCTTTCAGCTTCTCCAGCCGGTCTTCCAGCTTCACCTGCTGGTCCGTCTTCCAGAAGAAGTTGGCGTCGGAGAGACGCGCGCGCACCACGCGCTCGTTGCCGCCGACAATCGTCTTGCCGCCGTCACTGGCAATCAGGTTCGACGTCAGCAGGAACTTGTTGGCGAGCTTGCCGGTGTTTGGATCGCGCAGCACGAAGCATTTCTGGTTCGCCCGGATCGTGGTGCGGATCACCTCCGGGGGGATGTCGAGAAACGCCTCGTCGAAGGAGCCCATGAGCACCACGGGCCATTCCACGAGACCGGCGACCTCTTCCAGCAGGCCCTCATCCTCGACGAGTTCGAGTCCTTGCGCGAAGGCGAGGTCCTTGGCATCGTGCAGGATCATGTCCTTGCGGCGGTCGGTGTCGATCACGACCTTGGCGCGCTCTAGCGCCGGCGCGTAATCGTCGAAGCGCTTCACGCGGATCTCATCCGGCGCGAGGAAGCGATGGCCCTTCGTGACGTCGCTTGAGCCGATCCCGTCCACATCGAAGCGCACCACCTCCGGGTCCTCGGTCTCGGGACCGAAGGTGCAGACGATGGAATGGAGCGGCCGCACCCAGCGCAAGCTTCCGGGCTCGCGGGAGGCCGCACCCCAACGCATGGATTTCGGCCAGGGAAAGGTCTTGACGATGGCTGGCAGGATCTCCGCCAGCACGTCCGGCGTGGAGCGACCGGGCTTCTCGATGATGGCGACGTAGAACTCGCCCTTCTTCGAATCGCTCTCGATCTTCGCCTGCTCGATGGAGGAAAGCCCCGCCCCTTTCAGAAAGCCCTGGATCGCAGCCTCAGGCGAGCCGACGCGCGGCCCTTTGCGCTCCTCGCGCACATCCTGCCCCTTCACGGGCAGCCCCGCCACATGCAGCGCCAGCCGCCGCGGGGTGGCGAAGGCCTTGGCACCCTCATAGAGGAAGCCGCGCTCCACGAGCGCATCGGTGACAAGCTTCTTCAGATCCTCCGCCGCGCGACGCTGCATGCGGGCCGGAATT
Organism: Microvirga terrestris; assembly: GCF_015694425.1. Taxonomy (GTDB): domain Bacteria; phylum Pseudomonadota; class Alphaproteobacteria; order Rhizobiales; family Beijerinckiaceae; genus Microvirga; species Microvirga terrestris. The sequence continues at coordinate 272,040 of NZ_JADQDN010000002.1, forward strand.
TCTTCGGAAAAGAGTTCGAGGAGGAGATCGGGCATGGCGGTTGCGTCCATCACCCTCCCCTCGAGGGGGAGGGTCGGCCGTCAGGCCGGGGTGGGGTGGGAAGCGCGACGGCTTCGGATTGAGGCGAGCCATACAAGGCCGCGTAAATGGTGTCGAGAACGCCGTTCATGTTCTCGGAGAGTTCATTGTTCCAGAAGCGGACGACGCGGTAGCCTTCGTTCTCAAGCCACCGAGACCGGGTCTCGTCTTTCGTGGCGACATCATCTCGGGAATGATGTCCGCCGTCGAGCTCGATCAGCAGGCGGGCCTTCAGGCAGGCGAAGTCAGCAATATAGGGGCCGATGGGGGCCTGGCGGCGGAAGTGAGTGCCGTAGACAGGGATCCGCTTAAGGGCGCGCCAGAGGGCCTGCTCCGGCTCGGTTGAATTCCGGCGCAGCGCGCGAGATCGGGAGGTGCCGATTTTGCGGGTGGAAGGCATATGAAATTCGATCCGATTTCCCATTTTCTCGCAGGAGGCACCGCCCTGGCCCTCCTCCCCCTTGTGGGGAGGAGTTGGAGGTGGGGGTGTGAGTGCCAGACTGGTTCAATTTAGCGCCGGCACCCCCACCCCTAGCCCCTCCCCACAAGGGGGAGGGGAATAGGTGCGAGAAGCCGTCATTCTCTTAAGCCGCCACGCCTCCGCCCTCGGTCTTCAGCCATGCGGCGCCACAGGCTTTCGCCAGCTCGCGGACGCGCAGGATGTAGCTCTGACGCTCGGTGACGGAGATCACGCCACGGGCGTCGAGCAGGTTGAACATGTGGCTGGCCTTGATGCACTGGTCGTAGGCCGGCAGCGCCATCAGGTGGCGCTGATCGTTGGCATCGGCCTTCGGCTCGCCGGCTTCCAGATACTTGCGGCACGCTGCCTCCGCGTCGCGGAAGTGCCGGAACAGCATCTCGGTGTCGGCATGCTCGAAGTTGTGGCGGGAATATTCCTGCTCGGCCTGCAGGAAGACATCGCCGTAGGTGACCTTCTCGACGCCGTCGAGGCCGTTGAAGTTGAGATCGTAGATCGACTCCACGCCCTGCAGGTACATGGCGAGTCGCTCAAGCCCGTAGGTCAGCTCGCCCGCAACCGGCGAGCACTCGAAGCCCGCCACCTGCTGGAAATAGGTGAACTGCGACACTTCCATGCCGTCGCACCAGCACTCCCAGCCAAGACCCCAGGCGCCCAGCGTCGGGCTTTCCCAGTCGTCCTCGACGAAGCGGATGTCGTGAAGCGCGGTGTCGATGCCGATGGCCTTGAGCGAACCGAGATAGAGCTCCTGCAGGTTCGGCGGGTTCGGCTTCAGGATAACCTGGAATTGGTAATAGTGCTGGAGGCGGTTCGGGTTCTCGCCATAGCGCCCGTCCTTCGGGCGGCGGGAGGGCTGCACATAGGCTGCGCGCCACGATTTGGGGCCGAGAGCCCGCAAGGTCGTAGCCGGGTGGAAGGTGCCGGCGCCTACCTCCATGTCGTAGGGCTGGAGGATCACGCAGCCCTGTTCGGCCCAGTAGCGCTGGAGCGTGAGGATCAGGCCCTGGAAAGAGCACGCAGGGTTCATATGCGCGGGTTCGCTCGTCATATCGGCGTCCGATTTTATCCAAAAATTTCAGGCGAACCCTTGGGATGATGGGCGCTTCAAGTCAAGCGGTGGGCCACCCTCACTGTCATTCCCGGCCGCAGCGTCAGCGCAGGGGAAGGGAATCCACGATCAGGCTCGACGCCATGAATCCCCTTCCGGACATTCGGCCGCTGGGGATGACAGCCTCCTCGTCATGGCCGGGCTTGTCCCGGCCATCCCGATGCAGTGAAGCTCCATGCTTCAACCAATCGGGGTCACCGGCACAAGGCCGGTGATGACGACGCTGTTACAACCCCAGTCTGGACCAGGCGGCCCTCTCCTCGAGGGCGCCGACGATCTCGCCCGGATCGATGAGGCTGATGTCGCCAACCGCGCGGCGGCCGAGCAGACGCCCCAGCAACGGCGGACGAACGGGCTCGATCATGCGGAACCGCACCTTGTCGCCAAAGCGCTGGCGCATGACGGAGCGGATGTCGCCAAGGCCGTCGACGAGGCCGAGATCGACCGCCTCGGCCCCGACCCAGAAGGCGCCGGAGAAGAGGTCGTCATAGGAATCGTTGAGCTTTTCGCCCCGGCGATCCTTCACGAGATCGGCGAAGATATCGTGGATCCGACGCTGGAGGCCCTTCAGGCGCACCACGTCGTCCGGATTCTCGGGCCGGAACGGGTCGAGCATGGCCTTGCTCTTGCCGGCGGTATGCACCCGCCGCTCGACGCCGATGCGCTCGATCAGTTCCTGGAAGCCGAAGCTCGCGGAGACCACCCCGATGGAGCCCACGATGGAGGCCGGATCAGCATAGATCTCGTCCGCCGCGCAGGCGATCATGTAGCCGCCCGACGCTGCCGCATCCTCCACGAAGGCGATGACGGGAAGCTTCTTTTCTTCGGCTAAGGCCCGGATACGCTTGAAGATCAGGTGAGACTGCGCCGCCGAGCCCCCTGGCGAGTTGATGACAAGGGCCACGGCCTTCGCGCCTGGCACCGAGAAGGCCCGCTCCAGCAGGGGCGCCACGCTCGACATGGCGAGCCCTGAGCGGAACGGCATCACGGCGCCGATGGGGCCGGACAGGCGCACCACCGGCACAACGGGATTGGCATAAGTGCGGTACTTGGCGGGCAAGAGGAATTGCAGGCGTGCAGGAAGCATGGAGGAGATGGATGTTTGAGCCATGGCGTCTATGTAGGGTGCACGGCCCGGCTTCCCAAGATGAACATCCCGTTAGGGAATTCGTTGGCCTTCGTTCAGCTAGGATGGGCTAGACCCTCATCATGAAGAAGAGTTCTGCCAAGGCTCCGGGCCAGCCGGAATCGGGGCAGCATTAGGAGAAAACAATGCGTAAGCTGATGTTCGGCCTTCTTGGCCTCGTGACCCTTGGCTTTGGTGCCCTTTCGACGCAACCCGTGGAGGCTCAGCCTTATTACCCGGGCTACGGATATGGCTATCGTCCCGTGGTCGAGCGCCGCTACGTCCGGCCCCGCCCGGTGATCAGCGTCCAGGTCGGCACCCCATACCGCGCGTACCGCCCCTATCGGGCTTACCGGCCCGTGCCGGTCTATCGCCCGGTCCGCACGGTCCGACGTTGCTGGGTCGAGCGGCGGACCGTGCGGACCAGTTACGGCTGGACCCGTCGTCCCGTGGAGATCTGCCGCACGGTGCGCAGACCCGGTCGCTGGTAAGTCTGAAAAGGGCGCCGAAAGGCGCCCTTTCTCATAGGAGGCTAGCCTCGCCCCTGTGCAGCGCCTCGGCTTCAGGGGTGAAGCGCCCGTCGGGGCCGTTCAGAATCACAGGTGGCAGGATCGCAAGAGGAGCCCGGCTTCCCTTAGTGCCGGAGAGCAGGCAGCGAATCGCAGGCCGGTCGGCGCTGGGGTGCACGAAGCGAAGCTGCATCCCTCCGAGCCCTTTGCCTAAGATGTCCAGGCACTCGGCCGTCCGGTCGGCCCGGTGGACTAACACCAGGCGTCCCTTGGGTTTGAGCAGCCCGGTGCAGGCCTTGAGCCAAGCCTCCAGACCGCCCGCCGGCAGGGCATGGGCCGCCGCCCTGCCCCGGTCCGGCGAGATGCGGGCCTGCCCTTCTTCCAGAAAAGGCGGGTTGGTCAGGACAAGGTCAGCGCTCTCCGGCATGAGGCCTGCAGCGTGGCGTGCCCCCCTGTCCAGCACATCGGCGACGACGACTTCGCCCTGAACATCGTTGTCCAGGCAGTTCCGGCGGCAGAGGTCGGCAAGCTCGGGATCATGCTCTACGAAGACGAAGCGCGCATTCTTCTCCCTGACAGCTACCATCAGCCCCACTGCCCCGGTGGCGGCGCCCACATCCATCACCACGTCACCGGGCTTCACCGGAGCGGAAGCGGCGAGCAAAACCGCGTCGGTTCCGGCGCGATGGCCCTTGGCCGGCTGCGCCAGGTGCGCGCGTCCGCCGAGCAGTAAATCCTGCGTGATTTCAATCATGCCGCAATTCGGCTCCGAGACCGGCATCGACGATGAGCCGACGCGCCTGCGCCACATGATCTCCGGGCACCAGGATCCGGCGCGGGAAGGCGCCGATCATGCCCTCGAGGGCGCTCATGTGCCTGTCCGCGACAAGAACGGGGATATTGGCGTTTTCCAACAAGGATTGTAGGAAGCCGACCAGAACGAGATCGCTGCTTCGGACGATTTCGACCATCGGCTTGAGACCCTTTCCCATGCGGTATGCGTTTGCATTGCAGCATGGAAAGTGCCATGCCAGTTCATATTCCTACCGGCTTCTCCCGCCGGCAACCCGGGTCGTGACAGTGGGCGTCGTCGTTCCGTTCGAAGACAAGCATCCCGAGAAGAATGCGAGCATCGAGAAGCTTGTGTCCCTTGTGGCCTCCGACATGGAACGGGTCAACACGATGATCCTGTCGCGCACGGGATCCGAGGTCACCATGATCCCGGAGGTAGCGAACCACCTCATCTCCTCGGGCGGCAAGCGCCTTCGACCCATGCTGACCCTCGCGACCGCCGGCCTCTCCGGCTATCAGGGCGACGGGCATGTGAAGCTTGCGGCCTCCGTCGAGTTCATGCACACGGCCACCCTACTCCACGATGACGTGGTGGACGAGAGCGATATGCGACGGGGCAAGATCGCCGCCCGAATCAAATGGGGCAACGAGGCGAGCGTGCTCGTCGGCGATTTCCTCCTCGGCCAAGCCTTTCGCATGATGGTGGAGGTGGGCTCGCTCCGCGCCCTCGACATCCTGTCCGCCGCCGCGACCGTGATCGCCGAGGGCGAGGTGATGCAGCTCGCCGCCGCGAAGAACACCGAAACGACGGAAGACGAATATCTCGCGGTGATCAGGGGCAAGACGGCCGAATTGTTTGCCGCCGCCTGCGAGGTCGGCCCCGTCATCGCCGGGCGCCCCAAGGCAGAGCAGGCCGCCTGCCGCTCCTATGGCATGAATCTCGGCATCGCCTTCCAGCTCGTGGATGATGCGCTCGATTACGGCGGCAAGGCTGCGACGCTGGGCAAGAACGTCGGCGACGATTTCCGCGAGGGCAAGATCACCCTTCCCGTCGTCCTCTCCTTCCGCCGTGGCACGGATGAGGAGCGCGCCTTCTGGAAGCGGGCGCTTGAGCAGGGCGAGATTGAGGACGCAGACCTCGAACAGGCCATCGCCATCATGCGCCGCCACCGGGCGCTCGAGGACACGGTCGAGCGCGCCCGCCATTACGGCGCCATGGCCCGCGACGCGCTGGCGCTTTTCCCGTCAGGCCCTATGAAGCAGGCCCTTCTCGACACGGTCGATTTCTGCATTGGCCGTGCTCACTGAGCATAGCTGGCTTGTTCTTTTTACAGAACGAAACGGTTGACGAAAAAATCAAACGGTTTAAAAATAACTCTGCCTTGGGACGGCTTCAGCTGCCTCAAGGCCGCGGTGATTTGAGACGAGCAGCTTGCGCCGCGTGATCAAACGCTAAAGCGCCACGGGCGAATTCCGCCTCGTGGTTCACGAGGATCGACGCGTCATGATGCGCATGTGCCCCATCTCTATCCGATGTCCGCAGTGGCGTGCACCGCTCGGCATGAGCCATCGCATCACCGCCTGAAATCTCAAAACTCCAGCTCGAACAACCTGACCGGCTTCATGTTGAAGCCGCAACGACCTTTGTCTGAAAGAGATCTCCCATGTCCGTTTTCACCCGTCGCACTCTTCTGGCTGTCACTGTCGCTGTCAGCACCACTCTTTCCTTCTCCCTGCCCGTCGCGGCCCAGCAGAACAGCATCAAGGTCGGCGTCATGTCCGGCGCCGAGGAAGAGGTGGCGCAGGTCGTGAAGAAGGTTGCGGCCACAAAGGGACTCACCGTGGACCTCGTACCCTTCTCCGACTATGCCCTCGTCAACGAGGCCCTGGAACGCAAGGACCTCGACGCCAATGCCTTCCAACACAAGCCCTATCTCGATGCGCAGATCGCCGCCCGCGGGTACAAGATCGCGCCCGTCGGCTTTACCTTCGTGCAGCCGATCGGCCTCTACTCCAGGAAGGCGAAATCCGTCGCCGAACTGCCCAAGGGCGCCAAGATCGGTATTCCGAACGACCCGAGCAACGGAGGCCGCGCTCTCAACCTGCTCGCCGCTCAGGGCGTCATCACGATCAAGGATGGCAAAGGCCTGTCGCCGAGCCTCCTCGACATCGCCGAGAACCCAAAGAGCGTGAAGTTTTCCGAACTCGACGCGGCGCAACTGCCGCGCGCGCTGCCCGATCTCGATGCGGCTGTCATCAACACCGACCATGCGCTGAATGCAGGCCTCGACATTCGCCGGGACACCATTGCGACGGAAAAGCGCGAGGGCAATCCTTATGCCAACTTCGTCGCTGCCCGTCAGGGTGACACGCGCCCGGAGATCAAGACCTTCGTGGAATCCTACCAGTCGCCGGAAGTCGCCAAGTTCCTGGAAGAGCGCTTCAAGGGCGCCATCATCCCGGCTTGGTAAGAGGCTTCTTCTCCCCTCCTCCTTGCGGGGAGGGGCAGGGGTGGGGGTGGTCTGACCGGGTGAGCCACCCAACGTGAGAAGCGCTGTTTCAGCCTTCATCCTCTCTAGATCACGCACAGCGCTCCGACTTTGCGACCCCCACCCTTCATCCCTCCCGCAAGGGGAGGGAACCGCGTTTGCACTCTATCGGAGGCTCGTCGCCTTCACCCACCAATCTGGCTTCAGGTGGCGGATCTGCCGCGCGGCCTTGGCAGCCGCTTCGCAATCGTCGTAGAGCCCGAACACCGTCGCGCCCGAGCCGGACATGCGGGCGAGACGGCAGCTGTCCGTCTCGCGCATGAGGCTGAGCGCTTCGCCGATCAGCGGCTGGATCTTGAGCGCGGGCGGCTCAAGATCGTTGCGGGCTTCTCTCAGCATGGCGAGGAGCGCATCCGGTGAGGATGCCTCAGGAGTAGGATGCGCAGCGGCGGTCAACCCCTGCCCTGGCTGCAGGCCGAGAGCCCTGAACACCGTGGGCGTTTCCACCGGCACGCGCGGATTCACCAGCAGGGCGAACAGGCGCGGCAGGTTCAGCCCGGGTCCCACCTCCTCCCCTGCCCCTCGCATCATCCGGGCTCTCGGTTCAAGACACACGGGCACATCGGCTCCGGTGAGGCGGGCTGCCTCCCTCAAGGCCGGATGCGATAACGGGAGGCCGTTGAGCCGTGCTAGGAGCCGTAAGGCTGCTGCCGCATCGGACGACCCGCCACCGATCCCAGCCGCGACCGGCAGGCGCTTCGTCAGATGGAAGGTGCCGACTTTGAGGCGTTCCACGCGCTCCGCCAGAAGGCGTGCCGCCTTCATGACGAGGTTGTCGGCATGGCTCCCAGCGAGAGGTGCTGTCGGGCCGGTAACCTCAAGGGCCAGCTTATCGCCAGGCACGAGCCACAGATCGTCGCCCGTGCCGGCGAAGACCACAAGGCTTTCCAGATCGTGATAGCCGTCGGCCCGGCGCCCGAGCACGTGGAGCGTCAGGTTGATCTTGGCAGGTGCGCGGGTGGCAAGCGGCTGAGGCATGGCGCTTCCATGCCCGAGAGCGGCGCGGTTGGAAAGAGTTGGAGAAAGCTCTCCCACTGTCATTCCGGGGTCGCGCACCGGAGCCCGGAATGACAGCGAAGAGTGAGCTCAAAAACAGACATGGCCGGGGCAAGCCCGGCCATGACGTTGAAATCAGGAGTATAGGAGAGCCTTACCCGCCGTTCTGCTTCGGCGCCTCCGCCTGAGGCGCAGGGGTATTTTCCGCTGCCGCCGGCTTCGGAGCCTCTTCGAGCCCGTTGTCGATCTTCTTGAGGATCTTCACGAGCTCCTCGTGCTCCGGATCGGAATTCTTGGCGTGATCCCATTGGAACTTCGCCTCGAGCTTGCGGCCGACCTTCCAGTAGGCGTCGCCCAAGTGGTCGTTGATGGTGGAGTCGCCCGGCTTCAGCTCAACCGCCTTCTCGAGCTCGCGCACGGCGTCCTCGTAGCGGCCCATGCGGTAATAGGCCCAGCCCAACGAGTCGATGATCATGCCGTCGCGGGGCGCGAGCTCCACGGCCTTCGTAAGCATCTTGAAGGCGTCGTCGATATTCATGTTCTGGTCGACCCAGGAATAGGCGAGATAGTTCATCACCTGGGCCCGGGCGGCATTCAGGTTCTCGGGAACTAGCTCCAGAGCCTTCTTCAGATCGGCCTCGCCCTTGTCCCATTGCTTCGAGCGCTCGTAGGACGAGCCGCGATAAAAGAACAGGATCCAGTGGCCGCGCTCGGGCTGGCCCACGAGGTTGATCGCCTTGGTATAGGTCTCGGCCGCTTCCGCAAACTTCTTGCGCGAACGCTGCACGTTGCCGAGCGCCATGACCACATCCACGTCCTCGGGATGCTCCTTCATGAGCTTGTCGAGATGGGTGATGGCATCCTCGCCGCGGCCCATCAGCTCGTAATTGTGCCCGATGGAAATCTCGGCGCTCGTTCGGATCGGCGAATCCTTCGGGATCCGCGCGAAGATCGCATTGGCATTGTCGTACTGCTTCAGGCGCTCATAAACATCACCGAGGGTGACGAGAGCCAACGGATGATCGGGTTTAAGATCAAGGCCGAGGCGCAGATAGATGATGGCGGTCAGCTCGTCGCCCTGGGAATTGCCCACAACGCCGAGACCGTAGAGCAGCTCCGCCGCGCCATCCTGCGCGCTGTTCACGAGCGGCATGAGGGGCTTGCCCTCATCCAGCGCCTTCATGGCGGCGCGCACGATCGGATGGCGCGGAGCCGCCTCATCGAAGGCCTTGTAGACCTTCAGGGCCTCGTCCTTGCGGCCGCGCTTGGCCAGGAAGCGGCCATAGGCGTCGACCACCTGCAGGGTGTTGCGCTCGCCCTCGTAAGCCGCCTTGAAGCGCTTCTCCGCCTCGGCGGCGTTGCCGGTCACATCAGCGATGAGGGCGGCATGGTACTCGCGGAACTGGTCGAAGGCGCGCTCGTTCTTGAGCTTGTCGACGGTGGCGAGTGCCTGCTTGCCATCCTTGGAACCGGCGAAGGTCCAGGCGGAGAGAAGCGTCGCCGTCAGATCCGCCTGGCGGCCGCGGATGCTCTTGGAGAGCCGGGCCCGGGCATCGGCGTACTTCTGGGTCTTAATGGCGCGGACGCTGAGGGCGAACTGCGCGAGGTTGTTCGATCCATCCTGACCCGAGAGGCGCTCCGCCGCCCGGATCGCGTCCGGCATGGAGCCGTTGGCCAGGAAGGCCACGAAAGCGCGCTCCAGAAGCTCCTGATTGCGGGGATCCTCCTGAATGGCCTGCCGGAAGAAAAGCGTCGCCGCCTCCGTGTCCCGCGCGGACCCCGCCACATAGGCCGAGAGGAAATTGCCCTCGAGGCTCTGGGCCGGCTCCAAGATCTCCTCGGTAGCGTTCGCCACGGCGGCAGGGGCCGCCAGCAGACCGGCAGCCAAGATCAGGGCGGGCAAGCCCTTGCGGGACTTCAGACTTTTCAAGGTGGGCACGAAGCGCGGCTCCAATCATCGCGACATCTCATCAGAGGGAGATGTGCGCCAAATCAGGCCGGAGAATGGCGTCTCCCTCAGAGCGCCGCAAGGGGACAATTGACGCTGGGGCGTAAAAGGCTCGTGAGAGGGACGGCACTGGGGCAGAAAAGGTCAAGCGTCATCCCGCATGAAGCGCAGCGCAGGTCCGGGATCGCCGGACGAGAATGGCTCCCCCACCACCTCTCCCGACGGGAGAGGGAGACCCGCCTTATCCTGCACACGATCCCGGGTCGGCTGCGCCGTCCGGGATGACCAACTGACAGCGACTAAGCTTCACATATTGACGTAGTTCGGCCCGCCGCCGCCCTCGGGCGTGACCCAGTTGATGTTCTGGTTTGGGTCCTTGATGTCGCAGGTTTTGCAGTGGACGCAGTTCTGGGCGTTGATCTGGTAGCGCACGCCCCCCTCTCCATCGACCCATTCATAGACGCCTGCCGGGCAGTAGCGCTGTGAGGGACCGCCGAAGACGTCGTGCTCGGAGGCCTTCTGCAGGTCCATGTCCTTGACCTTGAGATGGACCGGCTGGTCCTCCTCATGGTTGGTGTTGGACAGGAACACTGAGGACAGCTTGTCGAAGGTCAGAACCCCGTCCGGCTTGTCGTACTTGATCGCCTTCACCTGGGAGAGCGGCAGCAGGCACTTATGGTCTGGCTTGCCATGACTCATGGTGCCGAAGGGCGACCAGTTGAAGATCTCGGTCAGCCACATGTCGAGACCGCCGAGCGCCACGCCGGCCGCCGTGCCGTATTTCGACCAGAGCGGCTTCACGTTGCGCACGCGCTTGAGGTCATAGCCGATGGGAGAGGAGCGCCAGGATTCCTCATAAGAAGCGACCTCGTCATGGGCTCGCCCCCCCTGCAGGGCTGCGAACAGATGGTCGGCGCAGAGCATGCCCGAAAGGATGGCGTTGTGGCTACCCTTGATACGCGGGACGTTCACGAAGCCGGCCGAGTCGCCCACGAGGCAGCCGCCCGGGAAGCTCAGGCGCGGCACCGATTGCCAGCCGCCCTCCATAATGGCGCGCGCGCCGTAGCCGATGCGCTTTCCGCCCTCGAACACGTCGCGCACCATCGGGTGAGTCTTGAAGCGCTGGAACTCGTCGAAGGGCGAGAGGGTCGGGTTCTTGTAGTTGAGGTGAACCACGAAGCCGACCGATACGAGGTTGTCGTCGAAATGGTAGAGCCAGGATCCGCCGCCGGAATTGTTCGGCAGTGGCCAGCCCATGGAGTGACGCACGAGGCCCGGCCGGAAATGCTCGGGCTTGACCTGCCACAGCTCCTTGATGCCGATGCCGTATTTCTGGTGATCCTTGCCCGCATTCAGGCCGAAGCGCTCGACCATCTGCTTGGTGAGCGAGCCGCGCGCTCCCTCGCCGAAGATTGTGTACTTGGCACGTAGCTCCATGCCGCGGGTGAAGTTGGCGTTGGGCTCGCCGTTGCGGCTGATGCCCATATCGCCGGTGGCGACGCCCACCACCTTGCCGTCCTCGATCAGCACTTCGGCGGCCGGGAATCCCGGATAGATCTCGACGCCGAGTTCTTCTGCCTTACGGCCGAGATAGCGGGCGACGTTGCCGAGGGAGCCGATATAGTTGCCGTGGTTGTTCATGAGCTTGGGCATGAACACGTTGGGCAGCGTCACGCCGCCGGCATGGCCCAGATACATGAACTCGTCGGCAGTCACTTCCGTCTTGAGCGGCCGGTCCGGATCAGAGCGCCACTCCGGCAGGAGACCGTCGAGGCCTATGGGATCAATCACTGCGCCGGACAGGATGTGCGCGCCGACCTCGGAGCCCTTCTCCACCACGACCACGGAGATGTCCGCCCCTGCATCAGCGGCCCGCTGCTTGAGCCGAATGGCGGTCGCCAAGCCTGCGGGACCCGCGCCCACAACGACGACGTCGAATTCCATCGATTCACGGGCGGGCAGATCGGACATCGAGTTTCCTCCTGGTACGCGGCTTCAGCGATTGAAGACACAGATGGTTTACATATGAACAATCTGTCCGAATTCTCAAGCCATTCTAATCAAGACATTGTCCTAGCTTCATTGAAACAAGGCTGAAAGTTCTCTTTCCGCATAAGGTTATGCAGAAACACAATAATCGCCTCCGCCCTGAGCAACTGGATCGGATCGATCAAGCGGTTGTTCGGCGAGATTGGGAGGTTTACAAGGAAGCATGCAGGACCATCCGTCCAACCATGCGGCGTTCTATACGCTTTTCGAGTCATCCATCGGCCCCTGCGGGCTGGCATGGAACGAGCGTGGCGTGATCGGCTTTCAGCTCCCTGAAGACGATGCCTCAACGACCCGCAGACGCATTGCCAATCGCTTTCCCGGTATTCGCGAGGCTCCGCCGCCCCCGGATATCCAATGCATCATCGCCGATGTGACGGCTCTGCTGCAGGGTGAAGCGCGCGATCTGTCGGCCGTGCCATTGGATATGGCAGAGGTATCGGAGTTCGACCGGCGGGTTTACGAGCTTGCCCGCAGCATCCCTCCTGGCAGGGTTCTGACCTATGGGGAGGTTGCGTCACGGCTTGGCATCAACAACGCCCGGGCCATCGGCCAATCTCTGGGGCGCAATCCCTTTGCCGTCATCGTGCCGTGCCACCGGGTCGTCGCGGCGGACGGCAAGCTGGGGGGCTTTTCGGCCAATGGCGGCCCCACGACCAAGCTCCGGCTCCTTTCGATCGAAGGCGCCAGACGCGACGAGAACCCGACCCTCTTCGACCTGATCTCATAAGGGCTAAGACCACTGGGATTCTTCGCGAATCTGAGTTGTCCACATCCCCCCGGATGCTTACATACGGATCATGCAGGATCTCCCCTCCGACCGCGACGCTCTTCAGGCGCTGCTCGACTTCCATGTCGAAGCAGGGGTCGATCTTGCGCTCGACGAAACCCCTCATAACCGCTTCGCCGAACCCAAGGCCGAGCCCGCTCAGGCCAAGGCTCCTGCGCCCAAAGCAGGCCCTGCTGCCCCGCCGCCCCGCGCCCTGCCAAAGGCCGCCGCTGCCGCCCCCGAGGAGGTCGCCGGAATGGCGCGCGAGCAGGCGCGCCACGCGCAATCGCTGGAGGAGCTTGAGGCGATCCTGGCGGGCTTCGACGGCTGCGCCCTGAAGTTCTCCGCCAAGAACCTTGCCTTCGCGGACGGCAACCCGGAGGGCCGGGTCATGCTGGTAGGCGAAGCTCCCGGTGCGGATGAGGACCGGATCGGCAAGCCCTTCATGGGCCGCTCCGGCCAGCTGCTCGACCGGATGCTCGCCACCATCGGGCTCGACCGTTCCCAGGTCTATGTGGCCAACATCGTGCCCTGGCGTCCGCCGGGCAACCGCACCCCGACGCCCCAGGAAATCGCGATCTGCAAGCCTTTCATTGCGCGGCAGATCGAGCTGGCGTCACCCGAATTCCTGCTCTGCCTCGGCGGCCCTGCGGCCCAGAACCTGCTCGGCATCAAGGACGGCATCCTGCGCACCCGCGGCCGCTGGTTCACCTACAAGGCAGAGGACGGACGCGAGATCAAGGCCCTGCCGACCCTCCACCCGGCCTATCTCCTGCGCCAGCCCTTGCAGAAGCGCCTCGGCTGGCGCGATTTTCAGGCCCTGCGGCGGGCCCTGGACGGTCGCGAGTAAGGCGTCCGTTCGGAACCGGTTCATATGCTTAAGCCTTAAGTTCCTGCAGTGACCTGTACTGCGGCTGGAAGGTGAACGATGCGCTGGCAAGACTTTCGAACCTCGTCCAATGTGGAAGACCGTCGCGGCATGGGCATGGCGGGCGGCGGGGGCCTCGGAATAGGCGCTATGGTGATTCTCGGCCTTGTCGGCTGGGCTCTGGGCATCGATCCCCGCATCCTGATCGGCGGCGCCGAGATGATGACAGGCGGCGGCTCGGGCTACCAGCAGCAACAGGGCCGGCAGGGCGCGCCGCAGGACGAGGCCGGGCGCTTCGCTTCTGCCATTCTCGGCAATACCGAAGACGTGTGGAACACGGTTCTGCCCCAGCAGGCCAATCGCCAGTACCAAGCGCCTAAGCTGGTGCTGTTCTCCGGCCAGACCCGCTCAGGCTGTGGGGGCGCGCAATCGGCCATGGGGCCGTTCTACTGCCCGCTCGACCAGACCGTTTACATCGATCTCTCCTTCTTCCAGGAAATGCAGCAACGCTTCCGCGCTGGCGGCGACTTCGCCTATGCCTATGTGCTCGCCCACGAGGTCGGCCATCATGTGGAAAACCAGCTCGGCATTCTCCCGCGGGTTCAGGAGCGTCAGCAGCAGGTCAGCAAAGCAGAAGGCAACCAGCTCTCCGTGCGTGTCGAGCTGATGGCCGATTGCCTCGCTGGCGTCTGGGCGCACCATTCCGACCAGCGTTGGAAGTCGCTCGAGCAGGGCGATATCCAGGAGGCCATTCGCGCAGCGGAAGCCATCGGCGATGACCGGCTTCAGAAGCAGTCTCAAGGCCGCGTCGTGCCCGACAGCTTCACCCATGGCTCCTCCGAACAGCGCATGCGCTGGCTGACGACCGGCTTGAAAAGTGGGACGATCCAATCCTGCGACACCTTCCGGGCAAGCCAGCTTTAAGCTCAGCCGAAAAACGTCATCCCGGACGGCGGACGCCGATCCGGGATCGCATCCAGATCAGGCGCTATTCTCGTCATTCGATCCTGGATCTTCGCTGCGCTCCAACCGCGGTAACACCGGTGGCAAGGGGGCTCTCCTCTAGGCTACAAACACGTCGATTACGCGAGAAGCCTTTCATGCCTGACATCGACGATACCCTCCCCTTCGTGCCTCTCAGCATCGCCGTGCTGACCGTATCCGATACCCGCTCCCTTGATGAGGACAAGTCCGGCTCCACGCTGGCGGAGCGGCTCATAAAGGTGGGGCATAAGCTTGCCGACCGTGCCATCGTGACGGACGACGTGGAGGCGATCCGCGGCAAGGTGCAGGGTTGGGTCGACGATCCCACCATCGACGTGGTTATCACCACGGGCGGCACTGGCTTCACCGGACGCGACGTGACGCCGGAAGCGATCGAGCCGCTGTTCGACAAGCGGATGGAGGGATTTTCCGCCGTTTTCCACCGCATCTCCTACGACAAGATCGGCACTTCGACGATCCAGTCGCGGGCCACCGCCGGCGTGATCGGCACGACCTTCGTGTTCGTGCTGCCGGGCTCGCCCGGTGCGTGCAAGGACGCCTGGGACGGCATCCTGGCTAACCAGCTCGATTACCGGCACCGGCCATGCAACTTCGTCGAGATCATGCCGCGCCTCGACGAGCACCTGAAGCGGGGCAAGCTGAAAACCTGAGAACGCGGGCTCTCAACGTCATACCAGCGAAACGGTCTCCGCGACTATGGAGTCGAGGACGAGGTCGTCGCAAGCTCCCATTAGCCAGAGATGATCCACGGTGACTTGCAGGATCGTGCGATCCCACCAGCGCTCAATCAGGGATGCGAGCGCCGCCGTCTCCTCGGCATCGAGATCGTCTGTCAGATTGTAGACGCCGACGACATAAAGATCGGTCTCGCGGCAGCTCAGAGCGCGCTGAATGTGCCGGAAGACATTCTCGCCCTTTCGGCTTTCAGGATAGGCGCGAAGGTAGAGCCTGCCGCGATTGACGCTGCCGGAGAACAGCCCGCGCAATTCGACATGAATGGGTCCGACTCCGGCCAGTTCCTGCCGCTGCATTCGATCAATCACGGGCGGCTCTCCGCTTGAGAGCGAGCCGCAGATCGTTGCATGCAGCTTGTCCTTGCGCCTGTCGAGCAGATCCCAGGCGATCTTGGGGGCAAACGGCGCCACTCTCAGGGCTTCGTTCAGCGCGCGATAGGCCGGTGACCGATGCAGCAGGTCGCCGGAGATCGGCAGCACGAGCGAGAACACCCTCTCATGCCGGCCCATCACATAAGACGAGCCGTCCCGCATCCTGATCACACGCGGATGATCCGGTGCCACGAGCGGCAGATGCGCGAGTCGGTAGGTCTCATCGAGGATGAGCCTTTCGCCAGAGATAAAACGCGTTCGGCTGCGCTCGTAGCCGAGTTCGGAATCCTGGCAGAACACGTGTGCAGGCGGAAAATCGTTCATGGATGGCTCAACCGAAGACAGGATCGCGCTCGATGGTGGCGGAGAGCCGCACGGGCATGCGGGCTCTCACCTCGTTCAGCAGCACCCGGCGGTGAACCAGATCGCCGGCGCGCACCTTCACATCCGCAAACAGATTGGTGAGAGCACGCGCCACTCCGGCCCGCCGACGCCGCATCCGCGCCAACCCCTGTTCGGGCTTCGACAAGGCCACGAACCGGTCGAGCACCCGGATCCAACCCTCCTGCGGGATGTCGCCGTCATCGAGGCACAGCAGCCAGTCGCGCCGCGCGGCTCGCGCGCCTTCCATCCAGGAGCCGCGCTCGGCCACCACCAGAGTCGCGCCGGCAGCATCCGCCACCTTCATCAAAGTATCGTCCTGCTTGTCCGTCAGGATCACGGCGTCGCCGACCAGACCTTCGGCTACAGCGGGAACGAGGGCACTCAAGGTGGCAGCCAGAGCCTCGGGCCCATGGGTCACGCGTACGAGAACAGTAATCATATGAACACTATAGCGCTTCCCTGTCGGTCCGTCGCCAGGACATTTCTGCCGATCCCATCTTGATTTTGTTCCTGTTTTGTTCTTAAGCTTGCGGCTTCCGAAATCAGATTCGCCCGAGGCTGCTATGACTGCTCGCGCCAAGGATCAGGCTCATGATCCTGCCCGTTCCAGGCCCGTGAAGCGCACGCCCCTGGAGGCGGCAGAGGCGGCCCGGCGGCGCATGGACGATCCGGCCTACCGGGTCGAGGTGGATCGCCGCCGCGGCCGCGGCGCTTCGGCCAACCCGTCGGGTCGCTACGAGCCGGCGCAGCGCGAGGCCTTCGACGACGGCTGGGAAATGGACGAGGAGCTGCCGACCCTTCCCACCGAGGTGATCGTCGAGAAGGCGCGCACCATCGTCACCAAGAACGATTCGCCCGATATCCTCTTCGAGAAGTCGATCAATCCTTATCGCGGCTGCGAGCACGGCTGCTCCTATTGCTTCGCCAGGCCCACCCATGCCTATCAGGGCTTGTCCTCCGGCCTCGACTTCGAGACCAAGATCTTCGCCAAGCCTAACGCAGCGGAGCTTCTGGAGAAGGAGCTGCAATCTCCCAAGTACCAGCCAACTCCCATCGCGCTCGGCTCCAACACCGATCCGTATCAGCCGGTGGAGCGGCGCTTCCGCATCACACGCTCCATCCTAGAAGTGCTGAACCGGATGAACCACCCGGTCGCCATCGTCACCAAGTCGGCCCTCGTCACCCGCGACATCGATATTCTCGGCCCCATGGCCGAGCGGCAGCTTGCCAAGGTGGCGATCTCCGTCACGACCCTGGACCCGAAGCTCGCCCGCCGCATGGAGCCCCGCGCGGCCACGCCCGCCAAGCGGCTTGAGACGATCAGCCGGCTCACCGAGGCTGGCATTCCCGTGTCGGTGCTGGTCGCGCCCATCATACCGGCCATCAACGATCACGAGATCGAAGCCATCCTGAAGGCCTGCGCCGAGGCTGGCGCGCAGGAGGCCGGCTACGTGCTCCTGCGCCTGCCGCACGACCTCAAGGATCTGATGCGCGATTGGCTCGTCGATCATTATCCGAACAAGCTCAATCACGTCTTCACGTTGCTGCAGGAGGCCCGTGGCGGCAAGGATTACGATGCCAACTGGAGCACCCGCCAATCCGGCGTTGGTCCCTATGCCTGGATGCTCGGACGGCGATTCGAGACCACGGCCGAGCGGCTCGGGCTCAACAAGCGCAACCTGCGCCTGCGCACGGACCTGTTCAAGGTGCCGCCGAAGGAGACGGGGCAGCTGAGCTTGTTTTGACGGCTCGCTTTAAGGGTCATCCCGGACGACACCTAAGGCTGCGACTCTCGTGAACGCCCATCAGGGATGACAAAGCGGCCGGCTTCCCGCTTTCATCCCCTCCATGACAGCCGTGATTCGCCCCTCCAAATCCTCCGGCCTCGGCCTTGCTCGCGAGCTCTCCGCCCGCGCCGCCGGCTATACCTGCATTGCCGGCCTCGACGAGGTCGGGCGCGGGCCGCTGGCCGGGCCGGTGGTGTCGGCGGCCGTGGTGCTCGATCTCGACAACGTTCCTCAAGGGCTGGCCGATTCGAAGGCCCTCACGGCGGCCAAGCGCGAGGCGCTGTTCACGGAGATCCTGGCAACGTCACGTGTGGGCATCGCCTCCGTGTCACATCAGGAGATCGACACGATCAACATCCGGCAGGCTTCGCTGCTTGCCATGTGCCGGGCGCTGGCCGCACTCCCCTGCCAGCCGGATATCGCCTTCGTCGACGGCAACGATCCCCCCGCCCTACCCTGCGCCGCAGAAGCAGTCATCAAGGGTGATTCGAGCATCGCGTCGATCGCCGCGGCCTCCATTGTCGCGAAAGTCGTCCGCGACCGCATGATGGCGCGGCTGGGGAACGCTTATCCTGCTTATGGTTTTGCCAGCAACGCGGGCTACAGCACCAAAGCGCATCTCACGGCGGTCGCGAGCGAGGGTCCCTGCCCGTTCCATCGCATGAGTTTCTCGCCCCTGCGCCAAGGGTTACCGGACCTGTAACCTCCCTTAACTTTGATTAACTAAAAAGATCAATAATTTCAAAGCGTAGGCAAGATTTGCCGATCCAAAATATTTGGATTTCATCGCGTTTGGAAACCTCCTCTTTACCCTATCGCCTCATGATCCTGAGTGTCAGTTGCGTAACCGGTGATCACCCATGGGTACCTCGCGTACCGGGGCTGCCGGCGCCGCCTCCCGGATCCATGTCTCGCGTACCGGGCGGTCTGCGCCGGCACCTCGGACGGGGCGTAAAACGCCCCTCTCCGTTCTGCCGCCTTCTCTTCCTCTCAATGAGATCCTTCTCGGCGATTGCATTGCCAATCTTGAGAAGCTTCCCCCTGAGAGCGTGGACGTGGTCTTCGCGGATCCGCCCTACAATCTCCAGCTCGAACAGGCGCTCACGCGCCCGGACCAGAGCCTCGTCGACGCCGTCGACGACGACTGGGACAAGTTCGCGAGCTTTGCCGATTACGACGCGTTCACCCGCGCCTGGCTCTTGGCCGTGCGCCGCGTGATGAAGAAGAACGCGACGCTGTGGGTCATTGGCTCCTATCACAACATCTTCCGGGTGGGCTCGGCCCTGCAGGATCTGAACTTCTGGATCCTCAACGACATCGTGTGGCGCAAGGCCAACCCGATGCCGAACTTCAAGGGCCGCCGTTTCACCAACGCGCACGAGACCATGATCTGGGCCTCAAAGAGCGCAGAGTCGAAGGGCTACACCTTCCACTACGATGCGCTGAAGGCCGGTAACGAAGACGTGCAGGCGCGCTCGGACTGGTTCATACCGCTTTGCACCGGCGACGAGCGCCTGAAGGACGAGAGCGGCCGCAAGGTCCACCCGACCCAGAAGCCGGAAGCCCTGCTCGCCCGGATCCTGCTCTCATCGTCCAATCCCGGCGACGTGGTACTCGATCCCTTCTTCGGCTCCGGCACCACCGGCGCCGTCGCCAAGATGCTCGGCCGCAACTTCATCGGCCTCGAGCGCGATTCGACCTACGCCAAGGCGGCCCGCAAGCGGATCGACGCGGTGGAGCCACTCTCCGACGTTTCGATTGCAGCCGCCCCAGAGAAGCGCACGGAAGTGCGCGTACCGTTCCTGTCCATCATCGAGGCCGGCCACGTAAAGGCCGGCGAGACCCTGGTGGACGAGCGGCGCCGCCACAAGGCGGTGGTGCGCGCCGATGGGACGCTCGCGCTCGGCGCCATTGTCGGGTCGATCCACAAGATCGGCGCGCTCACGCAAGGCTTCCCGTCCTGCAACGGCTGGACCTTCTGGAACGTGGAGCGGGGCGGCAAGCTGGTCTCAATCGACGAGTTCCGCGCCAAGGTTCGAGCGGAAATCGCCGCCTGAGGCTTGACTGCGACATCGCAAATCCGTGATAGGGCCAGCCATGTGCTGGCCCTTTTCGTTTCCCGCACTAAGCTTTCCGTCACAGAGGCGTCATCCAACACCGCTAGCGCGGGGGGAGCCTTACCAAAAGCGAGGACCTGCCCCGTGTCCATGAAGCGGATTTTTCTTCCCCTGCTCGCCATTCTCGTGCCTGCCTTCGCGCAGGCGCAAGGTCTTTCCGGCAATCTGGTGCTCTATACGAGCCAGCCCAACACCGACGCGCAGCAGACCATAGACGCCTTCAAGGCGAAGCATCCTGGCGTGAACGTCACCTTCGTGCGCGACGGGACCCCGAAGATCCTTGCCAAGCTGAGCGCCGAGTTCGAGGCAGGCCAACCCCAGGCCGACGTGCTGCTGATTGCCGACAGCGTCACCATGGAAGGGCTCAAGAAGGAAGGCCGTCTCCTCGCGCATGACAAGGCAGACCTCTCGGCCTATCCCGCCGGCACGCACGACCCACAAAAATTCTGGTTCGCCACCAAGCTGATCACCACGGGCATCGCCTATAACACCAAGGCGTCCTTCAAGCCGAGGTCATGGGCGGATCTCACCAAGCCTGAGGTCAAGGGCCAGCTCGTCATGCCGAGCCCCCTAACCTCGGGCGCGGCTCTCATCCATGCGGCGACGCTCACCGGCAATATCGAAGACGGCTGGAAGTACTACGAAGCGCTGAAGGAGAACGACGCAGTGGCTGGCGGCGGCAACGGCGACGTGCTCAAGCAGGTGGCCGGCGGCCAGAAGCTCTACGGCGTCATCGTCGATTACATGCCGATCCGCGAGAAGGCCAAGGGTGCACCCATCGAGTTCGTGTTTCCGAAGGAAGGCGTCTCGGCCGTGTCCGAGCCTGTCGCCATCCTCAAGACCACGAAGAACGCTGACGCCGCGCGCGCCTTCGTCGATTTCCTGCTCTCGAAAGAAGGCCAGGAATTGGCGCTGAAGCAGGGCTACATCGCTGCCCACCCGGCTGTCGCGCTGCCGGCCGGCTATCCGTCCCGCGAGCAAATCAGGGTCATGGGCTTCGACGCCGCCAAGGCGCTGGCCGATGAGACCGAAAACAAGGCGACCTTCGCCGACATCTTCGGTCAGTGAGACATCGCACGCACGGCAAGTCGTTCCTGGAGCGAGGAGGTCTCAGCCTTCTCGCTCCCATCGCTTTGGCCGTCTTGATCTTCGACGTGCTGCCTGCCGGTCGCCTGCTGCTGACGGCTCTGGCGCCCGGCGGTGTGTTCGATCCTGACAAGGCGGTCTCGGCGCTCGCCAGCCGTTCGGCCATCCGCGCTACCTGGGCGACGCTGGAAACCGCCTTCTTCTCCACCCTGCTGGCGCTGCCCCTCGGCACGCTCATGGCTCTGATGCTCGGCATCACCGACATGCGTGGGCGCCGGGTCGCGTCGTTCCTGTTCGTCCTGTCGCTGATGATCTCGCCGCAGGTGATCGCGCTCGCCTTCCTGCATCTTGCAGGCCCGGCCTCCCCGATCCTCAACACCCTCGGACTCGCGCCTGAGGCAGGGAGCGCAAATCCGATGCTCGGGCGTCTCGGCATCATTCTCGTATTGGGTCTGCACCACGCGCCTCTCGTCTATGTGATCATGAGCGCGGGGCTGAAGCGCATTCCGCTCGCGGTCGTCGAAGCCGCACGCATAGATGGATCGCTGCCGCTCAAGGTCGTGACCGACCACCTCCTGCCGCTGCTGCAGCCGCATATCATGAGCGCAGGCCTGCTCGCCTTCGTGGCCGGCATCGGCAATTTCGGCATCCCGGCGCTGCTTGGTGCACCCGTGAATTATCTCACCCTGCCCGTTCTCATCTATCGCCGTCTGTCGAGTTTCGGCACCGGCGTCCTCGGCGACGTGGCGGCGCTCGGCCTTCTCGTGGCGGTCATCGCCATCCTATGCGTGGCGGCAAGCCAATTCCTGACCCGCCGGGGCGATGTGCTCCTGGACGAAGATGCCCCGCTCCAGCCGTTCTGGATGCTCGGACGCGCCGGCGTAATCGCGGAAACCTTCATCATTGCTGTGATCGCCATCACGCTGGTGCTGCCGATGCTGTCGCTCCTGGCTGCCGCCCTCGTGCCGTCCTACGGCATGCCGCTGACGCTCTCATCGATCACCCTTGACAATTTCGTTGAAGTGGTGGCCCGGCAGGAGGTCACCATCAGGGCCTTCCTGAATTCCCTGCTTTTCGCAGGCGGTGCGGGGTGCCTGCTCGCCTTCTTTGCGGTCCCTATGGCCTATGGCTTGGTGAGATTGATGGGGCCTGCAAGGTTCCCGGCTATCGCCCTCCTCGAGATCTCCTATGTGCTGCCCGGCATCGTGCTGGCGATTGCGTGCATCCTGCTGTTTCTGAAGCCGCTGCCGCTCATCGGTGTGTCGCTCTATGCCACGCCCTGGATCATCGTCTTTGCCTATCTCGCCCGCTTTCTGCCAGTGGTGCTCAAGCCTGCGCTCGCCGGCATGGCTCAGGTCGACATGGCACAGGAGGAGGCCGCTGCGCTCGACGGCGCACGCCTCATGCGTCGGCTCATGGACGTCATCCTGCCCTCGCTGCTTCCCGCTGCCGTGGCAGGCGGCCTGATGGCCTTCCTGCTCGCCTTCAGCGAGCTCACCGTCTCGGCCCTGCTCTGGTCGGCCGGCACGGAGACCATAGGGGTGGTGCTCTACAATCTCGAAGAAGCGGGCCTCGCGAGCCAGGCCTCGGCGGTTGCCATCGTCATCGTTGCGGTCGTGACTGCCGCGATGCTCGCGCTGAATGCATTGAGCCGATATCTCCCGGTGGGAACTCTCCCCTGGGATTGTTCCACGGAGGGAGCGGCACGCGCCACCCGTAAGCCGGATGGCGCAGTTCCTCGTGCAAGGTCCGTTGGACAGATCGAGCCAAGACCTGCTTTGAGTGCCTGATATTTCGCCATGGCCGGGCGCCTCCGGCCATGGCGTTTGCTCAAGACATCAATGCGATGCTAGCCATCGCACCAGCTCCGCATCGAAGAGACTACTCTCTTCGTATTGCGGCGTGTGCCCACTCTTCTCGAACACGCGCACGGTCAGATCGCTGAAACGCTCACGGTACGGAGCCCATGTGGCGTAGGGCGCTACGAGATAATCGTAGCGACCGAGCCCCAGGAACACCGGCACGTTAAGTCGGTCCAGCCCCTGTGCGATATCAATGTCGCGAAAGGCTTCGCCCCAGAGATGATCGAGAACCGGCATGTTCACATGCACGCCCTCCCACAAAACCGCAGCGTTGAACGTGTGATCGTACCAGCTTCGCGCGCCCATCCTCACGCAGAAGGTCACGAAGCGCCTGTCGGGCGCCGCCTCGATCTCTGCCGGCAGCCCGGCGAGGTCGGCATCGAGTCTTGCCTTCCGTTCGGGGCAGACGGATTCATTCCAATACTGCTCCGTCGCTGCCTGATGCGCGGCGCTGTGACTCGGGCCGGTAGCGATCATCACCACATGGGAAACATGCTGCGGATAGCGCTTGGCATATTCCAGCGCCATGTATCCATGGCCGGAATGGCCGACGATGATCACCTTCTCCAGACCGAGACGCCGGCGGACGAGATCGATATCATCGAGTACGACATCGAGCGTGTAATCCGACGGTTCGATATCGCCGCTTGCTTTCGCGAAGCCGCGATGATCGGAGAAGACGAGCTTCAGGGATTGACGTAAATCCTGCGAGAAGATCCGCGGATAATAGACCGCACTGCCGATGACGAGAGCAGGCGTTCCCTCGCCCTCGATGGAATAGGCCAGTTCGAACGGGCCTGATTGAATGGTTCCGCGCATAACGGCGCGATTGCTGTCAGACATGATGATTCCTTCATCCATGCGTCATGATCCGGCCGAAACATGTGTTTCGGCGCCAAAAGATGTGGCTCCTCGGCCACGATGTTTTGTCGGATGGCGTCGCTAACGGATGAGGCGCACGGTTGATGTCCTTCGATATCGGGACGGTTCTTTTCACCCAAACTGAAGAGTTTGTGAAGGCCCAGCTCCTCCCTCAAAACTGAAGAGGTCTCCTACGCTTCTGCCGGACTGCGCGGGACCTGCATCCGCGCGATGGTGCGGCTTGTCCCCAGGCTGGAACATTCCCCTATGCCGAACCCGGTTCAGCGCTTTAGCATCCTCTCATGGCTCGTTCGTGTCTCGATTCCTTCCGCTTCGCCCTCACCGAACCGTCCTGGGACGATCTGCGGATCTTTCTCGCCGTGGTGGCTCATGGATCGATGAACAGCGCCGCCAAGGCGCTGGGCCAGAGCCAGCCGACCATCGCGCGGCGCATCAAGGTGCTGGAGGAGTCCTTTGGGCTCACCCTCTTCCAACGTGGCCCGAACAATCTCGAACTGACGGAGGCCGGACACGCCGTCCTCGACGCGGCCGCTCCCATGGGCGAGGCAGCCGCCATCGTGTCGCGCACAGCCGCCGCCTACCGGCCCGATCCCGATGCGCCCGTGCGGATCACGGCCACAGCCTCGGTCACGCTCTTCATGTCGCTTCATGCGGCGGAGTTGCACGAGGCCGCTGCGCCTGTGGAAATCTCCTACATCCCGACAAGGCAGCAGCTCGATCTAGCCTCCGGAGAAGCCGATATCGGCCTGCGGATGCGCACCCTGCCGGAGGGCACGGACGATCTCGTCGCACGCAAGATCGGCCAGATCGCCTTCGCCATCTATGCCCTTAACGAGAACCCCACAGCCGTCATCGCGCCGCCGGAGGATCCGACCCTATCGCGGCAGGCGGCCTATGTGGCCGATTTCGCGCAAGGCCGCACCATCGCGGCCCGCATTGGCGATATGCCGATCCGCTATCAGGCGGCGAAAGCAGGCCTCGGCGCCGCCTTCCTCCCCTGCTGGCTCGGCGATTCGGACCCCGACCTCGTGCAGGTGATGAAGCCGGAGGGCGACCTGATCGAGGACGTGTTCCTCGTCATGCACCGCCGGAGCCGGAACCGCCCGAACGTGACCCGGGTGGCGAATGCGCTCGCCGCGCTGTTCAAGCGCAATCAGAAGGCGCTCGTCGGCGGGTGATGCCTTTCTGGCATGCGACCTCGTCAGGATGAGGGCAGAGTGTGGTTTCGACCGTTTTTAGGCACCCTTCGCCTGCTTCTGCCCCGGTGCTTTCACCTTCGCACCCGGCAGCTCGCCAAGCGCATGCGCCAGCACCTTCTTCATCGCACCTGGCAGCGCCTCCTCGTGCAGCTGAAGCCGCGGTGTCCAGCGCATCTCGTCCGGTGCCGGCGTTCCCTTTGCGACTTTGGCGAAGAGCACCGTCAGCTCCAGCGGAAAATGGGTGAAAACGTGGCGCACAATGCCCGGCAGGCGCTGCCAACGGGCCTCGATGGGGGCGTCGAGCACGGCCCGGGAGGGTTGGTAATCCGGCACCCATTCGCTCGTCGGCGGCTCCACCATGCCGCCGAGCAATCCCGTGGGCGGGCGGGTGCGCAGCAGGATCGTGTCGTCGGCGCGCAAAACCACGAAGGCCGCGCCTTTTCGCAACTGCCCGGTCTCCTTCTTCTGCTTCTTCGGAAAGGTCTCCTGCAGGCCCTCGGCCCGGGCGCGGCAGGGCGCCATCCAGGGGCAGAGCGCGCAGGCCGGTCGCTTGGGCGTGCAGATGGTGGCGCCGAGATCCATCACGGCCTGGGCGAAGTCGCCCGGACGGTCCTCAGGCACCAGTGCCTCGGTGAGGCTCCGGATCAGCGGCTTGGCCTTCGGCAGTGGTTCCTCGACCATGAACAGGCGGGACATGACCCGCTCCACATTGCCATCGACCGCCGCGGCCTTCTCGTTGAAGGCGATGGCCGCGACCGCCGCCGCCGTATAGGCGCCGATGCCGGGAAGCTTCAGGAGTTCGCCTTCGGTCGGTGGAAATTGCCCGCCGTGCTTGTCCACAACCGCTTTGGCGCAGGCGTGAAGGTTGCGGGCGCGGGAATAATAGCCGAGCCCGGCCCAGGCGTGCATCACCGCATCCGAAGGCGCTTCCGCAAGGGCCTCGACCGTGGGGAAGCGCTCCAGGAACTTCAGGTAATAGGGTTTGACCGCTGTGACCGTCGTCTGCTGCAGCATGATCTCAGAGAGCCAGACGCGGTAAGGGTTTGCGGTCTCGCCCGGCTTGGCGCGCCACGGCAGGTCGCGCCGGTGACGGTCGTACCAGACGAGAAGATCCTGCGGGTCGGGCTTGGTTGCGCTCGAAGCGGGCGTTAACATGGGCTTTGGAATAGCGTTCTATACCGAATATTCCAACGCGGCTTTTGGACATTCAACATGAGACGACCGCGGCCACTTGCCCGCCCCCTCGCCGAGTTTCTCGACGTCTGTCTGTCCCCCAGCCTGGCGGCGCAGGGCTTCGCCACGTCGGACATCATCATGGCCTGGCCCGATATCGTCGGCGAGCGGCTGGCCGCCTTTACCCAGCCCCTCAAGATCGAGTGGAAGCGCAAAGCCCCCCATGCGGACCCGGAGACGCGGCCCGATCCGGCGACCCTCGTGATCCGGGTGGAGAGCGCCTTTGCCCTCGAGCTCCAGCACATGGCGCCTACCATCATCGACCGGGTGAACACCTATTACGGCTGGCGCTGCATCGGGAAGATGGTGCTGAAACAAGGGCCCGTTCGACGGGTCGAGAAGAAGCGCCCGTTCCTTCCTGCCCTCACCCCGGCAGACCGGGAGAAGGTCGACAGGGCCGTTCAGCCTATCGAGGAGGAGGCCCTCAAGGCGGCCCTCGACCGGCTGGGCCAGGCAATCGTCAGCTCAGGTTCACGCACGAAAGCGTGAGATATCCGGCGCTTGCCTCTTAAGGTCAGGCATTCTACCGCAGAACGAAATCCCTTCAGGAGTTCCCTTACGATGATCACCCGGCGTCAGACGCTTCAGCTTCTCGGAACCGCAGCCGTCACCGCGTACCTCGCCACGAGCCTGCCTGCCTTCGCCCAGAACGTGGCCGTGTCCGATCTCGCGGTTCAGGGGCCTCTCGGCGATGTGGCCCTGGGTCCGGAAAACGCCAAGGTGACCATTATCGAGTATGCCTCGCTCACCTGCTCCCACTGCGCGAACTTCCACAAGACCACATGGCCGGAGCTGAAGAAGCGCTACATCGATACGGGCAAGGTCCGCTTCGTCCTGCGCGAGTTCCCCCTCGACCCGCTCGCTACGGCCGGCTTCATGCTTGCCCGCTGCGACGGCGCCGACAAATATTATCCGATCACGGACCTGCTCTTCGAGCAGCAGAAGAACTGGGCGTTCACCGACAAGCCCCTTGACGCTCTGCGCGGGCTGATGCGCCAAGCGGGTTTTTCACAGGAAAAATTTGACGCTTGCCTCAAGGACCAGAAACTATATGACGCAGTCAACGCGGTGAAGAACCGGGGTATGGAGCAGTTCCGTGTGGACTCCACGCCCACTTTCTTCATCAATGGTCAGCGTCATCCTGGAAGCCTGTCGATCGATGAGATTGAAAAGGTCATCAAGCCGATCCTGGGAGAGTAAGCTCTCCTCCCCTGCCCCTTTGGGGCGGGACGGGAAGGCGCGTCCATGAAGCTGACGCGCCTTCGCATTGCAGGCTTCAAGACCTTCGTCGAGCCCACCGACTTCCTGATCGAGCCGGGCCTCACCGGCGTGGTCGGCCCCAACGGCTGCGGCAAATCCAACCTTGTCGAAGCCCTGCGCTGGGTCATGGGGGAGAACTCCTTCAAGAACATGCGCGCCACGGGGATGGATGACGTCATCTTCTCCGGCTCCGGCGGCCGTCCGGCCCGCAATTGGGCCGAGGTGATGCTCACCATCGACAATGCGGAGCGCACCGCGCCCGCCGCCTTCAACGACAGCGATCTCTTGGAAATCTCGCGCAAGATCGAGCGTGAGGAAGGCTCGACCTACCGGGTCAACGGCAAGGAAGTGCGCGCCCGCGACGTGCAGATCCTCTTCGCCGATGCCGCCACCGGGTCCCGCTCGCCCGCCCTCGTCCGCCAGGGCCAGATCAGTGAAATCATCTCGGCTAAGCCCCAGGCCCGCCGCCGCATCCTCGAAGACGCCGCCGGCATCGCGGGTCTCCATGCCCGCCGCCACGAGGCCGAGCTGCGGCTCAAGGCCGCCGAGGACAACCTCGTTCGCGTCGAGGACGTGATCCGCGAGCTGGAAAGCCAGATCGAGAGCTTGAAGCGCCAGGGCCGCCAAGCCTCCCGCTACAAGAATCTTTCGGCCGAGATCCGCCGGCTTGAAGCCCTGATGTACGCCATCAGCTTCTCCGAGGCGCGCGAGCAGGCCGCCACGGCCGAACGCCAGGTCGCTGAGGCCCTCAAGGCTGTGGCCGATGCCACCGAGGAGCAGACTCGCGCCGCTACCGCCCAGGCGGTCGCTGCCCATGCACTTCCGGGCCTGCGCCAGGAGGAAGCCGCCGCCGCGGCCGCCCTGCAGCGCCTGACCCATGCCCGCAACGAGCTCGAATCGGAGGAACGCCGCTCCAAGGAGCGCGTGACGGAGTTGGAGCGCCATATCGGCGACCTCAACCGGGACATTGCCCGCGAGGCCGCCCAGCGCACCGACGCCCAGGCCACCATCGAGCGACTCCAGTCCGAGGCCGCCGAGATCGCGCTCACCACCGATGGGGCGGACGATGTCCGCGCCGAGGCCGAGGAGCGCCTCCACGCCGCCGAGGCGGAGTTGCACGAGGCCGAGGCCGCCCTGGGGGCTCTTCAGGCCCAGACCTCCGACCTCAATGCCCGCCGTGCCGCCCTGGAGCGTGCCGTGCGGGAGGAGATGGAGCGCGCCGCCCGTTTCCGGTCCGAGAAAGAGCGGCTTGAGCGCGAGATTGCCGCCCTCGCCGGCTCGACCGAGGACGGCCCCTCCTTGGGCGATCTCCGCGAGGAGATGGCGATCGCCGAGGAGAGCGCCCAATCGGCCGAAGAGGCGGTGCTCGAGGCGCGTGAGACCCTGTCGGTCGCCCGCGAGGCCGAGAACCGCCTGCGTCAGCCTCTGAATGAGGCCGAGCGCAAGGCGCAGCGGCTTGAGACCGAAGCACTCACCCTGGCCAAGCTCGTGACCTCCGCCACCGGCGACCTGTGGCCTCCGGCCCTCGACCAGATCACGGTCGAGAAGGGCTATGAGGCCGCCCTGGGCGCGGCGCTTGGCGACGATCTCGAAGCCTCGACCAATCCTTCCGCTCCTGCCCACTGGGAAATGACCGGCGCCGGCGAGAGCGACCCCTCCCTGCCGCAAGGCGTCCGCTCGCTGGCCGATCTCGCCCGCGCGCCGGCCGAACTGCAGCGCCGCCTGCGCCAGATCGGCGTGGTCGGCCGGGCCGATGGCCTCCGCCTGCGTGCGCTCCTCAAGCCCGGCCAGCGGCTGGTCTCGCAGGAAGGCGACGTGTGGCGCTGGGACGGCTTCACCAACGCCGCAGAGGCGCCCTCCCCGGCGGCCCGGCGCCTGGCCGAAAAGAACCGCCTCGGCGACCTGGAGCGCGAGGCGGCGGCGGCCCGCGAGCAGGCCGAGCACCTGCGGCACGAGTCCGAAGCGGCCCTCGAGGCTGTCCGCAGGGCTGCATCCCATGAAATGCAGGCCATCGAGGCTGCCCGTCAGGCCCGTCAGGCCCTCGATACCGCCCGGACCCGCCTGACGGCCATCGAGCGCAAGGAAGCCGAGCTCGGCCAGCGCCGCTCGGCCCTGCAGGAGGGCTTGACCCGGTTCTCGGAAAGCGAGGCGGAAGCGCTGGAGCGTGTGCAGGATGCCGAAGGTGCCCTGCAGGACCTCGCCCCCGCGCCGGATCTGGAAAGCCGTCTGCTCGAGGAGCGCACCCGCGTAGCAGAGCGCCGGGCCGCCGCTTCCGAGGCACGGGCCGCCCTGCAATCGCTCATGCACGAAGCCGAGCTGCGGCGGCGTCGGCAGGAGGCCCTCGCGGCCGATATCCGCCTGTGGACCGAGCGCGCCGCCCGCGCCGCCAGGGCTTTCGAGGATCTGGGCGAGCGCCTGGAGCGCGCCCAGGACGAACACCAGCGCCTGCTGGAGGCACCCGACACCTATCTTCAGCGCCGCCGCGCATTGATTGCAGAAGTCGAGGAGGCCGAGGCGAAGCGCAAGGAAGCGGCCGACCGCCTTGCCGATGCGGAGACCGGCCTCGCCGAGACGGATCGCACCGCCCGCGCGGCGCTCGAAGCGCTCTCGGCTGCGCGCGAATCCCGTGCAGGCTCACAGGCCCGGCACGAAGCCGCCGTGGCCCGCCTCGCTGAGATCACCCACAATATTGCGGAAAACCTCGAGACGACCCCGGCCGGTCTCATCGAGCTCGCGGGCCTGAAGGAGGCGACCGAGCTTCCGCCGCATGCGGAGATCGAGACCAAGCTCCACTCCCTTAAGGGCGACCGGGAGCGCCTGGGTGCCGTCAACCTGCGCGCCGACGAGGAGCTGACCGAGCTCGAAACCAAGTACAACAGCATCGCAGGCGAACGAGACGATCTCGTCGAGGCCATCAAGCGCCTGCGCCAGGCGATCGGCAGCCTCAACCGCGAGGGCCGCGAGCGGCTGCTCGCCGCTTTCGATGTGGTGAACAACCATTTCAAGCAGCTCTTCAGCACCCTGTTCGGCGGCGGCACGGCGGAGCTGACCCTGGTCGATTCGGACGATCCGCTCGAAGCCGGCCTCGAAATCCTCGCCCGCCCGCCCGGCAAGAAGCCCCAGAGCATGACCCTGCTCTCCGGCGGCGAGCAGGCGCTCACCGCTACGGCGCTGATCTTCGCCGTGTTCCTCACCAACCCCTCGCCGATCTGCGTGCTCGACGAGGTCGACGCGCCCCTCGACGACGCCAATGTGGAGCGCTACTGCGCCCTCCTGGAGGACATGGCCCGCCAGACCGAGACCCGGTTCGTGGTCATCACCCACAACCCGATCACCATGGCCCGTATGGACCGCCTGTTCGGCGTCACCATGGCCGAGCGTGGGGTTTCGCAGCTGGTCTCCGTCGACCTGCAGAGCGCAGAGCGCATTCTTGAGGTGGCTTAGCGCATCGTGCGGAAAAGTGGTTCCGGTTTTCCGCACGAACGATGCGCCAACTAAGAAATGAAGCATCGGATCAATCCTAGAAGTGGATTCCACTTCTAGGTCCGATGCTGTAAGGCTTTGAAGCCTCCGCCACGCTTCGGCCTCAAAAACATGTGCGCTTTCCGCCCAAGCCTGCACAAAACCGATCATATTAGAGCAATATCAATTACTTAGTTGTTTTCAGACGGTTCTTGACAGGGGTAACCCCCGCTCATATGGTGCGCCCGGCTTTCGGGGCTGGTTTCCAGGCATTTTCCCGCAACGCTTCACAGGAGATCGCAATGGCGGACCCTCACGAGCGGAACGGCGAAAATGAAGGGAAACCGAGCAGCGCCGATGATGCCGACCTGTCAGCGAGACTGAAATCGCTCGATGCCCGGATTTCTCAAGCATCCGTTCAACGAGCCGAGTCGGAACCTCGCGCCCGCCCGACGTCCAACTCCACTGCCCTCGGCCAAGCCTTCAGGCTCTCAGCCGAATTCGTTGCAGGAGTTGCGGCCGGCGGGATCCTGGGTTGGATCATCGACTACCTGCTCGGATCTTCCCCTTGGGGTCTGATCGTTTGTCTGATACTCGGCTTCTGCGCCGGGATGCTCAATCTGATGCGAGCAGCCGGGGTAGTCAAACCCGCCCGGTATGACGACAAGCGGTAACGGACTTCGACTTCGAGCGCCGAACGGCATTGGCAACAGCGAACTTTTGAGAGCGGATCATGGCGAGCCCGATCGAACAATTCCAGATCAAGCCCATCATTCCGGTCATCAACTTCACCAATTCGTCCGCCTTCATGATCGGCGCTGCCGCCGTGATCGTGGGCGGCCTCCTGTACGCCACCCGCAAGCGCGCCGTCGTTCCGGGCCGCGCCCAGTCGGTAGCGGAAGTGCTGCACGATTTCGTCGCGAACACACTGGTCGATGCGACCGGCAAGGAAGGGATGAAGTTCTTCCCCCTCGTGTTCTCGCTCTTCATGTTCGTGCTGACGGCAAACCTGCTTGGCATGATCCCCGGCTTCTTCACGGTCACCAGCCATATCATCGTCACCTTCGCGCTAGCGATGCTGGTGATCGGCACTGTGGTGGTCTACGGCTTCATCAAGCACGGCACCCACTTCCTCGGCCTCTTCGTGCCGTCGGGCGTGCCGGCCTGGCTCCTGCCCTTCATCGTGGTGATCGAGCTCATCTCCTTCCTGTCCCGCCCGATCTCGCTGTCCCTGCGTCTCTTCGCGAACATGCTCGCGGGGCACATCGCGCTGAAGGTCTTCGCAGGCTTCGTGGTCAGCCTCCTGGCGGCCGGCGGCGCTCTGACGATTCTCGCTCCGCTGCCGCTCCTCATGGCGGTTGCTCTCATGGCGCTCGAGTTCCTCGTCGCCGCTCTGCAGGCCTACGTCTTCACGGTGTTGACCTGCATCTACCTGAACGACGCGCTGCACCCGGGCCACTAGGTCTGCGCTGAGTTAACCTACCCTCCCGATCACGTTATTCCCAAGGAGATCACAATGGATCCGGTTGCTTTCAAGTTCCTCGGCGCGGGCCTCGCCTGCATCGGCATGGGCCTCGCCGCTATGGGCGTCGGCAACATCTTCGGTAACTTCCTCTCGGGCGCCCTGCGCAACCCGTCGGCTGCCGACGGCCAGTTCGCCCGCGCCTTCATCGGCGCCGCGCTCGCGGAAGGTCTCGGCATCTTCTGCCTCGTCGTCGCTCTCGTTCTGCTCTTCACCTAATCTCAAGACGGTGATCGGGAGGTTGAGGCGCGCTTCCCGCGCTTCGCCTCAACAGGGGTGACGGCGGGCTCAACCGCCGTCATTCATGTTTCCGGCGCATCGTGCGGAAAAGTGGTTCCGGTTTTCCGCGTCCGACGATGCGCCAGTCTAGGAATTATGCATCGGCTAAATCCCAAAAGTGCATTCCACTTTTGGGGCCGATGCTAGGAACGTTTATCCTTAGGATCTGCTCTATGGCTCAGGCTCAAACGACCCATGCCACAACTGAGGCCCACGGCGGCGCTCACGAAGATATCGGGTTCCCGCCCTTCGAGACGGAAACCTATGCTGGTCAGCTCCTGTGGCTCGCCATCACCTTCGTGGTGCTCTACACCCTGCTCTCACGGCTGGTCCTGCCGCGCCTGAGCGGAATCATCGAGAACCGCCGCGCGATGATCGCAAGCGATCTCGACGACGCGGCCGCCATGAAGTCCCGCGCGGAAGAAGCTGGTACGGCCTACGAGAGATCCCTCGCCGAGGCGAAGGGCCGCGCTCAGGCCCTGGCTCAAGAAACGCGTGCCAAGCTGTCCGCTGAGAGCGATGCCAAGCGCAAGGCGCTCGAGGCCGACCTCAACCAGCGTCTGGCCGAGGCTGAGGCCACCATCTCGGGCAAGAAAGCCGAGGCCATGAGCCACGTGGACGCCATCGCCCGCGACACGGCCTCCGCCATCATCGAGCGCCTCACCGGCAAGGCTCCGGCCCCGCAGAAGGTCGAAGCTGCTCTCAACCAGATCAAGGCCTGATCAGGAGATCCGCATGTTCCAAAGCGCTGAATTCTGGGTTGCGGTCGCCTTCGTCATCTTCTGGGGTATCCTGTTCTACAAAGGTGTCCCAGGCAAGGTGATGAACCAGCTCGATTCCCGCGGCAAGCGCATTGCCGACGAACTGACCGAGGCCAAGCGCCTGCGTCAGGATGCCGAGAGGCTCCTCAAGGAGTACGAGGCCAAGCGCGCCGCCGCTGAGCAAGAGGCTGCAGACATCGTCTCCAACGCCCGCGCCGAGGCCGAGCGCCTCGCCGCCGAAGCCCAGGAGAAGATGGCCGACTTCGTGAAGCGCCGCACTGCGACCGCCGAGGCGAAGATCGCTCAGGCCGAGGCACAGGCATCAGCCGAGGTGCGCGCCGCCGCTATCGACGCCGCCATCAAGGCGTCCGAGCGCGTCCTGCGCGACGAGATCACCGGTGCCACCGCGGCTTCTTTCGTCACATCGAGCCTCAACGACGTGCGCACGAAGCTCCAGTAAGGCTTCCTGCGAAGCAGATATATCTCAAAGGCCGCCCTCCGAGGCGGCCTTTTTGCTGGAGACCACCATGCTGCTGATCTTCGATTGCGATGGAGTGCTGGTCGATTCCGAGGCGCTTGCCTGCGAGATCGACGCCCAGATCCTCACAAGGATCGGACTGCCCTATTCGGCTGAGGTCATCGCCCGGAAGTTCGTCGGCGTCAGCTTCAAGGACATGGTGGCGCGCCTTGAGGCGGAGCATGGCTGCGTGCTTCCCGCCGATCTGGGAGCGCAGCTGGACAGCGCACTCTTCGCCAAGTTCGAGACGGACCTGAAGCCGATCGAGGGCGTCCGCGAGGCCATCCTCTCGCTTCCCTACCGGCGCTGCGTCGCCTCCTCGTCCACACCCCACCGGATCGCACTATCGCTGCGCATCACAGGGCTGTCGGCCCTGTTCGACCACATCTTCAGCGCCACACAGGTCTCACGCGGCAAACCGGCACCGGATCTGTTTCTCCATGCGGCAGAGCAAATGGGCGTGAGCCCGCAGGATTGCATCGTAATCGAGGATTCAGCCGCAGGAGTTCAGGGTGCGCTTGCCGCCGGCATGCGCGTGATCGGCTTTGTCGGCGGCGCTCATTGCGGGCCGGAGCATGCGGAGAAGCTGAAACAAGCAGATGCTCGCACGATTATCGAGCGGATGGCAGACTTGAGAAGCGCCGTGCAGATGCTTGAGTGACAACTTGTCATCCCGGATGGCGTAAGCCGATCCGGGATCGGTTGCAGGACGAGGCACTTTCTCGGCACGCGATTCCGGATGCTCCGCTACGCTCTGTCCAGGATGACGAATCTGATCCTCATCAAAAGAAAATGCCCGGCACTTAGCCGGGCATTTGCAGTTTAAGGAGCCTCACTCTGCCGCTTCCGCGACCGGCGCCGATGGCGTCCACTTGAGCACCGGGGTCCTTGCCGCGCGGGTCTCGTCGAGGCGGCGGCGGGGGGCGTGATAGGGGGCGCCGGTGAAGCGCTCCGTGTCACCATTCTTCGCGGACATGGCAAGGTCGCGCAGCATGGCGATGAAGAGGTCGAGGGACGCCTTCGATTCGGACTCGGTCGGCTCGATCAGCATGGCGCCATGCACCACCAGCGGGAAGTACATGGTCATCGGGTGGTAGCCCTCGTCGATCATGGCCTTGGCCACGTCGAGGGTGGTCACGCCGGTATCCTTGAGCCACGCATCGTCGAACAGCACCTCGTGCATGCAGGGCTTGTTGCCGAAGGGCAGCGACATCAGATCGGCGAGGCCTGCGCGGATGTAGTTGGCGTTGAGCACCGCATCCTCGGAAGCCTGCTTCATGCCGTCCGAACCATGGGACAGCATATAGGACAGGGCGCGCACATACATGCCCATCTGGCCATGGAAAGCGGTCATGCGGCCGAACGGGGCGGCGGTGCCGCCGGCCTCATTGTTTTGCTCAACCAGCTCGAAGCTGCCATCCTTCATCCGCACGAACGGCACCGGGGCGAATGGCGCGAGGCGTGCGGAGAGCACCACCGGGCCGGAGCCCGGGCCGCCGCCGCCGTGAGGCGTCGAGAAGGTCTTGTGCAGATTGATGTGCATGGCATCGACGCCGAGATCGCCGGGCTTCGCCTTGCCGACGATCGCGTTGAAGTTCGCGCCATCGCAGTAGAAGTACGCGCCCGCATCGTGGATCGCCTTGGCGATCTCAGCCACCTGCGGCTCGAAAAGTCCGCAGGTGTTGGGGTTCGTGAGCATGATCGCCGCCACATCGGGGCCGAGACGCTCCTTCACGTCCTCCACATGCACCCAGCCGTCCTCGCGGGCCGGCACCGGCTTCACCTTGAAGCCGATGAGAGCGGCGGTCGCCGGGTTCGTGCCGTGGGCTGAATCGGGCACGAGCACCACGTTGCGGGTCGCGCCTTCGCCCTTCGCCTCGATGGCGGCCTTGATCGCCATCATGCCGCAGAGCTCGCCATGGGCGCCGGCCTTCGGCGAGAGCGCCACGGCGGTCATGTTGGTGAGCGTGACGAGATAACGGCCGAGCTCGTTCATCAGCTCCAGCGCACCTTGCACGGTGGAGACCGGCTGCAGGGGATGCACGTCCGAGAAGCCCGGCAGGCGCGCCATGCGCTCGTTGAGGCGCGCATTGTGCTTCATGGTGCAGGAACCGAGCGGGAACAGGCCCGTGTCGATGCCGTAGTTCTGCTGTGAGAGGCGCACGTAATGGCGCATGGTCTCTGGCTCGGAGAGGCCCGGCAGGCCGATGGGCTCCTTGCGCTCCAGCCCGCCGAGGCGCGGCTTGAAATCCTCCGGCTCGTCGAGATCGACGCCGGTCGTGTCATAACGGCCGATCTCGAACAGCAGTGGCTCGATCTGCGCCAGCGCCTTGTTGCCGGTGAAAGTCGGATGCTCAGCGGTGCCGGCCTGGCCGGCGGAAGAGGGACGTCCCTGGCGGTTCAACATCACAGAACCTCGTTCAAGGCGGCCACGAGCGCCGCACGGTCATCATCGGTGTTCACTTCGGTGGAAGCGACGAGCAACAGGTTGTCGTGACCGGCACCTGGCAGCAGGCGCGACACGGGCACGCCCGCGAGCACGCCCTTCTCGGCCAGACGCTCGACCACGTCCGCCGCGGGCTTTGAGAGCTTCACGGTGAACTCGTTGAAGAACGTCGCGTTGAGCACCTCCACGCCCTTCACGGAGGCCAGCTGATCGGCCAGCTTTACCGCGTTCGCATGGTTGATGCGGGCGAGACGCGAGAGGCCCGCTTCGCCGAGCAGCGTCATGTGAATGGTAAACGCCAGCGAGCACAGGCCCGAATTGGTGCAGATGTTCGAGGTCGCCTTGTCGCGGCGGATATGCTGCTCGCGAGTTGAGAGCGTAAGCACGAAGCCACGGTTGCCGTCCGCATCCACGGTCTCGCCGCAGAGGCGGCCCGGCATCTGGCGGAGGAACCTGGACTGGGTGGCGAAGAGGCCCACATAAGGCCCGCCGAAGTTCAACGCATTGCCGATCGACTGCCCCTCGCCCACCACGATGTCGGCCCCCTGGCTGCCGGGAGACTTGAGCAGACCGAGCGATACCACTTCCGTGAACACGGCGATCAGGAGAGCACCATGCTGGTGAGCCTTGTCGGCAATGGGCTTTAAGTCGCGCACGTTGCCGAAGACGTCCGGCGACTGAACGACCACGCAGGATACGCTGTCGTCGATCTGGGACAGGATGTCCTCGCTGGCGCCCACGTCGGGTGCCATGGTGACGACGTCGTCGCTCGACATCTCGGAGAGCGTCCGCACCACATCGGCGTAGTGCGGATGCAGGCCACCGGAGAGCACGGCCTTGCGGCGCTTGGTGACACGGTGCGCCATGAGCACCGCCTCGCCGGTGCCGGTGGAGCCGTCATACATGGAGGCGTTCGCCACCTCCATGCCAGTGAGCGCGGCAACTTGAGTCTGAAACTCGAAGAGGTATTGCAGCGTCCCTTGAGCGATCTCCGGCTGATACGGCGTGTAGCTTGTCAGGAACTCGGAGCGCTGAATCAGGTGATCGACGGTGGCCGGCACATAGTGCTTGTAGGCGCCGGCACCGACGAAGAACGGCACCGACGAGGCCGGAATGTTCTTGGCGGACATGCGGGAGAGGATGCGCTCCACATCGAGCTCGCCCTTGCGGCGCGGCAGGTCCACCGGCTCCTTGAGGAGCAGGTTCTTCGGCACGTCGGCGAACAGCTCATCGACATGGTTGACGCCGATGCGCGCGAGCATCTCGCTGCGGTCGGTGTCGGACAAAGGCAAATAACGCATCGGCGAAAGAACCTTGTTTGTTAATGCGAGGGAATGCCCGCCACGACGATCTCCGTGAGCACAGAGTTGGCGATGAAGCATTCCTTATGGGCGAGGTGGTGCATGTCGGCAATCTGCTCAGGCGTCGGCTGCTTGTCGCCTGAGAATTCAATGGTCGGATCGAGAACCACTTTGGAGACGAAGAGCTTGCCGTTCTCGTTCTTCGTCATGATTCCGAGTGCCTTGTCCTCGTAACGGTCGATGACAAAACGCTTCTTGGCGGCGATCGACAGGAAGGTGAGCATGTGACAGCTTGAGATTGCTGCCACGAACGCCTCTTCCGGATCGACCGCATCCTCCCGCGAGAACGGCAACGGCACGACGGAGGGTGATGATGAACCGGGAACTTCGATGCCGCCATCGAAGGACCACGTATGACCGCGGCTGTAGCGGTTGTCGGAGAAGTTTTCCTCCGCACCCAGCGCCCAGCGGATCGTCGCCCTGTATTCGTGCGCCATGCCCGTGTTCTCTTTTTAGGAGATCGACTTCACGAATTCCTGGTACTGCTCTTCGGTCATGAGGCCGTCGAGCTCGCTCTGGTTCGTGAGGCGGATCTTCATGAACCAGCCGCGACCGGCCGGATCCTCGTTGACGGTGCCGGGGGAAGCTTCGAGTTCGCTGTTGACCTCGACGACTTCGCCGGAGACGGGTGCATAGACTTCGCTAGCCGCCTTCACGCTCTCGACGACGGCCGCCTCATCACCCTTCGACAGATTCTTGCCGACGCTGGGCAGCTCCACGAACACCACGTCACCGAGCTGGCCCTGGGCATAATCGGAGATGCCGACGATGCCGGCATCGCCCTCGACGCGGATGTATTCGTGATCCTTGGTGTAGCGCGTAGTCATGATGAATTCCCTCTTGATAGTGATGTCAGCGCTTGTAGCGGTGTGGAGCGAACGGCATGGCTGCGACCTTGGCCGGCAGCGGCTTGCCGCGAACGATGAGATGCAGGTCGGTGCCGACGGCGGAGACGTCTTTCGCAACGTAACCCATGGCGACAGGGCCGTTGACCGTGGGGCCAAAACCGCCGGAGGTCACGATGCCGACCTCGCGTCCGTCTGGCGTGGTGATGACGCTGCCCTCGCGGGCCGGAGCGCGGCCTTCCGGCTTGATGCCGACACGAACGCGCGCAGCACCGTCCTTGATCTCGCGCTGAACGCGCGCGGCACCAGGGAAGCCTCCCTCCTCGCGGCGGCGCTTCTGGATCGACCAGATCAGGCCGGCCTCGATGGGCGATGTGGTGGTGTCGATGTCGTGGCCGTAGAGGCAGAGGCCCGCTTCGAGGCGCAGCGAATCGCGTGCGCCGAGGCCGATGGCCTTCACTTCCGGATCGGCCAGCAGGGTGGTCCAGAGCTTTGCCGCATCCTCGCCCTTGCACGAAATCTCGAAACCGTCCTCGCCGGTGTAGCCGGAGCGCGACACATGGCACCAGATGCCGCCGATCTGCACATCGGCCGCCATCATGAAGGAGAGCGCGGCGGCTTCAGGCGAAAGCTTCGCCAGCACGGCTTCCGCGGAAGGCCCCTGCAAGGCCATCAGGCCGAGGTTGTCCTTGCGGTTCAGACTCACGCCCTTCGGCAGACGCGCCTGGATATGAGCGTAGTCCTGCTCCTTCATGGAGGCGTTGACGACGAGATAGAGCCAGCCCTCATGCCCCGAAGCGCCGACGCGGGTGACCATGAGGTCGTCGAGGATGCCGCCGTCATCGGCGAGTAGCTGCGAATAGCGCTGCTGGTTGGGCTTGAGGTTCACGACATCGGCGGGGATCAAGGCTTCCAGCGCCTTGGCCACGGTCTCGTGGCTCTTGTCCTCAGCGACCAGGAAAGCCTGGCCCATATGCGAGACATCGAACAGGCCCGCATGCTTACGGGTCCAGTTGTGCTCTGTGAGGATGCCGGTGGGGTATTGCACCGGCATGTCGAAGCCGGCGAACGGCACCATGCGGGCGCCAAGCGCCACATGCTCCGCGTGGAGCGGGGTTTTCAGGAGCGGCTCGTCGCTGTGCGCTGGCTCGGCCATCGGTTTCCCTCAAAGGTGCGCGTTT
The DNA here is from genome assembly GCF_015694425.1 of Microvirga terrestris. GTDB lineage: Bacteria > Pseudomonadota > Alphaproteobacteria > Rhizobiales > Beijerinckiaceae > Microvirga > Microvirga terrestris. The sequence continues at coordinate 311,605 of NZ_JADQDN010000002.1, forward strand.
CATCGAGCCTTGCGGCCCGTTGCTCTGCGCCCCCTCTGTCCCGAGACCTGAGAGATTTCCCTCGGGGCAAAAGCCCCAGGTTACGCCCGTCGGTGGACGACGCTTTCACACGTCGTCGCTTTCCAGAGTGCCAGCTCCCGCGCGGTCCTTTGGCCTGAGCGTTTCCGGGGCGGTTGCGCCTTCGGCGCCGGACACTAAGGTCCGGACTCTTCCGCGGGGATCATCGGCTGGCCTAAGCTCTGAAGAGGAATTGGCCTCCTGTCAACAAAGCAAGCCGAGCCTGTTCACCCTTTAATTGACGCCACGCCCTCCAGGCTCCATCTTAGGGCCATCTGTCACAGAAGGGGAGAAGCGCGGCCTGATCCGGTCAGCAGCTCCACGCATCGTTGCTCGAACTGATCATCGCTCTCGCTCTCGTCGCCCTCAACGGCGTCTTCGCTCTTTCCGAACTTGCCATCGTGTCAGCCCGCCGGGCTCGCCTCAAGGCCATGGCCGAGCAGGGCCGTTCCGGCGCCAGCACGGCCCTGACTCTCATGGAGGATTCGGGCCGCTTCCTCTCCACGGTCCAGATCGGCATCACCCTGGTGGGCATCCTGGCCGGCGCCTTTTCGGGCGCGGCGCTGGGAGGCCGGCTGACGGATATCTTCTTAAGCCAGGGCATGCCCGAGGGTGCGGCCGAGCCTCTCGGTTACGGCATCGTCATCGGCATCATCACCTACCTGTCCATCGTGGTGGGCGAGCTTGTACCCAAGCAGCTGGCCCTGCGCCACCCGGAGGGCATTGCCTGCGCCATGGCCCCGATGATGCTGGTTGTCTCGAAGGTCGCAGCGCCAGCCGTCTGGCTTCTGAATGCCTCCACCACTCTGATCTTCAGCCTTTTCGGAACCAAGTCGGACGATTCCTCGACCGTCACCGAAGAGGAGATCAAGATGCTCGTCGGCGAGGCCGAGAGCGCCGGCGTAATCGAGGAGGAGGAGCGCCGCATGATCTCAGGCGTGCTTCGCCTCGGCGACCGGACCGTGCGCGGCCTCATGACGCCCCGGACAGACGTGGACTGGATCGATACCGAGGATAACGAGGAGACGATCCGCCAGTTGCTGATCGAGACGCCGCATTCGCGCCTACCGGTGAGCGAGGGCACCCCCGACAATGTGATCGGCGTCGTTCAGTCGCGGGAGCTTCTGGCCGCCATGCTGACCGGCCAGCCCCTCGAAATCCGCAAGCATCTGCAGCAGGCGCCGGTCATTCCGGACACGCTTTACGCTCTGGACGCTCTTGCGATCCTGCGGGACTCCGAGGTGCCCATGGCGGTCGTCCATGACGAGTACGGCCATTTTGAAGGGGTCGTGACCCCGGCCGATGCCCTGGAGGCCATCGTGGGCGCCTTCCGGTCCGACGGCGAGGCGCCGGAGCCCGACGCCGTCCGGCGCGAGGACGGCTCCTGGCTGCTCGCCGGCTCCATGCCGGTGGACGAGATGGCCGAGATCCTCGGCGTGACCCTGCCCGAGACCCGCAGCTATCACACGGTCGGCGGCCTGGTAATCAGCGAGTTGCAGCACCTGCCGGCCACAGGCGAACACGTGGAGACCCTCGGCTGGCGCTTCGAGGTGATCGACCTCGACGAGCGCCGGATCGACAAGGTGCTGGCCGCCCCGCTCAATCAGAGAGCGGGCGCGGCCGTTCTTTATTAAGTATCAGCCCCGCCGGCCTGTCGCCGCGCGGGTGCCGAGGCCGACCTCGATCTCGAAGTTATTGGCGGACGACGCCGGAACCACGATGCCCTCCTCGACGATCGAGACGGTCGTCTGGGTCTGGCCGGCCGGAATCGCGGCCGCCACCCGGCGGGAGCGGTTGGCGAAAACGGTCGAGCCATCCTTGACGACGATCTGGACAGGAACGTCATAGCGGCCCGCCGACCCGGCGTTGCCGAGGAGCGCCCGGGCCTCGACACCGACCCTCACGAGGGTGCCGCCATCCGGCTGGCCGACGCATTCGCGGGCCAAGTCGCCCAGGGAGATCTGGCTGCGGACAGAGCCGCCATCAACGCCTCCAGCCCGGATGACCGAACCGCCAGCCATGACATCGACCGTCGGGCAATAGACGTCGCGGGTCTCGGCCGCCTGAGGCGGCGTCTGGGTTGTCCCCGCCGTGAGCAGCATGTCGCCGACGCCGAAGCCGCCCTCGCCCGGCGCTCCGCAGCCAGCCAGGGCCGCAATCCCGAGCGAGACGAAGGCCCGTCCGGCCCAGCGGTTCAATCCCTTATCCATCATTGTCCCCCACCCTCTCTTCATTGTTTACGGAAGGGCATCGAATCCGGTCGCAAACCCGTTCAGCGACACGGGAATCCCAATCCCCTCCTCGGGCGTCTGGAAGACGATGAAGGTGGCCTGCTGGCCGGTCCTCATCTGGTTGATCAGGTTGTCCTCCATGACCACCTCGGCAACGCAGCCCGATGCCAGGCAGCGCACGAAGCCGGCGCGGCCAATATCCGTCTGGTCGATCTTCAGGCCCAGCCCCGAAGGCAGCAGAATACCCAAAGGCGCCACCACGCGCAGGAGGCGGCTTTTGCCGTCGGCGGTTTTCAACATGATAATCACGAGGGTGACGTTGGGGCGATCCTCTGCAACAACGTTCTGCACCAGGGCGCATTGCTCGGCGGTGGCGCCGGCCGGAGTCTCGCACCGCATCTGCCAGTCGCCGAAGGTGTTCTTGACCATGCCCTGAGCGCCTGCGCTGCTGGCGCCGAGCAGGGCTGCCAGCCCCAGGACAACTGCCGCGCCATGGCGAACCCATTGCGATGCGCCCATCGGTTTCTCCATTCCGTAAACCCTTTTGAAGGGTCGCGGCATGCGGCCGCTCCGATCCAAGTTTGGCCCGTTGGGACCATGCCAGGGGGCGTAATGTCAAGCGAGAGGGGCTATTTGGGGACCTGAAACGTTTTTTGGCGGTTATGACGCATAGTTTGGAACGCTTCTACCGTTGCGCTTCATTCCATCCTGTGGTCTTTGACGCAGATCAAAGGTGATGGCGCAAGCCGGGCGCCGAAATTCGCACGCCCGCGCCCTCCCCGATGCTTTCATGGCCCTGGGCCATCACATCTTTAGGAGCTTTGGAACACCGATGCGGATCGAGAATGCACGTCGATCGGTGACCGCCCTCTCCACGGCAGCGGTCGCACTTGTGTTGGGCATCAATGTGGCGTCGGCCGCCGCCGGGCAGCCCTCTCCCTGGGAAACCGGCATGCAGGAGATGGTGACCGAGCTGGGACAGAGCGTGTCCAGCTTCCACACTTACCTGGTCTGGCTGATCACAGCGATCTGCCTCTTCGTGCTGGCCCTGATCCTGGTGATCATCGTCCGGTTCAACGAGAACAAGAACCCGACCCCGTCGAGAACCACTCATAACACCCTTCTTGAGGTGGCTTGGACCATCGTCCCGGTCCTGATCCTTGTGGCGATTGCCATCCCGTCCTTTCGCCTGCTGCGCGAGCAGCTCGTGCCGCCTCAGGCGGACCTGGTGGTGAAGGCGACCGGCTATTCCTGGTACTGGGGCTACGAGTACCCGGCCGATCAAGGCGGCTTCAAGTTCGATTCGAACATGATTCCCGAGGACGGGAACCGGAAGCCCGACCAGCCGCGCCTGCTCGGCGCCGACAACGCGATGGTGGTGCCCGTGGGCAAGGTTGTGCGGGTCCAAGTGACCTCCGCCGACGTCCTGCACGCCTTTGCCATGCCGTCCTTCTACATCAAGGTCGACGCCGTTCCCGGACGCCTGAACGAGACCTGGTTCAAGGCCGAGAAGGAAGGCGTCTATTACGGCCAGTGCTCGGAGCTCTGCGGCAACGGCCATCCCTACATGCCGATCGAAATCCGCGTCGTGAGCGAGCAGCAATTTGCCGCTTGGCTAGCCGAGGCGAAGCAGCGTTATGCTTCTACGGACAGCTCCGCCCCGATCAAGTTCGCGACCGCTCAATAATCTGAAAAAAGGACCACAGAGGTCTCATCATGGCACATGCAGCTGATGCCGCTCACGCGGATCACCACGATCACCTTCCGAGCTTCTGGCGCCGGTGGTTCTATTCGACGAACCACAAGGACATCGGCACGCTCTACATGATCTTCGGCTTCACGGCGGGCATCGTCGGCGGCCTTCTCTCCATCGGCATGCGCCTGGAACTCCAGGAGCCCGGCCTTCAGTTCTTCTCGAACCCGCAGGCATTCAACGTCTTCGTGACCGGCCACGGCCTCATCATGGTGTTCTTCATGGTGATGCCCACGCTGATCGGCGGCTTCGGCAACTGGTTCATCCCGCTCATGATCGGCGCTCCCGACATGGCCTTCCCGCGGATGAACAACATCTCCTACTGGCTCACAGTCTCGGCCTTCGCCCTGATGCTCTGCTCGCTCTTCGTCGAGGGCGCTCCGGGCTCGCTCGGCTTCGGCGGCGGCTGGACCGTCTATCCGCCCCTCTCGACCGTCGGCCACCCTGGTCCGGCGCTCGACTTCGGCATCTTCGCCCTGCACCTCGCCGGTGCGGCGTCGATCCTGGGCGCGATCAACTTCATCACCACGATCCTCAACATGCGCGCCCCGGGCATGACGCTGCACAAGATGCCGCTCTTTGCCTGGGCCATGCTGGTGACCGCGTTCCTGCTGCTCCTGTCGCTGCCGGTTCTCGCGGGCGCGATCACGATGCTGCTCACCGACCGTAACTTCGGCACGACCTTCTTCGATCCGTCGGGCGGCGGCGATCCGGTGCTCTACCAGCACCTGTTCTGGTTCTTCGGCCACCCCGAAGTGTACATCATGATCCTGCCGGCCTTCGGCATCGTCAGCCACATCATCTCCACCTTCTCCAAGAAGCCGATCTTCGGCTATCTCGGCATGGCCTACGCCATGGTGGCGATCGGCGTGGTCGGCTTCGTCGTGTGGGCGCACCACATGTACACCGTCGGCCTATCGCTCCAGACCCAGGCCTACTTCGTGTTCGCCACCATGGTGATCGCGGTTCCCACGGGCGTGAAGATCTTCTCGTGGATCGCCACCATGTGGGGCGGTTCCATCCGCTTCACGGCGGCCATGCAATGGGCGGTGGGCTTCGTGTTCCTGTTCACGGTCGGCGGCGTCACCGGCGTCGTGCTGGCGAACGCTCCCGTCGACCGCTACATGCACGACACCTATTACGTGGTGGCTCACTTCCACTACGTGCTGTCTCTCGGCGCAGTTTTCGTGATCTTCGCCGGCATGTACTACTGGTTCCCGAAGATCACCGGCTACGTGATGCCCGAATGGATCGGAAAGCTGCACTTCTGGGTTGCCTTCATCGGCTCGAACATCCTGTTCTTCCCGATGCACTTCCTCGGGCTGTCCGGCATGCCGCGCCGCTATGCGGACTACCCGGACGCCTTCGCGGGCTGGAACATGGTGTCCTCCATCGGCGCCTATATCTTCTTCGCGGGCCTCTTCATCTTCATGTTCGGCGTGGTCTATGCCTTCATCCGCAAGGAAAAGGCTGCCGACAATCCGTGGGGTGAGGGTGCGACGACGCTGGAATGGACCCTGTCCTCCCCGCCTCCGTACCACCAGTTCGAGACCCTGCCCCGCGTCATCGACACGGGCCACTAGCATCGGACCCAAAAGTGGAACCCACTTTTGGGATTGATCCGATGCTTGATCTAAAAAGTAGTGCATCGTTGCACGCGGAAAACCGGATCCACTTTTCCGCACTATGCACTAAAACATTTGAGCTGGGCGGCTTTCACCGCCCGGCTCCTCCCCAGAGGGCTTGGGTTTCTTCAAGCCTTCCGGCGAGGAGCCGACCATCCGGAGGCCTTTTCGGCCTCGTCACGGCATTTCGGAATTTTGTGATGAGCACCATGTCGAACAGTCTGGCCGAAACCCAAGTCGAGAGCCTTGCCACGGCAGGCCTGTCGCAGGGCGACGTGTCCGACTTCTTCGCCCTGCTGAAGCCGCGGGTGATGTTTCTCGTCGTCTTCACGGCCCTGGTCGGCATGGTCGTGAGCCCATCGACCGTTCACCCGATCGTCGCCTTTGTGTCCCTCCTGATGATCGCCGTCGGCGGTGGTGCATCCGGGTGCCTGAACATGTGGTGGGATGCGGATATCGATGCGGTCATGACCCGCACGGCCAAGCGCCCGATTCCGGCCGGCAAGATTCAGCCCGGCGAGGCCCTGGCCTTCGGGATGACCCTCTCCGTCGGGTCGGTCATCATCTTGGGGCTCGTCAGCAACTGGCTCGCCGCGGGTCTCCTGGCCTTCACGATCTTCTTCTACGTGGTCGTCTATTCCATGTGGCTGAAGCGCACGACGCCGCAGAACATCGTCATTGGCGGTGCGGCGGGCGCCCTCCCCCCGGTGGTCGCGCAGGCGGCCGTCACGGGCCACGTGGCCCTGGACAGCATCGTGCTGTTCGCCATCATCTTCATGTGGACGCCTCCGCACTTCTGGGCTCTGGCTCTCGTGAAGTCGGGCGATTACCAGCGCGCCGGCATCCCCATGCTGCCGAACGTGGCAGGCCCCGACGCGACCCGCTTCCAGATCCTCGCCTACACGATCCTTCTGGCCCCGCTGGGCATAGCTCCGGTGGCCTTAGGGTTTGGCGGCTTGGCCTATGCCATCATCTCCCTCGTCGGCGGCTTCGGCATGCTGGCGCTGGCCCTGCAGGTCTATCGCCTGCGCCAAGGCGAGCCTGCCATGCGGGTGGCTCAGCAGCTCTTCGGCTTCTCGATCCTCTATCTCTTCCTGCTCTTCGCGACCCTGCTCGTGGAGCACGGCTTCGGCTTCTTCCGGCCGGTGTTCGGGTAACCCCATGGCGGATCGCAAACCATCCCAAAGCCTGACGCCCGAGGAACAGAAGCGCCGCCGCACGCGCTCGCTCGCCCTGGCGCTCACCCTCGGGGCCCTCGTGCTGCTGTTCTACGTGGTCACGATCGCGAAGCTGGGACCGGGCGTCCTGCAGCGCCCCATGTGAGGTTTGAGCATGGCTGAGAACCCGCACATCCAACGCAAGATGCACCGCACGGCCTTCGCCTGCGTCGGCCTCGTCGTGGGCATGGTCGGCTTGGCTTACGCGTCCGTTCCCCTCTACGACCTCTTCTGCAAGGTCACCGGCTTCGGCGGCACGCCCATCGCGGTCGACAGCAACGGCTCGCAGGTGCTCGGCCGGACGATCTCCGTGCGCTTCGACTCCAATGTGGCGCCCGGGCTGAACTGGCGCTTTGCGCCGGAAACCCCTGAGGTCAAGGTCAGGCTGGGCGAGACCACGACGGTTCTCTACAAGGTCACCAACAAGGGCGACAAACCGACGACGGGCATTGCCACCTACAACGTGCAGCCCGATCTCGCCGGCACCTACTTCTCCAAGCTCGAGTGCTTCTGCTTTACCGAGCAGACCCTGCAGCCGGGCGAAACTCTGGAATCCGCGGTCGTGTTCTACGTCGATCCCCGTCTGGCCGAGGATCGCGACGTGAAGGACATCTCATCCATCACCCTCTCCTACACCTACTTTCCCTCCAAGGGGGGCAAGCCGGTGGCGGAGGTGACATCATCCACCACACCCATCTCTCAATAAGACACGTGACAACTTAAGCGGAAACGTCTTAAAGCGAGTTCACCTTCGAGGCACGGAGACGACACGAAATGGCCGAGGCCCACGCCAAGAACCACGACTACCACATCCTTGAACCGAGCCCGTGGCCGCTCATCGGCGCGGTCAGCGCGTTCCTGCTGACCTCCGGGTTCGTCACTTGGTGGAAGGACATCCACATCGCCGGGATGGACCTCGGCCCCATCGTGTTCGGCGCAGGCATCATCGGCGTTCTCTACACGATGCTCGCCTGGTGGACCGACGTGGTGAAGGAGGCCAACACCGGGTCGCACACCCGCGTGGTCCAGCTTCACCACCGCTACGGCATGATGATGTTCATCGCCTCCGAGGTGATGTTCTTCGCCGCCTGGTTCTGGGCCTATTTCGATGCGGCCCTCTATGCCGGCGACCCGCAGCTCTACTCCCGAGTCGAGACGCTCGGCGGCGTTTGGCCTCCGAAGGGCATCGAGACCTTCGATCCCTGGCACTTGCCTCTTCTCAACACGTTGATCCTGCTCACCTCCGGCACCACGGTCACCTGGGCGCACCATGCGCTCCTGCACAACGACCGCCAGGGCCTGAAGATGGGCTTGTGGCTCACGGTGATCCTCGGCTTCGTCTTCACCTGCGTGCAGGCCTACGAGTATAGCCACGCGGCCTTCGGGTTTAGCGGCAACATCTACGGCGCCACCTTCTTCATGGCGACGGGCTTCCACGGCGCGCATGTGATCATCGGCACGATCTTCCTGGCCGTCTGCCTGCTGCGCGCCTATCGCGGCGACTTCACGCCTCAGCAGCATCTCGGTTTCGAGTTCGCCGCCTGGTACTGGCACTTCGTCGACGTGGTGTGGCTCTTCCTCTTCGCCGCCATCTATGTGTGGGGCTACGGCGGACACGCCGCCGGCGGCCACTAAGTCGCACGCCGAACGACAAATCAGCAGGGGCGGCTTCAAGGCCGCCCTTCGCATTTTCGGGGTCCCGTCACCATTTGTCGGTCACGCCCCACCGGCCGTTTTGGAGAAAAGCCGTGGCTCACGACCCGTCCGCCCCCTCGCCCATCACCACCGGCCTCAAGGGGCTATGCCCCCGCTGCGGCAAGGGGCATGTGTTCAAGGGTTTCCTGTCGGTTCAGCCGAGATGCGAGGTCTGCGGCCTCGACCTTGCATTCACCGACACCGGTGACGGCCCGGCATTCTTCGTTATGTCCTTTGTCGGCATCGTGGTGGTGGCCCTGGCGCTGTGGACCGAGTTCACCTACGAGCCGCCGATTTGGCTCCATCTCGTCATGTGGACGGTTCTCAGCATTGCCTTGAGCCTCGCCCTGGTGAGGCCGCTCAAAGGTGTTCTGATGAACCTGCAGTACCATCACAAGGCCGAGGAAGGGCGCTTCGAGAAGTGACCGCCTCCCGCCTGCACAAGGGCCGCTCCCTTATTCTTCCAGGCCTGGCAACCCTGGTGGCGCTGGCCATCCTGATCGGCCTCGGCACCTGGCAACTCCAGCGCAAGGCCTGGAAGGAGGACCTGATCGCGCAGATCGAGACCCGCGCCTATGGCGAGCCCGGCGCCATCCTGCCCGAGGCGGATTGGCCTACCTGGCGCGCCGATCAGGACGAGTTCCGGAAAGTGCGGGTGACCGGCACCTTCCTCCACGAATTCGAAACTCCGGTCTACGGCCTCGCCCGCGGTGAGCGGCAGGGAGCGCCGATCCAGGGCTATTACCTGATGACCCCGTTGAAGCTTGCCAACGGCGCCGTCGTGATGATCAACCGCGGCTTCGTGCCCACCGACCTGCGTGATCCGGCCAGCCGCCCCGAGAGCCAGCCTAGGGGTGAGGTCACGATCACCGGCCTCGTGCGGGCGCCGGAAGCCCGCAACTCCTTCACGCCCAACAATGATCCCGCCCGCGACCAATGGTTCACCCGCGACCCTCTGGCCTTGGCGGCGGCCCACAAGCTCGAGCGGGTTGCGCCCTTCCTGATCGACGCCGATGCGAGCCCGAATCCCGGTGGCTGGCCCCGGGGCGGACAGACACCGCTGACCCTGCCGAACAACCACCTTCAATACGTGATCACCTGGTACGGCATCGCCCTGACCCTGATCGGCGTCTTCACGGCCTTTGCCTGGCGGCGCTTGACCGAGCCCGACCCAGACGAGCTGAAATAGGACGTTTGTCATTTTAGCTGAGCGCAGCTATTCTAGCCGCATGTTCAAGCTTCTCATGACCGTAACCCATCTCACGATGTGCCATGCAGGGCGCACGGGAGAGGCTTTGCGCGTCTAAGTTAGCGTCGAGCATTCCTGACAAGCCCTGCGGAGACGAGCAGGGCTTCTTAAAGGTTCGGTTCGCCTCCGCCTTCATCCAGAGGAGAGCGACATGGACATTCAGCCGACAACTCATCCACTTAGTCCCGCTGATGACATCGTCATTCGGGCGGCGCGTCCCGCCGACTGCGAGGGTATCGCGGCGCTTGGGGACAATCCGGGCTATCGCTGGGGCACCTTGCGGCTGCCCTACCGGACGCCTGAAGCGATCCGGAAATGGATCGAGGGCACCGATCCGGCCAACAACATCAGCCTCGTGGTCGAGCAGTCCGGCCGGATCATCGGCAACGGCGGCTTCGAGCGGCACCAGGGGCGGCGCGCCCATGTGGGTTATCTCGGCATGGGCCTGCACGACGGTTTCCACGGCCGGAGGATCGGCTCGAGGCTGTTGCGCGAACTGATCACGATCGCCGATGACTGGATGAACCTGCGCCGGATCGAATTGACCGTCTATGTGGACAACGTGCCGGCCATCGCGCTCTACAAGCGCAACGGTTTCGAGATCGAGGGCACGCACAGGGATTTCGCCTTTCGGGGCGGCGCCTTCGCCGATGCCTATGCGATGGCCAGGATAAAACCCTGACACTGCGGCCGGTTGCGCCTTGCCGTGACCGGTCGCGGCACCTATTGTCCGGCCGAATTTCCAGGAGATCGACATTGCTCCATGTCTCGACCCGGGGAGAAGCCCCGGCGCTCGGTTTCACTGATGCCCTGCTGACCGGCCTCGCCCGGGATGGTGGGCTCTACCTGCCGGAATGCTGGCCGACACTGACGGCCGAGACAATCCGGGGCTTTGCCGGCAAGCCTTACGCCGAGGTGGCCAAAGCCGTGCTCGGGCCTCTGGTCGACGGCGATATTCCGGAAGCGGCACTGTCGCGCATGATCGATGAGTCTTATGCCTCGTTCCGTCACGCGGCCGTGTGCCCGCTGACCCAGCTCGGCGACAACCTGTTCGTGCTCGAACTCTTCCACGGCCCCACGCTCGCGTTCAAGGACGTGGCCATGCAGCTGCTCGGACGGCTCATGGACCACGTGCTGAAAGCACGCAGGGCCCGCGCCACCATCGTGGGCGCCACCTCGGGCGATACGGGCAGCGCGGCGGTCGAGGCCTTCAAGGGCCTCGATCAGGTCGACATCTTCATTCTCTATCCGCATGGCCGCGTGTCGGACGTGCAGCGCCGGCAGATGACCACGGTCGCCTCGCCCAATGTCCATGCGCTGGCGGTGGAAGGCACCTTCGACGATTGCCAGACTATGGTGAAGGGCATGTTCAACCATGCCCGCTTCCGCGACGAGCTGCAGCTCTCGGGCGTCAACTCCATCAACTGGGCGCGTGTGACGGCTCAAGCCGTCTACTACTTCACCGCTGCGGTTGCCCTGGGTGCCCCTCACCGCCCGGTCTCGTTCTCCGTGCCCACGGGCAATTTCGGCGACATCCTCGCCGGTTGGGTGGCCAAGCGCATGGGGCTGCCCATCGAGCGGCTGATGATCGGCACCAACGCCAACGACATCCTGGCCCGCACGCTGGGCACAGGAAGCTATGAGATGAAGGGCGTGCATCCCACGACCTCGCCGTCGATGGACATCCAGATCTCGTCCAACTTCGAGCGCCTGCTGTTCGAAGCCTACGGCCGTGACGGCGAGGCGGTCCGCCGCCTCATGGCGAGCCTCCACCAGTCCCGCGCCTTCCTGATCGACGCGGAGCCAATGGCCCGCATCCGCGAGGAATTCTCGGCGGAAGCCGTGAACGAAGACAACGTCATGGCGGAAATGGCCGAGACCTATCGCAGCACCGGCTACGTGCTCGACCCGCACAGCGCCGTCGGCACCCGCGCCGGCCGCGCCCTGTTGAAGCAGAATCCCGAAACGCCCGTCGTGGCCCTCTCCACCGCCCACCCGGCAAAATTCCCGGACGCGGTCGAGCGCGCCACGGGCGTGCGCCCCGCACTTCCGCCGCACATGGCGGATCTGATGGAGCGCAAGGAGAGCTTCACCGTTCTTCCCAACGACCAAGCTGCGGTCGAGCGCTTCATCCGTGAGCGCGCGCGGGCGGTCAAAGGCGCTGCCGCATGAACCAGCATTTCGTCCGCGAAAAGCGGATCGACATCACCACCCTGCCCAACGGCCTCATGGTCGCCACCGAGCGGATGCCCGAGATCGCCACCGCGACGCTCGGCGTCTGGGTCGGCACCGGCTCGCGCCACGAAGAGCCGCAGGAGCACGGCCTGTCGCATCTCATCGAGCACATGGCGTTCAAAGGCACGGCGCGCCGCTCCGCCCGCCAGATCGCCGAGGACATCGAGAATGTGGGCGGCGACATCAATGCCGCGACCAGCGTCGAATACACGAGCTACACAGCCCGCGTTCTCGGCGAGAACGTGGACGTCGCCCTCGACGTGCTCGGCGACATCCTCATCCACTCGGCTTTTGATGCAGGCGAGCTCGCCCGCGAGAAGGGAGTGATCCTTCAGGAATACGCTGCCGTCGAGGACACGCCGGACGACCTGATCTACGACGCCTTCATGGAAACCGCCTTCGCAGGCCAAGCCGTCGGCCGCCCGATCCTAGGCACGCCGGAAACCATCAAGAGCTTCGACGAGGCGACGATCCGCGCCTTCCTGACGCGGGAATACACGCCCGGCAAGATGGTGCTGGCCGCCGCCGGCGACGTGGAGCATGCCCAGATCGTCGATCTGGCCGAGCGCCTGTTCGGCGCCATGCCAGCCGTCGAGGCGCGCCAGCCGGAGGCGGGCCGCTATACGGGCGGCGAGCGGCGCATCTCCCGCAAGCTTGAGCAGGCCAATCTTGTGCTCGGCCTGCCGGGGCTCTCGTTCAAGGACCCAAACTATTACGCCGCCCATCTCTTCGCCCATATGCTCGGCGGCGGCCTGACCTCTCGGCTCTGGCACGAGGTGCGCGAGACCCGCGGCCTCGCCTATTCCATCGATTCCTTCCACTGGCCCTTCTCCGATTGCGGCCTTTTCGGAATCGGGGCTGGAACGGCAGGATCGGACGTGCGCGAGCTGATGGACGTGACGCTCGCCTGCATGGTCCAGGCGACGGGGGACATCAGCGAGATCGAGCTGATCCGCGCCAAGGCCCAGATGAAGGTGGCCCTGCTCACCGCCCTGGAGACTCCCGGCGGCCGGATCGAGCGGGTGGCCCGCCAGCTCCTGTCCTGGGGCCGGGTGGTCGGCAGCGATGAGATCGTCCGCAAGGTCGATGCCCTTGAGGTAGAGCATGTGCGAGAGGCAGGCCGCTCGCTGCTGCAGGGCACACCCACCATGGCGGCCATCGGGCCGATCAAGGCGCTGCCGTCTCTGGAGAGCATCGCCCAGAGGCTGCGTGGCTGATTTTTCTGCCGCGCCTGCCTTTAGGTCATGCTTGATTCTCCTCAATGCCGCCGCAAACGGGCCTCATGGCGCGTGATAACAATAACAACTGAGTCCTGCGGACAAGTGGGGGCCTTTGCAGGCTCCGCCTTGCTCTCAAGCCTCCTGACCGGTACCAATTCCCTTCCACTGTCTTAGTACCGGACGAAAGACCGAAGCATTGCGGATCGTATCTTTCGCCATAACCCTTCTTTTGGCGACATTCCTGGGGCTCGCCTGGCCGACTGCCGGCTGGGCCGTGGAATCCGTGCGCGTCGACCCCAAGATGAAGGCCATCGACCTCACCCCGGCCATCGAGCGCTACAACTCGGACGGGGACGAGATCCGCATTTCCACGGCGCCCGGGCGCGACGGCATCGTTCGCCGTATCGCCGTGAAGGCGCGCGAGTCCGGCACCCGGCCGGACTGGATGGTCTTCGCGCTCACCAACGACACCGACGAACAGATCGAACGCCTCCTGGTCGCCCCGCATTTCCGGCTCACCGGCTCCGGCGTGATCTGGCCCGATCTCGGCGCCACCCGCATCGCGGCGATCACGGCGAGCCAGGGCATCCGGCCCGAACGCGACGACAGCGAAGACGCCGATCTTTTCCTCATCACCCTCGATCCCGGCACGACCGTGACCTTCGTGGCGGAGCTGCGCTCGGACAACCTGCCCCAAGTCCACCTGTGGGACGCGGATGCCTACAAGGACCGGGTCAACGGCCTGACCCTCTACAAGGGCATCATCATCGGCATCGCGGGCCTGCTCGCCCTGTTCCTCACCATCGTGTTCGTGGTGAAGGGCGCCCTGATCTTCCCGGCGGCAGCCGCGCTTGCCTGGGCGGTGCTGGCCTATGCCTGCATCGATTTCGGCTTCTTCCAGCGGGTCTTCCCGATCACGGAAGCCACGGAGCAGATCTACCGCGCCGGTGCCGAGGCGGTGCTCGCCGCAACGCTTCTCGTCTTCCTCTTCGCCTATCTCAACCTCAACCGCTGGCACGTGCGCTACAGCCACGTCACGGCGTTCTGGCTCCTGTTCCTCGGGGGATTGATGGCGCTCGCCATCGTCGATCCTCCCATGGCCTCTGGCGTGGCCCGCATGTCGATTGCTGCGGTCGCCGGCATCGGCTTCGTTCTCGTGATCCATCTGGCGACCCACGGCTACGACCGCGCCGTGATGCTTGTCCCCACTTGGCTGCTCCTGGTGGCCTGGGTGACAGCGGCGAGCTTCACCGTCGTGGGACAGCTCTCCTCCGATCTCGTGCCCCCGGCCCTCGTCGGCGGCCTTGTCCTGGTGGTCATGCTGATCGGCTTCACGGTCATGCAGCATGCCTTCGCCGGCGGCGGCTTTGCGCGCGGCTTCGTCAACGACACGGAACGCCGGGCCTTGGCGCTGACGGGCGCAGGCGACATCGTGTTCGACTGGGACGTGGTCTCGGACAACATCTTCGTCAGCCCCGAGGTCGAGCATCAGCTCGGGCTCAAGCGCGGCTCGCTGGAAGGCCCCGCCTCGGCCTGGCTCGACCTCATCCATCCCTTCGACAAGGACCGCTACCGGCTCGGCCTCGACGCGGTCATCGAGCAGCGCCGCGGTCGCCTGACCCAGGATTTCCGTCTGCGCTCGTCGACCGGGGCGCATAACTGGTTCCGCCTCCGAGCCCGCCCGGTGATCGGTTCGGATGGCGAAGTGCTGCGCATCGTTGGCACGCTCGCGGATGTCATGGATAGCAAGACCGCTGAGGAGCGCCTGCTGCACGACGCCGTCCACGACAACCTGACCAGCCTGCCGAACCGGCAGCTCTTCTATGATCGTCTCGAAGCGGCTCTCACCTATGCGAGCCAGGACGATGCCTTACGCCCAACCGTCGTGGTCATCGACATCGACAAGCTGAAGGACGCCAATGCCAGTGCCGGCTATGCGGCCGGCGACTCGATCCTGCTGACCCTGTCGCGGCGCCTGAGCCGCCTGCTGAAGCCCCAGGACACCCTGGCACGCATTTCGGGTGACGAGTTCGCGATCATCCTGCTGTCTGAGCGGGAAACCGACCGCATCATCTCGTTTGCCGACATGGTTCGGCGCGTGGTGACGACGCCGTTCACCTATTCCGAGCGGGAATTCTTCCTCACCGCTTCCATCGGCATCGCGCTGCACGATCCGCAGATCGCCGCGCGGCGCGAGGAGGTTTTGCGCAACGCCGAGATCGCCATGGCGCACGCACGGCGCAACGGCGGCGACCGGATCGAGGTGTTTCGGCCCACCATGCGCTCCGACCGCAGCGATCACTTCACCATGGAAACCGACCTTCGCCACGCCCTCGACCGGGGCGAGATGAAGGTGCTGTTCAAGCCGATCGTGCGCCTGGAAGACCGGACCATTGCGGGCTTCGAGTCGATGCTGCGCTGGGATCATCCGCGGCTCGGCCGCGTCGGTCCTGAGGACTTCATGTCCATTGCCGAGGATACGGGTCTCATCGTCAAGCTGAGCGTGTTCCTGCTGGAGCAGACGGGCCGCGAGCTCGCTGCATGGCAGAACGCCCTCGAGGTCGAGCCGCCGATTTTCGCCAGCGTGAACATGTCGAGCCACCACCTGCTGCGGCACGACCTGCTGCAGGATGTGAAGACGGTGATCGCCCGCTCTGGCGTCATTCCCGGCACGCTCAAGATCGAGATGACGGAAAGTCTCGTGATGGAGAACCCGGAATACTCGGCCCAGATGCTCTCGCGCCTGCGCGATTTGGGCGCCGGCCTGTCGCTCGACGATTTCGGAACGGGCTATTCCGCCCTCGCCTACCTGCAGCGCTTCCCGTTCGACACGATCAAAGTGGACGAGTCCTTCGTGCGCCAGATGGCGGGCGGCAGGCCGGTCATCCTGCGATCCATCGTCAAGATGGCGCACGAGCTCGGCATGGAAATCGTGGCGGAAGGCGCGGAGAGTGAGTCCGAGGCAATCGAGCTCTATCAGCTCGGCTGCGAATATGCGCAGGGACCCGTGTTCGGCGAGCCGATGTCGACGCTCCAGGCGCGCCAGCTCTTGGGAGCTGCCCCGGCGGCCGCCTGATGCTGATCAGGCGTGGCCGGCTTCCATGGACAGCATAGCGGGCTCGATGCCGATCCGGCGCAGGGCCATCTCGTAGCGCACGTCCGCAGCCGTGTTGAAGACGATTTCCGCATCGGCCGGCGTGTTGAGCCAGCCATTGGCCTGCAGCTCCATCTCCAGTTGGCCAGCGCCCCAGCCGGCATAGCCGAGGGCCAGCACCGCGTTCTCAGGCCCGCGGCCGGCCGCGATGGCGCGCAGGATGTCGATGGTGGCTGTCAGGCAGATGCCGTCGTCGATAGGCAGGGTCGACTGGGAGAGGTGGAAATCCGGCGAATGGAGAACGAAGCCGCGGCTCGTCTCCACAGGGCCGCCCATGAGCACCTGCATATTCCCCACCTTCTGCGGCAGACGGATGCGCTCCGCCTCGGGCACGATCTCGAGCTGAACCAACAGATCCGGCATTGTCACGTTGGCGGCAGGCCGGTTGAGGATGATACCCATCGCGCCCTCGGTCGAATGGGCGCAGATGAAGATGACGGCCCGGGCGAAGCGTTCGTCCATCATCCCTGGCATCGCCACGAGAAGCTGCCCGTCGAGGTAGGTTGATTCGGTGCCGTATGATGAAAGGTGAGAGCCCATATCCTACAATCTGCCTTGCCGAGCTTGCCAGCCCGATCACAGGATCGTGGATGGCAGACCCGAGAATAAACGCATAAGGGAAGTGCCTCAGGGAGGCGTCAGTTCCATGGTATCCATGTTCCGCGCCGCTTCGGTTGCGTTTTTTTGTGTATTGTCCTTTGCCGCAGCCATCGCGCAACCCGTCAAGCCTTCCGCTACCACTCAAGGGTTCCATTCCCGTGCCCGCCTGATCGGTGGAGGGCAGCAGGGAGAGCATTGGCTCGCCGGAGTCGAGATCACCCTCGACCAGGGGTTCAAGACCTACTGGCGCACACCAGGCGATTCCGGCCTGCCGCCCCGGTTCGACTGGTCGGGATCGGAGAACGTGGCCAGCACCGAGATCCGATGGCCTGCCCCCAAGCGGCATGAGGATGCGGCAGGGGTCGCCTATGTCTACGGCAAACAGGCCGTGATCCCGATCCTCGTGAAGCCCAAGGATCCGGCAAAGCCCGTCAGGCTCGCTCTGGCGCTGGAATACGGGGTCTGCAAGGACATTTGCATCCCAGCCAATGCGGACCTGTCCCTTGACCTCAACGGGGCCGATTCCGAGCGCAATGCCATCGAGGCGGCCCTGGTGAAGGTTCCGCTCCCTCAAGCACTTGCAGCTCCGGCCGACCTGTCGATCCTGTCCGTCGCCCCCCTCGCCGGGGACAAGCCGGCCTTCACGGTGACTATCCGGGCGCCAGTCGGCACGAAGCCCGCCCTCTTCCCTGAGGGGCCGGAGAACTGGTTCTTTTCCGCCTCTCATCCGGTCGATGGGGATCACTTCATCCTCACGGTAGAGGAGAAGCCGAAGGACGCATCAGGTCCCGTTTCCTTACGCCTGACGCTGGTCGCCGGCGACAAGGCCATCGAGACGGAAGTCAGCCTCGACGCGAGCGACCTGCCGCGCTAGGGATAAAGCATTCAACAGTATAGCTTTGGAGAACCTGCCCATGCCCATTCAGGTCGGCGAACGCCTGCCCCAGGTTACCTTCCGCGTCATGACGTCCGATGGACCCGTGGCGAAGACCACGGACGACCTTTTCAAGGGTCGCAAGGTGGTTCTCGTCGCCGTCCCCGGCGCCTTCACGCCCACCTGCCACCGCAATCACCTGCCCGGCTACGTGCAGAAGAAGAACGAGATCATGGCCAAGGGCGTCGATGCGATCCTCGTGACCTCGGTCAACGACGTGTTCGTTCTCGAAGCCTGGGGCAAGGCCTCGGAGGCCGAAGGCATCGAGTTCCTGTCCGACGGCAATGCGGATTTCGCCAAGGCCATCGGCCTGTCCATGGACGGTGCGGGCTTCGGCCTCGGCACCCGCTCGCAGCGCTATTCCATGGTCGTCGACGATGGCGTGGTGCAGGCCCTGAACGTGGAGGATGCCCCCTCCAAGGCGCAACATTCCGGCGCCGAGAACCTCCTGAAGGATCTTTGAAAGGTCTACCTCCTTCGTCATCACCGGCCTTGTGCCGGTGATCCCGCTCAAGGAGGGCAGCATTTCAAACAATCGAGATGGCCGGGACAAGCCCGGCCATGACATCCACGGTTAGCGCCGAAACGTTAAGCGCTGGCCCTCCGCCCCTGCTTCTTGAATGGCTGCATTGCAGCAACCGCCAACTCGTCGACGCGGATATTGATCGGGTCGTCCGCGTGGCCTTTCACCCAGTGCCAGGCGACATCGTGGCGGGCAGCCGCCTCGTCCAGCTGCCGCCAGAGATCCTCGTTCTTCACCGGCTTGTTGTCGGCCGTACGCCAGCCGCGCCGCTTCCAGTTGTGCATCCACTGCGTGATGCCCTGGCGTACATATTGGGAATCCGTGAACAGATCGACCGCGCAAGGGCGCTTGAGGGCATTCAGCCCCTCGATGGCGGCCCTGATTTCCATGCGGTTGTTGGTGGTGTGAGGCTCCCCGCCGGAAACCTCCTTCTCGCTCCCATTAAAGAACAGGATCGCGCCCCAGCCCCCCGGCCCGGGATTTCCCGAGCAGGCGCCGTCGGTGTAGATCATTACGCGCTTGGTATCACTCATGCTTCAAGTCCGTATTCGCGCGCATGCTTCACGTGGCGGTGGAAATTGAGCTTGCGGTCGTATTCCAGCGGATCCTTGGGCTTCACCAGCGCGCCCGGCGGCACGTTGAGCCAGTCGACGAGCCGGGTCAGCATGAAGCGCATGGCCGAGCCCCGGCAGAGGATCGGCAGCGCCTCGACCTCTTCCGCATTGAGGCGACGAACGGCCTGATAGCCCGCCAGCATCGCCTGGCCCTTGGTGAGGTTGAACGAGCCGTCGATCTCGAAGCACCAGGCATTGAGGCAGATGGCCACGTCGTAGGCGAAGGCATCCGTGCAGGCGAAATAGAAGTCGATCAGCCCTGACACCTCGGAGCCGATGAAGAATACGTTGTCGGTGAAGAGATCCGCATGGATGATGCCGCTTGGCAGGCCGCGCGGCCAGGAAGCTTCCAGGCTTGCGAGCTCTCGCCGCGTCCGCTCGGCAAGACCTGTGGACACGGTGTCGGCCTGGGCCTCGGCCTGGGCGAAGAGCGGCGCCCAGGCTTCGAGCGTGAGCGCATTGGGCCGATGGCCGTCAAAGTCCTGGCCGGCCAGATGCAGCTTTGCCAAGGCGCCACCAAGGGCTCCGCAATGCTGGGCCGTCGGACGGCGGACCGCGATGCCTTCGAGAAACGTGATGATGACGGCGGGCCGCCCGGAGACACGGCCCAGGGGCTCACCCTTGCGGTTATTGACCGGCAACGGACAGTTCAGCCCCTTTTGCGCCAGATGCTGCATGAGGCCGAGGAAGAAGGGCAGATCGGCCTCTCGCACCCGCTTCTCGTAGAGGGTCAGAATGTAGGAGCCCTGGGTGGTGTGGAGGAAATAGTTGGTGTTCTCCACGCCCTCGGCGATGCCCTTGTAGGAGAGCACCGTGCCGATATCGTAGGTATCGAGAAACGCCGAGAGCTCCTCGTCGCTGACTTCCGTATAGACCGCCACTTTTTACTCCGCCGCCTGCTCACGCAACTCGCGCGGCAAAGGAAAGAACACGCTCTCATCCGCCGTGGACACGCTCTCGACCGAGACTTCGTAGCGCTCGGCGAAAGCGTCGATGATCTCCTCCACCAGGATTTCGGGCGCCGAAGCTCCCGCCGTGATGCCGAGGCTCCGGACGGCACCAAACAGCGACCAGTCGATGTCCTCGGCCCGCAGAATCAGCCGCACCACAGGGCAGCCCTCCCGCTCGGCGACTTCGCGCAGGCGCTGGGAATTGGAGGAATTGGGTGAGCCCACCACGATCATGGCGTCGACCTGCGGGGCCACCCGCTTGACGGCGCCCTGGCGGTTCGTGGTGGCGTAGCAGATGTCTTCCTTGTGCGGTCCGACGATGGTGGGAAAGCGCCCTTTGAGGGCATCCACCATGTCCTGGGTGTCGTCGACCGAGAGGGTCGTCTGTGTCACGAAGGCAAGGTTGCTGGGATCCGCCGGCTGGAGCCGGGCGATGTCGTCCACGGTCTCGACCAGGGTGACGGCTCCTTCAGGCAGCTGGCCCATGGTGCCGACGACCTCGGGATGGCCTGCATGGCCGATCAGGATGATGTGGCGGCCTCGCTTGAAATGGACCTGCGCCTCCCGGTGCACCTTGGTCACCAGGGGACAGGTGGCATCGATGGCGAAGAGATTACGGACTTGGGCCGCTTCCGGCACCGATTTGGCGACCCCATGGGCCGAGAAGATGACCGGCGCCTCGGTGTCCGGCACCTCGTCGAGTTCCCGGACGAAGACCGCGCCCTTCCGCTTCAGGTTTTCCACGACATATTTGTTGTGCACGATCTCGTGGCGCACATAGACCGGCGCCCCATGAATCGCGAGCGCCTTCTCGACGGCATCGATGGCACGGACGACCCCGGCGCAGAAGCCGCGCGGGGCACAGAGCAGAATGTCGAGGGGTGGCTTCGTCATGATTGGGCGATGTGGCGAGACGGGACCCCCCCTGTCAAGCGGGAGCGACGCTTATTCGCGGCGGGGATGGTGTGGCGGGTTCAGTGTCATTCCCGGCCGGAGATGGCGTAGCCATCGCAGAGGAAGGGAATCCACTCACTCGCGCGGCGCTATGGATCCCCTTCCCTCGCCTATGGCTCGCCGGGGATGACACCCATCACGTCATGGCCGGGCCTGTCCCGGCCATCCCGATGCTATGAGGCTCCGTGCTTCGATCAATCGGGATCACCGGCACAAGGCCGGTGATGACGGGAGGCTGAGCGCAAACATTTCCCGAACCTGTGCGATGAGGCACCAAACAGACTTGGCCCTCGTCAAGAAACGCTCGCGCCTGCGGCCAAGAATCCCTACAACGGTGCAACAGTCCCTCATCATATCCGATCCTCATGGCATCCACCGCATCCCACGTCAGCTTTCTCCCACCCATCCTGACCTTCTGCGGGGCCGCTGTCGTGGCCGTGCCGGTGTTCCGGCTCTTGGGCCTGAGCGCGGTGCTCGGCTATCTCGCAGCCGGCGTCGCCATCGGCCCGTCGGGCCTGAGCTTGGTGGAGGATCCGCAGACAATCGCCACGGTGGCCGAGCTTGGGGTGGTGCTTCTGCTCTTCATCATCGGGCTCGAGCTCAAGCTGTCGCACCTCTGGGAGATGAAGCGCGACATCTTCGGACTCGGCTTCGCCCAGCTGACCGTCACGGCCATCCTTCTTGGGGCTGCTGCCATGGCCGTCGGCTTCTCGCCGGAGGCCTCCTTCGTCACCGGCGTTGCCGTCGCGCTCTCCGCCACGGCCATCGCGCTCCAGATGCTGGGAGAGCGCAACGACCTGCCCACTCCGTATGGACAGCGCTCCTTCGCGATCCTGCTGTTTCAGGACCTGTCCGTCGTCCCGCTCCTGGCCATTCTGCCGCTGCTGGCCTCACGGGTCGGAGACCAGGGCTCTTTCATGGATAGCCTTCTCGCGGTCGGCGAGGCGCTCCTCGGGATTGCCGCCGTGGTGCTGATCGGCCGTTATGGGCTCAATCCCTTCTTCCGGATCCTCGCCCGCAGCGGCGCCCGTGAGGTGATGACCGCGTCGGCCCTGCTCGTGGTCCTCGGCGCAGCGCTCCTCATGCAGGAGGTCGGCCTCTCCATGGCCATGGGCGCCTTCCTAGCAGGGCTTTTGCTGGCCGAATCCAATTTCCGTCACCAGCTAGAGGCCGATATCGAGCCATTCCGCGGCATGCTGCTGGGCCTCTTCTTCATGAGCGTGGGCATGTCGATCGATCTCGCTCTCGTGCGGGAGCAGTGGGTGATGCTCGCCCTTGCGGTACCTGTCGTTCTCCTGGGCAAAACCCTCATCATCGCGGTCCTGTCGCGGCTGTTCGGCGCAAGCTGGCGCGATGGTTTGCGCTCAGGCACGATTTTATGCACCGCCGGTGAATTCGCGTTCGTCCTGATTCCGGTCGCTGCAGGGCTCGGCATCATGTCGCCAGCCGAGGCGCAGCCGCTGACAGCCCTTGCGGCCATGACCATGCTGCTGGGACCGCTCCTGTCGACGCTCGTCGAAAAGCTTCTCAGAAATCGTGCCGGGAGTGAGGACGAACCGGACCTGCATGGTCTGAACGTGCCCGAAGGCGAGCTTGAGAGCCGCGTCCTCGTGATCGGCTTCGGCCGGTTCGGGCAGATCGTAAACCAGGTTCTGTTGACCCAGGGCATCCAGGCAACGGTGATCGACAGCGATGTGGAGCGCATTCGCGATGCTGGACGCTTCGGCCTTCAGGTCTATTACGGCGATGGAACCCGCCTCGACGTGCTTCGCGCCGCGGGCGCCGAAAAGGCCGAGATGATTTGCATCTGCATCGACAATCAGGATGCCATGATGAAGATCATTGAGATCATTCACGAGAACTTCCAGAACGCCCGCAGCTTCGTGCGCGCCTACGACCGCATTCACGCGATCGAGCTCATGAACCGGGATGTGGATTATCAGATCCGCGAGGTCTTCGAATCCGCCATCGTGTTCGGCCGTGCCGCCCTTGAGGAACTCGGGACGGATCCTGAAACGGCCACGCAAGCTGCCAACGATGTCCGCAAGCGCGACATTGCCCGCCTCGTCCTGCAAAAGGAGGTTGGCGCGATGGGTGGAGCGGAACTCGTGGTGGGCTCCAAGATTACCCCCGAGCCGCTCACGGCTCCCGCCGGCAAGGCGAGAGCCCTCAGCCCTGAGACGCGCGACATTCTCGGCGAAGGGGTCATTTGATGGACGCAAGTCCCTCGACGGAAGACCTGGGCCGGAAGGCCGACACACCGCGCTTTGTCGTCGGATCCACCATGCGCCATGTGCTCGTCATGACGGGAACGAGCGCGGCTGGGCTTGTCGCGATTTTCATCGTCGATCTTGTGTCGCTTCTCTACATCTCATGGCTCAATGATCCGAGCATGACGGCCGGCGTCGGCCTCGCCACTGTGGTGATGTTCTTCACGATCTCGATCAATGTAGGACTGATGATCCCCATCGGGGCTCTCGTCTCGCGCGCGCTCGGCGCGCGCCGACCCGATGATGCGCGACGCCTGGCGACATCGTGCAGCATTCTCATGACGGCAATCGCTGCCGTGGTCAGCGTGATCGTTCTGCTCATGCTCCCCGTCATCCTCAAGGCACTGGGAGGGCATGACCGGACCTACGACGTTGCCTTAAGCTTTCTCTGGATCGCTCTGCCGTCCAACGCCGTGATGGCGCTCAGCATGGGACTGTCCACGGTATTGCGCGCCGTGGGCGACGCCAAACGGGCCATGTACGCCACATTGTCTATCGCGGTCGTGACGGTGGTTCTCGATCCGATCCTGATCTTCGGTCTCGACATGCAGTCGGACGGTGCAGCGGTCACAATCGGCATCGCGCGGTTCGTGACGGCCTATATGAGCTTCCGATATGTGACGCGCATCCACAATCTGCTGGCTCTCCCCACCTGGAAAGGATTGCGGCACGATGCGCGCCCCTTCCTGGCCATTGCGATTCCCGCCATCCTGACCAACATCGCCGCTCCGGCGGCGAATGCGTTCTTCACGGGCGTCATCGCCCAGTTCGGGGACGAGGTCATTGCGGCCTCCGCCATCATCGACCGGGTCACGCCGGTGGCCTTCGCCGGCCTGTTCGCGCTTGCGGGCGCCATCGGCCCCGTGCTCGGACAGAACTGGGGTGCGCAGCGTTACGATCGCATGAAGCAGATCCTGAAGGATGCCCTCACGATCACGATCATCTATGTAGGCTGCGTCTGGCTCATCCTGTTCCTCGTCCAGGTGCCGCTGACCCGCGCCTTCAACGCTCCCGATGAGACGGCCGAGCTCATACAGTTCTTCTGCAAGCTCAGCGGATTCATCTGGCTGTTCATCGGGCTCGTTCTGGTGTCGAACGCCTCATTCAATAATCTCGGCTATCCCCTGCTGTCGACCTTCTTCAACTGGGGTCGCGCGACCCTCGGCATGATTCCGTTCGCCTATTTCGGAGCCCAGATGGCGGGCCCGAAGGGGGCGCTCGTCGGGATCGGCCTCGGCTCCGTTGCGTTCGGCATCGCGGCCATCATCACGGCGTTCTGGACAATTCGACGCCTTGAGAGGCAAGCTGTTCCGGTCGCCTGAGCGCTGGGCCTGGGCGTTTGTTGTAAGGAGGCCGCGATGTTCAACTGGTTCGATCTGATGCGACAGGCCCAGACCAGTGCAGCCCTTGATGCGCTCGCACGGCAGTTCAATCTCTCCGGCGACCAGCCGCAGCGGACCATGGCGGCCTTCATGCCGGCCTTCGCCATGGGTCTCCAGCACGCCATGGCGTCGAGCGATCCGACCCGCGTGCTTCAATCCATGATGGGGGGAGCCTACCAGAACTTCTGGCAGGCGGCCGGCAACCCCTTCACGCCTCAGGCGCAGCAGGAGGGCCGTCAGCTGCTCGACCAGCTCTTCGGCTCCGACGAAGTCAGCCGGCGCGTGGCGCATCAGGCCGCAAGCTATGCGGGCATCAACGCCGACACCATGCAGCAATTGCTGCCGGTGCTCGCCGGCATCCTGGCGGGTGGCACATCCCAGTGGATGATGGCTCAGACGCAGGCCTTTCAGAATTTTGCGAACACAAAGGATAGCCAGCAGGCCCCGCCGGCAGCCAACCCGTGGGCGGATCTCTGGACAAACTGGATGAAGACCGCTTCGCCTGAGAAGAAGCCGGCCAATCCTTTCGAGGAGATGCTTGCTGGATTCTTTCAGATGCCTCCGCCGGCGGAGCCGCCAAAACCGGAGCCGGAGCCGCAATCGTCATCCACACCTCTCGATGCGATGATGGAGAAAGGACGCGAGATGCAGATGCAATATCTCGCGTCCCTCCAATCGATTTTCACAGACGCCGATAAGAGTGGCGGCAAGTCCTAGGCGCAGCGCTTAACCTGCGTCACGATCGGCACGACCGTACGAACAGGCCGAGCTGACCGATCAGGTCGTTCGCCGCGCGAGTGTCGCTCGGCGCTTCGAATCAACACCCAGGACGGATTCCGCAGAAGTGGCTCGGATAGAGCGCACGACACATCGCTGCGGGTGAGGCCTATGTCCTTGAGCATCCGGTCGTCGAACTCGGCGAGATGCCTGATCTCCCCACGGTGCCTGAGGGTTCTGGAGAGATCCGTGAGCGAACGGACGAACTGCCCCAGAACGGTCATGCCGGTGAAGGTCATTCTGGCTGGTATCGGCTTGTTCATCGCTGTTCTCCTTGCTCTCGCTCTCGATTTTTCGGTCTTGGTAGTCGGCTGGTAGTCTTCCAGTGACCTGCCAATGACTTTCTGAGAGCAATTGCCAGTGATCTCTCAGCTAAGTCATTGATGTTGATGCGCTTTCATTTTCATATGGGAAGTTTTACCAAATCTCTTTCATCACTTGAAACGATTGTTTGAGATATATATCATCAACAGGATTGATGATGAGGTTTGCGCCATGCACCTGCTCGACATTGACCAGCTGAGAACGTTCGTCGCCATTGCCGATACCGGCTCGTTCACCCGCGCGGCGGAGATCGTGCACAAGACGCAGAGCGCGGTGTCCATGCAGATGAAGCGCCTGGAGGACCGGGTCGGCAAGACGATCTTCGAGCGCGACGGGCGCCTGTCCAAGCTCACCGACGAGGGCGAGCGCCTGCTCGACTACGCCCGCCGGATCGTGCGGCTGAATGCCGAGTGCATCGCGTCGTTCAACGACAACGAGCTCACCGGCCGGGTGCGCCTCGGCCTGCCCGACGACTACGCCGATCGGTATCTCCCGGAGATCCTGGCCCGGTTCTCGCGTTCCAACCCGAAGGCCGAGGTGACGGTGATGTGCGAGCCCACGCACAACCTGATCGAGCGGGTTCAGCACGGGGACATCGATCTGGCGATCATCACCCATGTGGACCGGCGCGGCCCGTCCGAGATCGTGCGCATCGAGCAGTTGCTGTGGGTCACGTCATCGCGCCACGGGGTGCACGAGGAGACCCCGATCCCGCTGGCGCTCGGCCGCCCCAACTGCGACTGGCGCCATTCGGCGACCGAAGCGCTGGAGAGCGCCGACCGGCCGTTCCGCATCGCCTATGTGAGCTGGCATTCCACCGCCGTGGGCGCTGCCGTGCTGGCGGGCCTTGCGGTCTCCGTGCTGCCGGAAAGCGCCGTGCGCCCCGGCATGCGGATCCTCGGCCCCTCCGACGGCTTTCCGGCCCTGCCCTCTTGCAAGATCGGCCTCATCCGCGCCCGCGGCGAGGAGAACCCGCTGGCGGATGCGCTCGGCTTCCACATCAAGCAGTCCCTCGACAATCTCGGCTCCACCCGCAATGTGCAGCCGATCGCGGCGGAATAATCAGGCCTTTGCCGCCGGCCGCCGCAGCACGAGCACATTGCCCACAAGCGCCAGCACGACGCCGATGACGGCAAGCGGCGTCCACACATAGCCCTCGATCAGGGTCGAGACGGTGAGCGCCACGATGGGAAACAGCACCGTGGCGTAGCCGGCGCGTGCGGCCCCGAGCCGCCGCAGCAGGGTCAGGTACGACATGAAGGCCAGCACCGACGCGCCGATGGAGAGATAGAGCAGCGAGCCCACATATTTCACCGTCGGCTCGATGATGAAGGCGTTGCCGCGAACTAAGTTCAGCGCCAGCAGCACCGCGCAGCCATAGGTCATGCCCCAGGCGGTGGCGGAGAGCAGCGGCACGCCCCGGCGCTGCACCAGCGTCGAGATCATGTTGCCCGAGCAGAAGAACAGGGTGCCCATCACGCAGAGCGCCAGTCCCTGCAGGGCCGCCGCGTTGAAGCCCGCACCCGTGATCTCCGGCCAGAACAGAAACACGATTCCCAGCACCCCGATCACGCCGCCCAGCGCCACCCGGGCCTCCGGCCGCTGCCGGAAGATCACGAAACCGAGCACGAGGTTGAACACCGAAGCCAGCGAAAACACCACCGAGAGCAGGCCGGACGGGATGCTCAAACCGCCGTAATAGAACGAGACGAAATTGCACGAGAACAGGCAGGCCCCCACCGCAGCAAAGCGCAGATGGTCGGCCAAAGCAAAGCGCACCTTGTGCCCCGTTGCGAGCACCCAGGCCCACATGAGCACGGCCGCGAGCAGGAAGCGCCACAGCACCGACATCTCCGGCGCCACGACGCCGAGCTGCGCCCGGATCCCGATCCAGCTCACGCCCCACAGGAACACGGTGGCAGCGTAAAGCCCGAGGGTCGAGCCGTCGATGCGGCTCAGGTTCTGGGCGGGCATGGCGGCGGTGGCATGGCTCATGGGGTCTCGTCCTCTTGGGACGATCCGAATACGCCCGATGAGCCATCACGACAAATGATGATATCTGATCGTTTGCCCTTGGAACGGTGATGAGACGTTCCAAGACTTCCGCCCTGGAACGGCTTGGAAGACCCGCTAATCGCTTGAAACTGCTCTGGAACGCCTTGGAACGACCGTTTCTAGCCGGCCACCCGCCCCTTCGCCGCCCAGGCCCGCACGGCCAGGAGGATCTCACCGTCCGGCCCCGTGGGCAGCCGGGTGCGGAGCCGCTCGCGCAGCTCTTCCCGGGCCTCCTCAGGGAGCGACATGCAGTATTTGGGCGCCGAGCCGGTGCCGCCGAGGAAGGGCGTCCAGTAATCGTCGAAGCTCTCGAACGCGGCCGTGATATCGATGGCCTGCACCTCCACGCTCTCGAGGCCGGCGTCGGCGAACAGCGCCCGCAGCGGGCCGGGCCGGCAGACCGGCGCCTTTACCCCGTCGTCGAAGTCCAGCGCCCGCGGGTCGAGGGCTGCCGCCACGTCGAAGAAATGGCGCATGATCTGCATGTGCCCGGCATAATCCCACACATAGAGCCCGACCGTTCCGCCCGGCCGCACCACGCGGACCATTTCGGCGAGCGCCGCCGCCTTGTCGGGCAGGAAGTTCAGCACGAGCCCCGAGACCGCGAGATCGAATTCATCGTCCGCCTCCGGCAGGGCCAGCGCATCCCCTTGCGCGAACGTCGCCCGCGGATCGGATACCCGCGCCCGCGCCAGCTCGAGAAAGCCCGGCGCGCTGTCGATCCCGACGATGCGTTGAGGCCCAGCCCCCTCCAGCAATGCGGCGGTCAGGATCCCTGTGCCGCAGCCGATATCGACGCAGTCCCCGCCAGCCCCCGCCCCGAGCCACTCCACGAAGCGAGGCGCGACGAGCCGGCTCCAGCGGCCCATATAGCGCTCATAGGCGTCTCCCGCGCCCCACAGACCCGGCTCGATCGGCATCGGACAAATCTCCACGCCCCTGCCGGAGTGTACGGCGCAGGCTCAAGCGCGGCAATGCATTCACCCAAGCGGCGCCAACCTTGACGGTTTCTCTGTGAACATTATCTTGTTCTTGTTTTGTACTCATTTGCGAAGAACCGGAAGGATCGATCCCCATGACCCCCAGCGACCCTGCCTCTCCTTCCGCAGCCTCTTCTGCCCAAGTCCCCTCGGCCCCTTCCACCCTGCGGGACAAGCTCCCTCCTGAGCGGATCGCGGAGCTGCGGGAATGGGTGGAGGGCTCCACCCTCTCCTTCAAGCGCCTCGGGGAGGCGCTCGGCGTCTCGGCCTCCACCCTGTCGCGCTATGCCACGGAAGGCGGCTGGCGGCGTCCGCCCGGCGCGGCGGCGCCCACCCGCAGCGCGAAGCTCAAGCCGGAGCGCCGGCGCAAAGCGCCCCCCTCCGTGACAGGCGAGCGGCGCCAGGAACTCACGGACAAACTCTGGCGCCTCGCCGAACGCCACGCGGAGGAGCTGGAGCACCAGCCCATCGCCCACGCCCAGCGCGCCCTCCAGCCGCTCGCCCGCCTCACCCGGACGCTGGGCGAGATGGACAAGCACGCCCGCCCGCCCCTGCCCCCAGGGCAATACGAGATCGACAACCAGCCCCGCCGCAGTCTGCACGAGCTGCGCGACGAACTCGTGGCCCATCTGGAGCGCATCGAGCGCGAGGAGAAGGAGTATGACGAGCGCTATCGATGGACGTTCGAGAATGGCGCCGGGATTTGATGCAAACAGGACCAAGGTCCCGCAGGAGACCATGAAGAGACCTGTCCGCATGACGATCAAACGTCCGCTTTCGACCCGAAGCGGTTCTTTCGAAGAACCTCTTCTGGCGGCCGACCCTGTGGACCGGTATGGCCACAGCCCCTCAGGCTGGCTCCCACCGCGAAGACAGAGCGAAACCAACATTCCTATTCCTGCGTTGCCCAACCGTAGCCGTTCGAGTGGTTGAGGTAAGGCGTATGCGGCAGTTTCTGCGTGACAATGGATTATCAATAGCCCTGTTGAGCCTGTTCCTGATTTCCCTGGTCGGCCAAGCGCTCGCTGGATGGAGGGCGCAAGCCGAGGAACTGCGCCTGCACGAGCTCCCGGCCATCGGCTTCACAGACTACCTGGCCAGCGGCCACTTCATCTCAGCCGTGTTCGAGAACTGGGAGAGCGAGTTCCTCCAGATGGCCGCCTACGTGGTGCTGACCATCTTCCTGTTCCAGAAAGGCGCCTCAGAATCCAAGAAGCCGGATGAGCCGAACCCCGAGGATGAGTCGCCATCCGCCAGGCGCAGCGATCCGGACGCGCCTTGGCCCGTGCATCGTGGCGGCCTGCTGCTGAAGCTCTATTCGCACTCCCTCAGCATCGCGCTGGTCACGCTCTTTCTCGCCTCCTTCTGGCTCCATCTGGTCGGGAGCACACGGCGGATGAACGAGGAGGCCCTCATGCATCATCAGCCGACGCAGACCATGGTCGAGACACTTGGAGATCCGGGGTTCTGGTACGAGAGCTTCCAGAACTGGCAGAGCGAGTTCCTGTCGATCGCCGTGCTGCTTGTGCTCGGCATCTACTTGCGGGAGCGCGGATCACCGGAGTCCAAGCCCGTGGCCGCGCCACACACTGCAACCGGGCACTGAACCGGCGGCTCAGGACAACCGAGCCGGCTCTGCCGTCAGGGCAATACGAGATCGACAACCAGCCCCGCCGCAGCCTCCACGAGCTGCGCGACGAACTCGTGGCCCATCTGGAGCACTCGAGCGCGAGGAGCGCGAGTATGATGAGCGCTATCGGTGGACGTTTGAGAATGGGGCGGGGATTTAGAGATCAATAGGAACTAGCCCGGTTGTTCGCCGAACCATGCTACGGAGTGCAATGCGCCAAAGAGGCAAGGCGCTCCATGCCACATCAGTCAGGCTCCGGGAGCCCGTATTTCTTCAAATCATCCGCGCTTATCTGACTGGCGTCGGATAGGCGATAATGGCGCTCACGAACGATGGACACGTCATTGCCGTCGAAGTTCAACTCGAACATTGCGATTATATCGTTGGGCATGAACTGAGCCGAAACTGGGCGTGGAATGCAACGGGCGTACTTCGGCTGTGACGCGCAGAAGACTGTGTCCTGAATTGTCTGAATGACGCCGAGAACGTCTTTCCCACTTTTGGCTTGGACTGGCACGATGTATTGTGCCCCGCGCGCATCGACGCCGACGTACAACTCGTCGATCTCGATCTGACCGTAATTCGCGATTTTCGTCCGGAGATGGTTTTGCAAAGAGTACGCGGTAATTCCGAGGAAAATATCGATGAGCCGGTTGTATCGAATCTTGGCGAGAAGGGCTTGCTCGTCCGTCAAAGCATACTGAGCGATAATCTCCGGCGTTGCGTCCGGTATTTTCCGAACAAGTAGCCCTTTCGATGGGTAGATGTATGCAAGGTCGCTTAAACGAAAGCGATACCGTGCATCGCCTGCCCCGAGAATTAGCCAATGTTTCCCTTCCGGCTGCGTGTCTAAGATCTCCTGCGGGAGCCGATTGCGGTACCGGAACGAGTAGATCACATCCCCAAGATTCTTAGGCGGCTCAAATTCTAGACTTGCGGCGCTCCGTGCAATCTCCTCTCGCCCAAATTCGAACTCGGTTGCACCAGGGGTATAGAATCGATCAAATATATCCCTAATAATCCGCTTGTATTTTGCTTCGGCTTTTGGCGATGTCGTCGATGACTCCTGGCCAGCTGGCTCTTGGACCGCCGTAGATCCATCGGGCTTAGGCACCTGCTGCCTCCAGCGCTGCAAGACGGGCAGCTTCGGTCTCGTGCTGCTTGCGTTTCCGAGCACCGCTTTTCCGATCACGCCGTGATGCTGGCGGTTTAACTTCGAAATGGCGTGCTGCCTCACTGAGATCCATATAGAGCAACGCTTCGTCACCTAATAGCAACGAGCCACGTGGACGAGAAGGCGTGTATCCAAGCGCGCATACGACAGTTGCGGCTACTGCGCGTGCAAGGGGAGGAGGAACCGCATTTCCGATCTGCCGAGCCCCATGCCATTTCGTTGCATGAAGGCGAAACCAATCTGGAAAACCGTGGAGGCGTGCCATCTCTCTCACGGTAATGCATCGAGGATACTGATAATGAATTGGGCGCGGGCTAGTGAATGCTCCGCGAGTTCCGTCAGTTCCGGCCCTGAGAGTGTTCGATAGACCGTTCGGCGAAAGCTTATAGAAGCGTGAGATCGGTTCGACCGCTCCCGGTTGGGTTTCGGCAAACCTTCGTTGTGAGATGCCCGTGTGTTCGGTACGCCAGCTGGACGTGAGCATAGCGGGGTTCCACCGCCGTACGTAGCCCAGATGCCATGCCTCGTTCGACAGGCATCTCATTTCACGTGCGTACGCGCTTGACACGCCGTAGTCGTCGAGCAGTACGGAATCGGTAGTGTTGAGGTCCTCGATGAGGTCCACGTTCGGTAAATCTCCGAGGGCCTCCTCGCAGGTCGGCCCTACCGGCAGGTCCAAGGATACATCGAGATCGTCGGCAGCATGAGTGGTAGGCATCGGGTATTCCGGAAGGGGAAGTCCCTTTCGGGCCCCGAGTAGGAACAGTCGCTCCCTATGCTGCGGGACACCGTATTCGGCAGCATCGAGGACTTGCCAGGGAATTCGTACGGAATAGCCTACGTCATCGAGTGCAGATACAAGCTCATCTAGAAATTTACGATGGGTGCCGACCGTGAGGCCCTTAACGTTCTCGAATACGAAATATTTTGGGTCCAATTCCGCAACGAGACGCACGAATTCGAGAACGAGCCGATTGCGTGGGTCGTCCAAGACGCGTTGCCCAATTAATGAGAAGCCCTGGCAAGGCGCACCACCGAAAACGCAATCGATTTCGGCATCGCCGAGCCCGGCGCGATCCCGGATATCACGTCCGGTCAAGCCGTCCGCGACCGACTGTGAAATGACGGTGCAGTTCGGGAAGTTGAACTTATGGACGGCACAATGAACTGGGTCGATCTCGACAGCTGCGCGTACGTCGAATCCCGCCTGCTCAAAACCAAGGCTTAATCCGCCAGCGCCTGCGAAAAGGTCAATTCCGATTGGTCGTGTCATTCTTCAGCTTTGCTCCCGCCGCTGAGCTTAACGCTAAACGGGAGCCCCTGCTCCGGGCGGACCGAGGAAATCCACAAGCGCTTTAGCGACGGCATCGCGATCCTTCGTCTCACATTGCCAGAGAGTCAATGTATCCCACCCCATGGCCTCCATAGCGGCAACGGCGCCTAGGTCACGCTCCTTGTTCCTTGAGATCTTCGGAATCCAGAATTCTGGTCGTGACTTAGGCAGTTTTCCTTTGGAACATCTATGACCATGCCAGAAGCAGCCATGGACGTAGATGGCCTTCTTTCTGCTGGGGAAAACTAGATCGGGGGTGCCGGGAAGGTCTCGCCGATGAACTCGAAAGCGATAGCCGAGCCTATGTGCGATCCGCCGTACTATCATTTCAGGTCCGGTGTTCTTGCTCCGGACTGACTGCATAATATGACGACGTTGCTCAGGTGTTCGGGTATCGACCATGCCCCTGCCCATTAGAAACTCTACCCGGATTCTGGGGGAGGTTCGTCGATTGGGAAGATATCAATGGAAGGCTAAGAGCTGGGCCGCCCACCATTCCTGATCCCGAGGGCACGATCTCCCCAACGCGGATCGGTCCTGGGAGAAAGCCCAGAGCCCCTCGTGCGAGGTTCACCTTTGACCTACTATGATCATCCGCCCGGCCTTCCGCTGGTCGATACTGCAACGGCGTTCAAGCGGATCGACCCATGCGAAGGTCCCGGCTCAAGCCGCGCTCTTCACCTCATCGCGTCAACGCGCGTCAGGGCTTCTGCCTGTCGCGGTGGGGTGCGTATCCGCGCCCTGTTCGGCCGTAATCCGGCACGTCCGACTCCCGGCTTCTCCTCTCGCCGTGGATGAGCCAGGCGAGGGCGTATCCGGCGGCTGCCGCCATGAACAGCGCGAGCAAGGGGTTTCCTGTCACCTGCTGCGTCACGGCCCGCTGACCCTGGCGGATGTAGCGCTCCGCCTCCGGATAGCGCTCGCGCGCCTGCTGGGCGTAGTGCTCGCCGCGCTCGTACACGTCGCGGGCGACGCCTGACGCCTGGTCCGAGACCTCGTGCAGGGCGTCCCGCACTTGGTTCAGAACATGCTCGGTCGAGCCCTGCGGTGGATCGCCGGGCCGGCCGCCCGTTGCCGCGCCGCGGGGTTCCCGCTCGGGCTCGGGGCCTTTGGTGACGGTCACGGAGACCGGATCGCTCGTGGGGAAGGTCTCCTCGATGGCGTGGTCGAGCCTCGCATCCAAGTTCTCCTGCGAATTCTCGGCGATATCGTTGTCCAGTGGCTGCTGTGCAGATCTGTTCCCTTGCCTTTCAGGGGCGGATGGGCTGCCGGCATGAGGAGGGTTCGCCATTTGAGTTCTCCAGGGCGCTTCGGGTGGGTCCGTCGCTAACCGTCCTCCTTGTAACGCCAGGGCTGCATAGGCTGTTCCGGCATCGCTCGATCCGTGCAGGCAGCCTCAGCCGAACGCGGCGCCCGACCGGCGGGCTTACGGCCGGGATCGGCGTTGACCTGTCCCCTTGTCAGTGCCATGTAAACGCAACGTCCATCAGGGAAGGAATGAAATCCATGGCCGGCAAAGCGCGCACCAGACCCTCGTTCAAGAAGAATACCCGCCGCTACAAGGCGGTGGTCGCCCCGGCCAAAATGGTCGAAGGGCAGAGGAACCTCACGAAGAAGCGCCGCTACGCCAACCGCCACGGCTAGCTGAGCGCCAGACACGGGAAGAACAGCGGGCCGCGCCCCGCTTCTTCAGGAACCGGGGCCATCGGCCACGCCTCGGGCTGCCCCTTCAACCCGGCTGCAACGGCAGGCCTTTCGGGAAGCGGGTTCCGGCGCGAACGGCCGTGACCTGGCCGATCCCGAGGGCCAGCCTCTGCGTGAGCGGATCAGGCTTGGGAGGCAGCGAAAGCTCATCGTTCTCCTTCCAATAACTCTAAGCCTTTGGATACATGTAAATAAGCCGCCTTATCGGCGGATATTTTGAGCCTCCCTTACGAAATTTGCATCCAGTCAACCCAACCCGATTGACGCCGCCCAGGTCAATTTGTTCCTATTTTGTTCTCAGATACAGGAGAGCGAAGGTGCTGGCAGGCGTCAGTGACAGCGGGACGGTAAGGGTTCCGGTGATCGGTCATGTTGTGTGCGCGGGCTTCCCCTCCCCGGCTCGGGACTATGTGGAACTTCCGCGCTGGATGGCGCCCCATCCGGCCGTTAGGTTTATCTTCAATCAAGGTCGGCGGCCACTCGATGATCAAGGCGCGGATATTCTCCAGCGATCTGCTCATCGGCCACGGCAATGAAGTAACATCAAGTATCGGATTGCTCGATTAACGACAACGTGAACATGATCTATGTCAAACCAAGTTGTCGTTGACTCGGCATAGGATTAAAGGAACAATCGTTACGATGACGTCTGTGGCGGGTTGAGCAACGAAACCGAAACCGTTCGCTCAAAGGCATGATGCCGCCCCGCTACACCGGTGCAAATCCGGATTGTTACACAACAACATATTCATCGAACATTTGCAGGCAGCGCGATAACACCGTTGCCGACCGATTTTTTAGCGACACCTGAGTTATCGTCATGACATCACTCCTTGCCCGGTCAGCCCTTTCGTTGGGTGGGGTGATCTCGTCACCCGAGCAGCTCGCCAACCAGATTCTTGAGGTCTGGCGCGAGGCCGGCCTGAACTGGAAGCCGCAGGCACGCTGGTTTCCGCGCATGCCCGTCCATCTCGACGAGGTCTTCAGCCTTCTGTTCGAGCCCGCGGACGGCGACGACATCGACGCCATTCTATTCTCCGACGAGCGGCGTTCCGCACCCCTGCACAACATCCGCGACTTCGTCGGTGGGCTCCAGATCCCGATGATCGATCTCGGAGGGCGCGCGGGTGAATTCGCCGACGCTCACTTCGACCTGATGGAGCCTCGCACCTGGGCCGAGACGGCGCGCCGCATCATCAGGTTCAGGCAGAGGCGTGTGTCGCTCGCACCGCAATATCGCCATACGGTGGATCCCGATCTCCAGGTTCTCGCGCACATGTACGTGTCCGGTCGGCAGCTGCGCGGCATGCGCTACCCGCTGACTCCGGACGCCGTCTGCTATCCCGGCTTCATGTCGGCCAGCACGGTCGTCGAGATCGCCGAACGCCTCGTTCTGCGCGGCTTCCTCAAGAAGACCTTCTTCGACCGGCTGCATGAATGCAGGACGTGCCGCTCGCGCCGGCTCAGCGTGCGCGAGGAGTGTCCGACGTGCCGTTCGGCGGATCTGCGCGAGACATCGCTGATCCATCACTTCCACTGCGCCGCGCTGCTGCCGGAAGAGCAGTTCCGCCAGGGCGCCGCCCTGGTCTGCCCGAAATGCAAGCGCCAGATGCGCAATTACGGCAAGGATTACGACAGGCCCGGCGACGCCTATGTCTGCAACACCTGCGACACCTGCTCGTCCGAGCTGGAGGTCGGCTTCGTGTGCCTCGACTGCAATGCGCGCATGGACGGCGAAGGCGCCGAGCGGGTCGATCTCTACAGCTACGCCCTGACCGATGCATGCGTCGCCTTCCTCGAAGGGAGCACCACGGCCATTGCCGCGACGCTTCCGATATCGCTCCAGCGCGAAATCGCGCGGGTTCAGGGAACAGTCGATGCGCAGGCTGCGGTGGCGGAGATCCGCTTCTCCGAAAAGGACGAGGTGATCGCCAGCCACGGGCGCCCGGCTTTCGAGAGAGCGAGCGACCTGTTTCTCGAGGATGTCCGCAACCGGCTCGGAGGCGCAGCCTCCCTGCATGTGGGTGAGGATGCGGCCTATATCCTGGCAGAGCGGTTCGATGCCGACATGGAGCGGGAGATTCGCACAATTGCGGCCCGCAGCGAGGAACTCCTCCGGCACAAGCTCGGGGCGCAGCTGACGATCGCCCAACGCTTTGGAAGAGCCTCATCGTGAACACGCTTGAGGTCGGCTTCGCCCTCCTTCTGAGCCAGTCGATCCTCAGCATCCTGTCGGTCTTTTGGTACACCCTGATCTTCGAGTTTCCCCGCTACATGCTGCCTTTCATGGTGGCAGGCCTCACCATGCGCTCGCCCGACATGGAGGATATTCCGGCAGAATCCGAGGGAGCGGCGCAGCCAAGCGTCAGCATCGTCCTGGTCGGCCACAACGAGGAAGATGCCCTTGAGGCTTGCGTGCGGTCCCTGCACGAGCAATCGATACAGGCCTTCGAGATTGTCATCGTGAGCGACGGGTCGACCGACAGGATGACGCAAAGGGCGCGGGATCTCGTGAAACGTGGCCTTGCCGCGCGCGTCTTCTCCACGGATCTCAGGGGCGGCAAGTCCAGCGGGGTCAATCTGGCCTGCGCCTACACGACCGGCGACATCATCATCAACGTGGATTGCGACTGCTCGTTCGACCGCTATGCCATCGAGCGTCTGATCGAGCCATTCGCCGATCCGCGCATCGGCGCCGTCTCCGGCGACATCGCTCCCCGCAACAGCCATGCAAGCGTCATCACGCAATTTCAGGAGATCGAATACCTGCAATCGATTTCCGTCGGCAAGCGCATCGCCGGCGCCGTCAATCAGGTCGTCTGTGTCTCCGGTGCCTTTGGGGCGTTCCGGCGCACGGCGCTCGATGATATCGGCGGCTTCGACGTCGGCGGCGGCGAAGATCTCGACATGACCATCCGGCTGCGTCTCAAGGGCTGGCAGATCGCATACGCACCCGAGGCCATATGCTACACCGATGTCCCGGAGACGGTGTACCAGTATATCCGACAGCGTCTGCGTTGGGAACGCGACGCCATCTGGATCCGCTTCCGCAAGCATCCCAAGCTGATGAACCCGTTTTCTCCCGGCTTCCGCCTCGGCGAAGCAGTCCATCAATGGGATTTCATCCTGTTCAACGTGATCGGCGCGCTCATGCTTCCGGCCTATCTCGTCTGGCTGTTCATGCAGTACGGCGCGTTCACACCGGCCATCCTCGTGGCCATGCAGATCGGGATCATGGCCATCGACGTGCTGATCCTCGCGGCTTCGGCCTGGAGCACGGGTCGTCATATCTTCCTGCGAAACATTCTCTTCGTGCCGGGGTATTCCCTTTTCATGACCTATGTCATGCGGCCCGTCAGACTTCTCGCCTATATCGACGAATGGGCGTTCTCCGGCTCTCACCGCGACAACTACACCCCGGTGAAAGTCCGCATGCAACGTCCCTGGTAGAACGGAAAATCAAGTGAAACGCCTCCGCAAACATCCCCGTATTGACGTGCTTGATGCTCAAAAGCGCTCGTCGTCCGGCAGACTCGGCCGGATGACCTATCTTGCGCTGGTCGTTCTCTTCCTGGGCTCCCTCGCATATTACCTGGTCGGCGGAATGGTCGTGCTGTCCATCGACGGCACGGTGTTGAAGGACCGTTACTCCGTCGGCGCGAGCTACCCGGGCAAGGTAGTGGACGTTTATGTCAAGGAGGGAGACCGAGTTGAAGCGGGAACGCCGCTGCTGCGCCTGGAGTCCTTCGAAATGGTGCAGGAGCTCGCCAACTTCGCCTTGCGGGACAGCGAGCTCTCCATCCGCGAGGGCCAGCTCAGCGGCAAGCTGACGGCCTTCGAGGCGGTCTCCCCGCTGGCGCTGCGCACGGCGCGCGAAACCATGGTGACGGCGACACAGTTCGACACTGTGCTGGGCAAAGGCATCGTGTCGTCTCTCTCCAAGGACGATGCCCTGCGCAACAGTCTGCAGGCCGCCGAACGGGTGGCGCAGATGCAGAGCGAGAAGCTTTCCACCGAAAATGAGCTGAAGCTTCTGCGGCAATCGCGCGCGATCTTCAGCGAAGCCATCGGCAAGCTTAATGGAATTTATGACGAAGGCTATCTGCGGTCCGGTGTACCAGGCACCATTGGCGCGAAAGTGCCGATCCCAGGACAGATCATGAAGTTCGGCGACGAGCTGATGCAGATCAACGGCGGCAAATCCTATATTCTCGCCTATCTGCCCGACGATTATCTTTTCGACATCTCCGAGGGCATGCCCGTGCACGTGAAGGGTGGAGCCCTGTCGGCGAAGGGACGGATCGATGCCATCCTGACGGTTGCCGATGCGCTTCCTGCGGAGTTCCAGAACATGTTCCGCCCGCGTGACCGTTCGCGACTGGCCCGCATCACGCTCGATGACAAGAACCCTTTCGCGGTCTCGCAGAAGGTCGCGATTTCCGGTTGCGCCTTCGGCTATTGCTGGGCGCAGTGACGGGCTTGCGGATTAAAGCTGACCGTCACCGCCAGCCCATTGCTGGAGCGACATGCTTCAGGATGGCCTCGATCACATGGGCGTTGTAGGCGACGCCGAGCTGGTTCGGCACGGTCAGGAGCAGCGTGTCGGCCTCGGCGATCGCCTCGTCGGCTTTCAGCTCCTCCACGAGCTTGTCCGGCTCGGCCGCATAGGAGCGGCCGAAGATCGCGCGCATGTTGTCGATGATGCCGATCTGATCGTCGTCCTTGCCACGTCCGAAGTAGGTGCGGTCGCGGTCGTCGATGAGCGCGAAGATGGAGCGCGAGACCGAGACGCGCGGCGCGCGCGTGTGCCCCGCCTCCTTCCAGGCCTCCCTGTAACGGCGGATCTGCTTGGCCTGCTGCACGTGGAAGGGCTCGCCCGACTCGTCTTCCTTCAGGGTCGAGCTCTGAAGGTTCATGCCCTGCTGCGCGGCCCAGATGGCCGTGGCGTTGGACGCGGACCCCCACCAGATGCGCTCGCGCAGGCCCTCCGAGTGCGGCTCGAGGCGAAGCAGCCCGGGCGGGTTGGGGAACATCGGGCGCGGGTTCGGCTGGGCAAAGCCCTCGCCGCTGAGGACGCGGAGAAACACCTCCGTGTGCTGGCGGGCCATGTCGGCATCACTCACGCCCTCCTCCGGCGCGTAGCCGAAATAGCGCCAGCCGTCGATCACCTGCTCGGGCGAGCCGCGGCTGATGCCGAGCTGGAGACGGCCGTTGCCGATGAGGTCCGCCGCGCCCGCATCCTCGGCCATGTAGAGCGGGTTCTCGTAGCGCATGTCGATGACGGCGGTGCCGATCTCGATGCGGCTGGTCTTCGCGCCTATGGCGGCCAGCAGCGGAAAGGGCGAGGCGAGCTGGCGGGCGAAGTGATGGACGCGAAAGTAGGCGCCGTCCGCCCCGAGCTCCTCGGCCGCCACCGCAAGATCGATGGACTGAAGCAGCGTGTCGCGGGCCGAGCGCGTCTGCGATCCGGGCGAAGGCGACCAATGTCCGAACGAGAGAAAGCCGATCTTCTTCATGAGGCGGTTCCTGTGCAAGTGCCTGCCATCGATTCGGCACGATAGCAGGCACAGGGCTGTTCGCGATCAGGATCTCGTACGCCCGCAGCCGTGGCAGATCAACCTTGTCAAATCAGCCAGGCCGGCGGCTCCAGTTGCGCCCGGCCGCTGCAGGCAGCCTCCACGCACGCCGCCATGCTGCCGAACCGGACGCCGCGCCCGACGAGGCCCGGCGCATAATGCGCGTACTTGCCGGAGTTGGTCATCAGCGTTCGCACCGCCGGGGGGATCACTGGCTCGCCGAGCATGCACCAGCACGTATCGTTTACAAACTGCACGCCGAAGGCTTCGGCCTCGGCCACATGACCCGCCTGCGCGGCCCCCTCAAACACGGCCCGGCCACAGGTCACGACGATTGCAACATCCGCCGCCTTGGTTCGCCCCCGCACCAGCGCGGCCAAGTGAGCGAACTCGCCCAGGGAGAAGTGCGGATTGCCGAGACTGACAAGCCCGATCTCTGGCGATGCGGCCGTGTTCAGGGCCTCCCAGGCCTGCTGCAACGCGCTCAATTCGATGCGCACCTGGCGCTCCGGACTTTGCCCGTCCGCTTCCGGGGTGATCCCGGCGATGTGGAACATAGGCGCGGCGGCCACCGTGGCAAAGGCTGCACCGAACGCCTTCAACGCGTCCGGCTCGGCAGCGCTCGTCTCAAGCCCGCGGATCAACGGGATCTCGGTGCCGCACACGGAGCCGCAGCAATAACCGAGCAGCGGCCAGAAGCTGTCATCGGTGTCTCGTGGCATCTCGACATTCAGGGCAAGCGTCGCCCGCCGTCCTGCGTCAAGGTGGCAGCCCGCGAGCGGCGCACGTCCGGTGAGCGCGATGCAGATGTCCAGGTAGTCCGGGTATTTCATCGTCCGGGCGCCGATCACGCTGTTGGCATAGACCACCGCGTTCGACTCCGCCCAGCCGACCTGCTCGCCA
Source organism: Microvirga terrestris (assembly GCF_015694425.1). GTDB lineage: Bacteria > Pseudomonadota > Alphaproteobacteria > Rhizobiales > Beijerinckiaceae > Microvirga > Microvirga terrestris. The sequence goes on from NZ_JADQDN010000002.1 coordinate 352,724, forward strand.
AATTTCGGTGCGGTCTCAAGCAGGTACGGGGCACAGGTGAAGCTGGGCTCGGCGCCCATGGCATGATAGGCGCCGGCCAGAGCGCTCGCAGGCCTCCCTAAATCGTCTGCTACGCCCTGTGCACGCCAGCGGCGCTTGTCCACGGAGATGGCGTTGAGGGTCGTCGGCACCCGCACGCGCGCTCCCCACGCGACCAGCATCTCGGCAAAGCGCAGGCTTGCCGGCCCGGTATAGATGCAGCCGTCGACATGCACCTGGGAGACATCCATGAAGGCCTCGGCCTCCTGAACGGCGGCCATCCGGAGCAGCAACCGCATGGCAACCTGCGCCGCCTTGCCATGCTCGCCCGAAAGGAACGCCTGGTCGATCGGATCCAGGTGGATTGTCGTGTCCTCGCTGCTCCCATGCTGCGCCGGTATGGGCTGCCCATTTTCGGCAGGCGGCTCGTGGAGAAGCTGAAGGCTGGATCCCGCAACTCTGGCGTACTGGTACTCACCGATCCGCGCGAACACCTCCCGGTCCACACGCAGCACCGGGATCGACCGGTCGAAGACAACCTCGGCGACCATTGCGCCAAGGGTGAGGATCTCTTCACGTTCGCTGATGACGATGGCCGCAGGCGCATGACCGTTGAGGATCAGTTCGAGCAGCACGCCGCTTCCGGAGCACGATCCACGGCCGCTCGGGATCGCGAGCACGCGCCCGGCCAGGCTCCGGTTGCACAAGGGATGATGCTGATCGATGACGATCCCCGTTCGAGGATCGACACCGCCCCAGAAGCTGAGCCCCAACTCCGCGCTGAGCAGCTCGCCCCCTGCCTCACCCGCCACCAATGTCCTGCCGCAACTGATGAGACTCACGCGATCGCTCCTGGCTCAGCGGGATGTTCAGGCCAAAGCCTTTGTGCTGCGATCCGGACCCTTGTGCAAGGCCGGGTTGAAGGGAAGCAAGGCTGCCCCGGCAAAGGCACTACGCCCATCGTGGCTTGATATGGGGTGATCGGTGAAAGGTGTGGGAGCGGGTGGTTTTGGCATGATCATCTGATCGGCCCTCGGGCAGGCACTTCGCTCATCCGCCGGGGACCTGCGGTCGGGTGTGCCGTGATCATCTGACGAATGCGGAAGGCCGCGCATGGGAACTGCGGCCCCCAAAGGTATCGTCGCAGATCGCAGGTGTCTGGTAAGCTTGGGATTTAGTTCGGCAGCCGGCCTCCCGCCCACCTGTGGCTACGGGTAATGGCGAGCATCACACGGTCGAGATCCCAAACCGGCAAGGCGCTGTCCCGAGGCATCAAGTGCGCGTCCATAGAGAGCCATAGGAATGGCGGACGGGCGGAGAACGCTTCCCGGTCATGACCCGTCATTCCTCTCGGGGAGTTCCGACAGCCGCATCGTTCCGATGCATCGGATCGCGCGTACGCTCTGCATCCTCGAAGCCGTCATCGGCCAACTGTATCCAGCAACGCCGCTGGAGAGAATCGTGACTCTTGAAATGCGCCAGGGCGGTGGCTGAGAACGCAACATCCTTGGGTGCCGCCATCCGCAGGCACTGTTGCCGGTTCCAGGCCGTTCGGCGCGTCTGCGAGGTCCTGGGGGCTCGCCGATCATGCGGAGGCTCGGGTCGTAAGAACAGTTGATGGCACCTCCCGGAAGTAGACGGGAGGTGGCGCCGTCGAACCCCGCCATGTGCCTTTCCGTTGTTGGATAACCCGATCAGGAGCGGCCGAGCTTGAAGCTCAGCTTGGCCCACGCCTCGAAGAGGCCGAGAAGGCCTGTTCTCAAAAAGACCCGCATCCCTTGTCTCAGGAGCCGCACGACCAGGCACCAGGTACGGCTCAAGAGCAACACCAGAATGGGTCTGCTGCTTCCGCCAGTATTGCTGTCCCGGCTGGATGCCGATGCCCTAACGGATGTTCGGTTGATTTGACTTCGGAGTAGTTTCGCAGCCAGATGAGCATGTCTGCGCAGGCCTCCAAAGTAAATAATACTAGGATCTGTCCTAGCAAAGGACAGGTTTTTTCCATCTGATCAGCGATTATCAGGTGTTCTCCAGCTGGTTTTCAGGGTTTTTCCTTATGGACTAGCTCGGTGGCTGTGATAACCTTGTGTTGACCATCGGGGACATTACCTGCTCCAGGCCATGCCGCTAAAGGCTTTGGTCGGGCGGTTGTTGGAGCCATGGTCGGATCCCAGATCCCCAGCATGGATTGGGACTAGGGCGGTGATCGCCCCTGGCACGACGGTGTGACTGAGGATGCAGGACATCATCAGGTTGCTTGCGTAAAGACATACAATCGACCTGCGTGAGGTTCTCATGAGGCAAGTTGATGGCACTGAATGTCTGACAGCGGGTGACAGCCGGCCACCAAGCCAGGTGTCCCACTCTGTCCCGGTGGCAAGCGAGCGAACGCTTGCCCCAGGCTACATCCACCTCGGCGTCTCTAAGGAAATCGGACCGACCCTTCAAGCACTCGGCGTCGATCCCGATCCGGTCATCCGGGCGGCAGGACTCGATCCGCGCCTGTTCGACGACGGCATGAATGTGATCCCGTTTGCGGCCTTGGGCCAGCTGTACACGCTGTGCGTGGCCCGCACGGGCTGCCCACATTTCGGACTGCTGGTCGGCCGGCGGGCCAGCATCCTGTCGCTGGGCCTGGTCGGCCGCCTGATGCGGCATTCAAACACTGTCGGCGATGCTGTGCGCGCCCTCGTCTCGAACCTGAGCGTCGAGGACCGGGCGGTGGTGCCGTCGCTGACGATCAGCGACCGCACGGCCCTGCTCACGTATGCGACCTACCGGGCGGAGATCGGGAGCGTGGAGCAGATCCTCGACGCAGCCGTGGCCGTTACCGTCAACATCCTGCGGACCTTATGCGGATCGAATTGGCAGCCGGATGAGGTTCTGGTGCCACGGGCCGCGCCGGCAGATCAGGCGCTGTATCGGCATCATTTCCGGGCACCGATCCAGTTCAACCAGGAAAGCGCCACCATCGTCTTCCCGGCCCGCGATCTGGATCTGCCGATTGCCGGGGCCGATCCCCTGTTGCGGGCCATGTTGGAGGAGAAGATCCAGCAACTGATATGCGCACAAGGGTCCGACTTCTCCGACGAGATCCGGCGGCTGCTGCGGACGCGGCTGACGAGCCAGCGCTGCTCAGCCGCTGACATTGCCGACTTATTGGTGATACACCGGCGCACCCTGAGTCGGCATCTCAAGAGCATCGGCATGGGCTATCGGGAAATCACGAACGAGATCCGGTTCGAGATCGCGCGGCAGTTGCTGCAGGACACGCAAGTGCCGCTCGCCCAAATCGCGGCGGCGCTGGGCTATTCGGAAGCCAGTGCTTTCACCCGCGCCTTCCGGCGCTGGTCGGGCCAGACGCCGACCGCATGGCGTGACGAATGCCATCATGAGTGACGACCCGGCACCCTAAACCGTTAAGTACCCGTCCGGTCAGTCGCCTGGAACATGCTAGCGGCTGTGGGTTGCAGTGGTGACAACCGCATCACCGCACTGGCGATGTTCGAACGCCCAAGGGAGACCGCGCCATGAACCGCCTGCTGCTCAGCCTTTTCCTTGCCGCACCATTGACCCCGGTCAGCACCACGGGCATGGCACAGCAGCAGTTCGATGGGAGATGGACCGTCACGACCATTCCAGAGAAGGGCGCGTGTCGGAGAACGGATCATTATGCGGTCGTGGTTGAGAATGGCGTGGCCCGCAATGCCTCCGGCCGGACGAGGACCAATGTTACTGGCGGGTTGGAGCCCAGCGGGCGCGTGCGGGCCAGCCTCCAACGCCGTGGGGCTCAGGTTGAGGTGACAGGCAATCTCGCGGGGAAATCGGGCTCCGGCACACGGACTCTGGCTGGGAGAGTTGACTGTTCGGGACGCTGGACTGCCTCCAAATGGCGCTGACTTCTGATGATGGAGGCGACCGCGAACCGGTCCTACACGAAGTCTGGAACAGACTGACATCATGCACAGGCCGCACCCGCCGGATCTCTCTTCTGCTTCATCGCAGTCGGACCGCGCCGCAGCGCTGATGTCCCGGGACCCCAACCTGTGCCGGCGCCTTGGATGGTAAGGACCGCTCCTGGCACATTTCTGATCTGAGCCCAACGGCCTCATTGCACGAAAGCAGACATCTGGGGTGCATGCGGCTTCGCCAACTTGCCATATAGCCAAGACCACGCGCCCGAATCTCCAAGGCTTGCCAAATCTTCGCGAGGACGTAACAGTGCCCGCCCCCGCCAAGATAAGAGTCGGTTCATGCAGGAACAGGTTAGCGTTCAAGACCAGCCGCTCGCGGGGCGTCGGGAATGGATCGGGCTTTGCGTTCTGTCGGTCGCCTGCCTGATCTACTCGATGGACCTGTCCGTGCTCTTTCTGGCGATGCCCGCCATCGTGGCGGATCTTGATCCATCGGCATCGGAACTTCTCTGGATCAACGACATCTACGGCTTCATGGTCGCGGGCTTCCTCGTGACCATGGGCACGCTCGGCGACAGGATCGGTCGCAGACGCGTGCTGCTCATCGGCGCCTTTGCTTTCGGTCTGGCGTCCGCATTGGCTGCATTTGCCGGCACGGCCCAGCAGCTCATCATGGCGCGCGCATTGTTGGGAATTGCCGGCGCGACGATTGCTCCATCGACCCTGTCCCTGGTGGTCAATCTGTTTCAGAACGAGCCCGAGCGAAATCGCGCAATCGGCATATGGGGCACTGCCTTTGCCCTAGGCGGGCTTGTGGGGCCGCTCATCGGCGGCGTGCTGCTGCAATACTTTCATTGGGGATCGGTGTTTCTGATCAACATTCCGGTCATGCTCGCGCTGCTGGTCGTGGCACCCTTCCTGTTGCCGGAATACAGGAGCGAGGGCGGCGAAAAGCTCGACCTCATCAGTGTGGCTTTGTCGCTCGGAACCGTGCTGCCGATCATCTACGGCTTCAAGCATATGGCGGCCGACGGCTTCGCGCCGCGCCAGCTCGTGGCCATCGCGGCCGGATTTCTGGTCGGCGGGCTGTTCGTGCGCCGGCAGAAGAGCCTCGCGCATCCGCTGATCGATCTGCGCCTGTTCCGCATTCCCGCGTTTACCGCCTCGTTGATCGTCAATCTGGCCGGCATGTTCTTCGTGTTCGGCGTGTTCCTGTTTCAGAACCTGTTCCTGCAACTGGTTCTCGGCCTGTCGCCACTCGAGGCGGCCATATGGTCCGTGCCGTCCGCCCTCGTCTTCACGATCATGTCCCTGCAAGCGTACCGGTTCACGAACCGGCTCGGGCCGGTCAAGACCGTTCTCCTTGGGCTGCTCGTCTATACGGTTGGCGTCGCCGCGATGGCCGTCGCTGCCTATGCCGAGAGCCTCGTCGGCGTCCTTACAGCCAGCATGCTGGTGGGTATCGGCTTCGTGCCCGTCGTCCTCACCACGACTGGCCTGATCGTGGGCACTGCACCGCCGGAGCAGGCCGGTTCGGCCTCTGCCATCTCCGAGACAAGCGCGGAGTTCGGCGGCGCGCTCGGCGTCGCGCTGCTCGGAAGTCTCGGAACGCTTGTCTACCGCATGACCATGGACGGTGTGGACCTGAGCGGGCTGAACGCCGCGCAGCAACTCGCGGTGTCCAGCACGCTCGCCGGCGCGGTCGAGACCGCCAAGGCGATGGGCACCACCACACCGACATGGTTGGAAACCGCGCGCAGCGGCTTCTCGCTCGGCTTTGCGGTGTGTTGTAGTCTCGCCGCGATCACCCTGCTCGGCCTGGCCGCGTTGGCGCACAGGATCTATTCCAGCGCTCATATCGATGAGAATTCGGCGGTGCCGCACTAGACGAGGCCGCATCGCCGATCTCGCAAGTTGCCCTCTCGGCTTGGCACCGACGAGGCATCTCCGCGTTGGTTGATCATGACGAAACCGCTCAAGCTCGTATCCGATCCGCCTGAGGCTCCTCCTGGAGTGGTGGCCTCCGCCGTCTATGTCGGCGGCCGGCGCGTGGCCGAGATCCCGATCGAGGATGTCGGCGAATGGTCGAAGAAGCCCGGTCATGTGGTCTGGATCGGGCTGCACGAGCCGGGCCTCGATCTCCTGCGTCGGGTTCAGCGGGAATTCAACCTGCATGACCTCTCCATCGAGGATGCCCTGAAAGCCCATCAGCGGCCCAAGCTCGAGCAATACGGCGAGGCGCTGTTCATCGTCGCGCGCACGGCCCAGATGCTGGACGGGCGCATCGCCTTCGGCGAGACGCACCTGTTCGTCGGACACGGCTATGTGGTCTCCGTGCGCCACGGCGCCTCGACCTCCTACACGCCGGTGCGCGAGCGCTGCGAAGCGGACCAGAAGGCGTTCTCGGAAGGAGAGGACTTCATCCTCTATGTCATTCTCGACTTCATCGTCGACAACTACATGCCGGTGATCGAGACGATCCAGGCGGAGGTGGAGGCAATCGAGGACTGCATCCTGGCGGAGACCACAACCTCGACTCAGGTGCCGCGCCTCTACCAGCTCCGTCGGGATCTGCTGCGCCTGCGCAATGCCGCCGTGCCCCTGGTGGAGGTCTGCCGTCGCCTCGAGCAGCCGGGGCTGCCGGGGATCGATCCTGCCATGTCGCCGCTCTTCCGCGACGTGTCCGACCATATCCGCCGGGTGCAGGAGGAGATCGAGTCCCTGCGCGAGGTGCTGGCCTTCGCCTTCGAGACCAGCCTGATGACCGGGCAGGCGCAGCAGACCGAGATCACGCGCAAGCTCGCCGCCTGGGCGGCCATCCTGGCGGTGCCGACGGCGGTGGCCGGGGTCTACGGCATGAACTTCCAGCACATGCCCGAACTGAATTGGCGATACGGCTATGCCCTCGTGCTGGCCGTGATCCTCGCGGTGTGCGGCTGGCTGTACTGGCGTTTCCGCCGGAACGGCTGGTTGTGACGGTTCGAAGATCGCCAGGGAATTCGGCCCGCGGACGTCTCCCGTTCATCATTCAGCCGGATCGCCCGCTTCGGCGAACTGCGGGTCAGAGCAGCCTGGAATGACCCGCGTGCATGGCCCTTCCGTTGAAACGGAGGCCGGTTCATCTATTTAGGTGGGCTGAAAAGCGAAGCTGACACCCGCCTCCATAGGCGAGCGGCACCCACTCAACCCCATCTGCCTTGTCTTCGGCATCTGCGGAGCTCCCATGTCTGCCGTCCTCAAGCGAAACAACGTCAAGGTATTCGGGCGCGGCCAGACGCCTATGATCTTTGCCCATGGCTATGGCTGCGATCAGAACATGTGGCGCTTCATCACGCCGGCTTTCGAGGACAGGTACAAGATCGTCCTCTTCGATCATATCGGGCATGGACACTCGGATGCCGCTGCCTTCGATCCGGCGCAATACGGCTCGCTCAATGGCTATGCCGACGACGTGCTGGCGATCTGCCGGGAGCTGGACCTGACGGATGCCGTCTTCGTCGGCCATTCGGTCAGCGCCATGATCGGCGTTCTCGCCGCCATCAGGGAGCCGGAGCGGTTCGCCCAGCTGGTCCTGATCGGCCCCTCGCCGCGCTACATCGACGATGGCGATTATGTGGGCGGGTTCAAGCGGGAGGACATCGAGGGGCTGCTCGATTTTCTCGACAGCAACCATCTCGGCTGGTCGAGCACTATGGCCCCGGTGATCATGGCCAACCCGGAGCGCCCGGAGCTCGGCGAGGAGCTGACCAACAGCTTCTGCCGCACCGACCCGGACATCGCCAAGCACTTCGCCCGCGTGACGTTTCTGTCGGACAATCGTGCCGATCTTCCCCTTGTGAAGACCAGGGCGCTCATTCTTCAATGCTCGCATGACGCGATTGCCCCGGAGGCGGTCGGGCGCTACATGCACCAGAACCTCCCGGGCAGTGAATTCATTCAGCTCAGCGCCACGGGGCACTGCCCGAACCTGAGTGCGCCAGAGGAGACGATTGCCGCCATGGAAGCCTTTCTGCGCGATCCGGCCCCGGTCAAGGCCGTCGCCTAGTGAAGATGGACCAGGGGTCGCTGATTGAGACGGCCGAGGAGCTCTACGAGAGCGCTCCCTGCGGTTATCTGTCGACCCTGCCGGACGGCACGATCATCAGGGCCAACCAGACCTTTCTCACCTGGATCGGCATGGACCGGCAGGACCTCGTCGGCCACACGTGCTTCCAGGATCTGCTGAGCGTCGGCGCCAAGATCTTTTACGACACGCACCTGACCCCGCTCCTGCGGATGCAGGGCTTCGTGAACGAGATCGCCGTCGATCTCACCTGCACCGATGGACGTGTACTGCCGGTTCTGGCCAACATGGTCCAGAAGGGGGATGCGAATGGCCGCCCGATGGTTCATCGTATCACCCTCTTCAATGCCACCGACCGGCGCAAATACGAGCGCGAGCTGCTCCTGGCCCGCCAGAAGGCCGAGCAGGCGACCGAGGAGCTCAAGCGTCTGAACGAAACGCTGGAGGAGCGCGTCACCGAAGAGGTCGCCGAGCGCCTGAAGGCCGAGGAGGCTCTCCGGCAGGCCCAGAAGATGGAGGCCATCGGTCAGCTCACCGGCGGCATCGCCCACGACTTCAACAACCTGCTCACCATCATCGTCGGCAACATCGAACTCCTCCAGCGCCGTCTGCCGGAAGGGTCCGACCGCCTCCAGCGGGCCGCCACGCACGCCATGGAGGCGACACGGCGCGCCGCGACCCTGACCCAGCGGCTCCTGGCCTTCTCCCGGCGTCAGCCGCTCGATCCCAAGCCCATCGATGTCAACAAGCTGGTGGCCGGCATGTCCGATCTCCTGCGGCGGACGCTCGGCGAGGTGGTCGTGCTGGAGACCGTGCTCGGCGGCGGCCTGTGGCGCTCCCAGGCCGACCCGAACCAGCTCGAGAACGCGATCCTCAACCTGGCGGTGAACGCCCGCGATGCCATGCCGGATGGCGGCAAGCTCACCATCGAGACGGCCAATGCCCGCCTGGACGAGGCCTACGTGGAAGTTCTGGCCGAGCCCGTGCCGCCTGGTCAGTATGTGCTCGTGGCCGTCTCCGACACCGGCAGCGGAATGGACAAGGCCACGATGGAGCGGGTGTTCGAGCCGTTCTTCACCACCAAGGAGGTGGGCAAGGGCACCGGCCTGGGCCTGAGCCAGGTGTACGGCTTCGTGCGTCAGTCCAACGGCCATGTACGGATCTACAGCGAGTTGGGTGAAGGCACGACGATCAAGGTTTATCTGCCCCGCCTGATCGGCTCCGATGAGGAGCCTGCCGAGATGCCGGCGAAGAACCCCGCGATGGTGAGGGGCATGGGCGAGACCATTCTGGTTGTGGAGGACGAGCCCGATCTGCGCACCTACACCACCGAGGCGCTGCGGGATCTCGGATACCGCGTCCTTGAGGCTGGTGATGGTCAAGGGGCCCTGGATATCGTCGCGGAGCATCCGGAGATCGACCTCCTCTTTACCGATGTCGTTCTCGCCGGGGGAATGAATGGGCGTGCACTCTCGGACGAAGTGTCCCGGCGCAGGCCAGGGCTGCCGGTTCTTTACACGACCGGCTACACGCAGAACGCCATCGTCCATCACGGTCGCCTCGACCCCGGGATGCACCTGATCGGAAAGCCCTTCACCTATGCCGAGCTGGCCTCCAAGGTGAGGCGCATGCTCGATGGAGATCATCTATAGAGCGATGAGGATAGGCCGGTGTCTCGGCTTCAGAGATGAAGGAACTCGCAATGGCAAAGAACACGATCTGCCTCTGGTACGACAAGGACGCCGAGGCTGCGGCCCGCTTCTATGCCGAGACCTTTCCCGACAGCGCAGTGCATGCGGTGCACCGGGCGCCCGGCGATTATCCGTCCGGCAAGCAGGGCGATGTGCTGACGGTCGAGTTCACCGTCGCGGGCGTTGCCTGTCTCGGGCTTAACGGGGGTCCCGCGTTCAAGCACACCGAAGCCTTCTCGTTCCAGATCGCCACCGACGATCAGGAGGAGACCGACCGCTACTGGAATGCCATCGTGGGCAATGGCGGCCAGGAGAGCGCATGCGGTTGGTGCAAGGACCGGTGGGGCGTGTCCTGGCAGATCACGCCGCGTGTGCTGATGGAGGCGCTCGCGGCAGGTGGCCAGGAGGCCAAGCGCGCATTCGACGCGATGATGGACATGACGAAGATCGATGTTGCTGCCATCGAGGCGGCGCGGCGCGGCTGATGCGCCATCGCCGCACGGCGATCGGCCAAAGCGGTGCGGCATTCCTGTTTTCGGAACTTACGCCCTGCCGCCCGGTTCACCCAGGCGCCCCTTTTCACGATCCAAGACGCCGCTCCGGCGGAATGTTCGCGCGCATTCCATGAAGGCGTCGCCTGATGGAGGCCCATATGCGGAAAGCCCTCATACTAGCAACGGGACTGGTGCTGCTCGGAACCTCGGCCTGGAGCCAGACCTCATCGCGGGATGACGACGATAGCCGCTCTGGGCGGTGGTATGACAGCCGCGACCGTTGGGACGGCAACAGGGATCGCGATGACGACCGGGGCGACCGCCGCCGGCACGCCATGCGTGACCACGGCGACGAGGATCGTCCCGGCGGCAACGCTCACTTCTTCGTGCGCAGCGGCGACACGCAGCTTCGCGTCGTCTGCAGCGACCGGGAATCGACACAGGCCTGCGTCGACGCGGCGCTCCGCATGTTCGACAGGGTACAGTCGCAGCCGCGCGCGTCAACGCCTCCTGCAACATCTCAATGAGTCATCAAGGCGGGCGGCGGAGGGGCTGCCACCAGCCTTGAACGACTAATCTTCGCAAACGCGGTAGCGCCTGACGATCAGTTCGCCGAAGCGGTTCCGCTCGCGCCGGGTCTCGTAATAGCAGTCGCGCTCACTGCGCCACCGGCGCCCGCGATCCCAATCGCGATCCCGCCAGTCTCTGTCACGCTCCCAGCCGCGGTCGCGGTCCTGCCAGTCGCGGCCGTTATCCCAATCGCGATCCATCCTGGATTGCGCGGACACACCCGTAGCGAGGCTGCCGGCGAGAAGGCAGCCTGCAAGAACAGCCGATAAGCATTTGAGCTTTGTCATAGCTAGTCTCGACCTCCATAGCGGACATGGAGGTCAACAGCGATGATCCGGTCTCGTTCCTGTGAGGCTGAAGCAGTTGCCCGACTTTGGTGAAACGGCAACGGCCTTCCCGGTTTGGCGCGGACATGCGATCTCGCCTATCGTAGGCGGAGAGCAACCAGCGGAGACGGACATGTCGAGATCACCGGGCGGACGCAGAACGATCGATCCCTTGAAGGCGGCCGAAGCGGCCTTCAAGAAGGCGACGACCAAACCCATCGAGGGGCCCGCGCCGGCTCCCTCCATCCCGGGCGTGAAGGAGAGCGTCACCCTGCGCATCGACCAGGACGTGCTCGAATTTTTCCAGCAGGACGGCCCGGGATGGCAGGACCGCATCAATGCGGCCCTGCGCAAGGCAGCGGGCAAGTAAGCGGCCGATCAGGACGTCTGTACGAACAAAGCCGCCTTCACCAATCGATCAGGGCCGAGATCCTCCTGGGCATCGAGGGCCAGGAGTTCCGCCAGGCGGGTGCGGGCGCGGTTGATGCGGCTCTTGATCGTACCGAGATTGGTGCCGCAGATCTGCGCCGCCTCCTCGTACGACACGCCTTCGGCTCCCACCAACAGCAGCGCCTCGCGCTGCTCGACGCTGAGCTTGGCCAACGCCGCCTGCATATCGTTCAGGTCCAGACGCGCGCCCTGCTCCGGCATGACCGCCAGCTTGCCGGCGAGCGCTCCTTCCGGATCGTCCACCTCCCGACGCCTGCGGCGCATATCCGTGTAGAACTGGTTGCGCAGGATGGTGAACAGCCACGCCTGCATGCTCGTGCCGGGCTGGAACTTGTCGAGGTTCTCGAGGCCGCGCAGAAGCGCCGCCTGCACCAGATCGTCGGCATAGGTGACGTTGCCGGTGAGCGAGATGGCGAAGGCGCGTAGATGCGGGATGGCCGTCAGCATCGCCTGACGGACGGGATCCTCATGCGTCATCGCGGTCACGTTCTTTCCCGTCCAGTTGCTTCAGGAGCTGGACGAACCGGTCAGGCACCGGCTCGCTCATGAGCTGGGAGTAGTAGTTCTGGAGCTGTTCGCCCAGGAAGGCCGCCACGTGGGGCGGCAGGCTTGGCTCCGGAGCAGGATCGCCATTGACGTTGAGGAGGTCCTCAAGCTTATCGGGCTCTTCCAGAACGGCGCCGTCTCTGTGATCCTTCTTGGGCACGCTCGCTTCTCCAGAACACGGTTAGGATGCCCTGCACACCGGTTGCGTACGGAAGGCATCCCAAGCCTTAACCGACTAAAGGTGTGCTGCCATTAACCTGGGATAAGCCTGTGTGGTGCTCCCCCTGAACCTCCGATGGCGCGGCCAAGCTTGACAGCGATGCTCAGGATCGAAAATCGCCAAGGTCCTTGTCTTTCGCGAACTGTCACCCATAACGCTACAGTTGGCCAACAAAGGCAGGATCATGACCCACTCCCGAGACACTCTCCCGGCGGCTCCGCCCCACCCGGGATGGATTCTGCGCGACCGGGTTCTGCCCGGCCTCGGCTTGTCGATCAGCCAAGCCGCTCGCGAACTCCGCATCGCCCGCCAGACGCTCCATCGGGTTCTGGCCGGCAAGGCCGCAGTCAGTCCGGAAATGGCCGCCCGCCTCGCCCGCCTCTCGGGCACCACGCCTCACTTCTGGCTCGAACGGCAGCAGCAGCACGATCTCTGGCACGCGGAGCAGGCTCTCACAGGAATTCTCGGGTTGATCCCGACCCACACACTTCCGGCCGCTCTGCAGGCCGAGATCGGACTTCACCATGACCGCTGAATCTCAACCCGCCCGCAAAGCCCGGACGGGGGTCATTGGCCTCGACGACATCCTCATCGGAGGCCTATCGCCAGGCCATGTCTACCTGCTGGAGGGCAGCCCCGGCACCGGCAAGACCACAATCGCACTCCAGTTCCTGCTCGACGGCGCCAAGGTCGGAGAGACCGGGCTCTACATCACCATGTCGGAGACGGAAGCCGAGCTGCGCGACGGCGCGGCGTCCCATGGCTGGTCCCTCGGCGACAGCCTGCACGTGTATGAACTCGTGCCTCCGGAGAGCCTCCTCGACGACGAGCACCAGCAGAGCCTGCTCTATTCGTCCGATCTCGAACTTGGCGAAACCACCCGGGCCGTATTCGCCGCCATCGACCGGACGAAGCCGGTCCGCATCGTCATCGACAGCCTGTCGGAGATCCGCCTTCTGGCGCAGAGCTCCCTGCGCTACCGCCGCCAGATCCTGGCCATGAAGCACTACTTCGCGCGCCAGGGCGCGACGGTTCTCCTGCTCGACGATCTGACCACGGACACCAACGACAAGACCGTTCACAGCCTCGCCCATGGGGTGATCCGCCTGGAGGGATTGACGCCCACTTACGGCGCCGAGCGCCGCCGCCTGCGGGTGATCAAGTATCGCGGCCAGTCGTTCCGGGGCGGGTTTCACGACTACATCATCGCGAAAGGAGGCGTCCAGGTGTTCCCGCGCCTCGTCTCCGGCGAGCACAAGACGGGCTTTGCCCGCAACGTTCTCACGAGTGGAATCGGCGAGCTCGACGCGCTCCTCGGCGGCGGCGTCGAGCAGGGATCGAGCACCCTCGTGATGGGCCCGGCCGGCACGGGCAAGTCGCTTCTGACGGTGCAGTTTGCCATTTCGGCGGCCCTGCGCGGCGAGAAGGCGGCCCTGTTCATCTTCGACGAGGAACTCGGCCTCCTGATCGACCGGACCAAGCTGATCGGCATTGACCTGGTGGCTTTGTGCGAAGCCGGCAATCTGTTCATCGAGCAGGTCGATGCTGCCGAACTCTCACCTGGCGAGTTCACGGATAGGGTACGCACCAAGATCCATCGTCACGGCGTGAAGACGGTGGTGGTCGACGGCCTCAACGGCTATCAGGCCGCCATGCCCGAAGAAGAGTTTCTGACCCTGCACATCCATGAGCTGCTGCAATACCTGAACCGGCAGGGCGTCTCGACATTCCTGACCGTCGCGCAGCATGGGCTCGTCGGCGACATGAAGTCTCCCGTCGATGTCACGTACCTCGCCGATACCGTGATCCTGCTGCGCTACTTCGAGGCGTTCGGTCAGGTCCGGCGGGCGATCTCGATCATCAAGAAGCGGTTCGGTTCGCACGAGAACACCATTCGCGAGATGCGGATCACCAACAAGGGCGTCGCCCTCGGCGAGCCCTTGGAAGGTTTCCAGGGCATCCTGCGCGGGACTCCCGTCTTCACCGACGGCGACCGCGCGCAACTGCTCAAAGATCGCTGAGCATGAAAGACATGCTTCACTCGCATTCGGAGCGCGCGGTCATCCTGGCGCCGCTTGGACGGGATGCGGCGATCGCTGCCGACATTCTGCACGGTGTCGGCATCACGTCTCAGATCTGCCCCGACATGTCGGCGCTCGTACACGAGATCGCGCAGGGTGCGGGCTTTGCACTCGTCACCGACGAGGCGATCCGCAATGCGGACCTGAAGGATCTTTCGTCTTGGCTATCGGCTCAGCCCCCGTGGTCGGATTTCGCCTTCGTGATCCTCACCCTTCGCGGCGGAGGGATCGAGCGCAATCCGGCCCTGGCGCGTCTTTCCGAGGTTCTCGGCAATGTCGTGTTTCTGGAGCGACCTTTCCATCCCAGCACGCTGGTGAGCGTCGCCCGATCGGCCCTGCGCGGACGGCGCAGGCAATATGAGGCACGCGCACGGCTCGATGATCTGCATCAGGGCGAGGAGCGCCTGAAGGCTGGCCTCGACAAGGAGAAACGCGCGGCCGAGCATCAGCGACTGCTCATCGATGAGTTGAACCATCGGGTGAAGAACACGCTGGCCACCGTGCAATCCATCTCGGCCCAGACCCTGCGCACATCGGACACGAAAGAGGATGCGCGAGAAGCACTGGAGATGCGCCTTCTCGCCCTCTCCCGGGCGCACGACGTGCTCACCCGCGAGAGCTGGGATGGCGCCGACCTTTTCGAAGTCATCGAGAAAGCTCTCGAGCCCTATCAGATCTCGGGCGAGAAACGGTTCCGCATCACAGGCCCGCATGTGCGCGTGACGCCGCGCATGTCGCTCGCGTTAGCCATGGCGATCCATGAGCTGGCCACCAACGCCGTGAAATATGGCGCCCTGGCTAACAAGACAGGCACCATCGAGGTGTCATGGAACGTGACGAACGGCACAGCCCCTCCCCGGCTGACCCTGCGCTGGACCGAGGCCGGTGGCCCGCCTGTCATCCCCCCGCGCCGGCGCGGCTTCGGATCCCGCCTCATCGAGCGCAGCCTGGCCAATGATCTGGATGGCCAGGTGGAGATCGCATTCGCTCCGACGGGGGTCGTCTGTACGGTGGATGCCCCGGTCGCCTAGCCCTTCGCAGGAAATCGTCGAGACTCTCTCAGTGCAGGACCGGGTCCAGCGGAATGGACAGCAGGACATTGCCCGATGGATCGACCACATCGAGCCGCCAGCCCTGCCACGAGTCGCCGAACTGGCTCGCCTCGGCGCGAATGTCATCGATGGCCTGCAAGGCAAGCTCGTGCGCCTTGGCCAGGTCGAGGATCTCAACGCCCATATCGTCGGCGATGATCTCGTCTCCGTTCACCAGATGAAAGTAGCAGAGCATCAGCCATCCATCGCTTGAGCCGGCGCTGGCCCAACCCAACCTCTGCCTTCCGAGATCGGCGGATCGGGACCCGATGCGGGCAATGTAGTGGAGACCGGCTCTTCGGCCATAGAACCAGGTGATAAGAGGCTCGAAGGGAATAAACTTGGCGGTTCTCCGTTATTCCTCATTGCCGGTCACGGCAGGGTCCAGGAGTGCCACCATGAGCGAGCAGGATCTCTACATCATCCGCCCGTCCGGCGAGGGCTGGACCCTTCATCTCGCGAAAGAGACCCTCGCCCGGTTCGATGAGCGGCCGAAGGCCATCGAAGCGGCTGTCGTCGTGGCCGAAGCGTCGGCCCGCCTTGGAAAGGCCGCGGGCGTCGTGATGGAAGAGGGTGACCAGCGGATCATGGTCTGGGACGCCGGACGGGACTCCTATTCGAGGGTCTCATAAGCAGCGCAGTTTCAGGCATCACCTCTGTTGCGGGCGCCTTCCTCCGGCGGAGGTGTACGGGCCCAGACATCGGACGCCAGCGCGAGCATCACCGCTACGGCCTCCTGTACGCCTTTGTCGCTCGTGCCGGCACGGGCGCTCTCGAGGACCAGGCCGAGGCGCCGCCGGCTCGGCCACGGCAGGGCGGCCAGTGTGGTTTCAAGATCCAGCCGCGCGACCGCAGGCACGCCGGCACGCCGTGCGATCTCATCGACCTTCTCGGTGAGGGCACTCAGGTGCCCAGCCACATGCCGGGACGACAATTCTGATGTGAGCAAAGGCATTGATGCGAATGAGAACTCAAAGGACCCGCTCCCCAGCCGCCCCGTGAGCTTGTCCAACCGCTCCGCCTCGCCCCCGTTCCCCTCACCGCCTGATTCAGTGGGAAACATGCTTGGCTTCATTGCCGCATGGTTAAGCCTTGGTTTATTCATCCTGGCCAAATCGGAGCAGTAATCTCGCCACAATCGCCAACAAGGATCAGCTTGACTTGATTTCAGCCAACCGATTGCGAGGGCTCATGACCCGCAGGGATCGCATTGCGCTCTATGGCCGTCTCGGCCTGATCCTGATGGCCTTCGCCGTGATCGGCGGGGTCGTGGCCGAACCGCTTCTCCGGCCCTTGTGGTCGTCACGGCTGACCGTTGCCAACAACAGCCCGCGATGAATTCGATGACCCGCGCGCTGGCCGGCAATTTCGGATGCTGTCCGGAACTGATCGCATCCAACCCGATTGGCCTCTTACCACTCAAGCTTCAGGGACATTCATGCCGCGCTACTTCTTCAACGTGCATATCGGTGGCGACGCGCTCGCCGATCCCGAGGGGCAGGATCTGCGCAATGCGGATCAGGCCTGGGAGGTGGCCCAGGCCATGGCCCGGAACCTGATGAGCACCGAGTTCGAGCGGCCGGTCAACTGGGCCACGGCGCATATCGAGGTGAAGGACGACATGGACGAGATCGTCCTGGAGTTCCCCTTCATGGAAGCCATCTCGGTCACGCAGCAATCCCATTGAGGCTTGAGCCAGATCCCGAAAGACAGCCCATCAACGCGGCCTCGGCGCCAATCGAGCCCTGCGAACAGGGCTAAGCTTTGCTTTTTTACCTAAAGGAAGCTCAGACTCGATAGAAGTTAACGGAATAACCACACCTGCGGGCGGATGGTGGCTGGGATCGTCGCTCCCAGGCCTCATCGAAACCATTGTGCCCGCCTCACTGATCATAACCCTCAGCGTCGTGCTCGCGGCTGCCGTCATCGTCGGCGCCGTGCTCCTTCTGGTGCGGGGCTACACCGACGATCTCGCGCGCGCGGAAGGCGATCTGGCGAACCTCGCGCTGACCCTCCAGGAGCGCACGGACGGTATCCTGCAATCCATCGATGGCGTTCTTCGCGACCTCGTCGACCGCATCCCGCAGGCGAGCCTCCGGGTGGGTGAGTTCGACGGCTTCGCGGCGTCCCAGGCCACGAAGCTCGTTCTGGTCGGTGCTTCCTGCACCCTGCCCCAGATCGTGCGCATCGACCTCGTCAACGCCCGGGGCAAGCTCGTCGGCACCTCGAACCCGCGTCCGATGTCCGACCCCATCTACCTCACGGGCGCATCCTACTATCAGACCCTCACGACGGATCCGTCGCTCATTTCGTACCTGAGCGAGCCGATGCGGATCCGCACCACGGGCAAGAAGGTTCTGTCGCTCGCGCGCCGGATCAACGACACCGAGGCAAACCTCCTCGGCATCGTCGTCTGCACCATCGACCTCAGTCATTTCGAGGCGCTCTACAAGGAGCATCTCCGCAAGCCCTCGTCGGCTGTCACGCTCTACCGGCGGGACGGTGTCGTGCTGGCGCACAGTCCGCATTCCGAGCGGGCGTTGGGCCGCAAGATCTGGAAGCCCGACACGCCGCTGCAGCGGATGATCGCCAAGAACAGCCCGACCCTCATTCGCGACGTGAGCTGGATCGACCGGCAGGAGCGGCTGTTCGCGCTGCATCCGCTGGCCAACCATTCGGCCGGCATCGCCGTCAGCCGCACCGTGGCGGAGCTGATGGCCGGGCAGCGCCTCGAGGCGCGCATGATCGGGTTTGTGGCCTATGTCATGGGCGTTGCGGTCGATACGGCGAGCCTCATGGGCTTGAGGCATGTGAAGACCGGAATCCTCAGGGCCGCGAGCGAGAGCTACCTGTCGCGTCACGACGTGCTGACGAGGCTTCCCAACAGGCCGTTCTTCATCGAGGAGCTGAAGCGCACATACCTTGCCTCGCAGCGCTCCGGCACGGATTTCGCCCTGCATCTTCTCGACCTCAACCGCTTCAAGGACATCAACGACAATCACGGCCATGGCGCGGGCGACGAGATCATTCAAATGGTGGCGCGGCGCCTGCGCGAGCGGCTCCGGAAGAGCGACTTCATCGCCCGCATCGGCGGCGACGAGTTCGCCATCATTCAACGGCCGGTCAGGGACCGGCAGCAGGTGATGGATTTCGTTACGGCCATCCAAGCCGCCATGAAGACGCCCTGCACAGCCGGCAACACGGAGATCGACGTGGGGCTGTCCGCCGGCATCGCGATCGCCTCCACGGACGGCAAGACCTCTACCGAAATCATGCGAGCGGCCGACGTCGCGCTCTTCGCGGCCAAGTCCGATCCCAACAGCAGCTACAGGTTCTACGACCCGACCATCCAGGATTCCCGCGCGGAACGCCGCGCCATCGAGGGGGCTCTCAAGAGCGCCCTCGACAACCGGGAATTCGAGCTGTTCTACCAGCCGATCCTCGATCTGGCGACGAACCGGATGTGGGGCTGCGAGGCGCTGGTGCGCTGGAAGCACGCCACGAAGGGAATGATCCCACCCCTGCAGTTCATCCCGACCGCCGAAGAGTCAGGGCTCATCGCACCCATCGGCGACTGGATCCTTGAGGAGGCCTGCGCCACGGCCATGACCTGGGATTCCATGACGAAGGTCGCGGTCAATCTTTCGCCGGTTCAGTTCAAGCGCCGGGACGTTTTCGCCAGCGTCACGAAAGCCCTGAACCTCTCCGGCCTGCCGGCCCACCGCCTCGTGCTGGAGATCACGGAATCCGTCAAGCTCACTGAGGAAGCGACCGCCGCTCTCAGGCGGCTCAAGACGCTGGGTGTGGGAATCTCGCTCGACGATTTCGGCACCGGCTATGCGTCGATGAGCTATCTGAGAAGCTTCCCGTTCGACAAGATCAAGATCGATCAGTCCTTCGTGCGCGGCATGATCGACTCGGCGGGCAGCCGTGCGATCATCACGGCCACGATCGGGCTTGCCAACGACCTGAAGATGAGCACGACAGCCGAGGGCGTTGAAACGCAGGAGCAGCTCAACGCCCTGCGCGTGGCCGGCGCCTCGCAGGCTCAAGGCTATCTGATCGCAAAGCCCATGCCCCGCGAAGCCCTCGCGGCTTTCATGGCCGACATCCAGAACCCTCAGCCGACGGTCAGGGCCGTCGCCTGAACCTGCGCTCGGCTTCAGGCCGCCTGCGGCCAGGAATGCTGCCGCTCCGCCTCGAGCAACTGCTCGGCCCTGCGGGTGAATTCATTGCCGGGCAGGCCTGGCTCGATGGGGTCGAGATAGGAGACCGAAATGGTCCCTCCCCGCTTGACGGACCGGTCCACCCCCCAGAAGTGCCCCGAGTTCAAGGCCACGGGAAGAACCACCCGGTCGAGCTTCGCATAAAGAAGCTCGACGCCGCGCTTGAATGCGATGGGCTCCGAGACGGACTTGCGGGTGCCCTCCGGAAAGATCAGCACGGAGCGGCCTTGGGCCAAGGCAGCCCGGCTCTCGTCCACCATCTTGCGAACGGCCTTCGAGCCGCTCTCCCGGTCGATCAGGATCATCGGCGACTTGCGCAGGAACCACGAGAAGACCGGGATGGTCAGCAGCTCCTGCTTCGCGACGATGGCCACATCCGGAAACAGCGCCAGGAACGCCAGGGTTTCCCAGGTCGATTGGTGATTGGCGATGATCAGGCAGGGCTCGTTGGGGATGTTGTGAAGCCCGCGCTCGGCATAGGTCAGACCGACGATCCGCTTCAGGCCGGCCAGGATGCCCCGCGCCCACAGCCGCGAGGCCAGGCGCACGCCGCGCTCGGGAGAGCCGCACAGCCACAGCGCGGCCAGAACCGGCGCGAAAAGGCCGGTCCAGACAGCCAGGTAGACGTCGAAGAGTTTGGAGCGGAGCAACTGCATAATCATGAAATGCTTTAAATGAATCGGCGTTCGATGCGCACCACGCTCTGCCGCGATGCCGGCTCACGATCAACAAAAAAACGAAGCGGCGCATGATCCCATGCGCCGCCTGAAAGACCGATGGAGAGCCCTTTAGAGCTGTTTCCACTTGCGTGGAATCATCTCTCTTTTTGGGTTTGCCGCATTTTCGGACGGCGAACCGGAGCCACTTCGCCGGAAAATGCTCTAGCCGGGCTTTACTCTGCAGCCTCGGTGCGAGGCGCAGCGCTCGGAGCGGCCATCGGCCGGCGGGCGCCGGCGGCGCCGGGACGGGGCTTCGGCTTGGGAGCGGCGATCAGCCCTTCGCGGATAGCTTGCTTGCGGGCAGCCTTGCGGTTGCGCCGGACGGCCTCGGCCTTCTCGCGGGTCTTTTTCTCCGACGGCTTCTCGTAGGCCTTCCGCGCCTTCATTTCGCGGAAGATGCCTTCGCGCTGCATCTTCTTCTTGAGAACCCTGAGGGCTTGATCGACGTTGTTGTCGCGTACCAGAACCTGCAATGGATGTCCTCTCTCTAAAATGGTTTGTTGCTGTGCCTCGGCTTTTGCCTGGCGGATCGGATCGGCAAAGCGCTTGGGGCGTTAGGCCTTAAGCGCTCCGGATTTCGCCCTCGCGGACGGCCTTTTCGGTCATGCCCGACTTGATACGGTATGACACTTCGCCGGTCTGGTCGGCCGGCATGAGCCGTACGACCTCATAGACGTTGCCGGAATTCGTCCGGGTGTCGGAGAAACCGGGCTGCGCCAGCCGAACCATCTGCCGGACTTTGAACTTGTGAGTCATCGCTTGGGTTCCTCTCTTACTTGCGGGCCTTGCGGGCCGCATAGCGAGCATCGCGCGCTGCCTTGCGCTCGATTTCGAGCCTTGCGTCATCGGCAGCCTTCTCGGCTGCCATCCGCACGTCCTGCTCCGCCTGCAGCTTGTCCTGCTCAGCCTGTTCGGCCGCGCGGGCTTCGCGCTCGGCCGCCATGCGGGCATCATCGGCAAGGCGCTTGGCCTCGCGCTCAGCGGTCCTGGCATCGCGCGCGGCGCTCACCGAGGCCCTGGCAGCCCGCCGCTCCGCAACCGCCGGGTCGTCGAGTCCCGGACGCTGCCGAAACTTTTCCGCCATGGCCTGCTTCGCGCTCTTGGCTGCATTGAGCCGTTCGCCGAGATCCTGATGCTTCATTCCGCTCATTGTTCCTATTGCTGCCTCGTCGAACTTAAGGCCGATTACCGGACGCGCCGGATGCTGGCGATGTCACCGCCGGGAAGAGTGCCCTGCTCTTGCTGAGCGCGGGCGATGATCCCGACTGCGCGGGGATCGCTCGCCTTTCCGGGATTGTCGACCCAGAGATACGCCCTGCGGGCGTCGGCATAATCCACGACGAACATCACGGATTTCGCAGGAGAGGCTTTTCGAAACGTGTTCATAGCGTCCTCGCCGGTATCGCCATCAAAGATGGACTTGCACAAACAAGAAGCCGCCCCCGTGGGAGCGGCTTCGTAGCATCAGGCGCTGTGTGGCGCGCCCATCAACTTTAGGCTGCCTGGATGTTGTTCACGGCAACCTTGCCGGAGCGACGATCTTCAGCGGTGTCGAAGGTGACCTTCTGGCCTTCGCGGAGGCCGCGGATGCCGGCACGCTCGAGAGCGGTAGCGTGGACGAACACGTCCTTCTCGCCGTTGTCGGGCTGAATGAAGCCGAAGCCTTTTTGATCGTTGTAGAACTTAACGGTGCCTGTCATCATGGCGGTATTCCTTGGAGTTTATGCATTAGTGCACGTGAGCTCAGAGACGTGCGGAAGCACGCCCTTAAGCTCGGGTTCGTCGAAGTTTGGGAGAGCGTCTGAACGTGCGCCTGGCATGCCAAGGCGAAACGGCCCAATTGTCCGGCCAAAGGTCGATGATCCTGATGTAGGGTGTCCAGCCCCCAAATACAAGCCACCATTTTGAGAAAATGCCGGCGTTCACCTGAGCATTGTTCCTCGAAGAGGCCCTATTTCTTCTGAAAAATAACGAAATAGACGGGGCTTTGCGGCTGGTTTTACTTTCCTGAGCCGGGCTGCTGCATGCAGTTTTGCAAAGTTTTATCTTGCCATAAGCCGGCTGATGCCCCATATGCATCCTATCCAACCGAGATGTTCGGCCTGCTCTCCCTAGCTCGTGATCGAGCCGCCGAGCCCGCTTACCGTTCCCATCGTTTGTTACCTCCGGCCCTTTCGGGCGGATTTCGCCGTTTTTGGTGCGCTGCGCCGACGGCTTCACTCATCACAATGCCGACCGGGCTGTGCCCGGCGCGGCCACAGGTTCATTATGTCGACTGCTATTCAAACTCAGAATTCCAAGAAAACCCATCATCACGCCAAGGCTCCCCTGCAGGCCAAGGCTGCACCAAAGCCGCAATCAACCGGCCTGTCCCGCGAGGAGATCCGTCAGATCGTCCTCGAAATGATCGGCTGATCGTATCGCTGGCGCTTTGGTGTCAGCCGGCCTGTGGGGTGGCACTCAGATTGTGATCCGCGCCCCGACCTCAACGGCCCGGTCCTCTGGGATGCAGTAGTGGTCCGAGGCGTCGCTGGCGGAGCGTGCCATTGGGATGAAGATGTAGTCCTGCCACAGGGGCAACCCGGCCTGAGCCGAGGCTTGCAGCGCCCTCCGCGACAGGAAGAACGAGACGTCGGTGAGGTCGAAACCAGCCTCCTGCAGAGCCTTCGGCACGACTGGGCTTTCCATGAACCCGAAGCGTACTGTCACCCGCGAGAAGCAATCCGAGAGCTTCTCGACGGAGACACGCCCCTCATTCGGGAGGCGCGGCACCTCCTCGGTCACCACCGTCAGGATGACGTTCTGTTCGTGCAGCACCTTGTTGTGCTTCATGTTGTGCAGCAGGGCAGCGGGCACGTCCTGGGCATTGCCCGTCAGAAATATGGCCGTCCCAGGCACCCGCGGGGCCGAGCCGCTCTCCGCAGTGCGGATGAATTCAGGCAGCGGCGGGCGGCCTTGATGCGAGATCTCAGCCAGCAGGCGCGAGCCCTTGCGCCACACCCACATGAGAGTGAACAGCCCCGCGCCGGTCATCAAGGGGAACCAGCCGCCCTGCGGGATCTTGAGCGCGTTCGCTCCGAGAAAGATCAACTCGATGGCGAAGAACGGCGCAATGACCAGGGCAGTGACAATCGGGGACCAACGCCAGAACTTCCAAGCCACGACGAACAGCAGGCACGAGGTGATGACCATGTCACCCGTCACGGCGATGCCGTAGGCCGCCGCCAGATTGCTCGATGTCCTGAAGAACACCACAAGCACGATGACGGCGATAAGCAGTAGCCAGTTGATCATCGGAATGTAGATCTGGCCCTTTTCAGTCTCCGAGGTGCGCAGCACCCGAAAGCGCGGCAATACGCCGAGCTGCATCGCCTGCTGCGAGATTGAGAACGCGCCAGTGATCACCGCCTGACTGGCGATGATCGTGGCGATGGTAGCCAAGATCACCATCGGCAGCAGCGCCCAGGAGGGGTAGAGCAGGAAGAAGGGGTTCTCCAGCATTTCGGGATGGGCCAGCAGCATGGCGCCCTGACCGAGGTAGTTGAGGGCCAGGGCCGGCAGGACATACCCAAGCCAGGCGGTGCGGATCGGTGTCCGACCGAAGTGGCCGAGATCGGCGTAGAGCGCTTCGGCCCCAGTGACCGACAAGAACACTGCGCCAAGCGCGAACAGGCCGGCAGTGCCGTGGTTGACCAGAAAGCTGAGACCATGGAGTGGGTTGATCGCGCCGACGATCCCAGGATCGTCCAGGATGTGCATCAGGCCTCCGACGCCCATGACAGCAAACCAAAAAGCGGTGATCGGCCCGAAGAAGGTTGCCACGCTGGCCGTGCCGAACCGCTGGACGGCAAACAGGCCGATCAGGATCATGAGGCTTATCGGCACCACGTAAGGATCGAAGGCAGGTGTCACAAGCTTGAGGCCCTCAAGCGCCGATAGCACAGAGATCGCCGGTGTGATGATGGCATCGCCATAGAAAAGCGAGGCCCCCACCATACCGAGGATGATGGTGAACCCAGTGCTGTGCCCGAGGGCGCGTTGGGCGAGCGTGACGAGCGAGAGGGTGCCGCCTTCGCCGTTATTGTCGGCGCGCAGAACCAGAACCACATACTTGAGGGTCACAATGATGATCAGCGCCCACAGGATCAGTGAGACCACTCCGACCACCATCTCGCGCGTCAGCGCGGCGTGGCCGGCATGCGCGGTCGCAGCCGCGAGGCTCTCCTTGAGGGCGTAAAGCGGGCTGGTGCCGATATCGCCATACACGACTCCAATGGAGCCGAGGGTCAGCGCCCAGAAGGAGGTTGGGGTCGCATGCCCATGCTCCGCAGGACTAACGCCAACCCGCTCGCTGATCCCAGTTGCAGACATGAACACTCCCAATTCTTCACTAGGGGATCCTTCTCGGTTCAACGTAGCTGCGCGGCGAACGGTTCAGCTTTGACAGATGAAGGATCTCCGGTGTGCAAGTATGGCTTGTGGGTGACCGCAACCATAGAGGGCGCGGCTGCAGGTCTATCGAACCGAGGTCCGAACCGGGCGGAATCGGCTCCAAGGCAAGAAGACTGCCGACGCAGCCCGATCCTATGGGTGCATATACGCCCTGTCAGGGCAGAAGAAGAGAGCCCAATCGTTTCCGAATGGGACAAAGCAGGCGGATCATAGTGTCAAGACCTCCCGTTCTGCTCTCAAGCCTATTTTGTCTTGGCCTGGAGCCCCGGCGATCAGCGCCGCGGAGCCTTTTTGGCAGCTTCCTCCATGCCGCGAGGGTTCTTCTTGACCCCCTCACGGAGCACCTTTGCGGCGGCGTCCTGCTCCTGCTCCGGAGAGGCTGAAACCGGCGCGGTGTCGCCGCGGGCTTCGAGACCTTGATCGTCAGGCTTCCGGCTGCCCGCCTTGGCGGCCGATTTCAGGGAACGCAGAGCCTCGGGCTGTTGACCATCCTGCACGCGGTTAGGCATTGGGCGACCTCCTCCAGGGGCGGCCCAGTGGCCGCCTCCCAAGGCAATTCCCGTCAAGCCGAGGCGTTCCATTCGCGCGGCCCGTAGGAGGCGCGTCAGGCGCGCTCCTCCCAGACTTTCGCGAGTTCGACGATGGTGGTCACCGCCTTCTCCATGTCCTGGCTCGAGACGAATTCCAGCGGGGAATGGAAGGCGTGGCCGCCGGCGAAGATGTTGGCGCAGGGCAGGCCCATGAAGGACAGGCGCGAGCCGTCCGTGCCGCCGCGGATGCTGTCGCGCCGAGGCTCCAGGCCGGCACGCCTGACCGCCTCCACGGCATGCTCGATGATCTCCGGGTGCCGATCGAGCACCTCCTTCATGTTGCGATACTGCTCCTTGACCGTGAAGGTGTGGCTGGAGCCCGGATAGGTCTTCAGCACCTCGCGGGTGATGTTTTCCAGGAGAGCTTCCTTGGACTTGAGGCCTTCTTCCGTGAAGTCGCGGACGATGAAGCTCAAATGCGCCTTTTCCATCACGCCCGAAACGCCGGTCGGATGGATGAAGCCGTCGCGGCCCTTCGTAGTCTCAGGCGCCATGTCCCTCGGCAGGCGCGCGATGATGTCGCCCGCGATCCTGATGGCGTTTTCCATGCGGCCGTAGGCGAGGCCGGGGTGGATCGCCACGCCCTTGATGGCAATTTCCACCGCATCGGCCGAGAAGGTCTCGTCCTCGATGCTGCCGGCGGCTCCGCCGTCCATGGTGTAGCCGAAATCGGCCCCGAGCTTCTTGAAGTCGACCTTGTCGACGCCGCGCCCGATCTCCTCGTCCGTGGTGAAGAGGATGCGGATCGTACCGTGCTTGATGTCCGGGTTGTTGATTAGGAACTCGGCCGCCGCCACGATCTCGGCGACGCCTGCCTTGTCGTCGGCGCCGAGCAGCGTGGTGCCGTCCGACGTGACGATGTCATGGCCGATCATGTCCTTCAGGACCGGATGGTCGGCGACGCGGATGACCCGGGTCGAATCGCCCGGCAGCCGGATGTCACCGCCCTGGTAGTGGCGGATGATCTGCGGCTTGACGTTCGTGCCGGAGAAATCCGGCGCCGTGTCCATATGCGCGCAGAGGCAGATCACCGGCACACTGTTCTTCGGCGTGTTCGACGGGATGGTCCCGTAGACGTAGCCATGCTCATCGAGATGGGCATCCGAGACGCCGATGGACAGGAGCTCATCGACCAGCAGGCGGCCGAGATCCTTTTGCTTCTCGGTGGAGGGCTGGGTCTTGGAGGAGGCGTCGGACTGGGTATCGATGACGACGTAACGGAGGAAACGGTCGGTAACGCTGGCGGCCATAGATTGGAATCCAATTCGCGAAGAGACGATGGACTCTTAGCCGGGAATGATGGCCGCGTGAATGGGGTGCCGGAAAATCCAACCCGATGATTGCCTCACCCCGAATCCGGCGCTCTATGGACCTGGGCCCGCCGTTTCGCCTAACCTGGAGATCGTTCCCGATAGACGAGGGGGTCTCACGGCCCTGGAGGTTTCGATGAAGCGAGCGGACAAAGTCATCATCAGCTGCGCGATTACAGGGTCCATTCACACGCCCAGCATGTCGCCCTACCTGCCGGTGACCCCGCAGCAGATCGCAGAAAGCGCCATCGCGGCCGCAGAAGCCGGTGCCGCAATCCTTCACCTGCATGCACGGGACCCGCAGACCGGCCGTCCGACGCAGAGCCCCGAGGTGTTCAAGCAATTCCTGCCGGCCATCAAGGACGGCAGCAACGCCATCGTGAACATCACCACCGGCGGCGGGCTCGGCATGAGCCTCGACGAGCGCCTCGCGGCGGCGAAATGGGCGCAGCCCGAAATCGCCTCCATGAACATGGGATCGTTCAACTTCAACATTTCCGGCGCCGGCGGGCGCATCGCATCGTTCAAGAACGATTGGGAGAAGCCCTATCTGGACATGACCAAGGACTTCATCCTCTCTAACACCTTTGCGCAGATCGAGCGGGGCATGACCGAACTCGGTGCGCTCGGCACCCGTTTCGAATTCGAGTGCTACGATGTCGGGCACCTCTACAACCTGGCCCACTTCGCCGACCGCGGGCTCGTACAGCCGCCCTTCTTCGTGCAGGCGATCTTCGGGATCCTCGGCGGCATCGGGCCGGAGCCCGAGAACCTCATGCACATGAAGGCGACGGCCGACCGGCTGTTCGGGAACGACTACTATCTCTCCATCCTGGCCGCCGGCCGCCATCAGCTGCCGTTCGTGACCATGGGGGCCATTCTCGGCGGGCATGTGCGCGTGGGCCTGGAGGACAACCTCTATCTGGGCAAGGGCGAGCTCGCGCCGTCGAATGCCGATCAGGTTCGGAAGATCCGCCGCATCCTGGAGGAGCTTTCGCTTACCATCGCAACCCCGGATGATGCGCGCCGCATGCTGCAGACGAAAGGGCCGGAGCACACAGCCTTCTGAAACGATGTGAGAGAACTGCGCCGACGGGATAGCGCTTTTGAGCGGTCTGCTGTCCGCGCGGCCTATTCCTCGGAACGACTCGCGGATTCGCGATCGCGCTCGTAGCGTCTCGTGAGGGGAAACGGCGGCAGCCAGGATTCGCGGCGAACGGTCCAGAGTTCGTAGGTGGGCGTCAGTTGATAAGGAACATCGAGGGAGCCCAGATTCACTTCGATCTCGTCAGCGCTACGTGAGAAAACGGATGAGCCGCAGCGGGGACAGAAGAACCGCCCCGCATAGTCGCGTGTTTCGCCCTCGATCGTCAACGCATCCTGGGGGAAGATTGCAGATGCGTGAAAGAGCGCCCCATGATGCTTGCGGCAGTCGAGGCAGTGACAGAGGCCCACCCGGTAGGGACGCCCTGACGCCACCAGTCGCACATTGCCACACAGGCAGCCGCCGGTGAAACAGTCCATGCTGCGCATCCTCCGAAAACGAGCGGGTGGAATTTATCACAACTGTCAGCGCTGTCATGGCAATTGCCCAGGGCTTCCGCCCGGCTTTCCAATCCCTTGCAGGCATGCCTAAGATGGATGCCCTAATAGGGAGGAAACAACAATGAAGACGCGTTATGTTCTCAGCGCTCTGGCCGCCTTGGCCATGACAGGAGCCGCTCATGCGCAGATTTCGGTCAAGCTCGGGGTCTTGAATGACCGATCCGGCGTCTATTCTGACCTGACCGGCGAAGGCTCAGTGATTGCGGCCCGCATGGCCGCCGAAGACTTCAAGGCCTCCGAGAAGGGCATCAAGGTCGACATCGTGGCGGCCGACCACCAGAACAAACCCGACATCGGCGCCGGCATCGCGCGGCAATGGTACGATCAGGAAGGCGTCGACGTGATCCTCGACGTTCCGACCTCCTCGGTGGCGCTCGCCGTGAACGGCATTGCCCGTGAGAAGAACAAGATCCTGATCAATTCAGGCGGCGGCACTTCGGACCTGACTGGATCGCAATGCTCGCCAAACACCGTTCACTGGACCTACGACACCTGGGCGCTCGCGAACGGCACCGGCGGCGCCATGGTGAAGCGCGGCGGCAACACCTGGTTCTTCGTCACGGCGGACTATGCCTTCGGCCACGCCCTCGAGCGTGACACCTCGGCCCTGGTGGCCAAGGCAGGCGGCAAGGTCGTCGGCACGGTTCGGCATCCCTTCCCGGGTCAGGACTTCGCATCCTTCCTGCTCCAGGCACAATCCTCTGGCGCCAAGGTGATCGGCCTTGCCAATGCGGGCGGCGACTTCACAAATGCGATGAAGCAAGCGGCGGAGTTCGGCATCGTCCAGGGCGGGCAGAGCCTCGCAGGGCTCCTCGTGTTCATTACCGACGTGCATTCGCTCGGCCTTCAGGTGGCACAAGGCCTCGTCATGACCGAAGCCTTCTACTGGGACCAGAACGACCAGACCCGCGCCTGGTCGAAGCGCTTCGCTGAGAAGAACGGCGGCAAGATGCCCACCATGGTCCATGCAGGCGTTTATGCCGGCGCGCTTCATTACCTCAAGGCCGTCGAGGCTCTGAAGGGCAAGGATACCGCGCAGGTGATGGCCAAGATGAAGGAGATGCCCACGGACGATCCGCTCTTCGGCAAGGGCATGATCCGTCAGGATGGCCGCAAGATCCACGACATGTATCTGTTCGAGGTCAAGAAGCCGGCCGAGTCCAAGGGACCTTGGGATCTCTATAAGCAGCTCGCCACAATCCCGGCCGATCAGGCCTTCCGGCCTCTCAACGAAGGCGGTTGCCCGCTCGTGAAGGGCTGATCGCCACGACAACGACAGGGCCGGGTTCGTCCTGGCCTTGTCTCTTTTATGGTGAAGAGACGGAAAGAACCTGCCATGGATTTGGACATTCAAGGTTTGCGCGTTCTCGTGACGGCGGGCGCCGGCGGCATTGGCCTGGAGATTGCCAGAAGCTTCGTCCGCGAGGGCGCGAAGGTGCATGTCTGCGATGTTGACGACGCAGCGCTTGCCTCCCTGGCAGCGAACGATCCCGATGTCACCCGCTCGCGTGCGGACGTTGCGAACCGCCAGGATGTGAGCCGCCTTTTCGACGAGGCTCTCCACGTTCTGGGCGGCCTCGATGTTCTCGTCAACAATGCAGGCATCGCCGGCCCGACCGCGCGGGTGGACGAGGTCGATCCCGAGGATTGGGACCGAACGCTTGCGATCAACATCACAGGGCAGTTCAATTGCGCCCGCTTGGCGGTCCCGCATCTGCGCGAGAGCAGCAATGCCTCCATCGTCAATCTCTCGTCTGCGGCAGGGCGTTTCGGCTTTCCGCTTCGCTCCCCCTACTCCGCTGCGAAATGGGCAGCGGTGGGCTTTACGAAGACGCTTGCCATGGAGCTGGGACCGCTCGGGATCCGCGTCAACGCGATCCTTCCGGGTGTGGTGGAAGGCGAGCGGATCCGCCGCGTGATCGGCAGCAAGGCTGAAGCTCGCGGGGTCAGCTACGAGGAAATGGAGAGCGAGTTCCTCCGGCACGTTTCCTTGGGAACCGCCGTCACCCCGCAGCAGATTGCCGATCAGATCGTGTTCCTGTGCTCGCCGCGCGGGCGAACGATCTCGGGTCAGGCTATTGCCATCGACGGGGATACCCAGTCCCTCGCGTGACAGGGACAGGACCGGAGATGTTCGATTCGTCCAATCTCCTGCTTGCTTTATCCATTGGCCGCCCGTGTATCCTTGTTCATCCTGTGCCATAAGACAGCAAGAAGAACCAGGGAGGACCAACGATGCACCGCAGAACGCTTATCCTGGCCGCAGGCGCCGCCGCGCTCGTGACCGCCATATCGGGCGCGCAGGCGCAGGAGACGATCAAGGTCGGCCTGATCCTGCCGCTGACCGGTCCCTTCACGGCCATCGGGCGCCAAGTCGAAATGGGCGCCAGGCTCTACATGCAGCAGAAGGGCAATACGGTCTCGGGCAAGACCCTCGAGTTGCTCGTCAAGGACGATGGCGGCGTGGCGGACGCGACGAAGCGGACGGCCCAGGATCTCATCGTCAACGAGAAGGTCAACGTGCTCGCGGGCTTCGGCCTCACCCCGCTGGCGCTTGCCACAGCGCCGCTTGCCACGCAGGCCAAAGTTCCCCAAGTCGTCATGGCGGCGGGCACGGCGACGATCACGGAGGCCTCGCCGTTCATCACGCGCACCAGCTTCACCCTGCCTCAGGCGACCGAGCCGATGGCGGATTGGGCCGCCAAGAACGGCATCAAGAAAGTTGTGACGCTCGTCTCGGATTACGGTCCGGGCATCGATTCCGAGAAAGCCTTCTCGGGTGTGTTCACCAAGGCCGGGGGCCAGGTGGAGAACCTGCGGGTGCCGCTGGCGAACCCAGACTTCTCGCCCTTCCTGCAGAAGGTGGCCGACGCTAAGCCCGACGCGCTCTTCGTCTTCGTGCCCGCAGGCCAGGGCGCGCAGTTCATGAAGCAGTTCGTGGAGCGCGGCTTCGACAAGAGCGGTATCAAGCTCATTGGACCTGGCGACGTGACGGACGACGAAGTGCTCAACGGCATGGGCGATGCAGCCTTAGGGGCCATCACCACTCACCACTACTCAGTCGCGCATGACAGCCCTGAGAACAAGGCGTTCGTGGAAGCCTTCAAGAAGGCGAACCCGAACATGCGCCCGAACTTCATGGCGGTAGGCGGCTATGATGGCATGCACCTGATCTACGAAGGCCTGAAGAAGACCAACGGCCAAGGCGGTCAGGCGCTGATCGATGCCATGAAGGGCATGAGCTGGACCAGCCCGCGCGGGCCTGTCTCGATCGACCCGCAGACCCGCGACATCGTGCAGAACATCTATGTGCGGAAAGTGGAGCGCAAGGACGGGGAGCTCTACAATGTGGAGTTCGCCACGATCCCGAACGTCAAGGATCCGGTCAAAGCCGCCAAGGCTAACTGATCACAACAGGAAGCGCCGCATCTGTTGCGGCGCTTCTCGCATAGGTCCTCATAAGATCGCAGCTTCAGGTGAGCGGCGCATCCACGATGCACACGACGCCGGTGGCCGGGAATACGATCTGGGCCGTGCCATCAAGGTCCTGTGACAGGCTTCGCTCGATCAGCCGCGATCCGAAGCCCCGCCGCAACGGCGACCGCACAGTGGGGCCTCCGCTTTCCTCCCACTTGAGATGCAAGCGTGGCCCGCTCTCGCCTTGTTGCACGCCCCAGGCAATCCTGATCACCCCCGCCTCGTTGGACAAAGCTCCGTACTTGACCGCATTGGTGGCCAGTTCCTGCAGCGCCATGGCGAGCGCCAGGGCCATGCGCGGGGGCACGCGGACCCTTGCGCCTTCAAGATGCAGGCGATCCTCGCCACGGCTCGAATAGGGCGCCACGGCCTGTTCGACGATGTCATACAGGTCCGCGCTTTCCCAGTTCTCGCGGGTGAGAACGTCATGGGCGCGGGACAGGGCGAACAGGCGGGCTTCCAGCGCCTCCTTGGCCTGCGCGGTCGAGTTCGCATTGCGCAGCGTCTGCGATGCCACGGACTGCACGGTGGCCAGGGTGTTCTTCACCCGATGGTTCAGCTCGTTGATGAGAAGCTGCTGATGCTCCTCGGCGATCCGGCGGTCATGGATGTCGATGGAAACGCCGAACCAGCGCACAATCTCACCGGTCCGTGGATCGCAATAGGGCTCTGCGCGCACGAGAAACCAGCGATACTCCCCGGCCTTCGAGCGGATTCGATGCTCGACCTCGAAGATGCTCTGGTTTCGACGAGCATCCTCGAAAGCGTGCATCGTGGCGGCCTGATCATCGGAATGAACGAAGTCCGAAGCGACTTGGGTCGCACTGTCAGGCTTCTCGGTCGCGCCGGTGTATTCGAACCATTGACGGTTGAAGAACTCGGTCTTTCCTTCGGCGTCGGTGACCCAGACGATCTGCGGCACTGCATCGGCCATGAGCCGCAGGCGCTCCTCGCTCTCCCGCAGACGCTCCTCGGCCTCTACCTGCTCGGTGACGTCGCCGTAAAATACCGCCAAGCCCTCGCCAACCGGGTAGGCGTGCATGGCGATCCAGCTCACCCGCCCGTGAGGCCAGGCATAGCGGTGTTTCATTTGGACAGGCGTCCCGGTCGCCATGGCCTGCCTGAACATCTCGCCAAGAGCCGGATCGGCATCCGGGTGGGCCTCCCAATGAGTCTTGCCGATTACCTCCTGTCGAGGCCGACCTTCGAGGCGCAGCGCTTCCGCATTCATGTCGATGATGCGGAAATCCCGATCCATGAGCGCTAGGCTTTCTCCCATGCCGTCGAGCACCCCGCGCAGGCGGGTTTCGCTGTCGCGCAGGGCGGCCTCCATGGTGATCCGATCGGTGGTCTCCACCACGATGGCCAGCACGCCCCCGGGCTGACCGCTTTCATCGATCACAGGGCTGTAGTCGAGGTTCATCCACACCTGCTCGGGCACGCCCTTGCGGTAGAGGGTCAACTCCTGATCCCGGAACGACAGGGTACCGCCCGCCATGCCGACCTTCATGACATGGGCGTTGAAATCGGCGACCTCCGGCCAGCCCTCCAGCACGTTCGACCCGAGAAGCCGCGGGTGGCGCCCTGCGGCGAAGACCGAGTAGGGATCGTTGTAGATCATCACCCCATGCCCGCCCCACAGCAGAACCATCGGGATCGGGGAACGAAGCATCAGGCCGACGGTCGTCCTCAGGCTCTGTGGCCAGTCCGAAATTGCCCCGATAGGCGTGCTGGCCCAGTCGTAATGGCGGATCAGCGCGCCCGTCTCGCCGCCATCCCGGAGGAAATCGGGGTGATGCGGGGTTCTAATGTCCATCACCCCGACCTTTCGTCCGAACAGCCTCGGTCCGGAGGATGCGTCCACCCGCCAGGGAAACCTCCTGCAGCTCAGCTTGGCTGAGTCCGCAATGAGCTGAAAGCCCCGCTCCTACGTAGATTGGGGTTGGAAGCCCTGGAATGACACACACATCCAGAACGGGTCGAAAAGGCATGGGCACTGTCTGGCTTGGAATGGCGACGCTTTGATGTTTTGTAGCGTCCTCATCGCCGGCGGCAATGGGGCCAGCGGCATGGCCTTGACGCAGGCGCCGTTGCGCGCCCGGCAGGCGCAGAGCCGTGCCGGAGATTCATGCCCTTAGCGGGCGCGGGATCGCAGGGCTTTTGGCCCTACCGCACGGTGACCTGACCTTTGATCTTCTCAAAGACCGTGCGACGCACAATCTTCCTCTTCACAAGATCGTCAACGGATCTGTAAGGCCGGTGCTTGATGATGGCGCGACCGAGGGCGCCTGCGCCCTTCAAGGAAT
The DNA here is from genome assembly GCF_015694425.1 of Microvirga terrestris. Classification (GTDB taxonomy): domain Bacteria; phylum Pseudomonadota; class Alphaproteobacteria; order Rhizobiales; family Beijerinckiaceae; genus Microvirga; species Microvirga terrestris. Next base: position 386,873 of record NZ_JADQDN010000002.1, read on the forward strand.
TCAGTTGCTCGACAGAGGCCCGATTGAGATCGACCAGATCAGCGACCGGGCCCAGAGGGGAAGCGGGCACCGCGAGGCTCGCATGTTTGGCCACGGCACCCGTCATGTCGATATCGGCGGGAGGGGCTGACACCGTTGACTCCAGAGCAGCGGAAGCCTGTTCGCCGGCGAGCGGCAACAGATCGGTTGCCATGGGAGCAGAGACAATGTCCTGCGGGCCGGACGCGGGCAAGTAGGAAGCCTCCACTCGTGAGCTTGAGGTCGCCATGGAGGTGGCAGGATCCGCATCGGCCACCTGCACGCGTTCGTCCCGATGCGGCACTTCCACCAGCTGCTTCTCGCCTGCCAGGATCTGCGGCGGCGCGGCGGTAATCATGCCGCCCGCGGGGGCACTGGTACCGGCGGAGAGCCACAAGGCCAGCGATCCGCCAGCCATCAGGCCAGCCACAAGGAGAATGCGCAACGCTTGAAAGGCTGCGTTGTCGTGCTGTTCGTGGGGATGACGGGTTCGTGACAAATTGCCAATCTGCATGGGGTCCTCACACCTTTACTCGTGGTGGATGCTCCACTCTTGATGAGCGTGCATGCGGCAATCGGGGTTCGTCTCGCCGCATGCAATGCTAGGGCTAGAGGCGGGTTGTGGCGCAGACGTGGCAATCTCGCCGAATCTGATCGGATCAACGGCAATTACAGGATAGGTGCAGGATTTTCTGCAGGACGTCACCCTTTCGGGCAACGTCATCACCTTTCGAAGCGATGTCCTCAGACATTGCGCACACGTGCGGGTGCGCCTAAGGCACATTCGAGGATAGCCCGGTCCCAACGTCCTGAATCCGCTGCCGCTGCGTAGGTGGAAGTCAGGAAATCGAGCAGCATCGCATCGGGATTGGGCGCTTGCCGCAGAACATCGTAGCGCAGGATGAACTCACCAAGAGCAGGATCGAACTCCGCGCCCGCCGGTAGTGCCGCATCGCGAAAACCCGGCGGCTCGGGGTATGCGTAAGAATAGAAAGCGGCCTGAGGATAAGCATCGCTGCCGGGCCAGAATCCCGCACTTGAAACCTCGTGGGAATAGGCCTCACGGGTAACCGCGTCCGGCAGGCCGGGCACCCCACCGGGGTGATGCGGCGCCTCGCGGCCGGAAAAGCGCGTGACCGCAAGATCGAAGCTGCCCCAGAAGAAGTGCACCGGCGAGACCTTGCCCAGGAAACCGCTGCGGAACAGCTTGAACACCTTGTCGGCCTGCACCAGCACGCGCCAGAAGCGATGAGCGGCATCGGCATCATAGGACGCATGTTCGTGATCTTCCGAGAAGCGGACGGGATTTTGCACCTCATTCGGCATCTCGTTGATCGAGACCCTGATGCCGATATCGTTCAGAAGGTTGGCAAGATCTGCGTAGAACGCCGCGACGCTCTGCGGCCGCAGCGGCAGCATGCGCTCGTCACCGCGGCTGGTGCGCACGAGGAGGCGATGAGCGATGAAGTCGAACTCGATCTCCAGGATCTCGCGGCCGACAGGCATGGGCGAGGTGCTCAGGCCCCGTGCGGAGACGTAGAGCGGCACGTGCCAACCGTGATTGAGCCAGGGTGTAAGCGCGAGCCGGATCTTGCCAACGATCTGCGTCCAGAGCTGCAGGGTCGCGGCCGTGTCACGCCAGGCAGGATAGGAGAGTTCAGGCCAGCTGCCGTCATCCATAAAACACCTCCGGGCCGAGCGGGATCGTGGATGAGGACTATAACCGGAAGATCGCAGGCTGGACAGGGCAGCCTGCGATCAGAGCATTCAGGCAGCCGGGCGCAAACCTGTGAGGGTCGCCGGGATCTCGATGTCGACCTCCAGGGTCGACACGGAGGCACCACGATCCATCTTGATCTGCACCTTGTCCTGCGGCACTGCCAAGTGCTTGGCGATCACCGCCATGATCTCCTCGCGCAGGATCGCCACGAGATCGGACTCGCCGCCTCCGACGATGGTGCGCTCATGCGCCAGCAGGACCTGAAGACGCTCGCGGGCCACCGGAGCAGAGGTGGTGTTCTTCTTGAAGAAGTTGAACAGGTTCATGCGGCCCTCCTGGCGAACAACTTGCTGAGCAGACCACGCTGCTTCTGCACCTCGACGATGGTTTCGCCCTGCAGCTTGCGCACGGCTTCGAGATAAGCGCGCGCCGGCGCGGAGTTCGGGCTGCCGAGCGTTACCGGTGCGCCAAGGTTGGAGGAGCGCAGCACTTCGGTGCTTTCAGGAATGATGGCGAGAAGCGGGATCGATAGAATGTCGAGCACGTCCTCGACTTTCAGGATCTCGCCGCGCTGTGCGCGGGCCGCGTCATAGCGGGTGAGAAGGAGATGCTTCTCCACCTGCTCGCCGTTCTCCGCTTTCAGCGTCTTGGAATCGAGCATGCCGATGATGCGGTCGGAATCGCGGATGGAGGAAACTTCCGGATTGGTCACGACGACGGCGACATCCGCATGGCGCATGGCGAGCGTTGCGCCGCGCTCGATGCCGGCCGGGCTGTCGCAGATGATCCAGTCGAATTTTTCACGCAGGTCTTCGATGACGCGGGCAACGCCCTCGTCGGTGAGGTTGTCCTTGTCGCGGGTCTGGGAGGCCGGCAGCAGATGCAGGGTTTCCACGCGCTTGTCGCGGATCAGCGCCTTGTCGATCGTCGCATCGCCCTTGATGACGTTGATCAGATCATACACCACCCGCCGCTCGGCGCCCATGATCAGATCGAGATTGCGCAGACCGACATCGAAATCGATCATCGCCACCTTCTGTCCCGACTGGGCCAGCGCCGCGCCCAGGGCCGCTGTGGAAGTCGTCTTGCCGACCCCTCCCTTGCCCGATGTCACCACAAGAACTTTCGCCATCCTTGGTTCTCCTACCCTTCAGACCTGTTGTTGCGACGGCATCACCAGCAGGTTCTCCAGAAAACCGCAGAACATGTTCGGAGAGCGGAGGCGGATCGAGCTGTCGCGATTTCTACGCAACGGAATGAATCCATTCGGCGCCCGTTATGGTTACCGGACGGTTAAGATTTCGGGCAAAAGGATAGATTTTTGGCGGAAAACCAAGGTTTTGTCGCAGTTGGACGAAGGGTTTCTCAGCCGGCGCTCCGATACTGGACCCTTCCCAGGGAGATGCCCTCAGATCACGAAAAAATCCTTTGCCGTGAGAGCCAGACCTTTTTTAAGCAGGGCGAACTCCACAGCCTTGAACTTTGCCCCGGATCCGTCCGCATCATAGGATAGAACGCCCTTGCTCGTGTTATAGATCAGGTAGTCGTTCTTGTCCTTGGCATGGCTTCCGATGGTGAAGAACCCCTCTTTCAAGGCCTTGGGCTTGGATGCGGTACCGGCGCCGAGCTTCTTGAACACGGCATTGTCGAGCCGGATGGTGTCGTCTTTGACGCTGAAATCGGTGATTTTATCGAAGTTTACCAGTCGGTCGGTTCTCCACGTGCCGAGTTCTTTGTCGAACACGAAGACATCCTGACCCGTTCCGCCGGACAATGTGTCGTTACCCAATCCGCCGCTGAGCATGTCACGCCCGGCTTTGCCATAGAGTCGGTCGGCACCGACTTCACCATAGAGCTTGTCGCGGCCGCCTCCGCCGGTGGCACGGTCATCGCCCGTGCCCCCATAGGTCACGTCGTTCCCGGAGCCCCCGTCGATGATGTCCTTGCCGTCACCGCCGTAGAGCGCGTCATTGGCCCCTGCGCCCAGGATGGTGTCGTCCCCGAGATCTCCTGCCAGCAGGTTACGACGGGAATCGCCAATCAGAAGGCGATTGATCTCGATGTCGAGACTTTGGCTCACCAGCGCCGATCTGTTGCCGGCTCCATCCTCGGCAATGACCGAGATGCTGTTGCGACCATGGAGGTTGAGCGCTGGAGCGCCGGAGGTGGGCGTCGCAATGCCGAGATCGATGCTCCACGAACCGGCTGCGGCAACGGTCTTGTAAGTCGCGCCGTTAACCGTCAACGTAACGGTTGCACCATTCTCGGCTGTTCCTGTGATGAGAGGCGTCGCGTCCCAGGTCCAGGATCCGGACGTAATAGAAATCGTCGGAACGACGGTATCGATGGTGATCGTCGTCGTGTTCGAATTGGCACTGACATTGCCGTCAGGGTCTTTCGCTTGAGCGCGGAACGTATGTGCCCCTTCACCAAGATCAATTGTTGACGTTATGCTCCAGTGGCCACTGGCATCTGTCGTCGTCGTGCCGATTGCTGCGTCGTTGGCATAGACCGTAATCGTGGTGCCTGGCTCTGCTGAGCCTACGATGACAGGCTTGGGGTTGTTCGTGATATTGCTCCCGGGATGCGTGAAAATCACCGGTGGAGCCGGAGGCGCGAAGCTCGTAGCCCAGGCCTCAGCCATCTCGAATGTCTGTGTCGTCATCTGTGTCACCTGCCAGCGCTTAAGGCCGTCTCCTGCCTCTCGAAACAAACCCTGCAACCTTGGTTCGCCGGGAATCTGCCAGGAAAAGTCCGTGAGGCGTGCTGGCCCTGTCAATGTATAGGAGCATATTTTCTTATTGGTCCGGGCGCATTTTGTAGGGGTGTTGCAATTCAGCTTGCCGCGCTTGATGGCCGTCCAGTCATTCCTCTGGAACTCCATCAAGGATCCAGAGCTGGATCCGACAACCGTTTGATCAGTCGCGCTCCGTCACCCTCGATATGCGGCGGCTCCACCATCTGGCCCTTTACCAGAAACCGGAACCGAGCCTGACGCGAGAAGCCCGCGTCTCTGGGGTCCGCGGGCTTCTCTGAATCGGTCTTTTCGGCACAGGCAGGAAAAAGGAAAAGCGTCTCCCGCTTGTCCCCAAGCTTGCTTTACACGCCGCCCCTCTTCAGCCCACCCGTATCCGCGCCGCCCGTCTGGGCGCCTCCGGTGCCAATAGAGCCTGTGGAAACCGCAGGCCCGCCGGCCGGCAGAGTTCCGCCTGGCTGCAGAGGCGTCGAGAGGCCGGAAGGAGCCCGGGGCGGGTTGGCCGAGGAGAACCAGTTGTCGTCGGAAGGGCTGCCACCGGCCGTCGGCGGGGATCCGCTGCCTGCGCCGTGCAGCAGAGCATCATCGGCCTGCGACGCGCCCTGCCCCGGCTGACCGCTCATCCGACCGGCGGCGCTGGTTGCCGAGGTGGAACCGGAATACGTCCGGACCCCGGAAGCATCCTGTCCCATGCTGCCACGGCGGGAGCCCTCAAGGCTGCGGTCGATGACGCCGCTCTCGAGCGGGAATGGCGGCTGCGGACGGCGCGGCGCCGGCTGCATGGGCCGGCTCCGTCCGGAGCCTATGGACCTGGACCGGTTCATGCTCCACAGCAGGGCTCCGGCCCCAACAGCCAGCACACCGGCGAGCGCACCGAAGACGGTGCCGGTGGGCAGGCCGTAGCGGCTCGGCATCATCGCCTGCGGCATGTGCCAGCGGCTGGCCTCGTAGGCCGCGATGCGCTCGCGCTCATAATCCCGCTGCAGGCTCTTGAGCTCGCTTGGAGAAAAGACGCCGCGGGCGACGATCATCACGCCGTTCTCCTCCAGGGTGAAGGCGTGGCGGATGGAGCCGGTCAGGTCCTTGAAATCCACGGCCCAATCGTGGCTGTCCTTGTTCGGCCGCGCGGCCAGCTCGTCGAGCTGCCGGAGGATTTCATCCTGCTTGCGCTCCAGATCGGCCACATAGCCGGCGGTGCGTTCATGATGGGCCAGAGCGGGGTAAAGCACGTTCTGCTGCGCCGCGATGTGTCGCTCCAGCTCGTCCTGGAGGTCGTCGAAAAGCTCGGAGCGGCTGTTCGGGCCGGTGGCCGTGGCTCGCAGCACCTCGCGGCAGAGCTCCTCGATATTCGCATGATCCGACACGACCATTTGCCATAGGTCCATGGGAAGCCTCCTCTTGAGCCTTTGCCTCGATCAGGATGAACGGCTTGGGCGGACGGCTGTTCCGACGGGAGCATTCCTTTGAGAAAGGCGTCATGGGAGCCGCGGGTCCGCAATCCCCTACTGACAAGGCTTCTCTGAAATTGCTATGCAAAGGCCAAGGCGGCATCCGGCCATTGTGGGGCGTGATGCCGCGAGCGGGAAACCCTGAGGAGCATGGGAATTGATGAACGCACAAGCACAGCAGGACGCCCTTCGCTCCATCCTGCCAGGGCTTCCCACCTATGAAGATGTCGCAGCGGCGGCGCAGCGCATCGAGGGAATTGCCCATCGCACGCCTGTTCTCACCTCCCGTACCGCCGACGAGCGTACGGGCGGTCGGCTGTTCTTCAAGGCGGAGAACTTTCAGCGTGCCGGCGCCTTCAAATTTCGGGGAGCCTATAACGCCATCGCGCGGCTGTCGCCGGGGGCGAAGAAGCGCGGCGTGGTCGCCTTCTCGTCCGGCAACCACGCCCAGGCCATCGCCTATGCCGGCCAGCTTCAGGGGGTGCCGACCGTCATCATCATGCCGCAGGACGCACCGGCCATGAAGGTGGCGGCCACCAAAGGCTATGGCGGCGAGGTCGTGCTCTACGACCGCTACACGGAGGACCGCGAGGCTATTGGGCGCAAGCTCTCGGAAGAGCGCGGCCTCACCCTCATCCCGCCCTACGATCATGAGGACGTGATCGCCGGCCAGGGCACGGCCGCCAAGGAGCTGTTCGAGGAGGTTGGCCCTCTCGACATGCTGTTCGTCTGCACCGGCGGCGGCGGCCTGCTGGCAGGCTCGGCGCTCGCTGCCAGGGCGCTCTCGCCCGAGTGCCGCATCTATGGCGTCGAGCCGGAGGCGGGCAACGATGCGCAGCAATCGTTCCGCTCAGGTTCCATCGTCAAGATCCCGGTGCCCTCCACCATCGCCGACGGGGCGCAGACCACTTATGTGGGATCCAAGACCTTCCCGATCATGCGCGCGCTCGTCGATGACATTCTCACCGTGTCCGATGCGCAGCTCATCGACACCATGCGCTTCTTCATCGAGCGCATGAAGATTGTCGTGGAGCCCACCGGTTGCCTGTCAGCGGCCGCGGCCTTGAACGGACCCGTGTCGTGCAAGAACAAACGCGTCGGCATCATCATCAGCGGGGGCAACGTGGATCCGCAGGCTTTGGCGGGTTTTCTCGCTGGTTGATTCCTACCGCCCTGCCCGCACCACCACAGCCATGCCGTCGTGATCGCCCGTGGTGAGCTTTGGATCATCGATGAGCGCGTTGCCGAGATTGACGAAGCCGCTCACATTGTAGGCCGTGCTGCGATCGAGCCTCTGCGTGAAATCGTCCCGCGCCCGGTTGAACGAGCCGTATTGATGCGGCGGATCGCGGAACGGGTCGACCTCCTCGCGGCTGAATGCGCCAGTGAACACATAGGCCTGTCCAAAAACATGCGGACCGAAGATCCGGCCGTGATTGTTGCTCACTTCGAAAATGTCGTTGGACAAGGCATCATCCCGGCCCTGCGGCAGCTGTGCGTGGAGCTGTGTGCCGATGAAGCCCTGATAGCCTGCCGAATGTCCGAACCGCACGGGATAGCCGGCGCGAGCGGCAGCGGCGAGCAATCTCGCCTTTGCTTCCTCGGCGCTTGAAGCGACCTCATCCACAATAATGACGTTGATCGGCTCGCGCAGGTTCTTGCCGCGGACAATCTCGCCCAGCCAGTCTGACGGAACACCTTGCGACGTCAGCATCCATTTGCCGATGACGGGAAAGCCTTCGGGTGTCGCGACATCGGCGCTTTGCTGCGCCAGAGCCCATAGTGGCGCCGTCAGCACGGAGCAAAGAACAAGCATTCGGAAGCGGCTGCGTCCCATTCGCTCTCCTGATGCCGAGTTTCCTCGACGTTCAAGAGAGCATGATCACGACAGGAAGGCTATGGGTTTTCAGGATGAGGCTTTAACCGCCAGGACAGCGTAACGATGCTGCGTGGCGCGCTCGAGCCCTTTGAGCAGCGGCAGGTTCTTCGCCTGCTGCCGATGGATAGGTTTGAGGTCATGATCGATGATGACCTCAGCAAAGCCTGCCTCGCGCAACAGGGCTGCCACGTCCTTCGCCCGCGCTCCCTTCGAGAAATACACGCGCTTTAGGATGCGCTCATGAGTTTCGCGCATGCCGTTGGGAGCATGCGAAGTCCCGGCAAGCCCTGGCACAAGCTTCTCGATGAAGCGGATCATGCGCTTCACCAGTGTGTCCGACACGAAGTCGCCATCGACGATGAGAAGCCGCCCACCGGGCTTCAACAAGGAGTGCCATTCGCGGAAAGCTGCCTTCGGGTCGACCAGCGTCCACACCAGATGCCGCGTGACGAGCACGTCGTAGCTCTCCGGCTTTTCCAGAGTGTGCTCGGCATCGCCCATGACGAAGCGGATATCCGCGCCGCGTCGGGCCGCCTTCGCGCGCGCCTGGTTCAGCATCGCCTCCGACCAATCGAGCCCGGTGACGTTAAAGCCGAGACCGTGCAGCAGATGAGAAATCACGCCGGTACCGCTTGCCAGATCGAGCGCCCGGCGTCCTTCTCCCGGTCCAAGATGGCGCAGGAACAGGTCGCGCCATGCCTGCCGCTCACCTTCCGAGAAGATCTCGTGCCCTACCTGCTCGTCGAAGGTTGCCGCGCGTGCCGACCAGTAGTCGCGGATTTCGTCCCGGAGCGTGTAATTCGCATTCATGAGAAGCTCGTGGTGAAGATGAATTCCGGCGCTCCTCTAAAAGCAAATTTCGATAACGTCAAACTGGAATAATTGTAAACTGCAGAATAGAATTATTTTAATCTGTCGTTCTACTTATTTTAACTAGAGTAATTCTAAAAGATAACGCTTGCATGCCCTGGTGATCGAACCTAGGAGAAGCCCGCTTTCTCAAATGCTGCGAGGCGCATCATGCAACTCTCCAAACTGGTCTTCGGTGCCGCCCTGGCGCTCGTCGGGCTCCTGCCCGTTTCCTCTCATGCCGCCGACAAGATCACCGTGACGGACATCACTGGCCGCAAGGTCGAGGTGAAGGCGCCGGTCGAGAAGGTTATTCTCGGCGAAGGCCGGCAGATGTATTTCGTCGCCACCCTCGACACGGATCAGCCATTCAAGCGCGTCGTCGGCTGGCGCGACGACCTGCAGAAGGCTGATCTCGACGGCTACAAGGATTACCTCGCCAAGTATCCGCAGATCGAGAAGATCCCGACTTTCGGCGGCTTCAAAGAAGGCACTTTCGATGTGGAGCAGGCGGTCTCGTTGAAGCCCGACGTGATCCTCCTCAACATCGAGGCCAAGACCGCCACCGACGACGCCAAGCTCATCGAGAAGCTCGCCAAGATCGACATCCCGGTGGTGTTCGTCGACTTCCGTGAGAAGCCCTTCGAGAACACCGATGCCAGCATGCGCCTCATCGGCAAGCTGTTCGGCAAGGAAGCGCGCGCCGAGGAGTTCATCGCGTTCCGGAAAGCACAGATCGACCTCGTGACCGAGCGCCTCGCCAAGGCCAATCCCGCCAAGCCCCTGGTGATGGTGGAGCGTGCCGGCGGCTATTCGGACGATTGCTGCATGTCGTTCGGCACCGAAAACTTCGGCAAATTCGTGGAAGTGGCCGGCGGCCAGAACATGGCTGCCAAGATCATTCCCGGCACCTTCGGCGTCGTGAACCCCGAGCAGATCATCGCGGCCAATCCCGACCACGTGATCGTCACCGGCTCGAACTGGGAGCTTTATGTGCCCGGCGGTGCCTGGGTCGGCGTCGGCTCCGGCGCGGACAAGGCGAAGGCCCGCACCAAGCTTGCAGGCCTGATGAAGCGCCCGGCCTATACCGGCGTGAAGGCGGTCAAGGACAACAAGGTCCACGCGATCTGGCACCAGTTCTACAACAGCCCCTATCAGTTCATTGCCATCCAGGCGATGGCCAAGTGGCTACATCCGGACCTGTTCAAGGATGTGGAACCAGACGCCACCATGAAGACGCTCTACGAGCGCTTCCTGCCCGTGCCCTACAAGACCGGCTACTGGGTCTCCCTCAGCGACAAGGAATAAGGCTCTTGGCCCATTCTCCTGCCATCGCCATGCCTAAAGGACGCGGTGCCTACCGCGTCCTCGTGCAGCGCAAGAAGCTCGTGCTTCTTGCGCTTAGCCTGGTTCTCGTTCTCTCCGTCATTGCCGATCTGGGCTTAGGTCCCGCGCGCTACTCCATGCATGAGGTCGTGCTGGCCCTGATGGGTTCGCCGGAGGTCTCGCAGCAGATCAGCGTCGTGATCTGGGACATCCGCATGCCGGTGGCGCTCATGGCGGTGGTCGTCGGCGCGGCGCTGTCCGCGGCTGGCGCGCAGATGCAGACGATCCTCAACAATCCGCTCGCTAGCCCCTTTACCCTCGGCATCTCGGCGGCCGCGAGCTTCGGCGCTTCCGTCGCGCTCGTGTTCGGCATCGGCTTCCTGCCCTGGGCCATCGACTACATCGTGTCGATCAACGCGCTGCTCATGGCGATGGCGGCGGCCCTGTTCATCCATTTCATGAGCCAGAAGCGCGGCGTGACCGTCGAGACCATCGTGCTCCTCGGCATCACCCTCGTCTTCACGTTCAACGCGCTTCTCGCGCTGGTGCAGTATCTCGCATCGGAACAGGCGTTGTCCGCCGTCGTGTTCTGGACCATGGGCAGCCTCACCCGCGCCACATGGCCCAAACTTGCCATTACCACGGCGGTGGTTGCGGTTTCACTTCCACTCTTCATGCGCCGGGCCTGGGCGCTTACCGCGTTGCGGCTTGGCGACGACAAGGCGGCGAGCTTCGGCGTCAATGTGCGCTGGGTCAGGCTCGAGACCATGATGGTCATCAGCCTGCTCGCCGCCGTGCCCGTGGCGTTCGTCGGCACCATCGGCTTCATCGGGTTGGTCGGCCCGCACATCGCCCGCATGCTGGTGGGCGAGGATCAGCGCTATTTCCTTCCGGCCTCCGTGCTGTCCGGTGCCGCCATCCTGTCGCTCACCTCCGTCATCAGCAAGTCCATCGTGCCCGGCACGATCTTTCCCATCGGCATCATCACGGCGCTGGTCGGTGTGCCGTTCCTCTTCAGCCTGATTATGTCCACCCGGAGGCGCGCATGGTAGTGACCCTGCAAATGACCGACGTCGGCGTCCGCTACGGCAAGCAGGACGTGCTCTCCGGCGTCACCACGCCGGTGCTGAAGGGCGGTGAGGTCACAGCGGTGATCGGACCGAACGCCGCCGGCAAGTCGAGCCTGTTCCGGCGCATCGCCGGCCTGCTCGACGGGCCGGGCGACATCCGCATCGACGACATCGCATTGCGGCCTGGCCCGAGCCCTGTCTGCTACATGCCGCAGGACACCTCGGTGAACACGGTACTGACCGTCTACGAGTCGGTGCTCCTCGCCCGCAAGCAGGGCACGCCGCGCAAGGTGACCGACGAGGATCTCCAGGAGGTCGACCGCACTCTGTTCAACCTGCGGCTCGAGGAAATCCTGTTCAAGGGGTTGAACGAACTCAGCGGCGGCCAGCGGCAGCTCGTCTCCTTGGCCCAGGTGCTCGTACGCGAGCCGAAGATCCTCCTGCTCGATGAGCCGACGAGCGCCCTCGACCTGCACCGGCAGGTGGAGGTGCTGGCGCTCATTCGCTCGCTCGCCCGGGAACGCGGGATCTGCGTGGTGCTCGCCATCCACGATCTCAACCAGGTGTTGCGCGTCGCCGACCGGGTCATGGTGATCGATTCCGGCACCATGGTGAATTGCGGTCCGGTGGAGACGGTGATCACTCCAACCCTCCTGCAGAACATCTATCGGGTGGATGGACGGATCGAGCGCTGCTCGCGCCTGTGCCCGCACGTGATTATCGACGGACCGCTCGAACTTGCGTGAGGTAAGGCGCCATCGGGTCAATCCATCGTCACATCGTCATGCAGATGGGCATCGGATAGCCTCACACCAGCTCGCCAGCCTATAACGGGACCCTTCGAACCATGGAATCCCGCGCATGAGCCTTGGACTGCCTGAACGTCGATCGGACGAGCGCTTCCCCACCATGCTGGAAGGGTGGATCCGGGACACGAAGAGCAGGGCGCGCATCGGCTGTTCCGTGTGGGACCTGTCGCAGTCGGGCGTCCGGCTGGTGATTGCCGGCTCTGCCGAAATTCCCTTGGAATTCGAGCTCGAGATCCCTGAGGCGGGCGCAGCAGCCACGACACGGCTGGTGTGGACGGACGGAACGCATTACGGGGCACGCTTTACCAGTTGAACCGCAGACCCAGTCAACGCTCTCTTCACCCCTTCATGCCATGGTGTCCGGCATGACCTACTCCCGCGATACCGAAGCCGTCTCCGAACTCACCGGCCAGCCCGTTAGCACCTGGTCCGAGGAGTGGCGAATCGAGACCGAGGCCCGAACCCTGCTGAAGATGTCCAAGGCCGAAAGGGACGCGTTCTTCAACGGCAGGAAAGATGCGGATGGAAAGACGGTCGACCGTGGAGTGATCGGCATCCGGGGACTGAAGGCGGCCGAGGAGATCAAGGCCACCATGGATCGCCTTCAGGACGTTCGCGGGAAAAGGAGTTGAGACAAATAGATGCCTCTCTAGGGCATCATGGATTCAGGACGTATAAGTCTTTGTAAGTCAGTTTCAGGTTCGCATCGATCTTGGCGAACTCGACGGCCGCTCGTGAACCGCTTCCATCTGGATCGTAGTACACGGAGCCTGTGCCCTTGTTATAGATGATGCGGTCGTTCGCATCGTGTGCCGACTCCCCCGTCCAGAAGGCGCTCGACCTCATATCCCGATCGGAAACACCAACCCCCTTGAAGACATTAGGTGTCAGAATAATCGTGTCATGTCTCACACTGAAATCCGTGATCGTATCGACATTGGAACTCGACAGTGCCTGATTGAACACAAAAACATCATTTCCGCCGTGACCGGTCAGCATGTTGCGCCCGGCTCCGCCGAGAATCAAGTCGTTGCCGCTGCCGCCCCAGATCGTGTCGTTGCCTGTGTCGCCAAAGATCACATCATGGCCTCGGTTTCCCTGGATCCAGTCATTCCCGCCACGCCCTTCGATTTGATCGGCACCGCTACTTCCGTAGATCTCATCGCGACTTGCGGTTCCAAGGGTGTCCCCATTTGCGTAAATCGTTGCCATAGTCGGCGCCTCCCATCGGCTGCAACAAAGTGAATGCCCGTCTTTTGCTCACCCCTTCTCTGGAGGTGAAGCAGATTAACGTCACTCGATACTAGTTATAACATATGGGAATATATGGCGTGCGCCAACATACACGGCGACTACTAGGAAGATCAGCACTATCTAAGGAGTGAGTGCAGAAGGTCGCATCGACCGCAAGTAACGGACCAGATTCCTAATAACAGAAATGGAAAGGGCCGCGCCCAGCCTGTTGTTTGACTGTGTTCGCGACCCTTATGACCGTATTTGCCCCTACGGTTAATCTGGGATAAACCATCAACTCTGTCCGCGCAAGGCCGAATAGTTCGCAAATAAACGATCCTTTGCGTCAGAATAGCGCGCCTCTTCTCTTGACATGCTCAATTGGCGCCGTTTTTCGTCACAATTTAGCCCGATTACTCTACGAATAGAGAGGTTCACGACCCTCATTTTGCCCCTACGGGTCGGACCTTGAAGCGCCCCTCCAAGAGCGGGCGCTTCCTTTTTGGGGCCTATCTCTGATTCGCGGCCTTCCGGGACACGAGGCGATCAGGATGCGCCCTGCGGGGCGAAGAAGCAGATGATGGCCCGGGTTGTGGGCTCCTCGCAGAGGTGGAACTTGGCGTCCGGCGACATCTTGGCATACTCGCGGTCGATGAGGCGTCCATCCCAAAGCCGCCAGCCTTCGGCGGTTTCCGTTACCGTCTCGCCCTGGGCCTCGGTCAGTTCACGGCAATCGTGATCGTCGCAGCACCAAGTTGGATACCAATCATGGGCGAAGGCCGGCGAGGCGAATAGATAAGCCGCTGCAACTAAGGTTCGCCCCTTCACCGATGCCATTCAGGACAAGCCTTTCCCGAGGACGTGCCGCGATCGACTAGCTTACCCGTGATCTTGGAGCGCACGGAATGGCGCGTCCAGTCCTGCCGCAGCGGCAGGTCCGCTCCGTGTGAAGGCCTATTCCTGGCTCTTGAGGTACGGCTCGACCTTGCCCTTGAGCTTGATGGTCATCGGGTTGCCGAAGCGGTCCTTCGCATTTCCGGCTGTGACCCGGACCCAGCCTTCGCTGACGCAATACTCGTCCACATTGGTCTTCTCGGCTCCGTTGAAACGGATGCCGATCCCCTTCGCCAGCAGCTCCTCGTCGTAATAGGGGCTGTCCGGGTTCGAAGCCAGGCGGTCGGGAAGCGTAGCGGTCATACGAGGGTCTCTCCATGCAGGATCGTTCAGGGGCGGCAACCTACCGCCTCAGAGGCCGAAAGCCAATTCCGGCTAGCCCAACGTGACAATCCTGCGGCAATGTCCTACTTTCGTTGTAAGCCCCAACGGCAGGACGATAATCCGCGCGTAAGCGGAAGAAACCAGGGAGAGAAAGATTTGTCGGCAGCGACGGATGGGATTCACACCGATTTTTCCGACGGCATGAGCTATGGAGATTATCTCCGGCTCGATACCCTCCTCTCCGCCCAGTCCCCCCTGACCGCCGAGCACGACGAGCTTCTCTTCATCACCATCCACCAAGTGATGGAGCTGTGGCTGAAGCTCCTGAACCGGGAGCTCGACACGGCGCTGGCCCATATCCGGGCTGACCAGCTCCAGCCGGCCTTCAAATGCACAGCCCGAATCAACCGCATCCAGGAGCAGCTGATCCAGGCATGGACCGTGCTCTCCACCATGACGCCTTCGGACTATCTCAGCTTCCGCCCGGCGCTCGGCAAATCTTCCGGCTTCCAGTCCTGGCAGTATCGGCTTGTCGAATTCAAGCTCGGCGCCAAGGACGCGGTGAAGATGGCACCGCACAAGCACAGGAGCGACCTCGCGGAGCAGCTCGAGGCCGCCTATCACGCACCGGGCCTCTACGACGAGGCCTTACGCCTGCTGGCACGGCGCGGCTATGACGTTCCCCTCGAGGTTCTGGATCGGGACGTGACGCAACCCTACACGGCGCATCCAGGCGTCGAGGCGATCTGGGAGGAGATCTACCGCCATTCTGGTGAGCACTTCGACCTCTACGAACTCGCCGAGGAGTTGGTCGATCTCGAGGATGCGTTCCAGCAATGGCGCTTCCGGCACATGAAGACCGTCGAGCGCATCATCGGCATGCGCAGCGGCACCGGCGGCAGCAGCGGGGTCAGCTACCTGCGCAAGGCGCTGGAAAAATACTTCTTCCCTGAACTCTGGTCCGTGCGCGGCAAGCTTTAATCAGGTTGAGAGCATCATGCTTGATCTTCGCTCCCAGTTCTCCCGCTTCCTCAACGCCGAGCCCGATCGCCTGCATTTCGCAGCTCACAGCCACCATCCCTGGCCGGACGTGACGCGCGAGGCACAGGTGCAGGCGTGGGACGACGCCGCCCGTCTCATGGACGACAAGTGGGAGCACATCTTAGGCCCCGTGCTCGACGAGTTCCGCGGTCGTGTAGCCGGGCATCTCAACCTGCCGGATCGCGACACCATCGCGGTGGCGCCGAACACGCATGAGCTCCTGAAGCGCATCCTCTCCTGCTTCCCTGCCGACCGCCCGGTGCGCATCCTCACCTCCGACGGCGAGTTCCATTCCTTCACGCGCCAGATCGCGCGCTTGGAAGAGGAGCGCCTCGTGGACGTGACGCGCGTACCGGCGGAGCCCTTCGCGACCTTCGAGGATCGCTTCCACGCCGCCGCGAAAGCCGGCTATGATCTCGTCTTCGTCAGCCAGGTGTTTTTCAATTCCGGCTTCGTGCTCGATGGGCGCCACCTCGCGGAATGCGACCGCGACGGTGCGATGATCGTGATCGACGGCTATCACGGCTTCATGGCGCGGCCGGCGGATCTCAGCAGCATCGCGGATCGGGTGTTCTACGTCGCCGGCGGCTACAAATACGCCATGGCGGGCGAAGGCGCATGCTTCATGCATTGCCCGCCCGGCTGGGGGCTCCGCCCGCGCGATACCGGGTGGTACGCCGCCTTCGGCAACCTCACGAATGTGCAGAGCGGATTGGTGGCTTACAGCGAGGACGGCTGGCGCTTCATGGGCGCCACCTTCGATCCGTCGGGGCTCTACCGCTTCAACGCGGTGATGCGCTGGCTCGCGGACGAGGGCATCACGGCCGGCATCATCCACGCTCATGCCAAGGCGCTGCAGCAGCATTTCCTGCGTCGCGTCGGCAGCTCCGCCCTGTTCGCGAACGCCTCGCCCGTGGTGCCGACGGACGAGACGCGGCGCGGCAACTTCCTCACATTCCAGACGCCCGCAGCCCAGGCCATCCACAACAACTTGAAAGAGCTGCGCGTGGTGACCGACGTGCGCGGCCAGCGCCTGCGTCTGGGCTTCGGCATCTATCAGACCGAGGAAGAGGTGGACGATCTCGTGCGCCGCATCGACGAGGCGGGGGCGATGGAGTCCCTGTCCTTCAACACCTCTTCAGCAGCGTAAGGATCAGAGCCCCACCATCTTCATCCCCGGCTCCGGATAACGCGTCCCGGCGGCGGCGCCCGGTGGGATGATGCGGTCGATGCGTGCGAGATCCTCGTCCGTGAGCGTCACGTCAAGTGCGCCCACATTCTCCTCAAGATAGCGGCGGCGCTTGGTGCCGGGGATCGGCACGATGTCGTTGCCTTGTGCCATCACCCAGGCAAGCGCGAGCTGCGATGGCGCGCAGCCCTTCTCCCGCGCCATGGCTTCGATCTCGCGCACGAGATCGAGGTTCTTCTGGAAGTTCTCGCTCTGGAAACGCGGCGAGTTGCGACGGAAATCGTCTTCAGCCAGATCGTCCACGCTTTTGATCTGCCCGGTGAGAAAACCGCGTCCGAGCGGCGAATAAGGTACAAAGCCGATGCCGAGCTCGCGCACGGTGGGCAGGATCTCGTCCTCGGGATCGCGGCTCCAGAGTGAGTACTCGGTCTGCAATGCGGCGATCGGATGAACCGCATGAGCACGGCGCATGGTCTGCGGACCGGCCTCGGAGAGACCGAGGTAGCGCACCTTGCCCTGGCGTACGAGATCCGCCATGGCGCCGACCGTATCCTCGATCGGCGTCTCGGGATCGACCCGGTGCTGGTAATAGAGGTCGATCACATCGATCTTGAGCCGCTTCAGGCTCGCCTCGCAGGCCTGACGCACGTAATCCGGCTTGCCGCTGATGCCGAGGCGCTCGCCGTTGGGCCCGCGCACATTGCCGAACTTGGTGGCAAGCACCACCTTGTCGCGCCGGTCGGCAATGGCGCGGCCGACCAGTTCCTCGTTGCGTCCGACGCCGTACATGTCGGCGGTGTCGAGAAAGGTCACGCCGAGCTCGATGGCGCGATGAATGGTGGCGATGGATTCCGCCTCGTCGCCGGTGCCGTAGAACTCCGACATGCCCATGCAGCCGAGACCGAGGGCGGACACCTGCAATTGGCCAAGCTGACGCTGCTGCATGGGGATCTCCGGTGTAGATGATGAGAATACCGCCGCGCAAGGCAGCGGATGGAGCAACAACTGGACTCGCCCCGCCCGGTTTCAAGTACGATGTTCGTCACACAGCCGCTTCCGCCAGCATCAGGACGACGCCGAGCGCCACGAGGATGATACTGGGCCAGTGGTGCTTGGGATGGAACGCGCGCACCCGCCCCTGCGGCTCAAGCGTGGCGCTTGCACCCGTTGGACCCGTTTGGTGCGCATCGCTCAAGCGTCCCTTCCAGAGCGCCTGGCCTGCTGCCAGTACGATCCCGGCGATGATCAGCAGCGCGCCGATCCAGATGAGGACCATGCCCGGTTGCATGAACCCCTCCCTGATGAGACCTGACGCGGCGGAGCATAACACACTCGCCGGTCAGGACCCAGGAACAAGTGCAGGCCGTCAGGGCAGCGCCGAACGGTTGAACAGAATAGCCTCCGGATGGCTGCGCATGACTTCTTCCGTGCAGGCTTCGGATCCAAGGCGATCGCGGAGTCTCGGATGGTTTTTCGCGAGTTCGTCGAGGGTCACGGAGTGCGCAATACGCGGATGGGCCACGCAGACAGCCCCATCTTTTCCCCAGGCCGCCTCGAAAGGCATGGGATCGAGATCATCCGGCTTCTGGATCCCGAAACGGTCATAGATATCGATCATGGTACCGTCGCGGGTTGTAGGGCGATCATCGCCACTGTAATCGGCACGCACCAGGTGAATGCAGGCCGCATGCAGATCGCGCATCGGCACATCGCCTCTTTCCTCCCAGGGGCGGTAGCCCATCAGGATGCATTTGCCCTCCGCGCCGCTGGTGCATGTGAGAGTAAGGACCTTGTCTTTCATGAGGGGAAGCCCGAGCCGACGTCCTCTCGCATCAGGCCGGCACGCATCATAAAGGCCCTGCCCCGCAATGTCCTCGACAAGCAACCGGTAAAGCACGAGTGGCTCGCCTGGAGCCGAGTTCATTGTCTCAACAGCGGCAATGAGAACCTGAATGTCCTCATTGCCATTTCTCATCATGACACGGGCCCCCACCAGAGACTCGCCGGCCAGCACACGGCCATCCTCAAGAACGAATCGGAACTCGCCATGCTCAGCATCGAGGCGGCCGCTAGCGGCTTCTGCGGCGTCAAGCATCAGAAGGCTCCAAACGACACCTAGGACAATGATTGAATATCGGAACAACATGATCTGCAAGGACCCCCGCCCATCGCTGAGCGAGGGTCCTCTTCCTCCTGTTACTTGAGGATCACACGCTCGCCATCCCTCAGGATGATGGTCGTCGCATGGCCTTTGGCTTCTTCACGGGCCGTATCGTTGATGACGACGCCATTGAGGTTACGGCCATTGGTGCTGAGACCGTTGGTGCTCAGGCCATTAGTGCTCAAACCGTTGGTGCTGAGGCCGTTGGTGCTGAGGCCGTTAAGATTACGGCCATTCAGGTTTCTGCCATTGTCCAGCGCCAGCGCGTTGGCTTCTGACGCAACAGAAAGTCCAACCATCATAAGAAGAGGCATAATGTAATGAGACTTCATCATTGAGTTTTCCTTGAAGCCCCCATTGATACGCTATGTCCTTTAAGGATCTTGTTATGGGATATCGTATCTATAAGGCATCGGGGAAACTCAAACACTTCCAGGTTGAAAATTGCCTCAAGGGAAAGACAGCGTGCCTTAGCGCACTGTCTCAAGGAGATCATCCCGACCATTCGGCATGTAGCCATTCCGAACGAGTGCTGACGCCAAAGGGTAGGTCAAACGGCCTGCCCAGCGCACCAGCCCGAGGACCAGGCCCACTGGAAATTGTAGCCGCCGAGCCAGCCGGTCACGTCCACCACCTCGCCAATGAAGTAGAGGCCCGGCACCGCCTTGGTTTCCATGGTGCGGGAATCGAGCTCGCGGGTGTCGACACCGCCCAGCGTCACTTCGGCGGTCCGATAGCCCTCCGAACCCGCCGGCTTGAAGCGCCAGCGGTTTACCGTCTCTTCGACAGTACGCAGCCGCTTGTCGGAATAATCCGCCAGGTTGGCAGGCCCCTTCTCGGTCTCGGCAATCAGCTGCGCCAGACGTTTGGGCAGGAAAGCCGAGAGAGCCGTCTGCAGCGCCTGTCGCCCGTTCTCCGCACGCGCCGCGCGCAACTCCTCGAACAGGTCCACGCCCGGCAGCATGGACAGGGTGACCTCATCGCCCTCACGCCAGTAGGAGGAGATCTGCAGGATGGAGGGGCCGCTCAAGCCGCGATGGGTGAAGAGCAGGGCCTCGGCGAACCGGGTCTTGCCGCAGCCTGCCACCGCATCGACGGCAACGCCCGCGAGAGGTGCGAGCCGCTCCAATAGGGTCGGCTCAAGGGTCAGCGGCACGAGGGCCGGGCGCGTCTCGGCAACCTTCAGACCGAATTGCTGCGCGAGATCGTAGCCGAAACCGGTGGCGCCCATTTTCGGAATGGACTTGCCGCCGCTCGCCACCACGAGCGAGCGGCACTGCACCGCGCCTTGCGAGAGCCTGAGCGAGAAGCCCTCGGGTATTTTCTCGACGGTTTGTACGGAGGTGGAGAGCCAAAGCTCCACATTGGCTTGCCGCATCTCGGTCAGCAGCAGATCGACGATCTGCTTCGACGATCCGTCGCAGAAGAGCTGGCCCAGGGTCTTCTCGTGATAGGCGATGCCATAGCGCTCCACGAGGGTGATGAAGTCGCGCTGCGTATAGCGGCGCAGCGCCGAGATCGCGAAGCTCGGGTTCTGTGAGATGAAGTTGGCAGGACCCGCGTTGAGGTTCGTGAAATTGCAGCGCCCGCCGCCGGAAATGCGGATCTTCTCGCCAGGCTTGGCCGCGTGGTCGATGACCAGCACGGAGCGCCCGCGCTTGCCGGCCTCGGCCGCGCACATCATCCCGGCGGCGCCCGCGCCGATCACCACAACGTCGAACTGATCCAAGAAAGGTCTCCCTAAGGAGGATTTCGATGCCTTGCCTAGCGTAGCTTGGGTTCAGCAAGTGAGCAGGGCGTTGGTACTGAACCTTATTGAGAGGCGCAAGTATTCGACGAAGTCGTCGCTCTCTCGATTGAAGCCGGTCCATCCGGGGTGTACCATCTACAGGTTACTTGCAGCTGCGCATCCCGAAGCGACGGTGTGTCAGTAAAGTCGCCCTCCTGATACGCGAGCATTCTCGTTTCATAGGAGGCTGTCATGACAATCTCCCCGACCCTACAACGCTACATGGCCGACAAAGGCATCCAATACGACCTGATCCCGCACGAGCCAGCCATGACATCGCTGGGCACGGCCCATGCCGGTCACATTCCCCGCGACAGCATGGCTAAGGGCGTCATGCTGAGCGATGGTCAGCGCTACATGCTTGCCGTGATGCCGGCGTCCCATCATCTGCGCCTGTCCGATCTGAAGACCGAACTGGGTCAGAAGCTGCGCCTCGCGTCAGAGGACGAGATCGTGGAGGTTTTCCGCGATTGCGATCGTGGTGCTATTCCGCCTGTAGGCTCCTGCTACGGGCTTAATGTCATCATCGAGAATGACATGGACCGGCAGCGCGATATCTATTTCGAAGGCGGAGACCACGCCACGCTGGTGCATATGAAGGCGGAAGACTTCTCGCGCCTCAATCCCCAGGCGCAGCACGGTTCGTTCAGCGAACCTATGTACTGATCAAGCAGGCTGGTGACCCCGAGGAAGCGACCTGAGTCGCGGTGCTGACCTGCATCGCACAGGTCAGTTCGGCAGGAGAGCGGAACTGTGGTAGGGCTCACCTCATTCAGGCCTTGAGCCTTGCCCCGGTTCTTTCCTGTCCCGTGTGATCACCCCGCCTCATGCCGCACCTTGCCGAACACGGCGCCCTGTTCGCCGCAGCCTTCCTCTCGGCCACAATCTTCCCGTTCCAGTCGGAGGTCGTGCTGTTCGCCATGCTTGTGGCCGAGCACTACACCTGGTGGGTGCTCATCCTCGTGGCGAGTGTGGGCAACATTCTCGGCTCGGTCGTGAACTGGTTCCTGGGCCGCTTCTTGGCCCATTTCGAGGATCGGCGCTGGTTTCCCGTGAAGCGCCACCAAATGGCCAAAGCTGAAGCCTGGTATCACCGCTACGGACGCTGGACCCTGCTGCTGAGCTGGGTGCCGGTCATCGGCGATCCGCTCACCATCGTGGCCGGCTTGCTGCGGGAGCCCTTGCGGGTTTTCGTCCCGCTCGTGACGCTGGCCAAGACCGGCCGATACCTAGCCGTTGGAGCTTTAAGCTTGGGGTGGATCTAAGGCCCCTGCAGGCTCGACCAGATCTCTTCCAGGTGCCGGGGCCCGAGCACCGCGCCGGAGGCAGCGCGGATCACAGCTTCCATGCCGGCCGGCGCCTCGTTGTTCATGGCCCAATGCACAGCCTCCCGCAGCGTCTTGAACTCTCTCACATCGCCGGGGTGGCCTTGACCAGCCGTGCCGATGGGCTCGTATTGCAGATGGGCCGGGGCATCCAGTTCGTCTTTGGTCAGCATGGTATGGTCCTGCCTTGAGAAACATTCAGGCAGGACAACGCGGCTCAAGCTTCAGGCGTTTCAGCCCGATGTTCCTCCCGGGCTTCCGCCCAGACCTCCCTGGCCGCATCGGCATTGATCGCCGCGATAGCGAGACCGACGATCAGGTCCGGCCAAGCCGAGAGCGTGGCTGCGGTCACCAGACCTGCGGCCACGATGGCTACATTGGCGAAGGCGTCGTTGCGGGCGGACAAGAATGCTGCCTTGGTGAGGCTGCCGCCGTGATGGCGAAAGCGGGCCAGCAGGAGCGCGCAGGCGAGATTGACCGCGAGAGCCCCTGCCCCGGCGAGCGACAGCGGCCAGGGCTCGGGCGGGACCGGAGCCCAGAACTTCTCCCAGGCCATCCAGAGAGTGGCGAGCCCCGGCACGAGGATGATGCCGGCAAGCAGCATCCCCACCCGGGCCCGCATCTTCAGGGTAAAGCCCAAGGCCAGCAGGATGAGAAGGTTGATGGAGGCATCCTCGAGAAAGTCGATGCTGTCGGCAAAGAGCGACACCGACCCGATGGCGAGCGCCACCGCGAACTCGATGCCGAAATAGCCGAGGTTGAGAGCAGCCACGATGGCAACCACCCGGCGGAGGCTTTGGCTTGCGCCTGCATGATCCATTCTGTCTTCCCCCTGCGGCCGAGCCTTACCAGCCCCAAGAGCGCAATTCCACCGAGCGCAAACGCAAGTAATTCCATTGCGGCAAAGCAGGCGCGACCACAAGGAATGGCAAATTTTCTTGCAAGTTTCGCAATTTCAGTCGAACAAGACCTCAAATCTGCAGGGGAAATCATGCCAGCCTATCGTTCTCGCACCACCACCCATGGCCGTAACATGGCAGGGGCCCGCGGCCTCTGGCGGGCCACGGGCATGAAGGATTCCGACTTCGGCAAGCCGATCATTGCCGTCGTGAACTCCTTCACCCAGTTCGTGCCGGGCCACGTCCACCTCAAGGATTTGGGCCAGCTTGTAGCGCGGGAGATCGAGAAGGCGGGCGGCGTCGCCAAGGAGTTCAACACCATCGCGGTGGATGACGGCATCGCCATGGGCCATGACGGCATGCTCTACTCGCTGCCCTCGCGGGAGCTGATCGCCGACAGCGTCGAGTACATGGTCAACGCCCATTGCGCGGACGCGATGGTGTGCATCTCCAACTGCGACAAGATCACCCCGGGCATGCTGATGGCCGCCATGCGCCTCAACATTCCGGTGGTCTTCGTCTCCGGCGGGCCGATGGAAGCCGGCAAGGTCGTGCTCAACGGCGTGACTAAGAAGCTCGACCTCGTGGACGCCATGGTGGCGGCCGCCGACGACAAGATCGCCGACGAGGACATCAAGGCGATCGAGCGCGCCGCCTGCCCCACCTGCGGCTCGTGCTCGGGCATGTTCACGGCCAATTCCATGAACTGCCTCACCGAGGCGCTTGGCCTGTCCCTGCCCGGCAACGGCTCGACGCTCGCCACCCACGCTGACCGCAAGCGCCTCTTTGTGGAAGCCGGCCACCTGATCGTCGATCTCGCCCGTCGCTATTACGAGCAGGACGACGCGAGCGTTCTCCCGCGCACCATCGCCTCATTCGCCGCCTTCGAGAACGCCATGACGCTCGACATCGCCATGGGCGGATCGAGCAATACGGTGCTGCACCTTCTGGCGGCCGCCCACGAGGCGGAAGTCGATTTCACCATGGACGACATCGACCGCCTGTCGCGCCGGGTGCCGGTTCTGTGCAAGGTCGCGCCTGCCATCGCCAACGTGCACATGGAAGACGTCCACCGCGCTGGCGGCATCATGGGAATCCTAGGCGAGCTTGATCGCGCGGGCCTGCTCGACACCTCGGTGCCGACTGTCCATGCCGAGACCATGAAGACCGCGCTCGACCGTTGGGACGTGCGGCGCACGAACTCCCATGCGGTGCACGACTTCTTCCGCGCCGCGCCTGGCGGCGTGCCGACGCAGACGGCGTTCAGCCAGGAAAGCCGCTACGACAGCGTCGACACCGACCGCGCCAGCGGCGTCATCCGTGACGCCGAGCATGCCTTCTCGAAGGATGGCGGCCTTGCGGTCCTCTCCGGCAACCTGGCGCTTGACGGCTGCATCGTGAAGACCGCCGGCGTCGACGAGAGCATCCTGGTGTTCTCCGGCCCGGCTATCGTCTTCGAGAGTCAGGACGATGCGGTCAGCGGCATCCTCAACGGCAAGGTCAAGGCCGGCGACGTGGTGGTCATCCGCTACGAGGGACCGCGCGGCGGGCCCGGCATGCAGGAGATGCTCTATCCCACGAGCTACCTGAAATCGAAGGGCCTCGGCAAAGCCTGCGCGCTCATCACCGACGGACGCTTCTCCGGCGGTACCTCAGGCCTGTCCATCGGCCACGCCTCACCCGAGGCGGCCGAGGGCGGCACTATCGGCCTCGTGCAGGACGGCGACCGGATCGAGATCGATATCCCGAACCGCAGCATCCGCTTGGCGGTGGACGATGCTGAACTCCAGCGCCGCCGGGCCGAGCAGGACACACGTGGCTGGCAGCCGGCTCAGCCGCGCAAGCGCAAGGTGTCGGCTGCCCTCAAGGCCTACGCCATGCTCGCCACCAGCGCGGCCAAGGGCGCCGTACGGCAGATCTAGTTAAAGAGCGTCTGGTTCTGAACACCGGGACAGGGCTGCGGAGGCGACACCGCCGCAGCCGAACGTCTCAGGGCAGCGATCATGCCTTGACGAAACAGTGTCGCCTGGAGTCCAGTGGCCAAGTCAGCCGCAGGATTCTTGATGACCCGCCTTTTATGGATCGCCAGCCTCGTCTTGCTCATGGGTCCGGCCCTGGCCCAGACGACGCCGGAGGACAAGCCGCTCCGGCTCACCGTCCGCCCATCCGGGACCGTGCCGGAGGCCAATGAGGCGCTGGAACGGCAGCAGAAGCTCCTCATGCGCCTTGAGCGAAGCAATCACATGGTGCGCTCGATCTGCATCAATTGCGGCGACGCGTGGCAGCACCAGATCTACGCCCCGTTCGACCCTTATGCCGCCCTGGGACGCTCCGCTCAGCCATCCGACACTGGTAACTAAGTTGAGAGGCTGACCTTTGGCCGCGCTCGGATTTTGTTGAGAAGGTTTTCCGGACCCTCTATATCCGAAGGGGCGAGGACGACCTCGCCTTCATGACAAACGGTAGGGACGGCCCTGCCTATGACGGAGGTCCTGTCATGGCATGGACTTGGCTTACGCTTGCCGGCTTGTTCGAGATCGGCTGGGCCATCGGCCTGAAATACACCGACGGCTTCACCCGGCTGGTTCCTTCGGTTTTGACGGCACTCAGCATGGTGGTCAGCGTCCTGCTCCTTGGCCTGGCGCTCAAAACCCTGCCGGTCGGAACGGGCTATGCGGTCTGGACCGGGATCGGGACCGTTGGAACCGCCCTGCTCGGCATCCATCTTTTCGGCGAGCCGGCAACCGTGATGCGCCTGGTGTGCATCGGCCTCATCGTCTCCGGGATCCTCGGCCTGAAGTTAGCTTCGGGCTAGCTTGGGTCGGTATGATGAGTGCGCCATGACCACATTCGTTCAGAAAAGGCCGAGGTCCTCGGCGCGAGGCCTCCGGGTCTTCGTGCTGGTGGTCTGCCTTGCCATCCTCGGCCTTGAAGGGTGGCGCGACTGGCATGAGCGGGATCATGAGATCAACCGTATCCGGTCTGAGACCCTGAATCTGGCAAAATCCCTGACCCAGCATGCCCAGGACACATTCGAACTCGCGGACGCGCTCCTGGTGGATGTGGTGGACCGGGTCGAGACGGGTGGCACCCCGCCGGATGCCATCGCGCGTCTGGACGTCTTTCTGGTCGAGCGGGTGCAGCCGCTTCAGCGCATCAAGGCACTGACCATCTTTGGCCCGGATGGCACCCTTCTGAGCAGTTCACTGCCTGGGCACCGCGGTCGTGTGAATATCGGCGCCCTTGCCCTGTTCCAGCATCACAGATCCACAACCAGCAGCGACTGGTTCGTCGGCCCGTTGATTCGCGATCCCCTCGGCGGCGATTGGATCCTGACCATCTCTCGACGTTTCAACAAGCTCGACGGAAGCTTCGGCGGCGTTGTCCAGGCGAGCATTCCGCCCCGCTATTTCGGAAATTTCTTCGGTCGTTTCGATGTTGGGTCGCAAGGTTCGATCACGCTCCTTCACCAGAACGGAACGATCCTGTCACGCTACCCCTATATTGAGCGTGCGATCGGATCCAATGTCCTGGACGATCCCCAGTTCAGGAATGCGAAAGGCTCAGGCAACTACGATTACACGTCTCCGATCGATGGGTTGATCCGCATCGGCGGCTATCAGCGCAACCACATCTTCCCTGTCGGCGTGATTGCCGCCGTCGGTCGCGACCAGGCGCTCGCGCGTTGGAACGAGGAGTTCGTGTTCCGCGGCAGCATCATCGGCCTGCTCATCCTCATGATCGGTTCCCTCGGCTGGATTCTCGCCGGGGCCCTCCGACGACGGGAACATGCGGAGGCGGAGCTTGCCGTTCTGGCCACCACAGACGGCCTGACAGGCCTCGCCAACCGCCGAGCCTTCGACAGGCAGCTCGAAGCGGAATGGCTTCGAGCCGCACGCCAGAAAACCCCCGTGTCTCTGCTCCTGATCGATGTGGATCAGTTCAAGGCCTACAACGATGTCTATGGACATCAGGCCGGGGACGAGTGCCTGCGGACCATCGCCAGGAGCATCTCTGATGCAGCCCGCCGGCCCGGTGATCTGGCTGCGCGCTACGGCGGCGAAGAACTCGCCATTCTCCTGCCGGGAGCGGATGAAGCCGACGCGGCAATTATCGCAGAGAATTTGCGTGCGAAGGTCGAGTCCCTGCGCGTGCGGCACGAGGCCAATCCTCCGAGCTGCATCCTCACGATCAGCATCGGCAGCGCCACCCGGATCCCGAGCCTGGATCGCTCCCGCATCCGCCCGGATGACCTGATCACGCTGGCGGATTCCGCTCTCTATCGTGCCAAGCAAAACGGGCGCAACCGCGTCGCCAGCGAAAAAGCCGCCTGATCAGGTTTCTCCGATCAGAACACGCACTCGCTGAAGGCAGGCTTCACCGAACCGCCCCAGGCACCGTGATAGCGCTCCAGCAGCCGCTCCGCCTGCGTGCGGCCTGACGCGACGATCTCCTCCGCATAAGCGAGGTGACGGGTCTCGTCCTGCCCTGCATTGTCGCGGCACGCACGGCGTGCGAGACCGGCGCGCGACAGCGCAAGCGTGTCGCGGGCAACATCCTGCACGGAGCGACCGGCGATGCTGGCATTGAGGGCCAGTTTCGGCACGTCGGCGCGCAATTGCTCGCGCTGCTGAGCATTCCACGCCTTCACCAGCTCCCAGGCGCCGTCGAGGGCCGTTTCATCGTAGAGGATGCCGGTCCAGAAGGCGGACAGCGCCACGATGTGTTCGAGGTTGCCCACGTCCGCGCCGCGCATCTCGAGATAGCGCTTGAGGCGCACTTCCGGGAACAGGGTCGAGACGTGGTTGGCCCAGTCCGAATGCGTGGCGCGCTCGCCCGGCATTTGGGGGAGCTTGCCGGCAAGCAGATCGTGGAAGGATGCGCCCGCCACATCGTGATAGGCCGAGTCGCGCTTGACGAAATACATCGGCACGTCGAGCGCCCAGTCCACATAGCGCTCGTAGCCAAATCCCTCCTCGAAGGCGAAGGCCATCATGCCCGTGCGGTTCCTGTCCGTGTCGAGCCAGATGTTGGAGCGCATGGACAGGTAGCCGTTGGGCTTGCCGTCCGTGAAGGGCGAGTTGGCGAAGATCGCTGTTGCGATGGGCTGCAGCGCCAGCGAGACGCGCAGCTTCTTCACCATGTCGGCCTCGGAGGCGTAGTCCATGTTCACCTGCACCGTGGAGGTGCGGTACATCATGTCGAGGCCAAGCGAACCCACCTTCGGCATGTAGTTCGTCATGATGCGGTAGCGGGCTTTGGGCATCACAGGCGTCTCGGCCCGGGTCCAGAGCGGGCTCATGCCGAGTGTGAGAAAGCCTAGCCCAAGCTTTTCGCCCACGGCTTTCACGTCGGCGAGATGCTGCGCCGTCTCACGGGCCGTCTCATGAAGGTTGGCAAGCGGAGCGCCGGACAGCTCGAACTGCCCGCCCGGCTCCAGGGAGATCGCTCCTCCACCCTCTTCGTCGGCAAGGCCGATCGGGCGGCCGTCCTCCATGATCGGAGCCCAGCCGGTGCGCTCCTGCATGCCTTCCAGCAGCGCCCGGATCCCCCGGCTGCCGTCATAGGGTACGGGCGAGAGATCAGCCTTATAGAAGGGAACCTTCTCGTGCTCGGTGCCGAGCCGCCACGACTCGCGCGGCTTCTCGCCGGAGGCAATCCACTCCACGAGTTCCGACCGCGCACCAATGGGGGTCGTATCGGATACGTCCCGCGCCATGCATCACCTCATCAAAAAGCGCGTTCAAGGCGCGCCGACTCAGGGTCGGGACTCAATAAGGGGCTTAACGCCAAGGTGCAATGCGGGACTCATGCACAAAACGATGAGGGCTGGTGCATCGGCCACAAAAGTGGACTTGCACTTTTAGAGCCGATGCTCAATCCACAGCTGGAGCATCGTGCGGAACCAATCCGCCCGATGCGATCTCGTCAATGCCGAAACGCCGGCTCCCCTGTCGTTTCCGCGCTGAGCCAGTCGACCACGCCGGCCAGGGCATCCCGGTTCGACAGGCCACGGCCCACCGCCTCGGTATAGAGCGTCAGCTGCTGGTCGGCGCTGGTGCCTCGGGCGACGATCCAGCGGGCGAGATCGAGCTCGCGCTGGCAGCCGAGTTCCCTGGCATCCTCGGCCACGAGATCCAGGGTCTCATCGAGGAGCTCGCGAACCGGTTTGGCCGTGCGGGTCCTCTCGTCGACGAAGCTGCCGTGAATACCGTAGCGCTGGGCACGCCAGCCGTTCTCGTCGTTGATGGCGCGCGAGGCGCCGGTCTGGCCGGCATTGAGATTCGTATCGAGGCTCAGCCGGCGCACGAGGCAGCGATAAAGGGCCGCGATCGCGATGGTGTCGTCGAGCCGCGTGCAGCTGTCGGCCACGCGCAGCTCCAGGGTCGGATGCTTCAGCGACGGCCGGATCACCCACCAGACATAGCTGGAATTCTCGATGGCGCGGGCCGACACCAGCGTGTCGATGTAGCGCTTGTAATCCTGCTCGTTCTCGAACAGGTCCGGGAAGCCGGTGCGCGGCAGCTCGCGGTAGGCCGCCAGCCGGTAGCCGAGAAGGCCTGTCCGCTGCGCCTGCCAGAATGGCGAAGAGGTGGAAAGCGCCAGGAGCAGCGGCAGGTAGGGCTGAATCCGGTTCATGATGTCCACGCGCATGCCGAGATCCGGCACCTCCACATGGACATGCATGCCGCACAGCACGTTGCGGCTTCCGAGCATCTGCAGGTCGTGCATCACCTTGCCGTAGCGGGCCTGCGCCGTGGGGCGCACGCGCGACCAGACGGCGAGCGGATGGGTGCCGGAGGCCATGATGGACAGGTTGAAGTCGCGGGCAACAGCACCGACGGAGGACCTCAGATCAGCCAGTTGAGCACGGGCATCAGCCAGTTCCAGGGAGGGCTTGGTGGCGATTTCGATCTGCGGCTCCAGCATCTCGGGCTGGATGTCGCCCGACACCCGGTCCCGGCAGGCGGCGAAGAACTCCTTGATCTTACCTTTGGCGATATCCCGTCTGGGCGCATCGTTGACGAAGTACTCTTCCTCGATGCCGAACTTGAAATCCCAGCTCATTTCCTCGTGTCCTTCATTATTCTTTAGAAATGACCCTTGCACAGGCGGATCGGCCTACGGCGACACACCCAAACTCCGGCTCAATGGGGCCAGAATGGGGCGAATCGGCGTGAAACTGCTAAGCTTTTGAAGCTAGAGACAGATCGGCTTGAGCCGTCGTCGGACGACGAGATCAGTGCCAATCGCCGAGCACAGACTGGACGATTGCCAGTGCGGCCACTGCGGCTGTGTCGGCACGCAGGATTCGCGGTCCCAACGATACGCAAACACATCTTTCGTGGGCAGCGACAAGCGCTCTCTCCTGATCGGTGAACCCTCCTTCGGGTCCCACGATAACAACAAGCCTGGAGTGTTTGTTCCCAAGCTTGGCCAGAGCATCGACAGGATTGGAAACCGGGGCATTCTCGTCACAGAAAACGACCAGGCGATCCTCCTCCAAGCCTTTGAGAAAGCGCTCTAAATTCTCCTCCTCGCGCACCTCCGGGATGGACAGGATCCCGCATTGCTCGGCGGCCTCGATGGCGTTGCTGCGCATCCGGTCCAGGTTGACCCGTGAACTCTGAGTCCGTTGCGTCAGGACCGGCTGCAGAACGCCTGCTC
This sequence comes from Microvirga terrestris, assembly GCF_015694425.1. Taxonomy (GTDB): domain Bacteria; phylum Pseudomonadota; class Alphaproteobacteria; order Rhizobiales; family Beijerinckiaceae; genus Microvirga; species Microvirga terrestris. The sequence continues at coordinate 417,270 of NZ_JADQDN010000002.1, forward strand.
CCATCTCGACGGCCTTCTGGACCATGTAGTCGAGACGGGCGTGCTTGAGAGGCGCGAAGGCATAGATGATGTCGTACGGCGTGCCCTGCTCGCGGATTCGCTCCACACAGACGAGATCGGCGGCCTTTCGGCCTTCCACCGAGACCTCGGCGCGCCATTCCCCATCCCGGCCGTTGAAGATCAGGACCGAGTCTTCATCCTTCAGGCGCAGGACGTTCAGCAGGTAATTGGCCTGCCCCCGGTCAAGAGCGACCTTGGCTCCGGTCTGGAGGGGGGCCTCGACGAAGAGGCGGGGAGCGTTGAAATCGTAATCAGCCATGACAACCTTGAACTGAGCAGGCCTTGCTGTATCAATTTCCCCTGTTTCCAGGGAGAGGGGTGGCCGCTTTGGTCACGGGAAATTCAGGTGCTATATGGCACAGCTTAAGGCCAAGGCGACCATTCGCCTCTTGGCCTTATGGCCGTTCACCTGATAACAGGACGCAAGCATGCGAGACGTCGCAGGCTTTATGAAGGAATTTTGGCATGACGCATATCCGTTCGCATCTTCTGGCTGCGTTGGCCGTTGCCGGTCTGCTCGTCGGTGCCGATGCCATCGGCTCATCGGTCCAGGCGCAGGCCAGCGGCTGCGAGCAGGGGCAGAAGATCATTGCCGAGCGGCGGAGCCTGGGTGAGCAGTTTCAGAAGCTCAGCAACGGCGGTAAGAACAAGCAGCTGGATCCTCGTGCAGCTTGCGGCCTCTTCACGAAGCTTGCGGCCAACGGCGAAAGCGGCGTGAAGTGGATGAGCGAGAACAAGGACTGGTGTCAGGTTCCTGACAAGGTTCTTGAGGATTTCTCCACGGAGCATAAGCGCATTCAGACCATCAAGGGCCAGGCCTGCGGAGCTGCCGCCAAGATGGCCGAGATGGAAAAGCGCGCCAAGCAGCAGGCTCAGCAAGCCCAGCAGGGCGGCCTGGCTGGCAAGATGGGCGGCGGCCTGACCGGCACCCTAAGCGTTCCGAAGGGCGCCCTCTGATCTGAACTTTTCAGCGTTATGGAGCGCCCTGCCGCGCCTTCCCTGCCCGATGCCGTCAGGGGCCATTGGGCCGAACGGTGGGCGCCACCCTCGCTCAAGCCATACCTGCGCCTCGCCCGGATCGAGCGCCCTATCGGCTGGTGGCTGCTGCTGCTCCCCTGCTGGTGGTCGGCGGCGCTCGCAGCACTCAACGCCGGCCAGTCTTGGCCCAACCCGCTCCACTGCGGGCTCTTCCTGATCGGGGCCGTGGCCATGCGTGGCGCTGGCTGCACCTATAACGACATCGTCGACCGGGATCTCGACACCAAAGTCGAGCGGACGCGCCAGCGCCCCCTCCCTTCAGGGCAGATCACGCTCAAGGGCGCCCTGGCCTTTCTCGTCCTCCAGGGCCTCATTGGCCTTCTGGTTCTGCTGCAGTTCAATGGCTTCGCGATTGCCACGGGCTTCGCCTCCCTGGGCGTGGTCGCACTCTACCCCTTCATGAAGCGCTTCTTCTGGATGCCGCAGATCGTGCTGGGCCTCGCCTTCGCCTGGGGAGCCCTAATGGGCTGGGCCGCCGCTTTCGGTTCCCTGAGCGGGGCTCCAATCCTCCTTTACCTCGGCAGCATTGCCTGGGTAGTGGGCTATGACACCATCTATGCCCTGCAGGACATCGAGGATGACGAAGTCGTCGGGATCAAGTCCTCCGCCCGCTTCTTCGGCGAGCAGGTGAGGCAGGGCGTCAGCCTCTGCTATGCTCTCACGGTGATCTTCTTGGCCGCTGCTTTCACGCAGGCTGGAGCGGGGCTTGTCTCCTTCGGAGGCTTGGGCCTGTTCGCCCTTCACCTGGGCTGGCAGGTCCTGCACATTGATCGCAACGACGGCGCCGGCGCGCTGCGGCTCTTCCGGTCGAACCGTGATGCGGGCCTGACCCTGTTTGCGGCCATGACCCTGGACTGCCTGATCTAGATCTCTCAAGGCTGTTTCAAGACATTGCACCTATCGCTTCGGAAAGGTCGCAGAACGGTGCGGTGAGATATGGTATCTTCTGCCGGGAGTTCCCATCTCAGGTTCGATGCTTTCCCCTTCCCCACATTCCTTGTCGTCCCTGGCACCGGCCGTGCGCGATGCCGCCCGCCGTGCAGGAGATCTGGCCGTGCCCTATTTCCGTTCCGGCGCGCAGACCGCCGCGAAGCTGTGGTACAAGGGCGGGAGTTCCCCGGTCACCGAGGCCGACATCGCCCTCGACACCTACCTGAAGAGCCAACTCCTCGAACTGCTCCCCGAGGCCGGCTGGCTGTCCGAAGAGACCGTCGACGATCCCGCGCGGCTCGGGCGAGAATATGTGTGGATCGTCGATCCCATCGACGGCACCCGAGCCTTCGCGTCCGGCCATCCGGACTGGGCGATTTCCATTGCCCTTGTACAGAACGGCAAGCCCATTCTCGGCATCCTGCATGCCCCGATCCACGACCGCCTCTATGAAGCAAGGTTGGGCGAAGGAGCGTGGAGCAATGGCGCGAGGCTGCAGTTGCCCGAAGCGGAGACTTTTTCAGGCCCGGCTCGGGTGGCAGGTCCCAAGCCCCTCGTCGACCGACTTGAGCGGCATATCAATCCCGTCGAGCGCCTGCCCAAGGTTCCATCGCTGGCACTCAGGCTCGCCCGGGTGGCGGACGGCTCCATCGATGTGGGGCTCGTGTCGGCTCATGCCCAGGACTGGGACATCGCCGCCGCCGATCTCATTCTGCAGGAGGCAGGCGGCCGGCTGACGCAGCTTGACGGCTCGCTCCTGATCTACAACAAGCCCAACCCGTCTCATGATGAGATGATTGCCGTTGCGTCACGGTTGCATCCTCGTGCTATTGGAGCCATGAGAGCCTGAAACATTGCTGGCTCCTCACGCCCTTCATCGTTACAACCCTCGTCACAAGAGCCCTATCACCATGACCGACACGCCTGGCAAGCAGCTCCTGCATTTGGTTTTCGGCGGCGAGCTTACCAGCCTCGAATCGACCGAATTCAAGGATTTGTCCAAGCTCGAGATCGTCGGGGTATTCCCGAACTACGCCTCGGCCCATGCAGCTTGGAAAGCCAAAGCACAGGCGACTGTGGACAATGCGCAGATGCGCTACTTCATCGTTCACCTTCACCGTCTGCTGGACCCGCAGCAGGGCTGACCCGAGCACGATGGGTCTCATCAAGCGCATCACCCGCTCCCGTGCGGTGCAGGAAGCCATGGGCTTTCTTGTAGCGGCTTATCTCAAGCTCGTGCAGCGCACGAACCGGTTCGTCATGGAGCCGGCGGATGCCTATGACCGGATCGAAATGCCCGTGATCGCCGCCATGTGGCACGGGCAGCATTTCATGATCCACTTCGCCAAAAGGCCGCAGGACCGGGCGGCGAGCCTCGTCTCCCGCTCGGGCGACGGCGAGTTCAACGCCATCGCCCTGCGCCATCTCGGGGTCCGAGCGATCCGCGGCTCCGGCGCGCGCGGCCGCGACATCCGCAAGAAGGGCGGCGCCCAGGCCCTGCGGGCCATGCTGCGGGCCCTTAGCGACGGCGATATGGTCGTGATGACGGCCGACATCCCAAAGATCTCGCGGGTGTGCGGCTTAGGCATCGTGACCCTGGCGCAGTTGTCCGGACGCCCGATCGTACCCGTTGCGGTGGTCACGAGCCGCCGCATCGACTTCAACAGCTGGGACCGGGCCAGTATCGGCCTGCCCTTCGGCCGGGGCGCCATCGTGCTGGGCGAGCCCATCCCGGTGCCAAGAGATGCTGACGAGCCTGCGCTCGAGCGCCTGAGGCAGGGTGTCGAGCGGGAGCTGGACCGGGTGCACGAGCGAGCCTATGCGCTGGTCGGCTCCAGAGACCCTGGAGCGAAAACCAGCCCCATGCTGGCGGGAGGCTCCCAGGCATGAGACTGCCCCTCACCTTCCGGACCTACCGGACTCTCGTGTCCATTCTGGAGCCCGCCGTTCTGGGTCTCCTCTATTGGCGCCAGCGCAAGGGCCGCGAGGACAAGACCCGTCTTGGCGAGCGCCAGGGTCATCCCAGCCGACAGAGGCCCAAGGGCCATGTGATCTGGGTCCATGGGGCCAGCATCGGCGAGACCCTGTCCCTCCTGCCGGTCGTGGAACGCATGACCCAGCGCGGCCTCGCTGTTCTGGTGACGTCAGGCACCAAGACCTCCGCCGGTCTGATCGCCCGGCGCCTGCCGCCCGGCGCCGTGCATCAATTTGTGCCACTCGACGTGCCACGTTATATAAGACGCTTTCTGGATCACTGGCAGCCGGACTTGGCCCTCATCGCTGAATCGGAAATCTGGCCCAACACGATCATGGCGCTCTCGGAGCGGGACATCCCGCTCGTCATGGTCAACGGTCGCATGTCGGATCGGTCGTACCAGCGCTGGCAGAAGATGCCTGGCATCATCAAAAGCCTGCTCGAGCGCTTCGCTCTCTGCCTGACCCAGTCCGCCGAGGATGCGGAGCGGCTGGCGCGGCTCGGCGCCCCGCGCGTGGTCGTGACCGGCAACATCAAATTCGACGCAGCCCCGCCGCCCGCCGATCCGCGCGTTGTGGCGCAACTCTCAGGGCTGATCGCAGGACGGCCGGTATGGCTTGCCGCCAGCACCCATCAGGGTGAGGAAAGCGCCATCATCGCCGTTCATCGGGCCTTGGCGAAACGCCACCCCCACCTCCTGACCATCATTGCACCCCGTCATCCGCACCGGGGACCTGAAGTTGCCGCCCTCGCGGGTCAGGCAGGGTTGCAAGCGGGTCGCCGGTCACAAGGGATGCACCCCGATCGGGCGACCGATGTCTATGTAATCGACACGATAGGCGAGATGGGATTGTTCTACCGGCTTTCGCCCATCGTCCTCATGGGCGGAACCCTTGTGCCGGTTGGTGGGCACAACCCCATCGAACCTGCCAAGCTGGGGGCCGCCATCCTGCATGGCCCCCATGTTCATGCGGCCGTCGAGATCTACGAAGCGCTTGACCGGTCCCGCGGGGCCCTGATGGTGAAGGACAGCAATAGTCTTGCGCGGGCAGTGAGCGAAATGCTCGGCAACGCCGCCCTGACCCGGGACATGGCCCGGGCCGCCGGAGACGCCGTGCAGGCGCTGGGCGGCGCTGTGGACCGGACGATGCAGTCCGTCGAGCCCTTCATCGTGCAGGCCAAGCTCGGAGCCCGTCGCTGATGCGCGCGCCGCGCTTCTGGTGGCAACCCTCTCCCTCGTTGGAGGCGAACCTGCTGCGCCCGGTCGGCCTGATTTACGGTTCCGTTACGGCGAATCGAATGAAGCGGCGTGGCGAGCAGGTGGAGCTGCCCGTCATCTGCATTGGCAACTTCACGGCTGGCGGGGCCGGCAAGACGCCGACTGCCCTTGCGGTTGCCACCATCCTGGATGGGGCCGGTGAGAATCCGGTGTTCCTGTCCCGAGGTTATGGGGGCCGCCTCGCAGGCCCCATCAGGGTCCAGCCGCAGCATGGGGTTACCGATATCGGCGACGAGCCCGTTCTCCTGTCCCGCGCCGCCCGCACCATCGTGTCCCGCTCCCGCCCCGCCGGAGCACGGCTTGCTTACGAGATCGGCGCGACCGTCGTCATCATGGATGACGGGCTTCAGAACCCGTCGCTGATCAAGGATTGTGCCATCGCCGTGGTGGATGGCGCCACCGGCATCGGCAACGGTCTGCCGTTGCCGGCCGGGCCGCTGCGCGCCCCCATGGCGGCTCAATGGCCCATGGTCGATGCCGTTCTGGTGATCGGAGACGGTGAGCCGGGACAGCGGATTGTCCGGGAGGCGGACGAGCATGGCAAACGCGTCTTTACCGCATCGCTCAAGCCTACCCCGGAAGCAGCCGAGGCGCTCAAGGGGCGGAGGGTTATGGCCTTTGCCGGCATTGGACGGCCGGAGAAGTTCTTCGATACCCTGCACGCCTGTGGGGCCATCGTCGACGTGACCCATGCTTTTCCGGACCACCATTCCTTCAAGCCGGAGGAGGTGGCCGCCTTGCGGCAGGAGGCGGAAAGTCTCGCGCTCCTGCCGGTGACGACGGAAAAGGATCTTGTGCGGATTGCCAACGCCGCGGAGGTCTGGCCGGCATTGATGGCACTGCCGGTGCGGCTGCGGATCGAGAATGAGACAGGCCTTCGCAATCTTCTCATGCGGCGCATCAACGAGCGGCGCCTGCGCGTGGTCTGAAACGGCCTACGTCCGGGGCGCGGCTTGCCCGGTGATGCGCATCATCACGGCCTCGGGCGAGGCATAGGCTTCCTGACGCTCGACGCTCCAGTACTTCAGTTCGTCCAGGGGGATCTCAGCCCCCGTCACCGCACAGCGCACATAGGCCCCAGGCTTCACCACCCGAAGATTGCTGTCGAGATATTGCACCACGGCCTCGCCGCCGCTGCGTTCAAACTTGTTCATCATGGAAGACATCGACGGATCGCGTTGCGCTTATCCCTCACATAAGGGCTGAGTCGGCGGATTGCCAATCTTACCTTCAGAACAGGGCGCCCTGCTCCTCCACGGCCACGCTCCTCGGCTTTGCGGGTCTCGGCCGTGAGCCGATGCGCCCGCCGGTGGCCTCGGCTTTCCCGTCGGCGAATTCGAGCACCAGCGCCTGGCCATCATGCACGGCCTCCGCGGAGTTCATGGGCCGCCCCTCCGCATCGCGCACGAGGGCGAAGCCGCGCTTGAGCACGGATTTGTAGCTCAGGCTGTCGAAGAGCTTGGACACGGCGTCTAGTCGGTCGGTCTTGCGGGCGAGCTGACTCTGCACAGCAGGCCCGAGCCGCTCGGCCACGCGCTGGGCCGTCTCGGACGCCTGTGCGAGCCGCGTCCGCTCGGCACGCAGCAGCGTTACACGCGAGACCAGGAGGCGGCGCCCGATCTGCTTGAGGCTCTCCTCGCGCAGCAGGATGGAACGGCAGACCGCATTGTGGGGGCGCGGCCCCACCGCATCGAGGCGGGCGCGCATGCGGGCGACGTTCGCCACCGGCGAAACATGGGCGAGCTGGCGCGCGACCTTGAGCAAACGCTCTTCGTGGCCGCGGGCATTGCGGGACAGCGCCGGATAGAGCTTGGTGGCGGCCAGATCGAGCCGCTGGCGCTTGGGCGAGAACAGCGTCTCCGCGCTGGGCATGGCCCGGGTCGTGGCGCGCAGATCGGAGCGCCGCCGCTCGACGAGCCGCAGCGCAGCCTCCACATGGCGGCGGGAGAGATCGCTGACGGCGGCCATGAGCTCGACGCGCACCGGCACTACCATTTCGGCAGCGCCCGTCGGCGTTGGCGCACGCACGTCGGCGGCATGGTCGATCAGGGTCGTGTCGGTCTCGTGGCCGACCGCCGAGACGAGCGGGATGTCGCTCTCGGCCGCGGCACGAACAACGATTTCCTCGTTGAAGCCCCACAGATCCTCGATGGAGCCGCCGCCGCGGGCGACGATGAGCACATCGGGACGCGGGATCGGCCCGCCCGGCTCAAGAGCGTTGAAGCCGCGGATGGCAGCGGCGACCTCCGCCGCGCAGGTGTCGCCCTGCACGCGCACGGGCCACACGAGCACCCGGCGCGGGAAGCGGTCTTCCAGCCGGTGGAGGATGTCGCGGATCACGGCGCCTGTCGGCGAGGTGACGACGCCGACCACCTGCGGCAGGAACGGCAAACGGCGCTTGCGTTCGGGGGCGAACAGCCCCTCGGCATTGAGCTTGCGACGGCGCTCTTCCAGAAGCGCCATGAGCGCGCCGATGCCGGCGGGCTCCAGGCTCTCGACGACGATCTGATATTTGGATGAGCCCGGGAAGGTGGTGATGCGCCCGGTGGCGATGACCTCCATTCCCTCCTCGGGGCGGATCCTCAGCTTGGAGAAGGCTCCCTTCCAGATCACCGCATCGATACGGGCATTCTGGTCCTTGATGCAGAAATAGGCATGCCCCGACGAATGCGGCCCACGATACCCCGAAACCTCACCCCGCAGGCGCACATGGCCGAACGCATCCTCGAGGGTGCGCTTGAGGGCGCCCGCGAGGTCGGAGACCGACCATTCCTGGGCATTCGATGGGGCTTTCTCTGCGAACATGCCGTGAACCTACCCCGTGCCGCAGGGGCCTGCCAAGGGCGTGAGAGCCACAGGCGGCGACAACGGCAACCTATCCCCTGTGCATTTCGCCGCGCCTTTCGAAAGGACTCTGGTTGCGCAGTTTCCGGGTAGGCGAAAAGACCCGGAGCCGCTAAGAGCCCAAGCGTCATCAGGAGGCAAGCCCATGAACATTCTTCTCATCGGTTCCGGAGGACGGGAGCATGCTCTGGCCCGCAGCCTCTCGGCGAGCGCGCTCTGCGACAAGCTCCTGATCGCCCCGGGCAATCCGGGTACGGCGCAGCATGGCACCAATGTGGTCCTGGATGTTGCCGACCATCCCGCCGTGATCGATTTCTGCCGGGTGATGAAGATCGATTTCGTGGTGGTCGGGCCCGAGGCGCCCCTCGTGACCGGTCTCGTGGACGACCTGAAGGGGGCCGGCATCAAGGCGTTCGGGCCGAGCAAGGCTGCCGCCCAGCTCGAAGGCTCCAAGGCCTTCACCAAGGATCTCTGCGCCGAGTTCGGCATTCCCACCGCCGCCTACCGGCGCTTCACCGACGCGGAGACGGCGAAAGCCTATGTGCGCAGCTACGGCGTGCCGATCGTGGTGAAGGCGGACGGATTGGCCGCCGGCAAGGGCGTGGTGGTGGCCACCTCCTTCGAGGAGGCGGAAGGCGCCATCGACATGATGATCGGCGGCGGTCTCGGTGCGGCCGGAGCCGAGGTGGTGATCGAGGCCTTTCTCGAAGGCGAGGAGGCGAGCTTCTTTGCGCTCTGCGACGGCACCCGGGCGATCCCGTTCGGCACCGCCCAGGACCACAAGCGCGTGTTCGACGAAGACAAGGGCCCGAACACCGGCGGCATGGGGGCTTATTCGCCCGCCGCCGTGCTGACGCCGGACCTGCAGGCGCGCGTGATGCGGGAGATCATCGAGCCGACGCTCGCCGGCATGAAGGCGCGGGGCATGCCCTATACGGGCATCCTCTATGCCGGGCTGATGCTCACCAAGGATGGGCCGCAGCTCATCGAATACAATGCGCGCCTCGGCGATCCGGAAACACAGGTGCTGCTGCCGCGCCTGAAATCCGACCTCGTCACCGCCCTGCTCGCCGCCTGCGACGGCATGCTGAACAGCATCTCCCTGCAATGGTCGGATGCGGCAGCGCTCACCGTCGTTATGGCCGCTCAGGGCTATCCCGGAGCGGTCGAGAAAGGCTCGGAGATCAAAGGCATCGACAGGGCCGAGGAACTCAACGACGTGATCGTCTTCCATGCCGGCACGAAGCAGAACGGCGACCGGATCCTCGCCCATGGCGGACGGGTACTCAACGTGACTGCCCTCGGCGCCACCATCACCGAGGCTCAGCGAAAGGCCTATGAGGCTGTGGATCGGATCGACTGGCCCGAGGGCTTCTGCCGCCGCGACATCGGCTGGCGGGCCGTAGAGCGTGAGCAGGGTTGAAAACTCCTCCTACCCCTATTGACTGATGACGTTGGGTAAGTTTTCTCTCGTCCGGGTTGCGCCTCATTTTCCAGAGCCAGCTCATCAATTTTGAGGAGCGGCGCTCTAGCTTAAGATGGAGGCCATTCCATAACGCCGAGCGGCTGCCCATGAGCGATGATCTGTTTCCCGGTTTCCAGAGCCATTGGATCGATACCGAGGTCGGCCGCATCTTCGCGCGCAGCAAGGGCAATGGAAGGCCGCTGGTGCTGCTGCACGGCTTTCCGCAGACGCATGCCATGTGGCACCATCTGGCACCGACGCTCGCCGAGACCCACACGGTCGTCTGCATGGATCTGCGCGGCTATGGCTGGTCCACAGCACCCAATGGGGATGCAAAGCACGAGACCTATTCCAAGCGGGCCATGGGCCGGGATGTCATCGAGGTCATGGAAGCCCTCGGTCATGTACATTTCGCCGTCGCCGGGCACGATCGCGGGGCACGCGTCGGCTATCGGCTCGCGCTGGATCATCCGGGCCGGGTCGAGCGCCTCGCGCTGCTCGATATCCTGCCAACATATCATGTGTGGGAGCAGATGCGGGCCGGCACGATCCCGAAAGCGCATTGGGGCTATCTCTCGCAACCCTATCCGGTGCCCGAGGAGGATATCGGGCGCGATCCGATTCCGTATTTTGAAGGATTGATGCGGCAATGGTCTGCCGCCGGCGACCTCGGTGCCTTCGATCACAGAGCGCTGGAAGCTTATTGGCAGAGCTGCAACGAGCCCACCCGCATTCATGCCTTCTGCGAGGATTATCGGGCCGGCGCAACGCGCGATATCGAAGCCGATGAAGCCGACCTTGCCGCCGGCAAGACGATCTCCTGCCCGACCTACGTGATCTGGAGCGACTTCTATCTCGTCAGCGGCCCGATGGGCCACGCGCAGAAGCCGATCGATATCTGGCGCCGCAGCTTCGCGCCGAAGGCGAATGGCATCGGCGTCACATCGGGACATTTCGTAGCGGAGGAAAACCCAAGCGCAACCCTTGAGGCGCTGCAGGCCTTCCTGCTCAGCTGAGGTCGGACAACCTGCATCGGTCCCGGCATCCCTGCCGGAGGAACCTGTCATGCAAGCGGCACGTTCACCGCTGCAGACGGGATCCTTTCATGGCCAATCATATTTCGGACCAGCCGAACGCTCAGGACTCATTATCCGACACTGAAGTCATTCCCATCGCGGAAGAAAAGCTGCGCCTCGACAAGCGAGAGGTCATAACGGGCAAGGTTCGTGTGCGCACCAGCGTCGATGTCGAGACGGAACTGGTCAAGGCCACGCTCGAAGGCGAAACCATTGAAGTGACGCGCGTTCCCATTGATCGGATCGTCGAGCGCGCGCCCGAGGTTCGCACCGAGAACGACGTGACGATCATTCCCGTTCTCGAGGAAATTCTTGTCGTCGAGAAACGTCTTGTCCTGAAAGAGGAACTCCACGTTCACAAGCGCAGGACCACTGAAGACGTTGAGGCACCGGTAGAGCTTCGCAAGCAACGCGTCATCATCGAGCGGGTGCCGGTCGATGACGACATAGACCCGTGAAAGCACGTGAACAGCTTGTCCTTAGGAACGAAGTCGACGAGCAGCAATTGATAGATCAATGCGTCTGGTGCCGCGATGTTTTCCTGTAACGCGGTCCAGGCATCCTGAAACACCTGAAACGTTTAGCAACGGCGCCGTATTTTCGCGGCCCTGGAGATATTGTGCAATGGCCAAGACTGTAACCTGCCTCTTCGGCAGCGACTCTCAAGCTTCTTCCATCGTCCGTGAGCTGGAGCAATCGGGCATCTCGCAGGGCAAAATCTGCCTGTTCACTGCATCCGGCAACAATCGCACCTGGGACAGCACCAGCAGCTTCGACGAGAGCTCCAGCGGATCGCATCATGATCGCGTCGAGAACTATCTGACCACGAATGGGGTGCCGCACGATGACGCCCGCGCCTATGCGGAAGGCGTGCGCCGCGGCCACGCTCTCATCGCCGTGCGTTGCAATGACGACGAGGTTGACCGCGTTGTCGACATTCTCGACGACGACGATGTGCTCGATCTCGACGAGCGGCAGGATGCTTGGCGGTCGGAAGGCTGGAGCCATCAGGATTCAGGCGTTGCAGATCTGGGCGGTACGGCAACGACGTCCGCAGGCATGCTGGGCAGCGGCCTGACAGAGGGAAGCGCTATACGCGACCATGAAAGCCTTCAGGATGATCGCCTGTACGCTCAGAGCCGCAGTTCGGATGGCGACGAGGTGATCCCCGTTGCCGAGGAAGAGCTGCATGTGGGCAAGCGGGAGGTCAGTCACGGTCGCGTCCGCATCCGCTCCCACGTGACCGAGCGTCCCGTCGAGGAGCAGGTTTCACTGAGAGAGGAACGCGTGTCCGTCGAGCGCCGCCCGGCCGAGGGCACCCTGCGCGCCGGCTCGGTGAACGACGGCGATCTCTTCCGCGAGCGCACCATCGAGATGGAAGAGCGGGCCGAAGAAGCTGTTGTCTCGAAAGAAGCTCGCGTGGTTGAGGAAGTAGTGGTGCGCAAGGATGCCGACCAGCGCACGCAAACCGTCTCCGACACGGTGCGCAAAACCGAGGTTGAGGTTGACGACGACCGCAGCGCCGGCATCTCCCGCACCGGCACGACGGATAAGAGCCGCTAACGCAGTTCTATAAATTGAGGCAGAGCCCGGAGCGATCGCTCCGGGCTTTTTCATGCGGCTCTCACCGCCTCCCCTCGAAAAACTCCCGCAGCAATGCGGCCGCCTCGCTTTCCCTGATGCCGCCATAGACCTCCGGTGCGTGGTGGCAGGTCGGCTGATCGAAGAAGCGCACGCCGCTGTCGATTGCACCGCCTTTCGAGTCATGGGCGGCGTAATAGACCCGGCGGATGCGGGCAAACGAGATCGCTCCGGCGCACATGGTGCAGGGTTCCAGCGTCACGTAGAGGTCGCAGCCGGAGAGACGCTCATCGTCGAGGGCCTCGCAGGCCCGGCGGATGGCGAGCAACTCGGCATGGGCCGATGGATCACGCAGTTCGCGTGGGCGGTTGCCGGCAGAAGCCACGATGCGCCCGTCCCTGACGATGACAGCCCCCACCGGCACCTCGCCGCGCGCGGCAGCGGCACGGGCCTCGTCGAAGGCCACGCTCATAGGATCGGCCTGTCTCGGATCAAGCGGCGTGTGATCGGCGTTGTCCATCACTCTCTTGGTTCTCCATGACTCTCGTAGTGCCCTTGGCCCTCGCTTCTCTTGGGCACCTCTGCTATCAGGCTCCCATGACCGACAGCAACGACGATAATCGCAAGGGCCGTCCGCCGGGACGCTCCGACCGTGGCCGCCCCTCATCCGGCGACCGCCCCCGCAAGCCCCGCGAAGGCGGCGAGCGCCCCTTCCGCGCCCGTGGCGACGACGACCGCCCGCGCAAGCCCCGTGCCGCCGGAGACAAACCTTTCCGCAGCCGCGATGGGGACAAGCCGTTTCGCCCGCGGACCGAGGGTGGCGACCGGCCTGTCCGCAGCCGTGACAACGACGACCGTCCCCGCCGTTCCGAAAGCGGCGACAAGAAGCCTTTCCGACCACGCACGGAGGGCGGCGACAAGCCGTTTCGCGCCCGCAGTGCCGGTGACAAGCCGTTCCGCCCCCGCGGTGAAGGCGGCGACAAGCCCTTCCGTCCGCGCCGCGAGGATGGCGACCGCCCCTTCCGGGGTCGTGGCGGCGACGAGCGCCCGCGCCGTTTCGACCGTTCGAGCGAGGACCGCCCGCGCCGCACCCGCGAGGAGCAGCCTGCGGTGCAGGCCGAGCCTCAGGAGCCGGTCGAGGACCGTATCGCCAAGGTGATCGCCCGGGCGGGCATCGCGTCCCGCCGCGACGTGGAGGTGATGATTGCTGAAGGCCGCGTGACCCTCAACGGAAAGGTGCTGGAGAGCCCCGCCGTCAACGTGACGGCGGCCGACACGATCACCGTGGACGGCGAGCCCCTGCCCACCAAAGAGCGCACGCGCCTGTGGCTGTTCCACAAGCCGCGCGGCCTCGTGACCACGGCCAAGGATCCGGAGGGACGCCCCACCGTGTTCGACAACCTGCCCGAGGATCTGCCCCGCGTGGTGGCGATCGGACGCCTCGACATCAACACCGAAGGCCTGCTGCTGCTCACCAACGACGGCGGCCTTGCCCGCGTCATCGCCCATCCCGACACCGGCTGGCTGCGCCGCTACAAGGTGCGCGCCCACGGCGAGGTGAACCAGGCCGATCTCGACAAACTGCGCGACGGCATCTCCATCGACGGCATCGACTACGGCCCCATCGAGGCGCGCCTCGACCGGGTGCAGGGCGACAACGCCTGGATCACCATGGGCCTGCGCGAGGGCAAGAACCGCGAGATCAAGCGCATCCTCGAGCATATGGGCCTGCAGGTGAACCGCCTGATCCGCATGTCGTTCGGCCCGTTCCAGCTCGGCGACCTCGAGGTTGGCCTCGTGGAAGAGGTGCGCACCAGGATACTGAAGGACCAGCTCGGCGAAGCGCTCGCTGTTGAGGCCGGCGTCGATTTCGAGAGCCCGGTGCGCGAGCCCATCGCACCCTTCGGCTCCTCGAAAAAGGACCGCCAGGAGCGAGACGAGCGCCCGGCTCGTTCCGCCCGCGGCCGCGATGAGGAGCGCCCGCGCCGTCGTCGCGACGATGACGAGCGGCCGTTCCGCGCCCGTGACGGCGAACGTCGCGGTCGCGACGAGGAGGAACCCGCAAAGCGCCCCTCCCGCCTCGACCCGAAGCGCAGCGTATGGCGCGCCGGCGAGACCGACGAGGATACGCCGAGCAGGAAGATGCCCCGCCGCGGCGCCGATCCGCGCGAGGCCCGTGCCGTAGCCGGGGAGCGTCAGCGCGAACGGATGGGCGCGATCACCTCCAAGGAAGGTCGCAAGGTCCGGGTGGAGCGCCTCGTGCGCCAGCCTGAAGCGGAGGAAGCACCCGCTCCGCGCAGAGGCCGTGGCGCAACATCCGGTGATGATCGCCCACGCCGTCGTGACGATCGAGATGCGGCTCCGGCAAGACGCGAGGGCACAAGCCGTCCGCCGCGCCGTGACGACGACCGCCCGCGCCGCCCAGCCGGCGACAGGCCGTTCCGCTCCCGTGATGAGGGTTCCGAGGATCGTCCGCGCAGGCCGCAGGGCGACCGTCCCTTCCGCTCGCGCGAAGGGGGTGATGACCGCCCTCGCCGCTCCGAAGGAGACCGGCCGTTCCGCGCCCGTGGCGACGATGACCGTCCCCGTCGCGGCCCGCCGCGAGGCGATGGCCCTTCGCGCGGTGGACCGAGAGGCGGTGCCGGCGGCGGATTCAAGAGCGGCCCCAGAGGCGCGTCCAAGGGCGGCGCCTCGAAGGGCGGCGGCTTCAAAGGTGGTTCCAAGGGCGGCCCGCGCGGCCGCCGCTAAGAAAACACAAACCTCATCCTGAGGAGCAGACGTAGTCTGCGTCTCGAAAGAGGTTCCAGATACCACTGGAACCTCTTTCGAGACGGTCGCTGCACGACCTCCTCAGGATGAGGCTCTTCGAGGTTTTGTGAGACTCTCTTCATGAGGTTTGAGCCATGAGAATCGTGGGCGGGCGCTGGCGCGGCCGCTCGCTCAAGGGGCCAAGCTCGGACGCCATCCGCCCGACCTCGGACCGCCTGCGCGAGACGCTCTTCAACATCCTCCAGCATTCCTACAACGACCCCCTTGAGGGCGCGCGCGTGCTCGACCTGTTCGCCGGCACCGGCGCCTTAGGGTTGGAAGCACTTTCGCGCGGTGCCGCTTTCGCGCTCTTCGTCGACGACGGCGCCCAGGCCCGCGGCATCATCCGCGAGAATGTGGAAGCCCTCGGCGCCGGTGGCGCCACCCGCCTCTTCCGCCGCGACGCGACCCGCATGGGCGAGGCCGCGCCCAACGCGCCTTTCTCCGTTGTGTTCTGCGATCCACCCTATGGCAGGGACCTCGCGCCGAAAGCCCTGCGCTCCTGCGTCGAGGGCGGCTGGCTCGTGCCGGACGCGCTCGTGATCGTGGAAGAAGCGCAGAGCGTCGAGGTCGCACTGCCGGAGCGCTTCGAGGAGATCGAGCGGCGGGATTACGGGGAGACCAAGGTGGTGTTCGGGCGGTTCAAGGGGTGAGTGGTTTGCAGGCTTCCCTCATGTCCGAGCAGCGCGAGGAGCACGCCGTCGAACAATTCCTGCAGCAAGCCAGACGGCTCCCGCTCCAAGGACGGTTGGAACGAGCCAGAGTTCGAAGCTGAGGCCGCTCAGCACCGAGAGCCAGAACGTCACGATCAGAAGAAACAGGCAGACCATTGCGCCGACCAGTAACAGGATGGTCCGGACAAAGATTCGGACACCTCGGGAGCGGAGGTTCAAGGGAAGCGGAATCAGAGCAAATGCTCCAACGGCCGCAAGAGCCGCTATCATCGCAAGTCCGGGGGCGGATTGACGTGCCGCCATCAAGTTTGCTGTCAGAATTTCGCGAGCGCTAGCGTCACGCATTGTAAACCCCCAGCTCTCGTCCCCGTCCTCCAGATCCCAATCGTCCGTCCGGTCACCATCCCGGACGTCAGGCTGTACTGGCCCTTGCCTGAAGGAGCCCGCCTCAAGGTCATAGATGCGCTCGTTCCTCAGATCGACGATGAGGCAGGCATGCTCGGCACTGCATGGGATCACGATTGAACGGGCCTTCGGGCCTCTCGCCACAAGCTGTCCCTTGGAATTCACGATCAGGGGGCGGACCGGATCAGTGAAGAAAATACCATCTCCATGGAGCAGCCTTACTTGACCGATCTCGCCATCGGCTAAACGGATGCTTTCGATCTGCGAATAGTAGGGTCGATGTGCGAAAGCGGGCGCGGATGCTATCAGACAGCCTAATGTCAACATGCATAGGGCTAAAACAAACCTCATCCTGCACCTTTACAGAAAGACCGAACTGCTCCGCCATAATAGCGCAATATTATTCTATATTCGTCAAGACGGTTGTCCTATAGCTGATTCTGCATAACATTGCGTCATCGCGCCGTAAGGCGCCATGGATTGACTGCGACGGGGATCGTCATGACTGAGCCATTTCTCTGGGGATCTCCATTCTCACTTCCATCCGAAGCCCAGTTCCCGCGCATGACGGCGCTCAACAACGGCACTTTTCTGGTAGTGGGTAAAACCGGAACGTTTCCCGCTGTCACGCTCACAGCCTGGATCTACAATGCAGATGGATCCCTGAAGACCAAGCAGGACCTCGATGTTCCGAAGCACGAGGTACCGGGTGTCTATGGAGACTTGGAACTCCCTGCCATCGATCCGATAGCGGTGGAACTGCCGGACGGTCGGATCGCCATCACTTGGACGGTGAATACGCCGAGTTCTGGGAACACCTATGTGGCGCCCTGGATGTCCATCTACAGTGCGGATCTGACGCCGACCGGCACAACGAAGCCGGTTTTCGATCCGGTCTCCGGCGCGAGGGATTATGCGGAATCCATCATCGCCCTCGATGATGGAACGCTGGTCATCAGCGCCCGCAACGAGAAGGACGGCCACGCATATCTGCGCATGTTCAGCCCGGACGGGACACGCTCGGCTGCAATCGATCTCGGCTTGGCCAGCAGTTCTGCACCCGGAGCCGTTCTCACCGATGTCACTGCGCTGGCCAACGGCAATGTCGCCGTGGTGGTCCGCGAGGGCACCTCGTCCCTCAAAGGATATGTGCTCGCGCCGTCCGAGGCTGGCGGTTCGGCTCCGATGTCCTTCGAGATCTCAACAACTTCATCGCCCATCAAAGAAGGAGTTAAAGTCACAGCCCTCAAAGGGGGCGGCTTTGTCGTCACGTGGATGGAGCAAGGCCCCGCTGAAGGTCCTGATTACAATGCCTTCTTCAGAGTCTACGAGCCGGACGGCACCCCTCTCTTCGATGAAAAGCCCGTTTCATCCCTCCCATTTCCGGAGTTTCTCTCCGCCGGTCATTCCGACGTGCTGTCCCTGCCGGACGGCGGCTTTGCCGTGGCTTACGAGAAGGCGACAGAATTTTACGACAGCGGCGCGCTTGGGTTTGAGGTCTATCTAGCTATCTTTGACAAGAACGGCGTACGTCTGACCGACGATGTTCGCGTCAGA
This sequence comes from Microvirga terrestris, assembly GCF_015694425.1. Classification (GTDB taxonomy): domain Bacteria; phylum Pseudomonadota; class Alphaproteobacteria; order Rhizobiales; family Beijerinckiaceae; genus Microvirga; species Microvirga terrestris. Next base: position 434,962 of record NZ_JADQDN010000002.1, read on the forward strand.
CAAGAGGCGACAGCGGCGCCCATCTACCTGCACGAGCTGCATCTCATGGCTGACGGGCGCATCCTCGTTCGCCACTCGCAAGGTATCCAGATCGTCGACCCACGCGACAAAGCGATCTCTCTAAAAGGTACGGCTCAGAACGATCACTACATCGGCACAGCGTTCAACGACACCTTCGAGAGCAGTGCGGGGGCGGACCGGCTCGAAGGCGTTGGCGGCAATGACACCTATAAAGTGGACAATGCCGGCGACCGTGTGATCGAAAAGGCCAATGAAGGCATCGATACGGTCGAAGCCAGTGTCAGTTATGCTTTGAGTGCGCATGTAGAGCACCTCATTGCCACTGGCTCGGCTTCAATTGCACTGACCGGCAACGCTCTGGCGAACACGATCACTGGCAATGCCGGCACGAACCAAATCGATGGCGACGCAGGAGCCGACACCATGCAGGGTGGGCTCGGCAACGACACGTTGGATGGCGGTGCTGGCGCCGACATCCTGAATGGCGGCGACGGCTTCGACTTCGTGTCGTTTGCCAGTTCGACTGCTGGCGTGAGCGCCAGCCTTGCGGGTGCTTCCGGTGACGGTGCCGGCGATACCTGGATCTCCATCGAGGGCATTGTCGGCTCGAACCATGCCGACATCCTGACCGGCAACGGCGCCACGCATCTGCACGGCGGGGCGGGCCATGATACCTACAGGGTGCGATCAGGCGACGTGGTGACGGAGAATGCAGGGGCCGGGCGTGACACGGTTCTGACCTCCTCCTCCTACACCCTCTCGGCGTCTGCCGAGGTCGAGGTGCTCAAGCTCTCGGGCGTGTCGTCCAAGAGGTCGGGCAACCTGACCGGTTCGGACACAGCCAACGAGATTGCAGGCCACACGGGCAAGAACACCCTCAAGGGCCAGGGCGGCAACGATGTGCTCAAGGCCTCCTCAGGCAATGACATGCTCTACGGCGGTTCGGGGTCGGACAAGCTCTATGGAGGCACCGGCAACGACAAGCTCTACGGCGGCACCGGCGCGGGCAAGGACGTGTTCGTGTTCGACACACGCCCCAGCAAGAGCACCAATGTCGACCGGATCTACGATTTCAGCACGAAGTATGATTCCATCCAGCTTGAGGACAAGATCTTCACCAAGCTCGGAAAGGGCTCGTCAAAGGGGGTGAAGTTCAAGGCCGACATGTTCGTGCAGGGCACCAGCGCGCAGGATGCGGAGGACCGCATCATCTACGACAGCAAGACCGGTGCGCTCTATTACGATCAGGACGGCACCGGCGCGAAGGCTCAGGTGAAGATCGCCACCATCGGCAACAAAACCAAGCTCTATTATCACGACTTCTTCGTCATCTGAGATACGTCTCTCACATCACTACGCCGTCATCCCGGGGCCTCGCAGCGGCGCCCGGGATCCATAATCGCTGACGATGCAGAAGAGCGCACAACGCGTCTCGCCTCTCGCTGAAATGTCGTGGTTATGGGTCCCCGCCTTCGTGGGGGTGACACCGGGGCGTTGAAGCTCTCGAAGCGATGACCAGGGCGTTTGCCCTGCCCTCACTCAACCGCTATATCGCCTCTTCACCCGTCACGGAGGAAAGGCTCATCATGAAAGCGGTTCTCTTCGAGCAGTTCGGTCAGCCACCACGCGTGCAGAACGTGCCCGATCCGACGCCCGCCCCGGATGGCGTGGTGATCAAGGTGGAGGCGACGGGCCTGTGCCGGAGCGACTGGCATGGCTGGATGGGGCACGATCCCGACGTGGTGCTGCCGCATGTGCCGGGGCACGAACTCGCCGGCACGGTGCTGGCCACCGGACGCCAAGTAACACGCTGGAAGAAGGGCGACCGCGTCACGGTGCCGTTCGTGGGCGGATGCGGGCATTGCCACGAATGCAATTCCGGCAATCACCAGGTCTGCGAGCAGCAGTTCCAGCCCGGCTTCACGGCGTGGGGCTCGTTCGCGGAATATGTGGCGGTGGATTATGCCGATACGAACCTCGTGGCGCTGCCCGAGGAACTCGATTTCGCCACTGCGGCGAGCCTCGGCTGCCGCTTTGTGACATCATTCCGCGCCATCGTCGATCAGGGCCGCGTGAAGCCCGGCGAATGGGTGGCGGTTCACGGCTGCGGCGGTGTCGGGCTGTCCGCCATCATGATTGCGAGCGCCATGGGGGCGAACGTGATCGCCATCGATCTGACCGACGAAAAGCTTGCCTTCGCGCGCGAGATGGGCGCTGTGGCGACCGTGAACGCACGCGATTCCGCCGACGTGATCGGAACGGTGAATGAGATCACGGAAGGCGGTGCTCATATGTCCATGGATGCATTGGGCAGCCCTGCTACCTGCTACAACTCAATTGCCAACCTGCGCCGCCGTGGGCGTCACGTGCAGGTTGGCCTAATGGTGGGCGATCACGCCCGGGCAATCGTACCGATGGCGCAGGTCATCGCCCATGAGCTGGAGATCTATGGCAGCCACGGCATGCAGGCCTTCCGGTATCAGGACATGATGGCGATGATCCGCACCGGCAAGCTCGCACCGCAGAAGCTCGTCGGCAAGCACCTGAGCCTTGACGAAGCACCTGCCGCCCTCATGGCGATGGACCGGTTCGAAGGGCTTGGCATCAGCGTCGTCACACGCTTCTCGTCATAAGAGATGCGACGCCCACGTTGTTGAACGCGCCCCAACCGCGCTATGTAAGTCTGCTGCCCTGTTGCTGCGCTGGAGAATTCGATGGCCTACCTGCCCGCTGAAAATCGCTATGATGAGATGATCTACAACCGGTGCGGCCACAGCGGGCTCATGCTGCCGGCGATTTCGTTGGGGCTCTGGCACAATTTCGGTGAAGACAAGTCGGCGGCGACCGCGCGGGAGATATGCCGCACGGCCTTCGATCTAGGCATCACGCATTTCGATCTTGCCAACAATTATGGCCCTCCCCCGGGCTCGGCCGAGACCCTGTTCGGCGAGATCCTGCGCAGCGAGTTCCACGGCCTGCGCGACGAGCTGGTGATCTCCACCAAGGCTGGCTACCGCATGTGGCCCGGCCCCTATGGCGAATGGGGCAGCCGCAAATATCTGCTCTCCAGCCTCGACCAGAGCCTCAAGCGCATGGGGCTCGACTATGTGGACATCTTCTATTCCCACCGCTTCGACCCGAACACGCCGCTGGAAGAGACCATGCTGGCGTTGGACTCCGCCGTACGGCAGGGTAAGGCGCTCTATGTGGGCCTCTCGTCCTATAACAGCCAGCGCACCCGCGAGGCCGTTGCGATCCTGCGCGAGCTCAAGACCCCGTGCATCATCCACCAGCCGAGCTATTCCATGCTCAACCGCTGGATCGAGGAGGATGGCCTGCTCGACACCCTCGACGATCTGGGCATGGGCTCCATCGTATTCTCGCCGCTGGCGCAGGGCATGCTGACCACGAAATATCTGAACGGCATTCCGGAGGAGAGCCGCGCCGCGCAAGGCAAATCCCTGCGCACCACCTTCCTCAGCGAAGACAACCTCTCCCGCATCCGCGGCCTCAACGGCATCGCCGAGCAGCGCGGGCAGACGCTGGCCCAGATGGCGCTGGCCTGGGTGCTGCGAGGCGGGCGCGTGACCTCGGCGCTCATCGGCGCGAGCCGTCCCGAGCAGGTCGTCGACTGCGTCGGCGCGCTCAAGAACCTATCGTTCACGCCCGAGGAGCTCGCCGAGATCGACCGTTTCGCCGGCGAGGGCAACCTGAACATCTGGGCGGCCTCATCGGAGCGGAAGGGTCCGTCGCGTTAAGCCGGAGAGTCCCAATCTCTTCGGGGATACCTCTTTCGGGGGACTTGAGAAGCCGGTTAACAAATGGTTAATGCAAAGCTTCATTGGCCATTTGCCCCAGGTCTCTTCCATGGTCCCTGCCATCGCTACCGACAACCGCCGGCACGCTAGGCGCTTTCCGGCCCATCACCCGGCGCAGATCATGCTCGGACCCGACGCAATGATCGCCTGCACGGTGCGCGACATCTCGACCGGCGGCGCCAGGATCGCCCTTAAGCCGCAGATGGACCTGCCCGAGACCTTCGAGCTGTTCATCGCAGCCCATGACCTGCAGGTCCGCCGGGCGCGGGTGTGCTGGCGCGAGGGGGCTTTTGCTGGAATCGCCTTCAGCTCGGACGAGGCCGACGCAGTGATAAATGTGGAAGCGCCCCGGACGCTTACCTTCGAGGATTGCCTCGATCAGGCCGCCATGCCGGCTCATCTTGCGGCCAAGCCGGCGCGCAAGAGCCTCAAGCTGTATCAGACCAGCATCTGACCATCGCCTGAGCGTTCCCACCATGAGAAGCGCTCAATCAAATATGCGTCAGCGCCGTCCGAACAGGCGTTCGATATCCGTGAGCTTCAGTTCCACGTAAGTCGGCCGCCCGTGGTTGCACTGGGCCGACAGCGGCGTCGCTTCCATCTCACGCAGGAGTGCATTCATCTCCTCCGGCCGCAGGCGCCGCCCCGCGCGGATCGAGCCGTGGCAGGACATGCGCGAGAGAACAGCGTCAAGCCGCTCCTCAAGCGGACTTGAGGCGCCCTGCCCCCATTCGGCAAGCGCATCGGCCACGTCCTGCACCAGGGCCTTGATGCGCCCGCCGGCGAGCGCTGACGGCACCTCGCGCACGAGGAGCGCGCCGTGCCCGAACGGCTCGACCACGAGGCCGAGCCCCTCCAGCGCGGCGGCTTCTGCCAAGACCCGGTCGGCATCGACAGGATCGAGATCGACCACTTCCGGAATGAGCAGCAACTGCCGCGCGATGCCGGATGAGGCGCGCTCGCGCTTCAGTCGCTCGTAGACGAGGCGCTCATGCGCCGCATGCTGGTCGACGATGACGATGCCGTCCTGCGTCTGCGCGACGATATAGGTGCCGTGCAGCTGCGCGCGCGCGGCACCGAGCGGCGATTCCTCGGTTTGCGGCTCCATCTCATGCAATGTCGCGCGGCTGTCGGCGGAAGGCGCGGCGAGATTGGGTAGGCTCGCCTGCCGCTCGGAAAGGCCCGATGTGTAGGATTGCTCCGGTGCATCGAGCGGCGCCTGCCAGTTCGCGAAAGAGCCAGTGGGGCGGATGGCATGAACGCGATGCGGATAGGCCGGGCGCAGGGGCACAGCGCCTTGCGGACGCAAGCTATCGAGCGTGCGCGTGCCGCCGGTGGATGAAGCCCGGAAGGCGTAGCGAGTGATCGCTTCCTTGAGCGCCGCCACCACGAAGCCGCGCACGAAATTCGGATCGCGGAAGCGCACCTCGGTCTTCGCCGGATGGACGTTCACATCGACGCTGCGCGGATCGATATCGATCATGACGGCAAGCACCGGGTGCCGGTCGGACGCCATCACATCCGCATAGGCGCCGCGCACGGCGCCGAGCAGCAGCTTGTCGCGCACGGGCCGTCCGTTGACCACGAAATGGATCGCCGTGCCGGTGCCGCGATGATAGGTCGGCAGGCTCGCAAAGCCGGCGAGCCGCACGCCCTCGCGCTCGACCCCAATGGCCATGGCGTTCTCGTGAAACTCAGGCCCCAGAACCCGCGAGAGACGGCGCAGGAAGCCGTGCTCGCCGGGCTCCTCCGGTGGGTAGGTGAAGGCCGTGATGTGCTCGCCCGACAGGGTGAAGCGGATTGTCGGATGCGCGATGGCCAGCCGCTTGACGATCTCCGCAACGGCCTGCGCCTCCGAGCGGTCGCTCTTCAGGAATTTCAGGCGCGCGGGCGTGGCGGAAAACAGGTCCGTTACCTCGACGCGGGTGCCCTTCGGGGCAGGCGCGGGCCGCACCGGGCTTTTGATGCCCGCTTCCACCACGATGGCGCTGCCGGTTTCGGCCACAGCTGTCCGGGACACGATGGAGAGCCGCGCCACTGCGCCGATGGACGGCAGAGCCTCGCCGCGGAAGCCCAGCGTGTTGATGGCGAACAGGTCGCCATCCGGCAGCTTGGACGTGGCGTGCCGTTCGACCGCGAGTTCCAGATCCTCGGGCGTCATGCCCCGACCGTCGTCAATGATGCGGATCAGGCGGCGCCCGCCCGCCTCCACGGTGATCTCGATGGAGGTGGCGCCCGCATCGACCGCATTCTCGACCAGCTCCTTCACGGCCGCCGCCGGTCGCTCGACGACCTCGCCCGCAGCGATGCGGTCGACGAGGATGGGATCGAGGCGGCGGACGTGCATGAGGATTACGGCTCTCCAGGATTCAGATGGCAGGAAGATAGGCGCTCGAGGCGCCGGAAACCAGAACGCGCGACGTTATTCCCCTGCTGACTTGGAACGTCATCTCGGAGGCCTAAGGCGATCCGGGTTCGCTTTATCAATCCAGCACTATCGTCCCGGGGCCGCGCAACGGAGCCCGGGATGACGGCACTTTGATTACCCCTGCGCCAGGTACTGCTTCGCCAGAATCTTGCCCTCTTCCACAGCAGGCTGGTCGAACGGATCGACACCCAGCGCGTAGCCGGCGAGGATGGTCTCCAGCATGAAGTGCATGAGGAGCTCGCCCACGGCCCGCTCATCGAGCGTCTCAATGTGGATCTGGCGGGTCGGGCGGCCGTTCTTGGCCAGCGTGTCAGCGGTGGCGCGCCCCTGCGCGGCCACGAGATCGCCGATATGCTTGCCGCCGAAGCCAGGCTCGCCGGCCCGCTTGGCGAGCTTCTCGTCCATGAGCGGTCCCTTGCCCGCCACACCCGTGGTCATGACCGTGAAGAGCTTGTCGTTCGGGCCTGCGAGATAGAGCTGAAGTTGGCTGTGCTGGTCCACCGGGCCGATGGCGGCGACCGGCTGGGTGCCGTGGCCATCCTTGCCGATGCTCTCGGCCCAGAGCTGCACCCACCACCGGGTGAAGCGTTCGAGCCGATCCGCATAGCCCATGGCCACGGTGATGCCCTTGCCATCGCGGGCCATGGCCACATTGAGGGCGGCACCGAGCGCCGCCGGCGCGGCCTTGGCGGCAGCGCCGTTGCGGAACGGCTCATATGCATCAGCAGCCCCTTGGCGGATCGCCGCGATATCGAGGCCGAGCACGGCTGCCGGCAGCAGGCCCACATTGGTGAGCACCGAGTAGCGGCCGCCGATGCCGGTGTGATGCTCGAGAAAACGCACGCCCTCGGGCTCCAGCAGATCGCGCAGCGCATTTCTGATGCCCTCCTTGCGCGGCTCGGACAGGCCGAGGAACACATCCTTGGGGTGGGCACTCAGACCGGCCTTATCCAGGGCCGTGAGCACGGCAATCGTCTGCATCAGGGTCTCGCCCGTGCCGCCGGATTTCGAGATCGCCACAAACTTGGTCGAGGAAAGCGGCAGCTTGTGCAGCACCCGGTCGAAGGTGATGGGATCAAGATTGTCGAGGAAGTGGACCCGGGGGCTCTCGGTGAAGCGCCCGGCGCCCGGCACTGCGTAATCCCTCAGCTGGGCCAGGGTCTGACCACCGAGGCTCGATCCGCCCGTGCCGAGGAACACCACATCGGTGGCATCGTCGCGAAGGAAGGCCGCCGCCTCGCGGATGCTCGCCAGATCGTCCGTGGTGCGGGGCATATGGAGCAGCGGCAGTCGTCCCGAGGAATCATCCTCCGCCAGCCGCTTCATAGCTTCGCCCACCAGCGCGAGCGCCTCGTCCAGCGCCGCCTGCGTCAGACCGCCCTCCCCGATAGTGGCATCCAGGGCGAGTTCGATCGATTGCTGCAGGGGCATAGGCGTACTCCGACTCGTTGCAAGTTGGAGCGCAAGATTAGGGCACACAGGGGGGCACGGCTAGGGCCAAGCAGAGAACCCACCGTTCAAGGGACCGCCATCCTCAGCAATCGCAGCCTATAACCAGGATATCATCATGGTTATCGGGCCGGCTCACACGCCCGTCGGCCGTCCTGCGATCACCGTCAACATCTTCCCGTCGCCGAAGATGCGCTCGGCCGCCTTGCGGATGTCGGCCTGGGTCACCGCACCGACGAGGGCATTGCGGCGGGCGATATAGTCGATGCCGAGATCCTCGAAGGCGATCTGCGCCAGGGTGTGGGCGATCTTGGTCGAAGTATCGAAGCCAAGAGCGTAGGAACCGATGAGATAGTCCTTGGCCTTCTGCAACTCCTCGTCGGAGGGGCCTTCGCTCGTCAGCTTCGCCATCTCATCGGTGATGACATCGAGAGCTTCGACGACACGCTCGTTCTTGGTGGCCGTATAGCCCCAGGTCATGGCGGCGGAACGGTAGCTCACTAGCGATGTGCCGACGCTGTAGGCGAGGCCGCGCTTCTCGCGCACTTCCTGGAACAGGCGAGATGTGAAGGCGCCGCCGCCGAGGATGTGGTTGAGCACATAGGCCGGGATGAAGCCCGGATCGCGCCAGGCGATGCCGTTCATGCCGAAGCGGATGACCGATTGCGGCACGTCGAGATCGACCACGATGCGCGAGCCGATCTTCTGCAGCGTCGCCGGCTCGATGATTCCAAGAGGCTTTGCTTCGGGCAGGGAGCCGAACACTTTGTCGAGCAGCGCTGATAGGTTATCGGAGCTGATAGCGCCCACGACCGCGACCTTGACGCGGCCGCGGGCGATGATCGCCCGATGCATCGCCACGAGATCGTCGCGCGTGATCGCCGCAACGCTCTCAGGGGTGCCGGAGGTTGGGCTCCCGTAGGGGTGGCCTGCAAAACCTTCCTCGAAGAAACAGCGCGTCGCCATGACGCCGGGATCGTTCTGCTGATATTTCAAGCCTGCGATGGTCTGGGCCCGCACGCGCTCGATGGAATCCTGATCGAAGCGGGGTTCAGCCAGCGCCAGTCGCAGCAGCTCAAAAGCCTCGTCGGCATGCTTGACCAGGGTCTTCAGGGAGCCGCCGAGCGCGTCGTTGCCGGCATTGAAGGACAACTCGATGGCGCGCGCAGCCAGGCGCTCCTGGAATGCGTCGGAATCGTACTCGCCGGCACCCTCGTCGAGCAGGCGCGCGAGCATCTGCGCCACGCCCGGCTTGTCCGCCGGGTCATGGGCCGAGCCGCCTTCGAAAATGAACGAGACGGCAATGAGCGGCACCACATCGGACTCGACATGCCAGACCTCGACGCCGCCCGGGGAGGTAAGCGCCTTCACTTGCGTCGGAGACGAAGACAGGGTTTCGACAGAAGCTATCATTATGACCTCAAATTCTGGGGCAGGCAGCTTAGGAAGCCGACTTCTGCAGGTAGCCCGTCACGGACCGGCGGGGGACGAGATAGCGCTCGGCCGCGGAGGCGAGGTCGTCCTTCAGGACGGTCTCGATCTCCACCGGCCAGCGGCGCACCTCCTCGATGGTCTCGCCGATGGCGAGCGCCGAACCGTAGATGCGGGCAAGCGAGGACTGGCTGTCGGTGGAATAGATCGTCTCGGCCACAAGGCGCGTCTTAGCGCGCTCGATGGAATCCGCATCCAGCGCCTCGGACGGAATAGTCTTCAGCACCTGATCGACGGCCTCCTCCAGCGCCTGGAGCGACACGCCCTCGGACGGGACCGCATAGACGCAGAAGCGGGTGTCCTCCATGGCGGAGGACATGTACCAGGCGCCCGCATTCACGGCGATGCCGCGCTCCATGACGAGCTTGCGGTAGAGATAGGAGGTCGGACCGCCGCCGATGACCTCGGCGAGCAGTTCGAGCGAATAGCAGTCGCGCTGCGATGCGGTGCGGCAGGACGGCACGAGGTAGAGCCGCTGCATGGTCGGCTGCTCGACCTTCGGGTCGGCCACCGTGATGTGGCGGGCCGCCACCGGCTCCGGCTCGCGCGGACGCAACCGAACCGGCCGCTTGCCCTGCGGCGAGACGCGGCCATAGGTGGCGTCGGCCAGATGCCGCACTTCGTCCTCGCCCACATCGCCGGCAACCACGAGGATGCCGTTCTCGGGTGTGTAGAAGCGACGGTAATAGTCGAGCGCGTGATCGCGGTTGAGCGTTTCGATCTCGTGCATCCAGCCGATGATCGGAATGCCGTAAGGGTGATGCACGAAGAGCGACGCGGCCATGGCCTCGGACAGCTGCGCCGAGGGATCGGTCTCGACCCGCATGCGGCGCTCTTCCAGCACCACGTCCCGCTCCGGAGCAATAACGGACTCCTCCAGGAGGAGGTTCGTCATGCGGTCGGCCTCGAACTCCATCATGGTCTTGAGGTTTTCGCGGGCGACGCGCTGGAAATAGGCCGTGTAGTCGAAGGACGTGAAGGCATTCTCCTGGCCGCCGAGACCGGAGACCACTTTCGAGAACTCGCCGGCCGGATGCTTTTGCGTGCCCTTGAACATCAGATGCTCGAGGAAATGTGCAATGCCCGACTGGCCGATCGGATCATCCGCCGAACCGTTGCGATACCAGATCATATGCGTGACCACGGGAACGCGATGATCGGGGATGACCACCACATCGAGGCCGTTGTCGAGGGTGAAGGAGGACAGGTTAGGGCCACTGCCTTCCGTCCGCCCGAAAGAGGCGGCGTCGGCGCGAAGAATGGGCTTAGAGGCAGTGTCCATGACGTTTCAACCTTGGCGACATCAAATCGTTTCGCAGGATCAGACCTACGGGAATAGTCAAATTAGGGGGGTACGCAAGCGAGGCCGCGAAACTTTCCGGTGGGGAGACGGTTCGCGCTGGGAGCGGAACCAGACTTGGCCTTTCAGGACCCCATAACGTTTTCAGGCGAAGCGGGGGAACCCGTTCGCCTGAAAATAAAGAGAAGAGAGGATGGCTATCGCTTACGCTCTTGCTGCTGGCGGATGAAGGCTTGAGGGCCTTCGGGGTCGCCGTTGACCACCGGATCGGCGGAGGCCTTGAGCCTGCCGCCGCCCTGGGCCTTGAGGAGCGCTGCAGGAGGATCGCTGAGAAAGCGGCGCTCCAGCCCGTCACCCTGAAGTTTCACGTTATCGTCCGATTTCGAGTAGGAGCGCAGCTCGTCCGGGGTCAGACGGCTCATGTCGGCCTGCGCACCCGTGCGGGCGGGAGCCGCCGTAGCGATGTTGTTGGGATTGCGGCCTGCGCGCATCTCTTCGATGGAGAGACGGCGGCCCTCATTGAGCTTGTAGGCCTCGGAGCTGGTCCAAGGGGTACGGGCATCCGCGGCCGCCTTGCGGCGGGCTGCCACATCGGGGTCCTTGGGCCAGTTGCCGTTGCGCGCTTCGGCACCGCCGCCCTGCGCGGGAGCGGGCAGATCCATGCTCGGCGGGAGCACGAGAGGAGCACGCTCGTTGTAAACGATGGGGTCCTTCTCCTTGGGAATGATGCCGATGCTGCCGAGCAGGCTCTTGACGGCCTCGCCCTCCTGCGCCGAAGCGCCGGTAGCGGCGACCAGAAGCGCCAAAGCCCCCGCGCACCCTACGATTCTCATTCCCTTCATGGCACCCACCATTGGTTTCTCATTGTGGCCGGAAGGCCTGATCGCTCATTCTGGCGAACATATGGCAGCCGGGCGCTGCAGAATATCATTTCTTTGCCCGACGCCCTTCCAGCACGAAGGAGTCATAGAGCAAACCGACCACCCCCGCAACGATGGCGGCATCGGCCACGTTGAACACGTACCAGGACCACGACCCAATGTGGAACTGGATGAAATCGAACACGGCCCCGTAGGCCAGCCGATCAATGACATTGCCGATGGCTCCGCCGACGATCAGGCCGAGGGACGTTGCCAGGAGCTTGGCCTGGGTGCGACGGATCCAGACGGACAGGCCGATGGCAGCCAGGATCGAGACCACGATCAGGGCCCAGCGGCCGAGCTCGGAGTTCTGCTGGAACAGCCCATAGGAAATGCCCCTGTTCCAGACCACGATCAGGTTGATGAACGGGGCGAACTCCACAGGCTCCTTCACCGGCAGGTCGAAGACGAACAGAGTGTAGAGCTTGGTCGCCTGGTCGAGGACAAGCGTGATCACGGCCGCGGAGAAGCCGAGGATCGCGGCGGTGGAGAGACCTTTGCGAGCCGTGCTTCTCTTGCCGGAACTTCTCGGGCTGCGCGGACGCGCCGCAGCACCGGGGCGCTGCGGGCCGGCCTGAGAGGTCGCCGCTGCTTCCGGGAGCGGCGCGCTGGTCTCGTTCGCCTTGCTCATTCCGCCGCTGCCTTGAGCTGGTCCCATTCCCTGAGGGCCGCCGCGTCACGGGGCGTCACGTCCGGATAATCCGGATCGGTGCCAACGTCCGGCGTAACCTTCCAGGAGCGGGCGCATTTGCGGCCTTCAGCAAGGGCAGGTACGATGGCCACGCCCTTCACGTCCTCGAGGCGGAACGCCTCGGCAGGCCCTTCTCCCTGCGCCACCTGGATGTTGGACGTGATGCAGATCTCGGCGAGGTCGAGGCCCTGCACGGCCTTGAGCAGGCTCTCGTCCGCAATGTGCACGACGGGAGCAGCCTCGAGGCTCGCGCCGATACGCTTCTGCGCACGCTCGATCTCCAGCGCACCTGTGACGACGCGGCGGACGCGGCGCACCTTCGACCAGCGTTCGGCGAGCGCGTCGTCGCGCCATTCCGCCGGCACGTCGGGGAAGGTCTCGAGATGCACCGACTCCGCCTCCGGATAACGCTCAAGCCAAGCCTCTTCCGCCGTGAAGGCGAGGATCGGGGCGATCCAGGTGGCCACGCAGCGGAAGGTCTGATCGATGACGGTGAGTGCGCTCTTGCGCACCTGGCTCGAGATCGGGTCGCAATAGAGCGCGTCCTTGCGGATGTCGAAATAGAACGCCGACAGGTCCGTGGTCATGAACGAGGTCAACAGGGCGACGACACGCTTGTAGTCGTAATTGCTGTAAGCCTCGCGCACCTCGCCGCCGAGCTCCACCAGGCGATGAAGCACGAAGCGCTCCAGTTCCGGCATGTCCTTGAAGGCGACCTTGTCGGCCTCGCGGAAATGCGCCAGCGAGCCCAGCATCCAGCGGATCGTGTTGCGCAGCTTGCGGTAAGTCTCGGCCGTCGTCTTGATGATCTCCGGGCCGATCCGCTGATCGTCCCAGTAATCCACCGATGCGGTCCAGAGGCGCAGGATGTCGGCGCCGTAATCCTTGATGATGGTCTGGGGCGCGACCGTGTTGCCGAGCGATTTCGACATCTTGCGGCCCTGCTCGTCGAGCGTGAAGCCGTGGGTCACGACGATATCGTAAGGCGCGCGGCCGCGCGTGCCGCAGCTCTCGAGCAGCGAAGAGTGGAACCAGCCGCGATGCTGGTCCGAGCCTTCGAGATACATGACCTGATCGGGCCCGCCATCGACCTTGCGCGTCACCTTCAGGTCCTCGCGCTTCTCCAGCGCGAAGGCATGGGTGCAACCGGAGTCGAACCACACATCGAGGATGTCGTTGATCTTGTCGAACTCGCCGAGATCGTAGCCGAAGGGCTTGAGGAAACGCGACCCGTCATCCGCATACCATGCATCGGCGCCTTCCTTCTCGAAGGCTTCGGCGATGGCGTTGTTCACGCGGTCATCTTTGAGGATCTCGTTGCTGCCCTTCTTCACGAAGACCGCAATCGGCACGCCCCAGGCGCGCTGACGGGACACTACCCAGTCGGGACGGTTGGCGATCATGCCGTTGATGCGGTTCTCGCCGGATTCCGGCACCCACTCGACGGTCTCGATGCCATGGAGCGCGCGCTGACGGAGCGTATCGCCCTTATCGTCAAGCGGCTTGTCCATCGAGATGAACCATTGCGGCGTGTTACGGAAGATCAGCGGCCCCTTCGAGCGCCAGGAATGGGGATATTGATGCTTCAGGCGCCCACGCGCGATGAGCGCGCCGACCTCGACGAGCTTCTTGATGACAGCTTCATTCGCACCCGCATCTTTGCCCTTGTCGTCGTAGATGCGCTCGCCCGCGAAGAACGGCACGTCGGGAAAGTAGGACGAATCCGGCGACACCGTATGCGGCACCTCCTTCGTGCCGCAGGCCGCGAACACGTCGCGATGCTTTACATAGGTGTTGTAGTCGTCCGCGCCGTGGCCGGGAGCCGTGTGCACGAAGCCCGTGCCGGCATCATCGGTGACGTAATCGGCCGGCAGCACAGGCACGCCGAAATCCCAGTAGCCGTTCGCGCCATTGAGTCCGCGGAACGGATGCGCGCAGCGCTCGAGCATCACCGGCAGCACGTCCTTGACGCGCTCGTAGGCAGCGACGCGCGCCGCAGCGAAGACGTCGGCCGCGAGCTTGTCGGCAATCACGAGACGGTCGCCCACCTTTGCCCAGTTGTCGTCGGCGGCTTCCGTGACCCTGTAGAGGCCGTAAGCGATGTTCTCGCCATAGGCGATGGCGCGGTTGGCCGGGATCGTCCAGGGAGTCGTCGTCCAGATCACCACGGACGCGCCGTCGAGGTCACCATCGAGCGTATTGGTGATCTTGAACTTCACCCAGATCGTCGTGGAGGTCTTCTCATGATACTCGACCTCGGCTTCGGCGAGCGCGGTCTTCTCGACGGAAGACCACATGACCGGCTTCGAGCCGCGATAGAGCTGGTCGCTGACGGCGAACTTGATGATCTCGCGGGCGATCTGCGCTTCCGCATCGAAGCTCATGGTCTGGTACGGGTTCGTCCAGTCGCCCTCGACGCCGAGGCGCTTGAACTCCTCGCGCTGCACGTCGATCCACTTTTCGGCGAAAGCGCGGCACTCGCGGCGGAACTCGACGATGTCCACATCGTCCTTGTTCTTGCCCTTGGCGCGATACTCCTCCTCGATCTTCCACTCGATCGGCAGGCCGTGGCAGTCCCAGCCGGGCACGTAGTTGGAATCGAAGCCGAGCATGCCCTGCGAGCGGACCACGAGATCCTTCAGGATCTTGTTGAGGGCGTGGCCGATATGGATGTTGCCGTTGGCATAGGGAGGGCCGTCATGGAGCACGAAGCGCGGGCGGCCCTTCTGGACCTCGCGCAGGCGCTCGTAGAGCCTCTTCTCGTTCCAGCGCTGCAGGAGCAAGGGCTCCCGCTGCGGCAGACCGGCCCGCATGGGGAACTCGGTCTGGGGCAGGAACAGGGTTTCGGAATAGTCGCGGGTGGAGCGATCAAGCTTGTCGGTCATGACGGTCAATCAGGTCTCGTGTGGCCCGGTTAGAAGGCGGGCGCATCAGGCTTCTCTTGAAGGGCGAACGGCTAGGATCCCGGACCTTCGCAGGTCATGCGAAAGCCGGGCCGATAATTCGCGCCGCGCCTATCCGGGCCGCCGGCAGGGCCTGAGAAACCATGGGCATGGGGAGCCTTTTAGCAGCGCCGGGGCGGATAATAAAGCGTGGTGATTCCGGGAGCGGGTCCCTATTTATGAGCGGAAACCAGCCTTACACTATCCAACAGACGACGGCAGGAAGGATTAAACCATGGCAGACTCGACCACCACGGCCGAACGGCGCTCCCGTGCAGGCTTCGACCTCTCCCCGCCGAATCCCGAGCAGTTCCGCGCGCTGGTGAAGAACCTCGACGACGAGGAGCGCCGCGTCATCCTGGAGCACGGCACCGAGCGCCCCTTCTGCGGCATCTTCAACGAGGCCAAGGAGAAGGGCACCTATTGCTGCCGTCTTTGCGGGCTTCCCCTCTTCCATGCCGGCACCAAGTTCGAATCCGGCACCGGCTGGCCGAGCTTCTTCGATCCCATCGACCGTGACCACATCGCCTTCATCCGCGACAACAGCTACGGCATGGTCCGCACCGAGATCCGCTGCGCCCGCTGCGAAGGCCATCTCGGCCATGTGTTCAACGATGGCCCGCCTCCCACCGGCGAGCGCTACTGCATGAACTCGGTTTCCATGCGCTTCGTCGCCGAAGGCGATCCGCTGCCGGACGAGCTGGGACGCGGCGCGCCGGAAGGCGAGGTCACGGGCTAAGGCGCCGCCATGGAGCCGAGCCGTCAGGACAGGGACATCAGGGCGGGCGCCGATTTCTACGCCCGCCTGCCGGTTTTCGATCACTTCTCCGATCTGACGGACCCTAAGCGCTACATGCCTGTTCCGGACGATTGGGTGCTCGGCCTCAGCGACATCGTCCGCTCCACCTCGGCGATCGAGGCGGGACGCTACAAGGAAGTCAACACGGCCGCCGCCGCCGTCATAGCGGCTTTGGCCAACAAGCTCGGCACCAGCGAATTCCCCTTCACCTTCGGTGGCGATGGCGCGAGCTTCGCCCTGCCCGCCTCGCAATCCGATCTCGCGCGGGATGCGCTGAGCGCTGTCGCAGCCTGGGTGCGGGATGCCTTCGGCTTCGAACTGCGCATCGCCCTCGTGCCGGTCTCGGAGATCAGGGCTGACGGCCACGATGTCCGCATCGCCCGGTTTTCCGCCTCGCCGGACGTGTCCTACGCCATGTTCGCGGGAGGCGGCCTGGCTTATGCCGAGCGGCAGATGAAGAACGGCGCCTTCGGCCTTCCTCCGGCGCCATCGGGCACCCTGCCCGACCTGACGGGCCTGAGCTGCCGGTTCGACGAGATCACGCCGGAGCGCGGCGTCATCCTTTCCCTGATCGTCCTTCCTACCCCAAAAGCAGACCCGGAGGCTTTCAACGCCCTCATCAACAAGGTGCTCGCCTTGGCGGACGGTCAGGAAGCCGGCCGCCCGCTCTCGGACAAGGGACCTCCGCTCGCATCGCCATTCCAAGGGTTCGGGATCGAGTCCAAGACGGTCAGGACCGGCGGGCTTCACCTGTGGCCCCTGGTGCGGCTCGCCGCCGGGCGTCTCGCATCCTTCATGATTTTTCGAACGGGCCGCTCTCTCGGCGGCTTCGATCCTACCCGATACCGTCACCAACTGGTCGAGAACACGGATTTCCGGAAGTTCGACGATGGCCTGCGGATGACGCTCGACTGCACGCCAGGACTGGCCGACCGGCTTGAGTCTCTTCTGCACGAAGCAGAGCGGCAGGGCGTTGCCCGCCACGGCCTGCACCGGCAGGAGGCGGCTCTTATGACCTGTTTCGTTCCCTCGCCCACCCGAGCCGACCACATCCATTTCGTAGACGGCGCCATGGGCGGCTATGCCATGGCCGCGCAGGCGATGAAGCCGGTGCTGTGAAGGGTGTCATCCCGACGGCGCAGCCGATCCGGGATGACACCAGACGAGATTACGCGATCATCGAAACTGTCTTGTCCTCGGCCACCATCCGCTTCGCCTCGACCGAGTCCCGGTCCATCTGGGCGATCAACGCCTCGATGCCGTCGAACCGCTCCTCGCCGCGGATCCAGCCGATGAACTCAACATCCATGACCTGTCCATAAAGATCGCCGGCGAAATCGAAGAGATGGACCTCGAGGAGCGGTGCTCCGTTGTCGAAGGTCGGGCGGCGGCCGAAGCTGGCGACGCCATTGACCGGCTTGCCGCCGATCGAGGCCCGCACTGCATAGATGCCGTGGCGCAGGCGGCAATCGTCGGGCAGACGCATATTGGCCGTCGGATAACCGAGGACGCGTCCGCGCTTGTCGCCATGGCGCACCTCGGCGCGGACGAACCAGCGGTAGCCGAGAAGCCCGTTGGCCGTGACGATGTCGCCTGCCTCGAGAGCAGCCCGGATAGCGCTGGAGGAGACCGGCTCCGTGCCCTCGACGACGGCTGGCGCCACTAGGCAGTCGAGCCCCCGCTCCCGGCACAGCTCCATCATGCGCTCCGGGTTCCCCTCGCGCCCGCGGCCGAAATGGAAGTCGTGGCCAATCACGACGCCTGCCAGCTGCAATTCGTGAACCAGCAGATCCACGAAGCCCGCTGCCGTGAGCGCGGCGAGCGATCCGTCGAAGCGCCTCTGGAACACACCCGCAAGGCCGAGGCGCGCGAGGATCGCCAGCTTGACGGGCTCGGGCGTCAAACGGAAGAGCGGTTTTTCGGGCTGGAAGAAGCTGCGCGGATGCGGCTCGAAGGTCACGACGGCGGCGGGCCGTCCGGAGTTCAGAGCCATTTCGAGAAGGTGCCGGTGCCCGCGATGCACCCCGTCGAAATTGCCGATAGCCGCCAGGGCTCCCTTGAGGCTCTCGGGCACAGGCTCGCCATCGCGGCAGATCGCGAAGGAAGTAGGCATCAGGGGAGAACCTCGGAACTCATCTGGGACTGGTCGGTGCCGCGCGACCCTGTCGAAATCCGGTTCTTGGGTCAAGGGCACCCCTGCCCGAAGTTCGTTTCACCAGGACAACACGTCCGTGAACGCGGTCGGCCTCACCGGCTGCCGGTCCACCCAATCCTGCACGTGATCGGAGACGAGATCGCCCTTGTGGAGACCAAGCTCCTCCGCATGAATGCCGCGAGCGATCATCAGGGCGTCGATGCCGAAGCCCACGGCACCTGCTATGTCGGTTCGGATCGCGTCGCCGACAGCCAGCACCCTCTTCTTCGGGATCGCATGGCCGGCGAGATCGGACGCGACAGTAAGAGCTCGCTCGTAGACCGGCCGGTGCGGCTTTCCCGCATAGAAGACTTCGCCGCCCATCTCCTCATAGGCGAGCGCGATGGTGCCCGCGCAGGGCAGGATCATGTGACCGCGCTCGACGACGAGATCGGGATTGGCGCAGATCATCAGCAGGTTGCGCCGGCGCATGGCCTCGAGCTGCGGGCGGTAATCCTCGACCGTCTCTTCCTCATCGTTGTCGAAGCCGGAGCAGACCACGTAATCCGCCTCCGCGATGGAGCCGAAGCACACGTCGAGACCGCTATAGATCGGCATGTCCCGCGGCGGGCCGATATGGTGCACCACCCTGTCGAGGCGCTCCCGGATGGCAAGTTGAGTCAGGTCGCCCGAGGTGACGATGGCGTCATAGGCCGAGCGGGGCACCTGGAACCCGTCGAGCTGCGTTCCCACCGACGCGCCGGGGCGCGGCGCGTTCGACACGAGAACCACTCGTCCGCCTTTGGCCCGGAAGCGCGTGAGCGCATCGCTCGCGGCTTCATAGGCTTTGACGCCGTTGTGCAGCACGCCCCAAACATCGCAGAGGATGAGATCGTAATTCTCGGCGAGAGGTTGCAGCCCTTCGACGTGAAGGGGACGGGTCAGAGCGGTCATAGGGTCTCACTTATCAGGAGACCGGCGGGTAGGACCTTGCGCGTCTCAAGTCAACCGGCGCGCTGCAGACGTGTTGGCGCATCCTCCAGGCCGAAGGGTCGCGGCAGATCCTGTTCGCCGGCGATCTCCGGCTTGACTGGGCGCGGCGCCGCGAAGGCGAAGCCCTGCGCAAGCTGAACGCCGAGGTCGCCGAGAACCGGCACCATGTCGTCCCGGTCCACCCGCTCGGCGATCAGACGGATGCCGTGGCGGCGCAGCGTGGGGGCGAAATCCCGCACGTCGAGCTCCGGTCCCGCATAGCGCCCGTCCTGCTGCTCGGCGGCCTTGATCAGCAGATCGGCCGGCAGCTTCATGAAGCGGACACCCAGATCCGAAAGTGCTTGCGGGTCGAAGCGGAGATCGGCCGCGCGGTCGAGGGAGAACGGCACGCCGCGCTCCCGCCGGGTTGCCAGCGCGCTTTTAAGATCGGCATCGAGATGGCGCCAGCTGTGCTGGGGCAGCTCCAGGACGATCCTGCCGAGAATCTCCGGCGAGGAATCCAGCAGGCCGGCCAGCGACCACAGGAAGCCGGGCTCCACAATGGCATGCGCCGACAGGTTCACCCCCACGATGGCCTCGCTGCCGCGGGCCATGAGATGGCGGGCGACCGCCATGGCGCGGATCAGGATGCGCCGGTCGAAATCGGCCGCGCGGCCTGAGCATTCCAGGATGGGCAGGAACTCGACCGGAGCCAGGAGGGTCCCGTCCGCCAGACGCAGCCGCGCCAGGGTCTCATAGAAGCGGATCCTGCCCTGCGGCAGCGACACGATGGGCTGCAGGTGCAGCTCGATCCGGTCCGCCTCGAAGGCCTGGGTGACAAGCCTGATCCGGCTCGTCTCGTCGGCCGAGAGCCGGCGGATGGAAGGCAGCAGGGACGGTTCGGGGAAGCTGTCGGAGCCGGCAGCGGACCCGCCCACGAGCGTCAGGGATGGCTTGGCGCGCAGCGTAGGAACAGCCTGCGCGGCGCTCTCCGGCGCATGCGCAGTTTTGGCGAGTTCGCGAAGAAGACCCGCCGGACATCCCCCCGCAGCCTTGACTGGTCGCGGCGCGAGCGGAACGGTAGAGTTTCCCATCTGCTCATGCCCGCTCGTCTCAGCCTGCTGCCGAAGAATGAGGAGACCGCCGATCACCATCGTGATCAGAACGGCAAAGGCCGGCATGACGAGCCCCGCCTCGATCGGCACATAGGCCGAAGCGGATGCCGTGATAAAGGCCGGCGTGAAGGCGAGCAAAGCCGCCTTCCGGCCCCGTAGGACCAGAGTTGTTTTATTGGTTATGACCATGGGTGCCCCCGCTCCCCTGGCTCGGGGCTGATGCCCGAATCAGTGTCTTAACCGAATGTGAATCACGGCGAATCGCCATGCAAGTTTCGCATTCCCGCAATGGACATTTTTGCGCAACCGCGCGTTGCTCGCTCAAGGCCTGTCAGGCAGTTTGGAAAGGGCATATCGATGGAAGAGCCTCGCAAAGACCTGCTCATGCAGGTTGACGGAATGACCTGCCAGGGCTGCGTCAACGCGGTCACCAAGACCATCCAGCGGCTGGATCCCGGCGCCAAGGTCGAGGTGGATCTCGATCATGGACGCGTGCATGTGGTCACCACGGCGCAGGCCCTCGAAGTGACCCAGGCCCTCAACGCCGCCGGCTATGAGGCGACTGGCATGACGATGTAGGGCTAAGACTTGCGCCCTGCTCATGGCTTGGCGCAAAGATCCTTTTGCCGCGCCCGGAAACGGCTGCTAGGCTCCCCGCCAGCCATTTCCGGGGAAAAGCCATGACCGCCCAGATTTCCAGAGCCGCCAACGACTCCCTCGCACCCAACGACCTCGAGGCGTGGTGGCTTCCGTTCACGGCCAACCGCTCCTTCAAGCAGCGGCCACGCATGATCGCCCGCGCGAAGGACATGTATTACTACACGCCGGAAGGCCGCGAGGTGATCGACGGCGCCGCCGGCCTCTGGTGCTGCAACGCCGGCCATAACCGGGACGAGATCACCCAGGCCATCCAGGCCCAGGCCGCGGAGCTCGACTACTCGCCGGCCTTCCAGTTCGGCCATGCGGGCGGCTTCGCGCTGGCGTCCCGCCTCGCCCAGCTCGCCCCCGGCGACCTGAACCACGTGTTCTTCTGCAACTCGGGCTCCGAGGCCGTGGACACGGCGCTGAAAGTGGCCCTCGCCTACTGGAACGCCAAAGGCCAGGGCAGCAAGACGCGCCTGATCGGCCGCGAGCGCGGCTATCACGGCGTCGGCTTCGGTGGTATCTCGGTGGGCGGTATCGTCAAGAACCGCCAGTTCTTCGGCTCGCTTCTTGCTGGCGTCGACCACCTGCCCCACACCTACAATCGGGAACAGCAGGCCTTCTCGCGTGGCGAGCCCGAATGGGGTGCGCATCTCGCGGACGAGCTGGAGCGCATCGTGGCGCTGCATGACGCGTCCACGATCGCGGCCGTGATCGTCGAGCCGATGGCCGGCTCCACGGGCGTGCTGGCTCCTCCCAAGGGCTATCTCAAGCGCCTGCGCGAGATCTGCGACAAGCACGGAATCCTGCTGATCTTCGACGAGGTCATCACGGGCTTCGGCCGCCTCGGCACGGCCTTTGCCGCCGAGCGCTACGGCGTCATCCCGGACATGATCACCTTCGCCAAGGGGGTGAATTCCGGCGCCGTGCCCATGGGCGGCGTGATGGTGCGCCAAGGGCTCTACGACACCTTCATGAAGGGTCCGGAGCACATGATCGAGCTGTTCCACGGCTACACCTATTCCGGGCATCCGCTCGCCTGCGCGGCAGCGCTCGCCGCCCAGGACATCTACCGGGACGAGAAGCTGTTCGAACGGGCCAAGGCCATGGAGCCGGTCTGGGCCGATGCGATCCACGGCCTCAAGAGCCTGCCGAACGTGCTCGACATCCGCACAATCGGCATCGTCGGCGCCATCGATCTTGCCTCACGCCCCGACGCGGTGGGCGCCCGCGCCTTCGAGGCCATGGACCGTGGCTTCCAGGAGCATGGCATCATGATGCGCGTCACCGGCGACACCATCGCCCTGTCGCCGCCGCTGATCATCACCGAGGAGCAGATCGGCGAGATCGTCGACAAGCTCACGAAGGTGATCAAGGCGGTGGCGTAACCCTCCCATAGCAAGCGTCATCCCGGACGGCGCAGCCGATCCGGGATCGGGTGCAGGATAGAGCGCGTGTTTCCCTCCCCCTTGTGGGGAGGGCCAGGGTGGGGGTGCCAGCGCCACGCTGGTCCAGTTCAGCGCTCACACCCCCACCTCCAACTCCTCCCCACAAGGGGGAGGAGAGTTCTCGCGCCATACTCATCCGATGTTCCCGGATCTCCGCTGACGCTTCGTCCGGGATGACGGGTGGTGTAGCGGAAATCGCTACTACACCTTGCCCCTCCCCGCCGCAGGGAGTAGGACCGCAGCACGTTTCCCCAATCCAACGGCTGCTGTAAGAAACCATGTCCAAGGCCGACAAGATCAAGGCCCGCGCGCCGCGCGGCTTTGCCGATCGCAACCCCGCCGACCTCGCCGCCACCGAGCGCATGCTGGCGGCGATCCGCGAATCCTATGAGCTCTACGGCTTCGAGGGCGTGGAGACACCCTTCGTCGAATATACGGACTCGCTCGGCAAGTTCCTGCCCGATCAGGACCGGCCGAACGAAGGCGTGTTCTCGTTCCAGGACGATGATGAGCAGTGGCTGTCGCTGCGCTACGACCTGACCGCGCCGCTCGCCCGCTACGTGGCCGAGAACTTCGACGCCCTGCCCAAGCCCTATCGCAGCTACCGGTCCGGCTGGGTGTTCCGCAACGAGAAGCCGGGCCCCGGCCGCTTCCGCCAGTTCATGCAGTTCGACGCCGACACCGTGGGCGCCGCCTCCGTCGCGGCGGACGCGGAAATTTGCATGATGGCCGCCGATACGATGGAGCGGCTTGGGCTTAGGGGACAGTACGTCATCAAGGTCAATAATCGGAAAATCCTTGATGGCCTAATGGAAGCCATTGATCTCGGCGGCGATGATAAGGCCGCTCAGCGACTAATTGTGTTACGCGCCTTAGACAAATTTGACCGCCTAGGAGAGGCCGGTGTCCGTGCCCTGCTCGGGGAAAAACGTGTTGATGAGAGCGGAGATGTCACACAGGGAGCAGGCCTTCTAGACTGGCAAATCGATCGCTTAATCTGGTTTGTGACGCTGCGAAGTGGAACGGGTGCTGGAGCTCTTGTTCCTGAGACCAGAAACAATTTCAATCCCCTTCTGGAGATCTCGGGCCATCAAGAACCTATGGATATGCTATCCGCGATGGATGCTGCGTACGGTTCCGAATCTCAATCTTTAAAAGGTAGCCAAACTTTTAGCTCTGGCATTCAGGAGCTAAAAGAAATCGGCAACATCCTTGCCTCGGCAGGGTATGACACAAAAGTTATGATGGACCCCTCCGTCGTGCGCGGCCTCGAATACTACACCGGCCCCGTCTACGAGGCCGAGCTGACGTTCCAGGTGCAGGACGAGGATGGGCGTCCCGTCCGCTTCGGCTCGGTGGGCGGCGGCGGGCGTTATGATGGACTCGTGGGCCGCTTCCGCTCCGAGCCCGTTCCCGCCACCGGCTTTTCCATCGGCGTCTCGCGCCTGCTCTCGGCCCTGCAGATGGTCAAGAGTCCCATCGTGTCCGGCTCCGAAAAGCCTGGCCCGGTGGTGGTGCTCGTGATGGACAAGGACCAGATCGCCGCCTACCAGCGCATGGTCTCCGCCTTGCGCCAGGCCGGCATCCGGGCCGAGCTTTATCTCGGCTCCTCGGGCATGAAGGCCCAGATGAAGTATGCCGATAAGCGGCAGAGCCCCTGCGTGATCATTCAAGGCTCGAACGAGCGCGAGCGCGGCGAGGTCGAGATCAAGGACCTGATCGAAGGCGCCAAGGCGGCTCAGGCCATTGCCTCCAACGAGGAGTGGAAGGCCGCCCGCCCGGCGCAGTTCTCGGTGGCTGAGGCCAAGCTGGTCGAGGCCGTGCGCGAGGTTCTGGCCAGACACTTCCCCTCGCACTTCGGATAAGCTTGGCCATTCGGGAACCCCGATGGTAACCTTCGGGTTGTCTCGGAAGCTTGACCATCAGGAGATGAACATGCCGAAGGACAAGAAGAGCAGCAGCAAAGCGAAGAAAGGCACTGGCAAGAGCACGGGCGCGAAGCTGGCGAAAACGGCCAAGAAGTCGGGTCTCATGGACCTCATCAACTCGGATCTGGGCCGCGAAATTCTGGCCGACGCCCTAATCGCTGCAGCCGGTGCGGCCGCGACCGTCCTCACCCGGACCCGGATGGCCAAGAAGGCGGGCGCGGCTGCTGCCGATGCCGGCTCCCAGACGGCGGACCTGAGCCAGACCGCCGCCGGCGCTGTCGCGAATGTCGTGTCCGAAGCCGCCCGCCACTTCCTGCCCCCGAGCCTCATGGGCGAAGAGGGCGGCTCGGGCAAGGGCAAGGCGGAGCCCAAGAAGGTCAAATACGTGAACCGCTCGAGCGATCACAGCAAGCGCAAAACGACGAAGGCCAAGAGCGACACGGCCACGAAGCGCTGAGGTTTCACTCCTCACCCGACTGTCATCGTTATGGCCGGGCGCGCCCCGGTTATAGACGCTCGGGTGCTATCCCCGGCCACCGTAGGGCCGGGACGGGGATCCGCTTGCATGTGCTGAACCATGAATTCCCTCCCCCTCCGCTTTCGGCAGGAATGACAGGTCATCACTGTCACTCCTTCACTCATCCCCACCATAGTCATCCCGATCGGCTGCGCCGTCCGGGATGATGCCGCTGTTAAGCCGTCTCTCCGGTTCCTAGACCCTCTACGTCATGGCCGGGCTCGTCCCGGCCATCCCGATGCTGTGGAGCACAGCGCTTCAAGCCATCGGGATCACCGGCACAAGGCCGGTGATGACGTGAGAGGGTGTCATCCCCGGCGGCCGCAGGCCGGGAAGGGGATCCACGAGCACGCGGGGCGCCATCGATTCCATCCCCTCCGTTGACGCTCCAACCGGGAATGACACCATCACCGTCATCCCGGACGGCGCAGCCGATCCGGGATCGTACAAACCAGTCCCGCCCTGTCATCCCGGGGCTGCGCAGCAGAGCCCGGGATCCACAACCACGACAGTGCAGAACGAGGCACGACGCTGCTCGCCCTCTCTAAGACGTCGGCAGTTATGGATCCCCGCCTGCGCGGGGATTACAGCGGGGAGGTTCGGGTCCTCCTCCGTTCACCCTTCCAGTCAAAAACAATCGCCTTCGGGCCCGGGCATTGCTAGAGAGCATGCCAGCATAAGGATTGAGCCAAGCCAGTGACGGAGACGGATGCCATTGTTGCGCTGATCGCGCTGTTCGAGCGCGAGGGTTATGCGCGTGTCGAGCCGCCGGTGCTCCAGCCGGCGGACGTGTTCATCGACCTGTCGGGCGAGGATATCCGGCGGCGCATGTTCGTGACGCAGGATGCTGCCGGCACCGAGCTGTGCCTCAGGCCCGAATACACCATTCCCGTCTGCCTCCAGCATCTCGCCCAGCGCGGCGCCGAACCCCTCGGCTATGCCTATGGCGGCCCGGTCTTCCGCATGCGAACAGGTGAAAGCGGCGAGTTCTTGCAGGCCGGATTGGAATCCATCGGCCGGACGGACGTGTCGGCCGTGGACGCCGAGATCCTGGCCCTTGCCCTGGAAGGGCTGGCCCGGATCGGCGGCCCCTCCCCGGTGGTGAAGCTCGGCGACATGGGCCTTCTCCATGCCCTGATCGATGCCCTCGGGGTAGCACCGGCCGCCAAGCGGCGGGTGATCCGCGCCATCGTGTCGGGCCAGGGCCTGTGGAGCCTCACCGAGCCCGAGGGTCCGGGCGCCCAGGAGCACGCGGGCCTTCTCGCCGCCATCGAGGGGCAGGCGCCTCAAGCGGCAAAAGCCTTCGTCGAGGACATCCTGTCGATCGCGGGCATCGCTCGGGTCGGCGGGCGTAGCGCGGGCGAGATCGCCGAGCGCTTCCTGGCCCGTGCCGCCAACCGCACCGGCCTGGCCGACGAGGCCCGGCAGGTTCTGGAGCGCTACCTCGCCATCGCGGGCGATCCGGATCAGGCGGCTCATTCCGTGCGGGCCCTGGCCAAGGACGCGGGCCTCGATATCGGCCCGGCTCTGATCCTGTTCGAGGAGCGCACCGGCTTCATGGCCGCACGCGGCCTCGACGTCCGCAGCTTCTCGTTTGCCGCCACCTTCGCGCGCAATCTCGACTATTACACGGGCTTCATCTTCGAGGTGCAGGACCCACGCCGCAGCGACGGCAAGCCGGTTGTCGGCGGCGGACGCTATGACCGCCTCCTGGAGCATCTGGGCGCCGAGGCGCCGATCCCGGCGGTCGGCTGCTCCTTCTGGCTCGACCGCATCGTGGAGAGGCCCTGATGACCGATACTCCCCTCATCCTGGCCGTTCCCTCCAAGGGACGCCTGCAGGAAAACGCAGCCGCCTTCTTCGCCCGCGCCGGGCTCGTCTTCACCCAGTCCCGCGGCGCACGTGATTACCGCGGCACGCTCAAGGGCGTGCCCGAAGTGGAAGTGGCGTTTCTCTCGGCATCCGAGATCGTCAGCCAGCTCAGCTCGGGTACGGCCCATCTTGGCATCACCGGCGAGGACCTGATCCGCGAGCAGATCCCGGATGCGGACACGGCCGTCGAGCTGCTGACGCCGCTGGGCTTCGGCCACGCCAACGTCGTCGTCGCCGTGCCGCAGGCCTGGATCGACGTGCGCAACATGGCCGACCTCGACGAGGTAGCAGCCGACATCCGCGCCCGCCACGGCACCAAGATGCGGGTCGCGACGAAATACGTGAACCTCACCCGTCGCTTCTTCGCCGAGAAGGGCGTGTCCGACTACCGGATCGTCGAGAGCCTGGGCGCCACGGAAGGCGCGCCGGGCGCCGGCTCGGCGGAGCTGATCGTCGACATCACCACCACCGGCGCGACGCTTGCAGCCAACGCCCTGAAAATCCTCGACGATGGCGTGATGCTGCGCTCCGAGGCCAATCTCGTCGCCTCCACCCGAGCGCCCTGGACGGACCGGGCCAAGGCCGCCGCGACGGCCGTGCTGACGCGCATCGCCGCCGAGGAGGAAGCGCGCACCAGCCGCGAGATCCGCGCGTCGCTCGATCCGGCGAAAGCCTCAGGCCTAGCGCCGCTCGCCAGGGAGCATGGCGCGACCCTCCCCTATGGCAGCGCCCTGGGGCGCGAGATCGTGCTCCATTGCCGGACCGCGACCGTGTTCGACATCGTGACGGCCCTGCAGAGCCTCGGCGCCCAGGACATCTCCGTCCGGGCCTTCGATTATCTGTTCCGCCCCACGAACGCTCTCACCGAACGCCTCCTGCGGCGAATTGGTTAGGTGCATTTCCGCACGCGAGGATAGGACAACATTGCCGCTGGAGCACCTTGGGCGTTGCCTCAAAGCCCAAGGCCCCTTATGGTCCGGGCGTTTTTCCGTTGTAGAGGTTCCGATGAACGCGCTTCGATTTGCGACATTTCTGGTGGCATTGACCACCGTCTCGGGAGCTCATGCCCAGTCAGCCGCTGCAACCCTCGGCCGCCCGGTTGGCCCGACCCGCCAGGTGGACACCAAGGTTCCGCAGCCCGGCCAGACAGGCAAGGTCTTCCCGCTGAATTCGTCCTGGGTGGCCGTCAGCCTGAACGGTAGGCCCTTCACCGGCGAGCGTCCGAGCTTCAGGCTCGATGACCAGATGCGCGCCACCGGCTTTGCCGGCTGCAACACCTATGCGACCGCGGCCTACCCGCTGCGCGAGCAAGTCTTGGCCGTCGGCCCCTTCGCCCTCACGAAGAAGAGCTGCGACAAGTCCGCCATGGCCATCGAGCAGTCCTTCCTCGTGGCGCTCCGCGCCTCGGGCAAGTGGGACATCGAAGGCCGCAACCTGATCATCCGCACCCAGAACGGCGGCCAGCTGGTCCTAGAGCGCGCGCTCTAAGGCTTACTTGACTTGAACGGAAAAAGGCCGGCTTCACGCCGGCCTTTTGTTTGTTGATCGTGCCTGAGCCTTATTCCGCGGGCTCGGCCTGACGCAGGTCGACGGGAGTGGACAGGCCGCTCTCCGTCTTCTTCAGGTCGATGCGCCGGTCGTGATAGGCCGCCAGCGTCGAGCGGTGGCCGATGGACACGACGGTCGTGTTCGGCAGCTTCTCCTGGATGATGCGGTAGATGTCCGCCTCGGTCGGCTCGTCCAGGGCAGCCGTCGCCTCGTCCAGGAACAGCCAGTCCGGCTTGGTGAGGAGCGCACGGGCGACCGCGAGGCGCTGCTGCTCGCCCAGCGACAGGGTCTGGGCCCAGGCCCGCTCCTCGTCGAGGCGCTCCGCGATCTGCGGGAGCTTCGCGGTGCGCAGGGCATCGGCCATCTCGTTATCCGTGTAAGCGTCGACTTTGCCCGGATAGGTCACCGCATCGCGCAGCGTGCCGATCGGGATATAAGGCCGCTGCGGCAGGAGCATCATGGTCTGCCCCTCCGGCACGAGGATCTGCCCCTCGCCGAAGGGCCAGATGCCGGCGATGGCACGGAACAGGGTTGATTTGCCCGAGCCCGATGGCCCGGTCATCAGCGTACGCTCGCCCGGACGGAAGGTGAGCGCATCCGTGTGCAGCAGGGCACTGCCGTCGGGCAGACGCACGTCGAGCCCCTTCAGGCGCAGTTCGCGGTCAGGTGCTTCCGTGATGGCAAGCTTGCTCTCGCCGCCGACCCGCTGGGCCGACGCGATGGCGCCCTCGAAGGTGGTGAGACGGTCGAGCACGGCCTTGTAGTCGGCGAGCGTCGTATAGATGGTGATGAAGTAGGTGAGAGCAGATTCCACCCGCGAGAAGGCACCGACCACCTGCTGCATCTGGCCAAGCGAGATCTTGCCGACGAAGTAGTAAGGCGCAGTGAGAATGTAAGGCACCACCACGTTGGCTTGGAAATAAGCCGATGTGAAGGTGTTAAGCTTGATGAGGCGGACGACGATTCGCATGTAGTTGTCGACGATCTGGCCGAACCGCCGGGCGATGCCCTCCCGCTCGGCCGGTTCGCCGGACAGTAGCGCCACCTGCTCGGTATATTCGCGCAGGCGCGCTAAGGAGAAGCGGTAGTTTGCCTCCACCCGCTCCTGCTCGAAGTTGAGGGCGATGAGCGGACGGCCGATCAGATGCGTCACCCATGTGCCGAGAATGGCGTAGCCGGCGCAGACCCACACCAGAAGGCCTGGAACCTCCACGTTCGTGCCTGGAAAGGTGAAACCGGCTGAAATAGTCCAGAGGATCGCCACGAAGGAGACCAGGGTCGCAGCCTGGTTCATAAGACCGAGGGAGAGTGAGTAGGTGCTCTCGACGAACTTGCGCAGGTCTTCCGAGATGCGCTGGTCCGGGTTGTCCGCACCACGGCCGAGAAGCTGCATCCGGTAATGAGCACCGTCGCCCAGCCACTCGCCAACGTAATAAGTGTTGAGATAGGCGCGCCAGCGGATGGTGAGCACGTTCTGCAGCAGCACCTCGGTGAGCGCGATGGCCACGAAGACGGCAGCGAGCGGCGTGAAGATGACGAAGAGCTGATACCAGAAAGCCGCCGCATCCTTAGCTTCAAGCGCATTGAACATGTCGCGCGAGAAGAAGCTGAGGCGAACATTAAGTGCGACTTGGGCGAGGTTGATCGCGATAAGGATTCCGATCATCCAAGTGCCGATGGTACCCTCCCGTGCCCGCACGAGGCCGATGAACGGGATACGGATGACGCTGTTGGCCTGGGATTCGAGATAGCGATCGGCGATGCGGCAAATGGTACGCACCACGGGCACATAGGAGAGCCCGAAGATGAGCGCTCCGAACGCGGTCGCGCCGAGAGCAGCAGACGGTGGCGGAACGTAGCCCGTGTAATCGCCTGTGATGACGCCGGCCCGGGCGCCCAGGACTAGTGCGAGGAGCACCAGATGCGTACCCGAGAGCATCACGAGGAAGATGCGCAGGAATTTTGGGATATTACGCCCGATATACATCACCCCAGCCAAGACCAGGGTGGAGAGGGGCAGGTAGAACGGAACGGCGACGGCTCCCGACACCGAAGCCGCGAGCACCACGAATCCTAAAAGTGCCAGCACGAGGCTCGCCTTGACCATACGCATCTCCTGCCAGAGTCCCTGACCCGGCTCTTAGAAACACAAGGAAGCCGGATCAATGGCCCTTGTGGCGAAAGAAAGGAGGAACTTCCTCTTGCGGCAAGCGATAGCAGCCTTGTGACAACGGCAACAGGCGCTTAAATCCTGCAACCGTTCTTCAAATCAAATTGTCCTGTTTAAAGAACGAAACCGTTGACTTAGAGAACGGGATGGCTCATGTGTCCTATCGACCTCAGACGAAAGTTTCCAAAGGCGAGTTCATGAACGCCCCTCTTGGCTATATCGGCGATACGCCGGCGCAGCGCCTGATCCCAGCGCAATCCATTGTTCGATTGGAAAAGGTCTCGAAGACTTTTCCCGGACGGGACGGCCAGCCCGTGACAGCGTTGCGTGAGATCGATCTTGCCGTACCGCAAGGCTCCATCCTTGGTGTCATCGGCCGCTCCGGTGCAGGCAAGTCGACCCTGATCCGCCTCGTGAACGGTTTGGAGAAGCCATCCTCCGGCAAGGTGATCGTGGACGGCGCCGATATTGCCGCCCTGCCGGAGACGGCCCTGCGCCATGCGCGCCGCTCCATCGGCATGATCTTCCAGCACTTCAACCTGCTCTCCTCACGTACGGCCGCCCAGAACATCGCCCTGCCGCTTGAGGTAGCAGGCTATGATAGGCCAGAGATCCGGACGCGGGTCGAGGAGCTTCTCGCCCTCGTCGGCCTCACCGACAAGCGCAACCGCTATCCGTCCGAACTCTCCGGCGGCCAGAAGCAGCGCGTCGGCATCGCCCGCGCGCTCGCCACCAAGCCCAAGGTTCTCCTGTCGGATGAGGCGACCTCGGCCCTCGACCCGGAGACCACCCGGTCGATCCTCGATCTGCTCGCACGTATCAACGAGGAGCTCGGTCTCACCATCCTGCTCATCACCCATGAGATGGCGGTGATCCGCAACATCGCCCGCGAGGTCGCGGTGATCGAGGGCGGCCGCATCGTCGAGCAGGGCGACGTGTTCGAGGTCTTCACCCGGCCGCAGCACGAGGTCACCCGCTCGTTCCTCGCCGATGAATCCGGCCGCGCGTTGCCGCCCTATGTGCAGAACAGGCTACGGTCTGATGCGATACCCGGCAGCCAAGCCGTGATTCGCATCGGCTTCCGCGGTCCCCACGCCACCGATCCAGTGCTGGCTCGGCTCGCCCGCGATCTCAACATCGAAGCCAACATCCTGTCGGGCTCGGTCGATGAGATCGCAGGTCGCCCCTTCGGCACTCTGGTGGTCGGCGTGCCGGAAACGTCGGTTTCCACCACGGTCGATTTTCTGAAGAAGCACGGTCTCGACACGGAGGTCCTCGGCTATGTCGCCTGAGATGATCAAACTCATCGCCGCCTCCACCGGCGAAACCCTCTACATGGTTGCGGTCTCTGCTCTGATCGCGACCCTCTTAGGGCTGCCGCTCGGCGTCTTTCTCGCCACTTCGGCCAAGGGCGAGCTGTTCGCGGCCCCTTGGATCAACCGCGTGCTCGGCGTCATCGTCAACGCCACGCGCTCGACTCCCTTCATCATCCTCGTGGTGGCAATCATTCCCTTCACGCGCCTGATCGCCGGCACGTCGATTGGCACCAACGCCGCCATCGTGCCGCTGACCATCGCCGCAACGCCGTTCATCGCGCGCCTGATCGAGGGCGCGATCCGCGAAGTGGATCAGGGCCTCATTGAAGCGGCCCGTGCCTTCGGTGCGACCCCGCTTCAGATCGTGCTGAAAGTTCTAATCCCGGAGGCCCTCCCTGGCATCGTGCTCGGCCTGACGCTCGCCATCGTGTCGCTGCTCGGCTTCTCGGCCATGGTGGGCGCAGTCGGCGGCGGCGGTCTCGGGGATCTCGGCATCCGCTATGGCTACCAGCGCTTCATGCCCGAGATGATGCTCGCCGTTGTGGTCGTGCTCATCGTCCTCGTCCAGGCGGTGCAGAGCATCGGCGACCGCCTCGCCCGCCGCCTCAACAAGCGCATCCGCCACGCCTGACCATTCCAAAAGTTCGCACAAGGAGTACCAAGAATGTCTCTGAAGAAACTCGGCCTCGCGACCATCCTTTCTCTCGCCGCTTTGCCGGCTCTGGCACAGCCGACGCAGACCATCCGCATCGCCGCGACACCCGGTCCGCACGCGCAGATTCTGGAGGCTGTGAAGCCAATCGCCGCCAAGAAGGGCCTCGATATCAAAATCGTCGAGTTCTCGGACTACGTGGTGCCGAACACGGCTCTGGCCGGTGGTGACATCGAGGCGAACTCGTTCCAGAACCAGCCCTATCTCGACAATCAGGTGGCCGACCGCGGCTACAAGATCGAGAGCGTAGGGCTCACCGTGAACTTCCCGATCGGCATCTACTCCAAGAAGCACAAGAGCCTCGAGGCGCTGCCGAATGGCGCGACGATCTCGATCCCGAACGATCCCACCAATGGCGGCCGCGCCCTCATCCTCCTGCAGGACAAGGGCCTGATCAAGCTCAAGGAAGGCACGGGCTACAAGCCTACGCCTCTCGACGTGACCGACAACCCGAAGAAGATCAAATTCGTCGAGATCGAAGCGGCTCAGGGACCGCGTGTGCTCGCAGACGTGGACGCCGCGGTCATCAACACCAACTACGCGACATCGGGCGGCCTCGACCCGGTGAAGGATCCCATCGCCCGCGAGAACCCGAAGGGTCCCTACGTGAACATCATCGCCGTGCGTAGCGAGGACAAGAACAAGCCCTGGGTGAAGACCCTCGTCGAATCCTATCACACCCCCGAGGTGAAGGCGTTCATCGAAGAGAAGTTCAAGGGCTCGGTTCTGACATCCTGGTAAGAACCGTCTGCTTACTGTTTTTACCGCAAGGTCGGGCCATGTGCCCGGCCTTTTCGTTTTCCACGATCCGGCCGCATCAATCTTGACAAATAAGTCGGCTAAGCTTCCCAATCGCATGGTCTTCAAAAAGTCGGCTCAGAAAAGCCGATGCTTCGGGAGGAATTGCATGCGACTTACATTGATTGGCTTGGCCTTCACATCGGCGCTGTGCGCGGCACCGCTTGCCGTGCAGGCTCAGGCACCGATCACCATCTACTGCTCGATCTTGGAGGAGCAGTGCCGTGCAGGCGTGGCGGCCTTCGAGAAGGCGACAGGCGCCAAGGCCACGATGGTGCGCAAGAGCACCGGCGAGACCCTGGCGCAGATCAGGGCCGAGGCATCGAACCCGCGCGCCGACGTGTGGTGGGGCGGACCCGGCGATTCCCATATACAGGCGGCGGAAGAAGGGCTGACGGTCGAGTACAAGTCGCCGAAGATTTCCGAGCTGCACGACTGGGCTCAGCGCTTCGCCGAGCAGGCGAAGTATCGTGCGACCGGCACCTATCTCGGCGCTCTCGGCATCGGCTACAACACCAAAGTGCTCGCAAGCCGCGGCCTGCAGGAGCCGAAATGCTGGGCCGATCTGCTCGATCCGAAATACCGCGACGAAGTGCAGGTGTCGGATCCGAACTCCTCCGGCACCGCTTATGTCTTCCTGGCGTCCCTCGTGCAGCTCATGGGTGAGGACAAGGCCTTCGACTACATGAAAGCCCTGCACAAGAACGTCAATCAATACACCAAATCGGGCGCCGCTCCCGTGAAGGCCGTGGCCCTGGGCGAGACCGGGATCGCTATCGCGTTCATGCACGACATGGTGACGATGATCGCCGAGGGGGCTCCCGTCAAAACTCTCGCGCCATGCGAAGGCACAGGCTACGAGACCGGCTCCATCTCGCTCGTGAAGGGCAGCAAGAACATGGAGACAGCACAGAAGTTCGTGGATTGGGCACTCTCGGCGGAGGCACAGAAGCTGGTCGGCGCCGACATGAAGATCTACTCCATAGCGTCTAACAAAAACGCGCCCGTTTCGCCGGATGCTCCGAAGCTCTCCGAGATGAAGCTGATCAACTACGACACGGCCAAGTATGGCTCGGTCGCCGAGCGTACACGCCTGCTCAAGAAATGGGACGCCGAGGTCAAGTCGGCGCCGAGATAGTCTTGAAAGGATAGCGTTTCGTAGAAAGGCCGGGTGAAGAGCCCGGCCTTTTCTCTTGCCAATTATTTCTGCCGTGGCTCCTTCAGGTTTTCTCCGGCCGTCACGAGCCTCCCTGCCCTTTTGGCCTGCACGGCTTCGAGCAGCGTCCAGGCGGCGTTGCGCACTTCGTCCTGCACCGCCTGGTCTTGATCGAGCTCCTCGTGGCTCGTGGCATAGGGCTTCCAGTAGCCGATGTAGCGGTCGAGTTCCGCGGCGCTGCCGGCCGGGATGAGATCCATGGCGCGCAGCCAGTCGGACAGGCTGCGGCGCACATCGCCCGCGCCCTCCGCGTCGCCGTGGACAATGACGGAGAACAGCCGGCCTTCGAGGTGCTTGGGATAATCCCAGCCCTTGAGCTCCATAGCCTTCGCGATGTCGGTCTTCTTGCCCTGGGTCGAGGTCGGATCCGGGTTGCCGCCATCGGCGCAGACGAGCCGATCCATCATCAGCTTCAGGGGCGATGAGACCTGATACCAATTGACCGGCGTGACGATCATCACTCCGTGTGCTGCCACCCACTTCGGGTAGATGTCGTTCATCCAGTCATGAGTCTGACCCAGCGAATAGTTGGGATAGCAGGAGCAGGGCCAATGGCACAAAGCCGCCGCCGTCGAGAAGCAGGCCTTGCAGGGATGGATGTGGCGCCCGTATTCCGAGGTCAGCCGGCTGAGTTCCAGCACCTCGACCTCCGCGTTCTTCGCGCTCGCAAGGACTTGGCGGGCGATGTCCACGAGACGATAGCTCTTGGACATCTCGCCCGGACATGTATGCTCGCTGCGGGATGAGGCCGAGATCAGCAGGAACCGAGCCGGGCCGTTCGGATCCTCATGCCGCTTCTGCGCCAGGTTGATGGCGTCCTTCGCGGCGATCCAGTCGACGGCGAGATCGTAATCCGGATCGGCAAAGCCCGGTCCCGCCTTGCGGGTCTTCGGGCTCTTGCGATGATGGCTGTAGGCATCCCAGGCCGCGTCCGCAATCCGCTGCAGCTCGCGCCCGAGCGGTTCATAGGCCGGATCCTGGAACTGCTGGAGGAAACGCCTCCGGAATTCACTTTCGTCGAGGGTCGGATCGGGCGTGCCCTTCCGTGCTTCTGGCGTGGACAAGGTGCAGCTCCTGCGTCGCGGCATGGTTGCCAAGCTTGGAACGCGGGGTATCGATGCCGGTTCCGGTCCGTCGCTGGTGTCGAATCATCACTATTTGCTTATCGCTTCCGAAGCCCTACCTCCCTGCCGCACGACCAACGGAGCCGCCAATGCCGACCTCACCCATGATCCGCCTGAACGATGGAAATGCGATGCCGCAAGTGGGCTTCGGCGTCTGGCGGGTCTCCAACGAGGAAGCCAAGAGCGCCGTCGCCGGAGCCATCGAGGCAGGCTACCGCTTGATCGACACCGCTTCCATCTACGGCAACGAAGAGGGTGTGGGAGAGGCCATCCGCTCGACACCCGTTGCACGAGAAGAGCTGTTCATCACCACCAAGGTCTGGAACGACCGTCAGGGCTACGACAGCACCCTGCGCGCCTTCGACGAGAGTCTGGCGCGCCTGAAGCTCGAACATGTTGACCTCTACCTCATTCATTGGCCGATGGTGGGCAGCGAGGTCTATCGCGACACGTGGCGGGCGCTGATCAAGCTGCAGCAGGATGGACGTGCGAAATCCATCGGCGTCTCGAATTTCATGGTGCCGCACCTGCAGCGCGTGATCGATGAGACCGGCGTGACACCTGCCGTCAATCAGATCGAGCTGCATCCGCGATTTCAGCAGAAAGAACTGAGCGCCTTCCACAAAGCGAACGGCATCGTGACGGAATGCTGGGGCCCGCTCGGCCAGGGCAAGATCCTGTCCGACGAAGCCTTCGCGGCCATCGGCCGCAAATACGGCAAGACTCCCGCGCAGGTCATCCTGCGCTGGCACCTCGATCACGGCTTCGTGGTGATTCCGAAATCCGTGACGCCGTCGCGCATTCGCGAAAACATGGACGTCTTCGACTTCAAGCTCGATGCGGACGACATGCAGGTCATCGAGCGTCTCGACAGCGCCTCGGGCCGCGTCGGCCCGGACCCGGCTGTGTTCGCCTGATTGTCAGGAATGCGTACTACAGGTGGCCTTTCGCCGGGCCGCCTGTCGTCTCGAACTGCCTGTAGATCGTCTCTGCGATGGGCAGCAGCTGCGCGCGCTCCGCTTTTGCGGTGACCACGTAGGACAGGCCGTTGTCGAGCCAGGAGAAGGCGGACACGTCGTCGCGAGACTCGAAGCGGAATGACGTCTGCGCTTCGGTTCCGCCGGAGCGCGCATAAAGCGTGAGGCGGTTTCCGTCCGTATTCTCGTACATGAACAGAGCGGCCGCCTCGCCGCTGTCCGGGAGAAGCCGCCCGCCGATGAGCCGATAGCCTTGGGCCGTCAGGTTCGGAGCCGTGAGCGGCTTCCCGACGCGACGGGACAGCCATTGCACGAGATGCGCCTCCTGCTCGGCCGGCACTTCGACCGGGTGCAAGCGCTCGCTGACATAGATTCGATGCGCCGCAATGGCATTGCCCGCAATGCTCGCTTCCGCCACATGGCCTGCGCCGGACCACCAGATCCCACCTGCCGCTCCCAGGACGCTGCCGATGAGAAGACCCACGGCCGCAGCCGCAACGGCTGCAGGGCGGCCCCATCCTGGACGGCGCCGCCCGGCCATGAGGTTGGCAATGCGCAGGCTTGAGGGAACAGGCTCCGCTGCCTTGAAGGCCAGCCTTGCGCGCAGGGCCTCGCGCAGGTCGATTTCCTGCTTCACCTGATCGGCCAGGGTGGGATGGTCGTCCAGATAGGTTTTGACCGCCTCGCGCCGTGACGACGCGAGCCTGCCATCCACATAGGCCTGCAGATCGTCCTCTCCGATGGGTCGCTCGCCCGTCACTTCACTCTCCTCAAGACGGTGCTACGCCCGTTCTCCATGAATTCCCGCAGCCGCGCCCGTGCCCGGCTCAGGCGCGACATGACGGTGCCGAGGGGAATTCCCAAAACCTTTGCGGCCTGTTCGTAGGATAGGTCCTCGACGCCGACCAGTAGCAGAAGCGAGCGC
The DNA here is from genome assembly GCF_015694425.1 of Microvirga terrestris. Classification (GTDB taxonomy): domain Bacteria; phylum Pseudomonadota; class Alphaproteobacteria; order Rhizobiales; family Beijerinckiaceae; genus Microvirga; species Microvirga terrestris. The sequence goes on from NZ_JADQDN010000002.1 coordinate 472,235, forward strand.
TGCTCCTCCGACAAGGCATCAAGCCCGTTGAGAACGTCGCGCAGGCCGGCATGGCTCTCAGGGTTCGTCCCGAAAGCCTGAACGTCGTTTAGAGCCTCCTCGCCCACCTGGGCCCCGCGCACCTTGCGTTGCCTCAGGCCGTTGAGGAACAGGTTGCGCTGAATAGTGAAGAGCCAGGCTCTCAAATCACCTTCCTGGCGGCGCTGGCCCCACCGGCTGATCGCCCTCTCCAAGGTGTCCTGAACGAGATCGTCCGCAGCCTCGTGATCGCGCAGCAAGGCCCAGGCGTAACGCCTCAGGGCCGGGATCTGCGGTTCGAGCAGGGAGGCGATCTCGTCCAAGGTCAGCTCTCAGATTGCGGCATCATTCAAGGATGAACCGCCGGTCTCGACAAGCCTCAAGGCATCGCCACATGCCAGACGTTGTTGACCCCATCGCCCGTGACCTCGCCGGGCTTCGTGTCCTTCACCCACAGATAGAGCGGCTTGCCCTTGTAGGCCCATTGTTTGGAGCCGTCGTCGCGGGTGACCACGCTCCAGTCGCCCGACGCGGAAGCGTTCGCAGCAGCCATCAGCGGCGGCCAGTTCTGGGCGCATTGGCCGTTGCAGGCCGATTTGCCGGCCGCATCGCGATCAAAGGTGTAGAGGGTCATGCCCTTGGCATCGACTAGGGCCTTGCCCTTGCTCGTATCCGCCACTTTCGCGGGGGCCGCCGTTTGAGCAAGAGCCACGGATGCGGCGATAAGGGCTCCTGCCAGGATGGCAGGGCGCAGGATCTGTTTCATGGGTGTCCTCCGAGGTCATGTGTGACCACAACCTCTAAGACACGGGGCGGAGCCGCTTATTCCCGAAAGCGCGAGAATATTCTTCGCGTCTCACCGACCCATGGGATGATACCTCGACGGATCGCCGAGGGGCTCGCGCAGCTCGATTCGATGGCGGCCGTTGTCGCGGATCTGCGCGGTCCGGTAGGATCCGTCCAATTCGTCTTGCGGCGGCTGGAGAATGTCGATTCCAGCCTCTTCGAGGCGCCTCACCTCACGATCGACATCCGGCACGAGCAGGCTGACGATGGGCACCTTAGTCACCTGCACGGCGGCCGTCGCCTCAGGCTCCTGCTGCAGGATGTGATCCGCCTCGGCAATCTCCAGCAGGAAGCCGCTTCGCTCCAGCACGGCCTTGCGCCCCTGCACGAGGTTCTCGCTGTCGAGCAGCCGGAAGCCCAGCTTGCTCTGATACCAACGGACGCTTTCGTCGTAATCAGGCGTGCGGATCGAGGCCGAGCTCGGACGCGGCTCAGTGTCGGCTGCTGCCGGTGACAGGGTCGAGAGCGCGCAGGCGATAATCAGCTGTGCTGCGAGAAGAACCTGCCGCCTCCTCGAGAAAATGGATTGTCCTGTGCTCACGTCTCAATCCTCGCTTAGCCAGCTATCGCTTAGCCGTATACAGATGAACGCATAGCGCGGCAGATCGTTTAATGACGGGCTGGCTATGCAGTCAGATCATTCCTGAATGAGCTTGAGTAGCAGAGCCGATAATTGCCCGGCTTCCTTGTCGGTGAGCTTCGCGCTGATGAACCGGTTGATCGCCGCGCCGTAGACGCTCCACATCCGCCATTGAAGGGCCTTGCCCTCCTCGGTGATCTCGATCAGCTGGCGCCGCTTGTCGCCCGGGAAGGGGATGCGACGCACCAGCCCTTCGCTCTCCATGCGGTCGAGAAGCCTGGAAAGGTTATATTGCTCGAAAAGGACGGCCTCCTCAATCTCGCGCGGCGTGAGCCGGCCTTCCGGCCCTCGCTTCAGTTCGAGCAGCACATCGTACCAGTGCAGGGATGGGAAGCCGGCGCTCTTCATCTCCGCCTCGATCCGCCCCACGACGGTGCGCTCGGCCCGGATCAGGCGGCCCCAGGCTCTGATGACGGAGGCGGACGGCTCCGAAATTGGTTCTTGAGGCGGTTCTTGCATTACGGCAAAGCTCCCCTGTTTTTAATGCAATTGCATTGACATTGACAGGTCCATGCATCTGCATCAAATGTATATGCACTTGCATGGAGATTTGCAATGTCTACCGCTCAACCGACCAATTCCGACTACGCCGCCCTGCTTCTCAGGGTGTCGCTCGGCATCATGTATATCGCCCACAGCCTCATCCTGAAGTGGATGACTTTCACCCTCGCCGGCACGGCGCAGTACTTCGAATCCTTAGGGCTACCGGGTGCCCTCGCCTATGCCACCTTCTGGGCCGAGCTCATCGGCGGCGTCCTGCTCGTCCTCGGCGTGCAGAGCCGTTGGGTTGCCCTTGCCCTGCTGCCGGTCCTGTTCGGCGCTACCTGGGTCCATATCGGCAATGGCTGGGTCTTCTCAGGTACAGGCGGCGGCTGGGAGTATCCGCTTTACCTGATCGTGCTCTCCGTTGCACAAGCCCTTCTCGGCGACGGGGCCTATGCCCTGAAGCCCTCCCGCCCGTTGGTGCTCACCACTGCTCCCGCATCCCTCAAGCCCGCAGCCTGAACCCTCGTCAACCCTGGAGAAAACTCATGAAGCTCTATTACTATCCGGGCGCCTGCTCGCTCGCCCCGCACATCGTCGCCCGGGAAGCCGGCATTGCCATCGCCCTCGAGAAGGTGGATCTCGCCAACCGCACCACCGAGACCGGCGCGAGCTTTCTCGCCGTCAACCCGAAGGGCTATGTTCCGGCCCTCGGCCTTCAGGATAATTCCGTGCTGACCGAGGCCAGCGCCATCATCCAGTACATGGCTGACAGCCAGCCCGGGAAGAACCTTGCCCCCGCCCCGGGCAGCATGGAGCGCTACCGACTGCTGGAATGGCTCGGCTTCATCAGCACCGAGATCCACAAGGGCTTCGGGCCGTTGTGGAACCCGGCCACCCCGGATGCCGTGAAGGCTGCCACCAAGGAGCGTCTCGCCAGCCGCTTCGCCTATCTCGACGAAGCGCTGGGCAAGCAGCCCTTCCTCATGGGCGACACGTTCACCATTGCCGATGCGTATCTCTTCACGGTGGTGAACTGGACGAACGTCCACAACATCGACATCTCGTCGTTCCCGAACCTGCAGGCCTTCCAGGCACGGGTCGCCTCCCGCCCGGCCGTGCAGCAGGCGCTTGAGGCCGAAGGCTTGGTGAAGAAGGCCGCTTAAGCTCCAGCGAACCTTCTACCGAGCAACAAAAAAGCCCCGGAGGAAACTCCGGGGCTTCTTATTCTCAGGCTTGTGGTGCTTGGACTTCTTAGAAGTCCATGCCGCCCATGCCGCCCATGCCGCCGCCGCCCGGCATCGCCGGACCGCTGTCGCGCTTGGGAGCCTCGGCAACCATGGCCTCGGTCGTCACGAGCAGGCCGGCAACCGAAGCTGCGTCCTGCAGAGCGGTGCGGACCACCTTCGCCGGATCGACGATACCGGCCTGGAGCATGTCCACGAACTCTTCCGTCTGAGCGTTGAAGCCGAAGGTGTCGGAGCCCTTGTTGTCGTTGATCTTGCCGACAACGATGGAGCCTTCGACGCCGGCGTTCTCGGCGATCTGGCGGATCGGAGCCTCAAGCGCGCGCAGCACGATCTTGATGCCGGCCTGGACGTCCGGGTTGTCGGTGGTGAGCTTCGCAACAGCGCCCTTGGCGCGCAGCAGTGCCGTGCCGCCGCCGGGGACGATGCCTTCTTCCACCGCAGCGCGGGTGGCGTTCAGAGCGTCGTCCACGCGGTCCTTCTTCTCCTTCACCTCGACCTCGGTCGCGCCGCCGACGCGGATCACCGCGACGCCGCCTGCGAGCTTGGCCAGACGCTCCTGCAGCTTCTCACGGTCGTAGTCCGAGGTGGTCTCCTCGATCTGCGCCTTGATCTGCGACACGCGAGCCTCGATGTCGGCCTTCTGGCCGGCGCCGTCGATGATCGTGGTGTTCTCCTTCTCGATGCGGACGCGCTTGGCGCGGCCGAGCATCGGGAGCTGCACGGTCTCGAGCTTGATGCCGAGGTCTTCCGAGATCGTCTGACCAGCAGTCAGGACGGCGATGTCTTCCAGCATGGCTTTCCGGCGGTCGCCGAAGCCCGGAGCCTTGACGGCAGCGATCTTGAGGCCGCCACGGAGCTTGTTGACTACGAGGGTGGCGAGAGCCTCGCCTTCCACATCCTCAGCGATGATGAGGAGCGGCTTGCCGGTCTGAACGACAGCCTCGAGGATCGGCAGCATGGGCTGCAGCGAGGAGAGCTTCTTCTCGTGGATGAGGATGTAGGGATCCTCAAGCTCGGCCACCATCTTCTCGGCGTTGGTGATGAAGTACGGCGAGAGGTAGCCGCGGTCGAACTGCATGCCTTCCACGACATCGAGCTCGGTCTCGGCGGTCTTGGCTTCCTCGACCGTGATGACGCCCTCGTTGCCGACCTTCTGCATGGCATGGGCGATCATCTCGCCGATGTCCTTGTCGCCGTTGGCCGAGATCGTGCCGACCTGGGCGACCTCATCGGAGGACTTCACCTTCTTGGCGCGGGACTGGATATCCTTCACGGCCTCGGCAGTGGCCATGTCGATGCCGCGCTTGAGGTCCATCGGGTTCATGCCGGCGGCAACCGCCTTGGCGCCCTCGCGGACGATGGACTGAGCCAGGACCGTCGCGGTGGTGGTGCCGTCACCGGCGATGTCGTTGGTCTTCGAGGCCACTTCGCGCACCATCTGGGCGCCCATGTTCTCGAACTTGTCGGCGAGCTCGATCTCCTTGGCGACAGTGACGCCGTCCTTGGTGATGCGCGGAGCCCCGAAGCTCTTCTCGATCACCACGTTGCGGCCCTTGGGACCCAGCGTGACCTTCACCGCATCGGCGAGAATGTCGACGCCGCGCAGCATCTTGTCGCGAGCATCGGAAGAAAACTTAACGTCTTTGGCAGCCATGGGCTTAGCCTCCAGTTAAATTGGAAAATTTGTAATGGGTTCGTGGGCTTGCTTAGCCGACGATGCCCATGATGTCGGATTCCTTCATGATCAGGAGATCCTGACCGTCGACACGCACTTCGGTGCCGGACCACTTGCCGAACAGGACGCGGTCGCCAGCCTTCACGTCGAGGGCAACAACCTTGCCGCTCTCGTCACGGGCGCCGGGGCCGACGGCGACGATTTCGCCCTCTTGCGGCTTCTCCTTGGCGGTATCCGGGATGATGATGCCGCCGGCCGTCTTCTCTTCGGCTTCGATGCGGCGGACGACAACGCGGTCGTGCAGCGGACGGAACTTCATGGAACTTCCCCTTTGACTGTTGGTGCAGCCCCTCTGGCCGCACCCTGGTCTGTCGGCTGTTAGCACTGTCTCTTGGTGAGTGCTAACGCTAGCCGCGAGATAGGCATATGCTGAGAGGGAGTCAAGACATCTGCCTCAAGGTCAGGCTCAGAAAGAGGCCTTGACGCTCTATAGAGCCGGGTCATGATCATTTCATGACCGACTTGGAAGCCATCGGCAGAAGCTGCTTTGCCCTTCACGCCCGTATGACGGCGCGGCTCCTGAGCCGCACCTACGAGGTCGCCCTGCGTCCTTTGGGCCTCAAGCTGCCCCAGTTCGGCATCCTGGGGGCCATCGGGCATGGAACGACGGCATCCGAGACCGTCCTGGCCGAGCGGTTGGGACTGGAACGCACCACCCTTGTGCGCAACCTGAAGCTTCTGAACCAAAACGGCTGGATCGAGCCTATTCCCGGCGCGGGACGCGGCTTGCGGCACCGGCTGACCCCTGCGGGACAGGCCATCCTGGAGGCTGCCATTCCCCTCTGGCAGCAGGCTCAGTCCCAAGTAGAAGCCCGCCTCAAGGACGTAGAGGGGGACGAAGCCCGCAGGGCCATGCGGGCCCTGAGAAAAGCCTCTTATTCTCCTTAAAAGCCATTGCAGGATCTCGCCCCTTCCCGTACCGTGTATATGCACAGATGGGAGAGAGCGATGCTTGAGCGGGTTCATGGAATCGTATCGCGGGATGTGCTGACGGCCGAGCCGGGCCTCGCCTTCCTGCGCGGGATGCTGGAGGGCCGCCATCCGGCGCCTCCCTTCTCACGCTCGACCAACGTTTACATGATCCAAGCCGAGGAAGGCCGGGTGGTTTTCGAAGGGGAGCCGACTGAAAGCTTCTTCAACCCGCTCGGCACCATTCATGGCGGCTGGACATCCGCCATTCTCGACAGCGCCATGGCGTGCGCCGTCCACACGACCCTCGCCGCAGGCCAGGGCTATACGACGGTCGAGATGAAGCTCAACTTCGTCCGCCCGATCCTGCCGAATATGGGCAAGGTCACCTGCGAGGGTGTTTTGATTCATCGCGGAGGGACGCTTGCGACCTCCGAGGGGAAGCTGTTCGACGCCAAGGGACGGCTTATCGCCCACGGCACCGAGACCTGCATGATCTTCGGTGCGGCAGCGCAGAAAGCTGCCTAGCGCTTCGATGTCATCGCAGCCGCGGCCACGATGAGAAGACCGCCGCCGAGCGTCGCCCAGGTGGGGATCTCGCTGAACACCCCGTAGCCGATCAGCACCGCCCAGATCAGCGCGGTATATTCGAGCGGGGCCAGACGCGCCGCCTCGGCCTTGGCATAGGCCGTAACCATCAGCATGTGGCCCATGAAGCCCAACAGGCCCATGAGCATGAACCAGCCCAGGTGCATGAGGTCGAGCGGCTGCCACACGAAGAGCGCGAAGGGCGCCACGAGAACGGCCGGACCGATGTTCTGGAAGACCACGATGTGGAGGAACTTGTCGCGCTGGGCGCGCTGGCGCAGCAGCACGAGGCTGAGCGCATAGGTAACGGCCGATGTCAGCGCTGCGCCGACCCCTGTCCAGGACCGCGCCGCGTCTGCCTCCCCCGTCTGGCCCAGAACGACCACGAGCGTTCCGGCGAACCCGATGGCGATGGCCCCGATGATCCGGATATCCACCCGCTCCTTCAGCATCAGGAGCCCGAAAAGGGCGATGAACATGGGCGAGAGGAAGGACAGGACGAGGGTCTCGGCCAGGGGCAACTGGCCCAGCGCATAGAAGAAGCTGACGGCCGTGACCACGGCGATGACGGACCGGAACGCGTTGGCGATCACCGTCTCGCGGCTCGGCCAGCCGGGCCGCATGACGGACACGACGGCGGCCACGATGAGCGAGCCGCAGGCGAAGCGCAGGAAGGCCACCTGGAAGATAGGGTAATAGGCGGCCATTCCCTTGATGACCGCATCCATGATGGACAGAACTGCGATGCCTGAGGCCGCCCGCAGAGCAGGACCGAATTTCATGATGCCACGACGATGTGAAGAGCAGCGTCCGGGATGAGCGCAGCCGAAGCGAAGGCTCTTACAGCACTTTCATCACCGCTTCACGCTTCTTTCGCGCCGGATCGACAGGAAAGCGGTCCTGAAGGATCGCACTTAAATTCATGCGAGCTTGGCGGAAACAAAAGCCGCGCTTGTCGTTATTTAAGCAAAACACAGCGATAGGACACCTCAATGCGTGCTTGGATCCCTTGCTCTGCAATGCTTTTGGCCGCTCTCCTTCCGGCCACGGCCTCGGCCCAGCCGATGGGCCGCGCCGGCCAGTTCTACGGCAACACCTACATCTCGTCGGAATACGATAGCTATCCCTATGCTCGGTCCCAGGACGGATACGTGGAGGATTATCCGCTCGTTACGCACCCGTCGTCCCGGACCCAGGTCTATCGCAGCGGCTACCCGTATGACGTCCGCTCTACCGGCAGCGTCGTCGCTTCCCTGCCCCAGGATTACGGCAACGGGACCGGCTACGACAACAGCATCGATTACGCCATCTCGCCGGAATTCCAGCGCCAGATCGTGTCCTATCAGGGCAGAGAACGCCCTGGCACGATCGTGGTCGATACCAGCAACAAGTTCCTCTATCTCGTGCAGGACGGTGGCCGTGCCATCCGCTATGGCATTGGCGTCGGTCGCGAAGGCTTCGAGTGGAGCGGACGCCAAACTATCTCCATGAAGCGCGAATGGCCGTCCTGGCGTCCGCCGGCAGAGATGATTCGCCGCCGCCCCGACCTTCCCCGATTTATGGAAGGCGGCCCTGACAATCCGCTCGGCGCACGCGCTCTGTACCTCGGCTCCTCGCTCTACCGCATTCACGGCACCAACGAGCCCCACACCATCGGGCAGGCTGTCTCCTCGGGCTGCATCCGTATGCTCAACGATGACGTGGTCGACCTCTACAACCGCGTGAAGGTCGGCGCGAATGTGATCGTGCTCTGATCGCACGAAGACGGAGTCACAATTCCCTCGCGATGGCCGGGCTTGCCCGGCCATTTGCTTTTGAAGAGTGCATCTTTGGATGGCGAATGCCTTGACGTGATTACGCCCAGTCGCCCTCGTCTCCGCCATCGCCGCCGAAATCGGCGAAGTCCTGACTGGAATCCTGGTTGCCCTGATCCGGATAGAGCGAATCCGTGATGCCTGCATTGCCGGTGTCAGCGGCCTGATCGGCGCCTCCGAGGCCGGCCGCAGACGCCACATTGCTCGCTGGATTGTCGCCGCCGCTGAAGGCGCTCGTCAGAGCGTTGGCGATCATCATGCCGCCGGCAACGCCGGCCGCTGTGGAGAGAGCCGTGCCTAGGAAGCCGCCTCCGCCGCCGCGCTGCATCATGCCACCGCCCCATGGGCCAGGTGCACCCATCATGCCGCCCTGAGGCGCGCCATATTGCTGTTGCGGATGGTGCTGCGGCTGTCCCCAGGGCGAAGCCTGACGGGCCGGCGGGGTGTTATAGGCCGGCTCCGGCGGGCGGGCGCCGCCGCCGAAGATGCTGGAAAGGAAACCGCCCTGTTGGGGCCGCCGGCTTGCCTGATTGAGCTCAGTGCGCAGGTGCTCGTTCTCAGCCTGAAGATTGGCGAGCGCCTGCTCCTGCACATAAACCGCCTGCGCCATCGCGTAGGGCGCATAGGGCTGCTCGCGCAGCTTCTCAGCGATGAGGCGCTCGGCCTCAGGATCGCGCGGCTGGTTCGCCACCTGTTCGAGCCGTCGGAAGATGTCGCTGATGACCTGACGTTCCTGATCGTTCATGGCAAGCCTCCTGAGTGACCGTTGGAGACAGATGTAAGCATGGCCATCAGGTTTGTTAGGGGTGTGCGAGGCCGAGCCTGCGCATATTCCGCAGGGCCTGCGGTGCAATGGCTTCCAATTCCTGGAGTTCACGCCACTCGGCCCCATGCACCTCGGTCAGGTCGGGCCGGAGGGCCGCGCTCTCCCGGGCTCTCACTACATAGCGGATATCGTGGTGCCAGTGCTCGGGCTCGCCGCGCTTAGGACGGGCGGGAATGCGGTGGCTGTCGATGTCGATGGGCAGACCGGACATGCGATGCCAGGGATCGATCACAAGCCCCTCCATGCCGGTCTCCTCCCGGGCTTCGCGCAGGGCCGAGGCTGCCAGATCCTCTGGTGCCTCGTAATGCCCACCGGGCTGCAGCCAGCGATCGAGAGATCGGTGATGGATCAGCAGGATTCTTTTGCCCGTTGCGTCGAGGATGAAAGCCGATGTGGTGACATGGCCCGGAAAGGTGCGACGGGAATGAATGTCATCCCCGTTTGCGATCTGCTCCCGCAGGAGAGCATGGCCTTCCTCAGGCCCGTCGAACGCATTCGCATGCCGGTCCAGCATCGTCTTCACCTGCTCCCTGAAGGCTGCAGCGTCGAAGCTCGAAGATGAGGCAACCACTGCCGCCTAACCTTGCATAACCTTGGCGAAAGCATCCTTGTAGTCAGGATGCCAGCGCGACAGGGGCGGACGGTTCTCGATGATGTCCTCGGCGGCCCAGCGGATGCGCTTCTCGTCCATCTCCCGCGTAGTCTCGTTGTCCGGGCACAGCATATAGAAATCGCCCCGCTCCAAGGCCTGCAGCAGGAAATCGATGACCTGTTCGGGAGTCCAGGCGCCGGGAGGCTTCTCGGCGACGCCTCTGGCCTTGGTGAAGCCCGTATAGACGAAGCCCGGGATGAGCAGGTGCGCCGTCACTTGGGCCTCGGGCGCGTTGCGCAGCTCATACGCCAGCGCCTCGGTCAAAACCTTCACGCCGGCCTTCGATACATTGTAGGCCGTGTCACCCGGCGGTGTGGTGATGCCCTGCTTCGAACCGGTGTTGATGATGGCGCACGGGCTCCCCTGCTCGATCATGGCAGGAGCGAAAGTCTGCACGCCGTTGATCACGCCCCAGAGATTCGTTTCCAGAATGGCCCGCCAGCGCTGCGGATCGCCGAAGATCTGTCCACCGCCCTCGGTGCCGGCATTGTTCATCAGCACAGCGACGTCGCCGAAAGCCGCATAGACCGTGTCTTTCAGGCGCTCGACATCTTCGCGCCGGCTCACGTCGGCTGCGACGGCCAGAACGTTGTCCCGATTGCCGGCAACGCCTGCCACCTCTTCAGCGCTTCGTTCGAGTGCCTCGCCTTCGAGGTCCGCCAGGCAGACCTTCATTCCGAAACCCGCGAAGCGCTTCGCGGCCGCAAGCCCGATGCCGCTGGCGGCTCCGGTGATGACGGCAACGCGGTTGGGGGTGATTGCTGGGTGCTGCGCCATCGTGACGATCCTTGGGTTCGGCCTCGAAGCCGATGCGATTCCGTGATGGACCCAAACTGGGGCGCCTAAGATCATTCGCCAAGGCGCATCGCGAATGGACGTTATGCGGCTGAGAAAAAAGAAAAGCCCCGCATCGCTGCGGGGCTGTGGAGGTAGGCGCCTTACTCTGCGTCCGGCGACTTGAGGGGCCGGACATTGGTCTCGGCCTCCTCCTCGTCGAAGAGGGACGGATCGTCCTCCTGCGTGTCGAGGCGGGTCTTCTTGCGCAGGGCCACGTATTTCTTCTGGATCTTGGTGCGGCTCTCGCGGGCGATTTCGAGGGCGCCCTGCACGAGGGAGCGCTCAGCCTTCTCGTTCTGCAGCTCCTCCGTGAGGCGCCGGTTGGCGGCCTCGAGCGCGCTGCGATCCTGCTCGAAGCGCTTGGTGAGCTGATCGATGCGCTCGGAGAGGCTTGCCACCTTGTTGTCGGAGCTTTCGATCTGGAAGTCCTTGGCCGCAATGGCCTTGCCCAGCATCTCCACGCGCTCCTGCAGCTCGATACGCGAGCGCTGGAGTTCGTTGACCATGGCCACCTGACGCTCGACCTCCTGCTGCGTTGCCTCCAGGCGACGGTCGAGGGTGTTCTTCTCGATGGTGGTCTCTTTCAGATTGCGCTCGACGCCGCGAAGGGCCTCGTTCTTGTCGCGGAGCTGGTCGCGGGTATGGGCCAGGATCTTGTCGGTGGCCGAGAGACGCGAGGTCAGTCCCTCGATCTTCATGTCGAGCGAGGAGAGATCGGTCTGGTGGGCCGAACGCTCGGAATCGATCTGCGTTTCGAGGCGCTGGCGCAGCACCTGCTCGGCCATGAGCTTGGTCTCGAGTTCGGAGGCGCGCTGGCGTGTGGATTCGAGCTGCGTCTCCAGCTCGCCGTAGCGGTTGGTCAGGCTGGAGAGGCGGTAGTTCTGCTCCTCGGCCACCTTCTGCAGTCGTTTGACTTCGTGATCGAGCAGCCCGTTGCGCTCGCGGGTCTCGATGAGCTCCCGCTCGGCCCGGGCCACCGTCTGGTCCGCTTCCTGGGCTTCCAGGCGCAGGGCCTGGTTCTCTTCCGTGATGTTGCGGGCGCGCTCAGTCTCGATGGCGAGCTGATTCTCCAAGTCGGCGACGATCGCCTCCTTGTCCTTCACGTTCAGGCGCAGGTCCTCGATGAAGCTGTCCTGCTCGCGGAGCTTGGACTCCGCCTTACGCAACTGGGATACGGCGGCGTTGAGATCGTCCACCGTCCGAGCATGAACGCTGCCGATATCCCCCAGCTCCCGGCGCAGGGCCTGAGCGTTCTCGGTTTCCTGCTTGAGCACCGCCTCGGTCTCGAGCAGCCGCGACTGGAGCTGCGGATAGCTGCGAATGAGCTCGGTCACCGGCTCGTTCAGGAGGGCGAAGTCCTCTTTGAGGCTGCGAAGCTCCTCCAGCCGGTCGATCATGTTGGCGAACCGAACGCGGATCAGCTCGTTCTTCTGGCCGACCGAATCGAGCATGCCGTTGGGCCGGACCATGACCGGCTCGGCCTTTTCCGGCGCAGCCGGTGCCGGGAGCGCCGGGGCAGCCGCGGCTCCGCCGCCCTGCGGCTGCGCCAGGAGAGAGGCGGACTCGGCCTCATCCTGCTTTTTGCCAAAACGGTTCCTGAAAGACGTCCACCCCGAAGACATGATGCCGGCCCTTACGTCCTGAAATTCATACTTTCCTAACTTTTAACCCAGGCCGGGCCAGTTTGGAAATAAAATTTCGTTGCGTAAGAGTGTAGCAGCCTTACTCTGCCGCGATGGTTAACGGCTGCTCGAAGCGCTTGCCGAAGCCGGCCTCCTCCAGCGTTTCCGGGATGGGGCCGCCAGTCGCCCAGTCGAGAAGCTCGACCGTATGGACGATGGGGATCCCGGTCCCCTGGCCGATCTGGGTCATGCAGCCGATATTGCCGGTGGCGATGAGGTCGGGCTTGGTGCGCTCGATATTGGCGACCTTGCGGGCCCGGAGCTGGGCGGCGATCTCCGGCTGGAGCAGGTTGTAGGTGCCGGCCGAGCCGCAGCAGATATGCCCCTCCGGCACGTCCTTCACGGTGAAGCCCGCTTTTTTCAGCAGGGTCTTCGGCTCGGTGCGGATGGCCTGGCCGTGCTGCATGGAGCAGGCGGAATGATAGGCCACCACGAGATCCGTCTCGCGCACCGGCTCCATGAGCGTCAGGGAGGTGACGTATTCGGTAATATCCTTGGCGATGGCGGAAACACGGGCCGCCTTCTCGGCGTAGTTCGGGTCCTCCCGGAACATGAAGCCGTAATCCTTGATCGTGGTGCCGCAGCCGGACGCCGTGATGACGATGGTATCCAGCCCCTCCCCGTCCATCTCGGCGATCCACGCGTCGATGTTGCGCTTGGCAAAGTCGTGGCTTTGCTCGTCCCGGCCCATATGGTGGACGAGAGCGCCGCAGCACCCCTCCCCCTTCGGCTGGACTACATCGACGCCATGGCGGTTGAGGAGGCGGATGGCGGCCTCGTTGAAGCCGGGCTTGAGCACCGGCTGGGCGCAGCCGGACAGGATGGCAACGCGGCCCCGCCGCTCCCCATGCGCCTTGTAGGTGCCGGGTTGATCGAAGGGCGTGCGGGGCGGCACCCGCACGGGCGCCAGCTCGATCATGGCCTGAAGGCGATTGCCCAGCAGCGGCAGCGCACCGATGAGGCCTTTGAGGGGCTTTGCCAGCATCGCGGCGCCAAGCGCGACGCGGAAACGGTTCGGATAGGGCAGCACGCTAGCGAGAATCCAGCGCAGGAGCCGGTCATGCCACGGCCGCGTGTAGGTGGCCTCGATATAGGCGCGGGCATGGTCGACCAGATGCATGTAATGCACGCCGGACGGACAGGTGGTCATGCAGGAAAGGCACGAGAGGCACCGGTCGATGTGCTTGACCACCTCAGGCGAGGCGGGCTTACCGCTCTCCAGCATGTCCTTCATCAGGTAGATGCGCCCGCGCGGCGAGTCGAGCTCGTCCCCGAGCAGCAGGTAGGTCGGGCAGGTGGCGGTGCAGAAGCCGCAATGGACACAGGTGCGGAGGATCTTCTCCGACGCCGCCATGGCGGGATCTTTCAATTGATCGGGCGTGAAATTGGTTTGCATGATTTTAACTCACAACGCCCCTTGCCATTGATTGATAGCATCAATGGGCTGGATCAGCATGATGATGTTCAGGATCAGGTTGTCGCGGATCCAGTAGCCCACGAAGGCCTCCATGATCACTGCCACGAGAACCGTCAGCCAGACGGGCCAGAGCCGCGCCAGCACGAACCCGGCGATCATGGCGACAATGTCCGACACGGAATTGATGACGCTGTCGCCGTAATAATCGAGGGCGATGGTCGTCGCACGATAGCGATCAATGATAACGTTAGTGTTCTCGGCGATCTCCCACGCCGCTTCCAGCCCGATGGCGAGCAGGAGTGCGATGCCGAAGGGCAGCGCCCTGCCCCTCAGGAGACCGAACAGCCAGGCGCCGCAATAGAACAGAAAACCATGAATGACATGGGATGGCGTGTACCAATCTGTCAAGTGCTGCGAGTTGCCGGAATCCTTCACGGTCCCATGCCACAACTCGACCGTGCCGCAGGTACAGATCGGGGTGCGGCCCATTGCCAGAAGAATGGCGGCAGTCACCGCAATGAGCCCAAGGGCGAGCCCGATCACCAGCGGGGGCCGCATACCTTGCGAGGCTTTAGATCGAAGAGCTAGTGAAGCCGTCCCTGCCATGTCAGATCCCCGCATACATCCGGCCCGGATTGAGAATCCCGGCCGGATCGAAGGACGCCTTGATGCCGCGGGTCAGCGTCATCAGCGCGTCGGACTGCGGCTCGAACACGTCGAGGGTCGAGCGAACCTCTACGGGCGCACGCACGAGGGTTGCATGGCCGCCGTAGGTTCTGGTGGCTTCGCGCAAGACGGAGGCACCGGCATCGCCGTTGGCCGGGGTCGAGATCCAGAGGAGGCCGCCCCCCCAGTCGTAGAACCATTGCGCGTCGAGAGCCTGCGCCACATGCGCGGCAACATCGGGTCCCTTGGTCGGCGCGGTGGAGACGCGCCAGATCGCGCGTTGGCCCTGATCGGTCAAAATCGTTACATCGCGCACCGATTGCCAGAGCGCCTCGGCGCCCACGCCTTCGAGAATGTCCATGAACCGGAAGCGCTTGAACAGGCGCTTGAGCTCGTTCATGCGGTAATCGACCGAGACCCGGAATCCTTCGAGCCGGATCAGCGTGCTGCCGCCGCGCCGGTCCCGGTCGGGCAGATGCGCCGCGCCCGTCACGTCAAAGGGCGAACCAAGCGCCATCGACAGGGCCTCGATGGCCTGGCTGTCGTCGAGGCCGCGGATGACCAGCGTTGCCATGCGCTCCGGTTTGGGCAGCACCTTGAAGGTGACTTCCGTGAGAAAGCCTAGCGTCCCCCAGGAGCCCGCCATGAGCTTCACGAGATCGAGCCCCGTGACGTTCTTCATCACGCGCCCGCCGGATTTCACCACCTCGCCGCGCCCGTTGACGAAGCGCACGCCGATGAGGCTGTCACGCGCAGCCCCCGCCATGATCCGGCGTGGGCCGGAGATGTTCATGGCAGCGATCGCCCCGATGGTCGGATTGCCCCTGGTGCCGAGAATCGAACGATAATCCATCGGCTCGAAGGGCAGCTCTTGTCCCTTTGCGGCAAGGACGCGCATGACCTCCAGCACCGGCGTGCCGCTACGCGCCGAGATCACCAGCTCGGCCGGCTCGTAGAGGGTGATGCCCGACATGGCAGCGGACGAGATCGAGGCATCGGTCTGGTTCGGGCGCCCCATCGGCGCCTTGGTGCCATTGCCGGCAACATTCAGCAGCGTGCCCTTCTTGGCAGCCTCGCGGATGATGATGGAGGTGTCCTGCTCGTCGCGGGGAGTGTGAGTGGTCACGCGGCGAACCTTCCTTCGAGCGGAAACACTTTCGCGGGGTTGAGCAGCCAGCCGGGATCGAACACGCCGCGCACGCGCATCTGCTGCTCCAGATCGACGGGATTGAACTGGTAGGTCATCAGATCGCGCTTCTCGATGCCCACGCCGTGCTCACCGGTCAGACAACCGCCGACCTCGACGCAGAGCTTGAGGATATCCTCACCCGCCTTCTCGGCCTTCTCCATCTCGCCCGGCACGTTGGTGTTGAACATCACGAGCGGATGCAGGTTGCCGTCGCCGGCATGGAACACGTTAGCGACGCCGAGCCCGTAGGACTTCACGATCTCGTCGATGCGGTTAAGCACATAAGGCAGCTGCCCGGTTGGGATCGTGCCGTCCATGCAGATGTAGTCGGCCACGCGGCCCGTAGCGCCGAAAGCGGATTTGCGACCCTTCCAGATCGCCGCGCTCTCGGCCTCCGACTGCGACACCTTCATGGTCTTGGGCTTGAACGGTTCAGAAATGGCGACGATGCGGCGGAGCATGTCGTCGATCTCCTGGTCCGAACCCTCGACCTCAACGATCAGCATGGCCTCCACGTCGAGCGGGTAGCCTGCATGGGCGAAGGCCTCGCAGATCTGGATCGCGGGCTTGTCCATATATTCGAGCGCCACCGGGATGATGCCCGCGCCGATGATCGCCGCTACGCAGGCGCCGGCATCCTCCGCCTTCTCAAAGCCGAAGAGCGCAGGCCGCGCGCCTTCCGCTGCGCGCAGGATCCGCACCACGGCTTCCGTGACCACGCCGAGTTGCCCCTCCGAGCCGCAGACAAGACCGAGGATGTCGTAGCCTGCGGCATCGAGATGCTCGCCGCCGATCTCCACCACCGTGCCGTCGAGCATCACGAGGGTGACGCCCAGAAGGTTGTTGGTGGTCACGCCGTATTTCAGGCAATGGGCGCCGCCGGAATTCATCGCGATGTTGCCGGCAATCGTGCAGGCGAGCTGGCTCGACGGATCGGGGGCGTAGAAGAAGTTTTCATGGGCCACCGCCTGGCTGATGCCGAGATTGGTGATCCCGGCCTGGACCCGGGCGGTGCGGCCCTCGAAGCTCACATCCAGCACCTGGTTCATCTTGGCAACGCCGAGCACGATGGCGTCTGCTTGAGGGATTGCCCCGCCGCACAGCGAGGTTCCGGCCCCGCGCGGCACCACCTTGACCCCTTGGTCGTTACAGAAGCGCATGATGGCCGAGACCTCCTGCGTGGTGGAGGGCAGCACAACCGCGAGTGGCATCTGCCGATACGCCGTCAGGCCATCCGTCTCGAAGGCCCGGCGTTCATCCTCGGAGACGATCAGGGCCTCCGACGCGACAAGGCGCCCCAGCCCCTCGATGATGTCCCTTCGGCGCGCCACAACAGCCTGGTCCGGTTTGGGAAATGCAATGGTCATGGAACCCTCCTTGAGGATCATCGCCTGCGCTCGAGGAATAGCTACCTTAACAATAAGGCGGCTTTCCCTGTGAGCCTTTTCCAATAATGTAGAATCTCTCTAAGATGCGACAGGTGTCCAGCAAAGGAGTTTTTGATGCGTTCCTTCGTTCTATCCGCCGCCCTGGTCATCCTTGGTCTCACTCAGGCCCAAGCTCAGGATGCCGCCGCCGGCGAGAAGGTTTTTGCACAATGCCGGGCCTGTCATCAGGTTGGACCGAATGCGAAGAACGCTGTGGGCCCTGTCCTGAACGGCCTCTTCGGCCGCCATTCGGGCTCGGTCGAAGGCTACAATTACTCCCCGGCCAACAAGAATTCCGGCATTACCTGGGATGAGGCCACGTTCCGCGAATACATCAAGGACCCGAAGGCCAAGATTCCCGGCACCAAGATGATCTTTGCTGGAATCAAGGATGAGCAGAAGGTCAATGATCTCGTTGCTTACCTGAAGCAGTTCGATGCACAGGGCCAGAAGGCCAGCCAATGAACGCCACGCCGTCCTCAGCCCGCCCGGAAAAGCCCCGGGTGGGCCTGTTCGTCACCTGCCTCGTCGACCTGATGCGACCCTCGGTGGGCTTCGCGGCCGTGAAGCTTCTGGAGGATGCCGGCTGCATTGTCGACGTCCCCATTCAGACCTGCTGCGGCCAGCCCGCCTACAACTCGGGCGACCGGGGCACGACGCGGGATCTGGCGATGCAGGTGATCGAGGCGTTCCAGGGCTACGATTACGTGGTCGCACCCTCCGGCTCCTGCGCCGGCATGATCAAGGCCCATTACCCGGAGCTGTTCGAGGAAGACCCGAACTGGCGCGCCAAGGCCGATGCGCTGGCGGCCAAGACCCATGAACTCACGAGTTTTCTGGTGGATGTGCTGGGCGTCACGAAAGTCGATGCGAGCTTCGACGGCGCCGTCACCTACCACGATTCCTGCTCGGGCCTGCGGGAACTCGGCGTGAAAACCCAGCCGCGCAGGCTGCTCGCCAGTGTCGAAGGCCTCACCCTCGTCGAGATGAAGGACAGCGACGTCTGCTGCGGCTTCGGCGGCACCTTCGCGGTCAAGTACAGCGACATCTCAGGCGCTATCGTGGAGGCTAAGACCCGGAACATCGATGAGGCCCACGCGCCGACCGTGCTCGCGGGCGATCTCGGCTGCCTCATGAACATGGCCGGCAAGCTGAGCCGTGACGGCAGGCCCATCCAGGTGCGTCACGTGGCCGAAGTGCTGGCCGGCATGACCGACGAGCCGCCGATCGGTGCTGCAAAAGCCAACGCGATCAAGTAGACATCATTCATGACCGTTCATTCCACTTCCCCTCAGTTCAAGCAGAATGCCGCGCGGGCGCTGAACGACGTTCAGCTGCAGAAGGCGCTCGGCAACGTGAAGCAGGGCTTCATCGACAAGCGCCAGATGGCCGCCGACAAGCTGCCGGAATTCGAGGCGCTGCGGGACTCGGCGCGCGACATCAAGAACCACACGCTGGAACATCTCGACCTCTATCTCGAGTCTTACGAGGAGAAGGTGAAGGCGTCCGGCGGGCATGTGCATTTCGCCCGCGATGCGGCGGAGGCCCGCGACATCATCCTGAACATCTGCCGCGAGACCAACGCCAGGACGGTCACGAAGGGCAAGTCCATGATCTCGGAAGAGATCGAGATCAACCATCATCTCGAAGCGAACGGCATCACGCCCGTCGAGACCGATCTCGGCGAATACATCATTCAGCTCCGCAACGAGCTGCCGAGCCACATCATCGCGCCCGCCGTGCATCTGAATGCCACGCAGGTGGAGGAGGATTTCCGGCGCGTTCACACCCATCTCGATGCCAAGCGCGATCTCTCCGAGCCCGTGCAGCTGCTCACCGAGGCCCGCGCCGTGCTGCGCGAGCGCTTCCTCGCGGCCGATGTGGGCATCACGGGCGCCAATTTCTTGGTCGCCGAGACCGGCACCTCGATCATCGTGACGAATGAAGGCAACGGCGACCTCACCCAGATCCTGCCGAAGACCCATATCGTGCTCGCTTCCATCGAGAAACTCGTGCCGACGCTGGAGGATGTGAGCCAGCTGCTGCGCGTGCTCGCCCGCTCGGCCACCGGTCAGGAGCTTTCGGTCTACACCACCTTCTCCACCGGCCCCCGCCGCAGCACGGATGCGGATGGGCCGGAGAACTACCACGTCGTCATTCTCGACAACGGCCGCTCCTCCATGCTCGGCACGGCCTTCGAGGAGATGCTGCGCTGCATCCGCTGCGGCGCCTGCATGAACCATTGCCCGGTCTATCACGCAGTCGGCGGACACGCCTACGGCTGGGTCTATCCCGGCCCCATGGGCGCGGTACTCACGCCCTCGCTGATCGGTGTCGACAAGGCAGGCCACCTGCCCAACGCCTCCACCTTCTGCGGGCGCTGCGAAAGCGTGTGCCCGGTGCGCATTCCGCTGCCCAAGCTCATGCGACACTGGCGCGAGCGGGAATTCGAGCGGCACCTGACGCCCGCCACCGTGCGCTCCGGCCTCCAGCTCTGGGGCTTCTTCGCCAAGCGCCCAACCCTCTACCGGTTCGCGACCCGCGCGGCGATGGGAGCCTTAGGATTCGCCGGCCGCCAGCGCGGCCGCTTCTCCTGGCTGCCCATGGCCAAGGGCTGGACGAAATACCGCGACTTCCCGGCTCCGCAGGGCGAGACGTTCCAGCAGCGCTGGAAACGCGAGCGCAAGGGAGCCCGCGCATGAGCGCCCGCGACGACATCTTCGCCAATATCCGCCGCTCCCTCGGCGTAAAGGGCAGCGAGACGATCCGGCAGCAGATCGTGACCGATCGCCTGGAGCGTTCGCCCAAGGGCGTGATCCCCAAGCGCGGACAGGTCTCAGGCGAGGAGCGGATCGCCCTGTTCAAGACCATGGTCGAGACCTCGCTGGCGACGGTGACGGAAGTCGCCTCCGCAGCGGAAGTGCCGCAATCCATCGCGCTCTTCCTGCGCAACCACAACCTTCCGGCTAGCTTACGCATGGGCGACGATCCACGCCTGAAGTCCATGCCCTGGTCCGACACTACGCTCGAGATCGCCCACGGCCCAAGCGAGGGCCGCGATCTCAACGCGGTGAGCCACGCCTTCGGGGGCATCGCCGAATCCGGCACGCTCGCGATGGTGTCGAGCGCCGACAATCCTTCCACCCTCAACTTCCTGCCCGACAACCACATCATCGTGGTCTCGGCCAAGGACATCGCAAGCGACTACGAATCCGTCTGGAATCGTGTGCGCTTCGCCTATGGCAAGGGCAGCATGCCGCGCACGGTCAACTGGATCACCGGCCCGTCCCGCTCGGGCGACATCGAGCAAACCCTGCTGCTGGGTGCCCACGGGCCGCGGCGCCTGCATGTGATCGTGGTGCGGGAGTAGCTCATCCTCTAGTCGACAAGCGTTCCGGCTCGGCCATAATCCCTTGGCAAGACAGCTGCACAGCTCGGAGCCTCGGCATGTCCATCCCGACCTTGATCTTCCGCACCATCCGCTGGTCGGCCTGGGAGGGCTGCGAGGCGGGACTGGAGCATGTGGACGTGCGCCCGGCTGATGGCGGGCTCGACATTTCCGGGGTCGTCATCGCCCGGGAGGGCGACGACCGGTTCGGCCTCTCCTATCGCCTGAAGCTCGATGCCTTGTGGCACACCAAGAGGGTTCAGTTAAGAACCACCTCAGGCCATGTGGTTCACCTGGAGAGCGATGGCCGGGGACACTGGCAGGAGAACGGCAAGGACCGGCCGGACCTTCAGGGCTGCATCGACGTCGACATCCAGGCCACGCCGATCACGAACACCCTGCCCATTCGGCGCCTCGATCTCGAGACCGGCGAGAGCATGGAGATCCGCCTGGGCTACATCACCGTGCCCGATCTGACTGTCTTTGCGTCGAGCCAGCGTTACACCGCGCTTGAAGCAGGCTCGCTTTATCGCTTCGACGGCCTGGAGGACGGGTTCACTGCAGACTTGCCTGTCGACGAGGACGGGTTCGTGCTCGACTACCCGGGCTTGTTCAAGCGCCTGGACTGACCCGATTGTGTCAGCCGTGACATCTGGGCACAGGAGATAGCGCTGGCGCCCGTCTTTCATTTCGGCTAAGTCTTTGAAATCCCATGTATTTTTTAGTCATTCTAAACTAGAACAACAAATGATCGTCTGTTCCTGCAACATCCTCTCCGACTGTGATGTCAAAGCCTGCCTCAAGCCGGGACCGGAATGCCCCCGCACCCCGGCGCAGGTCTATCGCTGCCTTGGCTGCAGCCCCAGTTGCGGGCGCTGCGCCCGGACGATCCGCGCCATCATGGACCAGGCCCTGACCGCGGCGGGCGTGGAGCCCATTGCCGCCTGCAATCGCGGCTGCTGCCCGATGACCCTCGAAAAAGCGGCCGCCGAACCCACCCTTTGAACAAAGGGACTTCCACCCTAGTTCATAAATCCTCCGGAGCATCGGACCCAAGAGTGGATTTGCACTTTTGGGATCCATCCGATGCTCATGTTTTAAACTTGCGCATCGTGTGGACCGGACCCAGCGGGCCGCGCCAGCGAAAATCGGCTCCACTTTTCCGCACGATGCGCTAAGGAATGGCCCGGCGCATCCGGCGCCACATGGACGAGAGGGTTAGGATGAAGGGTGATCCCAAGGTAATCGAGTATCTCAATCGCGGCCTGCGCAGCGAGCTGACGGCGGTCAACCAGTACTGGCTGCACTACCGGCTCCTGGACGACTGGGGCTATAAGGAGCTTGCGAAGACCTGGCGCAAGGAATCCATCGAGGAGATGCACCACGCGGATCGCTTCATCGAACGCATCATCTTCCTTGAGGGCTTTGCGAACCTGCAGGTGCTCGACCCCCTGCGCATCGGCCAGAACATCCAG
The DNA here is from genome assembly GCF_015694425.1 of Microvirga terrestris. Classification (GTDB taxonomy): domain Bacteria; phylum Pseudomonadota; class Alphaproteobacteria; order Rhizobiales; family Beijerinckiaceae; genus Microvirga; species Microvirga terrestris. The sequence goes on from NZ_JADQDN010000002.1 coordinate 494,077, forward strand.
GAAATCCTCGAATCCGACCTCGCGGCGGAATACGAAGCCCGCAATCTCTACGGCGAGGCCGCCGCCTATTGCGACAGCATCGGCGACCGGGTGTCGAAGAACCTGTTCGAAGAGCTGATGACGGACGAGGAAGGCCATATCGACTTCCTCGAAACCCAGATCAACCTCGTCGAGCAGATCGGCGTCGAACTCTATGCCCAGAAGCATATCGGTGGGCTTAGCGACGATCACTAAGCGATTGTGCTCCATGGAACCAACCTCATCCTGAGGAGCCTGCGAAGCAGGCGTCTCGAAGGAGATTCCAGAGAGAACTGGAGACGCCTCGTCCTTCGAGACGGCTTGCTCAGGCAATCCTCCTCAGGATGAGGCTTCGGTAAGGATTGCGGCCCGCCCCACGGCGGGCCTTTTGCTTGTCAGATCGGCTTCTTCAGGTCGACTTGGCGAGCTTGCCGGGTTCCTCGATGGAGGCGATCGGCAGGGTCACGAGGCGCAGTTCCGGATCGTCTGAGTCGATGCGGATCGAGAAACCGAGGCTGCGGCACATGTCGAGCATGGTGGAATTCTCGCGCAGCACCTGCCCCTCGACCTCGCGCAGGCCCTCCACCTTCGCCCACTCGATCATGAGCCGCATCAGCTCCCAGCCGAGACCAAGCCCCTTCAGGTCCGAGCGGAGCAGGATGCCGTATTCCCCGGTCTCATGGTTGGCATCCGCATGGAGGCGGACCGCCCCCATCATCTCGCCCGTCTCCCCGTCGAAGGCCACGAAGGCGATGGCGCGGGCATAGTCGAGCTGGGTCAGGCGCGCCAAGAAGGTGTGGCTGAAGTCACGCACCGGCGCGAAGAAGCGCAGGCGCAGATCCTCCGGAGTGATCTTCTCGAAAAAGCGCCGGAACTCTTCCTCGTCCTCCGGGCGCACGGGCCGCACGAAGGCATTTTTGCCGTTGCGCAGCCCGATGGTGCGCTCCCACTCCTTCGGATAGGGCCGCACCGCAAAGCGCGGATGTCCGCTGCCCTTGCGGGTCTCGGGCGCAACCGCCACGCGGGCATCGACCGCGATCACGCCGGTCTCATCGGCCAACAGCGGATTGATGTCGAGTTCGCGGAGATCGGGCAAGTCAGCCGCCATCTGGGCGAGCTTCACAAGCGTGAGGGCAATCGCTCCCTCGTCGGCTGCCGGAACGTCGCGATAGGCCTTGAGGCGACGCGACACGCGGGTGCGGGCGATGAGATCATGGGCGAGCTTCAGGTCGAGGGGCGGCAGGGCCAGCGCCTTGTCGTTGATCACCTCCACGGCCGTGCCGCCGCGCCCGAAGAGCACGACGGGGCCGAAGGACGGATTGTCGGCGATGCCCATGATCAGCTCGCGGGCCTTGGTTCGGCGCACCATCGGCTGCACCGTGACGCCGGCCACATTCGCCTCCGGCCTCAGGCGCGCCGCGCGCTCGAAGATGTCGGCGGCAGCCCTGCTCACCGCCTCCTCGGTGGTGAGATCGAGCTTCACACCCCCGATGTCGGATTTGTGCACGATGTCCGGCGAGAGAATTTTGACGGCGACCGTTCCACCCTCGGCGAGGATCGATCGTGCCGCCTCCGCAGCCTCTTCCGGCGTTGTCGCAAGCAGGACCGGGGCGGTCGGAATGTCATAGGCTCTCAACAGCGCATTGACTTCGAGCGGATCGAGCCAGCGGCGGTTCTGCGAAAGCACGTGATCGACGATGGCGCGGGCAGCTTCCGTATCCGGCGAGAAATCGCCCGGAAGGTCATCGGGCGTCTCCATCAGCTGGTTCTGCGCCTCACGGTAGCGCACGAGCTGCATGAACCCGCGCACCGCATCGGCCTCCGTGGCAAAATGCGGAATGCGGGCCTCCTCGAACACGCGGGCCGATTCCGGATCCTCGCCGATCCAGGCGGCAAACACGGGTTTCTGCCGGTAGCCCCTCGCCCTATCCTTCTTCACCACGTTCACGACGGCAGCGGCCACATCCGAGGCGCCGGCCACGGCCGTCGGTACGCTGAGGATGAGAACGGCGTCGTTTTCGGAGTCCGCCAGCAATGCCTCCAGGGCGCCCGCATAGCGCTCAGGGTTCGCATCGCCGATGATGTCGATCGGGTTTGCATGCGACCATGTGGGCGGCAGGATGGCATCGAGCGAATTGCGGGTCGTCTCCGAGATGGTGGCCAGCGTTCCGCCGAGATCCACCAGACGATCCACCGCCAACACACCGATACCACCTCCATTGGTAAGAACTGCCAGTCGATTGCCAGGAAAGGGCTTCTGCCGTCCCAGTGTCTCGGCGGCCGCAAAGAGCTGGTCGAGATCGAGCACGCGCAGCAGCCCCGCCCGGCGGAAGGCCGCGTCATAGACCGCGTCAGAACCCGCCAGCGCCCCCGTATGCGTGGCGGCAGCCTTCGCTCCCTGCGCATGCCGCCCGGCCTTGATCACCACCACGGGCTTGACGCGCGCCGCAGCACGGGCCGCAGACATGAACTTCTTCGCGTTATCGATGGACTCGATGTAGAGCAGGATCGCGCGCGTGCCGCTGTCGGCGGAGAAGAAGTCGAGGCAGTCGCTGAAGTCGACATCGACCTTATCGCCAAGCGACACGATGGCCGAGAAGCCCACATTCCTCTGCGCCGCCCATTCGACGAGGCCAGCCGCGATGGCGCCCGACTGGGACACGAGCGCCAGATCGCCAGGCTTGGCGCTGTGCGCCGCAAAGCTCGCGTTCATCTTGGCCCGGGGTGCGAGCACGCCGATGCAGTTTGGGCCGACGACGCGCAGCCCGTGGACGCGCGCCGCCAGCCGGACCTGTTCGCTTAAGGAGCCCTCGCCATAGCCCATGCCGGCCGTTGCCACGACGGCGACACTCACTCCGACACGCCCGGCCTCCTCGATGACGCCGAGCACCCTCTCCGGCGGCACCGCAACGACGATGAGATCAGGAACCTCCGGCAGCTCGGCCAGAGACGGGAAGCATGCCCTCCCCTCGATCTCCACATGGTGCGGATTGACGGACACGATGTCTCCCTCGAAACCGCCGGCAATGAGATTGCGCAGGAAGGTCAGGCCGAGGGAGCCGGGACGCGGGCTCGCGCCGACGACCGCAATCGAGCGCGGAGCAAGCAGCTTGTCGAGGCGATAGGTAGACATGAGGATCCGTCGTCTCGTGGCATTCCGGGGCGGGTGAGCCCAACACAACCTATTGCGGCTGGCTCTAAGCGCAAGTCACCCGGGCGGCTTTGATCCATCGCACAGGATCACGAGCGAGTGTCAGCCTGGGTTCGTGTCCACCGATAATGCGCGTCCGGAGTGCGCTCTTCGTTCCCGGAGCCTTCCGTCATCTCGACAAGCCTGAAACCGTGGCGCTCATAGAACCGGCGCGCCTGCCCGTTCGCCTGGAATGTCCAAAGGTTCAGCTCCTCGGTCTCTTCCCGAACAGCTGTCAGAAGAGCTGTTCCCACGCCACGGCCATGCCAATCCGGATCCACATAGAGGTGATCGAGCCAATCCTGCTTCAAGACTGCAAACCCGATCAACCGGCCTTCATCCTCGGCCAGCCAGATCGTGGACGATGGGAAGACGTGTTCCTCGAAGAATGCCAGATCCTGCTGCGGCGTGTGAAGCTCGGGCAGATAAGGAAGGCAGGTTTTGCGCACGTGGCGGTGCAATCGGGCGACAGCCTCCATGTCGGCACGGGCGGCGTGTCGCAGAGCAAAGCTGCGCACTATTCCGCCCAAACCCGCGTCGGCGGGAAGATCACCTCGACCAGGGTACCCTCATTCGGCTGGCTTGAGATCTGCAGCGCTCCCTTGTTCGCCTCGACCAGGGCCTTCGTGAGAGGCAGTCCGAGACCCGTACCGCCGCGCTTACGCGACGTGGCGAGCTGCCGGAAGGGTTCGAGGGCAGCCTCGACCTCCTCAGGTGTCATGCCTATACCAGTGTCACGCACCCGGAAGGCTACCTCGCCCCGGTCCGTCATGGCCGTGGAGACGATCACCTGTCCACCTGCATCGGTGAACTTGATGGCGTTCGACACGAGATTGAGCACGATCTGGCGCATGGAGCGCTCATCGGCCACCACCGGCGGCAGCTTGGGCGCGAAGCTCATGCGCATCACGATGCGGTCGCGGGCGGCCTGCGGCTGAAGCAGGGCGACACAGCTGGAGACAAGATCGTTCAGGCCTACCCCCGTAAAGGAGAGCTCGAGGCGCCCCGCCTCGATCTTGGCGAGATCCAGAAGATCGTTCACGAGGCTGATCACATGGGAGCCGGAGGCGTGGACGTCCTTGAGGTATTCCTTATAGCGGTCGTTGCCGACCGGACCGAAGCGCTCTTCAAGCATGACTTCGGCAAACCCCAGGATGGCGTTCAGAGGCGTGCGGATCTCATGGCTGATCTTGGCCAGAAGATCGGACTTCTGTGCGCTTGCTTCTTCGGCCGCATGCTTGGCGCCGATCAGCTCGCCTTCGGTCTTCTTGAAAGCCGTGATGTCGCGCAGCACCGCGCAGAACCGGCGCTCCGGACCATCGCCCAGGCGGCCCATAGTCATGAAGAGCGGGATCGAGCCGCCCTGGCGCTCCCGGCCGAGCACTTCGCGCCCGTCGTTGAGCAGGCTGCCGACACCCGGCGAGCGCAGGCGCTCAAGGTAGTCGAGGGCAACGATGTGGCTCTCGGGCGCCAGCAGAACCGTGATGGCATCGCCCGCCACCGCCCGCTCGTCATAGCCGAAGAGCGCCTCGGCCGAGCGGTTGAGGGAGAGGATGCGCCCGGTCTCGTTGAGCACGATCACGCCGTCCGTGGCCGTATCGAGGATTGACTCCAACTCATGCACACGGCTGTCCGCTATCGGGGGCCGAGCATCTGCGTTGAAAGCCCTGCGGATCACCAGAAGGTCCGCCTCGCCGCCCTCCCACTCGGCCGACGAGGCGCGTACCGTGACGGCGATGTTCCCGTTGCTGCGGGTTGTCAGAACAAGGGCCGTGTCGTCCTCGCCCGAACCTCCGAGAGCGGGTGACCCGCGGAACAGATGCACGAGGCCGCCCTCGGCCCAGATCTGCTCGATAGTCTCATAGCCGGTGAGATCGAGCAGGAAACGGTTGGTGAAGAGGATGTGCTCTCCACGATGGATCAGGATGCCGATGGGCAGCCGGTCAAGGATGGGATCACCGCTGGCCGGAAGGCCGACTGGCCTGGAAGGAATATCCCTCTCGGCGGTCGGTGCGCTCTCCTCAGGGGCGCCGGGCTGATCCGCGGCTTTGTCCTGAGACGACGCGTCTTCCAACCGGGCGCCGAGCGCCCGCGCAATTTCCCGGAAGGCGTTTCGCTCAGTGTCGGAAAGGGTCGAGCCTGGCAGCTGCCTTTCGACGAGTTTGCGTGGAGGCGCAGGTTCCGGCGGTGCGTTGCTGGAGAGAGCTTCTGCGACCTGCTCCCGAAGATTGGTGAACCAGTTTTCCTCGTCGGACACATCACTTTCCGCCTCCGGCTCCTGTGCAGGCAACTCCTCCGGAGGACGGAACGGAAAGGTGTCATCAGGGACGAGGCTTTGGGCGATCAGGTCGGCCTGACTGCTACCACCGTTCTCTGTCGGCTTCTCAAGGATCTCCCGCTCGCGTGCCTCGTCCATGCGCAGCAGGCCGAAGCCCCGGAATCCGATCAGCTCCCGGTCGGTGCTGAAGACAGGCATACCGGCCCATTCTACAGGCACCTGCAACGGTGCATTGTCGATGTTCCAGAAAACGGTTCGTCCGCTCCAAGTGTCCTGGCGAGCAAACAGTGTCGCGACGACGCCGTCCGGATCCTCGGCTACCGAACGGGCCACCTCCTGCCAAGTCCGCCCGACGATGTCCGCTGCATTGAGTCCGACCGCTTGGGCAAGCTCCCGAGAGACCTCCGTGAAGCGGGTCTGTGCATCCGCCCGCCAGACAAAACGGATGGTGCCGCGAGGCTGATCCCCTTGAGAAGTGGAGTCGCCGGGGATCTCAGGTGCATATTTGTGAGACGATGAAACCTCGCCGCCGGCTTGAACAGCGCGAGGACGTCCGGCCCTGTTTGCCGATCCGGTGAATGCTGTCACCAGCACGGCCTCGCCGTTGTCCAAGGCCGCCAAGCGGCAGGCACAGGCCATCGGGAGCCAAGGGCGAGCCGGGTTGAGTCTCAGACGCTCCATACGGACACCCTCACTGGGAGCGAGGCCGCCAGCGAGAGCCTTGATGCGTTCACGGGTGCGAATATCGCGGGTTACCCGCTCGAAGCCTTCGGTGAAGGCATTCCTCAACCCTTCGGCGCCAGATGACCTCCAGAGAAGTTGCTCACCTTCTCGATCCCAGATGAGCACGACTGCGCTCGGCTCGGCGAGCAGGCGAAGGGCGGGCTCGGCGGCAAGCCGGTCGATCAGATGTTCAAAGGAATTGGGGCCACCCGTCATCAACGGTCCTTGCCACGGATGTTACAGAAATGCTTCTGGCTGAGCTTTAGACTAATATCTGTGGTCAAGCATGCAAGGCGGAACCCTTGAATCCGTTTACTTTGAGGTAACCTTAATAACGTGAGGCACAAAGCAGTTGATTTTGCAGCGCACAATGTGATATTGCACTGCACAAATGCCTTACAACAAGGAGCATGTCATGGCCACGAACCAACCCCAAGGTTACGAAATCCCCCCGGAGATGCGCGATTTCGCGGAGAAGAGCGTTGAGCAGGCCCGCAAGGCCATCGACGGCTTCATGACCGCGGCTCAGAAGACGGCTGACACCTTCGAAGGCTCTGCCGCGACGGTCCAGACCAGCGCCCGCGACGCGGCGCGTAAGACCTTCACGTATACTGAGCAGAACCTGAACGCAGCCTTCGACCTCGCCCAGAGGATGGTTCGTGCCAAGGATATGCAGGAAGCGATGCAGATCCAAGCTGAGTTCGCGCGCAGCCAGTTCGAGGCCATGCAGACCCAGATGAAGGAATTCGGCGCCATGGCACAGTCGGCCATGAAGCAGCCGGGCTCCAAGAAGTAAGCCACTCTCCAACAGCCCCGCGAGGACCTCACGATGGTGGAAGCGAAGAAGCCACGAGCCAAGAGACCAACGAAGGCCGCCAGCCTTGAGCTGAAGGCCGATCTCATCGAGCTGGCGGCTATTCCAGCCGTCACGGCCCTGGAGACGGTCAAGGCTACAAAGCCTGCGACGCAGCCGAAAGTGCCCGAGGTGCTGCCTGTCGCAGCTGAGGCTGTCTTCTCTTCGGCGAAGAAGCAGGGCGACGCCTTCCGCCAAGCCGTCAGCGAGGCGGTCACCGCATCCGCCGAGGGCGCCCTGGAGGTCAACGGCAAGATCATCGATGCCCTGACCATCCAGAGCAGCACGGCTCTCGACCTCTGGCGCTCGGCAATCAGCTCGGCTCCCCTCCCCGAGGCCCTCAAGGCGCAGAGCCAAGCGACGCGCCAAGCCTATGAGTCAGCTTCTGCCCAATGGAAGGCCATCGCGGAGTCGACGGCGCTCTGGTTCACCAAGAGCCTAGAGCCCCTGCACTCGGCCTTTCAGCGTTCGGCGCGCTAAGCGATCTATCCGACCGCATGATCATGCGTTAAGGCTCGGCCACATTAGCCGAGCCTTTTTCATGTCTCCATCACCCGTTCCAGCCGTTATCGCCGTCGTCATCCATGAGGATCGGGCTCTGCTGGTCCGCCGGGCCAATCCGCCCGATGCCGGCCTTTGGGGTTTCCCCGGAGGCAAGATCGAGTTCGGCGAGACGGTCCGGGCAGCAGCCACCCGGGAACTCCTGGAGGAGACAGGCGTCCATGCGGACGCCCAGGATGTCATCACCACGCTCGACATCCTGGTGCCTGATCCTTACGGAGCGGTTCGACAACATTACATCCTGATCGCCGTCTGCTGCCGCTGGATCTCCGGAGAGCCTGTCGCGGGCGACGATGCGCTTGAAGCCGGCTGGTTTCCAGTGACTGACCTCGAACATGACAAGCTTGCCATGAGCGCCGATGTCGGCGCGATTGCCCGGCGTGCTCAAGCCCTCGCGGCGAACTCGCCCTGAACGGTTTCCGCCTGTCGAACCAGCAACTGCCCGCGTCAAGAAAAAGGCCTCACCCTGTGCGGATGAGGCCAAGTCGTTGTCTCTTAACTTGAGGCTGGAAAGCCTAACGTCACGGGCTGATGTGCACATAACCGCCAGAGGATCTCAACCCGCACCCCGGCATCATGGTTGATGAAAAGTAAAAATTTATAAAGCATCAATCATGTTTCCAGTGGTTACATCCAAGCATATTGCAACATTCTCTCACATTATTTTATGACCTCAGCGACAGGCAATTCATGCCTCGCGATTTCTGGCTCACACGTACGGAATACAATCATGCGTAAATCTGCTCTTGGACTGCTCGCTGCCACAGCGGCTCTCGGCCTTGCGGTTTCGAACGCCCATGCGGCCGATCTTCCGTCCCGCTATTCCCCTGCGACTTCCTACAATGCACTTCCGGTCTTCACCTGGACCGGCTTCTATGCGGGCCTCAACGCAGGCTATGCCTGGAACATGGGTGACAGCCGCTTCTACGATCCGACTTTCGGCAGCATTCCCGGCCGGCGCCACGGCGGCTTCGTCGGCGGCGCACAGGCCGGCTACAATTATCAGTTCGGCATGTTCGTGGCCGGTGTGGAGACGGATCTCCAGTATGCTGCCGTCGGCAACAAGGGCGCATCCTATGGCACGACCTATTACCCGGGTGACTCCGATGGCTTCTTCGGCACCATCCGGGCCCGCGCCGGCGTGGCCCTCGACCGCGCTCTGGTCTACGGCACGGCCGGCTTCGCCTATGGCGATGTGGGCGGAAACAGGGGCATCGATCCGATCCTCGGGCATCATTCCGGCGATGAGGTCAATTGGGGTTGGACCATCGGCGGCGGCGTCGAATACGCGATCACCAACAACTTCACCGCCAAGGTCGAAGGCCTTTATGTAGATATCGACACAAAGGACAATTTCGACCAAGGCGGCCGCGTCAGCGTCAACCGCGATGCCGAGTTCGGCGTGCTGCGTGCGGGCGTGAACTACAAGTTCAATTGATCATCCGACACTTCTCGAAACACGAAGGCCCGGTGGCAGCACCGAGCTTTTTCGTTTCGGCATGGGCCTGCTGCCGGATCAGGGGTCGTTCACCGCCAGAGGCGTTTGAAGCCCCTGCATCTCCACGCGCTTGAGAGCGAGCAGCCGCCTGGCGGCAACCCCGCCTGGATCGGAGGCGTAGAGCCTGTCATTGAGCACTTCGATCTGCCAGCGTTGCAACTCGAGCAATGCTCTTAAAGACCTCACCCGAATTTGGAGATCGAGAGCATCCTTTAAGGGATCCGGGTCGTCGCCTGTCATGGAACCATGACTGCCAATGTCGCGATGAATCATGTCTGAACGCGGAATAGAGTGAACGTCAATCGGATGGGTCTGCCACGAACAAGCCCGGCAGGCAGGGCCATACGCAAATTAACACTTGTCACGACACCGAACGACGACTCGTGCATGGGCAATCATGGATGCTCTGCTGTGATCGATGTAAATGTCTTACAATTCCTGGGAACTGGCAAGTCTCGAACAAGCGCATTGGGCGCGACCTAAAGGCCAAGGTAGGCGCTTTTGAGGCTGCAGCCCTCATCGGACCGGAACCGGGAGTGAAGTTCGGCAGTTCCACCGGCAGAGCTTGTAAAAGAGAGCGACCTCATGCCAGACACTCACCATGAAATGGAAGCAGACAAAATTCTCTCTGCCCTGAGCCTGAGCGCTTCAGATGAACAAGCCCTGCTGCAGGGCCGACGGCTGCTAGTCGAAGCCTTGGAACAAGCGGAGCAGCGCGGGCGCCAGATCCTTGGAAATCAAAAGGAATCGAGCGGCTGACACATTCTCAAGAATGAGGCGGTTCAGCTTTATGGTCCTGGGATTCAATCTCTGCTAACGCTGTCAACATAAGCTCCACTGCAACCGGCATACACTTCCCTGCGACATTGACAGCGAGGAACGGCCCACGCTGCGGCACGTTCCTTCCCTGTGCGGTAGAGCACAGCGGGCAAGCCTCGGATGTGGTGATCTTCTGGGCGTTGGAGAATAGGTTGATGCGCTCCCTTCTGATGACAATCCTGGCTGGCACGCTCACCACGGCAGCAATCGGTGGCGCTCAGGCTCAATCCGCCGACACCCGCATCGCCTCCATGCCTTTCGGCGAGTGCCTCTCCATCATCAGCGAAGCTGCACAGGAGATGGACCAGGAGCCTGTCAAGCTCGTCAACACGAACGATGTTGTGACAGCTCGCATCCAAGCCTCGGACGGTTTCGTCACTGTCTCGTGCGATCGGAGTGCCAGCAAGATCACTCTTACCAAAAGCGCCGTTCCGGAAGCCGCCGGAATGACTGCAGCGCGCTGATCGCAACTGTCACTAATCCCGCATTCGAAAAACGGTGAGCTTGAGACCGTTTGTTCTGCTGATAACCAGCAGCGAGTGACACATTTACAAGAGAATAAAGTTCATCTGGTCCCCATCGACTGTGAACAGACTATGTCTCTATGATTGCTGCTAACATGCGGTGCAGCCGAACTCTCGATCAGTAGAAAACCTTTTGCATCGCTCTGAATTTCTCGGCCGCAGCCCTGCACTGATTGCAGTCTTCTAATGAGCCTGTCGTATTCAGGTCATTGTTTGCTGGTGAAGTCGATATACTTGGCAATGGAGCTGTAGACTGCACGATAGAGTTCCAGGAACTCGGCGTGCTACCGGATGATTTAGTCTCTGCCGCATGAGCCGAACGCGTTTGAGTTGATCCATTTTCACACAATGAGGAAAGACAATGCCTTCAAAACATTTCAGCCAGACACCGCCTGATAAGGCGAATGACCTTTTCGACAAAATCCTTGCAACCTCAGACAGCGCGACCAAAACGCGTGAACGCCTTTTTGCGGATCTGAAGGACGAACTGGAGCTTCTTGCCAGCTTGCAGGAGCAGCATCTCTTCCCCATCCTGCAAAAGCACGGGATGCAGGAGCTGCTCAGCGCCTCCATCAGCGATAACCAGGAGACAGCCTTGCTGCTGGGAGAGCTCGAGCGCATGCAAAAGAGCAGCAGCGAGTTTCTCGGCAAGGTCGCCGAACTCAGAAAGGCTTTCCAACAACATATCCGGGATGACCGGAAACAGCTTCTCCCGGCCGTTCTCGAGGTGCTTAGCGATGAAGAGGCTCAAGCCGTTGCAGACCAGGTCGAGGACGAGTTGGCAAACCTCAATGACCTGAAGCATGTCGAGACCAGCGCTCCTGCCGATATAGGCGCGGCTGTCCAGCGCAGTCTGGATGGAGTCGATGAAGTAGTTCGCCTGGGAGCCGATAGCACGCGTACCATGACGGTCGGCGTCCAGGATCTCTCGCAAGAATGCCTGAGCATGAGCCAGAAGCGGTTGCAGACGAATCTGGATGGATGGACCAAGCTCGCTCAGTGCCGGTCGCTCCAAGATCTTACTAAGACCCAGGTCTCTCTCATGCAGGAAAACTTGGAGCTGACGCTTCACAACAGCTTCCGGTTGGCTGACTTGGCGGTAAAGCTCGCCGAAAGAGCAACGTGGCACGGCGCCATCAGGCGCTAGGCCTCCCATAACGTCTTTCCGCAGCTGCGGATGGAAATCATCCTTCTCTGGCTCAGGATGGCAATCGAAGGTGGAATGGCCACGGGATGACTTAGTCCTGGGCCATTCCTACCCGCTCCTCAAGACGGCCTTGAGCGCTCTCTCTAACCTTCAGAGCTCACCATCAATGGACAGGCAGCTTGCGCGGTCTATATGTGGAGTATTCCTGACGAGGCGCATGCATGCCCGAAACCGACCAGCAGACTGATAAGGATCTGGACGAGCTTGACACCGCAAGCCACGTCAATTTCCGTGATTACCCGAGTTCCGGCCTAGTCGTGATCGCCGCCATAAGCTCGGGACTAGGCTGGATGTTGTACAAATGGCTCGGTCGGAAGCGCAAGGCGCGCAGCGATGCGTCGGACGAACTTGCACAACCTGAAGTGACCTCGCCCCCAGCGGTTCTGCCGGTCGATAAAAAACCCGAACGCTGAAAACTCACCCTCTCGGACGTGCCGCAGCGCACGGCTTCCTGATGAGCCTTGGTTTACCTTTGGGAATCAGCAGGAGGCTCTCATGGCTTACAGTGCTGTTTCATTCGTCCTTGGTATTGTTGCTCCTCTCGCACTGGTGAGTTGGCTGCTCGTACTGCATTGAAGCAGCAAAGATCAGCTTACCAATCGACAGCACAAACCTGAGAGAGCATTCTGATCGGCAAGCATATCAAAGGATTTGGCGCAATACCTTCCGTTTCGTAACTAACCATTTACGTTTCAGGCGCAGCCTCAATAAGTGCCTGACTGGCACGATCCTCCCTCCCGGTCGCAAAAGCGACCCCCCTCGAGCGCCATGTGAAACGGCGCTCTTTCTTTGCATTCCTCTGGAGAGAATGAGCTGAATAGGGCTCATCGTTAGGCAAACAAAGGATTATCTACGCTCCCTTTGGCCGCATATATTCTCGAACGTCACTGGGGCGCATTCCCAATATTGTTACGCTTCGAACAGCCTAGAATAAAAATACAAGCCCTGCCACGATGTTGCCTTATTCCACGATCAGAACGACTTCAACGGACGAACAGATATCGATTCTGAAATCCGCAGTATTATGAGCACCACAAGAAGTGCTCACCTGTATCGATAGTCGCCTAGTGTTTTATCTCTGCGTAGTCGCAGCAGGTTCTTCATAGAACTGCATAACTATTATTCAGAAGCCTCAAATAAGAGGCTCGCTTATTTTTGGGGCAGACAATATGACTTTGAATCCTTCGGTCGCTCCCGGCGGCAACTTTGACTTGTCCAATTGGAAGATCACCCTTCCTGTGGATGCCAATGGCGGCATCAGCGGCACGGCCGTCGAGGTAAAGAACCTCTCCACCTACCAGAACTCCAAGTACTTCTACACCGCAGCCGATGGCGCCATGACTTTTATGGCTCCGGTTGAGGGTGCGACCACCAGCGGCTCGTCCTACGCCCGATCCGAATTGCGTGAGATGAACGGCACCGCCAACGCTGCATGGAACCTCCAGACGGGCGGCTTCATGAGCGCCACTCTCGAAGTCGATGCCGCTCCCAACCGCGAAGGCATGGGGGGCCGCGTCATCGTCGGCCAGATCCATGGCAAGAACGACGAGCTGGTTCGACTTTACTGGGAAAATGGCAAGCTCTATTTCGCCAACGATCAGGCCGGCTCCAGCAACAGCGAGACGAAGTTCTACTTCGTGAATGCGTCTGGTCAGCAGCCGAGCGTTTCGCTGGACGAGCGCTTCTCCTACACGATCAACGCCAAGGGTGACACCCTTGAGGTGACGGTCTTTGCTGACGGCGAGATCTATAAGTCAGTCAGCAAGATCAACAGCGTGTGGCAGTCGGACTCATTCTACTTCAAGGCTGGCGCCTATCTCGGCGCGAATGAGACCAATGGCACAGGCTACGGCCAGACCTCATTCTACGCCCTGAGCTTCAATCACAACGGCACGGTGACGACGCCGACGCAGCCAACTCAACCGGCTCCGCTTCCTACCCCGAATCCTGACTCGAAGGATAATGCGGTCATGGCATCCGACGACCGGTATGCGGCCGTTGAGGATCAGGCTCTGACCGTCAGTGCGTCACAGGGCGTTCTGGTCAACGACGCCGCCCCCGATGGAGGCAAGGTGGCCATCTCCGGCACGTTCGCCACTGCTCAGGGCGGCAGTGTGAAGATCAGCGCCGATGGCTCCTTCGTCTATACCCCGAAGGCCAACTTCTACGGCTCGGACAGCTTCAGCTACACCGCCAAGGACGCAGATGGCGACACCGATACCGGCGCCGTGACTCTCGCCGTTGCCGATGTGGCGGAGACGGGTTCACCGTCGTCCCCGATGCCGACCACCTCGCGGCCGAGCACGACGAAGACGATGTCGGGCACGAGCAGCGCTGACCGCCTGACGGGCACGTCCGGCAACGATCTGATCGACGGCAAAGCAGGCGACGACATGATCTGGGCCAAGAATGGTAGCGACGTGCTGACCGGGGGCACGGGCAAGGACACGTTTACCTTCGACACTAGCCCGAGCAGCAAGAACGTGGACGTGATCGTCGACTTCGATGTGGTCGATGACACAATTCGCCTCAACGACTCGGCGTTCTCCAAGCTCAAGTGGGGCAATCTGTCGGCCAGCAGCTTCATGGTTGGCACCAAGGCTTTGGATTCCGACGACCGCATCATCTACGACAACAAGACCGGCTCTCTGTCTTACGACGCCGATGGCTCGGGTTCAGGCGCGGCAGTCAAGTTCGCCGTGATCGAGAATCTCGCCAAGCTTACAGCGGCCGACTTCCTCGTCATCTGAAGTCGGTAGCCGATTGTATCAGACGTGACGCGGCCCCGGGTGACCGGGGCCGCTTCCGTTTGCGTATCGTGCCTATCCCGCTCTTGTTTGATTGGATACCACAGGATCAGGAGAGCAGCCTTCGTTTCATCTCTTATCGGATGCAGACCTCAAGGCGCTCATCGTATAGATCGCCAAGGCTATCCAGATCAGACCAAAGGCGATGGCGTCCACCCATCCGAAAGCTTCCCCATAAACGAGGACGCCAAGGGCCAGTTGCCCTGACGGTGCCAGATATTGCAGGAGGCCAATAGTGGACAGCTTCAGTCGATGGGCTGCCGCAGCAAACCAGATCAGTGGCGCCGCTGTGCTGAACCCCGTGAGCACGAGAAGCAGATCAAGACCGGCATGCCCTTGGAACGCCGCAGCGCTGCCATCGGCGAACGTTACAGCCAAGTAGCCCAGCGCCAGGGGCGTGAGCAAAAGGGATTCGATGCAGAAGCCGACGAGTGGAGGCACCGGTACGATCTTCCGAACCAGACCGTAGAAGCCGAAGCTACATGCCAGGGCCAGCGCGACCCACGGCATCTCGCCGGAAGACACGCCGAGAACGAGAACACCCGCACCGGCGAGCAGGCAGGCTGCCACCTGGGCAGGACGAAGCCGCTCTCGGAGGAAGAGCACCCCCAGCACCACATTCAGGAGTGGGTTGATGAAATACCCGAGGCTCGTCTGGACCAAATGCCCGGAATTCACGGCCCAGATGTAGATCAACCAGTTGATCGCAACCAGACCTGCCGAAACACCAAGCAGGAGCAGGTGACGGCTAGAGGAGAGAGCCTCGACGAGCTTTTCCCTTTGCCTGAAGACGAATATCAACCCAAGGGCAAACAGGCTCGCCCACACGATGCGGTGCGCAAGAATTTGAAGCGGCGGTATGGACGAAAGAAGCTTGAAGTGCAGCGGCACCACCAAGCCCCACATGAAGAACGCCGCGAGCGCATAGAGAACGCCAGCCCTCGTCCGCCGCGCCTCAGCGACATCGTGTTCCGGTTCCATCGATATGACCTGCTGGACAGTTAGAGTGCCGCCAACCTCGACGGTCCTGTCTGCGTCATAGTCCAAATCCCAGAGATGGCATAGCCGCCTGTGCTCCGCTCAGAAGCGGAACACAACGTGCCGCTACGCCTCTGGAATGCACTTCAGACTGAGGATAATGCCTCGAACCTGCGAGGTCTAAGCACACTGGCTTTAAGGTGGTACAGCCGCCCCGGCTCGAACGGGGGACCCCCAGATCCACAATCTGGTGCTCTAACCAACTGAGCTACGGCTGCACGTGAGGCAGGGTGTAATAGCCCGGACGAGCAATTTCAAGACCTGATTGAGGCCGGACGGCCCGGAAATGAATACGGCGGGCCCAAGGCCCGCCGTATGACATGCTTAAGCTTGGGAACGGTTATTCCGCCGTTGCGCCGGCAGCCTTAAGAACCGGGGTCCAGCGGGCGACCTCGCTCTCGACGAGCTTCTGCAGGGCTTCCGGAGTCCGCTCAGTGTTGCTCGGGATCACACCGCCCAGCTCAAGCAGGCGCTTTTTGGTGTTCTCGTCGTCCAGGGACTTCATGAGGGCGTCGCTGAGCTTCTTGACCACATCCAGCGGAGTGCCCTTGGGAGCGAAGATGGCGTTCCAGGCGCTCACCTCGTAGCCTTCGAGACCGGCCTCTTTGGTGGTCGGCACGTTCGGCAGAACCGGTGAACGCTCAGGGGTCGCAATAGCGAAAGCCTTGATGTTGCCGCCTTGGATCTGGGGGGCCACGTTGACGATTTGGTCGGTCATGAAGTCGACCGTATTGGCCATCAGGTCGTTCAGAGCCGGACCGGTGCCGCGATAGGCCACCATGGTGGGCTTCGCCTTGACGACGGAGTTGAAGAAGATGCCCGTGGAGTGGGAGACGGAGCCCACACCCGCATGGGCCATGTTCACCTTGTCGGCGTTCTTCGACAGGTAATCGAGGAAGCCCTTCAGGTCGTTGGCCGGAAAATCCTTCTTGGCCACGATCACGATCGGGGTTCCGGCGGCCAGGCCGATGGGTGCGAAATCCTTGGTCGGGTCGTATTTCAGGTTCGGGTAAAGGGCCGGCGCGGCGCCGTGCGTGCCCATATGACCCATCATGATAGTATAGCCATCGGGCTGGGACTGGGCCGCCCGGGTGATGCCGGTGGTGCCTCCGGCGCCGGCCACGTTCTCGATCACGATCTGCTGGCCCAGGGTACGGCTCATGTTGTCGGTCACGATGCGGGCCACCACGTCCGTCGGGCCGCCGGCCGCAAACGGAACGATCATCGTGATCGGGCGAGTGGGATAGCCTTGGGCCTGGACGCCCGTTGCGGCCAAGCCGGCGACTGCGGCCAGAGCCAGTACAACCTTCTTCATCAATTTTCCTCCCTTGGAAAAGTTATGGCCTACCATGTGGGCAAGACGGAGCTGAAGGCAAGCTACTCGGTGAAGACCTCGTCCCTCCCCTTCCGGATGGAGGGCAGGAGGGCGATCACAAGGAGGATAGCGGCCACCGCGAGCAGCCCCGCGCTGACCGGACGCTCGATGAAGGTCTCCAGAGAGCCGCGCGAGATGATGAGGGCGCGCCTGAGGTTTTCCTCCATCAGCCTGCCGAGCACGAAGCCGAGCAGCATCGGCGCTGGTTCGAAACCGAACTTGATCAGCATGTAGCCCACCAGTCCGAAGAACCCGATGAACATCACGTCGGTGGGCAGCGAGTTGATCGAGTAGATGCCGATGCAGCAGAACATCAGGATCGCCGGGAACAGCAGCCGGTAGGGCACCTTCAGCAGCCGCACCCACATGCCGACCAGCGGCAGGTTGATGACGAGCAGCATCAGGTTGCCCACCCACATCGAGGCGATCATACCCCAGAACAGGGTCGGGTTCTTGGTCATCACCTGAGGACCGGGGATGATGCCGTGGATGGTCATGGCGCCGACCATCAGGGCCATCACGGCATTTGGCGGGATGCCCAGCGTCAGCAGCGGGATGAAGGAGGTCTGCGCACCGGCGTTGTTGGCGCTCTCGGGTCCTGCCACGCCCTCAATGGCGCCGCGGCCGAAGCGGCGCGGATCCTTGGCGATCTTCTTCTCGAGCGTATAGGAAGCGAAAGGCCCCAGCACTGCGCCGTTGCCGGGCAGAATGCCGAGGATCGCCCCGATGAAGGTGCCGCGCAGGACGGGTTTATATGCCTGCTTGAAGTCATCCAGGTTCGGCAGAAGCCGGCCGATGGCCTGCTGCACCACGTCGCGCGTCTCGGTATGATCGAGATTGCGCATGATTTCGGCGATGCCGAAGATGCCCATGGCCAGCACCGCAAAGTCGATGCCGTCGGCCAGGAACGGTAGCCCGAAGGTCATGCGCTCCTCGCCCGTCTCCAGATCGGTGCCTACAGTGGAGAGCAGCACGCCCACGAGGATCATGGCGATGGCCTTGAGGATCGAGCCACGCGCCAGCACGACCGCGAAAACCAAGCCCATGACCATGAGGGAGAAGTACTCGGTCGGGCCGAAGATCAGCGCAAGCCTGGTGAGCGGGGCCCCCAGGGCGGCGATGACCAGGGTTGCCACCGTGCCGGCGAAGAAAGAGCCGATGGCGGCGATGCCGAGCGCCACGCCGGCGCGGCCCTGGCGGGCCATCTGGTGACCATCGAGCGCCGTGACCACGGAGGTGGCCTCACCCGGGATGTTGACGAGGATCGCGGTGGTCGAGCCCCCGTATTGAGCGCCGTAATAGATGCCGGCCAGCATGATGAGCGCGCCGGTCGGGTCGAGCCCGAAGGTGATAGGCAGCAGCATGGCAATGGTGGCGATCGGGCCGACGCCCGGCAGCACGCCGATGAGGGTGCCCACAAGGCAACCAAGGAAGGCCAAGCCGAGGTTCTGCAGGGTCAGGGCGACCCCGAAGCCGAGGCTGAGATTGGAGAAAAAGTCACCCATCAGATCCTCCCGCTGTGGTCGGCCACGTCAATCGGACCGCGATGCCGACTACGGGTTGCAAGGAAAACGATCACGGCCGCCACGGCCAGGATGGCGGCGGTCGCCCGCAGCACCGCTTTCTGCGACCAGTCGGAGGGGAACAGGCCCGTGAGCGCCTGGGGGAAGACCGGAATCGGCAGGTTCAGGAGATCGCCGAACAGCACCATGCAGAACGGCGTGAGGCTCAAGCTGAGGATGACGAGATCGCGCAGGCGCGCCTCGGGCGTAGCATACCCGCCGATGATGATGGCGAGCGGACCTGCGAACAACATCCCCAAACCTGGGGTCGTCAGGGTTCCGAACGAGAAGGGGCGGATAGTGAGCGCGAAGGCCAGGATGCCGCCGATCACGAAGACCGGCCCGCGCAGGTTCCAGCGCTCCAGGGCATCGCCGTGCTTAATGAAGGCGAAGGCGAGTAGGGCAAGCCCCGACAGGCCGACCGCGATGGCGAGCCATCGGGGCAGCATGGCCGGCCCCATGGCATTAAGAGTGCCCTGGTCGAGATCCTGCGTGAGCCACAGCGCCAGGGCCGCCAGCGCCAGCAGGACCAATCCGCCCGCGATGTTTTGGGGCGCGCGGACCGGCCCGCCGGGCCTCGCGGGCCCTGAGCCTTCGTGAAGAGTGGACATGAACGACCTCCCGACAGACGCCTTGAGCGCCCCATGTTCTTTCAAATCGATATGGCCTGAGGCACCAACCCGGATCAAGCTTCTGTTTCCCTGAAGCAGGCCTTCTCAACAATACGTCTTGGGAACTAGGGGACAGAAGGGAAACCGCCTATCATCCTTAGGATAAGGCGCTGCCTTCCATGAGAGGTGACTTGATCCCTGGACCTGGGTTGTCTAGATGGACCCGGTAGCCAGGCCGGGCCCCTCTGGTCGCTCCCTAAAGGAGCGGCGATGTCGGACTGGATGAAAACCAGGACGGCCTGGGTTCGTTCAAACAGACGGTTTTGCCTGCATTTCGGCTCCTGCCTCGAAGATTTTCGGATCAGGACGGTGCCAGATGCGTCTCTTTGAACGTTTCGCATGCGCTGCCCGCAAACCGACATATGAGGCACTGCATGTTTGATCTCTCGCAGTTTTTCGGACCTGAGGTCGTCGCCTTCCTGATGGTGGTCGGAATCGATCTGGCGCTTGCCGGTGACAATGCCATCGTCATCGGTCTGGCCGCCGCCGGTCTCCCCAAGGAGCAGCGCAACAAGGCCATTCTGCTCGGCGTCCTGGCCGCCACGGTCCTGCGTATCATCTTTGCCCTGCTCACGACCCAGCTTCTTCAGATCGTGGGCCTCCTGCTCGCCGGTGGCATTCTGCTGTTGTGGGTGTGCTGGAAGATGTGGCGCGAATTGCGCGCAGGACACGAGGCAGAGCAGCACGCGGCTGAAGAGGCCCTGGAAGGCCGTGACATCAACCAGGATGGCACCATTGCCGGCGGAGTCCCGCGCAAGACCTTCGCCCAGGCAGCCTGGCAGATCGTCATCGCCGACGTGTCCATGTCCCTCGACAACGTGCTCGCCGTGGCCGGCGCGGCGCGCGAGCATCCCTACATCCTGGCCTTCGGCCTCCTGCTGTCGATCGCCCTCATGGGCGTTGCAGCCTCCTACATTGCCCGTCTGCTCCAGCGCTATCGCTGGATCGCCTATGTAGGCTTGGCGATCATCCTCTATGTGGCTCTCAAGATGATTTACGAAGGCTATGTCGAGGTGGCACCCTTCGTTAATGGCGCTGTCGGCTGAGGCGGAACAGCCATCCGGGATCCCCAATCTCCAATTGACGGCGGAGATGTGGGAGGGCACAGAGCATGACGCTCATGCCCCCCGCTCTCCGCCCTCATTTTTCTTATTCAGGCTTGCGCCACGGTGCGCGCGCCGCGCTTCCGGCCTTTCCAGGCTTCATCATGTTCGCCCTGGCCTTCGGCACGGCCGCGGCGCAGAAGGGCCTGTCCCTCGGTGAAACCTTGGGCCTCTCAGGCTTCGTCTATGCCGGTGCCTCGCAGATGGTGGGGCTTGAGATCTGGCAGCAGGTCTGGACGCCTGCGACGATCCTCACGATCATGACGGTCACCGCCGTGGTGAACGCACGCATGATCATGCTCGGGGCAACCCTCCAGCCATGGCTCAAGCACGAGCCTCTCCCACGCACGGCACTCAACCTCTTCCTCCTCACGGAGGCTGGCTGGCTCATCGGCACCCGGTATCACACTGAGGGCGGCCGGGATGTGGGAGTGCTGCTGGGCTGCGCGCTCATCCTCTGGCTGGTCTGGCTGGTGGCGACCTTCGCCGGCTTCTTCGCGGGTGCCCTCGTGCCTGAGCCCAGGCGCTTCGGCCTCGATCTCGTGATGCCGATCTTCTTCGGCGTGATGCTCGTGCCCCTTTGGAAAGGGTTCAAGCCAGCCCTCCCCTGGTTGGTAGCAGGGCTCGTCTCGCTCATCGTCCATGCGCTGGTGCCGGGCTATCTCTTCATCATCGCCGGTGCGCTCGCGGGCGTCGTTGCCGGGATGCTGATCGAATGAACGGGTTCGCCAGCTTCATCGCGAGCCCGTGGGGTTCGGTTCTCGCCATTGCGGGCATGACGCTGGTGACGTTCCTGTGTCGCATCGCAGGCGTCGTGGTCATGAGCCGTGTGCGCATTACGCCGCGCATCGAACGGGGCCTGCGCGCCCTTCCCGGCTCCATCATCCTGGCGACGATCCTGCCTGTGGTGATCGACAACGGCTGGCCCGCCATGATTGCATTAGCCGCCGCCATCATCGCCATGGCGGTGACGCGGATCGACATCGTCGGCCTTGTAGCCGGCCTAGGCACCCTCGCCGTCATTCGGGCTTTTGGATGAGGTCTGCTTGAGCCGCAGGCGGATGCGGTACATCAAGCCGTCACGGATGTTGCGATAGGCATCGAGCACTTGGTCGCGCGAGCCCTGCGTGATCGTCGGGTCCGGCGTCGGCCAATACTCTACATCCGCCGCGATGGTGCGCGTGAGTTCGAGCGCCGCGTGATGGGCTTCCGGCGAAAGCGAAATGATGAGGTCGAAGTTCAACCCTTCCCACTCCTCGAGTTCATCGAGGGTGCGCGGCTTGTGCTTGGAGGCGTCGATGCCGATCTCGGACAGGATCGACGACACAAAGCCGTCCGGCTCGCCTTTGCGCACGCCGGCGGACTGCACATAGATCGACTTGCCGAAGTAATGGCGCGCAATCGCTTCCGCCATGGGCGAGCGCACCGCATTCATTGCGCAGACGAACAGAACCGAGTGGATCCGTTTCGGGCGGGGCTCGTCCAGAGGCTCATCCAGGCGCTCCTCCAAGCGTCAGCCCTTCCAGTGAAGCGCGAAGATGAGCGTGAAGATGCGCCGCGCCGTGCCGAAATCCAGGATGAGCTTGCCCTCTAACCGCTTCATCAGCAGTTCGGCCGCCTCGTTGTGCAGACCGCGCCGCCCCATGTCGATGGCCTCGATCTGTGCCGGCGAGGCGGAACGGATCGCCTGGTAATAGCTGTCGCAGATCATCTCGTATTCGCGGATGGCCTTGCGGAACGGCGTCAGCGACAGGTGGTGCGAGATGAGATGCGCGCCGTCCTGCGTGGTCACTTCGAAGCAGAGCTTTTTGTCGATGAGCGAGATGCGCAAGGCATAGGGTCCGCCATCGTAGTTCGGCAGCGCGAAGGTGTTCTCTTCGAGGATATCGTAGATGGCGATGGCCCGTTCATGCTCCTGATCCGGGTTGCCACGGCCGATGGAGGCCTCGTCGAGGGTGACGGCGACCAGCCGGGTCCGCTCCTTCGCTTCACTCGCCATCCCGCCTCCGGTTAACCTTAGAGCATCGGCCCCAAAAGTGGATTTGCACTTTTGGGGCTTTTCCGATGCTCCACTCTATAAAAGAGCGCATCGTTGAGTACGAAAAACCGGAACCACCTTTTCGCACGATGCGCTAGAGGTTCAGGCGGATCGCGACCGACCGCGCATGGCCCTCCAGACCCTCCGAACGCCCGAGCGCAATGGCCGCCGGGCCGAGCGCCCGCAGAGCGTTCGCATCGCATTTCAGGATCGAGGTTCGCTTCATGAAGTCAAGCACGCCGAGACCCGATGAGAACCGGGCCGAGCGCGCCGTGGGCAGAACGTGGTTGGGGCCGCCTACATAATCGCCGATGGCCTCCGGCGTGTGGCTGCCGAGGAAGATGGAACCCGCATTGCGGACTTTGGCTGCAAGCTCTTCCGCGTTCTCCGTCTCGATTTCGAGGTGTTCGGGGGCCAGCCGATCCACGAGGGGAATGGCGTTTTCCAGCCGGTCGATCAGGATGATCGCCCCATAATCGCGCCAGCTCGCGCCGGCGATCTTTGCCTTGGGAAGGGTCTGGAGCTGGCGCTCGACGGCCTTTTCCACCGCATCGGCCAATGCCGGACTGTCCGTGATCAGGATCGATTGCGCAGCCGTATCGTGCTCGGCTTGGGCCATGAGATCGGCGGCGATCCAGTCCGGATTACTATTAGCATCGGCGAGGATGAGCACTTCGGAGGGCCCTGCGATCATGTCGATGCCGACCTGGCCGAAGACCCGGCGCTTGGCGGCCGCCACATAGGCATTGCCGGGGCCGACGATCTTGGCGACAGGTTTGACGCTTTCGGTGCCATAGGCGAGCGCAGCCACAGCCTGGGCGCCGCCGATGCGGAAGACCTCGTCGACGCCAGCAAGACGCGCCGCCGCCAGCACGAGCGGGTTCGTATCGCCGCGCGGGGTCGGCACCACCATGGCGATGCGCGGAACCCCCGCCACCTTCGCCGGTACGGCATTCATCAGAACGGAGGACGGATAGCTCGCAAGGCCGCCGGGAACGTAGAGACCCACGGATTCAATCGCCGTCCAGCGCCAGCCCAGGGTGACGCCGACGGAATCCGTGGTCCTGAAGTCCTTAGGGCGCTGCTCCCGGTGATAGGTCTCGATGCGCTCCTTGGCGAGCGCCAAGGCCTCCAGGGCTTCCTTGGAACACTGGGCCTCGGCAGCGTCGATCTCGGCATCGGACACCCGCAGGGTCTCGGGCTGAAGCGCCAATCCATCGAAACGGAGGGTGAAATCGATCAGCGCCTCGTCGCCGCGCACAACCACATCCTCGATGATGGCACGCACCGCCTGGTCCACATCCTCCGAGACCTCGCGCTTGGCAGAGAGCAGGGCAGCAAACGCCTGCGGGAAAGAGGCGTCCCGCGCATCGAGCCTCTGCGCCATTTATGGGCGCTCCGCCGTTTGAAACTGGTCCTCGTGGGAGGGGCGGCTTTCGGCAGCCCAGACCGGGCCGGTATCTTTCATCTGCATTTCGATGCACTCCAGATCCACCTGGATGGCTCCGCCTTCGGCAAAGATCAAGGTGGCGGTGCCCGAAGGGGCGTCCTTCTCCTCGAACGCAATGGCGAGAAGGTTAAGAACCGCGTCCTTGTTGCTCCGGTCGATGCCGCGGACGCGCACACCCGTCACATTCTCGAAATGCATGCAGGTCAGCCGACGCTGAGGCGTGGCTGCCTCCCAATCGTAGCGGCGGACCTGGATGGCGAAGCGCCGCTCCTTGGGCAAATAGGCGATATCCCCGACCTGCAGCAGCGAATCCTGCAAGTGAGCGGAGATGACGGAAAGGTCTTCAGGGTCGAACGCGACGAGTCTCAGGAGATCCATGGCCCACCAACCTGTTGTTGAACTTTGATCTTTAGGTAGAGAGCCCCCTGCCCCGGCGCAACCTTTCGCCCTGGCTTGCCGCCTGAACCTGAAAAGAAAAAGGCCGGCGGTAAAGCCGGCCTTCCATCCTTCAGCCCCTGACGCGCTCGATGAGCGCGCCGCATCGGGCGAGTTTGGCCTCCAGTGCCTCGAAGCCGCGATCCAGGTGGTAGACGCGGTTGATGGTGGTCTCGCCATCCGCCACGAGGCCGGCGATCACCAGGGACACCGAAGCGCGCAGGTCGGTGGCCATGACCGGAGCCCCTTTCAGGCCCGGAACGCCATCTACATAGGCGCTGTCGCCGTCGAGGCGGATATGGGCACCGAGGCGCGCCAGCTCCTGCACGTGCATGAAGCGGTTCTCGAAGATCGTCTCGCGGATGCGCGAAGTGCCGTTCGCCCGGGTCATGAGGGCCATGAACTGAGCCTGGAGATCCGTGGGGAAGCCCGGGAACGGATCGGTGGTCACGTCGACCGGCTGAAGGCCGTTGCCGTTGCGGCGGACGCGGATGCCCCCATGGGTCGCGGTGACCTCGGCTCCAGCCTGGCCCAAAACGTCGAGGGCGGCCTGGAGATAGTCGGGACGGGTATTGTCGAGCACCAGATCACCGCCGGTCATGGCCACCGCCATGGCATAGGTGCCCGTCTCGATGCGGTCCGGCATGACGTCGTGGGAGGCGCCGTTCAGGCTGGGAACACCCTCGATCACGATCTCGGAGGTGCCGGCGCCCTGGATCTTGGCACCCATCTTGATGAGGCATTCGGCGAGATCCACCACCTCCGGCTCGCGGGCGGCGTTGCGGATCACGGTGGTGCCCTGCGCGAGGGTCGCCGCCATGAGGGCCACATGGGTGCCGCCCACCGTCACCTTCGGAAAGTCGATCTCAGCGCCGCGAAGCCCTTTTGGCGCCGTCGCCACCACGTAGCCAGCCTCGATCTCGATGGCGGCGCCCAGCTTGGCCAGGGCCATGATGAGCAGGTCCACCGGTCGGGTGCCGATGGCGCAGCCGCCGGGCATGGACACCTTGGCATGGCCGAAGCGGGCCACCAGGGGAGCGATGACCCAGAAGCTCGCCCGCATGGTCGAGACGAGTTCGTAGGGGGCCGAGGTGTCGATGACGTTTTTGGCCGACAGGCGGATGGTCTGGCCCGTCTCGGAGGACTGACCGGGACGGCGGCCGGCGATCGAGTGGTCGACGCCGAAGTTGCTCATGATCCGCAGCAGGGACGAGATATCGGCAAGCCGCGGCACGTTGCCGAGCTCGAGCGTATCGGCCGTGAGCAGGCTCGCGATCATGAGGGGCAAGGCCGCATTCTTGGCGCCTGAGATCGGAATCAGGCCGTTGAGGGGCGCGCCGCCCCGGATGCGAATGCGATCCATCAATATCCCCTTGTAAATTGTTCAGTCAGCCATGCGCTATGCGCGCCTCGAGCTCTCAAAGCTAGTCGGACGGCTTGTCGCGCTCTGCTGCAACGCTCAAGCTGCCGCTTTCGTTTCCGGGCCCGTTAGCGGCCTGCCGCCCGCGGGCCTGCGCCTTGCGCCGCTTGAGGTTTTCCTTCAAGGCGGCCTTGAGCCGGTCAGCCTTCTGTTGCGATTTCACGTCAGTCATGGTTCACGCGACCCATCGTCGCCTTTACCCAATAAAGGCTTCGCACGCGGCCCTCAACCGCAATATCACGTTTGCGGACTTTGACCCGGATCAATGTGATCTGACATAATGGGATCAGTATCCCCGGGCAGTTTGCATTGCCCACCCGGTGAGATGATGGATTATCAAAACTTCTTCACGTCAGCCCTCGATCGCCTCCAGGCGGAGCGGCGTTACCGCGTCTTTGCCGAGATCGAGCGCCTGGCCGGGCGTTACCCCCAGGCGCTTTGGCACTCCCCGGAGGGGCCGCGCCCCATCACGGTCTGGTGCTCCAACGATTATCTCGGGATGGGCCAGAACCGGGACGTGACCCGCGCCATGGTGGAGACGGCCTGGCGCCTCGGCACCGGGGCCGGCGGCACGCGCAACATCTCGGGCAACAGCCACCCCATCGTCGAGCTGGAGGCGGAGCTGGCCGACCTGCACAGCAAGGAAGCCGCCCTGGTCTTCACCTCGGGCTATGTGTCGAACCAGACGGGCATCTCCACCCTGGCCAAGCTGATCCCGAACTGCCTGATCCTGTCGGATGCGCTCAACCACAACTCCATGATCGAGGGCGTGCGCCAGTCCGGATGCGATAAGGCGGTCTTCCGCCACAACGATCTCGAACACCTGGAGGAACTGCTCCAAGCCGCCGGCGACAGGCCCAAGCTGATCGTGTTCGAGAGCGTCTATTCCATGGACGGCGACATCTCCCCGATCCATGCCATCTGCGATCTCGCCGAGCGCTACGGCGCCATGACCTATATCGACGAGGTTCATGCGGTGGGCATGTACGGTCCCCGCGGCGGCGGCATTGCCGAGCGCGAGGGCGCCATGCACCGGATCGACGTGATCGAGGGCACGATGGCCAAGGCCTTCGGCGTCATGGGCGGGTATCTCACCGGCACCAAGGCGGTGATGGACGCCATTCGCAGCTTCGCCCCGGGCTTCATCTTCAGCACGGCCCTGCCCCCGGCGGTCGCCGCCGCCGCCATGGCGTCGATCCGGCACCTCAAGGCTTCCTCCAGCGAGCGCCAGCAGCAGCAGCGCCAGGCCGCCCGCACGAAGGCGGTCTTGAGCAGCGTCGGCCTGCCGGTCATCGACACGCCCACGCATATCG
The DNA here is from genome assembly GCF_015694425.1 of Microvirga terrestris. Taxonomy (GTDB): domain Bacteria; phylum Pseudomonadota; class Alphaproteobacteria; order Rhizobiales; family Beijerinckiaceae; genus Microvirga; species Microvirga terrestris. Next base: position 520,960 of record NZ_JADQDN010000002.1, read on the forward strand.
TGCCGGTGATGGTGGGCGATGCAGAGGCCTGCAAGGCGGCCTCCGACCGGCTACTGGAGAAGCACGGCATCTACATCCAGCCGATCAACTACCCCACCGTGCCCCGAGGCACGGAACGGCTGCGCATCACGCCCGGTCCCTCCCACACCAACGCCCATATCGACGCCCTGGCCGCGGCCCTAGTCGAGGTCTGGACCGCGCTCGGGCTCCCCCTGGAGTCGAAAGTGCAGGCTGCGGAATAAAGATCATTTTCAAGCTTGCATGGAGGGCAGCCCTGTGGCAGTAAGCGGCCCTCCCCGTTGGCGCGCTGCCGTAGCTCAGTGGTAGAGCACTCCCTTGGTAAGGGAGAGGTCGAGAGTTCGATCCTCTCTGGCAGCACCATCACCCGCCATGTGGCTCAAGAGTTCGAAGTCACGGCGGCGAGATATGCCTTTTCCTGCACCTGAATGCTCGTCCGGCCGAGATCGTGCCAACACGTCCTGTCCAAAGGTGCAGTTGTCTTTCTCCGCAAAGCCTTGCAATAATCCTGCATCGGGAGAGGCTTTCGCCATTGGGACGCAGCCCTCGTGAAGAACATGACCGGAGGAGAACCTCTGGCTTGGATAAGGGGGATGAGGGTTATGAAAGACTCGGCCATAGCGCCTGAGATCGCGGATCTATATGCGACTCTCGAGACGATTCTCAAAATCATCGGCAGATCGTGGCTGAGCGAAGAATGGCGGCTTGAGGACATTCGACTCCTGACCCAGGAGACGCTCACGAAACGGGGCAGCTTAGACGATGCAGAGCGCGCCAAGGCGATCATCCAGACTCGGCTTCGCATGAAGGCAAATTCAGAGGCGCCGCTTTCCCCACAGCGTAACCAGGGACTTCCGACCTAAGAAGATTGATGGGTCAAGCCGATGAATAGACATGCCCAGCTAAGACATCATCTCCTAAGTCACTCCTTCACCTGAACCTCTGCTTTTGAGCAGCTTTCGTTGTAGCGCGTATTAGGCTGCAAAGGTCAGCCATGCGGCACATTGTCTATTGAGATGAATTTCAAGCCAATCTGCTTTTAGTCCTGCCGCTAATCTTTTAATAACTTACCCAACGTTATCGATTGTGACGAGACAAATCAAACATAACAGTCTCGCTGTGGGGCAAAATTCAATGACATACAAAAATCTACTGTAGCGCTTCGTATTGCACATCGTAGTGCAGCAATCGCGTGATCTCTCTGAAGCTTAAGTCATTCTTCATAGGGCATCTCGGCTTGCATTTCGCATCAGCTCAAGCGCGAGACATCGCATCTCTTATTCTATTCTTAGAGTCATCTGAAAAATGCCTGCTGTCGAGGCCTATAGCTCCACTGGTAATGCTTACATCGATCCCATCCTGGGCAACCTGAAATGGGTGCCAAGCGATCTGACATACAGCTTCCCCTCCACTGCCGGTGCCTATGGCAATGTCTATGGAGACGGCGAGGCAGCCAAGGGCTTTGGCTCCTTCAACGGCACGCAGCAGGCCATTACGCGTTCGGCCCTGAAGCTGTTCTCATCCGTCAGCAACCTGACATTCCAGGAGGTACCTGAGGCGAGCGCATCGTCAGCCGATCTGCGCTTCGCACAATCGGATGTGCCGGGAACCGCTTGGGCGTACTTCCCGACGACTGACGCAACCGGCGGCGATGTCTGGGTCAACAATTCCAGCCGTAACTACGCAAGCCCCGCCAAGGGCAACTACGCTTATCTCACCATCATGCATGAGATCGGGCATGCTCTTGGGCTTGAGCATGCGCATGAGCGCAACATGCCGCTCGATCGTGACAGCATCGAGTATACTGTCATGAGCTACCGCTCGTATTCCGGTGCCTCGGCCAGCACGGGCTACATGAACGAGACCTGGGGCTATGCGCAGTCGCTGATGATGTACGACATCGCCGCTCTCCAGCATATCTACGGCGCGAATTATCAGACGAACAGCGGCAGCACGACGTATTCATGGAGCCCGACCACCGGCGAGATGTTCGTCAACGGCGTTGGCCAGGGAGCGCCCGGCGGTAACCAGATTTTTCTCACCATTTGGGATGGCGGCGGCACAGACACGTACAACTTCGCCAATTACACGACGGCTTTGACAATCGACCTGCAGCCCGGCGCGTGGACCACCACCTCGCAGGAGCAGCGCGCCAAACTCCACTGGGATGGATCCAAGCTCGCCGCCGGCAACATCGCCAATGCGCTTCTGTATCAGGGCGACACCCGGCCCTTGATCGAGAATGCCTATGGCGGCTCCGCCAACGACATCATCAAGGGCAACATTGCCGGCAACGCCCTGCGCGGCAATGGTGGCAACGATAGACTTTACGGCTTGAACGGCAACGACGTGCTGATTGGCGGCAGCGGGAGTGACGCGCTGAGCGGAGGAGCCGGCGCGGATACGGTCAGCTATAGCACGGCGAAAACCGGCGTAGTGGCGGACCTCGTAACGAAGTCCAACAATCGCGGCGATGCTGCCGGCGACTCGTATTCCAGCATCGAGTGGGTCACCGGCAGTTCCTACAGCGACACTCTCCGTGGCAGTGGATCGGCCAACCAGATCAAGGGCGGCGCCGGCAGCGACACACTCTATGGCCGAAGCAGCAATGACGTTCTGGATGGCGGCACAGGCAGCGACAAGCTTTATGGAGAAAGCGGAAAGGACATGCTGACCGGCGGGAGCGGCGCGGATGTATTCGTCTTCTCCTCGTCCGCTCACTCGCGGATGTCCTCGGCCGACACGATCAAGGATTTCCGCCGTAGCTCCGACCACATCGATCTGCGCGGCATCGATGCCAATACGAAAATTGCAGGCAATCAGGCGTTCAATTTCATCGGCCATAACGCCTTTCACGGTAAAGCCGGAGAACTGCGCTTTGCCGATGGCATTGCATCGGGCGATACGAATGGTGACGCGATTGCCGACTTCGGCATTCGCGTCATCGGACTTCTATCGCTCTCCAAAGGTGACTTCTACCTCTGATCTGCTCACGATACAAAGTATCATGCCGACTGTAGGATTGTCATAGGCCTCAGCCAATAGGCTGAGGCCAGATGCACAAAAACTCCCTGTTAACCATCTGGACAAGCCTCAAGCTTGGGCATATTCCCCAGTGAAACATCTTGCGGCTGTTGGGGAAGCGCGATGGATCGCTTAGGAAAACGCCATCCGGCCAATGACGCATTGGCCTATCTGATGAACCTGATCGGGCTCGCCTTCAGCATTAGCTGCCTTTGGGTTGTCGCTTCTGCGGCCAAGATGTGAGGCTGCCTGGCTTTCGTTGCTTCAGCGGGAGCGGAACTCCTTGGCCACGTCAGTGGCCTGATAGCTCCAGTAGGTGAGTTGAGCCGCGGCCCGCCCCAGAATTCCCCCATTCCACACAAGACCGAAAGGCGCAAAGAGGCGATAGCGGTCACTCTCGCCTGTTATGCCTTGCGCAATCACCGTGCCGCCGATGGCGGTGGTGTTTATCCCGTGGCCACCGAACGCCGTACAGTACCAGACACCCGGCCTCAGCTGTCCGATCTGAGGCATCAGATGCCGGGCGTAGGCCATGAGCCCCGACCAGGCGATCTCGACCTTCAGGGCGGCAAGTTGCGGGTAGGTCGTTACCATTTCGCGCCGCAGCAGGGTCGCGATATCGCGTGGATCCGTCGTGCGCGTGGTAATGCGCCCGCCCCAGAGGATGCGGCTACCATCATCAACGAGGCGGTAGTAATCTCCGGCCCGGCGGTCGTCGAGGATCGCAGCGCGTGTGCGGATCGCGCTCTGCACCAGTTCAGGCGCGTCCTCCGTCAGCAGGACGTAAGTGGCAATCGGCAGGAAGGCGCGTTTTAGTGCGGGCAGCACGGCGCCCGTATATCCGCCTGTCGTGAACACCACATGCTCGGCCGCAATCTCGGCATTCTTCGTTCGAACGGTCTTTTGAGCACCGTCCAAATCGGCGGAGATGACAGGGGAGTTCTCATGAATTGAAGCGCCCAGGCGACCTGCTTCGCGGGCGAGCGCACGCCCGTAGTTCAGGGGATGGAAATGAAACGCACTCTCGTCAAGAATGGCTTCATGGTATTTAGGCGAGACGAAGAGGCTTCTCACCTCATCACGGGGCAGGTAGCGCAGGTTCAACCCGAACGCGCGCCGCTGGGCCTCGCACCCAGCCTGCAGGGCACCCCGTGAGTCGTAGCGCAACGCCTTTGCAATGCCGGGAACCGGCATGACATCCTCAGTGTCGAGATCGTCGATATTGCGCCGGATGATTTCGACGCCTTCCATCGACAGGCGAAAGAGCTCTTTCGCTTGGTCTTTTCCCACCCGCCGCTCAATCGATGACAGCCCCGTGGCATAACCCGCCGAGACGAAGCCGCCGTTGCGCCCCGAGGCACCCCACGCCACACGCTGCCCTTCGAGCAGCACGACCTTGCGCCCGCTTCGGGCGAGCTTCAACGCTGCGGTCAACCCTGCGAGCCCGCCACCAACAACGCAGACATCCGCCTGAATCCGGCCAGTCGCGGCCGGATAGGTCTCCGACGTGGCGACGGTCCGACTGTAGTAAGTGTCGATATAGGCGGACGACATGCGGGACTCGCTTAGAGCGTCATATCGGTGGCCGCGATGAGGATCTGCACCATCCTCTCGCAACCCTCGCGGTCCTCATCGTCGAAACGGTTCGGGTTGGGGCTGTCGAGATCGAGCACGCCGAGAACGCGTCCATCCTTGATAAGCGGTACGACCAGTTCCGACCGGGAGGCGCTGTCGCAAGCGATATGCCCCGGAAAGGCATGAACGTCCGGCACTACGATGGATTCCTTGCGCTCCACCGCCGTGCCGCAGACCCCGCGCCCGACCGCGATGCGCACGCAGGCCGTCTTGCCCTGGAAGGGACCAAGCACGAGCTCGCCCTCACGCATGAAGTAGAACCCGGCCCAGTTGAGATCCGGCAGGAACTGATAGATCAGCGCGGACATGTTGGCCGTGTTGGCGATCATGTCCTGCTCGCCTTCCAGAAGGCCGGTGAGTTGCTGGGCAAGCGAGGCATAGAAGTCCCGCTTGCTGTCGGAGATGGGGATATCTTTGACTTCGAACATGCGGTTTTCCTTATGAGTCTGAGGCTTTCTTGTCCAGGCCGGCCTATTCGGCTGCCATGTCGGGCCGGTGAGCCTTGGCAAAGTCCAGCCCCTGGTGGTCGCAGAGGCGGCGGTAGAGACCACCCTTGCGGTAAAGGCTGTGGTGATTCCCCTCCTCCACGATCCGGCCCTTGTCGAACACAAGGATGCGGTCGAGGGCGCGCACCGTCGAGAGGCGGTGCGCGATCACGATGGAAGTGCGCCCCACCATGAGCCGTTCCATGGCTTGCTGGATCAACACCTCCGATTCCGAGTCGAGGGCGGACGTGGCCTCGTCCAGGATCAGGATCGGCGCATCGGCCAGGAAGGCACGGGCAATGGCTACACGCTGGCGCTCGCCGCCCGAGAGCTTCACCCCACGCTCCCCCACCAGCGTGGAATAGCCCTTCGGCAGGCTCATGATGAACTCATGCGCATTGGCGAGCCGTGCCGCACGCTCTATCTCCGCCATGCGAACTCCAGGCCGCGCATAGGCGATGTTCTCGGCCAACGTGCGGTGGAACAGGATCGGCTCCTGTTGCACGATAGCGATCTGCGAACGCAGTGACGCCTGCTGTGCCTCGGCGATGCTCTGGCCGTCGATGCGGATCTCACCGCCCGTCACGTCGTAGAGCCGCTGGATCAGCTTGACGAGGGTCGTCTTGCCCGATCCGGACGGCCCCACGAGACCCACCCGCTCGCCGGCACGGACGGTGAGCGACAGATTCCTGTAGAGCGGCGTGTCATGTCCGGCATAATGGAAGGTCACGCGGTCGAACGTGACCTCACCGCGGTCGATGCGGATGAGCTTTGCGCCGGGACGATCCGGCACGCCGATGCGCTCTCGGTGGATCTCGATGAGTTCCTCCATATCGTTCACGGAGCGGCGCAGGTTGTTGATGTGCATGCCGATGTCGCGCAGATAGCCATGGATCACGAAATAGGTCGTGAGCACATAGGCGAGATCGCCCGGCGTCGCACGGTTATCCCACCACAGCCAGATCGCCGTGCCGATGATGGCCGCACGGATGCCGAGCAGCGCGATGAACTGCACCGTGCCGCTGTTGGTTCCGCGCTGCCAGAGGCGGCTCGTGCGCTTCTGCCACTTGTACAGCACCCAGGTGAGACGCGTATCCTCGCGTGTTTCCGCGCCGAAGGCCTTCACCACGGCGTTGCAGCTCAAGGCGTCGGCCAGGGTGCCGCCGACGCGCGTGTCCCAGGCATTGGCAAGCCGCGCCGCCGGAGCGACATAGCGGGTCGAGAGCAGAGCCGTCATGACGATGTAGATCAGCGCGCTCGCACCGATGACGAGCCCCATAACAGGCCAGCGCAGCCCCAGCACGATCATCGAGCCCGCAAGCACAGTGAGCGAGGGCAGCAGGGCCAGCAGCAGCGTGTCATGCATCAGGTCGAGCGCCCACATGCCACGGGTGATCTTGCGCACCGTCGACCCGGCGAAGGAATTGGCGTGCCAGTCCGTGGAGAAGCGCTGCACGCGCGCGAAGGCATCCTGCGCCACGCGGCCCATGACCCGCAGCGTCAGCTCCACGATGCCGTAGAACGCGAGATGGCGCATGACGATCATGAGCAGGCCGAGCCCCGTCATGAACGCGAACGCCATGAGAGCTGAATGCAAGGCAGCCTCGCGGTTGTCACCGCCCGCAGCAATGGCATCGACGAGCTGGCCAGCAAAGACCGGCATGAACACGTCGGCGAGCGTCGAGACCATCATGGTGGCGACTATCAGCACCACATAGCGTGGCTCTTCGCGCCAATGGCGGAACGTGAATTGTAAGACGTCGCGGGTCGCATCCCCGCCCTTCTTCTGCTGGTTCATAGCAACGAACAGGTGACGCTTAAGAGCGCGCACCTCTCCCGGAATTTTGAGGAGCGACAGCAGGAACGGCGGCTTACCGCGTTCGACGTCGCTCGAAGGTCATGGATATTGAGAATTCGATAAGGTTTGCCGGGCCTTGGAGCCCCGCCTAGTCCAGCCTAGGATTTCGGGCGGGACGCGGGAGGAACGTTCAGCAAGCACACAAAAGCCATGCAGTCCTCCCTCTCTGGAATAAAAGCCTGAATGCAAAGTAGTGCAGTTCGTTCAACTTGGCAACCGCACTTTTGTTTCACCGTTCTATAAGGGATTTACACGACCCCGAGTGGCCGGTGCGGCTGAGGCGGCAACTCTACCCGAATGGCATCGCCAGGCCGGATCTCTCCCCCCTCAAGCACTATGCCCATGATGCCGGACTTGCGGATGACCTTGCCCTGCTCGCCCTTGCCCAGCACCGCTTTCATGAGTCCTTTCTGGAACCGGTCGATCTGGACGCAAGGGTTGCGCAGGCCTGTCACCTCGATGACGGCGCTCTCGCCAAGATACAGGCGCGCTCCAGCGGGCAGGCTCAAAAGATCGATGCCGCGGGTCGTGACGTTCTCGCCCATCTCGCCAGCCGCAACGGCAAAGCCTTTGCCCGCGAGTTCGTCGAAAAGCTCCGAATGAATGAGATGAACCTGCCGCAGGTTCGGCTGATTGGGATCCTTGGCCACCCGCGAACGGTGCTTGACCGTGGTGCCGAGATGAGCGTCGCCTTCGATCCCGAGTCCGGCCAGCAGGCGAACGGAATCCTGGGTAGGCTTGCTGAAGCTGTGACTGGAGCTGCGGCTCACGGCCGTGACGATTGCGTTCATGATTGCCCCGCTCTCCTGCGCTTTCCTGCCTTGTAGCGTCAGACAACCATGAGATCCACCGTCTCAAAGCCGCGTTCGGCCAATCGTTGCGCCAGCACGGTACGATGGCAGTTGGCGGGATCCCGTTCGAAGCACAGGAGACAGATGGGCCGGGCGCTGGCCAGCGCTTCCAGATCGCGGAAAGCGGCCTGAGCTGGCTCGGTCGCGAGAACCTCGTCGCAATAGATCCGGCGCATTAGATCGCCGTCGCCGGCGCGGGCTGCCTGGCGACCCTCTTTAGGGGTCCCGAGCTTGATGAAGTGCTCATAGCCGATGCCCTGGTGGGACAGGGCATCGCGCAGGGCGGATTTCGAGAAGCCGCGCTTGCGGGAGAGCGCGACGGCACGCACGTCGGCAAGCGTCGCGACGCTTGCATCCTTCAAGGTGGTGAGGAAGCGGTCTACGTCCGCTCCCTCGTACCCGATGGTGAAAACCTGTGGCCTTGCCATGCCTTAGATTACATGGATGGCATTGGCCGCTGCGGCGTCTGCGGCTGGGTGTAGGGCCTCATGGCTTCGGGCGCGCGGAAATCCCGTGGCACCTCGAAATCCCGCGCTGCGCCGTGGCTCTGCTCGATCCCACCTGGATATCCCGTGCGATCGGAATAATCCTGCATCGGCGGCAGCGGGTGCGGGGTCTCGCGGCTAAGCGTCTGAGCGCAGTACACGTCGAGCGCCGTCATGCCGGCCACGGCCGCCATGGCGATCCCGACATTGCCCTTTTTCGGGTTCCTGCCCTCGAGCGCCGTTGCGAGTGTTGCCAAATCCAGCCCGTCGCCTGCCACGCGTCCCCAGATCCATGGCGTCGGATCCTTCGAGGCCAGGATGCCGATGCCGGTCGCGATCTCGCGCACGCCGTAGCCTGCGATCAAACCTTCCTGCCCCTTCATGCCGAGCGCCCGCGCCAAGGCACGCGGGGCCGCAATCTCGGCGATGCCCAGGGCGATGGAGAAGATTCCAAGACCTCGGGCGAGTGTGTCGGTGGCGGTGTCGGCATGGCCGCGACGGCGTGTTCTTTCGGTTTCGTAGCGCATGATCTCACCTATCAGGGTTTGAGAACGACCTTGATGCAGCCGTCCTGCTTGTCGCGGAATATCTTATACATGTCGGGACCCTCATTGAGCCCCACCGTGTGAGTAATGACGAAGGACGGGTCGATCTGCCCCTCCTCGATGCGGCGCAGGAGATCGTCGGTCCAGCGATTGACGTGCGTCTGACCGGTCCGGATAGTGAGACCCTTGTTCATGATCGCACCGAACGGGATCTTGTCGAGAAGGCCGCCATAGACACCGGGAATCGAAAGCGTTCCAGCCGGGCGGCAGACATAAGCCATCTCGCGCAAGACATGCGGACGGTCCGTCTCCATCATGGTTGCCTGCTTAACGCGATCATACATGGCATCGACCGTGCCGGCCGCATGAGCCTCCATGCCGACGGCGTCGATGCACTTCTCAGGCCCCTTGCCGTTGGTGAGTTCGTTGAGCCGCTCGATCACGCTCTCTTCGTCGAAGTTGATGGTGATGGCGCCGCCGGCCCTTGCCATGTCGAGACGTTCGGGAACGCGGTCGATGGCGATCACCTGCTTCGCACCGAGCAGGATGGCACTGCGGATGGCCATCTGGCCGACAGGGCCGGCACCCCAGATTGCCACCGTGTCGGTCGGCTCGATGTCACATTGCACCGCGGCCTGCCAACCGGTCGGGAAAATGTCGCTGAGGAACAGCAGCTTTTCGTCAGGAATGCCGTTCGGCACTTTGATATGCGTGGCATCGGCAAAGGGAACGCGCAGATATTCAGCCTGCCCGCCAGGATAGCCGCCGGTCAGATGCGTGTAGCCGAACAGCCCCGCCGTGGTGTGTCCGAAGGCCTTGGCGGCGATATGGCCGTTCCGGTTCGTCCGCTCGCAGACCGAGAAGTTGCCGCGCTTGCACTGGTCGCACTCGCCGCAGATAATGGTGAACGGAATCACCACCCGGTCGCCGACCTTCAGCTTGCCCTTCGATTCCGCCCCGACCTCGACCACCTCGCCCATGGTCTCGTGGCCCATGATGTCGCCGGACTTCATGCCGGGCATGAAATGGTCGTAGAGATGGAGATCCGAGCCGCAGATGGCGCAGCTCGTCACCTTGATGATCGCGTCGCGCGGATGCTCGATCTGGGGATCGGGAACCGAATCGCAGCGGATATCGGTGGTGCCATGCCAAACAAGCGCCTTCATCGAAGTCTCCATCACTAGCTGGAAAATGGCCAAGCTTCACCGCTTGACTGCTCTCGTTACTGGAAAGACTTCTTGGTGGGCTTTGCGTTCCCTAAAGGACTTCAAAAACTGCTTGTCACTCCGCCGCGGCGAGAAGCTGGACGTGCTCCGGCAGGGATCGGATGAGGTCGGCAAGCGCCGGCTCCAGCACTTGGTGGGCCGCCTCCTCGACGTCGAACCATTGCGCCTGACGCTGGCCCTTCTCGCGCCAGGACTTGAGCTGTTTGGACACCTCGAGCGGGTAGACATTGACCTGGCATAGGTCGAAATGCGCGGCCCGGCGCTTCCAGTAATCGTAGGAGCCAAGGGGCTTGTTCTTGATCTCGCCCTTGACGCCCGCCTCCTCCTCCGCCTCCTGCGCGGCCGCCTTGTGGGGCTTCTTGCCTTTCATGGGCCAGCCCTTGGGGATCAGCCAGCGCTTGGTCTCGCGTGACGTAACGAGAAGCACCTCGACCCTTCCATCCCTGATGCGAAAGGGCAACGCTGCAACTTGGCTGAGTTTGTCTTTGGAGATCTGAGGCATTCGACGAGAGTAGGATTCCTATCGGGTAAAATTGTAACGTAGATGATTTGAGCCGGCTAAGAAAGGACTAAGGCGAAAAGATATGAGGACATTGTTGCCTTCGACCTCATACGATTCTCTATCCTCTCAAAGCTCTATGATGGGCTCATAACAATGAAGGCCCCGCTTTTGATCCAGAAGGACACCTTGCCCCGATGACGACCAACGGTCTGGACGTGAGATTTGCCGCCGCCTGCGCCATTGCGCGGGAAGCGGGCGTGCTGGCGCGCAAGCGCTTTCTAGAGCGTCCGCGCTCGCAACGGCCTGACTTCAAGGGCCCTCAGGACTTTCTCACGGCAACGGATGCGGAGGTGGAAGAGCTGATCCGCACCCGTTTGAGCACCCTGTTTCCGGAGGATTCATTCTTCGGCGAGGAAGGCGGCGGCTCGTTCGAGCGCGACGTGTGGGTGGTGGATCCCATCGACGGCACGGCAAACTTCGCGCGCGGCATCCCACATTTCGCCATCTCCATCGCGTTCGTGCGCGACGGCCGCGTCGAGATCGGCGTGATCTACGACGTGATGCATGCGGAGCTCTACACCGCCCAGCGCGGGCGCGGCGCCATCCTGAACGGTGAGCCGATCCGGGTGAGTGGCCTGTCCGACATGAACCAGGCGACCGTGGAGGCAGGCTGGTCGTCCCGCCTGCCACCCGAGCCCTACATCGCCGCCGTCGATAAGCTGAAGGCCGCCGGGGCCAATGTGCGCCGCGCCGGCTCGGGCACGCTCGGCTTGGCCTATGTCGCCGATGGGCGCATCGATGCCTATTGCGAGCTCCACATCAATTCCTGGGACGTCCTTGCCGGTCTCCTGATCATCGAGGAAGCGGGTGGCTGGACCAACAACTTCCTGGCCAAGGATGGCCTGAGAAAGGGCAATTCGGTTCTCGCCTGCACGCCAGAACTGGCGCCGGCCCTGATGGCTGCCACCGGCATCTCGAAAGAGCCGTGAGCCAGTCATGTTATTCTAAAGATTCACATTTGAATGATCGGCAAGGCTCTTGACCCGCCGCTGCAATGGGGGGAGCTTAGCCGGCCAATCAAAAATGACAACACGGGAGGATATAAATGGAACTTAAGAAGACCTTCGCTGCGGCGACCATGCTGGCAGGCACCATGACGGCCCTGTCCTTTATGTCTGCCGGAGCGGCCCAGGCTCAGGCCCAGGGTGAACTCGTCATGTATTGCGGCGTGCAGGAAGAATGGTGCCGCGCCATGACCACCGCGTTCGAGCGTGAGACCGGCATCAAGGTCTCCATGACCCGCAAGAGCGCAGGCGAGGTTTATGCCCAGGTGAAGGCGGAAGCCGCCAACCCCCGGGCCGACATTTGGTGGGGCGGCACAGGCGACCCCCATATGCAGGCGGCTGAAGAAGGCCTCACCGTGGAGTATAAATCTCCCAAGCTGGGCGAGTTGCAGGATTGGGCCGTACGCCAGTGGGAGCAGTCCAAGCAACGCACAGTCGGGATCTATTCCGGCGCCCTTGGCTTCGGCTACAACACCGATCTGGCTAAATCCAACAATATCGCGGAGCCAAAATGCTGGGCGGACCTGCTCAAGGCTGAGTTCAAGGACGAAGTGCAAGTCGCCGACCCGAACTCATCCGGCACGGCCTACACGCTTCTTGCCACGATCGTTCAGATCATGGGCGAGGACAAAGGCTTCGAGTATCTCAAGGCCCTGCACAAGAACGTGAACCAGTACACCAAGTCTGGCGCGGCTCCCGCCAAGGCCATGGCGCTCGGCGAGACGACCGCCGGCATCGCCTTCATGCACGACATCGTGACGATGGTGGTCGACAAGGCACCGGTGAAGGTCGTGGCTCCCTGCGAAGGCACGGGCTACGAGATCGGCTCCATGTCGCTCATCAAAGGCGCCAAGAACATGGACAACGCCAAGAAGTTCTACGACTGGGCGCTGACGGCAGATGCGCAGAAGCTCGGCGCAGACGCCAAGTCCTATCAGGTTCCTTCGAACAAGAGCACGCCGATCCCGCCACAATCTCCGAAGCTCAGCGACATCAAGCTGATCAACTTCGACTTCGCGAAATACGGCTCCTCGGCAGAGCGTAAGCGCCTCCTGTCCAAGTGGGACAACGAGGTGAAGAACCTGCCGAAATAGTCGGCCCGGATCGCCTTCGGCGGGGCGGCTCACGTCTCGCCGAAGGCTTTATTTTTTGTATGGCAGGCCGGTTTCTTCGCCGGCCATGAGGCGGGAATACAACGATGTCACGGGCAACCCTTGGCTGGATCGTTCTGAGCTGGGTCGGCTTTGCCCTCCTGCCCTGGTACGGATTCGACCGTTCGGCGGCACCGACCCTGGCCGATTACTTCATCAGCGGCTCCGGCCTCGTTCATGGGCTGAGAGGAGCTTGGTGGCTCCTGCCAATTCTCGTGCCGCTCGGCATGGCCCTCATCCCGGTCGCCCGATCCTCGGCTCGGCCCGGCACGTGGCTCGTTGCGTCGGGACTTCTCGGCCTTGCCCTAATCGTTCTGCAGGGTTTTACCATCGGCCTCAATGGCTGGACGCTCGACATCCTGAGAGCTCTCTTCGGTGAACCGGGTCCGAACCAGGCAGGCATGGGTTACGGCGCGGCGCTCACGTCCGCCTCATTCCTCATCGTTCTCTGCCATGGCCTTGCGGCCCGCGGCTGGTGCCGTGGCGATACCTTCGTCACCTCGTCGATCGGTGTTGTGATCGCGCTGATCATCGTCTTCGTCTTCTTCCCGGTCACCACGATCCTGGCAAGCGCCTTCGCTGACAACAGCGGCAATTTCGCGCCATCCGAGTTCGTCGCCAAGTTCATGGACAAGTCGATCTGGGGCCTCGACTGCCTGTCGAGTGACCTGCGCTGCGGCGTGGCATGGAACACCCTGTTCCTCGGACTGCTCGTCGCCTTCGGCACCACGGCTCTGGGCCTCGCCTTCGCGCTCATCGCGACCCGCACCGAATTCCGCTACAAGAAGCTCCTGCGCGTGATGAGCATCCTGCCCATCATCACGCCGCCCTTCGTCATCGGCCTTGCCCTGATCCTGCTCTTTGGCCGCTCCGGCGCCCTCTCTGCGGTTCTATGGGAGTGGTTCGGCGTGCCGCGCTCGCGCTGGATCTACGGTCTTCCCGGCGTGCTGATCGCCCAGCTCCTGGCATTCACGCCCATCGCCTTTCTCGTGCTTATCGGCGTCGTCCAGGGAATCAGCCCGACGTTGGAAGAGGCCTCTCAGACCCTGCGCGCCAAGAGCTGGACGACTTTCTGGACCGTCACACTGCCGCTTATGCGACCGGGCCTCGCCAATGCGTTCCTGCTCGGCTTCGTCGAGAGTTTGGCCGATTTCGGCAATCCGCTGGTGCTTGCCGGTAATTACGAGGTGCTCTCCACGAAGATTTTCTTCGCGGTCGTGGGCGCGCAGCAGGATCAGGGCCGAGCCGCCGTGCTTTCCATCATCCTGCTCGCATTCACGCTCGGGGCCTTCTGGCTGCAGCATGCATGGCTCGGCAAGAAGGTCTACACCACGGTGACCGGCAAGGGTGATTCAGGCATTCCGCTGCCGCTGCCGCGGCGGGTCGCGCTGGCTTCCTACTTCACCGCCATCCCCTGGGCGCTGTTCACGGTTGCCGTCTATGCGATCATCATCGTGGGTGCGTTCGTGCGCTCCATGGGCCGTGACTACACGCCCACCTTCGAGCATTTCATCACGGCCTTCCGCGTCGAGCGTGCCGATTGGGGCCTCTATTTCTCCGGCTCGGCCTGGAACTCGTTCTTTGCCACCGTGAAGGTAGCGGCGCTGTCGGCGCCGCTGACCGCCGCCATCGGCCTTCTCACGGCCTATCTTCTCACGCGCCAACGCTTCTCCGGCCAACGCTCCTTCGAGTTCGGCACGCTGCTCAGCTTCGCCATTCCCGGGACCGTGGTGGGTGTGTCCTACATCCTCGCCTTCAACGTGCCGCCGATCGAGATCACCGGTACTGGCTTCATCCTCGTGATGTGCTTCGTGTTCCGCAACATGCCCGTGGGCGTGCGCTCGGGCATCGCGACCTTGAGCCAGATCGACAAGAGTCTCGACGAGGCTTCCCTAACCCTGGGCGCCCGCTCATTTACCACGATGCGCCGCGTGGTGCTGCCGCTGCTGCGGCCGGCCATCGTCGCCTCGCTGGTCTATTCCTTCGTACGCGCCATGACGGCCGTGAGCGCCGTGATCTTCCTCGTCACCGCCGAGTACAACATGGCGACGACCTATATCGTCGGCCGCGTCGAGGCAGGCGAGTTCGGCCTCGCCATTGCCTATTCCACCGCTCTCATCCTGGTCATGCTGCTTGCCATCGTGGCGATCCAGCTCGTGGTCGGCGAGCGGCGCCTCGGGCGCCGCAGTGCGAGCGGCGCCCCCTCCCCCATTGCCGTGCAGGCGATCCCATGAACAAAATGTCCTCCGTCCACTCCCTCTCCCGCTCCCCCACGTCCAAGAAGCAGGCCGCTTCGGTGGAATTCCGCAATGTGACGAAGCGCTATGGCAGCGTCACGGCCGTGGACAACGTGTCCTTCACCATTGAGCCCGGCCAGCTCGTCACCCTGCTTGGCCCCTCCGGCTGCGGCAAAACCACGACCCTGCGCATGATTGCCGGGCTGGAGATGGCGAGCGAAGGCCAGATATTGATTGGTGACCGTGACGTGACCAACCTCTCCGCCGCCGATCGCGATGTGAGCATGGTGTTCCAGTCCTATGCGCTCTTCCCGCACATGTCCGTGCTGGAGAATGTCGCCTATGGCCCGAGTGTACAGGGCGTCCCGAAGAAGGACGCTTACGCAATGGCAATGGAGAAGCTCGAGATCATCGGCCTGAAAGGTCTCGAGAAGCGTGCGCCGTCGGAACTCTCAGGCGGGCAGCAGCAGCGTGTGGCGGTGGCCCGCGCCCTGGTGCTGGAGCCGCAGGTCCTGCTCTTCGATGAGCCCTTGTCGAACCTTGACGCCAAGCTGCGGCGGCGCGTCCGCGAGGATATCCGCGAGCTGCAGCAGAACCTCAATCTCACCGTGGCGTATGTAACGCACGACCAGGAAGAGGCGCTTGCGGTCTCTGACCACATCATCGTCATGTCGAATGCCCGCATCGCCCAGACCGGCACACCGCACGAACTCTACGAGGAGCCGGCGAACCTGTTCGTTGCCGACTTCATCGGCGATGCCAACATCATCACCGGAGATCTCGCCAGCATTGCCGGACCGATGGCCCAGGTCAGGATCGGCGGCCTGAACCTTCAGCTGCCTCACCGTGGTGCCGGCCAAGGCCCCGTGAAGCTGGCTGCCCGGCCCGATGCCATTTTCCTTGACGAGGCCGTACAGGCAGGAGCCCTGGCCGGCACCGTGCGCAAGACATCCTATCTCGGCACGCAGGTGGAATACGACGTGGAAAGCCCGATCGGAAACCTGTTCGTCGTCCAATACGGCCGCAAGGAGGCCATTGCTCCGGGCACTCCGGTTGCGATCTCCTTCTCAAATCAGCGTGGCGTGGCCATCATTCCCGACGCTTGAAATAGTCAGACGGCACCTTCGTCGGGTATGTTGAGGATGGTGCCGCAGGCCTTGCAGTGAACGGCATCCCTGTCATGCCGCTGCAGCCCGCACGCGGGACAGGCGTATTTGATCTTGTTCGGCCTCAGCAGAACCTGCACGAGGCGCAGGAACAGCGTCACGCCAAAGATCATGATGACCACAGAGATGAGATGGCCAAGGGTTCCAGTCAGCGTAATATCGCCGAACCCCGTCGTGGTCAGCGCCGCCATCGTGAAGTAGAGCGCATCGACGTAGTTGTTGATCTTGTCGTTGGCTCTGTGCTGCGTCTCATACACGAAGCCGGTCATGATGAAGACGAAGACGCCAAGGTTGACGGACGCGATGATCAATTCCTCGTTCCGGCGGAAGAACACGCTATCGGCGCGCAAGCGTCCAAGAAGCTGATAGGTATGCAGCAGTCGCAGGGTCCGGAGAATGCGTAAGAAGCCTATGCCCTCGCCGACCACCGGCGCCAGAAACGACGCGATCGCCGCCACATCGGCCAGGGTTGTTGGATGCAGAAGATCCCGCCAAGGCGTCGGGCTGATCGCCAGACGGGCCGAGAAGTCAGCCAGGACGACAAGGCCAATGATGACATCGATGATCTGCACCAGGAGGGAGTGCGGCAGGAAAGAGGAAGCGACGATGAAGACGACCGTCGAGATATCGAAGATAAGCAGCCCATAGCGGAAGCGATGAGCTTCCAGACTGTCGCCCTCGTAGAGAAGCCTAAGCTTGTCCTTTACCCGCATCGGGACATCTCGTCGTTACACAGGAAGGGATGAAGGATCATATGCGGGGGCGTGCTTTATTGGGTTTATCAGGCTCAAGAATATCTATAGAGCAGGGTTACATTTCCAACGGGGTGCATTCCGAGCCGCAGGGCTTTAGTCCCTGCTGAAGTTCTGACCCATTCTAGAGACGACGCAATGCTTAAAGCCTTGATCTTCGATATGGACGGCACCCTGGTGCATAGCGACCCGACCCACCTGGAGGCTTTTGCCCAGACTTTAGGCCCTCAGGGCGTCGTGATCGATGAGGATCTGTATCGCACCTCGATCATCGGCCACACCAACGAGTCGATCTTCGCGGCACTCCTGCCCCACCTGCCGGTCGAGGAGCATGAAGTCTATGCCGAGCGCAAAGAAGCCGCATTCAGGCGCCTCGCGCTCGACCTCAAGCCCCTGGAGGGCCTGCTCGAATTGTTTGACTGGGCGGATGCCCGTGGCATCAGACTTGCCCTTGTTACCAATGCGCCGCTGCTGAACGCGACCCATGTTCTCGATATTCTCGGCATCACCAACCGGTTCGAGGTCAAGGTCACCATCGATCAGGTCGAGCGCGGCAAACCCGATCCCCTGCCCTACCTCACGGCGGTCGAGCGTCTGGGTATTCGGGCCGAAGAGGCCATCGCCTTCGAGGATTCCCCCTCGGGCATGAGAGCGGCGAAAGCGGCGGGATTGTTCTCCTTCGGCGTCCTCACCGGACTCAGCGCAGCGGAACTCAGCAAAGTCGGCGCCGACGGAACGATCGCAACCTTCCGGGACAGTGCACTTTGGGAAGTCCTAGAACGCAGGATCGCGGCTTAACCCTCAAGCCGCATCGGATTGTTGCCGATCGAGCTCGTCACCTGCCGCGTCAAAGCGACGACGGGCCCTCAGAATCTCGTCCCTGTTCTGGATGGCCCAGTCGCCCAAGCCCCGCACAGTCTTGAGCAGGGAGCAACCCAGCCCTGTGAGCTGGTAATCCACCCGAGGCGGAATGGTGGGGTAGACAGTACGCGTGACGAGCCCGTCACGTTCCAATCCACGCAGTGTCAGGGTGAGCATCCGTTGGGAAATGCCGCTCACAAGACGTCGCAACTCATTGAATCTCTTGGGGCTGTCGCCGAGCTGGACCACCACTTGGACGCTCCACTTATCGCCGACCCGGGACAGGATCTCCGTCACGGTCCGACAATCGGTGGGCACATGGATGTGACTGGGTGACATAAAAGTGCCTCCTTGCGAAAGGCCGCAGAAGTTACTTAATGAGCCTCGGTAACAAAAGGGAACTTAAGTGCTCCCGCCGCCGAATGCAAATGAAGGACGCCCCATGAAGCCCAAGCTTCACATCATCATCGCCAGCACGCGCCCCGGCCGGGTCGGCCCAAGCGTTGCTCAATGGTTCAGCGAATACACAGCTGAGCATGGCAAGTTCGAACCTGTGCTGGTGGATCTCGCAGAGTTCAACCTGCCGCTCTTCGACGAGCCGGAGCACCCGATGAAGCAGAATTACCACCATGCCCACACCAAGGCATGGGCTGAAAGCGTGTCGGCGGCCGATGCCTTCGTGTTCGTCACGCCCGAGTACAACTACGCTCCGCCGCCGGCGCTGGTGAATGCGCTGAACTACCTGTCGCGCGAATGGAACTATGCGCCTGCCGGCTTCGTGAGCTATGGCGGCATCTCCGGCGGCCTGCGGTCGGTCCAGGTGGCGAAGCAGATCGTCACGACCTTGAAGATGATGCCGATTCCGGAAGGCGTGCCCATGCCGATGGTGTTCCAGAACCTGGACGAGAGCGGCAAGCTCAAGCCCGTCGATATCTATAGGACGTCGGCCGCCACGATGCTGGACGAACTCCTCCGCTGGACCGAGGCCCTCAAGTCACTGCGGGCTGATCGCAAAACTCCTCTGAAGGCTGCTGCTTAAGGCACCCAGTCCAATCAAAACAAAAGGCACCGCGGCGGATTCCAGCGGTGCCTTTTTATATGCTCTGAGGGATCAGAGACACCTGACCTGCGAAGCTTGAAACCGAGAGTATTGCGGTTCAGGATGCAACAGGCATCTCGATGAGAACGACATGACACCGGACGACGTTCGACGTCTGGCCCTTGCTCTGCCGGCGGCCAGCGCGAGCACTCACATGAACCGTCCGGATTTTCGTGTGCGGAGCAGAATCTTTGCGACGCTCCATCCGGACGAGCAGCGCGCCGTCGTGAAGCTCGCCCCAGAAGATCAACAGATGCGTGTCGAGTCGGAGCCTCTCGTCTTTTCTCCCGTAGCCGGCAAATGGGGCCTTCAGGGCTGGACGAATGTCGATCTCGCACACAGCGACGAGGTGACATTGCGAAGCGCCCTGCTCGCCGCTTGGTGTGCGGTCGCGCCCAAACGCCTTGTCGCCGAAGCGGTTGGCACAGGGCCAACCGCCTCGACGAACCAGGATCTGACTTAAACACGCCCAGTCAGCGCATCCTCGAAGAGCTTGCGAGCGCTCTCCTTGGTGATCGGCACCGGGTTGCCCCCGGCGGTTGGGTCGTTGGGCGCCATCTCGGACATCTCGTCGAAGCGGGCGCTGTCGACCTTCAATCCTTCCAGCGTATGCGGCACGCCGAGATCCTTGCGCAGCTGCAGCACCCAATCGAGGAAGGCCTGGAACGAGGGCTCGAGACCGATATAGGCAGCGAGCCGCTCGATCCGCTCTTCAATAGCCTTGCGGTTATAGACCAGCACGTAGGGCATGAAGACCGCATTGGTCAGGCCGTGATGGGTGTCGTAGAGCGCACCGGTCGGGTGCGACAGGGCATGGATCGCGCCAAGCCCTTTCTGGAAGGCGGTGGCCCCCATGGCGGCCGCCGACATCAGCTGCGCGCGGGCTTCGATATCCTTGCCGTCCTTGTACGCGCGCGGCAGGAATTCCTTCACGAGGCGGATGCCTTCCACCGCGATGCCGTCGGCCATAGGGTGATAGCCCGGCGCGCAATAGGCTTCCAGGCAATGCGCCAGCGCGTCCAAGCCCGTGCCCGCCGTGATGTGGGGCGGCATGCCCACCGTCAGCTCCGGATCGCAGATGACGATCTTCGGCATCATCAGCGGATGGAAGATCACCTTCTTGGTGTGCGTGGCCTCCTGCGTGATCACGCCGGCGCGGCCCACTTCCGAGCCCGTGCCGGCGGTCGTTGGCACGGCGATAATCGGCTGGATGCCGTTCGGGTCGGCGCGGGTCCACCAATCGCCGATATCCTCGAAGTCCCACATGGGCCGGGTCTGGCCCGCCATGAAGGCGATGACCTTGCCGGCATCTAGCGCCGAGCCGCCGCCGAAGGCGACAACACCATCATGTTTGCCGGCTTTTAGGGCTTCAAGTCCCTTGTACACGTTGGTCTCGACAGGGTTCGGCTTGATGTCGGAGAAGATCGCCGCTTTGAGGCCGGCGGACATCAGTTGATCGAGCGCCGCCTTCGTCATCGGTTGTGTGGCCAGAAACGGGTCCGTCACGATGAGCGGTGCCTGCATGCCGACCGACTTGCAGGCTTCCGCCAGTTCCGAGATGCGGCCTGCGCCGAAGCGGATGGCGGTGGGGTAGTTCCAGTTGGAGCGGGGTGACGGGGTCATGATGCTTTCAATCAGATCTGACGGAGGTGATAGGATTTCGGACGGGTAAGCGACTCGTAGGCCAGCCGCGACAGGCTCGCGCCACGGCCGGTGTCCTTCACGCCGGTCCAGGCGAGCGCGGGATCGAGATAGTCGCAGCGGTTCATGAACACGGTGCCGGTCTCGAGCTTCTCGCCGATGGCTTCCGCCGCATCGACGTCAGACGTCCAGATGGCGGCCGAGAGGCCATAGGGCGAGTCGTTCATCAGGCGGATCGCCTCCTCGTCGCCGCTCACCTTCATGATGCCGACCGTGGGGCCGAAGCTCTCCTCGCGCATCACGCTCATGGAATGATCCACGTTGGTCAGCACCTGCGGCGCGAGATAGGCGGTGTTTCCGGTATCTGCCGCAAACTTCCTGGTATCGATATGCGCCTTCGCGCCCTTCGCCACCGCTTCCGCATTCTGCCCACGTACGAGGTCGGCGAAGCGCTTGTGGGCCATGGGACCAAGCGTCGTCGCCTCGTCGAGCGGATTGCCGAGCACGTACTTGTTCACGAGATCGACCGCGCCTTCGACGAAGCGATCATAATGCTTCTCGTGCACATAGATGCGCTCGATGCCGCAGCAGCACTGGCCCGAGTTGAAAAAGGCGCCGTCCACGAGATTCTCGATGGCATGGTCGAGATTGGCATCCTGCCGCACATAGGCTGGATCCTTGCCGCCGAGCTCGAGCCCAAGGGAAGTGAAGGAGCCTGCCGCCGCACGCTCGATGGAGCGCCCGCCGGAGACGGAACCGGTGAAATTGCAGTGATCGACCAGACCGCCGCCAAGGATCCCGCCCGTCTGGTCGTGGCTCAGATACAGGTTCTGGAACAGGCCCTTCGGCATGCCCGCCCGGTCCATGGCCATCTGGAAGCGCTCGCCCGCCAGCACCGTCTGCGAGGCGTGCTTCAGGAGCACTGCGTTGCCGGCCATGAGCGCCGGCACGATGGTGTTGATGGCCGTGAGATAGGGGTAGTTCCACGGCGCGATCACGAGCACAAGGCCGACCGGCTCACGCTTGATCATGCGACGGAAGCCCGGCTTCTCGTCGTCGGCCGGGATGGGCTGCAGGCTCTTCTCGGCAATGCCGATCATGTGGCGCGCCCGCTCCTCGACGCCGCGGAACTCGCCTCCATAGCGCACCGGGCGGCCCATCTGCTGGGCGATCTCGGGAACCACCTCCTGGTTCATGGCGAGCAGCGCGTCGAGGAAGGCCGAGACCCTGCTCGCGCGCTCGGCGATGGTCGTGTTGCGCCATGCCTTTTGCGCCTCGCGGGCGGAAGCGATCGCCGCATCGATGGCGGCCTCGGACAGGATGGGGCGGCGGACGAGTTCGCGTCCGTCGATGGGGGAAATGCAGACGATGTCGGTATCGACCATGGTGTGATGCCTGAAAGACCATGATCCGCGAGGACCATGGCCTTCTCCTGTGATTGAGTCCTGAAAAGGCTTTTAGATGATCTCGAAGTAACGGGCGAGCTGCCAATCGGTGATAGCCTTGCGCGCCTCGCGCTCCTCCCATTCTCGGGTTGCAGCGTAATGGTCGACGAAGGTGTCACCGAAGAGCTGACGGGCGGCTTGCGACCCTTTCAGCCGCTCGGCGGCCTCGCCGAGGGAGCGCGGCAGTGCCCGATCCTTCGGGTGCTCGACCGCATAGGCATTGCCCTGGATCGGCTCGCCCGGATCGATCCGGTTCTCGATGCCCCAGAGGCCAGAGCCGATGGCGGCGGCAAGGGCGATATAGGGGTTGATGTCGGCGGCCGCGACCCGGTACTCCACCCGCTGCGACTTCTCAGAACCTGGAATGACGCGCAGTGCCGTGGTGCGGTTCTCCACACCCCAGGCGGAATCGGTGGGGGCCCAGAAGCCGGGGATGAGCCGCGTGTAGCTGTTCACCGTGCAGGCGACCATGGCGAGAAACTCGGGCATCAGCTGCTGCTGACCGCCCACATACCAACGCATGGTCTCCGACATGTTGTGCTTGGCCTGGGCGTCGTAGAACGCACCCTTGCCGGTGCGCAGATCGCGCAAGGATGAGTGCAGGTGACCGGACTGGCCGGGCCAGTCGCGCGACCACTTGGCCATGAATGTGGCCATCCAGCCGCGGCGCTGAGCCAGGATCTTGGTATAGGTCTTGAAGAGCGCCGCCTTATCGGCGGCCTTCAACGCGTCATCAACGCGGATCGCCGCCTCCAGCACGCCGGGGCCGGTCTCCGTGTGCAGGCCCTCGATCTCGAAATCCATCGTCTTTCCGAGGTCGAGAAGCTCGTGGTAGAAATCCGCGTGCACGCCGGAGCGGAGCACCGAGTAGCCGAAGAAGCCGGGCGTGATGTTTTTCAGATCGCGATAGCTCTTCTCGCGCACGGAATGCGGCGTCTCCTCGAACAGGAAAAACTCGAACTCGGCCGCGGCCGAGACCGCGAAGCCCATGTCTTCTGCTTTTTTAAGCACCCGCCGCAGCACGCCCCGCGGACAGGCCGCCTCCGCGTAACCTTCGAACTCGGCCAGGAAGAACGGCAGGTCGTTCTCGAACGGCACGAGCCGCATGGATTCGGGGATCACGCGCGCCGTGGCGTCGGGGTAGGCCGTATGCCAGCCGGTCAGCGTGGTGTTGTCGTAGAGCTGATCGTTGGAGTCCCAACCCAGCACCACGTCGCAGAAGCCGAAGCCTTTTTCGAGCGCGGACTCGAACTTGTCGCGGGCCATGTACTTGCCGCGCATGATGCCGTCCACATCGGTGAGGCCGATCTTCACGAAGGGCAGGTCGCGGCTGCGCACATATTCGAGCGCATCGGCGGCGTTCTTGATCTTGGGAGCGTCCATACGAATGACCTTGACCGCAAAAGGAGAAAGGGAGCGCGGCTTACGCGCTCCCGAAGGGATTAGTAGGACTTGTACTCGCTCTCGCCCTTGGTGAGCGCGAATTCCTCCTCCGGGGAGAGGATGAGCTTATGCCGTCCGATAAGCAGGAAGTAGGCCATCATCACGGCATAATAGACCGCGACACCGATGACAGCTGTCTTAAACACAGAGTCAGTGAACTGGAAGTAGAGCGTCACCGCCGCGATCATCATGCAGATAACCGCACCGGCGATCCCGAATGGGCTCCTATAGGGTCGATGCAGGTTCGGGTACTTCCTCTTGAGCACGATGTAGGACATGCCCTGCATGAAGTAGGCCAGCATCGCGCCAGCCACCGCCATGTTGAGCAACGTGCCGCCGATGATGCTCGCACCGGACTCGGCGCCCACCGAGAACCAGATAATCATCATCACCAGAAGGCCAAGTACCGCACCCGCGATCAGCGCCACGTGCGGCGTCTTGCGTGCGCCGTGCGTGACCGACAGGAAGCTAGGGAAATAGCCTGCCCGCGAGAGCGAGTAGATCTGCCGTCCGAACGCGAAGATGATGGTGTGGAACGAGGCAATGAGCCCAATCACGGCAATCGCCGCCAGGATCTTCGCGATATCCGTTCCGAACAGGGTGCGGAACCCGTCGAGCAGGGGCTCGCCCGACTTGCCGAGGCCCACGGCGCCCGGCGCGATGCTCGTGTTCAGGAAAAGCACGAGGAACGCGGAGGCAATCAGGGTCAGGATCCCGGCGATGATGCCTTTGGGCATGTCCGTCTGCGGATCGTGCGACTCTTCGGCTGCAAGCGGCAACTGCTCGATGGCGAGGAACAGCCAGACCGCGAAGGGCAGCGAGGCCAGGATGCTGCCGATGCCCATAGGCAGGAAGGGACCGTTGCCGCTTGGCAGCTCTGTGCCGTCAGGCCCGATGTTCAGCGCCCAGCGCGAGAAGTCGAACTGGCCGGAGAACAGAACCGACAGGTAAAAAGCCGCGAGTACGGCAAGGGCTGCCAACGTGACGCCCACGGTGACCCTGAACGACAGTTCGACGCCGATGATGTTGAGGCCGACGAAAAGCGCGTAGCACAGCACCCAGTACACGGGCTGGAATGCCGGCGCTGTCTCGAAGATCGCTGAGAGATACGAGCTGATGAAGAACACGATCACCGCCGGCGTGAGCACAAACTCGATGTTCTCGGCAATGCCGGTGATGTAGCCCGCCCAAGGGCCCATGGAAGTCCGGGCAAATGAGTAGGCGCCGCCCGTATGCGGCAGGGCCGGCGACATCTCGGCGAGCGAGAAGGTCAGGCCGAGATACATGATGGCGATGATGATGGTGGCGAAGAACATCGCCCCGAAACCATTGGCGAGGCCGAGATTCCAGCCCGAGTAATGGCCTGAGATCACCGCGCCGACGCCGAGCGCCCAGAGCGACCAGACCCGTGCGTGGCGCTTGAGGCGCCTGGCTTCGAAATAGTTCTGATCCACCGTGGTGTAGGTCACGCCGGCGTTCTGCACACCGGCTGTCGGGGCGTGAACCCCGGGATTTCCTTGTCCGACTGACATTGAGTTGATCCTCCAAGAAGTTCTGCGTTTCGGGTCACGGCACATGTGTGCGCCATGCCCGTCATCAGAGCGTCCGTGCCCCCTCCCTCAAAAGCGGCGCCAGACGGTTGGCCCACGACGCCTGTCCGTCTTCTGTGCGGATCAGGTCGTTGCGGATTTCGATCATCAGCGGTGGCAGACCACGCTTCTCGGCGTGGCGCTCCAGGGTGTGGAACACCCGGTCCGCTGGCGAATAGGGTTCGTTCATGCCGACGGTGAGCGCCGGACCATGTTTCAGGCCAGCCTCCACATGGCGGGCATAGCGCTCGTCTCGGTTGAAGATCAGGCCGATCTGCCAAGGCCGCGGGACATCGCGATAGACAGGCGTGAAGGAATGGATCGACACGACAGCCCCGAGTTCGCCTGCCTCCATGCGCGAGGTCACGAAAGCATCGACCGCATCATGAAACGCATCGTAGACCTCACGTACACGATAAGCCCGCTCCTCCTCGTCGAGGTCGAGATTTCCGGTAATCGTGGTGCGCTCGCTCAGGGTCCAGATCGAATCCGACGCGGACGGGTCGCGGTTGAGGTCGAGCACAAGGCGCGAGACCGTGGCGTGAGCCAGAGGTGCATCGAGCAGCCGCGAAAGCTCCTTGGCGACCCCAAGCGCACCGGGATCCCAGGCGATGTGGCTTTCCAGTTCCAAGGGTCCGAGCCCCAAAGTACCGTAACGGGCTGGTAGGTGATTGGAGGCATGTTCGCAGATGAGAAGGATGGGCGAGCGCCCTTTCGGGTTCTCAATGGCGGCGATCGGCTGCCCTGCCGTTGCGGCAGAGGATCCATCGGCATTCACCCGACTCGCCTGCGTCATGCGGTTCTCCGTCAACCTGCCCAAAAGCAGGGATTGTCCCCGGTTGAACGCTTGATACGTTTCTTATGGAATTCTCAGGTTCTGAAATTTCTGATACAGCTTTTGAGAAGCGTCAAGGAGGGGCTGTGGATCAATCCGGCATGCATGGCGACCGTCGCCTCCCTTCAACAGACGCACCGAGCCTCGCCGAGCGCATCCGGAGCGAGATGGAATCCTTCACGCCCAGCGAGAAGCGCGCCGCCCACCTGCTCCTGAGCCATTACCCCTTTGCCGGTCTCGATACGGTGGCTGAATTCGCCTCCCGGGCCGGCATCTCGGCGCCATCGGTGCTGCGCTTCGTCACCCGGCTCGGGTTCAGCGGATTTCCGGATTTCCAAAAGCACCTGCGGGAGGAGTTGGAGGCCCAGCTGCTCTCGCCGCTCGCGAAGGCTAGCCCGTCCGACAAGGGCCAAGGTGCCCCGGCCCTTGCCTCCTTCGCAGAGGCGGTGATCGGGAATTTGAGGGCGACGGTGGAGAACATCGCGCCGGCCGAATTCGAGGCGGTTGTGACGCTCCTGTCCGATCCGCGCCGTCACATCCACTTTACCGGCGGGCGCTTCACCGGCGCGCTCGCGCGCTACGCGGAGAGCCACTTCCGCATCGTGCGCAGCCATGTGGATTTCATCGAGGGGCAGCCGGCCCTGTGGCGCGACCGGATGGTCGAGATCGGGCGCAGGGACGTGATCGTCGCCTTCGACATCCGTCGTTATCAGGAGGATGTCACGGCGCTCTGTGAAACGGCATCGAGACAGGGGGCAACGGTGGTCCTGCTCACCGACCCCTGGCTGTCTCCCATCGCGCGCGTCGCGCGGCACGTGCTGCCCGCCCACATCGTCGCTCCGTCCAACTGGGATTCCTCGGCAGGCCTTCTGCTGTTGACCGAGGCTCTCGTCGCTTCGGTCACCAAGCGTCTGTGGGACACGGCCAAACCGCGCATGGAAGCGGTGGAGCGCCTGCGAAACGAAAGATCCTGAGCCTTATTCCGCAGCTGAGATTTTGTCCCGCTGCAGCCAGCCGATCAGGAACGGCAGTACGAGGCCGATGCCGAGAAATCGCACGAGATGGTGAATGCCGACATAGAGCGGATCGAGTCCCAGGATGAGGGCGAGCACCGTCATCGCCTCGAGCCCACCCGGCGCGAAGGCGACGAGTCCATTGGCGAAGCTCACGCCGGCGAGCCACGCAGCAACACACGCAAAGAGCGCAGCCACGATCATGCCGATCGTGAAGGATCCAAGCGCCGACATGAGAGCCCGCTTCAGGGTGGAGCGCTGAACATTGCGGAAGCGCTCAGCGATGAAGAGGCCGATCAGCACCAAGCCTCCTGTTGCAATCAGCGGAGGAATGACGCCGGTGACGAACTCGGTACCATGGCTGATGGAGCTCACCATCGTTGCGCCGAGCAGGATCGGAGCGGCCACCTTCAGCGTCTTGAAGACGGCTCCCAAGACCAGCCCACCGAGGAGGATGAAGGCCATGCCGCCGGGGCTCTCGACCGGGAGGCCTTCCCCGATGAGCGCGCCGGTATTGCCTCCATCCCCGGTCAGAACAACCACGCTCGGCAGCAGCGCGATCAGCACGAACAGCCGAAAGTTCTGCACGATGGCGATGGAGGCAACCTCCGCCTTCCGGTCAGCGGCAACGGCGAGAACGGTGGAGAGCGCGCCGGGCACGGAAGCCAGCACCGCATCGGCGATGCGCCAGCCTGACATCCGCATGAGCCAGATTGTGGATGCCGCGGAAATCGCGAACACGCCAATGACCAGCAGGATCAGGCTGCCCGGATAGCGGCCTATGGCAGCAATAGCAGCCGGCGTGACCGCTGCGCCCATGGCCGCTCCCGAGATGAGCATCGCGGCATCGGCCAAAGCGCGAGGCATCGGCAAGGCGCGACCCGAGAGGCCCCACAAGGTGGCCGCAATGGCAGCGCCGGACAACCATGCGGCCGGCACGCCGAGCCAGTGGAATACAAGACCGCCGAGAGCGGCGATCAGGATCTGGACGAGATGGGCGAGGACGAGACGCATCACGGCTCTGGTCAATGAACGCCCGATCCTCTCCCGTCAAATGCCGATGACGCGCACAGGCCATGCGATCAGTGCCTGTCGATGCAAGCCGCACATCCTCGGCGATGTCGGCAGCAAGCGTGGCCGCTTAAGCCACGAGCCGCGGCAGAGCCTCGCTGATGCGACGGACAGCCTCTTCCACATCCTCGGGCTTGCGAAGATAACAGAGGCGCAGATACCCCTCGCCCGCCTCGCCGAAGGCCGAGCCCGGCGCCAGGCCCACATTCGCCTCATCGATCAAGCGGAAGGCAATGTCCTTGGAGCTCTTGGCACCCTTGATCTTCAGGAAGGCGTAGAAGGCGCCGCTCGGCGGCGGCAGTTCGACGAGACCGGTTTCGGCAAGCCGGGCAACAATCTCCCGGCCCTGACGGGCGCGGACGATCTGGTCCGCGAGGAAGCTCTCGCCCTGCTCGATGGCGGCGACGCCGGCGCGCTGGATGAAGGTCGGGGTGCCCGAGGTTTGATACTGAATCAGGTTTTCGATGACCTGTCCCAAAGCATGCGGGGCTTCCAGCCAGCCGAGGCGCCAGCCGGTCATCGCCCAATTCTTCGAGAAGGTCTGGACGAAGATGATCTTGTCCTCCGGCTCCATCACGTCGCGGAAGGACGGCGTGCGCCCGTCGACGGTGAGCGCCGGCTCGTGGATGAAGCGGCTGTAGATCTCGTCCGCCACGATCCAGAGGCCATGACGGCGGGCAAGATCGAGCGCAGCGCGAAGATCGGCGTGGCTCGCCACCCAACCTGTCGGGTTCGACGGCGAGTTGATGACGAGCACCCGGGTGCGCGGCGTGATCGCTCTTTCGAGACGCTCGAAATCGAGATGCCAGCCTTGTGCGTCGATGGCCATCGACACGGGGACAGGACGCGCGCCCGCGACGGTGATAGCGCCGGCGAAGTTCGGCCATGCAGGCGTGGGGATCAGCACCTCGTCGCCGTTGCCCGCGAGCATGCGGAAGGCAAGCTGCATGGCTGGCATGCCGCCGGAGGTGACGAAGAAGCGCTCGGGATCGAAGGCCTTGCGGTAAACCTGCTCATGATACCGGGCAATGGCTTGGCGCAACTCGGGGATGCCGCGCTGATAGGTGTAGAACGTCTCGCCCTTCGCGAGGGATTGCGCCGCCGACTCGCAAATGAAGGGCGGCGTCGCCAGATCCCCCTCGCCCACCCAGAGCGGGATGATGCCGGGCTTCAGCCGGCCATAGCTGAACACATCGACAATGCCGCTGGTCGGTGCCTGCTCCGCTTCAGGGCGCAGATTGAGAACGGACGGGATCGACACGGACGCATTCATGGGAGAGTTCCTTGGAAATTCGGCGAACAGGGATGACCCGTTCACCGGTGCAAGGCAAGCGTTGAATGCGTCGCATGACAAAAGGCGAAGGATCCGATCGAAACCGGTGATGAATCAGAGCGTCCTGCCCGTCTTCATGAGATCGCGGATTTCCGTCAGCAGCTTGACGTCGGCCGGGAGTTCCGCAGGCTTGTCGGCTGTGCCGGTCTTGGCATCCTCCTTGCGACGCAGGCGGTTCATGCCCTTGACCAGCAGGAACAAGATCCAGGCGATGATGGTGAAGTTGATGGCAGCCGTGATGAAGCTGCCCCAGGCGAGCACGGCCCCCTGGTTCTTAGCCTCCGCCAGCCCCGTTGCCGTAACGGATTCAGCCAGCGGCGTGAAGTAGTTCGAGAAATCGAGGCCGCCGGTGATGGCTCCGACAATGGGCATGAAGATGTCGCCCACGAGCGAATCCACGATCTTGCTGAAAGCGGCTCCGATGATGATGCCGATCGCCAGATCGACCACATTGCCTCGAAGGGCAAACTGCTTGAACTCGTTCCACATGACCGGACCTCCTGTAGCCTGCCCCCAAGCTTCAAGCTGCCCGATCTGGGAATTTCGTCAAGGGTTGCGGCTCGCGAGCAGGTCCTGCAGGTCGAGACGGCGGGTGACCATTTGGAGTTCTCCGTCCGGCGTTCTCGGCCATTGGTCCTCAGGGCGATCCACATAGAGCTCGATACCGTTGCCATCTGGATCGCTCAGGTACAGAGCCTCGCTGACCCCATGATCGCTTGCGCCCTGCAGCGGTATGCCAGCCTCGGCGAGCCGATAAAGCGCATCGGCCAGGGCTGCCCGCGTGGGGTAGAGGATCGCCACATGGTAAAGCCCCGTGGTGCCGGGAGGCGGAGGCGAACCGCCCTGGCTTTCCCAAGTGTTCAGGCCGATGTGGTGGTGATAGCCCCCGGCCGAGACGAAGGCGGCTTGGGCGCCGTAGCGCTGCATCAACTCGAAGCCGAGCACGCCGCAATAGAAGGCGAGCGCGCGGTCGAGATCGGCCACCTTCAGGTGAACGTGGCCGATCCTGACCCCGGGATCGATGGGCCGCGCCACCGGTGTCCCGGCGTCATGGGACATGGGTTTCAACATCTCTATACCCTTCAAGCCGACCGTGTGGACAACGTGGGAGCCGCCTTCACCGATCCGGCCCGCACCGCAAGAGCGCCGTCCCCCAGCAGAGCCTGAGCCACGAGAGCCACGATCCAGAACGCGAGATATTCCCAGCCGCCGTTCGGATTGTTGAAGAAGAAGCCGGCAGGGCCGTGGACGAACACGATGGCGCCGAGCAGGATCGGGATCAGGGCCAGCGACACCCAGCGGGTGAAGAGGCCGAGGATCAGGGCGACACCGCCGGCCGCTTCGACCGCGATCGTGAGATAGGCCAGAGCCGGCGGCAGCCCGAGGCTGCCGAAGAACTGGGCGGCACCTGCGGGGGTGAACACAAAGAACTTCAGGCCGGCATGGGCCAGGAACAGGACGCCGAGAGCGATGCGCAGGATCAGCGCGGCGTAGGGAGCAGTGCGGGTGTCAATCATCGAGGATCTCCTGAATGGTCTCTCGATATGAGCTCAAACTGTTGATATGATAATGCCTAATTCAGGATATCTATTCACACCAGGAGAGTGAGACTGCCTCATGCTCGACCGGGTTACCAGCATGCAGGTTTTCGTCCGTGTGGCTGCCCTGGGCAGCTTCTCGGCAGCAGGGCGAGCGCTCAATCTGTCCCAGACCATGGTGACGAAGCATGTAGCCGCGCTGGAAGAGAGGCTCGGGGTCAAGCTTCTGCACCGGTCCACCCGCAAGCTTGTGCTGACCGAAGGCGGGCGGACCTATCTCGCAGCCTGCGAGCGAATCCTGACCGAGATCGAGGAGGCGGAGGCGTCCGCCAGCCTCGACCGGATCGAGCCGAGGGGAACGCTGCGGCTCAACGTCCCCCTCACCTTCGGCTTCCGGCACATTGCTCCTGCGCTGCCTGCATTCAACCGCCTGCATCCGGCCGTTTCCTTCGATCTCGGCCTCGCCGACCGTTACGTGGACCTGATCGAGGAAGGCTGGGATCTGGCGATCCGGATCGGGCGGCTGAAGGATTCGAGCCTCGTGGCCCGGCGCCTTGCTCCCTGCCGCACCGCCGTCTGCGCCGCCCCCTCCTACCTGAAGGAGCACGGCACCCCTGAGACGCTGGACGATCTCGCCCAGCACAATTGCCTCGGCTACACCCTGCCCAGCGCCATCGGGGCAAACCGCTGGACCTTCGGCACGGACGGCGAGATCGTCGTGCCGGTGCAGGGCAATCTGCGGGCCAATAACGGCGATGCCCTGCTGGCCGCGGCCGTCGCCGGGCAGGGCCTGATCTACCAGCCCACCTTCATCGTAGGCGATTGCCTGCGCGACGGCAGCCTCGTGGCGGTGCTCGGCAGCTACCCGACCTATCAGCCCGGCATCCATGCCATCCTGCCCTCCGGACGACAGGCTCCGGCGAAGGTGCGCGCCTTCATCGCGTTTCTGGCACAGCGCTTCGCACCAGAGCCCGAATGGGACCAGGGCCTGTGATGCGCCGGCAGTGGCCTTCGCATCCCTAACCGGCTAAAGCTACTCCACGCTTGTTTTCGAGGGTTCACGCCTATGGTCGCCACCTGGGCCGTCGTGTTGTCGGCACTGGTCTATCTCTGCTTCCTGTTCACGGTGGCCTATTGGGGCGACAACTGGGGGCGGCGCTTCGTTCAGGGGCCGGCTCGCTCCACGATTGCGGCCCTGGCGCTCGCCGTCTATTGCACCTCCTGGACCTTCTTCGGATCGGTCGGGCTCGCCAGCCGCTCGGGCTTCGACTTCCTGGCCATCTACATCGGTCCGATCCTGGTGATCGGACTGGGCTACCCGCTGGTCGCCCGGATCGTGCGGATCGCAAAGACCCAGAACATTTCATCGATCGCCGACTTCGTGGCAGCCCGCTACGGCAAGAGCGAGCCGGTGGCAGCCCTCGTGAGCTTGATCGCCCTCGTTGGCTCGGTTCCCTACATCGCCCTGCAGTTGAAGGCCGTATCGTCATCCCTCGACGTGTTCCTGTCCGATGCGGACGGAGCATCCCTGTCGCAACTGCCGTTCATCGGAGATCTGGCCCTCGTGGCCGCTCTCGTGCTGGCGGGCTTTGCCGTCGCTTTCGGCACGCGACACACCGATGCCACAGCGCACCAGAACGGACTTCTGCTCGCCATTTCCATCGAGTCCCTGGTGAAGCTCATCGCCTTCCTGATCATCGGCGGCTACATCACCTTCGTGATGTTCAACGGCTATGATGGGATCCTGGAGCGCCTCAACGCCCAGGGCACAAGCTCCGACCTGATGGGGCTGACCTCCGGCTTCGGCAGCTACATCACCCTCATTCTGCTTTCAGCCTGCGCCACCATTCTCCTGCCGCGCCAGTTTCACGTGACGGTGGTCGAGAACCACGACATCTCGGATCTGAAGCGTGCCGCCTGGCTGTTTCCGGTCTATCTCATCCTCATCAATCTTTTCGTCATCCCGGTCGCGCTGGCAGGCCTCGCGTCCTTTCCCGAAGGAGCCGTCGACCGGGACATGACCGTGCTCGCCCTGCCTTTGATGGACAAGGCCGGCACCCTCGCGGTGATCGCATTCCTCGGCGGCTTCTCGGCGGCCACCGCCATGGTGATCGTCGATTCCGTCGCCGTAGCTGTGATGATCTCGAACCATCTGGTCATGCCCATCGTGCTGCGACGGCGCGCCTTCGCGGGCATCGATCCAGGCAGCTTCGTGATCGGCGTGCGGCGGATCTCCATCGTCGTGGTCATCCTGCTCGGCTATGTCTACTATCGCGCCTCCGGCGAGGCGGCGCTCGCGGCCATCGGGCTTCTGTCATTCGCCGCCATCGCCCAGGTTGCCCCGGCCTTTCTCGGCGGCCTCATCTGGTCGCGCGGCACGGCGCTCGGCGCCAGCGTCGGCCTGGTCGTCGGCTTCATCACCTGGGCCTACACGCTCCTTCTGCCGAGCCTTGTCTGGGACGGCGTGTTCTGGTCGGATGTCGTCGTCACCGGCCCCTTTGGCATCACGGTGCTGAAGCCCACGTCCCTGTTCGGAGTGGACCTGCCCCAGCTGACCCATGGCGTCATCTGGAGCCTCACGCTCAACATCCTGTGCTACATCGCCTTCTCCCTGTGGCGACCGGTCACGGCTATGGAGCAGATCCAGGCCAATGTCTTCCTTGGGGAGGCCGCGACATCGGCAACACCGAGCTTTCGCCTGTTCCGCGCCAGCGTGAGCGTAGGCGAGTTGCGCGCCACCGTCGCCCGCTATCTGGGCGAGGAACGAACAGTCCGGTCCTTCGAAGGGTTCGCTCACAGCCGCGGACAAAATCTGGAAACGCGTGCTGAGGCTGACATCCATCTCCTGCGCTATGCGGAGCACCTTCTGGCATCGGCCATCGGGACTGCGTCCTCACGATTGGCCCTGTCGCTGCTGCTGCGCCGCCGCACCGTCTCCACGGAAGCGGCCCTCAAGCTGCTCGATGATGCATCGGCGGCGATCCAGCACAGCCGCGATCTTCTCCAGCATGCGCTGAACTACGCCAAGCAGGGCATCACGGTGATCGACGGAGATCTGCGGCTGCTCGCCTGGAATCAGGCCTTTCTCGACCTCTACGATATGCCGCCCAATTTCGTGCAGGTCGGGATCGGCATGGAGCAGATCGTGCGCTACAACGCCTCGCGCGGCTCCTATGGACCCGGCAAGATCGAGGATCTCGTGGAGGCCCGCCTCCACTCCTTCCGGCACGATGTGGAGCCGGTGCGCCTCAGGCTTTATCCGTCGGGCAAGGTGATCGAGATCCGCTCGAACCTTCTGCCCGATGGCGGCCATGTGACCACCTATACGGACGTCACCGAAACCGTTCTGGCTGAGGAAGCGAGCCGTCGCGCCAACGAGACCCTGGAGCAGCGGGTGCGAGAGAGAACCGAAGAACTCACGCGCCTCAACGAAGCGCTCAGGAGCGCCAAGGCGGAGGCCGATGAGGCCAACATCTCCAAGACGCGCTTTCTCGCTGCGGCCTCGCACGACATCCTGCAGCCGCTGAACGCGGCCCGCCTTTATGCCACGTCGCTCGTGGAGCGCGATCGCGAGGCAGGCGATGGAACGCTCGCCGAGAATATCGACGCATCGCTCGACGCGGTCGAGGAGATCCTCACCGCCATTCTCGACATCTCGCGCCTCGATACGGGCGCCATGAAGCCGCAATGGTCGAGCTTCCGCATCGACGAGATGTTCCGCCAGTTGCAGAGGGAGTTTGAGCCGGTCGCCCGGGCCAAGAACCTGAAGCTCACCTTCGTCCCCTCCTCCCTGACGGTGCGTTCGGACCGGCGTCTCATGCGCCGTCTTCTGCAGAATTTGATCTCCAACGCGATCAAGTACACGCCGTCCGGGCGCGTGCTCGTCGGCGGGCGCAGACGCGCCGGGCATCTCGTTCTCGAAGTTTTGGATACCGGCCTCGGCATCCCGGCGTCCAAGCAGCGTGTCGTCTTCCGCGAGTTCCAGCGCCTTGATCAAGGCATGAAGGTGGCGCGGGGCTTAGGCCTCGGCCTCTCCATCGTCGAGCGCATCGGCCGCGTGCTCAAGCACCCGATCACGCTAAGCTCCGAAGTCGGGCGCGGCTCCGTGTTCCGGTTGGAGGTGCCTGTGGTCGCGGCTCTTCCGGCAACGGCCGCAGCGCCCGAGCCGCCGAAAGCGCCCGCGACCGTGCTCTCAGGCCTACGCGTGCTCGTCATCGACAACGAGCCGGCAATCCTCGAGGGCATGCGTCTCCTCCTCACGGGATGGGGTTGTGACGTCTGGACCGCTTCCGACCTGGAAAGCGCCCATCAGGCGCTGCGCACGAACAAGGGCCTGCCTGAGGTGATCATTGCCGATTACCACCTGGACGAGACCGACGGGCTTGAGGTCATCAAGGCCCTGCGCTGGAAGACCCAGGTCGATATGCCGGCCCTGCTCGTCACCGCCGACCGTACGCCTGTCGTGCGGGATGCTGCGGCCGCAATGAACATCCACGTCCTCAACAAGCCGCTGAAGCCCGCAGCCCTGCGCGCGTTGCTGACGCAGTGGCGCGCGACGAAGGTGGCGGCGGAGTAGCAACTCTCATGTCATCACCGGCCTTGTGCCGGTGATCTCGATCATATGAAGCGCAGCGCTTTTCCGCATTGAGATGGCCGGGACAGGCCCGGCCATGACGAGCGTGTTAGACAGGTTTCAGTGCCTCATCGACTGCCGCCACAGCATGGATTGTCGTCGTATCGAACAGCGGCACGGCGCTGTCTTCTTGCCTAACCAGCAGCATGATCTCCGTGCAGCCGAGGATGATGCATTGAGCGCCGCGTTCGATCAGGCGGGCGATGATTTCGCGATAGGCCTGACGGGACTCCGGCCTGACCTGCCCGAGCACGAGCTCCTTGTAGATGATCTCGTGCACGACCCGGCGGTCGTCCTCGTCCGGCACGATGATATCGAGCCCATGACGCTGCTGCAGGCGGCCTTTGTAGAAATCCTGTTCCATGGTGAAGGCGGTGCCGAGCAGGCCGACCCGTTCGAAGCCCGAAGC
Source organism: Microvirga terrestris (assembly GCF_015694425.1). Taxonomy (GTDB): domain Bacteria; phylum Pseudomonadota; class Alphaproteobacteria; order Rhizobiales; family Beijerinckiaceae; genus Microvirga; species Microvirga terrestris. Next base: position 556,869 of record NZ_JADQDN010000002.1, read on the forward strand.
CTTGATCTTCTCGGCCGTAGGATCGCTGATGTGAATCAACGGAATGCCGACAGCCGACGAGACCGCGTCAGCCAGGCGATGCATGGTGTTGGTGCAGATGACGAGGAAGTCGGCGCCGCCGCGCTCCAGTCGGAGGGCTGCCTCCTTCATCACCTCTGCGAGCTTGTCCCATTCGCCCTCATGCTGGAGGTGCTTGATCGCGTCGAAGTCGAACGACCACATCAGGCATTGAGCCGAGTGCACGCCGCCGAGCCGCCGGTTCGTCTCCTGATTGACAATGCGGTAGTATTCGGCCGAGCTTTCCCAGCTCATTCCGCCGATGAGCCCGATGGTCTTCATGATGAGCCTTTATGGATTCGGCGTGTAGGGAGCGCGGCCGCTTGCCAGCGCGTCGGCAAGCAGGTCGAGCCTGTCCTGCCCCCAGAACACCTCGCCGTCGAGCACATAGGCCGGGGAACCGAAGACATCGCCCGCTACCGCATTCTCGAGGTTGAGGGCATAGATGGCCTCGGTGGTGCTGCCGGTCGCCACATCCATGAGTGCGGATGAATCGAGACCAGCCAGCTCCGCCAGCTCCGCGAGCACAAGCGGATCGGCAAGGTTGCGCTCCTCCTCCCATACGGCCGCGTAGGCCCGGCGCAGGAAGGCATCCGGGCTCTTACCGGAAGCGTTGATGGCGATCACGAACCGATCGGCGAGATTCACGTCGAAGGGCCAGTGCTTCGGGGTGATGTTGAAGGCAAGGCCCCGCTTGTCGCGCCAGCGCTGGAGTTCAAGGATCCGGTAGCGCTGCCGGGCCGGGTGGCGCTGGGCGAGCGGCAGGCCGCCGGTCTCCGCAAAGACCCGGCCCAGGAACACCGGCTTGTAATTGACCTCGGCCCCGTGTCTCTGGACGATATCCATGAAGGGTGCGTGGCCGATATAGGCCCAAGGGCTCACGAGGGAGAAGTAGTAGTCGATGATGCGAGGCATGGGTCCGATTCGAAGTTGGCGGGCTTTAAGCGGCGATGCCCCCAGCTTGGACCATCAGGCCGCGCTCTTCAACGTCTCTTCTGCCCTCAGGAAAGCCTCGACCTCCGGGGCGACCTCAGGGACTTCCGCCCGCAGGCCGATCTCGCTCAGCAGGCGATCCATAGGGATGAAGCGCCGCTCCCTGCGGTCGTAGAGCCCTGCCCTCACGAGAGCGATGGCATTGAGGATCAAGCTGCCGTCCTTGGACTGGGAAACTAGCCGATGCTCCATCACCACATGACTGTCGGACCAGGTGAGGATGCGCGTCTCCAAGGTGAAGGCGCGAAACGGTTTGAGCTCCCGACGGAACCGGATCTGTCCCGCGCCTACCACAGGCACCCAGCCATGCCTGAGGATGGGCCGCCAGAGCCCGGAGCGGATCATCATGTCGGTGCGCCCGAGATCCATGAGCGTCCAGTAGCGCCCATTGTTCAAGTGCAGCGACGTATCGAGATCGTGCGGCCACACGCGGAACGTCAGACGCGAGACGTCCCGCACCGGATCGAGCTTCGGCCGCACAAACGAGGCGATGATCAGGTGCAGCAGGCGCAGCCAGAGATTCATGTGAGGCCGATCCCGGTCTGGCGCTGGAACAGCATAAGATCGAGAGAGGGCGCTTCACGGCCGAAGCCCGTCAGTAGGCAGTGAACCTGGCCGCGGTGGTGGGTCTGGTGATTGAAGAAATGCAGCAGCGCCGGCGCCAAAGACTGCTCGACATCGATGGGATTCGTGATGGTCCGAAAGCGGAAACGCCCCGCGAGATCGGCTTCGGACAGACTGTCGAAATAGGCGACGATCCGCTCGTCTTCCTTCTGGCGCGCAGCTCGAAGTTGATCGAAGCCCTCGAAGAGAATAGCATCCAGCCGGTTCGGCGCCTCCCCTTCTCCCGTGAACCGCCTCATCCAGATGCGGTCGGCCACGAGAATGTGGTTGAGCGTACCGTGCACCGACTTGAAGAACGCACCGCGATCGGCGCGGTAATCCGGATCGGACAATTGCGCGGCCGCATCATAAAGGCGCTCGTTGCACCAGGCGTTGTAGCCCGCCATCATGGCGAAGTGCTGTTTCATGGAGTTCCCTTCAGGTCGGCGCGATTCGTAACACCGGCACACTAGCGTCATCCCGGACGAAGCGCAGCGGAGATCCGAGATCGTTCCAAGAATATGGCACTCTTCTCGTCAGACGATCCCGGGTTCTGCTCCGCAGCCCCGGGATGACTGCTGATCCTAAGCCGCTTTCTTCGCCGCAGCGCGTCCATAGAACGTCTCGCCGCTTGACGCCATGTCGAGAAGAAGGTTCGGCGGTGCGAAGCGGTCGCCGTGTTTGGCCTGAAGCTTCCGGCACAATTCCACGAAGGCTTTCGCGCCCATGAAGTCGATGTAGGAAAGCGCACCGCCCGTATAGGGCGCGAAACCGAAGCCGAGGATCGAGCCCACATCCGCCTCGCGCGGATCGGTGACCACGCCCTCCTCGACGGTGCGCGCAGCCTCCAGAGCCTGCGTGACGAGCAGACGCTGCTTCAACTCGTCCATGTCGATGAGCTCGGCCGCAGCCGGATTCACCTGCAGGTCCTTCAGGCCCGGCCAGAGACGCTTCGGAGCACCTTCCGGATAATCATAGAACCCTTTCCGGTTCTTGCGGCCGAAGCGGCCCTCCTTCTCCACCAGCGTGGTGAGCAGTTGCTCCTGCTCCGGAATGATCACGGCATCGCCCAGCTGCGCCTTGGTGGCGCGCAAGATCTTGAGGCCGAGATCGACGCCGACCTCGTCGTTGAGCGAAAGCGGACCGACCGGCATGCCGACCTGCTTGCCCGCCTGCTCGATCATCGGTGCCGGCACGCCAGCCGTCAGCATGAGATGACCTTCGAGGATATAGGCCAGCACGCAGCGATTGGCGAAGAAGCCGCGGGAATCATTGACGACAATCGGTGTCTTCTTAATCAGGCGCACATAGTCGAGCGCGGTGGCGAGCGCCTTGTCGCCCGTCTCCTTGCCCATGATGATCTCGACCAGCATCATCTTCTCGACCGGCGAGAAGAAGTGGATGCCGATGAATTGTGCGGCGTTCTTCGATTGCTGGGCCAATCCTGAAATCGGCAGGGTCGAGGTGTTGGAAGCGAAGATGCAATCGGGCCGGATCGCCGCCTCGACTTGTCGGATTACCTCGGCCTTGACCTTCGGGTCCTCGAACACCGCCTCGATGACGAGATCGCAATCCTTCAGATCATTGTAGTCGGCAGACGCGGTGATGCGTGCAAGCAGCGCATCGCGATCCGCCGTCTTGGCGCGGCCCTTCATGATCTGGTCGCTCATGAGCTTGTGCGAATGCGCCTTGCCCTTCTCGGCCGCTTCCACATCGCGGTCGATGAGCACGACCTCGAGGCCGGCATTCGCCGTGACATAGGCGACGCTCGCACCCATGAAGCCTGCGCCGATGACGCCCACCTTCTTCAGGCTTGTGGCCGGCACATCCTTTGGACGGCGCGCGCCCTTGTTGAGATCCTGCATGGAGATGAAGAGCGTGCGGATCATCGCCGCTGCCTCCTTCGAGCGCAGGATCTTGGCGAACCAGCGCGACTCCACCTTGAGGGCCAGATCCATCGGCAGCTGAAGGCCCTGATAAACAGATTCGAGAATGGCACGGATCGCCGGGTAGTTGTCCTGCGTCTCGCGGCGGTAGATGGCATTCGCCGGCGGCCAGATCTGCATGCCGGCAGCGGAGAACACCTTGTTGGAGGGCAGCTTGTAACCCTTCTGGTCCCAGGGCGCGACGGCCGATCCGCCTTGCTTGATCCAATCCTTGGCCGCCTGCACGATCCCGTCACGCGGCGCTACGGTGTGCACGAGACCCATGTTGCGCGCCATGAGCGGACGGATCTGTTCGCCCTTGAACAGCATCTGCAGGGCATCGCCTGTCTGCATGAGACGCGCCACGCGCTGCGTGCCGCCGGCGCCGGGGAAGAGCCCGACCTTCACCTCGGGTAGGCCGACGCGGGTGGAGTCCACGTCCGACAGCACGCGGAAATGGCAGGCGAGCGCGAGCTCGAAGGCACCGCCGAGACACACGCCATGTACGGCCGCGGCGAACGGCTTGCCGCAGGTCTCGAGCCGGCGATAGAGCAGCGAGAGCTTGCGCGACTCGTCGAAGAAGAACTGCATGGCAGCCTCCTCGCCCTTCTCCTTCGCGAGCTTGGCATACTCGCTGCCCAGCCCCTGGAGCATGGTGAGGTCCGCGCCGCCCGAGAAGGCCTCCTTGCCCGAGGTGATGACACAGCCCTTGATGGCCTCGTCGCCCACGACCGTCTCGATGATACGCTCCAGTTCGCCCATCACCTCGGGGGTGATCACGTTCATGGAGCGGCCCGGCATATCCCATGTGACGAGCGCAATGCCGTCGGCGTCGGTCTCGAAGCGGAAATTGGTGAAGTTCGTCATGGTGTCCTCCCGGGAGGGTTCCCGTCATCCCGGCCGCAGCGAAGCGAAGAGCCGGGATCGCTATCCGATTTCTGGTCTTACGATCCCGGGTTCCGCTCCGCGGCCCCGGGATGACAGTGAAAGATCAAACCCGCTCGATGATCGCGGCCGTACCCATGCCGGCAGCCACGCACAGCGTCACGAGAGCCGTCTGCTTGTTCGTACGCTCCAACTCGTCGAGCACCGTGCCCAGAATCATGGCGCCGGTAGCGCCGAGCGGATGGCCCATGGCGATGGCGCCGCCATTCACGTTGACCTTCGCCGGATCGAGATCCATGGCCTGGATGTAGCGCAGCACGACCGACGAGAAGGCCTCGTTGATCTCGAAGAGGTCGATGTCGTCCTTGGTCATGCCGGCCTTGCGAAGCGCCAGCTCCGACACGTCGATGGGACCGGTGAGCATAAGCGCGAGATCGGACCCGATGGAGGCGAAGCCCTTGATGCGCGCACGCGGCTTCAAGCCCGCCTTCGTGCCGCCCTCCTTGTTGCCGACGAGCACGGCAGCCGCGCCGTCGACAATGCCCGAGGAGTTGCCCGCGTGATGCACGTGGTTGACGAACTCCACGTCCGGGTGGGCTGCAATCGCCACCGCGTCGAAGCCGCCCATCTCACCCATCTGCACGAAGGCGGCCTTGAGCTGGCCGAGCGACTGCATGTCGGTCTGCGGCCGCATATGCTCGTCCTTGGCGAGGATTGTGAGGCCGTTGATGTCCTTCACCGGCACCACGGACTTGGTGAACCGTCCTTCGTCCCAGGCCTTCCCGGCACGCTTCTGCGACTCGACCGCATAGGCGTCGACGTCGTCACGCGAGAAGCCATACTTGGTGGCGATGAGATCCGCCGAGATGCCCTGGGGCAGGAAGTAGTTGTCGATGGCGATGCCCGGATCGACCGGCCACGCGCCCCCGGATGCGCCCATGCCGACGCGGCTCATGGATTCGACGCCGCCCCCGATGGTGATGTCCTTCATGCCCGACATGACCTGCGCGGCTGCAAGCGCCACCGCATCGAGCCCCGAGGCGCAGAAGCGGTTTATTTGCACGCCCGGCACTTCCTTGCCGAAGCCCGCCTTCAACGCCGCCGCACGCGCGATGTCGCCACCGGCCTCACCGACCGGGTCGACGCAGCCGAGCACCACGTCTTCCACTAGCTTCGGGTCGAGGTTGTTGCGGCGGCGGATGGCGTCGAGCGCGGTCACGGCGAGGTCCACCGCAGGAACCTCGTGCAGCGAACCATCCGGCTTGCCGCGTCCGCGCGGGGTGCGGACGGCATCGTAGATATAGGCTTCAGCCATGGAGGCCTCCTGGTCTCTGTCATCCCGGACGCTGAAAGCGATCCGGGACCGTTATCAGAATAGAGTGCTTCACTCGTCATGCGATCCCGGCTTTTCGGCCGGGATGACGCTTAGTACAATCAGAACGCTTCCACCGGCATCGCCATGGTCGTATCCGCACCCGTCGTGATGAGGGCGAGGCGCGTGGCGGTCTCGGGCATCATGCGCTCCATGAAGAAGCGCCCTGTCAGGAGCTTGGCGTCCATCTTCTCGGCGACGCCGTTGCCTTCCGCCTTCTTCACTTGCGCGGCCTTCGCCATCCTCGCCCACATATAGCCCAGAACCACGAGGCCGAAGAGGTGCATGTAGTCGGTGGCGCCGGCGCCCGCGTTGTCGGGCTTTGCCATGGCGTTCTGCATGAACCACATGGTGGCCTGCTGCAGATGACCGAGGCCCTGTTGCAGGGGCGCGATGTAAGCCTTGAGACTCTCGTCGCCGGCATTTTCCTGGCAGAAGGCGCCGACCTCGTTGAAGAAGGTCATGACGGCGCGGCCGCCATCCTTGCCGAGCTTGCGGCCGACGAGGTCCATGGCCTGGATGCCGTTGGCGCCTTCATAGATCATGGCGATGCGGGCATCGCGCACGAACTGCGACATGCCCCATTCCTCGATATAGCCGTGGCCGCCGAACATCTGCTGCGCCTTGACGGCGTTGTCGAAGCCGAGATCGGTGAGCACGCCCTTCGCCACCGGCGTCATGAGGCCCATGTAATCCTCGGCGACTTGGCGCTGCGCCTCGTCTGAGGAGCGGTGCGCGATGTCGTTGTTCAGCCCCGTCCAGACGATGAAGGCGCGGCCCGCCTCATTGAACGCCTTGATGGACAGGAGCGTGCGGCGCACGTCCGGGTGCACGATGATCGGATCGGCGGGCTTGTCGGGGAACTTCGCGCCGGTGAGCGAACGGCCCTGGAGGCGGTCCTTCGCATAGGCCACCGCATTCTGGTAGGCGACCTCGGACTGCGCCAGTCCCTGCACGCCCACGGCAAGACGCGCCTCGTTCATCATCACGAACATGGCGTTGAGCCCGCGGTTCGCCTCACCCACGAGCCAGCCCCTGGCGCCGTCGTAGTTCATGACGGCAGTGGCGTTGCCGTGGATGCCCATCTTGTGCTCGAGCGAGCCGCAGGACACGCCGTTGCGCTCACCCAGCGATCCGTCCTCTTTCACGAGGAACTTCGGCACCACGAAGAGCGAGATGCCCTTGGTGCCGGCGGGCGCCCCGTCGATGCGGGCGAGCACCAGGTGGACGATGTTCTCCGCCATGTCGTGCTCGCCGGCGGAGATGAAGATCTTGGTGCCGGAGATGGCATAGGAGCCGTCGCCGTTCGGCACGGCCTTGGTCTTGAGCAGGCCCAGATCCGTGCCGCAATGAGGCTCGGTGAGGTTCATGGTGCCGGTCCATGTACCCTCGATCATCTTAGGCAGGTAGGTGCGCTTCTGCTCCTCGGTGCCATGCTCGATCAGCGCCGCGATGGCCCCTTGAGTCAGGCCTGGATACATGCCGAGCGCCAGGTTCGACGAGGAGACGAATTCCTGCATGATCGTGTTGAGGACGGACGGCAGGCCCTGGCCGCCGAACTCCTCAGGCGCGGCAAGACCCATCCAGCCGCCGGCAGCGTAGGCCTCGTAAGCTTCCCTGAAGCCCTTGGGCGTAGTGACCGATCCGTCCGGATTGCGGGTGCAGCCCTCCTGATCGCCGGAAAGGTTCAGGGGCGCGAACACCTCCTCGCAGAGCTTGGCGCCCTCGGCCAGGATCGCCTCCACCGTATCGGGCGTCGCATCGGCGAAACCAGGAAGGTTGTTGTGGCGCTCAATCGGGAACACGTCGTTCAAAAGGAACATGACGTCTTCGACGGGGGCCTTGTAGACCGGCATTCGGATGTCTCCCAGATCGGATTCCAACCCGAATCTTCCCATACGAGAAGATGCGGGCCAAGCGGATAGTTCACATATAAACTATCCGGCATCGTTTGGAAGAGGCGCGCCCTTAAATCTTTCGGGGGAGTGGTGAAGGCTGGTCTCTCGGCCAGGAAGGCTCCCGGCTGCTGCTAGGCCGTGCTCCTCCTTCCGCAATCTTACGCGCACAAACAAAAACCCTCCGACATCGAGGCGCAGGGCCTGATGCCGGAGGGTTTGTTCTGGTGGCCTGAGAACGCGGGAGATCAGGCCGCGGCAGCTATACCGGCACGGCGGGCCTGGAGTTCGGCCAGAGCCTCTTCGATTTCCTTCTTCTGCTGCTCAAGATGCTGGATCTGGTCCTCGATCTGGTCGAGGGACAGCTTGAGGTTCATGGCCGGGCCGTTGCCCGAGCGCTCCTCGGCCAGCATGGCGCGGATCTCGGTCAGGGTGAAGCCGAGCTGCTTGCCCTTGAGGATCACGGAGAGGCGCTCGCGGTCCCGGGCATCGTAGATTCGGGCGGTGCCATCCCGGCGGGGGGACAGGAGACCCCGATCCTCGTAGAACCGGAGCGTGCGGAGGGTCACCCCGAACTCACGTGCAAGGTCGCCGATCGTGTAGTGCTTTGCACCCTCTGCTGCATCTCCAGCTTTGGCGCCGATTGCGTATGGATCCATGGAATGCCCCGTCATCTCATTGTTCTCGGCTCAGTGCCCAGCGCACATCCCCTTTGGTAACGAAATGATAGAACATACATTTCATAATATGCAAGAATATTACAGACATCATGTGCCGATAGGGCAGAAGAACCCGCCCCCTGCGGCATGACGAAGGGGAAGATACTGCCTGTCTGATAGGCAATCTGCTCGAAACCCTCTCCATTTAACGGGTTTTTTACTACGCTCGACGAAAGCTGAACCTCCGGATGAAGGGTTTGGAGGCGTCGTGATTCGCCCCTCTCCACTGCCCCTTACCCGTCAGACGAGGATCGGCACGGGGCTTGTCATCGTCTTGAGAGTCCCGGCGTATCCCCGCGAGCCCATGATGAGACGACCCGTCCTCTCAAGACTTGACGACCTCGACGCCCGCGAGCTGGCGATGGCCGCGGCACGCCGGGCAGGCTTGAGTCTTGATGACTGGGCGGCGGCCGTTCTGGCCGAGATGGACGACCAATCCACACCCTCGTTTCGGCCCAAGCCCCGCCGGACGGCCGGCAGCGATCTCGAAACCTTGATTGGCCGGATGTCGTCCGCGCCGCGCCCGCAGTCGAAGAAAGATTACGGGGCCCTCAAGGCGGCCATCGCGGCCGAGAACGAGCGGCAGGCGCAGGAGCAGGCCTCACGGACGGCCATCGCGCTGGAGTCGATGGCAAGCTGGATTGAGCAGGCCGAGACCCGCCTCAACGATGCCGCCCGCATGTCCACGGATCAGCAGGAGCGTATCGTGGCCATCCTGTCCCAGGCCCTGTCGTCTCTGAAGGAACGCCTCGACACGGTCGAGCGCCGGGTCGCGCCGCGCGTCGAGTTCCCCATGGAGGAGGCGCTCAAGGCGCTCGCTCCGGTGGCGGAATCCCTGACCGGCCTGCGGGCCGACATGTCCCGGCTCGCCACTCGCCTCGAGCAGCCGAACACGGATCTCATGCCAGCCGTTGAGACGATCCGCTCTGAGATCGACACGCTCCGATCCGGCATGGAGCATCTGGCGACCCGCAACGAAATCGCTGCCCTGGGTGCGTCTTTCGGTTCCATGGCCAAGGACCTTGAGCAGGGCCCCACAACCAAGGATCTGCACACCCTCGCCGGCTCGATGAGCGTTCTCTACGAGGAGGTCCAGACCCTCTCCGAGCGGGTCAATCATGAGCTGCATCGGAACCTCGGCCTCGGCATCGAGCGCATCACCGACAAGATCGACCGCATGGCCGAGGCCGGCATCGACCGCTCGGTGATCGACTTCCTCAGCGGCCAGATCGTGGACCTGCGCCAGGATCTGGCGACCCGCGCCGAACCGCAGCAGATGGACCGGCTCTCCAGCGAGATCGAAGCTCTCGGCCGGCAGATCGTCGAGCTTCGCCTCCATCAGGTCGGCAAGAGCGATTTCACCGCCCTGAAGCGGTCCCTCGATGATGTCTGCTCGGCCCTCTTCGTGACCGCCACGGCCCAGGACACGAGCAAGGTTCCGGAATTGCTGGAAAGCGTGGATCGCCGCCTCGATCTCCTTGTCCGCCGCCCGGACCCAAAGCCGATTGAACTCGCGCCGATCAGCGAACAGCTGGCGCTCCTGACCGAGCGCATGGCCAACCTGTCCAGCGGCCGCTCCCCTGACGGCGATGCAGCAGCCGAGCGCGAGGCCCTCTCTCACGAACCTCTCCTGGAGCGGTTCGATCGGATCGAGCAGGAACTGCAGCAGCTCGGTCGGCAGTCGGACACCGCCGACGTGGCCGGGTTGCTCCGCTCCATCGACGAAAAGCTTGAACGCACACCCGCACAGCCAGCGGGCTTCGATGCCCTGGAGCGGCAGGTCGCAGCACTGACGGAGCGCCTCGAATCCGCGCATGGGGAACCTCTGCACAAAGCCCTGGAAGAAGCGGCCGGGCATCTGGCGAATTTGCAGAACGAGGTTTCCAGGATCGCCGAGCGGGCGGCCAGGGCCGCGCTGAACGACATCCGTTCGGCCCTGCCGGATACAGGCGATCTGGATACCCTCAAGCATGGCGTCATCGAGCTGAAAGCTCTTCACACCCGCTCGGACCGGAAGACGCAGGAAACCCTGAAGTCGGTTCATGAGGCCCTGGAGGCGTTGGCATCCCGCCTGCCGAACCAAGCTGCGCCGGTTGCCGACAGCGTGACGCCCCAGCCCTCAGAGTTGCCGCCCGCAGATCGTCTCGAAGCGGCCGTGCGCAAGCTTCACGCGGTCACACTGTCCCGGATGGAGGAGACCACGCTCTCTGTTCCCGACGCTCCCGTGCATGAGCCACGACCGGCAGAGGTCACGCCTGTTGCAGCCTCGGACGCCGATCAAGGCCACGTCCGTGCGAGCTTCATCGCGGCGGCACGAAGGGCTGCGCAGAATGCGACGCCGGACCTCGCAGAAGCCACACCCTCGCCACAGACGCAGGGAGAAGGATTCACGCGGGACGAGCAGGAGGGAAGCGACGAGGCGGCCGAGCCACCTCTGCCATCGCTGTTCGAGCGCCTGCGCCGAACCCTCGACAGCCACCGCCGCCCTCTCCTTCTGGGGCTCGCGTTTCTGGTCCTGGCGGCCGGGACCGCACAGATCCTGTCGGGAGAGCACAGCGCTTCATCCTCCGCGTCGGCGACTGCTCCTCAGGTGATCCAAGCTCCCGAGGCGGAAGCACAAGGCATACCGACGGCTCCTGCGGCGAAGCAGGACTTGAGCCTGTTTCAGCCCACCAGCCTTGCAGCGCAATCTCCAACCCCGGTCGCTTTGGCGGCAGGCCGATTCCTCGTCGATCCGGCAACGATCGGTGACATCCCGGCTGAGATTCCGATGGGTTTGCGCCAAGCGGCCCTGTCGGGCGACGCGGCAGCCCTATACGAGATCGGCGCCAGATTGACCGAGGGGCGCGGCGTGGTCGAGGATCCGGCAGCCGCCATCCGCCTCTTCGAGCGCGCCGCCCAGGCGGGTCTTCCACCGGCTCAGGAACGGCTTGCCGCGCTGTTCGAAAAAGGCCTCGGCGTCGGGCGCGATCTCAAGCAGGCTGCCTTCTGGTATGAGCGGGCGGCCCTGGGCGGCCATGTCCGCGCCATGCACAACCTCGCAACTCTGCTTGCCTCCGGGGCCCATGCTAAGCCAGACTATGTCACGGCCCTGCGCTGGTACAATGAGGCCGCAGAGGCGGGCTTTCGCGACAGCCAGTTCAACACGGCCCTGCTGCTCACCCGCGGCATCGGCTCGAAGCCCAACCTCCCCAAGGCGTTCCAATGGTTCTCTCTCGCGGCCGCCCAGGGCGATGCGGAAGCCGCCCGGAAGCGGGACGAGCTGGCCGCTCGCCTCGGCCCAGCGGATCTGAAGAGCGCCAAGGCCGCCGTCGATCAGTGGCGCCCGCGCGCCGTGGACCCGATTGCGAACGAGCCTCCGGCGGCAATTCCGGAATGGACGACGGCCCTGGATCGATCTTTGCTCGACAGGAGTTGAAGGCAGGCAGGCTCCGTCATCTTCCGTTCAGAACATGACCGTTACATCGCCTGCATGATGCTGTAACAACGAAGTGGCTGCACCGGCCATAGGGGAACCGGGTTGCAAATCTATTTGCCTATCGCTGAGATGCCTGTGAGTGTTCTTCTCATCCTCGGGATGGGTGCGGCGGTGGGCTTCATTTCCGGGCTGTTCGGCATCGGCGGCGGCTTTCTCATGACGCCGCTCCTGATCTTCCTCGGCATTCCCCCGGCGGTTGCGGTGGCAACCCAATCGGCCCAGATCGTCGCCTCCTCCACCACCAGCGTGCTCGGCGCTCTCAGGCGCAATGCCCTCGATCACAAGCTCGGCGCCATTCTGGTGGCCGGCGGCTTCGTCGGGTCCGCCCTCGGCGTCTGGTTCTTCGCGGCCGCGCGCCGCGCCGGCCAGCTCGATCTCGTCATCGTCATCTCCTACGTGACGCTGTTCACCATCGTGGGCAGCCTGATGCTGAAGGAGAGCATCCGGGAGTTCTGGCACCGGCGGAAAGGCGGCGCGGTGCGGCTACGCCGCCGGGCGGGCGAGCATGCGCCCTATCTCGGCTGGCCCCTGCGCATGCGCTTCTACCGCTCCAAGCTCTATGTGAGCGTCATCCCGATCCTCGGGCTCTCGCTCTTCATCGGATTCGCCGGCGCGCTGCTCGGCATCGGCGGCGGCTTCATCGTGGTGCCGGCGCTGCTCTATGTTTTCCGCGTGCCCACCACCGTGGTCGTCGGCACCTCCCAGTTCCAGATCGTCTGCACCACGCTCGTGGCACTCATTCTTCACGCTGTCACCAACCAGGCGGTGGACATGGTGCTGGCGATCCTTCTCATCGTCGGCGGCGTCTTTGGCGCCCAGTTCGGTGCCCGGATGGGACGCCATCTGCGGGCGGAGCTGTTCCGCTTCCTGCTGGCGATCCTGCTGCTGGCCGTGGGCCTGCGTTTCGGGCTCGAACTCGTGCTGCAGCCCGAGGAGCCCTTCTCCATCTCCGTCCAGGAGGTGCGCCAGTGAGGGCTCTTGGCCTCTTTCTGCTCCTCCTGGCGAGCCTCGCTCCTGCCCGGGCCGAGACCCTGATCACGTCTCTGTCGAACCATCGGGTCCTTATCAATTCCAACTATACCGGCACGGAGATCGCGGTGTTCGGCGCCATCGAGCGCGACGCCCAGACGGTCGCCCGCGCCACGGGCTTTGACGTGGTGGTGACCGTGCGCGGCCCGCGGCAGTTCCTGACCGTGCGCGAGAAGGAGCGGCTTGGTCCCGTCTGGATCAACCAGGACCAGCAGAAATTTCCCTCGGTGCCCGCCTATATCAGCGTGATGACCTCCCGGCCGATTGCGGAGATCACCAGCGACCAGCTGCGCCAGCGGCAGAAGGTCGGCCTCGAGTCGATCATCAGCGCCAACGATTTCACCTATGCCCGCGACGGCGCGGACAAGCCGTTCCGCGAGGCGCTCCATCGCCTGAAGGCCCAGGAAGGTCTCTATATCGAGAACGAGCGTGGCGTGACCTTCCTGACCTCCGACATTTTCCGCGCGGGAATTCCGCTGCCGGCCACGGCGCCGCCCGGAAATTACGATGTGGACGTGACGCTCTTTGCCGACACCGTGATCCTGGCCCGCACCAACACCAGTTTCGAGCTGGTGAAGACGGGCTTCGAGGAGCAGGTCGGCGTCGTCGCCCGCGACTGGTCGCTGTTATATGGCCTTGCAACGGCCGTGATCGCGATCTTCTTCGGCTGGCTCGCCAACGTCATCTTCCGACGCGACTGATCCAAGGCGCGTCACTCCAAGACTTTACGTGCAAGGGCCAGCGGGCGATCCTGCGGATGGAACGGCAGAGGTTTGATGCGATGATTCTCAAATGCGGAACGGTTCAGTTTCACCATAAGGCCAATGACAAGGCCTATAACATGTCGGTGGTTGAGCGCTTCTGCCGGGAGGCCGCCGGGCGGCAGGTGAAAATTCTCGCTTTTCCCGAGATGTGCCTCACGGGCTACTGGCATGTGCGGGACCTTCCCCGTGAGCCCATCGAGGCGCTCTCGGAAGCCGTTCCATCAGGGCCCTCGACTCAGACGGTCCTCAAGCTCGCGGCACAATTCGACATGGCCATTGGCGTCGGCCTGATCGAGCGGTCAGACGATGGAAGGCTTTTCAACACCTATGTCGTGTGCATGCCCGACGGACAGGTGCATCGTCACCGCAAGCTCCACGCGTTCGAGAACGATTGCATCGCGAGCGGCGACAGCTACACGGTGTTCGACACGCCCTGGGGCGTGAAGGTCGGCGTTCTCATCTGCTGGGATAACAACCTCGTCGAGAACGCCCGCGCCACGGCCCTGCTCGGCGCCGATATCGTCATGGCGCCGCACCAGACCGGCGGCTGCCATTCCCGCAGCCCGCAGGCCATGGGGTTGATCGACCCTGGGCTCTGGGAAAACCGGCATAATGATCCGGAGGCGATCGAAGCGGAGTTCCGAGGCCCCAAGGGACGCGAATGGCTTCTGCGCTGGCTGCCTGCCCGCGCCCATGACAACGGCTACTTCCTGCTGTTTGCCAACGGCGTCGGAGAGGATGACGGCGAGGTGCGCACCGGCAACGCCATGATCATCGATTGCTATGGGCGGATCATCGCGGAAACCTGGAAAGCCGAGGATGCTCTGGTCGTCGCGGATCTCGACCTCGACCTCCTGCCGCTCGCCACCGGCCGCCGCTGGATCCGCGGCCGCCGCCCGGACCTCTACGGGCTTCTCACGCAGCCGCAGGGGCATGAACTCGCCCCGCGGCTGGCACGATTCTCGGAGGCTCCTGTGGTGAAGACGGTGGAGTAAAGGCAGCCCTATTGTCATTCCGGAGCCGCGCAGCAGAGCCCGGAGTGACAGTGGAAGCCTGTACCCTAATCCCGGCAGAGCATCGACTTCGCGATGGCGAAAATCCGCTCCGTGCCGATCAGATGCGCGGTGAAGCCGTTGGCGAAGAGCGGCTTGAACGCCGCATCGCAGGCATTCAGCCCGCCCGCATAGGCGCCCAGCGCCGGCATCACGCAGCGGCTACCATCCGTGAGGAAGCAGCGCCGGCGAGTCGAGCGCCCGCGCATCACCACCTTGCCGACCGGATGCAGATGGCCGGCGACCTCAACCTGCTCGCCTGCCATGGGTTCGTGGCGAAGCGTCAGCGAGCCGAGCGCCATCTCCTCCACCACCTGCCCGCCGATGCTGTCAGGCAGGATCCGGTCATGGTTGCCTGTGACCCAGATCCAGTCGCGGCCCTGCTGCACCTGCGTGAGCGTGGTGCGCTCCTCGGTCCCGAGGCGCTCCGGCCCGCCGATGTCGTGAAAACTGTCGCCGAGCGCGATCACGGTCTTCGGGTTGAAGCGGAACACTGCGTCGGAGAGAGCAAGAAGCGTCTCGCGGGTGTCGTAGGGCGGCAGCATCATGCCGCGCCGGGCAAAGGACGAGCCCTTCTCGAAATGGAGATCAGCCACGAGCAATGCATCGTGGGCCGGCAGATACATCGCCCCCGTCAGGTCGAGCAGCGCCAGCTGCCCCTTGAGCTCGATTTCGTGCGTTGTCTGTTTGTTCTTCTGCAATGCCGTCACGCCAAAGCCTCGTCGAGAAGCGCTGCTTCCGCCTCGGCCAGAATCTCGTCCGCATTGTCGCTATAGACGCGCTCGCGGCCGATCTCCAGCATGACGGACACGCTCAAAGGAGAAACCCGGTCGAGCGGCTTGTGGATGATTCGCCCCCGGATGCGCTCAAGCATCATGCCGAGGCGCCTCACGTCGAGGAGTCCCGTTGCCGCATCCGCCCGGGCGGCGCGCAGCAGAACGTGATCGGGCTCGTGCTTGCGCAGCACGTCGTAGACGAGGTCGGTGGAAATCGTCACCTGCCGGCCGGTCTTCTTCTCCCCCGGGAACCGGCGCTCGATCAGCCCGGCAATGACCGCGCATTGCCGGAAGGTGCGCTTCATCAGGGAGGATTCGGCGAGCCAATCCTCCAAATCGTCGCCCAGCATGTCCTCGGAGAACAGCTCGTCCAGGAACCCGGGCTCCCGCGCCGCGCGGCCTGCGATGTCGCCCGAGGCATAGACCGCGATGCCGTAATCGTTGGCCACGAAGCCGAGGGGCTTGAGCTTGGCGCGTTCCAGGCGGCGGGTGAGCAGCATGCCGAGCGTCTGGTGCGCGAGCCTGCCCTCGAAGGGAAAGCAGGTCATGTAGAAGCGGTTGCTGCGCGGAAAGGTCTCGACCAGGAGGTCGCGCTGTCCCGGCACGATGGAGCGGCGGCGCTGCTGCAAAAGCCACTCGGTCATCTGCGGCGGCAGACGGTCCCACTCGAACGGGTCGGCGAGGATCGCGCGGACGCGAGCCGCCAGGAAGGTCGAGAGCGGGAACTTGCCGCCTTCATAAGACGGGATCATCGGGTCGGTGCCGGCGCCCGCGCGGGTGGCGAGGACCTCGTCCTCGGAGATGCCCTCGAAGCGCAGCACCTCGCCGGCGAAGAGAAACGTGTCGCCGGGCGTCAGCGTCTCGGCGAAATATTCCTCGATCTCGCCGAGGATTCTTCCGCGTGGCAGTACGGTACCGGGCCGCGAGCGCATGCTCTTGCCGAGGCGCACCTTGATCATACTCGACTCGACGATGGTGCCGACGTTCAACCGGTATTGCTGCGCCACCCTGGCATCGCGCACGCGCCACAAACCATCGTTGCCCTTCACGATCTTGGCGAAGCGCTCATAGGCCCGAAGGGCATAACCGCCCGTTGCCACGAAAGCCACGCAGGCCTCGAAATCCTCCCACGTCAGCCCGGCATAGGGCGCGGCGGAGCGCACCTCCTCGTACAAATCCGCGAGATCGAAAGGCCCGGCGCAGGCCATGCCGAGGATATGCTGGCACAGCACGTCGAGGGCACCGATGCGCGCATCCGGCGTATCCTGCGCGGCCTCGTGGACCGCATCGAGCGCGGCACGGCATTCGAGGATTTCGAAGCGGTTGGCCGGCACGAGATAGGCTTCCGACGGCTCGTCCATGCGGTGGTTCGAGCGGCCGATGCGCTGCATGATGCGGGACGCGCCCTTCGGCGCGCCCACATTCACCACGAGGTCCACATCGCCCCAGTCGATGCCGAGATCGAGCGTCGCCGTGCAAACGACCGCCTTGAGCCTTCCCGCCGCCATCGCCTCCTCGACGCGCCGGCGCTGCGACACGTCGAGCGAACCGTGGTGGAGCGCGATGGCGAGGTTATCGTCGTTGAGCTTCCACAGCTCCTGGAACGTGTATTCCGCCTGCAGGCGCGTATTGACGAAGACAAGCGTTGTCTTGTGCGAGCGGATGAGATCGTAGATGGCCGGCATCGACAGGGACGCCGTGTGGCCGGCAAGCGGCAGGCGCTCGTCGAGGTCGAGCATGCGGATGTCGGGCTGCGCGCCGCCCTGCACGACGACGAGATCGGCGAGTCGTTCTTCACCCTCCCCTTGAGGGGGAGGGTCGGAGCGCGTCAGCGCGCCGGGGTGGGGTGGCACCGCGACATTCGGGGAAGTCGCGTTTCCCACCCCCTCCCGCACCTGCGGTGCGACCTCCCCCCTCAAGGGGGAGGTGTTCGCGGCGCGCTGCGGCACGAGATAGCGCCTGAGATCATCCGGCTCGCGCACCGTGGCCGACAGCCCTACGGCTGTCGCCTGCGGGGCGATCATCATCAGCCGTGCGAGGCCGAGCGACAGGAGGTCGCCGCGCTTCGAGGTCACGAGGGAGTGCAGCTCGTCCAGCACCACGCGCCGCAGATCCTTGAAAAATTCCTGCGCCTCCGCGTGCGCCAGCAGCAGCGCCAGCTGCTCAGGCGTGGTGAGCAGGATGTCCGGCGGCCGCTCGATCTGGCGGGCGCGCTTGTGGGAGGGCGTATCGCCGGTGCGCGTTTCGACCCGGATAGGAAGCGCCATCTCGGCCACTGGAATCTCGAGGTTGCGGGCGACGTCGGTCGCCAGCGCCTTCAGGGGCGAGATGTAGAGGGTATGGAGCCCTCGCCTGTCCTTGGCCGTGCCTCGGCTCGGCCCCCGTTCCGCCAGCTCCACAAGGCTCGGCAGGAACCCGGCGAGCGTCTTGCCTGCGCCTGTCGGCGCCACGAGCAGCACCGAGCGGCCTTGCCCAGCCTTGGCGAGCAGGTCCAGCTGGTGCTCCCTCGGCTTCCAGCCGCGGCTCTTGAACCAGTCACGAAAGGTCTTGGGGAGAAGGGAGGCGGAGACTCGAGACATGAATGCTCAAGATAAGGCTGCCGGAATGGTTCCGCTATGGTTGGGTATCGCCCTCTCTGTCATTCCCGGGAGGACGCGTCAGCGGAGGAGAAGGGAAGCCACCCGCACCCTCAGCTTTATGGATCCCCTTCCCTCGCCTTCGGCTCGCCGGGGATGACACAAGGCAAAGCCTCAGAACATGTGAACGCCCCTATCTGCCCGCTTGCCATCAGGCCCAGGATCGCTTCAGGTCAGCCAACGCCAAAAACGATATTTGAGAGGACCAACGCCATGCCGCACGAGACCCAGTTCCAGAATGCCATCGCGGTCGTCACCGGAGGGACGCAAGGGGTGGGCGAGGCCATCGCCCGCACGCTGGCCGAGCGCGGCGCCAAGGGCATCGTGATCTGCGGCCGCAACGAGGAGCGCGGGCATGCGGTGGCCCGCGAGATCTCCAACCAGGGCTGCCACACGGAATTCGTGCGAGCCGATCTCGAAAGCGTGGAGGAAGCGCGCCAGGTCACCGCGCGGGCCGACAGCGTCTTCGGGCGCGTGGACGTGCTGGTGAACGCCGCCGGCATCACCGACCGCGGCACGATCTTCGACACGACCCCGGAGCTCTTCGACCGCATGTTCGCGGTCAATGTCCGCGCGCCGTTCTTCCTGATGCAGGAGGCCGCCAAGATCATGCGGCGCGAAAAGATCGAGGGCACGATGGTCAACATCCTGTCCATGTCGGCCCATGGCGGCCAGCCCTTCATCTCGGCCTATTGCGGCTCGAAGGGCGCGCTTGCGACGCTGACCAAGAACGCCGCCTTCAGCCTCATGCCCTGGCGCATCCGCGTAAACGGCCTCAACATCGGCTGGATGAACACGCCCGGCGAGGACCGCATCGTGCGTCTCTACCACGGCGCGCAGGATGGCTGGCTCGAGAAGGCCGAGAAGGAACAGCCCTTCGGCCGCCTCCTGGACCCGCTCGAGGTCGCCCGCGCCGTGGCGTTCCTGACATCCACCGAATCCGGCATGATGACCGGCTCGATCATCGACTTCGACCAGTCAGTGGTGGGCTGCTACGAGAGCGCGCCGCATCCGTCGATGCCGGCTGAATAAGTCATCGCTGCAGGACGCACAAAAACCCGGGAACCGGCACGCCGCGATCCTCCCGGGTCGACACCCGCTCGAAGATCACTACTGTGAAACCCGCTGTCTCTGCGAGTTCGCGCAGGTAAGTCTCGCTATGGGCGTAACGAGCATCCTCGCCGAGGATGAAGCCCTCGCGCTCATGCGCCTGCACGGTAAAGGCAAACAGCCCTTCGCGCTGCAAGACACGGTGCGCCTCGCGGAACGCGGCATCGAGCGCCGCCATGTAGACGAACACGTCGGCCGCCACCACGAGGTCGGCCTCCGCGCTGGCGCAGCTTGAGAGAAACGACACGAGCTCGCCCTCGTGCAGGGCATCGTAGAGCTTCGTCTTCCCAGCCTTCTCCAACATGCCCGGGGAGAGGTCGACGCCTTCGATGGATGAACACAGCCCCTCAAGCGCCTGCGCCATCAGCCCGGTGCCGCAGCCGAGATCGAGGGCGAGGCCGAAGCGATAATCCAGAGTCTGTTTGGAGCAGGCGCGGCGCAGGGCATCGGCGATCAGCGCCGGCCCGCGATAGTGAAGGCTCTGGGTCAGGTGCTGGTCGAATTTAGGCGCGTAATCGTCGAAGAGCGCCCGCACATAACCGTCCGTGATCGCCTCGCCGGGCGCCAACGCGCCGAGCCTGGCGAGGTCGAGGCGTACGCCCAGTTCATCGACAGGCTCCAAGACAAGAGTCTGGCGCAGGGCGCCCACGGCTTCTTCCCGGGCGCCCAGTTCGGCCAGAGCGCGCCCCAGCATGGCATGGGCGGCCGCAAAATCCGGCGCGAGTTCCAGCACCTGCCGGGCCAGATCGGCAGCGGCCTCGAAGTCGCGCTCGTCGAAGGCGGCGCGGGCATATTCGTAGCGGCGGTCGGCGCGAAAATCGCCGGTGGATCGGGCGGTCGAGGCTGGCGGCATGAGCGTGTGGATGCGGGAGAGCGGACAGGCTGTCAATGGTCGGGCAGGCCTCAGTGTAATCATGGACGAGCCGAAAGCGATGGAAGGGGTTCACGATCAAGCGCTGTAGGATGGATTCCCTTCCCCTGCGATGGCTGCGACATCTCTGGCCGGGAATGACACCATGACTGTCATCCCGGACGGCGCAGTCGATCCGGGATCGCGTGCAGAATAGGGCACGGGTGCCCTTCCCCCTCTGCGGGAGGGAGTGGTCAGGATAATCACGGCCCCTCTCCCGCAGAGGGGAGAGGGCATAGCCCCGCGGTGAACATGTTCCTATTTTGTTCTTGACAATCGTCCTAAGCTCGGCTATAGCTGGGGACATCCTCGCCCGACGAGGGGCGCGCTCGCGAGGCGTCGCAAGAGTGGGGTGGGGAGCGGTCCCGCCGCAGGTCTCGCACACCTGTGATCGCGGGTGGCCGATCCTGGCTTGATCCAGGTCCGCTGAAACAAACCGCGCGTGACGAGCAGCTTGGCTCTCACATTTCCCACACCCATCGAGCCGGGCTGCACGACACGCCTCCCTCGATCCACCTTCAGGCTCGCAGCCCAACGGCTGCGGGCCCCAAGGTGTTGGTTGTTTGACAACCAGAGCAACAGCGTCGTCCCGGACGGCAAAGCCGATCCGGGATCGCGAGACCAGTCCAACACTGTCATCCCCGCCTGCGCGGGAATGACAGCGGGGAGGATCCGCCTCAGCCTGCACCCGATCCCGGATCTCGCTCCGCTCGTCCGAGATGACCGCCGGGAACTCCATCGCACACACCGCTATTCCAATCTGACATCCCCCAACCGGACCCTATATTCTTAACCCATGGCGCTGCGTTCCACCGACATCCTCACCCAAACCCCGCAAGGGCTCTATTGCCCCCTCGGCGACTTCCACATCGATCCGGTCCGTCCCGTGAAACGGGCGCTGATCACCCATGGCCACTCGGATCATGCCCGCTCGGGGCATCGTTCCGTCATGGCCACGCGGGAGACCCTGCGGATCATGGGCGTGCGCTACGGCGAGGACTTCGCCGACTCGACGCAGGAAGCGATCTTGCAGGAGAGCATCCGCATCGGCGATGTGACCGTGCAGTTTACGCCGGCCGGCCACGTGCTGGGCTCGGCGCAGATCACCATCGAGGCCGGCGGCACCCGGGTCGTCGTGTCGGGCGACTACAAGCGGGCCGAGGACCCGACCTGCCTGCCTTACGAGGTCGTGCCCTGCGACGTGTTCATCACCGAGGCGACCTTCGGCCTGCCGGTGTTCCGCCACCCGAACACCCGGGCGGAGGTGCGCAAGCTCATCGATTCCGTTGCCCTGTTTCCGGAACGCGCCCATATCGTCGGGGCCTATGCGCTCGGCAAGGCGCAGCGGGTCATGGCACTCCTGCGCGAGGAGGGTTACGACCAGCCGATCCATCTTCACGGCGCCATGGAACGCCTGACCGAGTTGTATAAATCGGAAGGCATTCCCCTCGGTGAAACGCCCAAGGTCGTGGCCGCCGAGCGCTCGAAGCTCGCTGGCGCCATCGTGATCTGCCCGCCCTCCTCGATCCAGGATCTCTGGTCCCGCCGCTTTCCCGATCCCGTCACCTGCTTCGCCTCCGGCTGGATGCGGGTACGGGCGCGGGCCCGGCAGAAGGGCGTGGAGCTGCCCCTGGTGATCTCCGACCATTCCGACTGGGACGATCTCTGCCGCACGATCCAGGAGACGGGCGCCGGCGAGGTCTGGGTCACCCACGGCCAGGAGGACGCCCTGGTCCATTGGTGCACCACTCACGGCATCAAGGCGCGTCCCCTGCACATGCTGGGCTATGGCGACGAGGGTGAGGCGGAGGAGGCTTCCGCGGCCCCGGCGGATGCGGGAGGCAACGCATGAACCGCTTCGCCGCCCTCCTCGACCGCCTCGGCTACGAGCCTCGCCGCAACGCCAAGCTGCGGCTGCTCGTGGATTACTTCCGCCACACCCCCGATCCCGACCGAGGTTATGCGCTGGCCGCCATGACCGGCGCGCTGATGTTCAAGGAGGCCAAGCCCGGCCTGATCCGCGGCCTCGTGGAGGAGCGGACCGACCCTGAACTGTTCCGGATGTCCTATCACTATGTGGGCGATCTCGCGGAGACCGTGGCCCTGATCTGGCCTGCGCCGGGGCACGAGAGCGTGGCACCGGCCGACGGCACACCCACCATCGGCCACAACAACCCGCCGCCTCATGTCCCGACCCTCACCGAGGTGATCGAGACTCTGGCGACCACCAGCAAAAGCGACCTGCCGGCCCGGGTCGCCGGATGGATGGACGCGCTGGACGAGACCGGGCGCTGGGCGCTGATCAAGCTGATCACCCGGGAGCTGCGCGTCGGCGTGTCGGCGCGCCTCGCCAAGACGGCCGTCGCCCAGCTCGGCGGGATCGAGCCCGACGAGGTCGAGCTGGTCTGGCACGGGCTGGAGGCGCCTTACGAGGATCTCTTCGCCTGGGTCGAAGGCCGGGGCGAGAAGCCGGAATCCGGCAATCCCGCCCCGTTCCGCCCGTCGATGCTCTCGCATCCGCTGGAGGATGAGGACTTTGCAAAGCTCGAAGCGTCGGAGTTCCTGGCCGAGTGGAAATGGGACGGCATCCGCCTCCAGGCCGCTGCCGGCCGTGGGAGCGACGGGCGCCCGGTGCGGCGGATCTATTCCCGCACCGGCGAGGACGTGTCCCGCGCTTTTCCCGACCTTGTAGAGGCGCTCGACTTCGAGGGCGCCATCGACGGCGAGCTTTTGATCGTGCGCGACGGACGCGTCCAGACCTTCAACGTGCTGCAGCAGCGCCTGAACCGGAAGGCCGTGACGCCGAAGCTCATCGCCGAGTTTCCCGCACATCTGCGCGTCTACGACATCCTGTTCGAGGGCGAGGAGGACCTGCGCGCCCTGCCCTTCGCCGAGCGGCGCCGGCGCCTGGAGGCGCTTGTCGCAAAGCTCGACGATCCACGCATCGACCTCTCGCCCATGGTGCCCTTCGAGACCTGGGAGGACTTGGCGGCAGCCCGCACCGACCCGGCCTCCGTCGGGGCCGGCCTCGATGCGGATGCCATCGAGGGCTGCATGATCAAGCGGGCGAGCAGCCCCTATCTGCCCGGCCGCCCGAAGGGCTACTGGTACAAGTGGAAGCGCGATCCCTACCTGGTCGATGCCGTGATGATGTATGGCCAGCGCGGCCACGGGAAGCGCTCGTCCTTCTATTCCGACTACACCTTCGGCGTCTGGCGCGAGGGCCTAAGCGGCGAGGAGCTGGTGCCGGTGGGCAAGGCCTATCACGGCTTCACCGACGAAGAGCTGGTGAAGCTCGACCGCTATGTCCGCAACCACACGGTCAAGCGCTTCGGCCCGGTGCGCGAGGTGGAATACGGCAAGGAGAAGGGCCTCGTGCTGGAGGTCGCCTTCGAGGGCCTGCAGCGCTCGACCCGGCACAAATCCGGCGTGGCCATGCGCTTTCCCCGCATCAACCGCATCCGCTGGGACAAGCCCGCGGCCGAGGCCGACAGGATCGAGACCTTGGAGAAAATCCTGGAGCGGGGCGAACAGGAGGTTCATCCGTTGAAGGATCAGGAGGCCTGACGATGCTGAACGTGGAAACCCTCTCCGAGGCGAGCGTGACCCAACAGGTGAACGGCCGGCTCGTGGTGGAGACCGAAGGCCCTGGCTTCATCGAGATCACGGAGGCTCTGTCGCGCTGGGTGTTCGGCACCGGAATCCTGAACGGCCTGCTGACGGTGTTCTGCCGTCACACCTCGGCCTCGCTGCTCATCCAGGAGAACGCCGACCCTGATGTACGCCAGGACCTGCTGACGGCTCTCGACCGTCTGGCGCCCCGCGAGGCCGGCTATGTCCATTCCACCGAGGGGCCGGACGACATGCCGGCCCATATCAGGACCATGCTGTCCGGGGTCTCCTTGAGCATCCCCGTGGTGGAGGGCCAGATGGTGCTGGGCACTTGGCAGGGGGTCTACCTGGCCGAGCACCGGGACCGGCCGCACACCCGCGACCTGATCGTGCACCTGATCGGGGCGTAATCCACATGATTGAATGGGACGCCTCCGGAGATTCCCCTAGAATGGCCAGGAACAGCTCATGCCGCCTTGCCATTCTATCAAGGTTCCGGCTAAGGCACAGGGCAAGCGTCTCGTGGGAGTAGGCACACGTGCAAAGTCAGTCCACCACGATCATCATTGCCGACGACCATCCGCTGTTTCGCGGTGCGCTGCGGCAATCGGTTGCCTCCATCATGCCCCAGGCCCGGGTGATGGAAGCGAACGGCATGGATGACCTGAACGCTATCCTCTCCCAGGAACGCGACGTCGACCTGATCCTGCTCGACCTGACCATGCCGGGCGTCCAGGGCTTTTCCGGCCTGATGTCCCTGAGAGCCCAGTATCCCGAGCTGCCGGTGGTGATCGTTTCCGCAACGGAAGAGCCGACCGTGATCCGCCGGGCCATGGATTTCGGCGCATCCGGCTTCATCCCGAAATCCATCGACATCGACAGCATCGGCGGTGCCATCCAGGCGGTGCTCGCGGGCGATACCTGGACCCCGCCGGACGTGGACCTCTCGGCCGCCGAGGATGCGGAAACCGCCGACCTCGTCCGTCGCCTCGGCACCCTGACCCCGCAGCAGGTGCGCGTGCTCACCATGCTGTCAGAGGGCCTGCTCAACAAGCAGATCGCCTACGAGCTCGGCGTCTCGGAAGCCACCGTGAAAGCCCATGTCTCCGCCATCCTCGACAAGCTCGGAGTCGACAGCCGCACCCAGGCCGTCATCGCCGCATCCAAGATCGGCGTCACACAGCGCCCCTCCCAGGGCGGGGCGGACTGACGATCAGGCGGGCACAGGAACGCCTTAGTGAACAGCACGACGGCTGTATTGTTCATTGTCGGAGGCGTGCTGGCTCTTCTCCAAGTCATCCTGGACGATCTCATTATTCGAGATGTATGCCGTCGAGAGGGGAAGAGATATTCTTTTCTCTGGCTGTATAACCCCAACTGGCAAATGAGGATCTTCAGCATCGCTTGGCTGGAAGAGGCCAAAAGAGCAGGTCTTTATTGGCCGAGAATTGTCACATTCATTGCGTTCATTGCCTGTGTTTCACTTATAGCAATGAGCGTCATTACAGCCCCTCGATAAAGCTGTCGATCTGCGACAGCGCCTGCTCGGCGAGTGCACTGTCGAACCGGATGAACACATGGCACCCGCCCGGCCAGACCGCGAGATCCGCCTTGTTGCCCGCCGCGACCCAGCGGGAGGCCATGAACAGCGTGTCGTCGAGAAGCAGATCCCGCGTTCCCACCGAGAAGAGCGCAGGCGGCATTCCCTTCAGATCGGCATAGAGCGGCGAGACGGAGGGATCGCACCGGTCGAGGTCCGGGCCGCAGAGGTTGTCGGCGAAGATCTTGACGCCAGGAGTGTTGAGGATGAGGGGTTCGTCGCCCCAATTGGCGGCGCTCGGGGTCAGGCTGACATCGTAGCAGCCGGCGAAGAGGTTCGCGCCCCGGAAAGGGCTGAGCCCGTGCTTGTCGCGCAGGCGCAGCAGGGTCAGGGCCGAGAGATGGGCGCCCGCCGACTCGCCGCCGATGAACAGGCGCGAAGTTCCGAAGCGGCTCTCCGCCTCACGCATCAGCCAGAGGGCCGCCGCCTCACAGTCGTCCGGACCGGCTGGGAACGGATGCTCGGGCGCAAGCCGATACTCCACGGATATCACCGCAAGGCCGCACCGCTCCGCCAGCCGGTCGAGCCAGGGGTCCTGTTCGTCGGCGGTGCCGATGGTCCAGCCGCCGCCATGGATGTGGAGATAGGCTCCACGCGGGTTTTCCGGGGCGATAATGCGCAGCGGAATGGGGCCGTCGGGTCCGTCGATGATGATGGTTTGGGCCCTGCTGCTGAAGGGCATGAGCGGGAACGGGCCGATGCCCTTGCGGCGGTTTTCCCGGATCAGGGCCGGAGGCGCCTCCCAGTAGCGCCCGAGCTTCGAGAGCTTGGCCACGATCTCGGCATTCTGGGCACGGATCTCCTCGCTGATGGCGGAGGGATCGAAGAGGGCTGGATCGATCATGCGGAGCTCGGGTTGGGTTGCGTTCATCGCCGGCCCCTGCGATGAAGCACACGCAAAGCCCAAGGTCCATTACGCTTTCTGACAAGATGAGAAGCATGTCCAACCTGAACCGTTTTCTCGGCGGCTCTCCCGGCTCGGTGCTGGTGAAGCTGATCTTCCTGTCGCTCCTCGTCGGCGCCTTCCTGGCCTTCCTGGGCATCACGCCCCTGGGGCTGATCGAGGGCCTGTTCGACTGGATCGCCTCCGTTCTCGACCTCAGCTTCGAGACCGTCCAGGAGGTGGGGCTCTGGATCCTCTACGGCGCCGTCATCGTGGTGCCGCTCTGGCTCATCTCCCGCCTGTTCGGCAGCCGGCGCTGAGGTTCACGATGCACGGCTCTTCGAGCACGCAACGGCTGGACATCTCCCACTGGCGCATCCTGGCGCTGGCGCTGCCGATGACCCTGTCGCATGTGACGACGCCCCTGCTCGGGCTCGTCGACGCGACGGTGATCGGCCGCTTGGGCGAGGCGCATCTTCTCGGCGCGGTGGCGCTCGGCGCCGTCATCTTCGATTTCGTGTTCTGGAGCTTCGGATCGCTGCGCATGGCGACCGCCGGTCTCACGGCCCAGGCCACCGGAGCGGGCAACCGGCATGAGGTCGACGTGACGCTCGCTCGTGCGTTTCTGGTGGCAGCGATCACAGGTCTGCTGCTGATCCTTCTGCAATGGCCGATTGCCGCCTTTGCCTTCTCGATGGCGGGCGCGAGCGAGGCGGTGACCGAGGCGCTCTCGACCTATTTCTTCATCCGCATCTGGGCGGCGCCCTTCACCCTGGCGAACTACGTCATTCTGGGCTCCACCCTGGGGCGCGGCCGCACGGATCTCGGCCTGCTGCTTCAGGTGGCGATCAATGTGGCCAACATCGTGTTGACCATGGCGCTGGTGCTGGGTCTTGGCTACGGCATCGCTGGTGCGGCCATCGGTACGGCTTTGGCCGAGGTGCTGGGTGCGGGCCTCGGCATCCTCGTGCTGCGCCGGCTCGGCTCGAATCCGCTGGCCGTCACCTGGGCGGAGGTATTGAACCGGGCGGCGATGCTGCAGACGCTCGCCATGAACCGGGACATCATGATCCGCAACGTGGCCCTGATCCTGGCGTTTTCGATCTTCAGCGCCATGGGGGCGCGCTCCGGCGACGTGACGCTCGCAGCGAATGCGGTGCTCTACAACATGTTCCTCATCGGCGGCTATTTCCTCGACGGCTTCGCCACCGCGGCCGAAACCCTGTGCGGTCAGAGCATCGGCGCCCGCGACGAGCGCAGCTTTCGCCGCGCCATCCGCTTGAGCCTGGGATGGAGCCTCGGCTTCGGTCTTGCCGTTTCGGCGCTTTTCCTGATCGGCGGCGGACCTTTCATCGACTTCGTCTCGACCAACCCGGACGTGCGGGCTTATGCGCGGGATTATCTCGTCTTCGCAGCCCTGACCCCGTTCGTCGGTGCTGCGGCTTTCGCTTTCGACGGCATCTACACGGGTGCGACTTGGACCCGCTCGATGCGTGACCTGATGGTCATTGCCTTCGTGATCTATGCCGGCATTCTTCTCGCCGTCGGCAATCTCGGGAACACGGCGCTCTGGATTGCGCTGCTCGTTTTCTTAAGCGCGAGAGGCCTGGGCCAGTTCATCCTCTACCCGAAGCTAGCGAGAAAGACCTTCGCCAGCCTCGGGTGAGGTTGGATCTCAGAACTCTCCCCGGGCTATCGCCGATGCGTCGCGGCCAATCGCCTGCGCCAGCGATGTCTTTTCACGCGTGAGCGTCTGCACCAGACCGCTCTTGATGTCCCCGATGAGGCCAGGGCCCTTGTAGACCATGGCCGAGTAGAACTGCACGAGGCTGGCACCGGCGCGGATCTTCGCCCAGGCGGCCTCTGCGGAATCCACGCCGCCGACGCCGATGAGCGGGATCTTGCGTTCGACCCGCAGGAAGGCTTCGGCCAGAAGCTTCGTGGAGGGGACGAAGAGGGGCTTGCCGGAGAGGCCGCCGGTT
The DNA here is from genome assembly GCF_015694425.1 of Microvirga terrestris. Taxonomy (GTDB): domain Bacteria; phylum Pseudomonadota; class Alphaproteobacteria; order Rhizobiales; family Beijerinckiaceae; genus Microvirga; species Microvirga terrestris. The sequence goes on from NZ_JADQDN010000002.1 coordinate 585,150, forward strand.
TCAGATGCCAGCGCCTTCTCCTTCAGGCTCTCCGGCCGCGCGACGGTGGTGTTGGAAACGGTCAGCCCGTCGATGCCGCGTTTGAGCGCTGTGGCCACGATGGCATCGAGCGTATCGAGCGAAATGTCAGGCGCGATCTTCAGCAGAATGATCGTCTTGGACCTGCCCTGGTCCGCCTTGTCCCGCGCCCCGATGCTGCGGGCGAGAAGATCGTCGAGAAACGCTTCGCCCTGCAGATCGCGCAGGCCCGGCGTGTTGGGCGAGGACACGTTGATGGTCAGGAAATCGGCAAGCCCGCACAGGCGCTGAATGCACAGGACATAATCGGCGATGCGGTCGACCGAGTCCTTGTTCGCCCCGATATTGACGCCGACGATACCGGGACGCCCGCGACGCTGCGTCAGGCGCCGGCATGCCGCATCGAGGCCGTCGCTGTTGAGCCCGAAGCGGTTGATCACCGCCTCATCCTGCGTGAGACGAAACACCCGCGGACGCGGATTGCCCGCCTGCTGTTTCGGCACGACGCCGCCAAGTTCGACGAAACCGAAGCCGAGACCAAGAAGCTGATCCGGCACCTCGCATTGCTTGTCGAAACCGGCAGCAAGTCCAACAGGATTGGGGAAGGTCTTGTCGAACACCTCGACGGACAGGCTGGGATCGTCCGCAGGCGTTGGCATCACCGGCATCAGCGACAGCCCCCTGATCGTCAGCTGATGTGCCGTCTCGGCATCAAGCGCATGCAGTGCGGGTTTTGCGAGAGAGAACAGTGCGCCGATCATGCGTCGAGATCCGGAAACAGGTGTTGACCGTCCGCGCCCAGAGGCAGCGGCTTCACCCACCGGACAGCCGATAGGGGTAGATGGGTATAGAGATGCGGGAAGAGATCACCGCCTCGGGACGGCTCGAAACGCAGGGTGGACCCAAGCGAGTCGGCATCAATAGCGATCAGCAGGAGATCGCTTTGGCCTGCGAAGTGTCTGGCCGCCGTCTCACGAACCTGTTCGGCAGTTGAGAAGTGGAGGTACCCATCTTGGATATCGATAGGTGCGCCCGTGAAGAAACCGACCTTTTCAGCTTCTTGCCAGAGCACTGACGGGCAGATTTTGTAGATTATGCGCATGATAATCCAATTACTTGTGCGTCGCTTCAGGAGCAATCCTGATTAGACATATTGTCTCAAGAGGTGGGATCCCATTGTCTATGCCTTAGAACAATCTTAATTCCTAATCATAGGTTCGCTTTCAGTTATTCGCTTCTAGCGAAGGTTTTTTACAATGTTGTCCCATGAGCGCGTTTGGGCTGCGATCGATGCGTTAGCATCACGTCATGGCATGACCGCATCGGGCCTCGCCCGCAAGGCCGGTCTCGATGCAACAAGCTTCAACAGATCAAAGCGTGTGAGCCCTGAGGGCCGAGAGCGTTGGCCCTCGACGGAGTCGATTTCGAAAATCCTGAAGGCGACCGGTGCCACGCTCGAGGATTTCCTGCGCCTCGTCGAACCCACTGGCTCCCTGCGTCGCTCCATGATCCCCCTAATCAGCATGGAGGAAGCAACGTCGGCGAAGATCCTCAACGAAGACGGCACGCCGACGGAAGGCTCCGGCTGGGACGAACTTGAGTTCCCCGACTTCGGCCAGGAGAAGGTTTTCGCGCTCGAGGTCACCGGCGACACGCTTGCGCCACTCTACCGGGACGGGGATGTGCTCATCGTCTCGCCCACCGCCAGCACCCGCAAGGGAGACCGGCTAGTGGTGTGCACCACGAGCGGGCAGATCCTGGCCAAGGAACTGAAGCGCCGCTCGGCCAAGACCCTGGAGATGACCTCTCTCGTGAAGGACCAGGAGGACCAGGTGATCCCCACCGAGGAGATCGCCTGGGCGGCCCGGATCATGTGGGCGCGGCAGTAAGGTTCAGGCCGCGCGGTTCGCCTCACGCTGCTTCAGGAAGTCTTCGTGGCCGCGCACGAGATCGCCATTGAGGGCTTTCTGGATCAGCGCGCGCGTCTCCTTCACCCCATAGAGGGCAACGAACGAGCCGAAGCGCGGACCGCGCGGCTCTCCGAGCAGCACCTGATAGATCGTGTTGAACCACTCGATGGACACGCCCGGACGTTCGGGCGTGGCGCCCTTGGCCTTGAAGTCCTGGTAGCGCGGCTCGGCGCGGCCGACATTGTAGATCTCGTCCTGGATCGCCTCCGCCGTTGCGGGACGCTCGCCTGACTCGAAGGATCCGAGCACCTCATCCAGGCGTCGCAGGGATGCGGCCTCCACCTCGTCCGCCAGACGATAGGTCTTCTGCGGCTTCACGAAATCCTCGAAGTAGCGCACTGCGCGCTTCGCGAGGCTGTCGAGGCGCGGATGCGTTTCCGGCGAAACGCCCGGTGCATAGCGGCGAATGAAGCCCCAGAGCACCGCCGGGTCCTCGGAGTTCGCCACCGCCACGAGGTTGAGCAGCATTGAGAAGGAGATCGTCGTGCCCGGCTGGTTGGAGCCCTCAGACGACACCAGCTCGGGTGCCGGCGGCGCGCCTGCGTGAAGATGCCAGACCGGGTTCATCAGGCGCATCTTCGCATCCTGCGCCGGGTACTTCTCCAGGAAGGTCAGGTAGTCGTCCACCTGCCGCGGGATCACGTCGAAATGGAGCTTCTTGGCCTCGCGCGGCTTGTTGAACATGAACAGCCGCAGACTGTCCGGCGTGCCGTAGGTCAGCCACTCGTCGATGGTGAGGCCATTGCCCTTCGACTTGGAGATCTTCTGGCCCTTGTCGTCGAGGAATAGCTCGTAGTTGAACCCGTCCGGCGGCAGGCCGCCAATCGCCTTGGCGATTTCCCCGGAGAGCTTCACGCTGTCGATCAGGTCCTTGCCGGCCATCTCGTAATCGACGCCGAGCGCCACCCAGCGCATGGCCCAATCGGGCTTCCATTGCAGCTTCGCATGGCCGCCGGTGACCGGGGTCTCGAAGCGCTCGCCCGTCTCAGGATCGCGCCACACGATGGTGCCGGCATCCAGCTTGCGTTCGTCGATGGGCACCTGCATCACGATGCCAGTCTTCGGGTGGATTGGCAGGAAGGGCGAATAGGATTGCTGGCGCTCCTCGCGCAGTGACGGCAGCATGATCGCCATCACGGCATCGTAACGCTCGAGCACGGTGAGCAGCGTCTTATCGAACCTGCCGGCCTTGTAGCACTCGGTCGCCGACATGAACTCGTAATCGAAGCCGAAGGCATCGAGGAATTCGCGCAGCCGCGCATTGTTATGGTGCGCGAAGCTCTCATGGGTGCCGAACGGGTCCGGCACCTGAGTCAGGGGCTTTCCAAGGGAGGCGGCCACCAGATCCTTGTTGGGGATGTTGTCCGGCACCTTGCGCAGGCCGTCCATATCGTCCGAAAAGGCGACGAGGCGGGTCGGAATGGTGTCGCCCGTCAGCACCCGAAAGGCGTGCCGCACCATGCTGGTGCGCGCCACTTCGCCGAAGGTACCAATATGTGGCAGGCCCGAGGGGCCGTAGCCCGTCTCGAACAACGCTTCCTTCTTGTCCGTCCGTTTGAGCCGCTCGACAAGCTTGCGCGCCTCCTCGAAGGGCCAGGCATTGGCGGTCTGGGCGGCTTCAATCAGGGCAGGATCGAGAGACAGGGTTCGAGACATGGGCCTAGTGCTTGCGGAAAATGTTTCCAGAAGCGCGGCACACTAGGGATGACACCCGCGAGGGTCAATGCGGTAAACCCGTTCCCTGAGGGCTTGAAAGCCTCAGTAGGGGCTCGTGGGGAAGAAGCGCAGATAGAGCTCGGCGTATTTTCCCTCCCGCCAGAGCTGCTGGAGGGCGAAATCGAGGGCTCGCCGCAGGGCGTCGTCCTCGGTGCGGGCGATGAAGCCGATGCCCTCGCCGAAAAAGCGGCTCTCGAGATACGGACCGCCCGAGAAGTCGCAGCATCCCGCCGCCTCCTCACCACCGATCCAGAGGGCGAGACCGAGGCCATCGGCAAACAGGTAGTCGATCTCACCGGCTTTCAAAGCGGTCTGCGCCGCTGCCAGCTCCGGATAGGGCTTGAGGGAAGCACCGCCCATGAATGCCTTGGCATACGCCTCGTGGGCCGTACCGCCGACCACGCCAAGGGTCTTGCCCTGCAATGCCCTCGCGTCCGGCGTCGGCTGACTCTTGTCCTTTCGCACCGCAAAGCGGGCCGGGATCTTGAAATAGGCACCGGAGACGGCAAAGCGTTGCCGCAGCTCCGCCGTGATGGGAATGGCGGCCGCCACGACGTCGCCCTGCTTCTCGCTGAGAGCGCTCAGAAGCGTATCGAAGCGGCGCACCTGAATTGTGCAGGCAAGGGCTAGGCGCTCGCATGCAGCCCGGGCGAGTTCCACCGACAGGCCGGTCGGGTTGCCGTCGAGACCCGGAAAGTGGAGTGGCGGGAAGTCGTCGTCGACCAGAAAGCGGATCGTGCGGGTAGCAGGCAGCTCCGGACGTTCCATCTGCGTCCTCGGATCCCAGAAATTCGGGAGGTTCACTCCTTGAGCCTGAGCTGCGCTGGCGGTGAGGGCAAAAATCAGAGGCACGACTATCCCGGCAAGGCCAAGGGACTTGATCTTATGGAAAAGGCAGGCGACCAATGTAACGATATTTAGGACCATCGACGCGACATTCCTTGCTCTTGCCCTTGCGCTGCTCAGGAATGCCCACAGGAAGCATCCGACGCTCATGAGGCAGGGTCTAGCGGACAGGGCCGCACAGTCAACCGCACTGCCGATCGAGATTGGATTTCTCAGCAGCCACGGGCATGCCCCCGAAGTCCTGTGGCAGGCTGCCGTCTTCGCCCAGGCGGCCGGTGTTGGGGCCGATGAATTCCTCATCCGGGAGGGGATGGTCTCCGAGGATGAATTCTACAGGGCTCTCGCGGTCGAACTCGGCCTGCCCTTCGTTGTAGCCCCGCGCCTGCCATCGGACGTTCGCTATCCGGACAGTGTCCTGGCGGGCTTGGCGCCTCTGGCAACGGCAAGGCTCAAGTTCGTCGCCGCGCCGCGCGGCCATGCCCTAGTGGACCTTCTCAAGACCCGCTCACGGCGCCGGCTGCTCGCGATCACCACACCCACGCGATTGAGGGAAGCCGTCTTTCGCGCCCAAAGCCCGCTGATCGCCCGGCGGGCTGCCCATGATCTGGCCGACAAGGCCCCTCACCTCGCGACGGATATCAGCTATGGGCAGATCGCCGTTCTGTTTGTGGCTCTGACGTTGATCGTGTTCGGCCTGGGGTTTGCCCCTGAACTGAGCACCGGGATCATGGGCATCCTCCTGGGTCCGTTGTTTCTCAGCATGATCATTTTGCGGATCGCAACGGCATCCCTGCACAATCCTATCGAGCTCAACCATCATACCCACCGCATCGAGGATGCGGACCTGCCCGTCTACACGATCATCGCAGCCCTCTATCGGGAGAAGCGGGTCGTCGCCCGCTTCCTTGAGGCCCTCTCGCGGCTCGATTATCCCGCCTCGAAACTCGACATCAAGCTTATGCTCGAGGCAGACGACCGCGAGACGCTGGAGGCTCTGCGCTCCATCGATGTTCCAGGCAATATCGATATCCTGATAGCGCCGCCGGGCGAGCCGCGCACGAAACCTCGCGCGCTCAACGTCGCCCTGCCCTTGGCACGAGGCCGCTACACGGTGATCTACGACGCCGAGGATGTGCCCGACCCGGGTCAGCTGCGCCTGGCCGTGTCGCGCTTCGCCGAAGCGCCGCCGCGCGTCGCTTGCCTGCAGGCGCGGCTCACCATCGACAACACGGACGACACTTGGCTCACGCGACTCTTCACCGTCGAGTACGCGGCCCTGTTCGACGTGTTCAATCCGGGGCTGGCGGAGATCGGCAGTCCTATTGCCCTGGGCGGCACCTCGAACCATTTCCGCACCGCCGTGCTGCGGAAGGTCCATGGCTGGGATGCCTGGAATGTCACCGAGGATGCCGATCTCGGCATTCGCCTGGCTAGGCTCGGCTACGAGGTGAAGGATCTTCCATCCTCCACCCTTGAGGAGGCACCGGGCACGCTTCGCCTCTGGATGCGGCAGCGGACGCGATGGATGAAAGGCTACGTGCAGACCGCCGCGAGCCATACGCGCAGGCCCTGGGTCCTGCTGCGCCAACTCGGGCTCTGGCGCTTCTCCGGCGCCCTCGCCCTGACCTGGGGAGCCGTGTTCAGCGCCCTAGTCTATCCGCTCTTCACTGCACTCTACGTGGGATCATGGCTTGTTGGTCCCGAACACTTTCCAGACATGCGCTGGACAGCGGCGTTCAACGCTTATGCCCTGACACTCTTTCTGTCCGGCGCAGCTTCGGTGCTCATCCCGGCCTGCGTGGCCCTGCACCGACGCAAGCTCTGGCGGCTCCTGCCTTGGATCCTGCTGCTGCCGCTGTATTACGGCCTCGTCAGTGTTGCTGCCTGGAGAGGCTTGTGGGAACTGGCCATCGCGCCGTTCCGCTGGAACAAGACGAGTCATGGTCTCGCCCGCACGTCGCGGGCCGGGCTGTTTCAGAAGCACCAGGCCAGAGTGGAGGTCACCAAGTCATTAAACACGGCGCCGCCATAGCGCCACCATAGAAGACCGCCCGAGGCCACCAGGCACAGGACCGCTCCCGCAATGAGGCCCAGGCGGGTCCGCTGCTCCTGGTGGTCGGTGTGTTCGGTCTCTGTGCTCATTCGCTGCTCTAGATGCTGCCTGTGCAGGATCAGATATAGAGCTCTTTGTGCTTAGGCGGAAGGGATCAGCCCTGGAGCCATTGCCGGAGCCGAGAAAGGCGCAGCTCCTCTTCCGAGCCGACAGCCTGAACCAGGGCGGCTCGGCTGCCCAGGAGGATTACCAGCCGGCTTGCCCGCGTCACCCCTGTATAGAGCAGCTTGCGCCGCAGCATCGAGGCCTGCTGCAGGGCAACGGGAATGATGACGGCCGGATACTCGGATCCTTGCGCTTTGTGAATCGTCACCGCGTAAGCGAGCACCAGCTCGTCGAGTTCCGCGAGGGAATAGACGACCAGCCTGTCGTCAAAGGCAACGGTGAGCTCCCCGTGATCGCGGCGCACCTCGCGCACGATGCCGACCTCGCCGTTATAGACGTCGCGCTCGTAATCGTTGCGGACCTGCATGACCTTGTCTCCGGGCCCATAGCTCCATCCGGCCCGGTGCAGGCTCTCAAGACCCGGCGGATTGAAGAGCTGCTGCAGTTCTCCATTCAACATATGCGTGCCGAGGCGCCCGCGGTTCATCGCGCACAGCACCTGAATATCGCGCACCGGATCGAGGCCGAACCGCCGCGGAATGCGGTCGCGGATCAGGATTGTCATCTTGGCCATGGCCTCCGACGGCGTGTCGGCTTCGACGAAGTAGAAATCGGAATCCGGCTGATGTCCGAGATCGGGCACGAGGCCGCGGTTGATCGCATGAGCCACAGTGATGATGCGGCTCTCCCGCTCCTGCCGGAACACTTCCCTCAGATGCACCACCGGAATGGCATCGGACGCGATGATATCGGATAAGATCTGTCCCGGACCGATGGAGGGCAGTTGGTCCACGTCGCCCACGAGAACGAGCGACGCTTCATCCGGCAGCGCACGCAGCAGGGCGGCCATCAGGCGGATGTCGAGCATCGAGGTTTCGTCGACCACGAGAAGGTTGCAGTCGAGCGGCATCTTCGCATTGCGCCGGAAGCCCCCTTCCGCTGCCTCAAGCAAGCGGTGGACGGTCTTGGCCGGAAAGCCCGTGCTTTCCGACAACCGCTTCGCGGCCCGCCCAGTCGGCGCACACAGGGCAATCGTCAACTCATGCTGCGTGCACAGATGCGTCAGGCTCCTGATCAGCGTTGTCTTGCCGACACCGGGGCCACCGGTGACCACGAGCACCTTTGAGCGGCAGGCGGAGGCCAGGGCCTCGCGCTGACTCGGCGAGTACGACACACCGATGGCGGCTTCTGCCTCGGCGATTACCTGTTCAGGGTCGAACCCATGCCAGGGGTGCAGTCCCTGTGCGATCTCCTTCAGGCGCTGCGCAATAAAGAGTTCAGCGCCGTAGAGGCCTTTGAGGAAGATGCTGCGGCGGCCATCGAGTTCATCCGAGACGAGCTGGCCTGCCGCACATTGCGCATCGAGCGCGGGCTTCAACTCAGTTTCAGGAATTTCGAGCAGACGGCTCGTTTGCCGCAGCAACTCGTCCGCCGGCAACCCGGAATGGCCTTCTCTCACAGCTTCCGAGAGAACATGCGTGAGACCGGCCTGCAACCTGATGGCGGCGGCAGGCTCCACTTCGAGCTGCAGCGCCACCTGATCGGCGAGCGCGAACTCAAAGCCCGGAATGTCGAGGACGAGCCGGTAGGGGTTGGCCTTCACGATGTCGATGGCACCGACACCGTAGGCGCGATAGATGCGCGTGAGCAGAAAGCCCCCGATGCCATGGGCATTGAGGAACGCGGCAATATCCTTCAGCGCCCGGTGCTCGGCCCAGGCCTCACCGATGCTGAGCGCCTTGGCCATCGCGATGCCCTGCACGCGCGTCAGCTCATGCGGCTTCGTCTCGATCACGTCGAGGATGCGCGCGCCAAACGATGCGATGAGCCTTTGGGCCAGGGAAGGCCCAACGCCTTTCAGGAGACCGGAGCCGAGAAAGCGCTGCAGGTCTTCCGCAGTGGTTGGCGCCGAGGTCATCAGCTCGCTCGCGCGAAACTGGACTCCATGATTGCGGTCGTGCAGCCATCCGCCATTCGCCTCGACAACCTCGCCGATGGCGACCGACGGCGCATGACCCACGACGACAACGGACTTGCGGTGCCCGCGTGCCTTGACCCGCAGCACACAGAAGCCGGTTTCATCGTTGTGGAACGTCACGCGCTCGATGGAGCCGACGAGATGTTCGGAGAGGAGCAGTGCCTCCTGATCGGAGGCCGCAATTGCGGAGGATTTCGGCATCGATCAGCGAGACCACAAGCGCCGGGACGCCATCGAGAAAAAGAAAAGGGCGAGACGGCTTCGTTCCGTCTCGCCCATGATCGCAGCGAAAGTTAGGCTGCCTTCTTGGTCGGCCATCCGAGTTCGACAAGCCGCGCCTTGGCGTAGTCACGGATCTCGTCGCGAATGCCCTCCGGCAGTTCGGCGAGCACCTTCTGCGTGTCGGCATGGAGCATCAGGTCCGTGACCGCATTGATGGTCTTGGCCTTTTTGATCTTCGCCTTCAGGTCATCCTCGACCTTGCCGTCGGCGGCAGCGGCCTCGACCCTGCTCTTCTGCGGTTGCAACTCGGTCTTCTCGATCTCCACATGCGGATCGGCAAAGCCCGGACGACCCTGCTTGAACTCGTCCGCCTCTTCCTCGGAATAGACGTAGCCATGCAGCTCGATGAGCTTGAGGATCACGCGGTCCTTCGCGCGCTTCTCGGCCATGGCATAGACATAGGCCGCCTGTTTGCCCGAGACGCGGTAGTTCACGCCGATCAACGCCTCGCCGATCGACCACTCGATGCGCTCGCCCATGCGGCCGGTGACTTGGATCACCGCCTCGTCGCGCTCGGCGCGGATGATCTTGGGTTCGTCAAAGACCACATTGGCTTGGGCGGCAATCCGCTCAAGCGTCTTGTGATAGACCACGGCCGTTCCCTGGACCCGCCAAACATTACCGGCCATCGGCTCACCAAACTTGGCCAGCACCTCGGAGATTTTCTTATCGGTCGTATTCATCCTCGATCCTAACTTCTATCAGGGCCCGCATATCGGCTCACGCTCTTCTCGACCTCGACTTGCGCAACTGGCGTGTTCGTTTTTTGTTCTATACCAAATTTTAGCTCTCAGGTCCAATCGTTCGGTAATAGAAATTTTTATTTAGGTCTTTTGCACCAATGACTTAGCCAGTGTGCCATTTTGTCTCAACAATGGGTTGTCATCGCTCGAATCATGAGATCCACATGGGCGTGCAAAGACTGCGTCATGATTTGACCACAACATGCATGTTCTATATATGTTCTCATTAGTCAGGATTTTAGCCTACGCCGTATTGTCCGAGGCAGCCTGAACCCTCGTCTCAACCGCCACCCTGGAGGACCGGATGTCCGCGCAAGCGATCCTCGACCTTTCGGATCGACGCCCTGCCCGCCGTGGCGGCGCCCGTCGGGCTGCCAAGCGCCTGGCCACGCCGCTCACGCGAAACGCCCTCGTTGCGGATTTCCTGGCGCTCTGCGAACTCGATGCGGATGTGGAATCCCTTCGCGCGCCGGCCGATCCGGCAACCTTCGCGATCGGTGACGAGATGGTCGAGCATGTAGCCGATTTCGAGATCGTCCGCGACGGGTCGGCATATCTGGTAGATGTGGTGACGGACGACGACCTGCTGGTCCATCCGCTGCGCGCGGCTGCAATCCATGGCATTACCGCTGCCGACGGGCGTCCCTTCTTGTTTGAGACGGCTGCGAGCATCCGTGCGGAGCCGCGCTTTACCACCATGCGCCTGATTATGGCCTGCAAGCGCACGCCGGTGACGGCGGGCGACCGGGTGCGCATCCTGCACCAGCTCGACGAACTTGGCACCATGCGGCTTGTCGATTGCGCCAGCGCCGTCATGAACACGCAGGATGGGGTCGCGGCCGTTCTGGCGCTCGCCTGCGAGGGCTTGGTTGCTGTCGATATCAGCCGCCCGATCCTGCCAGAGACGCAGGTGCGCCGGCGCCACCTGCCCTTCGCTGATCCGTTCGCCTTCTAGCCTTGTGATGCGTGGCGCTCCACAGCCTCGCCCAGCAGCGAGCGCACGATGGCGCGCACGTCATCGGAGGTGCTGTCGGCCGAAAACTTCGCCTCGATCTCGTCGCGGATGATCGAGCCGTCGCCACTGCGCTTCAACTCGGTCGAAGATTCCGCCTGGAGCAGGGTCACGAAGGCGCTCTCCACTTCCCGCGCCACCAGCGCCTCATCGGCGGCATCGACCACCCGCCCCGTGAGATCGAACACGTTGCTCTCGAAAGGCAGCGCCTGCGCTTCCAATTCGCCGTCGCCATCGAGGACCCAGGCGCGCGGCACGTGATCTATGAGGTCAACGGATTGGCGCGTGATGTTGCCGGGATTGAGCCAGCGGGTGCGGCCCGCAACAACGGCCTTCTGCGTCTTATGAATATGCCCGTTGATGAGCACATCGCAGCCTTCGACCGCGAAGGGCGGGACGGCGCCGGGATACCCGCCGTCGAAGGCAATGTCGTGATGTGTGAACCACGCCTGCAGATCGGCACCGGAAAAGGAGCCGCGCGCATCGGTGGGAATGGCCTGACCGTAAGGCGTCATGCCGACACCGACCCTGCGGGCTCCGATCTGGAACTCAGCTACCGGAGCCGATGCGGCCACCACGTCGACAACATCGCACAGGCCCAGAAGCGCCAGCGAATCGCTGTCGGTGAGGGTCGTGTGCTGGATATCGTGATTGCCCACATTGACGATGGGGCGATGGTGAAAGTTCTTGAGGATGCGGACGAGTTGGTTCTTGAGCGCCATGTCGGTCTCGACCGGCCGGTCGAAGAGATCGCCGAGGATGACCACAGCCAGTTGCCGCTCATTGGCGATGGCAACGCAGCGTTCCAGCTTGCCGAGCACAGCCTGAGGCCAGACCACATCCTTGCGCCGCCCGGGACGCCGCGAGCCCACATGCGGATCCCCGATTACGAGAATGCCGTTGCAGGCAACAGGGGTGAGACGATCTCCGGTCAGGATCATGCAGTGAGCCGCTCCGTGGGCGAATGGGTGTGGTGGTCCAGCAGGGTCTCGGGCTTCACGGGCGAACCGCAGGTGGGGCACAGTCCGCCGGTTTCCTCGACGAGGCGCGCCATCTCGGCCTGCAGAGATGTCAGTCCCTCGTCGACCTGTGCCATGCGGCTTCTGGCAATCTGAGAGGCCGCACGCAGGTCGTTCATCCGTTTCAGAAAATTTTTTGCCGAAGCAGTGTCTTCAAGTGCCGGCACGGCTTCGGGTAAGCCATGCAGCGCATTCAGCCGTGCTTGGCTGCGCTTCAAGTCACGACTCAGTTGCAGCACCTGCCGCCCGATGCGCTCGCGCTCGCGGGCACGCTCGACCAAGCGGGTGAGATCGGCAAGCTGTTCCGCCGGAGGAAGGGCCTCGGTGATGCGCGCGCGCGCCTCGGCGGTCGCCAGCATCCTGCGAGTCGTGGCAAGCTGCGCCGCATGCTTCTGCAGCCGCTCAAGCTGCGCGGCTTCTATCGCTAACCGCTCCGCCTGCCGGCGCGCAGCAGAAATCTTTTCCTTCAGTGGTCCAAGTTCGGCAAGCCCGTCGAGCGTTTCGCTCAACGCGATCAGTTCGCGCTCGCCGTTGCGCACAAGATCGTTGTCACGACGGCAGCGTTCGCGATGGATGACGAGCATGTCGCGGATATAGCCGGCCTCCTGGCCGATCGAGAGAACGGCGGAGCGGCGCGACGGCGTCTCGCCGAGTAGGAACACGGGGAACTTCTGGTGCGCGATATGGACGTCGAGATCCTCGACCTTGCGGATGCGGATGAGATCGGCCACCCAATTGGGCACAGCGCGCCCGCCGGTCTCGTAGCGCATGCCCTGCACTTCGACCACCGAACCATCTACCTCATGCAGCGACCAGATGTTGACAGGCGAGCGGCGGGGCTGGCGGGTGAAGCGTAAGGTCCGCTGCCCGGCAACGCCGATCTCCACCATGGCGGACTTCGCGCCGGCGCGCACGAGGCTGTCGCGCGCTTCGCCGTAGAACACCGCACGAAGCGCACGGATGAAGGTGGATTTGCCGCGGTTATTCGGCCCGATGAGCGCGTTGACGCCCGGGCTCAGATGCAGCGTCGCATCCGTGTAGGCCTGCACGTTGACGAGACGGATGAAGCGCAGGCCCGGCTGCGTGTCATTCCAGAGCTGGCTGGTATCGGAGGACAGTACCTCGACACCGGTGGCGGGCTCTCCGGCAATACGGGCGATGTGAAACTTGCCGGAGAACTGCGACAGGTCATGGTGCGAGACCGCCAGGCACTGCACGCCGAGCCGCGCTGCGCCATCCTCCAGCACCGTATAGAACGATGACACGCGCTCCGGCGCAATCCAGCAATCCGCTTCATCCAGCGCCAGGAAGCGCGCCACATCCGCCTTGACCACAGCGATCAGGCGCAGGGCCATGCCGATCACATTGGTGAGCGCGCCGCCATTGTCCTCCAGCACGTCTTCGAGGGAGCCGTCCGGACGCCGCAGGCTGATGTCGAGGGAGGCCAGCCCGCGCTCGGTCGACAGCTCCAGCGCCACGGGCTTTTCGCCCGGCAACACCTCCTGAACGAGCGCCGTCAGCAGCGTCTCGAAGGCCGACAGGCTGCGGCGGCTCGCCGAGCCGTGAACGGCCTCGATGAAGGCCTCCACCTCGTCCTTGACCGCAAGGCGGCCCTTCGCAAACTCGATCTCGCGCGTCAGCTCTACGACCCGCGCGCGGATGGCATCGCGCCGGCCCTCAAGCCGCGCGAGCAATGCCTCCGCGCGGGTGACATCATGAATGGAAGACGACAGGATCAACGCTCGTCCCCGAGCTGCTTGAGGCGCGTCTCGACTTCGCGCATGGCGACGCCGAACTCGTCTGCGAGCTTGGCATTTCGCGCCTGCGCTTCCTCGATCAGGCTTTGGATCTGCGCTTCGTCGTCGGTACCGAGCTCGGCCTTGGCGAGTGCGCGCGCGTCGGCGAATTCGCGCGTCAGCCGCTCGACCTCGCCCTCCGCCCTGATGCGCTCTGCCCGCAGCTTGTCGAAGGTCTTGCGCATCTCCTCGAGGCGGCGAAGCTGGTCTGTTTCGAGGCGTGACAGGCTGGTCATGGAATCGCGGCTCCGCTGCAAAGGAATGGTCGAGCTTCAGTTATCGTCAGCGCTATTTCGTCGCAACGACTTCGCCTCTTTTTGGTCTGGATCGGGGACGATGTCTTCAATCCTGGCACCCGACCCTCCACATAGTGTCCGTTACTCCAAGATTACAGTCTCAAACAGCGGACTTTGCTTGACACAGCGCCCGCCGAGGATATGTTCTTGGTTTGTTCACATCACCTGTATGCGTCGTGGATGTGACCTCATTAGGGCAGTGCTGAACGGCCCCTTGGCACAAGGATCTCGCGATGAGCGCCATGACGGAAGAGCGTCCGATTTTCGAGAACGAGGAATGGCTCCTGAGCGAGGGCGGCCTCGAACATAAGACGACCGGTTATTTCATCGACCGCGAGAGCCTCGGCCAGCGGCGTGAGGATGGCCTGTGGTCGTGGCCTCTGCACATGGCGGAGAAGAGCTGGTGCGGCATGCAGCCGTTCTCGGAAGCCTTCACCTGCGCCCTCTCGGTCTTCGGCATCGGCACAACAGGCGTGGAATTGGCGCAGAGCCTGAAGGTGGCGCGCTGTGAAGTTTCGGTCTGGCCGAAGGCCGCGAGAACCGTTTCCGGCTCCGTGCCGGCGGTCCCGCGCCCCTTGCACCAGACGGGTACCAGCCCCATTTTAGTGAAGCCGCGCTCTGCACCTAAACCCATGAATGGTCAAGGTTTTCAGAGCCCGAGTGGTGCCTGGCGCATTCGTACCGAGTTAGGTGCGCGCCTCGTTTTGAAAAACCCGCGTCAACGTTCCGAACGCCTGAACCCAGCTCGTGAAGCCAGCCTCTCCTGGCAGGCGCCGCGCCGGATTCGAAAAACCGGAACGAAGCTTGTTCGGCTGCTGCAGGCGGCCTGGAACATACGGTGAGAGCAATGCCAAGCTTTGGGCTTGAAGAGATCATGCGCAACGACGCAAGCGCCTTTCAGGCCGACATCTCCGGTGTGGAGACGTCAATGCCTGAAACGGCGGACGAGTTTGCGCAGCATGTGATCGAGACGATCTGCCATGCCAGTGTGACGCCCGCCATCGGCCGTCGCACGTTCGAGCGCTGCATGCGCGCTTTAAGCTTCGGCTCTACGGCCCGCGTGGGTTTTCGCCATCCGGCGAAGGCCGAAGCCGTCGATAGGGTCTGGCACGAGCGTGAGCGCCTGTTCGCGGAATACACCGCAAGCCCGGACAAGCTGCAGTATCTCGCGACGCTGCCTTGGATCGGCCCCGTAACGAAGCACTCTCTGGCCCGCCGCCTCGGCATCTATGCCGCGCATGGAGAGCGGTCCGTTGCCTGAGACGAAACAACAAGAAGAGGTATCAACCCATGGCTAAGGTTCGCGCAAGCGACGTCGGCTTCTGCGTTGTCGACGGCAACGCCAATGTCATTGCAGACAATCTCGTTCACCGCATCCGCGAAGCCGCCGCGGAGATGGAAAGCCAAGTCAACCGGCTCTACCGGGGACGCAAGGCTTACGATCTCGAGGTCGGCACCAAAGACGATCTCGAGAAGGCCATCGAGCAACTCACCTACATGGCGCGTACCCTACGCGAGGTGAAGAACGAGCAGTCGAGGGTGGTCTATCTGCAAGCGGCCGAGTAACGATTCATTCTAAGAATAGCGGTGATCCCCATCACCGCTATTTTTTGTATCCGCCGACGCTCCCAGCTGATCGGCGTCACGCTTTGACAGCGTGGATGAACAACACGAGAGGCGCATGCTGGTACCACCGGTTCAGCCATGCGTGCTCGCGCGCCAAGTCCGCGCTCGGCCGCGGCTCTTCCATCTTCACAATCCGAAACCCCGCTGCGCTGACAGCATTGATGTAGTCGGAGAGCGTCTGCGGGAAGCGCGGCACTTCGAAGGGTTCGTCATAGGCAACGAGCTTGGCCGTCTGAGGACGCCTGCCGAACCGCCAGCGTTCGACGAAAGGCGTTTTGTCGAAATAGCGGCCAACACGCAGGCCCAGATAAGAACCCTCCTCGTTTGCTTGCCACTGGAGAGCTGGAGTGACGAAACAGGGGTGGAGAATGCTGAAGTATACGCTCCCGCCAGGCTTCAGAACCCGGCAGGCCTCACGCATGGCAGACGGAAAGTCGGGACCGTCCATGAGCGCCATGGTGGACACGGCGCAGTCGAACTGCTCGTCTGCAAAAGGCGAGAGCGCGCTGAAGGAGCCAAGCTCATAATTAATACCGAGAGGCTCTTCGGCCTCCTTCTCGCGGGCCCGTTTGATCATCTCACGAGAGAGATCGATCCCGGTCATGAGCCCACCCCGCTGCGCGAAGCGGCGTGTGTTTGAGCCTTCGCCGCAGCCCAGATCGATGACCTGCTGTCCCGCAACAGGCGGCATGAAATCCAGAAAGGCTGGAAGCGTATAAAACTCGCGGTAGAAGTCGAACCCGGCCCGTACCTCCTCCGTCCAGAGAGCGGCATTGCGATCCCACGCGGCCGCGACAGCCGCGTCGTTCAAGGTCTCATCGGTCATGGCAAGGCTCCGGAGGTTCAGCTTGGCTGCCCTTGTTCTAACTCATTCGTATCCCTCCTCAATGGGTTGGACGATCAACTCGCCTCTTGTGTTTCACGTGGAACAAATATAGAACATTAGGTGATGCCCACCTTGGGGCAGGAATGTGCAACCGACCTGAAAACGTGCGGCATCTGCGAATGCCGCAGCTGTTCAGGAGCGATGAAGTGGAGAGGCCATTATGGCTGGATCTGTGAACAAGGTGATCTTGGTTGGCAATCTGGGGCGGGACCCGGAGGTTCGCCGGCTGGGCAGCGGGGATCCGGTGGTGAACCTGCGCATTGCGACCTCCGAGACCTGGAAGGACAAGGCCTCGGGCGAGCGCAAGGAGAAGACCGAGTGGCACTCGGTGGTGATCTTCAACGAGAACCTGGCCCGGGTGGCCGAGCAGTATCTGAAGAAGGGCTCGAAGGTGTACATCGAGGGCCAGTTGCAGACGCGCAAGTGGACCGACCAGCAGGGGGTGGAGAAGTACTCGACCGAGGTGGTGCTGCAGCGCTTCCGCGGGGAGCTGACGATCCTGGACAGCCGCGGTGGTGGCGGGTCCGACTTCGGCGACGAGGAGCCGGGCCAGATCGCAAGAGGCGGCGACTTCGGACGATCCTCGCCGATGGAGCGCAGGCCCGAGCCGGCAGGCGCCTCCCGCCACAGCGACTTTGACGACGACATCCCGTTCTGATCACCGCAGAACTGAGACTTTTCGAAATCCGGGCTCCACGCCCGGATTTTTCATGCCGATGTAGCCCTAAACCTCGGCGGAGGCCTTCCTCGCCTCATGGCGAGCGCGCTGCGCCCGCTCCACCTCGCGCAGCCTGCGCGCCCTCTCCCGCAGTTCCTCGCGGCCTGACCACCACCACCCACGGCTCGTGCGAAGCTCAGGATCCTCGTCTGTACGGGATGGCCTCGTGTGGTAGACCTCCTGTAGGGTCGGCATACGCCATCGGGCCCAGACGTAGCGGGGCGGATCACTCCGCACATGCGGATAGAGATCAGCCATTCCAGGGTCCTCAATGGGATCGCTCTCGATGTCCTCGAACACCACGACGCCCCACCGCTCAGTGGACACTGGGAAGCCCATCGGCGGCAGGTCGTCCCCCGGCACAGGAAAGCGCCTGCGGCGGCGCTCGGTCTGGAGCCGGTTTGTTTCCTCAGAGACGTGAGCCCTTTGCTCCTCGCGCCGCTTCTGGCGGGCAGCCGGCTCATTGCGTCGAGCCGCCTCTTCGATGTCGGGCCAGCGCGCCTTAAGTTCCTCATAGGATCGGAACGGCACCCGCCAGATCCGCTCCTCGGGGTCCCAATAGGCCCATGGAATAGACCGAAGCGCCTCCACGACCGTGCGGGAATAGGGCGTACGAACCCTCAGGTCGTCCGCGACGGTCAGATAGGGGCTTTCCAGAGGCTCGAAGGCAAAAGCATCACGCCCCTTCTCGTCGGCATGCCGATCCAGATTCTGCAGTTCATTTGCCATCCACGTGTTGAGCCGCTGGACAGCCGTCGTGCCTGGAACGAACCAGCGCTCGTCGGCTCCACGCCACCGGGCCCGCGTGAACGCTTCACGAAAGCGCCGCACCAGATCGCGGTCGTAAGGAAAGACCGCATAGGCACCCGGCTTTTCGTCATCGTCAGACGGAATGATCCGGAAGGCGGAAGCAATCTCCATGGAGGATCGGCTTTTCAGATCATGATGAATCTCAACCCTGAAGTCACAACAGCCTTACGGAGGATTGGATCCCATCCTCTTCTCAAAGCCGACCCCGAGATCCGGGTAGAGAATAGGCCACATCTGAGATTCAGTTTTTAGGAAACAATCTGATGTATTGTCCTGACAACTCTCCTGAGATTTTATGAAATGATACACTATTTAAATTACCGCGTTGCTTGGCACCCCGCCATTTCCTCTTCGGCAGGATCCTTTTGTTAGGGTCTGGATGGCAATGACCAAACCTGTCGTCGAAGCTCCTTCCCATCGCTGGGCGGCTGCTGATCGTCCGGCGGCTCTGCACAGCCTTGCTGTTGTGAAAGCGGAGCCTGAGAAGGCTTTCGACGACATCGCGAAGATTGCAGTTCACATCTGTGGAACACGGATCGCCCTGATCACCCTCGCGGATGAGCAGCGGCAGTGGATCAAGGCTGCTGTTGGGGTCGATCTCCGGGAGGCCTCCCTGGACATGGCCTTCTGCGCCCAAGGCATCCTTCAAAGCGAGCTTTTCATCGTGCCGGATGCCCTTGAGGATCCGCGCTTTACCGGCAATCCCTTCGTGCAAGCCGAACCCAGGCTTCGCTTCTATGCCGGAGCCGTCATCAGGACAGATGACGGCCTTCCTCTCGGAACTGTCTGCGTTCTCGATGCCGCGCCCAGACCCGAAGGTCTGACGCAGGCGCAATCCGAGACTCTCCTGGCTCTCGCCGCCTCCGTGATGAACCTGATCAAGCTCAGACAGGCCGAGCAGGCCGTTGCGCAGGAACCACGATCATTCGCAGCCCTCGCTGACGCGCTGCCACACATGATCTGGTGGGCCCACAGCGACGGATATGATGAATATACCAGCAAGCACTGGTATGAGTTCACAGGTGCACCAGCTGGCACCTCGACAAGTCTGGGCTGGATCGAGATGCTCCACCCCGATGACCGCGAGCGAACCTGGGCTCGGTGGCAGCACTCCGCCCGCACTGGTGAGCCCTATGAGGCCACCTGCCGCCTGCGTCACCACTCGGGTGAGTATCGGTGGATCCTAGCACGGGCGCTGCCCTCGTACGACTCACAGGGAAAGATCGAGCGATGGTTCGGCACCTACACGGATATTCATGATTGGAAATCGACTGAACGGGTCGCAGCAGAGCGGCAGGAGCAGTATAAGGCCCTGCTAGAGGCGAGCGCCGTTGTGCTGTGGCTTGCCGCCCCCGATGGAACGCTGACGCATCTCGAAGGCACCCTTGAGATCGGCGGCCTCGTCGGCGATGCGTATGCGGGTCAGGGATGGCTCGACTTCGTTCACCGCGACGATCTGGCCAGGGTCAAGGCAGCTTGGCTGTGGGCCGTATCCTCAGGAACCCCATACCAGAATGAATTCCGGATCAAGCTTGCTGACGGCGAATACCGCTGGATGCTCGCGAATGCGGTTGCCCTCCGGAATCCAGACGGGACCATCCGGGAATGGGTCGGCAGCGTTGCGGACATTCACGACCGCAAGCAGGTCGAGGAGAAATTGCGGGAGAGCGAGGAGCGGCTGCGGCTTGCCCTCCATGCAGGGCGCATGTTCGCCTGGGAACAGGACCTTCGGACGGACTACATCACCCGCTCCCAGAACGCCGTGTCCCTTCTCGGGGTCGGGTCTGGTCCCCTGACGGAGTTTCTCGACAAGGTGCATCCCGAAGACCGGGCTCTGCGCCAGCACTTCGCCCAGGTGGTGAAGACCCAGGGATCCTACACGTCCGAGTTCCGGTACATCCTCCCGAGCGGAAAGATGCTCTGGTTCGGCTCTCGTGCCGAGCTTGCCTCGCCCGATCGGGTGATCGGCGTTACGTTCGACATTACGGACCGCAAAGCAGCGGAGGAAGCGATCTGGCGGACAGCCAATCACGACTCCCTCACCGGGCTACCGAACAGAGGGCTGTTCCACCACTGCCTTGAACAGGCTCTGTCAAACGCCAAGATCGGCAGGACATGCGTCAGCCTTCTCCTGATCGACCTGGACGATTTCAAGGACGTCAACGACACTCTCGGCCACGATGCCGGGGATGCCCTGCTCCAAGAGGCAGCCCGCCGCCTTGCCGGCATCGTACGCCCTTCCGACATCGTCGCGAGATTGGGAGGGGACGAGTTCGCCGTGCTTCTGGCGTGGCCGACAATGCTGGACGAGGCCGCACAATGTGCTGAGCGCATCCTAGGGGCATTGCGCGAGCCGTTCACCTATAAGCGGCGCACCGTTTCCAGCCGGGCCAGCATTGGCGTCGCGGCCTTTCCGGAGCACGACTCCGATCCCGCAGGCTTGATGAAGAGTGCCGACATTGCCCTCTACCGCGCCAAGGCGCAGGGCCGGAACCGGGTTCTGACCTACTCGCCCGCCATGCGGCGCGAGATCGAAAAGCGTGTCTCTCTGGGGACTGAACTGCGCGAGGGTTTGGCCCGAAACCAGATTACTCCGTACTACCAACCCAAGATCTGTCTTGCGACCGGACGGATTGTCGGGTTCGAGGCATTGGCGCGCTGGGAGCACCCGATGAAGGGTGTTCTCGGTCCGGCTATCTTCGGAGCTGCCTTTGAGGATGCGGATCTCGCTCCGGCGATCCGGCGACAGCTCATTGGAAAGGTCGCAGCCGACATGCGCCTCTGGCGTGAAGACAATCTGCCCTTCGGCCGCGTTGCTGTGAACTTCTCGTCAGCCGATTTCAGCCAGCCGCGGCTGGTGGAGGAAGTCCTCGAAGTTCTCCAGAGAGCACACGTCCAACCGGAGGCTTTCGAAGTCGAGATCACCGAGACTGTCCTGCTGGGCAGAAGCTCGGACTGCATATCGGCTATACTCAAGCAGTTCCGCCAAAGCGGCATCAGCATTGCCTTGGACGACTTCGGGACCGGCTACGCGTCTCTCATGCACCTCAAGCACTTCCCGGTCGATCACGTGAAGATCGACCGGACGTTCATTGAGGATCTCGCTCAGAATTCGGACGATGAGGCGATCGTCGCAGCCATCACGGGCCTCGGTCGAAGTCTAAATATGAAGATCACCGCCGAAGGTGTTGAAACGCATGATCAAGCGCAACGCCTTTCACGTCTTGGCTGCGACTACGCTCAGGGTTATTTGTACTCTGAGGCTTT
This sequence comes from Microvirga terrestris, assembly GCF_015694425.1. Taxonomy (GTDB): domain Bacteria; phylum Pseudomonadota; class Alphaproteobacteria; order Rhizobiales; family Beijerinckiaceae; genus Microvirga; species Microvirga terrestris. The sequence continues at coordinate 606,351 of NZ_JADQDN010000002.1, forward strand.
GCCTGGGTTGGCGGTCCCTGGACTGTTTAGGCGCTTTCGTCTGCGCTGAGGTGGGCGGTGTTTTGGCCAAGCAAAAACCCTCGAAGGCTGGGCCATTCGAGGGTTTTGGGTTGATGAGGTTTGGTTGCGGGGACAGGATTTGAACCTGTGACCTTCAGGTTATGAGCCTGACGAGCTACCGGGCTGCT